>NZ_FOFN01000011.1 GCF_900111025.1 Hyunsoonleella jejuensis
CAACAAAGAACTGAGTTAAAAAACAAGTATTATTGAGCTAATTTTGAAACAAAGTTCTCATCATAAGGCAATCCACTTTTTGCAATAGCAAAGGCTTGTTTTAATAGTTTGTTTGACACCGCTATAAGCGCTAACTTTTTACTCTTTCCCTTAGCAACAATCCGTTCGTACAACGCTTTACAGGCCCTGTTGTGTTTGCTGGCCGAAAAAGCACATAAAAACAATAGGTTCCTTAATTTCTTGTTCCCTACCTTACTGATTCTGCTTCGCCCTCTTACACTGCTGCCCGATTCCCGTATTGTGGGCGTTATCCCAACGTAACTGCACAGTTGTGATGCCGTTTCGAACTTCTTGAATCCATCGGTAACCACTATTAAAAACAACGCTGTCTTTACCCCCATACCTGGAATACTTTTTAATAACGTTAATTGATGTTGCTCGTCCTGTTTTACCAATTCCAACAATCGAGACTCTAAAGCCTCTACCTCATTGTTTAAATGCTTTAAATTGCGCTTTAAAGATCTATAAACAAACCTGGACGGAACGCCCAGTACTTCTTCGCCTTTTAGCTTGTTCTTAGTGGCTGTTCTATGTTTTAGGTAACTATCCAATAACCTGAAGAGCTGCAGGCACTCACTCTGAATGTCCGTCAGGGCATTATACAACGGGACATCGTTCGTCCGCCCGTAATCACAGATAGCTTTCGCATCACTCCTATCGGTCTTAACCTTGGCTAGCTTCATCTGTATAAAGCGCTTTACCGATAACGGATTGACCACTGACACCGAGACTCCCTGATGGTATAAAAACTGTGCCAAACGATAGTGATAATAGCCTGTAGCTTCCATAACTGCCAAAGCCCCTGTTGGCAGGCTTTTGAGAAACCTCTTAAACCCTTGCTCGTCATTTTTAAATTGATGGTGCCCGCTCTGGGAACCATAAACATCAAAGACATTTTTACTGATGTCGATCCCATAAATTTCGCTATATTTATTCATAATAACTGTAATTTGGAAAGAACGAGCTACTGACGTTTCAACAACTTGAAATCGAGTTTTTATACTCAAAGAACTGAACGAAATCTTAGTAGTAAAAGAGAGAGGGTTACCAATGTTG
>NZ_FOFN01000001.1 GCF_900111025.1 Hyunsoonleella jejuensis
GAGCTACTGACGTTTCAACAACTTGAAATCGAGTTTTTATACTCAAAGAACTGAACGAAATCTTAGTAGTAAAAGAGAGAGGGTTACCAATGTTGTCGAAGTCCAAAGCTTCACCGTGTATACTAACCTTATTTCTCTCTTTTGTTCTTTCTGATTAATAGTCTAATTTATTGAATTGTAAACTTAAGACGTGAATAGCTCATTGCTTCTGAATTTCCTACTCGGAAATTCTTGCGCAATTTGCTATCTTGTTTCCTTAATCGGAAAACCCTACGGATTTTCCGCAACAAGCCATACACGAACACGTTGGCAACAACTTGGAGATGATTCGAATTTGGTGTATATTTACATCAAATAATTAAATTATGGCAAGACAAAGTATATCATTCACCGAGCCAAACGATGAATGGCTAAAAACTCAAGTGGATAAAAAAGAGTATTCAAGTAAGAGTGAATTAATAAATGACTTAATTAGACAAGCCCGAAAACAACAAATTGAAATTAACTGGATTCGCGCTAAATTGGAGAAAGCCGAAAATAGCGGGTTTACAAGTGAAAGTAAAAATGAAATTTTAGCTCAATCAAAGTCTTTACTTAATGACTAAATATAGATTAAGCAATGAAGCTAAAAATGACTTGATACGGATTCATCATTACGGTGTGAAAAAATTTGGAATGACTCAAGCGGACAAATACTTTGAATCATTTTTTAAATATTTTGAAATTATTGTACAAAGACCCTTTTCATTTGAATTGGTTGACTATATTAAAAAAGACTACAGACGTTGTGTTTGTGGAGTTGATAGCATTTATTTTAAAGTAAATGAGGATATTGTAGAAATAATGGCAATTGTCGGCAGGCAAGATTTGAATGAAAAACTATAATCTGAATTAAAAAAAACTGTTGCCTACAATTGCTATAAGTAATTGCTTGTTCTCGCCTACTTCTGAAAATCCTCGCCAATTTTCTATTCGGTTTGTATTTGCTAAATTAGTTGCTGAAACACGCAACGACGTCATACACAAATCCGTTGTGCTTCATTATTTAACCAATCATTACTACATGATAAAGTTCTTTAGAAAAATTAGACACGACTTACTTTCAGAAGGAAAAACTGGAAAGTATTTAAAATATGCTCTTGGAGAAATTATCCTTGTGGTTATTGGAATATTAATTGCCCTACAGTTAAATAATTATAATGAAACTTTAAAACAAAATAGCTTAGAGATAAACGCAATTAATAATTTAAAGTTGGATTTTAAATACAACAAATCACAACTTAGTAATTCAATTGAGGAACTTAATGAAATTATAAATGCTTGTTTTGAAATACTCAACCAAACTGGCAATAAATATCAAGATGGCTTTAAAATAGATAGTTTATTACAGCTTGCACCTAGCATTCCGCAATACTTTCCACAAAATGGGTTTTTAATGGATTTGATTAATTCAGGAAAACTTGGAATTATTGAAAATGATATTTTAAGGAATAAACTTTCCTCTTGGTTGCCAACTTTAGAGACTTTGAAAAATAGGGAGGACCAATCAACTGTTTATGATAATGACCTTATTCGGTTTATAATTAAAAATGGTAGTTGGTTAAATTCTGATCAAATGTCTTCTGATAAAGAAATAACTGCCTTAAAATTTCCAAAGTCTGGATTTGAAATAGACAATAATAATTTACTTCAGAGTATTGAATTCGAAAATATGATAGAAAATCAAATTGTATTTCATTCACAACTACAATCTAAACACAAAGAATGTTTAAAACTTGCTGTAGAGATAATAGAACTTTTAGAAACCGAAAACAACAAATAATAAAAGCATATTAATCGCAATAAGTAATCCCTTAATTTCACCTACTTCTTTTAATTAATTTAGCTACTTTTAGTCGACACCTCTTGCACCTCGTTACCTACAGCGTTTTTACAAAATCTCCCGTTGCACTAATAACATCCCAAAACCCGCTGTGAGTTGTATTCCAAGTATTTTCACTGTATATTTACAAGAGTCCAAGGAAAATCTTCACAAAACTACCCACAACAGCCTGCATAACGGATAGCGAGAACAATAGCTTTAGGTGGACAGGACCCATTTGCGCTATGTACAAAACTGGTAGACAATATTTAAAAACAATAGATGAAAAAAGTAATAGATAAAGAAGAAGGAAATAATAGAAGAGATTTTCTTAAAAAATGTAGTCTTTCAACTGTTCCATTTTTGCTTCCAACAGTTGGCTTAAATGCAATGTCTTGGTCTGAAAACAAGACACTTGATTCAGTAAATAATCCAGAAGTAGCGGTCAACTTTATTTATGATGGTCTTAACCTATCACCACGACAGTATTTAAAAAAACTTACTGAAATTGATGAGAGGGAAAGTCTTGAACCTGACTTTTATGGAAATGGCGGCACTACCAGAGCTCTTGAAGAAAAATTTGCGAAATTAACAGGAAAGGGAAAAGCTATCTATTTACCAACTGGGACAATGGCAAATCAATTAGCAATAAAGTTATTGAATGGAAATAACACCAAGGTAATTGTACCTGAAAACTCTCATATTTTTCGAGATGAGGCTGATGCCTCTCAAAGTGTTCATAGTTTAAGATTAGTTCCTATTGGCAAAGACAAATCTTATTTTCAATTGGACGATTTAGTAAGTACTGTAAAATACATCGATGAAAATGAGGTGTTTCGTAGTGGGCTAGGTACAGTTGTAGTTGAAAATCCCATAAGGCGTGCCAATGGAACAGCAATACCTATCGCTACCCTCAAAGAGATAAGGGCCTATTGCAAAAACAATGGCTATAAAATGCATTTAGATGGTGCTCGTATCCATTTAGCATCAGCATTTACAAATGTTTCAGTTGAAGAATATGCTTCTTATTTTGATACAGTGTATGTATCCTTATACAAATATCTAAACGCAAATGGAGGAGCAATGCTTTGTGGTGATGCGGAAATAATTGATCAAATTTCTCATCAAAGGAAAATACTTGGGGGAAATATGTTTCAGAATTGGAATAACACGGCTATTGCGTTACATTATTTAGACGGGATAACCGAACGATTACACCAAGTAGTTGTTACAGCCAAAATATTAATTATTGAACTTAATAAGATAGACGGAATTACCATAAGCCCTACAAAGAATGGAACTAATATTTATACCCTTAATTTAGCTGACAACATCAACTCAAAAGAACTAGCGGAAAAATTATTTGAAGAACATAATATTCTAATACGTCCTAGTGAAAATGGTATGCTGCGATTTGCAGTAAATGAGAGCTTGCTTACTAGAGACGTGCAGGAAATTATTAATGCTTGGAAAACAGCTGTTAATCATTTGCGTAAATAAAAAACACTGCTCATAGATCTGCCTACACCATTAAAACGGCTCATATACCAAACCGTTGTAACCAATTAAAAAATAATAATATGAAAACTAGAATCATATTTGAAATTGGGTTTGTAATATTAATCTTTTGCGTTTTTTCATTTTCTAGTATAGAGGATGAGAAAACCACTCCCTCATCAAGAATAGAGACATTTACATTCTCCTCCAATGGGACAAACACAAAAGGTAAAATTTATTTGCCCGACTCATTTGCAACTCATAAAGATTTGCCGGCTATCTATTTAATAGATTTTACAGAACAACATTTTAAACTTGCAACCGACGAATTTGAAATGGTCGTTGCTGGCGTTAAGCAAATTGAGGGGTTTGACGCATTGGTGGTAAGTTTAGAAAATATACCTGATATCGATGCTGAACCAGAAATATTTCAAGACCAATATGAAGTTTATAAAAATATGACATCATTTGTTGACACCAATTACACCACCAATTCTACGAGAACATTTATCGGTAGAGGTAGTGAAGGAGGCTTGGTACTAATGGCCCTTTTTATTGAAAATAAGGAAACTGCCGTATTTGAGAACTTCATAGTCACAGACCCTTCGCCCAATTATGCCTCTGCGATAATAGAATTAATTGAAAAAGATACCATTTCAATAAATCAATTGGGAAAAAAATTGCATTATTCATTTTCCACAAGTAATGATCGTGCAAAATGCACCAAACTGATAGATTTGATTAAGGACTCCAATTATAAATGGTTGCATTTTGAATCTAAAGAATATACGAATAGCAATTACGAAAACACTTATCCAATCGCTTATGCTGAAGGAATAAAATATGTTTTTAATAAATAAATTCAGAAAAACTGGCTGCAACAAGAATGAAAAATAACATCCCGAAGCACGCTGTGAGTTGTATTCCAAGTATTTTCACATTATATTTACAAGACTCCACGAGAACTCTACACTAAAGGACGCGTAGTTAGTTGGACCGCAACACTGCGACAGCAGACGTTATTCTGGTATTTAAAAAACTTTAAAAATGAAAAAAATTAGTCTTACAATTTTCATCTTTGTATTACCAATATTACAGATGTTAGCGCAAGAGCGTTGTTTAACTACTGAAAACCTAAAAAAACTAGACGCTTCTTGGGAAAAGGCTCAGTTAGAATTAGACTTTGATACTCTCGATTCTTTGTTAGCTGAAGATTTTATATGGGTTCATAATCATGCGAATACAATAGACAATAAAACGGCTGTTTTAGAAAGAGTTAATCGATATTTAAAAAGCAATAATCGAAACACTAAATCAAGAATTTCTAAAGATGTTAAAGTAATTATTTTGGGAGCTACTGGTATTGTTTCTGGTTATACTGTTGTGGATAGAGGGCCCGTACCCACCACCTATAAATTTATGAGAACTTACGTAGAAACAAATGGAAAATGCTATCTTCTGGCTAACCAGACTATGGCAATTCCTGAAAATGAAAAAGATTAATAAAATGACAACTCAAGACAGTTTATAATTAATTACTGGTTCTCGCCTGCTCCTGAAAACTCTTGCGGTTTTTCTATTAGGTTTGTATTTACTAAAGTGAAAACTAATGGCCAACATAAAAAACAATTTCAATAAAGCATTTTTTGTTAATTGTTATTTTAACAAGTATCACAGGGTTTTGGAATATCTATTTTCGTCCAGATTCAGATCCGACTTTTTATCAAAACTTACATGTTCTGACTACTTTTATTTGGCTTGGACTACTCTTAACACAATTAGTTTTTATTGATTCAAAACATTATTCTGCACACAAAAGCTTAGGTAAATCCATCTTTGTTGTTGGACCTATTCTTATTGCAACATTACTATTGTTATCTGTTCACTCCGCATCAAAATCGGCCGCGCGAGGTGAAGCTGATATGCTGGTAATACAAAATATTTTTCCTGCAATAGAAGTCGCTTTGCTTATTTTGTTAGGGTTTCTTTTTCGAAACAACAGACTGCTACACGGACATTTTCTAATGAGTACATCTCTCTTGTTTTTTGGAATAGCCCTATTTTTTACTTTAATTAGTTTTATACCAGGATATATAATTGAAGGCCCAGAAACGTTTTATCGTTTTGAAAGGGCAGGCATTACCGCAACTTACATAAGTGTTGCCTTGGGACTTATATTATTTCTTATCCAATGGAGGTCAGGGTGGCCATGGCTTTTGGTATGTATTTTATTTTTTATAAATGGTTTCATAGGTAGATTAATTGAAGAAGCTAATCAAATGGTTTATTTAACCCAATTTATCGGTTCAATAAATGAACTTGCAACTTTTTTGATTACATTGGTAATGATGTTAGTAGTACTAATCTTTTCATTATGGAAAAGAAAAGTTTAAACATCTAAATAAACATATATGGAATATAATCCAACTGCATATTATACAATCGCTCAAATAGCAATTACGCTAACAGGATTTATAGCAGTTCTGGTAGCAATTCAGCACGAAGACAATAAATTTTCAAGACTTGCAGTCGTAACAATTTTTGGCACTACTGGTGGCGCATTAATATTTGCATTCGTACCTGATTTATTATTAAATATTGTAAAAGATAACACTGCATGGCGTATCGCATGTGGCACATTTGGTCTATATCATTTAGCATTAATTTTTAATCATCAAATCCGGCAATTACAGTTTAGAAAGAATACTCCTACTCAATTACTAATTGTAATCTTGTCAATTTTTCCAGTAATTTTCCTCAAGATTGCTGTTGGATTTGGTTTTTTCTTAAATCACGCTAATGAAATATTTTTACTTGGATTAGTATGGTGCATTTTTATTCCATTGTACTTATTCTCTTTAATAATATTGGCTTATACAAAACAAAAAACAGATTAAACAATTATGCTAACGTCCTTTATAAATACCTACTTTGGCAAGTGTTTATTTTGAAACACATAACTAATTAAAACTAAAAAACATGAAAACAGTTGGTATTATTGGAGGCTCGGGCTTTATTGGAAGCCATACTACAAAAAAATTTTTAGAGGAAGGGTTTAAGGTCAAAGTATCAGCCACCGACATTTCCAAAACAGAAAAATATAGCCATTTAAAAGCATTACCAAATGCAGAAAACCTTAAAATTCTTCCGTTAAAAGTTGAAAATAAACCTCAACTAAAAGCATTCGTTAAAGGCTGTAACATCCTTGTTCACGGAGGAACTCCATTTCAGCTAGATGTACAAAATCCTAAAACAGAATTATTTGATCCTACCATTAAAGGAACAGAAAATTTTCTTGATGTAATTTCGGAAACGTCTGGAATTGAAAAGGTGGTTTTTATTGCTTCGGTAGCATCATATAACACGAATTTCCCAATGCTTCCTGATGGAAAGGATGTTAACGATGTAATTGATGAATCTGACCAGCCATTTATGAGCGAAGAAAGCCATCCTTATGCCCAAGCTAAGTTTATTGCAAATCAAGTAGTGGAAAAATTTATAAAAGAACATCCAAATGTTGATTTTGAAATTACTAGTGTATCACCAGTTGCTGTAATGGGTAAATCGCTTTCGCAAAGAGAGGACTCAACCTCGTCTGGTTTACAATTCCTTTTCAAAAATAAAATAGCACCAAATCCGTTTGTTCAAATGTTATATGATACAGATGTAGAATTTGCAATAGTAGATGTAAAAGATGTTGCCGACGGCATTTATAGTTCGGGTACAAAAACAGGATTGCACGGAAAAAATTATTTATTGAGTAGTGAAAGCTGGAAAGTTTCAGACATTTCAAAAATGTTGAATAATGAAATGCCGAACGGCAATGCCAAAGTTGTCTACAAAAACGACAATGCAAAAAAAGATTTGGGAATTAAATTCAATTCAGCAGAAATTCCATTGAAAGCATTTGGAAATTAAAGGCCTAAGCCAAATAATGAGAGTAGTTCATAACAGTCGAATTTCTTATCGAAATTCCAAGCTTTTTTTACTAAATTTTATATTATCAAAGAATGTTACTAACGTACCACGCACAAGGACACCTTAGCCAATTTTCTGAAATGTAATACCCTAGAATAAATAAAGGAATGAGAAAACTAAAATTTCCAACCGCCCAAACCATTTTAATCTTTATTGCGATAGTAGTTACCTTATTAACTTGGTTAGTTCCAGCAGGAAAATATGATACTTTGGTATACAATACTGAAAGTGAGACGTTTTTTAAAACTAGCTTAGAAAAGCGTATAGAATTACCTGCAACACAAGAGACTCTAGATAACCTTGCAATTAAAATCCCCGTTAAAAAATTTATAAACGGTGATATTTATAAACCTATCGCCATTCCAAACACCTACAAAAAATTGGAACCAAGACCCCAAGGCCTTGCCGAATTAGCAAAAGCGCCAATTAAAGGAATAATTGCAGCTTCCGATATTATTTTTTTAATTCTAATTATTGGAGGCTTAATAGGTATAATGAATCTCACTGGCGCCTTTGATGCTGGAATTTCTTGGATGTCAAAAATACTTCAAGGCAGAGAGTATATTCTAATTATTTTGGTAACTACACTTATTGCTGCTGGAGGCACAACCTTTGGACTAGCAGAAGAAACCATGGCCTTCTATCCTATTCTAATTCCTGTATTTATAGCTGCGAAATACGATGCAATGGTAGGACTTGCTTGTATATTTCTTGGTTCAGGTATTGGGTCAATGTGTTCTACTATAAATCCGTTTTCCACAATTATTGCTTCGGATGCAGCTGGGATACATTGGACAACAGGACTCGAAAATCGATTGATAATGTTATGCATTTGTTTGGTTATTACTATCCTTTACATTCTTCGCTATGCAAAACGTGTTAAAGAAGATCCATCAAAATCCCTCATTTATGATCAAAAGGAAGCATTAGAAGCGCTTTTTGGATTAAAAACGGTGAGTACAACCACAATATTCACAAATAGGCTGAGGCTTATTATCGTTGTTTTTTCATTATGCTTTGTGGTTATGATTATTGGTGTGTCATTTTTAGATTGGTGGTTTGTAGAAATGACAGCCACATTTCTTGTTGGCGCTATTGTAATAGGCTTTATCGCAAGAATTAAGGAAAGTGTTTTTGTGGAAGAGTTTGCAAAGGGTGCTGCTACTTTGCTTAGTGTAGCTTTTATCGTAGGTATTGCTAGAGGTATAACAATTTTAATGGAAGATGGACTTATTAGCGATACTATTCTATATCATGCAAGTTCAATAACCGAAGGTATGAACAAAGGTGTTTTTGCAAACTTTATGCTCTTTATTTACGGCGGTTTATCTTTTTTCATGCCATCATCTTCAGGGATGGCAGTATTAACAATGCCAATTATGTCGCCATTGGCTGATACCGTTAATATAGGCAGAGAAACTATCGTAGACACTTATCAATACGGTATGGGGTTATTTTACCTTATAAATCCTACTAGTTTAATATTAGCGGCATTGGCAATTGTAAAAATAGGGTTTAATAAGTGGTTAAAATTTGTAATGCCACTTCTTTTAATTCTATTAGTAACATTAATGATATTCTTAACAATTTCTGTTTACTAAATTAGTTGCTACAAACACAATTAACCATAGGCAAAACTGTTGCTTTTCATTGCTTAAAGTAAACTTTTACCAGAAACATTAGAACGCATAACAAATGAGATGTTTAAATTGCAATAGCTTAGTTACAGCAAATTTTTGTCCAAATTGCGGACAAAAAACATCAACTAAACGATTTTCGTTTAATCATATTTTTGAGAACGGAGTTTTAAGCGGCATCTTCAACGTTAATCGAAGTTTGTTATACACGTTAAAGGAGCTTTTCACGAGACCTGGTCACAGTATAAGAGACTATATACAAGGAAAGAGAATAAAACATATTAATAGTTTTAGCCTTTTAGTGGTATTAATTGCCATCGAAATTTTAATTCAAAAATTATTCGCCAGTGATAATGAGGTCTTACCTGAAATTCTAGAAGATTCTACGGACTCTTTTAACCAAATAATGATTTCTTATCCACAGCTTATTTATATTATTGTGATAGTTACTATGGCCGTTTCAACTTTTGTGTTATTTAGAAAAAGTAAAACCAATTTTGCAGAAAATATCTTGTTGAACGTATATGTCATGTCTGGTATGATTACTCTAAGTTTCCCTTTTACAATACTAAATTATTGGATACAAGAAGACACCTTTCGTACAATCCTTGATGTTTACTCAATTATAGCTATTGTTTATGTTTTTTGGTTCATTTATCAATTTTTCTCTAAATACAAATACAGAAAAATAACTTTGGTTTTATTTGTTTTAGTTTCAATTGTTATTTCACAATTATTAAAATTCGCTACTTTAATCGGTATAATTGAGATTAAAAAAATTTTGGAGGCCTTTGTTTAATTTGGAATTTGAAACAACGAAATATCAATAATGTATATAAAAATTGCTATTTTGTACTCAACCAATGGTAGTTGCTTTATTTAGGCTTCTGATTTTTTATTTTTTAAAATCCTCGCACATAAACCCGCAACTATGCTTAAACGAGACCTTAAGCTTCGTTATAACCAACCGCCAACCAATGATGAAATTTTTTCGAAAAATTAGACAAAACTTACTTTCAGAAGGAAAAACTGCAAAGTATTTTAAATATGCTATTGGTGAGATAATACTTGTTATGATTGGTATATTATTGGCTTTACAAGTTAATAATTGGAATAATGAAAGACTGGCAGAAAAACAAATGCGTTCATTTCTACATGGAATAATAAATGATTTGAAATCAGATACGTTGCAATTTGAAAATAGAATTCAAATCTTCAACAATCTTAAGGAACATAAAAAGACATTACTTCAATTATCAAATTTTGAGGAAATCGATTCCGATAGCCTTTTTATGATGATACGCCCAAGGATTGCGAATTACGAAATAAATATGACAACTTTTGACAAAATTAAAAGTTTAGATATTACACAAATTTCAGAAAATGACAGTCTCTCTACAACCGTCTATAATTATTACACCGTTTGGACTAATTCTTTAATAAATCTTATGAATTGGGATAATGAAGAATCTAAGGAAGAAGCCTATTACTTTTATTTTAATCATAATCAATTTGAGATTAGCCTGGAGGGATACAATTTTGAAGATTCTAATGAAATTATAAATTTTCAAGAAGAATCAATTAGAAAGGCAAATCTGGTCAAATTATTATCTGAACCAACTGGACGAAATCACTTAAAACGAGATTATACCAGGAAACAGATTATTTTAAATAGACTTGAAAGATTTAAAGATAGAGCAACTAGCCTGATTGCTGACATAGAAAAAGAATTGAATAAATAAATATTCTAACTTTAGAGAAATTCTCGATTAATGATAAAATTCTTTAGAAAAATTAGACAGAACTTACTTACCGAGGGAAAAACTGGAAAGTATTTAAAATATGCTATTGGTGAGATAATACTTGTTATGATTGGTATTCTACTGGCGCTGCAAGTGAATAATTGGAACGAACAAAGAAAAATAGTCCAAAAGGAAATTCAGGTACTGCAAGCATTGAAAGAAGATATTAAATCTAACATAAACAATTTAAATAAAGGAATTGGCGAACTTAATCGAATGAAATCCAATAATATAGAAGTCATTAAGTTTTTTGAACAAAAAACACCTTACAACGAAAGCATGAACCAATATTTTTTTAATTTTTTATCGTTCTGGGATCCTGATTTTTCTTATGCTTCCTTTGAAAATTTAAAAGATCAAGGTGTTGATTTAATTTCGAATGTTGATTTAAGAAAATCTATTATTAATCTATTCGACGTTGATATGGATATTTTAGACATAGCAGATATGGCAAGAATGCATATTTTATTTGAAAATATGGTTATTCCGATACAGAGAAAATACTTTTATAGAGACCATACATCAATGGAGCCATGGTCTACTACGCCTTTTTTGCCGCTTAACTACAATGATATGATACATGATATGGAGTTTTATTCTGTATGTACAGAAATAGCTTACAGGCAAACAAGGTCAATTCAGCTATACAAGGCATTTAATTTAAATGCTGAAAGTCTGGTAAAGGAAATTAATTCTGAAATTAAAAATCTTGAATAACAAACGACTAACACCGTAGAAACCAAATCTACTGTGGTTCACAAATTAGGATAAAATGAATTTTTTAATTTTTGTAATAGTACTACTCATAATTTTGATTACGTTCTTCTCTTTTAATAAGAGGTTTAAAGGAATAAGAAAAAAGTATACTAATGGCATTGATTTCTATTTCACGCTAATTGCTACAATTATTGGTGTATTGTTAGCCTTCTATTTTTCTGATTTGGCAGAAAGAAAAAAAGACAAACAATACGTTATAGATATGCTTGAAATTTCTAAAAGCAATGTTGACCAAAATATTCTAGAAAATAAAAACCTTATTAACCTATACAAACGCGTAGAATTAGATTCTTTAAACGTTGCGATTAATGCTTTAAACTACCCCGTATTTACAGAGCAAATAATCTTCGCAGACCCAAAAATTAATCAATATATTTCTAGGACAACTTACAAATCCCTTTTGTCTAGATTTGAATCTTCAAAAAAAATGAGAAATTTGTTTCATACCTATTCTTTCAATCAAAGTAGCATAGTAGCTGAACAATACAACTTAACGCTAACCAAAATTTCTACTGACTTGAACTTAGAAATCCAGTTGCAAAAGGAAATATTGGATGAAATTGAGGTTGTTAAAAAGAGAGATTCATTGCATATAGTTTTTAGAAATAGAATAGAAGAAATTAATACAAACCCTATAATTAATAAGTAACCTATTAAACCAACTCTAATTTCTACATAACATCGAAACAGAGGTCATTATGAACAAATAAAATGTAAGCCATGATTATTAAAATTCTCTTATTACTTCTAATTGTATTTGCTGTTTTTTTTCTTTTCAAGCTACTAAAAAGAAAAAATGGCGCTGAGCTTTTTAATTTTTTAACTACAACTTTAGCAACGTTATTAGGTGTTTTAATAGCCGTAAGCTTAACAAATTACCAAGAAAAACTTAAAGAGACCGAGGATACTGTTAAACTAATGAAATCCGCGAAACGAACCTTAGACCTAAATTATGAATATGCAAAAGGGACAATACAATATCTTGAATCTCAATACAAGGACTCTTTAAATTCTGAGGTGAAAATAAATAGAGAATTAATTAATAATTCACTTCCCTATCCAGATTTATTCGAACAAATTATTTTAAGCGAAAATTCTTCTAAGAACATCTCTGAGGCTTCTTTATTTAATATGTACAATGTACTTGTTAATCTGCGGAGGCTATCAGGAAAAAATATTGAAAGGAGAACGTATTTAAGAGAGCTAGAGCGATTAAAAACAATAATGCAACTTGAAATTGATTATCAATCTGGAAATTTATCGTATTCAGCATTAGAAAAGAAAATACAAACCATCGTAAAAAAGGATTTGCAATAAAAATTATTGCTGTTTCCTTTACGTTTTATATCACAGCAAATTACATACGTTAATAGTTGGCTGAGTCCTTAGAATTATTTTGGGCAATGCAATACTATAGCTAACCGCATTAGAAAGCAATTTCCTAGAGGTAAAATTAGTTTTAGTACATTTGAAAATACTCATAAAAACCATGAAAGTTTTAGGAATAGATATTGGAGGCTCTGGCATGAAAGGCGGAATTGTTGATTTAGAATCTGGAGAAATGATCACCGAACGTTATAGGATACCAACCCCTGCATCACGAAAACCAAAAGAAATGGCAGAGGTGTTCAGGGATATTGTAAATCACTTTGAGTATAAAGGCCCTATTGGATGTGGTTTCCCAACTATTATAAAACACGGTGTATGCAAGTCGGTCAGCAACCTTAACAAAGGATGGTTAAATTTAGATACACAAAAATTATTTTCAGATGCTTGTGGGCAACCTGTCACTGTTATTAATGACGCCGATGCCGCAGGATATGCGGTAATGAAATATGGTATAGGCAAAAATGAAGACGGCTTGGTGTTAATGATAACCATAGGCACAGGAATAGGAAGTGGCGCTTTTTTTGACGGTGTACTTATTCCTAATTTCGAACTAGGCCAAATACCTTACAAAAAGTATAAAAAAATTGAGCATTATGCTGCAGATTCGGTAAGAAAGAATAAGAATCTTAGTTTCAAGGAATTTGGAAAACGCGTCAATAAATTTTTAGAATTTGTAGATATTTTAGTTTGCCCAGACCTTATTATTTTAGGGGGAGGTGTATCAAAATATTTTGATAAATTCGAAAAGGAAATAAAAATTGAAACCCCCGTAAAACCAGCTATTCTAGGCAATCATGCAGGAATTATTGGTGCAGCTGCCGCTGTATCATTTTAAAACAGTTTGTGTTTTCTTAGTTGTCGTTTGCATTGAAGCTATCCTAAAGGCCCTAATTAGGATATTTATCCCGAATCTTATCTAAGCTCAAATTGTGTATACTTCCCTCATGTGTATGCTGCTTAGACGTGTCAGGAACGTAGGTGCCATCTTGCACTTGGCCACCAATTTTTTGATACGCTTCCCTAAATGACAAACCTTCAACAACGAGCGTGTTTATATTATCTACCGTAAATAGATATTTGTACTTATCATCCTGAATATTTATATCCTTTACGATGACCTGCTGTATTGAGTAATTAAATATATCTAAAATGTCCTTTAACTCTTCAAAAGCGGCAATCATATTTTCTTTTAACAACTGAAAATCCCTGTGATATCCACTCGGTAAATTATTGGTAATTAATACCATTTCAGTTTGAAGTGCTTGTATTTTATTGCACTTGCCACGAATTAATTCAAAAACATCTGGATTCTTTTTATGTGGCATAATGCTACTACCTGTGGTTAATTCATCAGGAAAGGAAATAAAGCCAAAATTCTGACTCATGTACAAACATACATCCATGGCAAATCTAGAAAGCGTATTCGCTAAACTACCTAAGGCTGCTGCAATGGTACGTTCGTTTTTACCACGGCCCATTTGAGCCGCAACCACGTTGTACTTTAAAGTTGAAAACTTCATTTCTTTGGTGGTTAACTCCCTATCGATTGGGAACGAACTGCCATAACCAGCTGCAGAACCTAAAGGGTTCTGATCTACTGTTTTTAAAGCCGCATTTAGTAAATACACATCATCAATCATCAATTCGGCATAAGCTGAAAACCACAATCCGAATGATGATGGCATCGCTACTTGTAAATGCGTATACCCTGGTAAAACTTTGTCCTTATAGGTATCTGCTAAATCTAAAAGTGTATCAAAAAGTGTTTTTGTTTTTGTTTGAATCAACTTTAAATTTTCTTTATAGTACAAATGGCATGCCACTAAAACCTGATCGTTTCTAGAGCGTGCCGTGTGGATTTTTTTACCAACTTCACCCAGAGATTTTGTAAGCTCAAACTCTATTTTAGAATGTACATCCTCAAATTGCGCATCAATTTCAAAGGTGCCTTCTTCAATCTGGGATTCTAGTACATCTAAACCCTCAAGTAATTGTTGTAATTCTTCGGAAGTTAAAATACCGATACTTTGCAACATTTTTGCATGCGCTTTCGATGCTATTACATCGTATTTTGCAATATGGATATCAATCTCTCGGTCGTTCCCAACGGTAAATTGTTCTATTTTCTTGTCTATTGATATGCCTTTATCCCAGAGTTTCATTTTGTAAAACGTTTATTTGTTGATACGTTGATTTGTTTAGACGATAACTCCATTTAACAATTCAACATAAATTTTAATGCCTTCTTCTATCTCATTCAAATATATAAATTCATCTGCTGAATGTGAACGTGTACTATCGCCAGGACCTAATTTTAAACTAGGACAAGACAATACGGCCTGATCTGATAAGGTTGGTGAACCATAGGTAGTTCTTCCCATTGCAATTCCTGCCTTAACTAAATCATGATCCAACGGAATACAGGATGAGTTTAATCGTAAGCTTCTTGGTATAATGCTTGTTACTGGTGCTTCTTTCTGCAAAATATCGGCTACTTCTCTATTACTGTATGCATCATTTACTCTTACGTCTATCACCAAACTTAAATCTGCGGGTACTGCGTTGTGCTGTTTTCCTGCACTAATTTGACTCACAGTTAATTTCACATCTCCTAGAGTTTCAGAACCTCTTTCAAACTTAAAATCCCTGAACCATTGTAAGACATCAATAGATTTATAAATTACATTATCATTGTTGGGATGTGCGGCATGACTAGGTGTTCCCGTAACCACTGCATCAAACACTACCAATCCTTTCTCAGCAACTGCCAAGTTCATTTGAGTGGGTTCTCCAACGATAGCCACATCAATCTTTGGAATTACCGACAGCATACTGTTCAATCCGTTAGGACCACTACTCTCCTCTTCCGCAGAAGCAACAATAACTAAATTATATTTTAAATCGTGATGATTGTAAAAATAAACAAACGTAGCCATTAATGATACCAAACAACCGCCTGCATCATTACTGCCTAAACCGTATAATTTACCATCCTCCACTATGGCACGAAACGGATTTTTAGTATATGCAGAGTTTGGTTTAACCGTATCATGATGTGAATTTAAAAGTAACGTTGGCTTGCTATCATCAAAATGTTTATTTACGGCCCAAACGTTGTTTTTTGTACGTTTAAAATCAATATCATAACGTTGAAACCATTTTTCAATATGAGCTGCAGTAACATCTTCTTCTGAGGAAAATGATTGAGTTTCAATCAAAGTCTTTAAAAGTGAAATGGCATCTTTGGTCAGTTTCTCTATCATAAGTACAAAGTAGTAAACTTTTGATTTTTATCACTAATTATCGTTGGGTTTCCAACAAAAACTCTTGAAACACCAGATTCAATAGCGTGAAAACTATTATCTAGTTTAGGGAGCATGCCATCATGAAAAGCACCTCCATGCTTTAACATTTCGTAGGTGCCATAATCCATATATTCTATAACCGAATTATCGTCTTCTACAGATTTTAGAACACCGTTTTTTTCAAAACAGTAATACAACTCAACACTATATAATTTTGAGAGCGCTATAGCCAATTCTGAGGCAATGGTATCTGCATTTGTATTAAATAATTGCCCTTTTTTATCATGTGTAATGGCGCAAAACACAGGTGTAAAACCTGCTTTAATCAATTTGTTTATAGATTGATGATTCACTTTTTTAACATCACCTACAAAGCCATAATCGATTTCTTTTACTGGGCGCTTTTCAGAATATATACTATTAATATCTGCACCTGTTAACCCAATAGCATCAATATTCAATCCTTGAAGTTGTGCCACAATATTTTTATTTACCAATCCACCATATACCATTGTTATCACCTCTAAGGTATCAGCATCAGTAATACGCCTTCCATTAATCATTTTAGAAGGGACACCTAATTTAGAAGCTATGTAGGTAGCACGTTTTCCACCTCCATGTACTAAAATCTTATTCCCCTTAAGCTTAGAGAAACGTTCTAAAAATAATTTTAGTGCTTCTGCATCTTCGATAACATTACCGCCAATTTTAACGATGGATAATTGTGCTTTCATATTTTGTTTTTAAGACTTTTGTACTACTATTACTCTATAAATTTTCTAATATCTTTTTTAACACCAATTGTGCGGCATAGGTTCTGTTGTTAGCTTGTTCAATAACGATGGAATTATGGCTATCTAATACTGCATCTTCAACTACTACGTTGCGTCTTACTGGCAAACAATGCATAAATTTCGCATCGCCTATTTTATCTTTAGTAATCATCCAATCAGTACCCTTATTTATAACTTTACCGTAAGCGTCGTAAGCACTCCAGTTTTTCGTATAAATAAAATCAGCATCTTTAAATGCCTCTTCTTGATTGTGGTAAATCGGTGTATCACCAGTAATTTCAGGATTTAAATCATAGCCTTCTGGGTTTGCTATCACAAACTCCACATCCATTTTTTGCATTGCTTGTGTAAAGCTATTGGCAACGGCATGCGGTAAAGCCTTAATATGGGGTGCCCAACTCAGCACTACTTTTGGTTTGGCTTTTTGTGAGAATTCCGAAATAGTGAGCGCATCGGTTAAACCCTGTAATGGATGTCCTGTAGCACTTTCCATATTCACAATTGGAACAGAGGCATACTCCATAAAAGCATTCAAAACCTGTTCACTTTCGTCTTTAGCTTTATCGGTTAATGTTGGAAATGCCCTAACCGCAATTATATCGCAATATTGAGATACTACTGCAGCTGCTTCTTTAATATGTTCTGCCGTATTACCATTCATAATAGTACCATCATCAAACTCTAAGCCCCAAGCATCTCCGGATACATTCATTACAATAGGGTTCATTCCTAAATTCAATGCTGCTTTTTGCGTACTTAAACGGGTACGCAAACTGGAATTAAAGAATAATAACCCTATGGTCATATGCTTTCCTAGCGCAACATGCTGCAACGGATTTGCCTTTAACGTTTTGGCGTCTTCAATCCATTTCTTAATATTATCAATATCATGTATGGATGTGTAATGCTTCATTTCTATTTTATTTTATCTTCGTAAACGGTACTTTATGCGCTATAGCATTGAGAATAAAATTATCCTCTAATCCGTTTACAATCCACGTTTCAATATTTGCTTTTTTTGTAACCTCAGCAGCTTCTATTTTAGATTGCATCCCACCACTGCCATGAGAGGATTTAGAACTGACTACTTCCTCTGCTAATTCCTTAAAATCATTTACTTCTTCGATAGTTTTAGGCGAACCACTTTCTATAGATAGCTTAGTGTAAATACCATTTGTATTGGTTGCTATTATAAATAAATCAGCACCCAATAAAGATGCCGTTAAAGCGCCTAATTTATCATTATCACCAAATTTAATTTCATCTGTAGCAACTGTGTCGTTTTCATTAATGATTGGAATGTAATTGTTATTCACCAGAACATTAATAGTATTCATAATATTGCTTCTGCTGTCTTCCTTTTCAAAATCGGAATAGGATAATAAACACTGCGAACTCAACAAGCCATATTCTCTAAAAATCTCTTGATAAATTCTAATTAAATGAGGTTGACCTATGGATGCCAAAGCTTGCTTTACAAATACATCTTGTTGCTTGCTCTCCAATTTCACAAATTGTTTTGCTACTGCAATAGCGCCAGAACTTACAATAATAAACTCACAGGAATCCTGAAGTTTTGCAATTTGATTTGCGATGTCTTCAATCTTGCCTCTGGAAATATTATCGGTTTCCTTGGTTAAGGTATTAGAACCTACTTTTAATAATATGCGTTTTTTCTTCTGCATGCTATCTTATTTGTCCGTTACCATGAACGTACCATTTGTTAGTCACCAAATGTTGCAACCCTATTGGTCCGCGTTGGTGCAATTTATCTGTACTAATAGCTAATTCGCCCCCTAAACCTAACTGACCACCATCTGTAAAACGTGTAGATGCGTTATGATACACCGCTGCTGTATCGACGTTTTCCATAAAGGTTTTAGCTTCTACTTCATCAGTTGTAATAATAGACGATGAATGCCCACCGGAATATGTATTAATCATAGCAATAGCATCTTGATTAGATGCTATTTCACCAATAAGAATTTTATAATCTAGAAATTCCTCGTACCAAATGTCATCAGATTTAATGGATTCCAACCCGTTCTCTTTTGAAATAGTTTCATCACCTAAAACTTCAATTTTGAAATCTTTTAATTTAGAAACCAAAGTGTTTACAAACTCCTGTTTATTTGGAAGATTTTTATCAATCAATACTTTATCTACTGCATTACACGCTGATATTTTCGACTTTCCGTTCATAATCACATCAATGGCAATATCTAAATCGGCTTCTTTATGAACGTACACAAAATTATTACCACGCCCGCTAATAATAACAGGACAGGTTGCATGTTGTTTTACAAAGGCTATTAAACGTTCACCACCACGAGGTACAATTAAATCAACCCGTTGTGTTGGGTTTTCTAAAAAGGCTTGCGTTTCCGTTCGGTTGTATTGTAAATATTCAACCCAATCGGTAGATGCGCCTTCTTCCTGCAATGCTTGATGCCACAACTCCACAATTTTTAGGTTAGATCTTAGCGACTCTTTTCCCCCTTTTAGTAAAATTTTATTTCCTGATTTAAAGGCAATGCCTGCTGCTTCAACTGTTACATCTGGACGAGATTCGTAAATAATCAATACCGTTCCAAAAGACGCCGTTTTATTAAATACCTGCATGCCATTTTCATGTTTAAAACTGAATCGTTCCACACCAACCGGATCGTCTTGTGATGCCAAATGTGTTGCTGCTTTAATCATTTCATCTACCTTATTATCGTCCACTTTCAAACGGTCAAACATAGAGATATCATCCCCTTTATAGGATTGTAAATCAACTTTATTAATATCAATTATCGCCTGACGTTCTTGCTCTAGAAGTGCCGCCATTTTTAATAAAACAGCGTTTCTTTTTTCTATAGATAATAGCGTGTTCATTTTATTTGTTTTGAGTCTTAATCTCAGTCTACAATTTGTTCTGCATTTTTCAAAGCTCCTTTCAAAGCTTCAAAAAACTGATCAATATTTTGTTTTTCTATATTCAAAGGCGGTAAAATTCTTAAAAGTTTTTTATTTGCTGCTCCTCCTGTAAATATCTTATAATTATAAATTAAATCTTTACGAAGGTCTCCTACTTCAAAGTCGAATTCTAAACCAAGCATTAATCCTCTACCTTTTATATTTTTTATTTGCGGGATAGTTTTGGCTTTTTCTATAAAATAATGAGACATGGCATCTACATTAGCCATTAATCCCTCGTCTTCAATCGTATGCAACACCGCTAATCCCGCAGCGCATGCCAGATGATTACCACCAAAAGTGGTACCTAACATGCCATATTTTGCTTCTATATTTGGATGAATTAAAATACCACCAATAGGAAATCCGTTGCCCATACCTTTTGCTATGGAAATAATATCAGGGGTTACATTGTAATGTTGAAACGCAAAGAATTTCCCTGAACGGCCATAACCAGATTGTACCTCATCTGCAATAAACATGGTGTTATTCGTTTTACACAGCGCATACACTTGCTCAAAAAAAGCTGCAGAACCTTGATCTAAACCACCGACACCTTGTATAAACTCAACGATAACCGCGCACACATCACCTTTTTCCAATTCAGCTTTAACACCCAAAATATCATTGAGTTCTAAAAACGTCACTTTCTGTTGTGCATTTATTGGTGCTACTACATTTGGATTATCAGTAGCTGCAACAGCAGCCGATGTGCGTCCGTGAAATCCATTTTTAAAAGCTATCACTCGAGATTTTCCCGTTTTAAAAGATGCTAATTTTAAAGCGTTTTCATTGGCTTCAGCTCCAGAATTTACTAAAAACAACTCATAGCCTTGGCAACCAGAAAGTGCTTCGATCTTATCGGCCAATTGCTTTTGTAAAGGATTCTGAATCGCATTAGAATAAAATCCCAATGCATTTACTTGACTGGTAATAGCCTCCACATAGTTTGGATGTGCATGCCCAATAGAAATCACAGCGTGACCTCCATAAAGGTCCAGATATTCTTCACCTTTATCATCGTAAACATGAATACCTTTCCCAGAAACTGGGGTAACATTATATAATGGATAAACGTCAAATAATGGCATGTTTAACTATTTTTAATTTGGTTAATTTTTTCAAACGAAGCCGTAATACCCTTGATTAAAGACGAACTCAATCCTTGGTGCTCCATTTCATTAAGGCCCTCAATTGTACAACCGCTTGGTGTAGTTACTCTATCGATTTCAGCCTCTGGATGTCTACCAGATTCTTTCAATAAACTAGCCGCTCCATAGCAGGTTTGTAATGCTAATTGGTGTGCTTCTTCTGCCTCAAAACCTAGTTGAATAGCGCCTTGGGTTGTAGCACGCACCAAGCGCATCCAAAAAGCAATACCACTCGCGCAGATTACAGTTGCTGCTTGAATTTGTTCTTCTGGAATTACCATAGTTGTTCCTAATTGATTGAAAATAGTCTTTGCCAATTCTATTTTCAACTGCCCCACAAGATTTGCCGACAAACACGTCATGGATTTACCAATAGAAATCGCCGTGTTTGGCATCACACGAATAATGTGTTTATCCTCACCTAAAATGGCCTCAATCTTTGCAATGGAAAATCCTGCGGCAACCGACATCACAACATGCTCCTCAGTAATCAATGGTTGTATTTCTTTTAATACACCTTCAATATGGCGCGGTTGTAATGCAAAAATCACAACGTCGCTGTTTTCAACTGCAGCAGCGTTATTATTGGTAATCGTCACATATGCTTCATCCACAAATTCATTCACTTGCGACGTGTTTTTGTCGCTCAAGTACAACGACGTGAAAGACTTGTTTTTTATCAGCCCTTTTGCAATCGAACTTCCCAAATTTCCCGTTCCAATAATCGCTATTTTCATAATTCCTAGTAAGCCCTTCCTAACCTACCCATAGGGAGGAACAAAAGCTATTTTTTTATGTTATTATTTATATCTCAATACTATATACTCACAAGAGTTTCCTCTCCTTCGGAGGGGTTAGGGGAGGCTTAAAAGTAAGTCGCTTTCAATCCTAATCCTGTTGTTTCTTCTAATCCGAACATCAAATTCATATTCTGTACAGCTTGTCCTGAAGCGCCTTTCAATAAATTATCAATAGTACTAGTTATTAGTAATTTACCGTTGTGCTTATGCAAATGCACCAAACATTTGTTAGTATTTACCACCTGTTTCATATGTAAAAAATCATCCGAAACAAAAGTAAACTTCGCATCCTTGTAAAACGATTTATAAATGGTTTTTGCATCTTCAACCGATCCTTCGAAATCGGTATAAATAGTTGCAAAAATTCCTCTTGAAAAATTACCTCTATTTGGCATAAAAATAATTTCAGAAAAAAAATCAGACTGTAATTGATTCACAGATTGATTGATTTCACCTAAATGCTGATGCGTAAAGGGTTTGTAATACGAAAAATTATTGTCTCTCCATGTAAAATGAGTGGTAGCTGACAGTGATGTGCCTGCACCAGTTGCACCAGTTACAGCATTTACATGCACATCTTTAGTAATTAAACCTGCATCTGCCAATGGCAATAGCCCTAACTGAATCGCCGTGGCAAAACAACCAGGGTTTGCGATATATTTCGCATTTACAATAGCCTCTTTATTTAATTCTGGCAACCCATAAACAAAAGTTTTACCTTCAAAAGTTTTATCCGCTTCAAGTCTAAAATCGTTTCCTAAATCTATAATTTTAGTAGTTTCAGAAAAGGTATTTGCCGATAAAAACTTTACTGAATTACCATGACCTAAGCATAAAAACAACACATCTATATTCGGGTTTACGGTATCCGTAAATTTTAAATCTAACGATCCTACTAAATCTTGGTGTACTTTACTAATGTGGTTCCCAGCATTCGAGGTACTGAATACAAAATCTATCTCTGCATTTGGATGATTAATCAATATCCTAATTAACTCTCCAGCTGTATATCCTGCACCACCAATAATTCCAACCTTAATCATATTTTAAGAGTTTACCTGTTGATATATTTTGTTTTGATTTCCAAGAATTTTAATAAATCCTTTAGCATCATCAGCAGTCCAAGCTCTATTTTCTTCCCCATAGCTTCCAAATTTCGCACTCATTAAATCATGCTCAGATGTTATACCATCTAATGAGAAATGATAAGGTTTCAAGGTTACTGTAACATCTCCCGACACCATATCTTGACTACTTTGTAGAAATGCTTCAATATTTCGCATTACTGGGTCTAAATACTGTCCTTCATGTAAATGCATACCATAAAAACTAGACAAGTATTCTTTATGCTGCAATTGCCATTTGGTTAATGTATGCTTTTCTAATAGGTGGTGCGCTTTCACTGTAATTAAAGCTGCGGCAGCTTCAAATCCAACTCTTCCTTTTATACCAACAATGGTATCACCAACATGTATATCTCTACCGATGGCATAGGCCGAAGCTATATCATTTAGTTTTTCAATATTTACTTCTGGAGCATTTTCTTCACCGTTTAGCGCAACGAACTCTCCCTTTTTAAAAGTTAAGGTTACTTTTTCTTCTCCCTCTTTTTCCAATTGTGATGGATAAGCCTCACTTGGTAAAGGTTTTTCTGATTCTAATGTTTCAACACCTCCAACACTAGTACCCCAAAGCCCTTTGTTTACAGAGTATTTAGATTTTTCCCAAGGCATATCAATACCTTCAGATTTTAAATAATCAATCTCTTCCTGTCTGGTTAATTTTTGGTCTCTAATTGGAGTAATAATCTTGATATTCGGTGCCAACGTTTGGAAGATCATATCAAATCTTACTTGATCATTTCCTGCACCTGTACTGCCGTGGGCTATATATTCTGCATTAATACTTTTAGCATATTCAATAATTTCAATCGCTTGAATAATACGCTCTGCACTTACAGATAGCGGATATGTATTGTTTTTTAATACGTTACCAAATATTAAGTATTTTACCACTTTTTGATAAAAGGTAGCAACCGCATCAATGTTCTTGTATGTAGAAACCCCCATTTTATAGGCGTTACTTTCAATATGTTTAATTTCTTCTTGTGTAAAACCTCCTGTATTCACACTTACCGCATGCACATCATAGTCTTTAGATAAACTAACTGCACAGTACGAGGTATCCAATCCGCCACTATAAGCTATTACTAATTTTTTCATTGTATTATTTTTTGTCTTTTTTTAGAAACAAAGCTTCTTTAATTCGTTTTAATCTGTTAAACGCACCTTCTTTGACTTTTACTTTTTCGTCTTTCTTGGCTTTTTCAGGATCGTAAAGCATACCTGTACACAAACACATTTTTCTATTGGTACGAGTTAATACATCGTAATTTTTGCAAGTTTGGCAGCCATCCCAAAAGGTCTGGTCATCTGTTAATTCAGAAAAGGGAACAGGTTTATAACCTAAATCGCTATTCATTTTCATTACAGGTAAACCAGTAGTAATACTAAACACTTTGGCATCTGGAAACTTATTTCTAGAATGCTCAAATATCTTATGCTTAATTTGTTTTGCAAGACCATGCCCTCTATAATCTGGATGCACAATTAAGCCAGAATTGGCTACAAATTTGCCATGTCCCCATTTTTCGATGTAACAAAATCCAGCAAATTTATCGCCATCCAAAGCTATAACGGCGTTTCCGTTTTCAATTTTTGTCGCAATATATTCTGGTGTGCGTCTGGCAATACCTGTGCCTCTAACCTGGGCAGATTCAGCGATAGTGTCGCAGATGGCTTCTGCGTATTTAATATGTGATATATCGGCTATTACAACCTTCATTTTTTGTCGTCTTTTTAAATTTTAAAATTTTCTTTTGAATACTGAACCGGACTCACCTAAGCTCAAAAAAATAGATAGTACCCTTACGGGCGACGAGGGAAACGACGACGCATAATAGAATTGTGGTTAATTATTGAATTAACTTTATTTTGAAATGCTATGTTTTGATTTTTGGACACTGTTTGAAAAATTAAAATGACGTTTTGGGTTTTACTAATTTTAAAGTATTAGAAGCGGCGGCGTCTGCGCGCGGGGAAACCGGGAGTGGTAAAACGTATCTTATGTTTTAAATTTTTCATGTAGTAAAACTAAAACTTTATTTCATAAACACCTAAAAACCATGAGACTTTTGATGAAAATTGAATAAATCTCTTTTTTTCAAAGGTTTTGTTTTGAAAAATTTAAAAAATAGAAGTTTTAGCAAAAAAAATGCACGTCTTAAATCGTGCATATATTATAGTTTGAAGTAAGAACCTTTTAATCGAGTGCTCTAACCCAGATATTTCGATAACTTACGCGGCTGTTATCTCCATGATCCTGTAATCGAATAGGTGCTTTACCATGTGGGTTGTTTTTTGGCCAGCCAATATATTCTGTAGTACCTTTTATCTCAAAATGGTCTTGAATGAGTACATTATTATGTAAAACAGTGACTGTGGCAGATTTTGTTTTTTCACCAACATCGCTAAATTCAGGAGCATGGTAAATAATATCATAAGTATTCCAATCTCCAGAAGGTACCGAGGCCTTTGCTAATGGCACTGATTGTTTATAAATTGAGCCTACTTGACCATTTACATATGTGTCATTATCGTTATTATCCAATACTTGAACTTCATAAAGCCCTTGTAAAAACACGCCACTATTGCCCCTACTTTGCCCTTTACCCTGAGTGTCTTTTGGAGATTTCCATTCAACATGTAACTGCACGGAGCCAAATTTTTGCTTCGTCTGAATATCGCCAGACTTATTTTTAACGATCATTGAGCCATCATCATTCAATAGCCATTCTGCCGGCCTACCATCTTTAGAATCCTCCCATGCATCCAAATTGGAGCCATCAAACAATACAATAGCATCACTCGGAATTCCATTTTTCCCCGTAGGATCAACCACAGGCGGCACAGGCTTATAAAACTCAGTAGCTTCAGGAGTTGTAGGTTCTACTTCATCTGCGATGTTATTTTCAGTATATATTTTTAATGGTGTTTCCTGCTTTTGATTGCATGACAAAAACAACAATCCCATTAATAAAACATAAACTCTTTTCATATTTAAATCCCTAAAATACTTTTCAAATAATCTTCATCTATATCACCACCAGCAAAATCATCAAAACTACGCGTTGCTGCCTCTATGATATGTTTTTGAATAAACGGCGCACCCTCTCTTGCACCTTGTTCAGAAGATTTAATACAACATTCCCATTCCATAACCGCCCATAAATCCAACCCGTATTTGGTTAATTTAGAAAATATACCACTAAAATCTACCTGTCCGTCTCCTAAACTTCTAAATCTACCTGCGCGGTCCTTCCAATCGGCATAACCTCCATAAACACCTTGTCTACCAGTTGGGTTAAACTCAGCATCTTTTACATGAAACGCTCTAATGCGCTCATGGTAAATATCAATAAAAGATAGATAATCTAACTGTTGTAACACAAAATGACTTGGATCATACAACAAATTAGCACGTGAGTGATTTCCCGTGGCTTCTAAAAAGCGTTCATACGAAATCCCATCATGCAAATCTTCACCAGGATGAATTTCATAACACACATCCACACCTTGTTCATCAAAATGATTTAAAATAGGAAGCCATCTATTTGCCAATTCCTTGAAGCCCATTTCTACCAATCCATTAGGGCGCTGTGGCCAAGGGTACACGGTGTGCCACATCAAAGCTCCTGAAAACGTAGCATGCGCCTTCAAGCCTAATCGTGCGCTCGCTGTTCCAGATTTTTTCACAAAATCTATCGCCCATTCCGTTCTTGCTTTTGGGTTGCCTCTTACATGTTCTGGCGCAAACCCATCAAACATGGTGTCGTACGCAGGATTTACAGCCACCAATTGTCCTTGTAAGTGCGTAGAAAGTTCTGTGATTTCTAAACCATAAGAATTCACTTTTCCTTTTAATTCATCGCAGTATATCTGACTTTCGGCCGCTGTTTCAATATCAATTAAACTCGCTTCCCACGTCGGAATTTGTATGCCTCTATAGCCCAAATCCGCAGCCCATTTCCACATGCCATCTAAAGTGTTAAACGGTGCTTCACTTCCTGCAAACTGTGCCAGAAATACAGCTGGTCCTTTTATAGTCTTCATATTTTTTAGTTATTTTTTTGGCGTTACCACAAGGGTCGGGCTTTCGCTAGTCGCTCTCTGCGAGGAGCTCCAACATACCGCTCAATCCCTAACGCGGGCATATCCGCCAACTTTAGTTTTTAAAATCTAGTTTATTTTCGTCCAAGCAGCATTATTTTTATCACTTTCCACAGCTGCATAAATAAATTTCATACCACGCACACCATCTTCAACAGTGGGATAATCTGGGTTCTCAACAGACTTTCCTTCATTAATCGCATTCACATGTGTTGCGAAATTTTTATAAATAGTGGCAAAAGCCTCCAAATAGCCTTCAGGATGTCCCGCAGGAATTCTACACACTTCCAAAGCTTCTTCGTGTAAACCATTACCATTTGGAGTATACACTTTTTTAGGCTCCTCCAACCATCGAGTTATTAATTCATTAGGGTTTTCTTGATACCATTCCAAACTTCCCTTGGTACCATATACCTTAATACCTAGGTTGTTTTCCTCTCCTAAAGCAATTTGAGAAATAGAAATTGTTCCCTTCGCTCCATTCTCCATTCTAATCAACATATTACCATCATCATCCAAAATTCGGCCTTCTCCAAATCGCCCTAAATCGGCAGCAATCTCTTCAATTTTTAGACCTGTAATATATTCAATTAAGTTCTCAGCATGTGTACCAATATCTCCTAAAGCACCCCCAATTCCGGAGCGTTTAGGGTCTACTCTCCAAGCCGCTTGTTTTTGCTCGGTTTTTTCTAAAGATGTAGACAACCACCCTTGTAAATACTGTGCTTGTATTTTTCTAATAGTTCCAAACTCACCTTTTGCAACCATTGCTTTAGCTTGTTTCACCATGGAATTACCTGTGTAATTATGCGTTAAAGCAAATAATTTTCCGTTTTTAGCTACAATATTTTGCAATTCCACGGCTTCCTCCAAAGTTAGTGTTACAGGCTTATCAGAAACCACATGAAACCCATATTCCAAAGCCATTTTTGCTGGTGGAAAATGCATATGATTAGGCGTTACAATAGCCACAAAATCCATTCGGATATCCTCGGGCAATGCTTTTTCTTTTTGAATCATTTCCTCAAAGGTGCCATAACATCTGTTTTTATCTAAATTCAAGGCCAATCCTGATGCAATAGATTTTTCAGCAGTACTGCTAAATGCACCACATACCAATTCAATCATCCCATCAATGGCTGCGGCTTTTCTATGCACATCGCCAATAAATGAGCCAGCACCACCGCCAACCATTCCCATTCTTAATTTTCTACTCATAAATATTTAAACTTCTGAAGGTTTATATCTTTTTTTCATGTAAATATGCAATCCTAAAAATGCTACTATTAATATCGCAGGCAATATAGACATGGTGCGAAGTGCTTCTGATGCACTTGCATTATCCATTAAATTACCCATAATTGGTAGCACTATTGAAACTGAAAACATACCTGCACCTCCCATAATCGAAAGTCCTAACGCTCCAGTTTCTGGTAAATATTCTGCAACAAAACCAAGCATTGTTGGCCAGAAAAACGTGACACCAATGGCAAATACAGCAGCAGCTACAAACGTCATCCCACCACTAGATATAGTTAACAACCACAACCCGACAAAGGTGAAAATTGCTGAATACAGCAACATCCCTGAAGGACTTAATTTATGCACAACTTGACCTGCAAACAAACGCCCCAATGCCATAATACCATTTATAAATGCTAACACCAATAACGGTTTAGCTACCGATTCTTTCAACAAAGATTCTATACGCTGCGTTGTTCCAAGTTCTGAGGCTGCGGTTAAAAACATACAAGCCACCATGAATAAAAACAAAGGTTTTAAAACACTGGAAAACATCTTTTTATTACTAATACCCAATTGTACGCGCTCTGTTACAGGAATGTTTTGACCAAAAAACAAAAATCCGTAAATTATGAGTGGAATGAACAAAGTGCCTACCATAACTTGCCAACTTAAGCCCAAAACATCCATAACAAGCCAGCCTACCAAAGCACCAATTACAATACCTCCAGGGAACCACACATGAAATCTGTTTAACATTTTCGTTTTTTCCTCTGGATACATCGATGCCACCATTGGGTTTAGGGCAGCTTCTACAAATCCATTACCAATACCGATAAATAGGGTAGCAATAAATAGTGAAGTCATGGAGTCTGCTAATAAGGTTAACACGATGCCAACGGCATGGGTAATAAACGCCATCCACGTTATTTTTTTAATTCCTAATAAATCTACTAATGGTCCTCCAATAATCATGGCTATTGTAAATCCAAAAAAGGCAGGTGCAAAGGCATACCCAATTTGTTCTAAAGTTAAGCCTACACCCTCGGGACCAAAAACGGTTTCTAAACGCGCACGAATTGCAAACGTCATTGCGGTTGTAATTAAAGCTAAACAGCTTGCTAGAAATAGCCTATTTTTATTTATATGTTCCATAATGTATTTGGTTTGGTTGGTTTTCTCTTTAAGACAGTTGTTTACCTACATTTATAAGTAAATCTCTCGTCGCTTTTATCCCTTCATCTTCAGACAAGCGTTTACCTTCATATTCAACGCCTACAAATCCCGTGTAATTTACATCCTTTACCATTTTCATCACTTTCATAAAATCTATAGTGGTTTCATTACCGTTAGCATCAAAATCATAAGACTTTGCGCTTACCGCTTTAGCAAAAGGCAGTAACTCTTCCATTCCCTTATACCTGTCGTAAGCCTCTATACAATTGCGTTCTTTATCTTTTGTAATGCAGAAATTTCCAAAATCTGGCAGCGTACCACAATTTTCACTTTTCACCTGAGAGAACACGTTGTGCATCCATTCTCCATTTGAAGAAAAACCACCGTGATTTTCAACTAAAATATTGATGTTTGCTCCTTTTGCATAGTTCGAGAGCTGCTCTAAAGAATCAACTGCAGCTTTTGCAGCATCAGTTTTGTTAATACCTCCCGCCAAATTAACACGAATGGCATGACAACCTAAAAAGTGAGCTGCATCTACCCATTTATGATGGTTTTCAATCGCTTGTAATCGTGCTTTTGTATCAGCATGTGCTAATTCGCCTTCGCCATCAATCATGATTAGCACATTTTGCTGACCTTCAGCATCTGCTCTACTATTCATTTCTTTTAAATACAATTTATCTTTCGCCTTATCCTTAAAAAAAGCATTCACATATTCTAAACCTTCACACCCAAACCTTCTGGATGCCGCCGCAAAATCAAGGTTATTCATCTTCTTATCAAACAAACCGCGATGTAAAGACCATTGCGCCAAAGATATCTTGAAGAACAAATTGTTGGAAGATGTAACAACTTCATGATTTTCTTCTTCCAAATTATTTTTCTCTTTTGAATTTTTACAAGCCAAAAAACCTAAAGTAGATAAGGCTATACTTGTTTGAGATGTTTTAATAACGAATTCTCTGCGCTTCATATGGATAGTATTATCTTTTGTAGTTATGTTAATCTTCTGGGTATCCTAAATAGGATAGCGCAAAAGACTTGATTTAACAATATTGCAACACAAAATAGCTATTTTTCCATTTATATTAATATTTTTATGAATATTATTCGTTTTTCATTAAAAAATAGAATTTCAATAGGATATTTATTTTCAACAGAACCAACTAGAATGAACTACAACAAAAAAAACAAAACCTCAGAATACGATGCTATTGTAATTGGCACAGGAATTACTGGAGGTTGGGCAGCTAAGGAACTTTGTGAGAACGGACTCAAAACTTTGGTTTTAGAACGCGGCAGAATAGTTGAGCACATTAAAGATTACCCCACTATGCATTTAGACCCATGGGACATGGAGCTTCGAGGTGACCCTACAGCAGAAGAAAAAGCGAGACAGTATAAGCAGGCAAGAACAGGTTATGTAGTTAAAAAAGATTCTAGACACTGGTTTGTTGATGATATAGACCATCCATATAATGAAACAAAACGGTTTGATTGGATTAGAGGGTATCATGTTGGAGGGCGTTCTATTATGTGGGGTAAGCAAACCTACAGACTAAGTGATTTAGATTTTGAAGCTAATAAAAAAGACGGTTATGGCGTAGATTGGCCTATTCGCTATAAAGATATTGAACCTTGGTATAGCTACGTAGAACGTTATGTAGGCATTAGCGGGGAAGCTTTAGGCTTACCACAACTTCCCGATAGTATTTTTGAACCACCTATGGAACTTAATTGTGTAGAGCAGCATCTTAAAGAAGAAATGGCAAAAAACCAAGGACGTGTTTTAACTATTGGTAGAGTTGCCCATATCACTGGAGATACCCCACACGAAGGGCGTGGTAAATGCCAGTATAGAAATAGATGCAGACGTGGCTGTCCGTATGGCGCTTATTTCAGCAGTAATGCATCTACTCTTCCAGCCGCCGCTCGTACAGGCAATATGACATTAAGACCACATTCTATAGCTTATGAAATTGTATATGATGACAATTTAAAAAAAGCAACTGGTGTAAAAATAATAGATTCAGAAACTAAAGAAAAATTTGAATTTGAAGCTGATATTATTTTTTGTTGTGCCTCTGCAATTGCTTCAGCGTCTATTTTATTGCAATCTAAATCTGAACGTTTCCCCAACGGATTAGGAAATGATTCTGGTGAGTTAGGACATAATATTATGGACCACCACCTAGGCTCAGGTGCTTCAGGCACCATAGATGGTTTCGATGATAAATATTACAAAGGGAGAAGACCCAATGGCATCTATATTCCTCGTTTTAGAAATCTTGGTGATAGTGCCAGTTATACAAATAAATTCCTAAGAGGGTATGGGTATCAAGGTGGGGCCGGAAGACATGGCATTGCAGAACATGTAGCCGAATTAGGTTACGGCGCTGAATTTAAAGAGAAAATTCTTGAACCTGGTAGTTGGAGAATGGGCTTAGGAGGTTTTGGGGAATGCCTACCCTACCACGACAATAAAATGACGCTAAACTATGACAAACTAGATCAATGGGGCCTCCCCACCATAACCTTTGATGCTGAATGGAAAGAGAACGAGCTCAATATGAGAAAAGATATTATTGAACAAGCCGTAGATATGTTAGAAAAAGCAGGGTTTAAAAACATTCAAACATTTGATAGACCTGCCGCACCTGGTATTGGCATACACGAAATGGGAACTGCTAGAATGGGTAGAGACCCCAAAACATCTGTCTTGAATAAATACAATCAAATTCATAGTGTGCCAAATGTGTATGTAACCGACGGTGCCTGTATGACCTCAGCAGGATGCCAAAATCCATCTTTAACCTATATGGCATTAACTGCTAGAGCTGCACATCACGCTGTTAAACATTTTAAAGCTAAACAATAATGAAACGTAGAGAAGCATTAAAAAATATTGGTTTAACCCTAGGATACTCCGCGATAGTGCCAAGTGCGTTTAGCATTTTACAAAGTTGCACAAGCGATGTTGAAAAATGGACACCTGTTTTCTTTAACCAAGAAGAAAGTATCGTTATAAAAAAATTAGTGGATTTAATATTGCCCAAAACTGAAGCCACACCTGGAGCCTTAGATGTTAACGTTCCTGAATTTTTAGATTTATATGCCGCAAAGGCTTATGATGATGAAGGTAAAACAAAATATAGAAAAGGGATAAAAAGTATACTTAAAGCACTCCCTATTTCAGAATCAGGAGCAAAAGATTTAAAAACTGAAGATTACATAATACTCTTAGATAAGTATTTGAGAGCTACTAAAACAGAAAAAAATCAATTTAGAAAAGAGAAGAACTTAGTGTATAGATCACTTGAAAACTTAAGAGATCAATCGGTTTGGGCCTATAAAACAAGTGAAAATGTAGGAGAACATGTTTTGGCATACGACCCGATACCAGCTCAACAAAAAGGTTGTATTTCTCTAGAAGAAGCCACAGGTGGTAAAGCATGGTCTTTATAAAATGAATGACCGATGAAATTTTCAAACAAATTATTGGCAGTTGTAGTACTATTGCTTTTTGTGATACAGTCTTGCAAACAAAAGCAAAATGAAACATCTGTTATTGAAACAGAAAAGTGGATTGAATTATTTAATGGGAAAAATCTAGATGGCTGGACCCCCAAAATTAAGGGCTACACCTACGGAGACAATTACAATAATACATTTATAGTTGAAAACGGCATATTAAAAGTATCCTATAAAGCTTATGACTCTTTTAATAATGCATTTGGACACTTATTTTATAAAAATCCGTACAGTAACTATCGCTTTAAAATGGATTACCGTTTTACAGGTGAACAAGTTTCAGGAGGAAGGCCATGGGCGCTTCGAAATAGTGGTATAATGATTCATTGCGAAGACCCCAAAAACATGGGTTTGGAACAAAACTTTCCTGTTTCAATTGAAGTGCAACTTTTAGGTGGTAATGGTATCGATGAGCGTTCAACGGGAAATTTATGCACCCCTGGAACCCATGTTTTTTATAAAGACTCGCTAATTACAGAACATATCATTCAATCGTCTTCAAAAACCTATCATGGCGACCAATGGGTAAATGTGGAAATTGAAGTTAGAAACGATTCAATAATTAAACATTTTATAAACGGGAAAGAAGTTTTACAATACAACAAACCTCATATTGGAGGTGGTGCTGTTAACACAGGAGATAAATGGAAATCAAAAGAAAATCAACCACTAAAAAGCGGCTATATTTCTTTACAAAGCGAAAGTCATCCTGTGGAGTTTAAAAACATTAAACTTTTAGAATTGTAAATAAGGGGTTCTAAAAAATACGCTTTCCCGTGTTATTCAATATACCCAGTTATTTTCTGGTGTATGGCCTTTGCGGCTAATTCTCCTGAAAGCATTGCAGCATTAAGCGACCCATTGAGTAACGTATCTCCTACTAAGTAAATAGAATCTGTTAATTGTGTTTCTGAAGGATCAATGCTGTAAGACACATTAGCAAGATCTGGCAATGCCTTTTCTATGGTGTAAGTTTTTAAATGTCTTAATGTTGAAATACTGAAGTAAAGGTTCAATTCTTCCATAATGCGTTTGATAAGTTCTTCTTCACTCAGACCATGTCGTTTTACGACACTAACTGACAATAATTTGTTAGTGTGATGTTCAGAAAAAGGAAAAGAAATAGAATTAATTAGTGCATCTTCAGCATCTGCAAGTAACCCTATGATTTGTTTTTGAAACACCATAGTAGCATCAACTTCAAAATAGAGCGTTTGCGTGCTTTTCCAGCTATTTATATGCCTTGTCATGTTAGGAATGAGACTGGAGGCTTCGGTAGCAACTATACAATAATCACATGTAATATTTGAACCATCTTTAAGAACAATTGTATTTTCTTTAACGGTTTCAACACTCTGCTGATACTTAACCGTAGTTTGCTTTAATTTAGATAGTAACTGATTAGGTATTTCTTGAATGCCATACTTTGGGATTACCGCTTCGCCTTCGCCGAACATTTTAAAGATAAACTCGAACATTCTTGAGGATGTTTTTAAATCAGTCTCTAGAAAAATACCTGTGAAAAACGGTTTAAAAAAATCATTTATGATGGCATCTGAAAATCCAAAACGTTCTAAATATTTCTGTGTGGTTAATGCTTCGTCGTTAAAGATAGCATCGATGGATTTTTTATTGAGCAGTCTATTAAGCTTAAACACTTTTATTTTATCTGAAAACTTACCTACTGAAGAAAAAAGCGTTGGCCATAAAAGTGAAATATCTCTTAAAGGATCGCCAATACAAAATTGCTTACCTTTTTTAAAAATATATGATCCTGAAACAAATGATTCAAGTTGTAGCTCGTTATAATCTAAATATTTCTTAGCCAGAGGATAGGCACTAAGTAATACTTGAAACCCTCTATCTAAAGTATAACCATCTACTACATCAGATTGTACCCGCCCTCCAACACGCTTATCAGCTTCAAGTATTTTGGGTTTATAACCATATTTCTCTAGTTGTAATGCTGCAACTAAACCACTAATTCCTGCTCCTACAATCACAATATTTTTATCCATTTTCTCTAGCTTTTATAAACAAAATTAAGTCTTGTAAATGAAAAAGTGCTTTATTTTACAATAAAGCACTTTAAATAAAATTCAAGTTCTATATTATTCTACAATAAACTTTCCTTTCATTAGTGCATAATGTCCAGGAAAGCTGCACATAAAATCATAAATCCCCGCAGATGGTGCATCAAACTCGATGGATGTGGTTTGCCCACCACCTATAATTTTTGTATAAGCTATAACATCACCTTCAGAATCTACAGGAATATATCCGTTATCTTTTGCCGTAGCTGCTTTATTACCAAATGCTGTAATATTTACGCCTTGTTTTAAAATTACAACATTATGCCCCATTACATTCACATCCATCTTACCTGTATGCCTTAATGTTAGTTTTACTTTTTGCCCTGCCTTTGCTTTTAGCTCTTTTTTATCAAATTGCATGGCGTCATTTCCAGAAATCACCAAATTAGCCACATTTTCATCAACTTTCTTTTCGTCTTTTTTAGTGCTTAATTTAATTTTTTCTTTTGGCTCCTCCTTCTTTTTATCGCCTCCGCAATTAAACAAAAGCGATGCGGTAAATACTACCGTAAATAAAAATTTAATCGTTTTCATAATCTTTCTTTTTTGTTTTTGCAAAGATAAATATTACCATCCATATCCGCTCACGATTTCATGCATTGTGAAAAAATTACTCCTATAATAGAATCGTTCTAAACAACGGAAAACAATGTGTGTTTAAGCTATCTAGGTTACCTTATCAAATAAATATCAGAGTTACAAAATATAATCTGTACTAATAAAATTAGACGTTTTTTTATCTAACAATTCATTTAGAATGGCATTGTTATATTCGTTGTTTTTAGCTGCAACAAAAGTTCTTATAGAAAATGAGCGCAAAGCATCAGTAACACTTAATGTACCAACTGCAGAATCTTTTCTACCAGTGAAGGGGTAAACATCAGGCCCACGCTGGCAGGAACTATTTAAATTTACACGACACACCAAATTCACTAAAGTATCAATTAATGGAGACAACGTATTGACGTTTTTACCAAACAAACTTACTTGTTGTCCGTAATCAGACTCTGCCATATCATCTAGCGGTTCATCAATATTTGAAAATGGCACTACTGGAATAACCGGCCCGAATTGTTCTTCCTTAAAAACGCGCATAGCTTTACGCACAGGAAATAATACTGCTGGAAAAATAAAATTTTCGGTAGTTTCTCCTCCTTTTTTATTTAATATTTTTGCGCCTTTTTTAGTTGCATCATCAATTAATTCTTGAATATAAGCTGGCTTATCAACCTCGGGAAGCGGTGTTAATTTTGCGCCATCATCCCATGGATTTCCAAATTTAAGCTGGTCTACCTTGTAGGCAAACCTTCTGTTAAATTCTTCAACAATAGATTCATGAACGTAGAGTACCTTTAACGCAGTACAACGTTGCCCATTAAACGACAAGGTTCCGGCAATGCATTCTTCTACAGCCAAATCTAAATCCGCATCAGGCAGTACAATTGCTGGATTTTTAGCTTCAAGCCCTAATACCATTCGTAACCTGTTGCCTTTAGGGTGTTGACTTTGTAATGCGTTTGCAGATTTACTATTACCAATTAATGCCAAAACATCAACCTTTCCAGATTTCATAATTGGTGTTGCCAATACCCTTCCGCGTCCATAAACAATATTCACCACACCCTTTGGAAAACTACTTTGAAAGGCTTCTAACAGTGGAGAAATTAATAGCACTCCTAGTTTTGCTGGTTTAAAAATGGTGGTATTCCCCATGATTAAAGCAGGAATTAACAAGCAGAATGTTTCGTTTAGAGGATAATTATAAGGTCCTAAACACAATACCACTCCAAGAGGGCCTCTGCGTATGTGCGCATGTACACCAGAGTGTTTCTCAAAACGTGCTGAGTCTCTATCTATATCTTTATAAGCTTCAATGGTATCATTTATATATTCGATGGTTCTGTCAAATTCTTTTTGAGAATCTGGCAGATTTTTGCCTATTTCCCACATCAACAACTTCACCACCTCATCGCGCTTTGTTTTCATCTGTTCCACAAACTTCTCCATACATGCAATACGATCTTCCACCTTCATGGTTGGCCAAAGTCCTTTACCATTATCATAGGCAGTAGTGGCAGAATTTAATGCCTCCAATGCTTCGGTTTCACCTAATTGCGGAATTGTACCCAACAAGGTTGGCTTATACGTTTTGGTGGATGAAATTGTAGAATATATTTCAGCGGTATCACCATGCCACTGCTTCAACTCCCCATCTACTAAATATGTGCTTTGGTGCAACAAACTATCAATTTGATATGCTTTAGGAATATTGGTCTCTGAATTACTCATTTTATTTAATTTATTAGTACTGCTAAGATATTGATTATTGAAACGCATCTACATTACAAAAGTCGATAAAACCCTGATAAACTAAATATTTAACGACAATTTTACACAAAAAACAAACTAAATCGTTTGAGTATAATTTCTATTTAATGAAAGATTTAGACTAAGAATCTAAATAAATCGGGCGTATTGTTAAGATAGTCTCCATAAAAATTTAGCGCTTTCATTTTGGCAATAAGAGGCTCTAAATCATTTTTAGACTTTAATTCGATACCAACCACAGCTGACCCATTTTCACGATTACTTTTTTTAGTGTATTCAAAATGTGTAATATCATCATTTGGCCCTAAAACTTCTACTAAAAATTCTTTAAGGGCTCCTGCTCGTTGTGGAAATTTTACGATAAAGTAGTGTTTTAAATTTTCATAAAGAAGGGCTCTCTCTTTTATTTCTGCTGTGCGGGTAATATCATTATTGCTACCACTTACCACGCAAACTACGTTTTTACCTTTTATTTCTTCTGAATAATAATCTAGAGCGGCGATGCTTAAGGCTCCGGCAGGTTCTACTACAATAGCATCTCTGTTATAGAGATCTAAAATGGTTTGACATATTTTGCCCTCTGGTACAGAAATCATGGCATGTAAATTCCCTTTGCAAATGGGAAACGTTAAATCTCCCACGCGCTTTACTGCAGCACCATCTACAAATTTTTCTATATGCTTTAAAGTGGTGTTTTTATTGTTTTTGATGGAAACCGACATTGAAGGCGCTCCCTCTGGTTCTACTCCTATAATTTTGGTTTTTGGCGATAAAACCTTAAACACTGTAGATAGACCCGCGGACAAACCACCACCCCCTACAGGCACAAAAACATAATCTATTGACGCTTTTGCTTGATTTAATATTTCGAGCCCTACCGTTGCTTGCCCTTCTATAACCTTTTTATCATTAAATGGATGAATAAACGTTTTTTTAAGTTGCTCACATTCTTCCATAGACGCATGATAAGCATCGTCAAAGGTATCGCCAACCAATTTTATTTCTATAAATTCCTCGCCAAACATTTTCACCTGCTTTACTTTTTGGCTAGGTGTAGGGGTGGGCATAAAAATTGTACCTTTTATTTGTAATAGCTTACAAGATAACGCTACGCCTTGGGCATGATTTCCTGCGCTTGCACAAACCACTCCCTTTTTGGAATCTTCTGATGATAATGAACTTAATTTATTGTATGCCCCTCTAATTTTATATGAGCGTACGCGTTGCAAATCCTCGCGTTTATACAGAACCTCAGCATTAAATTCTTTAGAATGTCTTACACTCTTTATTAATGGCGTTACTTCTGATACATCTCTAATAGTCTCCGCCGCAAGTTTTACAGATTCAATAGTTGGAAAGTAGATCGTCTTTTTCATGCTTAACATCACCCCGAATAGGTTGAATTACGATAATTGGTCTTTATAAAATTTACCTCCTATTTCCTTTAACACCAACAAAACGTACTTTTAATCTTTTATTAAAAAAGCCCCACACTTTACACATGTGAGGCTTTGCAACATTTAAAAAAATGTTTGTCTAGTTTAGTTGAATTGTTATACTATTGGCTTCATAGCCGTCATAGATTCTCTTAAGAACGCTCCTATTTTCTCAACGGGGTGCGCTCGTAAAGTAGCATTAATCTCAATTAATTTAGCATTATCCACACCGTCTCCATTATCTTTTGCGAATGGCTTACCAATCACGTCAGTATCAATGGTTCTCATAAAATCAGCTAAAAGTGGTTTACATGCATGGTCGAACAAATAACATCCATACTCCGCAGTATCAGAAATTACACGGTTCATTTCGAATAATTTCTTTCTAGCAATTGTATTTGCAATTAGCGGTGTTTCGTGCAAAGATTCGTAGTACGCAGACTCATCAATAATACCAGATTCTGTCATGGCTTCAAAAGCTAATTCAACTCCAGCACGCACTAAAGCAACCATGAGTACACCATTATCGTAGTATTCTTGCTCGCTTATTTCCATATCGCCAGCTGGTGTTTTTTCAAAAGCGGTTTCAGCCGTAGCTGCTCTCCAATCTAAAAGGTTTTTATCGCCTTGTGCCCAATCTGCCATCATGTTTTTAGAAAACACACCTTCCATAATATCGTCCATATGCTTTTGGAATAACGGACGCATAATGTCTTTTAATTCTTCAGATAATTCAAAAGCTTTAATTTTTGCAGGGTTGGATAATCTGTCCATCATATTAGTGATACCACCATATTTTAAACCTTCAGTAACAGTTTCCCAACCGTATTGAATTAATTTTGATGCATATCCTGGATCGATACCTTTTTCTACCATTTTATCAAAACATAAAATAGAACCTGTTTGCAATAAGCCACAAAGAATGGTTTGCTCTCCCATTAAGTCTGATTTTACTTCAGCAACAAAAGACGACTCTAAAACACCTGCTTTATCTCCACCAGTTGCTACCGCATAAGCTTTTGCTTGCGCCAACCCTTTTCCTTCTGGATCATTCTCTGGATGAACTGCAATTAATGTTGGTACGCCAAATCCACGCTTATATTCTTCGCGAACCTCAGATCCCGGAGACTTAGGTGCACACATAATTACAGTAATGTCTTTACGTACTTGCATACCTTCTTCTACTATATTGAATCCATGGGAATACGATAAGGTAGCACCTTTTTTCATTAAAGGCATTACCGAGTTAACTACATTAGTGTGTTGCTTATCTGGAGTTAGATTTAACACTAAATCGGCTGTTGGGATTAACTCTTCATAAGTCCCTACATTAAAACCATTTTCGGTTGCATTTACATAAGATGCACGCTTTTCTTTTATCGCCGCTTCACGTAAGGTATAAGAAATATCTAAACCAGAATCTCTCATGTTTAAGCCTTGGTTTAATCCTTGAGCACCGCAACCTACAATTACAATTTTTTTGCCTTTCAATGCATTTACGCCATCAGCAAATTCTGAGGCATCCATAAATCTACATTTAGACAATTGGTTTAATTTACCAGCTAATGTAAGTGTGTTAAAATAATTTTCCATTGTTATTTATTGATTTAATAGTCTGTTTGTTTGCATCTTAAACGATTATGATGCATTATTTAATATTGGTTTATTATTGATTTTTAAATTCTTCTAGTATTTCTGAAACTTTCATTTCATCTTTAGTTACAGCTATACGACCCGAGCGTACAAATTGCATAATACCGTAAGCCTCTAACTTTTCTCTCAGTTCTTCAATTTCAAAACGTCTTCCCGATTTTTCTAAAACGAAAAACTCTTTATTTACTGTTACAATTCTAGAATCACTATCTTTTATAATATTCTGAATTTGTGGTTCATCGAACAGTAAATCTGATTTTATTTTGAACATACAAGACTCTGTGAAAATTGTCTCTTCATTCGTATGGTAATAAGCGCGTATAGCTTCGACTTGCTTTTCAATCTGGCGAACAACTTTAATTGCTTGATCTTCTGTAATTTTTACTACAATTACAAAACGATTTACGTCTTTAATTTCAGATTGCGATGTCGTTAAACTTTCTATATTGATGTGTCTACGTTGAAAAATAGCCGAAATACGATTAAGCAGTCCGATATTATTTTCGGTGTAAACCGATATGGTGAATGTCTTTATTTCTTGACTCATGTTTTTTAGTTTAGCTTAAACGAATATCTGAAACTGAAGCTCCTGAAGGAATCATTGGGAATACATTATCTTCCTTCTCTACACAAACTTCTAAGAAATATGATGCATCTGATTCCATCATTTCTTTTACAGCATCAGCCAACTCTTCACGCTTCGTTACACGTTTTCCTTCAATATGATAGCCTTTTGCTATGGTTACAAAATCTGGGTTGGTCATTTCAGTAGAGGCATATCTTTTATCAAAGAATAATTGTTGCCACTGGCGTACCATTCCAAGGAACTCATTGTTCAATACCACAATTTTAACAGCTGCTTTTTGTTGAAAAATAGTGCCTAGTTCTTGAATATTCATTTGGTAACCGCCATCTCCAATTATAGCAACAACTTCACGTTGTGGTTCAGCCATTTTAGCACCAATAGCTGCAGGAAGCGCAAACCCCATAGTTCCTAAGCCACCAGATGTAATGTTACTTTTAGATTTATTAAATTCAGCATAACGACACGCAATCATTTGATGTTGGCCAACATCAGATACAATAGCAGCATCGCCATTACTATAATTATTGATTTCCTTAAGAACCTCACCCATAGTTAGGCCTTCTTTTTCAGGTAACAAATCGTCCTTAATAACCGCTTCATATTCAATAGCATATAAATCCTTGAATTCTTGAAGCCAAGAGTCGTGCGAATTTGCCTTTAATTCAGAATGCAATAATGCTAAACTTTCTTTTGAATCTCCCAACACAGCAATATCAACTTTTACATTTTTGTTGATTTCTGCTGGATCTATATCAAAATGAATAATTTTAGCTTGTTTAGCATACGTATTTAAATCACCAGTAACACGGTCATCGAAACGCATACCTATGGCAATTAATACATCACATTCGTTAGTTAACTTGTTAGGCGCATAGTTACCATGCATCCCCACCATACCAATATTTAATGGATGTGATGTTGGAATTGCAGAAGCTCCTAAAATAGTCCAAGCCGCTGGAACTCCAGATTTTTCAATTACAGCCTTTAGCTCTTCTTCAGCTTTACCCAAAATAACACCTTGACCCCAAACTATCATTGGCTTTTTGGCGTTATTAATCAATTCTGCAGCAGCTTTCACAATGTTTTTATCCGTTTTTGGAACAGGATTATAACTTCTTACAGCTGTACACTTTTCGTATTTAAAATCAAATTCTTCAAACTGTGCATCTTTTGTAATATCAACCAATACTGGCCCTGGTCTTCCACTTTTAGCAATATAGAATGCTTTTGCCATTACTTCTGGAATTTCAGATGCTTTGGTTACTTGAGCATTCCATTTTGTAACTGGTGTAGAAATACCAACAATATCAGTCTCCTGAAATGCATCTGTACCCAATAAATGTGAAGGCACTTGCCCCGTAATACATACTATAGGTGTAGAATCTATTTGTGCGTCGGCTATTCCAGTAATTAGGTTTGTGGCTCCTGGGCCTGAAGTGGCCATAGCAACACCAACTTTCCCTGAAATTCTGGCATACCCTTGGGCTGCATGTGCGGCTCCTTGCTCGTGACGCGTCAATACATGATGTATTCTGTCTTGGTATTTAAACAACTCATCATAAACCGGCATAATTGCACCTCCCGGATACCCATAAAGTATATCTACGCCTTCAGCAATTAAGCATCTTATGATGGCTTCAGAACCAGAAATACGTTCCGTTTTAGCTGTTTTGTTTTCTTCTTTTTTTATTGTTTCTGTATTCATAATATGTCATTTAATGATACCCTTCGCTAACTTCGTTATATACTTTCAATAAAAGTTTACTTTCATTTCAGTAGTGCTCAGGGCGACATCATATTATATATTTAAAATGCATCCGTTACACAACCCTTAGAGGCAGATGCTACGGACTTTGCAAACTTATAAAGTATGCCTTTTTTATGTTTTAATGGTGGCTCTACCCACGCCTCTTTCCTTTTTGCTATTTCTTCATCAGATAACAACACGTTAATTGAATTGTCTTCTGCACTAATTTTAATTCTATCTCCTGTTTCAATAATTGCTATAGTACCACCAGATTGTGCTTCGGGTGTAATGTGCCCCACTACAAAACCATGGGTTCCTCCAGAAAAGCGACCATCTGTAATTAAGGCCACAGATTTCCCTAAACCTGCCCCCATAATCATAGAAGTCGGTTTCAGCATCTCTGGCATTCCAGGACCACCTTTAGGACCAACATAACGAATAACTACAACATCACCTTTTTCCACTTCGCCCTTACTAATACCTGTATTGGCTTCTTGCTCGCTATTGTACACCACCGCTTTACCTTCAAAAAGCAATCCTTCGTTTCCAGATATTTTCGCCACAGCACCTTCCGAGGCTAAATTTCCATAAAGAATCTGTATGTTCCCCGAAGATTTCAATGCCTTATCCTTTGGATAAATGACAGCTTGACTATCATCTTCAAACTGAAGTGGTGCTACATCCGCTAAATTTTCGGCCAACGTTTTGCCTGTTACCGTCATACAATCACCATGTAAATAGCCATTATCCAACAAATATTTCATTACTGCTGGCGTCCCACCAATTCCATGAACATCTTCCATCAGGTATTTTCCAGATGGTTTTAAATCGCCAATTAGCGGTGTTTTATCACTTATACGCTGAAAATCTTCAAGAGTAAAATCTATATCTGCGGCAAATGCAATGGCTAAAAAGTGCAGCACTGCATTAGTAGAACCCCCAAGTGCATTTACCATTGTAACTGCATTCTCAAGAGATTTCTTAGTAATAATATCCAGTGGTTTTAAATCTAACTCCAACAAGTTTTTTATAGCTCTGGCATGTCGTTCTGCCTCCGATAATTTACTAGGGTTTTCAGCAGGAATAGAAGAATTATAAGGCAACGCAAACCCCATAGCTTCAATTGAAGATGCCATTGTATTTGCAGTATACATACCACCACAAGCCCCTGCTCCAGGAATAGATCGTTTTATAATCTCTTTATATTCCTCTTCATCAATCTCTCCAGATACTTTTTGTCCCAAAGCTTCAAAAGCCGAAACAATATTTAGTTTTTTGCCTTTGTACATACCTGATGCCGTAGCACCACCATACATCATTATAGACGGACGGTTTAAACGACACATCGCAATTACTGCTCCAGGCATATTTTTATCACAACCTACAACCGCAACTAAAGCGTCGTAACTCTGTGCTTGCATTACAGTTTCTATAGAATCTGCAATAATATCTCTAGAAGCCAAAGAATAATTCATCCCAGAAGTTCCCATAGAAATTCCGTCGCTCACACCAATAGTATTAAAACCTAAACCAACTAAACCTGCAATATTACACTCTAGCTTAACCTCATCTTTCAACCTGTTTAAGTGCATATTACAAGGGTTGCCATCAAAACCCGTACTAGCAATACCTACTTGAGCCTTGTTCATATCATCATCGGTAAACCCTGCAGCATACAACATAGCCTGTGATGCCGGTTGCGATTCATCTTGTGTTAATCTTTTACTATATTTATTGAGTTCTTGCATTTTTGGTGAAAATAATTTTGGTTTTAAATAGACTTTTTAAAAATTATTCAATCGATTTAAGACTTTTAACATTAATCTTAAATTTCAGTTAACGAAAATAAATGTTTATACACTTACTATAGGTCGTAGCAAATTTTAATGGGTTAAATTCACTACCCCTAAAAATCTATTATATTGCTGTTTATCAGCATACTAAGTCTATTTTTTTATGATGTTCAAAACCAAAAAAGAATATGAAAATTTTTTTTTGGTTTTACACTGCCAGCTAGTGATCTTGGTTTGCACGATATCTTTTTGCCATAACGCATATATTTCTCTTATTTTTTTTACTTTTGCACATCGATAAATCATAGAGGAAAGATTTGACTGATTGCAACCTCTTTACACCACAAAAATCGTGTAAGCAAAAATGCTAAAGGCAGTGTAAACTCCTGAGACGTTTTCCGTCAAATCTTACTTCGAAAACAAAATAGTATGCCATATTTATTTACTTCAGAAAGTGTTTCTGAAGGACATCCAGATAAAGTTGCCGACCAAATAAGCGACGCCTTAATTGATAATTTTTTAGCCTTTGATGCCGACTCAAAAGTAGCTTGTGAAACTCTAGTAACTACGGGACAAGTAGTGCTTGCTGGCGAGGTAAAATCACATACCTATCTTGACGTGCAAAAAATTGCAAGGGATACTATAAACAAAATTGGATATACCAAAGGCGAGTATATGTTCGATGGGAATTCCTGTGGTGTCTTTTCGGCAATACATGAACAATCTGAAGACATCAATCAAGGTGTAGATCGTGCTACCAAAGAGGAACAAGGTGCCGGAGACCAAGGGATGATGTTTGGTTATGCCACCAACGAAACCGAAAACTATATGCCTTTGGCTTTAGATTTATCGCATCGCATTTTAATTGAATTGGCGGCGCTACGTCGTGAAAACAAAGACATCACCTACTTAAGACCAGATTCTAAAAGTCAGGTAACCATTGAATATAGTGACGATAATGTACCGCAACGCATTGATGCTATTGTAGTATCTACACAACATGATGAGTTTGCCGATGATGATACCATGTTGGCAAAAATAAGAAAGGACATCGTAGAAATTTTAATACCGCGCGTGGTTGCTAAACTTCCTGAAAAGATTCAAACCTTATTTAATAGCGATATTAAGTATCATATCAACCCCACCGGGAAATTTGTAATTGGCGGTCCGCATGGAGATACGGGCCTAACAGGGCGTAAAATTATTGTAGACACTTACGGCGGCAAAGGTGCCCATGGTGGTGGTGCATTTTCTGGGAAAGACCCTAGCAAAGTAGATAGAAGTGGAGCATATGCTACGCGACATATTGCTAAAAACCTAGTGGCAGCAGGTGTTGCAGATGAAGTTTTAGTGCAAGTAAGTTACGCTATTGGTGTTGTAGAACCTATGGGTATTTTTATTGATACTTATGGCACTTCAAAAGTAAACTTGAGCGATGGCGAAATTGCTGAAAAGGTGTCACAAATTTTTGATATGCGCCCTTACGCGATTGAGACACGACTAAAATTACGGTCGCCCATGTACAGTGAAACAGCCGCTTATGGCCACATGGGGCGCACTAACAGAACCGTAACAAAAACCTTTGAACAACCTAATGGCGAAAGCACAACGCTTGATGTGGAGTTGTTTACTTGGGAAAAGTTGGATTTTGTGGATAAGGTGAAGCATGTGTTTAACTTGTAACTGACTACTAAAGACCAACTTCAAAAAAGCACTATTTCGTTCTGAATACAACGAGTAGGTTTTAAATTTATATCCACAGTCCATTGAATTAACAGCGCATTTTGTGCAGCTTTTTTGAGTTGCATAAAATTTTGAATAAAAAAAGACGGTTTAAATACCGTTTTTTTTATTGAAACTCATCTTGAATTTGTAAAAATTTTACACTATTCATGTCTACTGGCGGATATAAGCCCTTAACTTACAGATATACGAGACTGGTAAACGAACCTCCTAAATCTCATATCTTAATCGAAACGTCACAAACCTTGGTTGTATAAAATATTCCGAAGTAAATACAGATACATTATTATTACCGTTTTGTATTAAAGACGTGGCATTTAACAGGTTGGTCGCCTTAAGGGTATATTCCCATTTTGCATCACGGTCTTTTCTGTAAGACAGGGAAGCATTCCATATTTCAAACTCTTGTGGAGACCCATTTGGATTGCTTTGGCGTGTGTATGCATAATCGGTTAAAAATGTGAATTTCTTCCAGATATAGGCATCAAACTCAATAGATGGGGCATTAGTGGTAAAGGTTGTGCTTCGCCCACCTTGCTGGTTTGTGTTTACCGCGTAACGGTAAGAGATTTCAAAATTTGGCGCCTCCCTAAAATTAGTTCTTAGCTCTGGTGTATAAGATTGCTGAAAATTCTCATTAATAGAGCGCTCCCCTTGGATAAACTGATTAAACTTACTGTAATTAAAACGGGTATTGATACTAGCTCTCAACTTACCGAATGTACGCTGAAAACGCCCAAAAGCCGTAACACTTTCGTCGGCAAAACCAGAATTAAAAAAGTTATTGGTACGCACTACACTTTCAAAATTAGAAATAGAGCGTATTTGGTCTACTGCATTACTATAATTTACAACAGCAAACACATTGGTATAGTTAAACAGGTTAAAGCTTCTGTAAATTAAACTAACGTTATTGGTTAATGCATTTTGCAACTCTGGATTACCTACTTGAATGCTATTAAACCCATTTAATACAATACCACTTGCTAATCGCGTAACATCGGTAAATTGGTTACGCATAGTGTACCTGAGTGTTAAACTCTCGCTCTTTTTAAATTGCATACGGGTTTCGAAACTTGGTAATAGCAATCCGAAATTATCTTGGAATTCTTGACCAAACTGATCGTTACCGTATCTGTAAGCATGCGCGGAAACCCCGGGCATAAAGGTAAAAATTCCAGCTTTTAAGGTGTATTTCGCTCCTAAATAATAATCGCTAAAGCTATATACAATGTCGTTAATAGCTATACCATTGTTGAAGTTTGGTGTGGGATCAAAATTAGAATCATCGTCCAAAATTTGAAATAAATTAGAATTAAAATCTTGCCTACTGGAAATAGCACCTAAGGTTAGGTTGATGTTACTCTTATCATTTAAAACGTTCCAGTAGTCTAATTTAGCATCTAACTGATTGGTTTTTACACGTCTGGTTTGATTGATGTTGTATCCTATCTGATCTGGATCTAAACCTAAGGCATCTGCTGTATTTTCGTAATTATCCTTATCCTCTAAAATTGCGTTATAAAATGGGTCTTCATCCTGTAGCAAATGTTGTACCTCTAAAGCAAAAATGTTGGTTTCGTTTAGGGTGTAGTAATAATTTAAATTCTGATTGATACTATAGGGCGTGTTGTCTTCAAACTGGTTTGTGTTTCCAATAACCGATGAAAAGAAGTTCTGCTCTTGCGACTCTTTTGTTACGCGTCCTAACACATCATAATCCATTTGGTTATTAAAATTAGGCTTGTACGTGGCACTTAGCTTCACCAATCCAATATCTGAACGCTGTGACGTGATTTGATCTGTATCTTCATCGGGAATTCCCAAATTCGGATTTGTATATTGCACAGATCTTATCTGTCGGATATCAACACTACTACTATTAAAAATTCCAAAACCACTGATATCTAAAGCCCTATTTGGAGAATAACTAAAATTCGCCGAAGCCAGTTTATTTTCAATATTTTGAGCGCGATTGTTTTGGGTTGCTAAAAACCCTAAATCGTTGTTTCCTAAATTTAAACTGGTACCACTATCTCTACTTGGAGACCTAAAACCGCCGCCAAAACCTCTTAAGTCGCGTCGTGAAAGTGCTGGTTCTCCGGTATTATTCAAATCACCAATAATGTTAATGCTATATTTAGGGCTGTAATAAAACAATTTGGGTTGCACGAGATACAACTCATCATCTGGCGACGACCCACCACCCGCAGTTACATTACCAAACCAGAAATTCTTTTTTCCTTCTTTTAACTTAATATTTATGGCGTAGTTATCTTGATTATTGGTTACACCGCTTAATTGACCAACTTCGGCATAATTTTTAAGCACCTGTACCTTATCCACAGCGTTGGATGGGATGTTTTTGGTAGCTAATTTGGTGTCGCCATCAAAAAAATCTTTACCATCTACCATAATTTTAGACACACGTTGGCCTTCAACTTCAATTTGGCCTTCGTCATTTACCTCTACACCAGGTAATTTTTCCAATACATCTTCCAGCTTTCGCTCTGTACCGTTTTTAAAAGAATCTGCATTATATATCAACGTATCGCCTTTTATAGTTACTGGCATTTCATAAGTTAGCTCTACCGCATCCAAAGCATTATCAGTAACCATGGTGATGTCTTTATCAATATTTGCATCTGTGGTTTCTATAATCTCTTCGAACGTTTTCATACCGATATAGCTCACTTGCAGTTTGTACTGAGAATTTTTACCTAGTGTTAACACAAACTTCCCTTTCTCGTTCGTAATTCCGTAAGATTCCATGGCATTCGTCTCTTGGTTAAGTGCCATAACGTTTGCCAATTCTAACGGGCTGCCTATACTATCTTTTACAACCCCTTGCAGTTTAACTTGCGAAAAGCCCAGGGTTACTAATAATGTAAATACTATGGTTAGTTTTAATTTCATGGTTTTTGGTTGTTTATCTATCGCCTAGAGCCTCCACCCCTCCTAAAATTTTCCCTCATTTCTTGGAACTTGCTCGTGGCAATATCTACGTATTCTTCTTTTGTTACTTCTTTTCCTTTAGATGGTTTTTTTATAGTTGCCTTATCCTCTGGATTTAATATTATTTTGGTACACAACATGGTAGTTTTATCGGTATTAATCTCCAGAATTAAACCTGGTAAGCCTTGGTAGAAATCTGGACCATGATTTACAGGTATTTGCATAGTGTACCATGCTGTTATTGTAATGGGTTGTTCTGCTTCCTGTTCTGCTTCATCATCTTTATCCTCAGTAGTATCAGAAGGTCTTCTAAAGCTAGACATATCAAAATCTTTCCATGTTTTTATTGCCGTAGCCTTAAAACAGGTATAACCACCAATTTGCTTGGTTTCTCCAGTCATTTTCCAATCTAACTCAGGAATATCATCTTTTATTAAAAACAGTTTTCCAAAGAGTTCATGTTCACTCAAAATTTCTTTAGACTTAATGTTTTTGTAAGTAACACCATCAATTGCACCGGACATTACAGAACCAAATCTTCCACCCTGACCTTGCCCAGGTGTTTCTAATTTTTCATCTAATTTATAAACCGACTCTACTTTGTTAAAGTCTAAAATAAAGGTCTTTTCAAACATTTGCTTTAAGCGTTCTGCCATTCGTTTCTTTTGGTCTTCAGACATATTTGGTCGTCCAAAGTTGCTCATATCTACTGAAGTTTTAGACATATAATAAGCTTTACCTTGGAACTCTTGAGCATTTATGACTAGTGAAAAGATTAAAAATAAAAGAGGAATTGAACGCACTGCAGTGGTTTTTGTCATGATAATTAGTGTTTGATGTTATCTTAAAATATATGCTCCTAAAGAAACTATTTCTTTCTGAAAGACGTTTATATTTGACTAAACCAAAACCTGTAAGTTTAAAGCTATTGTATTAAAATATTGTTAAAATTATCGACTGTAACGTCTACCAACTCTATTATCACGAAACTCCTTCATTTTTTTGAAGATGATTTCTTTGTATTCTGCTTTTGTTACTTCTTGACCTCTATTTGGTGCTTCAATTTTTATTTTCTCCTGAGGATTCATTACCAGCTTAGAACATAATATGGTAGTTGTACCAATATTTAATTCGAAAATTAACCCAGGTAAACCCCAAAATTCTGATGGCCCTTGACTTACTGGTACTTGCGGCGAATACCAAGCTTCTACTTCTGTCATAGGAATCTCTTCTTCTATATCTTCAGAATTCGCATCTGACGAATCATTTTCATCCTCGTTTGTTTCCTGACGCAATTGGCTCCAAGAAAATTCCCAGAACGACAATTCTGAAGTAGGTATCATGGCTGTAGCTTTCATACAAGTATAATTACCAATTTGCTTTGTCTCGGCACTTATCTTCCAATCAATTTTCAATAATTTGTCTTCTATTAAAAACTTTTTACCATAAAACTCTTGGTCTTGCACAAAGGTATTGGTCTTTACGTTTTTGTACTGTTCCCCTGGCGTAAAATTCTTGCCCCAAGAATCAGTTGCTCCAGACATAGCATCCAATTTTTCATACTCATTATAGACCGATGCTTCCTTGTTGAACGTTAAAATGTATGTTTTTTCCAGTCTATTTTTTAAACGTGCAGCAATCTGCTTCTTTTGGGCTTCACTCATTTTTGCACCCCAACGCCCCAAATTCATCTGAGCTTTGTAAACATACTCTGCCTTACCTTGAAACTCTTGTGCACTTATAGAAACTGGCACTATAAAACTTAAACAAAAAATTACTATGGCGAACTTAACTGACTTCATGATGCTGTTAGATTTAAAATGTTCAACAAATATAGATAATTATTAAACAAAATAATTTTTTATAACATATTTCTAACATATTCATCTAAAAACTAAGTGTTTCTTAGCCGCCAACGTGAAACATCACACGTTCTCCACTTTTCTTGCCACTGTTTACGGATCGAAATTCTTCTAACCTTTCTGCCGTTTTTTTATCTTGTATGTCGTCAAATTCTTCTTGAGATACTTTTTTGCCTTTTGCAGGCTCAGCTATTTCGACTACTTCTTCTGGGTTTAAAACTATCTTGGTACATACTAATGTGAGTTTTCCATCATTCACTTCTAAAATTAAACCTGGAAGTCCGAAATAATTAGAAGGCCCATTACTCACAGGTATTTGAGGCGTATACCAAACCGTGGTGGTGCGTGGTTTTGTTACGGTTGTGAACTCCCCTTCTTCATTGAAGGTTCTAGTGGTATATTCATCCTCAAAAATAGCTTTGTAACAGGTATACTCGCCTATATTTTTAGTTTCATTAACTAATTGCCATGTTCTGCTGGTTAATGAATCTTTGATTAAAAATAATTTCCCGTAAAGTTCAGTTTTATTGGTGTAACGTCGCTCCTTAATATTTTTATACATTATATCGTCACCTTGAACTATTTTAATACTTATACCCGAACTTGGAGGTTGCGGTGCATCAAGCTTTTGTTCTTGCTTGTAAATAGACTCATATGTATTGAACTCTAAGGTGTACTCGCGCTGAAACTGCTTTTTTAACTGCTCCTGAATCATTTTTTGTTGGGCATTATCCATTTTATCATCTCCCATTTTCAAATCTACTTTTCGGTGTGATTTATAAGTAGCAACCCCCTGGAATTCTTGCGCTTCTAGCTTTGACACTACCAATAGCGTGAAAACAATGATTATATATACTAAGGTTTTCATAATTATGATTTGTTTTTGTAATATTTGATTGCCGATTTTCTTATCAATTTAATGCTTTTAATAAAACCATCTAAATCATTAGTATTACCTTTTACTTTATACGTTAGGTGACTATTTGAATTTTCGGCTGTATTCTCGCATGTAACTGTAAAACTCAACGCTTCATTGTCATCAACATCTAAAACAATGTTTTTAATGTCACTAACATCAAATGTTCTTTTTATATCCTCTGCCGAATTAACCGTTACAGAAATATTAAGGTTTTCGAATGTCACTTTATCTTTTGAAATATCGCCTTCCAAAGTAGTGTTTTGAGCCGAAGCGAACGTAAAACTAATAAGTGCTAAAATTGTAACTAAATTTTTCATGTGTTTTGATTTTTAAGATTAATACTTTTTTTGATTATAAAAACAACTGTAGTCGTTCTTTGATTGATGTGGTACAAATATCATAAGCAAAAACGGTTATGAAAGTTAACCAGTGTTAACGAGTGTTAACCGATTAGTTTTTAAGGGTTTTTCCCTTTACTTTTGAAGTATGAACGATAAACGATATACATACATTCTCTATATAATTATTGCTGTAATTATAGCTACCATTGGTATACAAGCCTATTGGAACTATAAAAATTATCTTTCTAATAAACAGCAACTTATTATTGATGTACAAACGAGTTTAGATAAAGTGGTGGACGATTATTACACCGATTTAGCTCAAAAAACCACCTTAGGCTTAACTTTTGAGGGGGAAAATCAAAAAAACGTCTTTAGCGAAGGTGGAATTTTAGAAAAAATCTCAAAATCTATTGACGAAAATGATAAAACATTTAAAGGAATAGATTCCTTAAACCTAAATTCTATTGAAGGTATAACTATTATTAAAGGGTTAAAAGCTGACTCTTTACTGCCTAAAGAAAAGAATAACAAATTCCCATTTTGGAAACAGGATTCATCGAAACAGCGCCAACAAGTTCACCTATTGAAAGCTGACTCAATAGCTAATAAATTTAAATTATTAACCTCTAAAGTAATTATCTCAATTAATAAAGACACATTAAACGTAGCTGCAATTGACAGCTTATTGCAACTAAACTTAAAAGACAAACAGATTGATTTAAATTACCAGATAAACTACAGCAAACCCATAGAACGATTTCCGCGTTTTTTCTCTTCAGCAACAAATGAAACAACCAAAGCGGTTGATTCATCCGCGAATAACAACACATTGAATGTTACTTCAAAATCCACCTTTTTACCAAAAGGCAGTACGCTTGGAGTATCCTTTGACAATGCTAATTGGGCAGCCTTTAAAAAAGGGATAAGTGCTATTTTAATCTCCACACTTTTGGTTTTAGCGGTTATTAGCTGTTTGTTTTTTCTATTAAAAATAATAAAGGAACAAAAGCAGTTGGCAGAAGTTAAAAACGATTTGATTAGTAACATTACCCATGAATTTAAAACGCCTATTGCTACCATTGGTGTTGCTTTAGAGAGCATTAGTAATTTTAACGTGATTGAAGACAAAGAAAAAACAAAGCAATATGTAGATATGTCTTCTAACCAGCTATCAAAACTTAATTTAATGGTAGAAAAATTACTGGAAACTGCAACCTTAGATAGTGAATCTTTAAAATTCAACAAAGAACCGCTTGATGTGTCGCATTTGCTTGACACAATGGTTAACCGCTACAAAACTCAACGTCAAAACAAAAACTTCAACTTACATCTTGATAGTGAAAATATAGTAATACATGCTGATGTGTTTCACTTTGAAAATGCCTTGAACAACATTTTAGATAATGCTGTGAAATATGGTGGTGATGATATTTCGGTGTACTTAAAATCCAGTAGCAATAGCGTTCAAATTTCAATTTCTGACAACGGAAATTTATTAAAGAAAGAGAACAAACATAGAATTTTCGAAAAGTTTTATCGCATTCCAAAAGGCAACACACACGACGTTAAAGGCTATGGCATTGGGCTATATTATACCAAAACCATTATCAATAAACATAACGGTACTATTGCTCTTGATTTAAGCGAAAATCTAACCTCATTTAAAATTTCCATACCCAATGGCTAACCCGGTAAAACTTATATTAGCAGAGGACGAGCCTGCTTTGGGCCAAATCATAAAAGAAAGTCTTGAAACCAGAAATTTTAAGGTGACACTCTGTGAAGACGGTGAAAAAGCATTAAAACAATATCACATTATTAATCCTGAATTGTTGGTACTTGATGTGATGATGCCAAAAAAGGATGGTTTTACCTTGGCTAAAGAAATTCGCGAAATTGATGATGCTATTCCTATTATCTTTTTAACTGCAAAATCGCAAACGCAAGATGTTGTGGAAGGTTTTACCATTGGTGGTAATGATTATTTAAAAAAGCCATTCAGTATGGAGGAACTCATTGTTCGCATTAATAATTTATTGAACCGCAGCAAAGAGCAACAACAATCAGAAATTATCATATTGGGCGATTACACCTTTAATTTTCCCAAACAAACATTGCAGTTTCAATCTGAAGATAAAGTTCAGCTTACGCACCGCGAAGCACATTTGTTATTTCATTTGATAAAAAATAAAAATAAGGTTTTAGATCGCTCTTTAATTTTGAATAAGCTCTGGGGAACCGATGATTTTTTTGCAGCTAGAAGTATGGATGTCTTTATTACCAAACTTCGAAAAAAACTAAAAAAAGATACCAACATTGAAATTATAAATGTTCGCGGTTATGGCTATAAGTTAATTTTATAGAAGTGGTTTGATTTTTGTACTTTTCAAACCGAAATGAAAACAGTTTTATATTTTTTTTTACTGCTTTGGGTTTCAATAGGCGCTCAAGAACCTATTGAAATAGCACCCCTTAAAACTACACCTTTAAAAGCTGATAGTGTTGTTGGCGTTGATAATTTTGGCACTATTTTCTTCACTCAAGAAAGTACCATTTACAAGAAAAATAAAGACACTACAATTAGCTACAACAATTTGCAATTAGGAAAACTAACGTCGGCAAATAGTTTTAATCCACTAAAAATCAACGTGTTTTATCAAGAATTCAACACTGTTATTATTTTAGATAATCGTTTAGCTGAAATATTTAAAGTTGATTTTAATACCCTAAATAACTACAAAAATGTATCGCATATTTCTACCGGATACGACAATACCATTTGGATTTTTAATCAAGACACACAACTCTTAGAAGTATTTGATTATAAAACCAGAACTACAAAAGCACAAACGCTGAAACCTATTGATAGTCCTATATTAGATTTAACAAGTAATTACAACTATGCGTATCTACTAACTGAAGATTCTATTTTGGTTTATAATTACTTTGGAAGTTTGGTAAAGAAAATAAAAAATGCTGGATTCACTGAGATTGTTGAAAATAACGAGAGTTTGTACTTAAAAAAGGAAAATGGCTTATTTTATTTGGCAAAAGATTCTACAGCCGTAATTCCTGTAAAAACTAATAATAATTTGGTACCGCAATTTTTTGTAACCAATGAAACCTTGTATATTTACAACTTTGAAACTCTCCAAGAATTCCGAATAAAAAATTAATTAAACTATGCATATTGCTGTAGCCGGAAATATTGGCGCTGGAAAAACGACGCTGACCAAATTACTTGCAAAACACTATAAATGGGAAGCACAACTAGAAGATGTGGTTGACAATCCTTATTTAGATGATTTTTACAATCAAATGGAACGCTGGAGTTTCAACCTACAAGTTTACTTTTTAAATAGTCGTTTTCGTCAAGTATTGCAAATTCGAGAAAGTGGAAAAGACATTATTCAAGATAGAACCATTTACGAAGATGCCCATATTTTTGCACCCAACCTACATGCCATGGGTTTAATGACAAATAGGGATTTTAGCAATTACAGCACACTGTTTGATTTAATGGAATCGCTTGTTCAAGGCCCTGATTTATTAATTTATTTGCGTAGTTCTATCCCTAATTTGGTATCGCAAATTCATAAACGTGGTAGGGATTATGAGAACTCCATTAGTATAGATTACCTCAGCAGATTAAACGAGCGCTACGAAGCTTGGATTCATGGGTATGACAAAGGCAAATTATTGATAATGGATGTCGATAAATTAAACTTCGTAGATAATCCTGAAGATTTAGGACATGTTATCAATACTATTGATGCTGAAATTAACGGGTTGTTTTAAAAGGCTTCTTCCGATTTTACAGTTAAAAATCTATTAAAAACCACAGGAGTTTTTACATAAGTTATTTTAATAACGTTATTTTGTAATTAGGCAAATATTAAAACGCCCACCCTACTTACAACACATTAAATAAAATGAAACGATTACTATTTCTGCTTTTAATTTTATATACTAGTTTAGCATTTTCACAGATGTATAATCCTGTAAAATGGAAAACTCAAGTTGAAAAAATATCTGATTCAGAATACAACTTAATTTCTATTGCAACAATTGAGGAAGGTTCTCACCTGTACGCTCAAAACATTCCAGAAGGAGGACCAATTCCGACTGAATTCAATTACCATAACGACAACAACGATTATACGCTTATCGGTAATACTTCAGAAGAAGAAGGCATAACCGTTAACGACGCAGTATTTGAAATGGAAATTAAGTATTTTGAAAACACGGCTGTTTTTAAGCAAAAAGTAAAGCTTATTAATGCCATAGACAAAATAACTGGTAGTGTATTGTTTATGGCTTGTGATGATGAAAAATGCACGCCCCCAACAGATTTTGAATTAGTTTTTATTCTGAATGAATCAAAAAAAGCTGCTTCTGAAAACACCAATAAACAGATTGAAATTGACTCCAATAAAACAAACCATTTACTATATGGAATGTCTTCTGATGATATTATTAAACCAACTACATCTTGTGGAAATGAAGTCGAAAATTTGAATGTTACCTCAAGCAATAGTTCATTATGGCGTATTTTTGGATTGGGTTTCTTAGGGGGGTTGTTGGCATTATTAACACCTTGCGTATTCCCTATGATTCCGCTCACAGTTAGTTTTTTCACAAAAAACAGCAGTGAAAACAAAGGATCGGGCGTATCAAAAGCCTTACTGTATGGCTTCTTTATTTTCGCTGTTTATATTTTACTAAGCGTACCATTTCATTTGTTAGATTCGGTAAACCCAGATATTCTAAATGAGATTTCAACCAACATCTGGCTAAATATTATCTTCTTTTTAATTTTTGTGTTCTTTGCCTTTTCATTTTTCGGATATTACGAATTAACATTACCGTCTAGTTGGACGACAAAAACAACACAAGGCGAAAATACAGGTGGTTTAGTTGGAATATTTTTCATGGCACTTACACTAGCTATAGTATCCTTTTCTTGTACAGGACCTATTCTGGGGTCTTTACTCGCAGGCTCTTTAACAGCAGATGGTGGCGCGTGGGAACTCACAGCAGGTATGGCTGGTTTTGGAGTATCTTTAGGTTTACCTTTTGCATTATTCGCCATGTTTCCTAATATGATGAATGCCCTACCAAAGTCTGGTGGATGGTTAAATACAACAAAGGTAATTTTAGGGTTTTTAGAGTTAGCCTTAGCTTTCAAATTTTTATCGAATGCCGACTTGGTTGCACATTGGAATGTCTTAAAAATTGAACCCTTTTTAATTTTGTGGATTTTAATATTTGCAGGTTTAGCTTTATACCTTTTCGGTAAGATTAAATTCCCTCATGATTCACCAATAAAAAAATTATCATTTTCTAGAATTACAGGAGGTGTTTTAGTGGCATCTTTCGTTATTTATTTGGCGTCGGGATTTAGAGTTAACAAAGACACCAACACCTTTAAATCACTCACACTGTTAAGTGGTTTAGCCCCTCCCGTAGGATACAGTTTTTTGTATCCAAATGAATGCCCTAATAATTTAGATTGTTTTAAAGATTTAAAAGAGGGACTAGCCTATGCAAAAAAAGCCAACAAACCTATTATCATAGATTTTACTGGTTTGGCTTGTGTTAATTGCCGTAAAATGGAAGAGCATGTTTGGCCGGATTCCACTATTGACAATTACTTAAGGAACGATTATGTTTTAATTTCTCTTTATGTTGATGATAAAAAAGAGTTGCCAGAAACTGAAAAAATATATGTAAAACGTGTCGATGGCGGTGTAAGAAAACTTGAAAACTATGGACATAAATGGGCTCATTTTCAAACGGAATTTTTCCAATCAAACTCCCAACCCTATTATGTACTTTTAGATTCAAATGGCAAAAAAGTTTTAAATACTCCCATGCCCTATACTCCAGACGCCAAAGAGTATGCAGCGTTTTTAGAGTGCGGCTTGAAGGTTTTCAATGAATAATTTCTAGATCAAACATATGTTGACATGATTAGTCCCAAAGCAAAACAGCCAACACGTCTGGAAAATTATTTCGAAAAATTCCGAAACAATATTGTAGGTATTGACTCTTATTTCGTATCGCCTTACGGTAGAAAAAAAATTATTTATGCAGATTGGACAGCTAGTGGAAGACTATACAAACCCATTGAAGAAAAGATAAGCAAAGAGATAGGAACTTTTGTTGCCAATACACACACTGAGACTTCCATCACAGGAAGTGTAATGACACATGCCTACCATGATGCGCGAACAATCATAAAACAACACGTTAATGCATCGCAAGACGATGTACTAATTACTGTTGGTACAGGAATGACTGGAGCAGTAAATAAGTTTCAACGTATTTTAGGCCTTAAATTGTGTGAGAATTTAAAAGAAAACACCATAGTTCCTGAAGAGAAACGCCCTATAATTTTTGTATCACATATGGAACATCATTCCAATCAAACCTCTTGGTTGGAAACCATAGCTCGCGTTAAGGTAATCCCATCAAACAATGAAGGCCTGCCATGTTTAGTTAAACTCGAAGAACTGTTGGAGGAATTTAAACATGTACCTATAAAAATTGCAGCTATTACAGGATGTTCTAACGTTACAGGAATTGCAACCAACTACTATGAAGTTGCAAAAACGATGCATCGCAACAATGGATTGTGTTTTGTAGATTTTGCATGTTCTGCACCATATATAAATATTAATATGCATCCAAAAGATGAGGACGCCTATTTAGACGCAATAACCTTCTCACCTCATAAATTTTTGGGCGGCCCAGGTTCATCTGGAGTATTAATATTCAACAAAAAATTATATAAAAATTTAGTACCCGATAATCCTGGTGGCGGAACGGTAAGCTATACAAATCCTTGGGGCGACCATGATTATATTGATGATATTGAAACTCGAGAAGATGGCGGTACGCCAGGGTTTTTACAAGCTATTAGAATTGCATTATCCATAAAGCTTAAAGAAGATATGGGAGTGCAAAATATTTTGGATAGAGAGCATGAACTGAATACAATTATATTTGAAAGATTATCTAAAATTCCAAACTTAAAAATTTTAGCTCCTGAGCATAAAGACAGATTAGGTGTGTTCTCTTTTTACATTGAAGGTGCACATTACAATCTTATAGTAAAACTTCTAAACGATAGATTTGGGGTACAAACACGTGGGGGTTGTTCATGTGCAGGGACTTATGGTCATTACCTGTTAAATGTAGACCAATCTACTTCGAAATCTATTGAAGCAAAAATATTGGAAGGCTGTTTAATTGAGCGCCCGGGATGGATACGCATGTCTATTCACCCAACAATGACCAATGATGAAATTGATTTTATCTGTGATGCAATTGCCGAGGTAGCTGAAAATCATACCAAATGGGGAGAAGATTACGAATATGACGCTGTTAAAAACGAATTTATACATAGAAGTAATACTTCAACAGAAAAAGAAATTATAAAGGATTGGTTTACCCTTTAATTTAACACAATGCGATTTACAGATTGGTTTGATCTTAAAATATAAATACCCTTTGAAAAATTGCTAATATCGATTTCAGCCTTTTTTAGCTCTAAATTTTCGGTACGAAGAAGTTGCCCCCTAGTATTAAATATTTTAACTTTTCCAATAATATCGTCCTTATTTAAAATCGTTAACTTCCCTTTAGTGGGTGAGGGATAAATTTTGATGCTATTTTTATCTAGGAACAAACTGCTAACGGACAAGGCATTTAAGGCACCAAAACCTAGTTTCACTCCCACATCAGTTAACGTGTAAGGTCTAGATGTACCACTCGCATTAAATTCTTCGGCTCCGGCATCGATGTTGGCGTCTCTATCTCCATATAAAATATCCTTGTTTAAAAAAGTATAGGTCCCTACACCAGCATCTATCGCTGCACTTCCAGCAGTTATCCTATAGAAATCGCTACCACTGGTTAATAATCCTGAAGCTACTGTTTGGTTTGAATTAACACCATTAGTTAAATCCCAACTTCCATTTTGTGTAATATTACCCGCGTTACTTGAAGCTCCTGTTGGTGCCGTAAGTATTTGAAATGCGTTTATATCAGAGTTTAAAATAATGTTATTAGCAACTGTAAGGTTTTCTGGTGCAAGCGTTGCTCCACTCAAACTAGTTCCAATTCTAATACCTAAATCACAATCTACGAGTGTATTATTTACAATTTGTACATTTTTAACTTGATAATATCCATTTAACGGAGAGTTTTCTAAACCGTTCATAACATTTAATGCTCCTGTGGTACTAGACCCCGACCCATTTGGTTTTCTATACCTAAGTTTTTCAAAATAGTTGTTATATACTTTATGACCTTCTCCGATAACTCTTACACCACCAGAAAAAGAATTATTATTTCCAAAGAAGAAATTATTAAATACTTCTGTATTATTACCATGTCTCAAAGTTAAAGTACCTTGGTAATCTCTAAAAGTGTTATTATAATATTTGTTTCCTCCGCTTTTATTTGAAATGATTTCTACTTCTCCAGACCAGTTATGAAACAAGTTATCATAAACATCTGTAAATGAATCAGACAGAGAGGTTGTGCTCACTCCAATTCTTATGGCATCTTGATCATTTAAACCGTTAACATCATTGTTGACTGGAATTCTATCCGCAAAATAGTTATGGTGTATTTTAGAATAATCGGGCGTTGCGTTATTATGATTATCATTGATAATGCTTCCTACCCCATTTTTGCCAAGAAATGAGCAATAACTTACCTCATTATATGCGCCATAAATAATCACCCATTTAAAAATATCTTCTTCTTGACTAACGGTACCGTTATATGAATCAATCTTTACATTTCTAACGGTGCAGTTTACACAATCATTATTGCTTGCATCTCTAAATTCGATAACAGGTTCAATTCTTCCATCGTTTGAAATGAGGCCTAAGGCATTCTGAAAAATAATACCTTCAAAAATAATATAAGAACCTCCAATACTGATGTTTGAACGCCCTTCAAAAAACACATTTCCCAAATTTTGAGCTTTAATTATACAAGGCTGAAGTTCTGTAGCATTTACATTAATTGATATTTGCACATCCAACCAAGTACCATCGGCCAATTCAATTATAGTACCCGCTGCTGCATTTGAAATTGCGTTTTGAAGTTCAGCATTATTACTCACAACTTGCCCATTTACAGCAATTATTAAAAATAAGGTGATAATTGATATATAATGTTTCATTGATATTTAATTTAGATTTGGAAAACCAAATTGGTTAACCAATTCAAAGATAACAAGTTTGTCTTGATAAAATGAAACTATTTACATAAAAAAAACCACGCTTTCACGTGGCCTTTAAATAATTAGCTTATTTAGTTTAGTTTAGTTTAGTTGATAGTTTTTAGTTTAAGACGTTTTTTCTTCTTTTTCTAAAGCTTCCAGTTTAGCTTCAACCTGAGTTTTTGTACCTGTAATCGTTTCATAAGTAGTTGATTCTTCACCATTTTCAACAGTCACCGTGGTAACTACTGCTTTTACAACACCATCCTCTTCTGTTTCAGTTAATTCTACTTTAACTTCCTTTTGAATTTGAACTTGTTCTACAGTAGTATCATCAGAAACATAAGCCGTAACAGCATCAGCAGATAAAGCAATACTTGGTGCAATTACCAAAGCAACAACCGACATTAATTTTAATAAAATATTTAAAGAAGGCCCTGAAGTATCTTTAAAAGGATCTCCAACAGTATCGCCTACAACAGCTGCCTTGTGTGCATCTGTTCCTTTTCTTCCTTGTTCCTCAATCATTTTCTTAGCATTATCCCATGCACCACCAGCATTAGATTGAAAGATGGCCATAAGCACCCCACAAGTAGTTACACCTGCTAATAAACCACCCAACATTTCGGCTCCTCCAATAAAACCAACAGCAACAGGTACTGCAATGGCCAATAAACCTGGTAATACCATTTCTTTAATCGATGCTTTAGTAGAAATAGCCACACACTTATCGTATTCTGCCACACCATCGGCATCATCAAATATTTTACGTTGCGCATCCGTAGCCTTAGACATATCAGAATCTACGGCTCTCATTACCTCTAGAGCGGCTTTTAATTTTGGTATATCTCTAAATTGGCGTCTTACCTCTTCAATCATAGCCATAGCTGCGCGTCCTACAGCATTCATTGATAAAGCGGAAAATACGAAAGGCAGCATTCCTCCAACTAAAAGTCCCGCCATAATATTTGGTTGCGATACGTCAATTGCGGTTACATTAGCTGTCTTCATAAATGCGGCAAACAATGCCAATGCCGTTAATGCAGCAGAAGCAATAGCAAATCCTTTACCTATTGCAGCAGTAGTATTACCAACCGCATCTAATTTATCGGTACGTTCGCGCACTTCACTTGGCAATTCTGCCATTTCAGCAATACCACCAGCATTATCAGAAATTGGTCCATATGCATCCACAGCTAACTGAATTCCAGTGTTCGCCAACATACCTACGGCAGCAATGGCAATACCATATAGTCCAGCAAAATGATGAGACACTAAAATAGCGGCGGCAATTAAAAGAATAGGAATCATGGTAGACATCATGCCTACACCTAAACCTGCAATAATATTTGTAGCTGCTCCAGTTTCAGACTGTCGCACTATAGAATTCACAGGTTTTGTACCTGTACCTGTATAATATTCGGTGACTTTCCCAACAGCCAAACCTGCAATTAAACCTGCTATTACGGCTATAAAAACACCTAACGAACCATGTTCTAGCCCTTCAGTACCTTCTGGTATTAGAGCTCCGATAATAAAATAGGATGCTACCAACATCAACGCTGCAGAGCCAAACTCACCAATATTTAGAGCTGTTTGAGGATTACCCCCATCCTTTACTTTCACAAAAAATGTTCCAATGATAGACATAATAATTCCAACAGCCGCTAGTACCAATGGTAAATAAACTGCTCCTAATCCGTTGAACTCAGGAGTAATAATAAATGCTCCTAGTACCATTGTACCAATTATAGAACCTACATATGATTCAAATAAATCAGCACCCATTCCAGCTACATCTCCTACGTTATCACCAACGTTATCTGCAATTGTCGCTGGGTTTAACGGATGATCTTCTGGAATACCTGCTTCAACCTTACCAACTAAATCTGCTCCAACATCAGCGGCTTTAGTGTAAATACCTCCACCAACACGTGCAAACAAGGCTATTGATGATGCTCCAAGAGAGAAACCAGAAAGCACGTTTAACACTTCATTTAGGCCCCATCCCATTTCACTGTAAATAGCAAATAAACTACTCAATCCCAAAACACCAAGACCAACAACCCCAAGGCCCATTACAGCACCACCGGCGAAAGCAACTTCTAAGGCTTTTCCTAGCGACGTTCTTGCAGCACTAGTAGTTCTAACATTTGCTTTGGTAGCTACTTTCATTCCTATAAATCCAGCAAGTGCTGAACAAATAGCTCCAATAATAAATGACACAGCGACCATTCCGTTAGAACCTTCTTCATTACTTCCTTTGAAGAATAATAAGATAGCTACAGCTACCACAAAAACAGCTAAAATTTTGTATTCTGCTTTAAGGAAAGACATTGCGCCATCCGCAATGTTTTTCGCAATCCTTTTCATTTTGTCAGTTCCCTCATCTTGCTTGCTTACCCATGCACTTTTAATAAATACAAATAGCAATGCTAAAACACCAAAAGCTGGCAATCCTTTAATTATTAATTCCATATTTCTGTATTAGTTAGTTATGTTAATATTTTTTTAACGGGGCTAAAAATAGGAAAATATACCTGATAAAAAAAGCCACCTTTGATTAAAGATGGCTCAGTTTTTTGATATATAAATTACGAATCTTTCAATTAGATTGTGAAAGTACGTTTTTTCTTATGTTCGCTTTCCTCATATCGTTTTACACATTCACTGTAAATTTTACGGGCTTCCTCTGCATTACCCCATCCACCAACATCTACTTTTTTCTTTTCTAAATCTTTATAAACTTGAAAGAAATGCTCGATTTCTTTTAATCTGTGAGGGTTCAAATGTGTAATATCACTCCTTTTATTCCATACCGGATCAGAAACTGGAACACATATTATTTTCTCATCTGGTCCTTTCTCATCCGTCATATGAAAAACACCAATTGGTCTCACTTCCATCACAACCATTGGATAGGATGGTTCTGTAGATAACACTAAAACATCCAACGGATCTTGGTCCAAGGCCAAAGTCTCTGGAACAAATCCGTAATCTCCCGGATACATCATTGAAGAAAATAAGGTTCTATCAAAACGAATTTTGTGCAACGTAAAGTCATATTCGTATTTGTTTCTACTTCCTTTTGGAATTTCGATTAAAACGTCAAACGTCAACTTTTTCTTATCTGTCATAGTATTCATATTTGGCCTGCAAAAGTACAGAACCCTTTAGGTTAAAGCAACAAATAAAAGCACTATTTACAAAAGCTTAATATCAACCTACTCAAAATATAATTTTAGTAATACTTCAGGTATTAATTATTAACTTGTCCACTTTATTTTCAAAATCAATAAAGTACTAATCATATGAAATACCTTTATACTGCTTTTTTAGCGTTGTTCATATTTCAAATTCAAGCTCAAAACCAACCATGGAACGGCAAATTTGAACCTATTGACAACTTGCTTTCTCCAGTAAACACGTATCGCACTGCTAGTGGTGCTCCTGGGAAAGACTATTGGCAACAACGTGCCGATTACAATATTAAAGCTGTTATAAATGAAGCTGACAATACGCTTTCTGGCGAGGAAACCATCACCTATTACAATAATTCACCTGACGACTTAAGTTATTTATGGATTCAACTAGAGCAAAATGTGAATAAAAAAGAAAATGAGGATTTTGGAAGCATCAATAATAGTTTAAAAAATGGCATCAATACGCGACAAATGCAATTTTTAACTAGAGCTATTGATTTCCCCGCTGGATATACTATTAAATACATTAAAGATTCTAATGGAAAACCCATAAAATCTTTGGTTAATAACACCATGATGAAAGTTTTACTAGACCAACCTTTAAAATCAGGTACTAGCTTAACGTTTTCGATGGGATGGTCTTACCCAATTACTGACAGAAGCATGTATTTGTTATCTAGAGAAGGTTACGAATATTTCCCTGAAGACGATAACACCGTATATCTTATTGCACATTGGTTTCCAAGAATGGCAGTATATAACGATACCGAAGGCTGGCAAAATCAACAGTTTCAAAAACTAGGTGAATTTGCTTTAGAGTTTGGAGATTACGATGTTGAAATTACGGTACCTGCCGACCATATCGTGGCTTCAACCGGTGAACTTCAAAACACTGAAAACGTACTTTCTAAAAAGCAGCGTAAACGTTTAAATGAGGCCAGAACATCGTTTGATAAACCTATTATGGTAATTACGAAAGAAGAGGCGATTGAAAACGAAAAAGAAAAATCGAAAAAGCAAAAAACTTGGAAATTTACTGCTAAAAACGTTCGGGATTTTGCCTTTGCTTCATCGAGGAAATTTTTGTGGGATGCTCAGGCTGTAAAACTGCCATCAAATACCGTAATGGCAATGTCTTTCTATCCAAAAGAAGGCCTTCCAGTATGGCAGGAAGAGTCTACAAAAGCCATAATGCACGCTTTAGAAGTATATTCTGAGGCTACTTTTGATTATCCTTATCCTGTTTGCATATCTGTGAACACCTCAAATATTGGTATGGAATTCCCTATGATTAGTTTTAATGGCGGAAGACCGAAAAATGGTAAAATAAGCAAGAATGCCAAAGCGGGCATGATTGGTACCATTATTCATGAAGTGGGACACAATTGGTTTCCAATGATTGTAAGTTCAGATGAGCGCAAATGGATGTGGATGGATGAAGGCTTAAACACCTTTTTGCACCAGCGTACCGTTGCAGAACGCTACCCAGAATTTAACAGTGTTACCCCAAAAAGCATTGTCCCATTTATGAGTGGCGATAAAAATATATTACGCCCGATTATGACAACTTCTGATAACGAACTGTTTAGTCAGTTTGGTGCCAATTTTTACATGAAACCCACGGCTGGCCTGCAAATGTTACGTAACTCCATAATTGGTAAAGAGCTGTTTGATGCTGCATTCAAAGAATATGCAAACCGTTGGAAATATAAACACCCTAACCCTTCAGATTTATTTAGAACCTTGGAAGATGCTACAGCTACAGATTTAGATTGGTTTTTTAAAGGCTGGTTTTTTACTACCGATAATGTGGATATGGAACTTGCAAATGTAAAATGGTTTAAGATTTATGAAGAAGACAGAAATATTGAAGACCAAACAGAAAGCACACAAGTATCAGCTGAAGGTAATAATACCACCGACGTTCCAAAAGATTTTTCGAGCGGGCCTGAAATGATACAAATGACCTCAACACCTGAGCGGAGTTATGGCGGATTTTTATCCAGAATGGATGATGATACCATTAGAAAAGAACTATCGGGTAAAAACCTTTATGAAGTAACCATTAAAAATATTGGCGGTTTGGTAATGCCCGTAACTATTGAATGGGTGTTTATTGATGGCTCTACAGAAATTGACACATTACCAGCACAGATTTGGCGCAGAAACGAATATGAGGTGAAAGAAGTTTTTATTAAAGACAAAGAAGTAAAAACGGTAAATCTAGACCCTAATTTTGAGTTTGCAGATACCGATATGAGTAATAACGCCTTTCCAAAATCGGAGACAACATCAGAGTTTGAAAGTTTTAAAAAAAACAAGGAAAAAAGCTAAACTCGCACAATGATTAGATATTAAATTATCTTGACTTTAATGCGTTAATGGTTTTAATAAAATTTGACTTTATAGTATCCTCGTGCATATGATTGCCCTGGTGTACAACCCATTTGCCGTTGACCATTGTACCTAGGTGCATTTTATAATTGGAACTATAAACAATCGTTGAAGATAAGTGTTCAACGGATGTACATGCCAACAAAGGTGAGTTGGCATCATACACTATTGCATCAAAAGGCTCTCCAACTTTAAAATAATCTGTATTAAAATTATTCATTGCTTTTCTACCTGCTTTTAATGCCATGTCTATACCAAATAAACCACTATCGCCAAATTTAGGTAAATAGAAAGAATTGCGCTTGTGCGTAGTTAACCGCTGCCCATAATCCAAAAAACAGTTTCAGGAGTGAAGTTTATAGAATTGAAGCGTATTCCTCAAAGAACTAATTTATCAATGGTATGGCATAAAGACAACAGAAATCCAATTTTGATGAATTTTTTAGATATTATAAAAAAATAAAACCCATGACGTTCTCATGGGTTTTATTTCGATTTCTTGCCCTAAAATCGAACAATTAAACTAACTTAAACTAAACTTATTTAATATACGAAAAAACCTTTTCTAGCAATTTCTTTCCTTTTTTTATGTAAAGATAACATTAGATAACGATATATTTTTATTTATCTTTTTTATATTATACATAAATAAATTTTATGACTAAGATGAAATACTTGTCTCTGGAAAAGTTGAAGTTTTTAAAAATAATTGATTGAATGCCATACAGTAGTTGATAAATATGCCTTCTACTATACTTATAGGAGTGTTAAGCAGATTTTATCTTGAATTTAGCATCTAAAAATAGAAGCCAAAACTGCCAGTTACCCCAAACTTTCTGGCGTTGGGATACAAGGCTTCATCTTTATAATTACCTCGAAAGTTAAAGTCGATTCTAAATACCTTAAAGATATTGCCAATACCTAAACTATATTCGTAATAGGGCTCTCGGTTTGGAGCTACCAACTGTAAATTTGCCGGGTTACTTGGCACGCTATTTAAAGCAATATTTTCTTCTGAAATATTAGCAATTACCCCACGCACACTTATAATTTCTCTTAAATTAAGCTTTCGTAAAAATGGAATTCTCGAAAAGAAGCGTCCGTTAAAATTATGCTCTAAATGAAACGAAGCATATTGGTCGGACACAAACTCGTAGAAATCGAGTTGCGAAAAGGTATTATAAATTGAAAAATAGGTTTGGTTTCCGGGTATTACATTTAGTAAGCCTAAAGGTACTTCCCCAAATGTTTTTCCGACTTCAATGGAAGATACCAAACGTCCAAAACCGCCCACCTGCCAAGGCTGCAAATAAGACATTTGTACTTTAGTGTAATCAAAATCACTATTTAAAATACTTTTGTCACCGCGACTTATTTGCGCAAAGAAACGCGCAAAATCATCATTGGCCGTTTTGCGCTCTACGCCAAAGCCTGTCATTTTTCGTCCTGGAAAATATGCGGCAGAAAACGTGGTTTCGTATTGTTTGACTTCTGAGGCTATGCCTGTTGGTGTGTTATAATCTAAACTAAAAGTAGGTGAAGCCGATTCTAATGTACGATAGTTTGCCCCTACCCGCAATACTAAGTTTTTAAAAGGTTCTGCCTCAACAGCAAAACTTGTAAGATTGATTGTTGTTAACTTATCGTTGGCTCCAACAGTTACCACAGCCGAAGAGGCGAGACTTCTTCCTAAAACATCGGTTGAATTTGTTAAACTCGCACCCATTTGCTCTACATCGCGTCGGTTACCTCCAGAGATAATCAAGCGGTGCTTCTTGTCTAGCAGCCATTTTCCAGAAATACCATATTTAAATTTATCGTCCCTAAACCCATAAGCTAAAAAACCTTCTAATCTCCATAAGTCGTTCCGACCAAAATAGGTACGACCGCCTGTTCGTAAACGCAATCCCTCTACATCATTAAATCCGAAAGTCGAAAAAATTGGTCCGTAGTCTAAAGGCAAGGTGTTAAATTCAATATATCCCGAGGCAAGAATACTTCCCAAATTATACAAACGCTTAAACTTCTTTACCGTTTTAAGCGTATCGAGCATTTTGTAAACACCTTTTTCATCTTTGTTGAGCGCTTCTAATCGGTTGGCTTCCCAAAAGGCATCGTCTCTATCATATACGTCTTTGTCGTAATTATAAACTTCCTTTTCGTAGAATTTCTTATCCTTCGGAATGTCGAATTTATAATTATCATAAAGTGTGGTACGTTTACCGTAAATACCTCTTGATTTTTCTTTTTTATTAAAGGCGAAATCACTCATCATATAATCGCGTTTCACAAGGAAAAGGGAATCATTTAGCACTTCAAACTCTTGTTCAATATAAATATCCTTTACCCAGTTGATATTTGCACTTTTTGAGGCTTGAAGATTTATTTCCTTTACCGCATAGGTGGTATCGGCTACCCAAAAATCACCTTTAAACGTGAGTTCGTTTTTTCGCCTAGGATAATAAATAATGTTGTAACACCATTTATTGTCGATATAAGAACTATCAGCAAGCACATAATTATAGGTGCTTATTCCTGTTCTGGACAGCGGACTTACGAAGCTCTTATCAAAGAATTTTAAAAAATTATCATACACATTGAAGTCGGCATACAGATCATCTACAAAATCGATAATCACTTGGTTGTCGCTAAACCCAGAATTTTTATTGCCTTTTAAATCCTCCTTTTCCTTGTTTAAAATATTATCACCATATACCGAAGAAACTGCCTCGTTAATAAACATAGGCAAATAGGTTTTACCAGTAACTCGAGATGTATCAACCTCATTGAATACAAATTCCATTCCTCTAAAAAGCTTACTTTTTATAAGTGCACTATCTATCGTATTGATATCGAATTCTACCTTTTCGTATTTGTCGTACTGGTATTGATTAAACTGTTTTAAACCGTTACTTCGCTTGTTTGCCCATATTTTTCTAAGGATATCAATTGCGGGATTATTTTTTTTGGGTTGCTTTCCTGAAATAATTACTACTTCGTTTAATTGTGAAGCTTCTTCTTTTAAAATGAATTTTAAGTTGTAGTTCACTTTTTTTTCAAGCGGTACATTTAAGGTCTCATACCCTACAAAAGAAACCGTAAGAGCTGTTCGCGTTTCTTCAGATTCTAAATAAAACTTTCCATTCTCATCGGTAATAGTACCTTCTGAAGTACTTGAAAAAATAACATTAGCGAATGATACAGGTTGGTTAAATTCATCAAACACATAACCACTTACCTTGGTTTGAGCCAAAAGGGCAACTACATTTAATAGAAAAAGGGCAAAAAATAGCTTTAACTTCATTTAAGGGCTGTCAGTCTTATATATGGAAACAGAAAACTTGCAATTGGTCGTATTTCGTTCAAAACATATCTGAATCTTATTAAACAAAAAACTTCACCAACAACAATCGTGCTAATGAAGTTTATATAACGTGAAAAATAGTATTTTATTTATAAAGCACTTTTTTAACCGCCTTAATCACATCTTCATGGTTTGGTAACCACTCTTTCAATAAAACAGGTGAGTATGGCGCTGGCGTATCAGCCGTATTAATTTTTACGATTGGTGCATCTAAATAATCAAATGCTTCACTCTGAACTAAATAGGTGATTTCTGTTGCCACATTTCCAAAAGGCCATGCTTCCTCTAGAACCACTAAACGATTTGTTTTCTTAACAGATTCTAAAATTGCTTTTCTGTCCATTGGACGCACTGTGCGCAAATCAATAATTTCACAAGAGATACCTTCTTTTTCTAATTCATCAGCAGCTTTGTAAGCTTCTTTGATAATCTTTCCAAAAGACACGATTGTTACATCATCACCTTTTCTCTTTATATCTGCGACTCCAATTGGCAAAATATACTCACCTTCTGGCACTTCACCTTTATCGCCATACATTTGTTCGCTTTCCATAAAGATAACGGGATCGTCATCACGAATCGCCGCTTTCAGTAATCCTTTGGCATCGTATGGGTTAGATGGCACCACTACTTTTAAACCTGGTGTGTTCGCAAACCAATTCTCAAAAGCCTGGGAATGTGTCGCTCCCAACTGTCCTGCAGAAGCCGTAGGGCCACGAAATACAATTGGGCATTTAAACTGCCCACCGGACATTTGTCTTATTTTTGCAGCATTGTTTATAATTTGGTCAATTCCAACTAAAGAGAAGTTAAAAGTCATGTATTCTACAATTGGCCTGTTGCCCGTCATTGTAGATCCTACAGCAATACCTGCAAAACCAAGCTCTGCAATAGGTGTGTCTATAACGCGTTTTGGACCAAATTCATCTAACATTCCTTTAGAAGCCTTGTACGCACCGTTATATTCCGCAACTTCCTCGCCCATTAAATATACGCTTTCGTCTCTACGCATTTCTTCACTCATCGCTTCGCAAATCGCTTCTCTAAACTGAATTGTTTTCATGTAGTATTGATTGTTATTACGTTTAAAGCCACAAAAATAAGGAAATAATTATCAATTTTTAAGCTTATAATCCAAACTAATTAAAATAACCAATTGTAAAAAAAATAATGCTCTTAATTAAATTTAAATCAGTTATTCTCTAGTTTCTTTACGATTTACTTACAAGGGTTCTTAAATGCGGAAGTATTTTTAATTAAAACTGAAAACCGAAGCATACAAATACTAAAACACTTCTATCGCTTCATAGAGGTAATGGCGTTTGGATTAATTAACAATGAGTTTTTTAACAATTGATATATTATTATCACCAATTACTCTTACCAAGTATAATCCAGACTTGAGAACTCCATTTGTGTTTAATTGTACATTTGCCTTTTTCGTTTTGGTTTTAACAACAACCTTTCCTAACACATCAGTAATTATAATATCGGCAGAATTTATACCATTAAGTGCAATATTAACTGTAGATGATGTTGGATTTGGGAACAAAGTAAAATCAGAGTTATTGTTAAAAGCACTATTATCATCTACAGACAAAATGGGTACACCTGCACCAAAACTCATGTCTACTTTTATAACTGAAAATGGAGGCACTAAAATAGCGCCTGTAGTAGTTTGCTCATCAGAATATGCTATAGATGCGGCAGATATAAGGCTTTCCCATCTAAATCCACTAGCAATATAATTTATTACATTTTCTCTGTTACCGTCTCTATTAACATTTAATCTTGCAGTGGCATTCGTTTTATTAGTAATAATTAAACGTGGTGTACCATCTGATCTTCTTACAGCAAGCACATGTATTGCTTTTTCTTCTTGCACTTCACCACCAATTTTTAATTCTGGAGCAGTTAGAGTAAACTCGTTAAACATATTAGAATCTCGTAAATTATCCCTTAAAACACTGTAAACATTACCATAACCTGTTCTGCCAATCTGAACATTGTTTTGTGTTCCGTTCACGGTATATTGTGCATTTGCTCCTACCGTTGAAAACCAATTTATACGCTCTACCTCAAGGCGATCATTATTGGTTATTATATGTGAATAAATATCGGCAGCACCTAAAAAGCTCGCGCCAATAGCGTCGTCTTCGCTTCCTGCAACACCCCATTCGGTTAGCCATATGCTGTTCTTGTCTTCAGAAACCTGTGTTTTACAATAGGTAAGACTCTGGTCCATTATTCTACTAGCCGATACCAAATCTCTTAATGATTGGTCGGTAAGATCTTCAGGTCTATTCCCATCTTCTCGTTGGGCATTAACATATCTATGCACGACAATGGCATCAAAAAAAACTTTCATCAACCGTAATTAAATCGTTATAGTTTTGATGAAAGTCCCTATTGCTTTGACTTCGTGTAGGATCTCCGCCTCTAAACGATATTGGGATAGCAAACCTTACAGTTCTATTTAACGCGCTAGCTCTATTTTTTATATTTTCAACTATTTGTCGCGCTCTTGCAACCCATTGTGCTTCAGTAGATATAGTACCAGATCTCTGACTTCTAAAAAAGAATTCATTACCTAATTCCATATCTCTAACATCATGCCCGTCTTCTATCATAGAGCTCCATCTTCTTCCATTAGAATCGGCATCATTTCCAATAATACTTAGTACTGTAAGCAAATCTAAAGGCTTACCGTTGTTGGCTGCTGTATCAAAAATAGATCTTAAAGAAGGGTAACCTATGCGCACACTAACAGGGCTGTTATGCTGCGATATTACTCTGCCGTTTACGATAAAAGGATCTATAATGTGTCTAGAATCTGCAGCTGCAATTTCCTGCCCGTTTTCATCTAATACCTGCTCCCAATGGTATGTATTTGCAAATACACCTTGTGGAAAACGTAGTACAACGGGGTCGTTATCTGCAATAAACTGCTGTCCATTTATGGAATTGAACCCTTGGTTTGCTGCATTACTGTTTATAAGCGTACCATCTGAAGCAAATAAAGGGGCTCTAGATAAAAGAAGTCTCGCAATTGAGGTATTAAAATCTACATTGCTTCCTAATAACAAGTTATTAAATGGGCTTTCACCCGCAGAGGTGTTTATGTTTAGAGACGCATCAAAAGCACCATTAGTTAAATTTATGGCATCGTAAGGAAACTGGTTTTGCGCATTAGTAAAACTAACACCCAGTATTAGTAATAATTTTAGAATGAATATAAAAGTTATGTTTTTCATTATTTAGTATTTGACATTGAAATATGATGATATTACATATTTAACTCAAAAATAAGTCGTATTAAGAATTAATTCCTGACTTTTTTGAAAATAAATCTACTCTTTTTTAATTAATCATGATTTCTAGATTATTGTCAACCATATTTTTAAAAAAAATTTACGAAATTATTATTTGTTATGTTTTTTGTTGAAGTAAGCCGTTTAACATAAGAAGATAATTATAAAAATACTATGCATGCATAGTATTTTTCAAATAAAATACCTAACTTCGTATCCGCAAAAAATAAGATATTTTAATTAAGATAATATTATGAATATATTGGTTTGTATAAGTCATGTCCCAGACACAACATCAAAGATTAATTTTACTGATGGTGATACAAAATTTGATAAGAATGGTGTGCAATTTGTAATTAACCCAAATGACGAATTTGGACTAACACGCGCTATGTGGTTTAAGGAAAAACAAGGTGCAAATGTTACCGTGGTAAACGTTGGTGGTGCAGAAACTGAGCCTACACTGCGTAAGGCATTAGCTATTGGTGCCGATGCAGCAATTAGAGTAAATACTGAAGCTACTGATGGTTTTTCGGTTGCCAAACAATTAGCCAAAGTTGTAGAAGATGGTGGATACGATTTAATAATTGCAGGACGCGAATCTATAGATTATAATGGCGGTATGGTTCCTGGCATGCTAGCAGGTTTAATAGGTGCCAATTTTGTAAATAATTGTATAGGTTTAGAAGTGGATGGTACGTCTGCCACTGCTACTAGAGAAATTGATGGCGGTAAGGAAACTGTATCAACAGCATTACCTTTAGTTATTGGTGGACAAAAAGGTTTAGTAGAGGAAAGCGATTTGAAAATACCCAACATGCGAGGTATTATGATGGCACGTAAAAAACCTTTAACCATTACAGAACCTATTGATGCTGCTATAGGAACTACTTCAGTTAGTTTTGAAAAGCCAGCTCCAAAAGGTGCTGTGAAATTAGTTTCTCCTGAAAATTTAGATGAATTAGTGGATTTACTTCACAATGAAGCGAAGGTAATTTAGCTTGCTAAATTATTCCGAACTTGCTTCGGAATCTATTTTGAATATTTAGTAAAAAAATGAGATCCTGAAACAAGTTCAGGATGACAAAAAATAAAATTTTATGTCAGTTTTAGTATATACAGAATCAGAACAAAACAAATTTAAAAAAGCCGCTTTTGAAGTGGCCTCTTATGCCAAAGCTGTGGCAGAACAATTAGGAACAACTGTAACTGCTGTTACTATCAATGCAGATGACACATCCGAACTAGGAAATTACGGCGTAGATAAAGTATTAAAAGTATCCAATGCAGATTTAAATAATTTTAATGCCAATGCTTACGCCGCTATTTTAAAACAAGCAGCCGAAGCCGAAAATGCGCAGGTAGTTATAGTTGGTTCTAGTGCAGACAGCAAGTATTTAGCGCCCCTTTTAGCGATTGGTTTAAACGCAGGTTATGCTTCGAATGTTGTTGAAGCCCCTTCAAGCACAAGTCCGTTTACCGTAAAACGTTCAGCGTTTACCAATAAAGCTTTTGAGATTTCGGAAATCAAATCAGAAATAAAAATTATAGGGGTTTCCAACAATGCTTTTGGCTTAGTTGAAAATAGTGCTAGTGCTGCTGCCGAAGATTTTTCGCCTTCCATTCCAGAATTGGGTGTAAAAGTAGAGTCGGTTGACAAAGCTACCGACAAGGTAACCATTGCTGATGCAGAAATAGTAGTGTCTGCAGGAAGAGGTTTAAAAGGCCCCGAAAATTGGGGAATGATTGAAGAATTGGCCGATGTTTTAGGAGCGGCAACAGCATGCTCTAAACCCGTTTCAGACCTAGGATGGCGTCCACATAGCGAACATGTAGGACAAACAGGAAAACCTGTAGCGTCAAATTTATACATTGCTATAGGCATTTCAGGAGCTATCCAGCATTTAGCAGGGATTAACGCTTCAAAAGTAAAAGTAGTAGTAAATACCGATCCTGAAGCACCATTCTTTAAAGCTGCAGACTATGGGGTTGTAGGTGATGCTTTTGAAGTAGTACCGCAACTTATTGAAAAACTAAAAACATTTAAAGCACAACAGTAATAATTTATTTTTGTAAATTGTGTAGTACTGTAGAACTGCTTAAATTAGCATTTCATACCAAAAACTGTGTTTGCAGTTGGTAAAGTTCTAATTTAAGCAGTTCTTTGCGTTTTTAATAGATTTATGAGTTTAGTAAGATTAAATATAAAAGGAATTTCATACAGCCAAACCCAGAATGGTGCTTATGCCTTAATATTAAATGAAATAGAGGGCGACCGTAAACTGCCTATAGTTATTGGTGCTTTTGAAGCACAATCCATTGCCATCGCTTTAGAAAAGGAAATTCGCCCACCTAGACCGTTAACTCACGATTTATTTAAAAACTTTGCAGATAGATTTGATATTGTGGTAAAGCAAGTGATAATCCACAAGTTAGTAGACGGTGTATTTTATTCTAGTTTGATTTGCGAACGTGATAAAATTGAAGAAATTATTGACGCTAGAACCAGTGATGCCATTGCATTAGCTTTACGTTTTGATGCGCCAATTTTTACCTATAAAAATATTTTGGATAAGGCTGGTATTTATTTGAAAGTTGATCCCAAAACAGATGACGATGAAACTCCTGAAGACAGTGTTTTAGTTGATGACATTTTAGCTGGAGAACTAGAACCGGCGGTATCAAAAGAGGATTACTCTTCAAAATCATTGGAAGAACTACATCAACTTTTGGAAGAAGCCGTAAACAATGAAGATTACGAAAAAGCTGCAAGCATCCGCGACGAAATCTCCAAACGTTAACTAATCTTTTATGAAGCAATTTTTCTTTGCTATTGTTTTCATATTGTGTTTAATAAGCACACCTTCTTTTTCTCAAGATGCACTTAATAGTCTAGAAGAAACTAAAACCGAACTTACAAATCAAGCAGGAAACGAGATACGCACCACCCTTGTTGCAGATTCAACGGCAACATCTAAAATTGACATTGAAAACACTTTACAAAACGAAAAAGCAACTGCTATAATTCCAAGCGCAGGAAGTTCTTTTGCTAGTATGTGGCGAGGAATTCTTGGAATGATTACTCTTGTTTTTATTGCGTTTTTATTTAGCAGTAACCGAAAAGCGATAAACTGGAAAGTAGTTGGTATTGGTCTTACATTTCAACTTGTTATCGCCATTGGTGTTTTAAAAGTAGGGTTCATTAAGAATATTTTTGAAATTATTGGTGGTGTTTTTGTACAAATACTCGAATTTACGAAAGCAGGAAGCAAGTTCTTATTTGAAGGTTTAGTGGTAGACATGGACACTTTTGGATTTATTTTTGCGTTCCAAGTATTGCCAACCATTATATTCTTTTCGGCACTTACCTCTGTACTATATTATTTGGGGGTTATTCAAATAGTAGTGAAAGGTTTTGGTTGGTTACTCTCTAAACTACTTAAAATTTCTGGCGCTGAGAGCTTAAGTGTTGCTGGAAATATCTTTTTAGGTCAAACCGAAGCTCCGCTTTTAATAAAGGCATATTTAGAGAAAATGAATAAATCTGAAATGCTTTTGGTGATGATTGGCGGTATGGCAACCGTAGCTGGTGCTGTTCTTGCGGCATATATAGGCTTTCTTGGAGGTGATGACCCAGAATTACGTTTATTCTATGCTAAACATTTATTAGCAGCTTCTGTAATGGCCGCTCCTGGAGCCATTGTAATTTCTAAAATCCTATACCCCCAAACAGAATCTATTAATACTGATGTAAAAGTTTCTCAAGACAAAATAGGATCTAACTTTTTAGATGCGATTGCCAATGGTACGACAGAAGGTTTAAAACTAGCTGTTAATGTTGGTGCGATGCTTTTAGTTTTTGTTGCATTTATAGCCATGTTCAACTACGGATTTGGTAAAATTGGACATTATTCCGGTATCAATTCTTGGATTGTTGAAAACACCAGATATGAGAGTCTTTCCCTAGAGTTTATTTTAGGTTATGCTTTTGCGCCCTTAATGTGGCTTATTGGTGTCGCTAAAGAAGATATGGCATTAATGGGCCAGCTTCTTGGTATAAAACTAGCGGCAAGTGAATTTATAGGATATATACAATTAGCCGATTTAAAAGATGTTGCCAATGCTACGCACTTAAAGTATGAGAAGTCGGTTATAATGGCAACTTACATGTTGTGTGGTTTTGCAAATTTTGCTTCTATTGGCATTCAAATTGGCGGTATTGGCTCCTTAGCTCCGGGACAGCGCAAAACCTTATCGAAATTTGGAATGAAAGCCCTGTTGGGTGGCACTATTGCTTCTTTAATTTCCGCTACTATTGCCGGTATGATTATTGGTTAATAACTTTTTGATATTATCTCCTTTTTTGGTGAATGTCTAACCTCTCTTTTTCTTTAAATTCGTAATCGCTGATTTTACGCTGCAGCATGAGTTCAACCTAAAAGAAATTCCCTTAACAGGAAGTTGTTATGAAGCAATACCACGACTTAGTAAAGCATGTTTTAGAAAACGGAAACGAGAAAGAAGACCGCACAGGCACAGGAACCAAAAGTGTATTTGGTTACCAAATGCGATTTGATTTAAGTGAAGGTTTCCCAATGGTAACGACAAAAAAATTACATTTAAAGTCTATTATTTATGAATTGCTATGGTTTTTAAAAGGAGATACTAATATAAACTATCTTACTGAAAATGGCGTTCGTATTTGGAATGAATGGGCAGATGAGAATGGGGATTTAGGACCTGTTTATGGTCACCAATGGCGCAACTGGAACAGTGATGAGATTGACCAGATAAAAGAAGTAATCCATACCCTTAAAACCAATCCAAATAGCAGGCGTATGTTGGTTTCTGCTTGGAACCCTTCAGTATTACCAGATACGTCAAAACCCTTTAGTGAAAATGTAGCGAATGGAAAAGCAGCCTTACCACCCTGTCATGCATTCTTTCAGTTTTATGTAGCCGACGGAAAACTGTCTTGCCAATTATACCAGCGTAGTGCCGATATCTTTTTAGGTGTGCCGTTTAATATTGCCTCGTACGCCTTATTTACGATGATGATGGCACAGGTTTGTGGTTATGAAGCTGGTGAATTTATTCACACATTTGGCGATGCCCATATTTACAGCAATCACTACGAGCAACTAGAGCTGCAATTATCAAGAGATATTCGTCCGTTACCAAAAATGATTTTAAATCCTGAAATAAAGGACATTTTTGATTTTGATTTTGAGGATTTTACTTTGGTAGATTACAATCCACACCCGCATATTAAAGGGGTTGTGGCGGTTTAGAGTTTTAAGACTTAAAAGACTGGAACGATATCTTCATTTTAAGTTTTTAGGCTTTTCTTATTAAAATTAATTGAATAAAGGCACTTTCTTCAAGTGACAACACGCCAATTGTAAGAATTATACTTAACTTTATTGAAATAAACATAATGGGAACAAACGTAATTGTGTTTATTACCTTGTTGGCGTTAATACTGAACAATGTCTAGATTAAAATTATTATTTATTCCTCTGATTTTTATTTGTTGCAAACAGCAGACAGAAAAATTGAAAATTGAGTCTGACCAAATAAAAAAGAATTTTTACTCTAACGGAATTTTAAAATCGGAGGGATTGACTTTCGGCAATAACCAACCCATAGGAATTTGGCATTACTACGATTCTACAGGAATTCTGACCAGAACTGCAGAATACATCAAAATAAATGGACAAGCTTATATTAATCAAGATTGGTACTTTGACAAAAATGGCGATAAACGAAAAAATAAAGGAAGTCACTTTATTTTGACTTTTGAGAAGGACACAATTAAACTTAATGAACCCGTCAAAGCTAAAATTGATTTAGTAGCTCCTCTTTTTAAAAATAAAAATTCAAATATTTTGGTAGTTGTACCTAAAGATTATTCAATAAACTTTAACGAAGATTTTTCCAACTTAAAAGAGGTAAATCTTGATACAACTTTCAATTTGAATTTAGAACAAGACATGAAAAACACACTTGGACTTACAACTGATTTTGGAAAAAGTGCAGCTTTTGGAAGATATTTCAATTCTGTAGGCAAAAAGAAATTTCGAGGGATAATAGTTGAGTATTTTTATAAAGACTCAATTACAACTGACTCGGTTAAAGTTAATCGTTTTGAGAATAAGAAATATTTTGAGAAAGATATATTTGTATTAGATACTTTTAATAAATAGTACTAACGCCAACAAAGTATCTAAAAATTGCTACTTTTAGTTTAACCAATCTTAATTGCTCGTTTGCTTGCATCTGATTTTCCTTCGGAAAATCCTCGCACACAAACACGCAACTTCCCTTGTACATAAACGTTAAACGAACCTCCCAAAAAACTAATAATAACTCTTAAGAAACACCTCTGGCAAACTAACCCGTGTTAGGGATTGTAGCGGCATCCTTTTTGAGGCACGAAAAAAGATATAGCGGAAAGCCCGACCCCGCTTGCCCTGAGCTTGTCGAAGGGTGGGGTAACCCCCAAATAAAAAAAGCACCTTCTATGAAAAGGTGCTTTAAATTAATGCTTTAAGTGTAAACTTATACAGTTACAACACTGTTTTCGGCACCTGCAAAATCGCTCCATGCATAAGCATCGGCAGCAGCATCGTTTACATACTCACCATCTACGATATACTTAAACTCGTAAGAATTGTCTTTTTCTAAATCTATAGTACCTTTAAAAGTACCATTTTTTAATTTTTTAAGTGGTGCTTTTTTAGCGTTCCAATCGTTAAAACTACCTACTACAGCAACTTTTTTAGCATCTTCTGCTTCAATTGAAAAAGTTACTTTACATATAGGTTTACTCTTTAAATACTGTTTTTTAATAGCCATAATATAAGTGTTTTATTATGGTACAAATTTATAAAACAATACAATTCTAATTCTCTTTAAAACTTTAATGTTTAAAGAATTATCATTTTATCAGTTTGCACTCCATTTATTTTGAAGTATGTGAAAAATTTAAGAGCAAAATTGAAGTATTTGTAATGCTATTTTGCTAGTTTTATGCTGATTTTCAACGATTTCCGTCCTAAAACGTTTTCGTAATCCCAAACAAAGTATTCTTTATGGGTTTCGCTAAAAAGCTTTAACTTTACTTTTTAAAATATTGGAATGTTCGGAAAGAAAAAACAGCAACCACAAATTGATAAAGAACAATTAGAGCTTATTAAAAATGCGCAAAAACGCATTAAGCAAAAGAAGCGGCTATACGTTCATTTTGTCTTGTTTTTAATTGGCGGTGTACTCATAATTGTTGCTAATACCGTTTTAGGCATTGGTAAAGATTTTACTTTTGCTGGTATTAATTGGTTTGTATATGCCATTCTTATATGGCTATTCTTATTTTTGTACCATCTTTTTAATGTTTTTGTAACTCACAAATTCATGGGAAAAGCTTGGGAACAACAACAGCTAGAAAAATTAGTTGCTAAACAACAATCTAGAATCGAGAAATTAAAAGAAGGCTTTCGAAAGGAAGAAGTGCTGCAAGCGAAAAGTGAGGTGTACAATGAAATTGCAAGGGATACCAAAACTTCTAAGACTTCTGAAATAACTCTAATTGTGGCAGTGGCCGAAAATGATGCTATTGGCAGAGGCAACCAACTTATTTGGCATCTAAGCGATGATTTAAAACGTTTTAAAGCGCTAACTAGCGGCCACCATATTATTATGGGTAGAAAAACCTTTGAAAGTTTTCCAAAACCATTACCTAATAGAACCCATATTGTAATTACGCGTCAAAAGGATTACAAAGCACCAAACGGCGTTATCATAGTCCATTCTTTAGAAGACGCCATTGATGCCGCCAAAGCTGATAAACAGCCATTTATTATTGGTGGTGGACAAATTTACAAACAGGCTTTAGAAAAGAATCTGGTGGATAAAATTGAACTCACACGCGTACATGAAGATTTTGAGGCAGATGCATTTTTTCCAAAAATTGATACTACTATATGGAAAGAAACCAATAATGTATTCAATAAAAAGGATGCGGAGCATGATTATGAGTTTTCTTTTATAACTTACCAACGCTCATAATTTAAAATCTAAAAAATGTATCGTAAAATAATTTCGTTATCACCTTTAAGAATGGCAACCGTTTTATTTTGCCTTTTTAGCATCTTAGTTCATGCTGAAGTAAAACTGCCTGCAATTGTATCGTCAAATATGGTACTACAAAGAAATACTACTGTAAAACTTTGGGGTTGGGCAGATGCCAATGAAACAATTACTATTTCTACAAGTTGGCTTACTGATAATTTAAATGTAATCGCCGACGATAATGGCGATTGGTATATTAACGTAAACACCACTAATAGTAAAGCTGCACAATCAATAAAGATTACAAGTAAAACATCTAACATAGAATTAAGCAATATACTTTTTGGAGAAGTATGGATTTGTTCGGGGCAATCTAATATGCAACAACCTATGGAAGGTTACATGGGGCAACCAACATTTGAAGGCCCTATGACAGCTACCAAAGCAAAAAATCGGAATTTACGATTATTCACTGTAGAACGTGTGGCTTCTAAAACACCTTTAAATGATATTAGTGACTATAAATCTTGGCAAGAGGCAACTCCAGAAAGTGTGATTAAATTTAGTGCTGTGGCGTATTTTTTTGGTCAACAACTTCAGGATATTTTAGACGTCCCTGTTGGATTAATTCATACCTCTTGGGGAGGCAGTACAATAGAAGCTTGGATAAGCGAGGATATTTTATCAAAATATGAAACAGTAGCTATTGCAAACTCTGATATTTCAAAAAGACCGCAACATATCCCAACCGCTTTGTTTAATGCGATGATACACCCAATTACTAATTACTCAATAGCGGGCGCATTGTGGTATCAAGGTGAATCGAACAGGAAAGAGGCCAAATATTACGAAACATTATTTCCTGCTATGGTACAAGATTGGCGAGACAGATGGAATATTGGGAGTTTTCCTTTTTATTTTGTTCAAATTGCACCATTTATCTATAGCGGTAACGATAAATATCAAGCATCTGAAAACAGTGCTTTTATGCGAGAATCACAGCTTAATTGCGTTGATTTAATTCCTAATTCTGGTATTGCCATCACCTTAGATATTGGTTCTAAATATTATATACATCCCCCCAAGAAAAAAGAAGTTGCAGATCGGTTATTACTTCATGCTTTACATCAAACCTATGGTTATAAAAGCATAGACCATATTTCACCCCTATTTAACGAAAAAGAAGAAAAAGATGGAGGTATTCTACTAAGTTTCAAACATGCGGATTTAGGATTATTTGCTTTTGATACACTAAAAGATTTTGAAATTGCTGGCGAAGATAAAGTGTTCCATCCTGCAGAAGCCAAAATAGTAGATAGAAATAAGGTTTTAGTTACAAGTTCAAAAGTTTTACATCCCAAAGAAGTCCGATATTGTTGGAAAAACTGGGTTACAGGGACCTTATACAGCACGAACTTACTACCGGTTTCTTCTTTTAGAACAGACAGTTGGGATAACGCCACTAGAGCTGAATAGGGATAACCCATTACTCATGCATTTTAATCCAACATAGAAATCTTAACCACTATGATTAGTATTAAATTGCTATTTTTGCGGAACTAAAACGGTAATAAATGAAAGCATATATATTTCCCGGACAAGGCGCTCAATTTTCAGGAATGGGTTTAGACCTTTATGAACATTCTCCTTTAGCACAAGATTTATTTGAACAAGCAAATCATATTTTAGGGTTTTCTATTACAGATACCATGTTTGAAGGGTCCGCTGAAGATTTGAAGGAAACCAAAGTAACACAACCAGCTATTTTTTTACACTCGGTAATTTTGGCTAAGACTTTGGGAGAATCGTTTCAACCAGATATGGTTGCAGGCCATTCTCTTGGTGAGTTTTCGGCTTTGGTAGCCAATGGCACATTAAATTTTGAAGATGGCTTAAAATTGGTCTCACAGCGAGCACTAGCAATGCAAAAAGCTTGTGAATTACAACCAAGTACTATGGCTGCCGTTTTAGGTTTAGATGATGCTATTGTTGAAAAGGTATGCGCAACAACCGAAGGTGTAGTAGTTGCCGCAAATTACAATTGCCCCGGACAATTAGTAATTTCAGGGGAAATTGATGCCATTAACAAGGCTTGCGAAACCTTAAAGGAAGAAGGCGCGCGTCGTGCTTTAGTTTTGCCTGTTGGAGGCGCTTTTCACTCACCCTTGATGGAGCCTGCCCGTGAGGAACTAGCAGCAGCTATTGAAAACACTACATTTAACACACCAACATGTCATATTTATCAGAACGTTACTGCAAGTGCAGTAAGTGATGAAAATGAAATAAAAACCAACTTAATCTCCCAGTTGACTGCACCCGTGCGATGGACGCAGTCTGTTCAGCAAATGATTGCCGATGGCGCAACGTTGTTTACAGAAGTTGGTCCTGGTAAAGTACTGCAAGGCTTAGTGAAAAAAATAAACAGAGACGCCCAAACCGAATCTGCAACTTTTGAAGCCAATTCATAAATGAAAATCACTCGTCGTACTGCCTTTATTTTTATAACCATTATTTTGACTATTGCTGCCGACCAAATTTCAAAGGCACTGGTTAGAACCTATGTAGAAGCTGGATCATCTTCTCCAATTATTGGAAACGTCCTCCAATTAATGAATGTGGAAAACGATGGTGCATTTTTAGGTATGGGTGGAGACTTAAATCCCACACTCAAACTAATTCTATTACTTATTTTACCAGTGGTAGTTTTAGGTTTAGTGTTGCGCCATGTTATTAAAGATAAAAGCTTAGACAGATGGTCGCTCTTTGCATTTGCAAGCATTATTGGAGGGGGCATTGCCAACGTCTATGACCGTTTTGCATATGGTAGTGTAACAGATTTTTTATATATACGCATCACGGACGTTATTAGAACTGGCATCTTTAATTTGGCCGATTTATCCGTAACTACTGGCATGATTATTTTAGTAGTTTTGATGTTTAAGAAAAAAGAAAACCGTAAAACAACCAAAAGAATTTAAGAAAATTTCTAAGTCTATTTGGTTGTTTTAATTTTCAATTATTGCTCTCCTCTAACCTTTTGCTCCCAGTTCCAAGCAGAACGCATAGCGTCGTCTAATGTTAGTTGTGCTTTCCACCCTAATTCATTATTGGCACGATTTGTATCGGCATAGGCCGCAGTAATATCTCCTTCTCGTCTATCTACGATCTTATAATTTAATTTTTTACCAGAAACACGCTCAAAAGATTGGATAACTTCTAAAACAGAACTACCTTTTCCTGTCCCTAAATTAAATATCTCGTAATTGGCTTTATTTTCACCACTTAAAAGTCTATTGAGAGCCACCACATGGGCTTTTGCTAAATCTACCACATGAATATAATCACGAATACACGTGCCATCTGGCGTTGGGTAATCATCACCAAAAACTGATAATTGTTCGCGCAGACCAATAGCCGTTTGCGTAATAAATGGTACTAAATTTTGAGGAACACCAATTGGCAACTCCCCTATTTCAACAGATTCATGAGCACCAACAGGGTTAAAATATCTTAATGCAATAGCTTTTAAACTAGGTACGACCTTACATGTATCCTGTATTATCTCCTCTCCTACTTGTTTAGTGTTGCCATAAGGTGATTCCGCCTTTTTTACTGGTGCATTCTCAGTGATTGGCAATTCATCGGCTTGCCCGTAAACCGTACAAGAAGAACTAAAGATAAAACTTGCTGATGGCAGTTTTTTGAGTTCTCTAAGAACATAAACTAATGTTGAAATATTATTTTCGTAATATAGCAAAGGCTCCTGAACACTTTCTCCAACTGCCTTACTCGCTGCAAAATGAATTACGCCTTTTACATCATTATGCTTTGCAAAGAAAGCTTCCACTCCATTTTTGCTTTTAAGATCTAATTTTTCAAAAACTGGTGTTTTACCAGTAATGGCAGTAATACCATCTAAAACTTTAATGGAAGAGTTTGATAAATCGTCTATTATTATTACTTCGTAGCCTTCATTTTGCAATTCAACTACAGTATGCGACCCAATAAATCCCAATCCCCCTGTTACTACTATTTTATCCATTTATAAAGTTTATAATTGTTGATGTAATAAAATCAATTTGTTCATCATCTAACTCGGTATGCATTGGCAATGAAATAACCTCTTGCACTAATTTATTAGTTATTGGGAAGTCTTTTTCATTATACCTGTCATCGGCATAGGCTTTTTGTTTGTGTAACGGAATTGGGTAATATACCCCGCAAGGAATTCCCTTTGCGTTTAAATGTTTCACCAAAGCGTCCCTATCAGTATTTTTTATTTTCAAGGTATATTGATGAAACACATGGCAATCGCAAGTATTACAAATATTTTTGCCACAGCCGTTTGTTAGTTTTGGTGTAATGATATTTTCGATGCTTTTAAAGGCATCATTATATTTTCTTGCTGCTTTTTGTCGTGATTTATTATAGCTATCCAGTTTTGGTAATTTAGCATCTAAAACAGCCGCTTGTATACTATCTAATCTAGAATTTACACCAACTACATCATGATGGTAGCGTTCGTACATGCCATGATTTACAATTCCTCTTATGGTATGTGCTAAATCGTCATCATTTGTGAAAATGGCACCACCATCGCCATATGCACCTAAATTTTTAGATGGAAAAAACGAGGTTGCACCAACGTTTCCTATGGTACCTGCTTTTGCTTTAGTACCATCACTATTAGTATAATTAGCCCCAATGGCCTGCGCATTATCTTCAATCACATAAAGATTATGCTTTTTTGCTATTTCTAAAATAGCTTCCATATTGGCGCATTGACCAAATAAATGAACAGGCACTATAGCTTTTGTTTTTGAGGTTATGGCATTCTCTAGAGCCTCTACGTTTATATTAAAATCGTCTTCATTAACATCTACTAAAACTGGTGTAAGATTCAACAACGCTATAACCTCAACGGTAGCAGCAAAAGTAAAATCGGCGGTAATAACTTCATCACCAGGCTCTAGCCCTAACCCCATCATGGCAATTTGTAACGCATCTGTTCCATTAGCACAAGGAATTACATGCTTTACGCCTAAATAATCTTCTAAATTCTTTTGAAACTCATGAACCTTAGGTCCATTAATAAAAGCAGTGTTTTCAATTACATTTTCAATAGAAGTACTAACAACATCTCTTATGTCGTTGTATTGACCTCTTAGATCAACCATTTGAATTTTCTTCATGTTTAAAATTTGAAGACCAATGTATTATGATTACATATTGGTCTAATTTTAATTATGCCCGTATGAGCTTTATGTAGACAAAATTACAAAATTCATGTACGTCATCCATAGATTTATTACAAAGAAATGTATTTTAGCCATAAAGATTTCAACCTTGCAGTTTATATACAATACGGGTATACAGTTTATTAGTTTTATTTTAAAAATTACTGCATTTTTCAATACCAAAATTAAACTTGGTGTAGAAGGGCGCAGAAAAACTTTTAAAGTTCTAGAAGAACATATAAATATACCTCATCGTACATTTTGGTTTCATTGCGCTTCCCTTGGTGAATACGAACAAGGACTACCAGTGTTTGAAAAACTACGAGCGCGTTATAAAACCCATAAAATTGTATTGAGTTTTTTTTCACCCTCAGGCTATGAAATACGTAAAAACTCCCCTATCGCTGATGTAGTAGTGTATTTACCGCTAGATACCAAAAAAAATGCTTCTAGGTTTTTAAACATTATAAAACCAGAACTTGCCATTTTTGTTAAATATGATATTTGGCCAAATTATTTAGATGCCCTTAATAATAATAGTGTTAGAACAATTTTAATTTCGGCGGCTTTCAGAAACGACCAAATTTACTTTAAACCGTACGGCAGCATGTTCCGAAAGGCTTTGTTTACTTTTGAACATATATTCACTCAAAACGAATATTCAAAAACATTATTAAAATCCATAGGCTATAACAATACTACTGTTTCAGGAGACACCCGTTTCGATAGGGTAAGCAACCAACTAAAAATTGATAATTCGTTGCAATTTATTGAAGAGTTTCTCAACCAAAAGATGTGCATAGTTGTAGGCAGTTCATGGCCCGAAGACGAAGCTTTATTCGTTAACTTTATTAATAGCAAGAAAAACAATGACGTAAAGTACATAGTTGCACCTCACAACATTAAAACATCTCAAATTAATAATTTTAAGTCTAAACTTGATACTGAAGTTATTTTATATTCTGAAAAAGACACTAAAGCGTTGAAGGAATATAGCGTATTAATTATTGACACCATAGGGCTTTTATCAAAAATATACAGTTATGCTCACATTGCCTATGTTGGAGGCGCCATGGGTACTACCGGATTGCATAACACCTTAGAACCTGCCGTTTTTGGTATACCAATACTAATTGGAAAAAACCACCAAAAATTCCCTGAAGCTCAATCTCTTATTGATAATGGTGGCATGTTTGCTGTAGAAAACCAAAACGAATTTGATACAATTTTAACCAAGCTTATTGAAAATGATAACTTTCGCACAATATCAGGATCAAAAAATGCAGCATACATAAATAAATATAAGGGTGCCGTCATCCAAATTATTAACTACTTACGTATATAGTTTATTGTTATAAACCATATAAAAATTTATGCAATTTACTTATATTAGCATTACTAAATAATTAACACTTAAAACAAAAACCATGAAAAAATTACTTTTAGGAACAACTTTACTTTTAGCATTAAGTTTAACATTTACTTCTTGTAAAGACAACAAAAAAGCTGAGTCTATGGAAGAAGGCATAGAAAATGCAGCAGAAGCAACGGAAGATGCTATGGAGGACGCTGCTGATGCCGTTTCTGAAGCTGCTGAAGATGCAGGAGAGTCTATTGAAGACGCTGCTGAAGAAACAGGTGAAGCTGTAAATGATGCAGTTGAAGCGGCTAAAGAACTAGTAGATAAAGAGGAGGTTGTAGTGGACTACTCATATACTGTTGCCGGTAAAGAGATAAAAGGTTCAAAAACGTTTAGTGGTCATCAAGATGAAGTTGAAGCCGCTGTAAAAAAACTAGAAGATTCTCTTAAGAAGATTGATCCGAAAATCACTATTACTGTGAAATAATCAAAAAAATAACTTTTACAAAAAAAAGCCTTTACAAGAAATCTTGTAAAGGCTTTTGTACTGAAGGCGGGACTTGAACCCGCACGGCCATAATGGCCATTGGATTTTAAGTCCAACGTGTCTACCAATTCCACCACTTCAGCATAATTCGACAGTGCAATTGCACATTGAATTGGTATATTTTAAGAAAGTTTCAGAGCGAAAGACGGGATTTGAACCCGCGACCCTCACCTTGGCAAGGTGATGCTCTACCCCTGAGCTACTTTCGCAGTTTGTAATGAACGTGCAAGCTTTCGATTGCGGATGCAAATTTAAACTATTTCTAGGAAATGCAAAGCCTTTTGAAAAAAATAATAAAACTTTTTTTAGGCTTGTTTTTTCTTAACTAGCATGCGCTTAATCTCATTGAGTTTCATGAGTGCTTCAACTGGTGTTAGCGTATCTATATCAATATGTAATATTTCGTCTTTTATATTTTCCAATAGAGGGTCATCCAAATTAAAGAAACTTAACTGCATATCATCATTTAAAGTTTTCACCTTATCTGTTAACTCTTCACTAGAATGAGATTTCTCGAGTTTCTCTAAAATTTTATTGGCTCTACGCAAAACCTGTTGTGGCATTCCTGCCATTTTTGCAACGTGAATTCCAAAGCTGTGTGCACTACCTCCTTCAACTAATTTTCTTAAAAACAGAACATTGTCTTTCAGCTCTTGTACAGAAACATTAAAATTCTTGATGCGCCCAAATGTTTCACACATTTCATTAAGCTCATGGTAATGTGTAGCAAATAGCGTTTTTGGCTTTGAAGGATGCTCATGTAAATATTCAGTAATAGCCCATGCTATAGAAATACCATCATAGGTACTTGTACCACGCCCAATTTCATCTAGCAGCACTAAACTTCTATCAGAAATATTATTTAGAATAGATGCTGTTTCGTTCATTTCTACCATAAAGGTAGATTCGCCCATTGAAATATTGTCGCTAGCGCCAACTCTGGTGAATATCTTATCCACCAAACCAATGTTTGCTTCCTTAGCAGGCACAAAACTTCCTATTTGAGCTAATAATACTATTAAGGCAGTTTGCCTCAAAATTGCAGATTTACCAGACATATTGGGACCTGTAATCATAATAATTTGTTGGGAAGTTCTGTCCAAAAACACATCATTGGCAATATAAGCCTCACCCAATGGCAATTGCTTTTCGATAACCGGATGACGTCCATCTTTTATATCTAAATCGAAGGAGTCGTCCATCTTTGGACACACATAATTGTTATCCTTGGCCAATTGCGCAAAACCGCACAAGCAATCTAATTGCCCAATTAAATACGCATTTTGTTGTACTGCTTTAATGTATTGGTTCATCCAAGCTACCAACTCAGAAAACAATTGCTGTTCTATGGTTAAAATACGTTCTTCAGCACCTAATATTTTTGCTTCGTATTCTTTAAGTTCTTCGGTAATATAGCGTTCAGCACTTACTAAGGTTTGTTTTCTAATCCATGTTTCTGGCACTTTATCCTTGTGGGTGTTACGCACTTCAATATAATATCCAAATACATTATTGGATGCTATTTTAAGCGATGTAATACCTGTTCGCTCACTTTCACGCTCTAGCATATTATCTAGATAATCTTTACCTGATTTTGATAAGCCTCGTAGTTCATCCAATTCCGAAGAAAAACCAGTTGCAATAGTATTTCCTTTTAAAACGTTTACAGGTGCGTCTTCGTTCAGCGTTTCTTTTATTTTTTCGCGAAGTACCTCACAGCTTTGTAGGTTATCGCCAATAATTCGCAACGCTTCATTTTTAGAATTTGAAGCTATACTTTTTATGGGCACAATAGCTTCTAGTGAATTTTTAAGTTGGATGACCTCTCTCGGGTTCACTTTTCCTGTAGCGGTTTTTGAAATGAGACGTTCTAAATCACCAATATGTTTAATATGATTTTGAATTTTTTGAAGCACTGGGTCTTCTTTGGTAAGAAAATCTACTACCTCATGCCTTTGCTTTATTTTTTTAATATTTTTTAATGGCAATGCTAACCAACGCTTTAATAAGCGCCCACCCATTGGCGATATGGTTTTATCTATTACATTTAAGAGCGTTACCGCATTATTATTGGTAGAATTATACAGCTCTAAATTTCTAATGGTGAACTTATCCATCCATACATAATCATCTTCTGCAATTCTGGCAATAGACGTAATGTGTTGCAATTTATGATGTTGGGTTTCGCCTAAATAATGCAAGATAGAACCCGAGGCAATAACACCTTCATATAAATCTTCAACCCCAAAACCTTTAAGTGTTTTGGTATCAAAGTGTTTGATTAGGGTTTCATAGGCATAATCAGTTTGATATACCCAATCTTCTAAATAAAACGTATGGAAATCGTTGCCAAAAGTCTCGTTAAAGAGAGTTCGTTTTTGTTTAGAGACCAATACTTCACTAGGGTTAAAATTTTGGAGCAACTTATCAATATACTCTGCGTTGCCTTGAGAGGTTAAAAACTCGCCCGTAGAAATATCTAAAAAAGAGATCCCAATATATTTTTTATCGAAATATACCGAACACAAAAAGTTGTTGGATTTAGAGACCAACACTTCATCATTCATTGCTACTCCTGGAGTTACCAATTCGGTTACGCCACGTTTTACAATGGTTTTGGTTTGTTTAGGGTCTTCCAATTGGTCGCAAATAGCAACACGCTCGCCTGCTTTTACCAGCTTTGGCAAATAGGTGTTTAAAGAATGGTGCGGAAATCCAGCTAATTCGGTTTCGCTTTCACTGCCAGCACCGCGCTTGGTTAAAATTATACCTAAAATACCGGCGGCCTTTACAGCATCACTCCCAAAGGTTTCGTAAAAATCGCCTACCCGAAACAACAATAACGCATCAGGGTACTTTGCCTTAATAGCATTGTACTGTTTCATTAACGGTGTTGCCTTTTTTGCTTTTTTAGCCAATGGTCAAGTGGTTTTTTAGTCTTATTTTTGTGTAAATCGTAGCTTGCAATGTACTATTAATTTCATGTTTTTTGAAGTTGAAGCATCACAAGTTATTTACAATTGAGCCGAGATTTCAACAATAACTTGTCATTCAGAACGAAGTGAAGCATCTTAATACCAAAAGACACTTCCACTATGTCCAGCATGGCATTATAGCTTAAAAAAGTGAGAAAATTAAAAAATAGTGAATTAGACAGGTTAAATGTTGAGGCGTTTAAAGCGGCCAAAAAAACACCTATTATTATTATTCTTGATAATATTAGAAGTTTAAACAACATAGGCTCGGTATTTAGAACGAGTGATGCCTTTTTAGTCGAAAAAATTTACCTCTGTGGCATAACGGCAACACCACCCCATAAAGACATCCATAAAACAGCTTTGGGAAGTACCAATACCGTAGCTTGGGAATATGTAAAAAACACTTTAGACTTAGTTGAGAAATTAAAAGCTGAAAACATTAAAATATGTGCCATAGAGCAAGCCGAAAATGCCACCATGCTTAATGAATTTACACCTCAACCACAAGCTACCTACGCTCTAGTATTTGGAAACGAAGTAAAAGGTGTGGCGCAAAATGTGGTTAATGCTAGTGATGAAGTTATAGAAATTCCACAATTTGGAACAAAACACTCTTTGAATATCTCGGTAAGTTGCGGGGTAGTAGTATGGGATTTATTCAGTAAATTAGAGCATTAAAAGCATAATAAAATATGAAACTTAAATTTATTTTTTCGCTACTTACAATTTCACTATTGCTATTGGGGTGTAAGGATAAGCAATACATTCCTATTGAGTACCTCTCAATGGAATTATCACCAAACAAGCAAGAGCAGAAACTTACTATTTTAAATAATGAAATTAACGGCGTTACCAGCGAGCATGTTGCCATTACTAGCAACATCACTAAAAAGGTAGAGCTTAAAGAAGGATACAAAACTATTTATTTATTTATAAAAGGATATGGCAACCTCACCTCGGGCGATAGTATTTATAGCATCGTCCCCGAAACCATTATGCTACCTAATACTGTTGAAGATATTTCGTTTAAACCTCTTGAAAACAATACGCTGCATTATTTAAAAATATCTGTTTTACAGACCGAACTGGATAAAGAAGACATAAAAACGTTTCCGACAGAAAACACCAATAGTATTTATTTTAAAAAGTTCACAGATTGTGAATCGTATACAGAGCCTATTAAGAGTCCGCAAACAACAAGTAGAACTATTTTGCCTAACAAGCACATTCCAAGAGTAGCCATGGGCACCGTTAAAACTATTGGCCCAGATGCAGTTGGCGCCCATGAACATGCTATGTTAGAGCAATTATTTTTAGGACTCGCCAACAACCAAACCATAGTGTACGCAGACGATGCCCAAGTAGATTTCCCAGAATATTCACTACTTCATATTCCACGCGGCTCAAGTCATTCTGTAAGCGTTAATGCCAATAATGAAATGTATTATGTTTGGATGGATTTTTTCGTGGATAAAGATGGGGAAGAATGGCTAAAAACACATAACACCAATAGCGATAATTAAAAATTTTATCCCTAAAAAAGCAAAAACACCATGGCCTACCAAGGCCGTAATGAAACAAATTTACGACCTCAACCTTTGGGGAGGGAGTAGCTTTGATTTTTACTCAGGTGAAGGTTCGCATAACCCCAATATTACTGTACCATATCTAGAATCGGTAATTGCGTTTTTAAAGTCGCTTGATGAACCACTAAGCGTTTGCGATTTGGGATGTGGCGATTTTAATATTGGGCAATACTTAGTTAAATACACCAAGAAATATATTGGCGTAGATATAGTTGACAATCTGATTGAAAGAAATAAAAAGCTTTTTAACGCTGATAATTTAGAGTTTGACTGTTTAGATATTGCAAAAGACGAACTTCCAAAAGCGGATTGTATTATTTTAAGACAAGTATTTCAGCATTTATCAAATGCTGAAATACTAAAAATTATTGAAAAAGTTTCAAGTTATAAATATGTAATTCTTACAGAGCATATTCCTTTGGGAAATTTTGAACCTAATAAAGATATTATTTCTGGTCAAGGTATTCGGTTAAAACAGAATAGCGGTGTTGATTTATCAAGACCTCCGTTTAATTTAAAAATTAAGGATACCGAACACCTAACGACATATTATGTAGAGAGCTCCACTAAAAGTCAAATCATCACCACATTATATCAATTACCCTAAAACGTTTAGTACTCGCTTGTACCCCTACTAAATAAACAAGGCTGCCTGAGAGGGCAGCCTTGTTTATTTTACATATACTGAATACGCTTCTAATTCAAGCTCAAGTTAGTTTTGAACTCTATCATGCGTAGTATTCGCCCATCTAATTTGTGCTCTCCCGCCTCTAACACGATACGCACCATATCTAATTTTTGATTGCGTTCCTCTTTCTGGTGAAGGAATATTCCAATTAAATGCTTCACCTCCAATTATGGCATTACAATAGTGTATTTTTTTTGAAGAATCGTTTGGATCTACTTTAAAACCTACCTCTAACACAAAAGAAGTTATTTCATTTTTATTGACTCTTTTTAGTAGAACTACTTCTCTACCGCTTCCTGACCCACCACGTTCTAATATACGCTCAGCATAAACATCGAAAGCCACTTGCTTGTCTGAATTACTACCTGTACCGTAAACAGGATGTGCTCTATATAAACAGATAGCAGGATCAGGAGAACCACCACCACCAGTGTGTTGTCCTTTGGCTTGTGCTATGTATGTACCATCTTGACCAAAAGAGCCTGCATCAGCTACTTCAAGAATCCTAAAGTCTCCAGTAAATTTTACTGATGATCCTACATTAGAGTTTGCTACTGGTAATGAGCGTTCTATTCGAGGTTGTAAAGTATTTGGCGCATCAATATTATTGGAGCCAGCTGCAATATTATATATTCCCCATTTAAGTCCATCAATTTCAACTTCTTTGTAATTCGCATAACAACTTCTATCATCAATAGTTCCAATATTTACAGGGTTTGGTAAATCGTTTGATGTTCTAGTAGCATTTTCACCATCAGGGTTACATGTTGTGTACGCACCAGTATCTTCATCAACTGCTACCAATGAACCTGGATCTGGGTCCGTATCTGGGTCTGGATCGACAATGATTTCTTCTATTGCTTTGGTAAGGTCTGTGTCCTCAGATGAACAAGAGAAGAAAGCAGCAAAAACAATTAATGAGGTAATTGTTAATATTCTTATTTTGTAAGAAGTGTTTATTTTTTTCATATTTTTTTGAACTTTCAGCAAAAATAAAGATTTAAAAAAACAATCCATCCTGAACTATCCTGCATTATTTTAATGAGTTTAGAACTAGCAATTAATTAAACAGACTAGTAAATAGTAGCAATTATTAAACTTCGGCAAATTCATTTAATTAAGTACCTAATAAATAACTGAATTATTAGTCGATTTATTATGTAGAAATTGCTCCTGTAGCAGATGATTAATTTTGTTTCTATAATGAGTTTAACAATATCTTATTCAAAACCCACAAATAATCCTCGCGGTTATTTACAAAATCTCTTTCTGAAACATCAATCATTTTTACATTAAATTCTTTTTGGGTTTTTAAAAACTCTAAATAGCCTGCATTAATTTTTTCCAAATAATCATCTGCGATATTTTGCTCATACTCGCGTCCGCGATTTTTAATATTCTGTTGCAAACGTTCAGTGTTTTGATATAAATAAATATACAATTCAGGTTTTGCAATATCCTTATACATTAAATAGAAGAGTTTTCGATAGAGGTTAAATTCATCTTCAGGTAATGTGATTTTAGAGAAAATTAATGATTTAAAAATATCATAATCACTCACTACAAAATCCTTAAATAAGTCTAATTGCGACAAATCATCAGAGATTTGTTGGTATCGGTCTGCCAAAAAACTCATTTCTAAGGTAAATGCATATCTATTGGCATCCTCATAAAACTTTGGTAAAAATGGATTGTCCGCAAAACGCTCCAAAATTAATTTCGCATTAAAATCATAAGATATCTTAGTGGCTAAACTGGTTTTTCCTGCGCCAATATTACCTTCTATAGCAATGTAGTTATATGTTGAAAAGTCAAATTGTTTGCTAGGGTTTTTTAACCAAATTTTAATTGGTTCCAATTTAGAATCATCTTTGCATTCATTCAATAACGCCGAAACCTCTTTTTCGAATTCTGGGTGTTTTACCTTAGAGGCAATATCATTTAAAGGCATCAATACAAACCTTCGCTTTTGCATTTCGGGATGCGGTACTTGCAAGGTTTTTGTATTAATAATTTGGTCTTCTGCAAAAACAATATCTAAATCTATGGTTCGGGCTTCGTAGCCTTTTTTTGTGTTTCTAGTTCTGCCCAATTTGGTTTCAATGCTTAGTAGTTGTTTTAAAACCTTTTTAGGTTCTAAATAACTTTCTAAAACCAAGCAACAGTTAAAAAAATCATCGCTTTCAAACCCAAACGCAGGTGTTTTATACACCTTGGAAATTAATTTAATATTCCCAACCTGTTCATAAATGGCATCTACCGCCAATTGTAAGTTTTTAAACTTATCGCCTTTGTTACTGCCGAGTGCAATATAATAGGTTACGGGTTTTTTCATCGAATAGCAAAATAATAAAAAGTAAATGGATTTGGGTTATATTTACAGAACGTATTTATCCACAATATGACATTAAAAGACAAACTCCTAGCCCAACGTATTTATTTACTTCTTGGTGGGCTATTTATCACATCGCTGGTAGTATCAAACCTTATATTTCAAAAGTTTTTTTATTGGTACCCCTTTGATATTGAAGTTTTTGGAAGTAAACTTTTTGAAATTTCAGTAGGTATATTACCTTACCCTATTACCTTTTTAATCACTGATTTAATTAGTGAAATTTATGGTAAAAAGCGGGCGAATGATGTGGTAGTGGTAGGTATTTTTGCCTCGCTTTTCTCACTTTTAATTATTTATACCGCTGCCAATGTCCCTGCGACATCGTGGTCTTATATAAATGACAGTTTATTTAGAAAGGTTTTTGGAAACTCAGCCGTAGCTGTTTTTGCAAGTATGCTTACCTATCTATTTGCTCAATTTGTGGATATTCAAATTTACCATTTCTGGAAACGACTTACAAAAGGAAAACATTTATGGTTGCGAAATAATTTCTCCACTTGGTTTTCACAATTTGTAGACACTTTTACCATTGTATTTTTACTATGCTCTTTTGGCATTATAGATTGGGCTAATTTTAAAGGCCTTCTAGTTAGCGGTTTTCTTTTTAAGGTTTTTGTAGCTGTTTTGGATACGCCACTACTGTATCTAGGTGTTTACTTGTTTAAAAGACGCTTTAACCTAAAAACCAACGAGGAAATCAAACTGCTATAAAAAAATTTAATGAGTCAATATTTATAGGGCTTAGGTTAAATTAATATTAAACTTTTATATTAATTAGACTCAGATAGCAAACGCGCTCGTATATTTATAATAAACTCATTTTTTATGAAGAAATTTCTAAAAATTATTGGCATTACCCTATTGATAATAATTGCGCTATTAATTGCAATTCCATTTGCTTTTCAAAGCCAGATAAAAGATATTGTAAAACGGTTTATTAATGAAAACCTAAATGCTAAAGTAGAGTTTAGAGATGTAAGCTTAAGTTTTATTCGCAGTTTTCCTCAAGCGCACGTTAATGTAAGCGATTTGGTAATAACCAACTTTGAACCCTTTAAAGATGAAACATTGGCTACAGCTAAAGACATAGCGTTTACCATGTCGGTTAAAGAATTATTTAAAAAAGCAGACGAAGCCCCAATTATTATAAACACCATAAATATCGATGAAGCTTTACTAACGCTTAAAACCAATAAATTCGGTAATACCAATTATGATATTACCAAAGAAAACACATCTCAAAGTCCTTATAAAAACAACACTGGTTTTACTTTTGATATTGAAGACTACCAAATACAAAATAGTGCATTTTCCTATATTGACGAGGGTTCAGAGATTGTAGTTCACGTTACGGAATTCAATCATGAAGGGCATGGTACATTTTCTTCAGAAACCTCAGAATTAAACACAATAAGTAAAGCCAACGTAAGCATTAGTTTAGATAGTACGCAATACCTGACAAATAACCCTGTAAAGCTAGATGCTTTGATTGATTTAGATTTGAACAACCAAAAATATACTTTTAAGGACAACAAAGGTTTTATTAACGACCTGCCATTAGCGTTTCAAGGTTACGTGCAACAATTGGCAAACGGCCAACAGATTGACATTTCGTTTGAAAACCCAGAATCAGACTTCAAAAATTTCTTAGCTGTTATCCCAAAAACCTATTCAAAAAATATTGAAAACGTTCAAACTACAGGCGACTTTAAGGTAAAAGGATTGATAAAAGGTATGAATACTGAAACAACCATTCCTAACTTAGATATTACAATTACCTCTAACAACGCATCTTTCAAGTATCCTGATTTGCCAAAACGTGTAAGCAATATTTCTATCGACACACGAATTAAAAATGAAACAGGGAACATTGATGACACTTATATAGATATTAAAACCTTAAATTTTAAAATTGATGAGGATGTATTTAAATCTTCCGCTACGTTAAAAAACATTACCAAAAATATGCTGGTAAATGCCAATATTGATGGGGTTTTAAACTTAGCCAACATTTCTAAGGTTTATCCTATTGCATTAGATAATACATTAACAGGAGTTTTAAAAGGTAAAGTCAATACCTCGTTCGATATGAACGCCCTAGAAACGAACGCTTACGAACGCATTAAAAACAATGGTTCGGCGAGTATTTCCAATTTTGTATTTTCTTCAGAAGATATTGTAAATCCATTTCATATTTCAGAAGCAAACATGACGTTTAATCCAGGTACAGTAACGCTAAATACTTTTAAAGCCAAGACAGGAGACAGCGATATTAGTGCTACCGGAACCATAAATAATCTTTTAGGGTTTTTGCTTAGCGATAATACCTTAAAAGGCAACTTTAATGTGAATTCCAATGTGTTTAAAGTAAGTGATTTTATGTCTGAAAGCGAAATAGCTTCAAAAAGCAATAAAACCACTAGCGATAGCGAATCGCTAAAGATTCCAGGTTTTTTGGAATGTATTGTAAACGCTAATGTAAATACGGTAATTTACGATAATCTAAATCTCAAAAATGTTAAAGGCACACTTTTCATAAAAGATCAAGAAGCCGCATTAAAAAACATGACTTCAGATATTTTTAATGGTAAATTGGTTATTACCGGCGACGTGTCTACGAAAGAACAAACCCCTGTATTCCATCTTAATTTAGGTGCTGATGGTTTTGATATCGCACAATCCTTTAAAGATTTAGAACTATTTCAAAATTTAGCACCTATAGCCAAACTATTACAGGGCAAACTAAACACCACCCTTAGTATGTCAGGACGGTTGGACCAAGAATTCGCTCCTGTTTTAGAATCTGTTTCTGGAGATGCCTTAGCAGAAGTTTTGGCCTCGAGATTTGACACAACACAAAACCCGCTGCTTGGAAAACTCGAAAGCGCTTTAAATTTCATAGATTTTGATAAGTTAGATTTAAAAGATATTAAAGCAAAACTAGAGTTTGCCAATGGAAAAGTAGCAGTAAAACCATTTCATTTTAATTATAAGGATATTAAAATTGAGGTTTCTGGAGCACATGGTTTTGATAAAACCCTAAACTATAATGCCGTATTTAATGTACCGGCAAAATATCTAGGCAGCGACGTAAACAGGCTTATCGGCCAAATAAATGATGCTGAAGTAAATAATATCACCATTCCAGTAACTGCAAATATTACGGGAGTATTTTCAAGCCCGACGGTTAAAACCGATTTAACAAGCGGTGTTAAAAACCTTACCAATCAGCTTATCGAAATTCAAAAACAGAAGCTTTTAAACCAAGGCAAAGCCAAGGTTAAGGACTTAATAGGAGATGTAATTGGAGGCAATAAAACCAAAACAGATTCTATAAAAAAAGAGCAAGATAACATTGTAAATGATGTTTTAAAAGATATAATTAAAACTAAGAAACCCCAAGATTCTACGGTGAGCGATACGGTTAACTCTACCGAAAAAGTAATTAAAAACGTGTTGGGCGGTTTATTGGGTGGAAAGAAAAAGGCGAAAGATACTATAAATTAGATTTTGGGCGTTCCCCGTTGGGTCGCGCTTTCCGTTACATAGTTTTGCCTCGATGCATGCCTCGGCAAAAGCTAACCACTACAATCGCTAACGCGGGCTTATGTGCCAAATACAATGAGCAAACCCAAATTTTAAACGTTTTGAAAAGTATTTTTTCAAAAATAAAAAAACTAAAATTTGCCAAAAACAGGCAAAATTTACCATTTTTTATCAATTTTAATGCATTTTTAAATAAAAATGCTCGTTTTTTTGGATTTTCCAATTATTCCATTAAGTTATAGCTATGTTTAATCTTAAAATATAGTTTTCAAAATTTATGAGGCAATTAAAAATCACAAAACAAATTACCAACAGAGCGTCTAAATCTTTAGATAAATACCTTCAAGACATTAGTAAACTATCCATGATTACAGCAGAAGAAGAGGTAGAACTAGCGCAACGTATTAAGAAAGGCGATCAAAAAGCATTGGACAAATTGGTGACGGCTAATTTAAGATTTGTGGTTTCGGTAGCGAAACAATACCAGAATCAAGGTTTATCGTTATCCGATCTTATAAACGAAGGAAATGCAGGTTTGGTAAAAGCTGCCAAACGCTTTGATGAAACCAGGGGGTTTAAGTTTATTTCTTATGCCGTATGGTGGATTAGGCAATCTATTTTACAAGCTATTGCGCAACAAGCAAGAATCATTAGGCTACCATTAAATAAAATCGGATCTATAAGTAAAATTCGTAAAGCGTATTCATACCTAGAGCAAGAACATGAAAGAGAACCAAATGCGCATGAGATAGCTAACAACCTAGATTTATCAGTTAAAGACGTAAAACAATCTATGAGCGTCTCTGGAAGACACTTATCGATGGATGCACCATTTCAGGAGGGCGAAACATCTAATTTATATGATGTTGTACAGTCTGATGAATCTCCCAGACCCGATGCAGAGTTGATGAAAAACTCATTAAACGTAGAAGTAAACCGTGCTTTAAGCACCTTGTCTGAAAAAGAAGCACATGTAATTAAACACTTTTACGGTATAAATGTGAAACAACCAAAAAGCTTACAAGAAATAGGCGAACGTGTAGGCTTAACAAGAGAGCGGGTAAGACAAATTAGAGAAAAAGGTATACGAAAATTAAGACATACCTCAAGAAATAAAGTTTTAAAAACCTATTTAGGCTAATTATCAATAAAGAAACCATTGCATTAATTAGGTTTTAATAATTAAAAACCCCAACTTTGCAATCCTTTTTTTAAGGACAGCCTTTAAACACACAAAAATACTATTATATTTATGTTAAAGATTATTGTTAAAGATGGTGAAAACATCGAGAGAGCATTAAAACGCTACAAAAGAAAGCATAGAAATATTCAGGTGATGCAAAATTTAAGAGAGAACCAATATTTCACAAAACCATCTGTTAAGAGACGTCGTGAAATCCAAAAAGCGGCATATATTCAAAACTTAAGAGATCAGGAAGATATATAAGCTTCCTTTGATTGATATTATATAAATTCATCCCATTTGCCGATTGGCAAGTGGGATTTTTGTATAGCGAATACAGATAATTTGCGCGTTTACTTTCTATAGTTCACTGGTCTATCTTCATAAAGGTGTTCAAAAGTTTTATCAGTACTATAAGCATCCCTCAAAACTTTATATACCATAACAATTACTAGAAGTTGTCCCAAGCACATGGTGTAAAACACCCAAGTAAAGGCCATATTCATTGACACCATAACGGTTAACATCACTAACAAGAATGTAGTTAGCCCTACATAAAACATCACTGGAATTTTCATAACTTTTTTATTTACAAGTTACTAAACAACGGGGTTACAGCATGTTATAATCTTGTTAAAAAAGGGCTTAACTAAAGTATAGATATGTTAACAACCAATCCTTCGTTGGCACGCACGTTAAAAACCGTATCGTCTTCAAAAATTAAATATTGCCCTTTAACACCAACCAACTTTCCTTCAAATGACTGTGCTTTTTGAATATTCAAACTTTTTGGTTTCTCAGGGTATTTCTTTACTGGAAATTCTAAGTTCGTTTCAGAGTTACTTTCAATAAAATAATCCATGGCCTCATCAGGAATATATTGTTTTAAACGCTCTCGCCATTTCACCAAATCTTCATCTTTTATATCGTTCTTCAACATGTTACGCCAATTGGTTTTATCTGCAACATGATCTTTTAAGGCCACTTCAGTTATACCTGCCAAATAACGGTTGGGTACTTCAACAATTTCTATAGCTTCATGCGCTCCTTGGTCTATCCAACGCGTTGGAATTTGGCTTTTCCTTGTAACACCAACTTTTACATTACTAGAGTTTGCCAAATACACAATATGTGGCTGTAATTGTACCTTTTTTTCATATTCTAAATCTCTATCCTCTTTGCCTAAATGTGCTGTACTCAATTCAGGGCGCATAATCCAATCTGCTGCTTGCGGTATGTCGAAAAAACAACTTTTACAGAACCCTTGTCGGTAAATTGGGTTGTCCAATCCACAGTTTAAACATTGAAACTTTACAAACTCTAATTTTATGCGCTTGCTAAGTATTTGATTTATGTTTATAAAATCGTTTTCAAACACTAAGTAATATTGAATTGGGCTAGAAAATTCCGTTTCCATTTTCCTTAAAACACCTTGGTAGGTCATATAAAAAAAAGTATTATTTTTAAAAACTTAAAGATAGCATAATTATGCCAATTCCCTTAGTTAATTCCATTGCGTCATGGTTCCTAAAAAAGCGATTCCATCAAATAGAATTATTTTTAAAATACCCAAACGAAGTACAAAACGAACTGCTTTTGAGTTTGTTGGATTTTGCTAAAAATACTGAAATTGGCAAGCAATACGATTTTGCTTCAATTAAAAACTATAAAACCTTTTCAGAGCGCATACCTATTAAAAACTATGATGGTTGGCAAAACGACATTGAGCGTTCCAGAAAAGGGGAAAACAATATATTTTGGCCAACACCCATTAAATGGTTTGCTAAATCTAGTGGCACAACCAGGGCTAAAAGTAAATTTATTCCTGTTAGCGAAGAATCTTTAGAAGATTGCCATTATGCGGCAAGTAAGGATTTGTTGTGTATGTATTTAAACAATAATGAAGATTCCCAATTGTTCAATGGAAAAAGCTTGAGATTAGGCGGAAGCAAAGAATTGTACAAGGAAAACGGAACAATATTTGGAGACTTATCGGCAATACTTATTGATAATATGCCCTTTTGGGCAGAGTTTAGCAGCACACCAAGCAACAAAGTGTCGTTAATGAGCGACTGGGAACATAAAATGCAAGCTATCGTAAATGAAACCATAAATGAAAACGTAACTAGTTTAGCGGGTGTACCTTCTTGGATGTTAGTGCTTTTAAACAATGTTTTGGAAACCACAGAAAAAGACAGTCTGTTTGATATTTGGCCTAATTTAGAAGTTTACTTTCACGGGGGTGTAAGTTTTGTGCCTTATGTAGATCAGTATAAAAACATTCTTCCTAAAAGCAATTTTAGATACTATGAAATTTACAATGCTTCGGAAGGTTTTTTTGCTATTCAAGATCAAAATAGTTCTGATGAGTTATTATTGATGCTAGATTACGGGATTTTTTATGAATTCATTCCAATGGATATTTATGCCACCTCGGAAGAAAAAGCAATTCCGCTTAGCCAAGTAAAGCTTAATACAAATTACGCGGTGATTATCACCACGAATGCAGGACTTTGGCGTTACAAAATTGGAGATACCATTAGGTTTACGTCCTTGAATCCATATCGTATTAAAATCTCCGGAAGAACCAAGCACCATATAAATGTTTTCGGTGAAGAGTTAATTATAGAAAACGCAGAAGCTGCACTAAAAAATGTTTGTAAACGTACCAAATCTGAAATTGTAGATTTCACTGCAGCGCCTATTTTTATGGAAGGTAAAGATAAAGGTGCACACGAATGGCTTATTGAATTTAAAACACCACCAAAAGACATTGGCTATTTTAATGAACTGTTCGACAATGCTTTAAAATCTCTAAATTCAGATTATGAAGCAAAACGCTATAATAATATCACATTAAACAAGCCTAAGATAAACATTGCAAGACCTCAGCTTTTTCACGATTGGTTGAAACAAAATGATAAATTAGGCGGACAACATAAAGTACCCAGGTTATCTAATACACGAGACTATCTGGATGATTTGTTGAAATTAAATGTATAGCTAAATAATTAGAATAAGAAATCGCATTGCGTTTATAGTTTTAAACGTATTCAACTTTGTAAAAACCCGACGAATAGATAAAGTGCATACGCTTTTGTGGTTTTAACGAGTAATTTGTCTGATAATCTAAAAGATATCAAAACGGTTTGCCGAAAACCTCGAGTAGGCATATTTTTGGACTGCAATCAAGAAAACGATACGAAAGAATTACGTATTAATTAATATCCATTAAAATATACCGCGTCGACCGACGTGGTTTTTTTATGCCCAAAATCTACTATCTTTATTAAAAATTTTATGTTATGAATTCTAAAATTATTGGTACCGTACTTTTTGTTTTTTTGGCATGTGGTTTACACAGTTACTCACAAGAGAATCAAAACAATTTTTGGAAACATGTAAGATACGGTGGCGGATTAGGTTTAAATTTTGGTAACGGATTTTTTAGTGCTACTGTTGCGCCTAGTGCTATATATCAATTTAACCAACAAGTTGCCTTAGGTGTTGGATTAAACGCCACATTTAATAATCAAAAAGATGTTTTTAAAACTACAGTACTCGGGGGCAGTGTAATTGGCCTATACAATGTTATCCCAGAAATACAGCTTTCGGTTGATTTTGAGCAACTTAACGTGAGCCGTAGATACGATATTAGGGTAAATGCAGAAGATGAAAACTATTGGTCTCCCGCCTTATTTTTAGGTGCAGGATATAGAAACAGAAATGTTATAGTTGGCATTAGGTATAATGTTTTGCATGATAGCGAAAAAAGTATTTATATAGATGCCTGGGTACCTTTTGTTAGATTTTTCTTTTAACTATAATGGTAAAAAGGAATTACCGTTTTTTACATCTTCAGCTAAATCTTTGATCGTTGTTTTTTTAAGACGTGCTAAAATCTTCATTCGTGAAGCACTTAAAATCTCATGTAATGGACATGGTTTTTCTTCATTACATTTATCTAAGCTAAGCATACAATTTGAAAGTCTTTCTTCGCCATCAATTATCCTTAAAATATTGAAAACAGGTTGATTCCTATTCTCTTCACTCATGTAAAAACCACCCTTAGGACCGCGCGTGGATGATATCAAATTTTCCCTAGATAGTTCTTGCAATAATTTTGCAATATAAGCTTGGGGCACATTTATTGGTGCTGATATGTCCTTCACCATAATCTTGTTCTTCTTACTTGAATGTATAGCGAGAAACAGAACGGATTTCACAGCGTACTTTGATGAATTTGAAAGCATGGAACAAATGTAAATAAATCTAAACAAAACAAAAAAGATGTTTTTGTCTTAAATATGATTTTTATCATAAAAAATTGCTGTTAAATAGAATAGATTTGTTCCACTAAATTTATTTAAACATGAAAACAATACCAAAAATCTTAACTCTATTGCTACTAACGCTATTTATCTCCTGTGGAGGTAAAGAAGAAAAGAAAAAAGAAAAAATTCAGCTAAAATCTACCACTGAAAAAAAGGTGGAGAAAAAAACAGAAACAGTTCCACCTTCTAAGCGTGTAGATTTAAATAACAAAGGTGTCGGGCCTATTACATCATTAGAATTGTCTAGCGAAATAGACCAAGCTCTTGTAACTAAAGGTGAAGATATCTATAAAAAAATGTGCACAGCATGCCATAGAGTAGAGAAAAAATTTATTGGTCCAGCACCAAAAGGAATCTTAGAACGTCGTTCACCAGAATGGGTAATGAATATGATTTTAAATCCTGAAAAAATGGTTAAAGAAGACCAACTAGCCAAGGACCTCTTAATGGAATTTAATGGATCGCCAATGGCCAACCAAAACTTAACAGAAGAAGAAGCTAGGGCTGTACTAGAATATTTTAGGACACTATAAATACTAATACTTAAAATCAAACCAATGAAAACACTAATCAAATCATTATTAATGTTTACGCTGTTTGGGTGTTTTGTAGCTTGCAACAACTCTACAAAAGCATCTAATAGCGTAACAACTGACACTACTGCTGATGAGGCTTCGACCGAAAAAACAGGACAAGCTTTCATAAAAGATGAAGGTGGAGTACCAAATGCTTTACAGCTCGCTATCCAATCAGAAGACCACACAACATTAGTAGCTGCAGTGCAAGCGGCTGGTGTAGAAAATGCATTAGTGAATGTTGGCCCTTTAACTGTATTTGCACCTAATAATGCGGCTTTTGCAAAAATAGATAAAGCAACGTTGGATGATTTACTAAAACCAGAGAATAAAGGAAAATTAGCTTTTATTCTAACAAATCATGTAGCACCATCGAACTACCCTGTTGAAATGTTAAAAAAGAACGCCGAAAAAAACCGTAAACTATATATGGCTTCAGGCAAATATCTAGAAGTTACAGAAAAAGAAGGCGAACTTTATGTTGATGGCGTAAAAATTATAGGAACTGTAAATGTAAGTAATGGTTGGGTACATGTTACTGAAGATGTTATCCTACCAAAAGACTAAAAAATTACTAACTAAATAAATCAATATAAGATGAATAAAATAGGTAAATTCATATTAGCAATTACCACACTTGCTTTTATAACAAATTGTGGTAATAACTCTAATAGTAGCTCTGGGGCTATGTCTTCCAGCAAGGCAGAAAAAGTATATGTTGCACCGGGTGAACACGACGAGTACTACGCCTTCTTTTCTGGAGGTTACAGTGGAAATATTACTGTTGCAGGTCTGCCTAGTGGCCGTATGCTAAAAGAAATTCCTGTATTCTCTCAATTCCCAACATCAGGATATGGTTATTCTGAAGAAACTAAACCAATGTTAAATACATCTTTTGGTTTCGTGCCTTGGGGCGATGCGCATCACCCAGATATTTCTCAAACTAATGGAGAACTAGATGGCCGTTGGATTTTTATAAATGAGAATAACACGCCACGTATAGCACGTATAAGTTTAGAAACTTTTGAAACAGAAGAAATTATTGAATTACCAAATAGTGCCGGTAATCACGCCTCTTCTTTCGTAACTGAAAATACTGAGTATATCGTAGCAGGAACTCGTTTTGCTGTACCTAACCCACAACGCGATATGCCAATTAACGAAATGAAAGGACAATTTAAAGGCCCCCTTTCTTTTGTAAGTATTGCAGCTAATGGTAGAATGAATTTAGATTTCCAACTAAACATGCCTGGATTTAACTACGATTTAGCCCATCCAGGACGTAATAAATCTCACGGCTGGTTCTTCTTTACAAGTTATAATACTGAAGAAGCAAACACTTTAATGGAAGTGAATGCCTCCCAGAATGACAAAGATTACATCGCAGCTGTAAACTGGCAAAAAATTGCCGAATATGTTAAAAATGGTGGCGGAAAAAAAGTGGCAGGCACATATGCACACAATGTTTACAATGAAAAAACACATACGGCTACATCAACAATGAAAGATGGAGTAACAATGGTTGATCCTAGAGAAGTAGCAGGTGCTGTATTCTATATTCCTATTCCAAAATCTCCACACGGTTGTGATGTTGATCCTTCTGGCGAATATATCGTTGGTAGTGGTAAACTATCTACCGATTTAAGTGTGTACTCATTTGAAAAAATACTTGCAGCTATAGAAAACAAAGATTTTGTTGGTGATTCTTATGGAATTCCAGTGTTAAGTTATGAAAATACAATAGCTGGTGTAGTAACACAACCTGGATTGGGACCTTTACACACAGAGTTTGATGGTAAAGGGAATGCTTATACAACATTCTTTATTTCTTCTGAAGTTGTAAAATGGAAATTAGGAACTTGGGAAGTTTTAGACAGACAACCAACATTCTATTCTGTGGGCCACTTAATGATTCCTGGTGGAAATTCTCGTAAGCCTTTTGGCAAATACATGGTTGCTATGAATAAAATCACAAAAGACCGTTACTTACCTACCGGACCAGAGTTAGAGCACTCTGCACAACTATATGATATTTCTGGAGATAAAATGGAGTTACTATCCGATTTCCCAACTCATGGTGAACCTCACTATGCTGCAGGTATTAGAGCAGACATAATAAAAGAGAAAAGTAAAAAATACTATGAATTAGCCGAAAACGAGCATCCATATGCAGCCAAAAGCGAATCCGAAGCTAAGGTTACCCGTAATGGTAATGAAGTACATGTAAGTATGACTATGATTCGTAGTCATTTCTCTCCTGACAACATTGAAGGTATCAAGGTTGGAGATAAAGTATACCTACATATGACCAATTTAGAACAAGATTTTGATGTACCTCATGGATTCTCAATAATTGGTGCTAATACATCAGAAATTTTAGTAATGCCCGGACAAACTAAAACCATTGTTTGGGAACCAAAACGCGAAGGTGTTTGGCCATTTTACTGTACAGACTTCTGTTCTGCGTTACACCAAGAAATGCAAGGTTACATTAGAGTATCTGGTAAAAATTCTAACACTCCCATTAAATTTACGTTAGATGAATAAAAATGAGTTGAATAGTTTTTAGTGTTAAAAAATAAGATTTAACTCAGACAGGGCGAGTAGTAATGGCTCGCCCTTTCCTTTAAAACAGTTTTTTATGAAATTGGCAAGTATAATTATGATAATTGGCTCAGCATTGCTTCTTGGATTATTCATATTTCCTTTATGGAGTATTGAGTTAGAAGCACCGCAGTACCCAAGTGGTATTGGTATGAACATTCATCTTGATGGTTTAAAAGGTAGGGAAAAACATGACCTTCAAAACATCGATGGGCTCAACCACTATATAGGTATGCGTAAATTACCAAAAGCCGATGAAATGTGGGAGTTCAGTGCCTTTCCAAAAGTAATTGGTGGTATGGCCGCCTTAGGTATTATTATAGGCTTATTAGGCTTGTTAAAAGGTATTTCTCCAAAATGGTTTTTAGGCTGGCTTATTTTAATGTGTATTCTTGGGGTTTTAGGTATGTACGATTTTAATAATTGGATGATTGATTATGGTACCAATCTAGATCCTAAAGCAATTATGAAAATGACTGATGCAGATGGAAATCCTCTAAGTTATAAGCCACCTCTATTTGGAACCAAACATATTCTTAACTTTGTGGCGCACTCGTATCCAAGTACTGGGGCTTACATGATGGGATTTGGTATGTTCTTAACTTTTGTAGCATATTGGATAGGGAATAAAAAAATGAAGTTAATAAAAGCATGAAACATTCCGTCCTTATAATATTAATTTGTGTATTTATTAGTTGCAGTAAAACACCTGAGCCTATAAATTACGGAACAGATGTGTGTTACTATTGTAAAATGACAATTGTAACAAAAACACACGCTGCACAAATGGTGAACAGTAAAGGCAAGCAATATAAGTTTGATGCTATTGAATGTATGATTCGTTTTTTAGATGATAAACCTGTTATTGTCTCAGAAAGCAATCTTTTAGTGACGGATTACAACTCGCCAGGTACAATGATAGATGCTAAAAAAGCCAGCTACATTATTAGTGAAAAAATCTCAAGCCCCATGGGAGCGAACCTAACCGGGTTTAACTCTATGGATGCTGCTAAAGAAGTGATTAATAACACATCCGCAGCATATTTTGATTGGGAGGGTATTTTCAAAAAACTGAACTAACTAAACGAGCATGAAAATACACTTCAGTATTTTTTTATTTTTAATCTCAACCTGCTTTGCTATGGCAAAAACCCTTAAAGTCTGCAAAGTAGGTTGCGATTTTATAACCATACAAAGCGCCATAGACGGCTCAAAAAGCGGCGACAGTATTTTTATAAAATCAGGATTGTATAAAGAATCAAACCTCATTATTTATAAAAAATCGCTTTATATTACTGGTGAAGAAGGTACGGTTATAGATACGCAAAATAATGGCTACGGGTTTTCAGTTGAAGCAACAGATATCGTCATCAAAAATTTAGTCATAAAAAATATCAAAATTAGCTATACCAAAGAATATGCGGCAATTCTACTATTTAAATCGTATGACTTTATTATTGAAAATATCATCGTTGAAAATGCTTTTTTCGGATTTCTAATTCAAAAATCTAAGGATGGATTTATCAGAAACAACACCATATCTGGCGAAGGAAAAGCAGAGGCAGATTCAGGCAATGCCATCCATCTATGGCATTGCGAAAATGTAAAAATTACAGAAAACGACGTACGTAGAATGCGTGATGGCATTTATCTAGAATTTGGTAGTACTAGCTACATAGCCAATAACTACTCTACTGAGAATATGAGGTATGGGTTACATTTTATGTTTTCCAATGATAATACATACCAAGACAATACTTTTGAATCCAATGGTGCTGGTGTTGCCGTTATGTTTTCAAAACGCATAAAAATGTACAAAAACATCTTTAAAAAAAATTGGGGAACAGCGTCGTACGGTATATTGCTAAAAGAAATAAACGATGCCGAACTTAAACATAATATTTTTGAAGATAACACCATAGGTATTAATGCTGATGGCACTAACCGCATTATATATACAGAGAACACTTTTAAAAACAATGGTTACGCCATAAAGGTGCATGGTGCCTGCTACGACAACATCTATAGTAAAAATAATTTTCTCTACAACTCCTTCAATCTTTCTTATTCTGGAAAACTAAACAGTAATAAATTTGAGAATAACTATTGGAGCAATTATACCGGCTACGATTTAAATAATGACGGTATTGGCGATGTACCTTACAGACCAGTAAAACTATTTTCGTACTTAGTAAACCGAACACCTGAGAGTATTGTTTTACTAAGAAGCTTATTCATAGATATTATTGATTTCTCTGAAAAAGTATCACCAGTTTTTACTCCAGAAAACCTCATTGACAAGCAACCATTAATGAACCAAGTATCATGGTAGAAATTAAAGATTTACATAAAACCTTTGGTAAAAACAATGTGCTTAACGGTGTTGATTTAAATATTACTAAAGGAGGAATTTTTGCGATACTTGGGCCAAATGGCTCTGGTAAAACTACCATCATTAAATCTATTTTAGGTATGGTAATTCCAGACAGTGGTACAATTAAAGTTTTTGACACTAACATTAAAAATAATTCGGACTACAAACATAAAATTGATTATTTGCCCCAAATTGCCAATTTTCCTAACAACCTCAAAGTTATGGAGCTGGTTAAAATGATAAAAGATTTAAGAGGTGATACTGATAAAGATAAAACACTAATAGAAACCTTTAAATTAGAGCCGTTTTTAAACAAAAAACTCAGTACACTTTCTGGTGGCACAAAACAAAAGGTAAATATCTTGTTAACGTTTATGTTCGATAGCCCAATAATTGTTTTAGACGAACCAACCACGGGCTTAGATCCTATTTCACTTATACGTTTAAAAGAGCTAATAGATGTAGAAAAACAAAAAGGAAAAGCTATTCTGATAACCTCTCATATTATGAGTTTTGTTGAAGAAGTTGCTGATGAAGTTGTGTTTATACTCGAAGGTAAAATATATTTTAGAGGCAGTATTTCTGCATTAAAAAACAAAACCAATCAGGATGATTTTGAACACGCTATTGCTAACATTTTAATAGAAAATCATGTTTAAAATATTAAAATATAGTTTTTATGATTTGATGCGCAGTAGCTGGAGCTATGTTTACCTTGGCTTCTATCTTCTATTGGGAATGGTGCTATTGTTTTTAAACAACGATTTGTCAAAAGCCGTTATCACTCTAATGAATGTTATCATTGTGTTAGTACCTTTAATCGGCACTATTTTTGGCGTTATGTATTATTACAATTCTAAAGAATTTACCGAATTGCTTTTAGCACAACCTTTAAAACGCTCATCAATATTCTTAGGACAATATTTAGGTGTTGCCCTGTCCCTATCTATGAGTTTGATTCTTGGTTTGGGACTACCATTTATAGCATATGGCCTGTTTAAATCTTCGGCTATTTGGGATTTTTCACTCTTACTTATTGTTGGTGTTTTTTTAACTTTCATATTTAGTGCATTGGCTTTCAATATTGCGCTATCTTATGAAAACAAAATCAAGGGATTTGGTTACGCTATATTAATGTGGTTATTCTTAGCCATTATTTATGACGGGTTGTTTTTAATGTCTCTTATACTGTTTGAAGATTACCCGCTTGATAAAGTTTCTCTAATTGGCACAATGCTAAACCCTATAGATTTATCCAGAACACTTATTCTTTTAAAGCTAGATATTTCAGCCTTATTAGGATATACTGGTGCGGTATTTAAGCAATTTTTTGGCACCAGCTTTGGACTAATTATTTCATTTATAATGCTAACTATTTGGGTAATTTTACCTGTTTCAAAAATAGTTTTTAAATCAAAGAAAAAAGATTTTTAAGAGTATTTGTTTCGAAACCACACTTTTTGCCATTCGCGTTTTAAAATAAGAAACGTTACATTTTCTGAAAGCTTAACAATATCATCACCATCTAATGCCTTCACTTCTTTTTCAGAAACATCAATAATATAAAGTAAATTAAGATACTCGGTAAACTTCTCTTGAATGAGTTTATAAACCGTTTCATGTAGAATTAACTTTAAACTAGACGGTAAAATGTCCTCATGAAAATCTAAATCAATATTTGCTAATATAAAATCTTTGTTAAGCTGAAAAATGAGTTTCTTATACAGGTCTAATTGGTTAGCCTCTTCAATTAAATCTTCAAAAGTATTTGGTAATTGCATTACACCGTTCTGTTCATCAAGTTATTCCCAAAGCGCTTTAAAAGTTGTTTTTTGTCTTCAGAAATATTTAAAGATTCCAGTCCCGAAAATGCTTTACTTGTATAATCTTCAATAGCTCGCTTCGTAGCATCTGCTGAACCTGTTGATACAAAATATTGTTTTGTTACTTCAATTTTAGTACTTACATCCTCTGGATTGGAATTAAATAGCTGAAATAATGCAGACTTATCAGTTTCATTAGAAAATTCTAGAGCTTTTAAGTATAAATAGGTCTTTTTATTCTCAATAATATCACCGCCTACTTGTTTTCCAAAAGTTTTTGGGTCTCCAAATGCATCTAAATAATCGTCTTGCAATTGAAATGCAATACCCAAATTTCTACCAAACTCATAAATACTATGTTGGTCTTCTTTTGAAGCGTTAGCTATTATGGCTCCCATTTTCATAGCAGCACCCACTAGAACAGCTGTTTTGTATTCAATCATTTTTAAGTACTCAGGAATTGTAACATCGTTTCTAATTTCAAAATCTACATCATACTGCTGTCCTTCGCAAACCTCTAAAGCTGTTTTGCTAAATAGTTTTGCCAAGTCCTGAAATGTATTTGCATCATATGGCTCAAAAAGTTGATACGCCATAATTAACATGGCATCACCTGAAAGAATCCCTGTATTTACATCCCATTTTTCATGTACGGTTTGTTTTCCCCGTCTTAGCGGTGCAGCATCCATAATATCGTCATGCACCAGCGAAAAATTATGAAACACCTCTATACTTAAAGCTGCATTTAAAGCGTCTTTGTATTTGCCGTTAAAAATATCGGCCGTCATAAGGGTTAAAACTGGCCGAAGGCGCTTGCCCCCAAGACTTAAAATATAGTCTATGGGCTCATATAAATTCTTAGGCTCTTTTACTGCTGCATACTTCCTTAAGTAGGCGGTAAACTCTTGTTGGTATTTTTCTATGGATAGCATTCGACAAAAATAAAGTAAATCAGAAAATTATGAACACACATTATAAGTTATGTGTTAAATAATTGTAAAACTTAGGAAACTTTTTTTGTTTCTAAAGTTTCCTAAGTTATCTTTGGACGCAATTATGAAAGATAAAATTTTACATGGCGCCACTAATTTGTTTTTAAACTATGGTTTTAAAAGTGTTACCATGGACGATATTGCCAGTAATTTAGGTGTATCTAAGAAAACAATTTATCGGTATTTTGACAACAAAACCAAGTTGGTACAAGCAACTACGATGCACTTGTTCGAGTTTATTTCTAGCGGTATTAACTGCATTTGCAGTTTGGAGAAAAACCCAATTGAAGAAATTTATAGCATCAAACAATTTGTGATGGAGCATTTAAAAGATGAAAAATCCTCACCGCAATACCAACTTCAAAAATATTATCCTAAAATCTTTAAAACATTAAAGCAAAAACAATTTGAGGTCATGCAAGAATGTGTCACCGAGAATTTAAATCGTGGTGTAGACGATGGTATATACAGAGAGGATATTCATGTAGATTTTATTTCAAGAATTTATTTTAATGCAATGATGATGATAAAGGATGACGACTTATTTCCAAAAGATAAGTTCACTATGTCCATGTTAATGAATAATTATCTAGAATATCACTTACGTGGAATTTGCACACCAAAAGGATTAAAAATATTAAACACCTTTATAACATCAAATCAATCATAAAATGAAGAAAAAACTAATAATTTATTTTGGTTTGCTTTTTACAATCTCGATATCTTCTCAAGACAATAATTTGAGTTTCTCCTTAGAAGAAGCCATAGATTTTGCATTAGAAAATAATAGAACCGCAACAAATGCGCAAAAAGATATTGAAGCAGCTAAAAAACAAAAATGGGAAACCATAGCTTCTGGACTTCCGCAAATTAATGGAAGTATCGACTACCAAAATTTCTTAAAACAACAGGTACAGGTGATTCCTGCTAGTGCTTTTGGCGGCCCTGAAGGAGAAGTAAACGCAGTAGAGTTTGGTTTAGACCAAAATGTAAATGCATCGGCCACCTTATCACAATTAATTTTTGATGGCTCTTACTTGGTGGGTTTACAATCGGCAAAAGTGTTTTTAGAAATATCTGAAAATGCAAAAATAAAAACGGACCTTGAGATTAGAAAACAAGTAATTAATTCCTATGGCAATATTTTATTAGCTGAAGAAAGTGTAAAAATTCTAGAGAAAAATAAAGCTACACTTCAAAAAAATCTGGATGAAATAACTAAAATTTATGAAAACGGACTAGAAGAAGAAGAAAGTGTAGAGCAACTAAAAATAACGCTCTCTGGAGTTGAAAGTAGTTTGAATAATACCAAACGTTTAGAAAAACTAGCGTACCAAATGCTTAATATGACGCTAGGCATAGATATAAATAGCACAACTACACTTACCGATAATTTAGAGTTGCTTACTGCTAAAAATATCGATTTAACATTAGTAAGTGAAACACTCGAAGCAGATAATACTATAGACTACCTAATTGCTGAAAATGACAAAACATCAAAGGAGCTTTTGGTAAAACTCGAACAGAGTAAGGCTTTGCCAACAATAAGCACCTTTTTAACTGGAGGATTTACATCTTTTAGTGATGATTTTGACTTTTTTAAAAGCGAACAAAAATATTATGGCTTTGGGCTTTTGGGTGTAAGCATACAAATTCCAATTTTTGGCTCAGGTCAAAAAAGCGCTAGCATACAACGCGCAAAAATTAACTTAGAAAAATCTAAAGACGACCTAAGCGAAACCGAACAACGCATAAAACTTCAAATAGAATCTGCAAAAAGCGATTACCAATTTGCTATAGAAGATTATAATAACAAAAAAGAGAATTTAAATCTTGCTGAACGTATTGAAAGCAAGAATGAAACTAAGTTTTTTGAAGGTATAGCGAGCAGTTTTGATTTAAGACAGGCACAAATTCAACTATTCAGTGCTCAACAAGAATATTTACAGGCCATGCTAGATGTAATTAACAGGAAGGCCGAATTAGAAACTGTTTCAAATAAAATAAACAACTAAAAAATCAATCAAATCATGAAATATATAACGGCAACACTTTTCACATTTATTTTACTATTCTCATGTGGCGGTGACAAAAACAAATCAGTTGAAGACATTATTGCTTCACAGGATTTAAAACAAATTCGTCAAAAAAAATCAGAATTAGATGCTTCAGCTCAAGAGATAGCCGCTAAACTAAAGCTTCTGGAAAAAGAAATAAAGACTTTAGATCCACAGGAAAAGATACCTTTAATTACAACAATTAAAGCCAACCAAGCCAGATTTAATCATTTTGTAGAGCTTCAAGGAAATGTAAGCACAAAACAAAACGTGGTAATAATTGCAGAATATAGTGGTGTGCTTTCAAAAGTTTACGTTAATGATGGAGAAAAGGTAAGTAAAGGACAAATTCTTGCCAAAATAGATGATGGCGGACTTAGTCAACAATTAGCTCAAGCCAAAATTCAATCAGATTTAGCCAAAACTACTTTTGAACGCCAAAAACGCCTATGGAACCAAAAAATAGGCAGTGAAATTCAATATTTACAGGCTAAATCTACTTATGAGGCGCAAGAGCAAATGGTAAATCAGCTAAAGCAACAATTGGATAAAACAATTGTTCGCGCACCATTCTCTGGAACCATTGATGATGTAATTACAGAACAAGGTAATGTGGTTGCGCCAGGACAATCACAATTATTTAGAATTGTGAATTTAGACGATATGTATATTGAAACCGATGTTCCAGAACGCTACGTTGCTGATATTGTTCCCGGAAAAGCAGTGCAAGTTAGCTTTCCTGTATTAGGTAAAGATTTAAATACAAAAGTACGTCAAGCAGGAAGCTTTATAAATCCTGCAAATAGAACCTTTAAAGTTGAGATAGCACTACCAAAAAAAGGTATTACTATAAAGCCAAATCTTACAGCAAAACTTAAGATTAACGATTACAGTAATGATAACGCCATATTAATTCCACAAAGTATTATTTCTGAAAATGCTGACGGTGAACAATTTGTTTATACAATAACAAATAAAACTGGTGATAAAGCAAAAGCAAAACGTACGATTATTGAAACTGGTAAAACTAATGGCGATAACATTGAAGTAATTTCTGGAATCGAGAATGGTATGGAAATTATTAATGAAGGTGCCCGTAGTGTCAAAGATGGTCAAGAAGTGAAGATATTGGAGCTTGAGGCTATTAACTAATCTAAACACCAGAAAGAAGTAATGACAAAAAACAATAAAAATAAAAAGATAGATAAAGAATTTCCTTTGTCGTCGTGGGCTATCAATAATAAAACCACGATGTATGTTTTAATTGCTGTGATTTTAATACTTGGTACCGGAGCTTACTTTAGTATGCCTAGAGAAAGTTTTCCAGAAATTAAGGAAACCAAAATATATATTAGTTCCGTTTATCCAGGAAATACTGCCGAGGATATTGAAAAACTTATAACCGATCCTATCGAGGATAAACTAAAAACGGTAAGTAATGTTGTTGAAATAACTTCAACTTCACAAGAAGATTACTCCATTGTTGTAGTGGAATTTGATGAAGACATCACAGTTGAAGCCGCCAAACAAAAAGTAAAGGATGAAGTAGATTCCGAAACTGCAGGTGAAGACTGGCCTACTTTTAACGGCGCCAAAGTAGAGCCAAATATTTTTGATTTAAGTATGTCTGAGGAGATTCCAATTCTCAACATTAACATTTCAGGAGACTATCCGGTTGATAAGTTGAAAGAATTTGGCGAATACTTAGAAGATGAAATTGAAAGCCTACAAGAAATAAAGCAAGTTGATATTCGTGGTGCCCAAGAGAAAGAAGTTGAGGTAGCTGTTGATATTTATAAAATGATGGCGGCTCAAGTTAGTTTTGATGATATTATAAATACGATTAGTCGCGAAAACATGACCATGTCGGCGGGAAATCTTATCTCTAGCGGACAGCGCCGAACTATAAGGATTATAGGAGAAATAGAGAAACCCGAAGAGCTCGAAAACTTTGTTGTTAAATCAGAAAAAGGGAATTCGATTTACCTTCGTGACGTAGCAACTGTAAGCTTTAAGGACGAAGACAAAACCACCTATGCTAGAGAGTTTGGGTCTCCTGTGGTAATGCTTGATGTAAAAAAACGAGCAGGTAAAAACATGGTAGCGGCAGCAGAACAAATACAAGCTATTGTTGATGATGCCATTCAAAATATCTTTCCACCAGATTTAACCGTCACCATTGCTAACGATCAATCATCAAAAACGATTGGTCAAGTGGATGATTTGGTAAATAACATCATCTTTGGAATCATATTGGTTGTTACCGTTTTAATGTTCTTCTTAGGATTTAAAAACGCCTTATTTGTTGGATTCGCCATACCAATGTCAATGTTTATGTCTTTAATGATATTAAACCTGATAGGATATACAATGAATACAATGATTCTCTTTGGGTTAATTATGGGTCTTGGAATGCTGGTAGATAACGGTATCGTGGTTGTTGAAAATGTATATCGTTTAATGACAGAGGAAGGTATGGGCAGAACTGAAGCGGCTAAAAAAGGAATTGGCGAGATTGCATTTCCTATTATTATTTCTACCGCCACAACAGTTGCCGCGTTTATTCCTTTGGGGCTCTGGCCAGGAATTATGGGGCAATTCATGATATACTTTCCAATAACTTTATCTGTTGTTTTAGGATCATCCTTATTTGTAGCTATCTTTTTTAACTCTGTATTAGTTTCTCAATACATGACTACGGAAGACAGAGAAATGCCACTTCAAAATATTATTAAAATATCTGCTATTATTGGCGGAATAGGTCTTTTAATTGCATTGTTTGGTGGAAGTTATAGAGGTCTTGGAACGTTGATGATCGTAGTAGTTGGCCTCTTGTGGATATACCGCCTATTTTTACGTTCTTGGGCAAACAAATTTCAGAATAATATTTTACCAAAATCGGAACGCTTATATGAAAAATCGCTACGTACCGCTTTAAAAGGAAAAAAACCCGCATTTATTGCTATAGGTACTTTTGTATTATTAATAATCGCTTTTATGGGATTTGGAGCCTCAGTTGGCAGTCAACGTACTAAGGTTGAATTCTTCCCTGATAATACACCAAACCAAATTATTGTTTACATAGAATACCCGGAAGGTACAGATATTAAGAAAACCAATGCCATTACCAAGGACATTGAAAAACGCGTTTATAAGATAATAAACGATGAGGCCTACATGAAAGGTGATTTTAATTTCTTAACAGAAAGTGCAGTGTCTCAAGTTGGTGAGGGTGCCGGAAACCCACAAACCGATGGTGGTTCTGCCGCAGAAATGCCTCATCGCGGAAAAATTACCGCTACCATGCGAGAGTATAAATTTAGGGATGGTGCCGATAGTAATATACTTTTAAAAAAGGTACAGAAAGCACTTCAAGGTGTTTATCCGGGCGTCGCTATTTCTGTTGAAAAAGATGCTGTAGGCCCTCCCGCCGGCTACCCTATTAATTTAGAATTGGAAGGTGAAGACTACACAGAATTAATAGCAACTGCAGAAAAAATGCGCGACTTTATCAATTCGAAAAACATTCAAGGTATTGACGAACTAAAAATTGATGTGAATAAATCAAAACCTTCAATGCAAGTATTGGTTGATAGAAAAAAAGCAGGTGAATTAGGAGTTACTTCTGGACAAGTTGGCCAGCAACTTCGTAATTCAATTTTTGGCGCCAAGGCAGGCATCTATAAAAAAGATGGTGAAGACTACGACATCTATGTGCGTTTTAATGAAGAAAACCGATACAATACGAGTGCTATTTTTAATCAAAAAATAACATTTAGAGATATGGCATCTGGACAAATTAAGGAAATCCCAGTATCAACTGTTGCCAAACAAAACAACAATTCTGGTTTTAGTGCCATAAAACATCGTGATGTGCGCCGTGTTGTAACCTTATATTCAGCATTAGCTCCTGGATTTACCGATGCCGGTGCCATTGTTTCTCAAATTCAGAACGAAATGAAGGGTTTCACTGAAAAACCTGATGGCGTAAAAGTAGATTATACCGGTCAAATAGAAGAGCAAAACAAACAAATGGCATTTTTAATGAGCGCATTTTTTGCAGGTTTAGGTTTAATCTTCTTCATTTTAATATTTCAATTTAATTCAGTATCGAAACCAGCAATTATAATGTTGGCAATTTTCCTGAGTTTAATTGGCGTATTTGGCGGATTAGTAATTACAGGAAGCGCTTTCGTTATAATGATGACCATGATGGGAATTATCTCGCTTGCAGGTATCGTAGTAAATAACGGTGTGGTATTGCTGGATTATACGCAACTTTTGATTGATAGAAAAAAGGTGTTGCTCGATTTGGAAGACGAACAATATTTACAACAAGCTGACTTAATTGAAGCTATCGTAAAAGGCGGTAAAGCCCGTTTAAGACCTGTATTGCTTACGGCTATTACTACAATTTTAGGATTAATTCCCTTGGCAACAGGTTTAAATATTAACTTCTTTACATTGTTTAGTGAATTTGATGCCAATATTTATATTGGTGGTGATAACGTAATTTTTTGGGGTCCTCTAGCCTGGACCGTTATTTACGGTTTGTTCGTAGCTACGTTCTTAACACTTATTGTAGTGCCAATTCTATTTTTCTTGGCAACTAAATTCAAGATGTGGATATACAAAAACCGCACTGCTGAAGTAGGTTTGGTTGCTGCGCAGCAAGAAGTTTTCAATACGGATAAACGTATTGAAGAAGCATAAACAACATAAAGACTTTTAATTGTCTGACTAATTCAATTAATAGCAGGAAAGAGCCACTAATGTTTTGTGGCTCTTTTCATTTTTATATTCTCATTCTAAACTATCACCCAGAGCACAGTTAAAGCGTTGTTTCAAAATCTCTTCGAATCCACGCTAAATTCAGACTGTAAATACATAGATAATCATCTAACTTATGTAAATTTGCACCTCAATTATTCAAGATAATGTATAGAAGCCATAATTGCGGCGAACTTAGAGCTGCACATATAAATACAGAAGTAACCCTAGCAGGTTGGGTTCAAAAATCAAGAGATAAAGGTTTTATCGTTTGGGTTGATTTAAGGGACCGTTACGGAATTACACAATTGGTTTTTGATGAAGAACGCACTTCAAAAGAACTTATTGAAAAAGCTCAGGATTTAGGTAGAGAATTTGTTATTCAAGCTAAAGGAACCGTTGTAGAACGTGCTTCTAAAAATCCTAATATCCCAACAGGAGATATTGAGATTTTAGTATCTGAATTATCTATTTTGAATAAAGCCATATTGCCTCCGTTCACTATTGAAGATAAAACTGATGGTGGTGAAGATTTAAGAATGAAATACCGCTATTTGGATATTCGCAGAAATCCTGTAAAGAATAGCTTAATATTTAGGCATAAAGTAACACAAGAAGTTCGCAATTACTTATCCAAGGAAGGTTTTATTGAAGTTGAAACACCTTATTTAATCAAATCTACGCCTGAGGGCGCAAGAGATTTTGTGGTACCCTCACGTATGAATGAAGGACAGTTTTATGCATTACCACAATCGCCACAAACTTTTAAACAATTATTGATGGTAGGCGGCATGGATAAATACTTTCAAATTGTAAAATGTTTTAGGGACGAAGATTTACGTGCAGACAGACAACCTGAATTTACACAGATAGATTGTGAAATGGCGTTTATTGAACAAGAGGATATTTTAAATGCTTTCGAAGGCTTAACACGCCATTTACTGAAAGAAATTAATGGTGTAGAGGTTGAGAAATTCCCGCGACTACTTTATGATGATGCTATGCGATTATACGGCAACGACAAACCAGATATACGCTTCGGGATGGAATTTGGGGAGCTAAACGACGTTGCACAACATAAAGATTTCAATGTATTCAATGCTGCTGAATTGGTTGTTGGAATTGCTGTTCCTGGGGGAAACACTTACACACGTAAAGAAATTGATAAACTTATAGATTGGGTAAAACGCCCTCAAATAGGCGCTTTAGGTATGGTGTATTGTCGTTGTAATGACGATGGCACATTTAAATCGTCTGTAGATAAATTTTACGCCCAAGACGATTTAGAAAAATGGGCAGAAGTAACAGGCGCTAAACCAGGTGATTTAATTTGTGTACTTTCTGGAGACACTCACAAAGTGCGCACGCAACTAAGTGCTTTACGTATGGAATTAGCAGAACGACTAGGCTTACGTAAACCCGATGAGTTTGCACCACTTTGGGTGTTAGATTTCCCTTTATTAGAATGGGATGAAGAAACAGAACGTTATCACGCGATGCATCATCCATTTACATCACCAAAACCAGGACAATTAGAATTACTTAAAACTGATCCGGGTGCGGTAAAAGCCAATGCTTACGATTTAGTACTGAATGGCAACGAAATTGGCGGTGGTTCTATAAGAATTCATGATAAAGAAACGCAATCTTTAATGTTTGATTATCTAGGATTTACTGAAGAAGAAGCCAAAGCACAGTTTGGCTTCTTAATGGATGCCTTTCAATACGGTGCGCCACCACATGGTGGACTCGCATTTGGGCTAGACAGATTGGTAGCTATTTTAGGCGGACAAGAAACCATAAGAGATTTCATTGCGTTCCCTAAAAATAATTCAGGACGCGATGTGATGATCGATGCCCCTGCCCCCATAGACGACGAACAGCTAGAAGAATTAAGCTTAAAACTTAATTTAAAATCATAACTATTTAATCCCGCTATTGCGGGATTTTTTGTTAATTTTAATCATGCAAATGAAACTTACTTTTCTCTTACTTTTTCTGTTTTGTTCCGCTTTAGGATTTTCACAAGAGCTTAATGGCAATAAGCTACTAGACAAGGCCATAGCTTACCACGACCCAAATGGTAATTGGGCAAATTTTAAAGGTGAATTAAATATCATTATGGAAATTCCTGATAAACCAAATCGAGATAGTAATGTCAAAATCGATTTGCCGAATCAAGTCTTTTCAGTGAAAGCAACTGTTCAAGATAACACTACAGAATACATCATCAATAAAGATAGTATTACGATAGTTTTTAATGGAGACAAAAACCCTTCAGAAGCAATTTTAAAAGAACACCGCTTAAACAAAGATAGAGCAAAACTATATCAAAACTACTACACCTACCTTTATGGTTTGCCCATGAAACTTAAAGACCCCGGCACCATTATTCATGACAAAATAGAAAGTAAAACCTTGAAAGGCAAAACCTATTGGGTGCTAAAAGCTACGTATGATAAAGACATAGGAAAGGATACTTGGTATTTCTATTTTGACAAGGACACATATGCTATGGAAGTTTATCAATTTTACCATGATGAATCTAAGAATGATGGCGAGTATATTTTACTTTCAGAAGAAGCAATTGTTAATGGGATTAAAATGCCAAAAATTAGAGCGTGGTATGTTAATAAAAATGACAAACTTTTAGGAACCGATATTTTAAATCCTTCAGAATAAAATGAGCTTTAAAGGCCTTTTACGGAAGTTCTTAATTTGGAAATATAAACATATTTCTGAACGTCAGTTCATTTATATGCTGAGTATTTTAGTCGGTTTTTTGGCAGGAATGGGTACCGTAGCTTTAAAGAACATAACCCATGGTATTAGAGGTATATTCATTTCCAATGTATTTCAAGACTACCAAAGCTCCTTATATTTTATTCTACCTATAGTCGGTTTGTTGCTAGTTTACATCATTAAACAAACTTGGTTAAAAAAACATATTGGTCATGGTATTTCAACCACATTACATGCTATTTCTAAACTCAATGGCATTATCCCAAGGTATAATATTTATGCTGCTTTAATTACAGCGCCTTTAACCGTTGGATTTGGTGGTTCTGTAGGGCTACAAGGACCTGCTGTTAGTGTAGGTTCAGCTTTAGGTTCTAACGCTGCGCAATTGTTCCACATGAATACCAAAACCCGTTTACTGCTCATTGCATGTGCTGCTGCAGGCGCCATGGCATCAATGTTTAAAGCCCCTATTGCAGCAATTATTTTCGCTATAGAAATATTTAGTTTAGATATTGCTTTTGCGTCTTTAGTACCGCTCCTACTAGCGTCTGTTTCCGCAGTAGTAACATCTTATTTTTTCTTAGGCACTGATGTACTTTTACGTTTTGAGTTAACCGATAAATTTCAAATAAACGATATTGGGTTCTACGCCATTTTAGGTGTAGTTACAGGATTAATGTCTGTATATTATTCTAAGGTGTTTTTTGGTATCACTAACTTTTTTAAACAATTTGAAAGTCGTGCTAAACGTTTACTCATTGGCGGTTTGGCAATAGGCACCATGCTATACGTTATACCTCCACTATATGGTGAAGGTTATGGTGTAATGAATAACCTACTAAAAGGCGACCATATTGCTGCTATAGGCAGCACTCCTTTTAACCTAGATTTAGAAAATATTTGGATAGTAATAGGTCTATTACTCGGAATCGCTATTTTTAAGGCCATTGCGATGACCACCACTTTTGGAGCTGGAGGTGTTGGTGGAGTATTTATTCCAACACTCGTTATGGGAAGTGCTCTTGGAAATGCCTTTGCTAAAATTATTAATAATCTGGGATTGGATTTCAATGTATCAGAATCTAATTTCACGCTAATTGGAATGACGGGGTTAATGGCAGGTGTGCTCCATGCACCATTAACAGCTATATTTTTAATTGCCGAAATTACGGGCGGCTACGAACTATTCGTGCCTTTAATGTTGGTAGCGGCTATTTCCTTCTCTATCACAAAATACTACATCTCACATTCTATTTATACTCTAAAACTAGCACAACGCGGGGAACTCATTACGCACGATAAGGATAAAAACGTTTTAATGATGCTTGAAATCGACAAAGTAATTGAAACCAACTTCATCATCTTAAAGCCAGAAATGAAACTTCGTGAAGTTTTAACAAGTGCTGTTGCTAAATCCTCCAGAAATCACTTTCCTGTAGTGAATGAAAACCATGAGTTTCTAGGTGTTATCCGGTTAGATGATATAAGACATATGATGTTCAAAACAGAGTTATACGACAAAGTAGATGTACAAAGCGTTATGCACGCAGATGCAGGCATTATTATTTATGAAGAGGACACTATGAATACCATAATGGATAGGTTTAAAACCAGCGGCGCCTGGAATTTACCCGTTATTAAAAATGGCAAATATTATGGATATATTTCGAAATCTAAATTACTAACAGCTTACAGACGCCAGCTCATTAACGTAACACATTAGTCGTATGAAATACGTAATTTTAGTATTAACTTTAGTTTCTTTTGGCTTGATACTATCAGGATTTTTAATAACTATCGAAAATTCCGAAAAATGTATTGGACTGGGTGTTGTTATTCTTTTTTTATTGGTATTCCCTCTATTTACCTACTACCGCTGGAAGGATAAAAACCTAAAGGACTATATGCTAACCAAGGAAAACTTGGACAAAATGAGAGAAAACCAAAAGGAAAACAAATATTGAAAATTTGGCCACTACCCAGTGCTCATCATATTAAAAAGAACTTCTAAATCGTTGACTTCTTTAAAATTAAATGACATATAACCTTTAAATTTTTTAAAGTATTAGTCATAAACGCCCTCTTAATCAAGGACGCACAATTTTTTGATTATCTTTTTCCAACTTCTTATTCAATTGGAAATTTAAATTCGAATAAGCCACTAAAAGTTCTTTTGTAGAGGCAGCTAGTTCAGATTTTGTTGTGGTGTTTAACTTATAGGTTTCATCTAGTTTGTATAACATGTTTTCCACAATAGTAATTCTGGATAAGACCGACTGTGTTTTTAGCGTATCAGGAATATCTTTTCGCAACTCTTTTACCAATTGAAATATAGCCTGTTCATCTTCGTCAAAAAACGAAAAATTAGCCGTTTTAATGTTTGTAATAGCCGTTTTAAGTCGTGAATATGGTTGCCAAGGCTCTGTTAGCACTTCAACTTTAGGGTCTAAAGCAAATTCAATATATTTTAGTTTTGCAATATCAGTTTCTGTTAAAACATCTGTAGTATTAGTTTTGTTTGAGGTGTCTTCGGTTTGTTGCGGTTTATTGTTGCAGGCAATAATTACAACAAAACAGCAGAAAATGATAAAAAGCCTTAACACCATAGCTTGAATTTTTTATGATTTGTACCGCAAATATATATTAATCGTATATTTGAAGAACCCTAAAATCTAGTTAAAATGCTCGATAATTTTCTTTTTAATTTAGAGTACGGCATGAAACACGTACTTGATATTAACGCCTACGATCACGTTTTATTTTTAATGGTACTAACTATCCCGTACTTGTTTAAGGATTGGAAGCGTGTGTTGCTCTTAGTCTCTTTATTTACACTTGGGCATTCGTTGTCTTTGGTTTTAGCCGCATATAATGTAGTGACAGTTAGCGGAAGTTTGGTGGAATTTCTTATTCCTATCACCATACTTGTTGTTGCGCTGTATAATGTATTTACAGCAGGTAAAGGCGCTCAAAAAGAACGTATTGGCGTATTGTTTTTAACGACGTTATTTTTTGGTTTAATTCACGGATTGGGTTTTGCCAGGGAATTTCAAATGCTTTTAGGAGAATCGGATAGTAAACTGGTATTGCTTTTAGAGTTTGCCTTAGGGATAGAAATTGCACAAATTATTATCGTATTTGTTGTCTTGTTTGTTGGCTATTTGGTGCAAACAATTTTTAGATTTTCAAAACGCGATTGGATTATGGTAATTTCCGCTATCGTTATAGGTCTAGTAATTCCTATGTTGTTGAATAGTGACTTTTTATAGTTTAGCCAATGCAAAAAGATCTGTTTTGTAAAAACTTTAACGCACAATTGATTGTAATTACAACATGAACCTGTTATTTTCGTTATGGTGTTTCGCGTTAGGGATTGCAGCGGCATCCTTTTTTATGTCAGTTCGAGTGTTTTGTGAAGCATGAGCAAAACGTATCGAGAACGCATAAAAAAGATATAGCGAAAAGCCCGACCCGAGCACGAATAATTAAAAAATATTCTGAGGATACATCGAGGGTAACGCTCAAATAATAATTAATGCAAAACGAAAAGCAATTAAAATACGACAAGGCTTATTTGCGGATAGCACAAGAATGGGGTAAGCTATCTTACTGTAAACGCAAACAAGTCGGTGCTATTATTGTAAAGGATAGAATGATAATCTCTGATGGATACAATGGCACCCCAACAGGTTTTGAAAATTTTTGTGAAGATGATGAAGGTTACACGAAGTGGTATGTACTGCATGCTGAAGCCAATGCTATTTTAAAAGTGGCGGCATCTACACAATCGTGCAAAGGCGCAACGTTATACATAACGCTTTCGCCCTGTAAGGAATGTAGTAAGCTAATACATCAGGCCGGAATTGTAAAAGTAGTATACAATAAGGCGTATAAGGACGATTCCGGACTAAGCTTTCTAAAACGTGCAGGGATAGATTTACAACTAATAGAAGATTTAAAAGCATAATGCATTTTGATAAAAAATATTTGCCTTTAATATTGGGCGTAGCAATAGCTGCTGGCGTTTTTATTGGTGGAAAATTGAATTTTGCCGATGCTCCAGATCGATTATTTACGTCTAACAGCAAAAAGGATAAACTCAATAGGCTGATTGACTATATTGAATACGATTACGTGGATGATATTAATACAGATAGTATTGTTGATGTAACGGTAAATGGAATTTTAGAAAATCTAGACCCGCATTCGGTATATATTCCACGGGATGATATGCAACGCGTAGTTGAAGAAATGCGTGGTAATTTTGTAGGTATTGGCGTTAGTTTTTATAACTATAAGGATACTATTACCGTAATTAGGCCAATAGAAAACGGGCCAAGTGCAAAAGCCGGAATTAGAGGTGGCGATAGAATTGTAATGGCCGATGGAGATACGCTGTACGGTGATGTAAAAAGTAGTGAAGCTATAAAAAAATTAAAAGGACCTCTAAACTCCAAAGTAGAATTAAAAGTACATCGTAAAGGCGAACCAGAATTGTTGACGTTTAAAGTAAAACGCAGTAAAATCCCTATAAAAAGTGTAGATGCTGCATATATGTTAACTGACAATTTAGGCTACATAAAAATCAATAAGTTTGCCGAATCTACTTATAAAGAATTTAAAACAGGATTACAAAAATTAATTGATGAAGGCGCAACGAAAATGGCCCTAGATTTACGAGACAATCCTGGAGGAAGACTAGATATTACCGAGCAAATTATAGACGAATTCCTAGAAGATGATAAGCTCATTCTATTTACGAAAAATAAGCGCGGAGATATTGAAAAGAGTTATGCAACAAACAGAGGCGACTTCGAGCAAGGTGAAGTATTTGTATTGATGGATGAAAACTCCGCATCGGCCAGCGAAATTGTTGCAGGTGCATTACAGGATAACGATAAAGGCACCATTGTGGGGCGTCGCTCTTACGGCAAAGGCCTGGTACAGCGCGAAATGGATTTGGGAGACGGTAGTGCGGTACGCTTAACAGTTTCTAGATATTATACACCTACAGGACGCTCCATCCAACGCCCTTACGATAAGGGAAATAGGGAATACTATGAAGATTACTATAAGCGTTTGGAAAACGGTGAATTATCTGATGGTGCTAAAATAGAAGTTGCCGATTCTTTAAAATTTACCACGCCTAAGGGTAAAGTAGTGTATGGTGGCGGTGGCATTATTCCTGATGTTTTTGTGCCAGTTGATAAATCGATGAATAACGAAACACTCAGCTATTTAAGGCGAAGAGGTGTTATTAGTTATTTTGTGTTTGAAACCATTGAAAAAAACCGAAATATCTATAAGGGTTATGAACGACAAGATTTTATAGATAATTTTAAGGTAAACGACGATATGGTTTTGGAGTTCCAAGATTATCTAAATGTAAGATTTGGCTCTAACGTTACTTTTGTGGCCTATAACGAAGAGGTTAAGCAGTACATGAAAGCCACCTTCGCCGACCAACTTTTTGGCAATGGTGCGTTTGAAGAAGTTATCAATCAAAGAGATATTATGATTGATGAGGTGATTCGGTTGAGCGAAGAGCAAGAGTAGGCAGTAAAAATCTCCTGTTTATTTGATTGTAATTCACAATACTTTGCACCTTAAAGCCTTTAGCCGGTTACTCGCCTATTTTATCATGTACCTTAGTATGTTTCCCATCATTCCAAAGGGTTAAAATATCGGTAGCCACTTGTGCCCCACTACCTGACGCTATGGAAAACTGACTGCGCCAACCAGCTAAAGTTCCAGCCACATAGAGATTTTCTGCAATGAGGTGGTCCGTATTTTTTAACCAAATACGTTCCTTTTCAATTTGTGACCTAGGGTGTGGTTCAATATACCGGTTCAACCCCTGAATACGCATTAAATTAGTATAACCTACAGCAATTACAACAACTTTACTCAGGTAGCTGTTTTTATTAGTGCGAATTTCAAAAACATTGTTTTGTTTCACAATCTCTAAGACTTTCTCCTTATCAATTTGTTGTACATGAGGGTATTGTTCTGCGAGTTGCTGTATACCACTTTCCAAAATTGAAGCACCAGTAGTTCCAGGAGCTAATCCTAAAACATTATTAAATAATGCCGTTTGTAGATGCGATGTTTTTTGATGGGTAACAATGCCTATAGTTTTATGTTCTGCAAAAGGCTTATTTTTAGCTGAACCCAACACCAAAGCACAAGACATTCCAGCAGCGCCCCCGCCGACAATTAAAACATCAAACATTACTTCTTTTGCTTAAGTTTTTCTTCAATGCGTTTAGATGTTAATAAAATCAACATCAAAATAATAGCACATAAAGCGCTTACAATTGTAATAAGACTCACAATGCTTTCACCTTCAAAAAGAGCATCAAAATTCAGTTTAGTCGCATTAAAAATTCCTAAACCCAAAGCTAAAATTATAATGACATATGCTACGTATTTCATAATTATATAAATAAGGCTTTAATATTAGCTACAAATAATTTAACGGCTATCGCTAAGAGTATAACACCAAATACTTTTCTAATAATATTGATGCCATTTGTTCCTAAAAAACGTTCAATCCTAGAAGATGTTTTTAGAACAATAAAAATAAAGATAACATTTAATAAAATGGCTACTATAATGTTCTCAACCTTAAATTCTGCCCGTAAGGAAAGTAAAGTTGTTAAACTACCTGGTCCTGCCATTAAAGGAAATGCCAACGGAAAAATAGAGGCGGTCATTGGGTTTGTTTCTTCTTGTTTGTAAAGCGTAATACCCAAAATCATTTCTAAAGCAATAAAAAAGAGGATAAAGGCACCTGCAACTGCAAAAGAATTAACATCAATACCAATAAGATTTAAGATGCTTTTTCCCAAAAACAGGAAAAGTATCATGATACATCCGGCTATTATGGATGCTTTTCCACTTTGAATGTGGCCAACTTTTTTTCGCAAGTCTATTACAATGGGAATATTGCCAACAATATCAATTACGGCAAACAACACCATAAAAGCAGTGAAAATTTCCTTAAAGTTAAGTTGCATAGCCTTAGATGATTAAATTTTTTGCAAAGGTCAGTATTTATTATCAAATGGCAACACCAAAAAAATTGAAAGTTTAAGTATTTTTGCTGGCTCATAGTATTACCGTATGTTTCAACTAGGAAAAACCATTGTTTCTGAAGATATTATAAAAAAAGATTTCCTATGCAATTTAAGTGCATGTAAAGGAGCTTGTTGCATTGATGGCGACGCTGGTGCGCCCTTAGAAAAAGAAGAAGTTGCTATTTTAGAGGAGATATACCCTAAGGTGAAACCTTTTTTGAGACCGGAAGGTATTGAAGCTATAGCACATCAAGGCACCTCTATAACCACCGAAGATGGCGAGTTGGAGACTCCTTTAATTAACGGAGCCGATTGTGCCTATGTTATTTTTGATGACAACAACGTAGCGCTGTGTGGTATAGAGGAAGCTTACAATCAAGGGGAAATATCCTGGAAGAAGCCAATTTCATGCCATTTATACCCCATTCGTGTTAGAGATTATACCGAGTTTTCAGGAGTAAATTATCATAAATGGCAAATTTGTGATGATGCCTGTGTTTTAGGAAAAGAGCTACAAGTTCCTGTTTACAAATTTGTAAAGGAAGCGCTTATACGTAAATTTGGCGAGGATTGGTATAACGAACTAGAAAAGGTTGCCGAAACTTTTTAACAACCTTACAAAATGGCTTAAAAAACAACCTAAAACCTCTTATAAACACAAGGGTTGATTAGGTATTTAGCTTTAATTTTTTTTGTAAACTTTTTTTATATTAAAAAAAATTAAAATACTGATTATCAATATTTTAACTTATTTTTTTTGTAAACTTATTGATTTTCAATCTATTATTTGTTTGTTAAAAACTTGTTGAAAAGCTTTTTTTATTCTCTTAAAAACATATCAATCATTTTGCAATCTTTGCTACACTCAATTCTGGGTAAAAACACAATTTTAGCTTGTTAATAAACTTGTTAAAAAGGTATTTAAGGGTTACCAAAAATACATTTAACAAATTACAATCTTTGTTGAAGCCTTTTTTATCAAAAAAATAGTTTCAATAAAGTTTATTAAAAAAATGCACTGAAATTTTAGGTGTGTTTTTCAGGGGAAACTCTGCTGGATATTGAACGTAAACACTTAACCAATACCATCACATGGAAATAACACATATTATTAAGCGCGACTACGAAACAACGCCTTTTGTGCTTGAAAAAATCACGAATGCAATAGAAAAGGCAATGCTTTCGGTAAATCACGGCACAAGACAAGATGCCACAGATATTTCAGACAGGGTTTTTGAATCTTTGCTAGCTAGAAAAGCAATAGATGCAAGATATGTACCTACAGTAGAACAAGTACAGGATATTGTAGAAGACAAACTTATGGATAGCGCATTTCATGATGCCGCTAAAGCCTATATTTTATACAGAGATGAGCAGGCTAGAAAAAGACAGACCAACATTTTTGAAAAACGCATCAACTTAAAGCCTTATGAGTACCCAGATTTATACGAATACGTAAATGCCATAAGACATTCGTACTGGATTCATACAGAATTCAATTTTACCAGTGACATCCAGGATTTTAAGGCACAACTTAATGACACTGAAAGGTCTGCAATAAAAAATACCATGTTGGCTATTTCTCAAATAGAAGTAGCAGTTAAAACATTTTGGGGAGATATTTACCAAAAAATGCCAAAGCCAGAAATAGGCTCGGTAGGGTCTACGTTTGCAGAAAGTGAAGTACGCCATCATGACGCATATTCTCATCTTTTGGAAATATTAGGACTTAATGCAGAGTTTAAAGCTTTAAAAAAGAAACCTGTTATAATGAGGCGCGTACACTATTTGGAAACCGCGCTTAAGAATTCTAAGAGTGAAAACATACAGGAATATGCAGAGTCTATTTTGTTATTTTCTCTTTTCATAGAACACGTATCCTTATTCTCCCAGTTCTTAATAATCATGGCCTTTAATAAGCATAAAAATATGCTTAAAGGTATTTCCAATGTAGTGGAAGCTACTTCAAAAGAAGAGCAAATTCATGGCGATTTTGGTATCGATGTTATTAAAATCATCAAAAAAGAAAACCCAGAATGGTTTGGAGAAGATTATAATGTAAAAATTCAAACTATATGTAAAGAAGCCTATAATGCTGAAAGTGATATTATAGATTGGATTTTTGAGGAAGGAGAATTAGATTTCTTACCTAAGGCGGTTGTTAACGAATTCATTAAGAAGCGTTTTAATAATTCGTTAGAAAGCATAGGTATCGCCAAGATTTTTAATATTGATGAAGCATTAATAGCACAAACAGAATGGTTTGATGACGAAATTATAGGAACAAAACACGGTGATTTCTTCGTTAAACGATCCATTAACTATAGTAAAAGAACAAAAAGTATAACCAGTGACGACCTTTTTTAAACCATGAAAATAAACACACACCCTCAAGACAACAAAACCGAACAACAATCTAACTACGACCAACTTGTAAATGCTAGAAAAGCACAAATTAAAAATGTTAACCAAACTACATCTAGTCCAAATTTTGAATGGTTGACTGAGAATAGCCGTAAATTTTTAGCATCAGGCTATCTCACCGATGATGCAACACCTGAAGAAAGAATTCGTGAAATTGCCGAAAGAGCAGAACAAATTTTAAAAATTGACGGGTATGCTGATAAGTTTTATGGGTATATGTCGGAAGGCTTTTTCTCTTTAGCATCGCCAGTTTGGTCTAACTTCGGAAAAAAGAGAGGCTTACCAATAAGTTGTTTTGGTTCTAACATTGCTGATGATATGGGTAATATTTTATATACGCAATCTGAAGTAGGAATGATGTCTAAATTGGGTGGTGGTACATCAGGGTATTTTGGAAATTTAAGACATAGAGGTGCACCAGTAAAAAATAACGGATCTTCCTCTGGAGCAGTACATATTATGCAGCTTTTTGAAAAGATGGTAGATGTTGTTAGCCAAGGTTCAGTGAGACGAGGGCGCTTTTCCCCGTACTTACCTGTAGAGCATCCAGATATCAATGAATTTTTAGAGATTGGTACAGAGGGCAACTCCATTCAAGAGCTTACACACGGTGTGAGTGTAACTGACAAATGGATGGAAGAAATGATTGAAGGCGATGTTGAAAAACGTTCTATCTGGGCTAAAGTAATACAACGTAGAGGTGAGATAGGATATCCTTATATTTTCTTTAAAGACCACGCCAACAATCAAGCGGCAGATGTATATAAAGATAAAAAACACCAAATTGTTGCGAGTAATTTATGTACTGAAATTATGTTGCCTTCTAACGACCAATGGTCTTTTGTATGCGTACTATCATCCGTAAATTTATTGCACTATGATAAATGGAAAGACACTGACGCTATAGAAACTATGGTGTATTTCCTAGATGCTGTAATTACAGAGTTTATCGAAAAACTTGAAGAGTATAGAGACTCTAGTGATTTAGATGACAGGCAAACATTTATGTTTATGGAACGCGCCTATAATTTTGCAAAATCTAATAGAGCATTAGGTTTAGGTGCTTTAGGATGGCATTCCTTACTGCAATCTAAAATGTTGCCATTTGACAGTGCTGAGGCTTACAACTTAAACAGTGAAATATTCAAGACCATACAAGATAAATCTTATAAGGCATCGAAAGAGTTGGCTGATTTATTTGGAGAGCCAGAAGTTTTAAAAGGTTATGGTAGACGCAATGCTACATTAAATGCTATAGCGCCTACAACATCATCAGCCTTTATTTTAGGTCAGGTTTCTCAAGGTATCGAGCCTATATGGTCTAATATTTATGTGAAAGATATTGCCAAAATTAAAACCACAATAAAAAATCCATACTTAGAACATCTTTTAGAAGAAAAAGGGCAAAATACTCCTGAAATATGGCGCAGTATTCGTGATCATGATGGATCTGTTCAGCATTTGGAGTTTTTAACAGAGCATGAACGTGATGTATTTAAAACATACTCCGAAATAGATCAGCTAGCCATTGTGTATCAAGCTGCCAACAGGCAAAACCATATAGATCAAGGACAATCTGTAAATATCATCGTGCACCCTGATATGCCTGTAAAAGACATCAACAAGATTTATGTTACAGCATGGAAATTAGGTTTAAAGTCCTTATACTATCAACATAGTATGAATGCCGCTCAAAAATTCAAACAGAAAAAAGAGTGTGCTAGTTGTGAGGGCTAAAACAAATTAGTAATGGTTTTTGTTTCCTCTTCCAAGGGAACCAAATTTATAAAAAGGCATCTCGATCGAGATGCCTTTTTTGTTTTATATTAGCGAACTAATTTCATTACAAAATGACTGAAAAATTTAAAGTAACACCAGATTTATATACTTCTAAAGGAAACCGTTTTGTGCATTATATTGTTGATATTATCGCAATTTTATTAGTTTTCTACGGCATTTTCTTAGGGTTTATTTTTTTGTATTACTCAATTGTAGAGGATACTTCAGGTATGGATAATTTTCTTGACAATATGGAGAACACAAATCCTTTATTAGATAGGTTAATAACCGCTATAGTTCTTGCATTGCTATATTTTGGCTTAGAACGTCTAACTAAAGGACGAAGTATTGGGAAATATATAACTAAGACAAAAATAGTTATGGAAGACGGTAGCACGCCTACTACAAGCGATTATCTGAAACGAAGTTTTTCTAGAATGATTCCTTTTGAGGCGTTCTCCTTTTTAGGGGCGGAAGGACGTGGGTGGCATGATACTATTTCAAAAACTTATGTTGTTGATATTGCTAAATTTGAAGCCAAAAGAAAATCTCATAACGAACTTGACCAAATAGGAGTAGCTCAAGATATATAACAACCATAGGAAACCAAAAAAAGCACCACGTAAGGGCGTGATGCTTTTTTATAGATTAAAAATGGATTAATTAATCTAATATGTTGTTTTCGGCAACACTATTATCGTTAGTAGACATTAAAGCAAAAAACTTATCAATATTTGGTAGAATAATAATTCTTGTACGTCTATTTTTCGCCCTGTTTTCTCTGGAATCATTATCAGCAACAGGTTGGTAGCTACTTCTACCCGCTGCAATTAATTTTTCGGGAGATACATTATATTGTTCTTGAAGTTTGCGTACTACAGATGTTGCTCTCATTACACTCAAGTCCCAATTGTCTGAAAGAAATTCTGTTTTTATCGTTCTGGCATCAGTATGACCTTCCACCATTACATCCAAACTAGGTTCAGAGTTTATTACATCAGCCAATTTCTTAAGTACCTTGTCAGCCTTAGAGCTCAATCTATAACTCGCTGTATTAAATAACATATCGTCAGCAATAGAAATCATTACTACCGTCTCATTAATATTTACGGCAAAATCATCGTCCTCGTCCATATTACTTTCGCTTATGGTCTTTTCAAGATTGTAAGCTACTGCAAGATTCATAGAATCTTTAAGCGTTGTGGCCTGGGCTAATTTTTCAGCATCAACATTTTTTAATGTTTCTCGCATTTTTACTTTGGTATCGTTTGATATTACAGCAATATTTCCAACAGCATCCAATTTGGTGTCGTTTTCTTGTTTAAGCGTTGCTATTTTAGAATTATAAGCATCTACTCTCGCTTGAATTTTGTCGAATTTAGCTTCTAAATCTTCTTTAGCTACTCTAGTTTTTTGAAGTTCGCTTTTAATCTCACCATTTTCTTGTTGAAGCGCTAAGTACTTCTTTTTGGCTACACATGAAAATGTGGTTACAGCAATTAACAATACGATTGAAATTTTTTTCATAATAATAACTTTAGGTTTGCTTTATGTACGATGAAAGTGAAGATTTGGACGTTGAAATACAATTTTTATAAACCTTATTAAACACGTCATTTTCCATATTTGCTCAAAATACTTATATTCATGACGTAATACATGCCCTATATCTAAACAATAATATACATGGTTAGAAATATTTTTTTTCTTATTCTCTTAGTCTTATTAGGGGTGTCACTTTATTTAAACCCTAATTTTCAGACCATAGCTGCCGGTATTGCCATTTTACTTTTTGGTATGATAATGCTTGAAGAAGGCTTTAGGGTTTTTACTAAAGGGCCATTACAAAACATATTAAGAAAAGCTACAGACAAACTTTACAAAAGTATTTCAACAGGTGCTGTAATTACAGCTTTAATGCAGTCTAGCTCTTTAGTTTCTGTAGTTACTATATCATTTATTAGTGCAGGATTAATTTCGCTTGCGGGCGGTATAGGTTTAATTTTTGGTGCTAATATAGGTACCACGGCTACCGCTTGGTTAGTTGCGGTTTTTGGCCTCAAAATAAAAATATCAGCCTTAGCAATGCCAATGTTGGTATTCGGCGTCATCTTTTCATTTCAGAAAAAGGCATCCTTTAAAGGCCTGGGTAACATTCTTGCCGGTCTTGGCTTTTTCTTTCTAGGCATTTATTACATGAAAGAAGGCTTTGAGGTATTTAAACAGTATATAGACTTATCACAATATGCCATGTCGGGATATTTGGGCGTATTAGTTTATGCGGGGTTAGGTATAATTATTACCACCGTTTTACAATCCAGCAGTGCTACTTTGGCATTAATTTTAACTGCACTTGCGGCTGGACAAATAGAATATGAAAATGCTTTAGCATTGGCAATAGGCGCTAATGTAGGTACAACAATTACAGCAGTGCTTGGGGCACTAGGTTCTAATAGTGCAGGTAAAAGGCTAGCGATAGCGCATTTTATTTTTAATAGCATTACAGGATTGGTGGCTATTGCACTCATTTTTCCGTTGGCTAAAGCAGTGAATTATTTATCAGATAGTCTACATATTGCCCCTACAAATTACACCTTAAAACTGGCATTATTTCATACGATTTTTAATGTTTTGGGCGTGCTTATCATGTTGCCTTTCATTAAAAACTTAGAACGGTTCTTATTACGATTTTTTACTAAAACAAAACAGACCAAAGATGTACACGAACCTAAATACCTAAATACGGCAGCATTAAAATTCTCGGGATCCGCCATTACTGCCCTACTCAAAGAGTCTAAATATTTATTTAAGAAAAGCATCTTCGAAATTGTTGCTCATGCTTTAAATATTCACAGACATGACATAAGATCTGACGAAAAACTTAAAGCAGTCATAAAAAAATCTACCGAAGATTTTCAAATTAATGTAGATGAACTGTACTATTCTAAAGTAAAAGTTATTTATGGAGAAATTATTAAATACGCCGCTATTACAGAAAGCGAGTTGCGCCTGAACAGTAAACAGATAAAAGCGGTAACAGATATAAAAATTGCCAATAGAAAAATGGTGGAGATTATTAAACATTCTGCTGATTTAAATAAAAACATTACCGAAATTTCAAATACTGGCAATGAACATTTACAAAAAGAATATGATAGTTACAGAAAAAAGATTACTAAGGTACTTAGGGTTATTTACTTTTTTAGAACTGAAAACAATGTGGAAAAGTATGCCGAAAAACTTAAGAAATTAAAAAAAGAAGCCAAGGCTAACTTAAGGCAAAGTAATACTTCTATTGATAGGTTAATTAGGAAGGATTTGATCACAGCGAAAGAAGCATCATCATTATTTAATGATTACTCCAATGTAAATGATATTATTAGTAAGCTGATTGACGTTGCTGAATTATTATACGCAAAACACGATTCGTTACTTGATCAAAAATTATAAGATGTTCTATTTTGGCAGGTTTTAATTCACTAAATCTATTTTACTTTTAAGGTAAAAATTGGAAAATTTTAATCATTTTAATGTGTAGATTTGCATTTAAAAATATTTGTATCCATGCATTACTTAATGTTGTTAAAAATTAATACGTTTTCTCTACTTTTCTTTTGCTGTTTGATTTCTCATTTAGGTTTTTCCCAAATAAAAGGCAAATTGGTTGACGATAAACAACAACCTCTGGAATATGCAACTGCTGCATTATTTACACTTGAAGATAGCACATTGATAACCGGAGTGATTTCTAATGAAAATGGTGTGTTTTCAATAGAAGACGTTAAAAAGGGGGATTATTATTTAGAAGCTTCATTCTTAGGTTACGAAAAACAACGTATTGATACTATAACGGTAACTAATAAAGGTGAATTGATTGATCTTGGAACCATTAAGCTGGTTTTGGGAACTCAACTAAATGAAGTGGTTGTAAAAGCAGAGCGCAGCACTGTTGTGAATAAAATTGATCGTCAAGTTTTTGAAGCCTCCAAGTTTAAAAATGCACAAGGTGGTTCTGGCGTTGACGTGATACGAAATTTACCCTCCGTTAGCATCGATAGCCAAGGCGCTATAAGTGTTCGCGGAAGCCAAGGTTTTGTGGCACTCCTAAACGGCAAACCCATTCAAGGTAATGCCAGTAATTTAATAGCACAACTACCTGCAAACGCAATAGAACGGGTTGAAATTATTACAGCACCTTCTGCCAAATATGATCCTGAAGGAAAGGCTGGAATTATTAATATACTCACCAAAAAAGGAGCCGTAAATGGTACATTCGGACAGGTAAACATAAAAGCAGGTTTGCCTTCCATTGAAACTTATGGCAACGATGTTTCGCATAAACGCCATGGTATTGATGCCACCTATAATATTAGAACCGACAAATGGAATATCTCATTAGGCGCCAACTACCAACGAAACGATTTGGGTGGAAGACGAGAAGGCGACGTGTTCACTATTATTAACGATACCAAAACACAGTTTCCCTCTACTGGTGAGCGCAGTTTTGATGAAACCAATTACAGCGGAAGATTTACAGTAGATTTTACGCCAAGTACAACAAACACATACTCCTTTGGTTTTTTTGCTGGAAAACGCAGTAAAGCACGATTGGCAGATATTGTATATTTCGACAACCATGCGGTAACCCCAGCTGATAGTGAAAATAGAGATTATACCTTTCAGTATTTCAATCATAATCTAAGAGAACGCAGGGGTGATTTTGTGTTAGGTAGTTTAGACTGGACTCATAGCTTTAAAAATGAGTCTGAATTATCGGCTTCGTTACTTTACGAATATACGCTTTTAGGCGGGCCAACTGTAAATCAAAATTTAGGTGAGCCAGACCGATCTATTTTATACCAAGATGAATTTAACACTAATGACAACCCATTGCATGGTTTACGCTTTCAATTAGATTACACCTTTAAACCTTTAAATTTCGGCACTATCGAAGCTGGATACCAATATCGCGATTTAACCCATACTGGAGATTTTATATACGAAAGACGAACTGATTTTAACGATGATTTTGAATTGGTTCCAGAGTTTTCAAGTGAGGTAGATTTAGAGCGCACCATCCATTCTGGGTATGTACAGTTATCGGGGAAACAAGGAAAATGGGAATATGCAGCAGGTTCTAGATTAGAAGTTATGGATAGGGCCTTTAGACTGAAAGACAAGACTAATACGGTTGACGAAACGCTGTTCTATGATTTTGTGAAACTATATCCTTCGGCATCCATTCAATATGAAATAAACGCAAATACAAAAATAAAAGCAGCATATAGCAAACGTGTAGAGCGAAATTCAACGTTTAAAATGAATCCGTTCGCTGAACGTGAACACTCCGAAACTCTAGAACAAGGTGACAAAAATCTTAGGCCAGAGTTTATTGATTTGGTGGAGCTAGGTGTTACTAAAAATCTAAAAAAAGGGAATTCTATTTTTGCTACAAGTTATTTTAGGCATGTTGACAACCTAGTAAATAGGGTAAATACAATATATAACGATACCATTTTAAATAGAATATACTCCAACGTTGGTAATGCAAAATCTATTGGTTTAGAAGTTGGGGCTCAAATTAAGCCTACTAAAAGTTGGAGTAATTTTATTGGTGCAAATATTTACAACTATAGTATTGATGGTAGTTTTGATAACCGGCCTATAGATACTGATGTTACTGTGTATTCCATAAATTTAAATTCTACATGGCGCTTTTGGGATAATTCATCCCTGCAATTTACCTTTAATTATCTATCTGACAGAAACACAGCGCAAGGTGAAGATTCTCGGTTTTATTCGCCTAATCTTACCTTTCAAAAATCATTTATGAATGATAGGTTAATGGCCACTTTACAATGGCAAAATATAGATTTGGGATTACTAGATACCAACGAACAACGCATTACTACATTTAGACGCAACGAGTTTTTTACAACTACCAATTATATTTATGAAGTAGATATGATAATTCTAAACCTTTCCTACACGTTTAAGAAAGGAAGTAATAAATCAAAATTTATTGATAGTGAATTTGGTAAAAAGGAGTTTTAAAAAATTCTTAACGCAAATAAAAGGGTGTAGATAATTGTATTACTACACCCTTTTAATTTTGTTTACTCTGCTTCCTCTGAAGATTCATTAATTTTTGCAGGTTCTACAGAACTGTCATGTGCGTTATCGTACTCTTCCATCAGATTCATGGTCGCCGTCAATAAATCTTTAGTTTCAAGGAGTACCCCAAAATAAAGTGTAGTATTTTTAGGACTAGATTCTTCGCTTCGCGTACGTTCAACCTGCTTCTGTATTTTTTCAGATAAAAGATTTGAAACTGTTTCTTTCCTAGTCAATATATTTCCTATAGCGTCAAAATCTCTAGATGTAAATGCTTCTCGAATATCTGAGAACAATGTTTCTAGACAGTCATCAACTTCTTTTAATTCTTTAATTTGATTGAATTTGAGTTTTTTATGATTGTTGTGAATATGTTTGTAACTTACTTTAGAAATATATTCTAGAGACTGAGCCATATCCTGCAGATAACCAAGGATATTGATATAAAAGCTACTAGCTCCTACACTCGACTCATCTAGATTTTTAATGAAATAAAAGATGTTGTTACGCAATTCGTCAACTTCAAAAGATAATTTATCTACTTGCTTTTGATTTTTCTTGAGAGATGATAAATCTTGTTTTGCAAGACCGTTGATAGCATTACTATAAATCTTATTGCCGCGTTTAACCACGTTTGCTATATTACCGGCACTTTCGTGAATAACTCCTTGAACAGAGCTGCTTTCAGCTTTAATCAAACTGTCTTCTGCTCTAACTTCTTTTGATTTTTTATTGTGAACAATTGTACTTCTAATAAGTAATGCAAAGGCCACTACCAATAAAATAGGAAACATTACTGCTAAGTTCAAATTTAGCAAATAGGCAACCAAAGCTGCAGCAGTAAATGCACTAAATGCAGTAAAAAACCAGCCACCAATAACGTTTATAACACCAGCAACTCTATACACGGCACTTTCTGCACCCCAAGCTCTATCTGCTAAAGATGTACCCATGGCAACCATAAACGTCACATAGGTTGTTGAAAGCGGCAATTTATACGATGTTGCTATTGATATTAAAACTGCAGCAACCATTAAGTTTACTGCTGCTCTTACTAAATCAAACGCAGGCAGTTCTAATCGTTTATTTTTAGAAACAGCAATTACTGGTGTTTCAAACTGTTTATCAATTTTCGCTTGCCATGATTGAGGAAGCATATATTCTGTCATTTGAGACATCAACATAGCGAATCTCACAAATCCTCTAGATAATGCGTTAGGCTGAAAACGTTCTTTAGTTTCGCCTTGACTAGACAGGTCTAAAGATGTTTTTACAACACTTTTTGCCTTGGTAGAAAACCATAAGGTTAAAACCATTACCATTCCCGCTCCAAATAACAGCCAGTTATTAGTGGGAACCTTTGAAGCTAAAACATCCATTGGAAATGCTGATGCAGCAGCACCTGAAGCAGACCACTCAAGAAATGCATTGTAAGCAGCTACTGGCACACCTATAAAGTTTACTAAATCATTTCCTGCAAATGCTAATGCAAGAGCGAAGGTTCCAACGATAATAATAAGCTTATAAATATTTGTTTTAATAACCGCAATTAACAGATATGAAAGGATAGACCAGAAAACAGAACTAACCAATACAATGGGCAAAACTTGTGCTTCTAAAAAGTCCTTCATTGTACCACCATCAAGAATGTCGAAAGATTCTTTTGCATACGAAGTACCTTTTAAACCTTTCATAAAAATAAAATAAGTTATAGCAGTTAAGGCTACTCCTCCAAAAATAGCACCAACCCAAGGGCCTTTCTTCTCAAAACTGTAGGACAATAAAACTCTTGAGAACCACTGCACAATGGCTCCAATAGAGAACGCGACAACTACTGAAAGCAGAATTCCAAAAATTATCTGCGATGCTTTAGATGTATTTATATAGTTTATTACATCTGAAAAATCACCTCCATCATGCCCTATCTTTATGAAGGCAATGGCAACAGCGGCTCCAAGCAATTCAAACACTATGGAAACCGTAGTAGATGTTGGCATGCCAACAGAGTTAAAGAAATCGAGCAATAATATATCGGTAATCATTACCGCCATAAATATTATCATAATTTCATCAAACATAAATTCACCAGGATTAAAAATCCCTTTACGCGCAACTTCCATCATACCACTAGAAAAAACAGCTCCTACGGCAACACCAAGGCTAGCAACTATCATAATAGTTTTAAACGAAATGGCTTTTGAGCCAATAGCAGAGTTTAAAAAGTTTACTGCGTCGTTACTAACACCTACAACCAAATCAGCAATAGCTAAAATGGCAAGGGCTATAATCATGTACAAGTAAATATTATCCATAGGACTTGATTGTAAAATGTTTGTAAATATCATGACAATTCTTGATTAATATGTTATGTGAATGTTATATTTTAAAAATGGAAATCAAACCCTAATCTAAACCTGATACCGTCTTCGTTTCCGTCTGCAGATGTATAGCTTATATCGCTTTGTAATTTTAGCTTATGTCCATGCACAAACTTATTGAAGCCTAAAGTATATTGCTTCCTAGGAAGTGTATTGGTAACAGTTTCATAATCTACCGAGGTGTACCTTCCAGCTATTTCGTAATTACTTTTAAATAGATATCCTGCTTGTAGGTTAAGTGCGCTACCTACTAAAACCACATCTCCAGTTGGTGTTATTCCATCTATATCTAGAGCAACGGGCGCATCGGCAGTTCTTTTTGCATACTCTCCCATAAAAGAAAAACCATTGTGTTTAAACATACTATCCACAAAAAGTGTGGTAATATCTGTTTCGTAAAGAGAACCATCACTCCTAAACATATACCCACCAAGCACACCACGCCTTCTTACTGCGTTAGCATTTAAATTATAAGTAAAGGCCATTGACAATTTAGGGGCTTTTTCTCTTTTTAAATCTGACCCTTTATAATCTCCTTTTGACTTAAAAGCTCCAAAAGGCAAAACTTCTAAACGAGCAGTATATTGCAGCCCACCCTCGTTACCTTCTGTAACGTTTCTACCTTCTCCTTGGGATAGGGCGATTTTTTCACGTATTAAAAACTTATTGCCTAAATAAGACTTATGGCGTAACTGAAGCCCAATGTCTCGGTCTATCGAAAATCGGCTGTTCAGTAATGAACGATTTACCAATTGAAGATCTCCTGAGGAAATAACACGTTCTACGTTTCCTGGTAATTTAGTTTGTCCTGCCCAAAGCTCCCAGTTATCAGCAAAATGCCACTTCAAAACAGCATCAAGAATATAACGTGGCGTATTTCGAGTAAATTGATTTCCACCAGATATATCTCTATTGGATAGCCCTAATTCTATCTTGTATTCTAATTTTGGGCTATAAGCAAATCCATCAAATTTTAATCGTGCTCTACGAATGATAAAATTATGCTCTGGCGAACCGTATTGCTCTCCGTCATGATTCCATGTGGATATATATCGCATTTGAAAACGAGGTGCAAATTTTATACTAAATGAGCTGTCTTTTGCAGTAAAATTTATAAGGCCGTTGCCAAATGAAGTATCGCTTATTTCTTGAGATGCAATAGAGAAAATAGTGCTAAGACATAGCACTAAGAAAATTTTTAGTTTCATTAGTTTGTATTAGTTTTTGTCGACCACAAATAACTTAATATTATATGAACCTAATGTTTCCTAATTGTTAAATTATTTAACAAAAAAAGACTGCCTTGGCCAAAGGCAGTCTCATTAGAAATCATGATAATGTAAGTCGACAAAAACTAATAGATTATATGAAATACTAATAATTGATGTCTTAAGACAATGACAAATATCTTGCATTGAGTTAATATAAATGTAATCTTAACATTAACTAATTATTATGTTTAACTAGAAAATGTTAAAACTCAATTTACTAACAACCAAATATTTATGTTTTTAATGTTAAATTAATGTTACGTAAGTGTTGTTTAAAAGTTATGAAATTAGTATATTTGATATAGAATATAAAACCCATAATTATGAAGAAATTAATTTTAGTTTTCGCACTTTTAATTTCTGTCGTTGCTTTTGCGCAGCAAAAGAGAGAGTTAACCCATAACAAGGAAACAAATTTAATCGATGTTGTTTATTATCACGACAATGGTGCTGTAAGTCAAACTGGTTCTTACACAGCAGATGGTAAATTACATGGAAAGTGGTTAAGCTATGACAAAAAAGGCGAAATAATCGTTTCTGCAAATTATGATAATGGTAAAAAAGTCGGCAAATGGATTCACTGGATAGATGGTGTTCCAAAGGAAGTAGATTACTCTAAAAATGTAGCTTCATTATAAGAGAACTTTACTAATAAATAAAAAAAAGCATCACGCCATAGGCGTGATGCTTTTTTTTATTTTATCGATTGATTTTTACTTCGTCCAACCTGATCCCCAAGTAGCAAAATCGGTACCAGTACCATTGCCATCACCTGATATAAAATCAGCTTCTGTTAAGGTATCATTTCCGGTATCATTTTTAAATTTAGTTGTTACATCTGTAAACGTTACGTTGTTAACTTGTAATTCGTCATCAACTATTGCTTGTCCAGTAGGGTCTGAAGTATCATTACCATCAACATCAAATGCTTCTCCAAAACCAGTGATTTGCACATTTGAAAAGATAGCAGCAGTGCCTCTCCTTAAACGAACTGCTTCATATTGTCCAGCGTTAATAATCTTTCCGTCTTGAAATGTATTATCTGAGCCTACCCCAACAATAGTAACATTTGTAACCGTAGGGTTAGAGAAAAATACTGGGTTCGAGTTATTTCCAAAATCATCATTATAACCATCACATTCAAACGCTTTATCAGAGTTGAATGTTTCAGTTGGGTTTTGAATATGCTGAATATAAACATCAGTAATCGTTCCAGAGTACCCTTCAGTCCAGTCAATTGAATCGTCTTGTAAATCCATTACAGCAACGTGGCTAACATTTACAGTGCCACCGAAGAATTCAACACCATCATCCTTACCTTCATAAATTTGAATGTAGTCTACTTCAGTACCATTACCAACACCATAGAAAGATAGACCGTTATTCTCTGATTGACCATCAGCAGAACCACCAGAATATTCAATTCTTACATATTTTAAAGAACCCGAATTATCGTTAGCAATATTACCACCATAAGGTAAACCAGCAATTTCTGAAGTAGAAGTAGCAGTTCCTGTTACAGAGTTAATTGGTGCTTTTCCTAAAAGGATTAAACCACCCCAGTCTCCAGCTTTAGGCTCAGAAGCATCAGAGGTAAAAACAATTGGGCTATTAGCTGTTCCTTCAGCAATAATTTTAGCGCCTTGAGATATAGCGACATAAACGTCTGACCCAGCAGCTAATGCTTTAATAGTCATACCTGCAGGAATGGTTAACGTTGCGCCATCAGCAATTACTAAAGAACCGTTTATTTTGTAGTTTATGTTTGCGTCTAATGTTAAATCATTAGTATAAGTTCCAGATAAAAACACATCTGTATCAACCGAAGTTCCACCGCCACCATTGTTGTTTGTAATGTTAAATACAATGTCAGCTGTATCATCGTTAGCACATGACGTAAAGATTAAAGTCAATGCCACTAAGCTTAGTAAAAAATTATTTCTCATTTTCATTTTGATTTAGATTTAAAGATTTTGTGTTCGTTTTTTGATTATTTTTTATTAAAAATTATATTTCAATTGAAGTCCGACTGTGATTCCTCGTTGAAAACTTGATAGTAAAACATCGCCATCACCAGTATTTTCTCGAATCATTTCTACTTTTGGGTCTAATAGGTTTTTCGCACTGAAGTTGATTTCAGCATTGTCTCCTACCTTATTTTTCAAAACAAAGTCTAAAGTAGGCACTGCTTTTTCAATAACATTCCCCACATCACCAGATCCTAAGGAGAAAATTCTATCAGAAGAATAGTTGAATACCAAGTTTGCAGCTGGTTTAAAGTTTTCGCTTATTGTTGGTTTAAAACTTAAATCGGCATTTACGATAATTGGAGACGCCCCTTCTAATTCATCGGTTGCTCTGTTAAACGATGTACCATAAGACCCTTCAATCGAATTATATAGGTCTTGCTTTGTATGCATGTAGGTAAAGTTAAACCCAGATGATAAAATAGCTTCTTCGTCTTCGTTTAAGATTAAATTCTTTCTTAATTCTATTTCAGCTCCTAAAATTTCAGCTTGTTCACCTGTTCTAAAATAACGTTGTGTTCCAGTAGCATCCGCAGCAAGTACTAAGTTGATAGGGTCATTTATCTGTTTTGCAAAAACACCTAAAGAAAACACTTCACTTTTGCTAATAAACCATTCGTACTTTAAATCTAGGTTGTAAATATCGGAATACGACTTATCTGTTAAGTTTACACCTGTTCTCGTGCCCAATAAATCTTGGTTACCACCTATTCGATAACTAATCCCTTCATACACAAACGGCGCTATTTCTTTAAATTCAGGGACCGATACTGTTTTACTTACTGCAAAACGAAGGTTTTGGTCATCGTTAATCGCGTACTTTATGTTTAAACTCGGTAACGCAAAATTTTCACTAGATTCTGAAAATCCAGGATCGTTAGGTCGCAAGTTAATTGCATCATATTCAATGCTTTGACTGAAATTTTCAATACGAATTCCAGGAATAACCAACCATTTTTCGCTTAAGTTTATTTCAGCAGAAAAATATCCTGCATAAATGTTTAACACGCCTTTATAGGTGTTTTCCAATAAACCGGGGAAGTTGGTTTGGGTGATACCATTTCCTGGATCGATAGGATTAAATACGTGTGTTTGGTACACACCATCCACAAAGTTTTGAAGGTTGAATATATTGTTTAACTGTGTGATTTGGGTAATTTGGTTTGATGACGTGTTGATGTTTTTGTAGCCATAACGAATATTATCAAAATGTCTTTCTCTGGTTTTTCCATCGTACCCCACAAATAGTTTTACAGTTTCTGAAGGTTTGTAAGACAAAGACAACCTGCTATTCAACTCCTCATCTTCTATATTTTGAAAATAGCGTTGGTTGTTGAAGTTGTTGTTTTGGTCGAAACTTGCAACACTATTTGGGTCGTTATCCAAAAGATTGTCATAACCTAATAAAGAAAAACGTTTCCTATCAGGTTCGTGGGCGAATACGCGGTTATGGCCAATACCCCAGTCTAAATCAATTTTACCAAAAGTATGTTCACCTATTAATTGATTCACTAAAACGATATCTTGATTAAACTGTAAGTTACTTTGGAAATAGCCACTTGGTTCATCTGAGAAATCGTATAAAATACCATTACCTCCTGTACCATAAAAACCAACCTGATCGGATGAACTATTAATTGCTAAAGAAGAGAACTTTAATTTGTTATCGCTATTTATTCTATATAAGGCTGTTGCCATAGCGGTAGCAGTAGTAGCATAATTGTATTGCTCGGTTTCGGGAAACAACTTATTATAACCCGCAGTGTAATCTGCAACTAAACCTTCTCTATATTCAAAACTGTTATCAAAAGATGCGGTGATAAATACACTTAAGCGAGAATCATCCTTAAAGTTAATGGATTTACCTCCTGAAAGGCTTATACCCATATTAATAGCAGGTGTTTCAGCTTCAATTGGATCTACACCATGCGACATGATAACTGCGAAAGGGTTATGATTATATCTTGCATAATCACCAAAATAACCTGGACCTTCATTTCTTAAAAATGTTCTACCCGCAGCTCTTGAGTTTACTGCTGCACCTAGGGACACATCAAAGAAACTATTACCAGTGTATTCTTTTGATGTAATATCTATATTTCCTGCAGAGAAATCACCGTAAAACCTAGCAGAATAGGCTTTACTTACACCAACATTTTCAATTACATCTGAAGAGAATAAATTCAAATCGATGTTCTTCTTATTTACATCGTTTGATGGTAAAGCTAAGCCATTCATTGTACTATTTAAGTACCTATCCCCTAAACCACGCACATATACACTATTAGAGCCTTCTTGCTTAGAAATACCAGAAATTTTAGCAACTGCTCCAGCTGCATCTCCAACACCTTTTCTTGATAATTCCTCGGCACCAATACTTTGTTTAATCTCAACCGCTTTCTTCTGTTCCAATAACAGCGCCGTTTCGCTTTCTCGTTTGGTAGTAGTGGTAATCACAACTTCATCTAGAGAAGCAGCACTAGCACTCATTACAACATTAATTTCAGCAACTTCACCAGAAACAATATTAACTTCAATTTCTTGAGTTTCATAACCCACAAAACTAAAAACCAAGGTATAAGTACCGGTGTCTATATCGTTAAACTCATATAACCCATCAAAATCTGATGTTGTACCTTTTGTAGTGCCTTTAATAAGTACGTTCGCAAACGCTAAAGGCTCATTATTATATTCTTTGTCTGTTAATTTTCCTTTAACAGAACCGGTTTGTGCATTTAAAATAACCGATGTAAAAAGTAGTAATAACAGTATAGTTTGTCTCATTATTTTATTTTAATTTCTTGCGGCAAAGAAACTACCATTTTGTAAAGATTGTGTTACCACACGATTAAAGAACTGTAATAAAAGTGTTAGCTTAACATTACCTAAAACACACTTTTTTTATGGAGAGTTTACAGTAAATTAACATTGTAGGTTCTACTTATTAAAATGAAATTTAGCACCAATTATATAGGCTGTTTCAATTATAGTTCTTCGTGAATATTAGTCTATAAGTCTCAATAAAAAAAGCCCTTTTTGCATGAGCAAGAAGGGCTTTTCTAATATCTTAACTGAAAAGTTCTAGTTATTCTTTATAGCACTATCTTTTTGATCGGAAGATGCATATACCATAGCTAAGTCATCAAGCGATAAGCTACTTGCGCCCAATGCTAATGCGATAGCTTCGGTGGTTTTTAAATTACTTACTTCAGCTTTTATTTCTTTGGTTTCATATCCAGTAAAACTACAAACTAAAGTGTAAGTCCCGTTTTTTACGTTTTCAAATTTAAAAGTACCATTTGCGTCAGTCATTACTTTAGCGCCAGTTTCTTTTATCGTTACTTTTGCAAAAAGCAATGGATTATTGCCTTCTTCCGCATCTGTAATTTTTCCATTAATCATTCCACTTTGTGCAGATGCAAATAGCGCCGCAAATAGGAACATAATAAATAAAAGTTGTTTCATACTTCTTATAACTTTATTCAGTACAAATAAAACATATATATGTAATTTGAATGTTATGCTAGCATTAATCTATAATGATTAAAATGTTACGCGAATGTTAAGAGATTTTCATGATACTTTTTAAATGAAAACATTTATCTTGCCTCATTATATTTTTAATTATGAACTGGGAACAACTCCTCTCCTTAAAACGCTTTGGCGATACTAATAAAAGACTTAGAAAAGAACAAGACGAAACCCGTTTGGGCTTCGAAGTGGATTACGATCGTATTATTTTTTCACAAGAGTTTAGGAGTTTACAAGATAAAACTCAGGTTATTCCTTTATCGGAAACCGATTTTGTACATACGCGACTCACGCACAGTTTGGAGGTAAGCGTTGTGGGACGTTCTTTGGGGCGCAAGGTAGGACAAAAGGTATTGGAAAAACATCCTCACTTACAAAAGGTTCACGGGTATCAAGCTAACGATTTTGGAGCTATAGTAGCCACCGCAGCCTTGGCACATGATATTGGGAATCCACCCTTTGGGCATTCAGGTGAAAAATCTATCGGCGAGTTTTTTAAATCAGGCGCAGGAAAACAATATAAAGACCAATTAACCGATAAAGAGTACCAAGACCTTTGTGATTTTGAGGGAAATGCCAACGGTTTTAAAATCCTTACCCAAAGTAGAGCAGGACGCGAGGGCGGACTCCGCTTAAGCTACGCCACCCTGGGAGCTTTTACCAAATACCCAAAAGAATCGCTACCTAAAAAACCAACAAAACATATAGCAGACAAAAAATATGGGTTTTTTCAGGCTGAAAAAGAAGCATTTCGAGATGTGGCAGACGAGTTGGGGCTCATAAAACGTAATAAAACAGATTTAAGTTATGCGCGCCATCCCTTGGCATACTTAGTAGAAGCAGCTGATGATATTTGTTATACCATTATAGATTTTGAGGACGGTATCAACCTAGGTCTCATCCCAGAAGAATTTGCCCTAGAATACCTCTCTAAAGTGATTCGCGATAATATCAAACCAGAAAATTATTATGCGCTTGCCACTAGAGAAGATCGTATTGGCTATCTGCGAGCCTTGGCCATAGGGGCACTCATTAACGATGCCGTAGAGATTTTTATGAAAAACGAAGACGCTATTTTAGATGGCAGCTTTGATAGTGCTTTGCTAGACAAAAGTAAATACGATGCCCAAATAAAAGATATTATCAAAATTAGTGTTGAAAATATTTACCAATCTGAAGAAGTAATCGACAAAGAAATTGCAGGCTATCAGATTATCAATAAATTACTTACGGTATACACTGCAGCTGTAAATCACAGTTTCAACGGCACCGCATCAAACTACGATGAACTTATTTTAAAACGCCTTCCTGAAACTATTAATTTCAAAGCCAAGAGTTTATATGAACGTTTGCTGGCTGTTTGCCACTATATATCGCTATTAAGCGATAGCAAAGCCATCCAAAATTTTAAAAAAATAGAAGGTGTTACGTTTTAAGCGGTAAGTCGCTACAAGTGATTTTGATGCTGAATTAAAATTGTATTGGGAAACCTATAAAAGTGCTTCAATGGTTTTCTTTAAACTTTGAGCATCTAACCCGACTAAGCTTTTCAGCTCCTCTACGCTGCCATGTTCTACAAAAGTATCAGGAATCCCGAGAGTTTTAATCGTGTTTTTATACTGATGTGTAGCTGAAAACTCTAAAATTGAAGCACCAAAACCTCCTTTTAAGGCATTGTCTTCTACTGTAACAATCGTGCCATGAGTTTTAAAAATAGTGTGCAATAAATTGTCATCCAAAGGTTTTACAAAACGCATATCGTAATGGGACACCTCTAAATCAGTAATAGCATCAGTTACATTTTTAGCAATAGCACCAATACTTAAAATAGCCAATTGCTTACCTTTTTTTAGTTGTTCGCCTTTACCAATCTCAATTTCAGTAAAGGGTTGTTTCCAATCTAAAGTTACACCTCTACCCCGTGGGTAACGAATGGCGATGGGCTGCTCTAATCCCAATTGCGCAGTATACATAATATTACGTAAATCAATTTCGTTTCTTGGCGCGAAAATAATAAGGTTAGGAATACAGCCTAGGTAACTTAAATCGAAAACCCCGTGGTGTGTAGCTCCATCTTCACCTACCAATCCTGCACGATCTAAACAAAACACAACTGGCAGATTCTGTAGCGCAACATCATGAATAATTTGGTCATAAGCGCGTTGCAAAAATGTAGAGTAAATATTACAAAATGGTATTACACCTTGGGTTGCCATTCCTGCAGCAAGGGTAACGGCATGCTGTTCTGCAATGCCAACATCAAAAGCACGGTCTGGAATTTCGTCCATCATATATTTTAAAGAACTTCCTGTGGGCATTGCAGGAGTAATACCTACAATTTTCTCATTTTTTTTAGCAAGTTCTACAAGAGTATGCCCAAAAACATCTTGATATTTAGGGGGTTGCTGTGTATCAGGCTTACTAGTCAAATTACCAGTTTTAGCATCAAATTTACCAGGTGCATGGTATTTTACTTGATCTACCTCAGCTTGTTTTAAACCTTTTCCTTTAGTGGTGATAATATGTAGTAATTTTGGACCATTAACCGATTTTAGTCGTTCCAACTCTGAAATAATTTTATTTAAATCATGACCATCTATAGGACCAGAATAATCAAAGTTTAATGCTTCAATAATGTTATTGCGTTTTTGTGTACCTTTTTTAACGTTGGTTAAATATTGCTTTAAAGCACCCACACTTGGATCGATACCAATAGCATTGTCATTTAAAATCACTAATAAATTTGCGTCGGTTACACCCGCATGATTCAAACCTTCAAACGCCATCCCACTGGCAATGGATGCATCACCAATTACTGCAATATGATGCTTATCTTCACCTTTTAATTTTGAGGCAATTGCCATTCCCAAAGCAGCAGAAATAGAAGTGGAAGAATGCCCAACCCCAAAAGTATCGTAATCACTTTCGCTTCGTTTTGGGAAACCGCTAATACCGCCAAATTGTCTATTAGTAAGGAATATATCTTTTCTGCCTGTTAAAATCTTATGCCCGTATGCTTGATGACCCACATCCCAAAGCAATAAATCTTCTGGAGTATTAAAAACGTAGTGTAATGCTATAGTTAATTCAATAACACCTAAACTTGCACCCAAATGCCCTTCTTTGGTAGCTACAATGTTGATAATGAAAGCTCGTAATTCTTTAGCCAAAACCGTAAGATCTTCGTGTTTCAATAATCGAAGATCATCAGGCGTATTTATTTTATGAAGTATTGAGTTTTGCACTAAACAAAAGTACGAGAATGAATTTGTATTTTTGCTATCATGATAGAACCTTTTGACGATACATATTTCATGCAAAAAGCCATTCAGGAAGCAGAAATGGCTTTTGAGAAAGGCGAAATTCCTGTGGGAGCGGTAATTGTAATAGATAATAAAATTATTGCACGAGGACATAATCTTACTGAAACCTTAACAGATGTTACGGCTCATGCAGAAATGCAAGCCATCACAGCTGCCGCTAACTTTTTAGGTGGAAAGTATCTTAAAGGATGCACACTTTATGTAACTCTAGAACCTTGCCAAATGTGTGCAGGAGCTTTGTATTGGAGTCAAATTTCCAGAATTGTTTATGGTGCTAGAGATATAGAACGCGGTTGTATTAATTTAAAAACTAAACTACACCCAAAGACTAAAATTGAAGGTGGTATTTTAGAAGACAAAGCGAGTGACATATTAAAACGTTTTTTTATTATGAAGCGCAACTTGAATTAATTATTACTAATTCAAACATATTTTCTACAAACTTTTTTCCCAGTATAGTTCACTATACTTCGAGTCCAAAAGAACTTATAAATTAAGATAATTTGCAGAGGTGTTTTGCAAACACTAACCAATAAACATAAATACCTTAATCTATAATTGATTTATTTTAACTTCTTTTTGGTTTTTGTAATGCCTGCATTAAACTTTTCAATTTTTTCCAACCATTTTCTTTCATCTTCAGGTGAAAGCTTACCCTTTTTTTTAAGCTTTTCGTATTTTTTTACTGCAGCTTTATGTTTATTAATGGCTTTATTATGATTGCTATGCGCTCTTTCTTTTCGTTTTAGAGCCTGTTCTGCTTTTTTTTGCTTTTTTTCAGCCTTCTTTTGTTGCTTCTCAGCTTTAATTTTATCTTTTTCTGCGTTTTCTAGTTTTTCTGATACCGCTTTAGTTTTTGCTGTTTCTAACTTATTCTTATCAAATGCAGCCAACACTTTAGATTTTTCATCGGCTGAAATAGTGCTACTAACATCAATGCCGTTTTTAAAGATTATATTGTTTTTTACCTCGTAAACATCGTTGTTAATTTTTACCGCTTGAGCAGATAACAGGAAAGAAAAACTAACGAAACATAAAAAAACTACAACTCTCATTATTTTAAAATTGAAATTGGATACCTTAATTTATTGTTGAGACACATACTTTTAAAAAAAGTTACACTTTTAATTGTTTATTTTAAGTTCTGCTTTTTTTAATTTGGTCTCCATTTTTTTTAAGCGCTTTTTCCATTTTTTTTCTTCTTTTACCGACAGATTATCACTTTCTTTCATTTGCTGATATTCTTTTTTTAAGGCTTTTAAGTCTTCTTTTATTTTAAAAAACTCAGCTCTTGCCTCTTCTCTTTGTTCGACTGTTTCTTCTATTTGTTTTTGTTCCTGTTTCAGCCTTTTTTCTTTTTCCCTTAATCTATCTAATTCATTTTCTATTCGCTCTTGTTCTTCTCTGGCTTTTTCCTCTGCCTCTAATCTACGCTCTAAAATGGCGGTTATGTATGCTCTTTCATCTTGCGAAAGCGAATTAGTAACCTTTTTCCCAGCCTTGTAAAATTCTTCTCCTTTTATTTCGTAAACCTCTCCTTTGTTAGTTATCACACGTTCGCTCGTGCCACAAGAAAGTAGCAAGAAAACATACAGAAATGTAATTATGTATTTGAATTTCATGTTTTAGTAATTTTAAATTTATTATACTACTTATTATAAACTAAAATTTGAGTAAAACTTAACCTTATTGCTGAAAAAATTGACTTTATACAATTTGCATCTTTTTCAATAAAAATGACGCGTTCATGTTTTTACATATGCCCCGTTTTAATTTATAATCAAAATACAATTCATCATCAATAATTTCAGCATCAAAATAAAAGTTTTTTACCTTATCCAATTCCTTTTCAATGGCACACAAACTTAAATCGTGCGTAGCAATAATTCCTGTAGTGCTAGTAGCCACAAGCTTCTCTACAAACTTTTTAGAGCCTATGGCTTTATCGGTGCTGTTTGTGCCTTTTAAAATTTCATCTAAAACAATAAAATAAGGTTCTTTATTTATGGTATCTACAATAAATTTTAACCTAGTAAGCTCCGAAAAGAAATAGGAGCTATCATCAGTTAAAGAATCAGATGTTCGCATACTGGTAATGAGTTTAACTGGTGAATAAATACTTGATCTCGCGCACACTGGAAGCCCTACGTTGGCCATTACAATATGCAAGGATATGGTTCTTAAAAAGGTACTTTTCCCTGCCATATTTGCGCCAGTAACAATAAAAAACTCTGCATTATTTATAGTAACATCACTAGCTACTCTTTTAGTTTTGTCTAGCAATGGATGTCCTAAACTTTTGGCTTCTATTATGTTATTACCTTTTGAAATTTTTGGAAAAACAAATTCTGGATGGTTGAATGTGTAATTTCCCAAGGTATTGTAGGCATCAAAAAAAGAGACAACCTCAAACCAATCGGCTACTTTATGTCGGTATCGAGATATCCATTGTTCGATACGGTAACTATTCTTAATATCTGTTAAAAACAAACCGTTGCCAAAAACAGCGCCAATAATATTATTTCTATTATCAAGCGCATCCAATGCCTTGGACAGTTTTTTGAAAACTACTGAGGCTCTCTCAGTATCAGATGTAATTTGATGTTGTTTTTGTTTTAATAAGTTAGATTGAAACGTTTCATTTTCAATCAAGTCCAACAATATGGCATATTGGCGAAACGTATCTTTTACCTTATCTGCATTGGAAGACAGTTCATTTGTTCTCTTTACATAGAAGCCTGTTATAGCTAAACCTAAAAGCAACCAGTAGCCTAAAAAGGCTTGATTTGTAATAGTACCAAATGTAATGAGTGAAAATAATAGTAGTGATGATAAGGAGAAAATCATAGGTAACCATTTCATCCATTTTGGTAAAAATACGTTGTAACCCGCTAACCAATTAATAATTGCTTTGGCTGGAGTTTCAACTGCTACTAAACTTGCGTTTCCACTATAAAACTGCCGCCACTCTGGTTTTACCGATAATTCCTTAATGGCTTCTTGTCGAGATACAACATGGTTAATATCATTAGCTTTCAAAATGTCGGCCAGCATATTTTCACCTTCAAGAATCTTGGTTCTGTTTATAAATTGAAAAAAAGAACCTCGACCAAACAAATCAATATCTAAACTATAATAATGTTTTGAATCTTGATATTTCAAACCTTTTTCCCTAGTGTAAAAATTACCTGAAGCTATTTCAATTTCATCAGTATTAATTTTAACCAAAGCATCATAAAAGGATTTTTGATGTTTTACGTTGGTGTATCTTGAAAGTAAGTAAAGAAATAAAATCGCTCCTACTACACCAACCAAAATAGCTAACTGCCAATGCGAAAAACTCATATAGACTGCGAAACATGTTGCTAAAAACACCAAAACACGAAATATACTTAACATGGCTATTCGCTTATACAAATGCTTAGATTTTGCCTTATACAGCTCTAAATGCTCTTTATAATATTCTTGTGGATTTGAACGCTTCATAGTCTTTATTGAAATGTAAAGAAACAAAAAAGCCCTGAATTCTTTCAGGGCTTATGTTATATAAAAATTTTAGGTTTAATCGCGACCAAAAACTTGAAGTCCCCAGTACAATAAGTTTGCTAAAGCACCTATTGCTGCTACTAAATAAGTTCTGGCTGCCCATTTTAAAGCATCTTCCGACCCCTTGTATTCATCTGGGGTTACCATATTTTTATTTTTTAACCAAGCCAGTGCTCTATTGCTGGCATCGTACTCAACAGGCAATGTAATGAAGCTAAATAACGTTGCAGCACCCATCATTACCAAACCTGCCACAGCGACCCACCAGCCTAATCCTAAACCTGCTGCACCACCAAGAATTAAACCTCCAATGATTAACCATTGAGACATCCCAGAGGTAACACTTACTACCGGCACTAAAGTAGAGCGCATTTGTAACCAGCTATACGCCTGTGCATGTTGCACTGCATGCCCAACTTCATGAGCAGCCACAGCTGCTGCTGCTGCGTTACGCTGATTGTATACAGCTTCACTTAAATTAACAGTTTTATTTTTAGGATTATAATGGTCTGTTAACCGACCTGGGGTAGAAATAACCTCAACATCATAAATACCATGGTCTGATAGCATTTTTTGCGCTACCTCTGCTCCACTCATACCATTTCTAAGTTGAACTTTGGAATACTTTGCGAACTTTCGCTTTAAGGTATTGCTCACTGCCCAACTCGCCAGCATTATAGCTCCAATCAATATATAATATCCAAACATAATTTCTTATTTTAATTTGTAATAAAGATAGCAATAATTACACCATATTTATTTAATGAAATTTTGTCAGATAAAATAATTAGGCACCTTCAAATTGTAAGTCGAAAGCCTCTGCTATTTCCTTATAAACAATTTTACCGTTTATGATATTTAGCCCTTTTGCAAGAGATTTGTTTTTCTTGCATGCTTTTTTCCATCCCATATCTGCCAATTTAATCACATACGGTAATGTAACATTAGTTAATCCCATAGTAGAAGTGTAAGGTACAGCTCCTGGCATATTTGCAACACTATAATGCACCACTTCATCTATAATATAAGTAGGGTCCTGATGTGTTGTTGGCTTTGTAGTCTCGAAACATCCTCCTTGATCTACTGCTACGTCTACCATAACAGTACCTGGGCGCATATCCTTGAGCATATCTCTAGTAATTAATTTTGGTGCTTTTGCACCTTTAATTAATACACCTCCAATAATTAAATCGGAATCCTTGATGTGCTTTCTAATATTATATTCACTCGAAAACTCACTAATTACGTTATTCGGCATAGTTTCACTAACATGACGCAAAGCTTTCATATTTATATCTAAAATAAATACATTAGCCCCTAATCCGGATGCCATACGAGCAGCTTGAAGCCCAACTACCCCTGCACCCAAAATCAATACTTTTGCTGGTGGTACGCCTGGAATTCCTCCCAATAAAATACCACGTCCCATTATAGGCTTTTCTAAATATTTTGCTCCTTGCTGAACAGACATACGTCCGGCAACTTCAGACATTGGAATAAGTAATGGCAACGAGCCATCTTTATCCTCAACCGTTTCATAAGCTATACAAACAGACTTACTATCAATCATGGCTTGGGTAAGCGGTTCGCTAGAAGCGAAGTGAAAATAGGTAAATACAACCTGATCTTCCTTTATTAACCCGTACTCTTTTTCAATGGGCTCTTTAACCTTCACTATCATTTCTGCAATGTCGTACACTTCTTCTATGGTATCTAGAATAGTTGCACCTGCATCGATATAATCTTCATCTAAAAACCCACTATTATGTCCAGCGTTTTTTTGGATAAATACGTTATGATTTCTTTTTGTAAGTTCGAAAACACCAGAAGGCGTCATTCCTACACGGTTTTCATTGTTTTTAATTTCAATAGGAACACCAATTTTCATTCTGTTAGCTTTTTATGTTTGAAATAACGTTTGATGCGCATCACCAAATCGGGTGCAATATTAAAAATTTGGTTTAATTATAAATACAAAACCAAGACTTTTTTTGACTTTTCCATATCACATTTAACAAATTATTAGAAATTCTATAAAACACATCAGTTTAACAGGTATTTAATAAGAGGTGCTATCTTTATAGCAATCTCGTCTGTATACCAGTATTACTTGTTGTATTTAATTTTGAAATACAGCAATAGCATTGAAGACAAAACGGTAATGGAATTAGCAAAAATCATTGAAGGACTATCCTTTAAAAAACCATAAACAAGCCATAGTACAATTCCGATAAAAAATAGAATTAGCATTGGCAACGAAAGGCTGGAAACGTCTTTTGTTTTCCAAGTTTTATACACCTGAGGTAAAAATGCTGCAGTGGTTAATACTGCCGCTCCAAAACCTATGAGCTCCATATAATTTAAACTTAGAATATGCATTTAGTTAATAGCATCTCCTCGCAATCTTCTAAATTGCTTTCTTGCTTCAATAAAATAAATACTATCTGCATAATTAAAAACCAATTCCTTGTACAGTTCTTTTGCCTTTTCTGGAGCATTTAAATGATGTAAATACAATTCCGCTAAACTGTAAATGGCATTATCTGCCAAAATACCATCCCTAAAATTGTCTATTATAAATTGATAGTTTGCCGCAGCCTTTTCAAACTGCTGCTTCACCTCAAAAAGTTGTGCTTGTTTGTACAGTGCTTGTGGAATTATAGGTTCTGTTTTGTGCACTTCAATCACTTTGTTTAAGATATCTATAGCTTCATCATTCCTGTTTTGAAACGCTAATAAATCTGCCTTGGCATATTGTTTTAAAGGAGTTTGTAGCGAATCCTCATACTTATTATCTGATATCAAGAGCTTTAATTCTAAAGCATCATTTGCTATTAACTGTGAGGTAGAAGATTTTAAAATTTTAAGCTGGGATTCAGCCCATTTAAAATCGCCTTTATAATAACTTGCCTTAGCTACTTTAAAGCGGGCCATTTGCGAAACCGTACTGTTTTTTAAGTTCCTTTGAATTTGAGTATAGTAAATCAAAGCCTTGTTAAATTCTTCCTTCAACACCAAAATATCCCCAAGTTCTAGTTTTATCTCAGCTTTTTGAATATCATTTATAGGCAATTTTAAAGCTTCCTCTAAAAACGCAGTTGCCTCTTCTGTCTTACTCATATTGAATGCTAAAAAATGGGCATAAGATAATTGTAAATCTAATGTTTGCGCAAACTTGCCATAGGTATCAAAAAGCTGTAAATATTTACTTTGCAACTCCTTATAATCTGCCGTATTTGCCTGTTTAGTTTCAATTTGAAGTAAGTCGTAAAATGCCTTTAGTTTGGTGTCGTTATCCTGGGCATTTTCAACGACATAATTGAAGATAGTTTTTGCAGTTTCCGTGGCATTCTCCTTCTCAGCAATTCTACCCAAATTCAGAATGCGGTCTAAACCTTCCTGTATTCTAGTATTTATAGCCTTCTCCTGAGTAAAGGATTTATTAAAATCCTTTTGTTGCACAAACAACCAACTCAGTAGTTCATTCCAAAGTACATTGGGCTCTTGCTGTATTTTTTTTATGAGCAGTTTTCGTAAAATCACATTACTCTCAGCATCGCCGTCTTCACTTATAAAACTACTTAATGCCCGCTTTATATTGTTTAGGGAAATAGGATTACGTTCTGCAAAATCTATATAATTCAACATCATTTTTTCTATGTTTCCCTGCTCGCCATAAATCTGTGCCAACGGCAATTTTAAATTTAATTCAGGCTTAAGCTCCATGGCCTTTTCGTAAGTAGTAGCAGCTTGTTCTAGCAAAGAATAATCCTGAAATGTTCGGGCAACCGAATACGCATTGTTGGGATTCACCAATAAACTATTTATGGCAATAGTATAATGCTCATTGGCTTTTTCTATATTATCCTGTAGTTGATAATTATACCCCAAACTTACATAAAACGCAGGGTAATTAGTTCTATTAATTATCTCATTTATAAATGCCTCAGCTTCTTTGTATTGTTCTAATTGCTGATGCGTATCTATAATTTGTTTAATGTAAGTAATGTTTGATTTAGACGTATTGTATAACTTTTTATACTCTATCAACGCTTTTTCAAAATCTCCGTTTTTATAGTATTCCTTTGCAAATAAGTCGTCTTGCGCTACAAGTAACGTTGGAATACATAAAAGCAAATACACTAATAACCGCATGTTGTAAATATACTGAAGATAAATTGAATCCTAGATTAAGGAAACATCAAAAATGCCCGAATATTGTATTCGGGCAGTACCAACCAAAATAATGTTCTATTAACTTAACTACCGCAGTTAAAAGCGATAGCATCACTCGATTGGGGACAGCTTTTCCTTTATTAAAAAATTACTTCTTTACAACTGCCAAAGTTTTATTTTCAGGTTTTTCTAAACTAAAATCTGAAAACAACACTTTACTCCCAATAAAAATAAGTGCTAGAAGCAGAATAATACGTAGTACATTCTTCATGGTTAAGTAGGTTGATAGAATTGGTTCAGCTATATTCTGAAATAATACCGAAAGAACAAAAAAAACCGACTTAAAATCGTTAAACAACACCTAAAAAATGTATTTTATCGATTTTTATATGTGAAATTGTAAGAAATTTATTCTATTATATCAAAACCTGTGTACTTCTGTAAAACCTTAGGAATTTGTATACCATGTTCTGTTTGGTAGTTCTCTAAAATACCCGCTAAAATTCTAGGTAAAGCCAAAGCACTACCGTTTAAGGTATGGGCCAATTCGTTTTTACCATTTGTGTTTTTGAATCGTAATTTTAAACGGTTTGCTTGGAAAGTTTCAAAGTTTGAAACGGAAGATACTTCAAGCCATCTGTCTTGCGCTGTTGAAAACACCTCAAAATCATACGTCAATGCCGATGCAAAAGAAGTATCGCCAGCACATAACCTTAAAATTCTATACGGTAATTTTAGTTCTTCTAAAATACCTTTTACATGGTTTACCATACCATCAAGCGCATTATAAGAATTGTTTGGGTGCTCTACCCTAATAATTTCCACCTTATCAAATTGGTGCAATCTGTTTAAGCCCCTTACGTGTGCGCCGTAGCTTCCTGCTTCTCGTCGGAAACAAGGTGTGTAACCTGTAATACCAATAGGTAAATCTGCTTCATTTAGTACGGTATTTCTAAAAATATTTGTACCCGGAACCTCTGCTGTAGGGATTAAATACAAATTATCTTCGGTAACATGGTACATTTGCCCTTCCTTATCGGGCAACTGCCCCGTCCCAATTCCTGAGGCTTCATTTACTAAAAGAGGTAATTGGTATTCTTCATAACCAGCCTCAGTGTTTTTATCTAAAAAATAAGCAATTAAGGCACGTTGTAATTTTGCTCCCTTACCTTTATACACCGGAAAACCTGCACCTGTAATTTTATTGCCTAATTCAAAGTCTATAATATCATACTGCTTTGCAAGTTCCCAATGTGGAAGTGCGCCTTCGTGCAGCGTTGGGATATCTCCCGCTCTAAATACCTCTTCGTTATCATCTTCAGAATTCCCATCGGGAACAGACTCATGTGGCACATTTGGAATTTGATATAGCAATTCCTGCAAACGTTCAGCGGCACTATTTAATTGTTCTGTAAGGTTTTTAGATGCTTCTTTTAATTCTCCTGTTTTCGCTTTTAAAGCGTTTGCTTCTTCAACTTTTCCAGATTTGAATAAGTTCCCTATTTCTTTTGAAATTGAATTAGACTCTGCCAAAGTATTATCCAATTCCGTTTGGACACTTCTGCGCTTTTCGTCTAAAGCAATCACATCGTCAATCATTTTAGCCGCATCAATATTGCGCTTTGTTAAACGCTCGATAACAACTGCCTTATTCTCTCTAATAAATGGAACTTGTAGCATGGTTTAAAATTTAAGCTGCAAATTTAAGAAATAGTCTATGATTTAATCTGTTTTTGAAGGTAAAATCCAGTGACTATGACTTAGGGGTTGCCATGGTGCACTTGCAATATCAACATCAGGATTAATAAGCCGTTTTAAAGGTTTACCGTTTACGCTTATCCTACAATCTACAAAAACTGCAACATCTTGCCCTTTTTCCTTAAACTCTTTTTTTAAATATTGAGCAAATTGCCAAATAACATCAGGTTTTGTACTCGCACTACGTTGCTGTTTTTTGGTTAGATAATCGTCTAAAAATATTGTGGTTTTTTTATTAGTTAGTTTATCTTTAACAGTATAGGTAATTGCCCCATGTTTTGCCCTAAGCATCATGCGCCATGAGAGACGATGCCCTTCTTCGGTCCACAATACATCATCCTTAAAAAAATGATGACGCAACGGCAAAACTATTTGCACCACAAAATATACTATAAATAATATTACGTAGGCATTTTTAAATTTTGGAAATTTCACTTCAGCTTTGTTATAAAACTCCCTTTTCTTCAAAAATATATTCCTGATAGTTTTTGGCGGAAAGAAAAACAAGTAAAACGCTAAAGCTAAATATGGAAAAATACCTATTTGAAATACAAAAGAATTAAACAAATGAAATCCTATGGAAACAATAAATGCCAATTTTCTAGTAGGCTTAAATAGCAGTAAGGGCACAATTAAACCATCAAAAAAAATACCACCCCAAGTAAGCACACTTTGCAGCCATTTTTGTTGCAACACATCCCCAATTAGGTAGTAATTTTTTTTACCATACATTAAAACCTCCATTACTGTACCCTCCAACCAATCAGGATATAATTTTGCAACAGACGCATAGGTATAAACTATAAAGAGTTGAATAATAAACACCCATTTGCACCAATTGGGCATTGCATTGGTTTGTATTTTAGGGTTTAATTTTGCATCTACAGACACATCTCGATGTGCTGGCATAAATACCATAATGGCACTGACCAACATTAACAAATAATAATGGTTGTTGTATGATGATTTTTGCATCAAGTAGCTCCCCGTCCATAAAAGCGTAAAGCCTATCATGCTAAAACGATATTTATAGCCCACCATAATAAGCAGACCAAAAATAGACATCGCACCATAATACAAATACATGCCCTCACCTTGAAAAACCTGTAACCATTCGAAACCAATAAATGTGAATGTGAATTTTGGCACTACTAAACTCTGTTTCAACCACCCCGTAAGTATGGCACCAAAAGATTCGAGAAAACATAGTAGACCAAAAAATACTCTAAAAACTACTAATTGTGAATTATCAATATGTCTAAACGCCCAATTATTCAGCATTGTAGTTGTTAATGAAATTCAATGAAAACAGCTTGTCCTTTTCCAATTGAGATTTTAAAGCTTCAACCGACTCAAACTTTTGCTCGTCACGGATGCGTTCTAAAACATCAATCTGAATGTTTTTGCCATAGATTGATGTTTCAAAATTGAAAAAATGCACTTCTATGGATTCGGTATCACCACTTACGGTTGGATTCATTCCAATGTTCATCATGCCGAAAACAGTCTTATTATCAATCATCGATTTCACCACGTAAGACCCTTGTTTGGGTATTAGTTTATAATTTTCTTCAATGTTGATATTAGCCGTTGGATAGTTTAATTGCTTTCCAATACCTTTACCTTTTATTATGGTTCCCGTGAGCATAAATGGATAGCCCAAATATCTGTTAGCTCGTTGAATATTACCCTCAGAAAGTGCCTGCCTTATTTTTGTAGAACTTACCGCTACATCATTAATATCTTGAGCTGATATTTCTTCCACTTCAAAACCAAATTCCTCTCCATATTTTATCAAATCATTTATATCTGCATTCCTGTTTCGCCCAAATCGATGATCGTAACCTATAATTACCTTTTTGGCGTTTAGTTTATCTACTAAAATTTGTTTTACAAATGTTTCAGCCGACAATCTAGAAAAGGCCTTGGTGAATTTTTTAACTAACAGATAGTCTAAACCTAATTTATCTAAAATCTCACTGCGCTCTTGTATAGTATTAATCAATTTTATACTTGAGTCTTTTTGTAAGACCATTCTTGGGTGCGGAAAAAATGTGAGTATTACAGATCTTAGCTTTTCTTGATGTCCTGAATCAATAAGGCGGTTTATAATTTTTTGATGTCCTACATGAACACCATCAAATGTTCCAATGGTTACAATTGTGGGCGATGAAGCTACATACTTTTCGATTTTTAATACCTTACCCATAGGCTTTTCAAGAATTGTTAATGTCGTTAAAATAAGCTAGATTTGTTTTTAAAAGACCCCCAGCATAGTTATGAAAACAAAACTACATTATGTTTTTACAACCGCCATATTTTTAACTGCTTTTTCAGTTTTTGCCCAAAACACCCTTTTTGTTAAAGTGCAACATCAACAAAAAGAAAATAGGTTGAAAAATACTTTTGAAAAGCATCTTACTTATCAATTTGATTATAATACCCTCCATAACGCTTTAATAAAAGCTTCAGAAGCTACCACTTCTAAAACCAGTACTACTACCATTAGTTTCCCAAACATTGATGGTGAATTTGAAAAATACAAGGTCATCGAATCTTCTATAATGCACCCCGACTTACAAGCCAAATATCCTGAAATCCGATCTTATATCGGCTATGGCATTGATAACCCTTCGGCCTACCTTCGGTTTAGCTTATCGCCTTACAAGGGGCTTTCCGGTATTATTTTGGGGAAGGAATACACCGAAGTTTTTGAGGCAAATACTGAAGAGACTACGCGTTTTACGGTAAAGCGAAAAGCGGATTTAGGCAAAATCGACAATTTTAGATGTAAGACTTTAGATGTTCTATCAGAAAACACAAATAAAAACACCATTTTAAAAGATGCAGATGATAGTATTCACAGGCTTTACACCTTAGCACTTTCAGTTACTGGCGAATACGCCAGTTTTCATGGTGGCACATTACCTCTCGTAAATGCCGCTTTGGCATCAACTTTAACCAATGTAAATGCCGTATTTGAAAACGATTTTAATGTAACGCTACAGCTTGCGGCAAATAACGATAATGTTATCTATTTTAATGCTGGCACTGACCCTTATTCTGGGTTCAACAATTATAATACCGAAGTTCAAAATACGCTTGATGCTCAAATTGGTGATGGCAATTATGACGTGGGACACCTACTTTCTGCGATTGGTTTTGATGGAAATGCAGGTTGTATAGGCTGCGTTTGTATTACTGGCTTAAAAGGTAGCGCCTATACTTCGGATAGTGCACCTGAGGGATTTAACTTTGATATTGATTTGGTGGCTCACGAATTGGGACATCAGTTTGGAGCTAACCATACATGGACACACGATGGCAATGAAGGTAGCAATGTACAGATGGAGCCTGGAAGTGGCACAACTATAATGGGGTATGCAGGAATTGCAGCTTCGGCAAATATCCAGTTAAATAGCGATCCTTATTTTCATGCTATTTCTATTGAGCAAGTTACCACTTATATAAAATCAACGAGTTGCGCTACAGAAACCAACACTGGAAACACTACACCGACAGCAGATGCGGGGCTTGACTTAACCTTACCTGTAGGAACAGCTTTTAAACTTGTTGGTACTGGAGCAGATAGCGATGGCGATAATATTACGTATTGTTGGGAGCAAATAAATGAGGATAATGCTTCAACTACTTATCCTAATCCTAATTCAGGTAATGATGATGCTGTTTTGGTTAGATCATTCTCTCCAACAGCTAGCCCTACACGGTATTTTCCAAATTTATCAGATTTGAGATTTGGTGTGAATGCTAATCAATGGGAGAAAGTCCCCAATGTTGGCAGAACTGCTGATTTTAGACTGACTGTTAGAGATAATAAACTTGGTGGTGCGAATAATACCCATGATGATATGCGTGTTACTTTCAATCCAAGTTTCGGGCCTTTTGAAATAACATCTCAAAATACTACTGGTATTTCTTGGTCTAGTGGCACCACAGAAACCATTACTTGGAATGTTAACAATACGAATACCCTTCCTGGAGCATCAAACGTAAATATTTTATTATCTACCGATGGAGGCGAAACTTATAACGAAATTGTGAGTAATATTCCTAATAATGGAAGCTACTCGCTTACTGTGCCAAATACACCATCACCAGAATGTAGATTGATGATTGAGCCTACAAACAACAACTTTTTTGCTATTAACGCTGAAGATTTTACCATAGATTTTGAAGTTACTACTACATGTACGCAATACAGTTCTCCTGCAAATTTGGGTATTAACATTACAGATAATAGCGGTACGTTTTCTCAAAGCCACTCCATTAACATAACCGATGCAACTACTGTGGAGGATATTAATATTGGCATGAATATAACGCATAGTTACATTGGCGATTTGGGTATTGCAATAGTAAGCCCCAATAACACCGAAGTGACACTAAAAACACAAAATGATTGCGACGCCGAGGAGGATATCATAGGAACTTTTGATGACGACGCTGTTGGTTTTAATTGTTTAAATGCTGCGGATAATATTGCTCAAAAATCCTTAAATGATTTATTGGAAACATTTGATGGCGAAAGCGTTAATGGAGATTGGACCATCCGTCTAGGTGATTTTGCTGCAGGAGACACTGGCATATTAAACTCTTGGTTTATTGAGGTTTGCCAAACCACTTATACATTATTAGAAATTAAGGAGTTTGCTTTTGAAGATATTAAAATATTTCCAAACCCTAATAACGGTGAATTTACTATAAAAGTAGATTCTATGCATACTAGAAAAGATATAAAAATTGAAGTTTTTGACGTACGAGGAAGACGTGTTTACAAACAAAAATTTAAGGAAACCTCAAGACTTGACGAAACCATAAATTTAAACCAATTACAGGCTGGAATGTATATTTTGTATTTGAGTGATGCAACTAGAACTTACGCACGAAGAATTGCTATTGAATAAACAATGTCTATTTTCCATTAAAGAGGTTCATTGTATTATTTACACCTGCTAGCGCAAATGATTTTATCAACTCTACCGATTTATCTAGGCGTTCAGGAAGGTTTTCTGTTTCAATCGCTGTCCATTCCCCTAAAACATAATCTACTTGCCTACCTTTACCAAACGCATCGCTTATACCAAACCTAAACCGATTATATTTTGTGGTGTTTAATTTGTCTTGAATATCCTTTAAACCATTATGTCCGCCATCACTTCCTTTGGTTTTTAGTCGAATACTCCCAAACGGCAGGTTTAAATCGTCCGCAATTATCAAAAGGTTTTCTATTGGTATTTTTTCCTTAGTAAGCCAATAGCCAACCGCTTTTCCGCTAAGGTTCATAAAGGTATTGGGTTTTAAAAAAATAAAGGTTCTTCCTTTTAATTTATAAGTAGCTATATCCCCAAGTTTTTGCGTTTCAAAAGTGACACCTTCTTTCTCAGCAAAAAAATCTAATATCTTAAACCCAATATTATGACGTGTGTTTGCATACTTTTCTCCAATATTTCCTAAGCCTACAATTAAAAACTTTTTCATGGGGTCTTGATCTTCTTCAGATTCTTTCGGTTTAAACCAATTCAACAAAAACCTAAACATCACTTTTTTTTAAAACACAAATATATACAAACAAAAAATCCCACTAAAATATGTTTAGTGGGATTGATTTATAATACTTAACATATAAAAGCTAGGACACAGCCTTTAACTTTTTAAGTGTTGTCTTGGTTAATTTATCCTCGGCATAACTTTTCGTTACGTTTAATGATTTATCAGTGCTGCTAGGTAATTCAAACATTGCATCTGTTAGAATTTCTTCGCACAAAGAACGCAATCCACGAGCACCAAGTTTGTACTCAATGGCTTTATCTACTATAAAATTAAGTGCACCATCAGTAATACTGAATTCAATATCGTCCATAGCAAACAACTTTTTATATTGCTTGATAATGGCATTCTTTGGCTCTGTTAAAATTGCTCTTAAGGTTTTTGAATCCAATGGATCCATATGCGTTAAAACAGGTAATCTACCGATAATTTCAGGAATTAATCCAAAATCTTTTAAATCTTTCGGAATGATGTATTGTAAAAGGTTACTTTGATCAACAATCTCATCAGACATTGATGCTGCATACCCAACGGCTTTCATATTTAAACGCTTGGAAATCACACGCTCAATACCATCAAAAGCACCGCCCGCTATAAACAGAATATTTTCGGTATTTACCTCGATAAATTTTTGGTCTGGATGTTTTCTTCCTCCCTTTGGTGGTACGTTAACCACAGTGCCTTCCAATAATTTTAATAAAGCTTGCTGAACGCCTTCACCAGATACATCTCTAGTAATGGAAGGGTTATCGCTTTTTCTCGCGATTTTATCTATTTCATCTATAAATACAATACCCTTTTCAGCCTTCTCTAGATTATAATCTGCCGCTTGTAGCAAACGTGTTAAAATACTCTCTACATCTTCACCCACGTAGCCTGCTTCTGTAAGTACGGTAGCATCTACAATAGCCAAAGGAACGTTTAACATTCTGGCTATAGTTTTGGCCATTAAGGTTTTACCCGTACCTGTTTGCCCTACCATAATGATATTACTTTTTTGAATCTCAATATCATCGTTTGTAGGCGGTTGCAATAAGCGTTTGTAGTGATTATAAACCGCAACGGACATTACCTTTTTAGTCATCTCTTGACCAATAATATACTCGTCTAGAAATCCCTTTATTTGTTGTGGTTTTCTGAGCTTTAACTCAGCAGATAAATCATTAGTGTCGTTTTGCTTAGATTCTTCAACAACTATACCATGTGCTTGTTCTATGCACCTATCACAAATATGTGCATCTAAACCTGCAATTAATAAGTTGGTTTCTGGCTTTTTTCGGCCACAAAACGAACATTCTAATTCTTCTTTTGCCATTAATCAGTTAATTTTGAGAGATGTAATTCAATTTACAATATCTATTAGGACTTGTAAAAGTACGATTTTTTTTAGTTTCTGGCTAATATCTCGTCTATCATACCATATTCTTTAGCCTTATCGGCTTTCATCCAATAATCTCTATCGCTATCTTCATACACTTTGTCGTAGTCTTGACCAGAATGCTTACTAATAATTCTGTAAAGTTCTTCTTTAAGTGTTAGAATCTCTTTTGCAGTAATCTCAATATCACTTGCTTGACCTTGCGCACCACCCATCGGTTGGTGAATCATTACTCTAGAGTGGGTTAAACCACTACGCTTCCCTTTTTGACCAGCACATAACAAAACCGCACCCATAGAAGCCGCCATACCAGTACAGATTGTAGCAACGTCGGGCTTTATAAATTGCATAGTATCGTAAATTCCTAAACCGGCATACACACTTCCTCCTGGTGAGTTGATATAAATTTGAATATCTTTTGATGCATCAACACTTTCCAGAAATAGTAATTGTGCTTGAATAATATTTGCTACTTGGTCGTTAATTCCCGTACCTAGGAATATGATACGATCCATCATTAAACGAGAAAATACGTCGAAAATAGCAATATTCATTTGTCGCTCTTCAATAATATTTGGCGTTAAATTCGTAGGGTACATACTGCTTATGATTTTATTATAATATGTACTGCTTATTCCTTGATCCTTAATTGCGAATTTTTCAAATTCTTTGGCGTAATCCATAATTGGGCTTATCGTTTTAATTTTAAGATTTTTGTTAAAAAATATCCCGCAAAAAAAGCGGGATTAGTTTAACTACAATTGTGGTGAATTTTGAGATTTTCCAAAATTGAGTTTAACTAAAAATGCGCTTGAACCTTTAAAGGTTCAAGCGCATAAATATAATGAATTATTATTTGATTATTTGTCGCCGTAAACTTCTTTAACAAACTTTTCGTAACTCAATTCTTTAACCTTTAAGTTTGCTTTTTCTTTATACAATCCAATTAGTTTCTGACTAATTAATTGCTCAGAAATTCTACGTGCTTCCTCTTGATTTCCAAGAACTCTGGCAGCAATACCTTCAAGTTCCTCATCAGAAGGATTCATTTGCCCAAATTGTGCCATTTGTGCCTTAATCATTTCTTTGGCATGTCCTTTAATGTCTTCAATAGTAACTTGTATATCATTATCTTGAATAAGTTTGCCTTCTATAAGTTGGTAACGCAAACTCTTTTCAGACTTTTCATATTCTTCTTTTGCTTGTTCTGCATCCATTTCAGTTTCTCCAGCAGTTTGCATCCACTTCGTTAAAAACTCCGCTGGTAAATCGAAATTGGTACTCTCAACTAAATATTCCGTAACATCGTTAAGCAGTTTTTGGTCCGATTGCTGTTTAAATTGTTTCTCGGCATCTTCTTTTATTTTTGCTTTTAACTCCGTAACAGAAGTTACGTCTTTAGCAGGGAATAGTTTATCAAACAATTCTTGATCTAAATCTGCCAGCTCTCTTTTGTTTATTTCAGTAATGGTAAATTTTACCTCAATATCTAATCCATGAGTATCGTCATGACTAACTTTTAAAGCATGCATTAAATCATGATCATCCTCGTACAAGCCTTTTGTTTTTAAGGTAATAACATCACCTACTTTTGCCCCAATAAATTTCTTTTCTGCAGCCTTTCCTTTAAACTTATCTAAAGTAAGCGTTACGGTATTGTCAATTTCCTTTTCTTCGTTTTTGTATGTACCAGTAACTTCACTATCCTTTTCAACAGTGTCTTGAGAAACCAATTTCCCATATTGCTTTTGAATGCGCTCTATTTGCTCATCAATCATCTTATCGTCAGCAATAATGTTATAGTGGGTAATTGTTTTTTTACCTTTTAGCTTTACTTCAAATTCTGGTGCTAAACCTAATTCAAATTCAAAAGAAAACGCATCTGCATCCCAGTCTATCTCGTCTTGAGGTTTAGGTAGCGGTTGTCCCAGCACATCCAGTTTTTCTTCAGTAAGATATTTGTTTAAGGCATCTTGCAACAGCTTATTTACCTCATCAACTAATACAGCTTTACCATATTGCTTTTTAACCATGCCCATAGGTACGTGTCCTTTTCTAAACCCAGGAATATTGGCTGTTTTACGGTAATCTGTTAAGATTTTCTCTACTTTATCGCTATAATCTTCTTTAGCGATATCTACTTTTACTACCGCGTTTAACGCATCTAAGTTTTCTCTTGTAATATTCATTTTTAATACTGTAAGCCTAAAAGGCGTTTAATAAATAGGGTATGGCCCTAATTCTTTTAACCAAAATTGGGCTGCAAAATTAGTATATTTTTACATCCCAACAAAGTTTTTAATGTACTGAATTTCAGACTATTTTTTATCTTCTTGTAAAAGTGAGTGCAGTATAGATTGTAGTATGGACAATAGCACGCTGAAAATAAGTGCCCACCAAAAATTGGCTACTGCAAAGCCATCTATTAATTTATCTGCCAATAGGATTATTACAGCATTAATAACCAAAAGGAAAAGGCCAAGTGTTAGTATAGTTGCAGGTAATGTAAAAATTACCAGAATTGGCTTTACAAACAAATTTAAAACAGAAAGGACTATGGCAACTATTAATGCGCCAACGTAACCATCTACGTTTACGCCAGATAATAGGTATGCTAAAATAAAAACAGCTAGTGCGTTTAACAAGAGTTTAATAATGAGTTTCATAGGAAAATAATTTAAATTAGTTTTTACGTTTTTCTTGAACAGCGAAGACAATAGGCAAGGAATAAGGAACCACAACCGGTTTACCTAGTTGCATACCTGGCTTCATTTTTGGAAGTAATTTTACAACTCTTATCGCTTCGATTTCTAATAATGGATGAGGTGCTCTGGATTTTGCATCGATAACCTTTCCTTGTTTGTCTATTTTAAATATTACGTTTACGCGCTGCCTCCCTTCTAAACCCAAATTAGCAGCCATCTCAGTATTAAATGATTTTGCTACATGTTCTGAAATAGACTTTGAAAGACATTTCTTTTGGTTCTTAAACCCAAGAACATTTTCACACCCTGGGTAAATTGGTATTCTTTCATTGAATCCATCAGGGACCAAGGTAGGCTCAAGATTAGTGTTTGAATTATTCAAAAGCACTCCATTCTTAAATTTTACATCATCCAAATTACTTCCATCAGAGCTATATTCTGTCCACTTACCATGCAATTTCCCATCTGAGTATTTTCCCTCCCATTTTAATTTACCATTTGTATCATAGCGTTTTTCTAATCCATGTATTTTATCTTTTTTATTTTCTCCTTCTACCTTTATGTTTTGGTTTTTGTAAAATTGAGTATATCTTCCTTGTTTGTAATTATCAACATATGCCACCTCCCATTCTAATTCACCTGTTTCGTAGTACTTCTTCCAAATTCCAGATAACTCTTTGTCTACGTATTGCCCCTCTGATTTTAAATTTCCATTTATAAAATACTCTCTTGCATATCCCCCATCAACCTTCTTCTCGAAATGTAATTTCCCGGTGTCAAAGTATTTCTTGAAAACTTTATCGCCATTAATTAAAGTTCGCTCCGTTTTTACAATGCCACTTTTAAAAAACGATTTCCTCTCGGTATCCATCTTTCCATCAGTGTAACTGTAAGTCATTTTTAATTCTCCTGTTTCATAAAAATCTTGCCAATCACCAACTTTCTTGTTGTCTTCATAGTGTCCAGAAGTTTTTACCTGACCATTTTCAAAATATTTCACAAAGGGACCATCTTCAATTATTTTTTGAGAAAAACTGTAAAGCGTAGAACACAGTAATAAAAATATAAATGAATACCGCATATTTGAACAATTTGCTATTGCTAATATAGCCTTTATTTGTAGATTTTAATTTTTAAAAAAACTATAGAAACTCAATCACAGCCTCAAAAAAAGCTTTTGGATTCTCTGCATGCAACCAATGTCCAGCATTTGGAATGGTTACAATGTTAACATTTGAAAAATGATTTTTTATGATACGTTCGTCCTCTGGACCAATATATTCTGAACGATCACCACGCAGGAATAGTGTCTCTTTTCCAAACCTTGCATAACTTGGTAACGCTTCACCAACTTCTGCAACTTCCTTTTGCAATACCTCTAAGTTAATGCGTAATCCCAATTTGCCCTTTTCTACCCAATAGAGGTTTTTTAATAAAAATTGACGTGTACCAAAATCTGACACATACTCACTTAAGGCTTTATCAGCTTCACCTCTACTTTTTATCACATCAAAGTCTAATGCGCTCAATCCGTTTAAAATAGTATCATGATGCACGGGATAAAACCTTGGAGAAATATCAGCGATTAGTAATTTTGAAACCATCTCTGGATATTCTGTAGCGAATAACATTGCTGTTTTTCCACCCATAGAATGCCCTAATAGGATAATGTCTTCTAAATTTTTGACTTCACAATAGTTTTTTAAATCTTCTGCGAGTACTTCATAGCTAAAATCATTATCATGAAAACTATGCCCGTGATTTCGCTGATCTACCAAATGCACTTCATAACCTAGTTGCGCTAAATTCTTGCCATGGGTTTTCCAATTATCGCCCATACCTAAAAACCCGTGCAATATTACAAATGGTTTGCCTTCTCCTGTAATGTTTGAATGTAGAATATTTTTATCGCCCATAAAGTTCCTAATTCAACTTTTGCAAATACATCTGTATCACATTTTCTATACCTAAATACAAACTTTCAGCTATCAAAGCGTGCCCAATAGATACTTCTAAAAGATTTGGAATGTTCTCCTTAAAGAACTGTATATTATCCAAAGACAAGTCATGGCCTGCATTAATACCTAAATCCAATTCGTTCGCCAATATGGCACTCTCGGTATAAGGTAGTATGCCATCTTTATTTCCCAAACTATATTGATGGGCAAAACCTTCTGTGTACAACTCTATTCTATCTGTTCCTGTAGCTTTCGCGCCTTCAATTTGTTTTAAAACCGGATCAACAAAAATTGATGTTCTAATGCCATTGCTTTGAAATTCTTTAATGACATCAATTAAAAAATCTTTATGTCGTATGGTATCCCAACCTGCATTGCTTGTAATCGCATCTTCAGCATCTGGCACTAAGGTAACCTGCGTAGGTCTCACTTCTAAAACCAAATCCATAAATGATGTAATCGGTTTGCCCTCAATATTGTACTCCGTATAAACTTCCGGTTTTAAATCTCTGGCATCTTTATAACGGATATGGCGCTCGTCTGGTCGTGGATGAATGGTAACACCCTCTGCACCAAAACGCTGAACATCTTTAGCAAATTGCACCACATTTGGCACGTCGCCACCACGAGAGTTTCTTAAGGTTGCTATCTTGTTAATATTTACACTTAACTTTGTCATCAAATATATTTTAAAGTGCAAAAATACAAACTAGAACAGGCACAAGTAGCTTTTTTTTGATTAATTTGCAGAGTAATATATGGCATCTTATGAAACTTCAGGAATTTATAATTAACGACATTAAACCGTTAAGTAGTAACGGTAAAGTACGTGAATTGCAAGAACTTTTCAATCAGCTCACTTATTCGCACATTCCTATTATGGATGAGAATGGGATCTTTGCAGGAACTTTTTTTGAAACTGACGTTCACTGTTTTGATGGCGAAAAATTAATAAGCGATTACTTGTACAGTCTTGAAGACTTTTATGTTCGGGAAAACACCATGTGGCTTGATGTTTTAGAGGCTTTCGCCCAAAACTCCGCCAATATTATGCCTGTTTTAAATGAGAAAGGAGATTATATTGGCTATTACGAGCTTAATGACGTTATAGGATTGTTTAATGAATCGCCTTTTTTCTTCGAAGCTGGTGGTGTACTGGTGGTTGAAAAAGGCATTAACGACTATTCATTTAGCGAAATAAGTCAAATTGTAGAATCAAATAATGGAAAACTGCTAGGTGCCTTTATTTCTAAAATAAAAAACGATATTGTACAGGTTACCTTAAAAATTGGAAACACCAGTCTGAATGACATTATTCAAACGTTTAGGAGATATAGCTACAATATTGCTTCTGGGCATGAAGAAGACAGTTTTACCCAGAATTTAAAAGAACGGTCGGATTATTTGAAAAAATATTTAAATATTTAATTATGAAGTTAGCCGTTTTTGGCCGTTTTAATAATAAATACACACTTACATCTGTAGATACGCTTTTAAATTATGTAGCTAAGAAAAATGTAGATGTGCTTATAGAAGCTGAGTTTTCTGAACTTATTAAATCGGTTTCTACAAAACGAGAATTTTACAATACGTTTGAGACTTTTGATAAGCTAGATGAATCTTTTGATTTGCTGGTAAGCATAGGTGGCGATGGCACTATTTTAAGAGCCATAACCTTTGTGATGGATTTGGACATTCCAATAGTTGGTATTAATACCGGGCGACTTGGTTTTTTAGCAACCATTCAAGTTGAAGACATAAAGAAAGCCGTACAAAACATAATAGATGGCAAATACAGGATTTCAGAGCGGAGTTTACTTACCATAGAAACAACACCTGAAAACAGCGACATTACCAACTTAAATTTTGCACTAAACGAAATTGCCGTTAGTAGAAAGAATACCACTTCAATGATTACTGTGGAAACATTGCTTGATGGGCAATACTTAACATCATATTGGAGTGATGGTTTAATCGTATCGACACCAACAGGCTCTACCGGATATTCATTAAGTTGTGGTGGACCCGTAATAACTCCTGGAGCTAATAGTTTTGTGTTAACACCTATTGCACCGCATAATTTAAGTGCAAGACCTTTAGTTATACCCGATTCTACCGAAATACAATTAAAGGTAAATGGCCGTGAAGAACAGCATCTGGTATCTTTAGACTCTAGAATTGCCACGTTAAATAACGGCACTATCATAAAAATTAAAAAAGCCGACTTTAAAATTAAAATGATTGATTTGTTAGATGAAAGCTTTTTAAAAACACTGCGTAAAAAAATGCTTTGGGGTGAAGATAAACGTAATTAAAAAAGCCCCTCCTAACCTCCCCAAAGGGGAGGAACTAAATACTTTCGAACTTTTATATTAGATGCACAAAAAACAAGATTACATAAAAACTGTGTTAAACACAGAACTTAGCGGATGAAACCGCGTTAGGGATTGAACGGCATGTTTGAGCTCTCCCGCCTAAGCGGGAAGCGAGTAGTGAAAGCCCGACCTGAAAGGGAACGCCCAAAATGTATTACTAATAATTAAACAATAATTCCTTATAAAATCTGTTTTACGTTCATACTATTCAATACAAATTGCAATAGGCTCATCTTATTTATTATATTTGCAAACTTTAAATAGCTATGCGGCACGTAAACCTATTAATAATTAGCTTGTTAACGCTACAACTTAGTTTCTCTCAAATCAATGAAATTGGTATATTTGCGGGTGGTAGTAATTTTATCGGCGATGTTGGCGCTACAGATTACATATCACCTAATCAAGCCGCTATAGGAGCCATCTATAAATGGAACCGAAGTACAAGGCATTCTTATAGAATCTCGATGATTTTCTCTGAATTAGAAGGCGTAGATTTAAATTCGGACGACCCAAGACGTCAGCAACGCGGCTATAGCTTTAACAATAGTATTTTTGAGATTTCAGCTGGTATGGAATTTACATTTATGGACTTTAATTTACATAACCGTAAACCTGTAGCAACGCCATACCTTTATACTGGTATTAGTGTGGTTAGACACGATAACTATTTCTTTTTAAATGATGTTTTATCATCTGAAAACAGTAAAAGTTGGGCATTTGGTATTCCTATGGCATTGGGGTTTAAAATGCGATTTATTGATAATTTTATTTTAGGCTTAGAAGTTGGCGCTCGTTATACGTTCTCAGATAATCTTGATGGTAGCAACCCCAGTGATGGTTCTAGACAACAGTTTCGCTTTGGAAATATAAACAATAATGATTGGTACACCTTTAGTGGAATAACACTAACTTACACCTTTGGAGAAAACCCCTGCTATTGCGTTAATTAATGAGCCTTAAAAACAACATATTACTAGAAGCTTTACCCAAACACATAGCCATAATTATGGACGGCAATGGGCGTTGGGCGAAACAAAAAGGTATGATGCGGGCTTTTGGGCATGAAAATGGGACAAAATCGGTTAGACAAGTTGTAGAGGCCTCTGCTGAATTAGGTATTGAAAATTTAACGCTTTATGCGTTTTCTACCGAGAACTGGAACCGCCCAAAACTTGAGGTAAAAACATTAATGAAATTGCTGATTTCATCTTTAAAAAAGGAAATTAAAACACTACAGGATAATACCATAAAACTTTCTGCCATAGGCAACCTCAACCTATTACCAGCAAAGGTTCACAAAGAACTTCATGAGGTAATGGATGCGACGAAAGACAATTCGAGAATGACTCTTACTTTGGCGCTTAGCTATGGCTCTAGAGAAGAATTAGTAAACACTGTTAAAGAAATTAGTAATAAAGTTAAAAATAACATAATTTCGCCCGATTCTATTGATGAATCAATTATAAATAAGCATCTTTACACGCAAAATTTACCAGACGTAGACTTACTTATTAGAACAAGTGGCGAACAACGTATTAGTAATTTTTTGCTTTGGCAAATAGCTTATGCCGAATTGTATTTTACCGATACCCTTTGGCCAGATTTCACAAAAGAAGATTTGTATAAAGCTATTATAGAATATCAAAAAAGAGAAAGACGATTTGGGAAAACAAGTGAACAACTTAGCTAATACATTTCTATTGAAAACCCTCCTAAAACAATATATCACCATTCTATTTATTGCATTTGGCTTTGCTCTTCAAGCACAGGATATTGCATACGAAAATGGTAAAAAGTATATTATAGGCGGCGTTTCGGTTTCAGGAAACACGAGCTTTAATGAGCAAACCGTTGTAGCATACTCTGGCCTTCGGAAAGGTAACGAAATTACCATCCCAGGAGAAGATATTGCAAACGCCATTAAAAAACTATGGGGCTCTAAACTCTTTAGTGATATCGAAATTTACCTAAAAAATGTAGAAGGTAAAAACGCCTTTTTGGAAATTCGATTATCTGATTTACCTCAATTATTAGACGTAAAAGTTACCGGGGTTAAAAAAAGTAAAATTGAAGGCATTATAAACGACAATAAGCTAAAAAAAGGCGTTAAGGTTACCGAAAACCTTAGAACAACTACAAAAAACTTTCTAGAAAAAAACTATAGGAAGAAAGGGTTCTATAATGCCAAAGTAAACATCAATACTATTGAAGTTAAAGATACCCTTGATAAAGCTAAAGTAAACATGGTTGTTGCTATAGACAAAGGTGAAAAAGTAAAAATTAAAGACATTATTTTTGAAGGCGATTCTGCTTTAAAAGAAAAGGTGCTTAGAAAAGCAATGAAGAGCACGAAAAAAATTAATCGTCTTCGCATTTTAAAACGATCTAAGTTTATAGATTCTGCTTATCAGGCAGATTTAGCAAGTGTAATAGATAAATATGCAGAAAATGGCTATCGTGATGCCCGTATTCTTTCGGACAGTATTATTGTAAATGATGACAAAACTATATCCATCAAAATTGAATTAGAAGAAGGCGACCTCTATAAGTTTGGAAAAATTAGTTTCATAGGAAATACGGTTTACTCTGACGAACAATTAGACAGATACATTAGAATAAAAGAAGGCGACACCTATAACGGCGTAATGCTTCAAAAGCGTATTCAAGACAACACAAAACCAGACGGCGATGATATTGCCAACCTTTACCAGAATAATGGCTATTTGTTCTCATCTATAAATCCTGTAGAGGTAAGTGCTGAAGACAATGTAATTGATTTAGAAATTAGGATATCTGAAGGTAAACCTGCTTATTTTAATAATGTTTCCGTAGTTGGCAATGACAAAACCAACGACCATGTTATTTACAGGGAATTACGAACACGCCCGGGTGAATTATATAGTAAAGCAGCAGTAGTACAAACCGTAAGGGAATTGGGACAACTAGGCTTTTTTGATGCTCAAGAAATAGCTCCCGATTTTAAAAACCCTAATCCTAATGAAGGAACAATTGACATGGAATTCTCTGTAAAAGAAACCGGATCCAGCCAAATTGAACTACAAGGTGGTTATGGAGGTGGTGGTTTTATTGGTACACTTGGATTATCCTTTAATAATTTTTCCATGAAAGGCATATTCGATAAAGACGCCTACAAACCTGTACCAATGGGAGATGGTCAAAAACTAGCTTTACGTTTGCAAGCCAGCCGTTTTTTCCAAACCTATAGTTTCTCGTTTTCTGAGCCTTGGTTAGGCGGTAAGCGTCCGGTACAATTTTCGGCCTCAATATCGCACACAAAACAGTTTTTATTTAACCGATTTAACGGACGTGCCGATAGAAGTAGAAGTTTTAACATTACAGGTATCACTCTTGGTTTAGCAAAGCGATTGACTGTACCAGACAACTATTTCACGCTATCACAAGCATTAAGTTATCAGGTTTACGATTTAAACAATTACAACACAGGCCTGTTTACTTTTGGTGATGGTAGCTCCAAAAATTTATCATATACCGTAGGGTTAACAAGAAATAACACAAGAATAGACCCTATTTATCCAACTGGAGGTTCAAACTTTTCCGTTACTGCAAAATTATCTCCGCCATGGTCGTTGTTTGATGGTGTAGATTACGAAGCGTTAATTAATGAACGAAATGATAATCAAGACGTTTTAAGAGATCCGGCAAGTACCGACGCGGAAAGAATCTCTGCCAATGACAGGATTAGTGAAATAGATCAAGAACGCTTTAACTGGCTTGAATTTTATAAAATTAATTTTAAAGCAGACTGGTATACTGAATTAACTAAAGATTTAGTGTTAAGGCCTAGTCTTGAATTCGGGTTTCTAGGAGCTTACAACAACGATAGAGGGGTAATTCCTTTTGAACGTTATTTTGTTGGAGGTGATGGCTTAGGGAATTTTGCCTTAGATGGACGACAAGTAGTGCAATTAAGAGGTTACCCCAACCAGTCCTTATCCTCTCAAGACGGTGGAAGTATTTACAATAAGTTTTCTTTAGAATTAAGATATCCCATTACGTTAAAAGCTTCTGCTAAAATTTATGCGTTGGGCTTTTTAGAAGGAGGTGATTCTTATAATAGCTTTAGAGATTTCGACCCATTCAACATTAAAAGATCTGCAGGTTTAGGTGTAAGAATCTTTATGCCAGCCTTTGGTTTATTGGGTATAGATTTTGGTCATGGTTTCGACCCTGTGCCAGGACAAACAGGAAAAAGTGGATGGCAAACCCACTTTATAATTGGACAGCAATTTTAGTAAAAATTTTATTTTGGCACGATATTTTCTAATAACCTTTTGATGATTTGAATGAGAATTAAAATTTTTAAGATTAAATTTCGTTAATTTTGAAGATACGATTCAAAAGAGTGGCAGGAAATATAAATCATCTGTCGTTTTTAGAATTTATAATACCATAAATTAAACTATAACACAGATGCAAAAAAACGTTCTTTTTTTATTGACATTAGTAGTTATGCTAAGCGTTTCTGTTCATGCACAAAGAGGTGTGCGAATTGCATATATTGATACAGAGTATATCCTAGAAAATGTGCCTGAATACCAAGACGCCATGGTGCAATTAGATGAAAAAGCGCAAAAGTGGAAAAACGAAATTCAAGCAAAACTTTCGGATATTGCTCAAAAACGCAAAGACTTAAGCAATGAAAAGGTATTATTGACCAATGAACTAATTCAAGAGCGCGAAGAAGATATTATGTTTGAGGAAAAGGAAATCCTAGATTACCAACAAAAGCGTTTTGGTCCTAATGGTGATTTAATGATTCAGCAGAAACAGTTAATGCAACCCATACAAGACCAAATTTTTGCGGCAGTTCAAGATATGGCAACTAGTAGAAAGTACGATTTTATTTTTGATAAATCCGCTGATGTAGTGATGTTGTATTCTGCAGAACGCTTTGATATTAGCGAACAGGTGTTGAGAGCCATAACAAGATCTTCTAAACGAAGACAGGCTCAAACCAAAGCAGAGCGTAAAGCTGCCGAAGCCGAAGAAACAGTTCCTGATATTAATGAAGAACAAGAAGCAAGAGAAAAAGCTTTAGAAGAGAAAAAAGAAGCAAGGGAAAGCGCCGTTGAAAAACGCAGGCAAGAAATATTAGCAGCAAGAGAAGCTAAGAAAAAAGAAGCCGAAGCAAGACGCCAAAAAATATTAGAGGAACGCGAAAAAGCAAAACAAGAAAAATTAGAAGCCCGAAATAAGTCAACCGCAAATAATACAGAGAACGAAGCTACTAAAGATGAGAGCGCTTCAAAAAGTGATACCACAGAAAAGAAGACAAGAGAAGAACTTATTGAAGAGAATAGAAAAAAGAAATTAGCTGATAGAGAAGCTCGAAAAAAGGCTTTAGAAGAAAAGAAAAAGAAAATATTGGAAGACCGAAAAAAGGCTCTAGAAGAAAATAAAAAAGAAAGAGACAGTATAAACAACAGTAAATAAATTTAAAATTATAACACATTAATACTAATTTGAAAATGAAACATTTAAAATCAATTTTATTCGCAACTGCTTTATGTATAGGTATGGCTAGTTTTGTTGGGGCGCAAAGCAAAATTGCACATATAAACACCCAAGAATTAATAAAGGCAATGCCTGAGATGAAGGAAGCGCAAAACCAATTAGAAACACTTTCTAAAACCTATCAAACTGAGCTACAAAGCTTAGGAGCAGAATTTCAAAAGAAAGTAGAACTTTATGACAAAGAAGCTGCTACAAAAACTAAGGAAGAAAACACAAACCGTGCTAAAGAGGTACAAACTATGGAGCAAAGTATCCGAGAGTACCAAGCTAAAGCACAACAGGATTTACAGAAAAAAGAGTTTGATTTATTAAAACCTATTACCGAAAAGGCAAAAGCTAAAATTTTAGAAGTAGCAAGAGCGCAAGGTTTTGATTATGTTTTAGACTCTTCACAAGGTGTAACTATTATGGCAGATGGTAAGGATTTGCTAGAAGATGTAAAAAAATCTTTAGGAATTTAATCTACCCACATAAATAACTTACTTAAAGCTGCTTTTAACGAAGCAGCTTTTTTATTTTTGTTTATCATGAGCGATAAATCTATTGGCATTTTCGATTCTGGTGTTGGTGGCACTTCTATTTGGAAAGAGATTCACCAACTCCTTCCTAATGAACATACTATATATCTTGCCGATAGTATCAACGCTCCTTATGGCACAAAAGGAACTAAGAAAATTACTGAACTTAGTGTAAAAAACACAGAATTTTTACTAAAAAAAGACTGTAAACTTATTGTCGTGGCATGCAATACAGCAACTACAAATGCCATTGATTATTTACGTAAAACCTTTGATGTACCTTTTATTGGCATTGAACCAGCCATCAAACCTGCTGCATTGAATACTAAAACTAATGCTGTTGGAATTTTGGCAACTAAGGGTACGTTATCTAGCGCACTGTTTTCTAAAACCTCTGGTCGTTTTGCAAGTAACATAAAGCTTATAGAACGCGAAGGCACTGGCATTGTTGAACTTATTGAAAGCGGAAAATTAAGATCTGATGAGATGAGAACCCTATTACATCAATATTTAGAACCCATGCTAAAAGCGCATATTGATTATTTGGTTTTAGGCTGTACACATTACCCTTATCTTATTCCAATACTTTTAGAGCTATTACCTAATCATGTAAAAATTATTGATTCTGGTGAAGCAGTAGCGCGCCAAACAAAAGCAATTTTGGAGAAAAATAATTTATTGAATACTGCAAAAGTTAATCCTAAACTCGAGTTTTATACGAATGGAAGTGTAGAAGTGATGCAATCGCTTTTGGGTAATTCTTTAGATATAGATTATCTAAAATTTTAATTTTGACCTAATTTGCGTTAAGGATTGAGGCATTTGTTGAAGCTCTTTTTGTGTTGTTGCACCTATGCAACACAAAAAAGCGACTGCCGAAAGCCCGACCACTTGCACTGAGCTTGTCGAAGTGTTGTGGTAACGCCCACATACTATTCTTTAAACCAGCTTGAATACTTGATATAAGCGTCTGCAATTCGGTTAATTTCACCTGAAATGAGTTCTTCACTTATATCTTTGATTTTTTTTGCGGGTACACCTGCATAAATAGAGCCAGACGTAACAATGGTGTTTTTTGGCACTACGGCACCAGCAGCAATAATACAGTTAGATTCTACAACACAACCATCCATAATAATACTGCCCATACCTACCAAAACATTATCATGAATGGTACATCCGTGCACTAATGCATTATGCCCAATAGATACATTATTCCCAATTGTGGTAGGCGCCGTTTTATAGGTGCCATGTATTACCGCACCGTCTTGAACGTTTACCTTATTACCCATTTTTATGAAGTTGACATCGCCGCGAACTACGGCACTAAACCATATACTGCATTGATTTCCCATAGTGACATCGCCAATTATAGTAGCGTTTTCAGCAATAAAGCAATCGCTTGGTATTTGTGGAGTTTTTCCTCTTACGGTTTGAATTACTGGCATGTTATATTGACTATTTTCTGTTGATTATTTTTTTATTTGAGATTCTTCGATCATTACTTCCTCTGAATGACAAACTTATTTAAAATAAGACAACAAATCGGCTTTTTTTGAAGCAGACACCATAATTTCCTTTCCGTTACTTAATACTACGCTTCCGCCTTTTCCTTTTTGATATTTTACCACTTCATTTACATTAACCAAATACGATTTATGTACCCGGGCAAAACTAGCGTCTCGCAACGCTTCTTCAAAATACTTCAAGGTTTTGCTTACTATTTTTCTCTTGTTATTATTTAAATAAATTTCGGTGTAATTGTCATCTGCTTTGCAATACAAAATATCAGCAGTATTTAAAACTTCGAATCCGCTTTGTTGTGGAATTGTTATTTTCCCATCTACTCCTGATGTTTTTGCTACCAAAACTTCATCTTGTAATGTATTTTCTTTTATTTTAATATCAGTTACATAATCCACAGCTTTTATTAATTCATCTATAGAAATAGGTTTCATTAAATAGTAAGATGCATGCGCATTTAAGGCGTCGATGGCATAATGATTATATGCTGTAACAAAAATAGTTTCAAAACTTGCATCACCCACTTTTTCGAGTAAATCGAAAGCATTGCCATAAGGCATTTCTACATCTAGAAACACCAAATCTAAATTGTTATTTCTAATTAAAACCAAAGCTTCGTCAACATTAGCTGCTTCTCCCAAAATGTTAACGTTTGGGCAATATTTTTGTAGATAATTTTTTAGTATTTGCCTACTGGTTTCCTCGTCTTCTACTATGATTGATGCTAGTTTCATCTATGGTATTATTACTTATTTTTCATTTTATTATTCATTACTCACTCAATAATTATAGAAACAACTGAGTAAGAGTTCCCTCCTTTGGTGGGTTAGGGAGGCCTCTAATCCTTTTTAAGAGTTACTATCACTTTAGTTCCCACGTCTTCTTCATCTTGAAAATCATCAACAAACACATCTACTTTGTCTTTATACATGTCGTTTAAAATAGCTACACGTTTTTTAATATTCCCCATACCTTTTGAGTTCTGCTTCTTTTGGTTTTCTGTTTTAAGTGCTTTTGATTTTTTACGTCCAATACCATCATCGGTAATCGTGATTTTTATTTCATTCTCGTTTTCTTGAGAAATATTAATAGTAAGATGCCCTTTTTCTCTTTTGTAGCGCAACCCATGCCACACCGCGTTTTCAATATAAGGTTGTAATAACATTGGCGGAATTACAAAATCGGCTACCCTTATTTTGTCATCTACATGAATGGCGTAATCAAACTTATCTTTAAATCTAAAATGCTCTAATTGCGTATATAACTGCAACAATTCGATTTCTTTTTCTAACGGAATAAAATCTTCTTCACTATTCTCTAAAACAGCGCGCATTAGTTTAGAAAAATCGGTTAAATATTTATTCGCTGTTCTTTCATCATTGGATGCAATAAAGCTGTTTACAGAGTTTAAGGCATTAAAAATAAAATGCGGATTCATTTGACTACGTAACGATTTTAAAGCCAGCAAATTATTAGCCAAACGTTGCTGACGAATGTATTTGTACATTAAAAATGCTACTAAAAGCAATAAAAACAGTCCTCCCATAAGCGAGTAAATAATTACTTTTTGACGTTTAGATTGCTCTACCGTTAATTGGTATTGGCTCTCTGAAAGTTCACGATCGCTCTCTAAACTAGTAATCCTATTTTGTTTTGTGTTTAAATCTTTCCTGAAACGCGTTATTTGAGATATCTCCTGCTCTTTTTTTCTGTATAATTTATCTACCACATCTACATACTCTTGGTAAGCCGCTAATGCTTTTGTGAAATCTCCAGTGGTTCTATAAACTTCCGATAATTTTCTCGTGGCGTCTTTTTGAACCACCAGGTCTTCTTTAGTTTCAGCTTCTTCAATACTTTCTTCAAGGAAATTAATAGCATTCCCAAAGTCCTTTTGTTGTAAATAAGCATTCCCTATCTTATATTTTTGCTTTTGCGATGTGAGCGCACTTTCATTATTTGGTACTGAATCTGTTTCTATCTCAATATCATTAATATCATTTAAGGCTTGTTTTCTTAATTCAATTTCATCTGAAAAATTATTTACTTTATTTTGAAAATCGGCCACTTTCACCTTCTCTTCTACCGCTCTCTTCTTATTTTGCGTACTGGCCAATTTTAGCGATTTATCAAAATACACTTCGGCCTCCACTACTTCACCCTTGCTACTGTATACTTCAGCAATTTTAGAATTTAAATCGGTAATTTTTGGAGCTATTAAATGTTTTTGTGAAATCTCCAACCCGCTATTATACGCTCCGAGGGACCTGTCGAATGCACCAGTGCTTTTATAAACATCGCCTAAACCTTCATAAAGCTTTACCAATTGATAATTAGACAATGTGCTTTTATCAACATTGTTATATTCTTGGATACTCTCCTGGTAATTTTCGTTTAAACGATAAGCCTTTGCCAATTTTAAACGTGTTTCATTACTATTTTTACTTTGTAAGCTAATGCGGTAATTAGAAATGGCTAAATCGAACTGTTCCCAATACATATAGATATCGCCAAGTACTTCGTAAGCATCACCATTTTCCTTTTTTGAAGTGCTTGCTTCCAAAGCATCAGCTACAAACTGAATACTCTTCTTAGCATCTTTTTTAAGGTACGCTTCAGCAGAATCGATGTACCAATTAAATTGGGATTCGCTACGACTTTTATAGCGCTTAAACTTTGTGGTTTCTGTATTTGGTTCTACCTGAACCGTAATACGCTCATTACTTTGAATAGTATAATAAATGGTTTCAAAATCTTTATGCCTAATAGTAAGTTGGTCTCCTTTTCTGGCTTCAATTCTAAACGCTCCAAAAATATCTGTTGTGGTATACTGGCCTCCATTTATTTGAATATTTACATTAGGGATAGGGTTTCGCGTATCCTGCTCTATCACAGAACCACGCACTGTAAATCTTTGAGAATTATCTAGAATATTATTTTGTGCATTTAGGTTTACCCCAATAAACACAAGCAATAAAAACGATATGTATTTAAAATAAAATTGCATATATTATTTTACAATAGCTAAACTTACGCACTTTCGTTGGCATAATAAAATTGCACTCTTTCAAAAAAAGACTTTTCACCATCAAAATATCCTGTTTCACATAATTTACTGCTTGATTCGCTCATTCAAAACAGTGACTCACTCATTATGCCTTTTTTAAAATATACTTTGGAAATAGATTTACAGCATTAATCAAAAAACAAAAAAATCATGAAATCAGTATTTAAAATTTTAGTGATATGTATTGCTGTTATTAGCGTTACCGTATGTAACGCTAATAACAAAACACCAAATCTTGCAATAACTACTTTAGTAAACACTAATTCCGAACCTAATAAGCAATTTATAAAAGTTGCACTATTATTAGACACCAGTAATAGTATGGATGGGTTGATAGACCAAGCCAAAGCCCAACTTTGGGAAATTGTCAACGAATTGTCTTATGCTAAATGCGATAATAACAAACCAAATCTGCAAATAGCATTATATGAATATGGCAATGATAGATTAAATAACAAAGAAGGTTACATCAGGCAAGTTTTAGCCTTTAGCAATGACTTAGATGAAATTTCTAAAGAACTATTTTCTTTGACCACTAATGGCGGTAATGAGTATTGCGGACAGGTGATACAAACCTCATTAAATCAATTAAATTGGGGCAGTAATCCCGATGATTTAAAACTCATTTTCATTGCCGGCAACGAACCCTTTACTCAAGGCAAAGTAAACTACAAAGATGCTGCAACTAATGCTAAAGAAAAGGATGTAACGGTAAATACTATTTTTTGTGGTGATTATCATCAAGGAATTTCTACCTTTTGGAAAAAAGGCGCAGATTTAACCCAAGGCAATTACATGGCAATAAACCATAACAAGGCCACTGTTCATGTCGCATCACCTTATGATGACCAAATTCTTCAACTAAACGTAAAATTGAATAAAACTTATGTTGCATATGGACAAAGAGGTAAAGAAAAACGAATGATGCAAGCAGAACAGGACATGAATGCCAGTGGTTACAGTAAAGCCAATGCCGTAAGTAGAACCGTAAGTAAAAGTTCTCATTTATACAAAAACGCTACTTGGGATTTGGTTGACGCTATTGAAGAAGAAAAAATTAACGTAGAAGACCTTGAAAACGAGGCCCTTCCCGAGGCCTTAAAAAACAAATCTCCACGAGAGATAAAAGCTTATGTTGCGAACATGCAGCAAGAGCGTAAAACTATTCAAAAGCAAATTCTAGAACTAAATGAAAAACGCAAAACGTATATTTCAGAGAAAGCGAAAGATACTGAAAACGGTTTGGAAAATGCTATGACTACAGCTATAAAAACACAAGCTAAAAAGAAAAAGTATACTTGGTAATAAACACTTAAGAAGTCTGGATCTCTTTCAGGCTTCTTTTTAATTCACCGCAGGGCACTTACAATCATAGCGTTCTCTTCTACAATTAAAATTATAGCCTAGAGTAAGCTGGTGAAACCCACCGTTTGTAAAGACTACTGAGTTGGTTTGATATGTATACGTATAGGCAAACATAAACTGATTGTAGTTTACGCCAACTATAGGCGTAATTTGTTGCAGCTTTTGGCTACTTACACCTCCGGAATTGTTTAAAAACTCAGCACCATCTAAACTTTGACGGTATGACAAACCGCCCCAAAGCGTTCCAAATTCCATCTGTTTATAAGCTTTCGCGTTGAAATCTACCATAGATTCTTGGGTACCATCTCTGTATTGAAACATTATTGAAGGTTCAAAACTCCAGTCGCTACCTAATTTTCCAAAAACTCCACCTACTGATAATAAATAACGTCTCAAATTACTAGTAATTTGTATGTCGTTGTTTATGCCTTCGTTTTTAAGCACATTTTTTATCGTACCGTGAGCATAATAATCTAAATAATGGTAAGAAAACCCGAAATCTATATTAAAATTGGTTGCGCTCTGCACTACACCTTGCACTATAGGATCCTGTCCGTCAAAAGGAAAAGTGGTTTCGTCTAATTGATATTGAATAAATCCTGCACTTAGCCCAAAGGATAACATATTTAAATCAACCTCACTTCTTGAGAACATCAAATGGTGGGCATAGGTTAAATACGCTCCTGTTTGTGAGTGATAACCGTTTTTATCAGCATACAATATACCTCCAATACCAGAAGGAGAATCTCCAATACGACCATTAACACTCAGTGTCATTAAACGTGGCGCGTCTTCATGCCCAAACCATTGTTGTCTTCCGGTTAATCGTACTTTGGCACAATTAGCTGCTCCAGCCATAGATGGATGGATTAGGTAATAATTATCCGTTAAATAGTCAGTATAAATAGGGAGTCCTTCTTGAGCATTAATGCTTGAAATGCATAACATTCCAACCAGTAATAAAAAAGTATATTTCAATTTCATAGGTTACATTATCAAGGTAAACTGGTGTTTAGTTAACGTTTGTTTTGATGAAAAATTACATAAAGAAAACAATTAACTAAACTCAAATATATGCATAACTAGGTTTTCTTTTAGTATTTTTGCTAAAAAATAGCTAAAATGAGTAATTTAAAGGTTTCTGTGCAAGAAACAGCAAATAATAGCATTGTAAAATTCGAAGTTGACCAATTTATTACAAAGCATCAAAGCTTTGAATTTAACAATATAGACGAAGCAACCGCTTCCCCTTTAGCACAACAATTATTTTACTTGCCTTTTGTAAAAAAGGTGTACATCTCCGGGAATTTTATAGCAGTAGAACGCTACAACATTGTTGAATGGCAAGATGTACAAGATGAAGTAGCACAACAAATTGAGGCTTATTTAAATGACGGTGGTATTGTTATTGCTGAAAATGCAACACCTAAAAAACAAACACCCGTTACAATATATGCAGAAGCTACACCAAACCCTGCCGTAATGAAGTTTGTAGCGAATAAAAAAATTGTAACGGCAACTTTTGAGTTTACTTCTATCGATGAAGCAAAACTTTCCCCATTAGCTTCAGAGCTTTTTCATTTTCCTTTTGTAAAAAGTGTTTTTGTTGAAGAAAATTACGTTTCGGTAACAAAATACGACATGGCCGAATGGCAAGATATTACTGTTGAAGTTCGTGATTTTATAAGAAACTTTATAGCCGATGGTAAAGAGGTTGTACTTCCTGAAGCTGCAGAAAAAATGAAAACCTCAACACCTCAGCTTGATAAAAAATTTGAGGCTTTAGATGATGTTTCAAAAGAAATTGTAAATATTTTAGAAGAATACGTTAAGCCCGCAGTAGCAAGCGATGGTGGGAATATTCAATTTATGGGATACGATGCTAACCAAAAAAGTGTAAGTGTTATGTTGCAAGGTGCTTGTAGTGGTTGTCCGTCTTCAACTTTTACACTTAAAAACGGAATAGAAAACATGCTAAAACAAATGCTCCCAGGTAAAATAGAAACCGTAGAGGCAATAAATGGTTAACTTTTATACGATTGATTTAAAAAATTAGTAACTTTAGAAGTATCGGTAACTATTAATTTAAAACTTAAAATCATGGCAGTATTAAAAGTAATTGAAATTTTAGCGAACTCAGAAAAAAGTTGGGAAGATGCTACTAAAAAAGCTGTTGCTGAAGCAGCAAAAAGCGTAAAAAACATCCGTTCGGTTTATGTTAAAGAACAAAGTGCTAGCGTTAGTGGTGGTGAGATTTCAGATTTTAGAGTTAACGTGAAAATCACTTTTGAAGTCAAGTAAACTCTAAGAATTTAGACCTTAAGCGTTCAAAACTTGAACGCTTTTTTTTGCCCTTTCTTTTAACTAACTTTGATAAATGAAGTACAGTGCACTACTAATTTTGATTATGCTTATGAGCTGTAAAGATCAAAATAATAAGACAAATGATCAGCATATATACACCAACGCTTTAGTTCATGAAACTAGCCCTTATCTATTGCAACACGCACACAATCCTGTAGATTGGTACGCTTGGAACGATGCAACATTAGAAAAAGCAAAAAAAGAGAACAAATTAATGCTCATTAGTGTTGGCTACTCTTCTTGCCACTGGTGCCATGTTATGGAGCATGAAAGTTTTGAAGATAGCCTGGTTGCACAAGTAATGAACGATAATTTCGTAAACATTAAAGTAGATAGAGAGGAACGCCCTGATGTTGACCAAGTGTATATGAATGCTGTGCAGTTAATGACAGGGAGAGGAGGTTGGCCTTTAAACGTTGTTACGCTTCCCGATGGAAGACCTATTTGGGGCGATACTTATTTAGAAAAAGAGCGCTGGATAAGTGTTTTAGAACAGATTTCCAGACTTTATAAAGAAAACCCAAGTAAACTCATAGAACAAGCCGAAAACGTTCAAAAGGGTATAAACTCAATTTCAGTAATTGAAGTAAATAACGACGCTCCTGTTTTTGAAAAAACGTTTATTTCTGAAGGTGTTGCTAAATGGTCTAAGCAATTCGACCATAAGTATGGCGGTATGAATCGTGAACCCAAATTTATGATGCCAAATAATTATCATTTTTTAATGAGGTATGCACATCAAACGAATGATAAAGAGTTACTCGATTTTGTAAATTTAACGCTGACAAAAATAGCCTATGGCGGTATTTACGATCATGTAGGTGGCGGGTTTTCAAGATACTCGGTTGATGGCAAATGGCATGTGCCACACTTTGAAAAAATGCTTTATGATAATGCACAATTGGTTAGCTTGTATTCCGATGCTTATTTACTCACTAAAAACACACTATATAAAGAAGTTGTTGAAGAAACATTAGATTTTATAAAGAATGAAATGACTACTTCAGAAGGGGCATTTTATGCTTCTTTTGATGCAGATAGTGATAATACTGAAGGAGAACTAGAAGAAGGAGCATTCTATGTTTGGCAAAAAGAAGAACTGAAAGCGTTACTAAAAGAGAATTTTGATTTGTTTTCAGATTATTATAATATAAATGAAAATGGCTTATGGGAAAAAGGCAACTATGTGTTGATTAGAAAAAATGATGATAATTCTATTCTAAAAAAATATGAAATTTCTCAAAACATATTAGATGAAAAGAAAACCAAATGGAAGTCTATTTTAAAAGACGCTCGAAGTAAAAGACCAAAACCTAGAATGGATGATAAAGCATTAACTTCTTGGAATGGCTTAATGCTAAAAGCGTATGTAGATGCTTATCGCGTTTTTCAAAATATAACGTATTTAAATGCCGCCGAAAGCAATGCAAATTTTATTAAATCTAAAGTTTTACGAGAAGATGGCGGATTAAACCGCACGTATAAAAAAGGTGTAAGTAAAATTAATGGGTATTTAGAAGATTATGCTACAGTAATTGATGCGTTTATAGCGCTTTATGAGGTTACCTTAAATGAAAGTTGGCTCAACACAGCAAGAGATCTAACTAATTATACATTCGAACATTTTTATGATGAAAAAAGCAATCTGTTTTTTTACACATCGAATGAAGATGCTTCATTAGTTTCAAGAAATATTGTGTATTATGATAATGTTATTCCTGGAAGCAACTCGATGATGGCCAAAAATCTATTTAAATTATACCACTATTTTGATGATAAACTTTTTGAATACTCGGCAACTACAATGCTGAACACCATGAAACCAGAAATGCTTGAATACCCAACGTCTTTTTCTAATTGGTTCGATTTAATGCTAAATTATACCAATCCGTTTTACGAAGTTGCAATTTCAGGAACTGATGCCAAAGCAAAAATTTCAGAACTAAATCAACATTATATTCCGAATAAACTGATTGCTGGGAACACCTCTGAAAGCAATATGCCATTGCTAAAAAGTAGATACAACCCAAACCAAACTTTAATTTATGTTTGCGTAAATAAAGCTTGTAAACTTCCAGTTGTAGAAGTAGATAAAGCTATTAATCTATTACAACAATGACTACCTTTACCAAAATATTAATTGCATTTGTTGCTGTAGAACATTTTTACTTTTTAGTTTTAGAAATGTTTCTATGGACAACTAAAAAGGGCATTAAAACATTCGGTTTAAAGTCGAAGGAATTTTCTGAAGACACCAAAGTATTAGCAGCAAATCAAGGTTTGTATAATGGATTTTTAGCGGCTGGCTTATTATTTTCAATTATAGCTAATGACAGGAAAACAGCCATATTTTTTCTTATCTGTGTGACGATTGCTGGTGTTTACGGGTCTTATTCTACAAAGCAAATAAAACTATTTGTAGTACAAGCAATTCCTGCTATTTTAGCACTTACTTCTACCTTATTTATAATTAATTAATCATTTTTTTACTATTAAAACACAATAAAACTTATGTTTTGTTTTTATCTTTCAACTTTAAAAAACTTATAAATTATGAATTTAGATAATATAGATGCTGAAAAATGGCTTGAACTAGCAACCACTTATGGCCTTAAGATTCTTGGAGCCATTGTTATTTGGATTGTGGGGTCCTGGGTTATTAAAAAAATTATTAAAGGGACAAAAAAAATAATGACCAGCCGAAATCATGATGAAAGCCTTCAAAAATTCTTAACCAATCTTTTAGGTTGGGTTTTAAAAATTGTTTTAATCATTGTTGTTTTAGGTACAATTGGTGTTGAAACCACATCTTTTGCAGCAATAATTGCTGCTGCTGGTTTAGCCATAGGTTTAGCGCTACAGGGCTCTCTTGGTAATTTTGCAGGTGGTGTTTTAATTATGATTTTTAAACCATTTAAAATTGGCGACCTAATTGAAGCTCAAGGTGAAATTGGTGTTGTTAAGGAGATTGAAATTTTTACTACTAAATTAACCGGTTTATCCAATAAAGAAATAATTATTCCCAATGGTTCATTATCTAACGGAAATATTATCAACTATACGACTGAGGGCACGCGTCGTGTAGATTTAGTTTACGGGGTAAGTTATGATGCAGATATTAAACAAACTAAAGAGGTTATCATGGAAGTTCTAACCGCTCATCCTAAAGTACTAAAAGATCCGGCACCAGCTGTGACAGTTTTAGAACTTGCCGACAGTTCTATTAATTTTGCAACAAGACCATGGTGTAACAGTGAAGACTACTGGACTGTTTATTTTGACGTTACCGAAAACGTAAAAATAGCACTTGACAAAGCAGGAATAGAAATTCCTTATCCACACCAAGTAGAAATACAAAAGAAAGGTTAAGTTTTAGGCTTTATAGCTACAAAATCTTTCAAGTAATAAGGTTCAAAATAAGCGACATCTTCTATGTCGCTTATTTTATATTTATAGTATGCCAACATAGCCATTTCATTTGCAGAGGGTAATTTGTTTTCAATGTATATCGCATTTGGATGATGAATTGTTTGCTTTGTTTTCTCAACACCATTACCAATAAAATACGTTTTTCCTTTGTTTAAAAAGTCTATAAAAGACGTTTCGTCTAAAACTTCTGCCTTTGTATCACGTATTTGATTGTAATTTGAATCAAAAATCGCAGAATACACTTCCATACGTCGTGCATCAAGCATTGCCACAATCACACCATCCTTACAGGAAACTTGATGTGCTAAAACATCTAGAGTAGGCACAGAGATAAGTGGTTTGTTTAACGCAAAGGCCAACCCCTTAGCTGCTGACACCCCAATACGTAGCCCTGTATAAGAGCCAGGGCCTTTACTTATGGCAATCGCATCAATTTGTGAACGAGAAATCTTTACTTCTCTTAGAACATCATCAATAAAAACATGCAACTTTTCGGCGTGTGAATATCCGTTTCTCGCATCTTCTTTTAATGATACTATTTTCCCGTAATGAGATAAACTAACAGAACAATTAGTTGTAGCAGTTTCTAGATTGAGTATATAAGACAAATTAATTAGTTAAAGGTTTTCCCATGTAAAAGTCTAAAACTTTTGTCTTAAAAACAAAATCATATTTTGCGTTGATTAATGCAGACTCCGCATTTATAAAACGCACCCTAGACTGCTCTAATTCAAAGGCATTCATTACACCAATACTGTAACGATTTTGTGCATTCTCAAAAGCTAAGTTTTGAGATTTCATTGACTTTTCGGCTGCAACGAACGCTTTAAATGCCGCTTGTGCATCGGTATAAGCACGTTGAATATTCGACTCTAAATCTACTTTGGTTCTTTCTAAGCCTAACTTCGAGTTTTCCTCTTGTATCCTCGCTCGAGCTACAGCTGTTTTATTTTGATATCTAGAAAATATAGGAATTCCCAAATTCAAGGTAAAAGCATGGGCTTTCTGGTTATCTAACTGTGCTAATAAATCTTGCTCGTTGTCTAATACATTGGTGAAAAAAGCGTTTGATCCAAAACCATAGTTAAATGTTAACGATGGATAATATCCAGACTTCGAAATTTCAGTGCCTAATTCTGCATTTTCAATTCGCTTTTCTGCAACTTTTATTTCAACCCTATTTTCAAAAGCATAATCAATAATAGGGTTTACGTTATTATACAACAAAGCTTCCGAAGGACTATTTATCTCAACAATTTCAATATCAAAATTTTCAAAAGGTAACTGTAATAATTGAGATAACGTGAGTAGTGAAAGGTTAAAATTATTTTCAGCGATGGTTAAATTTTGTTCATCAGTACTAAATGTTGCTTCTGCATCGTAAATATTAACTTGTGGTTGGGTACCGGCATCAACCAACTCTTTTACTTGGTCTACCTGCTTTTTAGAAAACTCATACTGTGCTTTTGCCGTTTCTAAGCGTTCTCTATTAAATAGTACGTTAAGGTAAGTGTTTACAACATTTAATGAGATATCGTCTTTAATTCGGTTTAACTCTAACTTACTTGTTTCAAGATTTAACTGCGACTGTTTATATAGGTTTGTAAGCCTAAAACCATTAAAAATCGTCTGATTCGCACTTACACCTATACTTGTACTGTTATCAGTTCTATCTACAAACTGCCCTGGAAAGAGCTCTCTGTTACCAATAGATAAGTTGTGTCTAATATTTCCATTTACCGAAGGTAGAAACTGTCCTTTAGCTTCCAAGAGATCTTGTTCATTTAGAAGAATTGTATTCTCATTTTGAGAAACTGTGATATTATTCTCTAAAGCATAATTTACACACTCTTGAAGCGTCCATTTTTTCTGTTGGGAAAACCCCAGAACACTAACAAGGCATATGCCTAAAAAGATTCTATTTTTGAATTGATACATCATTTTAATTATCTTTTTCTTAATCGTTAGAAGCCTTGTTCCAAACTTTAATTTTGTCTGTTTCCTTTATGCCATCAAGAACTTCAATATTAATACCATCTGATAAACCTAGCTTAATATCTTTCTTAGCAAAAGTATTGTCGGCTTGCAGAATCTCGACATATGGTTTTTCGGTAATTCTATCAAAACGAACTAAAGATTCCTTTATACTAAAAATACTGTCTTTACTGGCGAGATCAATCTCTGCATTGGCACTATATCCTGCTCTAATCTTATCGGTTATATCAATATTAACATCGCCTTTAATAGTAAACTGCACTGCACCGGCATTATCCGAAATCCCTTTTGGCGCTATGAACGTAAGTTTTGCTGGAAGTTTCTTTTCATCAAGTGCCCCAATAACGATATTAATTGGCTGTCCTTCATTTAATTTACCTACCTCAGATTCATCAACAGTGCCCTCAAAAATCATATTACTCATATTAGCAATGGTAGCTATGGTAGTTCCTGCATTGAAGTTATTACTTTGTATAACTTGATCACCTATTCGAACAGGAATTTCCAGTACAGTTCCAGAAATCTGCGCTATAATATTTGTATTTGCAGAATTACCTCCAGATACTGACCCCTCCTTAATTATCTGGTAGTCATTCTGGGCTTGTATTAAAGTTTCTTTCGCTTGATTAAATGATAACTCGCTACTTTCAAAATCCTGCATAGATATAACACCTTTATTATAAAGCAATTTATTTCTATTAAAAAGTGTATTGGCATTATCAAACGATAATTTTGCACTATTCAATCTACTCCTAGCACTAACTAAAGACTGTTCATTAGGTACTACACGAATTGTAGCGATTAAATCCCCCTTATTCACTAAATCACCTTCTTCAACCGCAATAGTATTTACAATACCGGAAATTTGAGGTTTTAATTCAATCTCCTCTTCAGGATTTAAGCTTCCAGTGGCAACTATTTTCGTACTTATAGAAGTGTAAAAAGGCGTATTTGTATCAAAAACTTCAGGCGCTTTATTATTTGCTGTATAGAAATATTTTAACACCCAAAAAAATAATATGACTGTAACACCAATAAAAACGATTTTAATAACTTTTTTCATTTTATATATAATTTATTCTTCTCTTAATGCATCTATAGGTTTAACACTTGTTGCCTTAAAGGCAGGAATTAAACCTATTAAGGTACCTAATACAATTACAATTAACAGTGCTAAAAACACCATACCAATTGAAACAGAGGGATTACGCATAAAAGCATCTTCCCCTTGGGCAACAAAACTGTTTAACATTATTAAAATTAAACCACCACTTATAATTCCCAATAAACCGGAAATTAATGAAATGGCAACTGCTTCAACAATTATTTGTCTTTTAATCAGGTAAGGTGTAGCGCCCAATGCACGCCTTATCCCTATCTCGTTAGTGCGCTCTTTTACGGATATAAGCAAAATGCCTCCTATTGCAAAAACCCCCGCTATTAATGTGGCAATACCTACAAACCAGGTTAAAAATTGCATTCCTATTAAAAAGCCTCTGAATTGCTCAAATCTGTCCCCAAGATTAAATCCATTAAGCGCTCGGTTATCATCAGGGTGAATATTATGTATATTTTTAAGAAGTAATTTTACATCAGCATCTATCTGATTGATATCATATTCGGGTTTTCCAGTTATTGTTAGCAACGTAACATTATCCCCAAGGTTATATATTTGCTGAGCAGTTGTATAAGGTATATCAAAGTCTATTTGGGGTCCTCCCAAATTAACCACTTTATAAACACCTATAACGGTAAAGCTAACTTTATCTTCATTTAATAGTTTACCTATAGGGTTTTCGCCTTTTTCAAATAATTGCTTATATACATCCTCAGAAATAACAATTACTTTTTTTCGTTCATCAATATCATTTTGATTGATATATCGCCCCCATACCAAATCCTTCTTTCTTAAATTATCAGAAAACGGAAATTCACCTCTACCTGTGAAACTGCCTTTTAATGTTTTTCTATTGAGAGTTGTTTGGGTTTGTGCACTAGGTAATACATATTCAACACCATCAACATTCTCCTTGATTTTTTCTACATCACTTAGTCTAAGTTTAATGATTCTTCCCTCTTGGTATCCTTTAAAAGGAATAGTGGTTCTTCCACTAAATATAAAAACACTATTTGTGGCGTAATTTTGAAATCTAATATTAAAATTATTTTCTATTCCTTTTGCAGAACCCAATAAACCTATTAGTAAAAGGATACCCCACCAAACACCAACCATAGTTAAGACAGACCTTAGTTTATTCTTACTAAGGCTATCAAATATTTCTTGCCAGGTATCTTTTGCTAATAAAAATTTTATCATTTAACCATTTCTTAAGGCTATAATTGGTTTTATTTTTGCAGCTCTTTTTGCCGGCAAAAATCCTGCAAGGGCTCCCGCGATAACAAGCACTATAGTTGCACTAATAAGTATTGACGGATTTACACTTGGATCTGTAATAAAATATCGTTCTAAGCTAGACCCGACTGACTTTAGAACACCAACACCAATTAAAAGTCCAATATATCCTGTAAGTGTAGTAATTAATATAGATTCTAGTAAAATTATTGAAATAATTGCCCTTGGCGATGCTCCCAGTGCTTTACGTATACCAATTTCTTTCGTTCGTTCTTTTACAATAAAAATCATAATATTGCTAATCCCTAAAATACCCGCTATCAATGTTCCGAAACCAATAATGGGTATTAGCGCTGCCAAACCCGAAGAAATATTATCTAATCGTTTTTTAGCTGTAAGTACTCCATCGCTAATCCTAATACCACGTTGATCGTTTGGGGCAACATTAAACTTATTTTTTAAGTTAACAGTTAAATCTTTAACTAAAGCTAAAGCTTGATCTAAAGTTAATTCAGGGTTATATGTAATTGCAATATCCCCAATATCATCATTACCAAGATATAATCTTTGAATTGTGGTGTAAGGCACATAAATAATGCGTTCCTGACTATCACCGCCTCCATCAGAATAAACACCTACTACTTTATATTGAACGCCTTGTAGATTTAAATATTTACCAACTGCCGATTCATTTTGGAAAAGATCTTCCTCAACAAGTCTTCCTATAACACAAAACTTTTCTTTGCTTTCTATATCTTTTAAACTCACAAACCTACCTTGGATAACTTCGGCTTTCTCTATGTACTGATAATCTGGAGAAACGCCAATAACATTATAGGAGCCTTTTTGTTTTTTATATTTTAATTGGTAGTTTCTAGATATTCTGGTTGATACATACTCAATCTTTTCTCCAAATTCTTCTTTTAAATAATCTAAATCTTTACTTGTAGGCCGCACTTGCCTTCCTATTTGAAATCCGCCAAAAGGTTTTGATGTAGTGCCAAACCTAATGTTAACAGCATTTTCTGCAGTTCTTACAAAAAACTTCTCAAATGTGTTTTCCAGTCCATTAGCAATGCCAAAAAGAATAGTAAATAACATGATCGCAAAAGCAACAGTAAAGCCTGATAGTAAGGCCCTGATTCTATTCTTATTTATACTTTGAAATATTTCTCGCCAAAGGTCTATATCAAACATGTTGATTTGCTCTTACTTGCTTTATTTTTATGTCTTCCATAATAATCCCATCACGAAGCTTAACTATACGTTTACACATATTGGCGATATCTTCTTCATGGGTCACCATTAAAATAGTTTTGCCTTCATCATTTAATTGTTGAATGAAGGCCATGATTTCGTATGATGTTTTTGTATCCAGTGCACCTGTTGGCTCATCGGCTAGAAGCACTTTAGGATTAGCAGCCAAGGCTCTCGCGATAGCCACGCGCTGTTTTTGTCCTCCAGAAAGCTCTTTAGGTAAATGGTGTGCCCAATCCGTTAAACCAACTTTTTCTAAATGAAACATGGCTAACTCTTGACGCTTTTTTCGTTTAAGCCCTTGATAATATAATGGAAGAGCCACATTTTCTAGGGCATTTTTATAATTGATAAGATTGAAAGATTGAAAAATAAAACCTAAAAATTTGTTTCTGTAAACTGCGGCTTTTTTTTCAGTGAGGTTATCAATTGGTAAACCGTCTAAAATATACTCACCAGAGTCTGCCACATCCAACATACCAATTATATTTAACAAAGTTGATTTCCCTGAACCTGACGACCCCATAATAGCCACCATCTCCCCTTCTTCTACAGATAAATCTATACCTTTTAAAACATGTAAACTGGAGCCTCCTATTGAGTAAGACTTATGTAATGCATTGATTTTTAGCATCCTGTTTTGATTGAAGTGTTAAACTAAAAGATTTAACAAGGGTACTTTGTAATTAGACTATGAATACAAAGTAATGTTACAATACATCCTTAAAAAAACTTTTATTACTTTTTTAACTTATAAAAACGTCGGTAAATAAAGTAACCTAAACCTGCGACTAATATGTAAGGAATTGCCATTAGATACATAATACCGTTGTTTATGCCTTCGGCTGCTGTTTGCCCTTCTTCGCTTTCTAAAACAGCACGACACATCGCACATTGCGCACTAGCCTTCAAAAAGAAGATACAAGAAAAAAGAAATAACATTAGTCTGTTTTTCATGTTGTAAAAGTTAGATATAATAGGGCGAAATCATAATATAAACTACCACACCAGTAATTGCCACATAGAGCCATAGTGGAAATGTTATTCTCGCAATTTTTTTATGCTTCTCTATGTTGTTTGTAATTGCTCTTACATAGGTGATTAGTACAAAAGGAATTACAGCAACGGATAACAAAATGTGCGTAAGCAAAATAAAATAATACACATACTTAACAACACCTTCTCCACCAAATTTAGTAGAATCGCTCGTCATGTGATACGCTACATACATTACTAAAAACAATACGGACAGAATTATGGCGAACTTCATTAAACGCTCGTGCAGCTTTATTTTTTTATTTTGAATCGCTATAAAGGCAAACACCAATATAAAAGCGGTAATAGCGTTAATTGTAGCATAAATTGGTGGTAAAAATACTGGCAATTCGGCATCAATCTTAACACCAAATAAAACAGCCACAACTACTGGAATTGCAATAGAGAGCACAACGATTAATTTATTGTACTTTTTTTCGTCTAAAATTTTATTTTCAATCATATCAAAAATAGCTAATATATCATGGTTCTTCGACTCCGAATACATTCGGAATGCTCTGAATGACAAAATTTATTCATTCAGTAGCTTTTTTATGTCTTCTTTTAAAATACTTATTTGTTCCTCTTCACCATTATCATCCGTACCTTCTGTTTCCGAGGTAATGCCTCTGTAGTAAATAATAGGATTTCCAAATTTATCTTTTCTAGAACGGATAAAACCGTTTTTATCTATAAGCGCAAAATTACCTGAGTGTTCAAAACCACCTTCTACCGCCTTGTTTTCTGCTGCATAAATATAAAATCCTTCATTTGCCAATTTATAAATGGCTTCTTTTTCTCCTGTAAGCAAATGCCAATTTGGATTGGTAATACCATAGGTTTCTGCATAAGCTTTTAAAACCTCTGGTGTATCGTGCTTAGGATTTATGGTAAATGATGCCACTCCAAAATTCTCAAAATCCTTAAATGTATTTTGTACTTGCACCAAGTTATTGTTCATTCTGGGACAAATGGTAGGGCAAGTTGTAAAAAAGAACTCTATAACATATACCTTACCTTCATAATCTTTATTGGTAATAATGTCTCCATTTTGATTTGTAAAACTAAAGTTAGGTACTTTGCGTTTCTCACCATTATTTTCAATAAAAACTAAATCTGATGGTGTCGTTGAAATATCTTCACGTTTTAGGTCACTTCTACTTTCTTTTCGTGATACATCGTCGCTGTTAATTCTATCAACAATGCGTGGCACAAACCATATCCCAAAAACTAGAATAACAAATGCAATGCCTATATATGAATAATTGTTTTTTTTACTCATTTTTTAACTTTTAACAGGTTTAAACTATAGTTTATATTGAGCGTAGCGCAATTCTCAACTTAGCTCTATAGACCTAATTGATAGCTTTTTTTAAATCACTAGCTCTTCTAGTATCAGAATTAAATTCTCCTTTACGCTTTTGTCTATACTCCGTAAACAAAATACGTAAATCTTCACTCATTTTATTCTTAATAGTAGCTACCTCAATACAATCGTAACCGTTTAAACCATATATTTCGGTGTTTTTTTCAATTTCATTGTCGGTTCTGTCATCTATTCGTCCACGTTGATTCAAATCTTTATCAATAATAAAAAGTGCATCCGTAGCATAATCTTCATCCAAAGCCTCTTGGTGTTTTAAACTATTAAACACATTTTTTATTTGCTGTGGTGTTCCATAGCTTACATGTAAAAAACGTAAATCCTCGTATAAGCTTATTTCCTTTCGCAATTGTTCAGTCTCATTCTGTTTGCCCTGAGGAGCTATTAATACTACCTGAAATTTTTTAAAGCCCTTAAATTTATCATAAACTAATTCCTTTAAGTTTGAAGCTGCCGTTAAACGCTCCATAGGATTATCTCCCAAAAAGCCTAATACGGTTATATAATCCTTTAAAACAACTTTATCTTCTGAATCGGAAGAAAACCCATTTAAGTCTAAAACATTCTCGTTTACAATGTCTAGAGGCGTATAATTATGCGTTGCGGGATATAAGAATAATAAAAATGTGACCGGAAGAAAAAATAGTATCCCCAAAATTGCATACATACCTGCCTTTTTAATATTCATCGTTTCTCTTTTTTATAGGTATTGAAAACTTTTGCAAAAATAAAAAAGGTGGTTCTTAAAAACCACCTTCATTATATTTTTAACACTAAAATTTTACTTAAAAATCTCTTTTAATAAATCCATCATCATATACATCAAAAACATATCCTCCTTCTTGTAAGAGAATAAAAATTAAGTATAGAATTAAGAAAATAGCCGTCCAAACTACCATGCGTCTTAACGCTTTAGTTTCATCACGCATGTGCATAAAATCCCAAGTAATATAATACGCCTTAACGATGGTTAATAAAATAAAAATCCAGTTTAACGCCTTCATGCCCAGAATTGGAGCCATAGACCACTCTGGCTTTAAAATACCTAAAGCCACTTCAACAATCGTTACTATAGAAAGCAAAATTAAAACACCCCATATTTTTTGGGTATTAGATTTAAACTTCAATAAACCTCTAAATATTTCTAATTTATGTTCGTGTGCCATTTCTAAAAAATCTATTTGTTAAACTAGGTAGAAGAATGTGAATACAAATACCCAAACTAAATCTACAAAGTGCCAATACAATCCTACTTTCTCAACCATTTCATAGCTTTTACGCTTTTCGTATGTGCCTAATACCACATTAAAGAAGATAATGATATTTATTACCACTCCAGAAAATACGTGGAAACCGTGAAAACCTGTAATAAAGAAAAAGAAGTCAGCAAATAATGGCGAACCATATTCATTTACATGAAGGTTAGCACCTTCCACAACCACTTTGCCATTCTTCTTTATTTGCTCTAAAGATTCCGCTCTAGACAAAACCGTTTTTTCGCCTTCTTCTGTTAATGTTTGCGTTCTAACCAAAATATTAGTATTTGCCTCTAAGCCTTTGTAAACCTCATCAACTGTATATGACGGTAAAGCCCCTTCTGAAACAAACCACAAACCATTACTGCGCTCATGTTGCGTTCTATCTGTATGAGCGTCGGCAACAGCAAAATCTCTAATTGCTACGCGGTGCCCTTCTGTATCAACAAACTGTAAAATATTACCACCTTTAGTTTGTACAGCACCATAATCCCCCTTTATAAATGTATTCCATTCCCAAGCCTGAGATCCTACGAAAATTAAGCCCCCAATAATGGTTAAAAACATATACAGGGTTACCTTCGACTTATTTAAATGATGACCTGCATCTACGGCTAATACCATGGTTACAGACGACATAATAAGTACGAACGTCATAAAAGCCACGTAATACATTGGCGCATCTACGCCATGCAAAAATGGAAAGTGGGTAAATACCTCATCCGCAATAGGCCAAGAATCGATAAACTTAAACCTTGAAAATCCGTAGGCCGCTAAAAACCCAGAGAAAGTTAATGCATCGGAAACAATGAAAAACCACATCATCATTTTACCATAACTCGCTTTAAGAGGTTGGTTACCTCCGCCCCAAGTTTTGCCTTCTGCTACTACTGTGCTCATATATAATGGTTGTTATTTAAAAGTTGGACAAAAATAATCATTTTATTTATCTAACGAAATATCGCGCTCTAAAAATTAAAAACTCATTAATTTCATTTTGGGGATTACCCTCTTATACTTCCACAAGCTCAGTACAGGTGTCGGATTGGGCTTTTCGTTTGTAGTTTTGGTTCGATGCTTATCTCGCCAAAAGCTACCGCTATAATCCCTAACGCGAGCATATATGCCACAGTGCTTTTCATCAAGTACATTCAGGGTTTTTAGCAAGTTATTACCCCACAAAATACAAGAATAAAAACAAATACACCCAAAGTATATCTATAAAATGCCAAAAAGTAGCTGCCAATTCAAAACCTAATAAATTTCCAATGGTATACTTTTGTTTAAAATGATTATAAATTACTACCAATAAACAAATAAGCCCTACAACCACATGCAAAATATGCACAAAAGCTATCAAATAAATGTAAGACATGGTTACATTGCTCGTGGGGCCAGTAAAATTATAACCTAAATCTATTATCTCTTGAAATCCTGAAAACTGATTAAAAATAAATATGATGCCTAAAACTAAAGTAACCAACAGCCATACAGATGTTGCAACGCGGTTTCCTTGTTTAAGAGCGCGTTTTGCTAAAATAAAAGTGACACTACTGATAATAATTACCACAGTACTAATAATAAACGCGTCAGGTAATTGGAAACCTTCCACCCAATCTGGTCTAGATCTGCTCACCAAAAAAGCACTCGTCCATCCGCCAAAACTCATAATTAAAGACACAATACCAAACCAAAGCATCATTTTCTTAGCTCTACTGTTTTTCTCTTGTGGTGTTCCTTGGGTTAAATCCATCTTAACTTAAAAATTTATCAATTACATAAACTATTTGTACCAATGTAATGTAAGATACGCTTACCAACATTAGTTGTTTCGCAGCTTTTTCAGTCATTTGCCTAAATAAACGCACCGCATAATATATCATCCAAAGCCCCAACCCTAAAACTATGATTGCTGCTATCATAGACAATTGTAATCGTCCGGTAAATCCAAACACAGGAATTATAGAAATTATTACGGTCCAAATGCAATACATAATCGTTTGTACTGCTGTACCTCTATCTTGTTTTCCTGTAGGCAACATAAAAAATCCGCCCTTTTTATAATCGTCATACAAAAACCACCCTATAGCCCAAAAATGCGGAAACTGCCAAAAAAATTGTAGTGCAAACAAAGTCCCTGGTTCAATACCAAAATCGTCTGTAGCCGCAACCCAACCCAACATAAACGGAATAGCTCCAGGAATGGCTCCCACAAACACCGATAAGGGTGTTTTGGTTTTTAAAGGCGTATAGACACAGGTATATAAAAATATAGAAATAGCACCAAACATGGCTGTTTGTTTATTGATACTATATAAAATAATAATACCTAGTAATGTAAAAATAGACGAGATAATAAATGCGGTGGTTACACTCATGCGTCCTGCAGGAATTGGTCGGTTTTTAGTGCGATTCATCAAGGCATCCAAATCTTTTTCAATAATTTGGTTAAACCCGTTAGAAGCACCAACCATAAAATAACCGCCGAGTGCAAGTAAAATAAGCACTTTAAAATCTACTACCTCAACACCTAGCAAATATCCGGCAAGGGAAGAGAACACCACACTAATAGACAAACGCATTTTAGTAATTTCCTTAAAATCTGAAATCACAGAAGGTGCTGCTACTGAAGTTTTTGAGTTGCTCAAGGCTATATTCTTAATCGCTTTAATTTGCGAGTGCAAAGATACTCTATAAAACCAATTTCCACAATGTTAGATTCATTTTTAATATCTTTAACACATAGTGACCTAATCCAAAGCCCATGTTAATTTCAAAATCGATTCCTGCCCTATTTTTCGTTTTAATCAGCTTATCATATAACGCACAATCTCGTTTTGATAAGGTAACTATAGAAACTATTAAACTTACCGATAACACCTATATGCTTGTTGGCGCGGGCGGAAACATAGGTGTCTCTATTGGAGAGGATGGCATTTTAATTATAGATAACCAATTTGCACCTTTAACAGATAAAATTGTAGCCGCATTAAAAATCCTAAGCGATAAACCCGTGAAAATTGTAATGAATACGCATCATCATGGTGATCATACTGGAGGGAATGAAAACTTTGGAAACCTAGGAGCTACTATTATGGCTCACGATAATGTAAAAAAACGACTTAAAGAAAAAAGTCCAGCAATCGCGCTACCTGTTATTACCTTTAATGATAAACTTACTGTACAAATGAATGGTGAAGCCGTTATGGTAATTCATGTGGATAATGCACATACCGATGGTGATGCATTATTATATTTTACAGAAAGCAATGTGCTACATACAGGCGATACTTATTTTAATGGGCGCTATCCTTATATGGATTTAAAATCTGGCGGTAGTGTTGATGGTTACATCAACGCAGTAAAAACAGGATTAATGCTAATTGATGAAAACACTAAAATAATTCCCGGACATGGCGAATTATCTAATAAAACTGAATATGAAACCTTTTTAAAAATGCTTGAAACATTAAAAGCTAATGTTATGGCTGAAATTAAAAAAGGGAAAACGGAAGATGAAGTGGCATCTAACACTGAAATCACAAAAACCTATGATGACTTAGATTATGGCTGTTGTTATATTAAGTCTGAAAAGATTAGGAGGACGATTTATAGGAGTTTGAAGAAGAAATGAATAAGATTCCTGCTTCAATAGAAATATCTTAATTATCTTTTGCTAGCGCTCGTTTGTAACGAGTGCCGTTCCATACGCTTAAAGTAAAACTAGCCTAAAAACCAGTACTATCAATCTCTAAAATAGTAGCGTCATCCTGAAAGTTTCTAGCACTTGAGTATTTCCAGTCTTCTGGATTTGTTACAAATCCATTAACTACTGGGTTGTTGTGTATATAATCTATCTTTTGCTGTATCACCGACGTACTCCATAATTCAATTGGTTTATTATGATGTTGCCAAAACTGATACTTTGTAACATTGCCTTGTTTTTTTCCTGCACGCTCAAACATCCACAATAGCCATTCTTTTCTACTTTCCTGCGGATGGGTTTTTATCGCCTCTATTATTTTTTTTGCGGTATGCTTTTTAAAGTCTCGCAATAATTCCATGGGCTTGTCATGGCTAGACCTGAATACAAAATGTAAGTGACTGGGCATAAAACAATAAGCATACAACTCCAAGCCCTTTTCTGCCCTACAATGATTTACACTATCAATAAGTATATTAAAATAAATTTGCCTTATAAACACATCTATCCAATTTACCGTAGCAAAACTTACAAAGTACAAACCAGAAGGATTATGAAACTTATATTTTCTGCTCATGCACCTAAAATACAAAATGTAATTAATGTACTATTACTTTGCTCTTATTTACTATGACGGCACTCGTTACAAACGAGCGCTAGCGGGGGATTTTTAGATTAAATGTTTATAAAATGTTTAATTTGATATGGGAATGGTTTTGTGGCAGCAAAACCATTCTTTTTTATTTGGAATAGGGCATATCAAAACGGCCCTCTCGTATTTCTACAATGTCTTCACCATCAAGATGGTTTACCGCATCAAACCAAAATGTTCCTGAAATATTCTGTTCGGATTCATCTAAATGCGTAATTATTATTTCCCCTTGTTGAATTGAGTTTGTAAAATAATCACTACCTGTAAAAACATCTACAGAACTGGAGTATTCCCCCCCTCCCTTAAAATCACCATCGTTTAAGGCGTTCTTATCTAGTATTATTATTTGATTTTCACTTAATTCCATACGCAATACACCTATGCTTAAGCCTTTCATGGACTGACCTTTTTTATTTGAAAACGATAACCCAAAAAAGTACTCTCCATCAATCAACTGGTAAAATGCACTTTTTACAGGGCCCGCTAATGGGCTCCCTTTAGGTAGTAAAGCTTCGCCGTTTACCAAGCACCCAATTGTGTTTGCTCCAGTTTGTGTGGCAGGAGGGAGTTGGTCTATAGGGTTTGTTGAAGTGTCATCGTTATTATTGCAGGCATTTAAAGCCATAACCAATAGTAATAAAAGTATCTTTTTCATAGTATTTTGTATTTATTGTAAATGTAAGTAATATCCTTAAAGATAGTGTTGTGGTAAACCCGTAAATCGTATTGTCCTTTTGTTAAATTCGATATGGCGCACATTGTAATAGTTTTCATAAATTTGTGCGATTTTTAGATTAAATGTTTAATTTGATATGGGAATGGTTTTGTTGGCGCAAAACGGTTCTGCTATTTATATGGTTTATTGAGTGAATTTCATATCAAAACGACCTTCTCGTATTTCGTGTATTATACCTCTATGATCCTCTACATCAAACCAGAAAGTCCCCGATATTATATTCTTATCTAAATCTAACTTGGTTATTAACAGTTCGCCTTGGTAATCATCATTTGTATAACTAAATATACCAGCAAAAGCATAGGCGCCCGATGCTTTTGCTGGTATATTTTTCTCAAAATTTACATTTCCTGTTCAGAGACTTCCAAAGAATTTGTAACTATACCTATTAGAATAGAATGATTGTCAGAATTTCTTCTATTCCCTTGTATAGCTAAATAATATCCCCCATTTACAAATTGATATACTGCATCATTGGTTAATTGCCCTCGACCAGGCAAAAAGGCCTCTCCATCTAAAAGACACCCAAAGGTATTCGCTCCCGTTTGGGTGGCAGGAGGTAATTTGTCTATGGGATTGGTTGGGGTGTCATCATCGTCTTTACAACTTGTGGTGCTTAAAAGCATTAGGCTTAACATTAATAGTGTAAATGTGCTTAACTTTTTCATAGGTTTATTTTTTTTGATTTCAATATTTTAAACTGTTTTTTTATTGAAAGAAGTTAAGGGTTTAAATATGCAGTAGAGAGATTTTACATATTCACTAAACCAAAAAAACAGTGCTTTTTTTAAACGTAGTAAATATACTTAAACAAGTATCGTAATTTTATGACAAAAATCAGTTTAAAGATGTATTAACCTTTTTTTGATAATAATTTAAATGCCTATAATGGGAAAATGTAGTTTTTAATAGAAAAGAGATTCCTCATTTCGCAGGAATAACGATAGATGAGATGCTGAAACAAGTTCAGCATGACAATAGCAATTCGCTATATTAAGAACTCTAATTATCAAAATACCAATTAAACAAATCGGTACGAATACCAAAATTTAACCAAAACGTATTATTTTTAAATGTATTGGTAGTAGTGGCATCTGGATTAAAATTTCTAAAGGTAATGTCTGTAAATATCTTAAGGTTTGATGCTGGATTTATCAAATAACCGCCTTGTAAGTTACCATAGAACGTTTTTGTTTTTATGCCTTGCCCTATTTCAACCCCAGAGTCAAAAGGTCTATCGCCTTCAACACGATAAATATCTCCGCCATAATTAAAGTTATCAGTACCATCATTAAAATCAAACCCTCTGGTACCAAAAATAAATCTAGCATCGGCAAACCATCGGTTAAGACGATATCGACCAATAAATACTGCTTCACTAAAATTAGCACCCCATAAATGTGCCACAGGTTGATTGTTATGCCCATAATTCAACACAATAGTATTATGAGAATACGTATACGGCCTTACGCGGTTTAACTCAAATTGCAAGAATAAATTATCTACATTAAAGGCATTATAATATTTAACACCTAACTGAAATCCAAACTTATTTTTCCAACTTTTGTTACCAGCTCTAACATCACCTAAAGAAAATTCATCTAAGATAAACTGTCCGTAAGCATTAACATTATCACTAAATTTATACTTAGCCGATGCTCCTAATAACGCATTACCAGCATCTTGTCCAGTTTCAAATTCTATAGCGCGATAAAATATGATAGGATTTAAATAGTTAACATCAAAACCTCGGTTGTTGCTATTAGTCCACAATACAGACTCAAAGAACCCTAAATTAAGACGCTTTGAAACATTCCAACTTAAATAATGATTGGCGATATACTTCGTTAAAAAAGCGCCATCTTCTTTTACCTCTGGCCTAACGTCGCGCATCCACATAAAAGTATTGGTGTACTTAATCTTCCAAAAATTCGTATTTAATTTTAAAAATGGATGTGGACTCGTTACATCACTTAAAAATAAAGATCGGTAGCCATCACCTATAAAGTTTTTGCCGTGACCGAACTGTACATTCAAAAATTTAGCTGGTGAATACGACAAATACGCCTCAGCCACTGGGTAATCATAACCGTCTGTTTTAAATCGTTTTGAAACACCTCTTCCCGGAACTATAGGTTCGGAATCTGATGCTTTAATGCTTTCAATATACCTATTCACGTAATCAGCAAAACGCCCTTGACTTTCAAAAATGCTGGTGTAAAAGTTGAACTTTTTACCTAAACCACCTTGTACCAAAACGCCCCTTGTATTATTGTAAGTGCTTCCTCCTTCTGAATCGGTACCCGATTGCAAATCAAAAATAGGATCAACTGTAAACCAATAGTCTTTGCCTTGCAATTGCACCAAATGCTCATTCCACAGTTTTTTTCCAGCCCAAGTTTCTACATCTTTTGTTAGTGCTTTTCGTTCTGCCTCAAAATCGTAATATTTTGAAACATCTTCGTATAAGAAAGGTTTTTGAGCTGTATGGCTATTGGTGCCAACAAGATTCATAGCATGATCAAATCGTGTGTAATCGCTATGGGTAAATTGAATATTTAATTGACTAGATAATTGTTTATTGGTAAAGGCTGTTAAGGTTTTGTTTACGCTATCAAACTCTTGCTTAGCGGCTGCTTCCTGCTCCAAGATTGCATTATCTTTTGCCAAATCTTTTGAAGATGCCAATTTAAAATCTTCCAAAGGAATTCTTATGGGTATAGCATATTGTTTGAACGTTTTTCTTCCGCTGTAGGTAGCAGGTGCTATTTTAGGAAACAATGTAAACACGCGTTTTGTCTCAACTTTTAATTCATCATACAGCGCATCAACATACATTACCCTAAAGCTACCTGTAGTATCTACTTCAAAAAGCACTACTACTTCGCCAATATAATCGTCATCAATTACCTTTTGAGGAACTTTAAAATTCTCTTTAATCATGTTCAAGACATTTTTATCGAAACAATTTTGGAGAGAGTCTATTTTTGCATTGGCACACTCTGGAAATACAGGTGGTTTTTCATAAAGATTGGTGTCTTGACAAAAAACCGCATATTGTGTTAAAAACAGAAGAAGGGCAACAAATTGCTTCATATACTTCATATAATGGATATGATTACATTTTGGACTGAAAGATAGCATATTTTATTAAGATAGCTTGCCATTGTATTACACATAAAAAACCGCTATCTAAAAAGATAACGGCCATATGCATGCTAAATTATATGCGTTAATGTGCTATAAATGTTATAGGCAAGGTGTATCGCACACCAATGGGTTTGTTGTTTTGCTTTCCAGGTTGCATCTTCGGGATTTTATTAACTACTCTTTTCGCCTCATCGCCTAGCTTTGAATTTGAAGCATTGGTTTGAATTTCGGTAACGTAACCTGCTTTATCAATTTGAAACTGTACATAAAACTTCTGTTTACCTGATAAACCTTCTTGAGATGCTATTGCTCCACCATTGAATCTTTTCTGCACTAACCTTGTAATTTTATCTGACATGCACTTTTTGCGTGCCGCATTACCTTTTTCCTTTTCACATCCTGGATATATTGGAACTTGCTGCACAAATACAATATCAACAACTTCTTCAGGTTTTTTAATTTCACCCAATACTGAAGGATCTAGAGGAACATCAGAAGTAGCATTATTTGGTGTTTCAATATCAATAACTTTGGTTGTTACCTCATCGTTGTCAATAATCTTTGGAGGTAAGATAAGGGATGCCTTTTTAACCTTTACTTTTGATTTTACTTCTACTTTAGGCTTAACATAAACCTTAAATGGTTCTGTTGACATTTCGAACGGATCGGTCCGTTCAACAACGTCCTGACCATATTCTGAAATGGTACTTTCAAAGCGCATTTCTAATAATCCGAATGCTGCCAGTAGACACACAATTAATCCTACCTGAAAATAGAGGGTGGAGTTTTTTTGTAAATTTGCATCATGCTTTTGTGATGATTTCACGTGGCAAGCGTTTTGCCGAACGCTGTCGTGAAATTGTTTTGAATTGTTCATTTGTTGTGATTTTTCTAAAACTACAATCAAATAAAATTCACAAGACAAATTGCTGTTTCGCATGCAAAGAAAACAGTGCTTAATTCTTGTTCATTTCATTATCATAGTTCTAATGTTAATATTATGATAAAATCACAATAAGCATACCAAAAAAGAAATCCCGTTACAAATTCATGTAACGGGATTTTATGTTCCTCACTCTGCTTAAGCAGATGTTGTATTTAGTCTTGTACTTGGAAAATAATTGGCAACGAATATGGTACTGTTACCGCTTTTCCACGTTGCTTACCAGGCTTCATTTTTGGTAATAAGTTAATTACTCGTGCTGCTTCTTTTTCTAATCCTGGGTGTGGTGCTCTAGCTCTTACACCTGTAATACTTCCGGTTTTGTCAATCTTAAAGATTACGTTTATACGTTGTCTTCCTGATAAACCTAAATCTGAAGCCAATTCCGTATTAAATTTTCTATTTACAAATTTGGCAATCTTTTCAGACATACAAGCCTTTTTCGCTGCGTTGTTACCTTTTTCACATCCTGGAAAAACCGGAACATTTTCAATAACTGCGAAAGGCACCTCGATATCTTCTTCTACTTCCTCTACTTCAATTTCTTCTACTTCAACGATTTCAGTTTCCTGATCTACTTCAGTAGACTCAATTACAGTTTCCTCTACTTCTTCTTCATCTTCAACAACCTCAATAACTTCTGGTGCTGCTGGTGGTGGAGGTGGTGGTGGAGGTGTTACTATTTGCTGTGTTAATGGAATTTCCTCTTCTAATTCTTCTTCTAAATTTAATTGTCCTATATCAATTTCAGATTTGTCATAGGTTTTATAATTAATAGAATAATATGCTAAAAATAGCATAAGCGCTAAACCGATAGCAAAATACAGCGAACTGTTTCTGCCTACATTAGCTTTTGGATTTTTTTTTAGGTTCCATAATTTTATCGTTTTTCCAGATTGCTAAAATAACTACTTATTTAGGAAAAATCCAAGTGTTTACTAATTTTTAACTTGCATTTTTCCTTTCACCCATAAAAGGCTTCCCATCAATAATGCACCTAGACTGTTGGCTATGGCATCATAAACATCTAACGATCTATGAATGGTTAATGTTCCTTGTAATACCTCAAGAATTATACCAAATATTATCGCAAGAAGCACTGCGTTTAAAATAGCCTTTTTGTAAGAATGATCCATTCTATAGAAAAACACTAAATACCACAATAAACATAGGATGGCATACGCAATAAAATGAAAAATCTTATCGCCATAATTCAATTCAACTTTTGGCATTCCACTTAAATTCATTAAGCTTACCGTAGCCAATGCTATTGAATAGGTTATTGCAAGAAGCGGCGCAGCTTTTTTAAGCACCAATTAATTCTTTATAAGCTTCAGCTGATAATAACTCCTCTATTTGGGCGGCATCAGAATATTTAACTTTAATCATCCAGCCATCGCCATAAGGATCAGAATTCACACTTTCTGGAGCATCTTCTAGCTCTTCGTTAAATGCTACGATTTCACCTGATAATGGCAAAAACAAATCTGATACGGTTTTTACAGCCTCAACAGTTCCAAAAATCTCGTCGGCTTCTAAAGTTTCGTCTAGTGTTTCTACTTCAACATAAACAATGTCTCCTAGTTCACTTTGTGCAAAATCGGTTATTCCCACAATGGCAACATCACCCTCAATTTTTATCCACTCGTGGTCTTTAGTGTATTTTAATTCTGATGGAATATTCATTATAAAAATTTAAATATTGATGTGACAAATGTATCTATTCAAAATTACATTTCAAATAGATATTTGTATCATTAACATTTTAAAAAATAAAGCGTTGTCTAGATTCTTCGGTCGTGCCTCCCTCTGAATGACAAAGGTTAATTACCAAAATTATACCTCAACGTAAACCCTGAACGGATTGTAGTTTGCGGAAATGCCGTAGAAATGGCATATTCAGCGAAGGCATAATCAAAGTAAAAAATTGCGGTTAAGTTTCTACTAAACGCATAATCTGCAGAATATTTAAGTCCCCAAATGGTTTGTCCTGAGGTTACTTGATTATTTTCTAAGTCTAAATATCTAACTATCGTTTTGTTATCCCTAACTGAAATATCAGCTTTCATATTCAAGTCGCTCACAACTCGTTTTTTAGCACCTGCCAATTTAGATTTTATACGTACGTCCTTGATACGATACCCCAAACCTAGAGCATATTCGTTTCCAATAACTTCGGTTAACAGATTATTGTCAAAACTCAATGATAACAGTCTGTCTTTTCTAATCTCTGCCAAAATTTTCATAGAGTTTTTCATCTCCATATCAATTCTAACTAGCGGACTAAACATTTCTGTTAAGTTTACGTTGCTGAATAAACGCTCGTTTTTATAATTTCCAGACTGATCTTTTGTGTCATTATTTTCAGGTGCATCATACCCTAAACCATAGTCAATATCCTCATAATTCAAATTTGTTTGAAACTGATTAATATTATAACTAGAACGGTAGCCATGGGTTACCGAAAAACGCCTGAAATTCTTTTTAAACCACGCAAATTTCATAAAACCTGTGTATTTAATGTCCCAGTTAGGTATTGGCACATTTCTGAATGCCCCAAGTTTTACATTATTTGGATCTTGACCGCTATAGGCAGCTAAAAATGCTGGTAACAACACCGCTTGACTGTTTTTTCCAAAACCTCTTGGGAAACCTTCAGCATCAACGTCATTAACATCGGCGCCCCTTGCAGCGGCGACGCGTCTTGCAACAGCAAGCCTATTTGCTCTAAAATCATTAAACGCATCAGAACCCGATTCATCACTTTTGCTAAATGCAGTTTTTATGAGCACCGTTGAAATATTAAAGTTTCCAAACGTGTTTGGAGTTAAACCTATATATCTATTATTATCGTTAACATCAATACGATAATTTTCGGTAAAGTTTTCAAAGTAAGTCTTGTTCCCTGAAATATCAATTTTTAAATCTCTCACAGGTTCTAAACTTGCCGAAATATCCAATTGTTCACTATGCGTTTGCGCAAATTGCTGATTAAACTCCTGAAAAACAGTTAACCATCCTCGTCGTGCCGCTTCTTGCCTTATATCGGCCTGAGAACCAAACGTAAAACCAAATGAAGGCTTTAAAGTTCCCACAAAACCAGGTGTTCTTGTATAACCAGGTAAAAATGTACCGTTGTTTTCTGAATAGTTGATTTGCACACGTTTAACACTGGTTATAATATCAATACCGGCGTTTAACAGTTTTGTGCCAGCCTTAGTGCTACTTTTAGACTTTTTATCATCTTCGGGTTGTCCTCCCGGAGGGCCACCTGCACTTCTAGTTCGTGTTCTTACGGTTCGCGTTGGTTTCTTTTCTAAACCAATATACTTATACAAACGCCTCATATCTAAACTGGTGTTTATATTGTGAGTATTGGAGTTTTGTACGGTATGAATATCCTGCCCAAACTCCTGTCCGTATAAATCAGAACCCTTTTGCCATTGAAAATCACCATTATACTGATACGTTGCATCTATAAAACTAAATGTTGGTATTTTATTGAGCGGTAATTGATAGGTTAGCCCCAAACTTTGTGTTTGTCTATTAGGGTCGCCAATATCTAGAAATCCATCCCAAACGTCTAAGCGTTGGTCTTGCTCACCAGCAATTAAATCGTCGCCTAAAAAGTAATTTCGAACAATGTTATTGTTGGCTGCTGTAAAGTTTAACTGCAACGCCTTAGAAATATTATAGTTGATGGTATATTGAAAATCAAATGTATAATTTCTGCGGAATAGTTCTTCAATACCAATATTATTTCCAGTTAAGTCTATTTCCCTAAATTTTTGACGGTTAAACTGTCTGTTAATATCTGTATTTACTGCGAAACTAGTTGGCAATAAATTCACATTAAAGTCTTTTAAAAACTTCCAATATTTTCCAGTAAACAAAGAATCATTTTTCTTAAAAGGCTCTACCGTTACAGGGTTAAAGTTAAAGGCATAATTTGCCCCTGCTCTCACTGTTTTGTTTACCGAATTTTCAATTTCGAAATCGCGATGTTCTACTTTATTGTATGAATAATTAAATGTTAGATTTTCAACATCATAAAATCGCGGTGTTTTATCCGTAGTCCTGTTTTTTCGAACACCTATAAAATTAATACTTTGTCGTCTTGTATAATCCTCAGATTGCTCTTTTACTTGCTGACGTTCAGCCTCTGAATCTGCTGCATCAATACGGTCCTGCAATTTTAAATCCTTGTAAAACTGGTCGAATTTAGGTGTTACCAGTTCTTCGCTTTGTGCATAATTAAACGGCACTTGCACACCCCATTTCTTCGGTAATAGCTGTCCCACATTTACATTAGTTACCACATCGTATTGCTGAACATCTTCTAAAGCACGTTCGCTCGGGCCTTGTTCTAACCCTCCAAAGCCTGATGTGCTTTGTCTTCCTGTGGCACTTATATTTGCAAAATCTGCAATATTGGTATCCATACTTACCACTGCTGCCCAACCGCCCTCATTATCTAAATCTGATAAACGTAGCTCATTAAACCAAACCTTGGCGCAAGCATCGCTATTTGTTGCATTCTTTACACCAAGCATTAGTGTTCTTACATCTCCAAAACTTGGATTTCCTTTTATCGCTACACGTTGCTGACCCGTAACATAGCCCGTTAAAGGATTGGTAACTGGTATAACCTCATCACCAATTACATCGTAATATACAGGTTCTCCGTTCAGTAAAGTACCATCGGCAATACCCTCGGCTTTAATTTTTCCAAGAACATCAATTGAAAGGTTAATTTCGTTTTCGAGCGGCCATACATCTTCTCTTCGTAAAGACCCATTTGGCGATTTTACCAATGGCACTTCAATCTGATAATAATTATCATTTAAATCGTTACCAATTCTCATAAAACCAACTAAACGTTCGGCATTTGTATCGGTAAATCCATACTCATCATCTTGCGCATGCAAAAACATCCTTAAACGCTTATACTGGCGCATATCTATATTAATATTCTTGAATACAGCCCTTGAATCTTCCGATTCCAAATCACAAACATTTACCACCAAGGCCTGTTCGTTTTGTCGTACAACAGTATTATTATTGAAAAGTTGCTCTGGCTCAATCCCCGGAGGACTCACATAAGACCCCTCGTTATCAATGGTACCTACAATACCTACTGAGAAATCGGTGCCATCATCGGTAGGATCATCATTATTCGCTTGCAATGTTTGATTGTAGCGTCTCCAATCGCTTCGTACTAAATCTAAAGACCCAAACCGAAATACAGTATTTTGGTTAAAATCTTTTAAATAAGTCCTTACAAAGCGCACTGATCGAAAATCGGTAATTCCACCTATGGCTCTCGTGCTTTTTGTTACAGGTATTCTAAATAAGTACCATTTTGGATACACTACATCCCCGTTCTCAAGTAGCCTTCTGTTATCTTCACTTTGAGCTTCTACATTTTTCGTGTCTACGATAAACTCGTTATTAATGTTTAATGTTGCTGGGGTGATGTCTAACTCATATTCAAAATAACTATCAATAGTGTTCATGGTATTGTCCCTATTGATGTCTTCCACATCAGGTTGAGGATTGTTAGCCCGTTGTGTATCTGTAAATACATCTGGTGTATTACCTTCCACGCCATTAAACTGTTTATAGCGCTCGAATATGCCTCCTTCTGCATCTAAGAAAAACCTATAGTTATCATTGGATGGGTCAGGCAAATTGGCAAAATCATCAGAAATGGCATTATTATTTCTAATAAAATTCACTTCATTTTGATCGCTATAACCATCATATCCAACATCTTGATTTACACGATCTTGCCCTGTAGTATCAAACGCGTACACTAAAGACTGATTTAACGGTACTACTGAACCCCAATCGGTTTGTGGTAGCAAACTTATATCTCCATCTTGTGGTAAGCCGTTTTCGTAAAGCTTTCTACCGTCTTTGATAACGTCTTCAGAAATATTTCCTAAGTTGAATACTAACTTACCTCCAGGGTTTGCTGGATTTTCTTGAAATGGATCTTGCAACCAAAACTCAATATACTCAACATTGGCTTGTTCTAAATCTGTAGATGTTAATTGACGGGTGATACCTGCCCATGAATCCTGTGGATTATTTAACATCCCATTTTCACTTCCTGGTTGAAAGTTATACGGTCCTCTTTCATTTGGATAATATGCCAAATCTAGCGTAAATAAAATAGAATTTTGACCCTGTACTAAATCCTGCTCTGGAAACAACTCATTGATAAAAACCCTACTGGTGTATAAACTCGATAAATCCTGATCGGATACACCATCTGGTCGTCTTGCACTATAAAAAATAGGGTCTATGGTGTACCAGTTTAGGTTTGCTCTACCATATCCGTTTTGAATTCCTGATTGGTCTAACTGGTCTTCCACCCCGTCACCATCTACATCAATTGGTCTACTGGATAAAAACCACGATTGTTGCGCTTTTAAATCAATGGCATTTTGTGTACCTTCAAAATCATCAATATATGATGTCGCTTCTCCGTTTAAATTCGTTCCTTTAGGTGCTCCAGGTGCTAAATATGCAAATTCCCCTCGTAATGAAATGTTTGATGGCACATCGGTATCAATATTAGGTAGTTTGTTTACCATTCGTGTTAAGAAAGGCACTTCAGATGAAAAATTACCATTAAAACCAAAAATCGTATTATTGATAGGTTCTGAACCAAAATTCGCCTTTTGTGTTATTGGGCGTTCATTTAAATTTAAAAGCGTTCCACCAATAACAAAATTGTCATTGAATTTATGCTCTACATTTAAACCTGTAAAACGTCTTGTTTGTTGCCCAAATACTGCGTTATTTTCTGTGGATACCTGAATTGGCGTATTAGATGCCTTAAGTGCTTCATCTAATATTTGTACACGCCCTAGTTGGTAATTTACGGTATAATCCACGCCCTCAATCAAAACACGTCCACCAGCAGTTACCCTTACGGAGCCACGCGGCACATTAAACGCCCCAATAGGTATGCCATCGCCTCCACCACTAGAACTGTAACGCCCTTTTAATTTGAATTTGTTTTTATCAGCCTCTTCTAACGCGGCTATTTTGGTGCTTTTATAGAGAATATCGTAAACATATTTCTCTTGGTTTGGATTTGTAAATGTGTCTTGCTCGTAATCAAAATCATTATTATTCGGATTGCCATCATCATCTAAAACATCGAATAAATAACGTCCAAAAGGCTCTACTTTAGTAAAAATAATTTTTCCGTTTTGAGGCTGTACAGTTATACCCGGAACAAAATCAAAGAAGCCATCTCCATTACCCTGTGGGTCATTATTAAAGTTTAATTTATCCCAATTGAACAGGCGAATTAATGTTGTTTCTTGTATCTCTTTATCATCTCCAGGGATTGTTGGTGTATGATTATCAAATGGTGGAAACGTGGTGCCATCAACGGGAGTTATAAAATTTAAAGGGGATGCCTCGTTGTAAAATATATTTAATGTGAAATCTTCTTGACTCAGGTTAAATGCACCAGTGTCATAAATATTCTTCATCATTAAATCCCAAATGGGTTGTTGTACATTGGTAATACTGCTCTTCAACATTTTAAGCACTAAGGCACTATTAGTAACTTGTGTGACTTGTCCTTGGTTATTGCTATTCACATCATTTGGGTTAACACCATCGTTTGCAAATTCACCAACTTGATACACTTGCCCCCCTACCGTAAATTGATATGCCACAGCCAACACCTCATCGGCGGTTAAACGCTGGTTTAACGAGATATAACCTAAGTCTTTATTAAAAGTATATTCTTGTCCGTTTTGTAGTTTCCTAGCGTTCTCGATTTTCCCGTAATCTGAACCTTCACTCACATTATTTTGAATAGCACCAAATCCATTTTGTGCCGTTGCAATATCACGAATTGCCTCAGTTAACACTGAACCATTACCAATAGCGGTTGGGTCTAAATTATTATTGCCGTTATCAGGGAACGCCCCCGGAGGCGCCGAAACCGATACGAATGGTGAATATATATTATCACTCTCTCCCAAATCCTGTAAGGCTACAACGTTTCTTACATTATCTATCCTATTACTTCTGTTGGTTATATATACTTCCAACCGAGTAATCTGGAGCCCTCTATTATTTATAAACGGATAGTTTCTTAAAGCTTCATCATAAGTATCCCTAAAATATTGCGCTAAAAAGAAGTGCCTGTTTTCATCATAATCTCGAATGAAGAAATCAAATTCTTCTAAAGTTCCTCCTCCTTGAGCCACAACTGTATTTCCCTGTGATTGCTGTTCAGAAAACACACCAGTAACTGTAGTTCTTCCAAACTGCAATTGGGCTTTTACACCAAATAAACTCTGCGCCCCAGTTATTAATGAGCTATTTAATGGCATGTTTACGTTACCAACTTCTATTTTTTGAATAATATCATCTTCCGTTGGTGTATAATCCAATTTTATAATGTTCTGAAAATCAAATGTAGATTGTGTATCATAATTCGCGTTAACCTGAAGTCTTGTACCAACTTTTCCAAGTAGACTCAAACTGATACGTTGATCGAAATCAAAAGTAAAATTACTACGGTTTCTAGGGGAAAACGATGGATTGTCCTGCTTTGAGAATAACACCCCCAAATCCATTTCTACAGAACCTTGTGGTACTACTTCAATGGTATTACCGCCAAAAATAGTCTCAAAAAATCCTGAGTTTACGTAAAACTCTGGTAATAAATTTTTCTGTTCGTCCTCAGCCCCTTTCTTTTTACCGTCAAAAGCATCAATCTTTTCCTTGTAATAATTTCTTAGGTTTTCTTTTGCAACAAGGTCTTTAAACTCTTTCGGTGTTAATATTATGGGGTAATTGATATTAAATTCGCCAATCTTTTCTGTATAGATATATCTATCGGTAATGGGGTCGTAAGTGTATTTAGACTCTATACCATTAGGTTTTGGAAATTTAATCTTGCCTAAACTAAAGCCTGTTTTTGTAGTATCTTGAGCAGGCTGCTGCCCCCAAACCACAACAGATACCAGCAGGAGCGTAATTAGGGCAACATAGGTTTTAATGGATTTATGACAGCTATGGTTAGTTATGTTCAAAATCTATTATAAATTTTTTAAGGCTTGTTTTATAATGGTTTCAACAGTTGCATCAGGTTGTGATACCATAATTTTGTCCACAACACGTTCTGCTTGCTTTTTTACAAAACCAAGAACTTCTAAAGCAGATAACGCTTCATTCTTATTGGTATTGTCTTTAGAAACTGAAACTTCATCAATATCGTAAATCTTTAAAATTTTATCCTTTAAATCAATAATTACACGTTGTGCTGTTTTAGCGCCAATACCTTTTATAGATTGAATTAGCGCTACATCTCCAGAAGCAATTCCTTCCCTCACTTGTTTTGGCGTTAATGAAGACAGCATTGTTCTCGCTGTACTGGCGCCAATGCCACTTACTGAAAGTAATAACCTAAAAATTTCGCGTTCTGCTAAAGAGGAAAACCCAAAGAGGGTATGAGAATCTTCTTTAACTTGAAGGTGCGTGTATAACTTTAAGTGTTCCTTATCAGGAATTTGAGAAAACGTGTGTAATGAAATATTTAGTATATATCCAACGCCGTTGCAGTCTATTACAACATCGGTAGGATTTTTTTCTATTAACTTACCTTGAATGTGTGTAATCATTTAAACCCCTCTTATCCTGCCAAATGTAATGAAATTATTTACGTTTCAAAGATTAAGAAATATCTTTTTCCAATTCCCACATTTCTTTGTTTTGTGCATCTATAACTGCAACAGCCGTCATGTTTACGATTTCATCTACACTGGCGTCTAATTGCAAAATATGAACAGGCTTTTTCATTCCCATCATTATAGGGCCAATGGAATCTGCTTCGTTAAGCTCTTTTAGTAGTTTATAGGTGATATTTGCCGCATCTAGATTTGGAAATATCAAGCTATTCACCTTACGGCCTACTAATTTTGAAAACGGGAATTGATCTCTCAACATTTGATCGTTTAGTGCAAAATCGGTTTGTAACTCGCCGTCCACCACCAATTCTGGATAATGACGGTGCAACATGGACACAGCTTCTCTTACTTTTGAAGCTCTTTCATTATCAGAAGAACCAAAGTTGGAATATGATGTCATGGCTATTACTGGCTCAAAACCAAAAGTTTTTATCACCTTTGAAGTCATTACAGCAATTTTCGCTAAGTCTTTTGCTGAAGGATCAATATTAATTGAAGTATCACTCAAAAACATAGGCCCTCTTTTGGTCATCATAACATTAGTAGTTGCAATTCTCGTTGCGCCTTTTGCCATACCAATTAACTCTAACATCGGTTTCACTACTGAAGGGTAATTTCTGGAATATCCAGAAATCAACGCATCGGCATCACCCTCATTCACCATCATAGCTGCAAAATAATTGCGCTCTCGCATCAAGCGTTGAGCCGCATAATAAGTTACACCTCGCCTCTTTCTTTGCTCCCAATATACTTTAGCATAACGATTTTTACGCTCATTTTCCTCTTCCGTTTTTGGATCTATAATTGAGATATCAGCTTCAAAATCAATTTCCTTCATCAAGGTCTCTATAGTCTCCTTTCTTCCTAATAAAATAGGAATTGCAATCCCTTCTTCATGGGCAATTTGGGCTGCTTTTAATACTGCTAATTGATCTGCCTCGGCATATACTACACGCTTTGGGTTTAACTTTGCGCGACTTAAAAGTAATCTCACCAATTTATTATCAGAACCTAAACGTTCGCGTAATGAGTTTTTATATTTTTCCCAATCCGTAATAGATTCTTTTGCAACACCACTTTCCATAGCTGCTTTTGCTACAGCTGGTGGGATTTCAGCGATTAATCTTGGATCAAAAGGTTTTGGTATAATATATTTTCTACCAAACGCCAAACGTGTTTGTTCGTAAGCCACATTTACCTGTTCTGGAACCGGTTCTTTTGCTAAAGCTGCCAAAGCTTTTACTGCAGCTATTTTCATTTCTTCATTAATTTTTGAAGCACGAACATCTAATGCACCTCTAAAAATAAATGGAAAACCTAATACGTTATTTACCTGATTTGGATGGTCGCTACGTCCTGTTGCCATAATAATATCATCACGCGTATCTACGGCCAATTGATATTTTATCTCGGGATTTGGATTTGCCATAGCAAAAACTATGGGGTCTTTCGCCATGGTTTTCAGCATTTCAGGAGTAACGATGTCTGCCATAGAAAGGCCGATAAATACATCAGCATCAATCATAGCTTCTTCTAGTGTGTCTATTTTTCTATGAGTAGCGAATTCTGCTTTTTGTGAGGTAAGGTTATCTCTATCATCACGAATTACACCTTTACTATCTAGCATTACCATATTTTCGCGCTTAGCACCACAAGATTGGTATAAACGTGAGCAAGAGATGGCAGCTGCACCAGCACCACTTATTACAATTTTAACGTCTTCAATATTCTTTTTAGCAAGTTCTAGCGCATTTATTAAAGCAGCAGCAGAAATTATTGCTGTACCGTGCTGATCGTCGTGCATTACTGGAATATCCAGCTCCTCTTTAAGACGTCTTTCTATTTCAAACGCTTCAGGGGCTTTAATATCCTCAAGATTTATACCGCCAAACGTTGGGGCTATATTTTTTACCGTTTCAATAAATGCATCAACATCTTCTGTATCCACTTCTATATCAAACACATCAATATCTGCAAAAATCTTGAAAAGCAATCCCTTTCCCTCCATTACAGGTTTTGAAGCTTCAGGACCAATATTCCCTAAACCTAAAACTGCAGTTCCGTTAGAAATTACGGCTACCAAATTGCCTTTTGCTGTGTAACGGTAAGCGTTGTTTTTATCTTTTTCAATTTCTAAACAAGGCTCAGCAACTCCTGGAGAATATGCCAAAGACAAGTCTCTTTGGCTTGCATATTTTTTAGTTGGAACAACTTTTATTTTTCCTGGAGTGGGTTTTGCATGATAAATAAGGGCCTCTCTGCGCTTGCTTTCTTCGCTCATAAAAAAAGATTAATTAAGTAAACCAACAAAGATAACAAACCTATCGTTCTACAACTCGTTTTTTTGAATTTTGGGGATAATTCATTAAACGGTTATAGATATATTTTAAATTAAAGGTTAAAGAGAATTAAGTTTAGACATTAGGTCTAATAACAAAAAAACATGCCCTAATTTAATAAGACATGTTTTTAATCATTAAATAATAGTTTTGCTAAGTAATTAATTTTAGATTTTATATAAATAGAAGCTGACAACCCTCTTGGTCTGCCCTTGAGTAAAAATCACCAATCGTTAAAATACCATCTAACTCATCAATAAAGTCCTCTTCTTTTAAATGAAACATATCTACTGCTAGTTTGCACGCCCACAGCTTACATCCTGAGTCGGAAAGGATTTCTAAAAATTCGCCAATAGGTGGCATATCTAGTTTTTCCATTTCCTTTTTCATCATTTTTGTAGCTAAAGCTTCAACACCAGGTAATCCACCTAACATTGTTGGAATATGCATACCAGGGTTACCTACGGTAGCCACATGTAAATGTTCTAGTTTTTTCTTCTGAATGGCTTCTAGACCGAAGAATGTGAAAAATATTTCAGACTCAATACCTTCCATTCTTGCGCCATTTGCCATTACAAAGGCTGCGTAAGCATTCTCTATTGTTGCTTTTGATAAAATGAAAAGCATTTTTTTAACTTTTGTACTCATAGTTTTACGTTTTAATATTTTATTAAATACAGCTCTTAGGCTTAGGAATTCCAGCTATGAGTGATGCCTTTTTTAATGGCCCACCTGGAAATAGGCTATAAAATTCCTTAACGTTAATAACACCACTTTTTTTAATGCCTCTAATAGACAAAGGTTCGTCTTTTTTATACTTATCATGGATGTAATCAATAACTTCCCAATGCTGGTCTGTCATAGAAATATCCAGTTCCTCGGCCAAACTTTTGCCTACCTCTTTATCCCATTGTGTGAAGTCTAGCATATATCCTTGCTCATTAACTTCAATTTCTTTATTTGCTATTAGTTTTTTCATGATTTTAAAATTTTATGTAGTTAATTCTTTTTGTTCTGCTTTTATATCAAATATTTTACCTTTAAAGCTCATATTTCGTCCAACAAATGGAATTTGTATGCCCTTCAATAACATATTCCAATAAACCCACCTGAAGGCTAGTTTGCCCCAATGGTTAAACACGCTTTCTTTTAATAGTTTAAGAGGCCCTATTTTTGCAAACGGAAATGTACCATGTACAGGTTCTTGCTCATAGTTAAAGTCGATTAGCAACGCTTTATTGTCGCCTGTTTCAATAAAGCAATTGGCATGACCATCAAACTCCTGCTTTAATTTATAACCTTTTGTGTATAACATAATATTATCCGTAAGCGTTTCCGCTTGGAAGTGCGCTACCGATCCTGCCTTAGACGCTGGCACATTGGTAGCATCACCAATAACGAAAATGTTTTCATGTTCCTTAGACTGTAACGTATGTTTGTGCGTTGGAATAAAATTTAAATCATCACCCAAACCAGAGCGTTCAATAACTTCATCACCCATATTTGTAGGCACGGTTACTAATAAATCAAAAGGAATTTCCCTGTCTACATAATCTACAATAGCTTTCTTTTCATTATCAACTTCCATTATTGCAAAATCGGTCTCTATCTTAATCTGTTTTTCCTCCAATAAGTAATTTAATGCTTTAGTACAGGTTGGTTTTGTGAAAGCACCATCCAAAGGGGTTACATAAGTGATTTCAACCTTATCTCGCATGCCCTTTTTCTTAAAATAAGAATCGGCCAAAAACGCAAACTCTAATGGCGCCACAGGACATTTTATCGGCATCTCTGTGATATGCACTACTAATTTTCCGCCTTGCCAACCTCTTAACTTATCTCGCAGTGCTAGAGCACCTTCATAGGTATAAAAATCAAAAATATCTTTTCTCCATAACGGCCCTAATAACCCATCTGTTTCATCTGGTGCAATTTTAGACCCCGTTGCTACGATTAGGATGTCGTAATCTAAAGTTTCGTCCTCTAATTCTACTTTATTAGATTCTGGAAAAATCTGTTCAATTTTCTTCTGAATATAGTGTACGCCCTTGGGTATAAATTTCTTGCCTTCCTTTTTTACTTGGTCTTCTGTATAGGTGTCAAAAGGTAAAAACAAAAAACCTGGTTGATAATAATGGGTTTTATACTGGTCTATTATAGAAATTTTCCATTCCTTTTTTGGCAATTTATTTACCAAATGATTCGCCATCATGGTTCCTGCTGTACCTGCTCCTAGAATTACTAAATTTTTCATTTTCTTGGGTTTAAAATCAATTATAAAGCGAGAACTTTTATAATTTTAATTTTGTGTAAAACTAACCCTATTATCCTGAAAAAAATATGACAAAAATCATCATAACTCCTTGTGTAACAAAGGTTACACTACACCTATTTAAGTAGGTTTTTTTTAAAAAAATAACCTTAAAACGTGATAAATATCATAGTTGAGAATCAACTTAAAACCTAGCTTTGATAAACTATTCATTTCTTAACTAACATTCCAAATAAAATATCAAAATTTCATGGTGTTTTATTTGAAATGATTTAAATATCTCAATTATGAAAAAACTAATTCTAAACCTAGGCTTTGCTCTAATCTCTTTTGCTTTTTTTGCCCAAGCGGGCCATATTATGCAAGGTGTTGGAGCGGTTAATATGTCTATGGGCGGTGCTTCTACGGCGCAACCTCTAGATATTTCAGGAACTTTACAATGGAATCCTGCAGCCATTTCAACATTTGATGGCAATATTATAAAGCTTGATGTTGGCTTATTCTTTTCCTCTCCAGAATTAAGCTCTACCTTACCTCCAAACATGTTATGGCAACCTGGAGATCTTGGTCCTGGGGCTCCTGGATCGCCAGAAGTTACTGGAACAACAGCAGATGACAGAGGTCTTTCTCCCATGCCTGCATTGGCTATGGTTTGGAAGAAAAAGGGCAGCAAACACACTTTTGGGGCTTCTGCCTTTGGTATAAGTGGTTTTGGGGTAACATTTCCACAAGAAACCAATCTTCCACTTGATGTTTCTGGAAACCCAAATCCTGATTGGAATCCTAATGCTTCCAACCCTATCAATTGGCCGCAATCTTTTAATGGTTTTGGACGTATCGAGTCTGATTATATTCTATTGCAAGTTGGTTTAGCATATGCATTTCAAATAACCGACAAATTATCCATTGGTATTCAACCCAATTTTAATTATGCCACTTTAGAATTAGAACCTAACCCTACCGCTAACCCTAATCCCTCTGGTTACCCTACATCAGACAAAGCATCGGCCACTGGAATAGGGGCTCAATTTGGTTTATTTTATGAAACAGGCATTGGATTGAAATTAGGTGCATCCTACAAAACCATGCAAAAATTTAGCGAATTTGAATTCGAAAACACCTACTTAGACAATTCAACAGCAACCAATAATTTCCAAATGGATTATCCTTCAATTTTTTCTCTCGGTATTGGTTATTCCGAAGGCGTTTTTGACTTAGCGTTCGATTTTAGAAGAGTTAATTATGAAAACACCGATGGGTTTTCGAAAACTGGATGGACCCAAACAGCATCAGTAGCTGGATTTGGTTGGGAAGATATTTCTATTCTATCAGCAGGTTTACAATGTAAGGCTATAAATAAATTACCGTTGCGAATTGGATACACGTATAGCTCTAATCCTATTCCAGAAGAAGTAGCCTTTTTTAACGTACCCGCTACAGCAATAATTAAACATGCTTACCAATTTGGTTTTAGCTATGAAATAAATAGCAATTGGATGCTAGATGCCGTATATCATTACGGCAGTAGTGATGGCAGTACCCAAGGTAATATTTTATCTCCTATGATGGCTTCACCTGGTAATACTTTAGGTGCAATACCTGGTTCCTCTGTATCTTATAAAATGGACACCTCTATGATTATGGCAGGCATAAGTTATAAATTCAACAAGAAAAATTAAGGTAAAAAATTATAAAGACCTAATAATCATTTTTTTAAAAGATTCTAAGAACTATTTTCTTAGAATCTTTTTTATTGAAGAAATTCAATATTTCGCTTTAAGCCAGAATATTTAGTACGTTTCACCGCAGATTTTTTAAATACTTTTCTAAACGTCTCTTCTGTAATCTCTTGCCAATCTTTTTTACTCATGGAAAGCAATTCTGGATGCGGATTGAACAGCGGTTCATTATGCGCTTTTGAAAAACGATTCCAAGGGCAAACATCTTGACACACATCACAACCAAACATCCAATCATCAAATTCCCCCTTAAATTCTGATGGAATATTTTCTTTTAATTCTATGGTAAAGTATGAAATGCATTTGCTGCCATCAACCACATAGGGTTCAGTTATAGCTTCCGTAGGACAAGCGTCGATACAAGCGGTACAGGTACCACAATGGTCGGTTACTGGTGTATCATATTCTAATTCTAAATCGATTATTAGTTCTGCAATAAAATAGAACGACCCTACCTGTTGAGTGAGTAAATTACTGTGTTTGCCAATCCAACCCAAGCCTGATTTTGCTGCCCAAGCTTTATCTAAAACTGGTGCTGAATCTACAAAAGCACGTCCATTTACCTCACCTATTTCCTCTTGAATGAAATGTAAAAGTGATTTTAATTTGTCTTTTATCACAAAATGATAATCGGTTCCATAGGCATATTTAGAAATTTTATAACTCTCAGAATTTTGAACTTCTGAAGGGAAATAATTAAGCAATAGCGATACTACGCTTTTTGAATCTTCTACCAGTTTTGTTGGGTCTAAGCGTTTATCAAAATGGTTTTCCATATAGCGCATACCTCCATGCATATTTTGGTTTAACCATTGTTCTAATCGTGGTGCTTCTTCTTCTAAAAATTCTGCTTTACTGATACCACAAGACAAAAAACCGAGGCGTTTTGCTTCGGTTTTAATGAGTTTTGTGTATTTTATTTTAGTTTCAATCATCATTTAGATGCTGAATCAAGTTCAGCATGACAAGAAATTTTAGAATAGACCTCCTTGAATATTACCTTTTATTTTCCCTAAATGCTTGTATGCTTGCTCTGTAACTTCTCTACCACGAGGTGTTCGCATAATAAATCCTTGTTGGATTAAAAAAGGCTCGTAAACTTCTTCGATAGTTTCAGGACTTTCACTCACCGCGGTGGCAATCGTGGTGATTCCTACAGGGCCTCCTTTAAATTTATCGATAATTGTGGATAGAATTTTATTATCCATTTCATCTAAACCATGTGCATCTACATTTAATGCCTCTAGAGCGAATTTTGCTATTTTTATATCGATGCTTCCGTTGCCTTTTATTTGAGCAAAATCTCTAACACGTCGTAACAATGCGTTAGCAATTCTAGGTGTACCTCTACTTCGTCCTGCAATTTCTACTGCAGCTTCCATAGAAATGGGCACATCTAAAATCATGGCACTTCGTTGTACTATCGTAGTTAATAAATCGGTTTGGTAGTATTGTAATCTACTTTGAATACCGAAACGTGCGCGCATCGGTGAGGTTAACAATCCTGAACGCGTAGTTGCTCCAACCAAAGTAAACGGACTTAAATTTATTTGAACGGTACGGGCATTTGGCCCTGTTTCAATCATAATATCAATTTTGTAATCTTCCATTGCTGAGTAGAGATACTCCTCAACAATAGGGCTTAACCGATGAATTTCATCAATAAATAATACATCGCGCTCATCTAAATTGGTTAGCAAACCCGCTAAGTCACCTGGTTTATCCAGTACTGGACCTGACGTTACTTTTATACCAACGTCCAATTCATTAGCCAGAATATGTGCCAGTGTTGTTTTTCCCAATCCTGGAGGACCATGAAATAGGGTATGATCTAAAGCTTCACCTCTTAAATTGGCTGCCTTTACAAAAACTTGAAGATTTTCCAACACCTGATCCTGACCTGTGAAATCATCAAAATCTAAGGGTCTTAACTTTTTCTCTACATCTAGTTCCTCAGGTGAAAAATTTTCGTTTGTAGGGTCTAGGTTTTCGTTCATTTTTTTTAGTGTGACTTAACCCGATTGATTAATAGGGTTTTTAAAACATTTAAAAGTTTAAAACATTCGAGGCTTTTAGAACATATACAAGGACAAGAACAATTAAAGCGCTTAACCCAAGAACACCTTCCCAATGGTAGATACTCCAAAGTTCTTTTTTGTTTGGTGTTCTACCTTTTAATTTTTTAAACCTGTTGTAGGCTAATATGTGGATAGTGTAACCAACCAACACAAACAATACTAATGCAGCTATATAATACACCATATCGGTACTAATTTAATATGATAAAAATACGTAAAACAAATGACTTACTTAGAAATTAATTAATGATAGAGGCATAAACAAAAAGCCTTTCGATTCTGAGGTTGTCAGAAAGAAAGGCTCTTCGGGCTTTTGGTTGGTATATTGGTTGGTTATTTTAAGATTGTAAATTCACAACGTCTGTTAATATCATATGCTTCATCATCGCAAATACCTTCTTTTACACATTCATTAAGCGGTTGCATTTCTCCGTAACCGATACTTTTTAATCGGTCGCGTTCAATGCCTTGGCTTACCAAATATTCTAAGGTTGAAGCTGCCCTTCGCTTAGATAAATCTAAATTGTATTGGTCTGGTCCACGAGCATCGGTATGGGCAGATACCTCAACTTCCATAGATGGATATTTTTTCATTAAATCTACTAATACATTAAGCGTAATGGCCGCATCTTCTCGAATATCAGACTTATCAAAATCGAAGAAAATCTTATCTAACTCCACTTGTACTTCGCCGTCTTCTTTTTCTTTTACGCGTTCTTCAGCATCAGCAAAAGACTCTAAACTTAAGTAAATGTTATGTTGTACTTTGCCTTTACTATCTGTCGAGAACTCTACATCTTGAGGAATATATGCTTTGCGTGTTCCTCTTACTTTATACTTTTTGTTTGGTTCAATTTTGAAAATGTAATACGCATCATCTCCTACAATGGTGTCTTGTATAACAGTATTAGATTCATCAAACAAGGTTACTAAAGATCCTGCTAATAGTTCTTTACTATTTAAATCTTCTACAATACCTTCAACCTGATACATAGTTAACGGATTTTGTGCTCTAGCAAAGCCGTATAAACGGTCATATCCGCTTCTATTTGAAGACACAAAACCCTTATCATCCTTTTCTTTTACCACATAGGCAAAATCATCTAATGGGCTATTAATAGTGCTTCCAAGATTTACAGGTTTATCAAATTCACCATTCACCAAATTACTTCTAAATACGTCTAATCCGCCATAACCTAAATGTCCAATTGATGAGAAATACAATACATTATATTTACTAATGTATGGAAATTGTTCTCTATGTTTTGTGTTAATGGTTTCGCCTAAATTTTCAGGTTCGCCATACGTGCCATCATCATTAATAGCTACTTTATAAATATCAAAACTACCATACGTCCCTGGCATATCACTAGCAAAATATAGTGTCTTTTCATCGGTACTCAAAGCAGGATGTTCTGTACTATACCCATTTGATGTAAATGGTAATGCGGTAACATTTGTCCACTCGCCATCTATTAATTCAGCTTTATAAATTTTAATATGTGCAATACGCTCTTCGTCTGTCTTTTTACGACTTGTATTGGTTCTATTGAAGTACATAGTCTTACCATCTTTGGTAAACACAGCATTACTTTCATGAGATTCTGTATTTATAGATTCTGAAAATGGCTGTACATTTTCAAGAACATTTTGACTATTTAAAGTACCGCTATACAAATCTAAATACGGCAAGTTATTCCAAGAATACGCTGGGTTTTCAGAATTTCTAGCAGAAGCAAATGCTACCTTATCGTCACCATAAAACGTCAAACCAAAATCACTAATTGAATTTCTATTTTCAATTTGTTTTAATTTGAATGTATGTGGTGTGGTTTTATCCGTATCTTCAATAAAAGCCAAGGTATTTATTGGTTTATTGTAGTAGCGTGTTAAATGCTTATCGGCTTCCTTATACTCCTTTACACCCTTCAGTGCTTGGGCAAACCTAAAGTGGTATTCTATATCAATAGAATCTCCATATTGCACAAATAATTCTCTATAGGTTTTAATGGCCTTTTGCAAACTTGCATTATAATAATAACTGTCGGCTAAGTTCTGAAGCACTTCTTGATTGCGCTCTTTGGTCTCATAAATTTCGGCTGCGTCTTTGTAAGCTCGCATTTCAAAAAGCTTATTGACGCGTTTTAAATTTTTCTTTTGAGCAAAGCCTGTTCCACTAACTAATAAAAGGCTTGCGAATATGTATATAAATTTTTTCATGTTTCCTTGTATTAAATGTTAGAAGAATCTTGGTGAGCGATCATATCCGTTTTTGAATCCAAATAAATCCACATCAAACAAAATAAATATTTCGTGAGAGCCTGAATTGAAATCACCTAAATTGGTTGTTGTATAATCGTAAGCATAACCAATTCGTAAATTTGGGGTTACTCTAAAATTCACTAAAGCACTCATAGCATCTCCCAGACGATAGCCTAAACCAGCTTCTAATTTTTCATTAATCAATACATTGGCCGTAATATCTAAAGCTAAAGGCGCACCTTTGACCGATCTAGCCATAAACGCAGGTTTCAGTTTTAATTTTGAATCGATATCAAAAACATAACCTCCTGTAAAGAAATAATGTACGTTTTCAACTCCAGTAGCTTTTATACCGTTTTCATTCTCCAAATGTTTAGTCGATAACATATTAGGAGCAGAAACACCCAAATAATAATTATCTGTGAAAAAGAAAGCGCCTATTCCTAGGTTTGGGAAAGCTCTATTAATATTTTCGTTAAACGCTATATCAGTATTTGTACCACCAGATTGTAATTGCAATCCATTAAAATTGGTATCAAACATGCGAACACCAGCCTTTAATCCGAAGGATATTTTCGTTTCAATTCCAACGGGTAATACATAAGCGAAATCTGCAAAAATATTATTCTCATTTACAATATCTCCAATATTATCGTTGGTGAAAGAGATACCCATTTCTATTTTATCATTAATAGGAGTATGGGCAAAAAAGGTTCCTGTTGAAGGCGCGCCTTCTAGTCCAACCCATTGGGTTCTGTATAATCCACCGAGGTTTAAAATACCTTCTTCTGCTGTTGCATAGGCGGGGTTAATTACACTCATGTTATACATATACTGAGTGAATTGTGGGTCTTGTTGCGCAAAACTTTGTAATGACAGGAACGTCAGACTTAACAAAGCAGCTATTTTATGATATATATTTAATGTTTTCATTGTCTTAAATTTTGCTGTATCTATAAATTATCTGCTTAAGTATAAGCGTCCTTGTTCTGGAGCATCAACTCCGTTATTAAATCTAAAGATGTAGAAGTACACACCTACTGGTAAATCGCCCTTTACAACAACTCTCCCTTGGTTTGATGTTCCATCAAATCGTGGTGTACTTGCATTTCCTTTATAAACAATGTTTCCATTTCTATTGAAAATCTCTAATTCGAAATTTGGATATAAAATATCTAGATTGTCAATATCATAAGTGTCATTAGTGCCATCTCCGTTTGGCGAGAAGCCATCTGGTAAACTTATCTTACCACATGCCGTAATATCTGGTGTTACTTCTAATCGAACTGAGCTTTCACAACCTGTAGTTTGATCGATTAAGGCAGCGTAGTAGGTACTGTTTCCTAATGCAGTATCTTCAGGAATTGCTGTTCCTCCTATCGGGACATCATACCATACTATATTATTAAATGCTGAGTCGTACTCTACAATATTATCAGATAATGTCCTTAGCGTTGGTCCATCATTAATACAATAATCTTCACCAGCGTCAGCAAGTGTTGGCGTTGGTGCATCATTTACTGTTGCATCAATTTGCACTGCTACCGAAGATTCACAACCAGTACTATTGGTTTGAGTTGCGTAATAATCTTCACCATCAACTAACGTTTCTGTTCCTGCCAATGGTAAGGTTAAAGCAGCATCTTCATACCAATTAACCGTCCCAGTAAATCTTATACTGTTATTTAAATCAGTAACAGTAGGATTATCAGCTAAACAAAACGATGGATTGGGATCTAAAACTACCACTGGCAAACTATCATCAATGGTTACTGTTACTTCTGCTGTTGCATCGGGTGAACATGGTGCAACGGCTGCAACCGTATAAATGTATGTTCCTGCGTTATCTGCAGCTGGGTCAAAAACTCCAGTACTGCTTGCTAAAGCAGGAGACCAAGTTCCTCCAGTTTGTGCATCTGTCCCTAAAAGAGTAAACAAATCAGTCGTTGCATCTCCAGCACATGCTGCTAGTGTCGCATTTGCTCCAGCATTTGGTGCTTCTATAACTGTAACTACCACTTCGCTACTTACTGTACCACAAGCATTAGTTATTGTATATGTGTATGTTCCTGATGCATCAGTAGCTGGATCAAAATCACCTGTTCCGCTAGTTAAAGCTGGTGACCAAGTTCCTCCTGTATCAGCCGCTCCTAAAAGCGTAAATAAATCTATTACAGCGTCTGTACTACAAATATCTAGAGTTGTATCAGTGCCTGCATTTTGAGGCGCTTCAATAGTTACAGTTATTGTTGTACTATCATCTACACAAGGTGCAGAACCCGTTACTGTATATGTAAAATCGTATGTTCCAGCAGCTAGTCCTGTAGCATCAAGGCTATTTCCTGCTAATACGCCTGTAGCATCGTCATCATTCCATGACCCTCCTGTATCTTCTGTACCGTCTAATCCATCAAATAAATCAATATTGTTATTATCATTACATGCTACAATTGCTGTTGTATTAACATTTCCTGCATCAGGAGATTGGTAAATTGTAACATCTACTTGAGTTCTAACTGATGACTCACAAGTTGTAGTAGCGTCTGTTTGGGTAGCGTAATAGTCTTCACCATCTACTAAAGCAGTCGTTGCATCTAAAGGTGAACCACTAGTTGCAGCATCATACCACTGAATTGTTGTTCCTGTTGCTACTAAATCGGCTACTGTTGCACTATCACAAAATTCTTGTGTGGCAGAAGCGATTGGTGCCGGTGTGTCATTAATTACAATACTTACAGTAACATTAACATCATCACAACTTCCTATGGCATTAACATCGTATGTAAAATTATAAGTTCCTGCGGCAAGTCCATCAATAGTTACAGTATTTCCAGACAAAGCTCCTGAAGCATCATCATCGTTCCAAGTTCCTGCTTGATCTTCCCCTTCTAATAAATCGAATAAATTATAGGTTTGCGCTGCAGTGATTTCGGCTATACAAAACTCAACTGGAGTATTTGCAGTTCCTGATTCTGGTGCATCTTCCACAGTAATAGTTACTGTTGAACTATTTGTACAGTTATTTGCATCTGTAATAGTATAGGTAAAATTGTAGCTTCCAATTGCAAGAGAAGTTAAATCTACATCGCTACCAGTTAAAGCGCCTGATGTATTATCATCCGTCCATGTACCGCCTGTATCTTCCCCTGATAATTGTCCGAATAAACCTAATGGCGAATTCGCCGCTAAATCATTCTCACAAAATGTAGCCGATGATGGCGTACCCGTATTTGGTAGAGGATTAATGATTACTTGCACTGTTACTAAAGGATCATCACAACTACCAATAGCATCTACATCAAATGTAAAATTATAAGTTCCTGCAGTGAATCCTGATAAATCGATTGGAGTCGTTGCTGTCGCTCCTAAATTATCTGTTCCAACAAACCATGTTCCCGTTTGGTCTTCACCTACTAACAAATCAAATAAATTATAACTTGCTGGTGCTGAACCTTCACAATATTCTGGAAAGGTAGCTACTGGTGTTCCAGATTCTGGGGCGTCATCTACGGTAATGGAAATTTGTTCAGAATCTAAGCATGTACCATTATCAATTGTATATGTAAACAGGTATGGACTACCTGCTACCGTAAAACCTGTAATATCTAAAGTATTGGATATTGTGGTATTTGTAGCATCCGTCCAAGTCCCTAAGTTATTATCCTGTGAACCGTCAAGAGCATCAAATAGATTAAATGGGGAGTTCGTAGCTAAATCATTTTCACAAAAGGTTTGGTTTACTGCTACTCCTGCATTTGGATCAGCTAGTACGATAACTTGTACTGTAGTTGATTCCTCTGGACAAGGATTAGGTAATACATTTTGAGTATAAGTGAAATTATATGTTCCTGGTATAAACCCTGTTAAATCAATAGGAGATGTAACTACCGGGTCTGTACTTAACGTACCTTGGGTCCATTGTCCCCCAAGATCTTCGTTATCTAATAATGAAAACAAATCTAGAGCTGTAGGCAAGCCCGATTCACAATATGAAGCAGGATTTGCCGCAGAGGCCGTTCCAGAAGTAAGAGTTTCATAAACCTCTATAGTTACCGTTGAAACAGCATCAGGACAAGCTCCCGTACTGGGAACTGTATAGGTGAATGTATAAGTTCCAGCTGTCGTTAATGTAGAAATGTTTACCGATCCTCTAAATCCGTTTGATGTTGCTAACGGCCCTGTCCACGTTCCGGTGTTATCCGGGGTACCCCCCAATTGATCAAACAAATCAAAATCGGCAAGAGGTAAGTTGTCGTTACAATAGTTTAAATTTGCGGAGTTCCCAGCGTCTGTAGGATCATCAATAGTTACTATAACGGCAACTGGATTACTTACACAAAAAATATCATCAACCTGCACATAATATGTATTACCATTTACCAAAGGTGTACTTGGTGATAATGCTGGAGGTATAGGGCTACCTGAACCATCCAAGTTCTCGTACCAAAGAAAATTAGTAGCTGTTGTTCCTGGATCTAAATTTCCCACTAATGGATTAGTATCTGAACAGAATTCTTGTGGTGATGTTGGGGTTGGATCTGCTGGTGCTGTAAATACCCCTACTTGCCCAATCTCTATTTGACTTTTACAACCTCCATTGTCAACAAACACAATATAGTAGTTTGATGCACCTACTGGGATTGTATCTAAAGGAGATGCTTGATTGGTCAAATCAAAATCATAGTATATCTCAACAGAACCTCCTGATGGAATACTCGCTTGAAGGACATCGTTAATATAGGTTTGAATGGTTGCGCTTTCGTTACTGCAATAAATTCGTTCTAAGTTTTCGCCTGAAGGACTAACTTGAAAACTGATAGTTATAGAAGGTCTAACGCCGCAAGTACCGGAATTATCATCGGCATAATAAGTACCTTCAGCAATTAGTTCATTGGCGTTAAAAGGTGTGCCACCTGATGGCACATCGTACCATAATATACCGTTACCATTATCAGTAGCAAATGCATTTAAATCGACAAATGCATAGCCTGAGGCATCACAAATTGGAGGAGGGTTTGAATCGCTTATTGTTGGGCATTGTGCAGTCATTGAATATGACACTAACAAAAACAATAAACTAAAGTATGCACGTATCTGTGCATATTTTGAGGTAGGTTTGTTTTCCATTGTTGAATAGTTAAAAATCATGTTTAATAGCAACTGAAATCAATATCTAGGATAATATGATTACATACACCCAAATAGTTTTCGACTGCAATTTAACTGATTTTTTTGTATTTCGTCGAATTTTTTGAGTAAATTTTACTTTTTATCGAAAAAAACAAACACTTAAACGTAAAAGCCCGTCCTAATGGACGGGCTTTCAATTGTAATATTATGACTGATAAAGCTTAATGCTGTAATTCTTCCTCTCCATCTTTAAGAGGAATATTTTGAGGGACAAAGTCTTCCTCGTGCCCTGGTTTACTATAATCATAAGCCCAGCGATGTACGTGAGGAATTTCACCTGGCCAGTTACCGTGTATATGCTCTACTGGTGCAGTCCACTCTAAAGTTGTAGATTTCCAAGGGTTTTGAATAGCTTTTTTTCCAAAAAATATACTTCCAAAGAAATTATATAAATACACTAACTGAAAAGCACCTCCTATTAAAGCAAATATTGTGATGATTACATTTACATTAGCTATATCATCAAATAATGGAAAATTGGTATTAGTATAGTAACGTCTTGGTAAACCTGCCATTCCAATAAAGTGCATTGGGAAAAATACTCCATAAGCACAAACTGCTGTTACCCAAAAGTGTAAATAACCCAAGTTTTTATTTATCATTCTTCCGAACATCTTAGGATACCAATGGTAAATCCCTGCAAACATTCCGTATAATGCAGAAATACCCATTACCAAATGGAAGTGTGCCACAACAAAATAAGTGTCATGTACATTAATATCTAATGCACTATCCCCTAGAATAATTCCTGTTAATCCACCAGTGATGAATGTTGACACGAAACCAATAGAAAATAGCATTGCAGGGTTCATTTGAAGGTTACCTTTCCATATCGTTGTTATCCAGTTAAAGGCTTTTACTGCTGAAGGTATAGCAATCAATAATGTTGTAAATGTAAATACAGAACCTAAAAATGGATTCATACCTGAAACGAACATATGATGTCCCCATACAATTGTCGATAAGAAGGCAATTGCCAATATTGAAGCAATCATTGCACGGTATCCAAAAACAGGTTTTCTGGAATTAGCCGCCAATATTTCGGATACAATTCCCATTGCAGGCAATATAATAATATATACTTCAGGGTGACCTAAAAACCAAAATAAGTGTTCGAATAATACAGGAGACCCACCTTGGTAGTGTAACACCTCTCCTTGTATAAATATATCAGATAAGAAGAATGATGTTCCAAAACTTCTATCCATTATCAATAACAAGGCCGCAGATAATAATACAGGGAATGAAATTACACCAATAACAGCGGTTATAAAAAATGCCCAGATTGTTAATGGCAATCTTGTCATAGACATACCCTTCGTTCTAAGGTTGATTACAGTAACAATATAATTTAATGATCCTAACAATGAAGATGCTATGAAAATAGCCATGGATACCAACCAAAGTGTCATTCCCATCCCTGACCCTCCTTGAGCCATTGGTAATGCCGAAAGCGGTGGATAAATTGTCCAACCAGCAGCTGCTGGTCCTGCTTCTACAAATAGTGAAATTACCATAATAACACTTGATAAGAAGAACAACCAATAGGATACCATATTTAAGAAACCAGATGCCATATCTCTAGCACCAATCTGTAATGGAATTAATAAGTTACTAAAAGTTCCACTTAAACCAGCGGTTAGCACAAAGAAAACCATTATTGTACCATGAATAGTTACTAATGCCAGATAGATATCAGCATCCATAACACCGTTTGGTGCCCATTTTCCTAATAAAGCCTCAAAAATAACATTTGGTTCTTCTGGCCATGCGAGTTGAATACGGAAGACTAAAGACATTAATATTCCTATAACACCCATTATAGTACCCGTGATAAGGTATTGTTTGGCAATCATTTTGTGATCTTGACTAAATATGTATTTAGTCACAAACGTTTCTTTATGATGATGTCCGTGGTCGTCGTGAGCGTGAGTATCTGCGTGTGCTGACATAATCTATTTTCGTTTTTCTTTTTGAATTAGTTAATTAGAGAATTCTTGAAGTTCTTCTGCTCCTTTAACCAAGCATTGTATTCTTCTTCAGTTTCAACTACGATTTTCATTTGCATATTGTAATGAGATTTACCACAAATTTTGTTACAAAGTAAAAGGTAATCAAACTCATAAGGATCTAAAGGATCCCCACCTTCTCCTATTAATTTTTTACTTTTTTCTAATCTAATTTCATTTATATTCTTTACTTTTTCCTGTATCTGAGGTGTTTGCCTCATATCAGCAGTAGTAACTGTAGGAGTAAACCCAAACTGCGTAATCATACCAGGGACACAGTTCATTTGTGCTCTGAAATGTGGCATATATGCTGAATGTAATACATCCTGCGAACGCATTTTAAATAATACAGGCTTTCCAACAGGTAAATGTAACTCAGTAGTTATAATATCGTCTTGAGCATTAGGATCAGACTCATCTACACCTAATATGTTGGCGCGATCTATATCAATTAATCGCACATTTGCTTTGCCTAAAGTATTATCGGTACCGGCATATCTGGCTTTCCAATTAAACTGTTGCGCATAGAGTTCTACAACCAATGGATCTTCACTTTCATCAACACCCATAACGTTAATCCAAGTATTTAGCCCCCATATTACTAGTCCTGCTAAAACGATTACAGGAATTATCGTCCAGATAAATTCAAGTTTATTATTATCAGCAAAGAATAAGGCTTTTTTACCTTTCTCACCTTTATATTTAAAAGCATAATAATGCAAGAGAAACTGGGTAACTGTCTGCACGAAAAAAATAACTATCAACGTTACAACCATTAGATTATCAATCGTTGGTCCGTGCTCTGAAGCAGAATTAGAAAGCAATGGTAAATCTCCCCACTTAACGATTGAAACAATAGTAATTACATAAATGAAAGCTAAAAAGCCCATCATTAAATAACCATTAATCGCGTTGTCCTTATCTGAGGCTACTCCCGCCGTAGAACCTTCGTTTTTAGCTTGTGCCAAATCGAAAATCTTTACCATCTGCCAAATGGCTATGAGGATAAATACTAAAACTATAATTGTTAATAAAGCAGTCATTGTTATCAGTCGTCTTTATTTATATCTTAATTAATAATGAAAATCTTCACTTTCCTTTCTAAAAGGATACCCTTTTACAAGCAAAGGTGCTTTTGTTAAAGCTGTAAATACTATAAAAATGAATAAACCAGCAAATAATAATATTGAACCTATTTCCGGAATACCAATAAACCATCTGTCTCCTACAGTTGCAGGCATAATCATATTGAACACATCAATATAATGACCAAATAAAATTACTAAGCCTGTCATAACTACAAACCAAGGAATACGCTTATAGTCGGCATTCATCAACATTAAAATAGGAAATACAAAATTTAACACTACCATACCTAAGAATGGTAATTTATAATCTTCAAAGCGTGTTACAAAATAAGTTACTTCTTCTGGGATGTTTGAATACCAAATAAGCATGAATTGAGAAAACCAAAGGTACGTCCAGAAAATACTCATTGCAAACATAAATTTTGCAACATCGTGAAGGTGGTTTTCGTTTACAAACTCTAAATACCCACGAGATTTTAGATATATTGAAATTAATGCAATCACCGTAATACCACTAACGAACATACTTGCAAACACATACCATCCAAATAAGGTTGAAAACCAGTGAGGATCTACGCTCATAATCCAATCCCAAGACATCATAGATTCTGTATAAATAAAGAATACTAAGAAACCTGCAGCTATACGAAATGATTTTTTGAAGTTGCTTTTATCTTCTGCAGTATCCTGAGCGATAGAGAATTTGCGTGAAAAATAGCGGTAAGTTACCCAGCCTCCCAAGAAAATAAGACCTCTGATAAAGAACCATGGTTTATTTAACCATCCAGATTTACCTGCAACCAATTTATCATAATTTTCATGACCTTCAACTGTCATACCTTCTTTTAACCAAATAAATAAATGACTATCAGCAAAAAATGCTATTGCCAAAACAATCAAACCACCTGGCAAAAGATATGCAGTAATACCTTCCATAACTCTAAATAATACCGGGGACCAACCTGCTTGTGAAGCAATTTGAATAGCATAAAACGCCAACACTCCTAATGCAATCATCATAAAGAAAAATGCAGCAACATATAAAGCTGCCCATGGTCTATTATGAATTTGATGCATAACATGTTCGGCATGTTCGTCACCATGATGAGCATCCTCCTTATGTTCCGCAGCCGTTACATGAGCATCATGATCTTCATGTGATTCAGCAACTGCATGAGTGGCCTCTTCCGCATGACCGCCATGATGTGATGCTTCCTCTGCAAGCATTACTTTTACGTCTTCTAAAGATTTATGAGATGTCATAAAACCATATCCTACACCTAATGCTCCTAGTATTACAAGGATGATAGAAAATGTCTTTAATTTATTTGAAAATGTATACATATCTATATAATCTTATCTTCTTACTTTTCTAAATCTGCTTTTAACTTTAAAACGTAAGACACAACTTGCCAACGCTCTTCTTCGTTTAATTGATTTGCGTAACTTCCCATAGCGTTCTTACCATAATAAATAGTATGGTAAATACTACCTTCGTTAATTGCTCTACCAGCATCATCATAACTAGGAATACCTAATATCTTTTCGCGCTTCACCAATTTACCTTGTCCGTCACCTTTATTACCATGGCAAATACCACAATAAATATCGTATAATTCTTTACCTCTTTCTAAATCAATCTGCGTGGAATCTAATGGTGTTCTTACTGTTGCCTTAGCGAATTCATAACCTTCGGTTGAATTTTCTATATCAAAAGGCACAAAACCTCTAGGAATACTTCCTTCTGCAGGTGTTCTGGCAGCCATACCGTTTTCGTAAAGCTCATTTTCCCCGTAGGTCTCATAACCTACAGATTCGTACATATTAGGCATATATTGATAGTTTGGTGCAGTATCTTTTTTACACGATACAGCAACAAAAACAACTGCCGCTACTAAAATTTTGATTAAGCTCTTCATAATTATATTAATGCGCTTCTTTATCTACTAAATTAACTTCAACTGCTCCAGTTTCTACAAGTAAACTTTGTAATTCACTTTCATTACCATGAACAGCTATTTCCATTAAAAAATGATCATCTGTTGTTCTAGGATCTGGGTTTTCACCTTTTTTAAAGGGCCACATTCTACTTCTAAGGTAAAACGTAATTACCATTAAATGTGCTGCAAAAAACACAGTAAGCTCGAACATAATTGGCACAAATGCGGGCATATTTTCTATGTAACTAAAACTTGGTTTACCTCCAATATCTTGAGGCCAATCTTCAATCATAATAAAATTCATCATTACGATTGCAACTGTTAGTCCCACCAAACCATATAAAAATGCCGTTATAGCAATACGTGTTGGTGCAAGTCCCATAGCTTTGTCTAAACCATGTACAGGAAAAGGTGTATATATTTCTTCAATGTGATGCTTTTCTGCCTTAACCTTTTTTACGGCCGACATTAATATATCATCATCAGTATAGATAGCGTGAATAACTTTTGAAGCTTCCATTGACTATAATTAGTTTATTAATTTTTTAGCTTGTCCAGACCAATCATCACGTTCTGCTCTTCCTGGGAAAGAACCAGTAATACTGTCTAGCAAATCATATTCTTTTTTGGTCATTTTACTTACCTGAAGGAATGTATAAATACCAATACTGTTTAAAACCTCTTCCATTTTTGGTCCCACACCGCTAATCTTCTTCAAATCATCGGCTGTTTGAGTTGATGGATCGAATGTACCTATGCTTCCCAACAGTGCACTTGTCATTTCAGACTTATCTCCTTCAATAACTGTTGGCTTCGGTTCCGTTGCAATAACATGAGACACCTTAGCTGATGTTCTAGCATCAGCACCTGTTCCCACTAAACTCTTACCTGCCTCTCTTAAGTTCTTGTATCTTTCACCAGAGGATTTTAATATTGTTTTTACCTCCGCCTGCGCAATCACTGGGAATGTTCTTGAGTATAATAGGAACAATACAAAAAAGAACCCAATAGTACCAATGAAAATTCCAATATCTACAAAGGTTGGAGAAAACATCGTCCATGATGATGGTAAGTAATCTCTATGCAATGATGTTACAATAATTACAAAACGCTCAAACCACATCCCAATGTTTACTACAATTGAGATAAAGAACGAAAACATAATACTTGTTCTTAACTTTTTAAACCACATAAATTGTGGAGAAAATACGTTACAAGACATCATCATCCAATAGGCCCAAGCATAAGGACCTGTTGCTCTATTTAAGAATGCGTATTGTTCGTACTCAACGCCTGAATACCATGCTATAAATAACTCTGTGATATAAGCCACACCTACTATAGAACCTGTAATCATAATTACAATGTTCATCAATTCAATATGCTGTACAGTGATGTAGTCTTCAAGGTTACACACTTTTCTCATAATAATTAAAAGTGTATTTACCATGGCAAACCCTGAGAAAACAGCACCAGCAACGAAATACGGTGGGAAAATTGTGGTATGCCATCCCGGAATTACCGAAGTGGCAAAATCGAAGGATACAATAGTGTGTACAGAAAGTACAAGTGGTGTTGCTAAACCTGCTAACACTAAAGACACCTCTTCAAAACGCTGCCAATCTTTAGCACGACCAGACCATCCAAAACTTAATAATGAGTAAATTTTCTTTTGAAAAGGCCTAATTGCTCTATCACGTAACATTGCAAAATCCGGTAATAATCCCGTCCACCAGAAAACTAATGATACCGATAAATAGGTAGATATTGCGAACACATCCCAAAGTAGGGGTGAGTTAAAATTTACCCATAAGGAGCCAAATTGGTTTGGTATTGGTAATACCCAATACGCCAACCAAGGGCGACCCATGTGAATAATTGGAAACAAACCCGCTTGAACTACCGAGAAGATAGTCATCGCTTCTGCAGAACGGTTAATAGCCATTCTCCATTTTTGACGGAATAATAAAAGTACTGCAGAAATTAATGTTCCTGCATGACCGATACCTACCCACCAAACAAAGTTGGTAATATCCCAAGCCCAGTTTACTGTTTTGTTTAGACCCCAAGTTCCAATACCTGTGGAAACTGTGTAAATAATACATCCAATTCCCCAAAGAAAGGCTGCTAGAGCAATACCAAATACTATCCACCATTGCTTATTGGCTCTTCCTTCAACAGGTTTTGCTACATCCACAGTAACGTCGTGGTATGACTTTTCACCTGTAACTAAAGGTCTTCTAATAGGTGCTTCGTAATGAGACGCCATAATTATATAATTGATTCTTTAATTAGATTATACTTCAGTTGTATTTCTCACCTTGGTATGGTACATCACGTTTGGTTTTGTCCCAACGTGCTCTAACAAGTGATACATACGTTTATCTTCTGTAAGTTTTGCAACTTTACTATCTTTATCATTGATGTCTCCAAACACCATCGCACCATTGCTACATGCCGCAGAACAAGCTGTTTGAAATTCTCCATCCTTAATTTTTCGTCCGTCACGTTTTGCATCAAGAATTGTTTTTTGTGTTTTTTGAATACACATAGAACATTTCTCCATAACACCTCTTGAACGTACAACAACATCTGGATTCAATACCATACGACCTAGGTCATCATTCATGTAATAATCAAACTCATCATTACCGCTGTATAAGAACCAGTTAAAGCGACGTACTTTGTATGGACAGTTGTTTGCACAATATCTAGTACCTACACAACGATTGTACGCCATATGATTCTGCCCTTGACGACTATGCACAGTTGCAGCAACGGGACAAACTGTTTCACAAGGTGCATGATTACAATGCTGGCACATTACTGGCTGAAAAGACACCTGAGGATTAGCTGATGGGTCTTCCATTTCACCAAATCCGCCTAAAGATCCGTTATCACCCCATAATCCAGAAAATTCATCTTTCTTAGTGTTATCAGCTTCAAACGACTCATCGGATGAGTAATACCTATCAATACGCAACCAATGCATATCTCGGCTACGACGCACTTCAGTTTTACCTACAACAGGCACATTGTTTTCAGAATGACATGCAATAACACAAGCACCACAACCTGTACAGGCATTTAAATCGATTGACAGGTTAAAATGATGCCCTATTGAACGATCAAATTCATCCCATAAATCAACTTCTGGAGACGTAACTGGCGTTTCTTCATGATTCAAAGATACTTTTGGAACAGGGTTCCAATATTCTTTATCTTTTGTATTAAATATCTCTAATGTAGTTTCTTTAATAATATCGCCACGACCCATTAGCGTATTGTGCAATTGTACACAAGCGAACTCATGTTCACCTGAAACAGCCTCAATAGTTACATTTTGAACATTATTAAAGTTGTGATATAACGCATAAGCGTTAACCCCCGTTTGCATTTCTTCTTTTAAACCAACGGTTCTGCCATAACCGAATGCCAAACCAACCGAACCTTTTGCTTGTCCAGGCTGAATGATAACTGGAGCAGTAACAGACACACCATTTACAGTAACTTTTGCGTAGTTACTATTTAATGCACCATTAGCAACGTTGGTGTTAGTTAGACCTAATTCGTTAGCATCAGCTTTAGATACTGTTAAATAGTTATCCCAAGATGTTCTAGTAATTGGATCTGGAAACTCTTGTAACCATGGGTTATTTGCTTGCTGCCCATCACCCATGCCAATTTTAGGATATAGCGTTAATTCTAAACCATTAGATTTGGCTCCTGCCACTAATGTTTGAGCTGCCGCTACACCTGAAACAACCTCTTCAGTTTCTGTATTAGTAGTTTTAGATTCTAAAACATCTATATCATCTAATTCAGCAACCTCACTTACAAAGAAACCATCATGTAATGCTTGGTTAAATGAAGTACCTTTAAGGATGTCTTCATTCCAAATTAGCTTAATATAATCGCTGTAAGATTGATCATTATTGGTCCACGCTAATAACGCGTCCTGAAACTGTCTTGTATCAAATAAAGGACGAATTGTTGGCTGTGTTAAGGCATAATGGCCTACTTTGATTTCCGCATCACCCCATGACTCTAAATAATGAGGCGCTGCTGCAATATATTGTGTTTGAGTAGACGTTTCATCTTCTTTCATTGAAAACGCTACAGATAATTCTGTTTTCTTCAATCCTTCAGCAAAATCTGCTGCATTAGCAAGAGTATATAAAGGGTTTACACCACTCATGATAATGGCCCCAACTTTTCCAGCATTCATATCTGCCACAAGTTGCATAACATCTTCTACACTACCTTGTCTAGTTTTTATCGCTGTTTTAGTGTTGAAAGCCTTACTTGCCAAGTACTCATTAATCTCTAATACTACAGTTTGTGCATTTACATCCTGAATTCCTGTAACTACAACACCTTTACTTCCTGCTTTTTTCAATTGAGCTGCTGCACTTTTTAAAGCTGCCTCAACTTGCTCTGGCAAACCATTAACAGTAACATTATTTCCTGTTACTAAACTATAAATTTTGGCTAGAGCCAGTTTTTGTTGGGTTGGTGTTAACGAAACACGTTTATCTGCATTAGCCCCTGTTAAAGACATATTAGATTCAAACTGAATATGACGAGACATTTTACCGTGATCTGGCACTCTGTTTTTTGAATATCCAGCATCAAAGCCACCACCCTGCCAATCTCCTAAGAAGTCCGCACCAAAGGAAACAATGGTCATAGCTTCTGAAAAGTCATAATCAGCCAAACCTCTTTTTCCATATTTTTTCTGAAACGCATCTGTGGCAGCTGATTCTGAAATAGCATCATAAACCACATGACGCACATTACCATATTCCTCTTTGAAATCCGCTATCAGATTTCTTGTTGATGGACTAGCATAAGTTTGTGTTAGCAGCACTATTTCCTTATCAGAACCTTTTAGGCTTTCTAAAACCTTAGTTGTTTCAGTATCGAAATCACTCCAAGAAATATCTTGTCCGTCTTTTTTAGGCCCTTTAACCCTTAAACTATCGTAAAGACCTAAAACTGAAGCATTAACCCTAGCATTGGCACTACCATTGGTAGTAGCCATTGCATTGTTTTCTATTTTTATGGGACGCCCTTCTCGGGTTTTTACTAAAACACTTGCAAAATCAAAACCATCAGCAATTGTTGTTGCGTAGTAATTTGCAACTCCAGGAATAATCTCTGTAGGTTGAACTACGTAAGGTATTGATTTTTTTACAGGTCCTTCACATGCTGCCAATGAAGCAGCAGCAGTCGTAAAACCAACATACTTTAAGAAATCACGACGCGTTGTTGAAGTAGCCTCTAATGTATCTTTATCACCTAAAAATTCATCAGTAGGAATTTCTTCAACAAATTCATTTTGTTTTAGCGTCTCAACAATAGAGCTGTTTTCGTTTAGCTCTTCAACACTTTTCCAGTATTTCTTGTTTGATGACATATTGTTTACTAGTTATTAGTTGATGGTTGTTAGTTGTTAGTTTCTTTTGACTAAAAACCGTTACTTTTTAATTATTAATAGTGACACTTACCACATTCTAAACCACCCATTTGTGCAGCAGTTAAATTCTCTACACCATATTTTTTGGATAATTCTTCATGAATTTTTTCGTAATAAGCATTATCTTTTACTGCAACGTTTGTTTCTCTATGACAGTTAATACACCAGCCCATAGTTAATGGCGAATATTGATACATTACTTCCATTTCCTCTACAGGACCATGACATGTTTGACACTCTACTCCAGCAACTGTAACGTGCTGTGAGTGGTTGAAATATGCAAAATCTGGCAGATTATGTATTCTTATCCATTTAACAGGCTTAGTTTCTCCCGTATATTTTTGATTTTCATCATCCCATCCCGCAGCAGCATAAAGCTTTTTGATCTCAGCATTATAATCAACACCATACTCCTGTAATCCTTCTTGCTGAGTCTCTTCTGCAACTTGGTAAATGGACTTGTGACAATTCATACATACATTAAGCGAAGGAATACCTGAATGCTTGCTCACTCGTGCCGAGGAATGACAGTATTTACAGTCGATACCATTTTCTCCTGCATGAATTCTATGCGAGTAATGAATAGGCTGTATTGGTTCGTAACCTTGATCCACTCCTATTTGAGATAAATAACCATAGACAAAGTAAGCACTTGATAACAAGAAAAAGATCGCCACAACAATCATTAAAAACTGATTTTGTACAAACGCTTTCCAAAGAGGTCTTCTAGTAGATTCTGGTAAATCTATATTTTGTGCCTGTGCAAAACGACGTAATGTTTTGTTCACTAAGTACAATCCGAGAGCTAGTAAAATAAAAAGAATTGCAAGCGCGCCAAGAATTATCTCGTTTGAAATACCTCCTGCACTAGCACTAGCATCTTGCGCAGCCGCAGGAGCTGCAGCAGCGGCAGGTGCTTTCTTCTCTTCTGCTGTATAGGCTAAAATATTATTTAAATCATCATCCGATAACTGTGGAAAAGCCGTCATTGCAGCACCACCGTACTCATTATAAATCTTATTTGCATAAGTATCCCCAGACTTGATAACTCCGGCACTGTTGCGAATCCAAGCATATAACCACTCTCTATCTAGACCTTCTTCTTCTGATAAACGCGTTTCTACATTACGCAATGCAGGCCCCGTCATCTTTTTATCTAATTGGTGACAAGCCGCACAATTGGCGTTAAATAAAGCTTTTCCTTTTGCTGGGTCTCCTTCCTGAGCCGATATCGATGTAGTAAACGCTAATAATACAATTAAGCCTAAATGAAGAATAGAGTTGCTTAATCTTCGGTGTATCACCTGTTTCATATTGTTAGTTATATTAACTTCTAAACTTTGGTATGATTTTTTCATAAATATAGTGAAAAAACGCAGTTATAAAATCTCAGGCAAAAGTAATACTTAAAGTCGATTCGCAAAATGTTAGCGAACTGTTAATTGTTAATTTAGAGCAATTCTAAATAATAAAATGACCAATGTTTTAGTTTATGTCGTATATATTTGTATAAGTTATTTAAAAACAAAAACTATGTATCTTAAAAACAGCTATCTTTCTTTACTTCTAGTGGTTTTCTTGTTCGGTTTTGGGCATTCTCAAGAAGGTAAAGTTACTATAAATCAGGACGAAAGAATTCCCGAACTTTTAGAATTAAAAAAGCAAATGAACCGAGACGAAACTAGTTCTCGGCGCTATAAAATTCAGGTGTATTCTGGAAACAGAAATGGTGCGCAAAACGCCCAAAATGATTTTTCTGATACTTTTGGAGAATGGCGACCGGTGATGCATTACGAAACACCTAATTTTAAAGTTTGGGCTGGTAATTTTAGCACACGTTTAGAAGCCGATAGAGCTTTGAAACGAATAAAACTTAAATTTCCTTCAGCCTTTATTTTTAAACCCAAGAAAAAGAATTAAACAAAAAAAGCGAACTTAAAAGTTCGCTTTTTTTGTATTGAAACTATATTTATTTTAATTTCTTTTTTACCTCAACTTCGTGGAAGGCCTCAATTATGTCACCTTCTTTAATGTCGTTGTAATTCTTCACTTGCATACCACAATCGTAACCTTTGGATACTTCCTTAACATCATCTTTAAATCGTTTTAATGATGACAATTCACCTGTATGCACAACAACACCATCTCTAATTAAACGTACACCCGAGTTTCTAAATATTTTACCATTGGTTACCATACAACCGGCAATACTTCCAATTTTAGAGACTTTAAACACTTGTCTGATTTCTGCAGTACCAGTAACTTCTTCCTTCAACTCTGGAGACAACATGCCTTCCATCGCATCCTTAAGATCATTAATGGCATCATAGATAATAGAATATGTTCTAATATCTATTTCTTCCTTATCAGCAATATCTCTAGCGTTTCCAACAGGACGCACGTTAAACCCAACAATAATTGCATCTGATGCAGACGCTAACAACACATCACTTTCAGTAATAGCACCCACACCTTTATGAAGAATATTCACTTGGATTTCTTCGGTAGATAATTTTTGGAATGAATCTGTTAATGCTTCTACAGAACCATCCACATCGCCTTTAAGTATAATGTTTAATTCTTGGAAATCACCAAGTGCGATACGACGACCAATTTCATCAAGTGTGATATGACGTTGTGTTCTAACAGATTGCTCACGTTGTAGTTGAGAACGTTTCGCCGCAATTTGTTTCGCCTCACGCTCGTCTTCAAATACATTGAACTTATCACCCGCTTGTGGCGCACCATCTAAACCTAGGATAGATACTGGTGTTGATGGGCCAGCTTCCTTAATATCGTTGCCCCTTTCATCATGCATTGCTTTAACCTTACCACTGTGCTGACCTGCTAGCACGTAGTCGCCTACGCGAAGCGTGCCTGCTTGCACTAAAATTGTAGACACATATCCACGTCCTTTATCTAAAAATGCTTCAACCACAGTACCTACCGCAGGCTTGTCAGGATTAGCTTTTAATTCTAACAACTCTGCTTCAAGCAATACTTTTTCTAACAACTCCTTTACGCCAGTTCCAAACTTTGCCGAAATATCATGTGATTGGATTTTTCCACCCCAATCTTCTACCAGTAAGTTCATGTTGGCTAATCCTTCCTTTATTCTATCAGGATTTGCATCTGGTTTATCTATTTTATTTATTGCAAATACAATGGGTACTCCAGCAGCTTGCGCATGCGAAATAGCCTCTTTTGTTTGCGGCATGATATCATCATCCGCAGCAGCAACAACAATTGCAATATCTGTAACCTGAGCGCCACGTGCACGCATTGCCGTAAACGCTTCGTGACCAGGCGTATCTAAGAATGCTATTTTTTGCCCGCTATCCAGTGTTACACCATAAGCACCAATATGTTGTGTAATTCCACCGGACTCTCCTGCGATAACATTTTCTTCACGGATGTAATCTAGAAGCGATGTTTTACCATGATCCACGTGTCCCATTACTGTAACAATAGGAGCGCGCGGTTTTAAATCTTCCGGCTTATCTTCAACTTCCTCTATTGATTCTTCAATATCTGCAGTAACGAATTCTACTTCATAACCAAACTCTTCAGCAACAATAGATAAGGTTTCAGCATCTAAACGCTGATTCATAGTTACCATCATCCCCAAGGACATACATGCCGAAATAATCTCGGTTACACCAACATCCATCATGGTAGCTACCTCACTTGCCGTAACAAACTCTGTTACTTTAAGTACTTTACTTTCTGCTGCCTCTGCTTGTAATTCCTTTTCGGTTTGATCTCTATGTTGATCTCTTTTTTCTCTTCGGTATTTTGCGCCTTTCCCTTTTGAAGATTTTCCTTGTAATTTTTCAAGTGTTTCACGCACTTGTTTTTTTACATCTTCTTCACTAGGTTCTTCCTTAACTGGACTGCGACGCCCCTTTCCTTTAAATCTATCATTGCGGTTACCTCCAGATCTTTGTCCTGGTCCAGCTTGTCCACCTGGACTAGCTTTACTAATACGGCGACGTTTTTTCTTAGCATCACCAGATTTGGCATCACCCTTTTTCTCTTCTTTTTTCTTTTTAGGCTTATTAAATTGAGATAAGTCAATTTTATCTCCAGCAATTTTAGGGCCTGTAAGTTTTTGATATTGTGTTTTTACCTTTTCATCAGGCGTCACTAACTCACCATCTACAACAACTTTTTTAGGAGTTTCTTTGGCAGCAGCCGGTTTTTCCTCAACAACTTTTGCTGCAGGTTTCTCTTCTTTTTTTGGTGTAGCTTCTTTTGCTTCTATTACGGGAACAGGTTTTTCTGCTTGCTTTTCTACTGGTTTTTCTGCCGGTTTTTCTGCTGGCTTTTCCACAGCTTTTTTACCATCTAAATCTATTTTCCCAACAGTTTTAGGGCCAGAAAGTGTTTTAGCAGCCTTAACCACCTCTTCTTGCTGCGCTTTTTCAATGGCTTCTTGAGCTTTTTGCTTTTCTTCCAGCTCTTTTTCACGTTTAATACGTAGATCTTCCTTTTCCTTTAGCTTAGCTTCACTAACTTTTTGCGACCTCATTTTCTTGTTTGCATCCGTCTCAAACTCATCTGCCAAAACATTATATGTTTCCTCAGATATTTTTGTTGTAGGACGCTTCTCTATTTCTATGCCTTTGGAATCTAAAAATTCCACAGCACGATCTAAAGAAATATTCAGTTCGCGTAAAACTTTATTTAATCTAATTGTGTCAGCCATAAATTGCCTTTAAAATCTCAAATATACTATGAATACCTATACTGTTAAAACTTCTTTTAATTTAACTTAAGTATTACTCTTCGAATTCTTCTTTAAGAATTCTAATAACATCATTAATTGTTTCTTCTTCTAAATCAGTACGTTTAACTAAATCGTCAACATCTTGCTCTAGAACACTCTTTGCGGTATCTAACCCAGCTTTACTGAATTCTTGAATGATCCAATCTTCTATTTCGTCTGAGAATTCGCTTAACTCCACATCCTCTTCTGCGCCTTCTCTAAATACATCAATTTCGTAACCTGTTAATTGGCCTGCCAAACGAATGTTATGACCTCCTCTACCAATAGCTTTACTTACTTCCTCTGGCTTTAAAATTACCTCGGCTCGCTTCGCTTCTTCATCAATTTTAATAGAAGTTACACGCGCAGGACTTAATGCTCTTGTAATGAACAATTGCAGGTTATTTGTATAATTGATAACATCAATGTTTTCATTTCCTAACTCACGCACAATGCCATGAATTCTAGAACCTTTCATTCCAACACATGCACCAACAGGGTCTATTCTATCATCATAAGAATCTACAGCTACTTTTGCTTTTTCACCAGGAATCCTTACTACTTTTTTAATGGTAATTAAGCCATCAAACACCTCTGGTATTTCTTGTTCGAATAATTTCTCAAGGAATACTGGGGAGCTTCTAGACATAATAATAGTAGGTTTTGCTCCTTTTAGTTCAACAGAATCAATTACACCTCTAACATTGTCTCCTTTTCTAAAGAAATCTGAAGGGATTTGCCTGTCTTTTGGCAATACAATTTCATTACCTTCATCGTCTAGCAAAATTACAGCACGGTGACGAATATGGTGCACCTCTGCCGTATAAATCTCTCCTACTAAATCCTTAAACTGTTTATAGATTATGGTATTATCGTGCTCATGAATCTTTGAAATTAGGTTTTGGCGCAATGCTAAAATAGCACGTCTTCCTAAATCTACTAATTTTACCTCTTCTGATACATCTTCGCCAACTTCAAAATCTGGCTCTATCTTTCTTGCTTCGCTTAAGGAAATCTCCTGGTTTTCATCTTCAACCTCACCATCAGCAACCACTACACGGTTTCTCCAAATTTCTAAATCTCCCTTGTCTGGATTTACAATAATATCAAAATTATCGTCATCTCCAAATTTTCGTTTTAAAGCGCTTCTAAAAACATCTTCTAAAATCGCCATTAGCGTAACACGATCAATTAACTTATCGTCTTTGAATTCTGAAAAAGATTCAATTAACGCAACATTCTCCATAACTCTACTTGAATTAAAATTTAATCATAACTTTTGCTTCTACAATATCGTCGTAAGCCACATGGGCTTGTTTTTTTACAGTGACCTTGCCTTTTCCTACGGGTTTTGGCTCTCTAGTTTTCCACTCTAATAGGATGTTGTCATCGCTAGCCTCAGCCAAAACACCTTCTATATTGTCAGAAGAGGTTTTAACCTTTAAGGTCCTGTTTATATGTCTTTTGTACTGCCTCTTATTTACCAAAGGCGATGCTGCACCTGCCGACATCACTTCTAAAGAAAAATCTTGTTCTTCCCTATCCAAATTATGTTCAATCGCTCTGCTTAAAAACATGCAGTCTTCCACCAACACGCCGTTGTCGCCATCTACAATAACTTTAATATGATTCGCTTCATTAACGTTAAAGTCTATCAAAAACAAATCTGGACGTTCTATTAACGCCGTATCCAACAACTCTTGTACTTTGTTTTTAAACATTTTAGTATAAAAAGAGGGGACTTTCCGTCCCCTCATAATTTAATTTCGCCTTTTCAACGGCGCAAATATAACATATTAAATTGATTTTTAAAGAATTTATACCTATTTTTATCTTGTACTCATGTTAACTTTTCTGTCTGCTAACAAAAGGCAAAACCCTTTCAATAATGAAAAAAATACTTGTTCCAACCGATTTTTCCGATCAAGCTGAAAAAGCCTTAGAAGTAGCCGCCCAACTAGCCAAACAATACCATTGTGAAATTTACTTATTAAATGTCTTAGATTTACCTTTACATGAGGTTGACCCATTAAAAGGCTACAACGATTTACCCGAAGCTGTATTCTTTATGAAGTTGGCACATAAAAAGTTTGAAGCCTTATTAAAAAAAGAGTATTTAAAAGGTATTACTGTTCATGAAACCGTTGAATTTCATGACATTTACAAAGCTATAAATCAAGTATGCAAAAAAAACAGTATTGATTTAATTATTATGGGGTCTCATGGTACTAGTGGGTTTAAGGAATTACTTATCGGGTCTAATACCGAAAAAGTAGTGCGCTCATCACAAACACCAGTACTCGTTGTAAAACAACGCCATGAGGCCTTTAAGGTAGAGCATTTTGTATTTGCTTCAGACTTTAAAGAGGAATCTAAAGTACCTTTTTTAAAAGCTCTAAAATTTGCTGAATTATTTAATGCTGAAATGCATCTGCTAATGGTGGTTACCGCCAATAAATTTGTAACAACGGCTAAAGCAAAGAATAGAATTCAAGGGTTTTTAGACACTGTAACACATAATTTCTGTACTATTCATATTTACAACGATGAAACTATAGAAAAAGGCATCATGAACTTTTCTCAATCGGTGAATGCCGACTTAATTGGCATGAGCACTCATGGACGCCAGGGGTTATCGCACTTCTTTAACGGCAGTATTAGTGAAGATTTGGTAAATCATGCAAAACGACCTGTGATAACATTTAAGATTTAAAACAACTACAGGCTATGTAATTAGCTGAATTTCTGTACTAATACAATCAAATAATTAGTATTGATATTAGTGTAACTGCTAATAAATTGTACTTTTGCACCCTAAAATATTTCGTAACTCTTAAAATTAGTATAGCATGCAACTGTACAATACATTAAGTGCGAAAGAAAGAGCTGAATTAATCGAGAAAGCAGGCAAAGATCGATTAACGCTTTCTTTTTACCAATATGCCAAAATTAAAAACCCTCAAGATCTTAGGGACCAACTATTTATCGCGTGGAACAACCTAGATGTTCTGGGGCGGATTTATGTGGCGAACGAAGGCATAAATGCACAATTATCACTTCCTGCCGATAGATTTCAAGAATTTAAATCTCATTTAGACACCTTTGATTTTTTAAAAGATATCAGGTTGAATATTGCCATTGAGCAAGACAATATGTCGTTTTTAAAACTAAAAGTTAAGGTGCGGCACAAAATTGTCGCCGATGGTTTAAACGACGACACTTTTGATGTTACCAATAAAGGTGTGCATGTTGGGGCAGATAAATTCAATGAACTTATTGATGACGAAAACACTGTTTTAGTGGATATGCGAAACCATTACGAGAGTGAAATTGGCCATTTTAAGAATGCCGTAACACCAGATGTTGATACGTTTAGGGAATCTTTGGATATCATTGAGGATGATTTAAAGGCACATAAAGAGGACAAGAATTTAGTAATGTACTGCACAGGCGGTATTAGATGCGAAAAGGCTAGTGCCTATTTTAAACACAAGGGTTTTAAAAATGTGTTTCAGTTAGAGGGAGGTATTATTGAGTACACTAGACAGGTGAAATCTCAAAACCTTGAAAACAAGTTTATTGGTAAAAACTTTGTGTTTGATGAACGCAGAGCGGAAAAAATTAGTGATGATGTCATTGCGCAATGCCATCAATGTGGCGCTCCATTTGATGTGCACACTAATTGCGCCAACGATGCGTGCCATTTGTTATTCATTCAGTGTGATGCTTGTAAAGAAGAAATGGATAATTGTTGTTCTACCACTTGCAAAGAGGTTAATGCACTACCCTACGAAAAACAAAAAGAATTACGAAAAGGCCAAGGCAATAGTAATGATATCTTTAAAAAAGGACGAGCAGACCATTTGCCATATAAAAAGGATTTAAGGAATATTTTTGAGACTTTAAAAGCTGATAAACCAAAAATCTAAGTTATGCAAAAGATAGAATTAATGGCACCCGCCGGAAATTTTGAGTCGTTACAGGCGGCATTAGATAATGGTGCAGACTCGGTGTATTTTGGTGTAGAACAATTGAATATGCGTGCTAGGGCATCCATAAACTTTACTTTAGATGACCTTGATGAAATTTCAAAACGATGTAAGGCAAATAACGTAAGGACATATTTAACCTTAAATACCATTATTTACGACCACGATTTATCTATCGTAAAAACTTTGATAAACAAGGCTAAAGAAGCTGATATCACTGCCGTAATTGCCATGGATCAGGCTGTAATTGCCGCGGCAAGAGCTGTTGGCATGGAAGTGCATGTTTCTACGCAAATTAATATCACTAATATTGAAACGGTAAAATTCTACGCTATGTTTGCCGATACCATGGTATTAAGTCGTGAGTTGAGCTTACGCCAAGTAAAAAAGATTACCGAGCAGATTGAAAAAGAGCAACTAAAAGGCCCTTCAGGAAGATTAATAGAGATAGAAATTTTTGGACATGGCGCACTTTGTATGGCTGTTTCAGGAAAGTGTTACATGAGTTTGCATTCTCAAAATTCATCGGCAAACCGGGGTGCTTGTAAACAAAATTGCAGAAAAAAATATACGGTTATTGATCAGGAAACTGGTTTTGAAATGGAGTTGGATAATGAATACATTATGTCTCCAAAAGATTTGTGTACTATTGATATTTTAGACCAAGTGGCCGATGCTGGCATTAAAGTATTGAAAATTGAAGGCAGAGGGCGCGCACCGGAATATGTTGCAAAAGTTATTAAATGCTATCGAGAAGCTATTGATAGTATTGCAAATGGCACTTACAATAAGGAGGAAGTAGTTTCTTGGATGAAAACTCTTGAAACCGTTTATAATCGTGGTTTTTGGAATGGATATTATTTGGGGCAAAAACTAGGCGAATGGAGTAATGGTTCAGGTTCTCATGCCACACAAAAGAAAGTATACATTGGTAAAGGCGTGCATTTTTATACTAAGGCGAGTATAGGGGAATTTCAAATTGAAGCCTATTCTGTAGCTATCGGCGACACTGTTTTGATTACTGGACCAACCACGGGGGCAAAGGAAATGAAAATCACAGAAATGCTTGTTAATGATGCCAAATTACAAACGGCTAACAAGGGCGATTCAATTACTATACCGTTAGAATTTAGAATTCGCCCATCGGATAAAATTTATAAAATTGTTGAAAATAAAGTTGAGGTTTAATGGTGGTAGTTACGTTACAACGCAATAAGTGTATTGGCTGCAATTATTGTGTGGAATTGGCACCACAACAGTTTCAAATGTCTAAAAAGGATGGAAAAAGTGTGTTGTTAAAATCTACTGATAAAAAAGGGTTTTTCACTTTAAAATCTAACGACGATTTAATTTATAACGATTGTGATAATGCGGCTAAAGCATGTCCTGTTAAAATTATTTCGGTAAAACAACGATAGAGATATTGTTAATACCCTTTTTTTAGTACTGAGATAATCATATATTTACATTTCAGAAATCAGGTATGAATCTTCATTCGTAATAATCTAATTATTAACGAATTCAATATATAACATATGGCTTGTGCAAGTTGCTCAACAAAAGACGGCTCTCCTAAGGGCTGCAAAAATAATGGTACTTGTGGAACGGACAGTTGTAATAAACTAACCGTTTTTGACTGGTTAGCCAACATGTCGCTTCCAAATGGCGAAACACCTTTTGATTGGGTGGAAGTGCGTTATAAAAACGGTAGAAAAGATTACTATAAAAACACCGAAAATTTAACATTGAGCATTGGCGATATTGTAGCCACACAAGCGCAAGCAGGTCATGATATTGGCATGGTTACGCTTACGGGTGAATTGGTACGTGTGCAAATGAAACGTAAAAACGTTTCACCTGAAGGCGATGATGTTTTAAAGATATATAGAAAAGCTACTCAGAAGGATATTGATATTTGGCAAAAATCCAGAGATAAAGAGGAGCCCATGAAAGTCAAAGCACGTCAGTTTGCGATTGACTTAAAGTTACAAATGAAAATCTCGGATATTGAATTTCAAGGCGATGGTAGTAAAGCCACATTTTACTACACTGCCGAAGAACGTGTAGATTTTAGGGAACTTATAAAAGTATTTGCTCGCGAATTTAGAACGCGTATTGAAATGCGTCAAGTAGGCTTTCGTCAAGAAGCGTCACGCTTAGGAGGTATCGGCTCCTGTGGGCGCGAGTTATGCTGTTCTACTTGGCTGACTGATTTTCGTTCGGTAAGTACCTCGGCCGCACGTTATCAGCAATTATCTTTAAATCCTCAAAAATTAGCAGGCCAATGCGGAAAGCTGAAATGTTGTTTAAATTATGAGCTGGATGCTTATTTGGATGCATTAAAAGAATTTCCTAAAACCGATATAAAACTTAAAACGGAAAAAGGTATTGCAGTATGCCAAAAAACCGACATTTTTAAAGGTCATATGTGGTATGCCTATGAAGGCGAATGGATGAATTGGCATAAAATAACCGTGCAACAAGCTAATGAAATTATAGAACTAAACACTCAAAATAAACCCGTAACCAGCCTTGAAGAATATGCCTTAGATTTAGCCGAAGATACTAAAGTTGAGTTTGAAAACGTTGTTGGACAAGACAGTTTAACCCGTTTTGATAGTCCAAAACGCCATAAAAAACGTAGAAATAATAGGCGCAAGGGGAATCAAGCAAATAAAAATAACCAAGGCAATAGAAAGCAAACGTCTAATAACAATACCAATCAAAATAAAAAAAGACGAAACAATAAAAAGAAACCGCAGAATGCTAAAAACAATCAAAAATAGCGCTCTAGTATTGGCATTGGTTTTTTGTTTCACATCTTGCGATAAACATCGTGTTTTTGGTGCGTATAAAGCAGTACCAAATGCATGGCATAAAGACTCTATCGTAAGTTTTAAAATTAACCCACCAGATACTATTAACCCATATAATTTATTTGTTAACCTTAGAAACACCAATGCTTATAAATACAACAACTTATTTTTAATTGTGGAAATGAATTTCCCTCATGGTAAAACCATTAAAGACACCTTAGAGTATCGTATGGCAGACCCTTCGGGTAAACTTTTGGGAACAGGCATTACTGACACAAAAGAAAATAAATTGTGGTATAAAGAAAATGTTATTTTTAACGAATCTGGCGAATATGTTGTAAATATTCAGCATGCTATGCGAGAAAGCGGTAAAGTGCATGGTGTTACTAATTTAGAAGGTATTACAGATGTTGGTTTTAGGATTGAAAAACCACAACAATAATATAAATGTCACATCGAGTGATTTCGCCCAAGCGAAATAGTATCGAGATGTATTAAAATTGCATTACATGGCAAAAACAAAAAAACAAACTGGGGAAGTTCAATCGTTTTCAAAATACGTTAGATGGTTTTGGATGGTTTTTTTAGGTGGAACTCTTGCAGTGATACTCATATTTTTATTGGCCTCTTGGGGCGTTTTTGGTGAAATGCCAGACCATACTGTTCTTGAAAATCCGAAAACAAATCTAGCAACTGAAATAATTTCTTCCGATGGAAAAACTTTAGGGAAATTCTATTTTAATGATAATAGGACACCTGTTGGATATGAAGAATTACCGGGAAATTTAGTTGATGCATTAATTGCTACCGAAGATGCTCGATTCCACGATCATGCTGGTATTGATGCTAGAGGCACTTTGAGAGCAGCTATTTTTCTTGGCAGAAACGGTGGGGCGAGCACCATATCTCAACAACTTGCTAAGCAACTTTTTCATAGAAGAGAAAAGGCGAATTTAGTCGAAAAATTATCTCAAAAAGTACGGGAATGGATTATTGCTACACGTTTAGAGCGACAATACACCAAAGAAGAAATAATTGCACAATACTTCAATATTTATGATTTCGGTAATAACGCCGATGGTATAAGAAGTGCTGCTAGTATATATTTTGACAAGGAACCTAACGAATTGGCATTAAAAGAATCTGCAATGTTGGTTGGTATGTTTAAAAATTCATCCTTGTACAATCCTAGAAGAAATCCTGTTGGTGTTAAAAATAGACGCAATGTAGTTTTAGCTCAAATGGAGAAGTATGGATATATTGACGAGAAATTAAGAGATTCATTACAACAAACGGAGCTTGATTTAAAATACACTCCGCAATCGCATCGTGATGGTATGGCTACCTACTTTAGAGGGTATTTAGCTGGTTTTATGAAAGATTGGATAATGAAAAACCCAAAACCAGACGGTACAAAGTGGAGTTTATACAATGATGGATTAACGATTTACACTACTATCGATTCACGGATGCAAAAATATGCAGAGGATGCAGTACAACAACATATGCCAAGGTTACAAGCTGAGTTTTTTGTACAGAATACACCAAAACGAAATCCTACTGCACCGTTTTTAGAATTGGAAAAAGAAGAAATCAAGGACTTAATGAATCGCTCTATGAAGCAATCTGAACGTTGGCGACATATGAAGTACGATTTAAAGAAATCCGATAAAGAAATTGTAGAGTCGTTCCAAAAACCTGTACCAATGTCAGTTTTTGCATGGATAGATGGTGAACCAAGTGAGATAGATACCATAATGAAGCCAATGGATTCTATGCGGTACTATAAGTCGTTTTTGAGAACAGGAATGATGTCTATGGATCCACGAACAGGACACGTAAAAGCTTGGGTTGGCGGAATGGACTATAAGCATTTTCAATATGATATGGTAAAGCAAGGGAAGCGACAAATAGGTTCTACCTTTAAACCATTGGTGTATACCGCAGCTATTGATCAATTACATTTTTCGCCCTGTGATGAATTTCCTGACACACCCTTTTGTATTGAGGCCAACAAATATGGCAACCCTGAGGAATGGTGCCCAAAGAATTCTAATAATGATTATGGGGGCAATCGTACCCTAAAAAATGCCTTGGCGAATTCGGTAAATACGGTTACTGCGCGTTTAATTGATAAAGTTGGACCACAAACAGTAGCAGATTTAGCTGCTAAATTAGGTATAGAGTCTGAAGTTCCTCCAGTACCTTCTATTGCCTTAGGAACACCAGATATTAGCGTTTATGAAATGGTAGGAGCATATGCCACATTTGCTAACAAGGGTGTTTACACAAAACCTGTGATGGTTACTAGTATTGAGGATAAGAACGGTACTATTTTATATCAATTTAAGCCTGAAACTAGAGATGTATTAAGCGAAGAAACAGCTTATGTGGCTACAAAATTGATGGAAGGTGTAACACAATCTGGTTCTGGTGCCAGGTTAAGAACTCGCGGTGCAGATTCATACAGAGCAGATTATAAAGAGATTGTTACTGGATACCCGTATGAGTTTACCAATCCTATTGCCGGTAAAACAGGAACAACCCAAAACCAAAGTGATGGCTGGTTTATGGGCATGGTACCAAATTTAGTTACTGGTGTTTGGGTAGGTGGTGAAGACAGAGCTGTACATTTTAGAACGATTACTTATGGCCAAGGAGCTGCAATGGCCTTGCCTATCTGGGGTATTTACATGAAAAGTTGTTATGCAGATGAATCTTTAGATATTTCAAAAGAAGATTTTGAGGAACCTGAGAACCTCTCTATCATAGTAGATTGCTCTAAAACTACCGGTAAAACAGTAATTAATTCTGACGATCAGTTGGAAGATGACGTACCAGAAGATTTAGAGTTTTAATTACATCTGTTTTGCGAATTCGATAAAAAAGTCAACCGACTCAGGATTACGCATTGCATCTAAATTGATTGAGGTTTCAAGAGGCATCTTCATTAAAATCTTTTTCACAGGAGCTTCCATTTTTTTGCCACTTATGGTATATGGAATATCGTTTACCTCAATAATGTCGTCAGGAATATGGCGAGGAGAATAATCAGTTTTTAGCTGTTGGTTTATTTCCGACTTTAATGTTTCAGTAAGCTCAAAATTAGGTTTAAGCTTTACAAACAATGGCATATAATGCTTACCCTTGTCTAACTCAATATTCACTATTAAGGCATCTTCCACAGCACTAATCTTATTTACACCACTATAAATTTCACTGGTACCAATTCTAATACCGTGACGGTTTAATGTAGCATCCGAACGTCCGTAAATCACTAGTCCGTTTGTTTTTGAATTTACTTTGATGAAGTCGCCATGACGCCATTTCCCCGGATAATCTTCAAAATAGCTTGATATATAGCGCGCATTGTTTTCATCATTCCAAAAATAAATAGGCATTGAGGGCATAGGTTTATCGATAACCATTTCACCTAATTCATCGGTAACAGCCTCTCCTTTATGATTTAAAGCATGTAACGAAACGCCCAAAGCCCTACATTGTATTTCCCCAGAATATACAGCATACGTTGGAGTACCTCCTACAAAGGCAGTACAAACATCGGTACCACCAGCCATGGAGCATAACCAAACATCGGTTTTTATGGCATTGTAAACATAATCAAATGCTTCTGAAGGTAAAGGCGCTCCTGTAGAACTTATGGATCGCACAGAGGACAAATCATGATTAGCGTTTGGTTGTATATTCTTTTTCATATTGGCAACTAAGTACGGTGCACTTGTTCCAAAATGATTGATGTTAAGCGTATCTGAAAACGCCCAAAGCGCATCAAATTTTGGATAGGTTGGAGAACCATCATACAATACAATAGAAGCACCCATTAATAACGCAGACTGTAAAAAGTTCCACATCATCCAACCCGTTGTTGTAAACCAAAAATATCGTTCGCCTTCATGAACATCATTATGAAATGCCATGTACTTGTAATGTTCTAACAAAATACCGCCGTGTGAATGCACAATAGCCTTAGGTAATCCTGTTGTACCAGAAGAATAGAGTACCCAGATAGGATCGTTAAAATCTACTGGTTGAAATTGTAACGGTTCCCCTCCCTTTTCAAAAACAGAATTAATATCAACAAAATCACTAGAAAATTTATCTAAAGCAGCTTTATTCAAATAAGGTAAAACAATAACTTTTTTTAAAGTTGGTAGTTCTGAAACAATGGCTTGTACAATATCAGTTTTATCGTAAGATTTACCATTGTAACAATAACCATCAACTGCAATAAGTACTTTAGGCTTTATTTGCGCAAACCGATTTACCACACTTTCAGTACCAAAATCTGGTGACGTACTGGACCAAATAGCACCTAATGCATTGGCGGCCAAAAAGCATATGGTAGCTTCAGGTACATTTGGTAAAAAAGCAACCACTCTATCTCCTTTTGAAACGCCTAAAGACCTTAAGTAAGTGGCCATAGCCGCAACTTTTTGTTCCAATTCATGCCACGAAATTTCTTGGTAAACACCACTTTCGCTACTAAAAAAAATGGCAGTTTCCTTTGGTTTTGAGGCTCTAAAAATATGTTCAGCATAATTTAAAGTAGCTCCTTCAAACCACTTACAGTTTGGCATGTTGTAAGTTGACAATACTTTAGAATACGGCGTATGTGATTTTATTTTGAAATAATACCAAACACTCTCCCAAAAATCTTCAACATTATCTGTAGACCATTGCCATAATTCATGATAATTCGCAAATTTTAAATCACGCTTATCTTCTAGCCATTTAATGTAAGCGTATAAATTACTTTTTGATTTGAATGTATGTGACCCTTCCCAAAGTTTCTTCATAACATAAGTGTTTATTTCGTGTTATCAAAGATAAAGATTTATGTGTGCTATACATAGCTAAATACTAGCGTGGATTTTGAATTTAACTATGCCTCATTCAGACAAATTTGTTAAAATAAAATGTATTTCATCGATTTTATATGTTTTTTGTCGTATATTTTGAAAATAAAGTAGATATTAGCAGTCCCTAAATCAACCTATAAAAATAGATTTTCCCCAAATCTATCATAAACTTAAAAAACTTATAGATATGGCACCAAATCTACCTGAACAACCTACAAGAAAGGAGAGTAAAATTAAGGAAACTTTAAACGAGCAAATACGATTTGTAAAAGGGTTTCTTTACCTTACAAAAAAAATATTTATGCTTTAGTCATTAACTGTAAAGCATAAATATTCTATAAAAATCCTTGCTCTAGTTTTTTAAAAACTTTTGCAAGGTTTTTTGGTTTATACTCCTTTTGGAATGGCGTCAATCAATTTTTTGGTGTATGCTTTTTTGGGTTTGGCATATATATCGTCGGCATCACCTAGTTCCTCTATTTGTCCTTTATTCATTACTAAAAGTTGATCTGCCATATACTTTACAACTGCCAAATCGTGAGATATAAAAATATATGTAAATCCAAAATCTGCTTTTAACTCATTTAATAAATTCAATACCTGTGCCTGTACGGATATATCTAAAGCAGAAACAGACTCGTCGCAAACAATTAATTTTGGTTGAAGCGCAATAGTTCTGGCAATACCAATACGTTGGCGTTGTCCGCCAGAAAACTCATGAGGATATCTATTGAAATGGACTTTGGATAAGCCTACACGTTGTAAAATTTCTAACACTTTTTCTTGACGTTCTTCATCTGAATTAAAAAGCTGATGTACTTTCATGGGTTCCATGATAGCTTTTCCTATTGGTATTCTTGGGTTTAGAGATGCAAACGGGTCTTGAAAAATAATTTGAATATCTTTTCTCAATTTCCGAGTATCAATTGCCGATAATTTAGTGATGTCAACACCCTGATACAAAATAGTTCCGGAAGTAGCTTTATCTAATTGCAATATGGCATTTCCAAGTGTTGATTTACCGCAGCCTGATTCTCCAACCAAACCTAAGGTTTCACCTTCATAAAGTTTAAAACTTACGCCATTTACTGCTTTAAACATTTTAGGCTTAGAAAACCATCCTGATTTTGAAATATATGTTTTCTCTACATTATGCACTTCTAACAATGGAGGCTTACTATACAACACAGCATGCGCTTTTTTCCTTTCTTCCGAAGTTATGATTTCAGACTTAGGTTTTTTGTTTAAAAAATCTTGAATTGTTGGTAATACTTTAAGTCGCTCATTAAGAGAGGGACGGGAATTTATTAGCGCTTTTGTATAATTATTTTTTGGGTTTTTAAAAATGCGCTCTACATTTCCCTGTTCCACAATTTCACCTTTATACATTACTAACACTCTATCTGCAATTTCAGAGATTAAAGCCAAATCATGTGATATAAAAATAATGCTCATTTTAGTATCCTCCTGCAGTTCTTTTAGTAAGCCAATAATTTCATTTTGAACTGTCACGTCCAAGGCCGTTGTTGGTTCATCAGCAATTAAAACATCTGGCTTACAGGCAATAGCCATAGCAATCATTACCCGTTGCTTTTGTCCACCAGAAATTTCATGTGGGTAAGAGGAAAACACACGCGCGATATTAGGCAGCTTCACCTTATCAAATAAGGATAAGGTTTCGTTCTTAGCTTCAGTATTTGAAAGATTAGTGTGCTGTAATAGAATTTCTTGTACCTGTTTCCCACAGGTCATAGATGGATTTAACGAACTCATTGGTTCTTGAAAAATCATCGCTATTTTATGCCCTCTAATATTTTGAAGCCCTTTATTTGAAAGTTGTGTTAAATCCAAGCCATTAAAAGAAATACTACCAGTTGGAATAGTAGCAATACCTTTTGGAAGCAATCCTAAAATAGCCAAAGATGACACCGATTTTCCAGAACCGGATTCACCAACAATACCAAGAATTTCATTTTTTTTAAGGTGATATGAAATGTTGTGTATCACTTCATTTCCTTTAAAGGCAATAGAAAGATTATTTATTGATAAAATGGAATTCATTAAAAAGCTTATGGCTACAATCCCAAAGATACTCATTTGAGTCATCACGGTGCAATGTAGAATAAAATTTAAACGTAAGTTTTTTCTTCAGTATAAATAAGGATAACCCATAAATTACACATTCATCTGAAAATCAACAAATAAAGTCAGGGTTTTCTGAAATAAAAATACTATTTTCATCACCTATTAACCTTGTTAACCAACCCAAATGAAAAAGATTGCTTTTACCCTCGTGGTAGTCTTCAATGTTTTGTTTACTTTTTCTCAACAAAACCAAAGTCCAAAAAGAATATCAATTGCTAACCCTTCGCAAAACACCCTTCAAAAAATTCAAAAAGCAGGTATAGACTTATCCTGTGGCCCAAGATTTATTAATAATAATTTAGAAATGGAGCTGGGATATGAAGAACTACAAGCTTTAAAGAAAAATGGCATATCCTATCAAGTGCTCATCAATAATCTAACAAAGTATTATAGCGATAGAAATACTTTTGATTTACCGATTGCTAAAAATGAATTAAGAAGCTTAAAGAAAAAACCAAAGAAACAATTTGACGGTTCTACATCAACCCAAAAAAGTTTAAGCCTTCAAAATATTTTGGTTGGTAACCCAACACAACATGATGAGTGTAGCGAAATCAATTGGCCAGTTCCTTCAAACTTTCAATTGGGAAGTATGGGAGGCTGCTTAACAGTTAGTGAAGCTCTGGCCCAGTTAGATTTAATGCGCAGCTTATATCCCAATATTATTTCAGTTAAAACAGATGCTTCCCCTACAGGACAAACTACTCACGGGAATTCAACTGGAAGCACTACATGGCCAGGACAGACAGTTTATTATGTTAGGATTTCTGATAATCCAGATATTGACGAACCATCAGAACCTGAAACACTAATTACAGGAATGACGCACTCGAGAGAAGTGAATAGTTTAATGAATGTAATGTACTTCATGTGGTATATCCTTGAAAATTATAATAGTGATCCTTTTATAAAAAATGTTGTTGATAACCAAGAACTATACTTCATTCCTATTGTTAATCCTGATGGTTTGAGATGGAACGAGGTAATTGCTCCTAATGGAGGCGGTTTGCAACGTAAAAATTTAAGACCTGGAGTTGCAGATAACGGTTCAACTGGAACCTCAAATAACGTTAGAGGAGTAGATTTAAATAGAAATTTCAATTACTATTGGGGTTGGGATGATGCAGGCTCATCTCCAACATCTAGCAGTAACACCTACAGAGGACCTTCTGCAGGTTCTGAACCAGAAACACAAATATTACAAGATTTCGTGCTAAATCATGACATAAAAGTAGCTGTTAACCATCATGGTGGACTAAACTCAATAGTAACGTCATCCTACAATGGTAGTGTTTCAGCAGCCGATTCTGGCAGAGAAGATGAATATGCTAAAATATGTCATGATTTAACCCACTACAACAGATATATTTATGGATCTGCTCCAAACACGTTATATGAAGCTAACGGAGACACAAATGATTGGATGCTTGGAGGTTCACCCGTATCATCGGGTGGACAAACTAGTTCTGGTTCAGGAAAGGATGTTTTAGCATTTGCTCCCGAAAATGGAGATGATTTTTGGCCTGCTCCTTCTCAAATTACACCTATTGCACAAAGAGCATTACGAATGAATTTTCTTTCCGTATTATATTCTGGAAAATTTGCCAAACTTCATGACTTAAACTTAAGTACTATTTCTTCCACTTCCGGAAATTTAACGTTTGGTGTTGAATACTTAGGAAAAACGTACGATGATATAACACTAAGCGTAACTCCTGTTTCTTCAAATATAACCTCTATCAGCTCCCCTTCAACCCAATCTGGATGGACAAAACTAGAACAAAGAAACTTAAGTGTGCCATATACTCTTGATCCCGGTATTCTACCTAATGATGAAATAGAATTTCAGGTAACTTTGAGTAATAATGAATTTGTACTTTATCAGGCTAACTATGTTAAATATTATCAGGCTAACGTATTATTTTCTGATAATCCTGATGTTACCGGTACTTCTAACTGGACGACCTCAGGAGGCAGTTGGGGAACAACTTCAGATGCTTATTCTGGTTCTACAGCTATTACAGATTCTCCATCAGGCTCATACAATAACAATGAAAATAAATCCATAACCTTAAATTCAACTATTGACTTATCAGGAACTTCACAGGTGTTAGTTCAATATTATGCAAAATGGGATTTAGAACGTAATTATGATTTAGTACAAATTGAGGCTAGTACAAATAGTGGTGGCAGTTGGACAGCTCTTTGTGGCAATTACAATAAACCTGCTGCTGGATTTGATACCAATTTTCATTTAAACAAAAATACCTCAACCTTTAGAAACCATCAATCCGCCAATGGAGATATAATTTATGACGGAGATACCATGGATAAATGGGTGATGGAAGAAATTTATATTAATGCTACAGAAAACACGTTTCTGCTAGGGCAAAACAATGTACAATTTCGTTTTAGATTAAAAAGTGATAGCCTAAACAGAGAAGATGACCTAACCACTACTTTTGATGGCTTCATTTTTGATGATTTTAAGATAATAAGTATTCAAACACCTTGTGTTTTATCAGTTCCTGCAGCGGTTGCAATAAACAGTATAGCGGAAGCTTCAGCTGCTATTTCATGGGATCTTATTCCATCTGCGACATACGATTTAAGATATCGCGAAGTTGGTTCTCAAAACTGGACAGATGTAAACGGATTATCTACCCCGAATTATGATATCACAGGTTTAACAAACGTAACTGATTACGAAGTGCAAGTACGTTCAAACTGTAGCACTAATAGTTCAGCTTATTCTAGCGTAATTACATTCACCACTTTAGATGTTCAATTAAATTATTGCGCCTCTGCAAGCACCAATGTAAACGACGAGTTTATTAGTAGAGTACAACTAAATACGATAAATAATACCTCTGGAGCCCAATTTTATTCAGATTTCACTAATATTTCTACATCATTAGAAAAGGGTACTCAGTATACTATTACAATCACCCCAACTTGGACTGGACAGGTATATACTGAAGCTTACTCTGTTTGGATAGATTACAATAGAGATGGAGATTTTGAGGATGCAGGGGAACAAGTCTTTACCCAAAGTCCTACTAATGCCTCAAGTGTTAGTGGAAGTTTTACTGTTCCTGCAAGTGCGGTGGAAAATTCAACAAGAATGCGTGTATCTATGCAGTATAATGCTATACCAACTTCTTGTCAAACCTTCCAATTTGGTGAGGTAGAAGATTATACAATAATCGTTGAAGGTGCTGGTCCAGATGTTACACCACCTGTTATTACCTTAAATGGAGCATCACCCGTAAGCGTTACAATCGGAGGAACATATTCAGAAGAAGGCGCTACTGCAACAGATAATATAGATGGAGATATTTCGGCAAACATAGTTGTTGGTGGAGATACTATTGATGTTAACACATTAGGAAGCTACACTATAACGTATGATGTGAGCGATGCAGCAGGAAATGCAGCAACACAAGTAACTAGGACTGTAAATGTAGTAGAAGCTGTTCCTGGATGTTCTGGAGGTATTGCCGTATTTCCGTACACACAAGGTTTTGAAGGCTCTATTGGGGATTGGAGTCAATCTTCAGCTGATGACTTAGATTGGTTGGTAAATTCAAATAATACACCATCTAATAACACAGGACCTTCTGGAGCAGTTCAAGGGAGTAGTTATATTTATGTAGAAGCATCAGGAAACAATACAGGATACCCAAACAAAAGAGCCATTATTAATTCACCTTGTTTTGATTTGTCAAATGCAACAGGAGCAGATTTTTCATTTCAGTACCATATGTTTGGAGCTGCTGATATGGGAACAATCGATTTGGAAATTAGTAATGATGATGGTGCTTCTTGGATTAGTATTTGGAATCAATCTGGAAATCAAGGCAATTCATGGTTTGTAGTTAATTTAGACTTGAGCACCTATGCAGGTGGAAGCATCCAACTTAGATTTAATCGATTCGTTGGAAGTACATGGCAAGCAGATATTGCCATAGATGATATAAACTTAACAACTATTGAAGAAGATACTATAGCTCCGGTGATTACATTAATAGGCGCTTCGAGCATAGATCTAGATGTTGGAGGCACCTATAACGAACAGGGAGCTACCGCAACCGATAACATTGATGGCGATATCTCTGCAAGTATCGTAATTGGTGGTGATGTCGTGGATACTAATATTGCAGGTACATATATGGTTACCTATAACGTTAGCGATGCCGCTGGAAATGCTGCAACGCAGGTAACACGAACCGTAAACGTTATTCCGGATACCACCGCGCCAGTGATTACCTTAATAGGCGCTTCGAGCATAGATCTAGATGTTGGAGGTACGTATAATGAACAAGGCGCTACCGCATCCGATAACATTGATGGCAATATCTCTGCAAGTATCGTAATTGGTGGTGATGTCGTGGATACTAATATTGCCGGCACCTATGTGGTTACCTATAATGTAAGCGATGCCGCTGGAAATGCTGCAACACAAGTAACACGAACCGTAAACGTTATTCCGGATACCACCGCGCCAGTGATTACCTTAATAGGCGCTTCGAGCATAGATCTAGATGTTGGAGGTACATATACCGAACAGGGCGCTACCGCAACCGATAACATTGATGGCGATATCTCTGCAAGCATTGTAATTGGTGGTGATGTCGTGGATACTAATATTGCAGGTACCTTTATTGTTACCTATAACGTTAGCGATGCCGCTGGAAATGCTGCAACACAAGTTACACGAACCGTAAACGTTATTCCGGATACTACAGCTCCGGTGATTGCCTTAATAGGTGCTTCAAGCATAGATCTAAATGTAGGAGGTACATATACCGAACAGGGCGCTACCGCAACCGATAACATTGATGGCGATATCTCTGCAAGTATCGTAATTGGTGGTGATGTCGTGGATACTAATATTGCAGGTACATATATGGTTACCTATAACGTTAGCGATGCCGCTGGAAATGCTGCAACGCAGGTTGCTCGAACTATAAATGTAAATGCCATTCCAACAGATGTTGTACTCCATCAAGGTTTCTTTGAAACAGGACTTGACGGCTGGACAGACGGAGGAAGTGATTGTGCACGACGTCAGGACACAAGGTCTTATGAAGGAATTTATTCAGTAAGAATACGGGATAATTCTGGTACAGCTTCAGCAATGACATATTCAAATGTTGATATAACAGGATTCGCAGAAGTGCAGGTTAACTTTTATTTCTATGTGGTTAGTATGGAAAATAATGAAGACTTTTGGTTGCGTTACTATAATGGATCGTCTTGGACTACTATAGAAACATGGGCTAGAGGTATAGATATCAACAATGACACGTTTTACAATGCTACCGTTGTGATTCCTGCTTCTGTTTACAATTTTGCTTCTAATTCAGGGTTTAGATTCCAATGTGATGCATCAGGTAATAACGACCAGATTTTTATTGATCAGGTAACAATTACCGGGTTGTCTTCAGCAAGTGGAAGTAATAATACCTTAACTAACTTAGGAGGAACTACCAAAACAGGTACCGATAAATATTTTGATGAAGAAGAGGAATTCATAGTTTATCCAAATCCGGTTAAAGGTATTGAACTTAATGTATTTGTACCTGGAACAGATATCTTTGACTTCAAGATTATAAATATGCTAGGACAAATAGTAGCAGAAGGAAAATCTGAAGGCAAGATTATGGTTGATAGAATAGAAAGTGGCGTCTATATCATAGAAGTTAATGATGGTGATGAATTAATGACCAAGCGCTTTATTAAGGAATAATTAATAGCAATTATTACAAAAAAAGTCCAGATTTAAAATCTGGACTTTTTTTATATATGAATAATTTCATCTTCATTTAATAAGTCATCTCCTCTTAGCCTCAGAAATATCTGCGCTACAGCAATAGTATCTTTTTCGCAATAGGTAATAATTCTATCAATATTACCTTCCTCATAATACACACTATAAACTTCGCTGCCATCAATATCATCTTTAGGCGATGGAATGCCTAAAACGTTAGTTAATAATTTTAAGGAGGTATACGTTTTATAATCACCAAACTTCCAAAGCTCTAGTGTATCTAGATGTGGAACTTCCCATGGCTTTTTACCAAAAAGGTTCAATTTATATGGCAGTTCGATATTATGGATAATCATACGGCGGGCGATATATGGAAAGTCAAATTCCTTGCCATTATGTGCGCACAATAGGTGTTTGTTTTGACTAAAATGTGTGATTAGCAGATTTTTAAAGTCTTTTAGAATTGTAATTTCGTCACCATAAAATGAGGTGCCTCTAAACATGCGTCGCTGTCCTTGAAAATTAAAATACCCTACCGAAATACATATAATTTTTCCAAATTCTGCCCAAATTCCAGCTCTATCGTAAAACTCTTCAGGTGTAAATTCGTCTTTTCTTTGATATTGCGATTTACTCTCCCAAAGCGACTGCTTTACTTCATCTAACTCAGAAAAATATCGGGTTTCTGGGACCGTTTCAATATCTAAAAATAATATGTCTTCAAGATTAAGTTTACGAATCATTATGCATCATTTTATAAGCTTCTTCAATATAAATATCAACGTCAGACTGAAATTCTCCAACGTACGATTGAGGCACTCGTTTATGGCCCAACCGAACAATAATTACATTATCTTTTCTATTAACGATTACCAACTGGCCTAAATGCCCTCGCATTACAAAAAAATCGTTCCCTTTTGAGTTATAAAGCCACATCCCATATCCATATTCTGGACTTTCAGGAAAACGTGGTTTTATGGATGTTTCAATAAAAGTAGAATCCAACAATTCCTTATCTTTCCATTTACCATGGTCTTTATAAAGCTTTCCTAATCGCGCAAAATCTTTGGCATTACTAGCTATACAGCAATAGGCTTTTACCAAATCGTTTTCCTCACTATCTATTTGCCAAAGCGCCTCGTTTTCTGAACCTAAAGGTTTCCAGAGCTTATCTTCTAAATACTTATAAAGTTTTTGGCCTGTTGCCTTTTCTATAACTAATGCTAACAATTGTGTGTCTCCACTAGCATATTTAAACCGTTGCCCCGGCTCGTCGACAACCTTTAGCCCAAGCATTACTTTTTTTAAATCATCATCAAAGTAAGCTCTAGTGGTAATTGACAATGGTGAGTAGTAAGCTTCGTCCCAATTGGTACCTGAGGCCATAGAAGATAAATCTCCTACCGTCATTTTTTTTGCTTTTCCTTCACAAAATTCTGGTAGAAAATCACAAACAGGCTGATTTAAACTCTTTATATACCCTTCCATAATGGCTTTTCCTAACATGGCAGACACATAGCTTTTTGCCATGGAAAAAGAATTGGATTTAGAATTTTCATCAAAACCATCATAATAGTTTTCAAACCAAATACTATCGTTTTTAATTATAACATAAGCAATGGTGCCATATTCATTATTTACTTCTTTTAAAGCTTCGGTTTCAGAAACGATATTATAATTTTTATGATTTGGCCATGGCTGAGGTGTAGCATTTTCAATTAGTTGATTATCGAAATACTGGTAGTCTTCTAAATAAGCAGTTGTGTGCCCCTTTAAATATATAGTTCTTACGGCTTTGATGAGGTAATCTGTATCAGTGATGTATAATATGATAATTAGCGCAACAATAAATATGAGTACCCATTTAAGAATTTTTCTTAAGAATTTCATTATGTAAAATTAAACGTACATAAATATAGGAATTAAAGTTGAACCTACGCTTAAAATAAAGATTGCTGTTTATAAGGGCTCTCAAGCTCTAACAACCATTGTTTTCTATGAATTCCGCCTGCATATCCCATTAAACTACCATCACTCCCAATCACGCGATGGCAAGGCACTACAATCCATAACGGATTTTTACCATTGGCATTGGCCACAGCTCTAATAGCCTTTATATCTCCGTATTGTTGTGCCAACTCCAGATACGAGATGGTTTTACCATATGGTATCGTTTTAATTATGTCCCAAATTTTATTTTGAAAATCAGTACCTATTGGATTTAATTTTAGATGGAATACTTTTCGGGTACCATCAAAATATTCATTTAATTGTATGACGCAATCTTCGAGTATCTCAGGAATGACGTCTGTAATTTTTTCTTCGGAATTTAAAATGGAAACAGAAGAAATCCCATTTGCATCACCAATAATTTTGGTATAACCCAAGGGGGAGTTGATGATGCACTCTTCCATTATTTTGTAGGCTTATCCTCTTCTAAAATACCTAATTTTTTAGCACGTGCTTCCCAACTTTTTCTTGCTAAACTTTGAAGATCTGAAACGTTATCGCTTTCATCCATAATCTCTAAACCTAATAAGGTTTCAATCACGTCTTCCATAGTAACCAAACCACTTACAGAACCATATTCATCAACAACAAGCGCCATATGATTTCTACTTTCTACCAATTTTTCAAATAAGGTTGGAATAGGTAAATTTCTGCTAACAACAATAATATTTCGTTTTAATTCAGACAGCTTTTTGGAGTTATTATCCAAAGCCATTTCCTTAAAAATTTCATCTTTAAGAACAAGCCCCGTAATATTATCTGTATCGTCTGTATAAACAGGAATTCTGGAAAAACGAAGGTTTAAATTACGTTTAAAAAAATCCTCAACCGTTGTGTCTTCATTTTCAGTTTTCATTACCGTTCTGGGTGTCATCACATCTTTGGCAAAAATTTCTTTAAACGTCAATAAGTTTTTAATAATCTTACTTTCGTTTTCTTGAAATACACCTTCTTCATGTGCAATTTCAGTCATTGCCATAAAGCCTTCTCTACTCAAAACACTACCATGCCCCTTACCGCCAATGAGTTTTGTCGTTAATTGGAGTAACCATAAAATCCCTGTCCATTTCAAAGGAAAAATTAAAATTATCAATGTTTTTGAAGCAAAATTTGCCAATCCTTTCCAATAGGTTGCTCCAATAGTTTTAGGTATAATTTCAGAGGCAACCAAAATTAAAAACGTCATAATTGCAGAAACTACGCCAACCGTATTTATGCCCCAAAGTTCAATTTTATAAGGTAAACTTTCAGCTTCAATACCTACCATCATAGCACCTAAAGTGTGCGCAATTGTATTTAGTGTAAGTATGGCAATTAGCGGTTTATCTACGTCTTTTTTTAATTCTTCTAAAGTGGTTGCATAATCTTTACCTTCCTGTTTTTTAACATTAATAAATGTTGGCGTTACGCTTAATAGAACAGCCTCAAGGATAGAACATAAAAAAGAAAAGAAAATGGAGATTGTTGCCCAAAAAATTAGTGCACTCATTGAATATGTTTTAGTTAAGGCTAATTTACGAAATCAATTTTACAACATCCTTAGCAAAGTAAGAAGCAATAATATCCGCGCCAGCACGCTTAAAGGCAGTTGTGGTTTCTAGCATAATTTGGTCGTGGTCTAGCCAGCCTTTTTCAGCAGCAGCTTTTATCATAGCATATTCACCAGATACTTGATATACGGCTACTGGCACATCAACTTCATTCTTAATTTCACGAAGAATATCTAAATAGGAAATTCCAGGTTTTACCATCACAATATCTGCACCTTCATCAATATCCATTTCAGTTTCTTTAATGGCTTCAAAACGGTTACCATAATCCATTTGATAGCTTTTTTTATCTTTTGGAATATCTTGGATATCTACAGGAGCAGAATCTAAAGCATCACGAAAAGGACCATAAAAAGCCGATGCATATTTAGCCGAATAACTCATAATGCCTGTGTTTATAAAACCTTCATCTTCCAGAGCTTCACGAATGGTTAAAATACGACCATCCATCATGTCACTTGGTGCCACAAAATCAGCTCCGGCTTGGGCGTGTGATAAACTCATTTCTGCTAAAACCTCAGCAGTTTCATCGTTGATGATTTGTCCATTTTCAATGATGCCGTCATGTCCATAAGCCGAATATGGGTCTAGAGCAACATCAGTCATTACTAGCATTTCTGGGCACACGTTTTTAACTGTTTTAATGGCGCGTTGCATCAGCCCGTTTGGATTTAACGCTTCAGTACCTTTATTGTCTTTTAAGTTGTCAGGTACTTTAACAAAAAGTAACACCGATTTTAAACCTAGTTTCCAAAGTTCTTTTACTTCGGCTTCCAATAAATCTAAACTGTAACGAAAGTAATTTGGCATTGATGGAATTTCATCTTTTACGCCCTTACCTTCTACAACAAAAAGAGGTACTAAAAAATCGTTTGGTGTTATAATGGTTTCACGAACTAAAGCGCGAATAGCTTCGTTGGTTCTTAATCTTCTATTTCTTCTAAGTGGATACATTGCGTAAATGTTTATTTGTTAATACGTTTATTTGTTAACCCAATCAACAGGATTTTGTAAAACGGCTATTAATTTTTCTTCATCACTCCCAGTTTCTGGGTGGTGGTCGTACACCCATTGTACATGCGGCGGTAAACTCATTAGAATACTTTCTATACGACCGTTGGTTTTCAATCCAAATAATGTGCCTTTGTCATGTACTAAATTGAATTCTACATAACGTCCGCGACGGATTTCTTGCCAGTCGCGTTGTGCTTCGGTATATGGCAATGCTTTTCGTTTTTCAACAATAGGCACATATGCCTCTAAGAAACTATCGCCCACTTCGGTTACAAAGTTATACCAATTTTCCATTGTCATGGTTTCTGAAGCTTTACAATAATCGAAAAATAGTCCGCCTATGCCTCTGCCTTCGTTACGGTGAGCATTGTAAAAGTATTCATCACAACGTTTTTTATACATTGGATAAAACTCCGGATTGTGTTTGTCACAAGCAGTTTTACAGATTTGATGAAAGTGTTTAGCATCTTCTTCAAACAGATAATAAGGTGTTAAATCTTGTCCGCCACCAAACCATTGGGCTATAATTTCTCTTGGCTCACCTGCCCTGAGCGGAGTCGAAGGGTACATTTCAAAATAACGCCAATTTGCATGAACGGTTGGCACCATTGGATTTTTTGGATGTAACACCAAACTCAGTCCACAGGCAAAAAAATCAACATCACCTACTTTAAAATACGCTTGCATAGATTTTGGAAGTTTCCCATGAACACCTGAAATATTTACACCACCTTTTTCAAAAACGTTACCGTTTTCAATCACGCGAGTACGCCCACCGCCGCCTTCTGGTCGTTTCCAAATATCTTCTTGAAATTTAGCTTTTCCATCAATGTCTTCCAGTTTAGAAGTAATGCGGTCTTGCAATTCTTGGATGTATTGGTAGAATTTATCTTTCATTGATTGATTGTCTTTCAAACCTACAAGTTCTTTGAGACCTTTCAGGTTAAGTGAAGAATTAGAGTTTTCATGACCTGCAAGGTTTTCAAAACCTTGCAGGTCTTCTTTATGCGCGTATTGAAAATTATCAATATCTTCAAATAAGCCTAAGATATATTCTTTTTCTTTAGCTACTGTGTTTTCTAAATAAGAATGAAAAGAAGTGAATTCATAGTTTTCAAAATTTTCAACTAACCCATGATTTTCGGGGTTTTTATGAACATAGATAATTAAATTTTTCAGGTAATTTTCATCTTGTATTTTTTTTCTTTTGAAGTGTTTTTCAAAGAGGCTTCCAGTTCTATTTTGTTGTTTATTATAAGCTTTAGCGTAAGCATTAAAGAGATTTGAAAATGATTGGATTGCTAATGATTCTTCCGAAATAATTTTTACAACTAGATGAAAATGATTGTTCATCAAACAATATGCAATAATATCAACTTTATTATTTAAATGTTTTTCAATCAATTTTAAGAAATAAAACATATTATCTTCATTCTGAAAAATAATATCGCTATTAATTCCTCGATTAAAAATATGATAATAATGATCTTTTTCTAATATTTCGAGGTTCATTTTAATCTTTAGATTTAGACCTACAAGGTTTTTAAAACCTCGCAGGTCTTATTAAGCTTATAGGTTAAATATTTACTCAATCTCTTTATACAATTCATACAAATCCATATCCAACGGCGCTTCTCCTAGAGGTGTATGTTCGTTTTTTAATGTCTTAATGTATGTGAAATTACAATTATCGGCAACTTTTACACTGCCTATATTACTTTTGTGTACAATAATTTGAAGTGTTTCTATGCCTAAATTTTCAAAAGCATATTCTGATAGTTGCTGAATAGCCTCCGTCATGATGCCTTTGCCTTCTACATTATAATCAATACAATAGGCAAACTCACCCTTTTTTTTAGTCCAATCTAGCGCTTTTATATAAATTAAACCGACTAACTTATTCGATTCATTTTTCTTAATAGTAAATAGAAATTCTGCTTTAGTGTTGAATTGTTTTACTTTCTTTTGAACAAAAATATTCGATAAATCTGGGGTTAAATTTTGCTCTAAAGTTTTAGGGAAATAACGCTTTAAACGGTCTTCATTGGCTACAACAAGGTTGCAGATGTGCCATGCGTCTCTTAATTCTATTGGTGATATGTAATACGACCCTAAACTAAGCTGCATGTACAGGTTTGTTTTTAAGTTCTAAGGCTTCTACTGTTCGTGTAGAAGCAGCAGTTACTGACAAGGGTAAAACTAAAATAACACCAATAACCGGAATTAATAAAAATAGAATAAACACAATACCATTGCCAATGGCTAAACCACGATGTTTACGCACAAATTGCAGGCTTTCTTTATATTGAAAATGACGTTCTAATGTATAATCCATATTACCAAAACCTGCATAATAGGCTTGTACCATAAACAACAAAACGGTTGAAAATATATTGACAATAGGAATGAACTTTAAAAGTAAAATAGGAATAGTAAGTAATAATTCCATTAATAAGTTTCTACCATTAATGCGGATACCACGCCAAAGTTGTTGCATAAAGGTAGTGTCTCTATGTGAATGCGGTGGGTTTCCTGTAAAGTGAGCTTCAATTTTTTCTGAAACGGGACTCATAAAAGGCGCTGATAATGCCATTATGATGTGTTTAAAGAGAATAAGACCGATAACTATAATAATAAGTCCGCCTATAAAATTACTAATAGACGAAAAGGCGTCCTTACCCCAATCCCAAATCCAAATTTTTGAAATGAAGCCACCTATATTATCTGATAATCCATAAGCTGATCCAAAAATAATAATCGCTGTTACAAAACTAATAAGCATAGGAATAGCAAAATACTTCCAGAGTTTTAATTTTGAAATTAAACTGAAAGCACCGAAGTATGCTTTAATTCCAGAAATGATGTTTTTTATCATAGTCTAAACCGCTATATCATCCTTTAAAAACGAAGTTTCATTCTCGTCTTTTGTACTTCTAGACCAAATAGCCAAACCAAAAGTTAATACACCTAATCTCCCTATAAACATTAATACAATTATAACAATTTTACCAAATGTATTAATGTCTCCAGTAATGCCTGTGCTGATTCCTACTGTTCCTAAGGCTGAAGCTACTTCAAATAATATGTTTTCAAATTTAAAATCGTTTGTAATGGTAATCAAAAATGTACCAATTAAAATAATAACTGTATAAAAAATAAAGGCTGATGTGGCAATATATAGCCTTTCAAACGGAATTATTCTCCCTAAGAATGTTATGTTTTTACTGCCCGTTAACTGACTTTTCATTATAGCGAATACAGCGGTTAATGTTGTTATTTTTATACCTCCAGCAGTTCCTGAAGGTGATGCACCTATATACATTAAAAAGATACAAATAAGCATCATAGCTTGTGTAAACAAACCAAAATCTACAGTGTTAAATCCAACCGTTGTCATTGCTGTCATAGTTTGAAAAAATGCGCCTAAGAAACGTGATGAACCCGATAGCTCTGAAATAGTAGGCTCAAAGAAATAAAAGAATGTTGTTCCGAAAGTTAGCAGTATTAAAAAACCGTACAGAATAATTTTGGTTGTAAAACTAAGTTCGTGTGCTTTCTTCTTTATCCATAAACCAAAGTCGGTAATCACAATAAACCCTAAAGAACCACAAATAGCAAGCATGGATATAATGAAATTGATGAAATGGTCATCAACATAATCCATAAAGCTATTGTTGAACAAGCTAAAACCAGCGGTACAAAACGTACTCACACTATGAAATACTGAAGACCAAACAGCTTCCCAAAGTGGCATACCATTACTTTTAAAAGCTATAAAAAATAGAATTGCTCCGATAAGTTCCATAATTAAAGTAAAGAGAATTACGGATTTTATAAAGTCGTTAATCTTTATGGTTTTTGGTAATGTAAATTCTGTAGAAAGAATTTTTTTGTGCCATAGGGTCATTTTTCTGGTGGTAGATAGCAACATAAATGTAGTAAAGGTTAAGTAACCAATACCACCAAGTTGAATCAAAATCATGATAATTAGCTGACCAAAAAAATTGTAAGTATCAAAAATTGAAACCGTCACTAATCCCGTTGTTGAGACAGCCGAAGTTGAAATAAATAAGTGATCTAAAATAGAGGCATTTCCTTTTTGAAAAATCGGCAGGCATAGTAGAATGAAACCTAAAATAATATATGTTGAAAACCCATAAAACAAATTTTGTTGTGGTGTCCAACCCTTTTTTAATAAGGCATATTTTTTAGCAAGCTGCTGAAATTTATTAGGCATGACTCTACATATTATACTCTTTTACAGCATCAATAAACGCCTTGGCATTGTCTAAGCCAATGTTAGGTAAAATACCATGGCCAAGGTTTACGATATATTTGTCTTTACCAAATTCGTTAATCATTTGGTGTACCATTTTTTTGATTTCAGCAGGCGGAGAAAACAGACGGGTAGGATCAAAATTGCCCTGCAATGTAATATTGCCTCCTGTTAAATAACGTGCGTTTTTTGGAGAACAGGTCCAGTCTACTCCTAAAGCTGAAGCACCAGATTTTGCCATTTCGCCGAGTGCAAACCAGCAGCCTTTTCCGAAAGCGATAACAGGTGCGTCGTCCTTTAAAGCATCAATAATTTGCTGGATATACTGCCACGAAAATTCTTGATAATCAACCGGAGACAGCATCCCTCCCCAAGAATCGAACACCTGAACAGCGTTACAACCTGCTTTTACTTTTTCCTTTAAATAAGCAATAGTTGTATCAGTAATTTTTTGTAATAATTGGTGTGCTGCAACTGGGTTTGTAAAACAAAACTCTTTGGCTTTATCGAAGTTTTTACTGCCTTGTCCTTGCACACAATAGCATAAAATAGTCCAAGGTGAACCTGCAAAACCTATCAACGGGATTTCATCATTAAGCTTTTCTTTAGTTGCTTTTATAGCTTGATACACGTAATCTAATTCTACAGTAACGTCTGGCACAATAACATTATCCACATCTTTTTGAGAGCGCACAGGGTTTGGCAAATACGGTCCAAAATTAGGTTTCATTTGTACCTCAATATTCATCGCTTGTGGAATCACTAATATATCACTGAATAGGATTGCAGCATCCATACCATAACGTCGTATTGGCTGCACGGTAATTTCACTGGCTAATTCTGGCGTTTGGCAACGTGTAAAGAAATCGTATTTTGCCTTTATTTCCATGAATTCTGGCAAGTAACGACCTGCTTGACGCATCATCCATACTGGTGGGCGGTCTACAGTTTCTCCTTTTAATGCTCTTAAAAATAAGTCGTTCTTCATAACTGGCTTTTGGCTGTTAGCCTTTAGCTTTTAGCTCAAGGTTATCAGCTATTTTTGATTTTATTTATTAAACTATTTATCATTCTTGCTTCTTTTTGTATTAAAGTAAAAATGGTTTCGAGTTTATTTACTGTTATAAAATTTAATTCTTGTGCGATAACTAATTGTGTTTCAACTTCAAATAAAGAACCTATTGCAATTTCTAAAAATCGTTTAAATTCAATATCACTATTTCTACTGCAACCTTCTGCAATATTTGATGGAATAGAAACTACTGCTCTTGTTATTTGACTTCTTAAACCAAACTTTTCTTCGGAAGGCAATTCATCAGATAGTTGATAAACTTGTTTTACAAGTTCAATGCCGTTTTTCCAAATGTCTAGTTTTCTAAAGTCTCTCATGTTTTCTAGCTTTTGGCTATTGACCTCCAGCTATTAGCTTTTTTCGTAATCGCGATGCTAACAGCTAAGAGCTAATGGCTAAAAGCCATCACACGTAATGTTCATTAACCAACTCAATTACACTCTCCACAGTTGGTACCTTTGCAATCCTAACATCCTTAAAGTGCTTTTTAGCTTCTTTCGCTGTGGTTTCACCAATACAAAAAGCAATCACTTCGCATTTATTACTGCGTACAAAACTTTCTACCGTTGAGGGACTGTAAAACATAGCGCCTTCAACAGTGTCATCAACTTTGTGTCCATCATATTTTGTTTGGTAGGCTTCTACCTCGTTTACCGTGATATTGTTGTCACTTAAAATTGTCGGCAAAGCATCTAATCTAATATCACTGCAAAAATAAGTTACTGCTGTACCTTCAATATATTCTACTAAATATTCGGCCAGTTTTTTAGCATTCTTTTCAGAGTGTTTAACCTTACCTATTTTCTTTTCTATAAGGCGTTTTGTTCTACGACCTACACAGTATATATTTTTGAATTGTAACTCTACCGCTGAATAGTTTGTCACCAAAGCTTCAACAGCATTTTTACTGGTAATAATCACATTTTCTATTTCAGATTTTAAGATTTGTGGCCGAATACGATTCAAACTTATCTTAATGAAATCATCACTTTTAGAGGTAACCTTTTCATGAAATAGTTTTCTCTGATCTTCAGTTAACTTTTTAGTAGAAAACACATTGGTTACTCTGTGCGAGTATTTAATATCATCCATTAAGCGTTTGCCGCCACGTTCGATAATATAATCTGCACAAAATACAGCTAAGTCCTCATGTTTACCTAAAGGTTCAGTACGTTCTATTTGTATTTTTTTAGAACCATCTTTACTTAAAAGGACACCTTTAAAATTGACTTCCTCATTTTTAATATAAGCCAAAGCCCCTATAGGTGCTGTACATCCACCTTCTAATCGGTTTAAAAACTTGCGTTCTATGGTTGTGCAAATTTCGGTTTCCTCATGGTTAAGTGGCGCACAAGCTTCTTTTGTAAAATCATCTTCTTCTAACGCCGTAATCATAATGGCACCTTGGGCTGGTGCAGGAATCATCCAGTCCAAATTAATGGCCTCTTCTGGTCTAACACCAATTCTGCCAATACCTGCAGCGGCGAAAATAGCACCATTCCAATTGCTATCTTGAAGTTTTTGCAAACGGGAATTAACGTTACCACGTAAATCTGTAATAGTGTGCGTTGGATATCTGTTGAGCCATTGTGCTTTTCTACGTAAACTACCCGTAGCAATTACTGCATCTTTTGCACTTAAAAACTCTTCATTATCCTTAAACACCAGAGTATCATTTACATTACCGCGTTTTAAAACGGCGGCCTGAATAATACCTTTTGGCAAAACTGTTGGTACGTCTTTTAGTGAGTGTACCGCAATATCGATATCATGATTTAACATGGCAATATCTAAAGTGCGCGTAAAAATACCGGTAATGCCTAATTCGTACAGCGGTTTATCCAGCACTAAATCACCAGTAGATTTCACGGGGACCAATTCGGTTTGATGGCCTTCTTTTTCGAGTAAACTTTGTACAATTTTGGCTTGCCACAGTGCTAATTCACTGTCGCGCGTACCAATTCTAATGGTTTTAGACATTTGTTTTCTGAGGTTCTTCTAATTGGAACACTTTTTTAATAAGTTCCAAGCTATCATCGGTAGAAACAGCATCATCCTTTAAATGATGTGCAAAATGATTCGTGATTTTTTGAATGATTTTATTGCTGATTAATTCGGCTTGAGCCTCATTAAAATCGCTTAACTTTTTCCGTTGCGTATCTAATTCTGCAGCTGCAAAACCATTAAGTTTATGCTTCAATGCTTTTATTGTGGGTGCAAACTTTCTAGTTTCTAGCCAATTATTAAATTCTCCTTTCACCTCTTCAATAATAGCCTCTGCTACAGGAATATCTTCTTTTCGCTTTTCTAAAGTCTCATCGGTAATTTTAGAAAGATGGTCTAAATGCACCAACGAAACATTGTCTAATTCCTGAACGTTTTCATTTACATTCTTTGGAATAGATAAATCTAGAATTAAAAGTGGTTTTTTTGTTTGAATGATGTACTTGTCAATTGTAGGGCGATGTGCTCCAGTAGCTACAATCAAGATATCTGATTTTCCGATTTCTTCCTGTAGATTCGCATAATCCTTTACAATTAAATTAAATTTTCCAGCAATACGCTCTGCTCTGTCTTTAGTTCTATTTATTAAGGTAATATGCTCGTTTTCTGTATGTTTTACTAGATTTTCACACGTGTTTCGCCCTATTTTCCCAGTTCCAAATAATAAAATATCTTTATTGGAAATATCTTCAACATTATTAAAAATATACTGCACCGAAGCAAAAGATACTGATGTTGCCCCAGAAGATATATTTGTTTCAGTTTTAATACGTTTACTTGCTTGAATCACTGCATTTATCAAACGTTCGGAAAAGTGGTTTAATAAGTTGTAAGATCTAGATAGTTTACTACTTGCTTTAAGTTGACTAATAATTTCAAAATCACCTAAAATTTGACTATCTAACCCAGAGCCAACACGAAACATATGGGCTATGGCTTCTTTGTTTTTATAAATGTAAGCTACATCCCTAAATTCTTCAACTGTTCCGCTTGTATTATCGCAAAGCAATTCAATAAGTTGGTAAGGGTGTTGTGAAAAACCATAAATTTCAGTACGGTTGCAGGTAGACGTAACAATTAAGCTCTCAATGCCATTTTCTTTAGCTTGACGCAATAACGCATGCTTAGCGTCTTCGTCTAAACTAAAACGACCTCTAATATCGGCATCCGCTTTTTTATAACTTAAGCCAATGGCGTAAAAAGAACTACTTCTGCTAATATTATACTGATGCATTGCTATACCCAAAAATTACCACACAAAAGTAGAGCGATTGATAATAAAAAAATAACGCTAGAAGAACTTTTAATATCGTTTGTGGTTTTTTAAGCCTTTTTCTATTAAAAATATGATATTTGTCATATTTTTGCAGTGTATTTGCGTGTTTCGAATGCTTTAATTTAGAATAAATCTAAATAAAACGAAAAAATGACTGGTCAAAATCATATAAAAAGTGTCGCTAAAAGTACTTTTGAAGAAACAAAGGTAGATGAAGGGTTTTTAATATTAATGTTTAAAAACGAAAAAAGTGTCGCGCAAAGTGTTGCAAAAGAAATAGATAGCTCCTTTATTCAATTTCATTTTTGCATTAAGGGTGGCACTAGGTTTGTTTTTAACCAAGGACGCTATAGCTTAAATATTAGCGAAGAAAACTCGTTATTATTATATAACCCCCAGCGCGAATTACCTGTAAATCTTGAGGTAGAGCCTAATTCTTGGATAGTATCCATATTAATATCCATTCAGAAGTTCCATGGACTATTCTCGCAAGAAGCCGATTACATTTCGTTCTTAAATTCTGAAAACAAAGACAAAAAATATTATAAAGATGGTGTAATTACACCGTCTATGGCTATTGTTTTAAATCAATTAATCAATTACAGCTTAAACTCATCCATAAAACAATTGTATTTTAAAGGAAAAGCGTACGAGTTATTAAGCTTGTACTTTAATAGAAGTGAAGACGCCGATATTGAACAGTGTCCGTTTTTAGTAGATGAAGGCAGCGTTACCAAGATTAGAAAAGCAAAAGATATTATTGTATCTAGAATGGCGGAACCCCCAACGTTGCAGGAACTGGCCGACGAAATAGGTTTGAATATTAAAAAATTAAAAGAAGGCTTTAAACAAATTTATGGCGATTCGGTATTTAGTTTTTTATTTGACTATAAAATGGAAGTGGCTCGTAAATTACTAGAATCTGGCACACACAATGTTAACGAAGTAGGCCATAAAGTTGGTTATAGTACATCCAGTCATTTTATTGCAGCATTTAAAAAAAAGTATGGTACAACGCCTAAAAAATACGTGATGTCGCTAAATTAAAAATATTAATATTTATATTTTATTTTTGACTATACCCCAAAACTAGTAATTATGAAGTTTTTATCCCCAGAAATAGAAGCACTCTCAAAACAATTTATAGAAGGTAAATCGCTAGCCAGAACTAACGTGTCTTGTGGTATTTTTCAAGATTGCGACCCTTCCGAAGATCGCCCTAAGCTAAAACACCTGCAAAATATAAAAAGCTAACGGTAGGTCTTTTAAAAATTTCCAGCTATTTAAAAACACAAAAGCATTACGCTTTCAGAATACTTTAATAGATTTTATCAATTAGCGATGATTTAATTCATTCTATTTTGTGGATTATCTATCGTATTTTTGCTACAAACAAATATTATGATGAAATTATTTACAACGTTGGTTATTGCCTTTTTAATTACAATATCTGGTTTTTCTCAAACGCACACCGCTACCATAAAAACCGAGGCAGAAACATACTATAACCATATGACCGCCATGAATCTTGATGGCGTTTTAGATTACATGCACCCAAAAATGTTTGAAATGGCTTCTAGAGAGCAAATGAAGGCGGGCATGGAACAAATGTTTAATTCGCCACAAATGAAGATTGAGTTTATATCTAACGATGTTACAAGCATTAGTGACGATATGGAAGAAGAGGGTATTACTTATGCTGTTGTGTTTTATAACAGTAAAATGCGAATGACGTTTTTAACCGAAAAAGATAAGCCTGCAGAGGAGCAAAAAGCCTATTTAGAATTAATGAAATCCACAATGGCTTCTCAGTTTGGCGCAGAAAACGTATCTGTAGATGAAGATACCTTATCTTTAGTAATAAACAACAATTCTAGCATGTTCGCTATTAAAGACCCTAGTTTTAATGGGTGGAAGTTTTTAGGAAACGAAGAAAATATGACGGCTTTTGTAAATTCAGTTGTACCAGAAACAGTTAGAACTGCTTTATTAAAGTCTTAAAAGACAGCAAAACCTTCTCAATAAAGAATAAAAAATAGTTATGAAAGGAATTCTTTTAGTTAACTTAGGTTCACCTGACAGTCCAGAACCTAAAGATGTTAAAAAATATCTAGGTGAGTTTTTAATGGACGAACGTGTGATTGATGTACCCTTATGGGCGAGAAACTTGCTTGTAAAAGGCATCATACTAAACACCCGTCCAAAAGCTTCGGCTAAGGCTTACAAAAAAATTTGGTGGGAAGAAGGGTCGCCATTAATTGTAATTTCAGAAAGACTTCAGAAAAAAGTACAAGAAAAGGTTAAATACCCTGTTGCCCTAGCCATGAGGTATGGGAGCATGACCATTAAAAAAGGGCTGCAAGAATTAGTGGATAAAGGTTGTACCGAAATAAAAACGATACCGCTATATCCGCAATTTGCAATGGCCACTACCGAGACTATCGATGTTAAGGTAGATGAATTAGTTACTAAATATTTTCCGCAAGTAGAAATCACGAGCACGCCGGCCTTTTACTGGCGAGAAGATTATATCGATTTGCTTTCAAAAAGTATCAGTGAAACACTTGATGGATTAGATTATGAGCACATCCTTTTTAGTTATCACGGTGTTCCGGAACGTCATATTCGCAAAAGCGATGTTACCAATGGCAACTGCAAGATGGACGGCAAATGTTGTTTTAAAAAAGGAAGTCCTCAACACGAGTTTTGTTACCGTCACCAATGTGAAATCACCACGGTTAACGTCGCAAAAAAACTAGGTTTGAAAAATGGCACCTATTCAACATCATTTCAATCCCGACTCGGATTTGATCCATGGCTAAAGCCTTATACAGACCGAACTATTGAACGCATGGGTAAAGCAGGCATTAAAAAAATGGCCATTGTAACTCCAGCATTTGTAAGCGATTGTTTAGAGACGTTGGAAGAGATAGCCATGGAAGGGGAAGAAATATTCCATGAAGTTGGAGGCAAAGAGTTTACAGTTATTCCATGCTTAAATGAACGTGAAGATTTTGCCCAAGTTTTAGCCAATATAGCCGAAGAATGGGCCACCGTTAAAAAGCCTAAAATTGCTTAATGGCTAAGGTATCATCACAAGATTTAGGCACACAACCCATAGGCAAGCTTCTGGTAATGCAGGCTGTTCCTGCATCTATTGGTATTTTGGTGATGTCCTTAAACATCTTGGTAGATACTATTTTTGTAGGGCAATGGATTGGCGCTACGGCTATTGCAGCCATTAATGTAGTTTTACCGGTATCCTTCTTTATTGCAGCTCTAGGAATGGCAATTGGTATCGGCGGTTCGTCCATAATTTCACGTGCGCTTGGAGCTGACAATATTAAAAAAGCACGCATAACTTTCGGCAATCAAATTACCCTTACCCTTTTGGTAACCATTGTTATGGTGATATTCGGGTTATGGTTTATAGATGGTATCATTCCTGCATTTGGTGGTAAAGGCGCTATTTTAGAGCCTGCAACTATTTATTATAGAATTGTTTTGTACGGGGTGCCCTTTTTGGCCTTGTGTATGATGGGAAATACGGTAATTCGCGCAGAAGGCAAACCAAAATTTGCCATGTATGCCATGATGATCCCTTCGGTTGGCAATCTGCTTCTAGACTATATTTTTATCAATGTTTTAGATTGGGGTATGATGGGAGCCGCTTGGGCAACTACAGGTTCTTACCTGTTGTGTTTTGGATTTATTTTTTGGTTTTTCTTATCGAAACACTCAGAGCTTAAATTATTAAAATGTCATTTTGGACTACAAAGACGTATCGTTTCAGAAATAGGATCTTTAGGTTTTGTAACGCTTTCCCGACAAGCCGTGGTGAGTATCACCTATTTATTTATGAATAATATTTTATTCGATTTAGGAGGCGAAACCTCGGTTACAGCTTACGCTATCGTTGGGCGCATGCTTATGTTTGCATTGTTTCCTGTATATGGTATTACACAAGGGTTTTTACCCATTGCCGGTTTTAATTATGGTGCATCCAAATTCCAGCGTGTACAAAAAACAATAATAACCGCCATATTATATGCGTCTGGGTTGGCAACTCTGGTATTTATAATGCTAATGGTGTTTCCAGAAGCCATCACCCGTTTATTCACCAAAGACCAAAACGTGATTTTAGAAACACCGTCTGCAATGCGATGGGTGTTTGCAGCAACACCAATTATTGCCATTCAACTTATTGGAGCAGCCTATTTTCAAGCTGTGGGTAAAGCTATTCCAGCGTTATTGCTTACCTTAACGCGTCAAGGGTTTTTCTTTATTCCATTAATATTAATTTTACCGAAATTTTACGGAGAAATTGGGGTTTGGATGTCCTTCCCGATTGCCGATGTACTTTCTACCATCGTAACCGCTATTTTTTTACATAGAGAAGTGAAACAGAATCTTTTGCCGAATACAGCATAATATGTTTAACTTTAAACACTGAAAACACCTCTTATAAACAACCAATGGCATATTTCTATTTAAAAGCATTTCATCTCATTTTTGTTATTACTTGGTTTGCGGGTTTGTTTTACATTCCAAGGCTTTTTGTGTACCAAATAGAAGCCTTTCATAAACCATCTCCCGATAAAGAGATTTTGGGCAAACAGCTTAAACTTATGGCAAAACGCCTGTGGTTTATCATTACATGGCCGTCCGCTATTTTAGCATTACTTTTTGGTTTAGCATTATTTCACCTCAACCCAACATTGTTGTATCAGCCATGGATGCAAGTGAAACTCGCTTTTATTTTACTGCTGTTTATTTATCATATAAAAACACATAAATACTACCAACAACTACAAAACGATGTGGTTAAAAAATCATCAAGCTACATGCGTATCTGGAACGAGGGTGCTACATTTATCCTTTTTGCAGTCATCTTTTTAGTGATTCTAAAAAGTGCTATTAATTGGATTTGGGGTGTTATCGGAATTCTTGTTTTGGGCATGCTCATCATGCTTGGTTTTAAACTTTACAAAAACATCAGAGAAAAAAACCCAGACGCTTAAAACTTTTGGTGCTGTGGGAGTTTTGTTTCATAACGACTATAATTTTAGGCAGAATTTGTTTTCATAGAAAAAAGCCTTCTTAATATTGAAATGTTCCTAACGCTCTTTGGTGCGATTATTGTTATCTTTAGTCCATCAACATTTTCAAAACAATAGCTTAATATTACCTGTGGGCATCTTGCAAATGAAATTAAAAAAACTCTCTTTACGTACCCGTATTTTTATAGTAATGATCGTGCTGGTATTAATCGCATCGGTATTTATAGCCGCCGTCGCTATCTACCAATACAACGAAGAAACGACCGATTACCATACACAACGGCTAGAACGCAAGGAACAAAACATTAAAACCCATTTAAAGCGGGTTTTAAATGGCAGACAAAATACTTGGGAAGTAAAGACCAGAAATATTCCGTTAATCTTTAAAGACGAAATAAGCAACATAGCCGATATACATAAACTACAAATTAATCTTTACGATTTAGAAGGCAACCTACTTATTACATCGAAGGCTGATTTAAAGCCAGACGAAGAAGACAAGTCTATCGAACCACATATTTTAGAGGCTATTGCAAATACTGCTGCCCATAGATATGTGGATAAGCTTACCGAAAATGGCTTAACCTACCAATCGTCTTACTTTTTTATTTACGACAACAAGTCTAAACCATTGGCCATACTAAATTTACCTTATTTAGAGCGTGATGACTTTTTAGCAAAAGAACTCAACGAATTTTTAGGAAGATTGGGTATTGCCTACCTCTTTGTGCTCATTATTGCCATTGCCATTGCTTTTTTACTTTCTAAATACATCACAAAATCGCTAAAAACCATTAGTGAAAAAATTATTGCGACACGTTTGGAAAAGCGCAACGAAAAAATAATGATAGAAGATTCCAGTCAAGAGATTTCTACCTTGATAGACTCTTACAATAGCATGATTGATGAGTTGGAAGATAGTGCTATAAAACTAGCAAGAAGTGAGCGCGAACAAGCGTGGAGGGAAATGGCAAAACAAGTGGCACACGAGATTAAAAACCCCTTAACGCCTATGCGATTAACGGTGCAAAACTTCCAAAGGAAATTTGATCCGAACGATGAAAACATTCACGCCAAATTAGAAGAATATAGCAAAACACTCATTCAACAAATAGATACCATGAGCTCTATTGCCTCGGCATTTTCAAACTTTGCAAAAATGCCTGCGCAACAAAATGAAACCCTTAATGTGGTGAACATTACAAAATTAGCGCTTGATATTTTTAATGAAAACTATATAATATTTACATCGGATGCTGAAGAAATTATTGCAGAGTTCGATAGAACACAACTGATTAGAGTGGTAACCAATTTGGTGAAAAATGGCATACAAGCCATCCCTAAAGATAAAACACCACAAGTTTTGGTTAATGTTGGGCAAGATGATGATAATGTGATTATTACTGTGGCCGATAACGGAGCAGGAATCTCAGAAGAGAATACAAACAAAATATTCGAACCAAAATTCACCACCAAAACCAGTGGTATGGGGCTAGGGTTGGCCATGGTAAAAAATATTGTAGAAAACTATAAAGGCACTATTTCCTTTACTACAGAAGCCGATAAAGGCACAGTATTTAAAGTGGTGTTTCCAAAAGATAAATCTTGATAAAAACAAAAAGTGATGTATACTAACTTAATTGTAGATTCAAAACAACATATCACGACGATTACCATAAATCGTCCTAAAAAATTAAATGCCTTAAATCAGGAAACCATACAAGAACTGCATGAGGCGTTTAAAGCTGCGGATGCTAACGAAAACACAAAAGTAATTATAGTTACCGGTAGTGGCGAAAAGGCATTTGTTGCAGGAGCCGATATTAGCGAATTTGCCGATTTTAGTGTTGAAGAAGGCATGCACTTAGCTGCAAACGGACAAAGAATACTCTTCGATTTTGTAGAAAACTTATCTACACCAGTAATTGCTGCTGTAAATGGTTTTGCTCTTGGTGGCGGTTTAGAGCTCGCCATGGCCTGCCATTTTAGAGTGGCTAGTGATAATGCCAAAATGGGTTTGCCCGAAGTGTCTCTGGGTGTTATTCCAGGATACGGTGGCACACAACGCCTAACGCAATTGGTGGGGAAAGGGCGCGCCTTAGAAATGATTATGACGGCAGGCATGATTGATGCCAACAAAGCTTTAAGCTATGGTTTGGTAAACCATGTAGTGCCACAAGACCAATTGTTGGAGTTATGCGACACACTTGCCGCAAAAATAATAAAGAACTCCTCAGTAGCTATTAGTGCTGCCATTAGAGCCGTAAATGCTAATTTTAAAGAAGGGGTTAACGGTTACCAAGCCGAAATTACCGAATTTGGAAATTGCTTCGGTACCGAAGATTTCGAGGAAGGTACAACGGCATTTTTAGAAAAACGAAAAGCGGAGTTTCCGGGGAGGTAGGTTTTTTAGTTTCGTTTAGCGGTTACTTAAATTAAATGTTGCGTGTTTGTGTGCTAGGATTTTCCGAAGGAAAATAAGAAACTAGCAAACAAAGCAACTAACATTGGTTAAGAACAAAATAGAAATTTTTACTTGTTTTTTACCTCAGTTCCTTGTTGTAGGTAGTTTTTATATTTTAAGTCCGATTCCAATTTTCAGTAAATTCACATTAGTGTTAAATTTTATGTCAGGAACATCGTCTGCATTTAGCTTTGTGAAATCATATTGAACTTGGACGAAAATTTTATTGCTGATATCATAAGCAACACCAAAATTGAATCCAAATCCACTTAAATTGTCAGATTCACCAGATACATTCATTCCGTTGTTAGAACCTGACAGTTGAAAATTCATGAATGTATATCCTAAACCTAAAAAAGGGTGGAGTTTTTCTACAGATTCGACATTAAGTTCAGCAAAAACTTTGGGTTGAATTATATATATAGTTACCAAAAAGTCTTGAGGTGAATTATTTTGATTAGAATTGTCTATCAGAACACCACCATTTAAACTAACTCCAATTTTTATAGGATTTAATTCTGTAAATCTGTATTTCAATCCAAGGTCTATGATTCCGTATGAGTCGTCTCCTAAAAAATTGTTGTCAATGGTTATTGGATAGTTAGCTTCGATGCTAAATTTTGAATTTTGAGAAAAACTACTAAATGTAAAAATCAGTAAAAAACCAAATAATAAATTTTGTTTCATAGTTCTGTTCTTAAATTATCTACAATGGGTTGACGGATATGCGCCTTTAAACGAAGGTAGAGGAAAATTTCTACAAAGTCAAGACGTAAGTCAAATTGTTAACAACCCATTTTTACTTTAACAGTTTTCAAAAGAAATTATATCTAATTTTAGAGAGCTTCTCAAAGCATTTCAACCTATATTTTTTTAGAATGAACCCAAAATCTGCCATAAAAGGACGTGGCGCGCAGCTAAACGCCCCTAATCGTTTCTTCGAATTACACCACGAAATGCGTGATGATTTCTTGGAGTTTTGCCAAAAAGAAGGCGAAAACCACGATAACAATAAAACCCAATATTTAGAAGCATTTCCTAAAACTATAGTCAATAAAGTTACAAGTCCCGATGTTGGTATGCAATATTCTATGAACCCTTACCAAGGGTGCGAACATGGTTGTGTATACTGTTACGCCAGAAACACCCATGAGTTTTGGGGTTATAGTGCGGGATTAGATTTTGAGCGCCGCATTCTAGTAAAAAAAGATGCGCCTAAACTTTTAGAGCAGCATTTGAAAAAGAAAAATTGGAAAGCCCAAACTATTGTAATGTCTGGAAATACCGATTGCTACCAACCTGCCGAACAAAAGTTTAGAATTACCAGGCAGTGTTTAGAGGTGTTTTTAAAATACAAGCATCCTGTGGGTATTATCACTAAAAATTCTAGAATTTTAGAAGATTTAGACCTGCTAAAAGCACTTGCTGAAGACCATTTAATTGCTGTTAACATATCCATCACCTCACTATCTGAAAACACAAGACGTCTTTTAGAACCTAGAACCGCAACCACAAAAAAGCGCTTAGAAACCGTTAAGGTATTAACTGAACATGGTATTCCTGTAAATGTGATGTTAGCACCAATTATTCCTTCAATAAACAGCCATGAGATTTTACCTTTAGCAAAGGCTGCATCAGAGCATGGAGCTGTATCCATAGGGCATACCATTGTGAGACTAAATGGCGCAATAGGTGAAATTTTTACCGATTGGATTAAAAAAAGCATGCCCGATCGGGCAGAAAAAGTGTTACGCCAAATTGAAAATTGCCATGGCGGCACTTTAAAAGATTCTCGCTATGGCGCACGAATGCGAGGTGAAGGAAAAATAGCGGAACAGCTTAATGATTTGGTGAAATTGGCACGACAAAAATATTTTAAGAACAAAGGCATGCCAACCCTAAACTGCAAACTTCATGATACTTATAAAAACGGACAGTTTAAATTATTTTAATAAAAAAGCGGGCAAATTGCCCGCTCTTTCAAAAATAATTGAGTTAGTCTTGAAGTAATTAAATAAATTCTACAAAAGTTTTACCTTCTGTCTTGTATACTATCTTATAATCTCCTTTAGTAAAATCCTTTATCTTATATACCTTTCTGATATAATTCCCTTCACTAGTTAAAATTTCAGAGTGAATTAATTCATAGCTAGTAAAAGCACCTCCGCTGTTAAAATAAATTCTTATTTCTACAGGCGCTTGATTCATTGATAAGCGGTTTACAAAAACCATATCGTCTTTTACACGTGTTGAAGGTTTAAAAATAGTTTTGCTATTTTCTTTTTCAAAAGTAACCTTGTTTGAATAAACTGTAAACGGCATGATTGTGATTTCCATGTCTTTATCCAGTTCAAAAAAGTAATCACCATCTGGAAGTGCTGTTAGATCAAATCCCTGTGTATAGATACCTGTTTGCTCTATAAAGTCCTTATAAAGGATAATTCCGTTTTCATCTTTAATTGTAAAGAGGTTACCTTCTTTAACATCTATAGAGAGCAACGTTTTGTTAGCCTCTCCTTTTCTAATAAAGAATGTGTTGTCGTTCGCGTATCCAATAACCGTAGCAAGTAAAGCTACCATTAATAATACTTTTTTAGAGTTGTTCATTGCGTTTTTCATGATTTGGATTTATTAACGTTTAACACTCCAAAAGTATAGCAACTCACCGACGTGCAAAACATTGATATTGACTAATTTATATGCAAAATTACCTGTTAATTCTATGTTATCATTTTGTAAAGTCAATATGGTATATTATAAGGGTAATATTACATAATTAGCCCTATGTGATGCGATTTAATGTACATTGACTATTTTTGCAACGCTATGCAGGAGTTAAAACTTTCAAATTGGTTACCTACCACAAACAAAGAGGTGAAAATTCGCGGATGGGATACGCTAGACGTTATTCTATTCAGTGGTGACGCCTATGTAGATCATCCCACATTTGGTCCTGCCGTTATTGGACGTTTACTAGAAAGTTTTGGGTTGCGCGTAGCTATTGTGCCTCAGCCTAATGTAAATGACAACCTTCAGGATTTTGTAAAGCTAGGAAAGCCCAGGTTGTTCTTTGGCGTTACTGGTGGATGTATGGACCCAATGGTGAGCAACTACAACGCCAATAAAAAACGACGCGACAAGGATGCTTACACACCTAATGGCGATATTGGTTTTAGGCCAGATTATGCCTCAACAGTTTACAGTAAAATTTTAAAAGAAAAGTGGCCTGAGGTTCCTGTGTTAATTGGCGGTATTGAGGGCTCTTTAAGACGCGTAACCCATTACGATTACTGGAGCGACACACTAATGCCTACCATTTTAGAAACTTCTAAAGCGGATATGTTGGTGTATGGTATGGGCGAGCAACCGCTTCGGGAAATTGTTAGATTGCTAGAAAAGGGTGTACCCTTTAGTAGCATAAACACCGTAAACCAAACGGCAGTATTGTTAGATGCCACAGATAAAATCCCCAAAAATAGTAATTGGGAAGATGTAGAGATTGCGTCCCACGACGTTTGCTTGAAGGACAAAAAAGCCTACGCATCTAATTTTAAGATTATCGAACAAGAGAGCAATAAGCTGGCAGCACGACGGATTTTTCAAAAGGTGGGAGATAAAACCTTGATGATTAATCCACCATATCCAACCATGACAGAAGAAGAGATTGATGCTTCTTTTGATTTGCCTTATACCAGATTGCCTCATCCTAAATATAATAAGCGCGGGCCCATACCTGCTTTTGAAATGATTAAGTTCTCTATAAACATTCACCGCGGGTGTTTTGGAGGTTGTAGCTTTTGTACCATTTCTGCGCACCAAGGAAAATTTATTGCATCTAGAAGTAAAGCGTCTATTTTAAAGGAAGTAGATACTGTGGCAAACATGCCGGATTTTAAAGGCTATTTATCTGATATAGGTGGCCCTAGTGCCAATATGTATAAAATGAAAGGCAAGGTGCAGGAAATTTGTGATAAATGTGTGGCACCATCTTGCATTTCTCCAGTAATTTGTAGCAATTTAGACACATCTCACAAACCACTTACAGAATTATACCAGGCAGTAGACAGTCACCCAAAAGTAAAAAAATCATTTATTGGTAGTGGTATTCGCCATGATATGTTGGTGCCTGAGTTCAATAAAAATGCTGACGCTAAAGAACTTGACGATTATACGGAAGAGGTAATGACAAAACATGTGTCTGGTCGTTTAAAAGTAGCTCCAGAGCATACCAGTGACCCCGTATTAAAGTTAATGCGAAAGCCGTCGTTTAGCTATTTTCACAAGTTTAAGGAGCGCTTTGACAAAATTAATGTTAAGCATAAACTGAAGTTACAACTCATCCCCTATTTTATTTCGAATCATCCAGCTTGTGAAGCTGAGGACATGGCAAATTTAGCTGCCGAAACTAAAGATATGGGCTTTCAATTGGAACAAGTACAAGGCTTTACACCAACACCAATGACAGTGGCTACTGTGATTTACTACAGCGGTTACCATCCATATACGCTTAAAAAAGTAAAAACACCTAAAACCAGAAAAGAAAAGGATGAACAACACCGCTTTTTCTTTTGGTATAAGGATGAAAACAAAGCATGGATTAAAAACACCTTGAATAAACTGGGGCGCCAAGATTTATTGGACGTATTACTTCCTAAAAAAGAAGAAAAATGGCGTAAAAACAAACCAGGAAAACCTAAGCATACCTTTGATGATGCGGTGCCTTTTAATAAAAGGAAAAGAAAGGCTAAGTTTAGACCAAAAAAATAAAACCCCAAAAACTTAAACGTATTCGGGGTTTTTAAACATTCTAAAAAATATATTTACATAGCAGCTTCGTAGATACCAATTGTATCACTTAAAGTTACCTCTCTAGGATTTCCTCCAGTACAAACATCATCTAATGCATTTTTTGACATTAATTCAAAATCTTTTTCTTTAACACCAAGTTCTTTTAACCCTGACGGAATGCCAACTGCTTTAGATAGATTTTTAATAGCTTCAATAGCTGCATTTGCCCCTTCGGTATCATTCATTTCTGAAACATCAACACCCATAGCTTCTGCCACTTTTTTTAATTTAGGTGCACATTCTGGAATATTAAATTTTTCGACATGAGGCAACAAAACGGCATTAGCAACCCCATGAGGTAAATCGTAAACACCTCCTAATTGATGTGCCATAGAGTGTACATAACCTAAACCTGCATTTGAAAATGCTTGACCTGCAATAAACTGCCCCCACGCCATTTGATTTCGAGCTTCTAAATCTTGCCCATTATGAACTGCTTTTTCTAAACTTTTAGAAATTAGCTTAATAGCTTCTAAGGCTAAAACATCGGACCATTCGAATGCACCTTTTGTTACATAAGTTTCAATAGCATGCGTTAAAGCATCCATTCCTGTAGCAGCAGTTAAATCGGCAGGTTTACCTAACATCAATTCAGGATCGTTCACAGCGATAGACACTAAACAATTCTTGTCTACCATTACCATTTTTTTATGTAGTTTTTCGTCGGTAATAACATAGTTTATTGTTACTTCACTAGCTGTACCTGCTGTAGTATTTATTGCTATGATAGGTAGTGATACATGCTTTGACAAATGAATGCCCTCGTAATCTTCTATATTTCCACCATTCGTTGCAAGAATACCAATAGCTTTACCACAATCTTGCGGAGATCCTCCTCCAAGGGTTATAATAAAATCACAATCGTTTTCCTTTAGTAATTCAAGTCCGTTGTTAACATTTTTAACTGTTGGATTCGGTTTTACATCATCAAATACTATTGTTTTAATATTTGATGATTCTAGAACTTTAAGTACGCTTTCCGCAACGCCAATTTGCATCAAGACTTTATCTGTAACAAAAAGTGCTTTTTTGTAAGGAAGACTTTTAAGTTCTTCTGCTAAATCATTTAAAGCTCCAGGACCTATCATACTAAGAGGTGGCAGGTATATTCTTCTATTCTGTAACATGTTTAGATTATTTAATTATTTTCATGCAAAATTGAAGAATATTTTAACCCTATTAAATGACTTTTATCACTTAATGATGAGAAGTTATATATTTTAAGCTTTCTTTTTTATAACTACTACCATTCTCTTTGGACTTATTTTCATTATTCAGTCTTTATTAGCGCCAAAACACACTAGTGGTCCTTTATTTAAATTAATACGCAAGCCATTGTTTAGTTATTTCCACAGGTTTAAGGAGCGCTTTGATAGCATTAATGTAAAACACAAACTGAAGTTACAACTCATTTCCTATTTAATTTCGAATCATCCAGCTTGTGAAGCTGAGGACATAGCAAATTTAGTTGCTGAAACGAATGATATGGGCTTTCAACTTGGAACAAGTACAGGGCTTTATACCAACCCTATAAAATTGGCTAACGCAATTTGCTACAGCGGTTACCATCCATATGCGCTTAAAAAACAAAAACACCTTGAGTAAACTAGGACGCCAAGACTTGCTTGTCTTACTTCTTATTACGGAAGATAAATGGCCTAAAAACAAACCAAGAAAACCTAAAATACACTTTTAATGAAACAGTGCCTTTTAACGAACGAAAGAATAAGGCTAAGTTTAGGAAAAAGAAACGTAGGTAATTCGCTTTCTACAAGGCCTTGAAATTTTTCATAAACTTTTATGATGACATTTTTTAATTGAACCGATGGGATATAAACTTTAAAATATATCACATGAAAACTATTAAAATTGTTGCCCTATTAATATTGTTAATTACACTATCATGTTCAAAATCATCAGATGAGGAAGAAATACAAGACAAAGAAGCAGCTATTGAAGGGGTTTGGTTGTTAAGGGATATTACCGAAATTAATTTGGAGGGTAATGCTGTTCCTGCTGAACTTTCTCGAGAAATATGTGCTGTTGTAGAATTGATAATAATTGAGGGCTGCGAATTAATGGCTTTTGAATTTAAACCTGATCAATCATTTATACTAGAACAATATGATGTAAATGATTACAACCCTTCAGAAGATGAAGTAGAGTATGTGGTAAATTGTGAAAATATAGACCTATTTATTGGTACATGGGGCTTGCAGGATGGTCAACTTGTTCTTTCAGGAGAAGAGAATGAGTCCAACTCTTTTTCCATTAAATTAGAATCTAGCTTAATGATTTGGGAAGATGTTCCACTTGGAGCAATTTTACCTATAGATGGACAAGGAGATTTTGTTTTTGAAAAACTGGGTAACGGGTAAATAAATTTATACAGAACCCACCTTTTTAAAATCAGAAGGTGGATGGATTCTAATAATTTACTGCGCACTCTAATTAAAAATAAGTCTTACGCATAAATAATATCTGTTTAAATTGTGTAGCAATTTTATTTTGGTTTAGTATTCAGAAATCTTGTCTACTTCTAACTGTCTCAAGGCTTCACCCTCAACCAGTTTATAGGTTATTTGTCTTGTACCTCCTGTTGGATTCGAATCCGCATCGCCTTCCTTATAAATAGGGAAGCGTTGGCCTAATCTGTTTTCTATAAGCGTAAAAGTGTCGTTCCCACGATAGCCATTGTTTATGCTCTTGTTTTCTGATGTTGGTTGAAAATAAACCTCGCTCATTGATTTTTTATTATTTACAGAAAACGCATAAACATTCCCGTACTTTTGTTTAGCACTAGATTGTGTAAACACAAAAAGTTCTGGGGAGCCATCGCTATTCAAGTCTTCTACTGCTGCGTCAACGACTTCCTCGTTGTTAATATTTAACGTTTCGTTGTATTCGCGTTCTTCTAAACCGAATGTGAAAATCGTTAAGGTGTTCTTGCCGTCTTTTTCTATAGACGACACATTAAACCCTACGCCTTGCAAGTTTAAAACTTTTATAAACTTTGTTAAATCTACTTGATTTTGGTCTAGTTCTGTATCAATTTTTTGGTACGTTCCGGCAATGGATGCACCGCCACTGCAAAAGTAGTATAGTATATTTGAGTTTTCTGGGGTTTCACCCGAAATGGTAATAGTTCCTTTTGCAAATAAAAACCTGATGGGCTTACCATCAAAAATTGATTCATAAAGATTTTCATCTTTTTTATAGGCTTTTGTATCATAGGTGCAGGTTGGCGATTTCTTGTCGGCACGAGACCTAATAGAAACAAAAATTGATTCTTCCTCAAGTTTTTCTACTATTACTCCTATCCAATCGTAGCCTTGGTTTCTGTCTTTATAACTAGAATCAACATAATTCCCGTAAATTGAAGCATCTAACTGTGCAGCTTCTTCTTGTTTGGGAGTACCTTCAGGCTGCTCTCCTCTGTTTGTTTTTGAATTATTTTTACAGGCTAATAAGGATACGCTTATAAACGTAATTACAACAATTCTAATAATTCCTTTATTTATGTTCATCTAATTGAGTTTTAGCTATTAAACTGTGTTTTTATTTATCGTTGCTTTCGTGAATGTTATCCTGATTTGGTTAAATTTAGGTTTTAAATTAATATTTATACTGCTCCCTCAATTAAGATTTCGTCATCTCATCATTTAAAGCTGCTAACTTATCTGAAAAAAAACGGAATTCATGTCACCATATCCAAGAATTATTACAGCTTCAGTTCAATAAAATCCAGTTAATTTTTCTTAAATTGCTATTTCCTTTAAAGGGATATTAAACAGGAAACTACGAAACTGTAATTCTTAACTAGATAAAGTTATACATTCTGAATTATTCTAAATTTCCTTAAATTTACAAAAAACGCTATAATCATATTTTCTTATTGATGAAATTTATACCCTCTATCTTTCGTTTTTGTGCAACTGTTATTTTAAAAAACAGATTTACCGCACTAGTCTTTCTGAGTTCTTTTGCATTACTAAATGCCCAAAACCTGGTTCATAATTTTGAATTCAATGGAAATTTAAATGATACAAAGGCTACTGGCATCACTCTTGCCACGTTTAATATAGCCAGTTCTAGTTATGGCACTAATCCCAATCGGTTTAATTGGTCCCAACCTGCAAGTCCGGGAGGTGGTTTGGTTTTGGAGACCGACCAACTGACTAATCCCGGAAGTTATTCTGTAGGCTTTAGAATTTCATTTAATGAAACAGGACCAGGTTATAAAAAAATATTGTCGTTTTTAGGGCAATCAAGTGATAATGGTTTTTACTATTTTAATAATGGCTTGGTGCTTTATCCTTTTACGGGGAATCAAAATGTCGCATATCAACCGAACACAATTTACGATTTTGTTCTTACAAGAAATGCAGCCGACAAAAAAATTATTGTGTTTGTTGTAGAAGCTAACGGCACAGTAAATAAAGTTTATGAGGAAACAGATAGTTCAGATTCATCCATCCCCCAAGCATTAAACGGCAAACGTGAGTTTCGTTTTTTCATGAATGATAATGCCGCTACCGAACACACAACAGGCGGCTCGGTCTATGGGATTCGTATGTGGGATCGTCCTTTAACGCAATCTCAAGTAGGTGCTGCTTTATCTTCTGTAACAACGGGAGATGCTACAAACGTTACCGTTACAAGTGCTTTACTCACGGGTGAAGTTAACCCTCAGGGTTCAGCTTCTTCATTTGAATTTGAGTATGGCACAGATACCAATTATGGGCAAACCATTACATCTGTACCTTCTACAAGCTCCGCCAGTAGTGCAGTTAGTGTGCAAGCGCAACTAAACAACTTAAAAGCAGAAACTACTTATCATTACCGATTAAAATCTTCTAACCCTGCAGGTGATGCTTTTGGTTCCGATAAAACATTTACAACGAACGCTGTTGGTGGTGTGCCAGGAATAAAACTTTGGTTAAAAGGTGATTCTGGGGTATTGAATGGATCTTCCTCAGCATCAGATGGTCAGGCAGTTAATAGCTGGGTTGATCAATCTGGCGTGAGAACAAACGATGCCACAGATGCACAACTAGCCCCACCTACTTATAAATCTACTGGTACCGATATTATCAACTTTAACCCAGTAGTTGATTTTGATGGAACAGATGACGGTCTCGATTTCGGGAATGATTATATTTTTGCCGAAGCCGCAGATGGTGGTATGACGTGGTTTACGGTTTCCATGCCAGATGATAATTTAAATAAGCAAGATCCTTTTATTTTTGATTTTGGGCTGTATTCTAATAGTGGTTATGGTCTTGTTTATGGAAACAATACATATGGTATTTATTCTGCACCAGGCAGTGGTGGTGCACAAGATATTAGGAAATCCCATACTAAAGGTACATCCGCTGCCCTAAATAGATTTACGATAGATTTTGGGACAAATCATGCGCTTTACTTCAATGGAGCCACTTCAGCTGTTGTGACCGCTAATATAACTTTGCCTAAACTTACAGCAGCAGAAATCCAAGAGAGTTCCAATCACACAACAGGCTCAGGACCTTTCACCATTGGTCAACAAAGTAAAACAGACCAAGCTTCCGCTCGAATTCAAGATGGAAGTATTGCCGAAATCTTAGGGTATAAAGGTGTTTTATCCAGTAACGATTACAAAAAAATAGAATCTTACTTAGCCATAAAATATGGAATCTCCTTGGGCGATAATAAAGAAGCTGTTTCTTACGTATCCTCATCAGGAGCACCTATTTGGGAGGCTAACACCACTTATAAATATGACATTTTTGGTATTGGTAAAGATGATGCATTTTTTCTAAACCAGACCCAAAGTAACAGTATGAATACTGGTAGCGGCGATGGCACTGGTCAAACAGGTAAAGGTAATATCATAATTAGCAATCCGGCTCTTTTAGATGATGGTGATTTTTTAATTATAGGAAATGATGGTGGAGCTTTGAATGAGCAATTGAACGATTTGCCGGCAGGTTTGTCAGTGTATCGGTTAGGAAGGGAATGGAAAGTGAAGCGTACTGGAGATCCAGGTTCTGTAGATTTGGAATTTGATTTTAATGGTTTGATTACTTCAGGAGGAACCACTGATGTTAACAATTACCTTCTCTTGATCGATGGAGATGGAGATGGAGATTTTAGCACAGGAACAGTCCAGCAAATTGTCCCAAATGCATTTGGTAGCTCCAAACTAATTTTTAATGGGATAAATCTACCAGATGGTGCAGTATTCACTTTTGCCACAGGCAAAGCTACTGGTCCTGGTGTTGTAGGTGCGAATCTTTGGCTTAAAGCCGATGATGGTGCATCAAACAGTGGAAACAACCTGACTGGGTGGACCGACCAAACCGGGATCAACACTTTTACACTAAATGGCACTCCAGCCTTTGCGACAGACCAAATTAATTTCAATCCAACAGTAAATTTTGATAACGCTGAAGCTTCCACTGCCTTGCCTGGAGATTATTTGGCAGGTGATGAACAAATCACTTTTATTGAAGGTTTTGCAGTTTATCTTAAATCAGATGCAACTTCAGGTGCGCTCATTGGTGGGGCAAATCCAGCATCCATATATGGAAAGCAGATTTTTGGTGGGTTTAGTGGTAATGAGGCTTATTTTGCGGAAGGCAATGCGTTCCATCAGGTCAATGATGGCAGATTAGCGGCAAACCAGCCAGCAGCTATAGTAAATTATAGCATTAAGGCATCTAATACCTATTTTTCTATAAACGGTGAAAGTCTAACACCCGCAAACGTGCCTCTTTCTTCAATTAGTCTTACACCATGGATTGGAGGTACCAATAATATTGGAGGTGCCCAACCCCAATCTGGTTGGCGTCACTTTAGAGGCCAGGTGGCTGAAATGGTATTATACCCCGATGAAGTTACACCCACAGATCGACTAAAGATTCAATCTTACTTCGCCATAAAATACGGAATAACCCTCGATCCTTCTCTGACGAATTATGTGGACTCAGACGGAAATGTAGTCTGGAATGATACTAATTATTGGAATGATGTATTTGGAATTGGTCGGGACGATGCCAGCAGTTTAAATCAAACCCAATCGAATAGTATCAATACTGGAAGTGGAGACGGTACAGGTAAGTCAGGAGCCGGTAATATTAGCTTTTTTACCCCTTCATCAATGGATGATGGGGATTTTCTGATGATCGGTCACGATAATGGCGGGCTTACAGAGCAGGCGACAGATTTGCCAGCCGGATTGGACTTTTTCAGACTGGGAAGAGAATGGAAAGTGAAGCGTACGAATGACGTAGGAACGATAAGTCTTTCTTTTGATCTGGAGGGGATCGCAGTAAGCGGAAATGAGGCCTCAGATTTTCGCCTAATTATCGATACGGATGGAGATGGTGATTTTTCTAATAGTACAACAGTCATTACACCAGATTTTTTGCTAAACGATGTTATCGCCTTCACCAATGTAACCCTTCCTGATGGAGCTGTTATCGCCTTCGCCACTGGACAACAGATTGGCCCAGGAGTTCTTGGTGCCAATCTTTGGCTTAAGGGTGATGCCGGCTTAAGCCCTGCTACCGGTACACTAACGGGCTGGATCGATCAAACTGGAAACAATTCATTTACTGTGAATGGTGGTTTTATTGGGATTGTTCCTCTTGGTTTTAATTTTAACCCATCGGTGCGCTTTAATGGAATAAATGATTACTTGCAAGGTGATAACTCGATTAAATTTCAGACTGTTTATGCAGTCTACAAAATAGACGATAGTAATTCCGGCACTGTAATCGGGATTGATCCAGCTGTAGAATTATTCAGTGGAGCCATGTTGACAGGTTCCGACTTGCTAACCACCAGCGATGTTACCGGCAATGCATCAGTCTTTATTTCCACAGGTCAACTGGGTACAGAGAAAGCCAGAATAGCCATTACCCAAATAAACCCTGGAGGGGATCTTAGTAGCCAATATACCTCTATCGATGGGAAAGTTTTTGCCACTCAGGGAATAACAGGGTCTACTTTCCAACCCTTTAACGGTATCCCGATTGTCGGTAGCACTCTTGCTGTAGGTGGTCCTTCTTATTTTGATGGAGAGCTTGCGGAACTGATCATGTATCCGGTAGAACATAGTGACTCAGAAAGGGCAAGTATACAATCTTATCTTGCTATTAAATATGGTATCACTCTAGACCCATCTGTAGGGAGCTATGTCAATTCATCTGGAGCCACAATTTGGAATGATGCCACATATTGGAATGATGTATTTGGAATAGGGAAAGATGATGCTAGTAGCTTAAATCAAACCCAATCCAATAGTATCAATACAGGTAGCGGTCCTGGGACCGGCCAAAGCGGAGAAGCAAATATTTTGGTTTCGAACCCATCTAGTCTGGATGACGGGGATTTTTTGATGACAGGTAATGATGGTGGAGCATTGAATGAGCAATTGAATGATTTACCGGCAGATTTGTCAGTGTATCGGTTAGGGAGGGAATGGAAAGTGAAACGTACTGGGGATCCAGGAACTGTAGATTTAGAATTTGATTTCAATGGTTTGATTACTTCAGGAGGAACCACTGATGTTAATAATTACCTACTTTTGATCGATGTAGATGGGGACGGAGATTTTACCACAGGAACAATCCAGCAAATTATCCCAAATGCATTTGGCAGCTCCAAACTAATTTTTAATGGGGTAAATCTAACGGATGGGGCGGTATTTACTTTTGCTACAGGCAAAGCTATTGGTCCTGGTGTCGCAGGTGCGAATCTATGGTTGAAATCTACAAACCCTGCTTTAAATAATCAAAACGACTTATCAGCTTGGGAAGACGTAACTGGAACCAACACTTTTACTATCAATGGAGATCCAAAAAATAGGGTAAAGAAAGTAAACTTTAATCCGGTTTTAGAACTAGATGGAGCGGGGGATTATTTAGAGGGAAATTCTCCAATTACTTTTCAAACCTTATATGCAGTTGTTAAGAAAAATATTGATCAGAATACTGATCCGCTTATTTCTGTAAATTCTCCTTTTACAGGGTTTATGATGTCAGGAGTCAGAATGCTCACATCATCAAGCGAGTCTGGTCAGGCAAATTCTTTCAGATCAACAGGCAATTTAGGCACACAAAAGGTAAGGATTGGAACACTTGAAATTATACCCAATAATTCTTTGACAAATCAAAAGTCTTTTATTGATGGGAAGTCTTTTCCGACAGCAGCGGTAACAGGCACAACCATCAACCCATTTCAGGGAATACCTTTTATAGGAAGTAGTCAAGAGGCAGTGCCTAGATATTTTAATGGTCAAATTGCTGAATTGATCATGTATCCTGCAAGCCATACTGATGACGAGCGAAATAAAATCCAGTCTTATTTAGCTCTTAAATATGGCATCAGTTTAGATCCTTCTGTTGGAAATTATGTCAATTCATCTGGAACCACAATTTGGGATGATACTGCCTTTTGGAACGATGTATTTGGTATAGGTAAAGATGATGGTTCAAGCTTAAACCAAGTCGAATCAAATAGTATTAATACGGGTGATGGAGTCGGTCAGAGCCAACCAAACAAACTAAATTTGACGATCAGAAATCCATCTTCCTTAGATGATGGAGATTATTTGCTATTAGGACATAATAATGATGCTGTAGCAGAACAAAATACGGATTTACCTGCGAATTTACCTCTGGCAAGAAGGTTAAGTAGAGAATGGAGAGTAAAACGAACCGGGGATGTAGGTACGGTTACCTTAGCGATCGATTTTTTTAGTTTTTCGTTGCTAGGTGCTGCTGCTGAAGATTTCAAATTATTGGTAGATACCGATGGCGATGGAGATTTTACCACAGGTAGTCCAATAGTAGTGGATGCTACCTCTTATAGTTCTTTCTTAAAAATCTTAACTTTTCAAGGGCTCAATTTACCAGATAATGCAGTTTTTACCCTGATCACCGGATTCCTAAAACCTGGAGGAGTACCAGGAGGAAAAATGTGGCTATGGACAGAGTCTGGAATTACATCTTCAGGTTCAGATATCAATACCTGGACTGATCAAATCTCAAAAAATTCTTTTTCAGCATCTGGTAACCCTCAATTGATCCAGAATGGAATTAATTTTAATAATACAGTTGATTTTAATGGGACCTCAAATTATTTCATTGGTACTGACCCGGTACTTTTCCAAACCTTATATGCTGTTGTAAAACGAGATGTAGCCGATGATGAAGGTACTATCATTTCGGTTTCTACACCTGATAATAGCGCTTCAGGAAATACTGGTTATATGATGAAAGGGCAGTCCATGTGGACTGGAAACAATCTGATTAACCCCAACTCATTATTTGCAGGTTCGTCTGGGAGTTTAGGAGCAGATAAAGCCAGAATTGGCGTATATGAGGTGGTTGCGGGACAGCCTGCAACGGCACAAAAATCCTTTATTGATGGCCTATTTTTCCCTACTGTTCAAATAAGTGGTTCGGGTACTACTATGGAGACATATAGTGATATCCCTTATGTAGGAAGAAGCCAAAGGACAGGAGAGGAGAGTTATTTCGATGGCCAAATTGCAGAACTACTTATGTATGAGCAACCTCATACAGATACTGAAAGAATAAAAGTTCAAACTTACTTGGCATTAAAATTTGGAATCACATTAGACCAATCAGTTTCCAATTATCTATCGTCTGCAGGTACAATAATTTGGTCTGATCCAACTAATTTTTATTGGAATGACATTTTTGGAATTGGAAGAGACGACGTCAGTGGTTTGAACCAAGAAAAATCAAATAGCATCAATACTGGTAGCGGAGATGGAACAGGACAAACTGGAGCGGGTAATTTGGTGATTTCAAATCCTTCCAATCTTGATAATAATGAATTTTTAATTATTGGTCATGATAATGCAGTTTTATCAGAAACGACTGATAGGCTTCCAGCGTCTCTGGCTGGGTTAAGGCGCTTGGGAAGACAATGGTTTGCCGAACATACAGGAGATGTTGGTACGCTAGATTTGAGTTTTGACTTAAATGGATTAACAGTTTCAGGGACAGAACCTACTCAATTTAGGCTTTTGATTGATGGCGATGGTGATGGAGATTTGACTACAGGACAACCAATTTTGATAGAGCCAAATAATTTGACCTCGAATATTATATCCTTCATCGGAATTTCTTTCCCTGCAAATGAAAAAAGATCTTTTGCACTAATAACGGAAGTTCCTACTCCTGGAGGTGTTGCTAATGAAAGTTTATGGCTTGAAGCCAATGCTGGAGTAAGTCAAACTGGTGGTGTAATTACCTCATGGGCAGATCAGACTGCTATAAACTTCTTTACAGTGGTTGGTACTGGTCCAACTTTCAATTCCAATGCGATCAATTTTAATCCATCAGTTTCTTTCTCAAATACTGACAACCCAGAAGACATCCCATCCTCCAATATAACTGGAAATACTGCGATTCCTTCAGTTTCTGGATTTGCTGTGATGCGGAGCAATACAAATACTTCGACCCTTTTGGGCAGTAATTTGGCCGGAAATGATTATGGTCCAGCATTTTTTGGATATCGTGGCGATGATAATTTAAGTGCTGGCACAGGAACCACTGGAGAAATTAAATATTTTGCCAATTCTGAAAGAGATAATTTTTCTATAGTTCATTTTGATATTGGTTCAAGCCCTGGAAATTATACCTTAAATGGTTTTGAAGGTTCTCTTATCCAAAGCGGGGGTGACTTTCTCAGCATGCCACTCGTCCCTATGATTGGTGGGACAATTAACGGAGCAGGGACAAATAGTGTAGGTTGGGCTCCATTTAATGGAGATGTTGCGGAAATCATCGTTTATCCGACCTCTCTAACTTCTGGAGACAGAATAGAGGTTGAATCTTATTTAGCGGTTAAATATGGAATTACCTTAGATCTCTCAGCAGTAAATTACGTAGACTCTAATAGTAACCCTATTTGGAATGATGTAACCTATTGGAACGATGTGTTTGGAATTGGTCGTGATGACGCAAGTGGTTTATTACAAACTGTATCTAATAGCATTAATACGGGTTCTGGAGATGGAACAGGTCAATCTGGTCTTGGTAATATTGTTATTCTTAATAAAGAAAAATTAGACGATGGCGATTATCTCATGATTGGCAATGATAGCGCTGTTCTTTCTGAAACCGAGCTAGGACTGCCTTCGGCCTATAGTTGCTATTCAAGGATTGTACGTGAATGGAAGGTACAACATACAGGCGATGTGGGAACTATAGATTTATCTTTTGACATTTCTGGTTTGAGCTTAAGTGGATCCGTATTAGCCGATTTTAAACTTTTAATAGATACAGATGGCAATAGTGATTTTACTGATGGCCTTATAACTGAGGTAAACGCCACGGGGCTTAATGGTAGTTTAGTTGAATTTGAAGATGTGACACTTTCAGACCAGGTGGTCTTCACCTTTATAACAGGTCCTGAGAACACTGCACCGACAGCAATATGTCAACCTTTTACAGTACAACTTGATGCCTCTGGTAGCGCTACTATTACAGCTGCAGATATTGATGATGGTTCTACAGATAATTGTGGTATTGCTTCTTTAAGTCTTGATGTTACAGATTTCGATTGTTCTAATGTTGGAGCCAATAGTGTAACTTTAACCGTTACGGATGATAACGGTAATACTGCAACCTGTAGTGCTGTAGTCACCGTAGAAGATAATATAGATCCAATAGCATTGTGTAAAGACATTACTGTACAACTTGATGCCTCTGGTAATGCTACAATTACAGCCGCCGATATTGATAATGGTTCTTCCGATAATTGTGGAAATATTTCCTTTGGCTTATCTCAAACTTCTTTTGATTGTGACAGTGCGTTGTTAAGTCCATTAACAGTTACGCTTACCGTACTAGATGATAATGGAAATAGCTCTCAATGTGACGCTCAGGTAACCATTGAAGATAATATAAACCCAACTATAGCAACCCTAGGCCCAATAAATGTAGATGCCGATGCTGGCAGCTGTACTTATGATGCAACTCAACTACCGCCACCACTTAATGACGATAATTGTGGCGTGGCCAGTGTTGTAGCCTCACCTGCTAGTTTGGTATTGGGTGCTAATACCGTAACATGGACCGTGACAGATGATAGTGGCAATACCGAAAGTTCAGTTCAAACGGTTACAGTTGTAGATAATGAAGACCCGACCATTGCAACGTTGGGTGTTATAAATGTAGATGCCGATGCTGGAGTTTGTACCTATGATGCATCTCAACTACCGCCTCCAAATACCAACGATAATTGTGGTGTGGCCAGTGTTGTAGCCTCTCCTGCTAGTTTGGTATTGGGTGCTAATACCGTAACATGGACCGTGACAGATGATAGTGGCAATACCGAAAGTTCAGTTCAAACGGTTACAGTTGTAGATAATGAAGACCCGACCATTGCAACATTGGGCGCTATAAATGTAGATGCCGATGCTGGAGTTTGTACCTATGATGCATCTCAATTACCACCTCCAAATACAAACGATAATTGTGGCGTGGCCAGTGTTGTAGCCTCTCCTGCTAGTTTGGTATTGGGTGCTAATACAGTAACATGGACCGTGACAGATGATAGTGGCAATACCGAAAGTTCAGTTCAAACCGTTACGGTTGTAGATAATGAAGATCCATCTATTTCATGTCCAACTGACCAAAACGTAGATATTGGGTCACAAACAGAATACACAGTGCCCGATTATTTTTCAACTAATGTAGTGATAGCGTCTGACAACTGTGCTAGCCCTGTAACCAATACAACTCAGAACCCAGTAGCAGGTACCACTTTACCACCTGGTACACATACTATTAGTTTTACAGCAGAGGATGCTAATGGCAATATGAGTAGCTGTTTATTTACACTCACCATCACCAGTACGTTAAGCGCAAATACACCTGAATTTAGCTTAAGTACACTTACAGTATTCCCTAACCCTACTAATGGAGAGTTTACACTTAATAACCCAAATAACTTAGATCTCCAAAAAGCTGTGCTATATGATTTAAGAGGAAGAAAGATATTAGAAAAAGACTTGAAGAATATGGGCTATAAATATAAATTTAATCTTGTAGGATTAGAAGAGGCGCTTTACTTCATGATTATAACTTCTGAAGTCGGCACGAAAGAATTTAGACTCATCGTAGAGGGGAACAATTAAAACAAAAAGGCGAGTCTTAAGAATCGCCTTTTAATTTTAGCATATTTAGTGCGCTTCCAACCAATTGTCGCCAACATCTAAATCTACATCCAATGGCACTTCAAGTTTGTAAGCAGTTTCCATTTCGGTCTTCACCAAAGTTTTAATAGGTTCTAATTCTGGTTTATACACATCAAACACCAATTCATCATGTACTTGTAATAACATTTTGGTTTTAAACTTGCCTTCATTTAGCTTGTTGTAGATATTAATCATGGCAATTTTAATGATGTCGGCTGCACTTCCTTGTATAGGTGCATTCACTGCGTTACGCTCTGCAGCGCCTCTAACCACCGCATTGCGGGAATTGATATCTTTTAAATAGCGACGACGCCCTAAAACAGTTTGCACATAACCGTTATCGCGCGCAAAATCGACCTGCTCGTGTATAAAACTTCTCAATTTCGGGTAAGTGGCATAATAGGTATCTATTAATTCTTTAGATTCTGCTCTAGATAAGTTGGTTTGATTGCTTAACCCGAATGCAGATACACCGTAGATAATCCCAAAGTTAACGGTTTTAGCGTTACTACGTTGTTCCCTTGTTACCTCATTAATTGGTACATTAAACACTTTTGAAGCGGTAGACGCATGAATATCCTCTCCATTTTTAAAAGCTTCAATCATGGTTTCTTCTTTACTTAATGCAGCGATGATGCGCAGTTCTATTTGGGAATAATCTGCAGCTAGCAATGTATAATCGTCGTTTCTTGGAATAAAGGCTTTGCGTACTTGTCGCCCACGTTCTGTTCTTATGGGGATATTCTGTAAATTAGGGTTATTACTACTTAAACGTCCTGTTGCAGCAACGGTTTGCATATAATCTGTATGGACACGACCTGTAGCGGGTTCAACTTGGTTTGGTAAGGCATCAACATAAGTGCTTTTTAATTTTGATAATCCTCTAAACTCTAGTATATTTTGAATAATCTCATGGTCTTTTGCTAAATAGCTCAATACATCCTCGGCTGTAGAATATTGCCCTGATTTTGTTTTTTTAGGCTTATCTACCAATTTTAGTTTTTCAAATAAAATAACACCCAGTTGCTTTGGTGAGGCAATATTGAACTCCTCCCCAGCAGCTTCGTAAATTTTCTGCTCCAAAGCCTTGATGTCTTTATCTAATTTCTCTGATAAACTATTTAAAAATTCTTTATCCAGGTTTATCCCTTCTAATTCCATCGCCGCCAAAACACGTAGCAACGGAATTTCTATATCATCAAATAATTCTTGGGTATTGGCCTCACCTAATTCATTTTTAAAATGTTCCTTGAGTTGTAAGGTTATATCAGCGTCCTCAACAGCATATTCGGTTTGCTTGTCTAAAGCCACTTCTCTCATCGAGAGTTGATTTTTTCCTTTTTTCCCAATTAAAGTTTCAATAGAAATTGGGGTATAATTTAAATATGTTTCTGCGAGCACATCCATATTATGGCGCATATCTGGATTGATAAGGTAATGTGCCAACATAGTATCGAACAATTTACCTTTTACGGCAACATTGTACTTCGCCAAAACTTTGATGTCGTATTTTAAGTTCTGACCCACTTTTTCGATAGTTTCACTCTCAAAAAACGGACGTAACTGTTCTATTAGGTCTTGCGCCTCTTCTTTATTTTCTGGAAATGGCAAATAAAAGCCTTTACCAACTTCCCAAGAAAAGGCAATACCTACCAATTCCGCCGTTAACGGGTTTAAGCCTGTGGTCTCAGTATCGAAGCATACCGAAGTTTGATTTAAGAGGTTTTTAATGAACAATTTTGTAGCCATACCAGAAGCTACACTTTGATAAAAATGCGATGTGGTTTCGGCTGTTTTCCTAGTGAACTCATTAACCGTTTCGGCTTCGTTAGAAGGGTCTGCCCCGAATAAAGAAAACTGTCCTGCACCAGCAGATTTTGTTTCTTTCGCTGTTGGCTTATGCTCTGGTTTAGGTTTTGAATTCTCTTCCGTACTGGCTGTGGTTGAAGTATCCGTTGCAAATGTTTTTAAGAAGTTTTCAGTTAAGCGCCTAAACTCTAAATCTTGAAAAATTTCCTTTACTTTTTCTATGTCTGGATGATCCAGTTCAAAGTCTTTCGCATTAAATTCAACCGGAACATCAAGCATTATGGTTGCCAATTTTTTTGAAAGCAACCCCAATTCGCCATTAGCCTCAACTTTTTCCTTCATTTTTCCCTTTAGCTGATCGGTATTTGCTAACAAGCCCTCCATACTTCCAAATTGGGCAATGAACTTTTTAGCAGTTTTTTCACCAACACCAGGAAGTCCAGGGATATTATCACTACTATCACCCATCATACCTAAGAAGTCAATTACTTGCAATGGATCTTCCACTTCAAATTTTTTCTGAACTTCAGGAATCCCCCAGGTTTCGTAACCTCCGCCAAAAACTGGACGATACATAAATACATTTTCTGTTACCAATTGCGCAAAATCCTTGTCAGGTGTTACCATATAAGTTTTATAACCCTCTTTTTCTGCTTGACGGGATAGCGTTCCAATAACATCATCTGCTTCGTAACCTTCCTTCACCATAATAGGAATGTGCATTGCTTTTAAAATATCGCAAATGTATGGTATAGCTGTTTTAATACCTTCGGGCGTTTCATCTCTATTAGCTTTGTATTCTTCATACATTTCTACCCTATCGGAGCTACCGCCTTTATCAAAACAAACCGCCAAATGGTCGGGACGCTCACGTTTTATAACGTCTAAAAGCGAATTCATAAACCCCATAATTGCTGAGGTATCTTCACCTTTAGAGTTAATTCTTGGGTTTTTTATAAAAGCGTAATATCCACGAAAAATAAGTGCGTAGGCATCTACTAGAAAAAGACGTTTTTGGTCTGACATTTTGATAGTTTTGATAGAAACTCAAAGCTACAAAAAGTTAATTGGATATTGTAAGGTTACGAATTGCCTTTTATAGATTGAAGATGATTTCTTAACTATACGTTAAAATATACAGTGCTATTAAAGAGCTAGTTTAGAATAGCTTTATCTTTGATGAAAAAGAAAACTATGTTGCGCTGGATTATTTTTATCCTATTCTACCTTTTCATTAGTTTTTATGGCTTTCAGGCTATAAAAACTGTGACCAAAAGTGCTTGGGTTCATTATATTTTTATTGCTCTGGCTCTTATTATAGCCGGAAATTTCATTATTCAATTTACAGTTTACTCAGAGGGTCGCGTTTTAAACCCTGCTAAAAGCTACGCTTTTGGCTTCCTATTAGCTTTTATTTCGCTAGGTCTCATAATTATACCTATTCTGTTAGGTGAAGATGTTATTCGTTTTATTTACGGTGTTTACGAAAAACTAGTAACAAAAAACGATAGCTTTTATTTGCCCTCTCGCAGAAAGTTTATCAGCCAAATAGCTTTAGGTATAGCAGCAGTTCCGTTTGCTTCAATTCTATATGGTATGTATAGAGGTAAATACCGATTTAGAGTTTTGAACTACACATTGCATTTTGAGGATTTACCAGAGGCTTTTGATGGCTACAGAATTACACAAATAAGCGATATACATTCTGGAAGTTTTGACAATAAGGAAAAGATTGAATATGGTGTAAACCTTATAAATGAACAAAAATCGGATATGATATTGTTTACTGGCGATATGGTGAATAACAAATCATCTGAAATGGAGCCTTGGAAACAATTATTTGGAAAATTAAGTGCACAGGATGGTGTTTACTCAGTTTTAGGCAATCACGATTATGGCGATTATGTGAGATGGGAAACACCTGAAGCTAAAGCGCAAAATTTGCAAGACTTAGTTGATATACAAAAAGAAATGGGCTACGATTTGCTAAGGAATGAAAGTAGGTTTATTGAAAAAAACGGAGCGCGTATTGCGCTTATAGGGGTTGAAAATTGGGGCGCAGGTGGTTTTAAAAAAGCTGGAGATTTAAAAAAAGCAGTAAAACATATTGATAAGAATGATTTTAAGATTTTAATGAGTCACGACCCTTCACACTGGGAAAAAGAGGTAATTAATGACGACTACCATTATCACCTAACACTTAGTGGGCATACTCATGGCATGCAATTTGGAATTGAAATTCCTGGTTGGATAAAATGGAGTCCGGCAAAATGGCGTTATAAATATTGGGCAGGCATTTACCAAGAGTTAGGCCAATACATTAATGTGAACAGAGGATTTGGATATTTAGGTTACCCTGGTCGTGTAGGGATTTGGCCAGAGATAACCGTAATAGAGCTTAAAAAAGGTGCACCTAGTGCGTAATTGCGTGGAAATGTTATATTTACTATAATAAAATTCCTTATTTTTATAAGAGCGTTAGATTGAACCTAGTAAAATGATAGATGTTCAAGAACTATTTAAAATTTATGTAGGTTTGTGTAAGATGCTTGAACTAAAACATTAAGAGTATGTCAAAATTTGGGGAACTAATTGATGTCGATGTTCCGGTTCTGTTTGATTTCTATGCAGAATGGAACGAGCAATCTACTGCAATGCATCCTATACTGCGTGATGTAGCTGCTGCCCTTGGTGATAAAGCTAAAGTGATTAAAATTGATGTTGAAAAAAATCAAGAGCTAGCTGATGCGCTTCGTGTAAAAGGCTTACCAACATTAATTATCTACAAAGATGGCGAAATGAAATGGCGCCAAAGCGGAGAACAAGACGCTAGTACTTTGATTGGAATTGTACAAGAGTACATTTAAACATCTAAAGATTTAAAACAATACCCTTGCTGGTTGAAATGCTCCAAGACTTTGGGTAGTGCATATTGCATATTCTTTGATGCCTTAACACTATCGTGAAATACAATAATGCTGCCGCTCTTTGCTTTTGAAATGACTTTGGTAAAGCATTCGTCTTTCGTAACAGTATTATCCCAATCAAAAGATAACACATCCCACATTATAATGTTGAAGCCTAAAGCTATTAAACGTTTACCTTGCTTGGGCGTAATTTTACCGTAAGGCGGACGAAATAAATTCTGAATTCTGAATTCCGAATTCTGAATATTTGATTCAAATACCTTTTGAGCTATCCCAACATTTTTTAAATAGGTTTCAGTTGGGGTTTTCCAACCTTTCATATGGTCTTGAGTGTGGTTGCCAACAGCGTGCCCATTTTTTAAAATATTTTTAAAAATACCAGGATGCTTTTCAACGTTAGATCCTATACAAAAAAAGGTGGCTTTTGCATCGTACTGTTTTAAAACATCTAAGGTCCATGCCGTGATTTCAGGTGTAGGACCATCATCAAACGTTAAGTAAATCTCCTTTTCGGTGGTCTCTATATCCCAAGTATAATCTGGGAATAGCGATTTTACGACTCTAGGTGTTTTTACAGGAGTTATAGGCATAAATAGCCAGTGTTATTCGTTAACTTCAATAGCAGTAGCACCACTATCAGAAGGAATATCAACATCTGTTCTTTCTAAATCATCCTCATCGTCGTCACCATAGAAATATTTAAACAGCCTTAAATAGTTATTAAAGGTGTCACCCTCTTTTTCGGCCAAATCTATATCATAGCGTACCAAGACATCAACTAATCCTTTATAACGTTGAATATCTACATAAATATCCTCAAACAAGCGTTCTTGACTATCTTGTGTTAAACCACTATAATATGTGAGATTCTCTTGATATTTTTTGCTCACCTTAAAGTATAAGTCTCGTGCTTTTCCTTTAGCATCTACCTCGTAATAAGCACCAATATAAGGCTCTAGCAAGGTATAATAGCCATAATATTCTACAGGCATATTCTCCATAGCGATATCGGCGATTTCTTCTGCTTTTTCAAGTTTTTCTTCATTAATTAATTCCTCAACCAATCGCGCTAGATTACCTCTGTAGGTGATGGCATTTTTACGTGTTTCAGGATCGTGATAAATATTTGGACTGCCACTATTGCCCCAATTCCACGATTTTACCTTTTCATACATTAAATCAGTATCTATACGACCCATATCAAAAGGATTAGCTCTGTCCACCTCGGTTTTAATAGGTACTAATTTATAGCACATGCCATCGAGCTGTAGATAATCTTTCATCCATAAATAATCATCGTCACCAAAACTTCCACCTGTAAAATAAATAGGACGCTTCCATTCGTTATTCGCTACAACATCTAGCATTAACAAGCGATTTTTATAAATAGCCCCACCTTTTATTTCAATATCAATATGTGACACAATTTTATCTGCATCTTCCGGTTTTACAATACCACTTTCAAGAGCATTTTGCTTATTGACATCTATACGAACATTTCTAGTGAATAGATAATTGGCATTTAGGTCTTGGTTTCTAAGACCTGAAATGTCGTACCCTTGCTTTTGCATAAAGTATTTATATTTTGATTTTTCATCATCTCTTTGAATAAAATCAAGTGCTTGTTTTAACGCAATAGTATCTTTTGTAAGCGGTTCTATCCTCACATAATCATTGGTGCCATATTGGTAATCCTTGTGGTTTAATTGTGATGGAATAGGATCACTCTCATATGCTTTGCGTTTCATTTGGTCAATGTACCAATCGGTTTGGAATAAACTAGTGTTTACCACCCGTACATCTGTTCTATACCCTTCAATTTCTTGCGCATACCACAATGCGAATGTATCATTATCGCCAATGGTAAATAGTATGGCGTTTTCTGCACAGGAGTCAAGATATTTTCTTGCCATAGCTTGTGCTGTATATTTTCCAGAACGGTCATGATCGTCCCAGTTGTTGGCTACCAAAATACCAGGAACAAGAATTAAGCACAAAATAGTAATTACAGGTGCTGCTAATGTTTTGGGAAGTTTGTCTTTTAATGTATGATAAATACCATAAACCCCAATACCTATCCAAAGGGCAAAAACATAAAAAGACCCTACTACAGAATAATCACGTTCACGAGGTTCAAACGGTCGTACATTGGTATATACTTGTATAGCAAGCCCTGTAAAAAGGAAAAATACAAGCATTACCCAAAACAGTTTTCTGTCCGTATTCAATACGAAAAACATACCTATTAAACCAAGAATAAGTGGTAGAAAATAATAGGTGTTTCTGGCTTTATTGTTTATTACATCACTTGGCAAATTATCTTGTGAATAGCCTAAATGCCATTCGTCTATAGGCTTTATACCGCTTATCCAATTACCGTGGTTGTCATATTTCCCTTGAATATCATCTTGTCGCCCGGTGAAATTCCACATAAAATAACGCCAATACATATAACCTAGCTGGTATTCAAACAAATATCTAATATTACTTGCTAAATCTGGTTTTTCGATATCTAAATAGCTTTGATAACGCTTTAAAAACGCATTGTAATCTTCATAATCCACATTACCACGTGCCACATCACTTCTAAAATCTGAAACAAGTTGCCGTAATTTGTTTTCCATTTGATAATCGGGCTTTAGTTTAAAATTTAAAAACCCGGTAAACATCATATAATTCTCGGCATGTTCGCCGCTCCACATACGCGGTAGAATAGATGCATGATCTGAATTATAATTTTGTTTAGCATTTTTATAATCGTTAACAACGACATATTCCCCCTTTTCTTCATCCTTTTCGTATTTAGGCTTATCATCAATGTATGGGTTGTTTTTATCTAAATACGCATACATATCAGTAAACTGCGGGCCGTAAAACAAATGTGTTTCAGGATACTGCTCCAAATTATAATAGGCAAGAAGTTCGCGTGCACTAGACGGGTTATTTTCATTAATTACCACATTAGCATTAGCGCGAATAGGTAGCATTAACCAAGTTGAAAAGCCAATAATAACAAACGTTAAACACAGAATACCCGTATTTAAATACACATAACTTTTTTGTCTGGTATATCGTAATGCGTAAAAAATTACTGCTACTAAAAGTAAACCAGCAATAATAGAACCTGAGTTGAATGGTAGCCCAACACTATTTACAAAGAAAATCTCAAAAGCACTAAAAATCTTAAGAATGTTGGGCGCTAATAATTTAAAAACAAACAATAAAATAGCTACCGAAACAGTATTTGCAATAATGAAATTTTTTATGGTAACAGTTTTATAATTTTTAAAATAGTAAATAAGCCCAATAACTGGTATAGTAAGCAATCCCATAAAATGAACCCCAAAAGACAAACCGATTACAAACGCGATAAGGATTAGCCAACGATTTCCACGAGGTTTGTCCATATCTTGTTCCCAACGAAGTGCTAACCAAAATAAAGCGGACATAATTAAGGTCGCCATGGCATACACCTCGGTTTCAACAGCGTTGAACCAAAACGAATCTGTAAATGCAAAGGCTAAACTACCTACTAAACCACTACCTAAAATAGCCGTGTATTGCGGTTTGGAAAGCGTTGATGTACTATCCTTTTCTTTTTCAGAATTTAAATGTGATAAAAGTTTTGCTAACAATAGCGTAATCGTCCAAAACATAAATAAAATGGTAAACGCACTGGCTACGGCACTCATCATATTCATCATCCAACCAATAAGTTCATTATTTCCAAACGTGAACGTTGAGAAAAAAGCCCCAAGCATTTGGAATAATGGCGCCCCAGGAGGGTGACCCACTTGAAGTTTTGAAGACGTTAAAATATACTCTCCCGCATCCCAAAAACTAACTGTTGGTTCTACCGTTAGGCTATAGGTAATTAAAGCAATTAAAAAAGAGAACCACCCTAAAATGGTGTTCCATTTTTTAAAATTAAAATCCATCATTTAAATCTGTGTTTGTTAGCTGTGGCGAATTTAACAATAAATATGAAACGAGAATAAATATTATACTAGCCTTAACATTAACGTTTTTAGCCTTTAGAGACAGAAATAAAGTATGATTTTTTAGAAATACTATGCCTTACCGGTATTTTTCTAAAAAAATTCTTGTTCAAATAAAACTTTGTGCTAAATTTGCACCCGCATTGGCCTATGGTGTAACTGGCAACACGTCTGGTTTTGGTCCAGAAGAGTCTAGGTTCGAGCCCTAGTAGGCCAACAGTACTTAGAAAGTCTTAACTGCTCTAGTTAAGGCTTTTTTGTTTTTTAAATATTACTGTAACAAGTATTGTTTAGTTAACAGAAACTACAAAACTCAATTCATATTTTCGCAAAACAATGTACTTTTGCAGCGCTTAAATTATGTTAATGCCTATTATTTCAAAAGACATATCAAAAGCTATTGCTTTACTTAATGACGACAAGCTCGTTGCTATCCCCACTGAAACAGTTTATGGTTTAGCAGGAAATATTTATAGTGAAACTGCTGTAAAAGCTATTTTTGAAACCAAGAAACGCCCATTGTTTAATCCGCTTATTGTGCATATTCCTAATTTGGATTATATCGAAAATATTGTTAGCTACATGCCAGAAAAAGCACGAGCATTAGCCAAAGCTTTCTGGCCGGGGCCTTTAACTTTAGTGCTGCCTAAAAAAGACACTATTCCAGATCTAATTACAGCAGGAAAAGCTACTGTTGCAGTTCGTGTTCCAAATCACCCTGTGACTTTAGAGTTATTAGGTAAACTACAATTCCCCCTTGCCGCGCCAAGCGCCAATCCTTTCAACAGAATTAGCCCAACTACCGCACAACATGTTGAAGACTATTTTAAAGATAAGATAGATATGATTTTAGATGGTGGCGCTTGCAAAAACGGAATTGAATCTACTATTATTGGTTTTGAAGATGACCACCCTATTATCTATCGTTTGGGCTCTATCTCTACTGAAGATATTGAAGCTGTTGTTGGCAAAATTCCAATTAAGAATAAAAAAGAAAGCAGCCCTAATGCTCCTGGCATGTTGAATAAACATTATGCGCCTTCAACGCCAACAGTTTTATCTGCAAACATTTTAGAAGACATTAAAAAATACACTGATAAACGTGTAGGCCTATTAGCTTTCAATAAATCTATTGAAGACGCTAGTATTTATCACCAAATAATTTTGTCAGAAAAAGGAGATTTGGCAGAAGCTACCGCAAAATTGTATGATGCGCTACATCAATTAGACCATCTAAATTTAGATATTATTATTGCCGAAATTTTTCCTGATTATGGTTTAGGCAAGTCTATAAACGACAGATTGCAGCGTGCTGCTTATAATTAGCGCTTTTCTTTTCAAAAAAAAATTGACTCAAACCTTAATCATTTTACTTAAAACATATGCGTCTTTACTTTATAAATAGCTCATTTTTATTTTGTGCATTTAAACTCTAAAATAATAGTCTTCACTATTTGCTAATCAAATATTTAATCGTAAATTTGCAAACTCTTTTTGAGAGAGGAATGTTTAATCAGAAAAATAAATAAGTGTGGACACATTAAGCTACAAAACGATTTCTGCCAACAAAGCTACTGTAGATAAGCAGTGGGTTGTTGTTGATGCTGAAAATCAAACGCTTGGTCGTTTAGCTTCCAAAGTTGCAAAACTTTTAAGAGGTAAGCACAAGCCAAACTTCACACCACACGTTGATTGCGGCGATAACGTAATTGTTATTAATGCAGAAAAAATCAACTTATCTGGAAACAAGTGGAACGATAAAACATACATTCGTCACACAGGTTACCCAGGAGGTCAAAGAAGTTTAACTGCTAACGAGTTGTTTGGAAAAAACCCTACTCGTATAGTAGAAAAGTCAGTAAAAGGAATGCTACCTAAAAACAAACTAGGTTCAGCGTTATTCCGTAACCTAACAGTTGTTGTTGGTACTGAGCACAAACACGAAGCTCAAAAACCAAAAGCAATTAATTTAAATGAATTTAATTAAATGGATGTAATTCACAAAATCGGCCGTAGAAAGACGGCTGTTGCTCGTGCCTATGTTTCTAAAGGAAAAGGAAACATTACGATTAACAAAAAAGACTTAACCGATTACTTTACTACTGGTACATTGCAGTACAAAGTAAAGCAACCTTTGGTTTTGACTAACAATGACGGCAACTTTGATATTACAGTAAATGTATATGGCGGTGGAATCACTGGTCAAGCAGAAGCTGTACGTTTAGCATTATCTCGCGCAATGTGTGAGGTGGATGCTGAAAACAGAGGTATCCTAAAGCCAGAAGGTTTATTAACAAGAGATCCAAGAATGGTGGAGCGCAAGAAATTCGGTCAGAAGAAAGCGCGTAAGAAATTCCAGTTCTCTAAACGTTAATAGTATCCTCAACTTGATTGGGAATCTTTTTAAAAGCTATCCAATCAAGTTGAAATTTAAATCGAAAGTTTCTGAAATAATTTCAGAATTAATTAAAAACCAGTTATTGTTGCCCATGACGGTAAACGTCAGGGTTTAGTTTAGCATCTAAATGGTTAAGGCGAATTGAAAAATGACCACTTAATCATTGCTAATTCAACAGAACGTAAACTATTACAAAAATGGCAGTAGAAGTAAAAGAACTACTAGAAGCAGGTGTACATTTTGGACACCTTACACGTAAGTGGGACCCTAACATGGCACCTTACGTTTATATGGAGCGTAACGGCATCCATATCATCAACCTTTACAAAACAGCAGCTAAAATTGACGAAGCTGGCGCAGCATTAGCAAAAATTGCAGCATCAGGTCGTAAAATTTTATTTGTTGCTACCAAAAAACAAGCGAAAGATATTGTTGCTGAAAAAGCAAGTGCTATCAATATGCCTTACATCACAGAAAGATGGCCAGGTGGTATGTTAACCAACTTTGTTACTATTAGAAAAGCTGTTAAGAAAATGGCTTCTATTGATAGAATGAAGAAAGATGGAACTTTTAACACATTATCTAAAAAAGAGCGTTTACAAGTAGATCGTTTAAGAGCTAAGCTAGAAAAGAACTTAGGTTCTATTAGCGACATGACACGTTTACCTGGTGCTTTGTTTGTTGTGGATATTAAGCGTGAGCACATCGCGATTAAAGAAGCTCAAAAATTAAACATTCCAATTTTTGCAATGGTAGATACAAACTCAGATCCTCGTCAAGTGGATTATGTGATACCTGCAAATGATGATGCTTCTAAATCGATAAACAAAATTTTAACTCATGTTACTGATGCAGTAGCTGGAGGTTTGGCTGAGCGTAAAGCTGAAAAAGAAGCTGTCGCAGCTGAAAAAGAAGCACCTAAAGCAGAAGCTAAAAAAGCAGCACCTGCAGTAAAAGAAGAGGAAGAATAAACATTATTATTACAACATAAATAAGTCGTTTGGTTCTTTTCTTCACAGAAATAAATTAAACGACTTTTTAAATTATAAAACTATGAGTACTACAGTAAAAGTAACAGCCCAAGAAGTTAATAAACTAAGACAAGCTACTGGTGCAGGTATGATGGACTGCAAAAAGGCTTTGGTTGAGGCTGAAGGAGATTTTGATAAAGCTATCGAAATCTTACGCAAAAAAGGTCAAAAAGTTGCAGCAAAAAGAGCCGACAGAGAATCTAGCGAAGGTGCTGCTGTAGCAAAAGTAAATGCTGACAATACCGTTGGCGTTGCTATTGTTTTAGGATGTGAAACTGACTTTGTTGGTAAAAACGAAAACTTTTTAGCATTAGCTAGCCAATTAGGGGAAATCGCTCTTAACTGTGCATCTAAAGATGAGTTTTTAGCTGCTGATTTCGATGGAATGACTGTTGCAGATAAATTGGTAGAACAAACTGGTGTAATTGGTGAAAAATTAGACATTAATGCATTTGAGAAAGTAGAAGCTGCTTATGTTGGTTCTTACGTTCACATTAATAAAATTGCTGCTATCGTTGGTTTTTCTAGCGTTGTAGATAACGTTGAAACTTTAGGTAAGGATGTTGCAATGCAAATTGCATCAATGGGAGCAACTACATTATCTTATAAAGATTTCGATCCTGCATTCATCGCTTCTGAAACTGAAGCTAGAATCGCAGTAATTGAAAAAGAAAATATAGAATTAGGACGTTTGGGTAAGACACTTAAAAATGTACCTCAATATATTTCTCAAGCACAATTAACGCCAGAAGTTATGGCAAAAGCTGAAGAAGCTGCTAAAGCAGAATTGAAAGCTGAAGGTAAGCCAGAACAAATTTGGGATAGAATATTGCCAGGTAAAATGCAACGTTTTGTTTCTGATAACACTACTTTAGACCAAGAGCAGTGTTTATTGAACCAAAATTTCATCAAAGACGAAAAGAAAACTGTAGAACAATACGTTGCTTCTTACGGCGATGTTGAAATTACAGGATTTAAACGTGTAACTTTAGGATAAGATTCCAAAATACCACAATAAAAAAACCACCATTCTTAACAGAATGGTGGTTTTTTTATGCTTAAATTCAAAACAACAATAGATTTCAGAAATAAAAATTTTATGTAGTTTTGTTAAACTTCAAAAGATACCATGAAATACAAAAGAATACTGCTTAAACTATCGGGTGAAGCCTTAATGGGCAACCGCCAATATGGAATAGACCCAGAACGTTTGGCCGAATATGCACAAGACATAAAAACCATTACCGACAAAGGTGTGCAAGTAGCCATTGTTATTGGTGGTGGTAATATTTTTAGAGGTGTTGCAGGTGCAAGTAACGGTATGGACCGCGTACAGGGAGACCATATGGGTATGCTGGCAACAGTAATAAATGGTTTGGCTTTACAAAGTGCTTTAGAAGATGCTCAAATTCCAACGCGTTTACAAACTGCCATAAAAATAAATGAAGTTGCAGAACCATTTATCAGAAGAAAAGCAATGCGTCATTTAGAAAAAGGTCGTGTTGTTATTTTTGGTGGTGGTACTGGAAATCCCTATTTTACAACTGATTCGGCCGCTGTATTGCGTGCTATTGAAATCGAGGCTGATGTAATTTTAAAAGGTACACGGGTTGATGGTATTTACAATACAGACCCTGAAAAAGATAGTAGCGCCATAAAATTCAACTCTATTTCCTTTGATGACGTATTGAAAAAAGGATTAAAGGTAATGGATACAACAGCATTTACTTTAAGTCAGGAAAACAATTTACCAATTATTGTTTTTGATATGAATAAACCAGGTAACTTATTAAAAGTAGTTTCTGGAGAAGCAATTGGCACAGAAGTTAACATTTAAAATGTGGCGCAATTTTTGAATCTTTTGTTACTGAGCACAGTCGAATGTATTGATAATTAAATTTTTAAAAAATGAACGACGAGTTACAATTTATATTAGATACCGCTAAAGAAGCTATGGATGCTGCTTTAAAGCATTTAGAAAAACAATTAGTAAACATCAGGGCAGGAAAAGCATCTCCTGCTATGCTAGGGAGCGTAATGGTAGATTATTATGGATCTCAAACACCACTAAACCAAGTAGCTAACGTTAATACTCCTGATGGTAGAACCATTACCGTACAGCCATGGGAAAAAAGCATGTTGCAGGAAATAGAGCGTAGCATTATGATAGCCAATCTTGGTTTTAACCCTATGAATAATGGGGAAAGCATCATTATTAACGTACCGCCACTAACTGAAGAACGCAGAAAAGTACTAGCAAAACAAGCTAAAAGTGAAGCAGAAGACGCTAAGGTTGGTGTAAGAAATGCACGAAGAGAAGCTAATAACGATATCAAAAAGTTAGACGATGTTTCAGAAGACCTTCAAAATAATGCTGAACTTGATATACAAGAAATGACAGATAAATACGTTAAGAAAATAGATGATATCTTTGATAACAAGGAAAAAGAAATCATGACCGTATAAAAAAGAGCGACAAAACGTCGCTTTTTTTTCTTTAATCCCTAGCTTTCATTCTTAATAATGCTAAAACTTTGTGCCTTTATTTTTTGTTTTTCATTTATGGCGGCACAAGCTCAAAATTCCGCTATTAGCCTTTTTGAAATAGAACAGGATTCTATCAATAAAAACTTTTTTCTCAAACAACTTGGAAATGGCTATTTCCCTACCAAATACTTTGATTTTGATTTAAGGTATTTAGTAAAATACAATCAATACGAAGGCTTAAGAACTGGACTAGGAGGTGTTACCAATAAAAACTTTTCAGAAAAATTTAGAATTAATGGATACACGGTTTATGGCTTTAGAGATGATGCCTACAAATACAGTATTGGCGGTAGCGTTCGGTTGTCAGAAAGCACAAAAACATGGTTATCGTTATCCTATACGGATGATTTACAAGAAACGGGAAGCTCTAAATTTTTAACTGATACACGCTTCTTTCAATTTTTTGAACCCCGTTTGTTGAATATAGATTTGTTCCATAGGCACATTACACAAACCATCGCTGTTGCGCATCAAATACATCCAAAATTATCATCGGTTTTACAATTTGCTAGTAGTAATGTAGATCCTACATATAACTATCAATATGTGATTGATGGCAACACGTTTAGTAAATTTCAATTTAGTACTGCAACAGCGTCTTTGGAATGGAGCCCATTTAACAGATTTAAAGACGTAGAGAACCTACCAAGGGAAATGAAGGAGGGCTTTCCTAAATTCACGGTTCAATACACAAAAGGTATTAAAGACGTGTTTAAAAGCGACTTCACTTTTTCTAAGCTAGATTTTAAGACAATTCATCGTATCAATCATAAAAATGATAATCTATCAGAAATCACCTTAGTCTCAGGAATTGCAAGAGGCAATGTTCCGCTAACGCACTTATACCACGCCTACCCCAATAATATTAATAAGGAAACCATTCTACAACGATTTTCAGTAGCTGGTATTACGAGTTTTGAGACTATGTTTTTTAACGAATTCTTTTCAGATAAGTTTACAACCGTTCAATTTAAACATTTTTTAAAACCTTTTAATGTCTCGCAACGCTATAAACCTCAGCTTGTATTAATTTCCCGTTTTGCTATTGGTGATATGAACAACCCAGAACGCCACCAAAACATCAACTTTGGTTCTCTTAGAAAAGGCTATACCGAATCTGGTTTTGAAATCAATAAATTACTCTTTGGCTTTGGCTTAAGTTTTACCTATCGCTATGGTGGTTATCATTTACCAAACTTTGAAGACAATATTGCGTTTAAGTTCACTTTTAACCTAACATTATAGTGATTTTCAGCACTTAATACATTGTTTTTTCTACCTTTGCGCATCTTTTAGAAAACGCCATGTTTAAATTGCTTACCAAGAATTTTTGGGACGTTACAGCACGATTAATTCTTAGGAATAAAATCATTATTCTTATTGCAATTATTATTGCTACCTATCTGTTCAGTACCCAATGGGATTACATGCGTTTTAGCAATACAGAAGCGAATTTATTGCCCGATGACCATGAAGCCAACATTACCTACAATAATTTTTTGGACACTTTTGGTGAAGAAGGGAATTTAATTGTTATTGGTGTTAAGGACTCTACGCTTTTTACCGTTGAAAAACTTAATGCTTGGAACAGATTTTCTTCTGAATTTAAAAAGTATGATGCGGTAGAAACGGTTATTTCTATAAAAGATCTTCAGAAATTAATTAAGAATACCAATGCACAAAAATTTACCTTAGAACCTTTTATTAAAGATTCAGTTTCAAGTATTTCTGAGGTTGAACAATTGCAAAAAGAGCTGTTCAACACCTATCCGTTCTACGATAATTTTTTGTTCAATAAAGAAACTAAAACGGTACGCAGCGCCATTTATTTAAAGAAATCCCTAGTAAACACTTCTGTACGAAAAGAGTTTGTACTCAATATATTAGAACCCGAAATTGCTGCTTTTGAAAACGATTATAATTTAGATGTCCGCGTTTCTGGCATGCCCTACATTCGCACCAAAAATGCTGAAAATATTATTAGCGAAATAGGTAAATTTGTAGTTGCCGCTCTTGTAGTAACTTCATTAATCTTCTTTTTCTTTTTTAGGTCGTTCAGGGCAACATTTATATCATTAATCGTAGTGTGCATTGGTGTAATGTGGACTTTGGGAATCATTGGTTTATTGCGCTATGAAATTACTGTACTTACAGCGTTAATTCCGCCGTTAATTATCGTGATTGGTATTCCCAATTGTATTTTCCTAATCAACAAATACCAGCACGAAGTTAAATTACATGGCAATAAAGTAAAATCGCTGCAACGTGTTATCACAAAAATTGGTAATGCTACGTTAATGACTAACGTTACCACAGCATCGGGGTTCGCCACGTTTATTTTAACTGAAAGTACACTCTTAAAGGAATTTGGTATTGTAGCATCGCTTAGTATTTTGGCCATTTTTATACTGTGCCTGCTTATAATTCCTATTATTTATACATTTTTGCCATTTCCAAAAGACCGCCATTTAGAGCATTTAAATAAAAGGTGGATTGGCGGTTTTGTAAACTGGATGGAACATATGGTGCGCCAAAAACGTATCGCTATTTATGCTATTTCTGTTTTGCTATTGATTATAAGCATGATCGGGATGTATCAAATTAAAATTTCTGGGAGTTTGATTGAAGACATGCCCCAAGAATCTGAATTTGTAAACGATATACGCTTTTTTGAAGAAGAATTTGATGGAATTTTACCCGTTGAAATTATGGTAGATACCAAGCGGAAAAAAGGGGTTATGAAACTCTCCACCCTTAAGCGTATGGATGAAATCGAAGAATTTATTGAAGAAACACCAGAGCTTTCTAAGCCAATTTCGGTGGTTGGTTTAGTAAAATATTCTAAACAAGCCTATTACAACGGTAATCCTAAGTATTATCAGTTGCCAACATCACAGGAAAATAGTTTTATTCTGTCCTATGCTAAAAATTCATCTTCGGATGTCGATTTACTAAAGAATTTTGTCGATAGTACTGGCCAATATGCCCGTATCACAACGTTTATGAAAGATATTGGTACCGACAAAATGGAACGAATTCAAGAAAATTTGGGAGATGAAATTGATAAAGTGTTTCCAAAAGAACGCTATAATGTTACCATGACGGGCAAAGCACTAGTATTTCAAAAAGGCACAAAATACTTGGTAAAAAACTTGGCTATTTCGCTATCTCTTGCCATTTTCTTAATATCACTTTTTATGGCATATATGTTTCGCTCTGGAAGAATGATTATTGTGTCCTTAATTCCAAATTTACTACCATTGCTAGTAACAGCTGGTGTTATGGGCTATATTGGAGTTCCCATAAAGCCTTCAACCATTTTGGTGTTTAGCATAGCATTTGGCATTTCGGTGGATGATACCATTCACTTTTTAGCAAAATACAGGCAAGAATTGCAAGCTCATAAATGGAAAATTAAGCCTTCAGTTTACGGCGCTTTACGAGAAACTGGTGTAAGCATGTTTTACACATCAATAGTGTTGTTCTTTGGTTTCTCGGTATTTACTATCTCAAGTTTTGGTGGTACTGTAGCTCTGGGCGCTTTGGTTTCGGCAACACTACTATTCGCCATGTTATCTAATTTGTTGCTATTGCCTTCATTGCTATTATCCCTTGAAAGAAGTATTGCAAACAAACAAGTTTTAAGGGAACCTCCTATAAATATTATACCTGAAGAAGACGAAGATGAGCCGGAACTTCCTGAAAATCAATCTTAATTACAGATTAAAACCTTTTTGAAGCATATAATCTAAATTTTATTGAATTTTTAGATTTTATTATTTGAATTTTCAACATTGAATCTATTATATTTACTGTTCAAAATTCTCATACATGCAGTTATATTCCGTTTCACAATTATTAAAACAGGAAAACACATTACCAGAAGTAGAAGTAAAAGGTTGGGTAAGAACCTTTAGAGCTAATAGATTTATTGCTTTAAATGATGGCTCTACCTTAAAAAATATACAGTGTGTTGTAGATTTCGAAAATACAGATGAGGACCTACTAAAGCGTATAACAACAGGTGCTGCATTGCATATTAAAGGAGAATTAGTAGAAAGCCAAGGGAAAGGGCAAACTGTAGAAATTCTTGTAAACGACCTAGAAGTTTTAGGCGATTCTGATCCTGAGGCATACCCCATTCAACCCAAAAAACATTCGTTTGAGTTTTTACGGGAAAACGCGCACTTACGCACCCGTACAAACACATTTAGCGCCGTAATGCGTTTGCGTTCTACATTGTCTTACGCCATTCATAAATATTTTAATGATAACGGCTTTTACTACATGCATACGCCAATTATAACGGGCAGTGATGCTGAAGGTGCAGGCGAAATGTTTAAAGTGACTAAACTTGATGATAAAAACCCGCCGCTTGATGAACATGGCAATGTAGATTATTCAAAAGATTTCTTTGGGAAAGAAACTAACTTAACCGTTTCTGGACAATTAGAAGCAGAAACCTACGCCATGTCCTTAGGTAAAGTTTACACCTTTGGCCCGACGTTTAGAGCTGAGAACTCGAACACTTCAAGACACTTATCAGAGTTTTGGATGATTGAGCCCGAAGTTGCTTTTATGGATTTACCAGGGAATATGGATTTGGCCGAAGATTTTCTAAAATATGTGCTCAACTACATTTTAGAAAACAACAAAGACGATTTAGACTTCTTGGAGCAGCGTTTGATAAATGAGGAAAAAACCAAACCTCAAGCAGAACGCAGCGACATGACGTTGATAGAGAAATTAAAGTTCGTAATTGACAATAATTTTAAGCGTGTAAGCTATACTGAAGCCATTGATATTCTTAGAAATAGTAAACCTAACAAAAAGAAAAAATTCAAATTCCCCATAAACGAATGGGGTTCAGATTTGCAAAGTGAACACGAACGCTTTTTAGTGGAAAAGCACTTTAAATGCCCTGTAATCTTGTTCGATTATCCAGCAAACATCAAAGCTTTTTATATGCGATTGAATGAGGATGGGAAAACAGTTCGCGCTATGGATATACTCTTTCCTGGTATTGGCGAAATGGTGGGCGGTTCGCAACGTGAAGAACGCTTAGAGGTGCTTAAGGAAAAAATGGCTGCTTTAGATATTCCTGAAGATGAATTGTGGTGGTATTTAGATTTACGTAAATACGGTACTGCAGTACATTCTGGTTTTGGCTTAGGTTTTGAGCGTTTAGTGATGTTTGTCACGGGCATGGGTAATATTAGAGATGTGATTCCTTACCCGAGAACGCCTCAAAACGCAGAATTTTAAATCGACTTTGGCATAACTTTTTCATATAAGCGTTTAACTAGAAGAATTTTTATACTTTTATCTTAAACCAAATCCAAATATGCTCAAGCAACATTTACAGTTTAAATTATCACAAAAGTTATCGCCGCAACAAATTCAATTAATGAAATTGATACAGTTGCCTACACAAGCTTTTGAGCAACGCATAAAACAAGAGTTAGAAGAAAATCCCGCGCTTGAAGGTGGTAAAGAGGAAAAAGACACAGATTTAGATGCTGATTTTGAAAATAGTACAGATGATTTTGATGATAATGAAACTATAAATGCCGAGGATATTAATGTTGACGAGTATTTGAGTGATGACGAAATACCTGATTATCGCACGCAAGCCAATAATTACAGTAGCGATGATGATGAAAAATCTATACCTTATGCCGCGGGCACCTCGTTTACACAACATTTAATTAATCAGTTAAATACGTATAGACTTTCAGATGAAGAACGCGATATTGCAGAGTTTTTAGTAGGTAGTGTTGATGAAAGTGGTTATATAAGACGTTCGCTTTCTGATATTACTGATGATTTGGCATTTACCCAGAATGTATATACCACTGAAGACAAAATTGAATCTGTCTTAAAAATTGTACATCAGTTAGATCCTGCTGGTGTTGGTGCACGAAATCTTCAGGAATGTTTAAGCATTCAATTACACAGAAAAGAAAAAACGGCAGATACCGATTTAGCTATCGCAATTATTGACAATGCCTTTGATGCCTTTACTAAAAAGCATTACAAAAAGCTACTTCAAAAGTTTGATATTTCTGAAATACAACTCAAAGATGCCATTACTGAAATTGAGCATTTGAATCCTAAACCAGGTGGTTCCTACGCTGGTAACAATCGTATTGTAGAACACGTAGTGCCTGATTTTGCCATTAAAATCGTAGATGGTGAATTAGAATTAACATTGAATGGTAGAAATGCGCCCGAGCTTCATGTATCGCGAGAGTACAATAATATGCTAAAAGGTTATAAAGACGCTAAAAACAAAAGCAAATCGCAAAAAGATGCGGTGCTCTTTATTAAGCAGAAATTAGATGCTGCAAAGTGGTTTATAGAGGCTATAAAACAGCGCCAACAAACATTATTTGTTACCATGAGTGCCATTATGCATTACCAAAAAGACTATTTTTTAACAGGTGATGAACGCCAATTAAAGCCTATGATTCTAAAGGATATTGCAGATGAAATTGATATGGATGTTTCCACAGTATCTCGTGTTGCCAATAGCAAGTATGTAGATACACCTTATGGTACAAAATTAATAAAGGAATTCTTTTCGGAATCGATGAAAAACGACCAAGGTGAGGATGTTTCCACTAGAGAAATTAAAAAAATACTGGAGACCGTTATAGAAGAAGAAAACAAAAGAAAACCACTTACAGATGAAGCTTTAGCCAAAATATTAAAGGAAAAAGGCTACCCTATTGCACGACGTACTGTTGCAAAATATAGGGAACAATTGGATATTCCAGTAGCACGTTTAAGAAAAAAGATATGATACATCGTATCTTAAAGAGTATTTCGATTATTTTTCATCCATTAATAATGCCAATAGCTGGTGTTATTTTTTATTTTGCCAAAACACCGCGTTTCATTGACAGGGAAGTGATTTGGGCTAAACTTGTTTCGCTTTCAATACTCACCATCATTTTACCCATTCTTTTATATTTTTTGCTTAAAACATTAGGTAGGGTAAAGTCTATTTATTTAAGAAGCACCAAAGAGCGCATTATTCCATTAATTTTAAATATAATAGTTGTTACGCTGGTCATCCAAAGGATATTAAGACCCGATCCCTACATTGAGTTGTATTATTTTTTTGTGGGCATTTTAATTTCAACACTTGCTTGTTTAATATTGGTTCTATTTAAGTTTAAAGCAAGTATACACATGATTGCCATTTCTGGAGTGTTTATGTTCTTTATTGCATTAAGCATTCACTTCAGCATTAATATTAATGGTACTTTGGCTTTAATGTGTATTGTTATGGGTGCAGTAGCCACCTCTCGCTTGCATTTAAAAGCGCACTCATATCCCGAACTGATTATGGGTATTGTAATTGGTGTATTTCCCCAACTTATTTTGGTAACCAATTGGCTTTAGAGTACATAGAACATCAATCCTATTTTAACAGCATTCATCTCTAACGCTTCACCATTTAATTGTGCGCTATCAGAAAAAATAGGATTTAAACCATAATATACAAACACATTCCACGTATTGTACCCAACGCTTAGGGTAAGTCCGTATTGAACGTTATTAAAATCTTCATTATTGCTGTATTTTAATTCCCCTAAACTACCTTTAAACTTACTTCTATTAGCAAACACATACCCTAATTTAAATCCTGTATAAATACGCCAAAATTTATACGTGGTAGTAGTTGATGTTCGCCATCTGTATTCAATAGGTAATTCTATAACATGTTCTGAAAACTTGTTTTTAGTAAAGCTTACGGTTTCGCCATCTATAATACTATAGTTGAAATTTCCAGAATTATCCTGTTGGATCAACATATTCTGAATATAAGAGTTTGTAGAGTACCCCAAACCTATACCAATAGCTTTGTTGCGGCGTTTATTTATGGGCATATCCTTAACAAAACCCAAATGAAACCCAAGTGAAAAACTATTCTGCTTCAAATCATTAGGCTTCCCTCCTAATACGTTGTATGTTGTTCCTATGTAAAACTGATCTTCTTTGTATAATGAATCTACAACTTTACTTGTGATTTCTTGAGAAAACATCAAGGTTGCAAAAAAGGTAAAAACCAGAGCTATTAACGGCTGTTTCATTAGATTATCGTAGCGTTATTTCAAAGATAACTTGAAAATTAATTTTTCAAACCTTTAATTGCTTTTAATTCAACATTAAGCTCCTGAAATAAGGTTGCAATACTACTTAACTTTAATTCATCTGCATCGTACTCTTGGGTATTAATACAGCAGGTAAATTCCCATAGTTCTAAGATGCTTTCCTTTTTAACATCATACGGGTTATAAAACCTATTATCACTACTTAACGTTAAGGTGTCATCATCCTTTACATAAATACGTTTATATACTAGACCATCATCTTTCGTTAGCACAATATAAGTGCGCCCATTTTTTACCTCATTAATATCATCCATAAATTTTGCTACAATAAAAGCCCCATCTTTCACGGGTAACATAGAATCGCCGCTAATGGGAAATGCCCTGTGCGTGCCTGTAGGTAAAAACGGGAGCTTTATTTTTTGAAGCTGCTCAATATACTCAGGATCTTCATACCCTTGTAGATAGCCTGCTGATGCTTTTGCTGGTATAATTTCAATTAAATCTTCATTAGCTTCATTTACGGTTATGGGGAATAGCACACGTTTGTTACCCACTTCAATAAAAGAGGTGTCTTTGGCTTTCCGCAAATCGTTCTTTACCAAAATATCTATAGGGATATCAAAGTAATTTGAAAGCTCTATCAGGCGATCAATTGGTGGTTCCGAACGTCCTTCTTCATACGAGCCTACCATGGAACGCGACCACCCCAACTCATCAGCAAATCGCTCCTGTGAAAACCCTTTAAGATTTCGTAAATGCTTAATGTTAGATTGAATATACTTCATCCCAAAAATAAATTTTAACATTATTTGCTACAAATATAAGCAACAAAAACTACATATAGTAGCTAATTTTGCTAATCCCATGTATTTAAACTGTCACACATACTACAGCTTGCGCTATGGCACTATTAAGCCCGAAAAACTGCTCGCCATTGCCTCAAAAAATGGGGTACAGACATTGGCATTGACCGATATTAACAATACATCGGTATGTTTAGATTTTGTGCGGCTTTCTGAAAAGTATGATGTAAAACCTGTATTGGGTATTGATTTTAGAAATGGTGCACAACAACAATTTGTGCTATTGGCAAAAAACAATGAAGGATTTCAGAATATAAACAGTTACTTATCGCAATTTCTACACAACCATAATCTCGACATCCCTGAAAAAGCACCTGAGCTAGAGCACACGTATGTTATTTACCCTTATCAACATCATAAAAATTTCAACCTAAAAGCACATGAGTTTTTGGGTATTGCACCAGAGGACCTCAATAAACTTAAATTCTCGAAATGGAATAACTTCCGCAGTAAATTAGTAGTCCTAAAAACCGTTTCTTTTGAAACAAAAAAGGACTTTAACACGCACCGCTTGTTACGCGCCATTGATAATAATACCTTACTGAGCAAACTTCCTAAAAGCGAAGAAGGCAAACCCACAGATAGAATGTTGCCTTATGATGAACTGTGTGAAACCTACCAAGAATTTCCAGAGCTTTTGGAGAATACCTCAGCTATTTTAAACAATTGCTCGATTACATTCGATTTTTCCCAAAGCACTCCAAACAACCAAAAATCGTTTACCAAAAGTGAGGATTCCGATTATAAATTATTGAAAAAACTAACTTATGAAGGACTAGCATATCGTTATGAGATCCTTAACGACACCATTTATAACCGTATAAAAAAGGAATTAAAAATCATTAAGAGTCAGAATTTTGTATCCTACTTTTTAATTAATCATCATATTTTAGAATATGCCCGAAGCAAGGGTTATTATTACGTTGGTCGTGGTAGTGGTGCCAATAGTATCGTAGCTTACTTATTGAGAATTACGGATGTGGACCCCATAGAATTAGACCTGTATTTTGAACGTTTTATTAATCTATACCGAAAAAATCCACCCGATTTTGATATTGATTTTTCATGGACCGATAGGGACGATATTACCGATTTCATTTTTAAAACCTTTAGGCATACAGCACTTTTAACAGTGTATAATACCTTTAAATTTAAGGCCTCGGTGCGCGAATTGGGAAAAGTTTTTGGGTTGCCAAAAGCCGAAATGGATGTGCTTACCCGAGGGCGTTACAACATAAATGCTTTGGATAAGCTGTCGCGCTTGGTCTTAACCTATAGTGAGTACATTCAAGGATTCCCCAATTACCTGGGTATTCATGCCAGTGGCATTATCATTTCAGAAAAACCCATACATTATTATACCGCCACATTTTTGCCCCCAAAAGGCTATGCCACTACGCATTTTGATATGGTTGTTGCTGAGGATATCGGACTTTACAAATTCGATATCCTTAGTCAGCGGGGTTTGGGCAAAATAAAGGACGCCGTTGAAATTGTAGCGTATAATCATCCTGAAAAACCACCTATTGATATTCACGACATCAAACGTTTTAAACAGGACGAGCGCATCAAATATTTATTGCGAAATGCAAAAGCTATTGGCTGCTTTTACGTAGAATCTCCCGCGATGCGCATGTTACTGAAAAAATTACAGGTAGATGATTATTTAGGTTTAGTGGCAGCAAGCTCTATTATCCGCCCCGGCGTTGCCAAATCCGGCATGATGCGTGAGTATATTTTAAGGCATCGCTATCCTGAGCGCATTAAAAAAGCCCATCCTGTTTTATTGAATATTATGCCAGAAACCTATGGTGTAATGGTTTATCAAGAAGATGTGATTAAGGTTGCCCATATTTTTGGAGGGTTGGATTTGGGGCAAGCCGATAAACTGCGCCGTGGTATGTCGGGGAAATTTCGTTCTCGTGAAGAGTTTTTAGCTGTAAAACAACAGTTTTTTGATAATTGCAAAAAAAGCGGAAAACCCGAAGCACTTACCGCAGAAGTATGGCGACAAACTGAGAGTTTTGCAGGGTATGCCTTTGCAAAAGGGCATTCAGCATCATACGCTGTGGAGAGCTACCAAAGTTTATTTTTAAAAGCCTACTATCCGTTAGAGTATATGGTGGCTACCATTAATAATTTTGGAGGGTTTTACAGAACTGAATTGTATGTTCACGAAGCCAGAATGCACGGTGGTATGATAGAAGCACCTTGTATCAATACTAGTTTTAATCAAGCAATTATTAAGGACAAAACCATTTATTTAGGCTTTATGTTTTTACACGCTTTAGAAGCTAGGACCATTAAAAATTTACTTGAAGAACGTTGCCAAAATGGAGTATTCAAAAGTCTGGATGATTTTATAGACCGTGTACCTATTTCTGTTGAACAGATTTCTATTCTTATAAAAATTAACGCTTTTAGGTTTACGGGGGTCAATAAACGGGAATTGCTTTGGGAGGCCCACTTAAAGATTAGTAAAACCACTTTTGAAACACATATTAATACATTGTTTGAAACTGAAAAAATCAATTATAAAACGCCCGAACTACCAAGTACAGCCTTAGAAAATGCCTTTGATGAAATAGAACTTTTAGGATTCCCACTATGTAATCCCTTTAAGCTTTTAGAAAAACCGTTTGAGACCAAACTGAAAGCCACTGATTTACCCAACCATATTGGAAAAACAATATCTATTAAAGGCTATTTAATTACCACAAAAAACACCTCTACCTCAAATGGCAAACGGATGTATTTTGGAACTTTTTTGGATTATGATGGTAATTTTATAGATTCTGTCCATTTCCCACCAATTGCAGCAAAGTATCCATTTACGGGAAAAGGGATTTATGAGATTATAGGAAAGGTAATATCGGAGTTTGATTGTATTAATATAGAGGTTTCTAAACTAGAACGTTTGACAATTATTGAAGACCCTCGTTATAAAATTGATTCCAATAATCCCACATTTCAAAAGAAAAGAAGTTTTGAAGACCTAAAAATGCATTATGGTTAACGATCGTTCTATTGTACACATGGATTTAGATACATTTTTTGTATCCTGTGAACGCTTACTCGATAGCCGCCTTAACGGAAAACCTATTCTTATTGGTGGCACAAGCGACCGTGGTGTGGTAGCTTCCTGTAGCTACGAAGCACGCAAATTTGGCATCCACTCTGCTATGCCCATGCGAATGGCGAAGCAACTTTGTCCAGAAGCAATTGTACTTAGAGGGAATTCTGGTATCTACACGAAGTTTTCGCAGAACGTTACCGAAGTTATAAAAGACAGTGTTCCGCTTTACGAAAAAACATCTATTGACGAGTTTTATTTGGACCTCACGGGAATGGATAAATTTTTTGGTTGCCATAAACTCGCCTCCGAACTACGGCAACGTATCATAAGGGAGACTGGACTACCTATTTCCTTTGGATTGTCTATTAATAAAACCGTTTCAAAAATTGCTACAGGCGAAGCAAAACCCAACAACCAAATACGCGTACTAAAAGGTACAGAAAAGCCATTTTTAGCGCCACTTTCGGTAAAAAAAATCCCCATGGTGGGGAATGTTACCTATAAATCCTTATGTGATTTAGGCATCAAACGTATAAAAACGGTACAGGACATGCCCATGCAGCTCATGCATCGGGTATTGGGAAAAAACGGTTTGAGCATTTGGAAAAAAGCCAGCGGTATCGATAACAGCCCCGTTATACAATACCATGAACGTAAATCTATTTCCACAGAACGCACATTTAATAAAGATACTACCGATGTTACAAAACTAAGGGGCATCATCATCGCTATGGCCGAAAATTTGGCGTACCAGTTACGTCGTGGCAATAAATTAACAGCTTGCATTACCTTTAAAATAAGGTATTCTGATTTTCAAACCTATACCCAGCAACAACGCATTCCATACAGTGCACTGGACCAAAACATTATTCCTGTGGTTTTAGATTTGTTTAAAAAACTATACAACAGGCGATTATTAGTACGACTTATTGGTGTAAAGTTTAGTCATTTAGTTGAAGGCGGCCATCAAATTAATCTCTTTGAAGACAATGAAAAGCATTTGCACCTAAGTATGGCCATCGATAAAATGCGGGAACGTTACGGAGACAGGGCAGTAATTAATGCGGCAGGAATGGAAGCCAAAAGTATTAGCCGATGGAACCCGTTTACTGGGGAACCACCACCACTTTTAGCGAATAGGCGGCAGTAAACAGTTTTAACTTTTATAGTTCCAATCATGAATGAAATTGATTTGCTTGATGCAACAAAAAGAGACACCACAAGCGGATAGACAAAAAACCCTCAAAAGAAAAAGATAAAATAATATATGTGCAATAGTACCTTAAAACAACTTCCCCTTTTCCATAATCTTAAAGCCAGTACGTTTATAAAACACGCGCTTTCCATTGGCGCAAAATGTGTAATTCCCACTTGCTTTTTTTTCAAAAGCAGATAACAGCACCACGTCGTCTACCGTACAATCATAATCTTTCGCTACCTTCGTTTTTATATGGCTAATCGTAGCTCTACCTTTTTTAAGTTGCGCTTGCACTTTACCATTTAGTTTTGGTTCTTTAAAATCCTTGGGGAGGTCACATGTTTTATCAGTAGTTTTTGGTGTTACTATTTTTTCGTCCGAGGGTTTTTCTAAATCAATATATTCCCAAGTAAAATCTGCTTTAAGCAGTACACGACGGCCATCATCGGTTTTTACTATGTGATTGTCTTGTGAAAAACCAATGGAAGAAACGAGTAACAGAAGAAAAAAAACAAATGATTTCATAGCAAAAAATGTAAAGTTGAAAACGTTTCTCAAAAATACAATTTAATCTTCAACATACTCTAAAATATCAGCAGGTTGGCAATCCAACGCTTTACAAATAGCTTCTAAAGTTGAAAAGCGAACAGCTTTGGCTTTACCAGATTTTAATATTGATAGATTCGCTTCAGTGATACCAATAATTTCTGCCAATTCTTTACTTTTCATGTTTCGCTTGGTAAGCATGATGTCTAGGTTTACAATTATTGGCATATTTATATGGTTAAGTCGTTTTCTTGTTTTAGATAATGACCTTGTTTTATCAATTGAGAAATAATCATTAAAAAGAGAGATACGATAAATATTGGAAAACCAACTGATACAATAAATAGAAATAGGTTACTCATAGTAAAACCTAATGCATAACCAAATTCGTAGGTTAGTGTTTTCGAAACGTCTTCAAATGGTTTATAATAAAAAACAATACTAATTGTTATCTTAAAGATTAGTAAAATGATTCCGAAAACTAAAAGACCTTTCCCAATTTTAAATAGTTGAATTCCGTTCTCTTCATTAAATATTAAGTTGTTTGATAAATCTCTAGTTGTCTTTCTAAAAATATTTAGCAAATAGAATAGATAAATCAAGAGAGTAAAACTTAAAATTGATGCAATTATGTAAAATGAATGGTTAACATCATCGGGAATCTTAATTCCAAGAAAAATTTCTCTTTTAGATTGATTATTAACAACAAAATGATAAAAACCATTCAGTTGCTTTAATGCGAAATATATAACCCCAAAAGAAAGAAGAATATTTAACCATTTTAGAGATAAGACTAATTTTTTCATAATTAAATTGTTAAATCGTTTTCTTCTTGTGTTTTTCTTGCCTTTGTAAAAACTTCACTTAAAAACATAAAAAACAGACCAATTATTATAGGCGTAATTAAAGAAAAATCTATTCCAAACCTAATATCTCCCAATAGTAGTAACCTTATAACGAATTTAAAAACCGCATAGGAAACTCCACAAATTAATATAAGCTTGCCTCCCATTTTAAAATTTTCAGTTATCAATTCAGAAAAATAGTTGCCTTCAGATAACTCTTTTAAAGTTCCCTTTAATAAATAAATAGCCCTAACAAACAGTATATAAATAACAACTAGTACCGCTGTAATAACTATCAGTTTTTGAGTACTTAAGCTTGAAGTATTATACCCTTCAATAACTTTTAAATCGACCGTTTCACCCTGCTGGAATATAGTTACAATGAAAATAACTATTCCAACAAGCACTAATAGCAATAAATAATAATAAATGTTTATTAGTTTTCTTAAAACTTCAATAGTGTTCATTATACATAAAATTATTGTTTAACAATAACAAAAATATAAAAAATTATTGAAAAACAATAATTCTTATTTAAAAAGTGTACTTAGATAAACCGCTTATATTATTTATCTTTACCTATATTATATACTATTTATGCCACAAACCTTCACTACAATTGCCAAATACCAATATTCAAGCGAAGCTCAAATTATAAAAGGTCGCCTGGAGGCTGATGGTATTCAAGTTTTTCTTTCAGATAATTTAACTATCGATACCGATCCGTTAGTAAGTAACGCTATTGGTGGTGTGAAGCTTAAAGTATTGACACATCAAGCTTCAGAAGCACAAGACATTTTAAAATCTATTGAGAAATATTCTGTTGATGATAACGGCAATACTATTATTTGCCCAAATTGTAAAAGCGAAAAAATAGAACTGTTTTCAACTATAAAAAATGTTAAATCATTTTTTGCATTTATTTTTGCTCTTGTTTTAAACATTTTTGTAAATGTACTTCCGCTTTACGAAAAACACAGATATAAATGTGAAGATTGTAATACTGAATTTGATATGAAAAAATCCTAAATATAAAACACCCGAAGGCTAACCCAAAGACACAGCTTTATAAGCTTTCTTTAACTTTTTAATTACACGCTCTATTTCTTCTTCATTTAAATGCCCAAATCCAAAACGAATAGCGCACGTATTTTTATCTTGATAAAGTATCGTTTTTGGAATATATAAATCATTTTTATCAGCCTCTTCTACTAATTTAATCAATGAAATTTTAGGATTAAACTGCAACCAAATTGCTAATCCTCCAGAAGGTATTTTCCAACTTAAAACCCCTTTAAAGTTAATTTCTAAACACTTATATAAACAATCGCGTCGTTCCTTGTAGGTAATAATGTTTTTTTTCATGAGACGATATATTTCGCCTTCAGAAATTAGCTCCGTAAGCATTTGTTCTTGAATAACATCGCCTTGTCTATCTAGTAGTTGCAAATAGTTTTTTGCTTCAGAAATTAAATTCTCGGGAGCTACAACAAATCCCGTTTGAAAACTAGGAAATAACGATTGCCCAAACTTTCCTAAATAAATTACCACGCCATTTGCATCGGCACTAGCCATAGGCAACATTGCCGAACCATTAAATTGAAAATCGTAATCATAATCATCTTCAATTATCGCAAACTCGTACGCTTTTGCCAATTCTAATAATTCCAGCCTTCTTTCGGCACTTAAGGTTTGCGTGGTTGGATAATGCCTATGCGCACAAACATACACACTTCGAATACTGCCCTTAACAAAATGTCTCTTAATGTATTGAACATCCAAACCATTGGCATCAACAGGAACCGTTTTTATAGCGGCGCCCGCTTGTTGAAAAATCATATTAGCCGCGTAATTACTAAGATTACCCACCAAAACCACATCACCCTGCTTGACTAATAGCTGTGAAACAATATAAAGACTCATTTCGGTACTTCGCGTACTAATTAAATTATAGGGCTTGATATGAAATCCTCTTGTCGCATTCAAGTAATTACAAAGCTGTGTTTCAAAAGTAGAGACATATTGTGGAGTTGTATTCCATTTAGAAACTAAAGACTTGCGTTTCATTACAGCACTATACCATCTAGAAAACTCATGCACGGGATGTAATCTTAAATCTGGTTTGCCATCATTTATGCTATATCGCGCCTTGGTAGCCTGTGATGTAGAGGCCAAATTAAGTGATGACTGAAAAGGAAATCCTGTTTGTTTAGAATACGCATAAGCTTGTTTTACGTGATGGGAAGTCGCTTTAATGGCTACTGTTGTTTGTTCTGGCACCAACACGAATGTGCCCTTGTTTGGGATAATTTCTACCCAACCTTGAGATGCCAATTCATCGTAAACCGCTACAACCGTATTACGATGAATATGTAATGTCTTACTTAAAACCCTAGAACCAGGCAATACTACCCCTTTTTGTAAATACCCACGCTGAATCGCATTAATAACCTGTTGTGCTATCTGTATATAAACAGGTTTGGTATCTGATTTATCAAAATGAATTAACTGCTCTAAAATGTCAACAACCGGACTATTCATTGTTTTAAAACTGGACTATTTAAATCGTCCGGAAAGTTACGATTTTTGCAGCGTTTTTAAATCATACATTTTTATGAGAACCAAACTTACTTTTCTGGCAATTATATCTGCTTTTGTTATAGGCTATTCACAGGAAAAACCTCAGAAACAAAAGCTTGATACAGTAGTAATCTCCTCTACAAGAATTGATTTACCGTTTAAGGAAAATTCTAGAACTATTGATGTCATTACTTCAGAAGATATTAAAAACAGTGGCACAAACAATATTGCCGATTTATTACAACAGGTGGCTGGTGTTGATATAAGACGTCGCGGAACCGCTGGAAGTCAAGCCGATTTGTATATTCGTGGTGGAAGTTTCGACCAAACACTATTGCTAATTGACGGTATTAAAATGGATGATGCACAAACGGGCCACCACACCATGAATGCAGCATTACCCATTGAAGTTATTGAGCGTATAGAAATTATAAAAGGACCTGCAGCACGAGTATTTGGACAAAATGCATTTACTGGAGCCATAAATATTGTAACCAAAAAGCAATTGAAAAATACGGTATCTACGAACTTAGAAACTGGTTCTTTTGGGCAATTGAATGGGTCCGTTACCGTTGGTTCAGAGTTAGAGCATTCCTCTCATATTATTCATGCGGGGAAACTAACTTCGGAGGGTTACAGAAATAATTCAGATTATAACAACTCTAACTATTTCATTAAAAGTATATTTAATAAAAAGGCACAGGCCATCGAGATGATTGCTACGTTTTTCGATAGAAAATTTGGGGCGGAAAACTTTTATACTACAAACCCAGATTGGAACGAATATGAAGAAACACAAAACAGTTTAATTGGATTTACCACAACCTTTACATCTGAAAATTTAAAAATAAGACCTCGCGTGTATTGGAAACGCAATCAGGATATGTTTCTTTTAAAGCGCAACGAACCAAACTTTTTTAGAAACCTACATATTACAGATAAAATAGGAGCAGAAGCAAATGCATCATACAATTCAAACCTTGGTGTAACGGGTTTCGGAATCGATATGTCAAAAATCTATATAAGGAGTAATAACCTTGGGAATAGAAACCGATTTATGACAAATTTGTTCTTAGAGCACCAATTCAAATTATTCAATGATAAATTGGATGTTACGCCAGGTATAGCTGTGACGTATTTTTCAGATTTTAAATTTCATGCCTTTCCGGGTTTAGACGTTGGTTATAGATTAAACGACAGCTTTAAAATTTACGCAAACACAGGTAACACCTATCGTATTCCAACGTATACTGATTTATTTTACAGCGATCCTGCAACTGTTGGTAACGAAAACCTAGAACCAGAAGAAGCACTTTCGTTTGAATTTGGAGGGAAATACTTTTCAACAAAATTCAATGGTTCGTTCGCAGTGTTTTATAGAGACGCCAGTAAATTAATAGATTATGTAAAGGAGAATGCAGCAGACCGTTTTATGGCCACTAACCTTCGTGATTTATATACCAAAGGGTTTGAAGCAAATGCAAGCTATAACTTTAAAATAGGCCGTATGCCTCAAAACTTAGCAATGGGTTATACCTTTATTGAAGACGAGGTGGGCGATTTAAATATCAATTTTTCTAGATATTCGATTAATTCATTAAAACATCATTTCACCTCGCGTTTGAGTTCGCAACTCTCTAAAACCATCAATTTTAACGTCATCTACAAACATGCGGAGCGCACCGCAGGCCTAAGCTATAATGTTTGGGATGCTTCAGCTGTAATCACAGTTAAACAGTTTGAGTTTACCCTTACCGCAGCTAATATTTTTGATGCGGAATATATTGAGACAGGCTTTGTACCAATGCCACCTAGCAATGTGCTGTTTGGCTTACGCTATGGTTTTAATTAAAAACTATTTTGAATAAAACTTTCTAAAGCTTCGCGTTAGGGATTGTGCTTCGAGTACCTCAGCAACCATAGTAGCAGCTTTTGTTCCCACTATTTGGGAAATAAAATGATTAACGGAAAGCCCTATCTACAGTAATACGCTTGCGGTAGAAAGGCGCCCAAAATACTATTTAGTAATTAGTAACGTTTTGTTAACTTTGTAATAGTAAACTAAACTAAATTTGGCGTTGAACCTACAGGATATTCCGCGTGTAAAAACGATTACGAAAGCTGAGTTCTTAAAGGACTATTTTAAACCTCAAAAACCTGTGGTTATAGAGCGTTTTATTGAGGATTGGCCTGCGTACAAAACATGGAATTTAGAGTATTTTAAAGACATTGGTGGCGATTTAACGGTGCCTTTATACGACGATAGGCCGGTAGATTATAAAGATGGTTTTAACGAACCGCATGCTAAAATGAAGCTTAGTGCATATATAGATTTACTAAAGCGCGAGCCTACCAAATACCGTATTTTTCTTTGGAATGCCCTTAAGGAAATTCCGCAATTGCAAAACGATTTTACGTTTCCTGATTTTGGGTTGCGCCTTATGAAAGGTATTCCTATGTTATTTTTTGGGGGGCGCGATTCATATACATTTATGCACTATGATATTGATTTGGCCAATATTTTTCACTTTCATTTTGAAGGTAAAAAAGAGTGTATTTTGTTTGACCAAGAACAGAACGATTACTTGTATAAAATTCCGCATTCCTTAATTACAAGAGAGGATATCGACTTTAAAAATCCTGATTTTGAAAAATGGCCCATGCTAAAAAGGGCCAAAGGCTATAGAACAGAGCTTAACCATGGTGAAGTATTATACATGCCCGAAGGCTATTGGCATTACATGCGCTATGTAACTCCAGGATTTTCCATGAGTTTACGCGCCATTGCTAGAAACCCTAAAAACCTTGGTAAAGCCGTTTATAACGTTTTTGTAATGCGAAGTTTTGATAATGTAATGCGGCGTATTAAAGGCCAGAAATGGATAGATTGGAAGAACGAACAAGCCATTATTAGAACGCACAAACACTTATAAAACCTTTGCAGTTATAAAACTTGTAATATCTTTGCGCTCTTAAAACAAAAACTCAAATCAACAAATTATAGTAAAATGAAAAAACTAATCTTAGTAATAGCAATTTTAAGTGTTTCGTTTATTGATGCACAGGCATACACTGGCAAAAACGATAATAAGTTTCAAGTTGGTTTAAATGCCCAAGATAATGGCACGGGTATTAATGTAAGTTATGATTACGGTTTTGGTGACAATATCTCTTTTGGATTTTCATCAACCTACCTTTTAGGTGTTGAAGAAGCCATAAATGCTGATTTTGGAGACCGTTTTGATGTAAGAGTTCGCTTTAATGCCAACTTAGGCAACGTTATTAATGCCGGAGAAAATTTTGATGTGTATCCGGGTTTAAGTTTAGGCTTGAAGAATTTTGGTGGCCATTTGGGTGCGCGTTATTTCTTTTCGGAAGGCTTTGGTATTTATACTGAATTTAACACGCCATTGGCAAAATTTAATTCAGATGGGTTAACACCAGCTGAAATGCTGCACAACCAATTCACGTTTAACTTTGGGGCAAGTTTCAATTTATAGAATCCATTAGGCTCTGACAATTTGAGTGAATTTTACTCCCGAAACCTCGGGAGAAATGAGTAAAATTTGCACTTCGACTTGGCTTATTAGAACTATAAAAAATATGAAATATGATTTAAAAGTTTTAGCTGTTTAAAAATTGTTCTCGATACGATTTTTTAAACAAAAAATCACTCGAACTGACACTTTTGGCTTTTTTTTTAAATATTTAGAAAAAACATTGTAAAGCGGATAAGTTTAAACACGTTATCCGCTTTTTTATGGATTTACCCGAAAAGTTCCCTAGCCTTTTCATACACTAAGTGCGATTCCCAGCCTCTATACAGCAGATAATCGATTATTTTTTGCTTTTTTTTGTACTTGTTAGTTTCGGTAATAGAATTCGCCTTTTTTTCGGCTAAATTATTGAAAACCTCGATGTACTCCGATTCTTCTATTTCTGCAAGTGCTTGATTTATATTAACTTTGCTAATGTCTTTTTGCTGCAATTCAGCAGTTAATCGGCGTCGGCCCCAAGCCTTAATTCTAAACTTACCACTTACATATGTTTTGGCGAACCGTGTTTCGTTAAGATAGTTATGCTGCAAAAGATGTACTATAATCACATCGATAGCCTCGGGTATCATGTGCATAGACTTTAGCTTTCGCCTAACTTCTTGATGACAACGTTCTTGATAGGCGCAATAGTGCTCTAGTTTTTTAGTAGCCTCTTGTACGGTATATGTTTTTTTGGTTTGCATTTTACAACATCAAAAATAACAATTGAAAATGATTAAAATAGTATAATTAATAGATCCAAATCTGCTATACTGCGTTTTTTATCGAAGTATGGTTTTAAAACTTAACATGATGAAAAAAATTACCTCAATATTACTATTGCTTTTAGCTTTTAGTTTTGGTTATGGGCAGACGACTTTGTCTGTAGGCGATATTGCCATTACTGGAGTTAATACTCAAAACCCTGACCAGTTTTCTTTTGTTTTATTGACAGATGTAACTGCTGGCACTACTATAAATTTTACAGATTTCGGGTGGCTAAGTAGTGGCTCTTTTAACACTTCCTTTAACGAAGGAGTAGTTACGTGGACCGCTTCTCTTGCTACAAGTTGTGGTACAGAAATAATAATAACAGATATTGGTGGCAATAACTATTCCTCGCTTAATTTTTCTGGAAGCGCAATTGGTTCAGCAGCTGAAACGGATGCTGGATTTGCTCTATCTGGAGGAGGGGATCAAGTCATTGCTTACCAGGGCACGCTGGCAGCTCCAACACTTTTATATGCGGTGCATGTTGCTAACAATAATGGTTGGACAGATGCAACGGATACTTCGAACAGTGCTGTTCCAGGGGGATTAACCGATAGTGTAAACGCTATGACCTTCAATAGAGATAACTGTATTTATAACCGTTCGGTATTAGCGAATCAAGCCTTAATTATTAATGCGGTAGCCGATGCAACTAATTGGTCTGGTGCTAATGGTGGTGGCCCTAATCGTCAAACACTTGGTGGTGCTGCTCCTTATACTTGTGTTGCCCCAGGAACATGCTCATCAACTGTAACATGGAATGGTACCTGGGTTGGTGGTACGCCAGATTTATCTACTGAAGTTATAATTAACGATAACTACGATACAACTACAGATGGAAGTTTTAGTGCTTGTACCCTAACCGTAAATGGTGGTTTCAACCTAAATATTAATGATGGCGATTATGTTGAAGTTGAAAACGATGTTACTGTAGATGGTCAATTATTTGTTCAATCTCAAGGTAATTTTATTCAAAATAATGATACTGCTACTTTTACAGATAACTCTACAAATGGTGTTTTAATGAATAAAACTAAAACAGTGGCTAATAAGTTTGTGTATACGTACTGGAGTTCTCCTATAAATAATGGACTTATTGAAAACGTATTTAGTACGGTACCAGTTGACAAACGCTTTGAGTTTATTGCTGCAAACTTTGTAGACTTAGAAGAGGAAATAGGAAATACGGGTACTTTTCTCCCCAATGCTGGAGTAGATGATATTGATGATAACGGCGACGATTGGAATTTCGCTTCTGGTGCTTTAGTGCCTGGTGTAGGTTATGCCATGAGAACAAATGAATTTGGACCAGCATTCCCTCGTCCAGAAACTTTTTCATTTATCGGTGAATTTAATAATGGGGTAATTACACAACCTTTGGTTAACAACAGTGGAGGTGCTTATAACGATTGGAATTTAATAGGAAATCCATACCCCTGTGCTATTAATGCAGACCGCTTTTTTGCCGTAAATACTGGAGTTGTTGATGCTATATACTTATGGGATCAATTTACTGCGCCAAGTGAAACTGCTAGCGGCAACGAAGGTTATAATTTTTCAGGTGCTGATTATGCCATGATTAATGGATCAGGATCTGTATCTAATGGAGCCTCTGGAACGATTCCTAATAGATTTGTCCCTTCTGGTCAAGGCTTTTTTGTCGAAGCCTTAAGTGCAAGTAATGTTACTTTTAACAATTCCATGCGATTAATTACCAATGATAACAGTCAATTTTTTAAGGGTAAAAGTTCAAAAAGTAATTCATCAGAAAACGAAAATAAACTTTGGATTAATTTAAGTTCGGATAATGGTGCTGCTAATCAAATACTGGTTAGTTATTTAGATGGTGCAACCAATAATAATGATGGTTCTTTTTATGATTTAAAACGTCCTGTATCCACAGGTAATAAAGCCTTACTCTATTCGTTTATTGAAAATGATAATGGTAAATTCGCCATTCAAGGTAAAGCAAGCAATAGCTTGGATACTGATGAAGTAGTGAAACTCGGTTTTAAAACCTCGATCGATGTAGCAACTATTTATACCTTATCTATTGCACAACTACAAGGCGACTTTTTATCAAATAATTCAATATACCTAAAGGACAACTTAACTAATACTGTTCATAATTTATCTGATAGCGATTATAGTTTCACTTCAGACGCAGGTGAATTTAATGAGCGTTTTGAAATCGTATTTAGTGCCGCTGCATTGTCTAATGATGCGTTTGTGTTAGATGCTAATACCATTAAAATTGTGCAATTAGATAACGAAACTATTCAATTTACTACAGAAGTATCAAACTTTACATCAATTAGCATTTTTGATCTTTTAGGTAGAAATTTATACGATTTAAAAAGCGAAACCAATACCGAAACTTATAACTTAAGCTCATTAAAAAATTCTGTTTACATTGCCTCTATGGAGCTAGCAAACGGTGCCACGGTTAGTAAAAAGTTCGTTAAGAAATAATAAAGTAACTGTTTTTAAGAAGTTGCAAAAAGCACGTCATTCCCTAGTAAGAATGGCGTCTTTTTTTACAAGCTATATTTTAGTGCAACAACAAGATTGCGCCCAGGGCCTGCAATACCAGAAGAGTAAGGCCTGTAACGTTGATTTGTTATGTTTTCTAAAGCAGCGGTTAATGTGGTGCTATAGTTTACTTTGTACTGCGTTCTAAAATTTAAAGTGTACCAAGACGGTGAATATGGATTTCCGTTGCGATCAGCTTTATAAATAAAATCCTTTTCAATTTCAGAAGGCGCCAATTGGTTAAACGATAATTCCCCGTTATAATTTGCAAAGGCATCTAACGTGAGCTTCTTATGCTTCCACAGCACATGCATATTACCAAAATTGGGGGCAACATGACGAATGGGCACCTCAATATTGTCGTTCTCTTCTGTACCTCCTGTAGCACTATACTGGGAGGTAAATTGTAAGGTGTTTGTAAGTGCTATTTTCAAACCTACTTCAAAACCATAAATCCATGCTTTTGATGCATTTTGTATGGCTTGCACATTACTCAATTCACCATCATACATAATTTCGGTTGCTCCGTTTAGTGTATAATCACGTCGCACGAGTGCATTGTCTAAATATGTATAGTATGTACTTAAATCTAATATTAGTTTTTTATTAAAATCGAGTTTTAAGCCTATTTCACCACCATAGGCATACTCAGGCCTAAGGAATTCATTTGGTACTACAACCGAACCTGGTTCAGAATCGAACACCTTCCCTATATCATCAATATTTGGTGCTCTAAATGCTGATGCTGCGTTTAATTTCCATTGTATGGTTTCACTCGGAGACCACGTTAAACCAGCTGTTCCTGTTAGCGCACCTGCGGTATTTTTTGAACTTTGAAACGGTAAGTTTAAAAAACGATTGTTCTCGGTAAAATCTGCTTCTGAACCTACATGATTGAAACGTAACCCTGATTGAAATACAAACTTGGTGTTGGGTTTATACTTTAAACTGGTATAAATTGCTGCAGAAGACCATGTTGCACCGTTTGGATACCGAGATACTGTATTTGTAATGTTTCCCGTTTCGATATCTTCTGAAGTACCTACAGATGATACCTTATTAAACACATACTCTGCACCATAAAACAGGCTTGTTTTTTCGCTTAATCGTTTTTCAAAATCTAAGTTAAACGAATAGGCATCAACTGCTTCCTCTCTAATGCGTCTATCCGTTGATTGAAAATCCCTGTCGATCCTGCTTTCTTGGAAGTTTTGATACGCCACTGTTGCCTTAATCTTATCATACAAATTAGAGCGACTACTGAGCCTTGTTACTTGAAGGTTGGACATAAACCATTTTTGTGGGCCATAATACCATTCTGCAGACCTTAAATCGTCTCCTTGATAGCGGATAAGCCGGTCGTATCTTGGAATATCCGAAGATGTTGAATAATGCATTCCAAAATCAAAACTCAAGTTTTTATAAGGCTCAAACCTTACTTTTTGCATGAGGTTTAACTGGTTATACCCCGAAAATTTCTGAACTCTTGGGTTTGGATTATCAACTATAACATCGTTGCCATTAGTTGAGCTCACAAATTCTGGCCGTAAATAATCTTCTGGTCCATGTAAACCCATTTCTAAATCGTTAAAATCGGTATAACTAGCACTTGTTAAAAAGCCCCATTTTTTATAGCCTAAATTCAAATCTAAATGTCCTGTCTTTTCATCACTGGCAGAAGCATATCGCACTACAGCATTTGCCTTTACCATCAAAGTATCCACATAGGACAATTGAGGATTCTTAGTGTAGAAACTCATTACACCACCTATGGCATCACTACCATAAATTACAGAACCCGAACCCAAAGTAACCTCTGTACTTTGTATAGACAAGGGATCTACAGCTATAACGTTGTGCACATTACCACCTCTAAAAATAGCATTATTCATACGTACACCATCAACTGTAATGAGCAATCGGTTTGTAGAAAACCCCCGAATCATTGGGCTTCCACCTCCTAATTGACTTTTTTGCACAAAAACCGATCCTGTATTTTGCAATGCATCGGCCGTGGTTTGTGGATTGGTAAACTCAATAATTTCAGCATTACTGTTTACAATCTTTTGGGGTATGTCTCTTTTATGCTGTTCGAATTTAGATGCAGAAATAACGATTTCATTTAAACCTTGTGTATTGGCATCTAAAAATACAATGTTGGTTTTTATGATTTCAGATTTTCTTAAGGCTTTCGTGATGTGCGACAAATGTTGAAAATACAGGGTATCCGTCAACGCGAATTTACTTATGTTGGCAACACCCTTAAAATTAGTGATAACGCTTTTAGTTTTATTCGCATCAAAAATGGCAACACCAAAAATAGGCGCTTCGGTAATTGTATTTAGTATTTTTATGTCTTGCGCATTTACTACTTTAAGCAGTAGTAAAAACAGCAAAAGCATATAATGGCGCTTCATCTTCTAATTAAAAACCTGATTAAAAATTTGCAGTGATTTTGGGGTTTTAAAACTGCCCAAATGTAATTCAAAATAAAGCAAAATCATATTTAAAAACGATTGTCTTTTTTGTGCATTTATCTTTATGGTTTGTAATGCATCAAATTTTATACCTAAAAGCTGCTTTAACAGTGTTAAATTTTCACCTGAAACACAATATTTTCCGTAATCTCTCATTTGAAAACTACCATCTTCTAAATTGAAAAAATTACTGTTTAGTTGCGTTGTATCGGGATAGAAACCCAAATATTTTGTGAGTTTTAATAAAAATAATAAATGAAAATTGGCATCATCTGTTTTTGCATCAAACCAAAGTAAAGTAGTTTCTAAATAACTGTATAGCGCTTCGTTTTTTTCTTCTTCCTGCAACGTTGTTGCCAGTATTTCTGAAAGAAACATCACCACAGAACTTTTTAAAATATGCGAGTGCAACGTTGCATATACTGCATTAGATTTAACGTCTTTTAACGTATAAAGCGAGCGGTTTTTTGTATAGTTGAAAACAACCTGTATTTGCGATAGAAGTTGAAAATAGGCCGTTTTTGCAGCAGATTTTTTAGATTTTAGTACACCAAGAACCAAAAAGCTAATAACGCCATGTTCCTGCGTGTAGCATTTTACGATTAAATCGTTATCTCGATACTTTAATTTTGATAATACAATGGCGTTTGTAGTGCTTAACATTACCTTACAACCATTAGTTTAATAACTTTAGTTTCAAAACTATCTAAATCTGAAAGCATAATAAGATATACTCCAGAAGCTACAATATTATTAGCTAGGTTTTTTCCATTCCAATAGGCAATACCTCCATCTACTTCCAAATTATAGCCTTGATATCTTTGATTGGTTCTCGATTGAGCTTCTGCCACCAAATTTCCCTCAATATCTGTAATCTTTATATTAACGTTTTCAGGTAAATCTCTAATTTTAACTTTTTCTTCAACTATATCAAAACCTGGCCTTACTGGGTTTGGGTATGCATAAGATTTTGAAAAGTCTTCTTTAGTAGAGGCACTCCCTGTTTTGTATGACACCAATCCTTTTTCTGTTCCTATATAGAGTATACCGTTTGATTCATCAAAAGACAAATCTGAAATATTATCAGAAGGTAGTGGAGAGTTTTCTTTTGTAAAATGAAAAATAGTTTGTTGTCCATCTGCAGAGAAATAAAACAAACCTGCCCCTATTGTTCCAATCCACTTATTATTAGAACCATCAACAACTATTTTGGAAATAAATTGTTGAAAAAGTAACTCCTTGGCAACACCATCTTCCGAGATAATTATTTCATCAACTCTTACATTATCATTTTCAAAAAAACCAGAAGTATTATATAAAACCCTCAATCCTCTGAAGGTTCCTATCCACAGTTGATCTCGTTTATCAATAGCTAGCGCAGTTGCAAATATAGAAGGCATATTCTCATCTTCTTCACTTATTTTTTTAATCTTTTGTGTACCGCCTTCATTGTTAAAACCAATAACACCAAAATTGAAACTTGATACCCATTTGGTGCCGTCTCTACCCAACACCAAATCTCTATATCCCAAATTGATACCAAACTCATCTGGGACAATGGCAGTAAAATCGTATGAGCGCCATTCTCCATTTGAAGGATTATATGATTTAAGAGGCTTGGGTATATAACTAGTTACTGTCCATAGCACCCCATCTTCATCGAATATTGAGGGGCCTACCCTAATATCAACATAATTGGGGTTTGTTGGTAACACCAAAGACTCTAGACCACTATTTTCATTATTATATAAAAACGTGGGTACGCCCTCATTAACCTCCAATAAACCATTAAAAAAGGAACTTATAAAAACTTGATTTACATTAAATGGGTTAATTGCAATGCTATTTAAACATTTTGCTTCTAAAGCGTCACTGTAAGGGATATTTAACCAACTGGTACCATCATAATAGCTAAAGCCTCTGCTATTAAGCGGATAAGGGTTAAAAAAAACTGAATACTCCCCAAAGGTCACCCATAAGGTATTAGCAAAAGCTTCTAAGGAAAACGGTGTGTTTAACAGAGGCCCATCTGGATGTATCTCTTCAAAACTATCAGTAGCTGATATTGATGTTTTTAAAACACCAAAATCTCTAGTACCTACATATATATCGTTAACACTTATGGTGGCCGACGTATATCTTGTATTAAATTCTTCAGTAAGATTTACTTGGGCCAACAAGTTAAAGCCTTCACCATATACAAAAACATTTCTATCTGTACTTAATACAAGATTATTATCTACCGCTGTAATGCCTAAAGGCGCACTACTGTATTGAAAAAGGTTTGTTAGCGAGGTGTTTTCAACTTCATAAATTACTCGGTTACTTGCAGTGGCATACAAGGTATTTGTGAGTGCCTCGATACCTAAAAAATCGCCTGATGTTATGACTTCCCAATTTTGAAAATCAATTAAGTTTGGATTATTTATGAGGGCTCTTCTTATACCTCCACCTCTACAAGCAGCATAAATGTAATTGTTAAAAATTGTAGTTTGCGCTACTTTTATTTGACTGCCTTGGTCTCCTATAAAAAAGGTATCTCCAAACTCAAGACGTTCTAAATCGAAAACAGAAATACCATAATCTGTGGCTATAAAAACTGAGTTTTCAAAAACATTAAAATGGTTTATTCTTTTGTTAGAAGCCGGAATAGTTACTTTATCTAGAATATCAACTACGGTTAATACATTATCATCATTATCTAAAACCACCTCAATTAAACCATTCTCATAGCCTATTAGCAACAGCTCGTAGGTATTGTTGTAGTGTATTGTAGAAATATTGTCTCCAGATAAACCGTTAACGGTGGTTATTTGTTTTATATCTTGGGTGTTAATTTCGTAAGTAAAAACTGCATTTTCAGTGGCTGCATAAATTTTATTATTCCCTTTTACTACAGAATTAATATTATTATATGAAAAGTGTCCTTTCCAAAGTGCCGAAAAGTCTTGAGCAAATTGTAAAGATGGTAGCAAGAAAACCAATAAAACAAAAATATTTTTTAACATAGCTCCTTTTTCTGCTTCAAATATATTTATAAGTAACGAGTTTTACTTTAAAATAATATACTTAAAACAAAAAAGCTCCTCTTAAAATGAGAAGCTTTTAAAATGTTTTACATTACATATTACACAACACCTTGTGCCAACATTGCATCGGCTACTTTCACAAACCCTGCAATATTTGCACCTCTAACATAATCTATATAACCATCCTCGTCTTCGCCATATTCCTTACAAGACTGATGAATATCTGCCATAATTTCCTTTAGCTTTTTATCCACCTCTTCTCTTGTCCATTTATAGCGTAATGAGTTTTGCGTCATTTCTAAACCAGATGTTGCAACCCCTCCTGCATTAGATGCTTTTCCGGGAGCAAATAAAATTTTGGCTTTATGAAATTCTGCAATAGCCTCTTTAGTCGATGGCATATTAGCACCCTCGCTTATGCACATGCATCCATTTTGTAACAATGCTTTAGCATCGTTACCATCCAACTCATTTTGAGTTGCACACGGTAGCGCAATGTCGCACTTCTCGTTCCACGGTGTTTTACCTTCATGGAACTTCGCATTTGGATATTCTTCCAAATATTCACTTATTCTACCTCTTTTCTCGTTTTTAAGATGCATTACAAACTTTAGCTTTTCTGCATCAATACCGTCCTCATCAAAAATATATCCAGAAGAATCTGATAGTGTTAAAACCTTAGCTCCTAATTGAATGGATTTTTCAGCCGCATATTGTGCTACGTTTCCAGATCCAGATATCACCACCGTTTTTCCATCAAAATTATCATCTTTTGTTTTTAACATGTTTTCAGCAAAATATACTGTACCGTAACCTGTAGCTTCTGGTCTAATTAAAGACCCCCCCCAAGTCATACCCTTTCCTGTTAAAACCCCAGTAAATTCGTTTCTTAACTTTCTGTACATTCCAAACAGAAACCCTATTTCTCTTTGGCCAACACCAATATCTCCTGCTGGTATATCCGTATTAGGACCAATATGTCTAAACAACTCACTCATAAATGCATGACAAAATCTCATTATCTCATTGTCGCTCTTTCCTTTAGGGTCGAAATCACTACCACCTTTGCCGCCACCCATTGGTAATGTTGTTAGACTATTTTTAAACACCTGTTCGAAGGCTAAAAATTTTAAAATACTTGCATTAACGGTTGGATGAAAACGCAACCCTCCCTTGTAAGGGCCAATAGCAGAATTCATTTGAATTCTGTATCCTCTGTTTACTTGAATTTCGCCATCATCATCAACCCAGCATACTCTAAATGACACCAAGCGTTCTGGTTCTACCATTCTAAGTAATACATTTTTTCCATAGTAAATATCGTGTTTAACGATATAAGGGATAACGGTTTCTGCCACTTCCTCAACCGCTTGTAAAAATTCTGGCTCATGAGCGTTACGCTCTTTTACCAAATCCAAAAACTCTGAAATTATTTCTTTCATCGATTAACAAATGTTTAAATTTTAATGAAAATACAATTTTGAAGCGCAAATATACGTTATCTTTAAAAATAATGCGTTTCTTTTTAATATTTCGCAATACAAAGTAAAAGCCAAATGCAGTTTATCAGAAAAATTTGGTGGTTCATCGAGTTTTTATATATTTGTTGCGTTAACGCCTCGAAAACATAATCCTATGACGCTTAACTTAACACGTTTAGCTCTTTCTCTCTGTGTGTTTGCTATTTGGCAAACATCACATGCCCAATTGGGCTTCTCTCATGAAATCGGCGTTATTGCAGGCCCTTTAAAGATGAAGTCGGACTACGGTAGTAGAAATGATCTGAAAACAAATTTTGGTAACACGGGGTTTGGTATCGGTATCGTGCATTATATCAATTTCGCTTATCGTGCTGATTGTAACTGTTATACAACAGATACTTATTTTAACGATCATTTTAAATTACGAAATGAAATTTCTTGGAATAGAACTAAACTCGATCATCATGGAGAATGGGTGGATGGTTCTAGAACTTCCGCAGATGCAGACAAATTGAGAGCCCATACAGGTTATGCTAACAATCTTGATATAGGAACACAGTTGGAGTTTTTTCCATTAAGTATACGTTCCTTCCAAGCCTACGGGTATAGAGTTGCTCCTTTTATAAGCTTAGGAGTGCATTACACACATTATACACCAGAGGTAAGCACTACTTACAACAACCCCAATCCTTTAGCAATTGGAGACATTACTGATCCATCCAATTTTTATTCTGGATGGGACCCAGGAGATGTAGATGCTAATCCTGGAAATACCTGGTCTGTTGTAGCTAGTGTGGGGTTTAGGTATAAAATTGGAAAATTATCAGATTTAATGCTAGATCTAAGATGGCAACATTACTTTGATGACCGTGTAGATGGACTCGATCACGTATTGGAATACAATAAACATAACGATTGGCTACTTTGGCTTAACGTGGGGTATATTTATTATCTAGATTAAAATACATTTTATACATTTTCCTTGGCCAAAAGAACCTTTTTTTTGCTTTCAATTATCCTTTTAGTCCTTTCTTGTAAAAAAGAGGTTGGGAAACTTTCGTTTTCTGAAGTTGAAATCACAACTAAAAATAATAGTATAGTTGAAGTTTTTATTCCTAAAGCTTTAGGAAATACACGCATAGGTAAATCTATAAACCTAAATGTTGAGAATTATGTAGCATCATTACTTACCATTGGAGAACTTGAAGTTAGTGATGAATCGTTATCTATAACTACTCAAATTGATGCGTTTAATACTGAATACCGGAATTTCAAAAAAGACTTTCCAGAAATACCACAATATTGGGATGCACAAATAGACGGGGAGGTAAGTTTTCAATCTGCTGAAATAATAAGTATAGCTATAACTGCATACTTAAATACTGGAGGCGCTCATGGTAATACCACAATTTCCTTTTTAAATTTTGATGCTGCAACAGGTAAAGAAATTTCAAAAGAAAAGTTGTTTACCGATATGGAATCGTTTAAAACTATTGCCAAGTTATATTTCGACGAAGAAATCACAGATAAATCTATACTTTTTGAGCCAGATAATTTCGAACTCCCTGTAAATATAGGATTTTCAGAAGATGGCGTTATTCTTTTATACAACGCTTATGAAATAGCACCTTATGCCACAGGTATCATAGAATTTAAAATACCTTTTGAAAAAGTAAATGACTATTTAGTTTTTAATAGCCTTTAAAAGCGCCAATATATAGCCATAATGCAAACCTTCATGTATGGCCACAAATTGTAACGCCTCATCAATATTAGTTAACGTATTACCTGTTGTGGAAACCGTGTAAGCATTGTAGTTTTCAAAAACATCATCGTAATAATCTTCCTTTGTTTTTTCCAAGGTTGATAATAATAAGTCTTTAATTTCATCAACCTCAGCTTGAGACACATCACCATTTGGCTTAGTATCCTTTCTATATGTATTTATCATGTCATCTGATAATGTAGAATCTAAACCTGATAATTTATAGGCCAACAATTGCTCTGAAACCACAACGTGTGCAATATTCCAAATAATATTATTATTAAAACCTTTTGGTATTTTATTTAGGTTTTCTAACGTATTGTTTTCAATAATTTTTTTTAAAATACCTCGTGTATTTTCTAAAACCTTAAATGTAAAATCCATATCGTTTATTTTTTTGCTAAATATAGTTTTAATTTGCTTTTTGAAATAGATAAAACCATGAAAAAAGTATATTATTTAAAGACGTGTGATACGTGTAGAAGAATTTTAAAAGAGCTGAATTTACCTTCGGAATTTGAGCTACAAGACATAAAAACTGAAGCTATTACCGTTAATGAATTAGAAGAAATGAAAGCTCTTGCAGGTAGTTATGAATCGCTTTTTAGTAAACGGTCCCAACTCTACAAGAAAATGGATTTAAAGCATCAAGAATTAACTGAAAAAGATTATAAACATTACATCCTAGAACACTACACATTTTTAAAAAGACCGGTAATTATAATTGATAACAACATTTTCGTTGGGAATTCTAAGCAAACTTTAACAGCAATAAAAGACATTTTAAATTCTTAGTGACTCCACCAGGACTCGAACCTGGATCTAAAGTTTAGGAAACTCTTGTTCTATCCCTTGAACTATGGAGCCAAAAACTAAAAAGCCTTAACGTAACGTTAAGGCTTTTTGCTCCTCAGGCTGGGCTCGAACCAGCGACCCTCTGATTAACAGTCAGATGCTCTAACCAACTGAGCTACTGAGGAAGGTTATATTTCGCTTTTGCGAGCGCAAATATATATTAATTTTTATTTACAACAAATATAATAACTAAAAAAGTTAGTCAAAAATTGCCTTGTAAATATCGTTACCATTAGCAAATAAAACTAACGCTATCAAAATAAAGAAACCTACCATTTGTGCATACTCCATAAACTTGTCTCCTGGTTTTCTTCCTGATATCATTTCATAAAGCAAAAACATTACATGCCCCCCATCTAAAGCTGGGATTGGTAATAAATTTAATACTGCCAACATAATAGATAAAAATGCTGTAATACTCCAAAATGCTTGCCAGCTCCAAAAACTTGGAAATATGTCGTATATAGCTTTAAATCCACCAACACCCTTGTAGGCTCCAGTACTTGGTGTAAAAATCGCTTCTAGTTGCCCCCAGTACGAAGACAACCTATCTTTTGCTTTATTTAAGCCTACGGGGAAAGACTCAAAAAAACCATATTTTTTAATATCATAATCGTAATACCCTAGAGCTTCTAGGGTTTCAGGAGTAGACTGTGGTGCATACACCATGCCTAATTTTCCGTTGTCACTAATTGTTAAAGATGTTGGGAAATTTTCTCCTTCTCGTAGAATATTAGCAGGAACTTTTTGCCCTTTAAATTGATCTAAAGCCAGCATTACTTGATCAGCATATTTGGTTTCCACCCCATTTATGCCAACTATAATGTCGCCTTTTTTTATACCGCTACCAGCATTATAAGAGGTGTCTGGAACTTTAACCACAACAAAAGGCTGCCTTAAGCTTATTAATCCTCTCTCCTTAGAATCCATTAATTGCGCAAGAAAATCCTGAGGCATGATAATAGTGGATTGTTCTCCTGATCTTTCTATTAAAACTTCTTTACCAAAAAGTAGTTTTTCAGATATTTCAGAATAGGTTTCAATCTTTTCTCCGTCAACGGCTAAAATTTTATCTCCTGTTTGTAATCCAACTTTATTCGCAACGGAATTTTCAATAACCAACCCATCCTTAATGTTTTCATTCGGTAAAAACGTATCTCCATAAAAATAACTCATTCCTATGTAGATAAATATTGCCAAAACAAAGTTAACCGTAACCCCTCCTAACATTATAATTAACCGTTGCCATGCAGGTTTAGAGCGGAACTCCCAGGGTTTAGGTTCCTCTTTCATAGCTTCAGTATCCATACTTTCATCTATCATTCCAGATATTTTTACATATCCGCCTAAAGGCAACCATCCTATACCGTAAACAGTTTCTCCTATTTTTTTCTTGAACAATGAAAACTTCACATCAAAAAATAAATAGAATTTTTCTACTCTTGTTTTAAAAGCTTTTGCTGGAATAAAATGCCCTAATTCGTGCAGAACGATAAGCAATGATAAACTCAGTAAAAACTGTGATATTTTTATAACAAACTCCATATAATCTTCAATCAGATTTAAAATAACCGCACAAAAGTAAGGTTTTAAACCAAGTTTAAAAAGCAATTAAACAATTGCACCATGTTTTAACAGTAATTTAAGTGAACTCTAGCTTTTACACGATTTTAAAAGAACGTATTTTTGCATGAATTCTAAATTTTAAACCTGTAAAATGTTATCGTTTTTTAAGGATTATAAACTGTTTGCCATAGTATTTGGCATTATTTCGGTAATTATCATTTCAATTATTTACAATACCTTGAATGTGTACCAACCCTTACCAATTTATCAGCCCTCGATGGTAAGTACCGAATTGGTTGATAGCACGTTGCAATACAAAAAGAAATACCATAAAATTGCTGATTTTAGTTTGACAAACCAAAATGGACAAACGATAACCCAAGACAGCTATAAAGATAAAATATACGTGGCCGACTTCTTTTTTACGACTTGCCAAACTATTTGTCCTATTATGACGGATTATATGGCTGAAATACAAAAAGAAATTATAAACGATACGGAAGTGATGTTGTTATCGCATACAGTAACTCCTGAAATTGACACTGTAGCGCAATTGAAACGCTACGCCGAAAAAAAAGGAGTAAATGACAAAAAATGGAATTTAGTCACTGGTAACAAAAAAGAGATTTATAAACTAGCGCGTAAAAGTTATTTGGCGGTTAAGGAAAATGGTGATAGTGGCCCTTTTGATATGATACACACTGAAAATTTTATGCTGATTGACAAAAAGCAACAAATACGAGGGTTTTATGATGGCACTAACCAGGAGGACATTGATCGTTTACTTGACGATATTGCAATTTTAAAAGAAGAATATAAATAGAGAAAGCCTAATTGTGCTTTGCGTTAGGGATTGCAGCCCTTCGACTATGCTCAGGATAAACTCTGGCTTTTGGTCCCGCCAATGCGGGAAGCCAAAACTATTAACGGAAAGCCCGACCCGACACCTGCATTGAGCTTGTCGAAGTGTCAGGAAGGGAACGCCCAAATAAAATAAAACTTTAACCGCTATAACTTTTATACTTCTAAACAATTGTATTATTTTTGCTTCTTTAAAATCAATCTAAATAAGCTTGAAGGATACTTTGGCACATCTAAAACGCGGAGAACATGCTATAATTGCTGATGTTTCGTCTATTCATATTCCTTTAAAACTCTTAGAAATGGGATGTCTCCCCGGGAATTCTGTAGAGTTGGTTCAAGTTGCCCCTTTTCAAGACCCAATGTATTTAAATGTAAATGGCACGCACCTAGCCATTAGAAAAGAAACTGCTGCTCATATTTTAATAGAAAAAGTAACGCATGAGTAAACAAATAAATGTTGCTTTAATTGGAAATCCAAACACTGGAAAAACTTCGGTATTTAATGCGCTTACTGGTTTAAACCAAAAAGTGGGAAACTACCCAGGCATTACGGTTGAGAAAAAACAGGGCATTTGTAAATTACCTCGTGGGGTTAAAGCTCATATTATTGATTTACCGGGAACATATAGTTTAAACGCTTCTTCTCTTGATGAAAATGTGGTTATTGAGCTTTTGCTGAATAAAAACGATAAGGATTTCCCTGATATCGCTGTGGTGGTTACCGATGTTGAGAACTTAAAACGCAACCTCCTACTCTTTACACAAATTAAGGATTTAGAGATACCTACTGTATTGGTAATTAACATGGCAGATAGGATGAGGTACAAAGGGATTTCCTTAGATATCGACTATTTAGAAGAGAAGCTTCATACTAAAATAGCTTTAGTAAGTACGCGTAAAAATGAGGGTATCGATAAATTAAAACACCTTATTGCACATCATAAAGAGGTTTCGGTTAAACCTTGTTTAGATACCACTACTATAGACCCTACTTACTTTGGCAATCTAAAAAAGGCTTTTCCTAATCAACTATTATATAAACTTTGGTTGGTAATTACACAAGATGTGAATTTTGGCAAAACCAATAGGAAAGATTTTGATGCAGTTGCTGATTTTAAAACGAAAAGCAAAGGCGATTTAAAACGTTTACAGCAAAAAGAAACGATAAAAAGGTATCAATTTATCAACGAAGCTCTGGCAAAAGGGCAAACCATAGACTTAAGTCAAGCTAAAGATTTGCGTATTAAACTTGATAGAATTCTCACCCATAAAGTTTGGGGGTATTTAATTTTTGCCGTTATTCTACTTACTATTTTTCAAGCTATTTATGATTGGGCAGAGGTGCCCATGGACTTTATTGATAGCACCTTTGCCAGTTTAAGTGAATGGGTAAAAAACACATTACCACAAGGCGCATTTACCAATTTAATTGCTGAAGGTATTATTCCTGGACTAGGCGGTATTGTTATTTTTATTCCGCAAATTGCTTTTCTGTTTCTATTTATCGCTGTACTTGAGGAAAGTGGTTATATGAGTCGCGTAGTGTTTTTAATGGACCGTATTATGCGTCGTTTTGGTTTAAGCGGAAAAAGTGTTGTGCCTTTAATTTCTGGAACTGCCTGTGCAATTCCTGCTATTATGGCTACACGTAATATTGAAAGTTGGAAAGAACGTTTAATTACCATTTTAGTTACGCCTTTTACCACGTGTTCTGCAAGATTGCCTGTGTATTTAATTATTATTGCCCTTGTAATTCCTGAAGGACGCTTTTTTGGTTTAAGCTACCAAGCATTAACACTTATGCTTTTGTATTTAATAGGATTTGGAACTGCAATTCTATCGGCTTACATTCTCAATAAAGTTTTAAAAATTAAAAGCAAAACATTTTTTGTAATTGAAATGCCTAATTACAAATTACCACTTTTTAAAAATGTGGTTTTAACGGTGGTTGAAAAAACGAAATCGTTTGTTTTTGGAGCAGGAAAAATTATTCTAGCTATATCAATTGTGCTTTGGTTTTTGGCGTCTTATGGTCCTGGAAAAACGTTTAACAATGCTGAAAATATAGTAAAAACAGAATATGCTTCACAAAACTTGAGTGAAGAAGACTTACAGCAAAAAATAGCCTCACATAAATTAGAACATTCCTTTATTGGTATCGCAGGACACGCCATTGAACCCGTGATAAGACCTCTTGGATATGATTGGAAAATAGGCATTGCCATTGTAAGTTCATTTGCCGCAAGAGAGGTTTTTGTTGGTACTTTGGCAACAATTTACAGCGTTGGAAGCGATGAAGAAGAGACTATTAAAAACCGAATGGCGGGAGAGGTAAATCCTATTTTGGGTGGGCCGTTGTTTAATTTTGCTTCAGGAATTTCATTATTGCTGTTTTATGCTTTTGCTATGCAATGTATGAGCACCCTAGCCATTGTAAAACGCGAAACAAATTCATGGAAATGGCCTGTATATCAACTGGTTATTATGAGTACTTTTGCGTATATTGTAGCGTTAATTGCATTTCAATTACTTAAATAAATGAATGTAGTGGTACAAAACATATTAGTCTTTTCAGCATTAGCTATAGCTATTGTTTTTTTGGTTAAAAAATTCGTTTGGTCTCCAAAAAAGAAGTCTTCAAAAAGCTGTGGTATTGATGATTGTGGCTGCCATTAAGAATTATACCAAAAATTTTATATACTAATACTCATTTAACGTCCTATTTTAAAATTTACTAACTTTGTTTGAGTGAGTAGGTTAATTGCCATAGCATTATCAGGATTTATTCTAATCCAAAGCTTTCATATAGGTGCAGAAGACATTTTGCAAATAGATGAACTCATAGAGCACGCCCAATTCCATAAACAAGAATACGGTGATAGTTTTTTTGTGTTCGTATCTAAACACTACGGCGAACTAAAAGGTGAGCATAGCAAAAATCATCAAGAAGAACAGAGCGACCATGAGCAATTACCGTTTCAATGCCAAGGACACGGCATTACCATAACTGCGTTTTTGCCTTTTTACACATCAAATTCTTTTAATGATTATGAAGGTTTTAAATCTGTGGAATCAAATTTTCATTATCTAAACTCATACTCATCGCTTCACAAGGAAAAGCTCCTTCAGCCACCTAAACACGCATAATTCCTTTTACTTTTAAAATTTTCTGCTTCAACTTGTTACAATAAGGGTTGAGCATACTTTTTACCTATGAATTATGCTATCACACATTATAAAATTTAGCCTAAAGAATAAGTTTATTATTCTAATCTTTACACTGTTCGTCATCGGATTTGGGTTGTATTCATTATCTCAAATTTCAATTGGCGCTGTACCAGATGTAACTAACAATCAAGTACAAGTCATCACTACTTCTCGAAACCTTTCTACACAAGATATGGAACAGTTTATCACCTATCCTGTAGAATTAGAAATGGCTAATCTTCCTGGTGTAGTAGAAATTCGCTCTGTATCTAAGTTTGGTTTATCTGTAGTTACTATAGTTTTTAATGACGATATAGGCACTTATTTGCCGCGACAACTCATTGCAGAAAAAATAGAATCTGCTTCTGAAAAAATACCAAATGGTTTTGGCAAGCCCGAAATGGGACCAATAACAACAGGTTTAGGAGAAATCTACCAATATATTCTTGATGTAGAACCTGATTATAAGGATTCTTATACACCACAAGACTTAAGAACTATCCAGGACTGGATAGTGAAAAGGCAACTCTCTGGAATACCCGGAGTTGTAGAAGTAAATACTTGGGGAGGCTTTTTAAAGCAATATGAAGTTGCTTTAAATACGGATAAACTCAATGCCATGAACATTTCTGCACAAGAAGTGTTTGCAGCCCTAGAACTAAATAATAGTGTTGCCGGTGGGGGTTATATTGAAAAAGTAAATCAGGCCTATTTTATTCGAGGTGATGGATTAGTGTCTTCCTTAGAGGATATTGGCAATATAGTTGTAAAAAATGCCGACGGTGTACCTATTTACATTAAGAATATTGCTAAAGTTGGCTTTGGTAACGCCACACGTTTTGGCGCCATAACAGGAAATGGAGAAGGCGAAAAAGTACTTGGGCAGGTTATGATGCTCAAAGGCGCTAATTCTAAAGAAGTGATTGAAGCCGTAAAAGAACGTGTTGCATCTATATCAAAGTCATTGCCAAAAGGCGTTTATATCAATGCTTTTCTAGACCGCAGCGAGCTCATTGCTAAAACCACTTTTACAGTTACCGAAAATTTAGTTTTAGGCTGTCTTATTGTGGTATTTGTGGTGGTTTTGCTCTTAGGGAATTTGCGCTCAGGTCTGGTGGTAGCTTCTGTTATTCCGCTATGTTTATTATTTGCCATATCCTTAATGTACGTTTTTGGCGTAGACGCTAATTTAATGAGTCTTGGAGCTATTGACTTTGGAATTATAATTGATGGAGCCGTCATTATAGTAGAATTTATTGCTTTTCAGATTACACGAAATCAAGTTGAAATGGCGGCTTTACCACAACAAGACGTTCAGTCCTTTAAAGATAAAATTACCTTTAATGGCGCATCTAAAATGATGAATTCTGCCATATTTGGTCAGCTTATTATTCTTATTGTTTTTATTCCAATATTATCTTTGAGTGGCGTTGAAGGTAAAATGTTTAAACCAATGGCGTTAACCTTTAGTTTTGCGCTAATTGGTGCTATGATTTTTTGTTTTACTTATGTGCCAGTTGCGGCTTCTTTATTTCTAAAACCAACCAAACTATCGGATAAAAATATTTCTATTCGCATAATGCGTTGGTTGCACAATTTGTACAGTCCAACAATTGATTTGGCGCTAAAGAGCAAAAAACTTGTGCTTAGCATAGCAACAGTTTTATTGGCTATTTCAATTTACATCTTTACAACTATGGGTGGAGAATTTGTTCCCACCTTAGATGAAGGTGATTTTGTAATTCAACCTGTACTCAAAACAGGTACATCCTTAAAAAAGACCGTTGAAATAACTACTGAAATCGAAAAGATATTATTAGAAGAGTTTCCAGAAGTAAAACAAGTAGTTACCAGAATTGGTGCTGCAGAGGTACCAACAGACCCAATGTCTATGGAGGAGAGCGATGTTATCATCGTATTAAAGCCCAAGAAGGAATGGGTATCTGCTTCTTCAAAAGATGAACTTGCCGATAAATTTAAGGAAGCATTAGCCATAATTCCAGGTATGGAAGTAGAATTTACTCAACCTATTGAAATGCGTTTTAATGAACTTATTACAGGTGTTAGGGCAGATATTGCAATTAAAATATTTGGTGAAGATTTAGAAGTGCTTTCAAAAAAAGGAAGCGAAATAAAATCCTTAATAGAAAACGTTGAAGGAGCGGCAGATATTACTGTAGAGAAAATTGATGGTTTGCCTCAAATGAGTGTTGCATACAATCGTGAAAAAATAGCACGATACGGCCTAAATATTGAGCACCTCAACACTATGCTTTCTATGGGATTTGCAGGCAAAACTGTAGGTAGTGTTTTTGAAGGCGAAAAACGCTTTGATCTTGTGGTACGATTAGATGAAGCTAAACGCACTGATATTGAAAACATAAAAAACTTGTATGTGGATTTACCAAATGGTGGAAAAGTACCACTGCAAGAGTTAGCGGAAATAAGCTATAAAAAAGGAGCTGCAAAAATTTCTAGAGATGATACAAAACGACGAATTGTTGTTGGTATTAATGTTAGAAACCGTGATTTGGAATCTGTTGTAAATGATGTTCAATCCTTAATTGAGAAAAATATCAGTCTTCCTGCAGGTTATAGCATTACCTATGGTGGTCAATTTGAAAACTTACAAACTGCAAAATCCAGATTATTAATTGCTGTACCTATTGCACTTATACTCATTTTTATTTTGCTCTATTTTGCGTTCAACTCTATTAAAGAGGCGCTTCTAATATTTTCTGCTATTCCATTAGCTGCAGTTGGTGGCGTTCTACTGCTGTGGCTAAGGGATATGCCGTTTAGTATTTCGGCTGGTGTAGGTTTTATTGCATTATTTGGTATTGCTGTACTCAACGGCATTGTACTTATCGAGCACTTTAAAGAATTAAAAAATAAAGACTTTGATAATATGGAAACATTAATAAAACAGGGTGCTAAAAATCGATTACGTGCAGTGTTATTAACGGCTTCTGCCGCTGCATTAGGGTTTTTACCCATGGCTATTTCTACAAGTGCTGGTGCAGAAGTTCAAAGGCCACTTGCCACAGTTGTTATTGGTGGTTTAGTTACTGCAACACTACTTACATTGGTAGTTTTACCTGTACTTTATGCTTTATTTAGTAAGTATAGAAAAAATGGAACTACATTAAAAAACAATAAAGTGAATTTACCTATGATACTGTTACTTTTCGGACTGTTTTCAAGCCATAGTTTCGGTCAAAACAATAAAAAATCGCTTGAAGATCTTATCCTTATCGGAATAGAAAACAATGCTGGCCTAAAAGCAGGTCGCTTAAAAGTGAGCGAATCTGACGCGTTGATTAATAGTGCTTTCGATTTTGATAAAACCGAAATCTATTATGGTTACGACCAAAATAACTTAGCAATCAATGAACAGCCAATAGGTGTTTTTGGCATTCAACAACAATTTTTATTCCCAACCGTGTATGGGTCTCAAAAAAAATTAAATCGTGCTATTTACAGCAAAGAAACCTCACACTATAAGATACAAGAAAAAGCACTAAAGCACAACATCACATCCGGATACTACCAATACCTCTATGCTAAAGAAAAAGAACGTATCCATGAAATGTTAGATAGTTTGTATCAAAATTTTTCTAATACTGCACATAGGCGATTTGAGCTTGGTGAAACCAACTATTTGGAAAAAATAACTGCCAAAGCCAAACATAAACAGGTAAATCTTAATTACATAAAAGCCAAAGAAGAGGTTATTATTGCTTACCAAAAACTTTTAAGTATTATACAAAGCGATGATAGTTTAGATATTTTGATTCGTCCTCTACAAAAGAAACCATTGAAACTAATTAATATAAATGAAAGCCCTGAGTTATCCTTTTACTCAAACACTGTTTCGGTTGCAGAGCGATTAAAGAAATTAGAAAAACAACAATTAATGCCTGATATAACACTTAATTATTTTCAGGGCAGTAACGCTGGCATCAATACCAATCTTTATGGTTACCAAATAGGATTAAAGATTCCTTTATTTTTTTCAGGTACGGCTTCAAAAATAAAAGCTTCAAAAATTTCAGAACAAATCGCTAACGAAAGGTTGCGAGATTACACGATTCAACTAAATATAAAAAATAAAGTGTTATTGTCGCAACTACAACAACAACAAAAAGCATTGGATTTTTACGAAGAAGAAGGCGCGGTACTTTCAAAAGAAATTTTAAAAACTGCCAACGGTAGCTTTAAAAACGGCGAAATAAACTTTTACCAGTACATTTTGAGTTTAGAAAACGCATATGAGATTCAGCTCAATTATCTGGAAAACCTTAATGCCTACAACCAAACGGTAATAGCCATAAACTATTTAACATTATAAAGTTAGTTCTATGAAAAACATATATAAAACATCAATACTTATCCTCTTAATCATGATTTCTGGTTGTAAAAAATCAGAAAACACAGCTAAAATTGAGACTGATACAACTGAAGATCAGCGCATTGAAATTGCTAAAGCGCAGTTTCAACAAAACAATATGGTTATGGGGAATATTGAGACCAAGCCATTCCCTGTAAGCATAAAAGTAAATGGTGTAATAGATGTTCCGCCGGAGAACAAGGCCATAGTAAATGCCATTATTGGTGGTTATGTAAAAACTATTCCGTTATTAGTTGGCGACATGGTTAAAAAAGGACAGGTTTTGGTGTCACTAAAAAATCCGGAGTTTGTAGCACTACAGCAAAATTATCTGGAAGTAAAGGAACAGCTCAACTACCTAAAAACGGAATTTGAAAGACAGCGCACCATGTTTGAAGAAAACATCATTTCTAAAAAAGTGTTTTTAAAATCAGAAAGCGCATACAAAACGGCCAATGCGAGATATAAAGGCCTAAAAAAACAATTGTTACTACTCAATATCGATCCGTTACGAGCTGAACAAGGCAACTTCACTTCAGTAGTTAATATCTATGCGCCAATAAACGGAAGCATTACCAAGGTACATGTGTCCAAAGGTTCTTATGTTTCACCAACCACAGCAATATTAGAAATTGTTGATAACAGCCATATTCACTTAGAATTATCGGTTTTTGAAAAAGACATCATGAATATTAAAAAAGCACAAAATATTTTGTTTAAAATTCCTGAAGCATCTAATGATTTTTACGAAGCTAGTGTATATTTAGTAGGCTCGTCTATTGAAGATAACAGAACTATTAAAGTACATGCACATCCAAAAAACGAGTCGCATCAGTTTTTAACTGGTATGTTTGTTAATGCTGAAATTATAACCGAAGAACGTACGGCAAACGCTTTACCAGAAACTGCTGTTATAGAAGTAGACGGCAATTATTTTATATTGGTTTTAGATGAGCAAACTGATGGCAGTTATTTTTTTAATCAAGTTAAAATTGATGTTGGCAGAACATATAATGGCTATGTAGAACTTAAAAATTCGGAAGCATTGCCAAATAACAACAAGTTATTGACAAGAGGAGGTTTTAGTTTAATAAACTAACATGAGTTTAAAGTATTAAATTTTCTTAAATGTTAACCTCATAGTTAGAGTTTGCCAAAATGCATCAACTATTATACCAGCAATAGCTAACTAAGTGACTTTAACAAACAAATTATTTGCTATTACATTAGATATCACCAATTCTCTATCCTTCAATTTTATGGTTATAGAATTATCAAAAGGTTCGCGTTGCAATACTTTTAAGTGAACCCCTAAAGCTATATTGTTCTTGTCTAAATATTTTAAAAATTCGGTAGAAGAATCCTGAACGCCAACACAAATACAATGATCGCCTTCTTTTGCTTCCGAAAGTAGAATTTTGTCAATTTTTTTAATATTTCCGGTTTCATCAGGTATAGGATCGCCATGAGGATCATGCGTTGGATAACCTAAAAATGCATCTAGCTGGCTAATTAACTTTTTCGATTTAATATGCTCTAATTGTTCTGCTACTTCGTGAATTTCATCCCAAGAAAAATTTAATTTTTCAGCTAAAAACACTTCCCACAATCTGTGCTTACGCACAATATTTATGGCAATAGTCTTTCCTTTTTCAGTTAAAGAAACACCTTGATATTTTTTATAATCTGCATACCCTTTTTCCGATAGTTTTTTCACCATATCGGTAACAGACGATGCCTTTGTTTCCATATCTTGAGCAATAGCGTTGGTACTTACATTAGTAGCGCCTTGCTTTCCTAAATGGTAAATAGATTTGATATAATTTTCTTCGGTAAGCGTAATCACATTACAATTTTAAACAAAACAAAGATATAGTATTTTTTGCACTAAAAATAATTTTTTAGATTAGTCTAAAAATATATTTATATTTGCATAAAAATTAATTAGTGAAGTACCTTACCCTTTTAATAATCATTCTATCTAGCACATCCTTTTATGCTCAAAACGTAAAAGGAAAAGTTATATCTAATGGTGAAAGTTTACCATACGTAAACATATTCTTAAAAGGCACTACAAAAGGAGCGATTTCAAAAGAAGATGGCTCGTACAGTATAGCAAACGTAAAAGCTGGCACCTATACTGTTGTGGCTTCGTTTACAGGTTATCGAACCCAAAAAAAAGTAATCACTATAACTACTGAAAATAGTATTGTGAATTTTGATTTATTTGAATCTGAAATTCTCGATGAAGTTATTGTCACAGGAACACTAAAAGCAGTTTCTAGATTGGAAAGCCCTGTTCCTGTTGAAGTTTACTCTCCTACATTTTTCAAAAAAAACCCTACACCTAATATTTTTGATGCTTTGCAAAATATAAATGGTGTAAGACCTCAACTTAATTGTAACGTTTGTAATACAGGCGATATTCACATTAACGGTTTAGAAGGGCCTTACACTTTGGTAATGATTGATGGTATGCCCATTGTTAGTGGTTTATCTACAGTTTATGGTTTATCAGGGATTCCCAATTCTTTAATTGAACAGGTTGAAGTAGTAAAAGGTCCAGCTTCCTCGCTTTATGGTAGCGAAGCAGTTGGTGGTTTAATCAATATCATTACAAAACTTCCAGAGCATACACCATTAGTTTTTGCTGATGGATTTGTAAGTAGTTGGGGAGAAGCTAACTTAGATGTAGGTCTTAAAGCGAACATAAACAACAAAGCTAATATGCTTCTAGGTGTAAATTATTTTAATTATTCCAACCCTATTGATAATAATAGCGATAATTTCACTGACGTAACGCTTCAAGATAGAATTTCAGTGTTTCAAAAGTGGAGCTTTAAGCGTAAAAACAATAGATTGCTGTACTTGGCTGGTCGTTATTTTTATGAAGACCGATGGGGTGGAGAAATGCAATGGAATCCATCATTTAGAGGAAGCACCGAAGTGTATGGAGAAAGTATCTATACATCGCGCTTTGAGATTATTGGAAATTATCAATTACCCATTTCTGAAAAAGTGAATTTTCAATTTTCATATTCCGATCATGATCAAGATTCGTTTTACGGTGATACTGAGTATAAAGCACAACAGCGTATTGGGTTTGGCCAATTAATTTGGGATAAACCACTTAAACATCATGATTTATTATTTGGTTTAGCCGCTAGATATAATTTTTATAATGATAATACTGCGGCCACAGTTCAGGCAGATGAAGTTACTATACCTTCAATTTTTGTTCAAGACGAAATAACTTTATCCAAGAAACAGCGAGTTTTATTAGGCTTACGTTATGATTATGACAATAGGCACGGTTCAATCTTAACACCTCGAATCGCATACAGATTTAAACCCACTGAACATGATATCTTTAGAATAAACGCAGGAACTGGTTTTAGAGTTGTTAATTTGTTTACCGAAGACCATGCTGCATTAACGGGCGCAAGAGATGTTGTAATCACCGAAGCTCTCGAACCTGAACAGTCGTACAACATCAATCTCAATTATTTAAAGAAGTTTTATACTAAAAGCGGATTTTTAATTACCCTAGACGCTTCAGCTTGGTACACCTATTTTACCAATGCTATTATTCCAGATTACGACACTAATCCAAATCAGATTATTTATGATAATCTAGACGGCAACTCAATCTCAAAAGGATTTAGCCTAAATTTAGATGCTGTTTTCGCTAGTGGAATTAGCGCCTCTGTAGGTGCTACATTTCAAGATGTATCCCAAAAAGAAAACGGCATAAGAACAAGACAAATTTTAACCGAACGCTTCACAGGGGTTTGGTCGCTTTCCTATAAAAATTTTCCAACACATCTTACTTTCGATTATACCGGAAATATTTATGGCCCTATGCGATTGCCTTTATTGGGAGAGTTAGATCCAAGACGTGAATACTCACCAACATGGAGCATTCAAAACATTCAATTGACATATGATGGTATCAGTAATTTTGAAATCTATGGCGGCGTAAAAAATATTTTAGATTGGACGCCAAATAGAGGCAATCCTTTTATCATTGCTAGGGCAAACGATCCATTTGATAAAGATGTTACGTTTGATGCTGATGGCAATGCTATTGCCACAGCTGACAATCCTTACGCCTTAACTTTCGATCCTACCTATGTTTACGGCCCAAACCAGGGCCGACGTCTGTTTTTTGGATTACGGTTTACTTTAAATTAAATTAGCACAAAATAGGCATCATAAATATGAAAAAAGCACTACTCCTAATTATCTTAAGCATTATCATTATCAACTGTAAAAATGTTAAAGACAACAATGGAAAACTTAATGTTGTTACCACCACCACAATGATTACCGATTTGGTTAAAAACATTGGTGGCGCACACATTAATTTACAAGGTTTAATGGGTAGTGGTGTAGATCCGCACCTCTACAAAGCAAGTGAAGGCGATGTTACTAAGCTATCAAATGCTGATATCATTTTTTATAACGGCTTACATTTAGAGGGAAAACTAGTAGAAGTTTTCGAGAAAATGAAAAATAAGAAAACCATTGCAATATCTGATGCTTTAGACAAAAACACATTGATTGGTTCAGAATACTTTGCTTCAAATTATGATCCTCATATTTGGTTTGATATAGAATATTGGAAACAAGCCACAAATTTTGTGGTAAAGACACTTTCTGAGGCTATTCCAGAGCAAAAATTAGCCTTTGAAGAAAATGGCAAAACATATATTGATAAATTAAACAATTTAAAAGCTGAAATAGATAATACAATTTCAGCTATTCCAGAAGAACAGCGAATTTTAGTAACAGCACATGACGCTTTTAATTATTTCGGTAAAGCTTTTAATTTTCAAGTAGTTGGTTTACAAGGCTTATCAACAGCGACAGAAGCGGGTGTAAAAGATGTTCAAAAATTATCTACATTCATCATAGAAAACAAAGTAAAATCTATTTTTGTAGAAAGCTCTGTACCTAAACGCACTATTGAAGCACTTCAAGCAGCGGTAAAATCAAAAGGTCATGAAGTTTCTATTGGAGGGACTCTATATTCTGATGCACTAGGAAATGCAGGAACTGTTGAAGGGACTTATATTGGAATGTTTGAATATAATGTGAATACGATTGTAAATGCTTTAAAATAAAAGCCCCTCCTAACCTCCCCGATGGGGAGGAACTTTACTCATACTTTGTAAGTTTAGAGTTTAGAGTTTAGAGTTTAGAGTTTAGAGTTTAGAGTTTAGAAAGTTGAAAAATAGTTTTGAATTAAATAATGGTTAGGCAAAAGAGCCAACACCCGAGTTCTGATGTAATCGGAATCATCAATCTGCAGAAATAATGAGAGAAGGAATGAAGTCGCGAAGCGCAGCTTCAGGCGCGTAATTCCGAGAGCGAATGGTGCTTTAGCAATTTTCTCAGATTGATATGATTTTTTGGTTCATGGTATTTAGCTAGAAACGTCCACTGGACCTTTCAAACTAAATAGTGTATCAAGACAAAATGAACATTCAAACACGAAAGAAATGAAAGATAAAATAGCCGTAAAAGTAGATGACCTCACCGTAGCCTACAACTACAAACCCGTATTATGGGATATTGATTTAGAAATCCCAGAAGGCGTACTTATGGCTATTGTAGGTCCCAATGGCGCTGGTAAATCAACCCTAATAAAATCTATTTTAGGTATTCTTAAGCCAATTGCTGGAAGCGTTAGCATTTATGACAAACCCTATGAAAAACAGCGGCAACTCGTTGCATATGTGCCCCAAAAAGGCAGTGTAGATTGGGATTTCCCTACTACGGCCTTAGATGTTGTTATGATGGGAACATATGGCAGTTTAGGTTGGATAAAACGCCCTGGGCAAAAACAAAAGAAAGCAGCTTTAGAAGCTTTAGAAAAAGTGGGCATGTTGCCTTTTAAGGGCCGACAGATTAGTCAACTTTCTGGTGGCCAACAGCAACGTATATTTTTGGCGAGAGCCTTGGTACAAAACGCCTCCATCTATTTTATGGACGAGCCTTTTCAAGGTGTAGATGCTACAACAGAAATAGCAATTATTAATATTTTAAAAGAACTTAGAAAAGCAGGAAAAACAGTTATTGTAGTACATCACGATTTACAAACTGTCCCTGAATATTTTGATTGGGTTACGTTCTTAAATGTAAAAAAGATTGCTACTGGTCCGGTTAAGGATATTTTTAATGATGATAATTTAACTAAGACCTATGGTATTAATTATAAAGTAAGCATTCAGGAGTAAAAAAAGTTTACAGTATTCAGTCGCAGTAAACAGTGCTTACTCGACTGGAAAAAATAGAATAAGAAATAAAGCGAAACAAAGGAAGAGATTCCTGATTTCGCAGAAATTATGGACATAACAGAATACATAAAACTCGTTTTCACCGACTATACCCTAAGAACCATAACCCTAGGTACTGCTATACTAGGCGCAGTAACTGGTATGTTAGGGAGTTTTGCTGTTTTGCGAAAACAAAGTTTATTAGGTGATGCTATTTCCCACGCAGCTTTACCAGGAATTGCCATAGCCTTTTTACTAACTGGTGCAAAAAACAGCAATGTTTTGCTTTTGGGCGCGTTAGTAAGCGGACTCATTGGCACGTTTTGGATTCGTGGTATTATTAAAAAAACACATTTAAAATCAGATACTGCTTTAGGCTTAATTCTATCCTTATTTTTTGGTTTTGGGATGTTATTACTCACATTTATTCAAAAACAACCCAATGCTAATCAGGCAGGATTGGATAAATATTTATTCGGACAAGCGGCAACATTACTTGAAAGTGACGTATGGATGATGGCTATTGTAACTGGAATATGTTTACTTGTATTGTTGCTATTTTGGAAAGAATTTAAAATTCTTCTATTTGATGCTGACTACACCAAAACGCTAGGGTTCAACACAAAAAATATAGATATTTTAATTACCTCTTTTATCGTGCTTGCTATTGTATTAGGCTTGCAAACTGTTGGCGTAGTGTTAATGAGCGCCATGCTATTAGCGCCCGCAGCGGCAGCCAGACAATGGACAAACAGCTTAGGCGTTATGGTATTTCTAGCCGCCATTTTTGGTGCGTTTTCTGGTGTGTTTGGAACGGCCATAAGCGCAAGTCAAGACAACCTATCTACTGGTCCTGTTATTGTAATTATTGCAGGTGTTTTTGTATTGTTTTCGTTTATATTTTCACCAAGTAGAGGCTTATTGTTTAAGCAAATTCGATTTATAAAAAACCGTCGCGATTTACAATTACACAAAACCTTAGCCTTTATGTACAATATCGTTGAAAGTCATGAAGACGTTTCACATCCACATGCTATTAAAATCCTTAATAATTTTCAAGGATATACCAAAAGTACACTTCAGAAGTTGGTAAGTAAAAATTACGTAACCCTTGAAGGTAATATGTGGAGTTTAACCGAAGAAGGCTTTAAAGCAGCATCAAATTTATACAATCAACAAAACGACAACAATGAGTAGCGCACAAATTGAAATACAGCTGATTGCAAGTTTGGTTGCCATAGCCTGCGCTATTCCAGGGACTTTTTTAGTGCTTCGGAAAATGGCTATGATTAGTGATGCTATTAGTCATTCTATTTTACCAGGAATCGTTATTGGTTTCTTTATTACTCAAGATTTGAACTCACCACTGTTAATCCTTTTAGCTGCATTGACCGGAATTTTAACCGTTGTTTTAGTGGAATATATCCAAAAAACTGGACTTGTTAAAGAAGATACTGCTATTGGCTTAGTGTTTCCTGCGCTATTTAGTATTGGTGTGATTATGATAGCCAAAAATGCTAATGATGTACATTTAGATGTGGATGCCGTATTATTGGGAGAACTTGCTTTTGCTCCTTTTGATAGATTAATTATTTCTGGAGTTGATGTAGGCCCGAAATCATTGTGGATTATTGGAACTATTTTAATCATAACCATCGGGCTATTATTCGCCTTTTTTAAAGAACTAAAAGTAAGCACCTTTGATGCTGGTTTAGCTGCGTCTTTAGGATTTTCTCCTGCCATAATTCATTATGGATTAATGACTGTTTCTTCCGTTACAACCGTTGGTGCTTTTGATGCTGTGGGCGCCATTTTAGTAGTTGCGTTAATGATAGCACCCGCCGCAACCGCTTATTTATTGACCAACGAATTAAAACGCATGGTCATTTATGCTGTTTGTTTTGGCGTTTTTAGTGCGATTTCTGGATATTGGGTAGCACATTGGTTGGACGCTTCTATTGCAGGATCTATCACCACAATGCTCGGAATAATATTTTTAATAGTGTACTTGTTTGCACCAAGTCGTGGTATTATCGCTGTTCTTTATAGAGAAAAACAACAACGTACAGAGGTGTCTCTCCTCACCTTTCTTCTGCATTTAAAAAATCATACAGAAGAACGTGAGCGTCATGTAAATCACCTCAACGAACATATTAATTGGCAAAAGGTACGCTCAAAATCAGTATTAGATTTAGCTTTGAAGAATAACATGATTCAGTTAGATAAAAACATTGTGTCCTTAACTGAAAAAGGAGATGAATTCACTTCAAAAGCTATTGATTACATCATCACCAACAAGGATGCACAGATTGAGGATATGAAAGATGACTTCTTTTTGTTTAGGGGGTAATTATGGCACAACATAACGAACTTGGTAAAAAAGGTGAACAAATAGCTGTAGATTTTCTTTTGAAAACCGGTTATGATATTATTGAACGTAATTACCGTTTTGATAAGGCAGAAGTTGATATTATTGCCAAAAAAAGTGGCATTCTAGCCATTGTTGAAGTGAAAACACGTTCTACTGCCGATTTTGGAGACCCTCAAGACTTTGTAAAGCCAAAGCAAATAAAAAACTTGGTTAAAGCTGTTGATGAATACGTTACGGTTAACGAATTAGATGTTGAAGTGCGCTTCGATATTATAGCGATTGTAAAAGAAACTAATGGTTATAATATTGAACATTTAGAGAATGCTTTTTATCATTTTTGATATTAGATTCTTCGGTCGTACCTCCCTCTGAACGACAAAAAAACTACTCTTTTTCTTCTTCAGTTTGTGAGTTTGAAATTTCAAAAAAGGCTTTCAACTCTTCTAAATCCTCAGGTTTTGAAACTATTTTTTTATCTATATCTAAAATAAAATACGTTGGTGTACCAGTGACACCATAGCTATTTCCAATTTCGTTATCCCATTTCCCTTCACCATAAACATGTATAAAGTTAGCATAATCATAGGTTAAATTTTTCCATGCATAATGTTCATCTTCCAAACCTATAGCAATAACTTTTAACTTTTTATCTTCAAATGTTTTTGAAAAATCGTGCAGTTGTGGAATTTCGACTAAACAATGAGAACACGTGCTACTCCAAAACGCTACAATATAATATTCAGCAATATCTAGTTTGCTTAACAACGTTTTTGTAGTTTCTTCTTTTTTTTCGATTTCAATTGCAAAATCTGGAGCTTCGGTTCCAATAGACGTATTTTGATATAATATCAACGCTTGTAAAAGTTGTTGATCGTTTAGCTTAACCGATAAGTCCATGAGAAAGTTTTCGGCTATAAAATTAGCAACAGACTCTATTTTTAAATCTACCATCTGCTCCCATAAATCAGTATACAACGATTTTTTGATGTCATCAGGAGCATCAGTCATCGCTTTACTAAATACCTTTATATTTCTTTTATAGTCTGCTTCCTCATTCCCATTTTGCGAAGACATGCCAAACACGTAATTCAACATACGCTCTGTTAAAAATTTGGAACGCTGCAATACCTCGTTATTAAAATCTACATGATCAAAATAATGGGTTTCTAGACCTTTTATGTAGGTTTTAACATCAACTATCTTCTCTGGAATATATGGGCTATTCGCCTTTATAAAATTAAATGCTAATGTTCCTTTAGAAGCTTCTTCAAAACCCTGTTGTGTTTCGTGTTGTGTTTTAAAAATTGCTCCTAAAGCCAGCGAATCCCTTGTTTCACTTTTATCTCTGAAATAGTTACCTATACTATTCGTAATCATCAACATGCTCTTCGTATAAGATTCTAATAACTTGTTTTCTCTTGATGCTAAAAATTCAACACCTGTTTCAGGATTAAAAGCTAACTCCACATCTTCTTCACCATTGTAAATCACATCAAAATTATATTCTTCCTGAGGAACGGCATAGGTTATTCGATACATGCCTTTTGTAATGGTTGAATCTAATTTTATTTCGAAACTACCATCAGCAGCAATAGGTGCGTTTGTAACGTAATTTGAATGTGTAGGAGTAACTTTATATAGCAATGCAATTTCAAATTCTCCTGCAGGTGTAAATGTGCCTTTTATACTATGTTGCCCCAAGCAAATTACTGGGATGAAAAGAAGCGAAAAAATTAAATTCTTTAAATTCATTGTAATATTTAAATTCTGAAACAATGCACAGATTCTGAAACGAGTTCAGAATGACAATTCTTTTTATGGGTTTACTTAGAACAACAATTAAGCCACAATAGGTTGTAATGCTTCCCAAGCTTGTTTTACCGATTTTATATTGTCAAAGGTTAATAATAATCGTAATCCATTTCGGGTTTGCTTTTCCTTCATTTTACATGCTTGCGGATGTGTTTGTACAAACTGCAACACTTTTGTAAAGTTAGCACTTTGATAGAAACTACTTTGCTGATCATTAATAAAATAACCAATCAGTTTATGTTTCTTCATCACCACTTTTTCAAAACCAGCTTTGGTTGCCAACCACTTTATTTGGACACTATTTAATAAATCGGTCACTTGTTGTGGTAATTCCCCAAAACGGTCAATTAACTCCATCTTAAATTTCGCTAACTCTTCTTCAGTCTTTAAATTATTGAGTTGCGTGTACAAATTTAAGCGCTCTGCAATGTTATTAACGTAACTATCTGGAAATAAAAGCTCAAAATCGGTGTCAATCGTAACATCTTTAACATACACTTTATCCTCGTTATCATCTTGATACAAGTCCTTAAACTCGTTCTCTTTCAGTTCTTCTATAGCTTCATTTAGAATTTTTTGATAGGTATCAAAACCTATTTCATTAATAAACCCACTTTGCTCGCCACCTAACAAATCTCCTGCACCTCGAATTTCTAAATCTTTCATGGCAATATTGAAGCCGCTTCCCAATTCAGTGAATTGTTCTAAGGCTGTGATGCGTTTTCGGGCATCTTCCGTCATGGCAGAATATTCTGGTGTAATGAAATAACAGAATGCTTTTTTATTGCTCCGCCCTACGCGACCACGCATTTGATGTAAATCGCTCAACCCAAAATTATTGGCGTTATTAATAAAAATAGTATTGGCATTTGGCACATCTAAACCGCTTTCTACTATAGTTGTACTGACCAAAACATCAAAGCCTCCTTCCATAAATTGTAACATTAAGGATTCTAACTTCCTGCCTTCCATTTGCCCGTGACCAATACCAATCTTCGCATCTGGCACTAAACGTTGTAACATTCCTGCTACTTCTTTTATATTTTCGATACGGTTATGTATGAAGAAAATCTGGCCGCCACGTTGAATTTCATAACTTATAGCATCACGAATAGTTTCCTCATTAAAACGAATCACATGACTTTCAATAGGGTATCGGTTAGGTGGCGGTGTGGTTATTACCGATAAATCCCTTGCCGCCATTAAACTAAATTGCAATGTTCTTGGTATTGGTGTTGCGGTAAGCGTTAACACATCAACATTTTCCTTTAAGGTTTTTAGTTTTTCTTTTACGGCTACACCAAATTTCTGCTCTTCATCAACAATCAACAATCCTAAATCTTTAAACTTTACATTTTTATTAACAAGTTGGTGCGTGCCAATAATAATATCAACCTTCCCCTCTGCCAAAGCCTCTAAGGTTTCTCGTTTTTGTTTTGCGGTTCTAAAGCGGTTTACATAATCTACAACCACAGGAAAATCCTTTAAGCGCTGTTTAAAAGTTCTAGAATGTTGATACGCTAAAATAGTAGTTGGTACCAAAACCGCTACTTGCTTTCCGTTATCCACCGCTTTAAACGCTGCTCTAATAGCCACTTCGGTTTTACCAAAACCAACGTCGCCACAAATCAATCTGTCCATGGGGCGTTCACTTTCCATATCGGCTTTAATATCGGCTGTTGCAGTACTTTGGTCGGGTGTATCTTCGTAAATAAAAGACGCTTCCAATTCATGCTGCATATAACTGTCAGGATTGTACTGAAAGCCTTTTTGGGTTTTACGTTTTGCGTAAAGTTTAATAAGATTAAAAGCCACGTGTTTTACACGTGCTTTTGTTTTTTGTTTTAAGGTTTTCCAAGCGCTACTGCCGAGTTTGTATATTTTAGGTGGCTTTCCATCCTTTCCGTTAAACTTAGTGATTTTATGAAGCGAATGAATACTTAAATACAGCACATCGCGTTCACCGTAAATCAATTTTATGGCTTCTTGCTTTTTACCTTCAACATCGATTTTCTGAAGACCTCCAAAACGTCCGATACCATGGTCTATATGCGTAACGTAATCTCCAATATCCAAATTGGTGAGTTCTTTTAACGTGATGGCTTGCTTTTTGGCATAGCCATTCTTTAATTGGAATTTATGATACCGTTCAAAAATTTGATGGTCTGTATAGCATACAATTTTATTATCGTGGTCTACAAACCCTTGGTGTAGCGATAGAATTACTGTTTGATATTCTTTTACATCTAGCTTTGCATCATCAAAAATATCATGGAATCGTTTGGCTTGTTGTTCGCTTACGCAAGCAATATAGTTTGCATATCCTTTTTCGTGATTGGCGTTTAAATCTTCTATCAACAAATTGAATTGCTTGTTGAAGGTAGGTTGTGGGGTGGTGTTAAAATGAATTGTGGACACTGAGGCTCTCGAAGTGTCTGTTTTGCTTATTGTGCCTTCGAGAACCTGAGGCACCAAGACACTCTGTGTTCCAAACTCTATAATTGAAAAATCGAGAAGTTGTTTTTTTAGTAGTTCTGAATTACAAAATAGTTCCTGAGGTTCTGCATGTTTAATATCGTTCGAAAGTTCCTTAAAAGCTTCTTCCGCTTTGGTATAAAAATCATCGATTCTTGAAAATAGCAAGTCGGCATTCTTTAGACCGATTACCGTTTTTTGAGCAATATATTTAAGGAAACTTTGCCGTTTTTCCTCAATCATTTTATTCGCCACATTGGGAATAATATTGATTTTTTTTATTTGCTCTACGGATAGTTGCGTTTCAACATCAAACGTTCTAATAGAATCTACCTCATCACCAAAAAACTCGATACGGTAGGGTTCATCATGCGAAAATGAAAATACATCTACAATACCACCACGTACTGAAAACTCACCAGGTTCGGTTACAAAATCCACTCGTTTAAATTTGTATTCGAAGAGAACTTCGTTTACAAAATCAATAGATACCTTATCATTCACACCTACTTTAAGCGTATTGCGCTCCAGTTCTTTTCGGGTTACCACCTGTTCAAACAATGCATCAGGATAAGTGACAATTATCGCTGGTTTCTTTTGAGAATTGATACGGTTTAACACCTCGGCCCGAAGCAACACATTAGCATTATCGGTCTCCTCGATATCGTAAGGTCTTCGGTAACTTCCTGGATAGAACAACACATCTTTTTCACTTAATAGTTGTTCCAAATCATTAAGGTAATGTGCCGCTTCTTCTTTATCGTTAAAAATTAAAAGAAATGGTTTTTGTACTTCTTTGTAAACACTTGAAAGCATAAACGAAAATGCTGAACCTACTAAGCCTTTTATATAAGTTTTAGGCTTATCTTGAGCGGAGTCGAAAGGTTCGGATTGCGCAATAGCATTCTGCAGATTTTGCGTTTGCAAAGCCTGTGCATAGGTTTGAGAGATACGAGATTTACTCACCTAATTTTGTTTTGAGGTGCAAATATAAGGTTTAGATATGTTTTAATTTATCGTGAATTCACAAATATTTATTTACAATGTAAAAAAAGTTCTCAACCCGCGCTAGGGATTGAAGGATACTTCGACTGCGCTCAGTACAGGTTTGTTGATGCTCCCCGACGCAGGAGGAAGTCCTTCGCCCACGCTCATGATAAACTCTAGCCGAAAGCCCAACCTGACCCAAGGAGGGTAGCGCCCAAAAAAGTGAAAATTTCAATTTAAAATCTTAAAAAAAATATGTACGTTTGCAGCACTAAAAAAGAAGTATATATGTCGTTTTCAGATTTATTTGATAGTGGTTTTAAGAAGCGTAATGAGAATCATTTTGCTGCAATTGTTCGTGTGGCAATGGCCGATGGTGTGATTACTGATGATGAAAAAGCTTTTTTAGATAGGTTGGCGCAGCGTTTGGAAATTGGTGAAAACGATTATAAAGCGATTTTGAAAAATTATCAATCGCACCCGATTAACCCCCCTGTTTCCTACGATCAGCGTTTAGAGCGCTTATACGATTTAGTACGTATGATTCATGTAGATACCATTACTGGCGAACCAGAAATGATGTTGTTGAAGAAAATTGCTGTGGGGCTTGGGTTTCATGCGGTGAACGTAAAATACATTATCGATAAAGCATTAACACTTGTAAATAACGGTGCCGATTTGGATGATTTTGTGGACCAAATAAAGAATATGAATAGATAATAAGTTGAATTATTATATTCTAAAAGCGTCCAAAAATATTGGACGCTTTTTTTTTAAAAAAAACAGAACAGGGAACAAAACCGAAATTCATTTAACCTTCTAATTTACTAGTTATATCGCATTTTCCTAACTTTGGCCTGATATGAACAACCATTTCAAGTCCATCATTCTACAGAACACAGGAGCTTCTTCTTTAGTTGAAAAAGAAATCATTCAGGAACTTTGGAGCGGTTATGGTAAAATTATTCGCGTTGGATTAGAAAATACTACTTTTGAAAGCGTTGTGGTGAAGCATGTGCAATTACCCAAAAGTCAAAATCATCCGAGAGGTTGGCATACAGATATTGGTCATCAAAGAAAATTGAAATCTTATAAGGTAGAAACTAAGTGGTATCAAACCTATAGTAAACATAGTAAGGCACGTTTGCCAAAGTGTTTTGGTGTTGAAAGCTACCAAGACGAGACCCTTATCATTCTCGAAGATTTAGATGCAGTAGGTTTCCCATTACGAAAACAAAACGTAGAATGGCAAGATATTGATGCCTGTTTAGAATGGTTGGCGCAATTTCATGCAAGTTTTTTGGGGGAAGCCCCTAACGGACTTTGGGACGTAGGCACCTATTGGCATTTGAACACTAGACCTCAAGAATTAGAGGTTTTGGACGATACAGCACTAAAAAACGCCGCTGATGCCATTGACAAAAAATTGAACAGCTGTAACTTTAAAACCTTTGTACATGGCGATGCAAAATTGGCTAACTTTTGTTTTTCGAAAGATGGACAAGTTGCTGGCGTAGATTTTCAATATGTAGGTGGTGGTTGTGGTATGAAAGATGTCGCCTATTTTATAGGCAGTTGCCTCAATGAAAGCGATTGTGAACATTTGGAATTGAAAATTTTGGAAACTTATTTTAATCATCTGCATAACGCACTTGGTGAAACAAATGAAGCTCTTGAAAACGAATGGCGCCCTTTATATCGTGTTGCATGGGCAGATTTTCATCGGTTTTTAAAAGGTTGGAGCCCTGGCCATTGGAAAATTAATAGTTATAGTGAACGCATCACTGCTGAAGTAATTAAAAAACTATGAAAATAGACTTACAATATTTAGCGTTCATCGCCATTGAAGCTACACTTTCTGCTGGAAAAGTCATCCAAAAATACATGAATGCTGATATTATCGTGGAGCAAAAAGACGGAGGTTCTACCTATGCCTCTCAAGTCGTTACAAAAGTAGATCTTGAATGTGAACGTATTATTTTGTCGCATTTGCAACCCACTTGTGAAGCTTCTGATATTGGTCTATTATCTGAAGAATCAAATGATGACGGCAGCAGATTTGAGAAAGATTACTTCTGGTGTATAGACCCCATGGACGGTACATTGGCATTCATCAATAAACAACCTGGGTTTTCAGTTTCGATTGCTTTAATTGCCAAAGATGGAACGCCTGTAATTGGCGTTGTATTTGATCCAAGTACAGAAACGTTATACCATGCTATAAAAGGACACGGTGCTTATAAAAACAGAACCTCTTGGAATATTAAAAATACCAACGATTATTTGACTTACGCAACAGATAAAACATTAAATAATACCGCAAATTCTGCTGAAATACAACAAATACTAAATAAACATAAAACTACTTTAGGATTAAAGGGTATTAAAGAGCTTTCTGGAGCAGGTGCAGTAATGTGCGCTATTTTAGCATTAGAAAACGGACCTGCTTGCTTTTTCAAACTCCCGAAAAAAGAAATTGGCGGTGGTAGTATTTGGGATTATGCCGCTACAGCTTGCATCTATCAAGAGTTTGGCTTACAAGCAACAACCTTTAGCGGTGAAACATTAGACTTAAATAAAAGAGATAGTACTTTTATGAATGATGAGGGGGTGTGTTATGCTAACTTAGCTTAATTATAGTATTGCTTCATTAAAAATATTACAATTCCGAACGGTGAATAATATCAAGATAATGAGATATCTCTATCACCATCACAATCTGAAAATGCCGCATAACTACTAATATTACCAACAGTAATACCTCCTTCACTATAAATATACAAATAGTTTAAGAAGTTAAAATCGGGCATTTCTATATTCGAAAATTAATATTGGAATGGCTAGAAGGAATATTAGTAAACATAATGTTTTTACCATCTTCATATGGCGATGGTAAATCATCTTTACAAGACGAATGAAGTACTACAATGAGAAGACATAAAACCGTTCTAAGAGCCATTAATTTTTCAACTTTTAAAGCAATATAATAAAATCCTTTTGGATTTATCTAAAAGAAAACCTCCTGAGCCAACCGAAAGGTATTGGCGTGTGCTTCAATAATAATTTTAATCTCTGGAGAATAACCGCCTCCCATAGAACACATTACAGGAATTTGATGCTTTTTACAGGTTTCTAGCACAAAACGATCTCGTGATTTACAACCATCTAAAGTCATACCTAACTTCCCTAATTTATCAGAAGCTACAACATCTACACCGCATAAATAGTATATAAAATCCGGCTTTTGTGCATCGATTAGTTTAGGTAATGTGTTTTTCAAAATCCTTAAATACGTATCATCATCTGTACCATTTTCTAAAGCAATATCTAAATCGCTTTGTTCTTTTTTAAAAGGATAATTACCTTTTCCATGCATTGAAAATGTAAAGACGCTATCATCGTTTTGAAAAATTTCAGCGGTTCCATTGCCTTGGTGTACATCTAAGTCAACGATTAACACTTTTGACGCTAGATTTTTATTCAGCAAATATCGTGCACCAATAGCTTGGTCGTTCAACAAACAAAATGCTTCTCCTCTATTAGAATAGGCGTGGTGCGTACCTCCGGCAATATTCATAGCAACACCATATTTTAAGGCAAATTCACTTGCTTTTATGGTGCCGTCTGCAATAATAACTTCACGCTCTACCAAAACTGCACTTAAAGGAAAGCCTATTTTTCTAGCGGCTCTGGCATCTAAAGTTTGATTGATTAAATCTAGGTAATAGTCTCTCGTATGGGCTCGTAAAATATGTGTCTCATCAGGAATAGTGGGTTGAAAAAAATTATCTTTAACACAGGTGCCTTCATGCAATAGTTGTTGGGGCAATAGTTCATACTTTATCATAGGAAATCTATGCCCTTCTGGTAATGGGTGTTTATAGATAGAATGGTAGGCTATTTTAAGCATGATGAATAAAAAAATTACCTCCTTTAAAAGGCACTGTACGACAATGATAATTATTTTGCTAAATTAGGCCTTACACTATATGCTTTAAAATAAAATTTCTATGAAATACCGCTGCTCATTATTTTTCATCATCATAGTTACATTATATGGATGTAAAAATCCGACATCTACCAATTATGATAACACACAAGATTTTAAAGCTGTAGAGCATCTAATACAAAACATTTTTGATGATATTTGGAGTGATAAAAAAGCTGAGCTTCTTACAAAATACCATACCGAAGACTTTATTCTATTGGAACACGGAGAAATATGGACCAAAGATACTATTGCCGATTGGTGCGAACGCGCTAAAAAAAGAGATCAGGGTATAAAGCGCATTAATAGCTTTGATTTTTTCGAAGCTAAAAGAGAAGGTAATCGTATTTGGATGGCATATCATAATTATGCAACTATTAAAAAAGATACTTTAGAAAGAAAATTACAATGGTTGGAGAGTATTGTAGCAATAAAAAAAGATAGCATTTGGAAATTGGAGATGATGCATTCTACTAGAGTTCCAGTAGAAAATTAGGCCACCTTCTTAATCAAATCAAAGCAAGGGCATTTTTTGCAGCGTTTGTTTTCACCCTTCTTAAACTTTTTACAGCAACTAGATTTTACTTTTTCAGGAAGTTCTATTCCTAATTTTCTTAATTTTTTAATTGCCTTTTTTTGTTTCTTTTTTTTGCCCACAGAAAATGAAAATTCAATTCTGCGGACAAAAATAAGTTATTTTTATTAAATCTAAATAAGCTTAAATGTTAAAATTATTCTGGATTATCAATAGCAGCCGTAGTAACTGTTAAGTTTTCAATATCTCTATCAAATAGATACAGACCGCCTTTATCATCACCAATCATATTAATTTTGTCAAGAATAGTACGGGCTACAGCTTCTTCTTCAATTTGTTCAGCTACATACCATTGTAAAAAGTTATGTGTCGCATAATCGCGCTCTTCAAGCGAAATATGCACTAACTCATTAATACTCTGTGATACAAACACCTCATGGTCAAATAATTTTTCAAACATTTCTTTAAAGGACTTAAATGTTACATTAGGTGCTTTTAGTTGAGATATTTTCGCATGTCCGCCACGTTCATTTACAAATTTCACCAACTTCAACATGTGCTCCCGCTCTTCATCGCTTTGCGCATACATAAAATTCGCAACGCCTTCCAACCCCTTAACTTCGGCCCAACATGCCATAGCTAAATATATTTGTGAGGATTCTGCTTCTACACGTATTTGATTATTTAAAGCTTCTTCTATAGTTTTTGATAACATAATTTCTAGTTTTTTGTAAAGTTAAAAATTTCTGTTGGCTCATTTAATTTCTAATCATAAAAAAAGGTTATTCTTTAATTAGAATAACCTTTCTCCATTATTAATCAAACTTCACTTTACTGAACAGTAAGTGTATATTGTGGTGTAGGGTTTAATGGGCAGAAATACACATATTCTCCTTTTGTTAATTTTGTGGCTTTAGATGTTTCAACTGTTCCATCTTTTACAACAGAAGTTACATAAGCCGTTTGAATATGGTTTTCTGGTTTACTTGCATCTTTTCCTTTTGGCACTAAAACCAAACCTACATCTTTCCCCACATGGTTGTTAGATACAGCAAATACATAAGTGCCTTCACTAACCGTTACCGATTTTTGTGTAAACTCACCTGCGGTTTGTTCTAATGCAATGGTTTTAACTGCGTCTTTTTTCATCATTTTATCCTGTGCATTACCGTTTAATGCGAAACCTAATACTACTACTAAAATTGCTATTACTTTTTTCATTGTTTTAATTATTTTGAGCTTTTTGCTCTGGTTATTGATTTAATTATTATTGATTTATTATTATTTACTATACTGTTGCAGCTTCTAAAGATTGAGCTAAAGGAAAATCCACTGGAACTTGTGTTGTATTATGTATGTAATTTGAAATGGTTTTATCACCAACCAATGAAATCACATCAATTAAATTTCCTTTGGTATATCCAGCATTAAAGAAGTTTTCTAAAACCGCTTCATCTGTTTTCCCTCTGTTTTCTGTTACATTTTTAGCTAATCGCGCTAAAGCATCCAATTTGTTATTGAAAGAAGCTTCTCCGGCTCTTAATTCCAGAATTTGTTCGTCTGTAAATCCATTCATTTTTCCAATAGCAGTATGTGCAGATAAACAGTAAACACAGCTATTTACTTCACTTACAGCTAAGTTTACAACTTCCTTTTCTTTTGCTGATAATGATGTTTTTGCATTGGCAAAATTTAAATAATTTTCTAAAGCTGTATCGCTATGCGCATAGGTTGCATATAAGTTTGGTACAAATCCTAAGGCTTTATTTAAATTATCGAAAATCGCTTGATTGTTTTCGCTTACTTGATCTCTTGTTGGTACATTAAATGTGCTCATTATTTTAATTTTAAATTGTTATTATTTTTAATTTTTACTGTTTTATTTTGTTGGTACAAAGGTGCAACCGTTATAAAGGTTATACCATGATAGTATTTCCTTTTAGATTGTCAATTTTTCCTTTATAAGTTTGAAGCTATAGTATTTGCCTGAACATAAGGTCTTTCAGCATCACAATAATAATCGTGAATATATTTTTGCTCACAATGTGTTTTAGGCGAAATGGTATTAACAATGTTTCTTCTTTTTCCTCTGAATATTTCAATTAAATTGAAAATTGATATGTGTTTTAAATTCATGACTTTGTTGTTTTAATTATACAGTACAAAGATGAATCAAAAGGAAAGGTGATAAAATGTTAGGAATGCCCTATGGGTTGTCAATTTTTCCCTATACCACTTTTTGAAGTTGCTTTTTAAAGTCTGAAGGCGATAAAGAGGTGTGTTTTTTAAACAATCGGCTTAAATGTGAGGCATCGTCAAAACCAACTTCGTATGCAATTTCCTTTGCTGTTTTATCTGTGTAGATGAGTAAACGTTTCGCTTCAAGAACAATGCGCTCGTGAATAATTTGTAACGGACTCGTATTTAATTTAGCAAAGTTATTAGATAAAGTTTTAGGCGATTTAAAGAGTTTATCGGCATAAAATGACACACTATGTTCCGTTTTAAAAAACGATTCTACTAACAAGTTAAACTCACGTAATAAATCAATTTTAGTGTTTTTGGTAGTCTCTACAAAACCTTCTTTAGCCTTTAGCAAACGTGTACTAATAATGATGAATCGTGCCATAAGCATTCGCAACATTTCTGCTTGAATGGTATCTTCAGTTTCTAATTCATCTAAAAAAACCTCATGAAGAATGTTGAGTTTTTTTAGTTCTTTTGTGTTTAGCTCAATAATTGGGATATGTACATTCCCAAAGAACAACAGTCCCGCACAACTCACTTCTTGGTCGTGGTCTTTGATGCAATAAAACTCTCTGTTGAATTGATACACCACCAAATCTTCCCCAGAACTATATTGAAAATATTGTACTGTGGTTAAGGCAAAAATACTATTAGCTTCAATGGTATATGGAATGCTATCAACTACAATTTCAGCCTTAGAATTAGTTGTTCTTACGAATATATATAATTCTGGCTGTTTTGCAGTTGTATAAGATTCCAGAAGGGTTTCATCCCCTATTTTAAGAATGGCGTTGGTAGAAAACTCGGTGAATGTTTTTTGCATTGTAGGTATGTCTCAATTATTCTGAAAACATTACAAGTGCGCTAATTAAAATAGATTACAAAAAATAAAATTGTTAATTAGATTCCTTAACATTGAGCAAAGTATTATTTGATAATACTATTCCTTTATTGGAAATGCCCTCAATATAAATTTTCATATTAGTGCCTGCGGGGTTGAATATTGTAAAATTCAAATTCTCATCATTGTCTATTTTTGCATTCGGAATCCAATCAACAACGCCATATTCTTTATAAAAATCCGTATTGTAATATTCATACTTAGGCACATAATATGTTTTAGGTTCTGAAAACGCTAAAGGAAAATCAAATTTTCTGAAGTACTCACTTTGTTTTTTCCCTGGGAAAACATTAGATGTATAAATCTTAATTACGCCGCCAGAACCTCTCAACCCTTCACCAAAACCATGTCGGTCGTAAGCAATATAATCTACACGACTCATATCAAAATTTACAAGAAACTCTAAACTATTCAATTGTACGTCATCTAGAAACACCAAAGGGGCTACATTGTTATTGTTAAAAGATTGTACATTTCTATTTGTTATTGTTAACACACCTCTTTGTTCATTTGCAAAAAAACCAGGCATATAAGTATTGATGTAAGTTGGCAATGATAAATTAAGCATGCGTTTTATGTCGTCAAAAACATCTATTTTCATGTAAGAGCTTCCTTTAATTCTCGCAATTCTAGTTTCTCTAGAGGTAGCTTTAACAATAACTTCCTTTAAATTTTGGGCCATACTAAGATCAAGTTCATCAAAAGGTTTAGAAGTTTTGAGTTCTGTAATTGTTTCTTTCTTTGGCGGTATAGGCTCAAACATATTCGTATTAAATTCAGGAATCTTTGTTGGTGAAAACTGTATGTATAGATTTGCTTTTTTTGCTTTTCCTTTATTGTTTAAAATACTAAGGTTTAACGTTTCTTTTTGTTGAGGGTAAAACCCTGCTTTTAAAAAACTAGGTTCATTTGCAGGAAGATCTATCATATATCCATCTGTATTCTTTAAAGGATAGATTATAAAACTCTTATCTTCTTTGTCAGGACTGTTCCCTTTAATTACAATGCCATCCTCAAAAACATAATTATTATTACCATCGTAATTGAATATATTATTCCAATTGTAACTACTCCAACCTTGCGTAATCAGCAAATTATCCAACTCATATTCTTTTTGTCTTGTAATGTCGGTAAAATAATAAGCTGCATGTTCTACGTATCCCTTTAAATATGGTTGCAGGTAAGTATATGAGATTATATTTTGATGTTTATTGTATGATTTTGTGCCTTCTGGAAGAATTGATACACTTAAGTGAAATATATCATCTTTATCGTGTGAATGTATTATAGGTATAGTGATATTTAATGAATCCCTTTTGGGGATAAATTGTGGATTCTTTAAATTAACCATATTAATTCCTTCATAATTAAAAAATAGTCGTTCTAAAATTGGTTGATTAACCTCATTAAATAGTGTTATGGTATTAATTCCAGAAAACAAATCCTTAAAGTCTATTAACTGAATTAGCTCTATATTATCAAAATTTATATTGATGACTTTAATAGATTTTCCATTATGAACAGTTAATTTATAAGGCTTGCCTTGAATATTTTCTAATGTTTCGGGATTCGTTTTAAGTTCAATAGCTAATTTCTCTCTTGATTTATTTACGTGAATAGCAATACCTCGTGCTTCAATATCCCGAATGGTATACTCAAAGGGGCTATTGAGATAATTAAATTTTACGGTATAGGTTTTATCAGAATCAGGATATAATAGAAAACGCCCTGTGCCTAATGTATTTGTTTGAAAATTTGTAATAAACTTGTTATCAGAATCAAATACACTTGCAGATATATTTGGAACACCATAGCCTTGTGCATTCTTTATGGTTACACCAACGTTGGTTTTTACGTTATGAACAAAATGACCACCTTCTGGTAAGAATTGTGCATCTAACTCATTTGCGACTTTTTGGCGTTTTACAGTTTTTGTTTGTTCCGGGTCTATCACACGAAAACGTTCAATAAAGGCACTAGGTTCATCAAAATTTTTCATCCAATTAGTATAGGCCTTAAACGTGTATTTACCTGTTTTAAATACGCTATCTAAACTAAAGGTATTATGAGCAATACCTCGATCAATTTTTATGAGTTTTTGTTTTACAATGTTATCTAAACTATCTAAAATAACACAGTATAAATTTTTAGTTAAAACCGATGGTGTTTTCGTGTGTTTATCTAAAACATAAGCTTTGAATCCTAGAGGTTCCCCTTTAATATAGGTAGATTTATTAAGATGACAATATGCCGTTTCCCGATAAGGAGAAGTGAAGTTTTCAAAGCTGCTTACTAAACTTTTAATTGCGTTTTCTTGCGCACTAAGCACACTTGAAAATTGTAAAACACAAGTTATACAAACAAGCCTAAGGCAATAAAAAAAAAGTTTATTCATCTTTAATGTTTGATTTCCATGACTTGTTGAAGTTACTCAAAAAAAAAGATGTGAGGTAAGAAAATAACCCGTTTTTTTATTTTGTTAACTAATCTGCAATCCATTACCCACCTTAGCATCATCAGGATTTACAAATACCAACTTACCCTCAGGTGTCTCCGTCATTAAAATCATCCCTTGGCTTTCCACGCCTCTTAAAGCTCTTGGGGCTAGATTTACCAAAACAGTAACACGTTTACCTATAACTTCTTCAGCAGTAAAACTTTCAGCAATTCCAGAAACTATGGTTCGCGTGTCAATACCAGTGTCCACTTTAAGCTTTAATAGCTTTTTGGTTTTTGGCATTTTTTCAGCTTCTAAAATAGTACCTACTCTAATATCTAATTTTGTAAAATCTTCAAAAGTTATGGTATCCTTTTGTGGCTCTACTGTTTTGTTTGCTGCTTCATTTGCTTTTTTACTAGCTTCTAATTTATCCAATTGTTTTTGGATGGTAGCGTCTTCTATTTTTGAGAATAGTAATTCGGCCTTTCCTATTTGATGGTTGGCAGGTAGTAGTACTTTTTTAGTAGATACGTCGTTCCAAGACGTCTCGACTACGCTCGACGTGACATTAAGAATCTTTTTCAGTCTTTCAGATGTAAACGGTAAAAACGGCTCACTCAATGTTGCTAAAGCTGATGCTATTTGAAGTGCCACATACATTATGGTTTTTGTACGTTCCTCGTCCTCTTTAATTACCTTCCAAGGTTCAGCATCGGCTAAATATTTGTTTCCTAAGCGCGCCAAATTCATCAACTCTTGTCCTGCTTCTCTAAAACGGTATCGCTCAATAGAACTGGCAATCACATCTGGATATGCTTTTACTGCCGCAAGTATTTCTTCATCAACTTTATTAAATTCTGAAGGTTGTGGAACAATACCATCGTAATATTTATTCGTTAGCACTACAACTCTATTAATAAAGTTCCCAAAAATAGCTACCAACTCATTGTTATTTCTCGCTTGAAAATCTTTCCAGGTAAAGTCGTTATCCTTAGTTTCAGGTGCATTGGCATTCAACGCATAACGCAATACGTCTTGTTGCCCAGGAAATTCTTCCAAATATTCTGGCAACCAAACTGCCCAATTTTTTGATGTGGATAATTTATTGCCTTCTAAATTTAAAAACTCGTTTGCTGGTACATTATCTGGTAGGATGTAACTGCCTTCAGCTTTTAGCATCGCAGGGAAAATGATACAGTGAAATACAATATTATCCTTACCAATAAAGTGCACCAATTTAGTATCTTTATCTTTCCAATACGGCTCCCAATCTTTACCTACTCTTTCGGCCCATTCTTTAGTAGACGAGATATAGCCAATAGGCGCATCAAACCATACATACAACACTTTACCTTCACCACCTTCGGCAGGCACGGGAATGCCCCAATCTAAATCTCGTGTTACAGCTCTAGGGCGCAGTCCATCGTCAATCCAAGATTTACATTGCCCGTATACATTGGGTTTCCAATCTTTTTTATGACCTTCTAGAATCCATTCTTTTAAAAACGCTTCGTGTTTATCTAACGGTAAAAACCAGTGTTTTGTTTGTTTTAAGGTTGGCGTATTTCCGGTAATTGCCGATTTGGGGTTAATCAAATCCGTTGCATTGTGGCTTGTCCCGCAATTTTCACACTGGTCGCCATAACTTTCTTCATTTCCACATTTTGGGCATGTTCCAATAACAAATCTATCTGCTAAAAACTGGTTGGCTTCTTCGTCGTATAATTGCTCGGTAGTTTCTTCAATAAATTCACCTTTTGCATCAAGCGTTTTAAAAAATTCTGAAGCTGTTTTATGATGAATTGGTGCTGATGTACGCGAATAATTGTCGTATGTAATTCCAAAATCCTCAAATGATTTTTTAATAATGGCATGGTATTTATCTACAATGTCTTGAGGCGACACCCCTTCGTTTTTTGCTTTTATGGTAATAGGTACACCATGCTCATCACTTCCACCTATAAAGGCTACATCGTTGCCGGTTAATCGTAAATAGCGCGCATAAATATCTGCTGGCACGTAAACACCGGCTAAGTGTCCAATATGAATAGGGCCGTTAGTGTAAGGTAAAGCGGTAGTTATGGTGTATCGTTTTGGTTTGCTCATCAAATATGTCTTTACTTAAATAATCGCAAAAGTAAGTATTAAGTTTGTTTTTAATTAATTCTTCTATCGTAAAAAAACTATACCTACGGAAGCAACCTTTTCTGTTTTTTGTAATCTTTAAAATATACTAACAAGGCTTTAATGAATACTTTTTCAACCTATCTATTTACCTTCTTTTGCTTTTTTAAGTGTTTCTCGCAACAGCAAACAGATTCTACTAAACAAGATGTTAACCCAATTTCATACATTGAAGGTATGTTTGGGTATGCAGGTGGGAGCTCACACGGGGTAACACTTGGTGCTCAAATTAATTTTCAAAAAGACAAAAGTCTTTATACTTTTCGTTATCACAATCAAACAAGAGTAAACTACGATACCGCAGTTATTGGTTTTGTCGCAATTCCATACTTCTATTCAGATCTTAAAATTGATGAATATGCTTTTCTTTTTGGTAGACGTTTTATAGACAAAAACAAATCTTATAGTTTTTCTTTAGGGCTTTCTTCAAATTCACAAAGCCTCAAATCAACACTTAATGATGAAATCAATTGGACAACAAGCAATTACATTGGTGTTCCTTTTGAATTAAATATAAAATGGTTTAAACGAAAGAAAAAAAGATTTAGAGCTTATTATGGGCTAATTCCCATTGGTAAGGAAACTTCATTTGGTAGAAGCTTTGGTTTCAAGCTGTATGGTAATATTGGATCAATAAGTTATATTGGATTAGGAATTACCTTTGGTTATGGCTGGCATAAAATATATTGATTTTATATTTTCCAAAATAGACAGGTTTATCCTTTTTAAAAAAATGTAAATTTACATCATGAGGAAACCCCTTTTCACATTAGTTATATGCTGTACCTTTTTTTTCTTCGGAATTGAAACTGGCATAGCACAAGAAGAATCTACTGAAAAACTTAATAATACGTTGAAACAACCACTATATTTACAAAAAGGAGATACTGTTGCCATTGTGGCACCAGCCGGTATTTTGAAGAACAGAGAAGGCGAAATAAACAAAGCTAAAGCGCTTTTAAAAAATTGGGGGTTGCAGGTCGTTGTTGGAAACAATATTTTTAATCAAGGGCAACATTTTGCTGGTACAGATGACGAACGTTGCGAAGATTTTCAAAAGGCTTTGGATAACCCTAACGTAAAAGCCATTTGGTGCGCTAGAGGTGGTTATGGCAGTGTAAGAATTCTTGATAAATTAGATTGGACTACCTTTAAAAAACAACCTAAATGGATTATTGGTTACTCTGATATAACTGCCATTCATAATGAAGTGCATAATTTAGGTTTTCAGTCCATCCATGCCATGATGTGTACAAGTTTGCAGGATGATGCAGAAACTATCACAGAAACCATTTCAACATTTAAAGATGCCATTTTCGGTAAGCAGTTAAGTTACACTTTAGAAGGTTCTAGATACAACAAACCTGGATCAGCTTCCGCGCCATTGGTAGGCGGTAATTTAACTATCATGCACACCATGCTGGGTTCTAGAACAAGTATTGATCCTTCTGGAAAAATTCTGTTTATCGAAGAAATAGGTGAATATAAATATCATATAGACCGCATGTTACACAGCTTAAAACGTGCTGGATATTTTGATGATTGTAAAGGCGTGATTATCGGCAATATGACAAAAATAAAACGTAACACTACGCCTTGGGGCTCATCAATTCAACAACTAATTTTAGATGTATTGGCAGACTACAATTTTCCTATCGCTTTTAATATGAAAGCTGGTCATGAAAAAGACAACCGCGCACTGATTTTAGGTGAAATTGTTGATTTACAGGTGAAAAAAGAACAATCTACCCTTAAATTCACTCCTTAAGCTATTAAAACGCATTGTTTTTTATCGAATAAAAACGCATTTCGTGGAGATCTAGGTGTTTTTATCGTTTATAACTATACCGTCAGCCATTAATTTTAAGAATTCTTGATTTGTGCTGTAACTTGCAAGAAATTATTAACTATTTAAATAGTCCCAATATGAAAAAAATATTACTCGCAAGCGCAATGATTTTATTATCTTTTAGCATGAATGCTGAAGACATTATTATTTCTGATTTAAATCTTTACAACCCAGATGTAAGAAAATGCTTACTTGAAGCTTCTGCACAAGATGGTTGGGAATTAAAATCTGTTTACATGAACTCTAGTGACGAACTAGTAATGGTTTTTGATAAAGGAAATACTACTAAAATTTATAAAAGTAAATAACTATTATCAACAAAATTCCCTCATAACCAACTATTCAACTCTCGTTTAGTTGGTTTTTTTATGCCCTATACCGAGTTAGATAATAGACTTAGTACTAAAACATATGTTATTTCATTTTTATTTTTGACAATTTTCTAAAATTATGTATTCCCCACTAACAAATTAGTTGGCTCCCAAACTTTGGGTTTTCATAATAATCAATAAATCGTTTTTTCTCGACTTCAAAATTTTGGTATCAGTAAATACATTCCAAAAGGCAGTCATTTAAAGCAAGAGATAAATTACTCAACATAACGACCATTCATATGGTTTGCGTTAATATCCATTTGATTTCAACAAACATAAACACTTCATGATTATTAACTTTGACCGTACAAAAACAACTAATTATGGAGAAAGAAAAAGGAAATTTTGAATTTGTAAAAGACAGTGACGATAAAAAAAGAAATTATATCTTCCAGAAAGATGGTATCACCAAAACAGGTACTATAATTGTGGTTACCTCTTTAATAGTGCTTATTATTGCAGTAATAATGTCTGGTGTTTTAGTAGATTTCACCTCCTAAAAGCGCAATTCTTTCTGTAATTGCTCGTAAGCTTCCTGTACTTGCCTAAACTTCTCTTCTGCCCCTTCTTGATGCTCTTTACCTAAATGAATAACACGATCTGGATGGTACTTTTTTGCCATCTTTCGGTACGCTTTTTTAATTTCAACTACAGAAGCATTTTTATCTATTTCTAAAATTTTGTAGGCATTATCTTTACTGCTGTAAAACATTGCCTTTATGCTTTCATAATCTTTTGAACTAATCCCTAAATACCCAGTAATTGTGTAGATTTGACGTTCTTCATCTTGGGTAACTGTGCCATCTGCTTTTGCAATGCCAAATAAAAAATGAATAAGTTGCAAACGTGATGGATGATCCATCATTTGTCGTATTTGTAAACACACAGGGCGAACAGAAATATTTTGTCTGCTTATGCCCTTAAATAGCTTAAAAGCATGATTTGCCCGTTCTTTACCATACATGTTTACAAACTGCTGGCGTACAAAATCCAGTTCACGTTGGTCTTGTTTTCCATCGGCTTTTATAACTATAGAAGCTAGTATTAACAAGCTTACCTCAAAATCGCCAGACTGTGTTTGCGCGCGTTGTTTAGTTCGTGTGCTATAGGTTGTTCTTCTACCCCTAGTAGATGTACGCTCTCCAATAAGTGGATTATCACCTCCATTTGCCATAGCATCAATTACACTGCCAATGGCTAGCCCAATTATAGCCCCAATTGGCCCTCCGAAAGACCAACCTAATGCACCACCTATCCATTTTGAAAAACTCATGTAAGAAATAGATTTTAATTATGACCAAATATAATATTTGTTAGTTGATTGATTCACAATTTTGTTACACAATTGGTATCTTTGCAACTCAAAAATTGTTAATACTTAAAATTTAAAAATATGTATCCAGCAGAATTAGTAAAACCAATGCGCGAGGATTTAACCAATGTTGGTTTTGAAGAATTACAAACTGCCGAAGCTGTTGATGCTGCATTATCAAAAGAAGGCACCACACTTGTTGTGGTTAATTCGGTTTGTGGATGTGCTGCAGCCAATGCAAGACCAGGGGCTAGAATGAGTTTACAAAATGCAAAACGACCAGATAATATTGCTACCGTTTTTGCAGGAGTGGACAAAGAAGCTGTTGAAAGAGCAAGGGAATACATGATTCCATTTCCACCTAGTTCGCCAAGTATGGCTTTATTTAAAGATGGCGAATTGGTGCATATGCTAGAACGCCACCATATTGAAGGAAGGCCTGCAGAATTAATTGCAGAAAATTTAATGGATGCGTATAACGAGCACTGTTAAGTAGCTACCATTCCTTATCCTCTGTTCAATGGAAAAGGAAACTAGGAGGTAAAATAAAAATCAAACCACGACATTCTCGTGGTTTTTTTATGCCTTTACCTCATATTACATTAATTTTGATGCATGGAAAAATTGCTTTCATATCCAATATCGTTTATTTATTATGTGTTTTTCGGGTTAACATTAGTTGTTTTTCATCCTATCCAATGGATTTGTTTTAATCTTTTTGGCTATAAGGCACATAAATTAAGTGTGGATGCACTCCAATTCTGTCTTATGCGATGTGCAAATATTTTGGGTACACGATTTACGTTTAATAATCCGCATAGCATTCCAACAGATAGGCCTCTTATTATTGTTGCAAACCATCAAAGTTTATACGATATCTCACCAATTATGTGGTTTATGCGAAAACATCATACTAAATTTATAAGTAAAATTGAATTGGGTAAAGGCATCCCTAGTGTATCTTATAATTTACGTCATGGAGGATCTGTACTAATCGATAGAAAAAACCCAAGACAATCGCTTCCTGCAATTATGAAGTTTGGAGAATACATTGAAAACACTAAACGAGCCGCAGTAATTTTTCCCGAAGGAACACGTAGTAAAGATGGCACCCCAAAACCTTTTCAAACAAAAGGTTTAGAGATTATGTTTAAAAAAGTACCATCAGCTTTAATAGTGCCTATTTCTATAAATAACTCATGGAAAATGCAACGTTATGGGCAATTTCCTATGGGTTTGGGCACTCATATTAAATTTACAGTACATAAGCCTCTAGAATTAGCTACCTTTGATGATAAACAAGTCTTAATTAAAACAGTAGAACAAACTGTTAAGACTCATATTCACCCTTAAAAATTACAGTATGTCGTTGAAAAATGTAAGATTGGAAGTTATGCAGTTTTTAGAAAAAGACGTCGCATCTTTAATGGATAAATATTTAATGCCTATAGAAAAAATTTGGCAGCCAACCGATTTTTTACCAAATTCAGAAAAAGACTCCTTTTTTGAAGAAATTGAGGAAATACGTGAGCTGGCAAAAGAGTTACCTTACGATTTTTGGGTAGTTTTAGTTGGCGATATGATTACTGAAGAAGCGTTACCCACCTATGAATCGTGGTTAATGGACGTAGAGGGTGTAGACCAAGTAGGCGAAGGCGGTAATAGCTGGAGTAAATGGGTAAAACATTGGACTGCCGAAGAAAATCGTCATGGTGATGTTTTGAATAAATATTTGTATTTATCAGGACGTGTAAACATGAAAGAAATTGAAAAAACTACACAGTATTTAATCGCTGATGGTTTTGATATTGGTACCGATAGAGATCCATATAAAAACTTTGTATACACCAGTTTTCAGGAGTTGGCGACTTATATTTCGCATAATCGTGTGGCAAAAATTGCAAAAAAAACGGGCAATAAACGATTAGCAAAAATGTGCCAGATTATCTCTGGAGATGAAATGCGTCACCACAATGCATATTCTGAGTTTGTGGAGCGTATTTTTAAGGTAGATCCTAGCCAAATGATGATGGCATTTCATTATATGATGAAACAAAAAATTACCATGCCAGCCCATTTTTTAAGAGAATCTGGAGGCCAAATAAGTACCGCTTTTGAAGAATTTTCTAATACTGCCCAACGCATAGGTGTTTACACCTCGACAGATTATGTAGATATTTTACAAAAGTTGATTGAGCGTTGGCAAATTGACAAAATTACTGATCTTACAGAAGAAGCTGAAAAAGCTAGAGATTACTTAATGAAATTACCTGCGAGAATGTACCGTTTAGCAGAACGCATGAAGGTTCCTCAAAATTCTTATGAATTTAAGTGGGTAACCCCGGCTATTGCAAAATAACAGTAATGACCTTAGAAGAAGAAATCATAAAGAAAACCATTGTCTTCGTTAAAAAAACACTTGAAAATGCAGAAGGTGGGCACGATTGGTTTCATATAGAACGTGTTTATAAAAACAGCTTATTAATTGCAAAAACCGAGCCTGTTAATCTCTTTATTGTCGCATTAGGAAGTTTACTTCATGATATTGCCGATAGCAAGTTTCATAATGGTGATGAAACTGTTGGCCCAAGAGTAGCCAGAGCGTTTTTATTTAAAATGAATGTAGACTCTACTGTTATTGAGCATGTGATAGCCATTATTGAAAATATTTCCTTTAAATCGAGTCTTAGTAATGCAACATCCTTCCAATCTAAAGAACTAAATGTTATTCAAGATGCTGACAGGCTAGATGCTATTGGCGCTATTGGTATTGCACGCACGTTTAATTTTGGTGGTTTTAAAAATAGAGCTATCTATGATCCTGAGATACGGCCTAATTTAAATATGACTAAGGCCGAATATAAAACCTCAACCGCTCCAACAATAAATCACTTTTATGAAAAACTACTGCTTTTAAAGGATAAAATGAATACTGCAACCGGTAAAAAACTTGCAGAACAACGCCATACTTTTATGGAATTGTATTTAAAGCAGTTTTATAAAGAGTGGAATGGTAAAATTTAATACCAATCTTTTGAGGTAAATTCCATTTTATTTCTCATAACAACCTATATATCCTCTCATTAATTCTTGCATATTACCCAAAAATATTTACTCATTTAAGCTTCAATGACAATTTAGCATAGAAACTCAACAGAAATAATGTTTTCATAAGTGCCATTCTAAAGTAATTTTAAATGCTTATAGAATGAAAAAGATGAATGAGATCTCAATTCATAAGAAAGACTGCTGTAAAATAACGCAGAACATTTTGTATGCTATTACTTTTCTAGTAGCGTCACCATTGATAATAATATTTTATCTCATATCAAAAAAGCTGAAAACTATAAATTAAAAAAAACTCCAAAATATTGCAGACGTTTTTTCACTTCAACTTAGAAGAATTTTAATTTTCTTTGGCCACCTGTAGCGCTGTTATTTTATATTCTAATACAGCAAGTTCTTCGCCTTTTTCTATAATTTCTTCTACACCAAGAGTATCATTACCGTTTACAAAATCAATAATCACTTTTTGTTGGGACAAATAATATTCTAAAGCTTCATCAATTTTATTATCCATAATAAAAGTATTATTGAATTATATGCTTTATCTCCTTTCGATATTGAGAAGCACTTTTCCCTGTAATTTCGTTAAACTGCTTATTGAAATGCGAAAAATTGTTGAATCCACACTCGTAACAAATGTCAGCAATACTCATTTCGCTTTCATTTAAAAGCTTGGTAGCGTGCACAATACGGTATTCATTCACTATTTGGGTAAAGGTTTTTCCTGTGGCTTTTTTAAAATATCTACAAAACGCCGGAACCGTCATGCTTACCTTATCTGCTATTTCATCCAAAGTGATGTGGTTTTGAAAATTGGAGTTTACATATTTAAATATATCCCTGATTTTTGAGCTTTCTTGCGCTTCTGTTTCAAAAGCAACACCATCGGCATTTAAAATTTCATAATCATCAGTAAGCGCTAAATACCTTAAAATCTCCATCAACTTGATAGAGCGCTCCAAACCTTGATAGTCTGAAAGTTTTTCAATTTTAGGCCCAATTATTTTTTTGGTTTCCACCTTAAACCGAATACCCTTTTTTGCCAATTCAAACAAAGACACGAGATTTACTGCTTCGGGAATATTCAAAAAATCTTCCCCTAAAAAGTTGTTTTTAAAATGTATTGTGGTTTCTGTGCCTTCGGCAGTTAATCTATCAGTAAATCCATTATGAGGTAAAAATTCTCCTATAAGAATTAATTGACTATTATTAAAATAGGATAGATGATTCCCTATATGGGTTTTTCCTTGTCCTTTATTAACGTAAATAAGCTCTAGTTCTTTATGAAAATGCCAATAAGCATCATTTCTATCTAACTTCTCAGTATGCTGCTTAACCATAATAGAGCTACCGAAACTTGGTGTTAGCTTTTTAAGCGTAGGTTTCTTCTTTATCATTGTAGGCTATTTTAATGCAAATTTAATGTTTATTATGCATACATTATATATTCTATTACCTTAAATATATACTATATTAACTTAACACTTATTTAACATTAATTTAATAGTTAATATAGCATATAAATTAGCCAAAATTGATGTTTTATAAGGTGTGCATTACGTATATCTTTGTTCTATAAAAAGTGGCAAACCCTAACTTGGTAAAAAATGAAAAAGATATTTAATACCATTAGGATATAGATACAAAATAGAGTGCTTTACACAAGTAAGCGCATTTAGAAAATACATTAATAATTAATTTTAATGTCTTATTTAGTTTAGTTGGTTAAAGGTGGGCTGTGGTGGCCCACTTTTTTTGTTTGAGAGAAAATCAATTGTATAAAAAAAAAGCACTTTATTTAAAATCAAAGTGCTTTTTTGAGTAACTCATTATTAAAAATCTTTCTTTTTCATATTGAATTTAACAAGAGCTAACTGCAATAGGCTTAACAATTTTCTATAATCTGATATACAACAACTGAAACGCCAAATGCTTTATATAAATGGGATTTGGAACTAAAATTTTTCTTTTTCACAGCAAATTTTTACCCACTTTATTTATTAGATGCAAAAAAAACAAAATGGTTGCGTTAGGAATTAAAAAAAACAATTACATACTTAAAATAGACTTTAATGCATGTTGAAAACTATTATTGTAACATCTCGAAACTTGTAGTATTTTAGCTAACATAATTTTTTGAGAAAACGAAACAATGAGCAACGAAAAAGAAGCAAAATTAAAGGCACTAAAACTTACATTAGACAAACTAGATAAAGCATACGGCAAAGGCACCGTAATGAAAATGAGTGATGCTGCTGTAGTAGATGTGGATGCCATCCCATCAGGATCATTGGGTCTGGATATTGCATTAGGTGTTGGTGGTTATCCGCGCGGACGTGTAATAGAAATATACGGTCCGGAATCATCGGGTAAAACCACATTAACATTACACGCCATAGCCGAAGCTCAAAAAGCTGGAGGTATTGCAGCATTTATTGATGCAGAACACGCGTTTGATAGATTTTATGCCGAAAAATTAGGTGTTGATATAGACAACCTTATTATTTCCCAACCCGACAACGGTGAGCAAGCACTAGAAATTGCCGATAATTTAATCCGTTCTGGTGCTATAGATATCGTTGTTATAGATTCGGTAGCAGCATTAACGCCTAAAAGCGAGATTGAAGGAGAAATGGGAGACTCAAAAATGGGCTTGCATGCGCGTTTAATGTCTCAGGCCTTAAGAAAGCTAACCGCTTCTATAAGTAAAACGAACTGTACCGTTATTTTTATTAACCAATTACGTGAAAAAATTGGGGTAATGTTCGGCAATCCTGAAACAACAACTGGTGGTAATGCCCTAAAATTTTATGCTTCGGTACGAATAGATATTCGTAGATCTACCCAGATTAAAGATAGCAACGGCGAAGTTTTAGGAAATAAAACAAGAGTTAAAGTGGTGAAAAATAAAGTAGCGCCACCCTTTAGAATGGCAGAATTTGATATTATGTATGGCGAAGGTGTGTCAAAAGTTGGTGAAATATTAGATGTAGCCGTAGAGCACGATATTATTAAGAAAAGTGGCTCCTGGTTTAGCTATGGTGAAACTAAATTAGGACAAGGTAGGGATGCTGTAAAAGCTATAATTAAAGACAACCCAGAACTGTTTGAAGAACTGGAGGAAAAAATCAAAGATGTTATAAAAAGCGAATAATAAAAACCGAAAATTTAAAAAAATCCCGTTAACGCGGGATTTTTTACTTTTATACGCAACCTTTTATTGTGTTTTGCATCTAAAGAGAAAGTATTGATTAAACCCAAATTAAATTTTTTATGAAAAAGTTTTTTATTTTAAGCTTTGTGGTGGCGTTATTATTTTCCTGTAGTCTTGATGATGATGGCCCAAACTTCAGCTTTGAATTAATTCCTATTGAAAGCGTTGATATTCCTGATGAATTTACTTTAGGAGAAGTTTACCCTATCACTGTAACCTATGAAAGGCCTACGAGTTGCCATACCTTTAGGGAATTTTACTATGCAAAACATAATAATGAGAGGACAGTCGCAGTAATTAACACAGTGTTTGATGAAAATAATTGCGAAGATTTAACCGATGCCATGTTAACTGCCTCATTCAACTTTCAAGTTACTAGTAATGGTTCCTACATATTCAAGTTTTGGCAAGGAAAAGACGAAAACGATGAAGATATTTATTTAGAAATAGAAGTACCGGTAACCAATTAAACGAAGTGTAAACTAATTTTTGTGTCATTTGAGTTTAAATCAACTCATAGAAAAATGTAAAGCCAATGATACCAGAGCACAGGGGGAATTATATCAGCTCTTTTCGAGTAAGTTATTTTCTGTATGCTTAAAGTATTCGCGTAATTATGTAGAAGCACAAGATAATTTACAAGATGCCTTTTTAACGATATTTGATAAAATTGAACAGTATAAATACAAAGGTTCTTTTGAAGGTTGGATAAAGCGTGTCACGGTAAATACCGTTTTACAACGCTACCGTAACGAAAAAGTTTTTGATATTATAAATGAAAATATAACTGAAGACATTGAAATTGAAGTTTACGAGGACCAGATATCCATAGATTTTCTTCTAAAATGTATTCAAAAATTACCCGATAGATACAGAATGGTGTTTAACCTTTATGCACTTGACGGGTATTCGCATAAAGATATAGCAGAAATGCTAAAAATTACTGTAGGCACTTCAAAATCAAATTTAGCCAGGGCGAGACAAATTTTGAAGCAGACTATAGAACAAAATAGCGAGAAGCAAAACCTACAATCCTTATAATGGGAGAGAAAAAACATATAGATAGATTATTTCAGGAACGCTTTAAAGACTTTGAAGTACAACCTGATGATGCTGTTTGGAGTAATATAGAAGCTAAGCTTAATGAAAAAAAGAAAAAGCGACGTGTAATACCTATCTGGTGGCGTTACGCAGGTGTAGCGGCACTTTTGTTGTTAGCATTTACTATTGGTGCATACTTATTCGATAGGGACAATTCTGAGAATACCATTCCACAAATAGTTGATACCGAACAAAAAGACACAGAAAACGCAACGAACAAGAACTTGTTGAAGAAAAATAATAACCTTATCGGTGTAGATGACACGTCTATAACATCAAATGTTGATGATACTGATGGCGCATCTGTATTGCCTTCTAATACTTCAAAAGATACATTTAAACGTAATTCTAAAACAGTACATCAAGAGACTGTAGTGGCTAATTCAAAAGAAAATATTTCGGTTAATAAATCTTCAAAAGCCTCCAAAAATAAGTCTCGAGCACTATTTAACGATGATGCCTCTAAATTGATAACAGATAATGGCGTTATTGAAAATAAAACGGAGCTTAAAGACGCTTCTAACGTGAAGCAAAATAATTCTGATGCTTTTAATAAAACGAATAACCCTCAACAAAATGCCACTACAATTGCTTCAGATAATACTGCTTTAAAGACAAGCGAGATTAAAACGACTGATGTAGCCGAAAACGAATCGAAAAAAGAAGAACAATCGATCGAAGAGGCTATTGAGAAAAACAAGACACTTCTTGAAGACGAAAAAACCGAAGTGGCTGCAATAAACAAATGGAGTATTGCTCCAAATGCAGCACCAGTATATTTTAGTAGTTTGGGTAAAGGCTCGTCAATTGATGCTCAGTTTAACGAAAACTCTAAAAGTGGAGAAGTAAATATGAGTTATGGCCTTAACGCAAGTTATGCTATAAATAAAAGGCTTACTGTACGCTCAGGAGTTAACCGTGTAAATTTAGGGTACAACACTAATGATGTTGTGGTTTTTAGTTCTGTAAATGCAAGCACTAGTACTAAAACTTTAAATACCTTAAGTAGTAATGTGTCGGATAATATGGCTCAAACATCTGCCATAAGTGCTGGAGAGAATGTATCAATTATAAGTGCTACATCTTTTAAATCCAGCAACATAGCTGCTTTTGAAACTACAAACACCAGTATTAATCAGTCTTTTGGTTTTATTGAAGTGCCTCTAGAATTACAATATGCTATATCAACCAAACGCTTAGGAGTAAATGTTATTGGTGGTTTTAGTTCCTTGTTTTTAAATAATTATGAATCGGTTTCAGTTATAGAAGGACAGCGCACGCGTTTACAAGAAGCCGATAATATTAATAATACAAGTTATAGCGCCAATTTTGGTTTGGGCTTAAATTATAAAGTATCAGAAAAGATTAATTTGAATTTAGAACCTATGTTCAAATATCAAATTAATACGTTTAAAAATACGTCTGGAGATTTTCAACCCTTCTTTATTGGGGTTTACACCGGATTCGGAATTAAATTTTAGGTTTTTGGTTAGATTGATGTCGGCTTTCCTTAAGCTCGAAAGCTGATGTCTAGAAAAAACTGCTCTTCCCCCAAGAGCAGTTTTTTATTTTCTAAAAATTACTCAAATGCCTTAAGTTGCTTCATGATAATAGCCCGAGAGCTTTCGTTTATACTCCTAGTATCATGAGTTGTTAAACCTTTGGTTGACAAAAACTTATGAATTTTGGCACGCATTTTTCCTGGTCCACCACTAAAGAATGTATATGAAAAGCGTTTTTTATTATCGGCAAAGGTTAATGGCACAATTGGAATTTGGTGATTTATGGCTAAACGGAATGCACCATCTTTAAATTCGTCTAAAAGCACAGATTCGTCTGGTACTCCACCTTCAGGAAATATACAAATACTTAAACCTTGTTTCAAACGTTTTTGGGCTCTTAAAAATACGGCACGCCTACTTTCTGGAGAACTTCTATCTACCAAAATACACGTACGTTTATAGAAAAAACCAAACAGTGGAATTTTTGCTAGTTCCTTCTTCCCCACAAACACAAACGGATTTTTAACTACAACCAACATCAGCATAATATCGGCCATTGAAGTGTGGTTTGCTATAAACATATAGCTTTTTCCTTGCTCTGGTATTTGTTCGCGTTCAATATTATAACGAAAGCCCATGCCTATTAAAATGAATTTCGCCCACCCTCGTGCTAATTTAAAAAAGTGAGGATACCATGATTCCTTTAAAATAGAAATCAACAGCAATGGGAACAATATTAAAATTGGCAATGCCACAAGGATGTAAAACCAAATACGGTATAACACCCAGAATATGTATTTAAAAACCATCATTACTGCCAAAAATAAGCAATTGCATTGAGGTTTTTATGAAATCGTTTACCTTTGCTTTCGGTTAAAAACTAGAGTTTAATTTAAATTAGATTTCTGCCTTGGCGGGAATGACGAAATGGCAAGAATACTTACAGGCATACAAAGTACAGGAACACCACATTTAGGAAACATTTTAGGCGCAATTATGCCAGCAATTAAAATGGCCGAAGACCCAAAAAACGACTCCTATTTGTTTATTGCAAATCTGCATACCTTAACGCAAATTAAAGATGCTGCTACACTTAGAGAAAACACCTATTCTACTGCTGCAACTTGGTTGGCTTTTGGTTTAGATATCGAAAAAACCGTATTTTACAGACAAAGCGATATTCCTCAAGTAACCGAACTGTCTTGGTATTTAAGCTGCTTTTTTCCGTACCAACGTTTAACCTTAGCCCACAGTTTTAAAGATAAAGCTGATAGATTGGAAGATGTAAATTCTGGATTATTTACCTACCCAATGCTTATGGCTGCCGATATTTTATTGTATGATGCCAACATCATTCCTGTAGGGAAAGACCAATTGCAACATATTGAGATGACACGTGATGTAGCCTCTCGTTTTCATGCGCAAGTAGGCGATACTTTTGTAATGCCTGAAGGGAAAATTCAAGAAAACACCATGCTAGTTCCTGGAACGGATGGTGAAAAAATGAGCAAGAGTAGAAATAATACGATTAATATATTTCTAGCGGATAAAAAACTGCGTAAGCAGATTATGTCTATTAAAACGGATAGTACGCCGCTTGAAGACCCTAAAGATTGGAAAACCTGTAATTGTTTTGCAATTTATAGTTTATTAGCAGATGATGCTCAAATTGCTGAAATGAAAGCTAATTACGAAAAAGGTGGTTATGGCTACGGACATGCTAAACAAGCCCTATATGAATTAATTATAGAAAAATTTGCTGAACCTCGCGAGCGTTACAATCACTACATGAATAACCTTAACGAAATTGACAAAGCTTTAGCTATTGGTGCTGAAAAGGCAAAAAAAGTGGCTGACAGCGTTTTGGCTAGGGTTCGTAAGAAGGTTGGGTATTAAATAACCTCAAACAACTTACCAGGTAAAGGTCTTACCACACCTTTTAATTCCATATTCAATAAGATACTTGCAGTTTTAAAAATAGGTAAGTAGCACCCTAAAGCGATTGTATCGAGTTGTGCTTTTTCGTTGTCTTTTAAATAATTGTAAATAAGCTTTTCAGTATCATCCAACTCAACAAACAATTGTTTTTGTATGTTATTTTTGGCTGCTGAGCTTGTCGAAGCATCCAGTTGCCAATTTAATATATAAGGCACATCTAAAGGAGAAGTCATCATATGTGCTTTTTGGTATTTAATTAAATTGTTACAGCCCATACTAAATTGGTCTGTAGCGCGCCCAGGAACTGCAAAAACATCACGGTTGTAGGAATGGGCAATATCTGCAGTAACCAAACTACCGCCTTTTTCAGCAGATTCTATCACAATTGTAGCTTCACTTAGGCCTGCAATAATACGATTTCGTTTTAAAAAATTGGTTTTATCAAACTTACTTGTACTCCAAAAATCAGAGAAAAAACCTCCGTTTTTCTCAACATCAGCCATATACTTTTTATGCACTTTTGGGTAAATTTGGTTCAATCCGTGTGCTAAACAACCTATAGTTTGTAAATTATGTTTTATCGCCAATTTGTGCGCCGTAATATCTGTACCATATGCAAAACCTGAAACAATTATAGGGTTATAGGGTCTTAAAGCTTCAATTAATTTTTCACAAAAAGCAATGCCATTAGTTGTAATTTTTCTGGTACCAACAATACTAATAATATGCTGCTGCTCTAAATTAATATGTCCTGTTTGAAACAATAAAATAGGGCCATCAATACAATGCTTTAATTTTTCAGGATAATCAGTGTCTTCAAAATAAGACACTTTTATAGCGTTCTCCTCGATGAAAGCAATTTCCTTTTCGGCCTCAACTAAATGTTGCGGATCAAAGAGTCCACTTAACACATATTCGCCAATACCATCAATCTTTAAAAGGCGTGCTTTTTTTTCTTTCAATACCGCTTCAGCAGAACCACAATGTGCAATGAGGCGTTTCGCAATAATGTCTCCAACATTTGGCACATGCTGTAAGGCTAAGGTGTAAAGTAGTTCGTTTTCTGTCATTTAAACATCTGAAATTCTACTGCAAGAAAAGGATTTTTTATTGAACTCATCTAGGCTTTTTCTAATTGGCTACAAAATAATCTTTTTTGCCCATTTTTCGTTATTTTTTAGTTCCGTAACTAAGGCTATGCAACGAAAAAATGCCTTAACTGAACAAAAAATCTTTATTTTTCGCTTCAATCAAAAAAGTCTACACGAGTTCATTGTTAATAAATAGTTAAGTCAAAAATTTAATAGAAACCATATTTTTTTAAATTTGCCTTATGCAACTGGAAACCTTCATTAGCGATTTATTATACCGATACGAATGTGTGATTGTACCTGACTTTGGTGCGTTTTTAACTGAGCGTCAATCAGCTACCGTAAATGAAACTACTAATTCGTTCTATCCACCAAGAAAAGTCATTGCTTTTAACGAGCAAATCCAAAATAATGATGGTTTGTTAGCACGTTATATTGCTGATGTAGAAAAAATTCCTTTTGAAGTTGCAGTAAAAAAAATAAAAAAACGTGTAAAAATCTTAAAGTCATATTTGACCCAAGGAGAAACCATCACGTTTAATAATATAGGTGAAATTATTTTTAACTCTGAAGGAAAAATAGTTTTTGAACCTTCGTATAACCTCAATTATCTTACTGACGCTTTTGGTTTATCTCAATTTGAATCGGAAGTTGTTACGCGAGAGGTTTACAAAGAAACCGTTGAAGCTATTGAGGAAACTGCACCTATTACAATCACTCCTGAAAAGCGTAAAAATAGAGGGTATTTAAAATATGCCGCTGTTGCATTGATTGCATTAACATTAGGTGGTGTAATGGCATCAAAATATTACGTTGGTCAAATTGAAGCCCATAATATGTTGGCTCAAGAAGAAGCAAAACAGCAATTAGATACTAAAATTCAAGAGGCTACTTTTAGTTTGAATCCCCTTCCAGCGATTACTTTGAATGTTACCAAACAAACGGGCAATTATCATATTGTCGCTGGTGCTTTTAGAATTGAAGATAACTGCGATAAAAAAGTAGCACAATTAAAATCTGAAGGCTTTAGTGCAAGAAAAATTGGTGCAAATCGCTATGGTTTACATCAAGTAGCTTATGCGAGCTACGAAGGCAGGCTTGATGCGCTTAAAGCATTGAGAACTATCAAAAAAACGCATAATAAAGATGCGTGGTTACTGGTACAGAAGCTGGACTAGTTTAACAAAAGATTACTGTTTACTTTATTGCTTTAATACGTAACTTTGCAGCATCAAAATTTAGAGATGCAAGCAAAGACTCCGGAACAATCGAAAACTACAATGACCGATATGGTCTTACCTAGTGAAACCAACCCTTTAAACAACTTATTTGGTGGTGAACTTTTAGCACGTATGGATCGTGCAGCTAGTATCGCTGCAAGACGCCATAGTAGACGTATTGTGGTAACAGCTTCTGTAAATCATGTAGCGTTTAATCGCGCGGTGCCTTTGGGGAGTGTGGTTACTGTTGAAGCTAAAGTTTCTCGAGCGTTTAATACGTCTATGGAGATTTATATTGATGTGTGGATGGAAGATAGAGAATCTGGCGCTAGAACAAAGGCTAATGAAGCTATTTACACATTTGTAGCTGTTGATGAAACAGGACGTCCTGTAAAAGTACCTGAAGTTACTCCTGAAACCAAACTAGAAAAAGAGCGTTTTGATGCAGCATTGCGACGTAAACAATTAAGTTTATTGCTAGCTGGAAAAATTAAGCCCGATGATGCTACGGAATTAAAAGCACTTTTTTATTAAAATCACATCTTGTAAATCCAACTTGCAGGATTTTGTGTTGTGGCATCCTTAAATATAGAAAAACTGAGGATGGTGTCTACTTCTACATTTGTAGAAACCTCACCAATAACGTCTTTTGTTTTAAGCGTATCTCCCTCTTTTACATAAACTTTAGAGAGGTTTTTATACACCGTAATGTAATTACCGTGCCTTATCATTACCATAGGGTTGGAGTTTCTAATGGCGGTAACTTTAATTACAGTACCATTAAAGATAACCCTAGCTTTCGCTTGTTTTTCTGTGGTAATTAAAACGCCATTACGTTGAACGGTTAAAGATTTATCAATCAACGAAGGTTGTTTCCCATAACGTGCTTTTACAAAACCCTTTTCCACAGGCCAAGGTAGTTTTCCTTTATTGGCTATAAAATTACTAGCCAACACCTTTTCTTCCGCCGTGAGCGCAAAATTGGAACTTCTAGATGTTGATGTGCTCGAGGCCTTATTAGATTTTGCAATGGCTGCTTTAATAATGCGCTCTATTTCTCTATCTATTCTAGCGGCTTCCCGCTGTTTTGATTTTATTTGAGCCGTGTATTTCTTCAAGTCTTTTTGAATGGACGCCATGATAGAACTATGTTGCGCACGCTCCTCTTCTAACGTTTTCTGTGTTTTTTTGTTTTCGGCAATCAGCTTTTGTTTGTCTTCCTTTTGAACGAGCAAATCTTTATTTATTTGCTGTAATTTGGCCGTTTTAGCCTTTATAGTTTCACCTTGTTCCTTTTGATGGCTTGTGTACTGCTTCATGTACTGCAAGCGCTTATAAGCTTGCTTGAAATCGTTGGAAGATAATAAAAACATAATGCGACTTTGCTGATTTTTGCTTTTATATGATTTTACAATCATAGCAGCATAGTCATCTTTTAAGAGTTTTAACTCATCACGAAGGTTGTCTATTTGTTTTTGGTTATTATTGATTTCTCGCGTTAATAAATTTGCTTGTTGATTTGTAACTTTAATTAAGTTATTAAGCACACTTATTTTATAGTTGAAGTCTTCTATAAGTGATAGTTGCGATTTCTCCTTAGACTTATTTTCAGCACGTAAAGCGTTGATTTTTTGAATTTCCCTACGTAGTTCTTGGCGACGTGTTTCCAATTGTTTTTGGGTATTGCTCTGGGCAAAAACCACGGTGCTCCCCATAAAAATAAAGAGTACAAAAACACCTCGAATTATGTGAGTTTTGGAACGCATTATAACTCTATTTTCTTAAATCCTGATGGAATTTTAAATGGAAATCGTAAATCTTCATTAAGCGACACCGATTTAAATTCTAATTCTGCTATAAGCTCTTTAGTACCTTCAACAGCGATTACTTTTACATGTTCTGGCAACACCTGTTTATCTACTTCTTGATGCGCTAAATAGTCTATCTGTAAATGCCGTTGTTCCGACATTTGCGATAATTGTTGCGATGTCACCTTGAAAAGTGACGGATTTACCAAAAAGAAAATTTCAAATAATTCCCGCTGATTTTTAGGTTGCAGTACATATTTGCCTTCATAAACCGAAACGTTATAAGTCTCATCCTTTAAATTGAACAAGGCTTCACCTAAAATAATATTCTGTACTTTTTCAAAATCTAATGCTGTGCCCAGCAGTTTACTAAAATATTTAAAATCACCTTCAAAATACGTGTTGTCTAACTTATTATAAAATGCTACACTTTGTGGGGTGATTTTTGCTCTAATAATCCCAAATGTAGCGCTCATCCACAACACTTTGTCTTTCTCCATACGATAACTAACCGTATGCGATTGGGTTTTATCACCTTCAGAATAGGTGATTTTTAATTTTGATTGCAGCGTTTTAAACTCTGGAGCCTGTTTTTGGTTCTCTTTAATCAATTGCTTCGCAGAAAGCTTTAAGTTACTATCTCCTGCTGTTACAGTTTTTGTCGATTTACATCCTGTAAACCCAAAAAACAATAGGAACAGACATAAAGATAAAATGTGGGGTTTTTTCAAAATTTGAGGTCTCATTAAATTATCTTATTACGATTTAAGCGCATTCGCCTTATCCCTAAACGTTTTTGCCTTGTTGGTATTGTTAAGCAATTCGTACGCACGGGCCAGTTGGTTATAAAAATCGGCTTCCATCTTCGTGTCATCCACAATCCAATCTAACCCAGATTCCAAAACATCAATAGCGTCTTTCGCATGTTGCAACTCAATTAAGGCTATACCATTTATCAGGTAACATAAAGGTTGCGCTGGATAGGTTTGCATGGCATTTTCACTTTTAGCTTTTGCCAGTTCAAACTGATGTAAATCTATATGCAATAGCATTACGTTTTTTAAAATACCGAAATTATTGCTATCTAACTTCAAAGCTTCCTGAAAGTGTTCTAGGGCCTTTTGCTTATCTTCTTTTTGTAGATAATATTGCCCTAAATCTGTCAGGGACTTTGCATTGGCTGTACCCTCAAGAAGCGATGTAGCTTCAACGAGCTCCTTTTCGTATTCTGGATGTAGCTTTACAAAATTTACAAAATCAGACAGTACTTTTAATTTAGCGTCTGGCTTAATGGCATTGCTTTGCACTACAATTTTCATAGATTTTATAGCTTCCTCTGTTTCATTTCTGTCCAAATAAAACTTATAAAGTGCCAAGTGTACCACTTGGGAATTTGGTTTAATTTTAAGTAATTCCTGCGCTGTTTCGAATGCTTTTTCCGTGTCTCCTTGTTCGCTATAGCGATAAATCAAGGCCAAATAATTGGTTTCATTATTAGGATTCTTATCAACTCTAGATTCTAAATTCTCTATTTGCTCTTTTGCACGTCCTGTGGCCTTGTATATTCTATTACGCAAGACATCACGTGCTGCGGAAATACCAAAGGAAGCATCCAATTCATCTAAAATCTCAAGTGCATCATCATACTTTTCCATCTTAACGTATAGCGTTGCCAAATCCTCTTTATAATCGGGATGATACTGCACCAGTTGCTTTACGGTTTTAAGCGCATTTTTTAAGTCATTTTGCGATGCATAATAGCCATAAAGTTCATCCAAATACCATTCGTTATCAGGAGCTTTATCAACAGCTTTTTTTAATGCCTCTTCAGCTGCACCAAAATTCTTTAATTTCATGTAGTTTTTACCCAACTCAAAATATAAAACTGCCGGTTCTTTATCTATATCGATGCATTTTATAAGTGCTTCTACCGCTCTATCGTAGTTTTCAATACCTTTTTGTTTCAAGGCTTCAAAAAACAGTTCTTGAAATTGGTCTTCAACAATACCTAAATCATCATCTGGAGTTTTATTAAAATCCACTTGGGTATAGCTAAAGCTAGGAATAACTAATATTCCGAAAAAACAAAATATGTAAAATAATCGTTTCATTACATATATTTTAGGGCGTTACCCCGCTCGATCGCTTAGGCTCTCGAAGCGCGGTCGGGCTATCCGTTACTAGTCCTCGCACCTCCTGCGTCGGGCTGTGGGCTATCCACTTCTATCCCTAACGCACTTATCCGCCATCATTTAGCATGCACTAAGCTTACACTTGTCTACAAATAGATTCCTTTTTTCAAAGGAATTTTATTCCAAAACCGAATAATCACCAATACTAATACTAGTAAATTCGCCATTATAGGTCACATTGTTTCCAATCATGGCATTCTTCAATTTAGCATTTCTAATTTCTGTGTTGGTTTGAATTAAGCTATTCTCAATAGTTGAGTTTTCAATAACCGTACCATTTCCAATAGACACAAACGGCCCAATGGTTGTATTTTTCAATACCACATTTGCTCCAATAAAACAAGGCTCAATAATATTTGCGTTCTCTAACTTCGCTGAACTTGCCACCAATTGTTCCTCGCCATCCGCCTTTAAAAAGCCCAGCATCCGTTGATTAGTTTCTATGGTAATGGCTTTATTACCACAATCCATCCATTCATCAACAGTTCCTGTTTTAAATATTTTTCCATCGGCCATCATACGCTTTATACCATCATTAATTTGGTATTCACCACCGTTCACAACGTTCTCATCCAAAATTTCTTGCAGTTTTTCTTTTAAAACAGCAACATCTTTAAAATAATAAATGCCAATTACGGCTTGGTCGCTCACAAAAGTCTCTGGTTTTTCAACTAACTCTACTATTTCATCATTTTTATTCAGCTTTACCACACCGTAAGCTTCTGGATTATCTACTTGTTTTGTCCAAATAACACTATCTGCTTCAGGATCTAAATCAAATTCTGCCCTAATCAATGTATCTGCATATGCAATGACTGCTGGTCCAGAAAGCGAAGGTTTCGCGCACATAATGGCATGCCCTGTTCCTAAAGGTTTATCCTGTCGGTAAATTGAGGCTTTTGCTCCTAGGCTTTTGGCTAAATCTTTTAAACTAGATACCACATCGTCTCCAAACCATGCAGGGTCTCCTAAAACAAACGCTATTTCATCAACAGGCTGCTTTAATACTTTTGCTATATCCTTAACAAGTCTGTGCACTATAGGTTGACCCGCAACCGGAATTAACGGTTTTGGTACTGTTAAACTATGTGGGCGTAATCGAGAGCCTCGACCTGCCATGGGGACTATTATTTTCATTTTTTAAGGTTGATTCGTTTATGTGTTTAATTGTTTATTCGTTGTGTTGAGTTCACTAATTTTGTTATAATTCTGCTATCAAAAATCGTCAATCGTAATTCATTAATTACTTAGTTCCAGTACTTCCAAATCCTCCTTCACCTCTATCAGTTTCAGAAAGCGTCTCTACCTCAGCCCATTCCGCACGCTCATGTTTCGCAATCACTAATTGTGCAATACGCTCACCGTTTTGGATGGTAAAGTCTTCATTAGATAAGTTAACCAAAATTACGCCTATTTCACCTCTGTAATCGGCATCAATAGTTCCAGGAGCATTAAGTACTGTAATGCCTTTTTTTGCCGCTAAACCACTTCTTGGGCGTACCTGGGCTTCAATACCTACTGGAAGCTCTATAAAGAGTCCTGTACCGACAATACTGCGCTCTAATGGCTTTAAAACTCTTGATTCGGATATGTTGGCTCGTAAATCCATACCAGCCGAAGCAATGGTTTCGTAATGTGGCAACTCATGGCTGGATTTGTTTATGATTTTAATTTTCATGAATTTAATATTAAAGATGCTTAGACCGCGCTCAGCACGACATTAATTTATTTTCTTAATAATTGTTTTAGTTCATCTTTCTCTGAAAAATAAACGATTCCCAAAAATACAACTAACATAGAAATTCCGACAATATAATTAGTCCTAAATTGATAAAAGTATACTACTGAAAACAGTATGGAAACCGTTAAATATATTCCTATCTTCTTCAAATTATAAGCTATTGGATAATATTTTCTACCGAAGTAATACGATAATAACACCATAGTACCGTAAGCTACCAAAGTTGCAATGGCAGATCCTTTATAGCTCATAATAGGAATTAACCAAATATTTAATACTAAAGTAATTATAGCTCCAACTACAGAAATATAAGCTCCGAATTTGGTGCGATCGGTGATTTTATACCATACAGAAAGGTTATGATATATCCCTAAACATAAACTGGCAATTAAAATGATAGGAACAATCCACATGGCTTCCCAGAAGTCTTCATCTCGAATAATGATAACTTTTAAAACATCTGAAAACACAACAACCATCAATAAAATCACAGAGCCAAATACCACAAAATATTCTAAAATTCTGGCATAGTTTTTCTGTGGGTTTTTACTATTTGAATGACTAAAAAAGTAGGGTTCTATACCTAAACGAAAGGCTGTGGCAAACAACGTCATAAACAATGCTAGCTTATAACAAGCCGAAAACATCCCAACTTCACGCTCAGGATGTTCGGCAGTGGACAAACTACTATCCAATAAAATACGGTTAAAGGTTTCTATAGTGGTGTAGGCTAACCCTGCTATAAGTACTGGGAATGCGTAGCGCAACATGTGCTGCCATAATTTAGTATCGAATACATATTTGATCTTGCTATAAAAAGACAGCATTAACAAAAGCGTAATAGCGCTTGCAACCACATTGGCAATAAGTACATAATTTATTTCAAAATCAGGTTTATATGCGGTTTCAAAAAAACCTCCGTTTTTTGCTAACCCACTTAACAACAAAAAGAAAAACAAGTTAAGACCAATGTTGATAGCTACATTTGCGATTTTAATTATAGCATATTTTACAGGTTTTGCCTTAGCTCTTAACCAAGCAAATGGAATGATTACTAAAGCATCTAGAAGTAAAATCCATACCACAAAACTAATATGTTCGGGCTGTATATCAGTGATTTCAGCTATTTCATTTTTAAACATAAAGGCTAAAACAAATATTGCGAACGATGTAAAAATAACGGATAATGCAGCTGTTCCAACCACTTTATCTTTGTCTTCCTCTTTATTGAAAAAACGAAAAAACGCTGTTTCCATCCCATAGGCTAAAATCACATTAAAAATAGCAAACCATGAAAATATAATAGAAACCTTCCCATAAACACCTACAGCCATCACTTCTGTGTAAAGTGGCGTCAACAAGAAGGTAAGCATTCTTGGTAACACAGTTGCTAAACCGTAGATAAATGTTTGTTTAAAAAGTGATTTAATGCCGCTCAAGAACAGGTATTTTGTTATGCTAAAAATAGGGTTTTTAAAACAAAAAAACCTAACTCAAAAAAGTTAGGCTTTTGTTAATTACGATGAGATGCTGAACAAGTTCAGCATGACAATATTAAATCATTAATTGTTTAAAGCTTCAGCTCCACCAACAATCTCAAGGATTTCGTTAGTAATTGCAGCTTGACGTGCTTTATTGTATGTTAATTTCAACTGATCTCTTAATTCAGTTGCGTTATCAGTTGCCTTATGCATTGCAGTCATACGCGCACCATGTTCAGAAGCAAAAGAATCTCTAATACCTTTGTACAATTGTGTCTTTAAAGACTTAGGAATCAATTGCTCTACAATTTGAGCTTTCCCTGGTTCAAAAATATAATCTGCATTATTTACAACTGCACCTTCAACAGGTACAATTGGCAAAAATTGCTCGGTCATTACAATCTGTGTTGCAGCATTTTTGAATTTGTTATAAACAATTTCAATTTTATCAAATTCGCCAGCAACAAATCTATCCATTAAATCTTGAGCAATGGTTGCTACATTATCAAAGGTTAAATCATCAAAAACCCCACTATGGTTTGCAATAACCTTATTGGTCTTTTTAAATGCATCGTTAGCCTTCTTACCTATTGCAATGTATGATACCTCTTGATTTGCATAATTTTCTGTAGCTAGTCTACTCACTTCTTTAATGATGTTTGAGTTGAAAGCACCTGCCAAACCTCTGTTAGAAGTTATTGCAACAATAAGTACTTTTTTAACATCGCGTTGCGTAGAAAATTTACTCCCAGAATCGGCATCTAAAGTTGCACTCAAACTCTGTAAAAGTTCAGTTAACTTATCAGCATAAGGACGCATTGCGGTAATAGCATCCTGTGCCTTCTTTAACTTTGCAGCCGATACCATTTTCATGGCACTAGTAATCTGCATCGTTGAAGATACCGATGATATTCTGTTACGTATTTCTTTTAGATTCGCCATAATCTCTATTTGTCATTCTGAATTTATTTCAGAATCTATTTTCAACTAAATTATGAGATCCTGAAACAAGTTCAGGATGACATCAACATGTCTTAAGCTCTATATTTACCTGATAAATCCTTAGCTACAGCAGTTAATGTATCTGTAACCTCATCAGTTAATTTTCCAGATTTTAAAGTATCTAAAACATCTCTATGCTTAGCGTTTAAAAACTCTAAATAATCTCTTTCAAATTCTTTTACTTTATCAACAGGAACATCTCTCAATAAGTTTTTAGAACCTGCATAAATAATTGCAATTTGATTTTCAACAGTAAACGGATCGTTTTGTGCTTGTTTTAAAATCTCAACATTTCGCTTACCTTTTTCAATTACATTTAAAGTAACCGCATCTAAATCTGAACCAAACTTAGCAAACGCTTCTAATTCACGGAATTGTGCTTGGTCTAATTTTAATGTACCAGATACTTTCTTCATAGATTTAATCTGAGCGTTACCACCAACACGAGATACTGAGATACCTACGTTAATAGCTGGACGAACACCAGAGTTAAATAAATCACCATCTAAGAATATCTGACCGTCTGTAATCGAAATTACGTTTGTTGGGATATATGCCGATACGTCACCTGCTTGTGTTTCAATAATCGGTAAAGCTGTTAAAGAACCGCCACCTTTTACCATTGGCTTTAAAGCATCTGGCAAGTCGTTCATGTCTTTAGCAATAGAATCATCGTTAATTACTTTTGCTGAACGCTCTAATAAACGCGAATGCAAGTAGAAAACGTCACCTGGGTACGCTTCACGTCCCGGTGGTCTTCTTAATAATAAAGACACCTCACGATACGCTACCGCTTGCTTAGATAAATCATCATAAATGATTAAGGCTGGACGACCAGTATCTCTAAAGTACTCACCAATTGCAGCACCTGCCATAGGCGCATATACTTGCATTGGCGCAGGATCTGATGCGTTTGCGGCTACAATAGTAGTGTAAGCTAAAGCACCTCTATCTTCTAATGTTTTCGCAATGTTCGCTACAGTAGATGCTTTTTGACCTACAGCGACATATATACAATATACAGGCTCGCCTGCATCATAAAATTCTTTTTGATTTAAGATGGTATCAATACAAACTGTTGTTTTACCAGTCTGACGGTCACCAATAACCAACTCACGTTGTCCACGACCTACAGGAATCATGGCATCGATAGACTTAATACCAGTTTGTAATGGCTCAGTTACAGGCTCACGGAAAATTACCCCTGGCGCTTTGCGCTCTAAAGGCATTTCGTAAGTATCTCCAGGAATTGGTCCCTTACCATCAATAGGGTTTCCTAAAGTATCTACTACACGTCCAACAATACCTTCTCCAACATTAATAGAAGCAATACGTCCTGTACGTTTTACTGTAGAGCCTTCTCTAACCCCTATTGAAGCACCTAATAATACAATACCAACATTATCCTCTTCAAGATTAAGTACAATACCTTCTAGTCCGCCATCGAATTCAACTAACTCACCATATTGTGCATTAGATAATCCGTAAGCACGTACAATACCATCACCCACAGTAAGTACCGTTCCTACTTCATTTAACGAAGCTGAGGCTTCAAAACCTTCAAGTTGTTTTTTTAAGATTGCTGATACTTCAGCTGGTTTTACTTCTGCCATCTTATTTTTAATTTAATATAAATTCTCTTTTTAACTTGTTTAATTTGTTAGAGATACTTGCATCAAATTGCTTATCTCCAACTCTTAAAATGAAACCACCAATAATGCTTTCATCTATTATACTTTCCAACTCTACTTTTTTACTAGTAAGCTCTTTAACTTTAGCTAAAACTTTTTGCTCTAAGTCTTTTGTTAAAGGAACGGCAGTAGTTACCTGTGCGGTTTCTTTACCATTATGTTCGTCGAATAACACACTATATTTCTCAGCAATATGCAGCAAAATATCAATTCTCTTATTTGAAATCAAAAGATCAAAAAGACCTTGAGTCATCTTGTTAAGTTTAGGAAATATTGCTAATAGCGCCGATTTTTTAGTGTCTGTTTTAACAACAGGATTGCTTAGCATATTGCTTAACTCTTCGTTTTCTGCAATAGTACTAGCAATAAGCTTCATATCATCATCAACCTTATCTGCTTTATTTTCAGAAATGGCTAAACTTAATAATGCTTTTGCGTATCGTATAGCTGCTCTTGTTCCTGCCATAATACTTTATTAATTTAAAGTTGCGTCTCCTAACAAAGACTCTACCAACTTTTCTTGCTTTCCTTTATTTGATAATTCATCCTGAACTACTTTTTCAGCAATACTTATAGATAAATTAGCAACTTGAGATTTTAAATCAGCAATCGCTGCTTTCTTTTCACTTTGAATACTTGCCTGTGCTTGAGCAATTAACTTAGATGCTTCTGCTTGAGCCTCACCTTTAGCGTCTTCAATCATTTTATTTTTGATATCTCTCGCTTCTTTCAACATTACTTCACGCTCTGCTCTTGCTTCTTTTAATAATTTCTCATTATCAGCTTGAAGGTTTTGCATTTCTAATTTTGCCTGTTCAGCAGAATCTAAGGCATTTTTAATACCCTCTTCTCTTTCATTAACCGCATTTAAAATAGGTTTCCAAGCAAATTTTCTTAATAAAAAGAATAAAGCTAAAAACAATACTGTTTGCCAAAAAAACAACCCAATTGAAAATTCTTCTAATAACTTTTCCATAATGTATATACTAGTATTATGTGTGTCTTTTAATTTTTAAATGAAGCAACCTTGCAACCAACCGTTACAAGGTTACTTTTTTTGGTTTTGATTACACTGCAAATAACGCAGCGAATCCAATACCTTCAATTAACGCAGCTGCAATAAGCATAGCAGTTTGAATTTTACCGTATGATTCTGGTTGACGAGCGATTGCTTCCATAGCTGAACCACCAATTTTACCAATACCAATACCAACTCCAATTACCACTAAACCGGCACCTACCATTACTGGGATATCCATAATAAATATATTTAAAAATTAATATTCAAATTTAATTTTTTACAAGTGTTGTACTTCCCCTTCGTGTTCCTCTGCATGATCATGAGTTTCTGAAGCGAAACCAAAATAAAGGGCAGACAACATTGTAAAAATATATGCTTGTAGCAGTGCCACAAGTAATTCTATTAAAGAAATGGCGAAAGCTAATCCAAATGATAATGGACTTCCTAACCAGCTCTTAAATAAAAACATTAAACCAATTAAGCTCATTAAAACAATATGTCCTGCTTTAATGTTTGCATACAAACGTATTAATAATGAAAACGGTTTAATGAAAATTCCTAATACCTCAATTGGTATTAGTATAATGTATAATGGAATTTTAGCTATCCAAGGCATAGAATCGCCTAATGGGTCGAAAATATGCTTCCAATAATCTTTTGTTCCTGTAAAGTTTGTGAGTATAAAGGTGATTAATGCTAATGCAACCGTAACTGATATACTATTTGTTACATTTACCCCTAGTGGCGTTAACCCTAATATATTAATAAACCATATAAAGAAAAATACAGTTAATAAATACGGCATGTATTTTTTGTACTTCTTTTCACCAATATTCGGAATTGCAATATCATCTCTAATATATAGCACAATTGGCTCAAAAAACCTTCCAGCACCTTTAGCAATATTACCATTTCTAGCGTATGATTTTGCCAACCCTCTAAATAAGAAAAACATTAAAACACCAACTAAAAAAATAACAACTACATTTTTTGTAATTGAAAAGTCCAGTGGTTTTGCATTGGTTGCATGTCCGTCTTCATCTTCTATTATCTTTCCATTTGGACCATCAACCTTGTATAATTTTGAATGATGTTGTTTGTAAAAATTACCATCAACTTCAGCTACGTCTTCACCATGATGTAACTTTGAAGATGAAAACACTTTTAAACCATTGTCCCAAAGTATTACCGGTAAAGGAAATCCAACATAAACGTGTTCACCATTTTCTTTGGTGTAAGATGTTAGACTAAAATCGTAGGAATCTTGTAAGTGATGTTGAATATATTCCTTAATCTCAGTCTTTTTGTCTTTCTTAGTTTCTCCATGCTGGTTAGTATCTTTTGCATATGACAAGAAGGTCATTAAAAAAAGCACTAATGTAATTGGCTTAAAAGCTATTTTTCTTCGCATATCACTTTAAATAATAGTGGCTTAAAAATCGGTGCAAAGGTATGTTTTTATCTCAAAAACAAAAACTATTTTGCTTTTTATTTCATCTATACGTTTTTATCGCTTTTTAAGAGCGCGATAAGGCAAATAAATAATAAATGTTAAGGCGTGATAATTTTTTAAACAGCGTAATTAAAATACGCGTTGTAGACTGGTTAAGAGGGCGTTTCATCCATACTGTTAAGCCATTTACCAAGACTGGTAGTTTCTAGTATTAAACCCACTAAATACGGCACAAAAAACGCCGCAAACTCAAGCTTTGAAATAACACCATCATCTTTATAAAAAGGGTAGAAAAGTGCAAAAAACACAGCAAATTTTATCGCACTCCCGAACAAAAATAAAAACCCTAATTGCGTTTTATATTTTTTCTTAAGAAGATAGAGTGCACCAAAAATGCCTATTACTAATATCAAATTCACAAAGTAACTTAGCACAATACGATTGTTAAAAAGAGGTAGATTTAGTTGCTGAAGAATAAGAAGGTGTATTCCGAAAACAACTGCAAGTAGTATTATGGCTTTTAATGAAAAGCTTAAAAAAGGATTCGTCATTAATATTTAATTCGGTTGAGTTGTTTTACAACAGTGTAAAGCGATAGTGCGACTCCCAAAAGTGTCATCACTATAATAAACCCCTTATCACCGTCATTATATTTACCATCAAGCCATTTTCCTAGCAGTACAAACAGGTATATAATTACGCCCATTTGTATGCCAATACCTGAAAGTACAGCAATATGTTTAAGCTGTTTTCTCGGTTTCTTGTTTTTTTCTTGCTGGCTCACCGTTTGTCATTGGTTTTACAGTGCCTTTCATGGCACATGTTACATTAAATGTGGCTCCTGGCTCTACAGCCAACTTACCCACTATAACTTCGCCTTCTATAAATGCAGAAGATTTTAGGGTTAACGTACCCGATAAGGATAATTTTCCTGAAAATTTACCTTCAAAGTAAGCGTCTGTACCTTGTATGGTACCTTTTATATAACCGTCTTTACCAACTACAATTTTTCCTGAAGTTTTAATATTGCCCTCAATGGCCCCGTCTATTCTAAAATCACCTTCACTATTAAAGTCACCAACAATTTTAGTGCCTTGGGCTATGATATTTTGGCTTGATTGATTTTCCATTAGTTGTTTATCTTTTTTATTTTCTGAAAACATAACATCTTGGTTTATTGGTTATTCAAGTTTAAGTAGGTCTCTAAATTTTTATGAATTTGGAGTATTTGATAATTGGCAGACGACACTGCAAAGTAGGGTTCTTTTATTTTTTTTGCGTCTTTATCTAATAATATTTGGTTAAACGTTTTTGCCACTTGCGCGTTTCCTAAACCATGCACTACTACAAAGGTAGTATTTGTATCGTAAACATCAACGGAACTCTTTAATTTATAATACCTTACGTTTTTTAAAACCTCATCTAAAGTTGTTTTAAACGTGTCTATTTTATCTGTTTTACTACGATCAAATTGAAAAATTACTTTAAAATGGTCTGAAATACTATCATTAACAAACGCTGCACTTTCAAGCTTTGGAAGCATTTCATTTGCAGTTTTTTGTGCTTGTTGCCCTTCTGGGGTATTCGCATAAGTAACGGCTATATAATTTATACCTTTTTTGTAAGCTTCGAAACCATATAAACGTCCTGATGCTGTGGTTTTCAACAATTCAAATTTGGGCACAATAGGTTCGCCATCAAAGGTTTTGATGTATTGCTCACTTTTTTCGATAACGGTTTCATAATCTTGTGCGACGTGAACTTCGTACAAGTTTTCATAAAGTGTTATCGGACTATTTTCATCTTTCGCGTTAACAGAATCAGGATTGGTTAAAATTGCCGTATATCTGCTTTCTGGATAGTTTGAAATAATATCGTTTTTGGCAATTGTGGCCTCGTCATTTTCACCTAATAATTCATAAATCTTATAGAGATTATATTTTGAAGGTAGAATTAAACGCTCTTCAGGATTGCTTTGCAGCAGCTCTTGAAATTTGTCCTTTGATAAATTATACTCCTTGAACTTCTCTTTATAAATTAATCCTAGCTGATAATATGCATAATTCCGCTCTTTTGAGATACTATCAATTATTTTTTCATCCGTAGGTATCTTGGATATGTAAAACTGAGGATCAAATCGCTCATCCTCTGAGGCACTTGCCACAATATCAGCAGTAGCACCAACATTTCCTGAAGAAGATAATGTTTTGCTAGACCATCGCCAGTTATCCTCTAAAGGCCTATCGCCCCATACCTTTATAAATTCATTTTTTCCAAATGCTACCGTTGTAGGATTATAAAAATAAAACCCTGCCGCCTGTCCAGGAACTCCAGTATTCGTATTTCTGTTACCTATTTGATTGTTTACTGTAGCTAAGCCTGTATTGCGCTGTAACGCTTCTTGCTTTTTTTCTTCTTCCTCAGCTTTCTCTTTTAAATCTGTTGTGAATTTTTCAAAATACACCAGCTTTTCAGCATCAGACAGGTTTGCTAAATTTAAAATGCTATCATCCACCTTGGCTACGGCTTCATAATAAATTACGTCTTCTAGATTATCGCGCTTACGCTTAATGGTACGGTAAGGTTTAGAATTTAGCTTAAGATTCGCCAAAGTGCTGTCATAATACGCTCCTGCATCGGCATATAAACGTTTATCAAATGTTATATCTCCTAAAATCTCATAATTTCTGGCTTTCAGCTTTTGATCTCTGGTGTTGGTACGTAACGATTTATTAAAATACCGTGATGCCAATTCTACCGAACCATTTTTTAAATGATGTGTACCAATCACGTGGTAAATCTTATCCAAAAACGGACGGTTTTCGCGGTTAGTTTCAAGTTCTTCTAGTAATTCTGCCAATAGCAATTTATCACCATTCTCGTAATCGAAGTTTTTAATTTTTTCAAGATGCGCAGAAATCATGTAAATGCGTGGGGTTTTTCTGTTCAAATCAATCACCTCATCAAAAACCATATTAGCACTATCCTTATAGCCTAAAGTATTGTAAAGTTGTCCTTGAATAAAACGATAACGCCCCCGTTCGTCATTACTTTTTGTAGCTTCTGCAGCAATATTAAGTTGTGTTACAGCACTGTCTATGGATTTAGTATTAATGTATGCCTGTGCCAACATAGATGTTGCATCAGCCAAATCCTGACCCTCTAAATCTTCTTGTCTCAACAGACGTTTTAAGTTCTTAATGGCCAATTCATCATTTTCTAAACGAATATTGGTTTTCTCTCGCCATACCTTGGCCTGATTTATCTTATCGCTCGCAGGGTATTTGTATAAAATGTAGTTAAAAGCTTCTAGCGCAGGCACAAAACGCTGATCGAAATAGCGCGCTTTCCCTAAAAGCAAATACGCTTCATCCATTTGCGGATTATACTCCTTGCTTTCAATATTTATACTGTGCTTTTGTATGGCCTTTACGGCTTTTTCCTCAGCTCTCGTAAAATTGTCGTTCTTAGATTGTCCAGGTAGTATCACATCCTCATCAATCTGCATACGCTCAATGGGTAACACTTCCCAATAGTCGTCTTCATAACCTTCATTAAGCGATGTTTTTCCTTGCTCCAACGCATTGTAACCATTGTACAACGCATTATACTCCGCTGTAACAGCATGAATATTTCTGCTTAAAAAGGTGTTTTTTTTGCGCGAACAACCTGTTATAGTTAATGCGCTTATAAGAACTAATAATAAAGGTTTAAAAAGTGCTTTCAATACCTCTTGGTTTGGTGTTATAAATAACTACAAAGTAGTACATATAGTATGTAAGTGGGTAAAAATAAGCATCTTTTTCGATTAAGCTATAAAATCACCGTAATTTTGGAGGTTGCTATGAACGCTTCACAAGGGTCTGACTTTTCATTAAAAGTCTGTTTTCTCTGTAGCGTAACAAAAAGCAACCACCACAATCTAAAGCAAAAATCCTTCGGAAACACGATAAAACCCCAAACAATGAATTGCATAGTTTGGGGTTTGCTTAAATTTACTAATAATAGTAGGCGCTTTAATTCGCAAAATGAGCCTCCAACTCCTTCAAAGTAGCCTCATTAGTTACTAAATCTTTTACAACTTCACCTTTTTCAAGTACTACGATACGCTCGCACACATCAGTAACGTGCATTAAATCATGGCTCGAAATTAAAACAGTAACACCTCTAGTTTCGGCTAAATCTTTTACGATACCTTTTAGGCGAATTTGTGTTGTAGGGTCTAAATTTGCAAAAGGTTCATCTAAAATCACTACTTCTGGGTTTCCAATAAGTGCGGCTACAATACCTGCTTTTTTCTGGTTTCCTTTGCTTAAATCGCGCAAATACTTCTTTTTTCCTAAAATTTCACCATGGAAAAAATCTTCAAACTGGCCCACAAAAGCATCAACAGTAGCTTTATTTTGTCCGCGTAATTCGCCAACAAAATAAAAATATTCCTCAGGTGTTAAATACCCAATTAAAAAACTTTCATCTATAAAAGCCGACGTAAATGGTTTCCAATCTTCGCTTTTATTCACTTGAATATCATTAGAAATAATATGCCCCGTTGTTGGTTGAATTAAATCTAACAATAAACTAAAGTATGTGGTTTTTCCAGCACCGTTATTGCCTACTAAACCAAAACTTTGTCCTTTGGGAATCTCTAAGTTTTCAATATGTAAAACCTGATTTCCACTATATTTTTTTGATAAATTTGATGTTGTTATCATAGCTGTATTTTAATTATCTTGATCGAAAGCATCAATCATTTTGTATTTTGATTCTAAATATTTTCCTGTTATAAATCGCATTAGTTTTTCGTGAAATACAATACCTAAAACACCCATAGCAATAAGCACAATACATGCGATTTCAAAACTTAACAACCAATTTAAAAGTGCAAAAATTAGCATTGGTAAAACAAGAAGTGGAATACCTATTAACCATTGTACTGCACCGGTACCTTGATAGTTAAATGCTGCTTTTTGACTTAAATCGATCTTTTTTCTGTTAAAAGAGCCTCCCCACAAAATAACATGCGTATTAATACCAATGTTGTAAATGGCAGCTGCAAAATGCGCAAACAAAATTTTCCAACCGAAATACACATAAGGTATTCCCAAAACAAATAGCACAACTACACTTAAGGCCATCAATGTAAATTTAGATTTTAAATATTGCTCGTACTTAATATTTTGGCTCATCAATAATTTATAATAACCACTATCCCAAGCGGGTACAAACTGACCAAAGTTGATTAAAAATATTCCAGTTGAAAAAATACCAATAAATATGAAGAAAAACGGCATGTTATTATAGGTTGGATTTGGATAGAAAAACAGCCCATAAAGTAACCCAATAGCCAACATCCACACAGACGATTTTGTGCGTTTATTGCGCCAAATTAATCGTAAATCCAACTGCATAAAAGGCGCAATGTCTCCAAAGTTCTTCGTCCAATCTAGGTTTGATGCATTTACCTCTTTCACCTCTGTTTTCAAGCCACTATCTAGAAATAGCTTTTTGTGTAAGAGCTTAAAATTAAAAATATAAGTTATGGCTAATATTAGGAGAAGCACTAATATCAATAATGGCGATTCGTAAATAGCAATAAACGCATTACCAATTAAATCTTTAAATGAAATAATTTCATAATAATTTAGAGCAAATAAACCTCCTGTTAACAAAATAACAGGCAAAAACGATAATTCCGTTTCAGCTGAAAAGCTTTCAATTATAAAATTTAGGAAGTTAATGATAAGTGTCGTTACAAAAAGCGCTAATAGCAATATCAATACTGAACCCGTTGGATAATCTTTAAACAATAACTTTATACCAAAAGGTATAATAGCAAAAAGCGGTAAAAAGTTAAAGAATGATAAGGCTGATTTTCCCAATACATAATGTACTATTTTATTTCTACTGACTGGGAGTGTTAATAATGGTTTCACACTCATAACTGGAAGTTTTTGAAAGAAAAACCGAAAAATTAAATCGCCTAAAATCCAGAAGAACAATAAACCGCAAAATGCTGTAATTAAATCTAATTTTGGGAAGACCTTTTCGAGGATTTTATCCATAAAAAACCCACCAATTAAAAAGAAAGTCATAAAATAAAGCGCCATAAAGCCCATAAAAATCTTTATGCCTAGACTTTTTCCAAAACTGGCTGACCTAAAAAATGCTTTCCATTCTAGTTTTAAGAAATGCTTCATCATAGCTAATACGTTTATTAGTTATATTTCTGAGCAATCCCTTGTACTTTCATACCCCATGACTGTCCCATCATCATACCTTTTTGGGTTAATGAAAGTTGCTTTTCTGCAAGTTTCTTACCAATATCAGAATTATAAAACTTCAAAAGTTCCTGAATTTCGGCTCTTGTGAATTCACTCATATACAATTCCGCCATTTCTTCATAAAGTGCGTCCAAAGTTCCCTCAGCTTCCTTTTTGTAGGCTGCTTTATTTTCTTGAGACACCATACTCCCTAGTTGTTCAATAGCGCTATCAAACGCTTTGGTGGCACCGGTAAGTTTAATAAACTCAATGGTTTCTTCTTTAAAACTTTCATCTTCTTGTGCATTCATTGAAATGGTGAATACTAAAAGAAATAACAATAGCAATCTTTTCATTTTTGACATGTTTTGGTTAATGTGAATTTTAGATATAGGTATAAAAATAGATAGAAATGTTACAATTTCCTTCCGTTTCGCATAATTATATAAATAAAAACTCTAAAGAAATTGGTTTTCTTGGTAATTTATGAGAACGAAGACTTAATAAAATTTCATACTCCCTGATGTTACTGCCTAAACTTCGGGTTTACTAACGCCCGCATGGTCCTTATATAATCTTCCAGTTCTGCTAATTTATAAACGGTTTCTTGCGTACCTAATTCAGTAAGTTTATAATATTTTCTAGTTCTATTGTTCACTTTTACAAATTCAACATCCAATAAACCTTCGGCTTCTAATTTATGTAATGATGGGTAGAGCGCACCTTCAGTAATAATAAGCTCACCATTGGTGATTTCCTTTACTTTTTGTGTAATTTCATAGCCATACATTTTATCATTCTCGTTTAAGAGCTTTAAAATGATGGTTGTTAAACTCCCTTTGTATAAATTAGTGCTTTTCATTACTTTCAAATATACATAATTTATCTATGCATAAAATTATTATGTATTATTTTTTCGACTAATAATACCGATAAAACGTTACTGCTTCATTATTTTTGATAAAAATTTATTTCATGTCTGAATTTCATAAACTTTCTGTCAAAAACATCAATAGAGAAACCGATAAATCGGTAAGCATAACCTTTAATGTTACTGATAATTTAAAACCTGTTTTTTCATTTAAAGCAGGGCAATACATTACATTAAAAACCGACATTAACGGGAACGAGGTTAGGCGCGATTATTCACTTTGCGCCTCTCCAAAAAGCGGTGAATTAAAAGTAGCAGTAAAAGAAGTGAAAGACGGCACGTTTTCAGCTTTTGCTAACAACAACCTAAAAGTTGGTGATGTTCTAAATGTTGCACCTCCCAGAGGTCGTTTTGTTTTTGAACCAAACGATAAAAAAACCAAAAATATCGCACTATTTGCTGCTGGTAGTGGTATTACACCCATTTTAAGTATCATAAAATGTGCTTTAGAAGAAGAAGTACATAGTAAAGTTATTTTGGTTTACGGGAATAAATCCACTAAAGATACCATGTTCCTTAATGAACTTTTAGAGCTACAACACCAATATAGTGAGCGTTTTTCAATTCAATTTGTATTTAGTCAAACCGATGAAGACGATGCTATTTTTGGACGTATTGAAAAAAGTACTGTAAACTACGTGATGAAAAACAAGCACAAGCACATAGATGTAGATGCGTTTTATTTATGTGGTCCGGAAGGCATGATCAACACCGTAAAAGGGGTATTAACCGAACATGGTATAAACGAAGACCGCATACATTTTGAACTGTTTAAAGCCGGTAAAACTTCAGAAAGTATAAAAGAGACAATTAGTGCAATACCTGTTGGACGTACAAAAATAACTGTTGTTGTAGATGATGAGGAATCTACCTTTGAAATGTCTTCTAAACAAACCATTCTTGAAGCTGCGCTCGACGAAGATCTTGATGCGCCCTATTCCTGCCAAGGTGGTATTTGCAGTAGTTGCTTAGGGAGAATTAAAGAAGGTGCCGCCACTATGGTACAAAACAATATTTTAACTGAAAGTGAAGTCGCTGAGGGATTGATTTTAACGTGTCAGGCGCATCCAACAACGTCTACTATCATTGTTGATTACGATGATGTTTAAAGCCGAACCCTAAATCTCTTTAAACAACAGCGTTTATTTTATCTACAATCGTTTTTGGTGAGATTGATGCACTGGCCCTTTTATAACCTTCAGGACATTTATTACCATAAACCGAGGTTGGTATTAAAGGAAATTGTTCCCTATCAGAAAGTAAAGCATAATATTCTGGTTGATTAAATGGCGCAAAACCGGTAAAGGGATGCGTTACACCCCAAATGGTGACCACTTTAATACCCAACATTGCTGCCACGTGCGCATTTCCAGAGTCCATAGAAAGCATTACATCGAGGTTTGAAATAATATCTAACTCTGCATCTAATGACACCTTTCCAGCTACATTAACTGTATTGTCGTTAAATTTTTCCCAACGGTTTAAAATGGCTTCCTCATTTTTTCCACCACCAAAGAGCAACACTTTGAAATTTTCTGAAAGTGTTTTTACCACCTCCTCCATTAAATTTAAAGGATACATTTTACCGTCGTGCGCTGCAAAAGGTGCAATGCCTATAAGCGCTTCCTTTCTGTCGCCTAAAAGGCCTTTTAGTGTTTTATCTAGATCTACTTTCTCTGGAAAAGAGGGCCTTGACAGATCAACTGGATAACCCAAAGCGCCGAATACATCAGCATAGCGTTGAGGTGTTGTTTTTAATTGCTTGAATAACTTACCCGAAGTCAATTGCCGTTTTTCAGTGCGCCCTTTATCAATTGTAACAAACCTTCTACATTTAATAAACTGTTTTAACACCTTGCTTCTCAAAACATTATGTAAATCGGCAATGGCATAAAATTTATAGTGCTTATTGATATGTCTGGCCAATTTGTAAAGGCCAAATGTGCCTTTGTGTTGCCCTTTTACATCAACTGTAATTACCTCAATATCTTTTAAATCCCTAAAAAACGGTTTAAAAAAAGGTTTGGTTAATACTGTGATTTTTAACTCAGGATGTTGTGCGATAGCTGCCCTTAACACAGGTACTGTCATAGCAACGTCTCCCATCGCTGAGAGACGTATAACCAATATATGTTTTTTAGGTTGGGACATAAATTACATCTCTATGTCACGTTGAGCGCAGTCGAAACGTCCTTAAAAATGAGATTCTTCACTTCGTTCAGAATGACAATACTCTACTTCTGAGAACGCAACACTGGGTTTAGTTCGTCATCATTGTACATCTTCATTTGCTTGTACACTTTCATATATTTATCGCCATTTTCTATATCCTTTAAAAGCGTATCAATTGCAGTAGATAAATCTACACGTTGTTCTAATAAAACATCTAACTTTGCTTTACAGGCAGCTCTGTGTGCATCAGAAGCATCGGTTCTTGTTGCTTCTTCGTTCATATGATATACTTTTAGTGCCAAAATGGATAACCTATCAATACCCCAAGCTGGACTTTCAGTATTAATGGTGCCATCGTCTTTCACTGTGACATCTTTATATTTTTCAAGAAAATAACTATCTATATACTCTACCATATCGGTTCGGTCTTGATTGGATGCATCAATTTGACGTTTTAATGTTAATGCAGCTACCGGATCTATTTGAGGATCGCGAATAATATCTTCATAATGCCATTGTACGGTATCTATCCAGCACTTTCTGTACAATAAATGTTCTATTAAATCACTTTTTGGATATGGGTTTTCAAAAGGCTGATCTACTGTATTAATTACATGGTATTTTTCAATTACATCTTGAAATATCTTATTGGCTTTGTCGGTAAACATAGGTATTAAATTTAGACCACAAATATACTTATATTAGTTAACTTTAGCATTCTAAAGCTTATCATAAAATATGCATGTTCGTAACCTTTCAAAAGAAAACTCAATATTAAACAGGTTTATTTCTGAAATACGAGATATGGACATACAGAAAGATAGTATGCGATTTAGAAGAAACATAGAACGCATAGGGGAAATTTTAGGGTATGAAATGAGTAAAACCCTGCGCTACAGAGCAAAAGTGGTTACTACACCTTTGGGTAATTTTGATACATACGACTTTGATAATAGCATTGTACTTTGCTCGATTTTAAGAGCTGGTGTACCCCTGCATAACGGACTTTTAAATTATTTTGATACTGCCGAAAATGCTTTTATTTCAGCATACAGACACCATAAAGCACACCCTGAAAATTTTGAAATTGTGGTGGAGTATTTGTCTTGTCCCGATTTATCAAATAAGACACTAATTTTAGCTGACCCCATGTTGGCTACAGGTCAATCTATGTTAGCTACTTTTGAAGCATTACAGCCTTTCGGGGTCCCAAAAAATATTCATCTAGTAAGTGTAATAGGAGCACAGGAAGGCGTAGATTTTGTATCAACTAAATTTCCAGAAAACACACATCTTTGGATAGCTTCAATCGATGACACACTAAACGATAAGGGCTATATAATTCCAGGCTTGGGAGATGCTGGCGATTTGTCTTTTGGTAAAAAACTACAGAAATAGAAGTGCTACAGGTACTATTAGCAGTACTAAAAAAAACACTTCCTTAAACCATTTTTCTCTTATTACCTCAATATAGCTAGATATGATAATAGCCAATGGCGCAAATACAAATAAGAATTCCCCTCCACTTTTTTCCGGTGCAATTATCAATAATAAGAATGATATAATTACAGTCCAAATTATAAGATAAAATGCTGGTCGCAGTGACTTTTTTTTCAGATTGATGCTTTTTATGTAAAACAATAATGACCAGAGGCCAAACGAAAAAAATAATGTAAGTGCTACCAAAAATTGAGGGGTGTTGTACACGCTGAAGTCGAAACTAATTTCAAAACCATTAATGAAATGGCTTGTCAATTCATAATTAGCGAAAAAACAAATGCAATACGCAATAAGTAATACAGCTACAATAGCAGTTAATGGAATAAGCCAATTTCTTAGTTTATTATCGGTATATAAAAAAACTGCAACTGGTATTAATATAAGAAATACGCTGGCCCAAGCATAACATATTGCTGCTAGTGTTATCCAAAACGCAGCGTCAAACAGCTTTTTTTTTATGCTTTTCTGGGAACGTAAACTAATAAGACGTCTTAAACTAAACAACAAAAATATATTCGCTAAAAGAAGTTTTAAGCTACCCGTTGTTTGTGGCACCATAAGTAAAAACGAAGCATATAGTACAATTTCAAAATTATTGGTCTGGGTTAAGTTATTTTTCCCAGAAACAAAGTTTAAAACCAACATTGAAAAGTAACCGAACAAAAAAAGGACACTAACAATTAAAAGGTTATTGAAACTTATAGCGTAATTTCCAATCTTAAAAAATGAAATAGAACAAGCAATGGCAATAATAAAAAAGACAATTATAAAATTAATTGGCTTAGATTTATTAAAAATGCTTGTAATCATTAACTGTTTTTGTATTTTTGCTTCGTAAATATACTAATATGAAAGACTTCTTTTACGCTATACAAGATTTATTTGTTAATGTGCTTTTTGCGCCATACGATGCACTAAGAGCATTAGAATTGGATAACTGGTGGCTTGCAAATACCGTATCATGGATTTTTTCCATTATATGTGTAGTTGCCATAGTTTATTGGATGAAGCAACTAAGAATATTTGATAACAACAACGAAGAAGATAAGAGTATTTCTTCGCACTCGTTTTTATAAATCGAATCCAATATCTTTACGATAGTTCATCTTATCAAAATGTAGTTTTTCTATACTTTGGTAAGATTTTTTTATGGCCTCTTGGTAAGTTTCCCCATAAGATGTTATTGCCATAACACGACCACCCGAAGTTATAATTTTACCATCTTTTAATTGCGCTCCAGCATGAAAAGGAATGGAATTTGTTATATTTTCTATTCCTGTAATTTCTTTACCTTTCTCGTATGCCTCAGGATATCCTCCAGAAACGAGCACAACAGTGGTAGCCGCACGCTCATCAATTTCAATATCAATTTTATCAAGAGTTCCGTTAGCCATGGCTTGTAGTATTTCCACTAAATCGTTCTTCAACCTTGGAAAAACTACTTCGGTTTCAGGGTCGCCCATTCGCACGTTGTATTCAATAACTTTTGGGTCGTCTCCAACTTTAATTAATCCAATGAATATAAAGCCTACGTAAGGCAAATTGTCTTTCTTTAAGCCCTCAACGGTAGGTTTTACGATGCGCTCTTCAATCTTACTTAAGAACTCATCTGTAGCAAAAGGCACTGGAGACACTGCGCCCATACCGCCAGTATTTAAACCAGTATCGCCTTCACCAATTCGTTTATAATCTTTTGCTGTGGGCAATACTTTGTAATGTGTGCCATCGGTTAGCACAAAACAACTTAGCTCTATCCCATCTAAAAACTCTTCAATCACTACTTTAGTACTGGCATCACCAAATTTAGCATCAACAAGCATGCTTTTTAGTTCTGCTTTAGCTTCATCTATATCATTTAAAATCACTACACCTTTCCCAGCGGCTAATCCATCTGCCTTCAATACATACGGCGGTTTTAAGGTGTCTAGAAATGTATACCCTTTTTCAACGGTATCTTTAGTAAAGCTTTCATAAGCTGCAGTTGGGATGTTATGACGATACAAAAATTCCTTAGCAAATTCTTTGCTACCTTCCAGTTCTGCAGCTACTTTTTGTGGCCCAATAACTGACACATGCTTAATCTCATCATCATTCAAAAAATAATCATGAACTCCTTTTACCAAAGGATCTTCTGGACCAACAACAACCATATCAATCTGCTTATCCAAAACTAAGGCCTTAATCGCTTCAAAATCGGTAACACCAAAATTTACATTAGTTGCAACCTCAGCAGTTCCTGAGTTTCCTGGTGCAACGTATAGATTTTTAAATATATCACTTTGAGCAATTTTCCACGCGAAAGTATGCTCTCTTCCTCCCGAACCTAGTATTAAAATATTCATGTGTTTGGTTTTAGTTTCCCTTTGAATGGGAAAAACAATTTTAAGTTTGCGCAAAAATAAAATTAATGCTTCTAATACACGAATATTTTTTATTTACTTTACACCAATACAGGTTTTAAAGTGAATTTATTTAATCTTACATTAAAATTAAAAGGATTTCCTATTGATAAGGCTAAACGCGACTTATCCGAAATTCAATCTAAAACAGACTCTGAATACAAAACATATTTAAGCTCTAGAAAAAAACAGATTGTTGCCTATCATTTAAAACACAATAGGTTTTATAAAAACTTAACTGAAGGTATAGATACTAGCGAATGGCACAACCTTCCAGTAATTAAAAAAAGTGATTTACAAATTCCATTAGCTGAAAGACTATCAGACGGCTTTACTGTAAAGAATTGTCATATTCATAAAACATCAGGCTCTTCTGGAACACCTTTAATTTTCGCAAAAGATAAATATGCTCATGCGCTTTCTTGGGCAAATTTTATAGATAGATATGCGTGGTATGATATTGATGCGACTGCCTCTAAACAAGCTAGGTTTTATGGTATTCCGCTAAAAGGTATAGCGCATTATAAAGAACGCTTGAAAGATGTTTTAGCTAACCGTTTTCGGTTTTCGGTTTTCGATATGAGTGAAAAACAATTAGAATGTAACTTAAAAAAATTTGAGACTATACCATTTGAATATATAAATGGTTATACCAGTGCTATTGTACAGTTTGCTAAGTACTTAGAAGAAAAAAATAGTGTTCTAAAAGATGTTTGTCCTACACTTAAAGTCTGTATTGTAACAGCTGAAATGCTTTTTAAGGATGACAAAATCTTATTGAAAAAACACCTTGGTGTCCCTATTGCGAACGAATATGGTTCTGCCGAATTAAGTTTGATTGCCTTTAATAATCTAGATAACGAGTGGATAGTTAATACTGAAGATTTATTTGTTGAGGTTTTAGATGATAATGACAATCCTGTTCCTATTGGAAAAGAAGGGCGTATAGTAGTTACTTCACTTTACAATAAAGCGCACCCTTTTATTCGCTATGACCTTGGCGATGTTGGGACGTTCCATGAAAACAGTACTATTAACAAGCCTATTTTAAAACGTGTTACAGGTAGAACTAGTGATATTTTGGTGTTACCAAGTGGAAAAAAAGCTGTTGGCTTAACGTTTTATTATGTGACTAAAACGGTAATTGAAGATGATGCTAACGTAAAAGAATTTATTATTGAACAACATGCCTTAGATACTTTTAAAATACTTTACACCAGTAGAGAAACGCTTTCTGAAACTAAAATAAAAGCCATAAAGAAAGCCATAGCAAGCTATTTAGAATCTGGCTTAAATGTTAGTTTTGAAAGAAAAACAGCATTAAAACGCACTAAAGGCGGTAAGCTAAAACAATTTACATCTTTTGTGAAGTAAGTGTTTGTTGAGATTTTACAAAAAAGTATTCGAAAAGGAAAACAATTAAATAGTAGGTAGATTTTAATTTAGAAAACCCAAGACCTTTGTAGAAAACCAAGTAATTGTATTTTAAAAGATTGAGTTTGTTTGAAGACATTGAGTTTTTTCTAACCCTATATAGGGCCAGCGATTCTTCAATGCCAAGTGCGGGCACACCACTTTGTTCAACAGCGTTTAACCATAACAACCAGTCTTGGCGTTTACGCAAATTTGGCGCGTATATTTTGCCTAGGGCTTTGGCATTATACATACCTGTTAGGTTGCCAACATAATTACATTTCAATAGTTTTTTATAAGAAAGCGACGGCAAAGCTTTTACTCTTTTATGTAATGTGTTTCCAACTTCATCCATTAAGTCATAGCTTGAAAAACAAACATTAACCCTATTCTCCTGCATAAATTTAAGTTGTTTTTCAAGCTTATTCGGCTTCCAAAGGTCGTCTGCATCCAAAAATGCAATAAAGTCTCCTGAGGCTTCTTCAATACCCCTATTTCTTGTTATTGCAGCTCCTTGGTTGGTTTTATTTTGAAATAGTTTAATGTTTGTGTGATTAGAAGCGCATTGATTAATAATTTCTACAGTGTTATCGGTGGAGGCATCATCAATAATTATGAGTTCCCAATTCGAGTAGCTTTGATTTAATACGCTTTGTATTGTATCTTTAATATAGAGGTGGGAATTATAAGTTGCAGTTATTACAGAAACTAGTGCTGCCATCTAGTATGCTTTTTTCTCTCCCCTTAGTGCATTTAAGAAAGTCTGGACTATGATTTTTATATCTAGAAGTAAAGACCAGTTTTCAATATAAAAAATATCATACTTTACTCTGTTTATAATATCCTTATCGGTTTCTATTTCTCCTCTAAACCCGCTTACCTGTGCTAAACCAGTGATGCCAGGTTTTACAAAATGTCTCACCATAAACTTATCTATCTTTCTAGCGTACATGTTTGTATGACTTACCATGTGCGGTCTTGGGCCAACAACGGACATGTCTCCAAATAGAACATTAAAAAACTGTGGTAATTCATCAATACTAGTTTTTCGTATAAATGCTCCCACTTTGGTTACTCTAGAATCGCCTTTAGTTGCCTGGTGCAAATGTGCGTTTTTATTAGGCGTCATGGACCTGAATTTATAGCAGTCGAACTCTTTATAGTTAAATCCGTTTCTAGATTGTTTAAAAAATACCGGGCCTCTTGACTCTAATTTAATTAATATTGCTAATAAAGGTGTTAACCATGATAAAATAAAAACGATTATAAAAAGTGAAAACAAAATATCAAATGCTCTTTTAACAATTTTGTTTATTGACTCTTTCAGCGGAATATCTCTTAAAGATAATACCGGAATATAATCGTAATATTCGTATTTGAGTTTTTTGGAAAATATTTCCTTATTATCTGGTATAAATTTTAGCTCTCTTAAATTGTTATCTGCAAAATTAATTAACTCATTAATCTGTTTATTAGAGAGCTCAGAAACTGAAAAATAAATTTCGTCAATGTCATTGTCTATTATATAATCAAAACACTTGCTTAAAGAAAAGTCTTCTTCTTTCACACTAAATTGCATCATAAACTTATAACCAAAATCTAGTCTTTTATTAAAAATATTTATCAGCTGACGTGTTTTTTCATTTTTTCCTATAACTACAACTAATCTTATATTTCCCCCTAAAACACTCCTATATTTGTTGAGTAAAAAAAAGATTAAAAATTTAAAAAAAGTCAAAACAAGAAAAACAAAAAGTAGATAGTTGCCTAAGTTTATTCTACTAATATTAGGTTGCTTAAAAAACCCTATAAAGGCATAAAGTACAATGGAAAATAATATTGTTTGCTTTAATAAAAGCGTTAATATTTGAATAATTCTTGTATTTCTTTGGATTTCATAAAATCGATTATAAAATGAAATAATGAACCATAACACAGAGATATAGGTGAAAAACATCAATTTATCGGATAGATTGATGTTAAAGAAAAATACAGAGCTATTAATAATAACTAAATCTACCAAAAAAGAAATTGGTTTAATAAATCCTGAATACCTGCCCTGTTTAAATACTTTCAATTTATCTTTTTATATGTTCCTTAAAGTTTTTATGATCTCTCCTATATAAATCTTCCAAGGAAAGACTCTTAAAATACTCAAAAGTAATCCTCATACCTTCTGCCCTAGTTACTTTAGGTTCCCAATTTAGAATTTTTTTTGCTAATGAAATATCTGGCTGTCGTTGAAGGGGGTCATTAGCTGGTAAATCTTTATAAATTATTTTTTGGTTAGTGCCAGTTAACTTAATAATTTCTTCCGCAAATGCTTTTATGGTAATTTCATGGGGGTTGCCAATATTTACTGGGTGATCGTAATCACTTAACAATAGTCTGTAAATGCCCTCTATTTGATCATCCACATAACAAAAGGATCGTGTTTGAGAACCATCACCAAAAACGGTTAAATCTTCACCACGCAATGCTTGCCCCATAAAAGCCGGTATCACCCTTCCATCATTTAAACGCATTCTGGGGCCATAGGTGTTAAAAATCCTAACTATACGTGTTTCTAAACCATGAAATCTATTATAGGCCATGGTTATGGCTTCTTGAAACCGTTTTGCTTCATCATAAACTCCTCTAGGGCCAATGGTGTTAACATTCCCATAATAGTCTTCAGTTTGGGGGTGCACCAAAGGGTCTCCATAAATTTCGGAGGTAGAAGCGATAAGTATTCTAGCTTTTTTAGCTTTTGCTAAACCTAATAAGTTATGGGTACCCAAAGCACCTACCTTTAGTGTTTGAATAGGTATTTTTAAATAATCTATTGGGCTTGCTGGTGAGGCAAAATGCAATATATAATCTAAACTTCCTCTAAGTTCTATAAAATTAGTAACGTCGTGAGCTACAAACTCAAAATTTTCTTGACCTATTAAATGTTCAATATTTTTTTTATCTCCGGTAATGAGATTATCCATCGCAACAACATGATAGCCTTCTTTATAGAATCTGTCGCATAAATGGGAGCCTAAAAATCCTGCTGCTCCTGTTATTAATATTTTTTTCATTTCAAAAGATAATCAGTTTGATTTGCAATATAAATTTTACATTGTAACTCAAGGTAATTTGAATTGTTATTTTTTAAATTTTTGAAATAGAACTAGTTTAATAAATTTGGAATTACCAATCAGATACCTTTTCCACATTCTTCTAGGTTCTTGTAAAAACCTGTAAAACCATTCTAAGCCAATTTTTTGCATCCATATAGGGGCCCTTTTTACTTTTCCGGCTATTACATCAAAACTTCCCCCAACTCCCATCACAAAATTCACTTTTTTAAGTATTGCTCTATTTTCATACAGGAAATTTTCCTTTGTAGGTGAACTTATGGCAACAAATAAAATATTTGCTCCACTATTCGCTATCTCTTTTGCTATATTTTCTTCTTCATTTTTATTGAAATATCCGTTTCTATAACCAGCAATAATGTTCGAAGAATACTTATTTGAATAGGTCTCTACTACCTTTTTTACAATCTCTTCTTTAGCTCCAAAGAAAAATATTTTGTAATTATTTGTATGTGCTAATTCAACTAATCTTATCATCAAATCAATCCCGGCAACCCTTTCTTTTAATGGTTTATTCAAAATTTTAGAAGCCCAAATTACTGCTTGTCCATCGGCATTTATTAAATCGCTTTCATTTACACTTTGTCTTAACTTAAGATCTTTTTGCATTGCGACCATTTTACCTGCATTTACCACTACATGATGCAGTTGTTTGCCTTCTGCTATTGTTTTATCCACTATTGAAAGGGTTTCTTCCATAGTGAGATTATGGATTGATGTATTAAGAATACTAATTTTATTCATTTTCATTAAATTCTAAAAAATAATAGCTTAAAGCATAAAACATCCAAGCTTGTGCCCAACGAATATATGGAATCCTAGACACCACTAACTTCTTTTTTTGATAATAAAAATACCCTTTGGGTGATTGCATATTGTTTGTTGTCCAATCTAAAACCCTATCAATGAGCTCTTTTTGATCATTAAAATTACCAAATTTAGCAAGTGTAACAACTAATTGAGCAGGCGCATGTATATCTACAGGGTATATTTTATTATTATAATATTTCGAAATTCCTTCTGAAGTAAAAAACGTCTTTAAATAATAAGACATTCCCTTTTTAAGGTTATCACTATAAGATGTGTCTTTACTAACCTGTTCATAAATCTTAATACACTCTAGATTATAACCAGTATGAAAATTATCTATCCATTGATGAAAAGGCAAAGTTCCATAAGCCCAAGAGCCATCTTCGTTTTGCTTTGTACAAACATAAGATACTACACTCTTTGCTTCTTTTAATAAATTTTTATCACCTGTATATTTATAAATTAAACATAAGAGCTTAGCGCCAAGTAATCCAGCGTTATAAACTTGAGTTTTATCTTCTGGAGAATAAGAAAACGTATAATTTCCATTTTTATCGTACGATTTGTTCAAATCATTCAACACAAATTGAGATGCACTAGTGGCTGCTTGAAGGTATATTTCTTTTTTAGTTATTTCGTATGCTTTTAATAATGCCTCTGATATAAATGTTGTGGCTACAACGGTTGGCATATATTTAGGTTGAAAAAAGGCTCTTGCTTGCCAATCGAAATTATATCCCCAGCAAGCCCCTGAATACCCCTTAGATTCTAAGGTTAAGATAGTATCTGCTAAAAAGTTTATTTTTTCTAAATACTCTTTTTGTGGACTCTGTATATATAAATTACAATAACCCGTTAAAAACAAACCCAACCCTTTAGGGTTATATTCTTTTTTTACTCCAAACAACTGTCTGAAATTAATTGGGTTTCTTTTAAACAATTGAATCCAAGCCAATCTAAAAAAACGGGATTTGCCTAAAAGCGTTTTTTGAATTACCCAACTATTGAGTCCATCATATGGATCCCAACCTTTGAAGTTTTCCTTTTCGCAATATTCTTTTAGTTTTTTAAAGCTAGTTTTTGTGTCCAATTGTTAATTTGTAAAACTGTCAAATGATATATTTACTTCTCCGTTGTATCATTAGTTCACAAAAACCGTGTAACAATCTGGATTTGTATCCTGTTGAGAATGACTTGATGTGAAAATGAATAAAAACATACAAATATATAACACTCTTGAAATCTTCATTTATATTCTAGTTCTTTATGGTTGTTTCTAATTTGTGCATAGAAGAGCAACTATCCCAAAATACCTATAATTGGTCTCTTAAGCATGATTTTCTCCCTCCTTTGGCACTTCTTTATATTTTATAATTTTAGCTGGAATACCAGCGACAACAACATTATCTGGTACGTTTTTAACTACAACAGCATTAGCTCCTATAGTTACATTATTACCTATTACTATAGGTCCTAAAATTTTTGCCCCTGTAGCTATAAAAACATTTTCTCCTATTATAGGTACATCATAATGACCAGATTTGCCCCCAATAGTTACATTAGTACCTATAACTGTATTAGCTCCGACAACTACTCTTTTATGAATAACCACACCTATTGCACCATACCCAAATCTAGTTCCTTTTCCTAATTTACACTGAAAAGGGATACTAGAATTATAAATTAAAAAACAAATTAATTTAATTAAACTTGGGAGAATAGGAACTTTCCAATTATACAAAATATGGGAGAATCTATAAAAGTAATATGCATTAATCATCTTCTAAATATAATTTTACTAATCTTTCTGCAACATTATCAATGTTAAAGTCACTAAATCTTTTCTTTGAATTATCAGATAAGTATTGATAATTATCTTTATTAATATCATTTATTGCATTCTTTAAGTCTTCAATAGACCTGCTCTCTATTAATTTCCCATTAACATTGTCTTCTACTAACTCATCTAAAGCATTCCATTTACTACAAATAATTGGTTTCCCTAGAGACATTGCTTCAATTATAATTCCTGGATAACCTTCACCTGAATAAAACGTTGGTAACAAAAGCACATCATATTTACTTAAAGTATTTAAAACCTCGTTAGGTTTTAAGGTTCCTTTATATTCTACGCTATAATCTTGAAAGAAATCTGCTGTATAATACTTAGAATCTAGAGGTCCATATATATCGATTATATAATTCTTTGGAAGAGATTTTGAGACTTCCAAAATCACATTAATCCCTTTTGTTGGTGTTACCCTAGAAATAAAGACAAATCTATTGTTAAATCCTTCATTTTTAAAATTCACTTTTGCTACTTTCCGACTATTTGGAAACCATACAAATCCATTAAATGTCTTTTTTTCAAAAAATGAAATCATTCTCTTTGTTTCTACCAACTTAAATTTAGCTTTAAAAATTGTAACATCTAACCAGCGTCTTAATATCCAAGGATATTTCTGATACATTTTATGAAAGTTTCCTCCAAAAAAATGATAAATAATTTTTTTATTTAACATTCTGGAAAAAAGGACTACAAAAGGACCCGCAGAAACATGAAAATCCCAGGATGCATGAATACTAACAACATCATGTTTAAACAAGTGAAAGGGTAGTTTAATGATTAAAAAAAAATAATCAATGATTTGCCCTCCTTTATACCAACGCTTTCTAATGGGAAGAAAAGATATAGCTATATTATCTTTATTAGTAATTTCCTCTAATAGCTCGTATGTATAAGTACTAGCGCCTCCAATTGACCTTGGATCACTTCCAGGAACATTTCCTAAAAATAAAACTTTATTCTTCATTAATCTAAATAATTTATCGACATGGGTACAGCGCTTTTAATTTGTAAACCAACAACTACCAAACTAAAAAAACAATAGTTCACAGAATTTAAAGCAAAGCTAAAAATACTATTCACGGATATAAAAAAAATAAGTAAAACAACTGTAGTATCTAACTTGCTAATAAGTAGTGGAGTCACCAATGCTGTGAATATATATAGAAAGGCGAAAACAAGCCCCATTTCTACAATTAAATGAGGATAATAAGTGTCTGTGGTTGCCAAACCAAATTCACCATACCAATTAAAATTATAGTGGTTATATAAAATACTATTATATTTTGTAGAAGCAGGTCCTCCAAAAGTTCCTGGGCCTTTACCGATAAGCCAAAATTCATTTAAATTCTCAAATACAACTCTATAAGATTCGTTTCTTGCAGATTCTTGATTTATAAAATACCTATTTATTCGTAGCAAGAATCCATCGATTATACCTTTGTTTCCAGTTAACACCAATACTACAACTGTAACTAAAGGTAGAAAAATTAAATTTCGGTTTTTAATTAATAAATAAATTAAAAGTAGAAAGATAATCTTAAGCGACAGAGACCATATTATGAATAAAACCAAAATAACCTCTATATACTTTTTATACTTGTTAAAACTGGATAAATCAACATTTTTAGTTATTACCAATGCGACTAAGTTTATAAAACCGAAAAAATCAAAAAAACCAACAAAACCGCTAGCCCTATTAAAAATCGTATCATTAGCTAGTATTATAGACAGAATTCCATAAACTAACTGAAAAATATCACTTAATAATACATAGCTTAATAAGACTATTAACACTAAATTTTGTTGCATTTTAAGCTGCATACCATAAACTAAGGCTATAATTGGTAATACATACCTTAATCCATCCTCTACCGCTGGTTGCAGTTTGACATTATTGTAAAGAGTTAAAAAAACCAAGTATCCAAGAATGACGGGGATTGAAAATACAAAGATGTTGTTCTGTCTTTTGTACAACATGTTTCCTGCTACTAACACCATAGCGGTAAATTTCATTATTCTACTCGTTTCATTAGACCATTGCTCTATTGGTATTGAAATTAATACCAATAGCAAAGGCAATAAAAGTATGCGGCTATTTTGTTTCACGCCCTAAAAACTTATGTTGAATGTAAATATAAGTGATTATAAAAGCATATATCACTATTCCAATTGTTCTCTGTAAAATAGATTCGGTGAGAAAATAGAGTAGTACACTACTGTAAATAATCAAATTATATTTTATGTCTTTTGTATATAACGTTAACCTGAAGACCATGAAACAATGTAAAATAAATAATGTCAATCCTATTACACCGTAGGAGTATAGAGCTTCTACAAACTGATTATGGGCATTATATGTTTCCTCAAAGGCTTTATTTAAATTATTCATTTTATAAACTTTTCTTCTTAGTTCATTTGACGTATTTGTCCCATTTCCATATACCCATTTACTACCATTCAAGGTCTCGATATTAGACTTCCATAATGCCACTCGTGCATTCACATCATTCTCTAAAAAATTAGTATAAATTTGTTTTATTGAAAGACTCTTTCCTTCCTCTAATTTTTGATTTAAAAATCGATCCCCTAAAAACTGTTTCACAAAAAAAGCTGATGCACTTAATAATAAAACAAGGACAAGGGCTTTACTCAAGTTGTTTTTCAGGCTTATTGCGATATCAAATAATATAAAAACAACACATACTAAAACAGATACTTTAGAAGCAACTATAAGTTGAAATATAAAAAAGCATAAGAAAAAACTATAGTATATTACTTTACTGTAACTAGATTTTTTTTTCATTACAAACCATAGTGATATATTTAATATTAACCCAAAGTATGTCGTATGAATATCAGAGATTTCGGAGAAGTTGGAATAATATAGATAATTTCCAAAACCTTTGGTAGTAAATATAACTCCTGTAACTACATAAGCTAAAAAGACTATTGCGGTTAGAATAGGAAAATATTTAAATATAAAATTGTAGGCTTTTAATACTTTTGTAAGAGGTAATTTAAAATAAATGAATGGCATTAATAATAATGGGCTAGAACGCCAAAGAAACTCTAATCCCTTGTAATATCTATCGGTAGATATTATACCTAGTAGCACAATAAAAAATGGAATTGTTAGCCAAATTAATTGTGCTTTATTAGTCTCTAAAGGCTTGTTACTCGATATTACTAATATTAAACAAGCAAACGATAAAAATAACACAAACGCACTAAAGAACTCGGAGCGGATTAAAACAGATGCTAACGAAGCAAAACTGGCTAAAATTATATGTAACGTTTGCTTGTTTTTATTTCCTTTGAAATCAATAAGAAACCTGAAGTTCATACGGTCCGCTTTTTATTTTATGTTTTTTTTTCGTAATCCAATCAATGTTTTGAAAAAAGTACAGAGTGTCTTTAAATTTTATAGTATTTACTTTAAAATATATAATTTCATTTTCATTTAAATGCCTCATCATATAATAGGCGTCTTTCTTTAAGTTTAAGTTTTTCTTAGAGGTAAAAAAAAATGAATTAGAAAAAACGTCTCCAACTTCTATATCTGAAACCTTTATAAATTTGGTAGTACTTAGCCATTTGAATTCAGAAGTCAAATCTTTATCTAAAGTTACCGAGCACAAATTGAATACTACAATAGCAATACAAATTATAGAAACATATCTTATTTCAGCTTTCATTTATTTGTTTAAAAAAATATTTAACTGATCTTCAAAATTGTTTGGTTTATAAATGTTATTGTAGGCATCTAAAGCCTTTTTAGGCGAAGGGTAATTTTGCAGCAGATTTTTAATTGCTAAATTAAAGTCATTATCGATAAAAACCCCACAATTCCAATGTCTTAGTTCTTGATAAAACTCTATTAAACTTGTACTAATTATAGGTGTAACACCGCATGAGAGATATTCTGCAAGTTTAATTGGGGACGCCACGTTATTTAGCGGAATATTATCCCTAATTAAGAACCCATATTCCATTTTACTTAAGAATGCTTGTACTTCAGAAGTTGAGGATACATTAACTAAAGTAATGTTTGTTTGATAGTTTTTATCTACCATGTTTTCTATCAAAATATTAGCAGCATCATGATTAAAAGTAGCAATAAATAATTTGTAATTAGAATTTATGGCACTTAATTGATTGTAAAACTTCAGTATTTTATCTACGTTTTGCCACTTTGATAACCCTCCTATATAACATAAACTGTTATTGGTTTTTTCCTTTCCATTATAAGCTACTCTTGATTTACAAGGAATAACAATATGAAGCTTACTTTTTGGGCAGCTGTAAGAATCCTTTAAAACTTCAAACATTTGATGTGTTACAACAACTAATTTAGTAGATATACGCAAACATATTTTTAGTATGTTTTTAAACACATAATAGCGTATCTTGTTGTTATTAGAAAGTAAATCCTCATCATCAATTAGTCCTTGAACCCAAAATATTATTTCTTTCTTAGGCGCTAAAATATTTGAGAGAGAACCTATCAAAACCTCCTTTACTGTAATACAATAAATTTTCCCTGAGTCTTTGCTCCTAAGCATCTTAATGGTTTTAAATACGGATTTAACGGCAAATACCCGTTTATCTTTAATCTTTTTACTTCTGCTAAGATATTTTACTTCATAGCCTAATCCTTCAAAATAAGATTCGTGCAGTTTTAACGCTTCAAATACGCTAACACTTATATTTCTAGGAAGTGGAATGTATATTTTTTTGCTCATTAAAACTATTTAGTTTGTTTACAACTATCAAGGTAAGTAAATAAAGAATTGACTCATTAAACTCAAAGAATGTTGGGTTATAATTAATGATAAAAAAAAGATAAATGACCATAACCCGCAAATAAAATGGAGCTTTTTTAATTATGGAATGTAGCCATCGTAATAAGATGAAAATAGGTATCATAGAAAAAAAACCTAATTCAACAATTAAAACAAACAGGCTAGATAATCCATAGGGCGATTTGTTCTCAAACAGAGGTTGCCATTTTTTAATCATTTGCTTTGGTATATTCTCTGTAATTTCAGAGTCAAAAATTTGTCCCGATCTACTCGTGAAATTCCCGTAACCCACACCAAGGAAATAGGTTTCTTTTAACTGTTCATAACCATACTTATACACAGCCGATACACCAATTTCAGTATCAAAAAATCGTTCGTAGTTCATTTGTATTGCTGTATACTCTGTCCCAGGCCTCCTTTTTTCGTAGGCCATAAAAGAAATGGTATATATCACATAAATAATAACAAACATTATAGCTGATAATTTATATATGTTTTTAACAATATAACCTAGAACAAAACTCATTAATAAAATTAATACACCTAAATTAGAAAAGCCTAAATACGCACTAAATATTATGACAGAAATTGTGAAAAACTTACCTATTATCCCGTAATAAAAATTCTTCTTGCCTAGAAAAAATAAATAGGGCAATAAAAAAAATAAAAATCTACTCTTATTATTAGCCATCACAAATGTTCCTGAATATCTGTCCAGCGGATCTATAGAATCTTTTGGAAAAAACAGATCAAAGAATAGTTGAGAAACACAAAATATTATAATTAATTTAATTAAGGACTTACAAATTTGCTCATCCAACTTGTCCATATAAAAAACGAAAATAAAGTTAGAGCATACCAGAATAAGCTGAAAAATATTTATAAAAAATTGATTTCTAAAAACCCCTAAAACAATTATGGTTAAGGATAGCAGAATAATCCAAACCATCTTTGGTTTTACTTTTCTTTTATAAATATAGATAAGCAAAGCGATGAAGATTATACTAAAAGTAAGTTGCGTTGCTTGACTAAAAAAGGCAATATATCTTGAGAGAAACTCAGACAAAAAAACAATTACTAATTGTAATAATAATATTAGGTAGCCAAGTTTTATTTTCACTAAGATGTTATTGTTTTTATTAACGCTAACAGGTTGTTAAACATATCTGTTGCTAATTTATTGTGCTTTTTTACAGCTACTTTTAAACTTAATTTTGCCGTTTCATAATCAATATTTGTTACAATACCCTCTAAATCATCTGTAAAAGGTTGTTTCCAAATTTCCACACCATCTTCCAACATTTCTTTTGTAACCTTTAGCTTAGGCTCTATTTCAATAGCTATACTAGGGATATGCAACAAAGCCCCAAATATTACACCATGAAACCTAGAGGAAATAAACAAATCAAAACTAGATAAAGATGAGATAAAATCTTCAAGATTATGGTTCTCAGGATTCCATTTTATAATATTAAAGCCTAGATTCTTTATAGACATTTCGCAATGAACCTCATCTTTAAAGAGAATAAACTCAACTTGATATTTACTGTTTAATTTTGAAGCTTCCTCGATAACTCTATCCAAATACTCAGCACCTTCTTTAGAGTAACTCCAGTCTCTTAAAATTACGCCTATTTTATTAATTTTCTTTGAATTATTATAAAAAGGCTTGAAATCGATTATATCTGGAAGAAAACATATATCTGTACTTAGAAATGTGTTTGTATTGTAAGGTTTGGTAAAGTTATAACTAAATTTATCTCTTACAAATACGCCGCGCATATTGCTTATTTTGTCTTTCGCAATCTTCTCTATTTCTGATCCCTCTTTGAATGGCCCTAAACCTACTCCTACCGAATATAAAAAATCATAATTCGATTGTTTTGAGATTACTTTTTTCTCAAATGCTAATTGTACCTTCTTAATAAATAGCCTTGGGTTTCTAAAAAGTAGTTTCAATTTACTACCCGATCGTGGGGTGTTTTCAAAAGAAAAAAACTGCGTACCCCCTCCGTAAATAAGTGATCTGAAATAATATTTATGAAATTTCTCTTTTGTTATATAAAATTTACTTGGTATAAAGTTAGAAACGTAATTCGCTTCTTTCCCTATAAAATTCGCATTAATTTTATTTCGTTTTGCCCATTTATATAGAAAATACATTAATGCGTCATCGCCAAAATTATATTCCCCATATGCTCCTCTAATTCCTACTTTTCTATTTTTCATCCTCTATAATTTTGTAAAAACTAAACAAAACGCCTAATAAACAGAATGTTAACATCGCCAGTTTGTAATAAATATTAATAACCAAATTACTAAAAACTACGCCAATTACAGCGAAAAACACAGTCCAAATCAAAACTGCCCACTTTGAATATATGATGTTTAGGGGAATAATATTCTTTCTAACATAAACTGGGATTACAATTAAAATATTAATAAAATAAGCTATAACATACGAAAGTGCCATAGTAACTGCATTTTTTGTCTCCATGAAAAAAAACGTGGTTATTAATGTAAAACCCCAAATAAAATTACTTAGAAAACTAAACCACATTAGGTCATGAACTATCATTATTCGCGACATTCCGTTTTTAAAAAGCACTAAAATGGTTATTATAGCTATCATAAATACAGTGAAACTAAAGTTTTTATCTTTTATATATTCCGCCTTCAAAAATAAACCTAATATTTCTGGAAAAACCAATACGGGCAACATAGCAACAAAGCCTATAACCCAAGGTAATAGTAAGTTTATTTGTCCTATTTTTTTATTATTTTGGTCTTTTGTCATTGAAATAATTAACGGGGCATTCAAAGTATTTACTCCCATTAATAATAAATTATGAAATAAAAATATTGCTGCAAATAATCCCATCTCGCTAAACCCTCGTTCTTGTCTAACTAAAAGAGTTTCTAACCCCCATTTAAAGGGAATGACGGCAACGCCACTTAAAATAGCTGGTAATGTAAAATATTTTAGTATCCATGCTTCACTTAAAAACTTATTTGTTAAAATAATTTTATACTCTTTAAATACTTTTAGTATAAAATATAATGAAATAATAAGTCCTATCACAGTTGCAAAAATAAACCCAATAAACACACCTTCTATTTCATATTTTAACGCGCCAATATACAATGAGATAAATAGTATTACACCGAAAACAGTATTTACAAATGCCAATGCTCTAAATTTCTCAAAGCCCTGCAAAAAACCCAAAGCAACTCCATTCAGTATACTAAAAAACAGAAGTAATGTATTTAACTTAATCACAACTAATAAATGAGGGGCAAGGAGTATATCGTTTGCTAGCCAAGGCGATAGAAGCCAATAAACAAGTGATATTAATAGTCCTAAAACAATTGAAGAACAAAAAGTTAAACTTATTATTTTATTAACCTTTTCTGGGTCTTCATATCGGTGTTTAGGAAGAAACTTGGTTAAGGTAACACCGAATCCAGTTCCAATTATCGAAATAAAAATACTCAAGGTAGATCTTAAAACCCCTATTTCACCATTAACGGTTTTACCGAGTGTGTTTGCGACAAACATCCAAGCTAAAAACATTAGTCCCTTTGAAGTAAATGTTCCAATTAACGACCAAATCGAATTACTTACCAAGCTAGAAGTGTTATTCCTAAGTTTTATTTTCACTAGCTATTTATTAATTAATTATTCTCCGTAGTTAATAAAAGCATTAGATGTGAATACTAATTAATGAAATGCTTTATGCCTTAATGTTTCGATACTTATTCAAACAAAATATCGTATACCTTAATTTCACCTAATTTCCCGGAAGCTTTAAAGTTATTCTTTTGATAAATAAAAAATTCTATACTGTCTAGATATTTTGTGCCCTTTGGTACTCTATTAATAATTAAGTATTTTTTTTCGTGTAGTTGTCTTATTTTTAGATTTGTAAATGCCGTGAATTCTTCTTTTTCCAAGTGATCATAAGCCTTTACTCCCATGCTGTATTTATCAACTTCATTCTCAATTATATCATCATTTAATCTTAAAACAAAATAGAAAATACTATCGTTAAACTTTCTAACTCCAAATTTGTCAACTTTAAAACTAGAATTAAATTCCTGATTAATTTCTCTATAATCCAACAAGCTCAATTCATACGGGTTTAATTCTTCTTTAACATCCTTTTGAGATTCTATATGACTTTCTTCCTTTGTTTTTTGATTTTGTTTGCAAGAAAGACAAGAGAAAACAACTATTATCAATAAAATACGATACTTCATTTCAGTTTAGTTTAGTTTAGTTTTTTGGATAATGTGCTGTTTCAATTAGTTTCCATTCGTTATTCCACAAAAATCTAACACTACTTTATCCCCTGACAAATCAATTGATTTAAACTCTTTATGCGCGACTAAAAAAACAATGATATCTGCCATTTCAGAAGCTTTTCTGTAATCAGTAAGCTTAAAGACTCTGTGTTCTGTGATATTGGGCTCAACAATAAAGTACTCTTCATTATTAGCGTTTTGTAAAACTTTTTGAGCTATATATTTGGCAGGAGACTCTCTTAAATCGTCAATGTTCGGTTTGAAAGCAAGTCCCATTATTGCAATTTTTGGTTTTCTTCCGTTCTTTAATTCAAATTCCAATTTGGCAGTTTGTACCTTCTCAGCACACCAAAATGATTTATAATTGTTTATTTCACGAGCCTTTCCAATGATTTGGGATTCCATAGGATAATCTGAAACTATAAAGTACGGATCTACCGCAATACAATGTCCACCAACACCGCAACCAGGTTGTAATATGTTTACCCTTGGATGCTTATTTGCTAACTTAATGAGCTCCCATACATTAATTCCAGCCTTATCACAAATTAAAGACAGCTCATTTGCAAAAGCAATTTGTACATCACGAGACGAATTTTCCACCAACTTACACATTTCAGCAGTTCGAGCATTTGTTTCGTGCAAATCTCCTTTAATAAATTGTTTATAAAAAGCAACCGCTCTCTTTGTAGAACTTTCATCTACCCCTCCTATAACGCGGTCGTTATGTACTAATTCATACATCACATTTCCAGGCAGCACGCGTTCAGGACAATATGCAATATTAAGTTTGTTTTCTAACTCTGGTCTTTCAGAATATATTAATTCCATCATTTTTTCCGTAGTACCAACCGGAGAAGTAGATTCTATAATGTATAAATCATTTTCCTTTAATAAAGGAATAATCGATTTCGTTGCTGCTTCGACAAATGAAATATCTGGCTCATTTTTACCCTTAAATGGTGTTGGAACCACAACTAAATAAGTGTTTGCATCTATTGGAGTTGTTGCCGCTTTTAAATACCCGTTCTTCACAGCATTAGCCACTGCAATATCTAGTTCTGGCTCAATAATATGTATCTTTCCTTCATTTATGGTATTTACAACACTATTATTAATATCCACACCATGAACATACGTCTTGTTTTTTGCTATTAATGCGGCGGTTGGTAGACCTATATATCCAAGGCCTATCATTACAACTTCAGGTCTAATCATATTTCCTTAAATTTCTTTGATGTAATTAACTATGCGTTCGCAAGCCCTTCCATCTCCATATGGATTGTGTAACTGGCTCATGGAACTATATGCTGAATCACTAGTTAACAAACGACGTGCTTCTTTTACAATTTTACTGCTATCAGTTCCAACTAACAATACAGTACCGACTTCTACAGCTTCTGGTCTTTCAGTTGTGTTTCTCATTACTAATACAGGCTTGCCTAAGCTAGGAGCTTCTTCTTGTACACCGCCACTATCTGTGATAATAAGGTGTGATTTTTCCATAAGCCATACAAAAGCTGGATATGATAATGGTGCTATTAACTTTACATTTGCTACCTCTGATAACAACTCATATACAGGTTTTTGAACATTAGGATTTAAGTGCACTGGATAAACAACCTCACAATCCGGATGTTCTATGGCAATAGTTTTTAATGCCTCACAAATATCGATAAATCCTTGTCCGTGATTTTCTCTACGATGCCCAGTTACTAAAATTATTCTTTTACTTGAATCAATATTCGATTTTAGATTTTTTATTTCATCATCATCATAACCAGACTTTACTTTATTAACACTAAACATAAGAGCGTCTATCACAGTGTTTCCAGTGATTATGATATTTTCTTCCTCTTTATTTTCTCTAATTAAGTTTTGTTTCGATGTGCTAGTAGGGGAAAAATGGTAATCACTTACGACACCAGCTACACACCTATTCATTTCTTCTGGAAATGGAGATTGCATATTAAAAGTTCTTAATCCTGCTTCAACATGGCACACCTTAGCTCCTGAATAAAATGAAGCTATACTTGTAGCCATTGTTGTAGTGGTATCCCCATGTATAAAAACAAAATCGGGGTTAAAACTCTCTAGTACCGGTTTTAAATTAACTATAATATCGGCTGTTAAGCCATATAGATTTTGGTTTGGCTTCATTAAATTCAAATCAAAATCAGGTTTAATCTCAAAAAAGTTTAAAACTTGATCTAACATTTCTCTGTGTTGAGCAGTGATACAGACTTTAGTTTCGAATTGTTCGACATTCTTTTGAAATTGTTTTACCAAAGGCGCCATTTTTATAGCTTCGGGTCTTGTACCAAACACAATTAGTATTTTTCTTTTCATTTTTTATTTTTAAATAAATTCTCTGATTTTGAAGATTTTAAAACCGAATTTTTTGGACGTCTTGCAAAAGTACGATAATTGTTTACTTTAACAAGTGATATACTATTAGACATATTATTTTCTAGTAGAACTTGTTTTGCAAAATCGAACCATGTCATTATTTTTTCATCACAAAAATGTAAAATACCATAGGCCTTGTAATTTTCTTGTATCAACTTAATGATGAATTTGGATAAATTAATAGTGCTTGTAGGACAACCTTTTTGTTCAGTTGTAATACAAAGTTCCTTCTTTGTTGTAGCTTTTTTAACAATGGTTTTATAAAAATTATTACCATATTTACGACTATATAACCACGACGTCCTAATTATAAAATACTTATTCAGTATATTGTGTATATAATTTTCTCCTTCTAATTTAGATTTCCCGTATTCGTTAATAGGATTAGGTTTATCGTTTATTGTATAAGCACCTTTCTTTTCTCCATCAAACACATAATCTGTTGAAACATGTATTAAAACTGTATTGGTTTCTTTGCATTTATAGGCTAAATTTTTAACGCCTTCGGCATTTATATTATAAGCTAATTCTGGGGTTTTTTCAGCTTCCTCAACATTAGTGTACGCTGCACAATTAATACAATATTCGAACTTATGTTTATCAAAAAAGTTATCAATGTTTTTGATATTTGTTATGTCTAGCTCTTTTTTAGAAACAAAAACAAAATCCAATCCTAATTTATTTACTGCGTATAGCTCTTTTATTGTTTGACCTAATTGTCCATCAGCTCCTGTAACTAAGACGTTTTTTTTCATTTAAAAAGGTTCTCAATAGTTAATAACCTCTTATCTTTTTCAGAAACAATCATGTCTTCTTCAGGGAAATTCCAATCTATATCTAGCGTATTATCGTTAAATATAATACCTGATTCTGAATTTACATCGTAATAATTGTCACATTTATACGAAAAAATAGTGTCATTTTCTAAAACTAAAAATCCATGAGCAAAATTTCTAGGAATATATAATTGTTTTCTATTCTTATCGTCTAAATATATTGAATAGTACTTTCCGAATGTGGGGGAATTTTTTCTTAGATCTACACAGACATCTAAAACTTTACCTTTAATTACTTGCACTAGTTTTGCTTGTGCTGAATCACCTGTTTGAAAATGAAGCCCTCTTAGCACACCAACAGAAGACTTTGATAAATTGTCTTGAACAAAAATAGTTTTAACGCCTGTAGCTTTAGCAAAGACCTGATCATTGAAAGCTTCTAAAAACCAACCTCGTTTATCTTGATAAACTTTAGGTTTTATTACATAGCACCCCTTTAAAAAAGTTTCTTCAATTTCCATTTTCTTTAATGATATGATGAAGATAATCAGCATACCCACTCTTTGATAAAGGTTTTGCTAATTTTATAAGTTGATCTCTGTTAATAAAACCCATCGTATACGCAACTTCCTCTATACATCCTATTTTTAACCCCTGCCGCTCTTCAATAACTTGAACAAACTGAGAGGCCTGCATTAAAGATGCAAACGTCCCTGTATCTAACCAAGCAGTACCTTTATCTAATATCTGTACATTAAGCTTACCTTGTTTTAGATACATCTTATTTATATCTGTTATTTCTAATTCTCCTCTTTTACTTGGTTGAATTTGTTTTGCTATTTCAACTACGTCATTATCATAAAAGTATATGCCTGGTACGGCAAAATTAGATTTTGGGTTTTTGGGTTTTTCTTCAATTGATATTACTTTGTTATTCTCGTCAAACTCAACTACGCCGTAACGTTGTGGATCATGAACATGATAAGCAAATATAACTCCTCCTATAGGCTGCAATAGATTTTGTAATGTTTTATCTAAACCAGAACCATAAAATATATTATCTCCTAAAATTAATGCAACACCGTCGTTACCTATAAAGTTTTCACCGATAATAAAAGCTTCCGCTAATCCATTAGGTTCTTCTTGCACAGCAAATTGAAGTTTACAACCATAATCACTTCCGTCACCTAAAAGTTCTTTAAATTTTGGCAAATCTTTTGAGGTGGAAATTATTAGAACCTCTCTAATACCTGCAGATAACAGTGTGGTAAGCGGATAATAAATCATGGGCTTATCATAAACAGGCATCAATTGTTTGCTTATTACTTTAGTAATTGGATATAATCGAGTTCCTGAGCCTCCTGCTAATATAATTCCTTTCATTATACCTTATATTTTTGAATATACCAATTGACAGTTTTTCTTATACCTGTTTCAAAATTTTCTTTTGCGTGCCATCCTAATTCTCGTGTAATTTTAGTAGAGTCTATTGCATACCTAAAATCATGCCCTGGCCTATCTTTAACAAAGGTTATTTGTTCATTATACGATGTCGATTTTGGTAAAATTTCATCTAATATGTTGCATATTGCATGTGCTATATATAAATTATCTCTTTCGTTGTTACCTCCGATATTATAAGTTTCTCCTGTTTCGCCTTGGTTAAATGCTAAACAAATTCCTTCGCAATGGTCTTCAACATACAACCAATCTCGTATGTTTTTACCATCACCATAAATAGGAATATCATCACCATGTAAAGCCCTCTTAATAATTGTTGGTATCAATTTTTCATCATGTTGTTTTGGACCGTAATTGTTTGAACAGTTAGTGGTAACAACATTTAATCCATAGGTGTGAAAATAGCTTCTTACAATGAAATCTGAAGATGCTTTTGATGCACTGTATGGGCTATTTGGAGCATATGGTGTTTGTTCTGTGAAAAGACCTTCTTTACCTAGGCTACCATAGACCTCATCCGTTGATATATGGATAAATCTCGATTTTAAATGTTCTTGTTTTACTTGATGCGGCGATTTCATCCAACAGTTTCTGGCTGCATCAAGCACGTTGAAAGTACCCAAAATATTCGTATTGATAAATATTAATGGTGATTTTATAGAGTTATCGACATGTGATTCAGCCGCAAAGTTTATAACACCCTTGAAGTTATACTTATCAAATAAACTATTAATTAATTTTCTGTTACAGATATCCCCTTTTACAAATTTATAATTTGAATGATGACTGACCTCTTTAAGATTAGATAAATCAGCTGCGTAAGTTAGCTTATCAATATTTACAATTTTAACATGTGGATAGCTATTAAGGTATTTAACAATGAAGTTAGATCCTATAAAACCAGCTCCCCCAGTTACTAATATGTTATCAAAAGCTTCTATTTTAGCTACATTAATAGACGTTCCTCTTCTTTCTCAATATATTTTTTTAACCCAATAAATAGAAATATTAAAAACGTAATTATCAAAAACAAAATTGGGACTCTTATTTTACTCTTGTCTGTAAATTTATCAACATTATATCCAGCATCTGGAAATTCTGAAATAACATTAACAATATTTTTGCTTTGAACCCTTCCTTTATAGGTGTTTTGTATTTCATTATCAAGCTCTAATTTTCGTTCTATTAATTGAGTTTCATCAACTATTAGATTTTGTTGCTTTAAAGCATCTCCTAAAAATAGGTTTGTGCCTCCGGTTGATTGTGAAACATCTTTCTGTGACTCTGTTTTTCTAATGTCCAAGTATGTCAATACTAAAGAATCATATACATTTTTTTGTATCTCCAAACTCTTTTCCCTTCTTACGAAATTCTCCATTGTTACATCTCGAATTTCTTTTAGATAACTATTATTGTTAGCTAAATTATGCTTTAAACTATCATTTAGTTTAGGGAAAATAAATTTATCTGTAGAAATAACGCTGATCTGATGTGTTTCAAAACTGTGGGATGTTAATCCATCTAAATAATCATTATAAGTAAACGTACTTTTCGTTAAAGAATCTAGTTGTGCTCTAAAATCTGAAAAAAGTTTCATTTTATCATTTTCGTCAATATCTGGTTCGATTGAAAACCCAAGTATAGACCCGGCTTCACTTAAAGATATTCCAAAGCGTTTTGCTAATTCAACCGTATCTCTGTCTTTAGACGCTAATTGGTTTAAAAAACTTATATTTTCATAAACCTGTCTTGCCGATTTATATTTTGTCTCTACTTGCATGTTACCGGCATATAAATAAGGAGCAGACTTATCTAAAAAATAGCCAATTACAACCCCAAGAACTATCGCAAAAAGGTACCATTTTAGTCTTTTAAAAAGATGAATAAGTAACATTAAAAAAATGTTATATACTCGATTTAAAACATTTCCTATAAACTTAAAAAACCTATCAAACATATTCCCAATCATCTTGAAAAGCTGTCCTAAATCTACTTCTTCAGATTGCTGTGGTTGCTGTGGCAAATCCTTACTCATAATTATATTTTATTAATTTAATATTTGTTCTAATATAGTTCTTGTTATTACATATGTTGGTTTCACACCAGAAGTCCCTAAACCTCCAGATGCAAGCGTACTGCCTGTTTTTAATGGATTATCACTGGCATAATAGGCATACCTAACTTTAACATCTGCCCTTATGTTACCTCTTACTTTTGAGGCTGCCTGAATTGCTTTTTGGTAATGTGCGCCTTCCATTTCTAACCCTATCACACTCCAGGTTGATTCAAAAAAGAACTTCAAAATATCCTTGTTTTGAAGTGATGTCCCCAACACCGTAATCATGGAACCTTCACATACATTTACCCCTGGGTATTCTAAATCCTCCTTTTTTAATTCGTTATGAAACGGATAATTATCTGCAGTTCCTTCAAAAATATGCGCTGAAGGAATCATGATATCTCCTTTATTTCCATCTAAAATTCCTGCTTTCCCCATAATAGAAACCGACTCCACATTTAAATGAATAGTTTCTTTTTTTTGCTTAAAAGGCTTCAGTAATTCATCAATGGTCTCATAAGCCTGTTCTCCAAAGGCATAATCCATGACTAATATAACAGGTTTTTTCGATTTCAAAGTGATTTCATCTACTTTAATGTCCAGTTTTGCAGTATCAATTTTTTGGGTGTCAAATATTTGAACGTCTATATTGGCACCAGAGGTATCATCAATATATATCATACCCTCTTGTAACGCCTCCTTTTCTACTTTTTTTCTTAGCTCTACATTATCGTTATTACTTAGCATTTTGTACACATCAAAAACATCGTGCTTTGCGGCTAATGTTTTAAGTGCACTTGGTGTAAAAAGTGTGTTCATTACGCTATGCATATTGGCACTTATAACATGTATTGGCCTATGTATTAATTTATGCTTGTGAAGTGTTTCTTTTATGGTGTTTGCCCAAACTTCTCCATGAATATGGTGACCAATTTCCTCACGTAATACTGGACTAAATCTTACTTCTCGCTTTATATTTGCTGTTTGCTCTTTAATGGCTAATTTACCCAGCCAATAGATAATATGCAGCAATCGTTCTGGTTGAGCGGTAATTGCAAACTCACTATATATCTTGCTTATTTCGCTAAAAGTCCTACCTAAAATATTCGCAGCATGTGTAATGGCTACTTCACGTTCTTTTTGGGTTAATTTTTTACTATTACTTACAACGTGTTCTAATTTTATCCAGTCTCTTGTAGTGCTTCCATTTTCGTCAATAAGCACACTTTTACTTATCTTATGCGATTCAATAAACAAAAATGTAAGGTGCGTTAAAATATCATAAATTTCAGAGCGTCCTCTTGTAATTTCAATATTCATCTGCTCTTCATCAATCCTGTAACAATTGCGTCTTCGTTTTTCGGGAATTATTGGCTTGAAATGAGAGTTAGAATATCCTTCGTCGCTGGTAAGGTTTATTACTGTGCACTCCTCTATGCCTCTTGGTAATCTGTCTATTACATATAATAATCCTTCTAACTCTACTTTTTCCTCAGCAATAGAACCATAAATTTCTGGACGAAGTAGCAATAACGATTGCCGTAAAGTTTCGCCCGAAACACCCATTGGTTTATAAAAGCCTCGATTGAACAAGTGCCGCATAGTAATATACATGCGTTCTATGGCATTAGAGCTTTCCTGAGCTCTTGTTCTTATATGACTTTTCTTGCTAGACATGTAATACGTAAAATCTCGCCAAAGATACTATTATTTAGTATTTGAGATATACCATTTGTATAGAGTTTTTACACCTTCTTCAATTTCTACGTTGTGTTTCCAGCCTAAGGCATTTATTTTCGAGGTATCGGTTAGTTTTTTTAAAGTTCCGTCTGGTTTTTCAGAATTAAACACAAAATCACCTTGGTAATCCACCGTTGTTTTTATTATTAGTGCCAGGTCTTTAATGGAAATATCTTTACCTGTCCCTATATTAATATGCGTGTTTCTTATTTCCATTTGAGATTCAGAAAACATGTCCTTAAAATCTCTGTTTTCCATTATAAAAATGCAAGCATCGGCCATATCTTCACTCCATAAAAATTCTCGTTTTGGTTTTCCTGTTCCCCAAATTTCAACACTTTTTGCAGACACGCCCATTTTTAAGAGATATAATTTTGCCTCATCTATGGATTTTAAATTCAGATCTTTTAAAACCGCATCGTAATCTGCGTTAGATAACAATTTAGCTAAATGCGTTTTCCGAATTAATGCCGGCAATACATGAGACGTTTCTAAATCAAAATTATCATATGGACCATATAAGTTTGTTGGCATTACCGAAATAAAATTAGTGCCATACTGTATGTTGTAGCTTTCGCACATTTTAATTCCCGCTATTTTAGCAATAGCGTAGGGTTCATTAGTATATTCAAGAGTATCTGTAAGCAAATACTCTTCTTTCATGGGTTGGGGACAGTTTTTTGGATAAATGCATGTGCTACCCAAAAACAACAGTTTCTTTACGTTGTTTACATAACTTTGATGAATTACATTATTTTGAATCATAAGATTCTCATATATAAAATCTGCACGATAGCTATTATTTGCCATAATACCGCCTACTTTGGCTGCTGCTAAAAACACGTATTCTGGCTTTTCCTCAGCAAAAAACTTAGCAACAGCTTCTTGCTGCACTAGATCGAGTTGTGCATGAGTTTTGGTGATAACATTAGAATATCCTCTGTTCTTAAGGTTTCTCAAAATGGCGGACCCCACTAAACCTTTATGACCAGCAACAAATATTTTTGAAGTTTTATTCAAAGTAATTTTTAACGGAGTAACCCCCTTCTTTTAAATATTGTTCTTTCTGCATTAATTTTAAATCACTATCCATCATATCCTCTACTAAATCTTTCAAATCGTACTTTGGTTCCCATCCTAGTTTTTTCTTAGCTTTAGATGCATCTCCTATTAACATATCCACTTCCGTGGGACGATAATATTTATCATCAATGGCAATTACCTCTTTTCCTATTTCAATTTGATAGTTTTCATTGTTACATGATTTTACAACCCCTTTTTCATGAATGCCCTCCCCTACAAATTCAAGCTCAACGCCAATATGAGCAAAACACATTTTTACTAAATCTCTTATCGCTGTAGTTTTTCCTGTTGCAATAACCCAGTCTTCGGGCGTATCCGCCTGCAAGACCATCCACATCATTCTTACATAATCTTTAGCGTGCCCCCAATCTCTTTTGGCGTCTAAATTCCCCAAATATAATTTATCTTGAAGTCCCAATGCTATCCTAGACGTGGCTCGGGTTATTTTTCTTGTTACAAAAGTTTCGCCTCTTATAGGTGATTCATGGTTAAACAAAATACCATTACAAGCAAAAATACCATAAGCTTCCCTGTAATTAACGGTAATCCAGTACGCATATAATTTCGCAATGGCATAAGGGCTTCTGGGGTAAAATGGCGTTGTCTCCGTTTGAGGCACTTCCTGAACCTTTCCATAAAGCTCTGATGTGGACGCTTGGTACACTTTGGTTTTCTTAACTAAGCCTAAAAGCCTTACCGCTTCTAAAATGCGTAAGGCGCCTATGCCATCGGTATCAGCCGTATATTCAGCCATTTCAAAAGAAACGTGTACATGACTCATTGCTGCCAAATTATAAATCTCATCTGGCTGCACTTGCTTAATAATTCTTGTTAAATTCGTGCTATCGGTTAAGTCTCCATAATGTAGAATAAAATTTCTATCTTTCTCATGAGGGTCTTGATACAAATGGTCTATCCTATCTGTGTTAAACAAAGAAGCTCTTCGTTTTATACCATGAACTTCATAGCCTTTTTTCAACAAAAACTCACTTAAATAAGCGCCATCTTGCCCAGTAACTCCAGTAATTAATGCAACTTTTTTTGGCATACTATAGTTTTTTAGTCATTCTATATCAAAACAAAAGTAATGTAATTAAGTTTCTGTTTTTTGTGCAGATAATACATCAGCTATCTTTCTATCATTCGATAACCTTGGGATTTTATTTTGTCCACCTAATTTTCCAACAGATTTCATATATTCCTGAAAACCATTTTCTTTCACTCTTGTAATTTTCAATTGCTGTAATACCTTACCTTCAATTAAATCAAAATAATAGGAGTTCTGTTTTTGAAGCGATGCATCAATCCTTTCGGCCAATTTCAATACATCTTTTGGCTCATTTTCGAATTCCACAAACCACTCGTGATAGGGTAAGCCTTCAACTGGATTTATCTGAGGTGCTACCGTGAATTCTGAAATTCGGATATCTGTTCCCTCGATAGCCTCCTGCATCGCTTGTTCAACCTCTTTTCCTATAACGTGCTCTCCAAAGGCCGAAATAAAGTGTTTTATTCTTCCTGAAACAATAATCCTGTATGGGGCTGTTGATGTAAATTGAACCGTGTCGCCAATATTATAGCCCCAAAGGCCTGCATTTGTTGAAATTATCATCACATAGTTCACGTTCACCTCAACATCTTTTATGGTAATACGCTTGGGATTATCGTTAAAAAACTCATCGGCTTTTATAAACTCATAAAATATACCTGAATTTAATTGAAGCAGCATACCTTTTTCATCCTGCTTGTCTTGAAATGCAAAAAAGCCTTCACTTGCCGGATACAATTCTATACTATCTACTTTTCTGCCAATTAAATTTTCGAATTTGGCACGATAGGGTTCGTAATTTACACCGCCAAAAATGAACAGGTTGAAATTTTTAAAAATATCTCCAACCTTTTTACCTGTTTTTTGCTGTAGTTTTTCAAAATACATCTGTACCCATGATGGAATTCCTGAAATAACCGTCATATTCTCAGGCAATGTTTCCTCAACAATGGCATCTACTTTAGTTTCCCAGTCTTCAATACAATTGGTTTCCCAAGAAGGCAATCGGTTTTTTTGAAGATATTTAGGCACATAATGTGCTACAATACCCGATAACCTTCCTAACTGAATACCATTTTGTTCGTTTAAAATCGGGCTACCTTGAAGAAAAATCATCTTGCCGTCCACAAATTTAGCATTGCCCGTTTCATTAATATACATTAAAATAGCATTTCGTGCAGCTTCCACATGGGTTGGCATGCTTTCCTTTGTAATGGGAATGTATTTAGAACCCGAAGTTGTGCCAGAGGTTTTGGCAAAATATATGGGTTTCCCTTTCCAAAGTACATCTTCCTCTCCTGCTACTACCCGCTCCACGTATGGTTTTAAAGTTTCATAATCTCTAATGGGAACGCGCTGTGCGAAATCTTCATATGTGGTAATACTATCAAAATCATGATCTTTTCCAAAAATGGTGGTGCTTGCATCTTTTATTAAACGCTTAAAGACCATTTCTTGTGTTTCAACAGGATTATTTGCCCATTTTTCAATTTTCTTCGCCACTATTTTGGCAAAAGGTTTCGCTAGTAGTGATTTTATGGACATTGTTTATTCGAAATCTATAAAGTTAGTGGGGTTAATAGGGTAGCCATCGCTCCAAAGTTCAAAATGTAAATGTGGCCCCGTGGATAATTCGCCTGTATTACCAGACGTAGCAATAACCTCTCCCGCTTTCACCAAATCGCCTTGACTTTTGGTAAGGGATGCATTGTGTTTATACACCGAAATTAAACCGTAACTATGTTCTAAAATAATAACATGGCCTGTACCCGCAGTCCATTCGGCAAAAATTACAATACCATCGGCCGTTGCTTTTATGGGTGTATCTTTTGGAACTACAATATCTACGGCATAGTGCTTTTCTTTTACATTATAAGCATCACTAATAGTACCTGTAACTGGTGGAAATAATACAAAATTGGTAATAGATGTGGCCGATTCAAACAAATTATACTTATCCTCTTTCTCTACCTTGGCCCTTAACAAGGAATCTTCTTTGGTAGGGCTTAAATCCACCTCGCTAATTTCAAGTTTTGTTGCTTCTACAATAGAATCTCTATTTAATTCTTCTGAAGTTACATCGCCTTTAAGTACTTTTTTTATAGAGCTAAAATATAGCTCGTTCATAGCTAAAACTTGCTGTAACGAATCGGTTTTAAAACTCAAATCGGTAGCCTTCTTCTTTAATGCGGTAGAAGAATATCCAGGGATATACTCCTTTAACGGTGAATATGCAATTAGTAAAATGGTGAGGCCCACTAGCAAAATACCCGATAAAGTAACCACCACAAATACGTTTAATCTGGTGAGTTTTAATGATAAACGTTCCTCGAACGTGTTTTCGTTAAGTATCACCAAACGGTACTTGTCTAGCAGTTTTCTTTTAATTTTTTTTGGTTTCTTTTTTGCCATGTTGCACACAAAATTAAATAAAATAATTTCAAGGATTTGGTTTTATCGTAATGAAACCTCTAGTAATAGTGTTAAAAACGATTTTATTAAACTTTAATTATTAACTTTGTACTTTAAATACAATTATTATGAGTTTTTATACATTACCATTAGCTATTGGAGCCCCACAAATTATTTTAATAGTAGTTGTGGTATTACTGTTGTTTGGAGGAAAAAAAATTCCTGAGTTAATGCGTGGCTTAGGTAGCGGCATTAAAGAGTTTAAGGACGCCAGTAAGGAAGACGAACCAAAAAAAGATAAAGCTGAATAAGTTTTAATCTCAATAAAAATAAAAACCAACACGCTTGTGTTGGTTTTTTTTGTGGGTTTTGTTTTGGTAAAGATTAATTCCCAATCTCAATCGTCTTAATTATCGCCTCTAATTCAAACATATAGTCGCGCTTTTCCACTGAAGGCGCAAAGGCGAACCCTTCGGCTACAATCCAGCGTTTGTTTATTTTATCTTCTATAGCATAATTGATATATGGGCCAGCCATAAATGCATTTTTTACTTGCCACATCCCCTTAGTTTCCAAAGTAGGTTTGTTATCCAAAATAGTTTCACCATGAAAAGGTGTGTATGCCATTTCGGTAGACATATAAGAACCTTCAACAGGACCTTCTATATATTTTTGCCCTATAGAATCTCTAATAGCTACAATTTTATTGACAACACTATCGGTTTTCTTAATGGCACCATAGGGCAACTCATAAAGCATTAAATTTAAAGTTCCCGTGCGGATATCTCTTCGTATCCAGAAAAAATCATCATCTTCCTTGGCAATTCTGTATGCGTTGGGGAACTCAATACTTACACCTAGCTTTTCATTAATCACTTTAGAATTATATAATGCTTTTCGCATTTGGTTTTGGCGTGCTGCCAATTCAATTTTTCTAAAGGTTTCAATTATTTTCGCTGAGTTTTCATTTAAGATAGTGATAATTTCATCTTTCGTTTTCCCTGCAATTACTATTACTTTTTGAGGTTTGGCATACACATTATCACGAATAACCATACCTGCCTTTTTTCCCATTTCAATTTTTAAAACAGTCCTCGTTCTAGTGATAAAATCTGTAAAAACTTGAGGTGGAATTTGGTTGATATTAAAGATGGGTTCGTCCTGCGGTAAACCATAAACCGGTTCTGTAAGAATATTGCGTATGGCTTCACCCAAGCGCCCTTTCCAGTTTTCATTATCTATAACTACAGAAATGTCATTAATCCTGCCTTCGGAATCAAAAAGTATCCTTTGGTTTTTAGATTTGTCGTTACACGATATAAACAATACTGCAATTATTAAAATACCTATTAGTTTTCTCATTGTGTTTGTTTTTTGGGAAGTTAGCTTTTTCCGATTTTTAACTTCATTCCTGGTTTTAGTTTATTACCACTAATACCGTTCCAATCTTTAATATTTTGGATAGAAACTCCAGAAAATTTTTGGGAAATGCTCCAAAGTGAGTCTCCATTTTGCACCGTATAGATAATTACCTCTCCCGAAATAGGCTTTGGTTTTGGTGTGTTTACAGCAACTGTAGGCTTTGAAACCACAGGTTTTCTTGGATAAATAGAAAGGCGTTGGCCAATTTTTAAATCGTTGCTTCGCAATCCATTCCAACGCTTAATATCGCTTACGCGTACCCCATAAATTCTTGCAATTTTTCCTAAATAATCACCCGATTTTACACGATAACGAATTCTATCATTTGCATTAAAAAACTGCGGTAATGGTTTTTCACGTTTTTCTAATTCTTCTTTAGCGTAAGCATATATTTTTTCTTCGTTATTTACAAAAACTCCTATAACATCAGTTGGCAATCGCAACGTATAATTTTCACCTTTAACTACAGGAATAATATCCAACTTGTAAGATGGGTTTAAAAACTGAAGCTGCTCTACGGGCGTTCCCGTAATTTCAGAAACCTGATCGAGTGTTATCATTTGCTTTACCACTACGGTATCGGTTTCAAAATATACCAATTCTGGTTTGTAACGCTTAAAACCGTGCTCTTTGGCGTACTCAAAAATGTACATGTTTGCTAAAAACGCTGGTAAATAACCTGCGGTCTCTCGAGGCAAATTATGGCGAATATTCCAATAATTTTTATATCCTCCAGAGCGGCGAATGGCTTTTGTTACGTTTCCTGGGCCCGAATTGTAAGCCGCCAAAGCCAAATCCCAATCGCCAAAAATCTGATATAATTTTGCTAAATATTTCGATGCAGCCGTTGTAGATTTTATGGGGTCGCTGCGTTCATCAACATAACTGCTTACATCTAAACCGTATTCCTTTCCTGTGCCAAACATAAACTGCCATAAACCCGTAGCGCCAACCCTAGATTTTGCATTGGGTTTTAAGGCAGATTCTACAACGGCTAAATATTTAATTTCAAGTGGAATATTTTGATTGTCCAGCTCCTGCTCAAACAGCGGAAAGTAAAACGCACTCATGGTCATGAGTTTCTGTAAGTGTTTGCGCCTGTGTTTTAAATAGGATTTTATAACACTTTCTAACGACGGATTGTAAGCCACATTAAACGGTGTTCTTGCATCCAGTTCCTTCAATCTCTTCTTTAGCGTATCAGTGGGTAGTTCTGGGTAATCTACCTCTTCAAAAGTCATTTCTGTAACCGACTTATAAATAGTATCAAACAGCGTATTATTATAGAGCTCTTCTCGCCATTTTTTGTCTATTTCTGCAAGATATTCATCATCCTTAAGCACTTTAATATTAAGGCTGTCCTCTAAAGGAATTGCCTCAATAGGGGTTACCACAATTTGTTTGGTATCCACCAAAGTGTCCTTAATTGTCTTGTTAGCCACATTGGTAGAATCTTGCTCTTGCGCTAAGCAAAACCCATTGGCAAAGAGAAAACATATGATAAAAAACCGAAAGCCCATAACTTCTAATTCGTCGCTTGTAAACGATATTATGGCTAAAATCGTATTTTTTAGTTGAAATACAAAAATAAAGACCTCATAGCGTTTAAATCTATGAGGTCTTTTCAATGTTTATATTTCAAAATCTGTTACGTATTTTGAAAAAATTCTGTCAGTTCGAGTTAATTCTACGATTGAAATGCTCAAAACTACTAGAACTTACGTTTGGCTTGATTTCTATTTTAATATCGCAGCAATACCTGGCAATGTTTTACCTTCTAAACTTTCTAACATCGCACCGCCACCAGTACTTACATAACTTACTTTGTCTTCGAAACCAAATTGCTTAACTGCCGCTACAGAATCGCCACCACCAACTAGTGAGAACGCTCCATTTTTGGTAGCTTCTGCTATAGAATTTCCAAGTTCTATAGTACCCTTTGCAAAAGTTTCCATTTCAAAAACACCAAGCGGTCCGTTCCAAAGAATAGTTTTAGAAGCCATTACCACCTTGTGGAATTGCGCTCTAGATTTTGGACCTGCATCAACACCTTCCCATCCGTCAGGAATGGCATTGATATCGCATACTTGCGTATTGGCATCATTACTAAACGCATCTGCAGCAATAGTGTCTACAGGAATATGTATTTGTACATTTTTAGCTTTAGCCTGCTCTAAAATTTCAAGCGCTAACCCCATCTTATCATCCTCACAAATAGAGTTGCCTATTGTTCCACCTTGCGCTTTTACAAAGGTAAATGCCATACCACCTCCAATTATTAAATGGTCTACTTTATCTAAAATATTTTCAATAATGGTAATTTTAGAAGATACCTTTGCACCACCAAGAATGGCTAAAACTGGTTTTTCTCCAGTTTCCATTACTTTTTTAATGCTCTCAATTTCTTGTGCCAATAAATTCCCGAAACATTTTTTGCCTTCGAAAAACTGCGCTACAATAGTTGTAGAAGCATGTGCTCTGTGAGCCGTACCAAATGCGTCGTTAACGTAAATATCGCCTAGTTTCGAAAGTTTTTCGGCAAAGGCTTCGTCGCCCGCAGTTTCTTCTTTGTAGTATCTTAGGTTTTCTAGCAATAAAATTTCTCCTGGTTCTAGGTTTGCCGCTGCAGTTTCAGCCTCTTCACCAATACAATCTGAAACAAACTTTACACCTACGCCTAAAACATCTTCTACTTTAGATACGATATGCTTTAACGAAAACTCATCTTGAAAGCCTTTTGGGCGCCCTAAATGCGACATTAAAATACAGCTGCCGCCATCTTCTAAAATTTTGATGATTGTAGGTTTTGCAGATACAATTCTTGTGGCATCGGTAACCTCAAAATTTTCGTTTAGTGGCACATTAAAATCTACACGTATTAATGCTTTTTTATTTTCGAAATTGAAATCGTTTAGCGTCTTCATTATTATGGTTTTATATCTAATTAGAACACAAATGTAACTAATTAAACAGCCATAAAAAATGACTTTTTTCACGAAAACGTTTGAAGTCCCATAATTTTTTTGAGATTAGTTTTTTGTTTGATGATAGCGTCTTGATTTTGTGAGAAAAAAATGATAACTTCGTTTAACGGCGAATATAGGGCATTCCAACGGCGCGTATCCATAAACCCATTGGCAACAATATGAAAAAACTCAAAATGCCGAAAATAAATGACTCTCATAAAAAGAATTTGCGAACAGCAATCTTTTTTGTCTTAGGCGTAATTTGCACGCTTGCAATAACGAGTCTGTGGAATAAAGCACTACCAGAAGAGCCAATTATTGTAAAAGAAGTTAGCGATTCAATAAAAGTTGTCCACGAATATAAAATTCCAAAAATTGATGATTCGTTGGAGATAACTTTAAAGAAAAAGTTAGAAAACTTGGAATTATTGAATAACTACGAAAAGGAAATCGATAATAGAATTAAGCGCATTGAAAACAAATCTAAAAATTCTGCAATTCCAAACCTTATATCTTTAAAATTTTCAGAATCTTATGAATCTAAAGGTTACACTCAAGGAAACGCAAATAGCTTTTTTAAAATGGAATGTCCGAATATTAATTCTGCGGAATTTATAGACTTCAGATTTGACTTTTTTAATCCAAAAATTCTTGATGAAATTGCCTTTCTTAGATTAAACATTTACAAGTTTGAAAAAACATCTGATAAAGAATCAAGAAGTTATATCCTAAATCAATTTTACGAACCTTACGAAAACAATGACAACTTTATCAGAATAGAAAACAATTTAAAAAGTGGGAAATACGAAATAATGATTGGATTTACATTAAAAAAAGATTTGAATAAAAAGTATCCTGACTTTTATATGAAGAAATGTATTCTAACGAAAAAATAAAAAAACTACAGCCAACAACGTATAAAATTCATTGCTAGTTCTAGCCTACTTACGAAAGTCCTCGCGGACTTTCTATCTGTGATTTATTTACTAACTTTAGTACTTAAAACACTCAACTGATCTTATACAAAACCGTTAAACGAACCCTTCCAAAAACCAGCAGTCTCCTCTCCAAAACATAGCTTCTGCAAATAACCCCGCGTTAGGGATTGCAGCCCTTCGACTCCGCTCAGGATAAACTTCATCCTTTTTAAAAACTTGAAGACGACAAGTATATAGAGCTCTTAATTGATGTAGATTGCCTGGTCGTAAACTCCTCACAATAACGTAATTTTAAAAAGATATAGCGGAAAGCCCGACCGAAGCGATCCTGCAAGGTTTCTAAAAAACCTTGTAGGTATGAGCGAAGGGAACGCCCAAAATATTTAAAAAATTCATTTACTTTTGTGCGATGCTGTTTCAGGATATTTTAGGGCAAGAACATATTAAAGCGCACTTAACGCAAAGCGCGGATAATGGGCGCATTCCACATGCGCAGCTATTTGTAGGGCCAGAAGGTAGTGGTACCTTGCCCATGGCTATTGCCTATGCGCAGTATATTTTATGTAATAATAGTGAAGGTGAAAATATAGCTGGTAACGAGGCGTGCAATTTAAAGTTTAAAAACGTTTCGCACCCTGATTTGCATTTTGCGTTTCCGGTAACTACCAGCGATAAGGTAAAAAGCAAACCTGTTTCTAGTTTCTATCTAGAGGAATGGCGACAGCTATTAAAGGAGCAGCCTTACGGCAATTTATTCGATTGGTATAAATTACTGGGTGTTGATAATAAGCAAGGGCAGATTGGTGTAGATGAGGCGCATGAGATTGTAAAATCGCTAGCCTTAAAGTCTTACGAAGGCGGTTACAAGGTGATGCTGATTTGGATGGCGGAAAAAATGAATACCCAATGTGCCAATAAATTATTGAAACTTATTGAAGAGCCGCCCAACAAAACCATTTTTTTGCTGATTGCTGAGGATGAGGAACAAATTATTAATACCATTAGATCGCGTTGCCAGATATTACATTTTCCGCCTTTGGCTGAAGCCGTGATAAAAGACGCTATTATAAACAACTACAATTTAGAAGCGTCGATTGCTACAAAAATTGCGCATCAAGCCAATGGTAATTACAATAAGGCGTGCGATTTGGTATATCATGATTCTGAAGATACCCAATTTGAAACTTGGTTTATTGCTTGGGTACGCAGTGCGTTTAAAGCGAAGGGGAACAAAGCCGCCATACACGATTTAATTTCCTGGAGTGAGGAAATAGCCAAAACTGGCCGTGAGACCCAAAAACAATTTCTCAATTTCTGTTTGGATTTTTTCCGTCAGGCATTACTACTTAATTATAACGCTACAGATTTGGTGTATCTAGAACCGAAAACGGAAAAATTTCAGCTAGAAAAGTTTGCGCCTTTTGTGCACGGGAATAACATTATGGATATTAGTAACGAACTACAAGATGCCATTTATCATATTGAACGTAATGGGAATTCTAAAATAATACTTACCGATTTATCTATTAAATTAACGCGGTTGTTGCATAAAAAAGCATAAAAAAAGCCAGACTATATGTCTGACTTTCAGTTTTTTATAAATTCAAAATCGCTTTTTATTCTTTCTTGTACTCAGCATTTAAAGCATCTAGAATTGTTTGCGTTAAGTCATTTTCTTCAGTACCATAAAGTACAGAGGCTGCAGCATCACTAGTTCCTAAAATGTAGGTATAGCCATTTTTCTTACCGTAGTCTTTTACGAAATCTTTCACTTCAACAATAAGTGTATCAATATCTGCTTGAAACGCTATTTGAATAGATTGCTGCTCTTGCTGAATTCTTTGGCTCAACAATTGCTCTTTCTGTTGAATTTCTTGCGATAATTTTTGAAGATTAGCCTGCGACATGCGTTTTGCTTTAATCTGCGCTTCTTTTAAATCTAGCTGATACGCATTCACCATGCTATCCCTTCTTTTGTTAAAAGCTTGCTCTCTTCCTTTATAACGCTCTTCTAAATCTTTTTTAGCTTGGTAATCATTAATTACGATACTATTATCTACATAACCAATTTTATTTGGTTTTTGGCAAGATGCTAAAACTAGCATCGCGAGCATTACATAAATTATGTTTTTCATTTTTTTAGTTTTTAGTTTGAATTGATTTTTTCAAATCCGCACAAATGTAATAAAGTATGCGAAATTGAAACCTGTAATGCTTGAATTTTTGTGTATAAGCAATAATTATATCAATTTGATTTTGAAATAAGAATTATCTATTAAAAACAAACGCAAATAAAGCGTTCTAAGCGACGATTAGATTTTGCTCTTGAATTTAGCGTCTTACTTGAAAAGAGGAAAGAAACTTTGTTATAATTGCTTTTAGCTGTTTTTTATGATATAAATTAAAGATGAAGCCTCTTTAGTGCGTAAGGCCTTGATATTTGATAGTAGGCCAATCCAAAATCCTTTAATTGGATTCATCTTTCCGTTTTTATATTTTTCAGAAAGCAAGCTCACATAAAATGCATCGAACCACATGGGTTTAGTTTTTACAACGTTGAAATCAAACTTAGAAACTAATCTAGAAATCGAATCACGATTAAAATGCCAAAGATGTCTGGGCACATCATAAGCAGCCCAAAACTGTTTATAATGTTTTGCATCATAGCTTTTATAATTTGGGACAGCAATTATTAAAGTGCCATTTGGTTTTAAAAGGGTTTTGAAAATTGCTATCTGATCATCTAAATTTGGTAAATGTTCCAACACATGCCAAAGTGTAATTACATCGAAACTTGACGTTTCAAATTTTAAAAGTTGTTTGGTTTCAAAAACAGAATTATTAGTTTTTTTATTTGCAATTTCTCGTGCTTGTTCGTTAGGTTCAATTCCGGTAACCAGCCAATTATTTTCTAATGCTGTTTGCAAAAAATCGCCTGTTCCGCATCCAATATCTAAAAGCTTTTTCTCTTCTGAATTTTTATGCTGAGGCTCTCGAAGCAAATAAGTATTAATTAAACCTAATTTCTTTTTCAAGGAAATACTTCGAACAATGTGATATACTTTTTCAAACACATTTCTTCTTGCATCTGTATGAGAAATGTAATCTTCACTCTCGTAATATTCGGGTAATTTTTCTTTTGAAGGTTGGGGTGTCGTTTCAAGAAAGCCGCATTCAGAATTCTCAATTAATTGAAATTCTTCTCCCGATACCGAATGGTCTTTTACAGTTAAAACAACGGTTTTATTTTTCATTTGAAATAGATTCTGAACTTGATTCAGAATGACAAAAAAAGAAAATTAAATTAGATGTTCCACGTGGAACGTTTATAAATAATTCTTAAAATTACTGGAAATTATCTCCCCATATACACGAGTAAAACAGAAATATCGTTTGGTGATACACCGCTAATTCGTGATGCCTGCGACACTGTAGCTGGTTGAATTTTTTTCAACTTTTCCCGCGCTTCATAACTCATAGATTTAATCTGTGCATAGTCAAAATTCTCAGGGATTTTTACATACTCCAATCTGTTTAGCTTATCAGCATTGTTCTTTTCCTTGGCAATGTATCCTGAATATTTTACTTGAATTTCTGTTTGCTCTATCACTTCCCTATCCAAATTATTCTCTTGAATGTATGCTTCAACGGCCTCCACTTTTCTTACATCATCCATCTCAATATTAGGTCTCGCAAATATTTTAAAAAGCTTTCCAGACTGCTTTACGGGCGCCGAATTATTAGCCTCTAAAATTGGATTTATCTCTTCGGGCTTTACACTCTGAGTTTCAAAAAAGTTAACGAATTTCTCAGCAGCTTCATGCTTTTCTTCCATGCGTTTTAAACGCTTTTCAGAAGCTAACCCTAGTTCATAGCCTTTTGGCGTTAATCGTAAATCCGCATTATCTTGACGCAACAACGTTCTGTATTCCGCTCTTGATGTAAACATGCGATACGGTTCTTCGGTGCCTTTGGTGATTAAATCGTCCACCAAAACACCGATATACGCTTCGTCTCTTTTCAGCATAAATGGCTCCTTTTCTTGAACTTTTAAGCTCGCATTTATTCCAGCCATCAACCCTTGCGATGCTGCTTCTTCGTATCCAGTAGTCCCATTAATTTGTCCTGCAAAATATAAACCCTTTACCAGCTTGGTTTCCAAAGTATGCTTTAATTGCGTTGGTGGAAAATAATCATATTCAATCGCATAACCAGGTCTAAAGAATTTCACATTTTCAAATCCAGCCACAGAACGTAGCGCTTTAAATTGCACATCTTCTGGAAGCGATGTTGAGAACCCATTTACATATACCTCTACTGTATTCCAGCCTTCCGGTTCAATAAACAATTGGTGTCTATCCTTGTCTGCAAACCGATTGATTTTATCTTCTATAGAAGGGCAATAGCGTGGTCCTAAACTTTTGATTCTACCATTAAACATTGGCGACCTGTCGAACCCTTCCCGAAGCAAGTCGTGTACTTCAGGGCTTGTATATGTCATATAACACGAACGTTGCTTTTGTAGCGGTCTAGTAATATCTAAATAAGAGAATTTCTCTGGATTTTGGTCACCCGGTTGTTCTGTCATTTTTGAGAAATCCAATGATCTGCCGTCAACTCTTGGCGGGGTTCCTGTTTTCATTCTACCAGAATCAAAACCTAAATCAACAAGCTGTTCTGTAATACCTGTCGCTGCTTTTTCTCCTGCTCTACCTCCCCCAAAGTTCTTGTCTCCTATATGAATTAAACCGTTTAAAAACGTGCCGTTTGTTAGCACCACTGTTTTAGATTTTATTTCAACCCCGAGAGATGTTTTAATACCAACAACGTTATCGCCTTCTATTAACAATCCAGACACCATTTCTTGGTAGAAATCCAAGTTAGGCGTTTGTTCCAAAAGCAGTCTCCAATCTTCAGCAAAACGCATTCTGTCGCTTTGAACCCTAGGGCTCCACATTGCTGGTCCTTTAGACTTGTTCAACATCTTGAACTGAATTGCAGATGTGTCAGACACGATACCACTGTAACCACCAAGCGCATCAATCTCCCTTACAATTTGTCCTTTGGCAATGCCGCCCATAGCAGGATTACAAGACATTTGTGCAATGTTTTGCAAATTCATTGTAACCAATAGGGTTTTACTCCCCATATTGGCAGCGGCCGCGGCAGCTTCACTACCTGCATGTCCAGCTCCAACTACAATTACATCATAAAGGTCATTAAACATAACTAAATCATTCTTTACTTAATTTATCACGCTGAACTAAATTCAGCACTTTAAGACTCAATAAGATTCTGAAACATATCCAGAATGACAAATTGTGATTATCAATGTTCCACGTGGAACATCGCTCAAATTTCGGTTTGCAAATATACGTTGAAATTTTAATTCATAGGAAATCTGCCAATATAGTAGTTTTCTTTTTCACGCATTACCTTGGCGTCATCGTCGGTTTTGTCTTTGTACCCGCAGTAATGCAATACGCCGTGTATAATCACGCGATGCAACTCATCTTCAAAAGAAACTTCAAAGTCTTTAGCGTTATCCCTTACTCTTTCCACGGATATAAAAATATCTCCTTGTATTATTTTACCTACAGAATAATCAAAACTGATGATGTCTGTTAGGGTGTCATGATGCAAAAATTCAACATTCAATTTATGTAAATACGCATCATCACAAAACACGTAATTGATTTCTTCTAATTTATGTTCCTCGCATTTAATGGTGTCAATAATCCACTTCGAAATTAAATGCTCTGAACTTAATTTAAAATCAGTTTCGTAATTAAAATTAATCATTTACTTTTTTAAAATATTGCTGCACTTTCTTTTTATAAACTTGCTGCAAAGGTAAAGCTTGACGGTTTAAAATCTCTGTAGTTTGAAAATATTGTTTTGCTTGGGGAATTTGACTTTTAGAATTATTATCAAATTGGTTTTTATTGGTTTCAGATTCACGCTTGTTGTCTTCGCCTTGTTGAAAGGTGGCGTTTTCTAATTTTAACAATTGGTGCTTCAAATTTGTCATTTTTTGAAGCGTTTCATTCGTAAAACCTTTATTTAATAAATCCAGTTCTATATCTTCCATTTGTTTGGATAGCCTATCACCAATACCGCCTTTGCCTTCCTTCTCCAAGCGCTTATCTAATGCTTCACGTAATTGCTGTTGTTTCTGATATATTTCATAAAGCAATCCTTCGTTATCAAAATAATCGCCCTGCCCTTCTCCTTCGCCACCAGATTGTTGTCCGTTTTCACCTTGCTCCCCTGGTTTTCCGTCTTTTCCTTTTTGTTGACCCTTCTCACCTTGCTTCCCGTCTTCACCTTGTTCTCCATCCTTCTCGCCTTTCCCCTTTTCATCTCCTTCTCCCTCCTTAGGTTTGCCTTTTTCGCCTTTCTTCAAACCATTTTGCATCATTTGATTTAGTTGTTCTTGACTCATTATAATGTCAGGCAACTGCATTTCTCCCTCTCCGTTTTGACTCATGGACATGCTCATGTTTTCTTGCATGTTATCTAAAATATCACTGAGCATATCGGCCAAATTATTGGTGGCCGTTATGGCAAACTGTTGACTAGAAACACCTTGATACAATTGGTTTTCAGCAAGAAGTTCTAAGGCCTTATCGATGTTAAAATAAACTTCAGAAATTTGCTTATTTACATCCTCAGACATTTTAGGCTGCCGTAAGGATAAGGCAAATAAACTATCATCAATATGCTCGAAATGCTCCTTTAAATAACTCTGTTTTTTTAAATATGTCGCATATTTATCGTTATTCTCATCAATAGTCCTAAACTCCTCCATTAAAGCTTCTTCTTCAAAAGAAAACAATACCAGATTGTCCAAAATCTGACGCAACATGTCTACATCCTCCTGCATCTGTTCACCACTCATAGACTGCATACTGCTTTGCATTTTACCAGCCATTTGTTTCATTTTTTGGGCTGCATTCTTCTGACTTTTCTGAGCGTTCTTTAGGTTTTGTTGTTGGCTATTGGGCTCACTTTGTTCTGTCTCTTGTTGTTCTCCACCCTCCTTATTTTCTTCTTGCTCCTTTTGCTCTAGTGCCTCAGTAGCTTTTTGAAGCTCATCATTAACTTCTCTTTCGTCCAATTTGTCCCGTGGAATTTCTATTGGCTTTTTCAAAGCTTTGCTCTCTTTCTCAAGTTCTTCTATTTGTTTTTGAAATTCTTCAAAATTGTCATTTACAGCATCCTGCTTTTCCTTTGTGTTTTCTTTTTCCTCAGCCTTGGATAATTGCTCTTGCTCTTTAGCCAATTGATTTAAATCATCGGCGAGTTTCTCTAACTTTTTCTCAACATAAAAACGTTTGGTAAGTTCCAACAACTGCTCTAAACTTCGCTTTTTGTTTTTGTTTTGTTTAGCAACTTCTTCAAGCTTTTTAATCAACTCTTCATTGTTAATTTTCTCCTGAAGCTTTTTCAGTTCATCTAAAACTTTCTCGTCTTTTTTTAGCTGCGCTTCATTATCCTCTAATCGCTTCTTTAGGTCTTCTTTAAAAGGATCTTGGTTTTGATTATCCTTCTGAAATTCCTCAAGATTCTCCTTTAACTTCTTATTGAAGTTTTTCATCATGTCGTCCTGTTGTTTCTGACGATTAAAAAACGATGCTAATTTCTTCTTATCATTAAAGTTTAGACTCTTTTTTTCCTTTCCCGTTTTTGTTAATTCATCCAAGCGCTTTTCTTGCTCTTCAAATTTTTTGAGCGATTTATCTAGGTCCTTTATCGTTTCCCCTTGTTGTTCTAATTGTTTTTCTTTTTCTTCTTCTTGAGTACGCCTGCGGTAATTGAAAATTGTGCTCTTTTTGCTTTTAAAACGATTTACCCTATCATTGTCGAACACTTGAAAATAGAGTTGATACGGCACACCCGATTCTATATCTAAATTATCAGGAAACGCCGAAATAAAATCCAGCACATTCGAAGTGGTGATTGGAATCTCTTTAGTTTTTTTGTCTTTTTCATTTTCGGAAGGATAATACACTAATTGTAGTTTGCTCAAGCCATAATCATCACTTACCTGTCCATAAAAATACAGGGTTTGCAAATCCAGACTATCCACCTTCATTTGTACGTTTAATTCTGGATATTCATCCTTTACCACATCTATCGAAAACGTAAGGTTCTCGTAATCTTTTAGGTTTTTATTGCTTGTGCTTATTGTATAATCGTAGTTTCTAAAAAGGCTTTTAGAAGTTTTAAACACATTATCTGATTCTACATTAAAATTCACCGTATCCTTCGCATATAAGAATACATTATCTGTTGATTTTGTCTTTAATCGCCATGTTACTTTGGTTCCCTCAGGCACGACCGCATTTCCGGTACTTTTTAAGGTTTCATTTCGTTTTTTGGTGTGCTTTGGATAATTCAGAACCATCTCAAAACCTAACAGCGTAGGTACTTCAACAATAGCAATATCATACGATTTAGAATTAACAGCGTTAGCAGATAAACTAAAGGTCACAGACTTCTGAAGTTGGGGGAAAATATATTCAAAAGCCCCTACGCCTGTTTGCTGTAAAAAATATGATTCATTATTAAAGGTGATTTGGGCATTCTCTGGAACCACATCACCTGCAGTTTTTACCAATAGCTTAAAATCCTTGCCTTCAATAGCTTTTAACTCTTCATTCACAACAAAAAACTGAAACGGGGCTGGTGGCTCATAAGCGGTTTTGTAATCTACAACACGTTTGTAACTATCGCTAAACCAATCGAAATTTCCAGTAGCATATACCAGCAGTAGTATAATAACCGGTATAATAGCATACTTTAAATAGGAGAGGTTTTGTTTAAAATTAACCGCCAATTTAAATGGAATAGGGTTGAGCTCTACCGATTTTTGATCAATACTCGCCAACAGTAATTCAGAGTCCCCGTTACTATCCTTAAGCTGAATAACATTTAGTAATTTATCATCAACTTCAGGAAAGTGCTTGCCAATGATTCTGGCTGCGCTTTCATAATCAATCCCTTTTTTAAGCTTAAATAACTTGGCTAATGGTATAGCCACAAATTTGGTAAGCAACGCTAATTCTACAGCAATAAACACCCAAAATAAAACAGTTCTGGCGGTAGTATTCAACCATAAAAAATGTTCTATGAGCAGTGTAAACAAGAAATATAAAAACCCAATGGCAAAAAACAAAATCGCACCTTTTAACAATTCGTTGGTGTGATAGCGCCTAATAAAGTGCTCTAATTTTTGCTGTATATGCTTAAAATTATCCATAGTTTGGGGTAAAACCTGTGCTTATAAGGCATTTAAACTACTAAACTACAATTTTATTTTCTTCAGCCTTTATAATTATGTGTTAATTGTATCTTTGCCAAAAATAACAAAACATGACCAAAAATGTTCGTGTGCGTTTTGCACCAAGCCCAACGGGGCCTTTACATATTGGCGGTGTTCGTACCGCTTTGTTCAACTATTTGTTTGCTAAAAAACACAACGGTACTTTTATTTTACGTATTGAAGATACCGACCAAAACAGATATGTTGAAGGCGCAGAACACTACATTATTGATGCCTTAAACTGGTGCGGCATGCCCCCAGATGAAAGCCCTGTGAATGGTGGAGCATTTGGGCCATATCGTCAAAGCGAGCGTAAAGATTTATACAAACAATATGCAGACGCCTTAATTGCTTCTGGAAATGCTTATTATGCGTTTGATACTGCTGAAGAATTAGATTTTCATAGAAAAGACCATGAAGCCAAAGGCAAAACGTTTATATATAATTGGCACAATCGTTTAAAACTGAAAAACTCCTTAGCACTTTCAAAAGAAGAAGTTGAAGCTAAATTAGAAGCTGGAGAGGATTATGTAATTCGTTTTAAATCTCCTCAAGATGAAACCTTACATCTGAAAGACATCATTCGTGGTGATATTAAAATTGACACTAATATTTTAGACGATAAAGTATTATTTAAAAGTGATGGTATGCCTACCTATCATTTAGCCAATATTGTAGACGACCATTTAATGGAAATAACACATGTTATTAGAGGTGAAGAGTGGTTGCCATCTTTAGCGTTACATTACCAATTATACCAAGCTTTTGGATGGGAAGCCTCAGAATTTGCACATTTACCATTAATTTTAAAACCTACAGGTAAAGGCAAATTAAGCAAACGTGATGGAGATAAACTAGGGTTTCCTGTATTTCCATTAGAATGGAAGGACCCAAAGACAGGTGAAGTATCCAGAGGCTATAAAGAAGATGGGTATTTTCCGGAAGCTATGGTTAATTTCTTAGCGTTTTTAGGTTGGAATCCAGGAACTGAACAAGAAATTTTTAGTTTAGAGGAGCTAGTTGCTGACTTTGATTTAGGCCGCGTCAACAAATCTGGAGCGCGTTTTGATCCTGATAAAACCAAGTGGTTTAATCACCATTACATGCAGGAGCAAAATAATGATGTGCTAGCTGAAGCTTTTAAACAATCTCAACCTGAACTTTCGGAAATTGATGTTGATTATATTTCATTGGTAATAGGCCTAATAAAAGAACGCGCAACCTTTGTATCTGATTTTTGGGAATTAAGCCATTTCTTTTTTACCGCGCCAACTTCTTATGATGAGAAAGCAGCTAAAAAAGCATTTAAGGATGGTACAGCCGATATATTAAAAACGGTGAAAAACATAATTTTGCATATAGACGATTTTACGGTTATTGCACTACAAAAAGATATTAAAGGTTGGATAACCGAAAACGACATTGGTTTTGGAAAAGTAATGATGCCACTGCGTTTAGCCTTAGTCGGTGCTTTACAAGGCCCCGATGTTTTTGATATTATGTTTATGATTGGGAAAAATGAAACGGTAAAACGCATTGAAAACGCAATTAAAAGCCTTTAACTAAAAAGAAACTACAGCCCCTAGAACTAACATATTCTGATTTCCTTTAAATCGGGCATCACCACCGGTTGTATCTAAATTTTGGTTTTCCAGCTTGCTCAATATATTGGTAAACCCATATATGTATTGTGCTCTCAACATAAAATTCCGAATACCTAAAGAAGCGCCTACCACACCATTTAGGTTAAATTGCGAAATATTAATAATATCTTCAGCCATTAAATTGGTGTAGTTGTTAATGTAATAACCTTCTTGTTCTTTATTTTTTATCTCAAGCTTGCCGTTGTATTGTAACATCGGGCCAACATCTATTGTAAAATGGTTTTCTATCACTTTTACGTTAAGTAACATTGCAACTTGTGCTTCAAACATTTTATAGTTAATAAATTCGTTTTCAGTACTTACTAAAGCTGGTCTTCCTAAAATATCAATATTACTTTCAGACAATTGCATCCCAAAACTTACATTGTACCAGCGCAAGGGAATATCAACGGTGGCCGACATTCCACCCAAAAATCCGTCGCCTTGGGATGTCACAAAATTATCAGTGGCAATATCAAATTTTGTAATGCCCCCAAAAATAGAAAAGCCATTAGTTATTGGGTACCTGCCTTTTTGAGCATGGTTAGTTGTAACAAAAGTTAGGGTAAATGCTACTAATAGAATAAGTTTATTAATTTTCATGGATTTAGGGTTAATTGCCTCAAATATAACGTAAATTAGTAATTCCATTTTTAATCATTAAAAAACACAACTATGAACTTCTTTTACATCCCATTCATCGTCTTGGGATTAATTATTTTAATCTCATCATTCTTTATTGTTAAACAACAAACTGCAGCCATAATAGAGCGTTTTGGTAAATTTCAAAGTATTCGTCAATCTGGCTTACAATTAAAAATTCCTTTAGTAGACCGTATAGCAGGAAGATTGAGTTTAAAAATTCAACAATTAGATGTTATTATAGAAACCAAAACTCTGGATGATGTTTTTGTTCGCTTAAAAGTATCTGTGCAATACAAGGTAATACGCGAAAAAGTGTATGATGCATTTTATAAGCTAGATTATCCACATGATCAAATTACATCTTATGTGTTTGATGTGGTACGTGCTGAAGTGCCAAAAATGAAGTTGGATGATGTTTTTGTGCGTAAAGATGATATTGCTATTGCCGTAAAAGCCGAATTGAATGATGCGATGATGGAATACGGTTATGATATTATTAAAACCCTGGTAACAGATATTGACCCAGACGCGCAAGTAAAAGCAGCCATGAACCGTATTAATGCCTCTGAGCGTGAAAAAATAGCTGCACAATTTGAAGGAGATGCTGCCAGAATTTTAATAGTGGAAAAAGCAAAGGCAGAAGCAGAAAGCAAGCGTTTACAAGGGCAAGGTATTGCAGACCAACGTCGTGAGATTGCTCGTGGATTAGAGGAGTCTGTTGAAGTTTTAAATCGCGTTGGAATTAACAGTCAAGAAGCTTCAGCGTTAATTGTTGTAACCCAGCATTATGATACGTTGCAATCTTTGGGTGAAGAAACTAATAGTAACTTGATTTTATTACCAAATGCACCACAAGCGGGAAGCAATATGCTGAATGATATGGTAGCGAGTTTTGCCGCAAGTAACCAAATTGGTGAGGCCATGAAACAAGCTAAAAAGAATCCTCCTAAATAGGTAAATTCTTTTTATTGATATTAAAAAAACCTCCTAGAAAATCTCGGAGGTTTTTTTATAATTTTTAATTTTAGTTCAAATTCACTTCGTAGAACTAAAAAATCAAATATCTTTTATTTAAGTATTGCTTTAGCTAAAAGGATGTCTCTCCTCCCAATCTTGCGAGGGATTCATAAAACGAAATACTTGTTTTAAAATACCGTTAAGAATATTATTTGTATGCTTTAAATACATTACCATGGGCTTAGGTTTCGCACCAACAGAACTCTTAATTTCCATAGCGGTTCTGGCATAAATAATTTGCTCAAAACCGTTTTCAATGCCAAACTTAGCCATGTCGTAAAGCATATTTAAATATAGCTGATTGGGATATTGGAGTTCCGCATCATACCCTAAAAAATAGGTTTCCAATTGTTTTCCGTTAAGAATTAAAGTGAAAAAACCAATGAGTTCGTCCTTCAAATAATATCCAAAAACCCTGAATTTGTCACCCAAATGAAGTTTATAAGTGTAAAAATGATTTTCAGGCAAAATAAAAGTGTTAAACTTAGCATTGTTCGATACATTAAGATACAAACTATGAAGTAGCCTAGAGTTTGCTTTAATGGCCTCTAAATCCATTTCTTTACAAACTATGCTATTTAGCTTCTTTTTAGCACGCTTGTATCGCGTTCTGTACTTTTTGTTCATACACGAGACATAATCCATATTTTTACACCAATCTTCCCTAATATTCATTATCATATTGGGTTGAACTGTGGCTTTGTGCAACTTTTCGTGTTTAAAATAAGAATGATGCAACACGATATCATCAACAAAAAAATCCTTTAGAAGAATGGCTCTAATAGTTTTTCTATCTTGTGTTTTTATAATCTTTTGTAATTCTGATATCCCTTTAAAAATCTCATTATAGAACGCTGTTACAGTAATATGTTCGGCATCAAAATATAAACCATGTTGCCCTGTGTGTGTTAAGTTGCCAACTACTAAAATGTTTCCCTTAAGCACTTTTGAAATAGTATCTTTAAAAAACGTTTTAAGACAAGATACCCGAGTATCTCTAAACATATCTTTTAAATATAATTGCACGCGTTGAATTAACGCCACACCTATTAGGGCTTCATCCTTAAAAACACCGATATAAAATAAATTTATATTAGAGGGCGAAGCAGCTTCTAAAGCCTTTAAGTAAGATGCACACAAAAGCGCATCATGTGCAACCAAAGCATCCCACTGGGAAGGGACCTCATCTATACTCTTGTAAATGTTATACTTTATCAATACAAAAAAGAAAAGACTGAAAATTACGATTCTCAGTCTTTAAATATGTTAAAACTTTACAAATTTATTATTGCCATCCACAAATAATAGCGCCCATAATCGCCATAACTACCATCCAATAGCCACTATTAATTAGAATATACTTTGCACCTTTACGTTCAAACAGTGCATTTGTACCAAGCACAGGAAGTACAATAAATACCGCTGCAAAAAACCCATGTAGAGCGCCATGGCCAAAAGTTCTATGCGCTGTACCATAATCGGCCATAAATGCGGTGTAGGAGGGAAGCGCATTTTCAATATCGCCGCCTACCATTCCCATTGCTCCTGTTTGATGAATGGTTAACGTTAACATACTCATAGCCAATAAAACAGCAAAGATAAAAGCCATCGCAAATATTTTTCCCATATTAGCGCTTTTCATTTTTTCTTCGGTCATATCTGCTACGTTCATCCAGGCAGTTCCAAAAACCTTAGGATTATACCAAACAAAACCAACAACAAGTGCAGAAATTGCAGCAACTAAGATTGCTAAAAAATTAATTTCCATGATTTTAAAGTTATAGTTAGTACCTAAATATAATCAAAAAATAAATGCAATTGTTTTTTTAACTTTTTGAAAATCAAGAAAATCTATACTCTTTTTGCCTCTGTAACCAGCACGTCATTTTTATCCTCTAGCGCCTTTTCTATAAAATTGTTTATGGCTTCGTTCCGTTCCAAACCATTATTTAATAGTACGCTTAACGTTAGCACTGTAGCTATACGAGTTCCTACTTTTTTCACCGCTGTACTAAACAACGGCTCCAATTCTTCATAAGTTACATTTTTCGCAAGTTCTAAAATTTCGGCACGAACATTTTGCTGTTTAGCTTCGGGTAAATTAGTGTACTTTTTTCCTAGTTGCTTAATGCTATCTATCGCCTTCCTTTTGGGTTGATGATTTGCAGATTTTTGTGACGGATTGCTAGGTTGGGTTGGTTTTTGTTTTGCCCAAGTATCCCGTAAACCAACTGTTTTATTAAATACCAATGTATCAGAAGTGGTGTCTTCATCTACATTGAAATAACCCAATCTTTGAAATTGATAACGGTCACCAACGTTAGCATCTGCAAGGCTTGGCTCCACAAAAGCTGTTATTGTTTTTAAGGAATTCGGATTTAAGAATTCCATAAAATCTTTATCCTGATGGCTGTCTGGTGCTTCGTCCATAAACAGTCTATCGTACTCTCTAACCTCGGCCTTTATAGCATGTTGAATAGACACCCAATGCAGCGTGCCTTTTACTCTTCTATCTGTGTCTTCTGAATATGTACAATGTATCTCTATAACTTCTCCTTTGGCATCCTTAACAACACTTTCGGCTTTAATTATGTAGGCGTTTTTCAACCTAACTTCTCCACCTAATTTTAATCTAAAAAACTTATTGCTTGCTTCTTCTTTAAAATCTTCTTTTTCAATATACAATTCCTTCGAAAACGGCACTTTTCTGTAACCTGCACTTTCGTCTTCCTGATTGTTTTCAGCATCCATCCATTCTACTTTATCTTCAGGATAATTTGTTATTACCAACTTTACAGGGTTTAATACAGCCATAACACGAGGCGCTGTTTTGTTTAAATCCTCACGTATACAAAATTCCAACAGCGATACGTCTATCACATTATCGCGTTTTGCTACACCAACCGTTTCTACAAACTTTCTTAATGCTGCTGGGGTATAACCTCTGCGTCTTAGTCCGGAGATTGTGGGCATTCTTGGGTCATCCCAACCTTTTACGATACCATCTTCAACTAATTTAAGCAACTTACGCTTGCTCATAATGGTATAGCTTAAGTTTAAACGTGCAAATTCGCGTTGTTTTGGCCTAAGTTTGTTTGGGTCTGCAACTTGGTCTAAAAACCAATCGTAAAGCTCTCTGTGGGGTTTAAATTCCAAGGAACATAAAGAGTGTGATATCTGCTCTATGTAATCACTCTCACCGTGTGTCCAATCGTACATAGGGTAAATGCACCAATCACTTCCTGTTCTATGGTGTTCTTTTTTTACAACACGATACATTATTGGGTCGCGCATTAACATATTCGGGTGTTGCATATCAATTTTTGCACGCAAAATATGTTCTCCTTCATCAAATTCACCATTTTTCATGCGGTTGAACAAATCAAGATTTTCGTTAACCGTTCTATTTCGGTAAGGACTATCTACTCCTGGTTCTGTTGGTGTGCCTTTTTGTTCAGCCATGGCTTCACTAGACTGGGAATCTACATAGGCTTTTCCATTTTTTATGAGCATAATGGCCCAATCATAAAGCTGCTGAAAATAATCTGAAGAGAATAAAACTTTGTCCCACTTGTAACCCAACCAAGCAATGTCGCGCTTTATAGCATCAACATACTCCTGTTCTTCCTTTGCTGGGTTTGTATCATCAAAACGCAGGTTCACAGGGGCATTGTAATATTCGCCCAAACCAAAACTGATACCTATGGCCTTAGTATGCCCAATGTGCAAATAGCCATTAGGTTCTGGTGGAAACCTAAAACGCAAATCGTTTTTAGACATTCCATTCGCCAAATCATCCTCTATAATTTGCTCTATAAAATTGAGTGATTTTCTTTCTTCAGACATAAACTCCGATACAATTATTAGTTTCTAACTAGAAACTCCATATATTAAACAAAAATATGGGCAAAATTAGGTAATTTTAGCGACTTAAAATCTGTTATAATGGGAATTATAAAAGTTTCGAATATTCGAGTATTTGCGCATCATGGCTGCCTTAAGGAGGAAACAAAAATAGGAAGTGAGTATCGTGTAGATTTAAAGGTTTCGGCCGATTTACAGACCTCCGCAAAAACTGATATGTTAGAGGATACAGTGGATTATGTTTTTTTAAACAAGGTGATTAAAGAGGAAATGGACAAACCTTCTAAATTATTGGAAACTGTTTCTAGAAGAATTCTAGATCGTATTTTTAACGAAGACGAACTGGTAAAAAAAGCAACTGTAAGTATTAGCAAGATAAATCCTCCGATAGGTGGAGATGTTGAAAAAGTTACTGTAAAGATGACGGATAAACGTAAAAAGTAATTTTATATAAGTAAAAGTCCTAATTTTTTTTACATTTGCAGCATCAATTAGGCGTCGTGGCCGAGTGGCTTAGGCACAGGTCTGCAAAACCTGCTACAGCGGTTCGATTCCGCTCGACGCCTCAAAAAAAAAGAGATACATGTGTATCTCTTTTTTATTTTATTGGATTCACTTTGTCGAACTGTTCTTTTATAAGTTCTTTTTCTTCTGGAAAAAACCCTTGAACCAATAATAAAACCCCAAAACCTAGAATTACTAATGCAATTAATTTTTTTGTTTTGAATATTAGCCTAGGGGTTAGCTTGTTTTTAAGCTTTTTTGCCACAACAATTTTTATAAGATCTACTAAAAAATAAACCAAGAGAATAGTAAAGAGAAAAGCAACAACACCATTTTCTGATTCTGTTATAGTATTGGCCAATACTATAAATGCCACCCAACCCAGCAGTACACCAATATTAATAAAATTTAATAAAAAGCCTTTTAAGAACAACTTCCCGTAACCTTTTTTAATTTCTACTTTATGATATTCCCTTACTATAGAGCGAAAGGATTTCGATGTTTTTATAAACGAAATTAGGCCATATGCCACCAAAAGTACGCCTCCAAAAATCAAAAAATTAGGGTCGTCTTTTATTTTATCTAATAGTTTATTGGTACTGAAAAACGCCACAATAATAAATAGAATATCAGCTAAAATAACGCCGCAGTCAAAAATCAATGCGCTTTTAAAACCCTTGGTGGCACTGGTTTCTAGGAGTACAAAAAATACAGGGCCTATTGTAAAGGCCAAAATTATACCAAAAGGTATTGCGGCAATTATATCGTCTAACATGTAATTTAAAAATTGCCCTACAAAGTAAAGAAATATTTTATAACCACTGTTTACCGCCAATCAATTAAGCACATAAAAAAAGCGCACCAAATATGGTGCACTTTAATTATCTAATACGTTTTTGTATTCTATTATTGCTTTACAAGCTTAACACTACTAGTACCAGAAACAGTTTCAATTTTTGCAAAATAGATTCCTTTCATAAGAGAGGCTCCATCTATCTTGGTCTCAATGGTATTTGGAGATAACATCATTACATTTTTCCCTAAAACATCATAAACTTTAATATTTGTAATTTTAGTATTTTGTGCTTTAATAGTCCAGCTTTCTTGTGTTGGGTTGGGGTAAACTGAAAATGATGTTGATTCAAAATCGTCTACACCTAAAACATTTGAAGTGCTAAAGTATATATTATCAAAATAGATTGTGCCTCCATCACTAGTAAATTTGGTTTCCTTAATATCTGTTCCATCCCATGTACCATTAGTTAAAGCCGCATAATTTGCAAAGTCAGATAAAGGAATGAAAACACTTGTCCAAGCACCAAGAACTAAAGGTTCGTCCTGTCCAGAAGGCGCTGGACCAAATCTATACCTTGGTTCTTCACCGCTTCCACAACAGATAGTCGCGGACAATGAATCATCTATTAAAAAAAATTCAAACCATGTACCTGAAACGGCATAATAGTCTAAATGCACATAGGTATATGCTGTAGTTACATCAATTGGAGTCCAGCCTGAACCAAAAAAATCTAAATTGGCTAGCTTACCTACTTTATTTCCACTAAGTGTTTCTTCGCTAATAGTAACGCCTCCGTTAAACGCGGTAAAGTTAAACCCTGGTAAGTCAGATTCGCCAACAGCTGATAATCCGCTATAAGCATACAAGTCTGTACCCGTAGAGGCAAGCTCCGATGGTGCATCTGTAGGGTCTTCAATACATGCGCTACAGTCGGGACCTCCACAATCAACACCAGTCTCGTCTCCATTCATAAGACCATCATCACATGTCGGTTCCGCGGGCGCGCCTCCAGTAACGACAATGTTATCCACAAGAAAAGTTCCTCCAGCCCCAACAAAAGCTCCAGCCGCCATATTAAAGTAAAAATATAATTCCGTTCCAGCATTATTAAATTCAGCTGGATTAGGCGTCATGTCAAAAGTTAGAGGAATCCATCCACCGCCTACGGCAACATCATTTTGAACGTTGTTGTGTGTTACAACAACTACACCTCCACCAACTTTAGAAACCTGAGTTTCAAATACTAAATTAGTACCAGTAAGGGCGGCATCAATTTTGACGTCCATCGATATACTCACGCTTCCAGAAGTACCAAAATCAAATGATGCATTATTATAGCGAAATATGTAAGCTCGCCCTGCAACATCAGAAGTATTAATACCTGATAATAAAGTTGCACCCGTAGGGTTTCCATTTGCATCGAAAGCAATATTGACTTCCGACGGATTTGAAGCAGCATCTGCAATTGGTGTCCAAACAGATTCTGAACCAGCTGCATCAAAAGACAGATTTAGCAATTCTGTTTGAGAAAAACCCAATGAAAAGCTCAAAAAAGTTAACAATAATAAAGTAATTTTTTTCATCATAATTTTGTTTTGATTAATTAATAATTATCTTAAAAGTTTAGTAGTTTCTCAAAGTTAAACCTCATTTATTGATAAAGTGGTATTTGACACCCCTACAATAAGTATACAATCTAGAAAAAACATATTCTGGTTTAACAAAAACAAAAAAGACACTGTTTAATGGTGTTTAGCGTGTTTCTAATCATCTCTAGCACGTATGAACTAGTTTTAAAACTCAGTAATGTTGTGGTAATGTTGTGGTAATGTTTTCAATTAGAAACACCATTCAATTAAAATGATAAGATTGATTGTGATTTTTAAAGAAAGAAAGGCTTAAAAATTGTATGTAAGTTTCAGATAAACAACTATTTATCTAACCTAAAAACAGAAATGGGTTCGTTGTTATTGGCTATTATTAAATACGTTTTACCATCAATATCTAAGGGCGTAATTTGCCTACTATCAGAAGGAACATAGAATCCACTTTCTTGTAAATTTGTAACTTCAAAATTATTGTTTCCATCGCCAATAAGAACACTCCCTATACCAGCGTCGTAACGTGTGGTTTCCACCTCAACACCGAAGTGATTTCCAACCGTTAGGATATCATTATTACCATCCTTATTTACGTCCATAACTAATGCAGATTTTATGGGCGCAATTTGTAATTCGTTTGGTAAAGCTTGCCTCAGTAGCTTTCCGTTATCATTTATTAGTATAATACTCTCAAAACTTTTGATTTCGTAAACTACCGCATCTTCCACTTTATTCTCGGGTAAAATTTCAACCAGTTTAGATGAAGCAAACGTGTGGTAATCCTTAAATTTTTCTGCTACATAGGGCATCTGTTGGCTAGTGCATTCTCTTCCTCTTACAGGAACATAATCATCTTTGTAAAACTTAGCTAAAACCACATCATTAGTACCGTTTTCATCAAAATCGTTAGCGTACAATTTAAAAGGATGCTCATTTGATGCCTTAAATTTATTGTTAAGTCCTAAATTACCTAAAATGTAATCGTCGTCACCATCATTGTCAAAATCGTTCGCCGTAATAGACCACCAAATACCTCTTGAATCCTCTAATCCATATTTTTCTGTTGCTTTTTCAAATAAACCCTTATCGTTTATTAGAATTTCTATATTCATCCATTCGCCGACTATTATAAGATCTTCATCTTCATCATTATCAATATCTGTGAAAACAGCATCTGTAACCATTCCAATATCCTGAAGGCTTGGAGCCTTATCAACTGATGCCTTAGTAAACTTTCCATTGTTATTGATGAGTATATAACTAGTAGGAGGGAAGCCATATTTACCGGAAATAAGACGCACACCAACAAACAAATCTAGATCACCATCTTTATCAATATCAGAGGTTTTTACACATTGTGAGCTTTCAAAAATATTTGGCAGTGCATTGCTTGTTGTAAATAAACCTGAGCCATCGTTGAGGTAAAGCCTATCTTTAAGTAAGGCATCACCTCTTTTATATTCGCTTCCTCCACTGGCAACATACAAATCTAAATCACCGTCATTATCAGCATCAAAAAATAATGCCTGCAGATCTTCTGCTGCCTTATCTGATTGCCATGGTTGTGATTGGGCTTCTACGAAGTTTCCTTCTTTGTTTTGAATATATAATATGCCGCTTTGTCCTGCAGCACCGCCAATAAACAGATCTTCCAGATTATCACCATTTACATCAGAAACTGCCATAAAAGGTCCATTTTGTGAAACATTATGTGGTAATAAAATCTCACGCTGATACTCGTTAAAATCATTTTCTTTGTGCGAATAACGTATTCCCAGTTCGGCCGGATTTACGCTAGATATAATTGTTTCCGGAGTTATTTGGCTTCTTTCCTCCTTACGAGACTTCGAGTACTTCGCTGTTAGTTCAATATTTGCGCCTATATCCTTAAAACTATTTGTTTTGCCATCTGGCCATATCACCTCAACCTTATCAACATTAGTGTCTTTTCCTAATCCAAAAAACAATCCGGGTTCAACAGAAGAGAGATAACCGCGACTAACCGTATTCTCTGCTACTTGCTTTTTACCGTTATGATGTATAATAACCTTGGTGCCATAGCCAAATTTATTGTTTTCAGACCCTTCTAAAGTAACTTTTAAAAAGTTTCCTGATGCATTATTCTTATACACGAATGCAACTGCATCCATATTGTTAATTACTACGTCTAAATCGCCATCATTATCTAAATCGCCATAGGCCATTCCGCTCGAAAAACCAGGAAAATCGAAACCCCAATCCTTTGCCACCTTCTCGAATTTCAAATCACCCATATTCTTGAAAGCATAATTGGACAAAGGAACAGAGGGGGCTTTCTTAGCCATTTCGTAAAACTCTTGAGATCCTGTTTCGAGCTTCTGATTTAATTCCACTAAAAAATCATTATTTCTTACATCTTTTTTAACACCATTGGAAATAATAATATCTCTATTACCGTCATTATCCAGATCAACCAATAAGCCTGCCCAACTCCAATCTGTTTTAGCAATACCTGCTATATTCGATACATCGGAAAAACTCTTGCCTCCTCTATTTATTTGTAAGGTGTTTGTCATGTATTGATAGTGATTACCAGCGTTAACCAGACTATCGAACTTAGCGGTGCTCATTGAACCCATATTTGTTTTGGATCTGTAATGATCAGCAGCCGCCATATCGAGGGTAATTAAATCTGTAAACCCATCATTATTAATATCTCCAGTATCGGTACCCATGCTAAATTGGGAGATGTGTTTTATTTTTTCATGAATTACATTTTTGAATGTGCCATCGCCATTATTGTAATACAAGAAATCTGGTCCATCATAGTCATTTGCTATGTAAAGATCTACCCATCCATCATTGTTGAAGTCGGCTGCACTTACGCTTAATCCATATGTTAATTCCCTAGAAATACCAGCGTTTTCGGAGACATCGTAGTATCTACCTCCCTCATTTTTATACAATTTATCACTGTAAAATTTCTCACGTTCTTTAGGAATATTAATGTAACGCATAAAAAGCCTTGCGTCTGGAAGTTGATTTACTTGATACATATCTAAATCCCCATCATTATCCATATCGAAAAACACTGCTTGAGATGAAAAGCCGGCATCTGCAAGCCCATAAGCCATTGCAGACTCTGTAAACGTAAGGTCTTGGTTATTGATGTATAATTGATTTTTACGGTCTTCGGGAACCATTGATTCGCCATTTCTGGAAACATAAATGTCTAAATACCCGTCCGAATTTACATCGGCCATCGTAACACCCCAAGACCAACCAGAATTTCGAGCTACTCTCGATTTCTTCGTTATATCCTCGAATTGAAAATTTCCTTTATTTAGAAATAATCTATCTGATACCTGATTGCCACAGAAAAAAATATCTGAAAGACCATCGTTGTTAATATCGCCAATTGCTACTCCAGCACCACTATAGATTTGATTGTAGTATAAATGGTTCACCTTTTCAGATTCCTTGATAGAATTATTGAAGTCAATTCCTGTGGTTTCTGAATCTAATAAAGTAAAGCCTCCAACAAGTGTTTCAGGATATAAGTCTCGAACTGGTTCTTGGCAAGAAACCAGGACAATGCTAAGTAACACACTTATTTTCAAATAAATGAACTTAATTTTCATTTGTATAAACCGTTTTTAAATTTTATTAAGGTGTTTTGTTCGCAAGTAAATATTATTATAAAAATATCAAAAAAAAGAACTTAATTTTTGATATACTTCTAAATTTCAGGTCCTAAACAAACCTATTTCTGTTTCTTAAAGACAATGGCTTTTTATAAAACTTAGGGATTTCATTCTTGTCCCATAAACCCCAATATGCGCCAACATCTCCTTCGGTTCCAACTTTCCACGACTCATCAAATGATGAAAAATAGAAAATGTCGATATCTTCTTCTTGAGCCCATAATTGCGTATTTATAAAATACTTCATTGCATTGTCTTTAGATGGAAATGCGCTATTAATACCGTTGCCTTCACTAGGCCATCCTGTTTCAGATATTATCACCTTCTTACCGTTACCTGCTTTAAGGGCTTTATTGTACATATCCTTCATATAAATTAGAGCATACTCAATGCTACAACCTTCCCAGTATGGGTAACAATTGGCTAAAATAACGTCACAGGCCTCTGTAATTTTTGGGCGTAACGTGAACTCATAATAGGCATCAACATAGCCTACTGGAATATTGTTAATGTCCTTTTTCACATCATAAATAAAACTCAATAATTCATCTTCAGTTAAGTCTCCCCTGTACATCACCTCATTTCCTACGGCAGCAATATCAACAGCGTCGTTTTTCGCTAATTCCTTCAATCCTGCAATTTCTTTTTGATTAATTTCGGGATCATCACCTAACCAGGCACCTACCATAGTTTTCATGCCCATTTCTTTAGCTATTATCGGAATTAGTTCATTACCTTCTGTACAAGAAAACGAACGTACCCATTTTGTATAAGGTTTAATAATTTTTAAACGTCGTCTAATCTGTTTTTCTGAAAGCTGATCTCCTGGTTGTTGTCCTTCTTTATATGGACTAAAACCTATACCATGCATACCGCCTTTTAAAATTCGTTTAAAACAGTTTTGGAGGCCTTTTGATGTTTTATTATCTAAATTATATCCAGATAACGACATCAATTTATGCGATCTATACGAGGACATTTTCTGTAATTTTTTAATTTAATTCTTTCTCTTTTCTTTTATTTAATTCTGCTCTTATCACGTTAGCACGTTCTTCAGTAACATCATAGTCATGCATTATATACATAGCAAATAGTGTTCCTGCCATCGGAAAGAAGCAAAAGAATGCATGCAATCCATCAACAGCAGTTTGTTGATCTACTGTTGCCAAATCTGGATTGAAGCCCACAATGGCAATAATAATACCGCTAAGTCCTCCTGCTATTGCAAAACCAACCTTAACCATCCACCAGTAAATAGCGCCAAAAATACCTTCTCTTCTCAATCCAGAGTTTAATTCATCAATATCAATAACGTCAGCCGTCATAGACATCATAATGGTAAACAAGCTACCTATTCCGAAGGAAAAAAACGGTAATGCAATAATGTACATCCACGGTTTGCCGGGAACAAATAAAAACCATAGCATTATATACCCTATAACAGAGATACCCTGAGACAATAAAAACGCATTTTTTTTACCCATAATTTTAGACATCCAAGTAACTATAGGAATTACAATAAAGGTTGTACCCAAAGCACCTATACACCCAAATAAGGACACCCAAATACCGCTTGCCGCGGCATCGCCGTTAAACAATTTATATACAATAACAAAAAAGGTAAGTGCTGCAACAGTGTTGAAGGCATTAAAAATTAAAAAAGTAGCGGCGCACAGTTTCCTAAACTCTTTAATCTTGAAGGCTTCGATAAAACTACGCAGTATATTAATTAAGCTACTGCCTACACTTGCTATATTCAAAGGCTCATAATCTTCGTTAACAGTAGATTTGCTCTTAATGAATAATGCTGGAACCATTGCGCAAATGGTACAAGGAATGGCTACCCAAATTGCTAGTTCTCTTGCCGCGACATCTGCAGACGGAAACCATTCTGGGTCGTACATTATAATCCAAAAAAGTGGTGCAATTACCCATGCCCATTGCCCAATCCACTGAGCCACTGCCATGATATTTGTGCGCTCATGAAAGTCATCGCTCATCTCATAGCCCATAGCAACGTAAGGCACGCTAAAAAACGTAAGACCCAAATAAAAAAGAATAGACCATAAGAAAAAATACCAAAAATTATAATCGAGACTATTGTCCTTATACAGTTGCCACATAAATACATACGCAATACCCATCATGATTGCGCCGATTAAAACATATGGTCTTCTACGTCCCCATTTTGATTTAGTATTGTCTGAAACATAACCCATTATAGGATCTGTAATCGCATCAAATATTCTTGGAAAGAAATAAATTAATGACCACATCCACCCTGGAAAACCCAAGTCTTGTACCAAAACCACCATGAATATACCCAGAATAGCAGGAAACATTTGGTTGGCTAGCATACCAATACCAAAGGCCACCTTTTGTCCTGTTGACACTTTTTTTCTAGATATTATTTCACTCATTTACTTCATAAAGTTATTTTAATATGTTGTCATGCATTACAACAAAACATTCTATTTGTTTTTAAAATTTTAAATTCTCATGCTTATCCCAAAGCCCCCAATAGGCACCAACATCACCCTCGTCACCAGTTTTCCATGATTCATCGAAAGATGAAAAGTAAAAAACAGGAATGTCGTTTTCTTTGGTCCATCTAATTGTATCTATAAAATACTTCATAGCCCCTTCTTCTGTAGCTATTGCTCCATCAAGTCCTCCGCCTTGACTAGGCCATCCTGTTTCAGTAATAATTATAGGTTTTCCTTGGGCCGCATCTATAACAGAACCATACATCGCTTGCATATGACCTAAAGCATACTCTATAGGACAACCTTCCCAATACGGATATAAATTAGCCAAAACCACATCAGTACTTTCAACCAAAATTGGATGTCTTGAAAATTCGTAATAGGCATCTACATAGCCAACGGGGATATCTAATCCTGAGAGCGCTTCTTTAACACGGTTTATATAACCAACTAACTCTTCTAAAGTTAAATCGTTTCTATATAACACTTCATTACCTACTGCAGCAACATCTACGTGCCCAGCTTTAGCCAATTCAATTAAACCCTCTATTTCCCTTTCATTATCGGTTTTATCATCGCTAAGCCATGCCCCAACCAATGTTTTTAATCCATGCTTTTTTGCCATCATTGGCACAAATTCATTTCCTTCAATGCATGAAAACGATCGAATAGCACCCACATAAGGCTTTAATATTTTGATTCGCTCCTCTACTTGAGCCTTACTAATGTCGTCCCCTGGAGACTGCCCGTCTCTATACATACTAAAGCATATACCGTGAAACCCGTCATGAATAGTTTTATGCCATAGCGCCTTCAATTCTTCTAATGAATAGTCTTCTAGGTTAATACCTTTTGTGGCAATTTGACTGTAATTAGATGTATAATATGATTTTTCTCTGTAAGACATTGCTAAATTGTTTTATTTAATTATTCATTTTTAGTTTAGAAATAATTCATTTCTATCTAAAACACTCCTCTACAATTTTTACGGGTATATATTTTTATTCTATCTACTTCTTTTGCTCCAGCGGGTATTTCTTCAAGTTCTAATCCAGGATAATCGTCTGCTGCTTTCCAATTTACAATGGTAGTAGTAAAAAAATCTGAAGCTTCTGTGTCTGCTTCATAAACTATCAAATCGTAAGCTTCTCCTAAGTCTCCCCCAAAACGAGTAACTACCTGCCATTCGCCATCCCGTTTATAGGATGTGTTTGTATGGTCTGATTGTGGATAATAACGATCATCCGTTGGCCGTATTAGCACCCAAATATCCTTTTCGTTGCCTTCTGGATATACACCCATTGTAAGAATTCTGCAATCCACGGAGTCTTTATCTATTGGGGAAATAACTTTTGCCGTACTTACTGGACCTTCAATTCTTAGCTTATTACCAATAGAAATTTGTTCAATTTGTCTGTTGTACTTTACAAGATCAGATGAGTAGCTCGAATAAATCAATACTAAAACCCCTATGATTCCTGATGGTATTCCAAATTTGGTGCTAATAAATGATGCACCTGAGTTCTTTTTTATACTGCTAAGGATTGCAATTAATATCAATACAATTCCTACTATAATTAATACTTTTGTTGACATTATATTCTGGTTTTTTAGTTAGACGCTTGCGCAATTACAGAACGCCTCTTTTTTCCTCTAATTCAGCTTTAATTTCTCTTGCTCGTTCTTCGGATAAACTGTATTTCCACATTACCCAAATTGCCAAAGCTGCCGTTACCACGGGTATAACTATATCTGCTATTCTAAGTTTTGTTAATGTGTCTGCAGTTTGTGTCGCGGCATTACCATCAAAACCTATTAAACTCAATACAAGACCTCCTAAAACCAATGCTAAGCCTTGACCAAGCTTTACAACCCACCAGTACAAGGCTCCAAAAGTTCCCTCTTTCCTAGGTCTGCCGTTTCTAAGTTCATCTAAATCACAAACATCCGCGGTCATACTCATCATTAACGTAAATAAACTTCCTAAACCGAATGACATTAAAGGGATTGGAATAAATGATAACCAAACATTATCTGGTGTAAAAGACCACCACTTTAAAATATACCCAATAATAGAAAGTGCTGTTGAGATAATAAAAGCTTTCTTTTTACCCCACTTTGTAGCCATTTTTGACACAATTGGAATAACTAGAAATGCCGACACCAAAGCTCCAATGGAACTAAACCATGCTGGCCATGTTGCTGTTGCCTCGTAACTTCCATTAAAAATATAAAAAACGAAAATAAAGAAGCTAAAAGATGCCACAATTTGGTAACCATTAAATACTAAAAATGTTGCCCCACATAATTTCATAAAAGGCTTATTCTTAACAGCTTCTCCTATACTTTTAAATAAGTCTTTCATATTAGCCATTATATTTTTAAGTGATAGGGGTTTTCTATCTCCCATATTACCAGTATCTATACCTCTACAAAAAATGGCTGGTAATATTCCTAATATTAAACAAGCAATACCAACATAAATAGCCATTGTTCTTACTCCTTCAGCTTGATCTTTAAATATATCAGGGTCTGCAATAATTACCCAAAACCAAGGCACTATTACCCAAGCTATTAAGCCTACTGTTTGAGAAAAAGCCATCAATCGTGTTCTCTCGTTGTAGTCTGAAGTCATTTCATACCCTAAGCCTACAAGAGGTGTAGCAAACATGGTATTTCCAATTAAGAATACCATGGACATTATTAAAAAATACCAAAAGTTGAAGTTAGAAGAGTTGTTCTCGTCTAGTTGCCATAGAAGCACAAATGTTATAGCGCTTAAAATACCTCCAACAAAAATATAGGGTCTACGCCTGCCCCATTTTGAACTTGTATTATCAGAGACGAATCCCATAATAGGATCAGTAATTGCATCAAAAAATCTAGGTAATCCTCCCAAAAGGCCTGCTAAAAATGGATCCATACCAAAAGCAGTTAGCAAGAAGAACATGAAGAAACCTAATGCTCCAGGATACAGGTTTAAAACCAAGTGTCCTGCTCCAAAAGCTGCTTTTTGCCCTAATGGTACTCTATCGCTTGCTGCTGTTTTTACGTTTGACATATCTTTTTGATTTAGTTAGTTTTCATTTTAGGTTTTCGGAATTACAACAGTTTGAATTGCTTGCGCATCTATTGCAAAACCAACATTTTTGCCATTTAGTGATAAGCTAATAGATTTAGGGGTTTTTGTTTCATTAAAGAGTACTACTACAGTTGAACCGTTAGGGTTTACAGCTGCAGTTGCCATTAATTGCTCATCAGAGTTCTCTAATCCAATAACTTTAGCCTCTGGCCTTATGTATTTGCTAAAATGCGCCATGGTATAATACAAAGGTGTGAAGTACACCTCATCAGTATCTGGATTCACAATTACTGGCGCAATACACCAATTTTTAAACCAGTTTGGTCCTCCTTTAGTGTCCAAAACCATATTCCAATCTACCCAACCATCAACCCAATTATTTAAGCAACCAATAATATCCCTGGCGTAACGGTTTACTGGGGCATATTTCGGGTGCATGTGCTTGTCTTCTTCTGGTGCCCATTGAAAACCCCAGTCGGTAGCTTCTTTCTTCCAGTACCAAGCATCATCATTCCAAACAGGAACCTCAGCATCCACACAAGCCTCAGATTGAATTAAAAGTTTATTTGGAGCTTTGTTATGAGCATACTGTAATTCTTCAGGAAAATAATGAAATGTACTTGCATACCAATGAATGGCGGTACCATCAAAATATTTAGAAGTTGCTTCATTTTTAAATTGAGCATCAATCCATTCCTTTAAATGTTCCCTGTTTTGATCGTAGCCCAAAATTTTTAAATCACCTTTTCCATCTGCCTCCAGTTTTGGCCCTAAATGATTCATAACAAAGTTGGTCATTTCATCTGGCGTGAAATGCATACTTTCCCAGTTGTTGCCGTTTCCTAGTGGTTCGTTTTCAACCGTAAAACCCCAAATATCAATACCTTCAGCTTTATAAGCATCTGCATACTTCGAAAAAAACAAAGCCCAACTGTCATAATATTCGGGTAGCAACTTACCACCAACCCATGCGTTATTATCTTTCATCCATGGCGCGGCTGTCCATGGTGACCCAAAAATTTTAAAGCCATCTGAAGACGCTGCCATGGCTTCTTTTATGAACGGAATTAAATCATCTTTATCCTCTTCAATAGAAAAATGTTCTAGATTTTTATCGCCTTCAACAGGTGTATAAGAATAGTTGCTTAGAGCAAAATCACAAGAATTCATATGGGTTCTTGTTAACGAATAATGCGCACCTTCTTTACTGAAATAGGCATTGATAATCTTTTTTCGATTTTCTTTACTTAGCTTATTTAATAAGTATGCCGATGCCTCTGTAAATGCACCTCCAAAACCTGTGATGGTTTGAAACTTTTGCTCAGGATTTAAGTTGATAACGACTTTCTCTTCAGTAGTTTTAAACTGAGTGATCTTAGACAATTTATGCCCCCCCTCTGAAGTTTCAAAAACTTCAATTGCCAATGTTTTATCTTCTGTATTACAACCTATCATAAGCAATGCTACCGTAAAAACCGTTATGTATTTTATAACTTTCATTGAACTAAGTTTATTACTATTAATTTGCATGCCATTCCTCGGCATTTGGAGGAACTTCAACATCTTTCATCATAGCGTCTTTATCTCCGTTATAGGTTTTTGTTATCCGGTTGCCATTTCGTGTTAGCCCATCAAATGTTCCTTTGTCCACTTCGCCCCAAAGTGCATATTTTGCTTTTCCATCAACTTTGAACAACCCAAAGTGTTTTTCAGAATTTCCTGAGTTTTCTCCACCTTTCCATGGCTCGTCAAAGCCTTCAAAGTAAAAACATGACATACCAGCCCCGTTAGTCCAATCTCTCATATGCTGATAATACAAGGCTTCTTTGTATTCATCACAAGCTTTTGAGCCTGTTGTACCATAATGTCCTGAAGAGAAACTCGCCCATCCTGTTTCGCCAATGTGAATTGGCTTGTTAACTCCAAGACTTTCCATATATTTCTTCACATTAGCTGTTTGGGTGATGGCATATTCCTTAGCCCTTAACATGGATATTTCTATTTTTTCCATATCTGTTTTACCTTCAAGACCATCTTGATTTAACCAAAATTCAGGTTGATAATGTGTATCATGCATAGGGTAGGTGTGAACCGAAAGAAAATCTACTGCCTTGATTAAATTGTTCAAATCTTCAACATGGTATTCCTCGCCGCCACCGCCCCAAGAGGCAAAATTATCGGAACTTGTTACCCATACATCCTGAGATAACTTTCCTTCTTTCTTTAAATCTTGAAGATAATTCACCCATTTCAAGATTACCCAAGGCTCAACATAATAACTGGCTGCCCATTTTACCATAGCTTCGTTACCTACAGCAATTACTTTTACAATATCTGGATACTGGTTTGCTAGAGCAACAGCTTTTTCCATTTGTGGTTTATTGGCTTCACTTTCTTCGTTATGAATTGGTTCTTGGTCTGTCCAAGCATTTTTACAGTCAATCCAAGCACCCAACATTACATACATTTCAAAACTTGGGTCGTTTGCTTTTAGCTCGCTTATAGCTTGTAAAAGATTTTCGGCTTGGGGCAAATGCACTTTGTAGGTACGAACTATTCTGATACCCATAGCATGCAGAATTTTCATGTCGTCCTTAAGTTCTTCTAGTGTAGGCTCAATACTATGATCGGCATACCTATATCCTCCATAAGACATGGCCAAATACTTTGGGTTTCCCAAAATATCTTTTGCGGTTAGTTGCTTGTTTTCTTCTCCTTTGTTCACATTACTCTTTTTGGAATTATTGCAAGACCACATAAAACAGGCTAATAGTATGATTAGAACCTTTTTCATAATTAATAATTAAATGTCATTTCAGTTCTTAACGGTGGAATATGAACTTCTGAAAGTAAATCTTCCTTGCTCCCGTTATACGTTTTGGTAATTGAACGACCGTCTCTGGTTAAACCCTTAAAAATACCCTTGTCCACCAAATCCCAAATGGCATATTTTGCTTCACCTTTTAGATTAATTAGCCCAAAATGGTTTTCAGATCCTAAAGGGTTATTAGCGTCTTTCCATGGTTCATCAAATGCTTCAAAATAAAAACAAGATATCTCTTCGCTATTTGTCCAATCTCTCATCAACTGAAAATATCGTCCTGATTTATATTCGTCTGCCGCTTTTGAACCATCGGCCCCGTAATGTTCGTTAGATAAAGTAGCCCAACCTGTTTCGCCTATATGAACGGGCTTGTTAATACCCAAACGCCTCATATAATTTACCACTGCATCAAATTGTTGTTGAGAAAACAGTAAAGCGCGTTGCATTGCCGATTCTATCTTCTCTAGATCTGATAATACTGCCTCTTCCTCTGGAACTAACCAAAATTTAGGATTATAATGTGAATTATGCATAGGGTAGGTGTGCATTGAAATATAATCTACTGCTCTAATAAGCTCATTTAAATCTTCGGTGTGATAGATTTTGTCACCACCGCCCCAAGACGAAAAATCATCTGAACTCGTTATCCATAGGTCCTTGGATAATTCTCCTTCTTTTTTTAAGTTTTGTAAATGATTTACCCATTTAAGTATAACCTTAGGACGCACAAAATAACTTGTGGCCCAGTGCACCATAGCTTCATTACCAACAGCAATAATTTTTACAATGTCTGGGTACTGTTTTGCTAGTGCCACGGCCCTGTCTATTTCACCAGCATTTTGTTCGCTTTCAATCTCATGGTTAGGCGCCAAATCTGTCCATGCGTTCTTACAATCAATCCACGCACCCAACATTACATACATTTCAAAACTTGAGTCTTTAGCTTTTAACTCCGATATCGCTCTCAATAGGTTAGGGGCTTGCTGTAATTGCACATTATAAGTTCGCAATATCCTAACGCCCATTGCAAACAATATTTTCATATCGTCCTTAAGTTCAGATATCGTAGGTTGAATATCTCGAGTTTTATGGCGATAACCCCCATAGGAAATAGCTAAATAATTAGGGTTTCCTAATATATCCGCAGCTGTAATATGTTTTTTTTTGTTAGATCTCATCATTTCGTTAGGCCTCTATTTTACTATAGAAACGATAATTTTATTTACTTCGCCCTTTCTTTCAAAAATTGATTTGGAAGCTGCCCAATCTAGCTCTAGCGAATCGAAAACTACAAGTCTACCATTATTGAAAAACACCTGTGTCTTTTCTTTGTCAGACAATTTGTAGACAATCGGCACTTGGCAATAAGTAAACCCTAAAGTGTTTTCTTCCATTGCCATTTCTTCAGTTTCTCCTTTTACATTAGTGAAAATGAAAACTGAAGATGCTTTTAAGAACTCCTTGGTTTGTAACAAACTAGGTTTGAAGCTTAATTTTCCGTCTTTAACAAAAACGCCTAATTCGCCAAAACGACTCAGAATATCTTCTTTTACTTGCCCCGTCATTCCAGGCTGTTGTGCACCTTTTGTAGCCGGCGTATGCGAATATGGATCGGTTGGGAAAGCTCCATATAATTCTGGTGATTTATGTACGCCAATACCTGCATTAATTTCGTAATAATGATCTAATAGTCTGCCAACAACTTCTGGTGTTTCGTTAGTGTCTACTGCAAGCAAACAATTCTCTTGAACAGCCAATAATAATTTCGACACCATATGCCAATAAATTGAGCCTAAACCTTCATAACCAAAGAAGGTTCCGGAACGCCCCGTGAAGGATTTATGGTCAAAAATATCCTCAAATAATTGCAGTAAAGCCCCTTCTTCCTTTTCAACTAAACCTTGATAAGAATCATCTAAATTTGATAATGCTGTTTTTAAACTATTAGCATTGTTAAAGTTGCCATTAAAGTGATACCCACCTTTAATATCTTTCTCAATTATGTGTCGGTTTCCATCCTCCAGCAATCGCTTTAATAAAAGTGATTGGTTAACTTTTTCCGAAGGAATATTGTTCTTTTTATCAAATCTTGGTAGCTCTTTATTTGGGTATAATATATAGCTGTATTGATCTTCTCTAAATAGTGCGCTTTCTTTTAAACCATCTAATAAATTGAGTGCCTGAGCAGGGGAGAGATAACCCGAACTTAAAGCCGCAACCTGACCTTCTAACATTTCCGATAGATAAGAGATAGAAACCTCATCATGGTTCTCAACCGTCATTAAATTATAGGCGTGATACATGTTGTCATCACGCTTATTGGCACCAATACTATGTTCTAAATATGATTTTGTAACTTCAATAAAACTAGAAATTTCATCTAGGCTTAATATTGATTTCTTACTTGTAAAACCTTCTTTATAAATGGTTTCTCTATAATTGCTTCCCGCATTTCCTAAGCCATCAAGTACAGTTTTACGGTCTTTATCTGAAATCGGACCTGATAAAATGTTGGCATTATCTTGAAGCGTTGCCTTAACTTTACCAAAAAATGTTAATAGTTCTTCTGAAATCGTAACTTCTTTTATTTCAGTTTTAGCAACGATTTTTTCAAAGAAATTTAAAAACCTGTAAATGTAATACAGGGTCACCATAGATACGCCATTACCAACCAAAGCGTTGTTAGCGTCGTTCCATTCAGGACGTTGTGTGTTTAACCAAATACCGCCTTCTGGAATAAAATTAGAAATTTTTGAAAGTACTGTAGCCAGTAATTTTTCAATAAAATTAACTTTATGAATACCGTCTTTTTGGTTTCTTAGCAATGCACCATCTGCACCAATTTCCTTTCTTCTCTCGTTGATTAATGCATCTAACTTGTGATCGAAATCAATAGTGTCTTTAGGGTTTTTTAATGTATCTGCATAGCTTTTGATTTTGTATGGCACATTGGCATATACAAATACATCCTGATTGAAACGCTTTTCTAGAGCATTGGGGTAGTGGTTTTGGATAATCTCTAGAAACTTTAGTAAATAAATAATTTGATGATCGCCCCAATAACCAATGTAAGACCAAGGATCATGTTCTTCTATAACCTCCCAATCAAAACCATCTTTAGTCACACGATAAGGATTGTACCCTTCAAAAGTTGTAGCGTTTAAAAACTTGTGAATCATCCCTTCCAGAAACTCAGGATATGACAGCGATAGCGCTTCCCAATTTTGGAAAATATCGCGCCAGTTGCCTTCGTAGTCTAAAATTTTAGATCCATCTACTTCACTTCGGGTATTAATAGAAAATTTATTCCATGGACGACTTGGGTCACCATGTCTTCTACTGAACTTTAGAGGTAAATATTCAAAACATAAACGTTTGAAGTTTGTATTGCTACTTTTTTCAGCAAATCCATAAATATCATTAATACTAAAGTTTTCGGGTAACGTAGTTAAAGTGTTTTGTTTTTCCTTGTAAACTTGATTATTTGCCTTTAAAATATAAGTAATGAAATCTCCCTTTTCAATAGTGTAGCCGTCATCAAAAATACCACCTCTCATAATATTGAAAAGCGTATTAGAAAAATGACGCACGTTAATTAAGGGGTCTTCTGTGACCTGCAACCCATCTGACGCTGCGGCTAACTTTATCAAGTTCTCGGTTCCTAGATCAATGTTTTTTTGAACCAGAGCATCTAAGTTGGTTTCATTTTTTATTAGCTCACAAATCTCTACCACATCTGAAATTGATTGATTTACATTGGCAGCAAACAACCAGCTTTCTTTGTCTCCAGCAGGTATTTCTAAATCAGCTGAAACAAAATAAGCGCCTTTTTCCGCTTTAACATCCACTTCTTCAGTAATACTTTCTCCTCTTCTAAAATTATCCAACTGCAAAGATGAAATAAGATGTGTGGGGTTTTCTAATCCTGTAGACCAAACTATATTTGCTTTTAAAGCCTCACTAGGTTCTGCTTTGTCAACTATTACCGCACTAAGCGCATAAATACCTAAGCCTGCATCTTGTTGAAGTTCACTTTTCTTGTAGGCATCCACTAAATTACTTCTACTATTCTGCAAATCGGCTGTTACGCTTGCAGGCAAAAGATTCTGTAAGCCATCAAGGACCGTTACTTTAAGAGTCGCATCTGAGTTGTTAATTAAGGATGCCTTTTTAATAAACCCATATTTATTACTAGAATTCCACTCATATCTATAAGTAATGCCAATATCTGTATTCTGTTGTTCAAAGATTATTTTATTGCCATAGATGTTCTTGTAAAGATTGGTTTCTGTTTTGTAAATGCCCATTTGACGAATTGAAAAAGGTTCCCAAATACTGGATTTTCCTTCAATATCAATCTGAAGAATCGTCTTACTCCCGGTAAACTCCGCCATTTCAGTGATTTTGTCGTCTGTGTAGTAAGGAAACAGTGAGTACTCAGCATTTTTACGTCCCGCCGTTAAGCCACCGTTACTTGAAATAAACATCCAATGGTTAGAGTCGCTTACGATACTCATAAAAAACGGTCGCATCTTATCACTATTGGAAATCTTATAGAATTGCTCGCCATCGAGATTTACTAATTCTCCCTTTACCCCTTTCATTTGGTTAAAAATTTTTGGTTTGTCTTTTAAGACTATTGTGGTTATTATAGTTTGGTAAAAAAAGGCTAGCCAAAATAAACTTAAGCCAGCCCTTTTAATGTCTTTTATTAAAAAATTATAACTGTTTAACTACTACGTCATCAATGTATACAACACCGCCACCATCAGCATTACCACTTCCAGTTAACTGAAGTAACAATGAAATACCTTCTGCAATATCTCCAGCAGTTTCAAATGTGCCTGTAAAAGTATTCCAAGTATTTAAAGGTTGATCTGTTGCATTGCCCAAATTATGCTCAACAGCTCCTTCCGTTTTTTCAGAAAAAGCCAAGACTTGTAAAATCGACCCTGTTCCAAGTGCGGTTGTAAATCTATATTTAAAAGTTACTTCCACTGTAGTTCCTGGAGCAATAGTTGATGCAAAACGCTCCCATTTAATATTCGGTGCTTGATTAGCTCCAGTAGTTAATTTTGCAGAATAGGTACCCGTGTTTGCTTGCTCGGTACTAACAGCAGCAATTCCTCCGTTTAAATTAAACTGCCAACAAGCGCCATCGCCATTATTAGCTTCAAAACCACCATTAGCTAGCAACTCTCCAGAAGGAGGTTCAGGACAAGCGCCACCTCCGCCGCCGCCTCCACCGGAGCCGCCGCTGTTAAGTTTTAAATCGTCAAAGTAATAGACATTGGTATTTGCTGGCCCTTCTAGATCAAAGAATATTACTAACCTATCATAAATACCACTATCAGCAGTTCCAAACGGAATGGTCAGTTCTTCCCAGTCGTTCGTTTTAGTTGTTACAGCAGAGAACCTGTCTCCAGAATTTGTAGCTCCTGAGGATGTTTTATCTTCTAGTTTCAATGCCACCTTATAACCCGATACTGGGGAAAAGACTTTTATAGAGAAACTATCTCCATCTGAAAAAGTAAATTTTTCATCAAAATCTATCTGTAGATTATCCCATGGTTGTACGCCAGATTTAGTTACTTTTCCAACTTTACAGGAGGTATTTACCGACCCATTAAAATCTGGATTGTCAACATACTCATACGTTACGTTATCTTGGAAGAATTTATTTGACTCGGACCCTTGAGTAGCTGTCGTGCCTGGGTCGTTCATAAAAGTCAAATTTAAATCAGATGGACTTAAAGACTGCATGGTTTCAGCAGTACAGCCGCCTCCACCGCCTCCGCCACCCCCGAGGTTAAGCTTAATGTCATCTATGTAGTACGCATTCGTATTTGCAACGCCTTGTAAATCAAAGAAAATCACCATCTTATCATAAATACCACTCGCGCTAGCATTAAATGGAATGGTTAACTCTTCCCATTCGTTCGTTTTTGTAGTTTGAGTTGTAGATAATACATCACCAGAATTTATAGCTCCAGCCGAACCTTTATCTTCTAGTTTCAAGGTAACGTTATAGCCAGCAACCGGCGAGTATATTTTCATTGTAATACTTGAGCCGTCTGTAAACGTAAATTTATCATCGAAATTTATTTGTAGGTTATCCCATGGTTGCACGCCAGATTTAGTAATTTTACCAACTTTACACGATTTGTTTACATCATTGTCAACATCTGGGTTGTTTACATATTCGTAGGTTACATTATCCTCGAATATACTAACCCCTCCACCGGCAACTTCAGGATCGGTTAAGAAAGTAATATTAAGGTCTGCCGTATCATAGGACTCTTCGGTTTCTGCCTCACATGCAATAGCAGAAACTATTACCGTTCTTTCAACTTCATCTGCTGCGTTACCTTGAGAATCCGAAACATTATACGTTATTACATAAGTACCCTCTGTACTCGTGTCTACAGTATCGCCTCCAACAACGATATTAGCGGTAATATCACCATCAACTTCATCAAGCGCTGTAGCACCAGGATCTGTGAATGTATCCCCTAATGTTACATTTATTGTTGCATCTCCTACTAAGGCAATTAGTGGCGCTTCGGTATCTAATACCATTATTGTTGACTCGAACGTATCTGAAGCTCCAGCAACATTTGTTGCAGTTAATTTTACCGTGTAAGATCCAATTCCATAGGCAAATACAGGATTAATTAAGCTTGAGGTCGTATTATTTTGATCACCAAAATTCCAAGTATACTTATTAGCATTCTCTGATACATTTATAAACGTAGCTACCCCTGCATCGCTTAGCGTATAGGTAAAACCTGCAGTAACTGTTGGTAAAACCGCATCATCTTCTTCGCAACCAATAAAAGCTATCGCTAAAATTAGTAATGAAATTTGTTTAAATTTTATAAATAATTGTTTCATTGTCTTTTTTATTTTGAGTTAGTTGTTTCTTTTATATACTCGCACATAATCTACCAGCATGGTTTGTGGAAAAACGGTTTCTGCGTCAGGATTTCCAGGAAGTGATCCGCCAACCGCTACATTTAAAATTATATAAAACGGGCCTCTGTTAAAGACCCATTCGCCAGGGACATCTTCTGGTGTAATTTGACTGTATAACTTGTCGTCTACATACCAATTGATATAATCTGGCCCCCATTCTATTCCGAAAATGTGGAAACCTGAGTCAAACCTAGCGCCTTCCAACTCATAAGATTTACTAATTGATTCTCCTCCAGAATATCCAGGACCATGTACAGTTCCAAAGACTGTTGTTGGTTCGTCTCCAACATATTCCATGATATCAATTTCGCCAATTTGAGGCCAAATCTCAGTGCCATTGGAATCATCACCCAAAAGCCAAAAAGCAGGCCATAACCCTTTTCCATTGGGTAACTTAATACGTGCTTCAAAACGCCCGTAGGTTTGCTCTAGCTTGCCCTTAGTAAGCAGTCTTGCCGAAGTGTAGTTTGATCCCTGAAATTGCTCTTGTTTTGCAGTTATAATAAGGAAACCATTTTGAACAGTTACATTTTCTGGGCGGTCTGTATAATACTGCAATTCGTTATTTCCCCATCCATTTTGTCCAGTACCAATTTCATACCCCCAAATACCAGGGTTAGGTGCGCCATCTGTATCAAACTCATCTGCCATAACAAGGTTCCTAAAAGTGGCTACGGTTTGAGTTTCATCTGTTTCACAGCTATAGATAACAAATACCGCTATCAATAGAAAAGACATAAACAGTAAGGTTTTTTCCTTAATATTATCATTTATTGTTTTATTCATCTTTTATCTTTTTGAATTTTAAATAATATAAATTACTCACTATAGAAGTAAATGTTGTCTAAAATGAAATTTGGTCCTCCAGCTAAGATGAGGGCTCCTAAATTGTTCTTTTGAGCAGTAAGGTCTCCATCTAAAGGAATATCTAAAGATGTCCAAGCTCCAACAGTTAAACCAGTAGCATCAAATCTTTTATCCTTGTCATCTCCATCAGGCAAACCAGTGAAGATATTTGTTTCTATCTCGCCATTCGCTCCAACGTCTCTAATTTGTATATTAATATTGGTTCCTGCTTCTTCTGTATAAATATCGACATGCATGTGTGTTAATGTTGACGCATCCACTCGATTATTAAAGAGTATTCCTGTAAAATTATTATTGGCATAAACTTGAACTAACTGTCCTGGAGGTCCAACCTCCGTAACCTCTGTAGTTGATCCACCGAAACCAGGACTAAAATTACTTTCCGTGACCGCAGTATAAACATCACTATATATAGATTTAACATTGGCAGCTGGCCTCATTGGCACCGGAGCTAGAGGCAACGCACCGCTAGAGGTTACTGTTAAAGATCCTTCTGCTTTAACACCTGCTAATTCTGCTGTTATTTCAGTCGCTCCTTCTCCAATAACGCTAACAATACCTAGTTGATTTACAATAGCAACATCGCTATCTGAAGAAATGAAATCGAAATATGCTGGAGCTCCACTAACTTCCACATTATCACCAGCAACATCGTATTTTATTGATAGGCCTTGGGATGCAATATTTAATTCGCTTCCTGTAAAGGTTTGTTGCACTAAATCCTGCCCACTAAATACAATTGGTCTTGGTTGAGAAACAATTCCTGTTTTTTCGAACTTCAACTCATCGATCCAAAAAGTCCAAGCTATTTCATTTCCATTCGGACCATCTCCAAGTGAGTCAAAACCGCCTGCAGCAAAGAAGAACATACCAGTTTCTTGAATTAACTTTGATGGATCTGGTATCGGAACTATATATTTCTTCCATCCAGTGGTCATTTGTATAACATTGGCAACAGCGTAGGAAGGTTCACTTTCTAATCGATCAAAATCGGTACCAAAACCAACTTCTACGGTTCCAGATGTAGTTCCTTGCGCCCAGAACGTTAGGGCATCATATCCTGTTAAATTTCTTCCCGCTCCACGGTCTTCAAAAATTCCGCCAATAAAGTTTCCATTGGGATCGTTAGAAGCGGGTACATCAATTCTTATCGCAGAAGTTCCTTTGTAGAATGTGTTATTATCTACACCAAAACCGTCAGTATTTGCGCCTGCTGCTGGATCGAAAGATCTAAAAAATTGATCTGTAAGTCCTACTGGGGCATCTATAAAGATGTCACCTGCTGTTGGGAATTTAGCAAATGTTGCTTCATCAGAAAGCTCTCTTTCGCAACTAAGAACAAGCACCATCGTACACGTTAAAAGGAATGTGTACTTGAAATATGTAAATTTTATATTTTTCATTTTCATCTTATTTACCGATATTAATATGTATATATGTTCTGATTTCCCATTCATTTCCATTGTCGAAACCTACCGGACTTAATGGAGGAACGCCAGGAAATGTATTTGGTGGAACCGCGGTAGGTGCATACCTTGGTGAGAACTCATCTAATGAACGCCAAATACCACGGATACCAATTTTAGTTTCTGGCATAATAAACCAATCTGGTTTGCTAATTGATGTAGAAATATCAATCATGTTTTGCACAGGGAATGTTAAATTAAAGTCACGATGGTAATCAAAAGGCCCCCAATCGTTAATTTTACAACTGTACTCCATTTTCCACTTTTTGTAAATCATTTTGATATCGCCACCAAAGCGGTCTATAGTTCTATCGCTATCACCTTGGGCTTGCGCTGTACCTCCATAAAAATTACCAATTATGCCTATATCTGGACTAACCCTAGATACAATACGAGAGCTTAACTCCCATAAATCTTGTGCTGGCGCAGCTTGAGGAAATGCGAAAAAAGTACGATTCGCTAAGAAACCAATATGTGCGTCTTGTGCTGTTGGATGGTGTCTATACACAAAACCTAAGTTAAAGGCAAACTTTGCATCCTCTGCCCTGTCGTTATCCCATTCGTAGAACCATGATCCCGGAGTAGGGTCGAAGGTTAAAAGCAACTCTCCTGCCGTAGTTTCTCTGTTGCCTCCTCGGACAGCAAAAGGATCGTCAATAAAATTTCTTAATCTTCCTGGAGCTGAAACATCGTTTGGCATTGGGTCTACCAACGGTTTTTGCCAAAGAAAATTAGGTGCTATTTGCCAATTTCCTATTAGGTAAGTAAATCCAGAAAGTATGTTGGTTTGGTTACCACTTCCAGAATCTTTAAGCTTCCATCCTGTAAAAGTTCTAGTAGCATCTGCACCACCATTGGCTACCAAGCCCATATAAGCTGCTTGTCCATACCAGTTAAACTTACCGGCTTGAAGGGTTATTTTAGCTTTCCCTCCCCAGTTATCATCTGAGTTTATTTTGTCTTGGTAAACTGTATAGTTACCTGGCCCTCCTGTTACATCTTGGAAGGTACTACCATTTAATGGACTACCTCCCCAAATTCCCCCAAGTGAAATACCTAATTTTCCAAATTCTTTTTCAAGAACCAAAGTTGCACGTTCTGTTGGCCATGGTGGAATTACACCCGATCTAACTTGGTTAGGATCCAAAATTCGACGACCGTTTTCATCAAAACTTAGTGAAGTGTTTACATCTCTATGATAAATCCCGGTAATATCCCAGTGTTTAAATTGGGTTCGGTATTTTAAAAGCATTGTTGGATTTGCGCCCCACCATAATTGCGGCCCAAATGCTGCTTTTAAACCTTTAAAGGCACGCTTTCCGTCTATCTCTAGTCCTAAAATTTCACCGTTGTAAATGTCTAGGTTAGGCCCATAATTCGCTTCTGGATACAACCCGAAAAAATCACCTTCATATCCCCAGTGGTAGTGCCCTGTTCTGTAAAAGCCTCTTACATCTGCATGTTTTGTTTGCCAATCAAACTCCGCATTGTAAACTCTTAGGCGATTATTATCTGTAATTACAATTTCTTCACCATTATCATTAATCACAGTAATTGGCCTGCCAACATTCTCGTAGAAAATCTCGTTAATCGGGTTTTGTGCCACATTTCCCAAGATATTGAAGTTGACCTCTGCAGTCATATTAGATGTTGGTTTCCCCTCAACCCCTACATAGTAAGATTGCATATGATCGAAACCAAGTTGGTTTGGAAATGTATTTGTATCTGGATCTGCATTTTCCGGGGTGGTAATTAAACTACCTCCTGTGTTAAAAGTTGTAAACTCCGCTCTAAGATTGCTTAATTTAATTTTTCCACCGCTTTGAGCATCAAGGGCTGCCTTATCTCCCCGTGCTGTTAAAACTGCATCCATTAAATTGATGCTGTTAAAATAATTTTGAATGAAATCTTGATTGACACCTTCATCGTAAGGATTCAATTGATGGGCTTCTTTTAGTGCATAGTATGCTGCTCTTGGATATAAATCGTATAAACCTCTTGGGCTTGTTGGGCCTTTGGCGCAGATACCAAACCACTCTTCATTCATATTATTTTCACCTGGTGCTAGGTCTATTGAGTATCCACCATTAGCCCATGATGCATTATTATCATGCACGTCGGCATTTTCTCTTTTATCGAAACCATACTTCCACCAGCCATCACTGAATTGAAATGTAAACCCTCCTATAGAGTTTTGTGCTTTTCCTAAACCAGCAGCATTTGCATAAATTTCTCTCCAGTTTTCTACCATGTAATAGGCCTGAGACTTCTGGTCTTCTTTATTTTCAATAGCATTGAACGCATCTGCACCGAACTCTGTAAACATAATTGGTTTATCCAATTTCGTTTTAACAACATCAAACATGTCTGTGAATGATGAGCCTCGATAAGAGTTTACGCCATAGATATCCACATCCTTACATTCCTCAGCCACAATATCAATAAATAACACATCTCCATTACATATTGCTACTGGATGTGAATCATCCATCTCTTTCATTATCTTTGCAGCCTCGTTCATTAATTTATACATGGGCCTTCCACGACTTTCTCCAATAAAGTTTATTCTGCCTTCATCATCAGGGAAATCTTCTGTTTCTGCTCCTGCCCAAAACAACCCATAGTTGTTTTCGTTACCCAATAGGTACAGCAACAGACCTGGCGTGTTTTTATATTCCTTTACTAAGTTCTTAACTTCAGAAATTAGAAATTCACTTGTTTTTGGATCATCGTATATTGTTACTGGTGTCCAAACGCCTTCAAGCGTTAATCCGTAGCGTCCAAATGAATGATTTAGCATAGTGTATATGCCATAGTTTTCGTAGATATACTTAATCCACCTTGCCGGCACACCTGTATACTGTCGAATCACATTAACATTCATGTTTCTAAGTAAAGACATCTCGGTATCTAAACCCGCTTTTATGACATCGTCTGATTTGTTCCAAAAATCAGCATTAACAGTGTTGGTGCCAATAGGAATATAATCCCAGTTCATACCATTAATCATGAAATCCTCTCCATTGACCACTAACTTCTGGCCCTCTTCATTTTCAACGACCTGTACTTTTGCTGCTTGAGCAAAAACAGAGCATGTAAATAAGAAGAAAAAGAATCGTAGAAATTTGTTTTTCATTGTTATAGTTATTTTAAGTTGTTAGTTTTATGTAGTGAAACAATTTCATGTCTTCACCGATTTATGAAATGAGGCAGGATAGTAAAATTACCTTAAAAGATTACAAATTCAATATAATTTACCCCAACAAAAAACATACATGTTAAAAAAACACCCCAAAAAATAGCAAATACGTAATAATAGAAAGGGTTTCTTGATAATTCCTTCCTATCAATTTGCAATCGATTTAATTAAATAAAAGCTTAAATGTTGTGGTAATGTATAGGTGTTTGGAGGTGTTGTATGGGATTATATCTCTAAAATATAATCTGAAAGGCTGGCTTCATGGGGTAAATCCATTTTTTTTCTTAGTCTGTAGCGCTTTACCTCCACGCTTCTAGATGAGATATTAAGCAATGGCGCTATTTCTTTGGAAGTTAAATTGAGGCGTAAATAAGCACAAAGCCTTAAATCGTTAGATGTTAAACTAGGATGCAGTTCTTTAATTTTTTTAAGGAAATCTTTATCCGCGTTATTGAAGGCTTCTTGAAACAAGTTCCAATCGTCGTTGTTATTTAAATTTCTATCGATGATTTTTATCACTTTACCCAAGGCTTTAGTGTCCTTTATACTTTCAAGCTCTTGTTTTAAACTACTTAAGAACTCATTCTTTTTAATAAGGCTCATTGTGGATATACCAAGCTCTCGGTTTTTATTTTCAATATCTTCCCTAAGTTTTTCGTTTTTGAAACGCATCAATTGTTGTTTGTTCTCAAGCTCCTTAAGCTCAAACTCTCTTGTTGATTTTTTTATCAAACGTTCTCTTTGTTTTCTATAATACCGTTTATAAATATTATGCATTAACAAAGAAAAGAGTAGAACAACTAAAACATACAGCCCAATAGCTAAATTAGATAACAACAAAGGTCGTTTAATTCGAAACGCGTAAGTGGCATTATTGGATGTTATCTGATTACCAACCCTTCCCTTTACAACAAAATTATAATCGCCGTAAGGTAGGTTTTCAAACAAAACACTTCCACGCGTTGACCAATCGCTCCATTCATCATAAATACCTTCCAATTTATAACTATATTCCGGCCTTTCAGTTTTTGAAAACTCTGAAATACTATATCTAATTCTGAGATTGTTTTCTTTATTTCTTAACTCTGGTTTTGTTGATAAATCCATGAATGTAATATCGCTTCCGCCTTTAGATGTATTTACTGTAACCCGATTGATATCGATTTTATGGTCATGGCTTTTAATTTTATCTAAATCTAAAATAACATATCCGGTGGTAGAGCCCAGTAAAAATTGCTGTTCTTCAATTGGTGTAACGCTCTCGTAACCCCTCACGTCTTCACGAATGTCTTCTGGAAAAGGAACGGTAAATATCTTTTGCTCACCACTAAGTTTAGACGGTGCTAAGTAATGTATCCCTCTGGATGAAAAACTCCATATTTTATTTGTTTTAGAATCGGCTATTATTTTTGCCGAAGTGAAATGTTCTATATTTATTAATTTACTTAATGTACTGTCTTTTTCAAAAGCCTTACGTGCTCTATTATAACTAAATACTCCATTTTTATGTGCATACAACAGGTTATCGTTATAACGAATAAGACTAGAATTTAGACCTTTTTTTAATAGTGTGTCTTTTGAATAGGTAAGTACTTCCGTAAGATCTTCGCTTAAGGTTAATTTAAAGACACCTTTATATTCATGACTTAAATAAATCTCGTTTGTATCTGCAAACTCAAAATATCTGCTTGAAATATTGAAACCCTTAACTTTATGTTTTAAGCGCCATTCTCCATTACTTTTATTCAAAATATATAATCCATCGTAATTACCCTGAATTAATTCATTAGGCTTATTCGGTAATTTTTTTATTTGCCATGTACCTTGCACATTTGCGATTTTCGAAGCCGTTGACTTGTTAATTATGAACGTTCCAGAATTATGACCACAGAACAGCGTATTTTCAATGATATTTAAAAACCAAACCTGTCCTTGTGTGCCTTCAATAAATTTAAAGTCTTCGTCACTTTTTAAAGGTTTGTAAAACAAACCTTGGTTAGTTCCCAGATACAACATTTCGTCGAACACTTTGGAAGCATAAACACTTCCAATAACGCCAGTTTTGTCAAAATAAAACTTAAAAGGAGAATTACTATTTATGCAGTTTATACCATTATCTAACCCAAGCCAAATATTATTATCTAAATCTTCAAAAACAGATAAGACCGTATTGTTGGTTAAACCTTCTTTTTGATTTATTTGGTATTTTATCTCTCCATTAATAGAAATATGTATAATACCGTCACCAATAGTACCTATTACATAGCTCTTGTCCTTTAATTGAATACTACTAAAAGCACTTACGTCTTGTAACATAGTATTAGCTGGAATATCCCAAGATGATAGACGATTATTCTCAAGCTTTAAGAACCCTTTATCCTGAGTAAGTATATATAATGCATTGTTACGATTATATATATTTACAATAAGATTGTTTTTCAAAATACTATCATTTGAAACTAAAACAGCATTACCGTTTTTTATAACAAATAACCCGTTGTTTATAGTCTGAAAATATATATCAGTATTTACCTTGAATACACCGGTAATTTTTGATTTTTGATCTATATAGGTGTAAGATTTTGTCTCCTTGTTATAAATATGAATTCTATCTAAAGACTGAAAAATAATAACATCTCCTAGTGTAAGTATTTTCCAAAACTCTTCGTCTTCTAGAAACTTTATTTGAAGTTCTTTAGCCAGCGAGGTATATTGTAATCTGCCAAACCTGTTTTTTTTCCAATACCCAAAGTCATGATAACTGCCAGTATAGATTAAATCATCTATTACTGTTACAGCACGAATTATTGTTTCATTAGGAGACCTGTATAAATTCCAAATTGCACCATTATATTCCAACAAACCTTTATTGTTGGCCACATAAATAAATCGGTTTTGAGATTGAGAAATAGACCAGTTTTGAGATTCCCCCTGATAATCGCTAGGATAAAATACATTAATAGGCGGACTCTCTTGCCCCGCTATTTTTAAAAATAAACCAGATATTACAAACAGTATACAATAACTGATGCGTTTCACATGAATTAGTTTTGTTGGGTTGTGAAGATAGTAAAATCAGGGGTTATAACCAACTTTGTATAGTTAGTGTATAGTACAATTAATAATATACATATACTTACAAAGTAAAAATTTAAGTTTTAAACAATTTTCAGTACTCGAAAAATAGTTCGAACTATTATTCTGTAACACGTTTAATTCTACCGCCAAGTACCCTGCTTTCGTCTATGCTTTCTGGGTTTCCATAAATAAATATATCACCTCCCGCACGTACTTTAGCTGTTACTTTTTTGGTAGCGTAAACATGCGCTTCGCCTGCAGCCCTGATGGATACTTCGGTTTGCTCAGTAATTAGTGTTTCGCCATTATAATCGCCCCCAGTATAAATTGATACATCTTGATGTTCAGCTTTACCTGAGGCATGTATATCTCCTCCTGTAACCGCCCTCACATTTATGTATTTTACATCAACTTTTACCTTAATTTCTGCACCTTCTTGAGCGTTCAAATCTATTTCAAATTGTTTTATAACATCATCTGAATAAATTTTTGTCCCCTCGTTTCCATCAATTACATCGATGTTGGTGTAGTGTAATTTTATTTTTGTGTTGCTGCCATCGAAGGCTTCCTCTAGCTTCATTTTAATTTTTAAGGTGCCATTCTTGTTATTTACTACAACATCGTTTTTATTCTTTCCTGTGATAACAACCTTATCAAAATCAGACTTAATTAATTCTACTTCAATTAAATCATACACTTTAAGTTCGCTAAACTCACCAACAGTTTTTTCTATTGTTTTTTGTGCTGAAGCAGTTAAAGACATTAAACATACGAGTATAATCGCTAAATATTTCATGTTATGGTTTTAGTTTATTGCTAAACACAAAATTATCAATAATTATTCCTTTGTTGCTTCGCTTTAAGAAAATATAAACATTTTAAACTAAAACCTTTACCGCTGTACCTGTAACGGAAACGAAAAAATACATACCAGAAGAGGTTTCAAAATCCAATGTAATTCCCACTACAGCGTTAGCGCCTAGTTGCGCTGCATTAGATTTTAAATTTTGAAACGCCTCTTCCTTGGCTTCGTCTATCAATGAAGACGTAATTTCTAAATTTTTCTCGGTTTTAAAAGAGTACTTCTTTTTTAAATTACTTGAAACTCCAGTAACTATTCCTAAATAATCTTTGATCTTATGGTCTTCTATAGAGTTTGTTGTTGTTAAAATCATTTGTTCTTGTTTTAAAGCAGTACTAAGATAAAAATTCTCTTTGACTGTTTTGAGGCGAATTGATTATGTACAAATTTTCATTTAACTTCGTTAATATTAGATTCGATAAATTCATACTAAAACATAAAATATGCTATCAAGATTTTACAATATTAAAAATTTAAAAAGTGACTTTACAGGTGGGTTAGTAGCTGGTGTAGTAGCTCTACCATTAGCTTTAGCTTTTGGGGTTCAATCTGGTATGGGTGCTACTGCAGGTTTATATGGTGCTATAGCCGTAGGCATATTTGCGGCGTTACTTGGTGGTACAGAAACACAAGCTAGTGGGCCTACTGGACCAATGACCGTAGTTTCAGCAACATTGGTAGCAGCAGCAATTGAAATAACGGGAAGCCTTGAAAGCGCCATGAGTATCGTTTTATTGGCCTTTCTGCTAGGTGGATTATTCCAAATAATTTTTGGGTTTCTAAACATCGCTAGTTACGTAAAGTACTTTCCTTACCCTGTAGTTTCAGGGTTTATGAGTGGTGTTGGCTTAATTATTATTATTTTACAATTATTCCCGTTTGCTGGTTTAAGTTCAGCTAAATCTACATTGGCTGTTATTCAAGATCTACCCCGCTTGTTTTCTGAAGCAAACCTAAATGCACTTCTACTCGGGGGTATCACAATTCTTATTTATTTTGTGTTTCCAAAAATTTCGAAGGCTATACCAAGTGCTTTGGTGGCACTAATAACCGCAACCCTAATAGCATATTTTATGAAAATGGATGTGCCTTTAATTGGTGAAATACCTTCAGGGTTACCCTCGTTTCAATTAGGTGGTATTTTAGAGGTAGATTCTAGTACCTATGGTATTATTTTGGAATACGCCGTAGTTCTTGCTGTTTTAGGAAGTATAGATTCTTTATTAACCTCCGTAATTGCTGATAACATGACCAAAACCAAACATAATAGCAACCGAGAACTTATTGGTCAGGGTATAGGTAATATGATTGCTGCTGCTATTGGTGGTATTCCTGGTGCTGGTGCTACAAAAGGTACTGTAGTAAATATCAATGCCGGCGGGAAAACACGCTTGTCTGGTGTATTTCATGGAATTTTTCTTTTAGCAGTTCTCTTGGGGTTAGGGCAATTGGCAGCACATATTCCGCTTTGTGTATTGGCTGGTTTATTAATTCCTATAGGTTTTAAAATTGTCGATTTTAAGGGGTTAAAACACTTGCTAAAAGTGCCTCGTGCTGATGCTGTAGTATTAATATTGGTGTTACTAATAACTACTTTTGGAAGTTTAATTCAAGCTGTGGGTATAGGTGTTGCATTGGCGTGCTTGCTATTTATGAAAAAATCTGGAGACATAAGCGAACAAGGTATGGAGGTTGGTGCAGTAGCAGATTTAGATGGCTCTAAACCATGGCAAGATGAAATAGAATTTTATGATACCTATAAAGATAAAGTTATTATTAAACATCTTTATGGGTCGTTGTTTTTTGGATTTACCTCTTATTTTAAGGATCAGATTTCACAGTTACCAAATGAAGTTAAAGCCGTAATATTTAGAATGGACCGTGTACCATATATGGATCAATCTGGTTTATATGCTTTAGAGGATATTATTTTTGATTTACGCAATGAAAACATAGAAGTTCTTTTAGTTGGTTTAAAGGAACAACCAAAAGATATGCTTGAAGGAGTTGATATTATTCCAGATTTAGTACCTAAAGAAGATATATTTGATGATATTGATGACGCCTTTATTTATTTAAAAGGGCGGTTAAGGTTAAATGAAATTAAAACATAGTTGAATACGTGCTTTTCAAAACAAAAATTATAGGTTATATCGTTTTAATGTTTGGTTTTTTATACACTTCTTGTAAGGAGGAAAAAAGAATTATCAATTTTCCTTACACGGACCTCTCAAAATCCTATTTCATACCCAAGCCTTTAAAGGTAATACCTACCCATAGCGGATTTCCTTTAGACAAGTTTACTGCTATTCATATAGGTGAAACGACAAAAGATTTTAAAAATATAGCGGGTTTTCTTGCTGAAAAAATAACGAAACAAACAGGTATTTCTCCTCATTTAAAAGCAAATGATTCTACTGAAAGTATTATTTACATCAATGCATCAAACGATTTTGATTTAGAACACCCTGAAGCGTATCATTTGAAGGTTTTAAAAGACTCAATTATTTTAACATCAAATACAGCTACGGGAGCTTTTAGAGGTATTCAAACCTTGAGACAACTAATTCCAAACAAAGCTAATGACACACTCGCTAAAAATGATATTTGGGTAATTCCTTCAGGAGAAATTACCGATACACCACAATTTGAATATAGAGGCACCATGCTTGATGTAGCAAGGCATTTTTTCAGCGTTGAGGATATAAAAAAGTATATCGATGTTTTAAGTTATTATAAAATAAACGTATTGCATTTGCATTTATCAGACGATCAAGGTTGGCGCATAGAAATTAAATCGTGGCCAAAATTGACCGAAATAGGTAGTATTACCGAAGTTGGCGGTACCAAAGGTGGTTTTTACACCCAGAAAGATTACACCGAAATTGTTAATTACGCGGCGTTACACCATATCACTATTGTTCCAGAAATTGATATGCCAGGGCATACTAATGCAGCATCATTATCGTATCGTATCTTAAACGGCAATGGTAAAGCAGTAAAGCCATATACGGGCATGCGTGTTGGTTTTAGTACTTTCGATACGCGAAAAGATACTGTTTATACTTTTATTAATGATGTTGTAAGAGAACTAGCTGCAATTACTCCAGGACCTTATTTTCATATTGGTGGCGACGAAAGTCATGTTACCAAAAAAGAAGACTACAACTATTTTGTTAATAAGGTTGAAGCAATAGTTCAAAAACATGGTAAACGCATGATTGGCTGGGATGAAACAGCTAATGCAGGTGTTGATTCTACCTCAATTGCACAAATATGGCACAGTGAAAAGAACATGAAAACTGCTATTAAAAAAGGTATGAAACTAATACTTTCTCCTGCTAAAAATGCTTATTTAGATATGAAATATGATGCGTCATCTAAATTTGGATTGGACTGGGCTGGTTTTGTTCCCGTTAATGTTGCTTACAATTGGTATCCTGAAACCATGGCTCCTAAAGCAAATATTCTAGGTATTGAAGCGCCCTTATGGTCTGAGACTATTGGTACACTATCAGAATTAGAATATTTAGCTTTTCCAAGAATTATTGGACATGCAGAAATAGGCTGGTCATTAAAAGAACATCGCAATTGGGAGGATTATAAAACACGATTAGCGCATCAATATTCATTCTTAAATCGTAATGGTGTAAATTATTACGCATCACCTTTAGTTAATTGGATGAAGGACGATTTTTAACTTTTAAATTAGTGCTTAAAATTATTCTGTTTTAGAATTTCACTTAAACTCATAGATTTATTTCAATAATTAGAAACTTTAGTTTGCTTTTCCAATTAAATTGAAATCTAAATGTTTTTTTACTAAATCAGTGTTCTTAACTTTTACAATAACTTCATCACCAAGTTGATAAACTTTTCCGTTACTTCTTCCAACCATAGCATATAAATCCTGATCGAATGCATAATGATCGTCTTTCATATCACGAACACTTACCATTCCTTCACATTTGTTTTGAATAATTTCAACATAAATACCCCAATCTGTCACCCCAGAAATTACACCTACAAACTCTTCATCCTTATGATCTTCCATAAAACGAATTTGCATGTATTTAATAGAATCGCGTTCCGCTTTTGTGGCTAACATTTCCATATTACTAGAATGTTGGCATTTTTCTTCATAATCTGCTTCATTTGCAGACTTTCCACCGTCCAAATAGCGCTGTAATAAGCGATGTGCCATTACATCAGGATAACGACGAATTGGTGAGGTAAAATGGCTATAGTAATCAAACGCTAAACCATAATGCCCAATATTATGTGTGGTATATTCAGCTTTACTCATACTTCGTATAGCTAAAGTATCTACTAAATTTTGCTCTTTCTTACCAACAACGTCCTGTAACAAATTGTTTAAGGATGCTGTTGTAGATTTTCTATCCTTGAAATTAAGTTTGTACCCAAAACGACTTACTACATTTTGTAACGAAGCAAGTTTACTTTCATCTGGTTCGTCATGCACCCGATATACAAACGTTTTTTTAGGTGATTGTTTTCCTATAAATTCTGATACTTTTCGGTTTGCTAAAAGCATGAATTCTTCAATCAACTTATTAGCAGCTTTACTGGTTTTAAAGTATACGCCTTCTGGATTATTATCTTTATCTAAATTGAATTTTACTTCAACTTTATCAAATGAAATAGCACCATCGCGCATGCGTTTACTTCTCATAATTTTAGCGAGTCTGTCTAGAGTTAAAATAGCTTTTGCTAACTCTGGTGTGGTATTGTACGCTTTTCCTGTAAGCGCAACTTCTTGTGGAATTTGAGTATTAATTTGTGACGTTTCGACTGCGCTCAACGTGACATTCGCATTATTTTCGATAACCGCTTGTGCTTCTTCATAAGCATAACGGGCATCACTGTAAGTAACGGTTCTTCCAAACCATTGGTTTTTAATTTCAGCTTTATCATTCATTTGAAATACTGCAGAAAATGTATATTTCTCTTCATTTGGACGCAGTGAACACGCATTATTTGATAATACTTCCGGCAGCATTGGTACTACACGATCTACTAAATACACTGAGGTTGCACGCTCGTAAGCTTCGTCATCTAAAACTGTACCTTCTTGTAAATAATGCGATACATCAGCAATATGAATGCCTATTTCGTATAATCCATTATCTAACACTTCAAAAGAGAGCGCATCGTCAAAATCCTTAGCATCTTTTGGATCTATAGTAAAGGTTAAATCTTTACGCATATCCCTACGTTTTGCAATTTCTGCTTCAGTAATAGAGGTATCCAATTCATTAGCAAAAGCTTCTACTTCATAAGGAAATTCGTGTGGTAATCCGTACTCTGCTAAAATCGCATGGATTTCAGTGTTATGTTCTCCAGGTTTTCCTAGAATTTTTAAAACCTTTCCATACGGTGAATCTGCTTTTTCTGGCCAATCTTCAAGCGATACTAAAACTTTATCTCCATCTTCGGCTTTTAAGGTTTTATTAATTGGTACAAAAATATCTTTGTACATTTTATTGCTATCTGGAATTACAAAAGCGTAATTACTATTCTTTTGAATTTGAATAACACCAACATATTCAGATTTTGCACGTTTAATAATATTGGTTATTTCCCCTTCAACCTTGCCACGTTTCCTTCTCTTGTACGCATAGAATTCTACTTCATCCCCATTCAAGGCTTTATTAATATTGTTTGATGCGATAAAAACATCTTCTTCAAAATCATCTGATATAATATAACCAGATCCTTTTGCAGACATATCTAAAACACCTGTGTGATATTCGGTATTCACTATAGCTTTAAATTTACCGCGTTCTACTTGTTCTATTTCTTGTTTTGCAGCAAGTTTAGCTAAGGTTTTTATTATTTGATTGCGACTACTAGCATCGTTTACACCAAGTTTTGCAGCTATTTGTTTGTAGTTAAAGGCTTGGTTTCTTTCTTTTTTTAATATACTTAAGATTGTATTTGTTAGGTTGGAAATCCCTTTTTTTCCGGATTTACCTTTTCTTTTTTTACTCATTTAATTTTGTAATCATATTCATTTCCTAAAAGTGTTAGGAATTCATTCTAAATAAACTCAATAGAAGGTGAAGTAAAGCTATTAAGTTTTTACAAAGCTACGGTTTTAATATTAAACTATATAAAATCTTTGTTAAATCGAAGTTATCCACATTATATATTATATAATAATTTTTCTTTTAAAATTTAAAAAAATAAATGATGGTTATTATAGTGTGTTGATAGCGGTATAACTTTTTTAAGTTTTATTTTGATATATATGTTATTGAATGTTGTTGATAGGAAATTAACAGCTTTAATAATTGTAATAACTTAAAATTTAGTTGATTTCAATTTACTATGAACAATTGTTCACAACCTAAACTAACAGCTATTTTTTAATAAGTATTTTAATTAACAACACTTAAAAGTACACAATGAAGTGCTGATAACTTAACTAAAAATTTACATTAACTTATTTGCATGTAAACTAAAGGTTACGGATTGAAAATTTTAAGTGATTTTCCTAATAATTTTTATAAAAATCCATCAATAGATATTAACAAGTGATTAAAAGTTTAGTGAACAGAAATTGCTTTTAGTAACTTTGCAACATAAATGTATTATTTTAATTATTATGACAATCTCTATAGGAAACGATCACGCAGGAACAGATTATAAATTTGCGATAAAAACGTTATTAGAAAGTAAAGGTATTACAGTTAATAATTATGGTACCGATACTAATGATAGTGCTGATTATTCAGACTTTGTACATCCTGTAGCAGAAGATGTAGAAAATGGTAAATCTAAATACGGCATCTTAATTTGTGGTAGTGGTAATGGTGTAGCTATGACGGCAAATAAACATCAAAATATTAGAGCTGGTTTGTGCTGGAATAAGGAAATTGTCCATCTAACCCGCAGTCATAATAATGCTAATATTTTATGTATTCCTGCAAGATATACGGCTTTAAAACAAGCTGTAGAAATGGTAGAGGTATTTTTAAATACAGAATTTGAAGGCGGTAGACATAAAAGGCGTATAGATAAAATACCATTATCTTGTTAATATATGTCACATTCTCATGGTCATAATCACTCGCATCATCACCATGGCGACTTAAAAGGTCGTAATCTTTTCATATCTATTTTACTAAATATAGTTATTACTGTAGCTCAGGTTATTGGTGGTATAATTTCCGGTAGTTTATCACTTTTAAGTGATGCGCTACATAATTTTAGTGATGTACTTTCACTTATTATCAGTTATGTAGCTAATAAACTAACTAAAAAAAAGGCCTCAACAAAAAAAACATTTGGTTATAAACGTGCTGAAATTTTAGCAGCGTTTATTAATGCGGCCACATTAATTATTGTGGCTATTTTATTAATAATTGAAGCTGTAAAACGTTTTCAAAATCCACAAGAAATAGAATCTAATTTAGTGATTTGGTTATCTTTTATTGCAATTTTAGGTAATGGTTTTAGTGTTTTATTACTCAAGAAGGACTCTGAAACTAATATGAATATGAGAAGTGCATATTTACATTTATTAACCGATATGATGGCCAGTGTAGCAGTTTTAGTAGGAGGCTTATTAATGAAATATTACGAATTGTATTGGGTTGATAGTGTTTTAACATTTATAATTGCGTTGTATTTAGTTTGGATGGGGTATGATTTATTAAAAAACTCAACAAAAGTATTGATGTTATTTACACCTGATGCTATTCCTATTCAAAAAATAGTAGATGAAATAAATGCTTTTGATGCTATAGAAAATGTTCATCATGTACATGTATGGCAACTAAATGAAGAAGAAATACATCTTGAAGCACATATTGATTTTACTGAAGATATCACGTTATCAAAGTTCGATGAGATCTTAAAAGATATTGAAACTTTAGTATTCAAAAAGTATGACATTAACCATGTAAATATTCAGCCAGAATATGGTAAAGATGATGCAAAAGAAGTAATTGTTCAGGATTAAGTTATGATAGATATTAAAGTAAAATATTTTAAAGAACTTAGTATAAATGAGCTTTACGCTATGCTTCAATTACGCAGTGAGGTATTTGTTGTAGAACAGGACTGTGTATATCAAGATATTGATGGTAAAGATCAAAAAGCGTTACATGTTTTAGGGTTTAAAAATGGAACATTAGTAGCATATACGCGACTTTTTAAGCCAAGTGATTATTTTAAAGAAGCTAGCATTGGTAGGGTAGTTGTGAAACAAGACTTTAGAGACTATAAATATGGATATGACATTATGAAAGCTTCTATAGATGCAATAGAAACGTATTTTAATGAAAGCAAAATAAAAATTTCAGCTCAAGAATATTTGAAACAATTTTATACTAATTTAGGTTTTAAACATCTAGGAACATCTTATTTAGAAGATGGTATTCCACATATAGCTATGATTAAAACATAAGTTTAACGTTTAAGAGCAAAATAACCTCTTAATATTTCTCTATTATTTAAGGTAATTTCGTACCAATAGCTATCGTTTGGTAGACGCTGTCCATTAAAGGTACCATCCCAACCTTGAGAATTTCTGGGTAGATATTTAATAAGTTTTCCAAACCTATCGTAAATTGAAATTGTGTTCACAATATTATTAGTATCACGTACTTGCCAAAAATCTCGTTTCCCATCGTTATTTGGTGTAAAGAACTTAGGAATAAATACACCATTATCTGAAATAAATACGTTAAAACTAGATTGGTTTTCGTAACAACTATTTTTAATATAAATATATATGGTTTGTGATGTGGTAATATTGGTACCAGCATTTAATTGTACTCCTGCACCAAAAGCTTGTGTAAAATAATTTCCAAATGATAGAATGGGAAGTGTATATGATGGTGCAACTACATCATCAAGAACATCAATTTCAAGAAAATCATTTACCACGGTCGCGCATTCATCCCTAGAAGCAACAAATCTAGATTGTGTATCAATATTGGTCCAATTTGTTGTACTGTAAAGAACATCATCCACAAAAACACAAACCAGCTCACCGTTTAAAGTGGCATCAAAAAGCTGCATGTTCGTATTATTAGAGTTATTAACATATAACTGACATAACTTATTATTACTACAGTCAAGAATATTTAATAGTGAATTATTGGAAACGTCAAGCGCTTCAATAAAATTACCTTGACAATACAGTTCTTCTAAATTATTATTAACGCTTAGATTTAATTCTGATAGTTGGTTTTCACCACAGCTTAATACTTGTAGACCAGTAGTGTTTGTAAGATTTAGTGCATTGAGATTATTTGATAAGCAATAGAGCCATCTTAGATTTCTATTAAAGGATAAGTCAATAGTCTCTATATTATTATACTCAAAATTAAAATCCAAAAGCAAAGGATTATTAGTAACATCAAGCGTATTTAAATCATTATTTCCACAATGAAAAATTTGTAATTCGGTATTCGAACTAACATCAATATTTGATAATTGGTTACCAATACAGAAAAGCGTGTTTAAAGATGTGTTATTAGAAACATTAAGCTCTAACAATAAATTGTTATTACAAATTAACGACAATAGATTGGGGTTATTAGAAAGATCTAAAGTTGGGATTTTATTAAAATTACACCAAAGTATGCGTAATCTAGGGTTAAAAGAGACATTTAAAGCGGTAATACCATTAAAAGCACAAAACAATTGAATCAGATTTGTATTGTTAGAGATGTTTAGTGCCGTCAAATCGTTTTCAGAGCAATCTAATACTTCTAAGGCTGTAAAATCTTCTATTCCGGTTAAATCGTTAATGTTCAATAAAGAGACATCTAGCTCTCTTACAGTGTTAATGTTTGCTGTTGGCACAAAATTATCTAGAGGTGCAACATCGTAGCCTAAATTAATTAAAGCTTGCTCAAAATTATCATCTGGAACAAAGGTGTTTTGAGCTACACCAATAAAATTGATTAGTAAAAGGAAAAAAGAGAAAAAGTAGAGATTGTTTCTCAATTAAAAAAGGTTTTATTTAAATAGAATTTGTTTTGACAGAGATCAATTAAGCTCTTCGTATGTAATTATTTCTAGATATAATTATCGTTTTAAAGCAAAATACCCTCTTATAATTTCTTTGTTATTTAACACTATTTCGTACCAATAGCTATCATTAGGTAAGTCTTTACTTTTAAATGTCCCGTCCCAGCCCTCGGATGCTGAATTTAAAGATTTTAATAACTGTCCATACCTGTTATAAATAGAAATATTGTTTATTAAGTTTTTATTATCAATTACTTTCCAAACATCATTTTTACCATCATTGTTTGGAGTAAAATATTTAGGAATTAAATAACAGTCTTCTGTTATTAAAACTTTAAAACTAGATTCATTACTAAAACAATCATCCTCATTATATATATATATTGTTTGTGATGACATTATTGTTTCACCTTCAAACAAAGGTACCCCACCTCCTTGAGAAGAGCTATAATAATCTCCATGAATTAATTTTGGCAAAGTGTATGATATCCCTATAAAGTCCTCAAAACTATCAACAGGTATTCTCATATTGCATTCATTTACAGATATAACATAATTTAGGAAATTTAAAGGAGCCCAAAAAGATCGATCACTATTTATATCATCTACAACGACACAAGTTAAATCTATATTACCAGTAAAATCAATTAATATGGTATCTTCATTATTTCCGTTATTTAAATTTAAATAACATAACTCATTGTTGCTACAATTCAACTCGATTAATTCAGTTTGTAAAGACAAGTCGAGTTCGGTAATAAAATTATTAGAACAGTTTAGAATATTAATTTTAGTATTATTAATTAAGTTTAATAAAGTAAGATTATTGCCATCACAATTCAATTGAGAAAGATTAATATTCGCTTTTAAATCTAAATTTCTAATAGAATTATTACTACAAATTAACCTACTTAATTTTAAATTTGAAGACACATCTAATGTTGAAAGATTATTGTTTTCACAAGTTAAAACGGTTAATTCAGTGTTATTAGATATATCTAAAGTTGTTAAACCATTCCCTTCGCATCGAAAAGAAGTTAGGTTTAAATTTTTACTTACATCGATGCTAGGTAACATATTGTTAAAACACCAAAAAATCTGTAAATTTTTGTTGTCACTCACATCTATTGTGCTCAATCTATTACCTTGAACAAATAACTGTGTTAATGCCTCAAAACCTTCTATCCCAGTGAGGTCTTGAATATTTCTACTACCTAAAGTTAAACTTTGAACATTAATAATATTTGCTGTTGGTACATAGTCGTCTAATGGAAGGGTGTCAAAACCTAAATCAATAAGTATCTGCTCAAAATTATCATCTGGAACAAAGGTGTTTTGAGAAAACCCTATAAGAGTTGATAAAATTAACAAGCTAACTAAAGGGTAAAATTTGTAGCACATCACTAATTATTTAGTGTTGTCTCCAACATACGTAATTAAAATCTCTACGCGCCTATCAAATTTTGGGTCACCACCCAAGGGAAAACGTCTTCGCATACCTACGAAACGCATACGTTTTTTATCTACGCCTTTTTTAGCAAAATAATCGTACACATATTTAGCCCTGGCAACCGAAAGATTTCGTTTTTTAGTTCTTTTATCAACAGCATCTCTTGTGTATTTAGTGCAACATACGTGGCCCTGAATGGTAAAATAAATATCATCGCGCTCAACTAAAGCTTTCGCTATTTCCTCCAATGTTTTTTTCGAGGAAGATACAACGGTACTATATCCCGTTTTAAAAAGAATATTTTCAAATATAATTTTATCCCCAACGTTTAAATCTCCCTTTATGCGTTCTGGAACGGTAAGGTTTTCAGTTATTTGTTCTGTATCCGGTTCTTGTTTAGCTTTGGGCTCGGGTACTTTTTCAGTAACAATAATTTCTACTTTTCTATTAAGCCCCCTAATTTTAAGAATGTCTTTTTCGTCAACTATTTTAAGAAGTATTTCCCCTTTGCCATCAACATTTCTGATTAAGGATTCGCTTATTTCATTATTTGAGAAAATCGTTTTAATTTCATCTGCACGTTGTTGAGATAGTATCATATTATAAGAATCTGCACCTACATCATCACAAAAACCATAAATTACGATAGATTCAATTTCTAAATCCTGAAGTTTGGAAATAAAAAGGAGTAACCGATTTTCTTCCGTTTTAGGCACTACAAATTCGTCAGTATTAAAATATACATCGTGTGTGTATTGGGTTTGAGAAAACCCTACACATATTTGAAAGCATAACAATATGATTACAAGTAGTCTATGCATTCTTGGGGAAAATCTATTAAAGGTTAAAGATAGTATTTTTTAGAAATCTACCTTAAATAATCCATGTACGTCATGGTATTACCGAGGATTTGCGCACTTTTCTGTATATGCTCATCATTACTTTTATAATACTCGTACAAACCTTCGCGATAAGCGTAACGCTTTACAATTTCCTCCGTGAGTGATTGTAAAATGAAATCTTTGTGTTCATCTATGGCCTGATCTTTTGAGTCTTTTAAGCCAGAAATTAATGCGTCGTAATCTGTTTTTATATCATCATTTAAATTTTCTTTAATAGAAGTCTCATAAGCCTTATATAGTGCTTTTTCAGTATCGGTTGTAAAGGAGAAATTGTTATTATCTAAATACTTTTTAAATGCATTAAAATCAGTATCATTTAATTTTAAATTATCAATATGTAATGACGGGTTATTATAATAATAGTCCGTTGCAAAATCAAAAATTAAATCGCTGCTAAGTATGGCTTTTGTAATTGTGGTGTTTTTTACTTTATTTATTGTAACATCAGGAAATATACCACCACCATCAAAAACCTTACGCCCGTTTTTGGTTTTAAATTCATTGTAGTTTTCTTGTTTTACACGAACCGCTTCACCTTTTTCATTTCTATTCCAATAATCTAAAGATTGAATACACCTTCCAGAGGGTGTATAATACCTCGAAATAGTAATTTTTATTTGTGTGCCATAAGTAAGTTGTTTTGGGCGTTGCACCAAACCTTTGCCAAAACTGCGCGCACCAACAATTACAGCCCTATCTAAATCTTGTAAAGTACCTGATACAATTTCACTGGCCGATGCGCTCGAACCATCTATTAAAACCACTAATGGAATTTCGGTATCTAAAGGATCCCTAGTTGTAAAGTATTGTTTGTTATATTTTTTTACTTTAGATTTTGTAGTAACCACCAATTGGCCTTTTGGCACAAATAGATTTACAATATTTACAGCTTCGTTTAGCAATCCACCAGGATTACCTCTTAAATCTAAAATGAGGCGTTCAGCACCTTGCGCTTTTAAGTCTCTTACGGCATAACTGGTTTCAGCAGAAGCTTTACGGTTAAATTTACTCAATACCACATACCCTGTTTTTTTATCTACCATAGAGTAATGAGGTACGGCTTTTATATCAACTTCTGCACGTTCTATGGTCGCGGTTTTTGTTTCATTATTCCTTTTAAAAGTAACATTTACTGTGCTTCCGGAGGCGCCTTTAAGCAAATTTCCAGAATCTTCCTTGTAGTCAGACACAAGAATATCTCCAACTTTTATAATTTCGTCCCCAGCTTTTAAGCCGGCTTTATCTGCGGGATAATCTTTGTAAGGTTCTACAATAACCAATTTATCTTTTAAGGTTTTTACGCGCGCACCAATACCAGTATAGTCTCCCGTGTTATTAATTCTTGCAGCCTCTACATCCTGTTCGTTCATAAAACGGGTGTAAGGGTCTAAATCGTCCAACATACTTTTTATGGCTGTATCCATTAAATCTGCAGGATTGGTTTCATCCACATAATTCATATTGATTTCTTTATATAGCGTAGTGAAAATTTCTATTTGCTTCGCTATTTCAAAAAAATCATTTTTAAATGCTGTTGTACTTAAGAACAAAACACATAAAAATGTTGGAACCAATATTTTCTTTTGAAGTAGTTTTTTCATGAGAACTATTATTTTTTATTTTTTTTAAGATAACGCCTTAACAAAAACACACCAACCCCAACGATAATAACTAAAGGCCAAATATAAAGCAGGCCTAAAAAGAATATTGAAATACCATTAAAACCGCCTTTTACTGCATTCCACATTTTTGTGCCATAACTTGATGCTATTGGGGCTTCAGAGGTTAGTTTATAAAATTCAATATCAATTGTACTTAACGATACTTTATTTTGAAGGTATTTTAAACGCCCTTGTTTTGCTTCAATTTCTTCTCTAATATTAGATAATTCTCGTTCAATTTCGAGAATTTCCTTAACATTTTTAGCTTTGTCTAAAAGCTCTAGATAACGTTTTTCTAAAGTCTGTTTTGCTTTTAATCGTGCTTCTAAGTCTATAAACTCCTCAGTTACATCTTTGGCTGAAATGCGTTTATTGTCAAAATAAGATATATTTTTACTAATAGAATCTATTGTGGGTTGAAAGTTTGAGGTTGGAACTCTTATAGTTAACCTCCTTGTAATTGTGTTATAAGATTTATTAGAGTTATCGTCTTGCACAAAACCCTTATTGGCCTTTACTGCTGAAATAATTTGATGATAACTTTTTTCTAAGTCCTGTGTTTCAAATTTTAAGTAGGAGGTCTTTATTATTTTTTGAGGCGCTTCTTCGGGTATGGGTGATACCAAACCATTAATAGTCGAAGCGTCTTTGTAAACAGTTTCAGGAGCGGATGTAAAAGTGTCATTTTCTGATGGAGGGGACGAGCACAATAAAGGCAATGTAAGCAGCAAAAAGTAGGACAATAATTTCATAACACATGTTTTAATCGTTTGAACCGACGGTTAGAAATTTTTCAAATAGCCGTTTCATACTGGTTTCAACTTGGGCAAATGTGGGTTTTTCTTTGCCAATGTACAAAATCATAAACGCGTGTTGTGTTGTTAAATTGTTAAAATAATGCGATTTATTTAACCTGTAAGCCTCTCTTAGTAAACGTTTTATTCTATTTCTATCCACTGCGGTTTTAAAATGACGTTTACTAACCGAAACTCCGGTTTTTACCAAAACGTCTTCATTAAAAGTCGTGCTTAAATATACCAGACGCAAAGGAAAAGCAGAAACTGATTGTCCTTCAGCAAAAAGCTGGTCTATCAATTTTTTGCTTTTGAGTTTTTCTTTTTTTGGGTAGGTATATTTCAAGTTATAGGAATTGTGGCGTTAAAGGTAATGAAATGGTGGAATTTTTATTTTTGTGTTACTCCAATTGATTTTGATGAAGGTAATAAAAAAAGCCTCTACTTATTTCTTTAAGTAAAGGCTTTCATTACTATAAATTGAGATATTTTACCCAACAATATGCAATTCAGTAAATTCTTTTGTTAAGGTTAAAGAATTATCTCCGTTAATCTTCAAGTCTTTTAAGTTAATATCAACATTATCCACTTGTACCTTTTTAATTTTAAAAGGCAACCCATGTAATTTCAGCTTAAAGGTCTTGTATGTTGTTGTAAACTTCCCTGTTTTGTGTTGCTGGATAATCAACTCATTTTTCTTTCCTAGCAACTTAAATGTTCTTAAACTATATCTACCCTTAATGTAATCATAACCGTCATTAGCATCTTCATATACCATAGATTCTTCTTTACCTTCTGTATAATATACATCGAGCGATAATTCATCAATGGTTTTCTCACCAACATACTGTTGAATAGGATATTTAGGTATTATAGCACCTTCTTTAACAAAAATTGGCATACTGTCTAAATCTGCATCAACCCAGATCTCTTGTCCTCCCGTAACCAACTCATCCGTCCAGAAATTATACCATTTACCTCTTGGAATATACATACGGCGACCTTTTTGGTTAGGGCCGTTTACAGGGCACACCAATATTTTTTCACCAAAAACAAACTCATCGTTTCTGTAATGTGTTTGAGGGTCTTCTTGATCGTAAAGTACTAATGATTTTAAAATTGGAATACCTTCCTCTGCATATCGCCAAAACGCTGTGTATAAGTAAGGTAATAACTGGTACCTTAACTCAATAAACTTTCTTACAACATCTGTAATGGTTTTTCCAAAAGCCCAAGGTTCTTGGTCTCCATGATCCCCAGAAGAATGCGTTCTGCAGAATGGGTGGAAAATACCTAATTGTATCCAACGCGCATATAATTCACCGTTAGGCTGCTCTGCAAAACCACCAATGTCTGATCCTACGAATGAGAATCCTGACATTGCCATACGCTGCGCCTGTAGATTTGCAATATTTAAGTGATCCCAGGTTGCGATGTTATCACCTGTCCAACTTGAGGTATAACGCTGTGTACCAGAATAAGCAGCTCTTGTTATCACAAAAGGTCGTTTTGGATAAGAGAATTTTTTTAAGCCCTGGTATGTGGCGCGTGCCATTTGCATACCGTAAACGTTATGTGCTTTTCTATGACTACAATGGTTCCCGTCATAATCATGCCTAACATCGTTAGGGAAAGTCTTTCCTGGAACATCCATTACTGCAGGCTCGTTCATATCGTTCCAAACACCTTTTACCCCTATATCTTCTACTAGTTCTTTAAAAAGATTAGACCACCAGTCTCTTACTTCTGGATTGGTAAAATCTGGGAAGTAACATTCACCAGGCCATACCTTACCTTTCATATATGGGCCATCAGCGCGCTTACAGAAATAATCTTTTTCTAGCCCTTCCTTAAACACAGAATAATCCATGTCTATTTTAATTCCCGGATCTATAATAACAATGGTTTTAAAACCATCATCCGCCAATTCCTTTACCATGCGTTTAGGGTTTGGAAAATATTCCTTACTCCAAGTAAAGCATCTAAACCCTTCCATGTAATCGATATCCAAATAAATGGCATCACAAGGAATTTGTAGTTCTCTAAATTTCGCAGTGATTTCTTTTACATTCGACTCTGGATAATAACTCCATTTACACTGGTGGTACCCTAAAGTCCAAAGTGCAGGCATTTCATGTGGCTTACCAGTTAAGTCTGTATAATTGGCGACAACCTCAGACATTTCGGGCCCGTAAATAAAATAATAATTCATTTCCCCACCATGCGCCCAAAAACTTGTGATATTTCTTCGTTCTGAACAAAAATCAAAGAACGAACGAAACGTATTATCAAAAAAGATACCGTAAGCTTTTTTATGGTGTAACGCTGTGTAGAACGGAATTGCTTTGTAGATAGGGTCTGTTTCTCTTCCGTAAGCATAAGAATCCGTTACCCAATTTTCAAAACGCTTACCTTTTAGATTGTTGTCTACAGGCTTGTCTCCAAGGCCATAGTAGCTTTCACCAGGTTGTGCCGTTTTAGACATTTTTACAACATCACCACCAAACTCATAACTTTCTTCCCAGTGGAATCCTAGTTCGTCTTCACAAATTAAGGTTTTGTCTTTAGCGTCAAAAATGGAAGCTCTTAAATCTGTTTTTGAAATATTACAGATTAACTTTGATGTTGTTATAATGTAATAGTCATCATCTTCGGTTACTTCTAAGTGGTTGTAACCTCTACTTGCATATTTTGTAATAGCATAAGAGAAGTCGTTTTCAAAAATACCAGTTGTTGTAAACCTGAATCGCAAAATACTATCGCGACGTACGGTTACTTCTAAAACTACGCCATTATCGGCAGTAAATGAGAGCACGTTAAGGTTTTTTTCGTACTTGACTATTTTTGACGGAAATAAATTCCCTTTATATTCTAATTCTGTATTTAATATCATGCAAACGAGTATTAAAATTAATTAACGAAAGTACTAAATTTTAAATGCTTGAATACGTTATTTTTATAAAAAAAAGGGTTAATTAATTAGACAAAATATAATAATAGTTAGGTTAAACTATTAAGTTTTTAAGAATGTATTAATTGGCTATTTTTTATGGTCTTAGTTGGTGATGGAATTTGAAAAAACCGCTTTTAACAGTATAATATTGTTAAGAAATTACTTTAAAAGCTTCTTTTTTGAAACCGAACATTAAAAAAAGTGCGCAATACGGTAATTACGCACTTTAAAATATAGTTTTATAAGCGCCGAGTAGCACCTTAAGATAAATCTAATTTTCTTCTATGGGCATTTTATTTAAACTCAAAAACAGTAATAGCAAGAGGCGGCAGTGTTATTTCTGCAGAATATGCCTTACCATTCCAAATTTCTTTTTTAATTGTGATTTGTTTTTTATTAGCAATACCGCTTCCTCCGAATTCCTTACTGTCGCTATTAAAAATCTCAACAAGCTTACCTTTAAAGGGTACGCCTATTTTGTAATTTTTTCTAACGGAAGGTGTTAAGTTACATACCACAGCTACACTTTCCGTTTCATTATAACCTTTTCTCATATACGAAATCACGCAATTTTCATGATCGTCATAACTAATCCATTCAAATCCTTCATTAGTAAAGGCTTTTTCATAAAGCGCTGGTGTATTTTTATAAAGTTTGTTTAGGTGTTTAAAGTAATTTTGAGTGTCTTCGTGGGGTTTAAAATCTAATAAATTCCAATCTAAACTACCCTGAAAATCCCATTCATTGTATTGCCCAAATTCACCACCCATAAACAAAAGTTTCGTTCCAGGATGCGTAAACATATAGCCATATAACAACCTTAAATTTGCAAAACGCTGCCATTCATCTCCAGGCATTCGTCCTAAAATGGAGTTTTTACCGTATACTACTTCGTCGTGCGATAGTGGCAACATAAAATTTTCGGTAAATGCATATGCCAAACTAAAAGTAATTTCGTTTTGGTGATATTTCCTATATATAGGGTCTTTTGCAAAATATTCCAATGTATCGTGCATCCAGCCCATCATCCATTTCATTCCAAAACCTAAGCCTCCCATAAAAGTTGGTTTAGATACCATTGGAAAAGCCGTAGATTCTTCAGCTATGGTTTGCACATCTGGGAAAGACGCATAAACTTCTTCGTTTAATTGCTTTAAAAAGTCAATAACAGCAAGGTTTTCCCTTCCACCGTAAATATTTGGTTCCCATTCGCCATCTTCTCTAGAGTAATCTAAAAATAGCATAGAGGCAACGGCGTCAACTCTTAATCCGTCAGCATGATATTGGTCTAACCAAAAAATAGCATTGCTGATTAAAAACGAACGTACTTCATTTCGCTCATAGTTAAAAATTAAACTTTTCCAATCTTGGTGGTAACCTTTGCGCCTATCGGGATGTTCGTATAAATGTGATCCGTCGAAAAACCCGAGCCCGTGTGCATCTTCAGGAAAGTGTGATGGCACCCAATCTAAAATAATACCTATATCGTTTTGATGGAGCTTATCCACTAAGAATTTAAACTCTTCTGGATAACCATAGCGTGATGTTGGGGCAAAATAGCCCGTTAATTGATAACCCCAAGACGGATCGTATGGGTATTCCATAATAGGCATTAACTCTACGTGTGTAAAGTTCATTTCCTTAACGTAGTTTACTAAATCATCAGCCAATTCATGATATGACATGAAACGGTTTTCTTCTACGTTTTTTTTCCACGAGCCTAAATGTACTTCGTAAACAGAATAAGGCGCATCAATAGCGTTATTCTTTTTACGTTTCTTCATCCAATTACTGTCTTTCCATTTGTAATTATCGTCCCAAACAATAGAGGCCGTTTTTGGTGGATGCTCACAGCGTCTTGCATACGGATCTGCTTTTTCGGTTTTTACATCATTATGATGGCTCTGTATTTTGTATTTGTATATAGCGCCTTTTCCAACTAATGGTATAAAGCCTTCCCAAATACCACTGGCATCCCAACGCACATTAAGTTGATGTTCTCCTTCCATCCAAAAATTAAAATCTCCAATTACAGAGACCTGTTTGGCGCTTGGTGCCCAAACAGCGAAATATGTGCCTTCAATACCATCAACGGTAACAAGATGCGACCCGAACTTCTCATAAAGGCGGAAATGTTTTCCTCCTTTGAAGAGGTTAATATCGAATTCTGTAAATAAACTGTACGGTTTAACGTGTGCCATAGTTTGTTGTTAGTTATTTATAATGTTTGAAATTCCCTTTAAAGGAATAATTGCCCATTGCGGACGAGAATTAAGCTCGTAACCTAACTCGTAAACAGCCTTTTCTAATAAGGCGTATTTTAATAAAAATATGCGTTCTTGGTTATAACCAATATTTAAATTAGCATCTCTAACTTCACTAATATAAGTACCTAAAAATAAACCGTTAATATAATCATATAGTACTTCTCCTGCCGAAAAAAGCACTTCGGTTTTTTCTGTTTCAGAATAATTGAAAATTGTGGTATAAATGGCATAATGAAAGCTCCTGAATAAACCGGCCACATCCTTTAAAGGAGGTTGTTTTACTTTTCTATCACGAATGGTACTTTCGGGCTCCCCTTCAAAATCTAAGATATAAAAATCGTTGTCTTTTACTAAAATTTGCCCTAGATGATAATCACCATGAACCCTGATGCGTTGCCCTTTAAGTTTGGTCCAATCAAAATTCACAAAACGTTTTCTAATACTATTCTTTTTATTCAAAAATTCCCGAGCCAACTCCAGTGCCATCCCATCTAGTTTGTGCAGACTATTTTCTACTGTATTTAATCTATTTTGAAACTGATACAGCAATCTGTTTTTTAGCCAAACTTCATAATCACCATTGTAATGCGCCGGTGTAAATGCCATTTCTTCAAACTCCGAGCCTAGAGCTACGTGCATCTCTGCAGTACGCTTTGCTAGAGTTTGAATTTTCTTTAAAAAATCTAAACCAACCCAATCTATCAGGATTGGAGGGATATCATTAATGTTAAGTTTTAAAAATTGCTCTGTTTTTGGAACATCGCTTATCGTGATATTTTTATCATGAAACGCTTTAAATATCCTTTGAAACTCCTTTAACATATAATCCCACGCATCCCCTTCGTTTGGAATTAGTTTTTGCATTAGGGCAATCGTGATGATATCTTTTTCAGAATCAATAATATTGATACTCCCTAAATACGGAGGCGTATTTTTAAAATCTTGTTTTTCAGATAAGTATCGGCTCATTTCGTAGTCAGGATTCTTGTCAGAGTAAATCCTTCTAAAGAACTTTAATACGCAACCATTGTTATAAATAATGGATGTGTTGCTTTGTTCTAGGCCCATAAATTTTGATGATACGTATGATGTATCTTCAAGTAAAGCACTTTTATGGTACCTCACCTTAGTACGGTCTATTGGTTCGGCAGTTAAAATACGTTCGAAAGCCAGTTTTCTAAAGGCTTCAAGGTTAACGGCATCAATTATATAGCCTTCGCTACCATTTATGGAAATGGGTAATATTCTGTCTTTATCTGCTAAGGTTTCATCGGTTACAAAAGCGATAGGTAAAAAATAGTGTTGATAAAAGGCTTCAACAAAATTTACTTCTAATATCAATCCGTAATACACTTCTTCATTCTGCTGAATCCTAAAATATTCAGATAATTCTATGTATTTTAACTTGCTGGCCTTTCCACCATACCAACGCTGTTTTTGAATGTACTCTTCTAAAACATCAGATAAAAACACTGTTATAAAGTTAGAGTCGTCTAGAAGTTGTTCCCAGGCAACATCAAAAACTAAAGGTGCTTTTATGTTATGTTTAGAAGCGGTTTCGGGCATATATTTACTTGTTAATATTGAAAATATGGAACGGTAGTGTGGGGTGTAATTCCACAAAATTCCATTCACTATGCCAGTTGTAGCGATTATCGGTTATTAAATCATGCATTTCCAAATGATGTCCCGCGTGAACGCCCAATTCATGTAACGGTAGTTGTACGGTGCCTTGTTGCGAATTGTGCGCATCTAAACTTATTACCACAAAAATATGATTGGTTTTAGCGTCGTTCCATTTGTAAAAGGCCATTAAATTATCGTTTTCAACATAACAAAATTTTATATTGTTTGTTTGCTGAAGTGCTTCATTATGGTGCCTGATGTAATTGATTTTCGCAATCACTGTGGTGAGCTTATTTTGAATATTCCAATCGTAATGTGCTATCTGGAATTTTTCAGAATTGAGATATTCTTCCTTACCAAGCAATGAATCAGATAACATATACTCGAAAACTGGCCCATAAATACCAATACTGGAGCTTAAGGTAGCGGCCAATACATAGCGTTGTATATGTTTAGATTCTCCAGTACCTTGAAGCGGAAATGGATTAATATCTGGCGTATTTGGCCAAAAATTGGGTTGCATGTATTCCCGAAGTTCTGTTTTGGTTAATTCTTCAACATACTCTATTAATTCATGTTTGGTATTTCGCCAAGTAAAGTAGGTATAGGATTGGGTATAGCCTTGTTTTGCTAATTGTTGCATTACTTTTGGAGCTGTAAATGCTTCAGCTAAAAATATAACATTAGGGTGCTTTTCTTTTACTTTGGTAATAATCCAATGCCAAAAATAGAAAGGTTTTGTGTGTGGGTTGTCTACCCTAAAAATTTCTACACCACAATCTATCCAATGCATTAAAACACTTAGACATTCGTCCCATAGTGCTTTGTAATCTTTACTTTCCCAATAAATGGGTAAAATATCCTGATATTTTTTTGGTGGGTTTTCGGCATATTGCACAGTACCGTCAGGTCGCCATTTAAACCATTGAGGGTGCTCTTTTACCCAAGGATGGTCTGGAGCTGCTTGCAAAGCATAATCCATAGCGATTTCTAAATCTTGCTCTTTTGCTTTTTGAATTAGGGACTTAAAATCATCTAAACTACCCAATTGTGGATGTATGGCTTTATGGCCTCCATGTTTTGAACCAACGCCCCACGTAGAACCAACATCGCCTTCTTTTGCTTCAGTGGTATTGTTTTTACCCTTTCTATTTACTTCACCAATAGGATGAATAGGAGGTAGGTACACTACATCAAACCCCATATTTTTTATTCTTGGGAGTAAACGCTCACAGTCTTTAAACGTACCGTGTACCCCTTCTTGTTGTGAAGCAGAACGGGGAAAAAACTCGTACCAAGTACTGAACCTCGCTTTTTTTCTGTCTACATACACCTGAAACGTTTTAGAGGTGTTTTCTAAATGTTTAATAGGATGGTTATAGAAAATGCTATGAAGCTTATCTGAAACCGCTTCATTTATAGCTTCACCATAAGCATCTTCATTTTTAAAAATAGACTCAAGGTGTTTTAAATAGTCTTTGTCCTCTTTTGAAGATACCTTTTTTAGAATTTGAGTGACGTATTCAGCGCCTTCCAACAATTCAGAACGCACATATTGGCCATCTTCAATCTTTCTAATGATACCATGTTGCCAGTTTAAGGCGTAATCTACCCATGCTTCAACCTTATAGTTGTAAAACCCTTGTTTTTCTACTGAAAAAGTAGCTTGCCATTCATCATTAAAATCTAAGGTCATTCTAAATTCGCTCCAGGTTTTATCGCTCTCGTGCTTTAACAACACTGAAGCTCCCAATACATCATGGCCGTCGGCTAGAATAAAAGCTCTTACATTAACAATTTCATTTACAATACGTTTGATATAAAAATCACCACAATTTACACTTGGTGAAACATAGTCTATTACAACTCTTTTTTGGTCTTGCATACTAGTTTGTTGGTTAAAAAAGTAAGATGAGATTTATTGAATGGTAAATTTCTTTGGTAGAACAGCTCCTTTTTTAATCACCACAATACCGTCTTTAATACAATAGTCGTCAGTTTCTGTATCTTCCAAATGCTTTCCTCCATTAATTTTTACATCGTCACCAATACGACAATTTTTATCAATAATAGCATTTTTAATAAAACAACGTTGCCCAATTCCCATGAGAATTTCAGTCTTGTTTTGATTTATTTCCTCAAGTGTTTCATACTTATCACAACCCATCATATAGGTGTTAATAACTGTAGATTCGTCTCCAATTCTAGAACGGATACCAATAACAGATTTCTCAATTTTAGCTGCACTGATGATGCACCCTTCCGCAATAACAGATTTCTCAACAACCGTATTGGCTAATTTTGTAGTTGGCAACATTCTTGCCCTAGTGTAAATACGCTTACTTTTATCGTATAAATCAAATTTTGGTATATCGTCTGTTAAACCAATATTTGCGTCAAAGAACGAGTCGATATTTCCAATATCTGTCCAATAGCCTTCATATTGGTAGCTCAAGGTTTTGTGTTTATCTATAGCGCCAGGGATAATCTCTTTACCAAAATCATTAGTATCAGGATTTTCCATAAGTTTCACTAGCAAATCTCTGTTGAAAATGTAAATACCCATGGATGCCAAATAATGACGTCCTTGGTTTTTCATATCGCCACTTACTTCTGAAATCCATTCAGGTAATAGGTCTGCAGCTGGTTTTTCTATAAAAGATGTGATGACATTTTTATCGTCAGATTTTAAAATTCCAAACTCCGTGGCTTCTTTAGCTGTTACCGGTATTGTTGCAATAGAAATTTCCGCACCGCTTTCTTCATGAGCATTTATCATCAAATCATAATCCATTTGATATAATTGATCTCCTGATAGTATTAAAAAATAATCAAAATCATGTCGTAAAAAGTGATGCATACTTTGGCGCACGGCATCAGCAGTACCTTGAAACCAAGTTTTGTTTTGTGGTGTTTGTTCTGCAGCTAGTACATCCACAAAAGCACTACTAAAAAAACTAAAGTGATATGTATTTTTTATGTGGCGATTTAACGATGCCGAATTAAATTGTGTTAAAACGTACATGCGTTTGATATCAGAGTTGATACAGTTTGAAATAGGAATATCTACCAAACGGTATTTCCCTGCGATTGGAACTGCTGGTTTTGATCTGTCCTTAGTTAAAGGATACAGTCTTGATCCTTGTCCACCACCTAAAATAATAGACAACACCTTATTATTAATCATATCTAGTTGTTTTTAGTAATTTTTGTTTCGTTTTATATTAATGATCTGTATAGTTCTTCTACTTGTTTTGCTATTGCCACCCAATCAAAATAATCCTCTACCCGCTTTCTTCCTTTAGTGGCCATAGATTCTCTAAGGTCTTTGTTTGAAATCACTTTGTTTACACCATCTGCCAGATCTCTAGCAAATTTATCAGGATTAATAGGTTCAAAAGGTGCCTCGGTTTGTTGTTCTAGCGGAATTAACAGACCGGTTTCGCCATGAACTACTACCTCTTTAATACCACCTACCGCACTAGCAACTACTGCCGTATTACAGGCCATGGCTTCAATATTAATAATGCCGAAAGGCTCGTAAATTGACGGACAACAAAACACATCGGCATGAGAGTACAGTTGGATAATCTCTTGCTTAGTTACCATTTTATCAATCCAAATCACGTTATCACGTGTTCGCTTCACCTCATTTACGGCATCTTCCATTTCTTTACCAATTTCCTTGGTATCAGGAGCACCAGCACAAAGTACTATTTGTGTATCTGGATCTATATACTTTATAGCATTTACTAAATGAATAATACCTTTTTGGCGCGTAATTCTACCTACAAAAAGCACATAAGGTTTGTTTTTGTTAACACCATATTCGTCAAGTGTTGAACTTTCAGAAGTTTGCACGTATTGTTGCAAGTTAATACCGTTGTATATCACCTTAACTTTATCTTCATCAACATTAAAATGTTTAATAACATCTTCTTTGGTTTCTTCAGATACGGCAATTAAGACATCCGCCATTTCAATAGCCGTTTTTTCTACCCAAGAAGAGGCATCGTAGCCTCTGCCCAATTGCTCACGTTTCCATGGGCGCAATGGTTCTAACGAGTGCGTGGTGATTACTAATGGTGTGCCATAGCACAATTTTGAAATAATACCAGCAAAGTGCGCATACCATGTGTGGCAATGCACCACATCAGCATCTACCGCATCGGCATTCATATGAAGCGAGGTGCTTAGCGTTTTAAAAACCGATTTTAGTTTATCATCTGAATTTTTAAAAACCCCATCTTCAAAAGGAAACCCTTTCACACTTAAATTACCATCTTTAGAATTTTGATCCCCAAAACATCTTACATCCAGTTCCATTAGTTTCGACAGCTCATCTGCTAAATATTCAACGTGTACGCCAGCGCCTCCATAAACATATGGTGGAAATTCTCGTGTGTAAAAAAGTGCCTTCATATAAAATTAAGTAAGGATTTTCAATTATAAAATCAACATCAAAAGAAAGAAATTAGTAGGATACAATACCTTCTTTTTTAACTATTATTTTAAAAATTATTAAATCAGTTTTATAATGTTGTAATCGTTTGAAATATAATAAGGTACATTACAAAACAATGCGAAATTGTTAATAACAACTTCTGTATTTTCGAGCAACCTACTACCTATGCCAACCGATTAAAACACTGTGTTTTTGGGATACCTAGCAATATGTTGCTTAACATAGCAATGCTAGAGAGGTAATTTACAAAATAATTTATTAACAATTTTAAATGAAAACACTTTTAAAGAAAAACAGGTGTTTTTTACTTTACAAGAAATTTTTAATAAAAATTTTGGAGTTATAGTAATTACTATTGAAGAATATCGATGATTTATTTAAAAAGTATGAAGAAAATAAAAAAGCTATTCCAGTTTTGGGAATAGCTCTTAATAGAAGCTTTTTGGATTAGTTTATAGCTGGGATTTAGCTAAATTCCACACTAGAGACAATGCGAGTATTTTTTTTGGTACTATTAAGTTTTGTTATCAATAAAGAGATCCCTTTTTTTCAAAGGAATTTCTGGTTAATCATTAAGCTTTAGTACTGCCATGAACGCTTGCTGAGGTATCTCTACATTACCTACTTGACGCATACGTTTTTTACCCTTTTTCTGCTTCTCTAAAAGTTTACGTTTACGAGAAATATCACCACCGTAACATTTAGCCGTAACATCTTTTCTAAGTGCTTTTACGGTTTCTCTAGATATAATTTTTGCACCAATGGCAGCTTGGATTGGAATATCGAATTGTTGACGAGGAATTAATTCCTTTAATTTTTCACACATTTTTTTTCCAATGTGCTGTGCATTATCGGCATGTATTAATGCTGAAAGCGCATCAACAGATTGGGCATTCAGTAAAATATCTAAACGCACCAATTTAGATGGCTTCATTCCAATTGGATGGTAATCAAATGAGGCATAGCCTTTAGAAACGGTTTTTAGTCTGTCATAAAAATCGAAAACAATTTCGGCTAAAGGCATTTCGAACGTTAATTCAACACGCTCTGTGGTTAAATAGGTTTGATTGATAATAAGCCCTCGTTTTTCTATACAAAGAGACATAACGTTACCAACAAAATCAGCTTTTGTGATAATTGTAGCTTTTATAAAAGGCTCTTCAACACGATTTAAAGTTGAAGGTTCTGGTAAATCTGACGGATTATTTACAACAATAATTTCATCTGGATTTTTATTAGTGAACGCATGATAGGATACGTTTGGTACAGTGGTAATTACCGTCATATCAAATTCTCGCTCTAAACGTTCTTGGATAATTTCCATATGAAGCATACCTAAGAACCCACAACGGAACCCAAACCCTAAGGCTGCTGAACTCTCTGGTTGAAAAACTAAAGAAGCATCATTTAGTTGTAACTTCTCCATAGAAGCCCGAAGTTCTTCATAATCCTCAGTATCTACAGGGTAAATACCCGCAAATACCATAGGTTTTACGTCCTCAAAGCCTTCAACAATATTAGTAGTTGGTTTTGCAAAATCTGTAATGGTATCACCTACTTTTACTTCTTTTGCAGTTTTAATGCCTGTAATCAAATAACCTACATCACCGGTTTTTATACTTTGTTTTGCTACTTGATTTAGTTTTAACGTCCCAACCTCATCGGCATAATAATCCTTATTTGTAGCAACGAATTTTATATGCTGCCCTTTTTTAATTTCACCATTAAACACCCTAAAATAGGTTTCAATACCGCGAAATGTATTATAAACAGAATCAAAAATTAAGGCTTGTAATGGTGCGTTAGGGTCACCTTTAGGTGCAGGAATACGCTCAATTATGGCAGATAAGACATTATCTACACCAAATCCAGTTTTTCCACTGGCGTGAATTACCTCCTCGGGGTCGCAACCTAGGAGATCTACAATATCATCGGTAACTTCCTCTGGGTTTGCGCTTGGTAAATCTACCTTGTTCAATACAGGTATAATTTCCAAATCGTTTTCCAAGGCAAGGTATAAATTAGAAATCGTTTGTGCTTGAATACTTTGTGCTGCATCTACAATAAGAAGTGCGCCTTCACATGCAGCAATAGAACGTGATACTTCATAGGAAAAATCTACGTGACCTGGAGTATCAATTAAGTTTAAAATATACTTTTCTCCGTTATATTCATAGTCCATTTGTATGGCGTGCGACTTGATGGTGATACCTCGTTCGCGCTCCAAATCCATATTATCTAATAATTGATCTTGCTTTTCTCTGGCCGTAACAGAACCGGTGTGGTCTAGCAAACGGTCTGCTAATGTACTCTTGCCATGATCTATATGTGCAATGATGCAAAAATTTCTAATGTTTTTCATAAAGGAATCTAAAAACCAGATGTAATTTGCAAATATAGACGATTTATCGGTTTATATCTACAGTTTTTTTCGCTTGTTAAAACCTAAATGAAGCCTATTCTATAAGCGTTGGATAACAAAAACAGAATAGGCAGAAATTATCTCACCATTATTTTTCTAACAATAGTAGTACCATCTATATTAATCATTAATATATTAAATCCATGTGCTAGCTGGTCAATGGTATAGGCACCCTGACTATTAGGCTTAATGTGTTTTATATTTTTAAGTAATACACCTCTAATATCGAATACTTTTATAGAATTAATTGCCTGCTTGGTTGTTATAAATACCTTACCATCATTGGTTGGATTAGGAAACACTTTAGCTATGGCATTTGTATCAAAACTATCAGCACTAAGAGATCCTGTAGTTGAATTCCACACTAATTTGGCCTCAGAATTCTGCGTTCCTGTAGCAATAATTTCGAAGAAATATTTCGTACCAAGAGTCAAACCATTTGCTGTATAACTTCTGTCTGAAGCTCCAAGAGTGGCTAATGGCGTGAAATTAATACCATCCGTAGAAACATTAATTTGAAATCCTGTAGGGTTTGCTCCAGAAGCAATATCCCAACTTAAATCTAATGAAGTGTCGGCCGCATTACCTGCCATGGCGTTTATTACGGTAGATTCTTTACCTCCAGTAATCACTACTTTGTAGTCTTCCGTTTCACCGAAAGCTGCAGAATCACAGGCTCCTGAGATGGGATTGAAATAAGAACGAAATCTAATTCTAGTTTCGCCATTTACTGCATCGCTAGGGATATTAATGTTGATTGTTGCTTGTTCAAAATTCCCTCCTAAATCACTAAAAGTACCATCTTGATTTGTGTCTAAATATACCTGAAAATAGCCCACAGTACCGAATCCTTGATTTTCTCTTGCAATAGTGTATGAATTTCCTGCAACTAAATTTATGGCAGGAGTGCTGTAATAATCTGAATAACCATCGTTATCTGTGGTTCCACAGTCAGCGTTTGTTGAAACATGTTCAAAATTTATACTAGCAATGGCTATTTTAGAAATACCATAAGTGTTTCCGCAACCACTAGCACTCGATGGTGGGCAGTAATTTGAACTGTAGTCAGGGGTATTAATAATAACAGACTCGCTATATACACTTCCAGATTCTTTTTTTACACGATATTCAACTTGAGTATTTGGTGGCGCCATCGTGTCACTGAAAGTATTAACGGTGCCATCAGCAGTTTTGTCAATTTCAATAAAATTAATGCCATCAATACTTCGTTCAACAATAAATGGATAGCTATCAAGGGCATCTGTCCAATTCAAATCAACTTCTTTGGTCGTATTATTAAATGTAGCCATCAAATTTTGAGGGGCTTGTTCCGCAACAAGCTTAACGACATAATCTTCAGTCTCACTAAAATTATAAAAATCGGTTGGACTTTCTGTAGAGTTTTGTGATGTACATCGCACCCTAAGTCTCGTAAAACCTGCCGTGGCATTAGGCCCTACATCTATTGTGGTATTAACGGTAAATTGAAGGTTGTTATCTGGGTTCTGAAATTTCAATTCTCCGGCATCATCAAAATCACCATCACCATTTTCGTCTAAATAAACCAGAAAGAAGGCGTTGCCTCCTTGGTTTAAATTATTTGTCATAATTTTCATTGTAGCATCATAAGATCCGCCAATAAATAACTCAGGAGTGGTGGTATAGGTGTTTACGGTAAAGACGTTGTTTAAATTTGAAGTATTATTGATAGCCGTATTTGCAAGACTAAACTCTCCAATACCTGGTAAAACATCTTCATCTCTATGTACTACATAAGGCTTAAGCGGATGGCTTACCGCGGGTGCATAATCTGAAACAGCTGAATAGGTTTTACTATTTAAGTGTCTCGCTCTTATTTTATAATTAGTACCTGCCAAAACATCCGATAGAATTACCGTGTTTTCTGATGCGGGAGTCCCAAGCATAACATTCCATGAGGTGCCTCCATCTAAAGAATATTCTATCTGAGTACCAACTTGATTAGCTGCATTGGTCCATGATAATTCATCATAGCCGCCGTTATTGGCTATAGCAAGACCAGTAGGAACAGTTGTTATTTGGCCATTACCAATATAACCCGTATGCCACTGCTCAAACCCTGCAATCATAGCCGAATACTGGCCTGGTGTAAATTCAAAACCGCAAAACCCTCCATAATAAGACATGATGTTTGCTACCGGAGGATTATATAAATCACCATTAGGATCTGTGGTATTGCTTGCATTTACACAGTTAGTTATGGTAATGCCGCCTACACCAGGATCTGCTGGAGTATCACAAATTTTGTCCCCAGCGGTAGCACAATTACTACCATTTACAAGTTCAACCCCTGCGCTAGTATCAAAAGTGTGGGCTAAAGTTAAAAAATGTCCAAATTCATGTGGTACTGTAGCTTCTGAAATATCTAAAAGTTCTACACCAGAAACGCCTCCGTAGCCAGTTGCAGTAGCTGCAGCGCCAGGGCCTGACCATCCATCATTTATCCATACGTTAACAGTGTTTGCTGTTTTGTTTTGTAATAGTGCCGTATGATTAGCATCTCCACGCGTAGGCTTTAACCATGCACTATTATCCAAGTATGTAAAATTTTCAACATAAAATTGAATACCCATTTGGCTATAAATGCGGTTGGTCTCAATTAAAGATTTATAAAATGGTTCTATAGATTTGTTCACGGAAAAATTACCGTTTGTCTCGCGCACAAAATAAATGGAAAGCGGTATGCTTTGAATATTACTAGGGCTTGGATTAACAACTAATGATTTAGAATTGATTGTTTTACCATGTAGTTTAAAAAATTTTTGACGCTGTTCAGCTGTGTAATTGGCATCAACTCCACAATAATTCTGCGCAGGTAAAAGGATTGAAAATAAAATAAATGATAAGAGAAGTAATAATTTTTTCATAGAATTTATATTTAATATCCTCAAATTTAATAAATTAAAGTATATCAAAATGGGTTAGGGCGCATTTAATCTCAGTGTCAAGGACCACTAGGGTTAAGTTGCTGATGACTATTAACAGCCTTGTTTTCGGCACAAAACATTAAACATAATAGTAAATTGATAGCTATCTTATATGTTACATATTGCGTAAAACACGCCACATTTTTTTAATTAAAAAAAACCTTAATTTTGCCCCAAAAATTATACGCTTGGTAAAAATAGACAACATAGAACTTCCAGGTTTTCCATTGCTGCTAGCACCTATGGAAGATGTGAGCGACCCACCGTTTCGTGCGTTGTGTAAAGAGCAAGGCGCCGATGTGGTGTATACCGAGTTTGTGTCTAGTGAAGGCTTAATTCGTAACGCAGCAAAAAGCGTTATGAAGTTGGATATTTATGAAAAAGAACGCCCTGTTGGCATACAGATTTTTGGTGCTAATTTAGATAGTATGCTGCAAACTATTGACATTGTTGAGAAATCTAACCCTGATATTATAGATATCAACTTTGGATGTCCCGTAAAAAAAGTAGTGAGCAAAGGGGCAGGAGCAGGTATTCTAAAAGATGTGTGTTTGATGGAGAAGCTCACTGCAGAAATGGTAAAACGCACCAATTTGCCTGTTACTGTTAAAACCAGATTAGGTTGGGATCATGATTCTATAAAAATTGTTGAGGTCGCAGAGCGTTTACAGGATGTGGGTTGTAAAGCCATTGCTATTCATGGGCGAACACGTGCACAAATGTACAAGGGAGAAGCCGATTGGAAACCTATTGCAGCCGTAAAAAACAATCCACGCATGCATATTCCTGTATTTGGAAATGGCGATGTAGATACGCCTGAAAAAGCGGTTTTAATGCGTGATGAATTTGGACTGGATGGTGCTATGATTGGGCGTGCAAGTATTGGCAATCCCTGGTTTTTTAAGCAAGTAAAACACTACTTTAAAACAGGCGAGCATTTAGCACCAATTTCTTTAGAAGAACGCGTGGAGGCTGCACGTCGCCACCTACAAATGTCTATAGATTGGAAGGGTGAAAAACTAGGTGTTTTTGAAACCCGTCGTCATTACACAAACTATTTTAAAGGCATTCCTCATTTTAAAGACTATCGAATGAAAATGGTAACCAGCGACCATTCTAAAGATGTTTTTGCCACGTTTGATGAGGTGCAAGAGAAGTTTGCGGGCTATCAGTTTACGTAAGCCCCCTAACCCCAAAAAGGGGGAATTCTTACTCAAATGGAGAAGTTGCTATGAATACTCTAGATTTATATTTTTGAATTGAAGTAAATTATAAAAATAGCTGTCAGTTCGAGTGATTCTAAGATTATCGAAATCAAAATATATTTTGATTGAAGATACCAAGCGAAGCTTGAGAATTGTATCGAGAACCTTTTAACCAATAATTTTTAAATCAAAAAAATGAAAACCCAAGTCAAAATCGTCTACTGTACGCAATGCAAATGGTTGCTTCGTGCTACATGGATGTCTCAAGAATTGTTAACAACATTTAGCGAAGAGATTGACGAACTCACTTTAGTTCCTAGTACAGGTGGCATTTTTGAAGTTTATGCGAATAACCGAAGAATTTGGTCGCGAAAGGATATGAATGGTTTTCCTGAAATCACTGCTTTAAAGCAACTCGTAAGAGATGTTATTGCTCCTAATAAAAGTTTAGGGCATATTGATAGAAAATAGACTTAGGCAAATACACCTCGCGAGAAGGATTGCAGCGGCATCCTTTTTGCTTTTTCTGCAAAAAGATATAGCGGAAAGCCTGTTTGCCATTTTTCATGGCAACTCGCCCAAAAAATATTAATTTCCAGCAACCAATTTTTCGGTTACTCTCGTCGCGCTAATTTTCGAAGATAGAATACCTAAAACTGAAATGGTTAGGAACACAATGATAAAGTTTTCGAGTTTTATGCTTACAGGGTAGGCCAGTGTTGGCGTAATGGGAACAAGCCCAAATGTTTGCTGTAACAGCACTACTATAAAACCTAAAAGTAGACCCACAACACAACCAATGAGCGTTATGGCGGAGCCTTGAAAAAAGAAAATTTTGCGCATGTGTTTTATAGGGACGCCGAGATTGAAAAGGGTATTTAACGAGGGTTTTTTTTCTAGAATCATCATGATAATAGAGCCAATAACGTTAAAGATTAGCAGTGCCGAAACTAGTGTAAGCAATAGATAAATTAATAGATTTTCACTATTGAGCATTTTATACAACGCATCGTTAAGCTGCACACGGTTTTTCACAACAATGTTGCTTCCTAAAATGGTTTGAATTTGAGATTGTACTGCAACTTGGTCAGCATCTTCACTCAGCTTAAACTCTAGGGCTGAAATTTGATGGGGTGCATAGTTTAACAAGCGGCGGGCTAAACTTATGGACGAATAAACGTATGTATCATTTAGTTTTTCGTTAATGTCAAAAATACCAACATTAATAGCCCTAACAGCATTAAATGCGTTTTTCGTTGAGGTAACTTGTCCGGTTCCCGGTTTTGGCACGTACATGTCTAAAGCCTTTCCATAGTCTAAAACTCCAAAAGACAGGTTTTGAGACACGCCCCAACCCGAAACAATTTGATTGCTTTTTTGTGTTAACCAACTGCCATGCGGAATTACAGAGTCTATACCGCTTACTTTGTTGTAGTTGCCATCTACGCCTTTTATACTAGCTAGATAGTTTTTACCTTCGGAATACACAATAACACGTTCTTCAATAACTTCAGAATACAATACGATATCATCAATATTGTTAAGCTGCTCACGCTGGGCTTCGGTAAATGTAAAGGATTTGCCAATAATGGTTTCGGCTTTTAAATCTGGATCTACAATAGTAGAAAATTGTAAGGTGAAATCTTTTAAACCTGCAAAGCCCGAAAGCACCACAAAAAGCGATGCGGCCCCTAAAACCACGCCAATAAGTGCTATTATGGTGATAAAATTAATAGCGTTGTTACTACTTTTGGAGCGCAGGTAGCGTTTGGCTATATATAAAGAAACATTCAAATTATGACTTCTTTCTTTTATCTAGTAAATCGGGGTTATCAATAGGATTGTCCTTACCTTTTAAAGACTGTTCAATACGGTCTATATACTCCAAGGAATCGTCAATAAAAAATTCAAGATTTGGCATGCGTCTTAACTGATTTTTGGTGCGTTGCGCTAATTCATGGCGAATTAACGGGGTGTTGCTTCTAATGCCTTCAACAATAGGCTTCGCTTTGTCGTTAGGAAATACGCTTAAATATACCTTGGCTACCGATAGATCTACTGTAACTTTTACTTTAGTAACCGATATAATTACACCGCGCATACCGCCTTGTGTTGCGGCACCTTGAAGTACATCCACTAAATCGCGTTGTAACACCGAACCTATTTTTTTTTGTCTTTGACTTTCTTCCATAGTTTTTTTGAATGTCTTGCATGCAAATATGATACAAAAATAAGGGATATTTTGTATCTTTCTGTAAAAGTAAGGTTTAATGAATAAAATAGAACATATAGGTATTGCGGTAAAGAGTTTGGAGGACGCTAACGCTTTGTTTGCAAAGCTTTTTGGTGAACCACATTATAAACTTGAAACAGTAAAAAGCGAGGGGGTGAGCACCTCGTTTTTTAAAGTAGGCGCGAATAAGATTGAACTTTTAGAAGCCACAAACCCAGATAGCCCTATTGCGAAGTTTATTGAAAAAAAAGGAGAAGGCATTCACCACATTGCTTTTGATGTGGACAATATTGATGCCGAAATAAAACGCCTAAAAAAGGAAGGCTTTACAGTGTTGAACGATGCACCCAAAAGAGGGGCAGACAATAAACTTGTTGCGTTTTTGCACCCAAAATCCACTAATGGTGTGCTTATAGAGTTATGCCAAGAGATTAGGGAATAAATTTCTTGTAGAGTTTTAAGAAATATAGTAATATTGCACACTCTTATTTTTAAGAGAATTACATTTCATGTAATGGGTCCTATAACTCAGTTGGTTAGAGTATCTGACTCATAATCAGAAAGTCCCTGGTTCGAGCCCAGGTGGGACCACGTTTTGAAATTATAAAGCCTTGTAAACGTTGAGTTTACGAGGCTTTTTTAGTTTCAGGGGACGATGAGGGGACGACTAAATTCCTTTAAAATCAGCTATTATTAGAAGAGCGTATCTTTTTGTACAGGCTCCACAATGTATGGTTTATTTGTATCTATGCCCTTTTTATAAATATCTCTACTAACAGGATGCGCTTTAAACTCTCTGTTGGTAAATCCAAAGGTCATTAATTCATTAATTTGTGATTGATTAAGACCATCATCTAGCCAATCTTCATATAAATCGTTAGCTAGCACTAAGGGCATACGTTTCTTTTTATTATGTACTTCCGCAAAAAAATCATTTGCCTCAGTAGTTAATATCGTAGCTGAGAATAATGATGTTTCAGAATCAATTTCATTATAAAGTCCTGCCATCAAAAACAAATCTCCTGTTGGAAATTCGTCGTTTGGTTGGTGGCAAAAATATGGGATAGCCACACCATTTTCATGATGGGGTTCAAAAAATCCATCGGCCAAAATCAAACATCTTTTGCTCTCTGCACTATTTTTAAATGATGGCTTTTCAAACATAGATTCACTTCGGGCATTCAAAGTATTACTTTTTTTTAGGAACTTATTTGGATTATGCAAAGCCCAATCTGGAACAAGACCCCAAGTTGCTGGATAAATTTGGTCTGGTTCATTCATTGGTATAATATAAACGTTACCGTGTGTGAACCCATTTAAGTGATAGTAAGGAGTGAATTCTAGCGGAATTTTATAGTTTAAATATAATTCATCATTTAGTCTTTCAAGAATTTCTGTATCTTTTTTTCTAAGTGATTTGGCGTAACACATAGTAAATAATTTAATTACCTCAATTTAACAAAAATCACTCTACTATCAGAGATTGCAAAAGTTCATCCGGAGGTGTTGATTTTGTAATTTTATTAATTGTTTCTTGAAGCGACAAAATGAGAACATCATGATTTCTATTGTCATATTTGTTATTCAATGCTTGTAGTAGTTTTATCCTATCTTCTAACAAAAGGACATTCAAATAAATCGAAAACCCCTCATCTGTAAGCCGAGGCGCACCATACAGCTTTTTCATTTTAGAAAAATAGTTCGTGTAAAGCATGTAATAAATTTAAATAATGTTTTCACATTAAGTTAATCAAATACCCAGCCAAATCCACTGGTAAAAATATAATCAATATCATTACCTGCTATCGCAGGTTGGTTATCGTAATTTAATGTAAATCCTAATTTAAGATAAAAATCTAGTGGTAAATCATATTTAAGAGTCACGTCATAATCAACCCTGGTTCTCTTTTTTTCCGATAAGCTAGAATATAGTTTAATATCTGTCTTAAGATTAATATCTTCAAAATCAAACATATTGAAACTGGTAGATAACAAGGCTTCGCTAGATGTTTTATTTAAAGATTCATCTGCGTATTCTTCAATATTATATGTAAGACCAACACTAAGCCCTAGGTATAATTTGTTGGTGCTAATCAGGAATTTCCCAAAACTTACTCCTGGGTTTATCCTTCCTTCCAAAGCTTGTTCTGTATTGGCTAAAAATGGGATATTGCCCAATAAGTACCATTTTCTTGGTAGTATGCGTATAAACTCTAAATTCGCATCAGTTCTTTTTGTTTTATCTGCATTATCTTGCCTTGAATTTAATACACTAATATCTCCTTCTATTAACCATCGTTTATCAACATAATTTAAATTTCCTCCGATGGTAAATTGTGAATTATTATTTGCTTTGGTGAAGTTATATCCAAGATCGATAGACCCTTTAATACGACTCCAGAAATTATCATCTACTTCATCCAAAGTAATTACTTCATCCAAATTGAATGACTCAATAGAATTATCTTCTAACCTTATAATAATATTTCCTCCATTATCAGTTTTAATGTTTCCGAATCGGCGCCTTCCTCTTGTGAGAATGACAAGACATTTTCGCTGAACGACGAGGCCTTTCACCTTATGAAATTTAATTTTAAAATCCTTGTCGCTATATGAGGTCTTAAAGGTTAAAACACCCTTAGAAATTGACTTAATTTCTCCTGCCAGAACATTGTTGTTCTTTAGTTGAATTGTGTCATTTTGCGTGTATCCCCATATACTGATTAAGAAAAAAAACAAAAACAGATATTTATTCATAAATCCTAATAGAACGATTGGTTATATATTTACCCACTTCCCCTGCTTATTGTTATCTGATTGCTTAGTATTACCCGATAATCCATCAGCTTAGTCTAAACTTCGTATTATGGTATATGTTTGGCTTAGTAGCGACTGAATACCCAGAACTGCTAAACAAAAAGAAGCTATTTTAATTATTGACATATTGAAAATATTACCCAAAATAAAGACAAAAAATAAACTTTGATAATATTTACAGGGTACAATATTAATTTTTTTCTAGAAATTGATTTTTAACAATGTAATAAAACATACTTCATATGAAATGCTAAGAATGACAGATGAACTAACTATTAAAGCCTCATAAACTTAACATTTACGAGGCTTTTTAATTTACCAAATTATGGACGTTACATTTACACCTAAATTTATAAGTAAAACCTTTTTAGTTTTTCGTTAATCTAAATCCAAAACAAAAATATCGTCTAAATGCTGCGCACTGTCCATTGATACTTTTAAATCATCGATAATGCCATCTTTTAAATCGTACACCCAACCATGAACTTCTAAAGGTCTTCCGTCTTTCCATGCTTGCTGCACTATCGATGTTTTTGCCAAATCGTACACTTGGGCTTTTACGTTCAATTCCACAAGACGATCGAAACGTTTTTTATCATCATCAATTTTTTTAAGCTCTGTTTTATTGTCCTTGTAAACCTCTTTTATGTTTCTTACCCACTTGTTAATCAGTCCTAGAGATTTATTTTGCATTGCAGCAGCAACACCACCACAACCATAGTGCCCACATACAATAATATGCTCTACTTTTAAATGATTCACGGCATAATCTAATACGCTTAACATGTTCATATCTGTATGCACTACCATATTGGCGATATTTCTATGTACAAAAAGCTCTCCGGGATGAGTTCCTGTTATTTCGTTTGCAGGCACTCTACTATCGGCACAACCAATCCATAGTACAGGTGGTTTTTGTCCTTTTGATAAATCCTCAAAATAGTTCTTGTCTTTTTGGGTCATTTCTTTGACCCATTCCTTATTATTGACTAATAACTGATTATAATATGTGTTTTTCATAATTTATAGTTTTTCATGTTTCTTAATACAGGCTGTACATGTATTAAAGTTATCAAAATTTTGTTTTAAAAGACAACCTTATCCAAGTTTATTAAGTTTAAAAAATTCGATGTAACTGTCGGGGTTTTCTACAACACCGCGTTCAGACACCAGTTTAATATCTATATTTCGCTCTTTTGCCTTAAATGCAAAATCTTCTAATATTTCAATAATATCATTATCCAAATACCTAGTTTTACTTACATCTAATTCTAAAAAAGAATCGGGTGGAAGATTATCTAATTCTTTGAGAATAGCTCCCTTGTTAAAAAAGGTTACCTCTTCAGCAAGTGTCATTTTTATTTTACCGTCATCTACATCTTCCCCTTCTTTATGTAAAAAGTGAGAATTTTGGAAACTTTTAATCAATATTACAGTAATACCAACCGCTAGCCCTAAACCGATACCCCAAAGTAAATCGATAAATACAATCCCTAAAACTGTTATTATAAAAGGAATCCATTGTTTCCAACCTAGGCTAAACATTTTTCTAAACGTTGATGGTTTTGCTAGTTTAAAACCTACAATAAATAATACCGCTGCTAATACAGATAGCGGAATCATATTTAAAAGTTTAGGTATTAAGATTACTGAAATTAACAAGAAAAACCCATGAATTATGGCAGACAGTTTTGTTCGTCCTCCTGATTGAATATTTGCAGAACTTCTAACAATTACTTGTGTAATTGGTAATCCTCCAATACAACCAGAAATGATATTACCTGTGCCTTGTGCCAATAACTCTCGGTTAGTGGGCGTTACATTTTTGTGCGGATCTAATTTATCCGTGGCTTCTACACATAATAAGGTTTCAAGTGAAGCTACTATAGCAATTGTAAATCCTGTTATCCAAACATCCATTCTGGTTATTGCAGAAAAATCCGGAAATGTAAATTGACCTAAAAAACTATCGAAATCTCCTGGGACAGGTACAGACACAAGGTGATTATCTGTTATACCAAGTGCACCATCTTTGGTAACTATATAGAAAACAATACCTACAACTACAGCAACCAAAGGCCCTTGTACAAGTTGAAATATTTTTCCTTTGTTACTTAAAACATTAGACCATAATAGTAAAATAGCCATCGCAACTATTGCAATAAGAGTCGCGCCCATACTAACATTACCGCTAATTAATGCATTAATAGCCTTTAAAAGTTCAGTTAGTGTATTTTCCCCATCTATTTGCAGAAATGCAAAATCGCCTTGAGGATCTTCATCCATACCAAAAAAATGCGGTATTTGCTTTAGGATAATGATGATTCCAATACCTGTAAGCATGCCTCTAATTACTGAAGACGGAAAGTAATATCCAATAATTCCAGCTCTTAAAAAGCCTAATAACAATTGTATAGCACCTCCTATAACAACAGCCACTAAAAAATTTTCGTAGCCTCCTAAAGCACCAATGGCAGTAAGCACAATTGCGGCTAAACCAGCTGCAGGACCACTTACCCCAATATTTGATCCACTTAAGCTACCAACTACTATTCCGCCGATAATACCAGCAATAAGACCAGAAAACAATGGAGCTCCACTAGCTAAGGCAATACCTAAACATAGGGGTAAAGCCACAAAAAATACTACAATACTGGCAGGGAGGTCGTTTTTTAAATATTTAAACATAAAATAAATAATTGTAAACCAAAGCGCAATAGGCTTTCGGTTTAGTTAGTAAGAAATTTGATTTGAGTTTATAGAAAAACAGTTATGTTTTTTTTGGAGGAGGAAAAGAAAGCTGAATATGTGGTTTTTTATACATTTTCAAACAGTATTCTAAATTATTTTCCTCAAAACTCATGATGCGTGCAGATAGCGGGTGCTGAATTTCTAAAACTATAAAATCTTTTTCGCCATTCTTTTCTTGACTTTTCTCCTTTTCTTCTTCTGAAGCCGCATAAATCTCAGAAACATCTATATCATCATCAATAAGAATCATAACTGTAGGTGTCACTACAATTAACATGAATATAGAAACTAATAAAATGGCGATTGTGTTTCTCAACATTGCGAGTTATACTATTAAAAAACTAAATATAACACATATTTATTAAGCTTGTAAAACTCTTTGAAAATTTTTATATCCATTGAAGAAATCCAGTTGTTTTTTTATGAGCAAGTTTTATTTCTTTTTTTAGATATTTTATGATGTATAGCACTTGTATTTTAGGCTTTTATTAGACCTAAAAACCCTTTAGTTTTTAAAACTGACTCTCTTTTAATTTTGTTATTTCTATGGAAAAAACGACAGCAGATACATTGTTTCTAAAACAAAAACACCTCAATAGCATAATTTATTATACTATGGAGGTGTTAACTTAACTTGTGAAATATCGGTTTAAGCCGTCAATTCTTTTTTAGAATCTAAATTATAGTTATCTATATTGTTTTTCAGCCCTAAACTATCGAGAGACACTTCGCCATTAGCATCTAAAATAGTCTTATCTGTTGCTACAAAAATAACTCCCTTATAATTTTTATTTACTAAACGTGTTATATTATCTCCAAGAAATTTAAACCTTTTCCCCGCTCTTTCTCCGAGAATAATCATATCTGGTCGGGACATTTCAATGTAGTTTTTAATTTCACTTTTAACATTCCCATATGCAAAAGCGGTCTTGATTTCAATATTATTATCTTTAGATATAGGCGCAACCAAGTTTTTAATTTTTTCATCTATTTTTTTAGAAACTTCCGTGATTATATTAATAGCCGACAATGGGTCTTCTGTTTGCTCAACTTCAGTTGCAGATTTCGCGTAAAAAAACTCAACATTTGCATCAATTTCATTAGATAATTTGGCGGCATAGCTTAAAGCTTGAATGGACTTTTCTTTTAAATCTGAAAGCACTAATATTTTATAATTATTATTTTTCATAATGTTTGTTTTTAATATTTAAAGTATTAATACCTAGATACTTCAACAGATTGTTTTGTTTCTGTGTTTTTATTTGAAGGCACTGTTATTGTTTCAATCCAATTATAATTTTTAGAATATGTTTTAAACTGATTTGAATCACTACTATCCATAACCTTTAAATACATCCACTCATTATCTAATAACATTTGTAGGTGTTTATTAGCCCTTATAATCGCTTCAACACGTTCTAGCGGTGCATGAATCATTGTAGTTAACCTTAGTGGTTGATGATACATATCAGTATCTGAAGACTTTAAAGATTGTAGTGGTAAGCCCATTTTTAAATCGCCTCCGTTACCTTGAACCACTCCAAAATGGCCTGTAATATTGTGCGTTACCTTAGAGCCTCCACCAAACTTATCATTATCTACTGTACTGAAATAATAATGATTATTAATCCATTGTGTTACTACCATAGGGCCGCCCATGATACCAGCTAAGGCTTTCCCTTTTGGGTCTAATTTCCAGTTGTAAGAGTGCATAAAACATCTGCCATCTAAATTGCTAGAGGCCGTTAATTTTCTAGAACCTACAATGAAAGCTGCATTTTTTGCTAATCCCCATTCTGGTCTTGTTTCGCCCCAGTTAATAGATTTAGCTTGTGCCAATGCTACACTTCCAGAAGTTACTCCAAGTCGTTCTGTTGTGGCAGTTTCTTGTACTTTAAGTAGGTTTTCTTTTAACACCCTTATAAGGCCATCATGTGTTTTTGGCACTTGATTATCAAACAATTCAATTTCATCTGTAGTAGTATTGTGCTCAGCGCCAATAAATACAGTTTGCTCTGGAATATTTATGTTGTGTGTATTTGCTAAAACGCGTCTTACTTCTTTTTCATTAGCTAAAGCAGCCAATAACCTTGCATTATGTCTGCCTGGATTTGCAGCACAAGCACCACAATCTAAACTTGAAGCAAAAGGATTGTTTGCCGTTTTACTACCGTGACCTACAAATAATACTAACGGCGCAAATTGCTCCCATCCCATTAAATCAAAACCAGATTTTACAATGGCTACTTTTTCTTCTAGAGCAATTGTTTTATGCGTTTCGTTATTATAAGTTATTTGTGGTTCACAAAATGATTCGTAATCCAGTTTATCATGTTTCACTTTTGAAAAAGCTTTTGGCATAAAAGACTGCATAATAAGTGACAATCCGTAGAATGCACCAGAACCTTCCACAAACCCGAAAGACGACGGCAACATATTTTTAAGACGCTTTAAAATACGTGTTTTAGACTTCGCTATGTTTCTATTTCTTTTGAAAGTATCGTCTTTGGTTGCTGTATTTTCAAGAGGTGTTTCTGTTATCTTATATGGTGAACCTACAATTGGCGGACAGGACTTGATGCTGATATCTTCTTGATAATGCTGATAATCGGCAGCAATTCCAAAAAATCCTGCATAGCCAAAAGTTTCATAATTTCCTGAAGCTTCTACATGACGGCGGATAAGTTCCGATCGTGTATCAATACAAAATACCATTTGTGCATCAGGTACTTCTGTATTCGCTTCTAAATTTAGAGTTTCACTTTGCGCAACTAAATTTGATGTTAACTTATTTTGAAAAGATGTCTCCCAAGCTTTTAACCAAAGATATTTCAAGGTATTTTGAGATGTATCATCATTAGTGTTTTCATCAACTTCTAAAGAAAAACCTAAGTGATTCGCAATGGTTAATCGCACTGCCAAATAATCTTCTATAGTAATTGGAAATTCTTGTTGCCATACAGTATTGGTAGTAGCTCTATGTTTGATGTAACCCGTCCAACCTGGTAAAGCAGAAATATGTGCGGTAAACAACTTGTTGTAACTAGAAATATTGTGCGCACTTAACACTTGCTCAAGAGCCTCAATACTGGTGTCTGGAATATTTTTTAAACTTGGGTTTCCAATATCCTTATCATAACTAGCTAATAATTTCCATGCTTTAAAGAATCCTTTTTCCTTGTAAGGCATTTGCCATTCGGCCATACCTTCATCCATAAACGCTGCCAACCATTTCGTCATAATCACATCCAACTTAGAATGTGTTTGCGTTGGTGCAGTTTCTTCATTCATTTTAGCAAGGTATGCTTCAGGTGCTTCAAAATATTCGGCTTCTCTTAGAATTTCAATTAAAAGTGTTCTATCAATATCATTCTTTTCAAGAGCTGTTCTGTATACTGAAGCGCTAGGATAAGACTTCGATTTTAAATAATGACCCGCTTCCTTCACAGCCTCTTCAAAAGGTAACTTTTCATACCCAGATAAAGGGTTTGATGCCACAAAGGAATATAACGGCCATGTGGTTCCTATACATTGTGTTGCTGCTTCTATGCTTAAAAGTATGTGTTCTCTTTTCGTCATAACTTATTTGTTTTTAAAGGAAACTACAGATGTGTTTAAAGGTTGAGATACATTCATTAACTTTACGTAAAGCCAAGGAATTTTGCGGTACATACCAGATAACATAATATGAAAGGCTACAAGGAATACAACACCAAATATGATGTGTACCGGGGTTAAAGCAATAGCTACATTTGCCATTGGCATATCAGACATTAAAAGGGTTACACCATTAAAAACTAAAGCATAAATACCAACACCTGCAATAATTAAAATTGGTGTGACGATTAGTTTTTTAATGCCTTCAATGTTAGCGTGATTTATAATGTTGTACACTACTTGACCAACCGTAATGGCAACTATAAAGGTTAGAAACAAACCACTATTCAATGCAATACCTTTACCAGTTATAAAACCGAAAAGTACACCACCTAATGTTGCTGAGGCTATGATGATAAGTGTCTGTAATGGCTTAATTACCATTTTTTCTGGAGGTTTAGGTAAAGAATTGCGTACTTCTTCACCAGCGGTTAAAAACAAATATGCTTTGTAGAAACCGTGAAGAATTAAATGCGTAATTGCGGCAGTGAAAAACCCTAGCCCACATTGCATTACCATAAAACTCATTTGAGCAATGGTAGAGCATGCTAATTTTTGTTTTACATTAACCTGAAGTAGCTTACTAAATTGCGCTACAATAGCTGTTACACCACCAATAATGAATATTAATAACAATACATTCGCTTCAAAAAACAGAGGAGCAAATAAAGTGAGTAAAATACCTGCACCATTTACAAACCCAGCATGCATTAAAGCAGATGCTGGTGTTGGTGAGGTCATCGCAGACAATAACCATCTGTGAAATGGAAATATAGCCGACTGAATAATAGCAGCGACTATAATAAATAGCGAAGCTAAAGAAATTTGCCATTGCGCGCCGAGTTCGAGGTTTGCTAATATTTCTGTTCTTGTGAGCCCACCAGTTACGTAAACTAACAAGGCAACGCCTAAAGCAAAACATATAGCGCCTCCAAAATAATTGGTTCTTGCAAATTTTGATGCATGTTGCGCTTCTTTCCATTCAGCATCAATCCCAATGAGTTTAGACATGATTAAACCCATTAAAAACCAAAACAATACCATAAGCAAGACATGATTTGATATTACGAATAGCATTACCGATAATGAAAAGCTAAGACACAAAAACAAGAATTGGTTTTGTAGTTTAAACCCTTTCATGTAATTCGCAGAATACATTTGAACGATACCACTAAAAAAGGATACTACCGTCCAAATAACAATGCTAAAGCCATTAATAAGAAAGATGCCCTTATAACTCCACGTTGGAAAATCAGAAAAATAGTAAGCTATTAATCCTGCGTTTACTAAGAAGATAAACCATGTAAGGGAGATTAAAATTTTTGAAAGTGTAGATTTTTTGTTTAGATAATCTAACTGATGTGTTTCCATAATAAATAAAAATCGGTTTTAGTTTTTATTTGAGTGATTTAAACATCACGTTCAAACCACGGTGCAAATTTTAAAAAACTATTTCATTGATTTTTATTTATATATTATATATTATGCATAAATATATTTTATAATAAGGCCTTATCCCTGGCTATTGTTAAGATGATATAAAAAAAGAGCATCAATTTTGATGCTCTTTTTTTATAATATAGCGTTTTAGCTTTTAAAAAGCTTTCAACAATTTAATATCTTCATTATCAATCCACCCTGTTTTCCCATCTAAAAGCTTTATTTTTTTCCAATTGTTTACAGTATCTATCACTTGAACTTTTGTGCCTTCATGCAATCTAAACGCTTCTTCACTACGCAAATTTGGCTCTGTTTTTACTTGAGATTCCCGTGCAAAAACTATGGCTGGATTATTCTTTTTGTCTAATTCAAACTTATTAAAAGCAAATGCAAGCACAATGCACAACGATAATAGGCAAATAACACTTGATACAAAGGCTATACGTTTTTTTCCTGATGAATACGACAAGTAGTATAGTAACACCAAAACCACATATAGAAAAGCTAAGACCACTGCAATTTTTGCCCAAGCATCAAAATTTAAAGAATGGGTTATGTTTTTTATAAATTTTGAAAACCCTACTTCAGGTATGTTATCTATAGCATCAATGGTCATATTGTTTGCAAAGGCCAAATTGTTTTCAATATCCCTGTCATTAGGATCTAAAAGTTTTGCTTTTTCAAAATAATAAATACTGGGCGCTACATTATTCAATCTATAATGTGCGTTGCCCAAATTAAAATACAATTCGGGAGAGTGTTTATCAGTTTCTAAAATGGCCATGTACTTATCTATGGCTTCGGCATACTTTCCCTCGTTATATAGCGCATTGCCTTCCTCAAAAAGAGTCCTATTTTGTGCTTCAGAAAACATAAAGCTTAACAGCACAATTAGTATGTAAAAGAAGTGTTTCATCTTAACGTGCCTGTTTATCTATTAATGAAATTGTTTTTGCGGCTTTTTCATAATCTTCCTGCATAGTAACATTGGTAATTGGCGTATAACGTGCCAACTCACAATTTTCGAAAATGGCTATAAAATCGTTTACCACTTCGTTTTCAACGTTTCGTTCTAGCAATAGATTTTGTATTCTGTCCTTGCTTAAATCGCTGGTCTCAATACGTAATTTTGCCTTTAAATAGTTGTGTAATGCTTTTTCTAAAGCTTCATAAAACGCTTCTTTTTTGCCCAATTGTTTTTTGGCACCTTTTAAATATTTCCTAGCAAGTCTATCTGCTTTTCTTATTTTATTTCCAGTAATATCAGCATCACGAATGTCTTTTTTTCTTTTGATTAAAACTACAAGGGGAATAGCTAAAAAAGGTGCCAACAATAAACTCCAGAACAATGTCGATTTAAAAAAATAACTCGTTTTAGTGGTGACTAAATCCGTGTTGGTTTTAATAAAAGCAAACTGATTATTGTTTGAAACCACAGTCTGTTTTATCGTATTACTCGATGGGGTGGTGGTTTCAGAACTTGTATTTACGGGGCCGTCCAGTACGTTAATAATTATTTCGTCAGAGGATAGGCGTTTGTAGGTTTTGGTTTTTACATCGAAATAAGAAAATGAAACGCTGGATAACGGATACTTCCCTTTATACTGTGGTACAATAGTGTAAGTATCTGAAATGCTTCCTTGCATGCCACTTGTTGTCGTGCTTACATTTTCTTCGTGTTCGGGCTCATAAACCTCTAAAGAACTTGGAAGTGTTAATTTAGGTAGCTTGAATAATTTTAAATTTCCTTTCCCACGGACTTCTACTTTTGCTTGTAAAGATTCCGTAGCATCCAATTCTGTTTTAGACGCCGTAACCTTAAAACTAAAATCGCCCACAGCACCACTAAAATCTGCTGGTTTTCCTTTTTCTGGCAGCGACTTTACGTTAATGGTTCTATTGCCGGCTGAAACTGTTCTGTTTACCCGTGTCATTAATCGGCTTCCAAAAATATCGCGTCGGTTTGTTGGCACTTGAACAGAGACATTTAATGATAAAGGCTCAATATTCAATCTTCCGGTGCGCTGAGGATATAAAACCGTTTTGCGCAATACTAAATAACGATATTCCTCACCATTATAAGTGCCATTTTGTACACGTTGTCCTTTGGTATCTATATTCTGGCTCCAAAAATCATCGTATTTAGGAATATCTATTTCACGCCAATTATCCACACCTGTTGTTGGGGCTACATATAGTTTATAAACCACAGTAATGGCTTCGTTTAAATAAGGATTTGAATTTGAAACTTCAGCGACTAAATGAATATTGTTAGAGGCTACATAATCCGGGTCGTTGGGATCTTTAGGTTTGTCAATGGCTGCAGTAACCTCAACCTTAATAGGTGTTGTTTTATAAATTTCACCTTCTATTTCAATAGTTGCTTGCCCTATTGTAAAGTTACCTCTGCTTTTGGGTGCTAGGAAATAGCTATATGTTTTTTTATAGGTTCTAACGCCATTTATCCAAGAATTACTCACAGATTGGTTTGGGCCTCCAATAACCGTGAAACCATTAAAACCTGGAGGATTAAAATTATCACCATCTTTATTCATCTCAAAATCTATGCGCAATCTTTCGTTTACACCTAGCTTTTCCTTACTTACTTTGGCCTCAAACTTTACTTGTGCTGAAGCCACAGTTGCTGTAAGAATGAAAAAAGTTATATGTAGTAATTTTAATAGTTTCATTTTCATTTTAGGATGTTTCGGCTTTGTTCAGCATAACAAAACTCATTTTCGTCGTACTTCCGCCTTTCGTCTCCAATCATCTGTCTACTTTTACCAATCTTTTTCTGTTTTAACCTTCACGCCTTTTTGTTTTTCGGCATTCATTTTTTCCTGTACTTTTTGTTCTTGGTTGTTCATAGCCTCTAACAAACTTTTAATTTGCTGTGGCGATAATTGTCCAGGTTTTGGCTGTGGTTTTTTCTTATCTTCTTTTTCTTTATCGCCTTTATTCTTATCTTCTTTTTGGTCTTCGGGCTTTTTTTCATCTTCCTTGTCCTCACCATCTTTCTTCTCGTCCTCTTTATCCTCGCCGTCTTTCTTATCTTTATTTTCCTCGTTCTTGTCGTCTTTGTTTTCTTTGTTTTCGTCTTTCTTATCGTCACTATTGTCTTTGTCCTCTTTATTCTCGTCGTCTTTATTTTCGTCTTCCTGCTGTTTTGCGCACTCTTTAGCTAAAGCCAAATTATAGCGTGTTTCATCATCCGAAGGGTTATTTCGTAGGGCACTCTTATAAGCTTCTACCGCTTCCTTGCACTTTTTATTTTTCATAAGCACATTGCCCATATTATGGAAAGCTTTGTGTTTGGCATCTTTAGAGGTCGCCAATTTAGCCGTTTGTTGGTGGCGGTATAAAGCTTCTTCAAAGTTACCTTTTTCGTAGTAAGAGTTTCCTAAATTATAAAGTCCAGCAATATTGTCCGATTGTTTAGACAGCGCTTTTCTATATTCCATTTCGGCAGCAACAAAATCTTCACTCACCAATTCGTTGGCTTCGTAAACATAATTATTGGCTTGTTTTTCGGCTAGCACACGTGTTTTATCATCTTGAGAAAACCCCAAAAACGATACACATAATACAAGTAATACAACTAACTTTTTCATTTTAAAAAACCTTATTTCTAAGTTATAAAACTGTCATTTTTTTTGCGTTAAAAAAACTATAAATTTGGGCGCTCCCCCGCTCGTTCGCTAGGGCTCTCAGAGCAAGGTCGGGCTTTCGGCAGTCGCTCTCTGCGAGGAGCTTCAACAAATGCCTCAATCCCTAGCGCGGGCATGTTTGCTAGAACCTATGCTTTCCCACGACCTTAGTTTATTTAAAAATTTTCGTTAAACAAATTCAATTTTTTCAACCATGCTGTTTTTCGCTCCAATAGGAAAATATCTAGAAACAAAAAGAAAATCCCAAATCCTAAAAACCATTGAAATTGGTCTTTAAAATCAGCAAACTGTTTTGCTTCAAATTCAGTTTTATCCATAGTGTTTAAAATCTCCCTGATATTTTCTACCACATCATTGGTTACTTTTCCATTAATGTAAGCGCCATCCGCCTCTTCAGCAATACCTATCAAAGTATCTTCATTTAGCTTCGTAATTACCGTTTCTCCTTGATTATCTTTTTTATAACTTACTACAACGCCGTTGCGTTTTAACGGAATAGGCCCACCTTTAACATCGCCCACACCAATAGTAAAAATACGAATACCTTCTTCATTAGCTTCTTCCGCAACATCGATGGCGGCCTCACTATGGTCTTCACCATCCGAAATTATAATAAGCACCCTATTAGTTTGTTCTTCATCGTCAAAATATGTTGTGGCTAATTTTATGGCTTCGTTAATTGCTGTACCTTGGGAGGACAACATATCGGTATTCATGTTATTCAAAAACATCTTCGCCGATGCATAATCTGTGGTAATTGGTAATTGCGGAAACGCCTTTCCTGCATAGGCAATAATACCAACACGGTCACTGGCCAAATTATTTATAATTTGCGTTACCAACTGCTTCGCTTTTTCTAACCGGTTTGGTGCAATATCCTCAGCTAACATACTTTTAGACACATCCACTGCAAATACAATATCTACGCCTTCGCGTTTCACGGTTTCTAGTTTTGTACCAATTTTTGGGTTTACCAACGCAATAGAGAAACACAGAAAAGCTAAACTCAACACTATAATTTTTAATGTTGATTTGAAAAAAGATGTATCAGGACTCAGCCTTTTCATTAGCGATTTATCCGCAAATTTTTGTTGTGTTCTATGTTTCCAAAATTGAAGCACCAAAAAGAATAGGACTACTACTGGGATTATTCCCAGCGTCCAAAACCATATTTTTTCATCTAATTGATACATTTTTCTAAAATTCCAATATTAAAATTCTAAATTTCAAACTACACAAAACTCCTAAAAATAGTAAAGCGTAATAATAACTCTAAAAGCAGCAATAATCCTGCAAATAATACAAGCGGACGATACTTTTCTTCGTAATTATAAAATTTAAATTCCTCAATTTCTGTTTTTTCTAATTTATTGATCTCTTTGTAAATTTCCTCCAACTTCTCGTTGTTGGTAGCCCTAAAGTACTTTCCGCCCGTAGCATCAGCAATTTCCTTTAGTAATTCTTCATCTATTTCAACTTGTATACGCCCATATTGAAATCTCCCGGTTCTAGGGTCTATAGCAATTGGCGACAATGCCATACCGTTGGTGCCCAACCCAATAGTATAGGTTTTAATGCCATATTCCACAGCCAATTCACTTGCTGTTCTTGGGTCGATAAACCCCGTATTGTTTACACCATCAGTTAATAGAATAATAACTTTACTTTGCGCTTTACTATCCTTTAATCGGTTTACCGAAGTGGCTAAACCCATACCAATAGCGGTTCCGCCTTCTATAATCGTATTGTATTTTATGCTTTTTAATGAGCGTAATACAATGGCTTTATCGCTAGTAATTGGTGTTTTAGTATAGCTTTCTCCAGCATATTCTACTAAACCAATGCGATCGTTAGGCCGCCCTTTAATAAATTCAGATGCTACATCTTTTAAAGCTTCTAGTCGGTTTGGTTTTAAGTCTTTGGCGAGCATACTGGCCGATACATCAATGGCCATTACAATATCGATCCCTTTGGTGGTTTTTGTTCTTGAGGACACATCAACAGACTGAGGTCTTGCCAGCGCTGTTATTAATAATGCCAAGGCTAATAGCCTGAATACAAATAGAATGTGTTTTAATTTTGGTAGCCAAGAACTAGTAACCTTAAAGCCTTTTAAGCTAGATATTTTAAGTTCAGCGGTTTGCTTTTTATTCTTAAATATATACCAAGCCATTGCTAAAGGCAATAACAAAAACAACCAAAATAATTCTTTATTTAAAAACTCAATCCCCTCTAGCATTATTCTTCTTTCTCTTCGGTTTGTAATTCTACAGAATTTAAAATTCTATCGGCAATTTGTTTACTGTAAACATCATCTTCCTTCCAAATTATTGAAATTCTATGCAATATATTATCAGCAGCAAAATGTAAAGCAACGTACTCACCATATTCCGAATCATTTGATTTAACACTGGGTAGTTTAACAGTGCCAAAAGTTTTCAATCCCTCAGCTCCATTTGGGGTTACAAATTTTTCATTTTTAACAATTATGTTTGTTGCTCCTGATTTTTCAAGCCCTTCTATTGCTTCATCTTCTGCTTTTTTTAAGTCAATATCATTTTTTGATATTGCCTTTTTCGATTTATAAGTAGTAATATCTATAACAAAAAAGTCTAGCATACTTCCATAATAGAAGCTAGTGATTTTAGCTCTGTTATTTTCTTTAGTCCTTAGCGTATCTCTACTTAGAACTTTAGGAGTGGAAATAGTTACTGGCGGCAAGCCATAATCACTCGTTACCCATTCGCCCTCTAACAACTCTTTACTTTCATGACCGATGATGGTGTCCTTTACATAATCAAAACCATATTTTATTGAAAATCCAACAATTGTAGCCATCAACAAGAATACGCTTATCCCAACGGTTAACCATACTTTTTTACGCTTCTTTTTGCGCTCTTGTTCTTCTCGATATTGTTCGTCTAAAAGCTTTTCTTCTTCGGTAGGCTCTGGCAATACTTCTTTTACATGATCAATTTCAGCATCAATAGTATTTCTATCTAGTTCTGCTAAAGCTACATCTGGAGCAGACTTTGCAAACTTCACTAAATCGGCACGTCTTAAAATGCTTTCTAAATTCTTAATGGTTTCAGTGCTTAAATCTATTTGATTGCCATCCTTTAATAGTCGCAGCTTACTTATTAATTCATCTGTTGTACTTTCCAGAGCATGGTCATACACCTTTTCATCTAAATATTTACGAATTATTAATGTCAGCTCTGAATAGTAATCTTTTAGTTGCTCGTGTTCTAAATAATGACTCTCATCTAGTTTTTGTAGCGCTAGTTTAGCTCTATCATATGGTGGCAATAATGCGATTTTTTCTTCTTCACTTAGAGGCTTCTGTCTCCAAATAAACCACCACAACAAAGCTGCTACTATGCCTAAAATTAAAAGTGTAACCACAAGGTATTTCCACCAATTGCTGCCACGTTTTTTTACTTCAATTAGAGGTTTAATATCGTACAGTCCTTGTTTTGCAGTATCTACAGCAATCGTATTTACTTCAACTTTAAGCGAATCTGTAAAGAACGTGTTGTCTCCAACGATTATTTTTTGACGTGGAATAGTATAGCTCCCAGAATCGAACTGTGTTAACCCGTATTTTTTTATTAAGCTGAATTTGTCTTTGCTTTTAACCGTATCAATAGCATAGGATTCTATCATTTCTAAAGGCGCGAACGTTTGCCCTTCTGGAAACACAACTAAATTTGTAGAGTCGGTTTCTACCTGAATATTGTAGGTGATTTGCTCTCCTATTTTGATTGATGTAGAATCGATAGAAGACGTTACTTGGGCAAAAGATAAAACAGACATAAGGCAGAAAGCACAAGATAGAAGCAATCCTTTCAAATTACCTTCACCCATTACTTCAAAATTCATAAATCTGAAATCGTTAATCATAAATCGTTACTCTTTTAGCCTCTTCTTTTAAAATAACCTAGTAGTTTTTTAACGTAACTTTCATCCACACGACAATCAATAACCCCAGCACCCGAGCGCGAAAATGTTTCTTTGTAATAATTCACCTTATTCCTATAAAACCTAGCGTAATTTTGTCGTACTTTTTTAGATGTGGTGTTTACCAATAGCATTTCACCTGTTTCTTCATCTAACATTTGCACCACACCAAGATTAGGTATCTCTTCCTCACGTTTATCATAAACCCGTATTCCCGTAACATCATGCTTACCAGATACAATTTTCATCGTACGCTCGTAATCATCAGCGATAAAGTCGGAAAGTAGAAATACGATAGCCTTCTTCTTCATTACGTTTGATAAGAATTTTAAAGCCTCGGCAATATTGGTTTGTTTACTTTCTGGTGTAAATTCTATAAGTTCTCGAATGATACGCAATACATGAGAACGCCCTTTTTTAGGTGGAATAAATAGTTCTACCTGGTCTGAAAATAAAATCAAACCAATTTTGTCATTATTCTGAGTAGCCGAAAATGCTAAGGTTGCTGCTATTTCGGTAACTACCTCATTTTTAAATTGCTGTTCTGTACCGAATAATTCTGAACCTGAAATATCTACCATAAGCATCATGGTAAGTTCACGCTCTTCCTCAAATACTTTAATGAAAGGTTCACTGTAACGTGCGGTAACATTCCAATCAATATTTCTAACATCGTCTCCAAATTGATACTGACGAACTTCACTAAATGTCATACCACGCCCTTTAAAGGTAGAATGGTATTCTCCTCCAAAAATATGATCAGACAACCGCCGTGTCTTAATCTCAATTTTGCGTACTTTTTTTAGTAATTCTTTAGTATCCATTTTTTCAATTGTCTATTGAATATTTAATATTGATTAATTAGAACTTAATAATCAATTGTCAATTATCAATTGTCAATTTTTAAGGTACTTCTATCTCGTTTACAATTTTGTTGATGATGTCTTCAGAAGTCACGTTTTCAGCTTCTGCTTCGTAAGTAATGCCAATTCTGTGGCGTAATACATCATGAACTACAGCACGAACATCTTCTGGGATTACATAACCTCTACGTTTGATGAAGGCATAACATTTAGCAGCTGTTGCTAAATTGATACTTCCACGAGGAGAGGCTCCAAAAGAAATTAATGGTTTTAAATCGGTAAGTCTATATTTTTCAGGATATCTTGTCGCAAAAATAATGTCGAGGATGTACTTTTCAATTTTTTCATCCATGTACACGTCTTTGATAGCTTCCTGTGCTGCTAAAATTTGTTTTACAGAAACTACTGGATTTACCTTGTCCCAAGCACCTTTCATATTGGCTCTCATAATTAACTGTTCCTCATCTAATTTAGGATAGTCAATTACTGTTTTTAACATAAAACGGTCAACTTGCGCTTCTGGTAATGGGTAGGTTCCTTCTTGCTCTACAGGGTTTTGCGTTGCCATTACTAAGAATGGTTTGTCTAAAACAAACGTTTCATCGCCAATGGTAACTTGCTTTTCCTGCATTGCTTCCAGTAGTGCCGATTGCACTTTTGCAGGTGCTCTGTTTATTTCATCTGCTAAAACAAAATTTGCAAAAATTGGTCCTTTCTTAATGGAGAAGTCATTCTCCTTCATGTTATAAATCAATGTACCAGTAACATCGGCAGGTAATAAATCCGGAGTAAACTGTATTCTGCTAAAACTACCATCCACAGCCTGCGCCAAGGTGTTAATCGCCAAAGTTTTTGCTAATCCAGGAACACCTTCTAATAAAATATGACCTTTACCTAAAAGGCCAATTAGCAATCGTTCTACCATGTGTTTTTGACCTACAATAACTTTATTCATTTCTAAAGTCAATAAGTCTACAAAGGCACTTTCCTTTTCAATTTTCTCGTTAATAGACTTAATATCAATTGTACTAGTGTCTTCCATCATTTTTTAAGTTTTAGAGCGTAAAAGTATGGCCCATAATTCAGGCAGTGCAAATTGTTAAAATTTTTATTTGAAACCTGTTAAAAATTGGTTAAAAAAATTGGTTAAAAGCGATGAAACCTGACTTTAACCAATAATTATGATAAGATTATCTTAAATGGTTGAAAAACATCTAAGTTTTTAAAAATAAACCTAAGTTCTAGTTTTAAGATTTGTTGATGTACCGATAAACAAAAATCATAAAAAAGGCATCATCAATGCGATAATGCCTTTTGTGGAGAAGATCGGGCTCGAACCGACGACCTCTTGACTGCCAGTCAAGCGCTCTAGCCAACTGAGCTACATCCCCTTGTTTATTATTCTACCACGGTTAGAATTAGGTGGTAAATATATGTATTAAATGACAAATTTCAATCGCGTTTATATATAAAAGTAATCTACATAATTATTAAATTGTAAACTTCTAAACATATTATTTACATGAGGATATCGGCAATTGCAAAAAGAAACATATCAAAAATTCTCCCATTTGGGGTTATATGGCTCATTTTCGCTTGCTTATTTTTATGGGTAGAATTTGCCGCTATTGGCAATCAGGAAAACACCCCTGATGCTGCCATTAAAATAACGCCCAGCATTCTAACGTTTGCATTAACTGGTATTACAATTATCGGACTTTTGGTTGGTACTATTGAAGTACTATTTCTTAGCAAACTATTTGAAAAGAAACAATTTTGGCAAAAGATTGTTGCCAAATTCATTATTTACATTCTTTTCTTTTCATTTGTAATTCTTATCAATTATCCCATTGCTGCAAGTATAGAATTAAACACATCAGTTTTTCATGCCGATGTGTGGGCAAAATATTTCAATTTTTTCTTCAGTATTACACATTTAAGCGCCATTGTTCAGCTTGGTTTCTCCTTGCTTTTTTCATTACTTTATTCTGAGGTTAGTGAGAATTTGGGACAAAATGTTCTATTGAATTTTTTTACCGGAAAATATCATAAACCTATATCAGAAACCCGGATATTTATGTTCTTAGATATGAAATCCTCAACCACAATCGCCGAAGAACTTGGGCACATAAAGTATTTTGAGCTTTTAAAATCTTATTATTTTGATCTATCGGACGCTATTATAAAAAATGAAGGAGAAGTGTATCAATATGTGGGTGATGAAATTGTAATGTCATGGAAGTTTTCAAAAGGTATCAAAAACAATAATTGCGTTAATTGTTTTTTTGATATGAAAGCTGCTCTTGAAAAGAAAAAGGAATACTATTTAAAAACCTACAGTGTACATCCTGAATTTAAGGCAGGAATTCATTTTGGAGAGGTGACTATTGGAGAAATAGGAGTTTTAAAAAAAGACATTTTTTTCACTGGTGATGTGTTAAATACTACCGCGAGAATACAGAGTTTGTGCAATAAGTATGGTGTTGAGTTTATTGCGTCTAAAAAGCTTATAGAACACCTTAAATCAAGCAAAAACTATAGTTTATCTGCTTTAAAAACGGAAAAATTAAGAGGAAAAACAAAGTTGGTTGATTTAGTAGCTATTCAAAAACTACATTAGCACTTCACTATTTCAATCCACTTAAAACCAATACGGGCGTTTTTATGAAAAAGTCTTTACGCAGAATGGTGTCTTTTTCCCATTTTTTAGCAAAAAACCCACGTTTGCGTCTTACTACACAAAGCATATCGGGACTATGCGATTGAAAATGCTCTAAAACACCCTGGAAGGTTGTAGCATTAACCGATTCTGTGGTATTTCGTATCATAGAACTCAGTTCTTCGTTCACATTAAAATCGCCTTCTTTGTGGTATGGTGTTTTTACCAATAATAAATCAATCGTAGCATTAAATTTTGCTTTGAGATCTTTTAATGGCTGTAAAACATTGTCTTTTTTTATAATAGCCGATTTTATCGCCATTAATATATTTGATGGTTTAGAAAACGTATATCCTTCAGGAACAATTAAGGCGGGTACTTCCATTTGCTTAATAATTTTCCCTGAAATTTTTCCTAGGTATACTTCGTCGTTAATAGAATTTGTTCTTGGTTCCACCAAAACCAAATCTACATCTGCAGCTTTACATGCTAACTCTAAAGTATCAATTAAATCACCTTTTAAAACCTTAACAATAACATCAATACCTTTTTTATCAACTTTGGAAACTAAATCATTTAAAAACGACAAACTCTCACGTTCTATGATGTTTTCAACCTTAATCATAGTTCCTGCTTTGGTGAATACGTTGTACACTTGTACCACAAACACCTTTGCTCCAAAAGTTTCAGCAAAATCTATAGCGTACTGTAAATGACTTACAGCATTTTTTGAAGAACCTACAGGAACTAAAATATTTTTCATAACCAGATAGTTAAAACTTAAATTTACAATAAATTTTAAGGCAAAAGTAACACAATTTAATGATACGAAAAGCAACACCTGAAGATGTAAACCAAATTTTAAAAATCACTAAAGCATGTGCAACACACATGATGCACCAAAATATTTTTCAGTGGAATGAATACTATCCAAATGCTTCGGCTTTTAATAAAGATATTGATAGGGGAGAATGCTATGTTTTAGAGTCTGCGAATGAAATTATTGGCTGCATCACAATTTCAACGTTTATGGATGAAGAATATACCCCAATAAAATGGCTAACCCCCAATAAAAATAATAGTTATATACATCGCTTAGCGGTACATCCAAAATTTCAACATAATGGCTATGCGCAACTACTGCTTACCTTTGCTGAAAATTACGCAAAAAACAACAATTATACATCTATTAGATTGGACACCTTTTCACAGAATAAAAGAAACCAAAAGTTTTACGAACTTCGCGGCTATAAAAAATTAGGTGATATTTATTTTCTGAAGCAAAGTAAATTTCCGTTTCATTGTTACGAATTGGTCCTGTGAGTTCAAATATTAGCATAAAATACATTAATAAACTGGCTGTTCCCGCATTAATTTCTGGGATTTCAGAACCTATTTTGTCTATTACAGATACTGCTATTGTTGGAAATATTGATACCAACCCTGTGGAATCCCTAGCTGCTGTAGGTATTGTTGGAACATTTTTGTCAATGCTTATTTGGATTTTAGGGCAAACCCGTAGCGCCATTTCTGCCATAGTATCGCAATACCTCGGAGCAGATAACCTAGAAAAGGTAAAAAACTTGCCAGCCCAAGCCATTTTTATCGTTACATCTTTAAGCCTATTAATCATAGTTGGGACGTATCCATTTGCGAGTCATATTTTCAAGCTTTATAACGCGTCAGACTTAATACTAGATTACAGTGTTGTGTACTACAAAATTAGAGTTTTCGGATTTCCGTTTACGCTATTCACCATAGCTGTTTTTGGTACATTTAGAGGTTTACAAAACACATATCACCCCATGATAATTGCTATTATTGGTGCTTCGGCAAATATTGTTTTAGATTTTGTCTTGGTGTACGGTATTCCTGGATATGTAGCACCCATGAATATTGAAGGAGCTGCATATGCGAGCGTTATAGCGCAAATACTTATGGCATTGTTTTCAGCCTATTATTTGCTTAAAAAGACAAGTATTCCCCTACTGCCAACGTTCCCATTTAATCCAGAAATCAAACGATTTCTTTTTATGATTCTCAATCTTTTCATAAGAACATTGGCGCTTAACATAACGCTGTATTTTGCCACCAGATTTGCTACTGGTTATGGCAAAAACTACATCGCAGCTTATACTATTGCTATTAATTTATGGTTTTTAGGTGCTTTTATTATCGATGGGTATGCAGGTGCAGGAAACATCATGTCGGGAAGGTTATTTGGTGCTCAAAATTATAAGGATTTGGTAAAATTAAATGTAAAGCTTATTAAAATTGGGCTATTGGTAGGTTTCATTTTAACCGCTATAGGATTCATGGTTTACAAACCCATTGGCATACTTTTTACGAAAGAGCCAGAAGTTTTAGAACGGTTTTACAACGTATTTTGGATAGTGCTCATTATGCAACCTATTTGCTCTATAGCCTTTATTTTTGATGGCATTTTTAAAGGCTTAGGTAAAATGGGAACTTTAAGAAATGTATTGCTGGGAGCTACATTTTTAGTGTTTATACCAATACTTTATGGGCTAGATTATCTAGATTTTAAACTCAACGGTATTTTTATAGCATTAACCTTTTGGATGATTGCCAGAGCCTTACCTCTATTGGTTAATTTCAGAAAACAATTTATACCACTCGCTAAAAACAACTAAATTTACAACATGATAACACGTAAAATCTTCCTAATGCTGAGTCTGTTTCAAACTCCAGATATAGAAGAAAAAATTAAAAATGCACCCGATGAGGGTTACGAAATAGGTGTGTTTATTGGCTCAATGATTCCGTTTGTGGTTCTCGTAATTATTGCCTACATGATTTATTATTACAGTAAAAAGCGTAACAGTAATAACAACCCATAAGTTATGGATATACTAAACTTTTTTAGTGGCAACGGCCTCTTTCTAATCCTTGCACTCGTACTAATAATTATTTATTTTGTAAATAAAAAACGAAGAAGATAGTATATTTGCCAATCAATATTATGCAAATGAGCAATATACGTATCACCAAGCAATTTTCGTTCGAAACAGGTCACGCCCTTTATGGATACGATGGCAAATGTAAAAATGTACACGGGCATAGCTATCGTCTCGATGTTACCGTGTTTGGCAAGCCCATTACAGATACTTCTAACGTAAAATACGGTATGGTAATCGATTTTGGAGACCTAAAAAAAATTGTAAAAGAAGAGATTGTTAATGTATTCGACCATGCCACTGTGTTCAACAAAAACACACCACACGTAGAGCTCGCTAAAGAATTAGAAAATAGGGGGCATAATATTTTACTGGTAGATTACCAACCTACAAGCGAAATGATGGTCATCGATTTTGCAAAAAAAATAAAAGCACGCCTACCAGAAAACATTAAGCTCCACTCTTTAAAACTGCAAGAAACTGCCACGAGTTTTGCAGAGTGGTTTGCCAACGATCAAGATTAGGTTTTGGGCGCTCCCCTTTCGGGTCGGGCTTTCCGTTAATAGTTTTGGCTCGATGCTCGCCTCGTCAAAAGCTGCCACTGCAATCCCTAGCGCGGGTTTATCTGCTAAAAACTTTCCTTAATCTTCAATTTCTACTTACCATCAAAAACCCCTTTCCATAACAAAAATTGAGATTCCTGCGTTCGCAGGAATATGCTATATTTACACCATGCAAATACCAAAAGGCAAGAAAATATATTTCGCATCAGATAATCATTTGGGTGCACCTACTAGGGAGGCATCACTGCCCCGCGAAAAGAAATTTGTTGCATGGTTAGATGAAATAAAACAAGATGCCGCTGTAATTTTTCTCCTAGGCGATTTGTTCGACTTTTGGTTTGAATACAAAACTGTTGTCCCTAGAGGTTTTACAAGAACTTTAGGTAAACTTGCCGAAATTTCAGACTCGGGTATTCCAATACACTATTTTGTTGGGAATCACGATTTGTGGATGAACGGGTACTTTGAAGAAGAATTGAATATTCCCGTATATCACAAACCCAAAGAATTCATGTTTAACGACAAGACGTTTTTTATTGGTCATGGCGATGGTCTAGGACCAGGAGATAAAGGGTATAAACGCTTAAAAAAAGTATTTACTAATCCGTTTTTTAAATGGGTTTTTCAGTGGGGACATCCAGACATTGGTATGCGCATCGCTCAATATTTTTCAGTAAAGAACAAATTGATTTCTGGTGATGATGACGCCAAATTTTTAGGAGAAGATAATGAATGGCTTGTGCAGTATTGTAAACGCAAACTAGAGGATAAACATCGCGATTATTTTGTGTTTGGCCACAGGCATTTACCGCTTAATATCAATCTTAACAACAACGCAAAATATATCAACCTTGGTGATTGGATTCAGTACTTTACTTATGCTGAGTTTGATGGAGAGACTATAGAGTTAAAGGCATTCAAAACGGATTACTAAATCTCACTAGCTTTAATATCCTCAGTTAAATCTAATTCTCTAAGGGCTTTATTTTTAAACCCCATAGTGGTAACCGTAATTAGTGTTACACAACCCCCTAAGACTACTGCTAAAGGCGCACCAAAAATTTTAGCAGCAATGCCACTTTCTAAAGCACCAAGTTCGTTAGAAGACCCTACAAACATTGAGTTTACAGCACCAACCCTGCCACGCATGTCGTCAGGTGTTTTTAGCTGTAAAATAGTTTGGCGTATCACCATGGAAACACCATCAAACACTCCCGCAACAAACAATGCAATTACGCTCAACCAAAATAACTTTGAAGCTCCAAAAACTATCATTGCCAATCCAAAACCAAATACGGAGATTAATAATTTTTTACCTGTGTTTTTAGTTATCGGAAGATAGGTTGTAGCCAGCATAGTTAAAATACTTCCTAGCGACAAAGAGGCGTTTAATATCCCAAACCCTTTAGGACCCGCATCTAAAATATCTTTGGCAAAAACAGCGAATATAGCCACTGCACCACCAAAAAGTACAGCAATCATATCTAAAGTTAGCGCCCCTAAAATCACCTTATCGTTAAAAACAAATCGCAGCCCAACTTTCAAACTCTCTTTTACCGATTCGCCTATTTTTGTATTTAAAATGGGTTTCTTTTTAATGAGAAAAACTAATGCCAAAGCAATAAGCACCAACAAAAATATAATTCCTAAGGTTTGGTGTACCCCAATCCAAGCAATTAAAAACCCTCCAATTAATGCACCTGTTACAGATGCGCCCTTCCATGTACTACTGCTCCAAGTAGCAGCATTTGGGTAAATTGGTTTTGGAACTAGTAAGGCAATCAATGAAAATATGGTTGGCCCAAAGAATGCTCTTAAAATACCGCCAAAAAATACAAGACCGTATATCCCTAATACAATGCTATTTGTTTGCCACGAGGTTTCAATGGTTTGTGATGTTAGCCAAAATAAACCGAAACTGATTAAAGAAAACAACGCAATCATTAACGCAAAGAGGTTGCGTTTTTCTTTTCTATCTACAATATGACCTGCAAATGGTGCCATAAAAAAAGCTGGAATAAATTCACAAGCTCCAATAATCCCTAAGCTTAATTTATCATTTGTAAGTGTGTATACTTGCCACTCTATAACTACAAATTGCATAGACCATCCGAAAACCAAGGCAAATCTCAATAGTAAGAAAATATTGAATTCTCTTATTCTAAGTGCAGCATAAGGATCATTTTTTGCCATGGCTAACTTTTGATATCTCGAAGTTTTAGTTGTAAAGAAACGTTACCATTCCATTCATTTTCATCAATGGAGTATACCGCATGAAATGCTTTTCCCTCGGAAACTAAATTATATTTGTCTCCCATCCCGAAACCTATGCAAACAAAACTTTGCGAACCATTTTGCGTTGCCGTTAATCTTAAATGTGTTTTATCAGCACCTACACATTTGCCATAGCCAGTATCTTTGAGATTTTCGGTCATAAATACAGGTGTCATATTACTAGGGCCATAAGGTGCAAATTGTTTTAAAATCCTATAAAATTTAGGAGTAATGATTTCTAAGTCAATCTGTGTGTCAATTTTAACCTCTGGAATCAATAAATTCCTATCAATAGTTTTAGAAACCTCATCCTCAAATGCCTGCTTGAAAGCCTTGTAGTTTTCTTCTTTTAAAGTTAACCCAGCAGCATATTTATGTCCGCCAAATTGTTCAATATATGTAGCACAGGCTTCCAAAGCATTATAAACATCAAAACCATTAACTGAGCGGGCTGAGGCTGCTAATGTTTCGCCACTTTTGGTAAACACCAAAGTGGGACGATAATAGGTTTCAGTAAGTCTAGAAGCTACTATGCCTATAACACCTTTATGCCAGGATTCATCGTAAACCACAGTAGTTAGTCTGTCTTGCTCATTTAAGGTTTCTATTTGCTCAAGGGCAGCTTCTGTAATCTCTTTATCGGTAGCTCTTCGTTCTAAATTATAGTTGTCAATATTTGCTGCATGTTTTTTTGCTAGGTCATAATCATCGTCGGTTAACAACGCCACGGCAAAGTTTCCGTGCTCCATGCGTCCTGCAGCATTAATTCTTGGGGCGATTATAAAAACAACGTCTGTTATGGTAAGTTCGGTTTTTTCAACTTGGTCTAAAATAGCTTTAATCCCTGGTCTCGGTTTGGTATTAATAACATGCAAACCAAAATAGGCAAGCACTCTATTTTCACCATTAATCGGAACAATATCAGCACCAACGGCCGTAGCTACCAAGTCTAAATAGGGTAATAAATCTTCAGGTGTTTCACCATCTTTTTCAGCTAATGCTTGAATTAATTTAAAGCCCACACCACAACCACACAATTCTTTAAAAGGATAGTTACAATCTTCGCGTTTTGGGTCTAAAACAGCGACAGCATCAGGGATTTTATCTCCAGGACGGTGGTGGTCACATATAATAAAATCGATACCCAGCGATTTTGCATAGTCTACTTTTTCAATAGCCTTAATACCGCAATCTAATGCAATAATTAATGTGAAATCGTTTTCTAAAGCAAAATTGATACCCTTTTTAGATACACCATAACCTTCATCATATCTATTTGGGATATAGGTGTAAACTAAACTATGCTTCGTTTTTAAATATGTAGACATTAACGCCACGGCCGTAGTACCATCTACATCATAATCACCATATACCAAAATATTTTCCTTATTGGCAATAGCTTGTTCTATTCTTGTCACAGCTTTGTCCATATCCTTCATTAAGTACGGATTGTGCAAATGCTTTAAACTAGGGCGAAAAAAGGCTTTTGCATCATCGTAGGTTTCAATACCTCGTTGTACCAAAAGCGTAGCAATAGTTTCATCTACTTGAAGGGCTTCCTGTAAATGTTTTACTTTCTCTAAATGTGGTTTTGGTTTAAGCGTCCAACGCATTTAAAAAGTTTTAAGTTAAAAGTGCTCTAAAGTAAAAGTTTATAGACTAAAAGCTTAAAATACTTTAGGTGCTTTTAGGGTGAAAAAACGTTTCGATACTTAATTCTGAAAACTGACGAAACATTTCCATAACGCCACAATACTTTTCAATGGATAAATCTACAGCACGTTGTAGTTTCTTTTCATTTAAATGTTCACCATAAAAATGAAAATGCATTGCTACTTTATCATAATATTTTGGATGCTCATCCGTTAAATTGGCTTCAATTTCAATATTGAAATCATCCACATCCAACTTCATTTTTTTTATCAATGCCGCTACATCAAGTCCAGAGCATCCCGCTAAACCGGAGAGCATTAAGGCTTTTGGGCGATAGCCTTCGCTTTTACCACCGTTTTCTTCGCCCGCATCGATAAATAAATTATGTCCTGACGGATTTGTGCTTTCAAATCGCATTTCTCCCAACCACTTTGTGGAAACTTTAACTGCCATTTTTCTAATAATTTTTTGTTACTTGTAGTTCTCAAAAATACTACTTAAAAAATTAAAACATGCCTTTAGTAACACCATTATCTGCAGACCACGATTTAGAAACGAAGGAACTCGCAAAGTTCTTCAATGAAACCTTAGGGTTTTGTCCAAATTCGGTATTGACGATGCAAAGGCGGCCAGCAATCAGTACGGCTTTTATTAATTTGAATAAAGCGGTTATGGCCAATGAGGGGCGTGTTACTTCAGCCTTAAAACGTATGATTGCTTGGGTAAGTAGTAACGCCACTGGTTGTCGCTATTGTCAGGCACATGCCATTCGCGCTGCAGAACGTTATGGTGCGGAGCAGGAACAATTAGATAATATTTGGGAATACAGAACGCACCCTGCTTTTAGTGAAGCAGAACGTGCTGCTTTAGACTTTAGTTTAGCCGCTTCGCAAGTGCCCAATGCGGTTGACGAAGCTATAAAAAAACGGTTATATGAATATTGGGACGAAGGCGAAATTGTAGAGATGTTAGGCGTAATTTCTTTATTTGGATACTTAAACCGTTGGAACGACTCCATGGGAACTTCTATTGAAGAAGGCGCTGTTGAAAGTGGTGAGCAGTATTTAGGAAAACATGGATGGGAGAAGGGGAAGCATTCTTGATTTTTGATTTACGATTAATGATTTCAGATTTACTTTTATAAAAATTAACCTTAAACTATGAATGATTTAAAATGCCCTAACTGTAAAGAAGAAGTGTCCCAAATAGAACTAGATTGCGAAAATTGTGGATTTCCATTATCTGGAACCGAAAAGGAAAAGGCAATTTTTATAGGAAGACAAATTTCTAATACATCTAAAATTGGTGATGCTAAAGAATCTCAAGAAAAAGCGCAACGTATTTTATATATAATTGGAGGCTTTCAAATAATTAATGGTATTTTGGTTTACTTTAATACAAAAAGTATTATGGATGTTACTTTTTATATTATTCTAGGCATACTTTTAGGCGTATTTGGATACTTTTCTTCAAAAAAACCAATCCTATTTTTGTCTTTAGCCTTGATATTAATTCTAAGTTATTACGGACTATTGTATTTAATTAACCCTGAATTTGTCTTTAAAGGTATTTTGTGGAAAATTGTCATCATTGGTTTTCTGTGTTATGGCATTTGGAACGCAATGGAAGCCCGACAACTCAAGAAAAACAATAAGTTTTTGGAAAAACAGTAATTTACTTTTAAATATTTTTTTGAAACCTTTCAAGAAATGTGGAGGTTTTTTTGCATAGGCAAACTGCACTTAATTTCATGTCTTAAACCAAACCAACATTACCTTCTATTTTCGTTTTTCTAATATTATTAATTATGAAAAACAAAAGAAGATTGAGTGCAAATTTTAAGCTGTTAGAAAAAGCTTTTAAAGTTACTATCCCGAAAATAAAAATATTACTCGAAATTTTGAAAATATTAAAAGATGTATTTGGAATCGATTAAACCAAATCTTTGATTCGCTTCCTCAATTCAGGCAACACCTCAACCTCAAACCAAGGATTCTTAGTCAACCAAAATCTATTTCTAGGCGAAGGATGTGGCAATGGCAAATACTTTGGTAAATATTCTTTGAAATTAGCTACCGTTTCGGTTAAGGTTTTTTGCGTTTGTTTTCCTAAATAATAGTTTTGGGCATACATTCCAATTAAAATTACTAGATCTACATTTTTAAGTTCATCAAATAATGGTTTGTGCCATTGCGGAGCGCATTCTGGCCGTGGTGGTAAATCGCCTGTTTTTCCTTTTCCTGGGTAACAAAACCCCATTGGAATTATGGCAAACTTTTTTTCATCATAAAAAGCTTCATCAGTTACATCAAGCCATTTTCTTAGTTGCTTACCACTGGCATCGTCCCAAGGAACTCCAGACGCATGTACTTTTGTTCCTGGTGCTTGACCTATAATCACAATTTTAGAATCTGGATGTGTGGAAACTACTGGTCTTGGCCCCAAGGCTAAATGATCCTTACAGATATTACAATGTTTTATATTTATAAGTAACTCTTGCATTAATACAAAAATCCAAATAAATACAATGGAATAATGTTTAGGCTACCAACTTCCATATCGTCCCTTACTACAAAACTATTTTTAACACCTTGTATTTGTTTTGTTTTTTTATTTTTCCCTCCAATCTCAAACGTATACGTTCTATCTATCAAAAAATCTCCTTTTTCTGCAAGATGAATGTCATGTAGGTGTTTCATTTGGTTTGCAAAAAATGTTTCGCGTAGTGTGCCTATTTCTGCATTTTGGTTTCCTAGAACATGAACTAAATTTGGGTTGTTTAGAAACAGTTTTTCGGGTTTTGTTAATGCGCCAACACCTTTTGTTGGCTTGTAAAGTTCCATTACCAAATCTGCCCTATTAAGTAGTTTTATAGCATTTATTAAAAACACTCTAGACATCCCCAAACGCTCACTAAGTCTAGTAATGTTGGGTATAAATGGTGCGCTTTGGGCTATAGCTATCAATAGTTTTTTTACTTTTCGACTATCCTCATATGGCATATTTTCAACAGCATTCAAATCAACTTCTAGAATTAGGTTTATCGTTTGGTTTAATTTCGAAGCATAACTTTGCCTATTTTCTAAATAGTAAGGATATGCGCCATGTTTCAAATACGCATCAAAATATTTAATAGGAGTAGTTAACTGTTGTTTTAAATCCCTTGCTATTTTTTTATGGTTTTTTAATAGATCGTCTAATTGAAATTTAGGAAGCTTTAATCTAAAATCTTCAAACTGAAGAAACTCTCTAAAGGATAACTCTTTTAAATGGTACATAACAACCCTTCTACTTAAATCTGATTCTCCTTTATAAATTTCTAACATTGATGACGATGTAAACACAACTTGAAGCTTTGGGAATTGGTCATAAATCAATTTTAATTCTCTAGACCAATTAGGGTATTTATGTACTTCATCTAAAATGAAATGGGTACCTCCTCTTAGTGTAAAAGATTTGGCAAGAGCTACTAAGGTATTATTCGAAAAATATAAATCATCTAATGTAGCATATAAAACCTCGCTTGTTACTGGAAGCTTATGTTTTATGTATTGAAGTAGAAGCGTGGTTTTTCCTGAACCTCTAGCTCCTTTTATTCCTATTAATCGGTTTGTCCAATCTATTTCGTTTAATAAATAACGTTCTGTTGAAGAAAGTTCTTCTAATAGTTGCTCTTGAAATGAAATTAACTCGTCCATAAATGTTTTTTATCTGAAACAAAATTAACAAATTTTGTTTTCAAACAAAAACAATAATCTAATAAATTGTTTATAGACAAAAACATTTTTGCGCTAAACTGTTTATTTTTTCCCCCCAACCACAATAACAATTTCACCTTTTGGTGGTTTGTTAGTGTAATGCTCCAAAACCTCCTTCGCTGTTCCTCGGATGGTTTCTTCGTATAATTTGGTTAGCTCTCTTGATACTGAAACTTGTCGGTCCTCTCCAAAATACTCGCAAAAATGCCCGAGTGTTTTCACCAATTTATGCGGACTTTCATAAAAAATCATGGTTCTTGTTTCTTGGGCTAGAAGTAAAAGTCGGGTTTGCCTTCCCTTCTTTACTGGCAAAAAGCCTTCAAAAACAAATTTATCATTTGGTAATCCAGAGTTTACTAAAGCAGGTACAAAGGCAGTTGCTCCTGGTAAGCATTCTATCTCTATATTGTTTTCAATACACGCTCGAGACAACAAAAATCCAGGATCGGAAATGGCAGGTGTCCCTGCATCACTTATTAATGCAATCGATGTTCCGCTTTTTAACTTTTGAATGACACCCTCAACCGTTTTATGCTCGTTATGCATGTGGTGCGATTGCATGTGTGTAGAAATCTCAAAATGTTTCAGCAGTTTTCCAGACGTTCGGGTATCTTCAGCTAGTATTAAATCCACTTCTTTTAGAACTTCAATAGCTCTAAAGGTGATGTCTTTTAAATTTCCTATTGGTGTGGGAACAAGGTAAAGTTTACTCATTAGCTAAACTTAACTTGGATAATTTCCATAAAACGTTCTGAAAACTCTTCTTTTCCTTCCCAATTATTATAATCGGGCTTTACAATAGTTTCAACAAAACGATTTGCATCTTCTAGAGTTTGTATGGTGTTTAGCTGCGAAATCACACGATCATAATCCGTATTATTCCCATCAAATAAATGCTTTATGAAGGCTATTTTATCATTTAAACCAATACTTAATCCGCCACTTTTAATACGCTCGTTTAGCGATTTTTTCTCTTGTCCGTTTTGCTTGTGCACTTTAGAAATTGGTTCAAAAACAGGTAAATCCCTAAAATCTGCGGTTAAATCTTCCAACTCACCTTTATGGCTTTCTTCTTTGGGTACGATGGATTCAATAATAGCATCTACTTCATTCTGCTCTGGTTGTTCCGGCATAAATTCTACCATGTCCTTAATTTTGTTCATCACAGGTTCAGAAATCTCATCGTCAACAACATCATCAAGATTGATATAGATTTTATCTTCAACCTCAATGTTATCACTTATTTTATTATTAAAAGCGGCGTCCAACATTCCGAAGAAGGATGAGTTATTACCAATAGTAGGAATGTCTTCATCGAAATTTTCATGTGCAAATTTTAAAACAGAAAGCTTTTCATAAAGCATACGCGCTTCATCATGCATTTTTAAAACATCTTCCTTTCCTTTTAATTTAAGAATTCTGTGTGCGATACTTACCAACTCAGATTCTAGCTTCTTCTTCATCTTAATACAATTTTAAAAATTAATGTGTTTTACACTTTTGATTTTAATAAATTTACGCCACCTTTATACAAAACGAGCGGGAGCTTGGTTTAGTACTAAATAGGCTTTAAAATTGTGTCAAAATAATTTGAATTACAAGGTGCAAAGACGATTAAGAAAATCTAAGCGTAGCCTTAGCTACGGTTCTAATTTATTAAGAAGTATTTGTGCACTATAAACAAATTATTAGTGTAATTTTAAGGTTTATTTAGTACCAGTGTTAAAATTACAAAATGTTTCTCGAAAATACCGTAAATCATAAAGAACAATTTGGATGGATTGAAGTAATCTGCGGTTCAATGTTCTCTGGAAAAACAGAAGAACTCATTCGTCGTCTTAAGCGTGCACAGTTTGCAAAACAAAAGGTTGAGATTTTTAAACCTACGGTTGATGTGCGTTACGATGAAGATATGGTAGTGAGCCACGATGAAAACCAAATTCGTTCTACGCCTGTGCCGGCAGCGGCTAATATTCCTATTTTGGCTGATGGTTGCGACGTGGTTGGTATTGACGAAGCTCAATTTTTTGATGACGAAATAGTACGGGTGTGTAACGATTTAGCAAACAAAGGTGTGCGCGTAATTGTGGCAGGATTAGATATGGATTTTAAGGGAAATCCTTTTGGGCCAATGCCAAATTTAATGGCTACGGCAGAATATGTTACCAAAGTACATGCCGTTTGTACCAGAACAGGTAATTTGGCACAGTACAGCTACCGAAAATCTAAAAATGATGATATTGTAATGTTGGGTGAAGTTGACGAATACGAGCCATTGAGTAGGGCTGCTTACTACAAGGCTACTATGAGCGAAAAGATTAAAACAATGAAAGTGAACGCTATTGAAAATGTGTCTTCTAAACAAAAGAAATCCTAATGCCAAAGGCCCAAGAAACCATTCTTGAAATAGATTTAAAAGCGCTTAAACACAATTTTGAGTATTTAAAATCTAAGTTGAATAACGGCACTAATTTTTTGGCAGTAGTTAAGGCCTTTGCTTATGGTAATGACGCAGAAGAAATTGCCAGATACTTACAAGATTTAGACATTGATTATTTTGCTGTAGCTTATGCCAACGAAGGTGCTGCATTGCGAAAAGCGGGTGTTACTAAGCCCATTTTGGTATTGCATACTTTAGCTACGAATTTTGATGTTATTCTAGATAACTGCTTAGAACCTAACCTTTATAATGCTAAAATTTTAGATGAGTTTATTGCTTTTGCAGAAGCGGAAAACCAAAAGGAATATCCAGTTCATATAAAATTTAATACAGGTTTGAATCGGTTAGGGTTTTGGGAAACTGATGTAGCTTATGTGGTTTCTAAACTAATTGCTTCAAAGGCTATAAAAGTAAAATCGCTCTTTTCCCATTTGGCAGCTAGTGAGGATTTAAGTGAACGTGACTTCACATTAGCACAAATAGAACGGTTTAAAATAATTTCTAGAAACTTTTCTAAGGCTCTTGGATATGAACCTTTGCTTCATATGAGTAATACATCGGGTGTTTTAAATTACCCCGAGGCACATTTTGATATGGTACGTTGCGGTATTGGTTTATACGGTTATGGAAACGCTCAAAAAGAGAGTGCAAACTTAAAACCGATTGCGTCCTTAAAAACGATAATCTCTCAAATTCACAAGATTGAAAAGGGCGAATCGGTTGGTTACAATCGTGCATTTAAAAGCGAAGCATTGTTTACTAAAACGGCTACTTTACCCATAGGACACGCCGATGGCATTAGTAGAATTTATGGAAATGGTAAAGGGTTTGTGACTATTAACGGTAAACAAGCGCCCATAATTGGTAATGTTTGTATGGACATGATTATGGTGAATGTTACTGACATTGATTGTGAGGAAGGGGACGAGGTTATTGTTTTTAATGGGAATACAACTTCGGCAGAAACTTTAGCAGAAGGTGCTGGCACCATTTCTTATGAATTAATTACGGGTATTTCCCAACGTGTAAAACGAGTAGTCTTAAAATAAACAGTAAAGGTTTAATTTGTTTTTTGAAGTTCTGCGATATAGAAGAGCGACAGCCAAAATAGTTATATTCATAATCCTTCCGCAAGAATAAAAATCAGCAGGTAACGTTAGCCCAAGAAATTAACTGCAATCTATAATTACAGCAAAGAGTTTTAACAAATGTTAAAATTTCTATTTTTTTAATTAAATTAGCAGTTCACTAACTAATAATTTAGAAAATATGTTAAAAGAATTCAAGGAATTTGCAATGAAGGGCAATCTTGTTGACATTGCAGTAGGTTTTGTAATGGGTGCTGCTTTTAAAGAAGTAGTGTCGTCCTTCACGGGGGGAATAGTATCGCCTTTAATAGGCTTGATATTTAATTCGGACTTTAAAGATTTGAAAATGAAATTAAAAGATGGCACTGTTAACGATGCAGGAGAAACAGTTGGCGAAGTATTTTTAGAATATGGTACATTTTTAACCAATGTAATCGATTTTATTATTGTGGCTTTTGTAATGTTTATGGTAGTGAAAGGTGTTAATAAAATGAAGAAAAAAGAGGAGCCTGCACCAGAAGCACCAGCAGGACCTACTCAAGAAGAGTTACTAATGGAAATTAGAGACGCTCTAAAAAAATAACAAAATGTTAAATAAATAACAAACTGTTATTTGTTGTTAAAAAGCCCTTATTTCCTTATAATGAGGGCTTTTTTTATGTCGGAAATTGCAATTAATACTTAGTTTTGCGGACGCACTCGATAATCGAGATTTTAAAATTTTTGGTTTAACCTTAATAATGAATGAATTTTGAATGCCTTTGACGATTTTACAAAGGTTGTTCGCTAAATAATAATAAACAGATGAAAGTAGCTGTAGTTGGTGCCACTGGAATGGTTGGCGAAGTAATGTTAAGAGTTCTTGCTGAACGTAATTTTCCTGTAACGGAATTAATACCTGTAGCCTCCGAGCGCTCTGTAGGTAAAACATTAACCTATGACGGAAAGGACTATACCGTAGTTGGTTTAGAAACTGCCGTTTCAATGAAACCAGATATCGCGTTATTTTCCGCAGGTGGTGGCACATCTTTAGAGTGGGCACCTAAATTTGCAGAGGTTGGTACAACAGTAGTTGATAATTCTTCGGCGTGGAGAATGGATGCAACCAAAAAATTAGTGGTTCCCGAGATTAATGCCAGCGAATTAACCAAAGAGGATAAAATTATTGCAAATCCAAACTGTTCTACAATTCAATTGGTCATGGCATTGAATCCACTTCATAAAAAATATAAAATGAAGCGTGTTGTAGTTTCTACATACCAATCGGTTTCTGGTACAGGAGTAAAAGCAGTACGTCAATTGGAAAACGAAATCGCTGGTGTAGAAGGCGAGATGGCATACCCATATCCTATTGGGAGAAATGCATTACCACATTGTGATGTGTTTGAAGACAATGGTTATACCAAAGAAGAAATGAAATTGGCTAGAGAACCTCAAAAAATATTAGGAGACAGTTCGTTTTCAGTTTCAGCCACGGCAGTACGAATTCCAACTGCAGGTGGACATTCAGAATCTGTAAACGTAGAGTTTGAAAACGATTTTGATTTAGCTGAAGTTCGTAAGCTTTTAGCTGCAACTCCTGGAGTTGTTGTTCAAGATGATGTTGCTAATAACAGCTACCCAATGCCAATTTTTGCACATGATAAAGATGAGGTTTTTGTGGGGCGTATTCGTCGTGATGAAACGCAACCAAATACCTTAAACATGTGGGTTGTTGCAGATAACTTGCGTAAAGGCGCTGCTACAAATACTGTACAAATTGCAGAATATTTAATTGATAATAATTTAGTGTAATTATCTATTTTTTTAACAATCAAAGCTTCTGAATATTCAGAAGCTTTTTTTTTGTTTAAGATACTTTGGTTTTGAACATTTTATATTTGCAAAACATTAACAATACCTAAACAGTATTTACTTCATAAATCCGCTACTTTTGATGAAATTTTAGCATCATTATGAAACAATTAATAGCAGCAGCACTCATTTTAGCAATAACAATGAGTTGCAAAGAAAATCAAGACAAAAAGAATATTGAGGTGAGTTATCCTGAAACAAAAACTGTTGATACTGTTGATACCTACTTTGGTGTTGAAGTAAAAGACCCCTACCGTTGGTTAGAAGATGATAGAAGTACAGATACTGAAGCATGGGTGAAAACACAAAACAAAACCACTTTCGCCTATTTGGATAAGATTCCGTTTAGAAAAGATTTAAAAGAACGCTTATCCAAATTATGGAACTACGAAAAAGTAGGATCGCCTTTTATCGAAGGTGATTACACGTATTTTTATAAGAACGATGGCTTGCAAAACCAATACGTTATTTATCGTCATAAAACAGGTGAAGACCCAAGTACAGCAACCGTTTTTCTAGATCCAAATACGTTTTCAGAAGATGGTACAATTTCTTTAGGCAACCTTAGTTTTTCGAAAAACGGAAAAATTGCCGCTTATTCAATTTCTGAAGGTGGTAGCGATTGGCGCAAGATTTTAATCATGGATGTTGAAAGCAAAAAAATTACCGAAGACACCTTGGTTGATATTAAATTCACTGGTATTTCTTGGTATAAAAATGAAGGATTCTATTATTCAAGTTATGATAAACCAGCAGGTAGCGAGCTATCAGCAAAAACAGATCAGCATAAGGTATATTATCATAAATTAGGCACACCCCAAAGTAGTGATAACGTTATTTTTGGTGCAACTCCACAAGAAAAGCACCGTTATATTTACGCTACAGTTACTGAAGACAACCGCTATTTGATTATTTCGCCAAAAGTATCAACTTCAGGAAACAAATTATACATCAAAGACCTTACAAAGCCTGATAGCAAGTTAAAGACTATTTTAGATCATACCGATAGCGACACATATGTTATTGATAATATAGGCAGCAAACTGTTTTTAGTTACCAATTTAAATGCACCCAATAAAAGAATTGTATCGGTTGATGCATCAAATCCATCTCCTAGTAATTGGGTGGATGTAATTCCTGAAACTGAACACGTATTATCGCCTTCAAGAAGTGGCACTTATTTTATAGCAGAATATATGGTCGATGCTATTTCAAAAGTGATGCAATACGATTACAACGGAAAATTAATAAGGGAAATTAAGCTTCCAGGAGTTGGAAATGCAAATGGTTTTGGCGCCAAAAAAGAGGAAAAAGAAGATTACTACACGTTCACAAATTATAACACGCCGGCTAGTATTTATAAGCTTGATTTAGAAACCGGGAATTCGGAACTATATTGGGAACCTTCTATTGCTTTTGACAGTGAGAATTACGAAAGTAACCAGATATTTTATATATCAAAAGACGGTACCAAAGTACCAATGATTATTACACATAAAAAGGGTATAGAATTAAATGGTAAAAACCCAACAATTCTTTATGGTTACGGAGGATTTAATATTAGTTTAAACCCTTCTTTTAGCATTACCAATGCGGTTTGGATGGAACAAGGTGGTATTCTAGCGGTTCCAAACCTTCGTGGTGGTGGAGAATATGGTAAAAAATGGCATATCGCTGGCATTAAATTGCAGAAGCAAAATGTGTTTGATGATTTTATTGCTGCAGGTGAATATTTAATTGAAAACAAGTATACATCTTCAGATTTTTTAGCCCTTAGAGGTGGCTCAAATGGTGGTTTATTAGTTGGAGCAGTAATGACACAACGCCCAGATTTGGCCAAAGTAGCACTACCTGCTGTTGGTGTTCTAGATATGTTACGCTACCACACATTTACTGCCGGTGCAGGTTGGGCTTACGATTACGGTACTGCAGAAGACAATAAAGAAATGTTCGAGTATTTAAAAGGGTATTCGCCTGTACATAATGTGAAAGAAGGCGTGGAATATCCTGCAACTTTAGTGACTACTGGAGATCACGATGATCGCGTTGTACCCGCACATAGTTTTAAATTTGCTGCAGAATTACAAAGCAAACAAACGGGGGGCAACCCAACTTTAATACGCATTGAAACCGATGCTGGCCATGGTGCAGGAACACCAGTAAGTAAAACCATTGAACAATACGCTGATATTTTTGGGTTTACATTGTACAACATGGGTTTTGAAACCTTACCAAGTAAAGCTAATGAAAAACTTAAAGGGTAAGTAAAAAGAAGATTAATTTCAAGTTGTAAATGGTATATACACTATTTTTGGACCTGCAAGACAATAAAACACTTGCAGGTCTTATTTTTTGATTCATGTTAAAGGTAAAACAACTCAATTTCTCTTACGCAAAAACCTCCGTTTTAAATGACATTTCTTTTGAAGCGCAACAAGGTGAAAACGTTGCTATAATTGGAGAAAGCGGTTCGGGAAAAAGTACTTTACTCAAATTATTGTATGGTGAGTATGATTTGAATGGCGGACAAATCTTTTGGAAAGACACCGAAATTTTAGGACCAAAACATAATCTTGTTGTTGGATACGATTTTATGAAATACGTTGCCCAGGAATTTGATTTGATGCCATTTATTACGGTTGAAGAAAATATAGCAAAACACTTATCTAGATTTTTCCCAGAGGAAGCTCAAAAACGGGTAGATGAATTAATCGAAGTTGTGCAGCTTGAAGCTTTTGCTAAACGGAAAGTAAAGACCTTAAGTGGTGGACAAAAGCAACGCGTAGCACTTGCTAGAGCTTTAGCCAAACAGCCTGAGATTTTATTATTGGACGAACCTTTTAGTCATATCGATAATTTTAAAAAACAAAGCTTAAGGCGTAGTGTTTTTAAATATTTAAAAAAAAACAGCATTACGTGTATTGTGGCTACTCACGATAAGGAAGATGTTCTTGGTTTTGCTGATAAAATGATTGTATTGCACAACAAGTGCATCGTGGCAAATGCAAAACCCAAATTACTTTTTGAAAACCCAAAATCTTCACTAATAGCGGCATTTTTTGGTGAGTTTAATGCGATTGATGGTGAGATTATTTATGCGCATCAACTTAAAATTACTGATAAATCTCAACTAAAAGCTACTGTAAAACAATCTTATTTTAAAGGCCATTTTTATTTAATAGAGGCTGAATTAAATGGTGTGTCTGTTTTTGTTGAACACCATTCTAAAATTAAAAAAGAGAAAATAATCTACTTAAAGATTGAAAAATAATTACCGATCAAATTTTTTCAATAATGCTGGCAAATAAAAAATATCGGTAATTAGAGCTATTGCAACCGTAATAGCACACAAGGCTCCAAAATCCCTAACCGATGGTGTTGCACTAGAGGCTATAATTAAAAAACCTCCAACCAAAGCAATTGTAGTAGATAAGAGTGCACTTCCTGTGTAATGCATAGCATTGTTCATGCGTACTTCAGGAGTACCTTGCACACGTTTACTTTTGCGGTATTTATGCACTAAATGGATGGTGTCATCCATAGCAATACCCAACATTATGGGAGTAATCATTGCGGTGGACACATCCAAAGGAATATCTAATACGCTCATAAAAATAGCTAAAATAGCCAACGGTAATACGTTTGGAATCAATACTAAAATGGTTGTTTTTAAACTTTTTATAAAAAACCAAAGACACAAAAAAGCTACAAAAAATGCTGCGAAAAATGATTTAAACTGAGTCTCTAAAATAAAATTGTTCAGTTGTGCAAAAACAACGGCAAATCCATTTATTTTCAGGAGGTAAACTTCTGTATCAAAAGAGTTGTTAAACGCGGTTTTAATATCCGCGATTAATTGCTCTAATTGTGATGTTTTTATTTCTTTAAAACTTATGGTAATGCCTGCAGAACTCAAATCATCTGCAAATAGTTTAAAAAAACTATTATCCGTATTTTCAACTGAAGCTAATGTATTTTTTATCTTTTCTTCAGAAATATTAGCCTGAAACAATACAGGCGATCGTTTCTCTAAAAATGATTTGATATTTACAATAGAAACGGGTGCAGTAATTATCGGGTTCTCCTCTAATTTGTTTTGAAACACTTCTAATTGTTTCATTGCATCTTTATTCAAAATACTACTACCATCAGCCATCGATATATCTAGTTGTAACCTTGAGCTTCCATGAAGTTGGGCTTCTACGATGCGCAAATCTTCTTTGGCTTTACCTTCGGCTAAAAGATCTAATGAATCTGTATCGATTTTTACTTGAAATACCGAAAACAAACCATAAAGCAGTACCAAAGTGAAACCCACAATAATACTGGTTTTGTAATAGGACGTTACGCGATTTACCCAATTGATGAACCTAGTTTGACTAAATAGTTTTAGTGACAATATGGGCTTGCTACTTTCAAAATTTAGGTTCATAAAACTAAAACCAATAATAGTAATAACATACACCAACAAAAAACTCAACACCAAACCAATACACGTGAAAACACCCATATTTTTAAAGGCTGGTAATGGCGATATGTACAACGCAAAATACCCCACAAAAGTGGTTAAGGTTGTATAAAAACAAGGTGTGATACTCTTTCGAACAGCCAGTGTTAGTAGCTCTACCTTACTAAGACTTTTATTTAAAAGCCCTTCTTTATGATAAATGTTAATGATATGCACCGCATCACTTACACTGTACACCATCAAAATTGTTGGGATAAGCATAGAAATCATATTCAAAGCGTACCCGAGTGATGTAATGATACCAAAGAGAAGTGAGACTGGTACCGCAACAGACAATAATGATATTATTAAATACCGTTTACTTGGTAGCAAAAAGAGTAGCATGAGTGTGATTACTAAGACCGTTAAGACACCAAATAGTAAGCTCTCTTTATAGATGCCTTTGCTATAAGCTTCGTTTAAAACTGGTGGTCCTGTTAAATAATAGTCTGTATAGTGCTTTTCAATTGTGTTTCTGATAGTACTTGCAATAATTTCCCGTTTTTCCTCTATTTGAGGCGTTGGGTTCAATTGGATGTAAAAAAACTGATGTTTAAAATCATCTGTAATAAGTTGAGAACTTATGCTAGGTAACTTAGCTAGCAAATTTTTTAAACCTTTATCACTTCGTTCAGTATTATACAAATCATCAAAAACAATTTTGTTGTTACTGTAAATGGGATATTTCGCTTTAGCTAAACTATAGGATGTTTTAACAAAAGACAGTGATTCTATATCCTGATGAAGTTGTAATAAAGTGCTACGTTCGGTTTTTCCAATGGCATTATCTACGGGAAACATGGCGATAAAAATCTCATCCGAACCAAATTCTTCCTGAAAATCGATATATGCTTTATAACTAGGATCATCTTCTAAAAACCAAATTGTAAGTGAATTGTCTATGCTTAATTTGTTGGCGGTTTGGTAACCTGCAAAACCCATTAAAATTGTTAAGACAATAATAATCGATAGCCTATACTTAATGACTGATTTTATAACCTTTTGTAAATGCTCCATGTTATACTATCGTAGAATTTTTACTAATTATTCTATTTTAGTGATTGTAAAGGTACTGCTTCTAAACGTTATTTTATCGCCTACTTGTTTTGATAGAAGTAATTGTGCAATAGGGGTAGATGGTGAAACGGCAAAAAAATATTCATCATCACAAGTTAGTTCTCCAGCGCTAATAGCAATGAAATAATTAAAACTTGAAGTGTAAGCAAGAGTACCTAAACCTATAACTTTAGATGTTTTTTCTACATTAATTTTAGTCAACACCTCTTTTAACTTCTGAATTTCCGCCAATTGATGGCCTGCTTTTTCGCGCTCTAATTGTAGCATAGCACGACCTGTTTCGTGTTTGTCTCCAGCAGAACTTTTAGTTTCTGATTGCAATGAATTTTGAATGTCTTGAATGGTGTTTTGGATGGTTTGTAAACGATGTTCTACAAACTTTAGGCATTGATTGTATAGGTGTTGTTTAGTCTTCATAAAGTTAAATCTGCTAATTCCTTGCCAACCAAACTGCCAATGGCAACACCCATACCACCTAAACGAACCCCACAATATACATTATTAGATAGTTGTTTTACAATCGCTTTTTTCTGTGGGCCAACACCCATAATGCCACTCCACCTGTGGGCAATTTCAAAAGGTTTATTAGGTAAAATTATTGTACTTAAAATAGCTTCGAGTTTCTTTTGAATGATGTCTGTTTGCTGGAATTTGGTGGTTTCTTCTCCTTTAAAATCTAAATGTCGCCCACCGCCAAGTAGAATTCTATTATCAACATTTCTAAAATAGTAGTAACCTCTATCTAAATGAAATGTACCTTTTATTTTAAGGTTTTTAATAGGGTTTGTAATCAAAACTTGAGCTCTAGCTGGTTTTACAGCTTCATTTAATAATTGAGATGCAAATCCGTTGGTGGCAAAACATAATTTTGACGCTGAAAATTCAAAATGATTGGTTTGAATGCTTACAGTACTATTGTGTTCTGAGAAGTTCATAATAGACGTGCTATTCAAAATCTTAATGCCTTTAGATTGGACTTGTTTCAATAGGGTTTCCATTAGTTGCCCAGTATCAATTTGTCCTTCAAACTGATTGAAAATATAATCTTCCTTTACACGTTTAAAGTTGAAAATATTATCCTTTAGACTGAATACGTCATCTTTAAAAATAGGCTTGAGGAGTTTGTTGACGTATGCCTTATTTTCGATACAAGAATTGAATAAAGCTTCATCCGTTTCCAAAAACAATTCGTAACCGCCTAATTGTTGGAAACTAAGTTGTTTATCACCTATGGTTTCACGCAATAATTTTAAACCAACAGCTCGTTTTTTTACAAGCTGAAAAACCTCTTCTTCCGAATGTGTTTTTAAATCTTCTAATACTTCACTTAAACTACCAAAACAAGCAAATCCTGCATTTTTGGTGCTTGCACCTTGCGGCAAAATGCCCTTTTCTAGAATGATGATTTTTGCGTTAGGCCAACGTTCACGAAGTTGTAGGGCACAATTTAAGCCCACAATACCACTACCAACCACACAATAATCGATGTTGGTAAGCCAAGACTTTATTTCCCAGTAAGAGAGTTGCACAATGCTAAGTTACTGCTTTAAAATAAATAGGGATGCCTGTATTAAGAAGCGCAAAGGAATCGCACAGTGAGGGACAGTAAAATGAAAAAAACTCCGAAAAAAATTCCGGAGTTTTATATATTTATTCTTCAACTGGCTTTTGCATCTTGAAATCTTCCATAAACTTTGTAGTATAGTTTCCGGCAACATAATCAGGATGATCCATTAATTGTCGATGAAATGGAATCGTGGTTTTTATACCTTCAATTACAAATTCATCCAAAGCTCGTTTCATTTTATTAATTGCTTCTTCGCGTGTTTGCGCTGTAGTAATTAACTTAGCAATCATAGAGTCGTAATTAGGTGGAATGGAGTATCCAGCATAAACATGCGTATCTAAACGTACACCATGACCTCCTGGTGCGTGTAGGGTTGTGATTTTACCTGGTGACGGTCTAAAACCATTGTAGGGATCTTCAGCATTGATACGACATTCTATAGAATGTAAATTCGGCTCATAATTTTTACCTGAAATTGGCACGCCAGCAGCAACTAATATCTGCTCTCTAATTAAATCGAAATCTATAACTTGTTCTGTAATAGGATGCTCCACCTGAATACGCGTATTCATTTCCATAAAGTAGAAATTACGATGTTTATCTACCAAAAATTCTACAGTTCCTGCTCCTTCATATTTAATATATTCTGCGGCTTTAACTGCAGCAGCCCCCATTTTTTTGCGTAATTGAGGTGTCATAAAAGGAGAAGGTACTTCTTCTGTTAACTTTTGATGGCGACGTTGAACAGAGCAATCTCTTTCGGATAAATGACATGCCTTACCTCGGGAGTCTCCCACTATTTGAATTTCGATATGCCTTGGCTCCTCAATGAGTTTTTCCATATACATATCGTCGTTTCCAAAAGCTGCTTTACTTTCTTGTCTTGCAGAATCCCAAGCGTCTTTTAAGTTTTCTTCCTTAAAAACACCGCGCATTCCTTTTCCACCACCACCCGCACTGGCTTTTAGCATTACGGGATATCCTACTTCTTTAGCTAGTTTTTTACATTCTTCAAATGTTTCTATAACGCCTTCACTCCCGGGAACACAAGGTACCCCAGCTGCTTTCATTGTAGCTTTGGCATTGGCTTTGTCTCCCATTTTGTCAATCATTTCAGCAGAAGCACCGATGAATTTGATACCGTGTTCCTCACAAATCTGTGAAAACTTTGCATTCTCTGATAAGAAACCATATCCTGGATGAATCGCATCAGCATTGGTAATTTCTGCAGCGGATATAACATTAGACATTTTTAAATAAGATTCGGCACTTGATGGAGGTCCTATACACACCGCCTCGTCTGCAAACTTTACATGCAAACTTTCGGCATCTGCAGTAGAATAAACAGCAACGGTTTTAATCCCCATTTCTTTACAGGTTCTAATAACGCGAAGCGCAATTTCCCCTCTATTGGCAATCAATATTTTTTTAAACATAACTTTAGTAATTAAAAATTTCAAATTCCAATCGCCAAATTCCAAATATTGGATTTTGAGATTTGTGTATTGGAATTTTTAATAGGTTATGAAGGATCTACTAAGAATAGTGGCTGATCGAACTCTACTGGAGAAGAATCATCCACTAAAATCTTCACTATTTTCCCTGAAACTTCAGATTCTATTTCGTTAAATAGTTTCATCGCTTCTATAATACACAGTACATCGCCTTCGGCAATGGTTTGCCCTACCTCGACAAATAATGGTTTGTCTGGTGATGGTTTTCTATAGAACGTTCCTATTATTGGGGATTTAATGGTAATGTATTTTGAAGTGTCATCTGCTGCCGTCGCTGGTACTTCTGTTTTTGCGGGTTCAGCAGCTGGTGCTGAGGTTTCTGGTGCTTGTGCAACAGGCGCTTGTGCAACTTGTGGTGCAGCTACGGGTGCGTATTGTACGGTTGGCGTATCGTTATCCGATCCTGTTCTTATGGTGATTTTTACATCATCCATTTCTAATTTAACCTCGCTTGCTCCAGATTTAGCAACAAACTTGATTAAGTTTTGAATCTCTTTTAAATCCATAATTCAGCTATTGGTTTTAATCGTTAGTTTTTAGAGTTATAGGCCCATTTTAAATAAATGGCGCCCCAGTTAAATCCGCCACCAAAAGCGGCAAATATTATATTATCACCTTTTTTAAGTTGCGATTCGTAATCAGCTAAGAGTAACGGCAAGGTGGCAGAAGTTGTATTTCCATACTTATGTATATTTACCATTACTTTTTCCTCTGCTAAGTCTATACGTTGTGCTGTAGCGTCTATAATACGTTTATTGGCTTGGTGCGCAGCGAGCCAATCTACAGAATCTTTATCTAAATTATTGCGCTCCAAAATTTTCACAGCTGCGTCGGCCATATTAAAAACAGCGTTCTTAAACACTGTTCTTCCTTCTTGAAATGCATAATGCCCGCCTTCGTCTAACGCTTCGTGGGTTAATGGGTGCACAGAACCACCATATTTGGCTTGTAAAAACTCACGCCCTGTACCATCACTTCTTAAATATTCGTCTTTAAGCCCTAAATCATCGGTAGTGGGTTCAAATAGTACTGCGCCAGCACCATCGCCAAAAATAATACACGTTGCCCTATCTTTATAATTAATTAACGAAGACATTTTATCTGCACCGACTAAAAGCACATTTTTATAACGTCCCGACTCAATATAAGATGCTGCAACAGACATGCCGTATAAAAAGCTAGAACAAGCTGCATCCATATCAAACGAAAACGCATTTGTAGCACCAATTTCTGCAGCTGTATACGCTGCCGTTGATGCTGCTTTCATATCCGGCGTTGCGGTAGCTACAATTACTAGTTCAATGTCTTTTGGGTCTATACCCTTTTTATCTATAAGATTTTGGGCTGCTTTTATGGCCAGATAGGAGGTGCCTTTACCTTCTTTTTTTAGGATACGACGTTCTTTAATCCCAGTTCTTGTGGTTATCCATTCGTCGTTCGTATCAACCATAGTTTCAAGAATCTGATTGGTTAATACATACTCTGGAACATAGGCTCCAACTGCGGTAATTGCTGCTGAGATTTTACTCATACGTTTTAACAAATTTGAACGAAAAATGACTTAAACGAATCAAAATTGCCTAATTTTTATCGAAAAATAGAAAATTTTGAATAATTATAGTGCAAATTAAGGCTTTTTTACCGTATAGAAATGCATATCATAAAAAAAACGCCCACAAGTGAGCGTTTTGTTATATGCATGCATAATGTTTATGCTAAGTTTTCAGCTTCTTCAGAATTATCAATAAGTACTTGACCTCTGTAGTATAATTTTCCTTCATGCCAGTGTGCTCTGTGATATAAGTGAGCTTCTCCTGTTGTTGGGCATGTAGCAATCTGTGGCGCAGTTGCTTTGTAATGTGTTCTTCTTTTATCTCTTCTTGTTTTAGAGATTTTTCTCTTAGGATGTGCCATTTTTTATGTTATTTATCCGTTAATAGTTTTTTCAATGTATTCCAACGCGGATCAATATCCTCGTTTGTTTTTTCTTTTTCCTGTTTAGGACTTAGTTCTTCTAGTTTTTCAAGTATTTCCGAATTTAATGTCCCGTCTTCAATTCCTGGATGCGTGCGCTTTACGGGTACTGCAAGCACTATAAGCTCGTAAAGGTATTGTTGGACGTTAATCTCGTGCTCGCCATGAGGCACGATAAGAATATCAATATTTTCATCGTTGTACTCTTGACCAAACTTCACTACTAAATCAAAACTGTTTTCTATGTTTTGATTGTAAGGTTCGTTTGTAACATCACAATTTACATTTACGTATCCAGAAATTTCAAAGTGTAATTCTAATAAAGTTGATTTTTTGTTTAAAACAATATCAACCTTAACATTTACATCATTAAATTCTTCAAACCCAAAATAATCAAAGAACGTTTGGTTTATCCTGTACTCAAAATCGTGATTCCCGACCTTTAATCCCACAAATGAGATTGCATATTCTTTCATTGGCTTCATGGTCACATCTATTTTGAGCCTGCAAATATATAAATTTTTTAGCTTACGCCAACTTGCTAAATGTTATTTTTTTAAGCTTAGCTTTCTTGGTTGTTTTTTTAAAGGGTTCGCTGTAAGTTCTTCAAAATCAGAACGATTTCTAAATATTTGAATTCCCATAAACAAAGCTTCTTTAAACGAACTTTCATCAGCTACTCCTTTGCCTGCTATTTCATATGCTGTTCCGTGGTCTGGTGAGGTTCTAACTCGGGTTAGGCCTGCGGTAAAGTTCACCCCTTGACCAAAGGATAGTGTTTTAAATGGAATTAAGCCTTGGTCGTGATATGAGGCAATGATTGCATCAAAGTTTTTGTAGTTATTGGAGCCAAAAAAACTATCAGCCGCATAAGGCCCATAAACTAACTTGCCACTTTCCTTAATTTTTCTTAGTGTTGGCCGCATAACATCATCATCTTCACTGCCAATTACACCGTTATCTCCCGTATGAGGGTTAATGCCTAATACTGCAATTTTTGGTTTTACAATCTTAAAATCTTTCCTTAAGGTGTCGTAAACTGTATTGATTTTATCGGTGATTAGTGCTTCCGAAATATGTTCTGATATATCCTTCACTGGTACATGGTCTGTTAATAAACCTACTTTTAAAGTATCTGTTACCATGAACATCAAACTTTTTCCACCCAATTCTTTAGCTAAATAATCGGTATGTCCAGGAAATGTGAAAGCTTCAGATTGAATATTGTGCTTATTTATCGGTGCCGTAACCAAAACATCAACTTGCTTTTGTTTTAGTGCTTTTGTTGCTGCTTCTAAAGATTTTAAAGCGTACTCACCTATTTTAGGCTCCTCCATACCAAAGTTAATAGTCACTGGTTCTTTCCAACAGTTTAGTACATTAACCTTTCCGTGGCTCAGGTTGTTAATGTCATGGATGCTATTAAAATCTATAGATGAGTTAAAATGCTTCTTAAAAAAGTGCATTACTTTTATAGAAGCAAAAATTACAGGAGTACATAGTTCAAGAATCCTGGAATCTTCAAAGGTTTTTATAATAATTTCGCCGCTAATTCCATTTAAGTCTCCAACCGAAATTCCTACTATTATATTTTCTTCATGCTTCATGAATGCCCTAATTTTGGTTTACTTTATTATCCACTTCTTAAGTTCACTAAATTTCTTCTATTTCCATGTTTTCAAATTTTGAAATGAAAAAATTCACGTACTTTTGATGTGCAAATTTAACCAAATAAACACATAATACTATGTTTACGGGAATTATTGAATCACTAGGAATGGTTACCAATTTAACGCACGAAGAAGATAACCTTCATATTACCATAAAAAGTGATATTACCAGCGAGCTGAAAATAGACCAAAGTGTTGCCCATAATGGTGTGTGTTTAACAGTGGTAAATATTAACGAGGATAACTATACGGTTACGGCTATTCAAGAAACTCTTAATAAAACAAATTTAAATACCCTGAAGGTGGGGGATGAGGTAAATCTAGAACGCGCCATGAAATTGGGTGATAGACTAGATGGCCACATAGTACAAGGGCATGTAGATCAAACCGCTATTTGTACCAATATTGAGAATGCAGATGGGAGTTGGTTTTTTTCTTTTGAATACGATGCTACCTTAAATAATATTACTATTGAAAAAGGCTCTATTACAGTTAATGGTACAAGCTTGACAGTGGTAAATTCTGGAAAAAACACGTTTAGTGTTGCTATTATACCCTATACATATGAGCACACTAACTTTAAACATTTTAAGAGAGGAACTAAAGTGAATTTAGAATTTGATGTCTTAGGAAAATATATTGCAAAATTGATGCATAATAGAATCTAAAAGCGCTATTTCTTAAATAATTTCTTTCCGCCATAAAATAGAGCAACTAAAACACCTATAAAGACACCACCATCAATGGGAAGGCCTACAGGAGGTGGAGGTTGGGGAGGCGGAGGCATATCGCCACTACCCTGTGCAACACATACAACGCTTATTAATACAAATAAGATTGAGGCTAATATTCTTTTATTTTGTATCATCATTGGGACGCAAATGTATAAAAAAAAGGGCGCTACTAAAAATATTACATCAAAAAAACATCTATGAACGGTTAAAAATATCGATAAAAAACACTTTTTTTTAACCTATCTTTTAGATTTCTAACGTAAAAACACTTGCAAAAAGTATAGCTAGATGTAAATTAATCCCTTAATTTTTACATAATTACAAAACAAATATATAAAAGATTTAGTCACTTCTGCTATTTCCAAATTAAAATATTATCATTTGATAACAATGGCTTTAAAGAAATTAAAAAAGCTGGAGTTGTACCAAATCTAAAAATCAGCAAAGAATGGGTTAAAATCACCTTCTAGAAAACGAGGTGGAAAGTCTAAATTTAACTTTTTCTGTAACGCTTTATCTTCCCATACAACTTTTAGACCTATTTGTAAATTTAAATTGTAGTTATCATCTCGTTCTGTATAGCCTGCAAACCTGTATGTTTTGTTTTTAAAACGCATAAAAAACCTAAAAAATTCGGCCATAATGTAAAATATAGTTTCGTTGCAATCTCCAGTAATATCGTACCTGTAAAATATAGGCTGTTCTTCCCGTTTATAATCAACTAAATCTTCAGCTTTTAAATCTTTGTTAGTTATTTCCCTATGTTTTAGTTTTAAATATGTTGTTTCTTTTAATGGGAGTACAATACAATGTCCGGCATAATACCCAGCCTTACCCACTATTACTAGATTAATTTCTGGAAGTAATTTAATAGCCTCTTTTATGAGGTTGGCATTCACGTAACTAGCATCTCTTTTTTGAGCATCTATAAATTTTTCTATGTGCTTAAAATCATAGTCGAAATCTATTGTTCTTAAATTATCGGTTGTAATTTGAATTTGATCTTTGTACCAACTAAGTTTCGGTAATGGATTATTCTGTTCTGATAAAGCGTATTTATTTATCTTAAAATCATAATAGGTGGGAATTGGTATATCTGCATTTAAATTATGAATCAATTGATACGGCATGAGTGTTTCAAGAACAATGGACTCCTCGTTTTCTGATTTTATTAGTGTCTCATTATTTTCCCATCGTTGCAAAGTTCTCAGATCGATATTCAAATTACTCGCTAATTTTAGCTGAGAAATATCGTAATACATGCGATAGTCTTTAAAAAGTTCTCCTATGGAATTGTACCGTTTCATAAAGGGCAGTTTGCCGTAAATATAATAAAACAGGATATTATAAAATGTAAAAGAAAAAAATGCGCTGACATCACATGTCGTACAGTTGTAAAAAACCCTACTTTATATTTGCACCTCATAAGAGACCTTAATTCCTAACTTAAGGTTAATTGGGGAGATTGAAGAGAATAGTTAATAGCAACAAGGTTAATTCTCTTGAAAAGGCAACGTTTATCGTTGCCTTTTCTAATTGTAGTAAGAATTTCATTGATGCATATTTTAAAATAGCCAATGTTTTTTAAATTCTTATATGGATGGGAATGATATAGGTATGAAACCTAAAGTGTGTGCTACTTTTTATTTATCTAGAAACCGAAATACATAAAAAAAATCAGAGGATACTATTTGTATCCTCTGAGATTTATATCATTTAAAATCGACTTAAAGCCTCTAACAGCCCTATAAGAACGTTAACTTTATTCTACAATTAGAGTAGCATCTAATTCTTTGGCTTCACCAGGTTCAAGCGTAACATCAATTTCTTGGGTTACGTAACCTGTGGCACTAAATGTAACTTTATAGTCTCCTGGAACAATATTTTCAATACTATATTCACCAGTTGCATCGGTATTTACACTAGTACTATTTGTATCATTAATTGCAACCGTTGCAATAACATCGGTAGCTAACCCAGAAACGCTTCCTACTAAAGAGGCTGGTTTTAAACTCAGCGCAATAGTTTCATCAATAATTGTAACTTCACCTTTAGTTACAGTAACTCCTTCAACTACAGTATCTGCATAATCAGAATCATCATCAGTTGGCATAATTACCACATCATAAGTTCCTGGAGGGACTCCCCACAATGCAAATTTACCTGTATCGTCGGTGTACGCCGAAATTACAAAGTCATCATCTGTTTCTGGAGTGCCCATGTCGTCTACTAATACTGAAGCCATAACAGGAACATCAGACGGACTAACCGTGCCTTCTATAATGCCAGAATTAACTTCTGCACTTACATACAAAACAGGTTTTAAAATAATATTTCCAGAATTTCCTGCAATTACAATGGATTTTTCAACATCAAAATCTAAAACAAAATCATAAACAAACCCTTCTTGAATTTCGGTGTTTACTTTTAATTTTAATCCAGATTGTTGTCCGCTAGGTGTTTTTAAATCAAACGTTTCATCTTCATCGTTTTCATCTTTAATTACAATAGTATTGCCATCTCCTAAAACCAATCGCATTTGGGTTAGTTTCCCTTCAGGAATTGGGAATCTATCTACTAGAACTTTACTAATACCTCCAGTAAAATCTAATAAATCCACAATACCGCTTTCGGCTTCTAAAGACATCCAACCGTTATCATCATCGCTGTTATCGTCCATCTTAATCATAACGTCAACTACTTCAACATTAACTGCTTCAAAATCCCCAGGAGCATCAACGAGCCTTATGGAAATAGTTGGTGCTTCAGCATTGGTTTTTGTTGTATCGGAATCATCACACGACACCAGAAACATTAAAAAAACGAATGAAAATACTAACTTTAAATACTTTGACAATTTCATAAATCTATTTTTTTCTTTAAAATTTACGACAAAATTAAAGTCTTAGACGTTTAAATGTTGTTCAAAACCGAAAAAACAGTAATGCAATCGATTAAAAATTCGATAAACGGTAAAAGTAAATGTCTTTTGAGTATTTTAGGGTCAATAAATTATAAAAATGAAGAGAACAGCATTTATAACAGGAGCCACAAGTGGTATTGGTGAAGCCACAGCCTATGAGTTTGCAAAACAAGGCATAAGACTTGTACTATGCGGAAGGCGCTTACATAGACTTAATACTATTAGAGAAGCTTTAGGCAGGTTAACCGATGTCCACATTTTAAGTTTTGATGTAAGAGATAAACAAGCAACTTTAGATGCCATTTCTTCTTTGCCCGAAGCATTTAGTAAGATTGATATATTAATCAATAATGCTGGGAATGCACACGGTTTAGATCCTATTCAAGATGGTAGTTTAGACGACTGGGATGCCATGATGGATATTAACGTAAAAGGCTTATTGTACGTAAGTAAAGCCATTATTCCACAAATGACGTCGCGTAAATCTGGACACATCATTAATATTGGGTCTTCTGCGGGAAAAGAGGTATATCCTAAGGGTAATGTGTATTGTGGTAGTAAGCACGCCGTTTTAGCTATTACGGAGGGGATGCGCGTAGATTTAAACCCATTTGGTATAAAAGTAGGCGCTATAAATCCTGGTTTGGTGGAAACCGAATTTTCTAAAGTACGTTTTAAAGGCGGTAAGGAAGCCGATGCTGTATATACCGGTTTTAAAGCGTTGCAAGCAAAGGATGTTGCCGAAGTGATTTATTTTGCAGTGTCTAGACCTGCTCATGTTAATATTGCCGATGTTTTGATGTTCTGCACAGCTCAGGCTAATAGTGTTACGGTTAAAAAGAGCCTTGACGATTAAGTGATTCTGTCTATCAGAAAGTATCTATGATTAATAAACGCTTACTTATTAAACATCTTCTAGCTCATAATGATGAGAACAGTTTTTATGACAAAAAGCGAAAAATTGATATAAGTTTTAAAGAAGGAAAAGCTAAGTTTTTAAAACATATTTGTGCGCTTTCCAATAGCAATCCCAAAAACAATTCCTACATGGTTATTGGTGTTGAGGATGAGGACAACAAGATTATTGGTGTAGATTTTTTTGATGATAGTAAAATTCAAAATTTAATTAATGCCTATTTAAACAATCCGCCTATTGTTCAATATGAAAACATACCGTTTCCGCATTTACCAGACGATAAGGTTGTGGGTTTGGTAACCATAAGACCTATTGGGAAACTTACCGCGCTACGAAAGAATATCTGGAAATACTATGGTGGTTCTGTGTTTTTTAGAGATGGTAGTATGAGTATGCCCAAGGTGTTTAAAAGCGATATTAAAGACGTAAACTCTAAGATTGTTGAGGCCATAGAACGAAACGCTCAAAACAATATTGAGCATACTTTGGATGGCGTAATAGACTTTATGAATACGCGTAAAGACTTTAATGCACAGTATAAAGTGTTTAAGGAATATTTTGTGGTGTGTTGGGCAGGACAAAAGAAAATCGTAAAAAACGAAGTGTTTTATTCTAGAGTAGATATTGAACTAATAAATGAGCAGGTGCGATTATTTTTTTCAGCTTTAGATGAAGTGTCCATTATCATTACAGAGGATACTTTTGAGATTATTGAATATGTGAATCTTGGTTACCAAAAGAACTTTAAATATTACCCTTTAGAAGAAACCACTATTAGCTTTCAGGATAATGCCCAATATAACATAGATACCAAATTATTGTTTGAGCCGCCACAGTTCAATAAAAAAACATTGTATCATATTTATAATACTAATAATGCACTTTTAGACAAATTAAAAAAGGGACTCACCTTAACTGAAAACGAAATTTTAGATCTTAAGCAATTGCCTTCTACATATTTGCTTTGTTATTTAAATGATTTTCAAGATGCTTTAACCAAACTTCAAGAAGCAAAAGACTATTTAAAAGCTCAAGGTAATGGTATTTACCTCCTATATAAAGAAACCATGCGCATTTTAAGAAAGGTAAAGTACAATTAACATTTGTTTATAAATTTAACTATAATTTAATGTTGAGGTATTTTTATTTTACGAAAAAATAGTATGTTTGCACCGCTATTAATCATTTTAACTAAACCTTGTGCTCCAAATCGAAACAGAGTCAAGGTTTTTTTATGTCCTAGTTTTTACTGGCATCCTCATTTTGTTGTGATATTAAGAGCCTTTTTATTTGTTATCTAACTAGACTACCACGGGCGATACAGCTTGATTTTGTATAAATTTTCAACTACCTTCGTTTAATTGCGGATATTAAGCCATACCAATGACACATATGCGTGAACACGTTGGGCTTCATTTCCAAGCAACCGTAATCCGAACTTAAAAAGAAAAACAAAAAAATTAAAAATTGAAACTAAAAACGATTGGCGATATTTTATTTTGGGCTTATTCTAATCTTGCAATGGCTCACGTTGCTTACAAAGATAAATCTGAAAAATATACATCCAAACATTTTGGAATAAGAAATAGATTATATAGAGGCTTGAATAATGGAGAAATGAACATAAAATCATTTTTCGATGATGAACGCCTGAAAATGATTTTGCCTCAATCTTGTAATTATTGCGGTTCAAAAGAACATTTAGCTACCGACCATTTAATTCCACGAAAAAAGGGAGGTTTAGATATTGGAGAAAATTTAGTTTGGGCTTGTAGGTCTTGTAATAGTTCGAAATCAGATAGAGATTTAATCGATTGGATGAATAAAAACGGAAAAGAACCTTCTATTCTAATCTATCGAAGGTATCTGAAAATTTTAATTACTTATTGTCGAGAAAATCAAATCATTAATGAAAACATAGAAAATATTGGAAAGTTAAATTTACCTTTCAATTTAACTTTAATCTCTGACAAGATAATTCCAATTAGTTCACTAAAACTTTGGGTAACAGAAATTGAAGATAAAACTTATAGAATTGCAAATTGGAATGTTGAAAGACCAAAAATCGGAACAAAGAAAACTAAATTAGTTATTGAACAAATTAATAAAATAAATGCAGATATATTTATATTAACAGAGACAAGCAATGCTATAAATTTAAAACCATTTTATAAAGCTGTTAAATCAATTCCTTTTGACAGAAACCCAAATGAACAATGGGTTACAATTTGGTCAAAATGGGAAATTAAAAAAGAAATTGAAACATTTGACAATAAACGAACAACCTGCGCATTAATAAAAGCACCTATTGGAGATTTAATAATTTACGGAACTATTATTCCTTATCATATGGCTGGAGTAAGTGGAAAGCGCTATGAATTTTCGGGCTATAAAGCATGGGAACTACACGAAGAAGATATTATAAGACAAAGTAACGACTGGAAAAAGATTCAATCCGAAAATAATAATATTCCTTTCTTCGTAATTGGAGATTTTAACCAAACAAGAGATAATTTACCAAAAGGTTATGGAACAATAAGCGGAAGAGATTTATTAACAAAAAAACTTAAAGAAACTGAATTAACCTGTTTAACTGGAATAGATTTTTCAAAAACAAAACAATTGAGCATTGACATTAAAAAAGGAAAAGTAAGGAGAAATATTGATCATATTTGTGTAAGTACTAATTGGTTAAACTCATTAGAAAATTACGAAATCGGAGCTTGGGATAATTTTGACAAAAATGGAAATTATATGTCTGACCATAATGGAGTTTATTTAGAATTTAAGAAAGAAAAAAAAGAAAGACTAACAAAGAACTTAGTTAAAAAATAAGCAATTTTAGGCTAATGTTGCAACGAAGTTCTCATTATAAGGTTTTCTTGATTTGGCAATAGTAAAGGCCTGTTTTAATAGTATGTTTGCACCGCTATTAATCATTTTAACTAAACCTTGTGCTCCAAATCGAAACAGAGTCAAGGTTTTTTTATGTCCTAGGTTTTACTGATATCCTCATTTTGTTGTGATATTAAGAGCTTTTTTTTGTTATCTAACTAGACCACAACGGACGACACAGCTTGATTTTGTATAAATTTTCGACTACCTTCGTTTAACGGCACATATGCGTGAATACATTGTGTCTCATTAACGAAATTAATCCCAGAAAATCGAGATAAATTTTTCACCTTTTTTTTTAATTTGGAAAGCTAAAATAAAACCATAATAATGAAAAGAATATTATTGTTATCATTCATCACCTTATTTTTCTTTGGGTGTAAGGATAATCAAAACAAACAGCAAAGTTCGGTTGAAATAACTGAACCCAAAGGAGTTGAAAATATTGCTTATAAGTGGGGGCAAATGGCGTTGACCGCAACAGCTAACGATACAGAAAAGTTTAAACCAAGACCAACAATAACCTCTAGATATTTAGGCTTAATTTTTGTTTCAATTTTTGACGCTTGGTCGCGATATGACAAAAAAGCAATTCCTGTTTATTTAAATAATGTAGAAAGGACACCAGAAAAAGAGCATTCCTTAAGAAATAAGGAAATAGCCATAAGCTATGCAGCATTTCGAACAATGAATGAATATTACTATTCTGATAAAAAACTATTTGAAGATTTTATGATACAATTGGGTTTAGACCCGCGCAATGATAGTCTTGACCCAAACACACCAGAAGGAATTGGGAATTTAGCTGCTAAAGCAGTTATTGAAGCTAGAAAGGGAGACGGAGCAAATCAATATGGAGAAGAAGAAGGATCAAATGGCGAACCCTACTTTAATTACGTTGGCTACGAACCAATAAATTCAGCTGATAAAAACGTTGATGCAAATCGTTGGCAGCCAAAATATTTTTCGGATGGAAAAGGAGGAACATTTGCCCCAGGTTGTTTGACACCATTTTGGGACAAAGTAAAACCTATTGCCTTAAAATCAGGCGACCAATTTAGGCCTGGTCCTCCACCAATGATTGGTTCTGAACAATTGGAGAAAGAAGTACAAGAAGTAATTGAAATGCAAGCCAATTTAACTGATTACCAAAAAGCTTTAGTTGAATTTATGCGTGACGGTCCACAATCCGTGCAACAAGCAGGACATTGGTTGAAATTTGCACAAGATGTTTCAAGAAGAGATAATCATACCCTAGACCAAGATGTAAAAATGTACTTCTATAACCAAGTAGTGGCAATGGATGCTTTTATTGCGTCTTGGGATTCCAAGATGTTTTATGATTATGCTAGACCATATGCATTAGTTCACAAATACTACGAGAACCAAAAAATAAAAGCTTGGGGAGGAGAAGGAAAAGGAATGATAGAAATGGACGGAAAACAATGGCGTCCTTATTCGCCAGAAACATTTTTGTGCCCCCCATTTCCAAGTTATGTTTCAGGGCATAGTACAATTAGTGGAGGATGTGCAGAAGCATTGAAAATGTGGACTGGAAGTGATGAATTTGGTTCTAGTGCCGAATTAGTTGCTGGTGCAATGACAGAACCAGATAATTTGGGAGAAAAAATAACCTTGGAATTTCCAACTTTTACAGAAACAGCAGAAATGGCTGGCATCTCAAGAGTATTAGGTGGCTACCATATACAAGCTGACAATGTAGCTGGACTCGAATTAGGTCGGAACGTGGCAAAAGAGGTTTGGAAATTCTATAAAAAACATATAGGAGAAAAATAGCTAGAAACAAACTTAAGATGCCCATAGGTAATTGCTGGTTCTCGGCTACTTTGGAAATTCGTGCGGTATTTCCAACTTGGTGTATAGTGGAAAGTTAAGCGCAAAATTACGCAACTACTTATGACCTAGACGGTTAAACCAACCCTGAAAAAAAACTAAAAAATTAGTTTGAAAACCTAAATGGTAAAGAGGCAATCCGCTTGCCCTGAGCTTGTCGAAGGGAGGGGTAACGCCCAAATAATTTTAAATAAAATCTAACTGGCTAAACGATTTGTTCAGTACTTTTTTATCGTCAACCTCAAGCCATTTATCCAACACTGTGGCATAAATAGTCCTAAAATCTATTTCGAATTTTAAGTCGCCATTATCATCTAAATTACTCAAGTTAGCCATGTCGTTGTAAAAGCCTTGCTTCTTGAGATTTTCACCAATTACGAATACATTGTTTGCGGTGCCATGGTCTGTACCCACGCTGGCATTTTGTTTTACGCGGCGCCCAAATTCAGAAAAAGTTAAGATTAAAGTATCCTTAAATGTGCCATTGTCTTTTAAATCTTTTACAAACGTTTCAATACCTTCGCTATATTGCCCTAATAAGCGTTTTTGAGTATTTAGCTGATTTGCATGGGTATCAAAACCGTTTAAGGAGGTGTAAAACACTTTTGTGTCTAAGCCGGAGTTTATAAACTGTGCCGTAGTTTTTAATTGTTTGCCAAATTTATTATTGGGATAGTCTTGAGAGGTCGACACGGTTTTACTGGTTTCGAAAATATACTTTGCCGAAGATTGTGCAGCAATCATAGACTTGTACAAATAGCCTAGGTTATGCTCGCTTAGATGCGCATCGTTTTGATGTCTATGAATATTTTTGAAATACGGGTCTTTGGATAAGTTCTGAAATGCTTTTGGGTCTTTTGTGGCTATAGCATTCACGTTTTCGCCTTTCATGGCCAACGATAAACTGTCGTCTACCTCAATCGCAGAATGGGGATGCTTACCGTAGTTATCTAAATATCTACCTAACCATCCACTCTGTGAGAATGTATCAGCATCTGATGCAGTTTGCCAAATATCCATAGACCTAAAATGCGACCGTACCGGATTTGGATAGCCCACATTATTTATAATAGACAAATAACCTTGATCGTAAAGCCGCTTTAACGGTGTTAAACTTGGATTTAAGCCAACCTCGTCGGTTAATTTTATTACATCAAATTTAGAAATGCTCAAACTTGGGCGCTCCTTATAATAAATATCGTTGTTAAAAGGGACTATGGTGTTTAACCCGTCATTACCCCCTGAAAGCTGAATAATTACCAAGCGTTTATATCCTAATGTACTGCTAGCTACTTGTTCGAACGCTCTCACAAAACTGGGTACAAAAAAGAGGCTACTTGCTAATGATGACTGTTTTAAAAATTTTCTCCTATCCATAACTAACACATTTGATATTCTGGCAAAGACATTAACTGTATGCAATATTCTTGTTTGGAATTTTTCTGTAAAGTGTCAAGATAGTTTTTAGTATCTGTGTTAATATCACACGCCAAAATATATTCCTGCAAACTGTTCAATTTTACATTTTTATAGGTTTTATTAAAGTCATCCCAATTTACATCCGTTTTTATCCATCTGCCATATGTTTTATTGAATTTTGCGTTCATTTCTTCAGATAAAACGCTACCATGGCCTTCCTTAACTTTTGAAATATAACCACTATTAAGTAACATGGAAGGTAATTTTAAACGTAACACTATGGTATTGCTATCAATCCAATTTCTGCCACCTTTCCACCCAGCTACATTGGGAGGGTCTAGTAATGTTTGACCTAACAACCTTTGAATGTATATAAGTTGTTTCCGGTTTTTAAATTCTGTTGGCACCACCGTTTTTATACCCACTAAAAATTCTATGGGGGACTTTATTTTATTACCTATATGTTGTGCATCATAAAACCAATCTGCTAATAGCATATGGCGCATTACGGTTTCAATATTATAGTCTTTGTAAAACACATCGGCCAGTTCATTTACGTGGTTTTTGTTTATGGTTTCACTCACAAAATATTTATATAACTTTCCACAAATATATGTGGCACATTGCTTCTTATTCAGAATAATATCCACAATATCTTCTCCTGAAAAATTGCCGGTTTTCCCAAAAAAGGTCTTGTCTTCAAAATCGTGCGCCCATTTTCTAAACACAAATTCACCTTTTATATTATGGGAATATCCTGTAAATGCACGCGCACTTTCCTTAATATCTTGCTCGGTATACTGTCCTTCACCCAATGTGAATAGTTCCATGAGTTCGCGTGCAAAATTCTCATTGGGTTTGTGTTTTCTGTTTTGTTTGGTGTTGAGGTATTTGGTCATTGCCGCTTCTTTTGAAATGGCATTTACAAAATCCCTAAAATTCCCAAGAGCGTATTTGCGTAAGGTGTTATTGAAGTTCTGTATGTAAACAATATTGTTATCCTCACAAACAAAGTGGTTCGCCCAAAAAAGCGTCATTTTTTCCCGTAGAACCTCTTTGGAAGTAGATAACCTTTCAATCCAAGCAGCATTCAGTTCCATTTGTTTCTGGCGACTCATTTTTTGGATTTCCATACGGGTTTTTGGGTCTAATTTCTCGCTCATCATTCCAGAGAAAACGGCTTTAATTTCAGAAGTGTCAACCTCTAATGCTGTATGTGAAGAAGAACTCTTAAAAAGGCCACTTACAATGTGTTTTTTATTCTTTTTAGATAGCTTTTCTAATTCTGAAGGTGAAATTCCAAAACCAACGCGCCAGTATAAATGCTGTATGTGTTTCTTCTTCATATTATAAAGTTTAGCGGGTTGATGGCAATATAAATATAACCCTTTAGACTTTAGAAGTTTAAAAAGGTTTAATCTTACCTATGAAGATACGAAAAAATACGGCTGAAGGTGGGCGTATTAAAAGGTTTAGTAACAAGTTTCCAAATCAGCGTTTCCTTCTCTATTAATCATTTTAATGAGGTAAACCTTGCTCACAAAAAAGTTCGCGGACGCAATTTTATTTACAAATCAAACTTAATACCTTGTGCTAAAGGCAATTCTGTAGTGTAGTTGATGGTATTGGTTTGTCTACGCATATAAATTTTCCAAGCATCAGAACCAGATTCACGTCCACCACCAGTATCTTTTTCACCACCGAAGGCACCTCCAATTTCAGCTCCAGAAGTCCCAATATTTACATTGGCAATCCCGCAATCCGAACCTGAATGTGATAAGAAGCGTTCTGCCTCACGAAGATTGTTAGTCATAATTGCTGATGATAAACCTTGAGCTACATTATTTTGGATGTCTATGGCATTTTCAACGTCTCCTGAATATTTTAATAAATATAAAACAGGCGCAAAAGTTTCATGCTGAACAATTTTAAAATCAGGTTTAGCCTCTGCAATGGCTGGTTTTACATAACAATTACTTTCGTAGCCTTCGCCTGAAAGCACACCGCCTTCAACAACTATGGTACCGCCTTCTTCAACAACCTTTTTTAATGCTTGTGTGTACATTTGTACTGCATCGGTATCAATAAGTGGGCCTACATGATTGTTCTCATCCAAGGGATTTCCAATGCGTAATTGTTTGTAGGCATCAACCACAGCTTGTTTTACTGTATCATAAACAGATTCATGAATTATTAAACGACGCGTAGATGTACAGCGTTGTCCTGCAGTGCCCACAGCTCCAAAAACAGCACCAATTACGGTCATTTTAATATCGGCATCTGGTGTTACAATAATGGCGTTATTACCGCCTAGTTCTAAGAGCGATTTCCCCAAACGACCAGCTACTTCCTGCGCTACAATTTTTCCCATTCTGGTTGAACCTGTTGCGGAAATTAATGGAATACGGGTGTCTTTGGTCATAAATTCACCTACCTTATAATCGCCATTTATTAAGCAAGAAATACCTTCGGGCAAGTTGTTTGCTGCAAATACTTCAGCAGCTATATTTTGACATGCGATACCACATAACGGCGTTTTTTCAGAAGGCTTCCAAACACAAACATCACCACAAATCCAAGCTAGAGCTGTATTCCAGGACCAAACTGCTACGGGAAAATTAAATGCTGAAATAATACCCACTACACCAAGCGGATGATATTGCTCATACATTCTGTGTCCTGGACGTTCTGAATGCATAGTGAGTCCGTGCAACTGGCGCGATAAGCCTACTGCAAAATCACAAATATCAATCATTTCCTGTACCTCGCCCAAACCTTCCTGATAACTTTTTCCCATTTCGTAGGATACCAATTTCCCTAGTGCTTCCTTTTTTTCTCGTAATTTATCTCCAAACTGACGTACGATTTCACCACGTTGAGGTGCGGGCATTAATCGCCATGTTTTAAAGGCATTTGTAGCAGCTTTCATAACGGATTCATAATCTTCTTTTGTTGTAGATTTCACTTTCCCAATTAACTGCCCGTCAACTGGGGAATAACTTTCAATAGTTTTTCCATTCGAAAAATTATTAGCCCCTGTAGAAGTGCCTTTGTTTATGGCGTTTACTCCTAAGATTTGAAGTGCGTTATCTATACCGAAATCAGATGCTACTTTGCTCATTAATTATTGATTTGTTAATTAAATTGAAATTATTTGCGAATATACTAATAAAAAGTCATTTTTATTGAATTTCACTAATGATAAAATTAGTAACTTTAAAACTTTAAATGAGACACTTTTTATGAAGAATAGCATCTTTTTATTTAGCATTATTGTTACCTTATTTTCATGTAAAAACGAACCTGACATTGAACGCAAAATAACAGCGGATACTACAGAAAAGGCAGCGTTTTCTATTGTGATACATGGTGGTGCCGGAACCATTAAAAGAGCATATATGACACCTGAAAAAGAAGCCGCTTACCAACAAAAACTTGAGGAAGCTATTCGTGTAGGCTATAACATTTTAAAAAATGGAGGTACAAGTTTAGATGCCGTAGAAAAAACTATAAATGTTATGGAAGAGTCTCCTTTGTTCAACGCTGGCAAAGGTGCCGTTTTTACTCACGAGGGCACCAACGAACACGATGCTTCTATTATGGATGGTAAAACCTTAAACGCAGGGGCATCGGCAGGAACCAAAATAGTAAAGCACCCTATTAATCTGGCGCGAGCGGTTATGGAAAATTCACCACACGTAATGTTATCTAGAGAGGGTGCAGAAATGTTTGCTAAAGCGCAAAACTTGGAAATTGTAGATCCTAGTTATTTCTACACCGAGGATCGCATGAAATCCCTAGAACGCGTAAAAGCTTCTGAGAATAAAAACGTAGCTTCATTTTATGACGGAACCCTGAAAGACTCAAAATATGGTACGGTAGGTTGTGCTGCTTTAGACAAACATGGAAATTTAGCTGCTGGCACGTCAACTGGGGGTATGACGAATAAACGTTGGGGACGCATAGGTGATGCGCCCATAATTGGAGCGGGCACTTATGCCAATAACAATACCTGTGCTGTGTCTAGTACTGGTTGGGGTGAATATTTTATTCGTGGTATGGTGGCTTATGATATTTCAGCATTAATGGAGTATAAGGAGCTTTCTTTAGCTGAAGCTGCAAAAGAAGTAATTCAAAAAAAGTTACCGCGTATTGGTAATGGAGAAGGCAACGGCGGCATTGTTGCTGTTGATAAAAATGGCAATATCGTCATGGAGTTTAATACCTCAGGAATGTATCGTGCTGCTATGAATGATAAAGGCGAATTATATATTGGCATGTACAAGGATTAATACAACATTTTATATATTCACAAAAAAAAGCTAAATGACTAAACGCTTTCAATTTAGTATCCTTATCGTTTTTAATTTTTTATGGGTTGGCGCTATAAATGCTCAGTCTTGTAACTGTTCTAAAGATTTTGATGCCTTAGATAGATTACTTCAGAAAACGCCCGCTTATAAGGATAGTAAGGCCACTTATCAAAAAACATTTCAAAATTTAAGTTCTAAATTAAATACGATAACATCTGATTATGAATGTTTGGTTTTGCTTAACAAATTGGCATTAGCTGTTAATGACAATCATATCAACGTTTTTGGAATGCCCGAAAGTAAAGGACAATATATAACCAATACAACGATAAGTTTAGATAGTTTGAAACAGGAATTATCCAAACGCCCTTTTACGGATATTGAAGGGGTTTATAAGCTTCCAAGTTATGTAACCTTGGGTGTTTATAAACATAACCAAGATTATATAGGTATTATCTTGGAATCTGAGTTGGAAAACTGGAACGCTGGAGAAATTATGTACACCTTGGTTCCTTATGGAGAAGATTTGATGCTTGCCATTTTTGGTCAGCAAAAAAACAAACGTATGGTGGCCGTATCCGAACGTATAAAAAATGGGATGTTTTTAAAACTAGGATTACGGAAACACCAGGATATTAAACCATATCACTTAGCACCATCACGCGACTCATTATTCATAAGAAAAGAGTTAAACGATAAAACAACCTATATAAAAGCAGGAAGTTTTGATTCTTTTTATCCAGTATTGTCGGATGCTGAAGCATTTTATAAAACCTTGGAAAATTCATTATCAAAAGAAAATTTAATTGTCGATTTACGAGATAATACAGGAGGTGGCGAACGCAATTCTGATGTTTTATTAGAAATTTTAACTCAGTATTCTGCAAGCAACAATATGTTTGTATTAATAAATCATAACACCGCTAGTAATGCAGAACAATTTGCAGTAAAGTTAAAAAAGCTTCCTAACACCAAAATTCTAGGAGATAAAACTCAGGGTACACTTACCTACGAATTGAAAAAGAACATTTCAAACCCTTTACCTTGCAAGAAATTTGTGGCTATTATAACCTCTAAACGCCATAAGGAATATCTGCCTTTCGAGTCTGTTGGTGTTGCTCCAGATATGTATTTAAAATATGATTCTGACTGGATAGAACAAGCAGTAAAAATTATAAACAGGCAATTAAAATATTAAGAGTTCTTTAACAGATAAGGATAGGCTAAATATAATTATGTGGACGTATCTAAATTAAAAGGATTCCACCTACGCTTTCGTTTTTTAAGTATTTTGTTAATCTAAACGCTCATCTTTATGTCATTCAAAAAACTCGTTGCTATCACCATGGTAATCGTGCTAGCTGTCTCCTGTAAAAAACAAACTGTAGAAACTGATAACCTTTTCAAATTTAGAGATTATATCAGCTATACCACATCTGGCATCACATCGGTAGCAAGCCCAATTCAAATAAATTTAGCAAACGAAGTTAAGGGGTGGGAAATGGGACAGGAAATCACCGGCAATATCGTTTCCATCACACCGCATGTTGAGGGAAAACTAAAGGTGGCTAATACGCATACCTTACTTTTTAAACCCGATGAACATTTAGAGCCAGATACAGAATATACCGTCGCTGTTAAACTTGATGATATTTACAGCAATATGCCCAAGGGTTTTGGTAATTACACTTTTCAATTTAAAACCATTACACCAAGTTTTAATGTGGTCACCAATAATTTGCAGTCCTACGGTAAAGAGTGGCAATACATGGAAGCTGTTATAAAAACTGCTGACGTTATTGCTTTAAAAGATGCTAAAACATTAGTAGAGGCCTCACAAAACGGAAAAAAATTACCTTTGGTTTTTAACGAATTAAACCAAAGCTCCAAATACTTTGAGTTTAAGATTGACAGCATTTACCGTTTAGTTGACGATACTGAAATTACAATAAAATGGAACGGGAAGAGTATTAAAGCACAAAATAATGGCGAAAACAGTGTTGCTATTCCGGGTCGAAATAACTTTACTATAGTAGATACCGAAGTAACCCAAACCCCCGAACAATTTTTGAGTATCAACTTTTCAGACCCCTTAAAAAAACAACAGAATTTTGATGGCTTGGTATCTATTCAGAATGTTAACAATCCGCGATATATTGTTGATGGTAATGTGTTGAAAGTGTATCCAGACACAAAACTTGTTGGTAGTATTCAGGTAGATGTGTTTCAAGGTATCAAAAATACCGAAGGTTATAAATTGAAAAAACCGTTTTCCGAAACTATTGCTTTTGAAGACTTAAAACCCCAAGTAAGATTAATAAGCAATGGAACCATTTTACCTAATTCCCGAGAATTAAAATTTAATTTTGAAGCGGTGAGTTTAAGCGCTGTTGATGTTCGCGTCATTAAGATTTATGAAGATAATGTGCTTCAATTTTTACAGGATAATAATTTGAACAGTAACAACCGCTACGATATTAAAAAAGTAGGGCGACGCATTACGAAACAAACCATTCAACTACAAACTGCAGCAGAAAACACAGGAAAATGGAAAGCCTACAGTATCGATTTATCTAAATTTTTTAAAGCTGATGCTGGGGCGATTTATCGCGTGGAATTAAGTTTTGGTAGGCGTTATTCGTTGTACAATTGTGAGGCAAATGCAAATACTTCGAATATTGAAAATGATAGTTATGATGATTATTACACGGAAGATTATTATGAAGACGACTTTACAGATGTTGCTTCGGCAGATGAGGATTTGCGCGAAGAAATGTACTGGGATAATCTATTATACCGCTACAAAAATTATACCTACAATTGGCGGGAGCAACAAAATCCCTGTCATGATGCCTATTATACCGAAAGTAAAATAGTATCACAAAACATGTTGGCTTCCAACTTGGGTGTTATCGCCAAACGAGGGGCCAATAATTCCTATTATTTTGCGGTAACTAATATTTTGAATACCGAGCCTGAGGCCAATGCAAAAGTAACGCTGTATGACTTTCAACAACAAGAATTAGAAAGTAGAACGACGGATACTGAAGGATTGACAATTATTGATGCCGATAATTACGCCAACTTCGCTATTGTTTCAAAAGGAAATAACACCACTTATGTAAAATTACAGGATGGTAACTCATTGTCCTTAAGTAAGTTTGATGTGTCTGGCCATCGTTTACAACGCGGGCTAAAAGGCTATCTCTATGGCGAGCGTGGGGTTTGGCGACCTGGAGACACCTTGCATTTAACATTTATGTTAAACGACAATGCCAACCCGTTACCAAAACGCCATCCTATAAAATTAGAAATCACTAATCCTAATGGTAAACTGGTGTATAAAAATGTAACTGCCGATAATCTTAATAATTTCTACAAATTCACGGTACCAACTTCAACAGAGGATAAAACAGGAAATTACAGCGCCAAGGTTTCTGTAGGTGGTGCAACTTTTAATAAAACGCTTAAAATTGAAACGGTAAAACCTAATCGCCTAAAATTAAAGGTTGATTTTGAAAATGATATTTTAACCAATAACAAACCTCTAAAAGGTACTTTGGATGTAAAATGGCTGCATGGTGCACTAGGAAAAAACTTGAAAGCTGAAGTCAAAGCGAAATTTAGTGCTGCCTTCACCGCTTTTAATAATTATAAAAACTACACCTTTAATGACCCTACACGAAACTTTGAAACGGAAGAACTAAATGTGTTTGAAGGGAAGGTGAATGAAGAGGGTTTAGCAACCATAAATAAAACACTGAATATTGGCAAAAATGCACCAGGCATGCTAAACGTACAATTTTTGGTGCGCGCTTTTGAAAATGGGGGTGATTTCTCCATGGATGCTTTCACCAAAACCTATGCGCCTTACAATACCTTTGTAGGCTTACGGTCGCCAAAAGGGAACGCTTATGGTTCGTTTTTTACAGATGAAAACCAAACCTTTGATGTGGTTGCAGTAGATGAAAAAGGCAAACCTATACAGCGCAACAATTTGGAAGTAAAAATATATAAAGTAGAGTGGCGCTGGTGGTGGAATTCATCTTATGATGATTTAGCGAGTTACGTATCCAGTAGCTATCATAGGCCCTATAAATCCTTAAAGTTAAATACCGATGCCAACGGAAAAGCTAATTTCAAAGTGAATATCCCAGATGAAGACCGTGGCCGTTATTTGATTCGAGTTTTAGACACAGAAAGTGGTCACGCCACAGGAAGGACCGCCTATTTTTATAAAAACTGGTGGCAAAAAGCACCTTCTAACGATAAGGAAGCGGCTAAAATGTTGGTGTTTTCTGCTGACAAAGAAACTTATAATGTAGGTGAAACTGCTAAAATTACTTTTGCTTCGGGAAGCGAAGGGCGTGCTTTGGTTAGTATTGAAAACGGCACGGAAGTATTGGATTATAAATGGGCAAAAACTGCTAAAGGCGAAACGGTTGTTGATATACCAATTTCAAAAGAAATGGCACCAAACGTATTCGTTAATATCTCGTTGTTACAACCTCATGCCATAACAGCTAACGATTTACCAATCCGTTTATATGGTGTTATTCCTATAATGGTAGAAAACCCAGACACGAAATTGTATCCCGAACTGCAAATGCCCAATGCTCTAAGTCCAGAACAAAGTTTTGAAGTAAAAGTTTCAGAAAAAAACAATAAACCCATGACGTACACTATTGCTATGGTTGAGGAAGGTTTATTGGATTTAACCCGTTTTAAAACACCGAATGCTTGGAATGAATTTTACAAACGGGAGGCTTTAGGCGTAAAAACCTGGGATGTGTTTGATGATGTGATTGGTGCGTATTCAGGAAGTATCGATCAGGTATTTGCCATTGGTGGAGACGGTAGTGCCGCAGCCGGTAAGAACAAAAAAGCAAACCGTTTTAAGCCTGTAGTTACCTATTTAGGGCCATTTAAATTGGATGCAGGCAAAACAAAAACACATCAAATAAAATTACCAAATTATATAGGTTCGGTACGCACTATGGTTGTGGCTGGAAATAATGAGAATGAGGCATATGGTAGCACAGACAAAACCGTTCCTGTAAAAAAGCCTTTAATGGTGTTGGCTACACTTCCAAGAAAATTAAGCCCGGGAGAAAAAGTAACATTACCTGTTACCGTTTTTGCGATGGAACCTAAAGTGAAAAACGTAAATATTAGTTTGAAATTAAGCAATGGCATTTCGGCAGTAGGTGAAACTTCAAAAAATTTAAGTTTTGCAAAACCCGATGAGCAAATGGCATATTTTGAATTGGACGTGAGTAAAGCTAAAGGTATTAACACCGTTGAAGTAATTGCAACAGGACATGGAGAAACGTCTAAATATAAAGTTGAATTGGATGTAGTGAATACAAACCCAATAACTTCAAAATCCATCGATAAAACCTTAACGGCAAATGCATCAGAAGCTATAGATTTTTCAACGTTTGGTGTTATGGGAACAAATTCTGCAACGGTAGAGTTTTCCACCCTCCCTCCTATGGATTTTACACGTCGTTTGGCATATCTCATTCGTTATCCTCACGGATGTGTGGAGCAAACCACCTCAAGTGTCTTTCCACAGTTATTTTTAGAGGATATTTTCGATTTGACCTCAAATAAAAAGCAGAAGATTCGCAAAAATATCGAGAACGGCATCAAACGCTTAGGATATTTCCAAAAACCCAATGGGGGTTTAAGTTATTGGATGGGAGAAGCTAGCGCTAATGATTGGGGCACCAGTTATGCAGGACATTTTATGATTGAAGCCGAAAAGAAAGGTTATGTATTACCGTTAACCTTTAAAAGCAATTGGTTGACATACCAGAAGCAAGCGGCTAGAAATTGGCGACCAAGTTATCGTACCTATAATTCTGATTTGGCACAAGCTTATCGACTATATACTCTAGCGTTAGCGGGTAGTCCAGATTTGGCAAGCATGAACCGTTTACGGGAGTTTAGTGAAATCTCTAATGAAGCCAAATGGCGATTGGCAGCAGCCTATGCTTTGGCAGGACAAAAAGAGGCTAGCGATAAACTGTCGCAATCGGCAAATATTAACTTTAAGCTGCAACGCTATAACTATTACACGTATGGGTCTTTAGATAGAAATCGTGCGATGGCTTTAGAAACTATGGTGCTAACCAAAAACCCTAAAACACGAGAATTAGCAGAAACCATTGCCAAAGATTTATCTAGCAACCAATGGATGAGTACGCAAACCACGGCTTACAGCTTGCTAGCCATTGCTAAAATGGTAAGTGCTAACGGTGGTAAAGCACTACAAGTAAACTATACCATTAACGGAAAAACAGAAAAAATAGACACTAAAAACGCTATTGCGCAACGTGAATTGTATATAGTGGATGGTAAAAACCGTTTGTTATTGAATAACACCAAGGAGAATGTAGTGTATATTCGGGTGCTGAACTCCGGAAAACTATCGCTTGGACAAGAATTGACCGAACAACGTGGGTTGAGTGTTTCAGTGCAATACAAAGATTTACAAGGCAATCGTATTGATGTTTCTAAATTACATCAAGGTCAGGATTTAGTAGCTGCCGTGAGTGTAAGCAACTTAAATAATAGCGCAGTAAATGATGTGGCTTTAACCGAAATATTTCCATCGGGATGGGAAATTGTAAATACGCGTTTTACCGCCTTCGGAAACACCACAACAAGTGCAGCAAGACATACCGATATTAGAGACGACCGCGTATATTTCTATTTTGATTTACCTGCAAAGGGAAAACACAGTACCAAAACCTTTAATGTAATGCTGAATGCTGCCTATTTAGGTACGTATTATTTACCAGGAATTCAAGCAGAAGCAATGTATGATGATGAATTTTTGGTGCGAACTAAAGGGCAATGGGTAACGGTTGAAAGATAAGTGTATAAGAATTTTAGAAATATTAAAAAACGTAAAGTAAGGTATTTAGTTGTTTCATTACTTCTAGTTACCTACTATTTTTGCTTACCAAAACAACTTTTTAAAGCCCCCACAGCTACAGTAATTAAAAGTGCAACTAACGATTTGTTAGGTGCTCAAATTGCTAAGGATGGCCAATGGAGATTTCCGCACAACGATAGTATTCCTAAAAAGTTTAAAACCTGTATTATTCAGTTTGAAGACGAATATTTTTATAAGCACCCTGGATTTAATCCGGTGTCTATTTTTAAAGCACTTTGGGATAATTTAAAATCTGGAGGTGTAAAACGCGGTGGTAGCACCTTGACACAACAAGTCATAAGATTATCTAGAAAAGGACAAAAACGCACCTATTTTGAGAAGTTAAAAGAACTGATTTTAGCTACACGTTTGGAATTTCGAGAATCTAAAGATAAGATTTTGGCTTATTATTCAAGTAATGCACCTTTTGGAGGGAATGTGGTGGGGTTAGACGCTGCGTCATGGCGGTATTTTAATAGAGATGCTGCTGAATTATCTTGGGCAGAAAGCGCAACTTTAGCAGCACTACCAAATGCACCCAGTTTGATTTATCCTGGAAAAAACCAAAAGCATTTATTAAAAAAACGAAATCGTCTTTTAAAAAAACTATTAAGTAACTCAATAATTGACACTTTAACCTATGAATTATCAATTGTTGAAGGATTGCCACAAAAGCCTTATCCATTACCTCAAATCGCGCCACATTTGTTACAAAAAGTAAGCGAAAATTATCACGGACAATTTGTAAAAACAACCATAGATAAACTACTTCAAGAACAGGTAAATCATATAGTAAAGACGCATTATAATCAATTAAGTCAGAACGAAATTTACAATGCAGCAGTACTAATTTTAGATGTAAACACTAGAAAAGTTTTAGCATATGTGGGTAATGCACCAACAGATAATACACACCAAAAAGATGTTGATATTATTGATAAACCAAGAAGTACGGGCAGCATTTTAAAACCTTTTTTATACGCCGCTATGTTGGATAGTGGCGATTTATTGCCCCACACCTTAGTCGCCGATGTGCCCACACAATTTGGAAATTATAACCCCGAAAATTATAACAAAACCTATGATGGTGCAGTATCCGCGAGTCGTGTATTATCTAAATCGTTAAATGTTCCTGCCGTTAGAATGTTGCAAAAGTTTGGGCTAGATCGGTTTCATCATTATTTAAAACAATTGCAGCTAAAGGATTTAAAATATGAAGCAAACCATTACGGCCTATCGTTGGTTTTGGGTGGCGCCGAAAGCAATCTATGGGATTTGTGTAAAAGTTACGCGGCATTATCCTCTACTTTGAATCATTTTTCAGAAACCTCAAGTGAATATTTTTCAAATGAATTTTGTGAACCTAGTTTTATAGCTTCTGAACGTATAGATTTTGGACAAAAAACATCGGATAAAACATTGTTTGATGCAGCTTCAATTTATTTGACCTATGAAAGCATGAAAGAAGTTAATCGGCCTGAAAGTGATGAAAGTTGGGAGTTTTTTGATGGCTCTAAACAAATTGCTTGGAAAACTGGCACCAGTTTTGGATTTCGCGATGCCTGGGCTATTGGCACCACCAAAGATTATGTAGTTGGTGTTTGGGTGGGAAATGCTGATGGTGAAGGGCGCCCTGGATTAGTTGGCGTTCAAGCTGCAGCACCTATTCTTTTTGATGTATTTGATGTGTTACCCAATAGTGATTGGTTTGCAAAACCTTTTGATGAGATGCAAGAAGTTTCTATTTGTAAATTGAGCGGTTATCGCGCTTCCGCTGATTGTGATGCTGTAGAAGATCAATACATACAACAAAGCGGATTGAAAACACAACCATGTCCGTATCATGTTTTAGTGCACTTAAACAATAATGAAACCTATCAGGTTAACTCGTCTTGCGAAGACGTTTCGAATATTATTCATAAGTCTTGGTTTGTGTTACCACCCATAATGGCACATTATTATAAAACCAAAAATCCGTTTTACAAACCATTGCCAAAATTTAGAAGTGATTGCTTGGGTGATACCTCAGTTTCTATCGATTTTATTTACCCTAAAGCAAATAACACTATTTTTTTACCTAAAGATTTTGATGGGGAAACCAACGACCTCATCTTGAAAATTGCACATTCTAAACCCGAAAGCACAGTATTTTGGTATATTGACAATACTTTTATGGGCAGTACGAAAGACATCCACGAATTAGGTATCAAACCAAAATCTGGAAAACATTGGATTATCGTGGTTGATGAATTTGGAAATGAAGCGAAACGATGGATTGAGATTTCAAAATAAATATAGCTTTTTAAGCAACCTTTAATTTTTCTTTACATCTATAGATAAAATACTTCATGAAAATATTTATACTTTTTCTCTGTTTCTTATGTTTATTTTCTTGTAACGAAGATAACGTGTGTGAAGGAGATCTATTTGAACAATTCCTTTTTATTGAAATTGTTGATGAAAGTGGAAATAACCTCATATCTAACAACACATTTAATTCAAGCGATATTATTGTAAGTAATTCTAGTGGATACGAAACAATTAATCCAGTTCAAAATATTTTAGATAAGAAAAATCTAATTGTTATTCTTGTAAATGGAAAACAAGGTAGTAATACATTTAACATTCAATTGTCCAATTCAATAACAGATACGCTTATTATGAATATAAACAATGAAAGAACTGAACCACCATGTTCTGTAACAATTTCTACTCTAAATTCAGCAGCATACAACGGTGTAAACCAAATATTGAAAGATTTTGAAGGCTACCTTATTACGATTGTAAAATAATTTATCGCAAAGTAAACCCTTTACCAGCCCACCAAGGATGAATTTCTATTTCTAATCGTCTAGCCTTAACCATAGGGTCTGAATTGGCTAAACTGTCTGCCATTTTTAAAGTGGGCACATTATAAATGGTAATGCCTCGAATATCGCCATCATCACCAAAAGGCCCTGAAATATCTGCATATCCCAATTCATACATTTTGGTTAAGTGCGCTAAGTGCTGCTTTTGTAATTCTGCCGCCTCCTCTTCGTTTTGACTGCGAATTGCCCCTCTTTTTAAAAACGCTATAAAGTATTGCTGCATTAAAATAGTATCTTTTGTTTTTTCATCTACATAGTCAAACGTTTTAAAGCCTTTAGCTGTTAATTCAGCTTTAATCTGTTTGGTGGATTTAGGGGGTTCGCCAGTTGCTACCTCTGTATTGTCTCTTTTTTCCTGGACTGATGTTTGTAATAGCTCCTTGCTTTTCACGTCATCTTTAATTTCAGAAACAGGTGTTTTTACATCTTCTTTACAGCTACAAAATAGTACGATTAGCGCTGCCAAAGTTATGGTTGTTTTTTTCATGATGACCACGTTTTATAGGGTTGTTTGCTCAAGTGCGAATTGTAATATTTTATTTGTCCAGTTACTTCCTCACCTAACCAGTTTGGTTTTTCCATGGTATCATTTTCAGAGGACAGCTCAACTTCAGCAACAATCAAACCTTCATTATCTCCTAAAAACACGTCTACTTCAAACATATGATTACCAACGTTTACCTCATAACGTATTTTATCAATTAGTGTTGGTTCGCAAAGTTTTAAAAGCGCTTCGGCATCGGTTAAGGGTATTTTGGTTTCCCATTCGAACCTGCTTAAACCATCGTTTGTTGATTTTCCTTTTACTGTTACATATCCAGAATCGTCCTTTACTCTTATTCTAACGGTTCGCTCTGGATGAGTGTTAAGAAATCCTTGAATTAATCTTGTTTTGGTATGGGCTTCATTTATAAAAGCATCTGATTTTACCAAGAATTTCCGTTCTATTTCTATCATAAGGAGCTACTTCTCAATTTAAATAAAAGACATTTAATGTCTAAATTTACACTATGTTAACCGATTTACCAATACGGAAAATAATTCATGTGGATATGGACGCGTTTTACGCTTCTGTTGAACAAATGGATAATCCTGAACTAAAAGGAAAACCCATTGCCGTAGGTGGTGGCGGTAAGCGCGGTGTGGTAAGTGCCGCAAGTTATGAAGCTAGAAAATTTGGTGTTAAAAGTGCTATGGCAGGAACTTTAGCTGCTAAATTGTGCCCTGAACTTATTTTTGTCAGGACGAATTTTGAGCGCTACAAAGAAATTTCGCAACAAATACGACGTATATTTTATGATTACACTGATTTGGTTGAACCATTATCTTTAGACGAAGCTTATTTAGACGTAACGCAAAATAAAAAGGGAAATCCGAGCGCTTCTTTAATCGCAAAAGAAATTAGAGCACGTATTTTTAATGAAGTAGGCTTAACCGCTTCGGCAGGTATTTCCATCAATAAATTTATCGCAAAAGTAGCTAGCGACTACAATAAACCTAACGGACAAAAAACGGTTAATCCAGAAGAGGTTCTTGAATTTTTAGAGCAATTGGATATTAGGAAATTCTATGGTGTTGGAAAAGTTACTACCGAAAAAATGTACCAAAAAGGAATTTTTACCGGGGCAGATTTAAAACAAAAATCTTTAGAGTATCTCGAAAATCATTTCGGGAAATCTGGCAAATATTACTACCATATTGTAAGAGGTATTCATACTAGTGAAGTAAAGCCACATCGTACCAGAAAAAGTTTAGCTGCCGAACGTACGTTTAGTGAGAATTTATCTTCTGAAATTTTTATGTTAGAAAAACTGGAGCATATTGCTGAAGAGGTGTCTCGAAGACTTTCCAAAAGTAAAGTTGCAGGAAAAACAATTACATTAAAAATAAAGTACAGTGATTTTACGCTACAAACCAGAAGTAAAACCTTGCCTTACTACTTAAGCGATAAAAGTGTAATTCTTGAAACTGCAAAATCCCTGTTATATCAAGAAAAGTTGAACAATTCGGTACGTTTATTGGGTATTTCGCTATCTAATTTAAATACTGAAAAGAAAGACAAACCAAAGATTGAAAAAACTGTAAGTGCACAATTGAAGTTTGAGTTTTAAAGACACCTAAAAACCACGTTTTTTTAAGCACGTTGTGGCTATGACAAAAATCATAGAATAAGTTGCAACATAGCAGTAATTTAACATATTGAATATCAACTAAACTGTTTAAGCTATGGGCAATATGGATGTAGAAAAGCTAAAGAGAAAAAAGGATAGGGCTAATTACGTCCATCATTTGTTGAACGATATTAAGGCATTAGACCTCATGTTGCAAAAGGGAATGATTGAAACGGAGCCTATTCGCATTGGTGCAGAACAGGAGTTTTGTCTTGTAAAAACCAACTTTTCGCCTAGCAATAATGCTTTAGAAATCCTTGAAGATATTAACGATGAGCATTTTACTACAGAAATAGGAAATTATAACCTAGAGGCAAATTTAGATCCTGTTGAGCTTAAGGGCGATTGCTTCTCAACACTCCATAGTCAACTAAAAATACTCTTAAAAAAAGCAAAGGACACTGCTAAAAAGAAGGACACCAAAATTGTATTAACTGGTATTTTGCCATCCATTGGGCTAGATAATATTGGTGAAAGCCAAATGACGCCGCTAAAACGCTACACCGTTTTAAATGAAGCCATAAAAGATTCTAGGAAACAAGATTTTAACATCCACATTCAAGGTGTTGATGAATTAAATTTATTATTCGATTCTGTAATGCTGGAAGGGTGTAACACCAGTTTTCAAATGCACTTACAGGTAAACCCAAATGAATTTATCGACACTTATAATTGGGCACAAGCCATTGCTGGACCAATTTTAAGTGCATGTACAAACTCGCCGTTACTGTTTGGTAAAGAACTGTGGAGTGAAACCAGAATAGCACTTTTTACCCAAAGTATTGATACTAGGGCAAATTCATTTTTGCTAAACGAAAATCAATCTCGGGTAAGTTTTGGTAAAAATTGGTATACAGGAACGGTAACCGATATTTTTAAGGATAATATTTCTCGTTTCAGAAGTTTTTTAACTTCAGCTTATATAAAGGATAGTGTAGATCTTATTGAAAACAATCAAATACCAAAATTATTGGCATTACAATTACATAACGGCACGGTATATCCGTGGAATCGTGTTTGCTATGGCGTTGGTAGTGAAAAACCCCACTTAAGAATAGAAAACAGATATATCCCCTCGGGACCTACCATTGTGGATGAGATTGCAAATATGGTATTTTGGGTAGGTGTAATGATGGGCAAACCCAAAAAGTATGATAACATTCATAAACAATGGGATTTTAAAGATGTAAAAACCAACTTTTTTAATGCAGCACGCTATGGTATGGCTGCCCAAATTTATTGGAACGGAACGTATATTTCGTGTTCTGATTTAATTTTAGACGAGCTACTACCAATGGCCTACAAGGGCTTATACAAGTTTGGTGTTTCACCAAAAGATGTAGAATATTATCTGGCAATTATTAAAAATAGAGTGAGAGGTTTAAACGGTTCAGAGTGGATGGTAAGAAGCTATAGGCACTTGCTGAAAAGCCATAAGCGGTTTGAAGCTATGCAAATTTTAACTTCAAAATTATACGAAAAACAAGAACATGATTACCCGGTCTCTACATGGCGTATTTTGCAAGAAACAGCAGAATTACCAGATGAAGGAAGCAGAGTAGTAAAACATATTATGCGAACTGATATTTTTTCGGTATACAAAACCGATAGTATTGAGTTGGTTTTAAATATCATGTTATGGAAAAATATTCATCATATGCCCGTTATTAGTCATAATAAGGAGTTGATAGGTGTTTTATCCTGGAGTGATATCAAGGACTATAAAGACGTAAAAGAAAGTGCAATTCAATCTGTTGGAAGCATCATGACCAAAAAGGTGATAGCAATACACGATCAAACTAAAATACCTGAGGCTAAAGCTTTGATGGAAGCTAATAACATTCATTTTTTACCCATTACCAAAGGGAATAAACTTATAGGGTTAATTACTTCAAGAGATTTATAGTTTTATGAATAACTTAGAAACAAAACCAATAGATACATCTAAAAACACGCATTTACTTTTTGAAATAGAAAAAGGTATAGCGTTACCTACCATAGTGTTTTTTGGAGGTATTCATGGGAATGAGAAGGCTGGGGTTACAGCACTAAAGCGTGTGTTGACAGATATAGATACGTATAATCTACATGGGAATGTATATGGCATATTAGGTAATTTAAAGGCGTTAGATGAAGACCAACGCTATATAGATGAAGACTTAAATAGACTTTGGACGAAAGCACACATCGAAAAAGTGCTGTCTAAAACTTCAGTCAACAATGAAGAATTACAATTACAAGAGATTTTTGGGCTGATAAAAAAATTTTTAGAAAAAAATAAAGGCCCCTTTTACTTTATAGATTTACATACTACCTCTAGCCAGAGCCTACCTTTTATTACTATTAACGATGCGTTGATAAACAGAGGGTTTTCAAAGCTTTTTCCGGTGCCGATTGTTTTGGGTATCGAAGAATATTTAGAAGGTGCCTTACTAAGTTATATCAATAGCTTAGGTTATGTGTCTATTGGTTTTGAATCTGGGCAACATACCGATATACGCTCTGTAGAAAACAATATTGCTTTTATTCATTTAGCCTTAGTGTTTTCTGGAATACTAGATAAAATCAATACAAACGTAGATCACCACTTAGAAACTTTAAAATCAGCATCTAAAGGTTCAGATCAATTTTATGAAATTGTACATTTATTGAAGATAACAGGGAAAGATCATTTTAAAATGAAAGAAGGCTTTAAAAGTTTTCAACGTATTAGTAAAGGCACACCAATTGCAACCTATAACGAAAAAGAAATCTGTTCTAATCATAACGGATATTTATTTATGCCGCTATATCAAAACAAAGGAAACGAAGGCTTTTTTATCATCAAACCTATTTTACCGTTTTTTCTTTTCCTTTCTCGAGTGTTACGTCGTTTTAAGGTAGATTCACTTTTGGTGGGTTTACCGGGTATATCTTGGGAAAGCAAAAAAGAAGGGGTTTTAAAGGCAGATTTAAAGGTGGTTCAGTTTTTAGCAAAACCAATATTTCACATACTTGGATATAGAAGCAGAACTGTAACTGAAAACAAAGTGCTTTTATATAATCGTGAACGTGTTGCTAAAAGCAAAATTTATAAAAAAGAATCGTGGTATTAAGTTTAGGTTGTCTGATTTTTAAAAATCATTCAATTGCTAAATTAGTAGTTGCTATATTTTAACAATTGAATGATTAATTATAAAAAGGAATGAATTAAAGTTGTCCCTTTTTAAAACCATAGGTGTTCTGGCCTATAAAGTCCTTTGGAAATTTGTCATCGCCCTTAAATCCAATTTCTATTTTACCGCTATCTTCTGGTATATAATTAGTTTTAAAAATATAATCCCATAAGCTTAAACTAATCCCATAATTTACACCGTACTTGCCTTCAGGTAACGTGTAGGCATGATGGTATAAATGCATTACTGGATTATTGAAAATATACTTTAGAGGCCCCCAAGTTATTTTAATGTTAGAATGGTTAAAGTGGCCAATGGCAATTGCTGCGAAATGAACAATATAGGCTTGTTCCGGTTCAAAACCACCTAGGAGCATTACGCCAAAAGTTTTTAGTGGTTTATACAATATGTTTTCCATCCAATGGTAACGCAAATGTGCGGCAAATCCCATTTCCTTCACACTATGATGTACCTTATGGAACTTCCATAAAAAGCGGTATTTATGTAATAAAACATGTGTAAACCATTGTACAAAATCGAGTATAATGAAGAATACTACCAATTGCAACCATGGCGCCCATTGTGTGATATCAATAAGAGCCAAACTTTTTGCAGTAATATTAATTTCGCTAAAAAGTAACCCCAATATTTCATAAACCCCACTTATCACAATTGAGAACATGAAAAAATTAAAATACATATAGAATGCATCTAACCAAAAATCACGTCTAAAAATAGACTGCTCTTTTCGCCAAGGAAAGCCGATTTCCAATAACCATACAATTAATGAAATAGCTGTAAGTCCCCAAAAATAATTAGTGTACCACGGAACTTCAAAGATTATGGATTTCCATGTCCAATCTAAAGTGCCATTAAAGGCATTATAAAACGCTTCTAAATACTTTTCCATTTTTTATTTATTTAATTTATACTATCATTTTCAAAAGGTAAATCGCTAAAATAACTCCACTCAGTCCACGAGCCGTCGTAATTTTTAACGTTTTTATACCCTAACAGTTGCGTAAGCACAAAATTGGTATGTGCCGAACGAACACCGCTATGGCAATACAATATGATAGAATCGTTCTTATTTAAATTACCATATATTTTTTCTAAATCTTTTATGGATTTAAATCTCTTTTCACCATTATAATGAATAGCCACTACCCAATCCATATGAATACTTTTGGGTATTCTACCTCCTTTACTAGCACCTTTTTTTTGTTTTTTTCCCGAATATTCATCTTCACTTCTAGTGTCTAGAATAACCGTGTTGTTTTTTATGGCATTAATTACCTGCTCTTTTGATGCATAATAACGCATCTTAGGAGTTTTTGTAAGTTTAAATCTGGTTGCATTAACCTTAGGCGTTTTAGTACTTACTTCTCCATTAATTGATTTCCATCCTGAGATACCACCATTTAAAAGTTTTACGTTTTCAAAATCATAGTTTTGCAGTATCCACCATAATCTAGAGGCTTCGCATAGGCCATTATCATCATAAACAATAAGAGTGTCTTTAGTTTGAATACCAAGTTTTCCAAATAAAGTTTCTATTTGTGTTTTACTTGCCATCATACCTGTATATGGGTAAGAGGTGTTTTCAATATCCGTTCGCCATATATTTAATGCACCAACTATATGCTCATTTTCATAGTTCTCTCTTTTCCTGAAATCTATTATTTTAATGTTAGGACGATGAACACTTGCCATTAATTCGTTAGCCTCTATTACATATTTCGTTTTAATTTTTGATAAATTACTAGCTTCATTTTCCTTACATGCCAAAATGAATAATAGAAATACTATGATGTTAATTCTCCAATTCATACCAATCAATACTGGTTAAAACAGCACGCCTTCCTTTTTCTTTTGGCGGATAATTTGTAACTAAGTAATTAACTATAACTTCTTGATTTTTACCTAATTCCCATAGATTTTGAGTCTCTTGCATCCACTTAATTGTAGCATTCCAACGCTCAGCATTCATTCTGTTTTGAGTTACTAATTTTGATGAGTGGCAATTAGTACAGTTATTGACTACAGTCATTAACCCCTCAGCATCAATTAAACCTGTTCGCACATGAATACCATTTTCAATTCTATCCTCATCAACTTCAATAGGTTCTAATGCTACATACTCTTGTTTTGGCGTAAACATGTTAGGATTTGCTATGTAGAATAACAAACCTCCACCAGCAACTAAAAACAATACAAAGAGCAGCGTTAAAAGGCGGTATACTTTTCTAACTTGTATCCAAAAGGCGTCTTCTTTTTGGGTCATTTACTTAACTTTTACTGCTATTCTATGACAAGCATTATTCAAATATCCTTTAGGATTCCATCCTGGTAAAAGCATTGGTTGCGCTATTCCGTTAGTATCTGTAGCTCTAGCCCAAACTTCGTAATAACCAGATTTTGGAAAATCTATACTAGCCGAAAAGTGTTGCCACGCTAAACGGTTTGCAGGTTGCTCAATATTACATGTTCTCCAAGTTGAGCCAAAATCTATGGAATATTCCATTTTAGCAACCTCTAGTTCACCCGCCCATGCATGTCCCCTAATGTTTAAAGACTGTCCTTTTTTTAGTATTGCTCCAGTTTTTGGGTATGTGATTAGCGATTTTACAGGCATAGACTCTATGATGCACATGTCTTCATCTTTTACTTTTTCTCCTGGTGCAACTGGGGTGCAAGGCACTCTATAGGCTGTACCTGTCATTTTTGTACCATCATGTACTTTATTGCGTACGCTAATTCTATTAATCCACTTGCCAGAAACCGATGCTGGCCAACCGCCAGCTACTAAGCGCAATGGATAGCCATGAACCAAAGGAATATCTTCCCCATTCATTTTAAATGCCAAAAGAGTTTCATCTTGTAGGGCTTTTTGCATTGGGCAACCTCTAGAAATCGGCTCTTTATTAGGATCTAAACTAAGATGCTTATCTATGGCATGATATCCAATATAAACGGCACTACTTTCAATGCCAGCGTCTTCTAAAACATCGCGTAAACGAACACCTGTCCAAGAAGCACAATGTACAGCACCAACTGTCCATTGGTTACCTTTTGCTGGAGGATCAAATTCTGAACGCCCGTTACCTCCACACTCTAATGTTAATTGATACGTGTGATGCTTGAATTTCGATTTCAAATCAGCTAGCGTATATTTCTTTTTGTTTTTTACCGATTCACCATCAATTTCAAGCGTCCATGTTTTTGGGTCAATAGCTTCAGGTACTAATCCATTATTTCTAATAAACATGCACGAATTAGGCGTTATCTTATCATCCAATAAATGCGCCTGTGCTTCAATATTCCATGGTTTATCATTGAGAACCACCATGTCTTTGTGCTTGTTAAATAGTTTAAACGGGTCGGGTTCTTGGAGTGCTAAAGGTGTATAGCCATTCAACATTTTAGAGCCAAAAACAAGTTCTGTACCTATCAGTGCAGCGAAAGAACCTAGTGTTCCTTTTTTTACAAAATCTCTTCTTTTCAAAATATTTCTTCTTTAGCTTTAAGAACCAATAACCTAATTTACAGCAACTAAGCATCTTCTCATGTAACTAATGTTACATTAAAAAGAATAATTTCACATTAGATTGCATTATTACAAAATATGCAATAACTAATATTATGACAAAAGATTTTGAAACTAAATTTACAGGTTGGGCATTTATTGTAGCCGCCTTGTTACTATGGTTGGGTTGGGCACTATCCCCTCACCATATTGGAGAATACATTGTAGCTTCAGATTTTGAAGCTATTGGCGAGAATGTTTGGACTTGGATTTGGATGTATCGTATTCATATTTTCGGCTGGGTTACTATGGCCATTGCCTTGTTTGCCTTAGTATCAGTAGCTGCAAGAAAACCTTATCGCGTACTTATACTGCCTGGAGCTGGCATGCTTATTATTGGTACGTTTACTTTGGCTATTGCAAATGCATATTTTTATAATTTCGGTGCTTGGGGCGTTGGACAAACGGCAGGAAAGTCTGCAGCAGAAATTCAAACATTTGTAAACGATATTTTGTACACTAATCAATATGTGACCTGCTTTATTCGATTTGGTCGTGTTTTTTCAGGGGTTGGTTTAGTCTTGTTGGGTTACGGACTAATAAGATGGCATATTGTTGCTAAATGGTTGGGCTGGTTTACGCTTTTATTAGGGCTTGCCGCCATGGGTGTTATTATGGGTATTCCAGACAATTTTGAAATATACAAGCCTTTATTTCATGTTAAAGTGATTTGGTTGGTGGCTATCGGTGCGGCAATTCTAGCTAAAGGCATTCACTTACCAAAAAATGAGTAATAACTTATTTTCAGATTAAAGAATACTGAGTCTAATTAATGCAAAAACGGCAATTCATTTTTTGAATGGATTGCCGTTTAAATATTCTAAATATCATTTCTAGATTTCAATTCTGCATCAATTTTTTTGAGGTTCACATAATTTACCAAAACCATAGGGATAAAAAAGACTGGCATCAAAACAGTAGCACTAAAACCTCCTTCTTTCCAGTTAAAAAAACTTATAACAAACATTACAGCTACAATACCGGCTAATACAAAAAATGCCATTTTAAAGGTTTTATATTTTTTTTGCAAATCTTCTGTTGCAACATGTTTAAGGTCTTCCTTTTTCATAATTAAAGCTTGTTATTAGTTTGGTCAATGTCCGCCATAAATCGACTAGGGTCTATTTGTACACCTTTTATTTCCTCTTTAGTTGTGAACGTGTAGGTAGGATAAGCCCAGGCCCAATCTTTAATTATTGTAGCAGATGTTGGTTTTTCACCTCGCATCATTTGCAAAGGAATGTAGAAATCTTCAGAGGATCCATCCTTATAAGTAACCCTCACATCAATTGGCATTGGCATTAAACCTATACGCTCAAGAGTAATAGTCTTGTCTTCAACAGATTTTACGGCATAATCAATCGTATTTGTAGTTCTTGTCCAGTCGTTCAAATACCAATCTAATTCTAAACCAGATACTTTTTCTGCTACTCTAATAAAATCGGTTCGCGTAGGATGTTTAAAAGCCCAATCTTTAAAGTACTGTTTTATTGTGGCCTTTTGATGTTCCTCTCCAATAACATAAGCTAGTTGATTTAAAAACACATAACCCTTATAGTAAGCAGAAATAGCGGAAGAACGATTGAAATAAAAACGATCTGCATGTGTTGTTTGCGGTTGTTCTGTTCCTGAGTTTACATAAGCGTAGTAAATATTATAAACACGCTGGGTTTGCGGTTCAATTGGTTTATTGAAAATTTCACTTTCTGCAAGTTCACCAAAGTATTCCGTAAAGCCTTCGTCCATCCAATAGTTAGTTAGCTCGTTGGTAGCCAACAAAAACTGAAACCACGAATGCGCCATTTCATGTGCGGTAACACCAAACAGCCCATTAAAAGTACCTTCGCCAGCTATAAGTGTGCACATGCCGTATTCCATACCGCCATCTCCACCTTGTATTATGGAGTACTGTTTGTAGGGATATTGCCCTATATTTTCACTGTAAAACTCCATTAACTCTACGGCTTTAGGTTGCAATTTTTTCCAATTGTTTAATTTTTCTTTAGGCATGGTGCTTTTATAGAAGAAGTGCAGCATTGGCCCATTAGGAACTTGCGCAGTATCATGGATATATTCAGGATCTGCTGCCCATGTAAAATCATGAACATTTGGTGCAACAAAATGCCATGTTAATTTATCGCTTTTGTGGCGTTTTACTTCTCCAGTTTCATAACCATGACCTATTTCGTTTGGGTTTTGTAAATAGCCCGTTCCGCCAACAATATAGTTTTTGTCAATGGTAAGTTTAACATCAAAATCGCCCCAAACACCATGAAATTCTCTGCCTATATAAGGGTCGGCATGCCAACCTTCATAGTCGTATTCCGCCAATTTAGGATACCACTGCGCCATAGATAATGCAACACCTTCATTATTATTCCTGCCTGAACGCCGAATTTGAACAGGCACCTGAGCATCAAAATCCATGTTAAACGTTACTTTTTCACCTGGTAGAATAGGTTTTGCTAAATCAACTTCTAAAACAGTACCTACAGTTTCGTATGTAATGGGTGTTCCATTTTGTTTTAAAGATTTTACTTTGATATAACCTATTTCGTTCTGTTTCAATTTACTAATTCTATCTCTTACTCTTCCATCAGGATCTGCTATAGTTCTAGAACGCACATCCATCTCGCTTTCTGGTTGAAACGCATTAAAGTATAAATGGTAGAATACCTTTTCTAAGACGTCTGGTGAGTTATTGGTATATATCAATTCTTGTTTACCCTCGTATTGATAGTTATTTACATCCATATCAATTTCCATTTTGTAATCTACATGCTGCTGCCAATATGTAGAGGAGGAAGTTGTGTTTGGCACAGGAGGTTGAGGTATAACTGGAGCATTGCCAATATTTTTAGAGCTTGTACAAGCAGTGAAAAATGTTAAGGCAATAATATAAAGAGGTATTCTTTTCATAGTCAATAGAATTAAGAAGGTTGTTTAAATAACAATATTTTAAACAACCTTCCAATCATAAATTTTAGTTTGCCATTTTTGATGCCATAATTAAGGCATTATAGGCATTCACAATTTTACCAGATTTCACTATGTTTTTAAATGGTTGAATATCATCAGTATTTCCACCAACAATAACCTTTGTTTTAATCTCTAAACCAGAATCCATTATAATTTGTTTTACTTGTGCCGCTGTTAATTTAGGATAGTATGAACGAAGTAACGCTGCTACACCAGCTACAGCAGGAGCAGCCATAGACGTACCGCCCTTAGTATCATACTCGTTTTCTGGCGTTGTAGAATATACTTGGGCGCCTGGAGCAAATACATCAACATTATTTTTTCCGTAGTTCGAAAAACTTGCCAACAAGCCAGAACCGTATTTTGGTGAAAGGGCGCCAACCCTAATGTAAGTATCAGATATTTCTTGTCCGTTTATATTGTCATCAGGATAGTTTGGTTCTACATCTACGTTTTTACTATCGTTACCTGCAGCATGCACAAATACAACATCGTTTTTAGCGGCGTAGGAAATAGCATCTCTTACCCAGTCGCTATGCGGTGAAAAACTTTTACCAAAACTTCCGTTAATTATTGAGGCTCCATTATCTACCGCGTAACGAATTGCTAAAGCCACATCCTTATCATACTCATCACCGTTTGGTACAGTCCTTATGCTCATTATCTCTACATTATTTGCAACCCCATTAGCGCCTTTTCCATTATTACGTTCTGCAGCAATTATGCCTGCCACATGCGTACCATGGCTTTCATCTTTTTTAACTGGTTTTACATTGCCATTACCGTAGAATTTATTACTCATATCCTCAGGGTCATCACCATTTAATCTACCCTTAAAATCTTTATTTAAGTTGTAATTCAAACGTTCGTTAATACTTTTAATGGCATCGTTTAACTCTTCTAAAGCATCAGCCATAGAATCGATATCATTGCTATACATGTATTGCGCAATCTGTTTTGCTTGCCCTAAGGATTGGTCTTCGGTTTTTATAGCCCCAACTTCTTTTTGGGTGTAATCTTTTTTACCAAAGTGTTTTGCAAGAATATCATCCGCATCTTTTACTTGCTGATAAATTTGGTCATACTGAGTTTTACGTTGAGTCCATTTAGCATACTCTTTTTCATATTCAGTCTTGGCTGCTGCGTAGTCTGGGTTACTGGTGTTTCCACTCGCTAAAATTCTAACATACTCTAACTGTTCATTGTAACCATCTCCTAAAAAATTCCAACCATGTATATCATCAATATAACCATTATTGTCATCGTCTTTCCCATTTCTAGGTTTTTCATCTTTGTTCGTCCAAATATTACCATCTAAATCTTCATGGTCTATGTCGATGCCAGAATCTATAACAGCGACTATAACGTTCTTTCCTTTTTTATTTTTGATTATTTCAGCATATGCCTTATCCACGCTCATACCCGGAATAGTATCTTTCAACAAATCTAGATGTCCCCAGTTTTGTTTTTCAGTTTCTGTTAAATCTGAAACCTTTAATGGAATGGCGTCAATATTCGCTTCGGGGGTTAATAGTATTTCTCCAGTACTCCCGCATCCCAAAAACAGGGTGCAAATTGCTAATGCTAATGTTACATGTTTAATTGTTCTCATTGTTATATTTGAATTAGTCCTTTCTTAATTAAATAGCTCCTCTGCTTTAAAAATATTTTCTAACCTCACCCCTTTTTCGGTATGTTTTACAGTTATAATTTCGTTGTAAGCGTCATGCTCTAAAAATAGATAATACCCGTTATCTGCAGCCATGTTTAGAAACTGCTCTTTTTCATTTAAAGTAAGAAGCGGTCTCATGTCGTAGCCCATAACGTAGGGTAAAGGTAAATGGCCAGTGGTTGGTAGTAAATCGGCCATAAAGCAAATGGTTTTGCCTTTATAGTGAATTATAGGAATCATTTGTTTATCAGTATGCCCATCTGCAAAAAAAATATCGAAGCCCAAAGCAGAGTTTTTAAGCAAGCTATCTTTTGATATATCTGTAAATTTTAACCGCCCGCTTTCTTCCATCGGTAAAATATTTTCTTTTAAAAACGATGCTTTTTCACGTGCATTTGGATGAATTGCCCAATCCCAATGGTCTGCATTACTCCAAAAGTGGGCATTTTTAAAAGCAGATTCGTAACCGGTTCTGTTCTTATTCCATTGAATGGCGCCCCCGCAATGATCAAAATGCAAGTGTGTTAAAAACACATCGGTAATATCATCTCGATGAAAGCCATGTTTCTTTAGTGAAGAATCAATAGTCTCATTGCCCCACATGTAGTAATACCCAAAAAACTTTTCGGATTGTTTATTGCCCATGCCTGTATCGATTAAAATTAACCGATTACCATCTTCGATAAGTAAGCACCTTGCACTTAAATCAATCATGTTTCTCTCATCGGCAGGATTGGTTCTACTCCAAAGGGTTTTGGGTACAACACCAAACATGGCGCCCCCATCTAACTTAAAATTTCCTGAATTGATTGCGTATAAATTCATAGCGAACGAATTTACAAAATATGCACAAAATCTTATATAATGTTAAGAGTTTATTATGAAATAACCTGTTGCAAACGCTTGCCAAAATCAAAAAGAGCTTTAACCTCTTTTACACTTGCCAATCGTTCTTTCCTAAAAACTAATAATGCCTTTCCGTTAGATTCTACATGATAATATGGGTTGCTTTCAAAAAACTGAGTAATATCACTATTAAAAAACTCTGTGATGGCTGCGTCATTATCTCCCAACAAATAAAAACGATCTGAAAAGTCTGAATGATTTTGAATAGGGATATCCTTAAAGCCTGCAAAGGCATATACTTTTTCTAAGAAACCCTCGCGGTCTAGGGTGAATTCTGGGATTTCTTTATCCAATTCAATATGAAGCATTGTTGAGCGTACAACTTCTTTGGCTATAAACTCACCTTCGGAAAACTCTATATCAAATAAAGAAATAGTTCCATTTCCATGGGTTAGCCTATTGTATATATGATTAATAGTTTTGGTATTAAAAAAATGAAAATCATAAAGAAGCTCAACATCCTTTATTTTTTCAGGAATATAAATTAATTGGTAATTTTCGGCTAACGACTCCATGCTTGTTTGCCGTCTTGTTAGGTTGTTTTGAATAATTTTTGGAACAGGTAATAATCGTCTTAAAGCAAATGGATGTTCAGAATCGGTATCATGCATATCAAGACCTATAACATCAAAATGGCCTCCACGTTTTTTAAACAATTCTTGGTAATCATGAATATTTTCCATTACGGTGTGATCTACAAAACTGCACAATGAAAAATCTACGATAACATCATGGTCTTCTGGAATAGCATCGAGCTTATCTTTCAGTTTGTAAAAATTTAAAAAGCTACAAAAGTGCTTAACACTTACATAAAAATCTTCCTGTCCTGCTTCTTGATACATTAGAACATTTGGTTTTAGTACGTTTCTAATAAATAAAGATGCTGTTTTATTTATTATAACATGAATAATAAGTGTAATTAAAACCCCAGAAATAATACCTGTTATGAGGCCAATTTTAAGCGTAACTAAGAGTGTTACGAAGAAAATAATGAGTTGTTCTTTTCCAATGCGACCAATATTTTTGATAACATCTGGTGATGCTAATTTATACCCTGTAAACACCAAAATTGCCATTAATGCTGGTAAGGGAATACGTGTAAGTTGCGTGCTAAATAGTACTATAAAAAACACCAAAAACATTGCATGAAAAAAGTTTGATGAACGGTTACTTGCACCGTTATTTACATTCACCGAACTTCGGGCTATTACTGTAACAACGTTTAAGCCGCCCAAAAACCCACTTCCAATAGTGGCTAGCCCCAAAGCCTTTAAATCTCGATTTACGTTAGACCGTCTTTTTCTAGAATCTAATTTATCAACCGCTTTTATGCTTAAAAGTGATTCAATACTAGCAATTAAGGTTATTGCTAATACACTGCCCCAAAAAGAGAAACTTCCAACTTTTGTAAAATTAGGCAGATGCATATCTGCAATAATTTGCTGAATACTTGGTATTCCAGAAATCATATAGGCTTTGTCAATAGGATTTTCCTCATGCAGTACAATTTCAAAATAATAACTGAAGGCTATGGATAGAATAACAATCCACATTGGTGCAGGAACAAGCTGTAAATATTTATTGCGAATTTTGGAATAGAATAGCATAATTGCTAAACTGATAACCCCGGCCAAAGCAGCAAAAATAAAGCCTTTGTTTTCATAATGAATAGCATCGTTGATTGTAAATGGAATTTCAAAAAGGTAATCTAATGTATCCTCACGCTTTATTTTATGCGCCAACATTATATGAAACTGTTTCCCAAGAATAATAAGCCCTATAGCAGCGAGCATACCTTGAATTGCAGATGACGGGAAAAAGTTAGCTAGTTTTCCCATTCTAAAAAATCCTAGAAGAATGATTAGTATACCTGAGCAAATAATCGCAGCATAAGCACTTTCAATTCCCAAAGTGGTTATGGCAACTAATAGCACCCCAACTAAGCCATTGCCAGGACCTACTATTGTTACATGACTTCCTCCAAGAATAGACACCACAACACCACCAACAATAGCTGCAATAATTCCTGCAATTGGAGGAGCATCACTAGCCATAGCCAAACCTAAACCCAATGGTAAAGCGATAAGACTTACTACAAAACCAGAAAAGATGTTTTTCGGTAATGTCTTAAAAAAATCAGCTATATTATTTTTTTTCGGACTCACTGTAAAATTAGAACATCGGTTGGTAATTCAGTTAAAATATGCTCAATATCGTGTGGAAATAAGCGGTCCCAAAACGTCATCTTGCTTGGGGCATTCATAACTAGTAAGTCTGCCCTAGATATTTGTGCGTAGTGCCCAATGGAGTATCCTTGTTTTCCAAAAATAGGCTGTAGTTTAATAATTTTATTCTTGGTATAATCTTCAGGAATATGGCTAACAATCTCCTTAATTCGTTGATTTTCTCTTAACTTAATACGTTCTTTAGCAATATTGGCGCGTCTTAAAGATTTATCATCATCCACTTTAACAGCAACATACTCTTCCCTTATTTCTTCTACAATGGTTATTTTTTCGGACATGAGATGTTTTGCAACATAAAAAGCGGTAGTAATGGTTTGCTCTGTTTTTGGGTCTTTAATTCCGTTTACAACAATGTGTTCACATGGTATTCGTTCAACCGATGGCTTTATTAAAAGCAGTATAGAGCACTTAACTTTTCTAGTTATTTTTCGGGCAATAGAGCCCATGTAATATGTTACAAAGCGCTCTCTTTTTGCAGCACCTAAAACTAATAAGTCTATTTTTTTATCCTTTGAAACTGATAAAATAACATCTACAGGCTCTCCTGTTTTAAAAACAATTTCATAGTCTAAATTATCTGTTTCAAACGTTTTTAAAAACGATGTAAGCTTTTTTGTCTTTATTTCAGATGGGTTACCTACATGAATTAAAACTAATTTAGATTGGAAAAATACTGCTAATCTAGCCGCCTCAAAAAGATTAGCCTTTAGGTTTGGAGAAAAGGCGACACCAATACCAATACTACTGAATGGTTTTAAAGACAAGTTAGTTTTATTTTAGTATGAAACGGAAAGATAGCATTTTTTAAAATATTAGAATTGCAGGCTATAAATTCAACAAAAAAAATTATAATCTGAATAAATCTTATCATTTTCTTTATTTTAGTGATTCTAAAAAAGAAAACATAATTTATGTTAGAACTTTCGGGAATTATTATTCTTGGTATTTTGGCGCAATGGGTTGCGTGGAAATTTAAAATTCCAGCTATTTTACCATTAATTTTAATAGGATTGTTAGTTGGCCCTATCGCGGCAGAATATTTAAGTGAAGACGGCAGCAAGTGGATAGAACCTATTTGGAATGGCAAAAAAGGATTATTCCCTGGAGAAGGGCTTTATTATTTTGTGTCTTTGGCTATTAGTATCATATTATTTGAGGGAGGGCTAACCCTTAAACGGTCTGAAATACGAACTGTAGGCCCCGTGATAACTAAACTTATTACTGTAGGCTCAGCAATTACATTTTTTGGAGCAGGAGCATTGGCTTACTTTATCTTTGATTTGAATTGGGAGCTGTCATTATTATTTTCTGGCTTAATTATAGTTACGGGCCCCACGGTTATAACACCTATTTTACGAAATATTCCGCTTAAAAAGGATATCTCTACCGTTCTAAAATGGGAAGGTATATTAATAGATCCGATTGGTGCATTAGTAGCGGTTTTAGTCTTTGAATTTATTAGTGTTGGAGGTGATAGTGGTTTTACCAAAACCGCACTTATTGAGTTTGGTAAAATTTTATTATTTGGTACTACATTTGGGTTTACATTCGCACACGCTTTAGCTTTTGCTGTAAACAAAAAATTTATACCCCATTACTTGTTAAATGTAGTGTCTTTATCAACGGTTCTATTGGTGTTTGTAGAGTCTGAAATTTTTGCCCATGAATCTGGTTTACTAGCTGTTGTTGTTATGGGTATGGTCTTGGCTAATGGAAAGTTGGAGAACATTAAAGAACTGCTTTATTTTAAAGAGTCGCTAAGCGTATTGCTTATTTCAATATTATTCATTCTACTAGCGGCAAATATTGACTTTAAAGATTTAGAACTACTTTATACATGGAAAACGGCATTATTATTTGCTTTAGTAGTATTTGTAATAAGACCGTTAGCTGTTTTTACAAGCACTCATGGCTCGAAATTACACTTTAACGAAAAGCTATTTATTAGTTGGGTAGGCCCTAGAGGTATCGTTGCTGCTGGTATCGCTTCGCTTTTTGGCGGTAAGCTAATAAGGCAAGGTGTAGAAGGAGCAGAATATATCACGCCTTTGGTGTTTATGATTGTGTTAGGCACTGTTTTATTAAACGCTACAACCGCACGGTTATTTGCAAAAGTAGTTGGCGTTTTCTTAAAAAGATCGGAGGGAATATTAATAGTTGGGGCGTCTCATTTTTCAAGACTGGTTGGAGAATATCTGGAAAATAATGGCAGGCATGTGGTGTTAATTGACAGTAATCAATCTAACGTACAATTAGCACAAGAACAAGGTCTTGAAGCTATAAATGCCGATATATATTCTGAAGAATTAAATAATAATATCGAATTAAATGATGTAGGTTTTCTTTTGGCTCTAACAGGAAGTAAAGACATTAACTCTTATGCCATTAATAGATTTAGAGAACAATTTGGTGAGAGTGGTTATTACCGATTGCTTACTTCTGATGAAATAGATGATGTAGAAAATAACCCGGATGAAGGGTTGTTTTCCCAAACAGATGATTTTAACAACTTAACCGAAGTAGCCAGAAAGTATCCAAAAATACACGAAACAGAAATAAAAAGCAGAGAGCATTTTGAGGAACTGATTGATTTGACCAATAACGATATTGACATAGTACCGCTATTGATAAAAGATAAAAAAGGAGTGTTAGAAATTATATCTTCACACAATAAAAAGATTGAAAAAATGGAAGATGGCTACAAACTTGTGTATATGGGAAAACCATTGAGCGTTCCTGAGGCTACACCGACGGCACAGTAGTAATTAAATAACACGTATATCGAACAAACACCTTAGGATAAAGATAGAATGTTTTATAAACAAAAACCTGCTTTAAAGCAGGTTTTTGTTTATAAGAGAAGGCACGACACTCATAGTAATGACTAAATAATTTTATAGCTTAAAAACTACAGGTCTCAATTTCAGTAACCCTTAAAGTATTTACCATACCCTTGTCTTGAATAGGCATCGCAGCTAAACTGATAAGCATATCGCCAACATCTAAATACCCCATTTTACAGGCTATAGCATTTACATCTTCTATAGTTTCGTCGGTACTTACAAACTTATCATAATAAAAGGCGTGAACACCCCACAGCAAACTTAAACGTGTTAAAATACGCTTGTTTGAAGTAAACACTAGAATATGACACGATGGTCTCCAAGCCGAAATTTGAAATGCGGTGTACCCACTATTGGTTAATGTTGAAATAGCTTTTGCATCTATTTCGTTTGCCATAACAGCCGCATGATAACAAATAGATTTTGTAATGTAGCGATTAGTGCGAATATGCGGCGGCATTTCGGGTACTTTAATAAGCGGAGAATCTTCTACACTTTTTAAAATATCGCTCATTTGCTTAATAACCTCAACAGGATAGCTCCCTACCGACGTTTCACCAGATAGCATCACTGCATCTGCTCCATCCATAACAGAATTGGCCACGTCATTAACTTCTGCTCTAGTTGGTGTTAAGCTAGAAATCATAGTTTCCATCATTTGTGTGGCAATAATTACTGGAATTCTAGCTTTTTTTGCTCTTAAAACCAGTTGCTTTTGTATTAGAGGAACCTCTTGCGCAGGCACTTCAACACCTAAATCGCCACGAGCTACCATTATACCATCACATTGGGTTACAATTTTGTCTATATTTTCAACGGCTTCTGGTTTTTCTATTTTTGCTACAATTGGAATTTTGTAGTCACTATGTTCTTTGATTAAGTCACGCAACTGCATTAAGTCTTCTGCATGACGTACAAAAGATAAAGCTATCCAATCTACATCTTGTTTTATTGCAAAAATGGCATCTTCTATATCCTTTTCGGTTAGTGCGGGTTGTGAAATATCAGTATTTGGAAGATTAACACCTTTTTTAGATTTCAAAGGTCCACCTTGAATCACTTTGGCCTTTACCTGTGTTTTTTTATCTGTAGAGACTACTTCAAAAATTAATTTCCCATCATCTAAAAGGATGCGTTCTCCTGGTTTTGCGTCTTGTGGAAACCTATCATAGGTCATGTAAACACGCTCTTTTGTGCCTTCAAAGCGTTCTCCAGTTTCAAAAATAATTTCATCACCAGGTTTTACCTCAACTTCTTCCTTCATTACACCCACACGCAATTTGGGGCCTTGTAAATCTGCTAAAATTGCGGCATTAAAACCAAACTCATCATTTAGTTCGCGTATCATAGTAATACGTTTCTTTACATCTTCGTAGTCGGCGTGAGAGAAATTAATTCTAAATACGTTAGCGCCTTCTTCCATCATACCTTTAAGAATTTCCTTTGTACTGGTTGCTGGCCCTAATGTTGCTACTATTTTGGTTTTTTTTCTTAATCCCATTAATTAAAAATTAAATGCTCCTTAGATTTCAGCGAACTTATATCAACATTGTACGCCATCGCTATCTGCGGTATCTTAAGAAGGTTATTTATTATTTTTTTTTCTTTACTATTATTAAACTCACTATCAATTTTTAAAAAGTAGTTTACCTTACCATACTCTGGAATCAAATTATAGGACTTAATTACTTTATGATGTGCATTGAATAATGATTGTTGTTGTAATTGAGAATCAGTTTCTATTTTACAAATATTAGATACTAAATTCCAATGTATTAAATTCTGTTCATCTTCATATTCAAAAACAGAATAGGTAGTATTTCCCTTATTAAAGTCTAAATCTTGGGGTTTTCTTATTAAGACAATATCTAAAGCTTTATTTAAAAGATAAGCTAATCTGTAATCTTCAATGGCACAATGAATGGCAATTAAAGTACAGGACACATCCTCAAAAACATCATCAAGAATAAGTTTATGTACTGCCATAACCTGACTTATTAGCGTGTAAATATAGTATTAAAAACATTTAGAAGTCAATGGATTTATGATTTCTTAACGCCAAAACTCAACGCAAACGTTGTAGTTGAAGTGTTTTAAAACCTAAATCATTTTAGATATTTTATTTTGAAACGCAAAAAAAGCACGTTTTGATGCTTTCTCTTCTGCTTTTTTCTTTGAAGTGGCCCTTGCTTTGGCAACAATTTTATCATCTATAGACAATTTTACTGAAAAATGTCTCACATCATCATTGCCTGTATCTTCATAAACATTGTAACCAAAAATCTTTTTTTCCTTTTGGCACCATTCTATTAAAAGGCTCTTGTAGCTTATTACTTTGCCTTCTAGCTGCTCAATATCTACATGAGGGGTAATTACACGTTTGTAAATGAATCTTTCGCAATATTTGTAGCCTTTATCTAAAAAAATAGCACCCACCAAGGCTTCAAACAAATTACCATGAATGTTGTCTCCAAACTGTCCTGCGGGTATTTTGCTTTCTACTAAATCTATAAGATTGAGTTCTTTACCAAGTTCATTTAGGTGTTCCCTACTTACTACTTTAGAGCGCATTTTGGTAAGGTAGCCCTCATCACCGCTTGGTACTTCTTGGAATAAATGTGATGCAATTACGGCGCTTAACATAGCGTCTCCCAGAAACTCCAATCTTTCGTAGTTAATAGCATTACCTTTGCTATCTTTTATGTTCATGGAGCGGTGTGTAAACGCTTTTCTAAAAATAGAAATATTTTTAGGTTTATACCCTAAGATATTTTGTAGCTGTATAAAAAAATTCCCGTTTCGTTTGGAACGGGAATTTAATATGTTACGAATGACACTCATTCGGGATTTAATCTATTTTCTTGAATAATACACAGGCGTTATGTCCACCAAATCCAAAGGTATTACTCATTGCAACTTTAACATCTCTTTTTTGAGCTTTGTTTAACGTTAAATTTAATTCTGGGTCTATGTTTTCATCAACCGTTGTATGATTAATAGTTGGCGGAACTATGCCATGCTCTATAGCCAAAATACTTGCTATAGCCTCAATGGCACCAGCAGCACCTAAAAGATGCCCTGTCATAGATTTTGTAGAATTAATATTTATGTTTTTAGCATGATCTCCAAAAACTTTAGAAATTGCTTTTAACTCTGCCACGTCGCCTAATGGTGTTGAAGTACCATGTGTGTTTATATGATCTACATCTTCAGGATTTAAACCTGCGTTTTCTAAACAGTTTTTCATAACTTCAACTACGCCAACACCTTCTGGATGTGGCGCCGTCATATGGTAAGCATCTGATGATAAACCACCACCAGCTACTTCCGCATATATTTTTGCGCCTCTAGCCTTGGCATGCTCATACTCCTCTAGAATAAGTGCACCAGCACCTTCTCCTAAAACAAAACCATCTCTAGTGCCGTCAAATGGGCGAGAAGCTGTTTCTGGACTTTCATTTCTAGTAGAAAGGGCATGCATTGCATTAAAACCACCCATACCGGCAATAGTTACAGCAGCTTCACTTCCCCCAGTTACTACTATATCACAATGTCCTAAACGTATCATGTTTAAAGCATCGAACATAGCATTTGCTGAAGACGCACATGCTGAAACCGTTGTGTAATTAGGCCCCATAAAACCATATTTTATGGAGATGTTTGCAGGTGCTATATCTGCAATCATTTTTGGAATAAAGAACGGGTTAAATCTTGGCGTACCATCACCTGCAGCAAAGTTTAAAACTTCTTGCTGAAACGTTTCAAGGCCCCCAATTCCTGCTCCCCATATTACTCCTACCCGCAATTTGTTTAGCTCATCAACGTTAAGTTTTGAGTCTGCAATTGCCTCGTCTGAGGCTACCATTGCATACTGTGCAAACTTATCCATTTTACGAGCTTCTTTTCTATCCAGAAAATCAGTTGCATTGAAGTTTTTTAGTTCGCAGGCGAACTTTGTTTTAAACTTCTCGGTATCATAATATGTAATAGGCGCAGCACCACTTTTTCCACTAATTAAGCCATCCCAATATTCATCTTTGGTATTGCCAATAGGTGTTAAAGCTCCTAGTCCTGTAACTACAACGCGCTTTATTTCCATAAAAATGTATTGCTTATTTTGCTTCTTCTATGTAAGAAATAGCTTGACCTACAGTAGCAATATTTTCTGCTTGATCGTCTGGTATTTGGATATCGAATTCTTTTTCAAATTCCATTATTAATTCCACAGTGTCTAAAGAGTCTGCTCCCAAATCGTTTGTGAAGCTAGCTTCCGCAACTACTTCGTTTTCGTCTACACCTAACTTATCTACGATAATAGCTTTTACTCTTGATGCAATGTCTGACATAATCTTTTAATTTTAAAGGTTTAATTAGTTGGCAAAAATAAAAAACTTTATTTTAATACACAGTATTACTAAAAAAATGTGTCTGTAATTTACAAAAAATTACATTCAAGTATTTACTTTTACCTTCTAATTGTTAATATTTATTCTGTTTTGTTCGAATAATCTTAACACTATAGTCTGTAAAATGAAACGTATTGTAATTTTTGCGTCCGGAAGTGGAAGTAATGCTGAAAATTTAATTAAGTTTTTTCACAACAGCGATAATGCGTCTGTTATTCAAGTATTATCTAACAATCCCCGTGCCAAAGTCTTAGATCGGGCCAAAAGATTAAAAGTTAGTGCGCTGTCTTTCAATAGAATAGCGTTTTCTAGAAGTGAAGATGTTTTAAATATTTTAAAAGCATCAAAACCTGATTTGATTGTTTTGGCGGGTTTTCTATGGAAATTCCCTGAGTTTATTTTAGATGCGTTCCCTGACAAAGTGATAAATGTGCATCCTGCGCTATTGCCCAAATACGGGGGGAAGGGTATGTATGGCATGCATGTGCACGAAGCGGTGGTTGCCAATAATGAAACTGAAACTGGTATTACTATACATTATGTAAATGAAAATTATGATGAGGGTGCTGTAATTTTTCAGGCGAAATGCAATGTAGCTGCTAATGATACTGCTGAAGATGTAGCAGCTAAAATTCATGAATTGGAAATGGAGTATTTTCCTAAGGTTGTTGATGAATTATTGAAAAAGTAAATGTCATTCAGAGCGAAGCGAAGAATTTTAAAAAGAATCTCGACGTTTTAATTTAACAGATTCTTCAGTCGTTCCTCCTTCTGAATGACAGCATATAGTTAGTTTAAGAAAATTTATATTGAGATCCTGAAACAAGTTCAGGATGGTGAAAATGGGATCTAAAAAGAAAAAGAAATACTACACCGTTTGGAAAGGCCACCACACTGGCGTTTTCGAATCTTGGGACGACTGTAAAGCGCAAATCACAAATTTTGATGGTGCACAATACAAATCTTTTTCAACGTTTGCAGCCGCTAAAAAAGCACTTAAGGGTAATTACAAAGATTATATAGGTAAAAATAAAAAATTCACTTCAGAATTATCGGAAGTACAGCTTGAGAAAATAGGGCAACCCAACTATAATTCCATTGCTGTTGATGCGGCTTCATCTGGAAATCCAGGGAAAATGGAATACCGTGGCGTAGACACAAAAACCAAAAAGCAACTCTTTATTCAAGGGCCTTTTGAAGAAGGCACAAACAATATTGGCGAGTTTCTAGCTATTGTTCATGCATTAGCATTTTTAAAAAAGAAAAATAGCAACCGCATCATATATACCGATTCTAAAACTGCTATAAGTTGGGTGAAAAAGAAAAATTGTAATACAAAATTACAACGCACAGAGAAAAATAAACCTGTATTCGACTTAGTTGATAGAGCCGTTGATTGGCTTAAAAATAATACTTACAATACCACAATTGTAAAATGGGAAACCAAAGCTTGGGGCGAAATTCCTGCTGATTTTGGGAGGAAATAGGAATTAATATGTGCAAATCTTCTTAGAAAAGTTATACTAACTAGTATGTAAACTACTTTACGTTAAGCACAAGAACATACAGGGTAAAAACAGTTTTCTTTGAGAGCAACCCCCACAGAAATTAACCTTGATTATCGAGTAAAAGACTTATATTTGCAAAAAAATGAGGACTCCTTTTTTATGAGCAAATTAATAATTGTTGGTACAGTGGCCTTTGATGCTATTGAAACACCGTTTGGTAAAACCGACAAAATTTTAGGTGGAGCAGCCACGTTTATAGGACTTTCTGCATCTCACTTTAATGTAGACGCAGCACTTGTGTCAGTTGTTGGGGGTGATTTTCCACAAGAATATTTAGACTTACTTTCTGATAAAAATCTTGATATTACAGGTATTGAAGTTGTAAAAGATGGTAAAACCTTTTTTTGGAGCGGACGCTATCATAACGATATGAATTCTCGTGACACTTTAATAACAGAATTGAACACACTTGCAGATTTTAATCCTGTTGTCCCTAAAGGTTATAACGATGCCGATGTGGTGATGTTAGGGAATTTGCATCCACTTGTGCAAGCAAGTGTTTTAGATCAGATGACGGAAAAACCTAAGTTGGTCATTTTAGATACCATGAATTTTTGGATGGATTGTGCTTTAGATGATTTGTTAAACGTTATTAAACGTGTTGATGTTATTACCATTAATGACGAGGAAGCACGACAATTAACAGGCGAATATTCTTTAGTGGTTGCTGCTAGAAAAATACATAACATGGGACCAAAGTATGTTGTAATAAAGAAAGGGGAACATGGTGCGTTGTTGTTTCATAATGAGAACGTATTCTACGCACCAGCATTACCATTAGAAGAGGTGTTTGATCCAACAGGTGCGGGAGATACTTTTGCCGGAGGATTTGCTGGTTACCTAACCAAAACTGGAGATGTGTCTTTTGAGAATATGAAAAACGCAGTGATTTATGGCTCTACTTTAGCGTCTTTCTGTGTTGAGAAATTTGGTACTGAGCGTATGCAGAACTTATCAAAAGATGAAGTTGAAAAACGATTGTTACAGTTTAAACACTTAACACAATTTGAAATAGAATTAACACAAAAAAGCACACTCTAAACGAGTGTGTTTTGGTTTAATATAATTATTAGTTCCGCGATAGCGAAATAACAAGAATTACAAATATGAGCGATGCTTTAAAACATGAATGCGGAATCGCACTCATAAGACTTAAAAAACCATTAGAGTATTATAAGGAAAAATATGGGAGTGCATTTTATGGTGTAAATAAAATGTACCTCATGATGGAAAAACAGCATAACCGCGGACAAGATGGTGCTGGTTTTGCGAGTATTAAACTAGATGTAAAACCAGGGCAACGTTATATAAGTAGAGTTAGGTCTATTGCACAACAGCCTATTCAAGATATTTTCGATCAAATAAACGAGCGCATAAATAATGAGTTTAAAAATCATCCAGAATATAATGATGATGTGGCGCTTCAAAAGAAAAACATTCCATATATAGGTGAGTTACTTTTAGGTCACGTGCGCTATGGTACTTTCGGAAAGAACAGTGTGGAGAGTGTACACCCGTTCTTAAGACAAAATAATTGGATGCACAGAAACCTAATTATGGCGGGGAACTTTAATATGACAAATGTTAAGGAACTGTTTCAAAACTTAATTGAGTTGGGACAGCATCCAAAAGAATATACAGACACCATTACGGTAATGGAAAAAATCGGTCATTTTTTAGATGACGCTGTTAGTAAAATTTACAAGAATTTAAAGAAAGAAGGCTATAATAAACAACAAGCATCGCCATTAATAGCTGAACGTCTTAAAGTATCTAAAATACTAAAAAGAGCTGCAAAAAATTGGGATGGTGGCTATGCTATGGCAGGATTAATTGGTCATGGTGATTCTTTCGTCTTGAGAGACCCAGCGGGCATTAGACCTTGTTATTATTACAGTGATGACGAAGTTATAGTTGTGGCTTCAGAGCGTCCGGTTATACAAACGGTGTTCAATGTGAAGTTTGAGGATGTAAATGAGCTGCCACCAGGACATGCCATTATCACAAAAAAATCTGGAGACTTTTCTATAAAGAAAATTTTAGAGCCTTTAGAACGAAAATCTTGCTCATTTGAGCGTATTTATTTTTCCAGAGGAAGTGATGCTGAAATTTATCAAGAGCGCAAAATGCTTGGTAAATTATTAATGCCTAAAGTATTGAAAGCTATAGAGGGTGATTTAAAAAACTCTGTCTTCTCATATATTCCTAATACTGCAGAAACATCCTTCTTTGGAATGATTGAAACAGCAGAGTCTGAGCTTAATAAAAAGAAAACCGACACCATTTTAAACGGTAAACGCAATATTTCTGCTGAAGAAGTTACACAAATTTTATCCGAGCGTATTCGTGTTGAAAAAATCGCGATTAAAGATGTTAAGCTTAGGACGTTTATAACCGAAGATAGTAGTCGTGATGATTTAGTAGCACACGTTTATGATATTACTTATGGAGTAATAAAGCCAAACGACAATTTAGTGATTATCGATGACAGTATTGTTAGAGGTACAACACTTAAAAAGAGTATTCTAAAAATGCTGGACAGATTGAATCCTAAGCGCATAGTTGTGGTGTCCTCTGCCCCACAGATACGTTATCCGGATTGTTATGGTATAGATATGGCCCGTCTTGAGGATTTAGTCGCGTTTCGGGCAGCTTTAGCGTTACTGAAAGACCATAACAAGTACCACATAGTAGAAGATGTTTATAAAAAATGTAAAGCTCAAGAAGATTTTGAGGATAAGAACGTTCAGAACTATGTAAAAGAAATTTACGATTCCTTTACAGATGATGAAATTTCTATAAAAATCTCTGAACTGTTAAGCGATACATCTATTAAGGCTGAAGTGAAAATACTTTTTCAGCCAGTAGAAAATCTTCATAGAGCTTGTCCAGAACACTTGGGAGATTGGTATTTTACAGGTAATTATCCTACCGACGGTGGTAATAGAGTAGTAAATAGAGCATTCCTTAATTTTTACGAAGGCAATAAAGAAAGAGCATATTAATTATTAATTTGATAATTTGGTTTGCGGTTAAACTATAAATCATGCATTTTGCCTGATAAATGCGCAATTCATCTAATAAATATTCTGATTATCCGAAAATAGACATAAATTGGTCTCACCATAACATAAGTAGGTTAAGTTCATGGTAGATTTGGGGCAAAAAAAGGTGAACGTTAGTTCGCCTTTTTTTATGCAATCCTATGAATAATATTGAACAAAAGTTAAGATTACAATATTGTCTTAATAATTGAATTTCCTGATAGTATAGCCATTCGTCTATATTTTATAACCTTATTTCCTTTAAGCCAATTTATAAGCAGTTCAGCCAAAATATTTTCGCATGCTTTAATAGCAATATATATTTGACTCACCATAACATAAGTAGGTTAAGTTTATGGTAGATTTGGGGCAAAAAGGTGAACTGCAAAGTTCACCTTTTTCATTTTAAGCCAAAAAAAACGCCCACTTAAAGTGGACGCTTATTACTTTTAAAAAAAACGCTTTTACTTCGCTTCTGCATAACGTTTTTCAACCTCGTTCCAGTTAATAACATTAAAAAATGCATTAATATAGTCTGGTCTGCGGTTTTGGTAATTCAAATAGTAGGCATGCTCCCAAACATCAATTCCTAAAATTGGAGTGCCGCCACAACCGATTCCTGGCATTAATGGATTGTCTTGATTTGCCGTAGAGCAAATATCTACCTTTCCACCCTTGTGTACGCACAACCAAGCCCAACCTGAACCAAATTGTGTAGCCGCAGCTTTCGAGAAAGCATCCATAAACCCTTCTTTAGAGCCAAAAGCTACTTCTATAGCGTCCTTTAGCTCTCCAGATAAATAACCTTTGCCTTCAGGATTCATAACACTCCAAAATAAAGAGTGGTTATAAAATCCGCCACCGTTGTTTCTAACAGCGCCGTTGCTCATATCTAAATTGGTAAGAATGTCTTCAATAGATTTTCCATCTAAATCGGTGCCTTCAATAGCAGCGTTTAATTTACTTGTATATCCTGCATGGTGCTTAGAATGGTGTATCTCCATTGTTCTTGCATCTATATGAGGTTCTAAAGCATCATATGCGTAACCTAATTCTGGTAATTCAAAAGCCATAATTATTTGTTTAAAATATTAATATTTAATTTCAACAAAGTTATACATAAAAGGCATCAATTAAAAATAATATATCGTTATGAACTCATTGATAGTTTTTATCTTGTATGCAAATTTAAACTATGATAAAACCAAGTGACTTTACGATTTACAATGCCTCTGCAGGTAGCGGCAAAACATATACGCTCGTAAAGGCTTATTTAAAAATTGTTTTAAGTTCTAAAAGCCAAGACGTTTTCAAGCGTATATTAGCTATTACATTTACAAATAAGGCTGTTGCCGAAATGAAAAGTAGAATTATAGATACACTTAAAACGTTTTCTGATACTTCTATTTTAAAAAGTTCTAACAATGCTATGTTTGTCTCGCTGTGCTCAGAGCTTAACGTTTCGCCAGAAGTTCTTCATCTTAAATCGAAAGTAGTTTTAGACACTATAATTCATAATTATGCTGCTTTTGATATTTCAACGATTGACGGTTTTACACACCGAATAATTAGAACTTTTGCTTACGATTTAAAACTCCCATTAAATTTCGAAGTTGAATTAGACCAAGACGCCCTTTTAAATGAGGCAGTAGATAGCCTAATAAATAAAGCTGGAACAGATAAGCAGCTTACCAATATTTTAGTGGATTTTGCAATAGAAAAGGCTGACGATGATATGAGTTGGGACGTATCGTTCGACTTTAATAAAATAGCAAAATTGCTGGTAAACGAAAATGATTTTCCTTATATAAATCAGCTAAAAGATAAAACCTTAGATGATTTTAAGGCACTTAAAACACAAATAAAGAAGGAGTTAAAACATACAGAACATGCTGTAGCCGAAGCATCGCAAAGCGCATTGTCTCTAATTGGAGAATCTGGTTTAGAATTTAGTGATTTTTCGGGGAGTTATTTGCCTAATCATTTTCAAAAATTAAGTGCGAAAAATTTTGAAGTGAATTTTACTGCTAAATGGCAGGTAGACTTAGAGAACAAGACACTTTATCCAAAACGTGTTACCGAACATATTGCCTTAACAATTGAACAAATACAACCTCAAATTGTATCGGTTTTTAATAAAACCAAACAGGGTGTATTTCATTATAAATTTTTAAAAGCATTTTACAAAAACATCACGCCGCTTTCAGTTTTAAACGCTATAAATAAAGAGCTAACACTTTTAAAGGAAGAGCAAAATAAAATGCTTATATCAGAATTTAACTCTATAATAAGTCAAGAAATTAAAGACCAGCCCACGCCTTTTATTTACGAGCGGATTGGAGAAAAATTCAAGCACTATTTTATTGATGAGTTTCAGGACACTTCGGTTAAGCAATGGGAAAACTTAATACCACTCGTTAGTAATGCATTATCCGCAGAAAACGGAAGTCTTATGTTGGTTGGTGACGCGAAACAAGCCATATACAGATGGCGTGGAGGCAAAGCGGAACAGTTTATTAATTTATTCAATGCAGATGAGCGTCCGTTTCACATGCTTCAAAATGTTAATAATTTAGACACAAATTACAGAAGTTTTAAGGAAGTGGTTCAATTTAATAACGGTTTATTCAGTTTTGTTGCAGATGTCGTTTTTCAAAATAAAGATTATGCAAAACTCTATGAGCGTGCCCACCAAAACCCTAATAGTGAAAAAAATGGTTATGTAGAGCTAACATTCTTGGATATTGATAAAGACGAAGATAGGGACGACGCTTTTACCACAGCGGTATTAAACTCAATTAGTGGAAGTGTTAGCAATGGTTTCGAATATGCCGATATTACGGTTTTAGTCAGAAAGAAAAGTGAAGGTGTTGCCGTTGCCAATTGTTTAAGTGAAAATAATATCCCTATTTTATCTTCAGAAACTTTACTAATTGCAAATTCGCCAGAAGTAACCTTCGTAAACAATATTTTAACACTTTTGGTACAGCCTGAAAATAACGAGGTTAAAATTGAAGTGTTATATTTTTTATCTGAAATATTACCTATTGAAGACAAACATCAATTTTTCGTTAACCATATCAGCCTTTCTATACATAAATTATTTTTTGCCCTAGAAGGTTTTGACATCTACCTAGATGGAGAGTTACTTTCTAAATTGCCCTTATATGATTTGGTTGAAACCATAACCAGAAGCTTTAATTTGATTAAACACCCAAATGCATACTTACAAGGGTATTTAGATGTCGTGCTCGATTTTTATCACAAAAAGGGCTCCAGTATTTTGGAGTTTTTAGACTTTTTCAGCAAGAAAAAAGACACTTTAAGTATTGTTTCGCCCGAAGGTAAAAATGCAGTACAAATCATGACTATACATAAAGCTAAAGGCTTAGAATTTAATGTTGTGATTTTTCCCTATGCCGATTTAGATATTTATAAGGATTTTGAGCATAAAGAATGGTTTAGCATAAACGAAAGTATGTATGCTGGTTTTTCTCATACTTTATTGAACTTTAGTTCGGATTTTGAGCATTTTGGTGTTCAGGGTTTAGAGCTGTTCAATAAGCATAAATCGCAACAGGAACTTGATAATATGAACCTTTTGTACGTGGCGCTAACAAGAGCCAAAGAACAACTTTATATAATTTCAAAAAATGATAACGACTTAAAAGAGGGTGCTAAAAGCACAAAATATTCAGGGTTGTTAATTAACTACCTTAAACATTTAGATCTATGGGACGATACAAACTTAACTTATAGTTTTGGAAGCGAGCAAACAAAAAGAGGTATAACCCAAGAAAATAAGTTAGTTATTGAGCAGCGCACTTTTGTATCTAATGCAAAAGAAGACATTAATATAAAAATCGTTACTAAGTCTGGGACATTATGGAATACGGAACAACAAGAAGCTATAGAAAAGGGAAATTTAATTCACGATATACTAGCTAAGATTCTAACAGGTGATGATATAGATAGAGTTTTGGAAGAAGCGTATATTTCATCTGAAATCACAGCATCCCAAAAAGAAGCCATTAAAACAAAAATTATTGAAATAGTACATCATCCAGAATTGCACACATATTATACATCAGAATATACTATTTATAATGAACGGGATATAATTACCAAAACAGGGGAAATACTTCGTCCTGACAGATTGGTTTTAAACGAAGAAAATAAAACTGTAGTGATAATGGATTACAAAACGGGAGAAGTACAAAAGAATCACCAAAAACAGTTATTTGAATATCAACGTAGTATTGAAGACATGGGATATGTTGTAATAAAAAAGATACTAATCTATGTTAACGATACTATAACCGCTAGCTATTTTTAGCTAAATCACAAAATTTTTCAATCGTATTGCGCTCATTTGAGAAAAAAGTTGTCTAAAATCATTCTGAAATACGCATGAATAAAGGTAATCTTCATTTTTTTTATATATTTGTCTTTGTTAATAACATTTAACAACTTACTTTTGTTCACAATTAACACTTAAAAATTAAACTTTTGAATATGAAAAATCTTAGCCGATTATTGTTCGCTATGTTGCTAGTACTAGGTTATAGCAACGTTGATGCGCAAGACAAAAACAACCCTTGGCAAATTACTATTGGGTTAAATGCAGTTGATGCTTACCCTAACGGAGATGGTGGCGCTTTTAGTGAGACCATTTTTGATGAATTTGTTAATGTGGAAGACCACTACAACATTTTACCATCCCTATCTACTATTTCAGTTTCTAAATATATTGGAGATGGTTTCTCTTTTGGTGTAGCCGGTTCATTAAATAAAATAGATAAATGGGGAGATGTTCCTGGTTCTAATCCAGAAGAAACCCGTGTAGTAGATGATTTATCATACTATGGTATCGACGGTACCATTAAATATGGAATTGGTGAAGTGTTAGACTGGAAAACTTTCGATCCTTTCATTGGAATCGGTGGTGGTTACACTTGGATTGATGAGATTGGAGCAGGTACTTTAAACGGTACTTTAGGTTTCAACCTTTGGTTTAGTGAAAACATTGGTTTAACTATCCAAACAGCTTATAAGCATGCTTTCGAAGATTACTTAGATACACACTTCCAACATACTGCTGGACTTTCAATTAGATTTGGAGGAACTGATACTGACGGAGATGGTATTTATGACAAGGACGATGCTTGTCCAGATGTTGCTGGTTTAGAAGAATTCAATGGATGTCCTGATAGTGATGGTGACGGTATTGAAGACAGTAAAGATGATTGTCCTAACGAAGCTGGTTCTGCTGAGTTTAATGGATGTCCTGATAGTGATGGTGATGGTGTAGTTGATAAAGATGATAAATGTCCTACTGTTGCAGGATTAAAAGCCTTAGCTGGTTGTCCAGATGCAGACGGTGATGGCGTAACTGATGCGGATGATAAGTGTCCAAATCAAGCTGGTCCAGCTGCAAACAATGGATGCCCATGGCCAGATACTGATGGTGACGGTGTATTAGATAAAGATGACAAATGTCCAGACGTTAAAGGTACTGTTGCTAACAACGGATGTCCTGAGGTTTCTGAAGAAGTTCAAAAAACTTTAAATGAGTATGCTAAAACTATCTTATTTGATTTAGGTAAATCTTCAATCAAAAAGCAATCTCAAGAAGTTTTAAATGATATAGTTGATATCCTTAAGGAGTACCCAACTTCTAAATTTACAGTTGAAGGTCATACAGATAGCACTGGTAGTGAGAAATTAAATCAATCTTTATCTGAAGCTAGAGCACTTTCTGTGAAAGAATATTTAGTTGACAATGGTATTGATGAATTTAGACTTTCTGCTCTTGGATATGGTGAAGCTAAACCAATTGACACTAACAAAACTAGAGCTGGTAGAGCTAACAACAGACGTGTTGAAATTAACTTAGTAAAATAAGTAAAACACGTTTAAAAAATAAGTTTGTAAAAACGCTTCGGATATCCCGGAGCGTTTTTTATTTTTATACATATGAATAGCTTTATTTTTGATGTTTTAAACGAACTACAAGAGAATAATTATAATCTGTCCGAATTAACATTTGTACTACCTAGCAAAAGGGCTGGTTTATTTTTAAAACACCAAATATTAAAAGTTAGTAAAACGACACGTTTTGCACCAAAAATATTGAGCATTGAAGAATTTGTTGAAGAACTTTCTCAACTAAAAAGCGCAAAAAATACCGATTTACTATTTGAGTTTTATGACACATACCTAAGTTTAACCGAAAAAACAAAACAAGATTCTTTTGAATCCTTTTCAAAATGGGGGCAAGTATTACTCCAAGATTTCAATGAAATTGATCGTTATCTTATTTCACAACAACACATTTTTGATTATTTAACGGCAATAAAAGAAATAAACCATTGGTCTTCTGAAAAAAATCAGACTGATTTTATTAAAAACTATTTACAGTTTTGGAATAAATTAGGCGCATATTACAATCACTTTACAACATCATTAATCAATAAAAATATTGGTTACCAAGGATTAATTTATAGAGAGGCGGTAGAAAATATTGAGTCATTTATACAAAACTCTAGCCATAAGAAAATAATTTTCCTTGGGTTCAACGCATTAAATACGGCCGAGGCAACAATTATTCAAGAGTTGCTGCATAACGACAAGGCTAAAATTTATTGGGATATCGACGATAAATTCATCAACAACCCAAAACATGATGCTGGGTTGTTTACAAGAGCTTATAAAAATAACTGGACATTTTTTAAAACACATCCTTTTAAATGGATTACCCAGCACTACTCAGAAGAAAAAAATATTTCGGTTTTTGGCATACCAAAAAATGTGGGGCAAGCAAAATATATCGGCGAGCTACTTGAAGATTTAGAACAAAAAAACAAGAGTTTAGAACGTACAGCCGTTGTTTTGGGTGATGAGAACTTACTTATACCAGTTTTAAACTCATTGCCAGAAAGCATAGAGGCTACAAATATAACTATGGGATTTCCACTAAAATCTATTCCCTTAGCCTCTCTTTTTGAGATACTATTCCGTATCCATAAATCAGATTCTAAAAGCTTTTATTATAAAGAAGTTATTTCGTTATTATCCAATCAGTTTGTCAAGCCTCTTTTTTTTAATGCAGATTCAGATGTTGCCAATAGGCTAATAACACATATTAATAGGAACAATGCAACCTATCTTAACGTAGAACTTTTAAAGCAGATTGCGCCAGAACACGACATTGTTTTAAATATGCTGTTTTCTGGTTGGGATGCTTCAGTAGAACGTGCGTTGACAAATTGCACTGAATTAATATTTGCAATTAAATCGTATTTAGATAGAGATAAGGCCTCAAATAGATTGTCTCTAGAATACCTGTACAGGTTTAATCAACTATTTAATGAAATCTCTAGATTAAATTCAACCTACAAGCACATCAAAGACATATCTGCTCTTCACAACATTTATATAGAGTTATTAAGTTTAGAAACTCTAGATTTTAAAGGAGAACCACTAGAAGGTTTACAAATTATGGGAATGTTAGAGTCTCGTGTTTTAGATTTTGAAACTGTAATTATTTCTTCTGTAAACGAAGGTATACTTCCCGCAGGTAAAAGCAATAACTCTTTCATACCTTTTGATGTAAAGTTAGAAAACAAGCTACCAACCTATAAAGAAAAGGATGCTGTATATACATATCACTTTTACAGGCTTTTACAACGAGCAAAAAATGTAATTATACTGTACAATACAGAAGCAGACGTACTAATAGGAGGAGAAAAAAGTAGGTTCATCACCCAATTAGAATTAGAAGGCGTACATAAAATACATCATCAAATAGTGGTACCCAAAGTTCCTATTCTTGAACAAAAATTGAAGACTATTAAAAAAACAGAAGCTTTGTTAGGAGATATATACTCTGTTGCGCAAAAAGGGTTTTCTCCATCTTCATTGACTAGTTATATTAGAAACCCAATTGATTTTTATTATCAAAAGATTTTAAAAATTAGAGAGTACGACGATGTCGAGGAAACAGTTGCAGCAAATACATTGGGCACTGTGGTTCATAATACTCTTGAGGATTTTTATAAACCACTTATAAATCAGGTGTTAACAGTTGAGGTCATAAAAGCCTTAAAACCTAGGATTGAAGAAAGGGTTCGGTTTCATTTTAAGAAAGAATTTAAAGAGGGTGATATTTCAAAAGGAAAAAATTTAATTGTGTTTGAAATCGCAAAACGCTATGTGTTAAATTTTATAAACTCTGAAATAGAGGACATAAAGAATGGCAATAAGGTAAGAATTCTTGAAATTGAAGCTGAAACTGCGGTAGATATTGATATCCCAGGAATAGATTTTCCAGTGAGGATAAAAGGGAAAGTGGATAGGGTAGATGAACGTAACGGTGTAACAAGAATAATTGATTACAAAACTGGAAACGTACAGCAAGCTCAGGTTGAAATAGTAGATTGGGAAAATATAACTACAGACTATAAAAAATACGGCAAAAGCTTTCAAGTGCTCGCATATGCTTACATGATGTGTATAGCTAATAAAATACAATTGCCAGTAGAGGCTGGTATTGTATCGTTTAAAAACTTAAAATCTGGATTTTTAAAGTTTGCAAAAAAGGAAAGCGAAAGGAGTAGAACTAAGGATTCTAGAATAACAAATGCTACAATTTTAGCTTTTGAGGGAGAATTACAGTCTTTGATTTCAGAAATTTGTAATCCTAAAATTGATTTTACAGAAAAAGAAGTTTAGTAATGACAATAGTTAAAAATTTTATTATTGAAGGAAAACACAATAAACCCATTGTAGCTGATATTTTTTACAAAGACGATAACACTCGTAAGCCCATATTAATATTTTGCCACGGCTATAAAGGTTTTAAAGATTGGGGTGCTTGGGATTTAATGGCAAATGTGTTTGCAGACTTAGGTTTTTTCTTTATTAAATTTAATTTTTCACATAATGGTGGTACTGTTGAACAGCCTATGGATTTTCCAGATTTAGAAGCGTTTGGAAATAACAATTACACTAAGGAACTTGACGATTTAAAGTCTGTTATTGATTGGATTTATGAAGCTTCCGAACTCGGAGACAATCTTGATAATAACAACATTAATTTGTTAGGTCATAGCCGAGGCGGCGGCATTGTAGTTATAAAAGCAGAAGAAGACTCTCGAGTAACTAAAGTAATCAGTCTTGCTGGAGTTTGTGCTTACGGTAAACGAACTTCAACCATCGGAGATTTAGAACAGTGGAAAAAAAATGGCGTAAAATATGTTATGAACGGAAGAACCAAACAACAGATGCCGCATTTCTATCAATTTTATGAAGACTTCAAGGCAAATGAGGAAAGGCTAACCATAAAACGGGCGGTTTCTAATTTAAAGATTCCATATCTCATTATACACGGAGATAATGATGCAAGTGTTTTGATAGATGAAGCAATTCAGCTTCATACATGGTACAAAAAAAGCAAGTTAGAAATAATTAGAGGAGCAGACCATGTGTTTAATACCAAACATCCTTGGTTAGAAAAAACAATTTCTAAAGAATTAAAAGATGCAATCGCACTTATAATAGACTTTATTAAATGCTAAATTAGATTGAAAACTCCAAGCTTTTCTACACTTAATAGGTCGTCATATATAAACAAACTTAAAACAGAGGTTTTTGATTTGGCAATTATTGGTGGTGGTATTACAGGAGCCGGTATTGCTCTTGATGCTTCAGCAAGAGGATTAAAAGTTTGTTTGGTAGAGAAAAACGATTTTGCCTCTGGCACTAGTAATAAATCAACTAAACTTATTCATGGTGGCTTGCGCTACTTGAAGAATTTTGAAATTAGTTTGGTGCGAGAATCAGGTTCTGAACGTGCTGTTGTTCATAATCTAGCACCACATTTGGTAAAACCAGAAAAAATGTTGCTACCCCTTGTTGAAGGGGGTACCTACGGAAAATGGATGACTGCCTTAGGCTTAAAAGTTTATGATTTTCTGGCAGATGTAAAAGGTGATGATAGACGCCGCATGTTAGATAAAAAAGAAACCTTAAAAAAAGAGCCTTTACTAAATAAAGATGTGGTTATCGGTGGCGGAATTTATGCTGAATATAGAACAGACGATGCACGATTAACCATCGAAATATTAAAGAAAGCAGCCTCTTATGGCGCTACAATCATCAATTATTGTGAAATGAAATCCTTCAATTATAATGATGATTTCAAGATTGAAAGTCTAAATTGTAAAGACAGAAATACGGGTAGCAACCTCATAGTAAAAGCTAGAAGCTATATATCGGCTGCCGGTCCTTGGGTAGACAGCATTCGTAAAAAAGACAATTCAATAACCAAACAACGACTTCATCTTACAAAAGGCGTTCATTTAGTATTTCCATATGATAAATTACCAGTAAAACAATCTATTTATTTTGACGTGCCAGATGGCAGAATGATATTTGCCATTCCTAGAGGGCGTGTAACTTATGTAGGTACTACAGATACAGATTATTTTGGGAATTTAGATCGTGTTATTGCAACAAAACAAGATGCAAACTATCTTTTGAGTGCTGTTAATAACACCTTTAAGTCTGTTCATCTCACTATTGATGATATTGAATCCAGTTGGGCTGGATTAAGACCATTAATCCATGAAGCGCATAAATCTGCTTCAGACTTGTCCCGAAAAGATGAAATATTCATATCAAACAGTGGCTTAATATCTATAGCAGGAGGTAAACTTACAGGCTATAGAAAAATGGCGTTTAGAGCTTTAGAAAGCGTTTTGAAATCATGTTTAAAAGAAAACACGAATAGATTTTTAGAGTCTACTACAGAATCGATCTCTTTGGTACATCCTCCGCTAACCTCAAATGATGACGTAAAAGCGTACCAACAGGAAATAGAAAGTCACTTAACACGTTTAGGGATAAAAGACACTTACTATTCGTGGTATTTATGCGCGTCTTATGGAAAACAAGCCGATATAATTGTAGAAAAATCGAAAACATTTAGTTCTACTAATGCTCTAGAAAATTTGATTAGAGCAGAACTTTGGTATAGCGTAAATTTTGAGATGGTGAATTGCCTTAATGACTTCTTTATAAGGCGTACAGGACGTTTATATTTTGATATTGAAAGTATGCATAAATTCAAAAGTGTCATCATAAAAGATATGGCAACACTTTTGAATTGGGATATTCAAAGATTATTGAAAGAAGAGGAAAAACTAAACCTAGCGATTCAGGATTCCACTACATTTTACGATAAAGATTTTGAATAAAAATTCAATACTTGCTGATTTCTCCCTGTCCTAAAAGCCGTTTTACAAAGTAAACGATATAAGGGTAGCTTATTAATATTAAGGTATGAAGACCCTAAAAACTACATCATTTGTATAAAGGCATAGTAAATAGGCATACCTAAGGTAATATTAAAGGGAAAGGTAATGCCTAAAGCCATAGGGATGTATATACCCGCATCGGCTCTTGGTTCTGCAAGTTTCATGGTAGCTGGCACAGCAATGTAAGATGCGCCGGCACCCAAAATAGCGAATAGTAGTCGGTTGCCTATACTTTCTGTTATAAAACCACTTAAATATGCTACTATTAAACCGTTGATTAGTGGTACAATAATTCCGAAAGCCAATAAAAAGAAACCATACTGTTTAAAGCCTTTAATACGTTTAGCGGTTACCATACCCATTTCTAATAAGAATAAAGAAAGGAACCCTTTAAAAATATCAGTAGTAAAAGGCTCGATACCTCTTGCTTGATTTGCATCGGCAATAAGGCCAATAACCAAACTACCAACGAGCATTAAAACACTACCACCTGTTAAGGAATGTTTTATTAAAGCTCCCATGGATTTATCGGTTTGTTTTCCAGCATCGTAGAGCATAATTAGAATTACACCAACTATAATGGCTGGTGATTCCATTATTGCCATAATAGCTACCATATGTCCGCCAAAAGTAACTCCTTGTTGTTCTAAAAAAGACACAGCTGTAACGAAAGTCACTGCGCTAACAGAACCATATGCTGCAGCTATAGCTCCTGCATTTGGCACGCCAACCTTTTTCTTAAGAGCAAAAAACGTATAAATAGGCACCAAACTAGATAATAAAATTGCAAAAACTATAGAATATAATATCTCAGAATTAAATTCGCTATGCGATAACTCCTGTCCGCCTTTAAAGCCAATAGCAAATAAAAGGTAAAGCGAAATAAACTTCGAAGAGTTTTCGGGAATCTTTAAATCGCTTTTTAAGTAGGTTGCAAGAATACCTAAGATGAAAAAAAGTAAAACAGGATTCGTTAAATTGCTGATGAGCACATCTATATTCATAATGGTTATTTTAAGTTGCGGAGGCAAAAGTATTTTATTGCAATCATATATTTTTATTTAATTTTGTTATCAAACACATAAAGCATATTTATGAATTTTACGTTACATCAATTAAAGGTTTTTAGTGTGATTGTTCAAAATAAAAGCATCACCAAAGCTGCTGAAGAGTTGAATATGACGCAACCCGCGGCATCTATACAACTAAAAAACTTTCAGGACCAGTTCGACATTCCACTTACAGAAGTATTAGGACGGCAGTTGTATGTCACTGATTTTGGTAATGAGATTTATGATATCGCTGAAAAGATTTTAAACCAGGTTGAAACCATAGATTACAGAACCCAAGCATTTAAAGGCTTATTGTCTGGTAAACTTAGAATTTCAGTTGTATCTACAGGGAATTATGTAATGCCGTATTTTTTAAATGGCTTTTTAAAACAACACCCGCAAATAGATTTGGTATTAGATGTTTCCAATAAAACCAATGTGATAAAAGATTTAGAGCAAAACGAAGTTGATTTTTCATTGGTTACCATTAGTCCGAAGCATCTAGACTTGCATGAAGAACCTATAATGATTAACAAATTGCATTTAGTTGCAGCTGCAAGCAACAGTTTAAACATTAAAAGAATAGAAGATAAATCTATTTTTAACAGAATTCCTTTAATCTACAGGGAAGAAGGTTCAGGCACACGTTTTACCATGCAAGAGTTTTTTGCAGAAGAGCATATTCAACCCAAGATTAAATTAGAATTAACTACAAACGAGGCTATAAAACAAGCGGTGGTTGCAGATATTGGAATGTCTATTGTGTCGTTGCTAAGTATTAAGAACGAATTGTCACAAAACGAATTGAAAATAATCCCTGTAAAAGGATTACCGTTAGAATCGCAATGGAAACTTATTTGGTTAAAGAAAAAGAATTTATCGCCAGTAGCCCTAGCATTTTTAGACTATGTAAAGCAAGAAAAGGATAAAGTATATAATGAGTTTTTTAAGTGGATGGAACAGTATTAGATGCTTTGCATTGTATCTGTTTGTTGCTTTTCTTCGTTCTTTTTTAAAATATTAGGAAAAATAGTTGGTGCCAAAGATTTTACAGGTTTATAAAGTACAGACTCCTCTAAATCTTCTGCACTAGCAAAAGGTATCGTTTTGTTTAATCCATCAAAAACAATAAGTACAACGCTTAAAATCAATCCGATTTTTAAGCCCCCAAAAACACCACCAAGAATTTTGTTTAAAATGCCCAAAGCCGCAAAATTAGCGAGTTTTGTTAATGCTTTTCCGGCAAGAGCAATCGCCACAACTATAATTATAAATGTAATGGCAAAAGCCACAATATTAATGTATTTCTCATCCCACGACACTTTTTCCATTAAAAATTCTGCAGCAAAATTGCTAAAATGAATAGCGCCATAAACACCTGCAACTAAAGCTGCAAGCGAAGCCACTTCCACAAATAGTCCCTTCATAAAGCCACGAATTAGCCCAAAAAGCATTAGGGCACCAAGAATAATATCAATAACTGCCATGGTTGTTTAGTTTTTGTAAATATAGATAAATTCTAACCTTGCTAACTAAAACGTAAAAAAGTCCATAAACGTTTATTAACTTTGATTTTTTTAAAATTTTAATCATAAAAACAAACAGTGTCTAGAGACGAGAAATTAAAAGAACGATGGGATTTGGTGGTTGAAAAACTCTCTAATCAGTTTGCCGATGGTGATACTCTAGATCTCGATGCCATAATTTACCTTATCGGTGTGCAGGAATTAGGGCAACTAAAGAGAACCTTTAAAAAAGACCAAAAGCTAGATTTAATGCACATTGCCATTTGCAAGCTCCTTACGCCTTATGGCTACTACGAGTTGGATTTTGTTGATGAAGACGGATGGCCTCATTATAAAACGCTAGAAGCACTTCCCTTCTTAAAAGCGGGAGAACAATCCGTTTTAATGAAAGAAGCCATCGTTAATTATTTTTTAGAAACCGAATATATTCATTAGGGCGTTACCACAAGGGTCGGGCTTTCACTACTCGCTCCCTCCTGCGTCGGGGAGCTTAAACATACCGTTCAATCCCTAACGCAACCCAACCGCAGCGTCCTTGCGAATCACACTTTTTTGTGTGATGTGGCAATCTCCTAATTTTTAGAGATTACTTCACCGTTTACTCCTAGTAATGTTGATAATTTCATTAAATTTGCCATCATTTTCAAGTTATCATGATAGAGAAAATACAAGAACTTATTGCTGAAGCCGAAGCGTTTAAAGCCCAAACTAAAGAAGAGGTAGAAGCATTCAGAATAAAATATTTAGGCAAAAAAGGATTGTTAAACCAATACTTTGCTGAGTTTAAAAATGTGGCTAACGATCAGAAAAAAGAATTTGGTCAAACTATCAACAAACTCAAAAAAACTGCTGAAGAAAAAGTAAACACCTTAAGAGAAGAGCTTGAAAGTAAAGAAGAGGTAAAAGGGGTTTATGGCGATTTGTCCCGTCCGGGGCAACCTATAGAAATTGGTGCGCGCCACCCAATTTCAATTGTAAAAAACCAAATTATTGAAATCTTTTCTCGCATTGGATTCAATGTGAGTGAAGGTCCAGAAATTGAGGACGATTGGCACAACTTTACAGCATTGAACTTGCCAGAGCACCATCCTGCTCGGGATATGCAGGACACGTTTTTTATACAAACCAATCCTGATGTGTTGTTGCGTACGCACACCAGTTCTGTGCAAGTACGCTACATGGAAAATAACAAACCGCCGATTAGAACTATTTCCCCGGGGCGTGTGTATAGAAACGAGGCAATATCTGCACGTTCGCACTGTTTTTTCCACCAAGTAGAAGGCTTGTATATTGATAAAGATGTAAGTTTTGCAGATTTAAAGCAAACCCTGCAACACTTCACTACCGAAATGTTTGGGAAAAGTAAAATACGCTTACGCCCAAGTTACTTTCCATTTACTGAGCCTAGTGCTGAGGTAGATGTGTATTGGGGCTTAGAAACCGAAACCGATTACAAAATGACCAAAGGTACGGGTTGGTTAGAAATTATGGGTTGTGGTATGGTAGACCCTAATGTTTTGGAGAATTGTGGTATCGACTCAAAAGAATACTCTGGTTTTGCTTTCGGAATGGGTATAGACCGGATTGCTTTATTACTACATCAAATCAGTGATATTCGCTTATTGAGTGAAAACGATGTGAGGTTCTTGGAGCAATTTAAGAGTGCTTTGTAGATTTTTTAGGGATATTCGTTTAACGGTCTTGATTATAAGTTTTTATGTGGTTTAGTGATATACTTTGCAAGTATAATCCACTCTTATCCAAGTTTCTTTATTGAATAGAGAAGGTTCTTTTAACAAAATAAAAAGTTCTTCGTCTGAAGGATTAGCTACAAAAGTCTTGTCTTTGATTTTATTAATTTTTGTCAGTCTATTATAATATTCGAGATTTTCAACAAACGAAGTATCTGCAATTTTACTGTTCCATATAGTTAAACTGTCATTTTTCATTTCAAGCCATACTGCAAACCATTTTCCTTCTTGGTCTATAATATTTAAAAAACACTTGTTATTGTAAGATTTTACTATCACCCTCTTTTCAAGTTTTTTCTGGAAGTGGTTAACGAAGTATCCTTTCACCAGATTTATTTCATATGCCGGTTCTTTTTCAGTATAATAGATGTCTTCATCCAACGTTAATATTATTTTTTGAGTGGTGTCTTTATCCTTTATTATTAATGTGCTTTCTTTAAATTCTACATAAGTAGAATCATTTTTTATACTTTCTAAAAAAGTATAAATGGAATCCTTATGTATCCAATTGGTGCTGTAAATAATACAGTGTTTGTCATTTATTCTTTTAACATTATAATAGATCTGTTCTTCTTTTTGAAGAAATTGGCCATTTAGGAACTCAGGCAATACATGTACAATTTCACCTTTGTTTGGAATCGGGTTCTCAAATAAAAGTATAGCGCATCCAAAAAAGAGAGTCAATAGCAATGCTAAAAAGAAGAACCTTAGTATTTTCATTTTGTTACTTTAAAAAATTAGCACCTGCGAATACAATTCCTAAAATGGTGAAAAATAGGATTTGTATTGATAAGCAACCACATTTGGTGGTTGATCAATGGTTGGAATAGCCGTAAATCTTGGATAATTAGGAATCAATTTTTCTGCTTTGGCAATATATTTATCTCTTAATTTATTATTACCCAGTCTGCCCTCAATCATTCCAAGCCAACCATAACACCAAGCTTCTATTAACTTGGGTTTTTTGACCTTGGCATTTAAATAGAGATGAATGTTTTCTTTAAATTTATTTAAATCCTCGTCATGCTTATCTCCGCCTCTCATGGCTCCATATAAATGTGCACGAGCAACATCAAGATACAAGACAACTTGGTCAGGGTCTCTTTTAATCACCATATTAAAACATTCTTTCGCCTTAACCTTATCATTAGTCATTAAATAGGCTTTACCCAACTTTATAAGTGCTTGGTTGGTGTCACCATTGGTGTCTATATAGGTTTTCCAATAGTTAACAATGTCAAAATCTGGTTCTTTGGATTTTAAGATAAGTTCACCTTGAGCTGCATAAAGTGGATCCACACCCTTTAGAGTTTTAAGGTGCGTTTTTGCAATATCCATGTTCCCGCCCATGTCCTCTGGTAACGAACCATAAAGGTCTATTAGAAACAATAAGGATTCTCTGCAATCAGGCTTTATGGCCAAAATACTCTTTAATGTTTCTGTACATAGAACCAGGTTTTTAGTTATCGATTCTTTATTATTAGTTTTCATGGCTTTATAGGCTTCTAACATTTGTAAATTGGCTAGATAGAATCTGAACATTACATTTTTAGGATCATAGTCTAGTGCTTTAATGATGTGTTCGGTTTTCTTATCGCTTTCCAGTGATCTGGCAATCTCGAAATGCGCTAAAGCATTAGTTGAATCGGATTTTATAATTTTAGACAAAACATTTATTGCCTCTTCGGTATGTCCGTCCATTCTTAGCACATAGGCTTTAATTATATCATTAGTATTGTTTTGGCTGTACAACAAAAATATAGGCTGCATTGCTAAAGCAAACACGAGGTACTTCACAATTGTTTTCATGGTTTTAATGTTAGTTAATATACTAGCTTTTGTATTTATAGTATAAGTTAAGCCTCAGTGTATTGGTCTACAATGATGTTGGTCAGTAAGCGATATCTTTTTTTTGGATGTCTTGCTAAAATTGAGATACTGATAGGAATTACAGTATTTGTTTTATCTAATACTATTTCTCAAATTGTTGGCAATGGATTAACGGATATGCGCCGTTGGTATGGCTTATATCCGTCGTTAAACGAAAGTAGCTGAAAAATTCTATAAAGTCAAAAATCTAAATAACCAAAAGAGCGATATTCTATATCCCATAAACCCTTTTAGCACTCGCAATTTGATCTTCCTCAGTAGTTTCAGGGTACAACATATACTTTGGGGCAATTATTGGTTTTGTGCTTTCAATAGAAATCTTAAAAATAGAGGCGAATGGAAATTTGCCTTCTGTTATTTTTAAAAGCGGCTGTTTTAATGCTTCAAATTCGGGCTGATGCTTTGAAATAATTTTTGCTTTACCTTTTACTTGATAGCCTTTTTGCACCAAAATATCAATAAAGCTTAAACACACATTTGGATTCTCTTTAATGTTTTTTGCAGATTGTGGAGACATAATGTTGGCTATAATAATGTCATTCTCAAAATAGGTAAACACTTCCTTTGGAGACACATTTGGGATGTTGTCTTGAGATACCGTGGCTAACCAACACAACACACTTTGGTCAATGTATTTTTTAATGTCCTCATTCATAGTTTAAATCTGTGAAAAGCCTTTCATTAAACTCTTGTTTTACCTCCACGTTTTTTGGTCCGAATTTGCTTCTATTAAACGATAACATAATGTTTCCCACTTTTTGGTAGTTGTCCCAAGGCATTGTAAAGCGAGGTGCTTCATCATTAAAATTTGTAAAAAACGCCCATTGCTTTATTAAATGGTCGGTTTGATCTACAAAAATATGGTACTTGTTATCTGGTGTAACACCAACATCACTAAACGTAAGTTGTAATACATCTGCAGTATTTCCGTTTTCCAAAACTTCCGTTTTCACATGCTTCAAGGTAACTCCTGGATCTTGTAATTTCCAAGGCATCACTAACCAGTAGGAATCGTTAATCCACCAATTTTTACCTTTTTCGAGTAGTTTGTTTAATGCTGCGTCATCAGTAATTGGAGCCTCTCCTTTAAAAGCTTTTCCCTTAAGCGTATTTATATTTACAAGTATGGTAAGAGAATCTTGCGGACTTTCAATTCTAACATCGCCCGTCCATTTATTCCAAAACAATACGCGTTTGGCAAAATCCCATTTTATAAATTTGGTATTATTATAGTTATCCACACCGCCCATGGCTTTTTCTATCTGTTTTACAATTTCGGAAGTGTTTTTAGAAGTTTGCGCATTACAGGTGGTATAGGAAAAACTTAAAAAAAGTATTATCGCCGTAAGATTTAGAATTGAAGGTAATTTCATTTTATAATTAAGTATATGTGTTTCTGGAAAATTACATAAACTTTTAGAAATAGGTTATTTTTGCTGCTTAAAATATGAGTTTTGAAAAAAGATATTGAGATTCCGAAAGTTGAGGATGTTTACATTGCTGTAGTGCTAGAACATAACACTATTTACAAAACTGATGATTGGAATGCCTACATTATTAACGATAAGGATACCGATTTAGAAATGGTAATTATTGTCTCCGAAGGCTATTCTGAAACTAAAAAGACAGCTACGTTTAGAAAGCGTATTGATAAACTTCCTGCGAAAAGCTACGCCAAAATAGAACTATTACAAGAAGATTTATTTGCACTGAATAATAGTTTTAAGGTTTCTTTTTTTGAAGGTAATGCAATGCTTGATAAAACGTATGTGTTCAGAAAAAATACAATTAACCCAAAGGCATTACAAACCATACCGCTAATGAAGGTTAAAGGTGTTTTGGTGAAATAAATACGTTGGCAAACTAGACCGCGTTAGGGATTGTAGTGGCATCCTTTTGTTTTCTTACAGATATGCTAAATTATTGATGTATAACATAGTTTTATTTGGATTCCTGCCTTCGAAGGAGTGACAAAACAAAAGATATAGCCCTTCGACTACGCTCAAGATGAACTGCAAGCCCGACCCGACACCTGCACTGAGCTTGTCGAAGTGTTAGGAGGGTAACGCCCAAATATAAGTTTTAAAGAGCAATTTACAGTTGAGTGTTCTCCTCCTCTTGTGCTGAGCTTAGTCGAAGTATGGAGGAGCTAGAGGAGGCTTTTTAATCTAACAAATCGGTTAGTTTTTTAAACACCTTTTTCGGGTTTTTGTTTTCGTATAGGATAGCATAAACGGCATCAATAATAGGTGTTTCTGCTTTTTTCTCATTATTTTGGTTAATGAGGTAAGCACTTTTTGTAGCATAATATCCTTCGGCAACCATACTCATTTCCATTTGTGCAGATTTTACGGTGTAACCCTTGCCAATCATGTTGCCAAACATGCGATTTCTAGAAAACGTAGAGTAGCCCGTTACCAATAAATCGCCTAAATACGCAGAGTTATTAATGTTACGTTTCATTTTATGTACACGTTTTATATAACGTTTCATCTCCCTAATGGCATTACTCATTAAAATGCTCTGAAAATTATCGCCATAGCCCAATCCATGGGCAATTCCCGCGGCAATAGCATAAATATTTTTGAGCATAACGCCATATTCTATACCAATAACGTCATCACTTATCTTAGTTTTTATGTAGTCGCTCGATAAACTATCGGCTATCTGTTGCGCCTTTTTGGAGTCCCAACACGAAATGGTGAGGTAAGACAAACGCTCTAGTGCTACCTCTTCTGCATGACATGGGCCTGCTATAACCGCAATATTTTCAAAGGGCACTTTGTATTTTTCATTAAAGTGCTCACCTACCAATAGGCCCGATTCTGGAACAATACCTTTTACGGCAGAAACCACGGTTTTTTTAGAAATATCTACAGTAAGCTTTTCCAGTTCACTATGAATAAAGGCAGAAGGGATTACAAATATTAAAATATCGGCCCATGTTGCCATCTCATTTATATCATTACTAAGCTTTAATTGCTCCAAATGAAATTCTACCGAACTTAAATAATTGGGGTTATGCTGCTCCCTCAACAAATGCTCTTTGGTATATATACTGCGCATATACCAACCAATTTCATCTAAATTTTCGCAAAGCATTTTCACAATAGCCGTTGCCCAACTTCCTGCTCCAAAAACCGCATATTTTAAAGGTTTATTCATAGAAAATAAAACATTATTTCTACTTCAAAAGTACGTAAAATATAGAAGAATGTATGTATATGGTGCCTTCAATAAAAATTTTTGGCACGCTGTTTGGATATATAGAAACAGAAACCCTAAAACGGATGATTATGAAGACTGCAAAATTACTTTTAAGTTTAGCGTTAGTATCAACACTTTTTACGTCTTGCTATACAGAGGTTATTGTTGATGACTTTGTGGATGCACCAATAATAAATGCAAACCAGGTACTAAATTCCCACGAACTTTGGTACGTAGATATAAACCAAACCATTGGTTTTGGTGAAGTGCCTTTTCTACAAAAAGCATTTACCATTTCGTTTATTAATGGAACAGTATATGCAAACAACAATTTAGTAGGTATCGGTAGCAGCGGCAACGGATTTGGAATTGATGTTGCAAGTTATGATGCATATAATACAATTTTGGACGTAAATCATGATATTGATGGTTTTGTAACTTTCGATGTGTTTGTGGTAGATAGCAATACTATCGAGTTATACAATCCAGATACAGATACGTCGTACTTTTTAGAAGGCTATCAGCGAAGAAATTTTGACTACGATTTTGTGTTCTATGATAATATTCATTATTTCTTACAAGAATATGAAGCTTGGGAAAAGACCTATACTAGTGAAATAGGTGTTTTAAACGAGTTTGATAACGAGAATTATTTACAATTTTTAGCTGGAGGCAATGATTCTACCTTTAGAAGTTCTCAAGATGATTTTGGGATGAACCCTAATAACTTAATTTGGGATTATACAGGAGTTTATGGTGTTGGAAATATTGCAGGAAACGAACTTTTAAAAACTTTAACATTAGATTATGATTCTTTCGACAATGAATTTTTTGAATTGAGCGTTATAGATGACGGAACCATAGAGTTGTACCACGCATCTTCTGAAACTATATACGAATTTAAAGGAAGAGGCTACATACAATACTTAAAGTCTGCTAGTACAAAAGATAAGAGTACTGCGAATAAAGAGAAGAAACGTAAGTTTAAAAGCGAAAGAAAAGAAAACCCTAGAGACAATACTAGAGGGTAGTTTTAAGATATATAAAGTGAGATCCCGCCTAGGGCGGGATTAGTTCAACTTTCAAATTTGCTTCAGGTTTTTCAGACCTTTTCAAATTTGAGTTTCACTAAAATTTTTGGTTGGTTATTTAGTTTAGAAACCGTTTAAAGCAACTTGCTTTAGGCGGTTTCTGTTTTTGCGTTAAAATATGTGACATATCCGTTATTATTGTGTCTTAAAATTGTGTAGTTTTAAACACTACAGAAAACAAAATTATTAACCTTAAATAAATTAACATGGGATTATTTTCATTTATTAAAAACGCAGGAGCAAAAGTATTTGGTATAGGCAAAACAGATGAAGAGGAAGCTGCAGAGGCTGCTGCTAAAGAATTGAAGTTAGAGCAAATAGCTGCTCAAAAATTGGAAGAAACAATTAACGATTTACAATTGAAGGTAGAAGGCCTTAATGTATTTATAGATGACGAAACTGCTACAGTAACTGGTGCTGCTTTCGACCAAGCAACTAAAGAAAAAGTAGTTTTAGTAGTAGGGAATTCTAACGGTATTGCTTTTGTAGATGATCAAATGACGGTGGAGAATCCAGAACCAGAAGCACAATTTCACACAGTTGAGAGTGGCGACACGCTTGGGAAAATCGCAAAAACATATTATGGCAATGCCATGAAATATCCTGTGATATTTGAAGCAAATAAACCAATGCTTAAAGATCCTGATAAAATATATCCTGGGCAAGTATTGCGCATTCCTGCCTTAGATTAAGGTATTTCAGATGTATTTATATTATTACTAATCCTGCTTCTTAGAAGCGGGATTTGGTGTTTTTACACCTAAATAAATTTGTTTAAAAATTAGAAACAGTACCTTACTTATAGAAGTTCATCTCATCTAAATACTGCCACGTATGATGTGGTAACATAGGTTGCACATTTTTACCTTCCTTTATAGATTTTCTAATAAAGGTTGAAGATAGTTGCATGATGGGTGCATTGATAAAATGAATTCTTGCGTGGTTGTGGAATTGGGTCTCAATTGTCTTTTCAGAAATTCTGGGATACACGTAAATATCATGTGCTTCTAAAATAAGCTCGTAATTTTTCCATTTATGAAAACTTTTAAGGTTGTCTTCCCCCATAATCAATGCAAACTCATGATCGGGATATTTTTCCTGTAAATAAGCTAAAGTATTAATGGTGTAATTGGGTTGGGGCAAATTAAACTCGATATCGCTCGGTTTTAGTTTGGTAAAATCTTTAGTGGCTTGATACACCATTTCTAAACGTTGAAAATTATCTAAAAGCGAACTCTTTTTCTTAAAAGGATTATGCGGAGTAACAACAAACCATACCTGGTCTAAATCACTAAATTCGGCAATATGGTTACCAATAACTAAATGCCCAATATGAATGGGGTTAAAAGAGCCAAAAAATAAACCAACCTTCATAATACCTTAAGAGTTTATAAACTGTCTTACTTGAGTTTCAGCTTCTATGAGTGCGTGTTCAAGGTTGTCGTTTACAATAATGGTATCAAATAAAGGTGCTGTAGCTAATTCTGCAGAGGCTTTGGCTACGCGCATATTTATTTTGTCTTCACTCTCAGTTTTACGTTTTTTCAACCTAATCTTAAGCTCATCAATACTTGGGGGCTTTACAAAAACAGCTAAAGTTTCATTAGGATATTTACGTTTTATGCGAAGTCCACCAGAAACATCAATATCAAAAATCACATTCTTTCCTAAAGCCCAAATACGTTCCACTTCAGTTTTTAGAGTACCGTAGAAATTATCTCGATAAACTTCTTCCCACTCCAAAAATTCTTCATTTTTAATTTTGGTTTTAAATGCTTTAGCCGATAAGAAGTAGTAATCTTTACCATCAATTTCATTTCCACGTTTTTCTCGGGATGTAGCAGATATAGAAAATTCTAAATTCAAATCCTCAATACCCAATAAATGGCGTACGATAGTAGTTTTTCCAGAACCTGAAGGTGCTGAAAACACTATAAGTTTACCTTGTTTTTTTTCTTTATTCATATTTATTTAACTAAATACTGCCACTTATACTGCGAACTGAATTACAAAACATTCAATAGCTGTTCCTTAATTTTTTCAAGCTCATCTTTCATTTGCACCACCAACTGCTGCATTGGTGCATAATTACTTTTTGAGCCTATGGTATTTATTTCGCGCCCCATTTCTTGACTAATGAATCCAAGTTTTTTCCCATTAGAATCTTCAGATTTAATGGATTCTACAAAATAGTTAAGATGATTTTTTAAACGCACTTTTTCTTCAGTAATATCAAACTTTTCAATATAGTATACCAGCTCCTGCTCAAATCGGTTTTCGTCGTATTTTTCTCTTAGTTCTTCAACACCTTTTTTAAGGCGTTCGCGAACACCTTCAACACGTTCTGGATCCATTTCAATAACTTTATCAAGAATATCTGCTATGGTCGCTACACGATTATTAAAATCGTTTTCTAAAACCTTACCTTCATTCAATCTGTGCTTTACTAAATCTTCAGTTGCTAGGTCAATACCTTCTGAAATAGCGTTCCACTCATTCTCGTCAATTTCTTCTCTTACTGTATTTAAGGCATCAGGAAACCTTACGGCCATTTCCAAAAGTTTTGCATCATCTGTATCAACAATATCTTTTAACTGAGCCATATACTGTTTTACTACAGGTGTGTTTAATTGTGTAGAGGTGTCTTCTGCAGTCGCTTCAACAAATATTGAAAAATCAATTTTGCCACGAACTAATTTGTCAGCAAGAGATTTTCTTATGGCTAATTCCTTCTCTCTATAAATTGAAGGCATACGTGCGTTTAAATCTAAATTTTTACTGTTTAGAGATTTGAGCTCTATGGTGATTTTTTTGGTTGGTAATTGCAGAACAGATTTTCCGTAACCTGTCATTGAATAAATCATAAAATGTGTTTTAGATATGCAAAGGTAATTAAACTACAGTATGAAATAAAAAAGGCCTTAACAATGTTGTTAAAGCCTTTGTACTCAAGGTGGGAATCGAACCCACACTTCCGAAGAAACTGGATTTTGAATCCAGCGCGTCTACCAATTCCGCCACTTGAGCAATTTAGGATTGCAAAAATATATATTTTTTCGATACGATACACTAAAATACTAGGCAATATACTTTTCAGGTTAAAATAAATGTCTAAATTTGCACCTCGTTTAAAAAAGTCATCATTTTAAATCCTATAAAACAACTAGTTAACCATGGCCGTTGTAAACACCGAAGCTAAAATTTTTGCTTGTACGCAGAGCAGAGTATTAGGGGAGAACATTGCCAAAGCTTTTGGGGCTAAACTTGGTAACGTAATTACTTCAACATACAGTGATGGTGAATTCCAACCTTCATATGAAGAGTCAATTAGGGGGACTAGGATTTTTATTATTGGTTCTACCCACCCAGAACCAAGAAATTTAATGGAAATGTTGTTGATGATTGATGCTGCAAAACGAGCATCAGCAAGACACATTACAGCAGTAATGCCTTACTTTGGTTGGGCTAGACAGGACAGAAAAGACAAACCCCGAGTACCAATAGCGGCAAAATTAGTAGCTAAAATGCTAGAAGCGGCCGGCGCTACGCGTATTATTACAATGGATTTGCACGCTGACCAAATTCAAGGGTTTTTTGAAAAACCAGTAGATCATTTATTTGCCTCTACAATTTTTCTGCCTTATTTAAAGAGCTTAAACCTATCTGATCTAACAGTAGCTTCTCCAGACATGGGAGGCTCTAAAAGAGCTTATGCGTATTCAAAGGCTTTAACAAGCGATGTGGTTATTTGTTACAAGCAACGCGCTAAGGCCAATGTAATTTCACATATGGAGTTAATAGGCGATGTTACTGGAAAGAACGTTGTGTTGGTGGATGATATGGTAGATACAGCAGGAACTTTAACGAAAGCGGCAGATTTAATGATGGAAAGAGGTGCTTTAAGCGTTAGGGCAATTTGTACACATCCTATTTTATCAGGAAATGCTTACGAAAGGATAGAAAACTCTAAGTTAGAAGAATTAATAACAACAGATTCTATTCCATTAAAGCGAGAAAGTGATAAAATAAGAGTATTAAGCTGTGCGGATTTATTTGCAGAAGTTATGGATAAAGTTCATAATAACAGGTCCATCAGTTCTAAATTTGTTATGTAAATAGTATTAAAATTAAGAATATTAATAATTATATATAAACAGAAATGAAATCAATTACAATCAACGGATCTAAAAGAGAAAGCGTGGGCAAAAAAGCAACAAAAGCCTTGCGTAATGCTGGACAGGTTCCTTGCGTATTATACGGAGGAGACCAACCAGTGCATTTCTCTGCACCAGAATTGGCTTTCTCTAAACTTGTATACACGCCTAATGCGCATACAGTTGTGATTGCCCTAGACAATGGAGAAACTTTAAATGCTGTACTGCAAGACATACAGTTTCATCCAGTAACAGATAGAATTCTACATATAGACTTTTATCAGTTGTTTGAAGATAAAGAAATTGCTCTTAACATTCCAGTAAACCTTGTTGGTAACTCAAGAGGTGTTAAAAATGGTGGTGTATTAAGAAGAAACAATAGAAAGCTACGTATTAAGGCACTACCTGCTAATTTACCAGATTTTATAGAGATAGATATTACGCCTCTTAAAATTGGAGATAAAGTAGCGGTCGGAGATTTACCAAGTGAAAATTATACCTTTTTACATTCAGATAACACTGTGGTTTGCCAGATTAAAACGGCAAGAACTGCAATTGTTGATGTTGATGATGAAGATGAAGAACTTGAAGGAGAAGAAGGAGCAGAAGCATCAGCTGAAGGAGCTGCTGCAGATGCACCAGCAGCAGAGGCTACTCAAGAATAAAACCATCTTAAATGGTATTGAAAAGCACCTTCAATTTGAAGGTGCTTTTTTATTGTAAAAAACCTTTAAAGTTGACTTAAATTTTAAATTAAAAAATATATCTTTGCACGCGAAAACTAAAAGAGGTTTTTATCAATTAAACCGCATAATATTAAATACATAAGTAATGTCTAAAGTTACAGGTAAAGTTGCACAAATAGTAGGACCAGTTATCGACGTTGAGTTTGGAGCAGGTTCAGAACTTCCAAAAATTTACGATTCATTAGAAATTAAAAGACCAGATGGTTCAATTTTGGTATTAGAAGTACAATCTCACATTGGTGAAGATACTGTTCGTACTATAGCCATGGACTCATCAGATGGTTTAAGTAGAGGAACTGAGGTTACTGCAACTGGAGCACCTATTCAAATGCCAATTGGTGAAGATGTTTACGGACGTTTATTTAACGTAATTGGTGATGCTATTGATGGTCTTGGTAATTTGCCAAAGGCAGGAAAGGCCGGATTACCAATTCACAGACAAGCTCCTAAATTCGAAGATTTATCAACTTCTACTGAAGTGCTATTTACTGGTATTAAAGTAATCGACCTTATTGAACCTTATGCAAAAGGTGGTAAAATCGGATTATTTGGTGGTGCTGGTGTTGGTAAAACAGTATTAATTCAGGAATTAATTAACAATATTGCAAAAGGCCACGGAGGGTTATCCGTATTTGCTGGTGTAGGTGAAAGAACTCGTGAAGGAAATGACCTTTTAAGAGAAATGCTAGAATCTGGTATTATTAAATATGGTGAAGACTTTATGCATTCTATGGAAGAAGGCGGATGGGATTTAGCAAAAGTTGATAAAGCTGGAATGAAAGATTCTAAAGCTACGTTTGTATTCGGACAGATGAACGAGCCTCCAGGAGCACGTGCTCGTGTTGCCTTATCTGGTTTAACTATTGCTGAATATTTCCGTGATGGTGCTGGCGATGGACAAGGAAAAGATGTATTATTCTTCGTTGATAATATCTTCCGTTTCACACAAGCAGGTTCAGAGGTATCTGCACTTCTTGGTCGTATGCCTTCTGCGGTAGGTTACCAACCTACGTTAGCAACGGAGATGGGTGCAATGCAAGAGCGTATCACATCTACTAAAAAAGGATCTATTACTTCTGTACAGGCGGTTTACGTACCTGCAGATGATTTAACAGACCCGGCTCCTGCAACCACCTTTGCTCACTTAGATGCTACTACTGTATTGTCTCGTAAAATTGCAGAGCTTGGTATTTATCCTGCGGTAGACCCGCTAGATTCTACATCAAGAATTTTAACTGCTGATATTTTAGGTGATGCCCATTATAACTGTGCACAAAGAGTTAAAGAGTTATTACAACGTTATAAAGAATTACAAGACATTATTGCTATTTTAGGTATGGAAGAATTATCTGAAGAAGATAAATTGGCTGTATCTAGGGCACGTCGTGTACAACGTTTCTTGTCTCAACCGTTCCATGTAGCAGAACAGTTTACCGGTATTCCTGGTGTATTGGTTGATATAAAAGAAACTATAAAAGGATTTAACATGATTATGGATGGTGAATTAGATCACCTTCCTGAAGCAGCTTTCAACCTTAAAGGAACTATAGAGGATGCGATTGAAGCTGGTGAGAAAATGTTAGCCGAAGCGTAAAACTAGTATGCAGTTTAGCAGTGGCAGTTAGCGGTTTTGCTACTGAGTACTGAATACTGAATACTGAATACTGAAAGATTATGTATTTAGAAATTGTATCACCAGAAGCAACTTTATTTAAAGGAGAGGTTATTAGTGTAGCTGTCCCTGGAGTAAATGGTGAGTTTGAAATGCTTAAAGATCACGCACCTATTGTGTCCTTATTAAAGGAAGGTAATGTAAAGATATCTGGAAACATTACTTTAGATGAAGAGGTGGAATCTAAATTCACGAAGTCTGATAAAGGGTTTTGGTTACCAATTACTTCTGGAACATTAGAAATGAAAGACAATAAGGTTATTGTTTTAGCTGATTAAGAAGATTAAAACTAGATATAAAAACCCCGTAACAACTTTGTTATGGGGTTTTTAATTTTAACTAACTAAAATGAAAATAAAGTTTAAAAAATAATAACCAGTAGGTTTATCGCAATGGTTGCAACGACTAAGATGGCCAACCCAATAGCGAAAGATGTATCCAGGACAGTTTCTGTAGTTTTCATAACGCGTTAATAATTAAGTTAGAATTTCTCTCGTAATTAAAAAAGAAACTCTGCGCTATTACTACACAGAGTTTCTAGTAATTCTCTCTCAAAAGAATTGATTAATAGCTTAGGTAAATGTATAGTGATGCGATGAAAAAAAAAATACGCAGTTGTACGTATTTTTTAAGAAGACAAAATTAAAATTAACCTATTATAAAGGCGAAAGCCCTAGAATATAAAACTCTAGGACTTTCAATAATTCTCCCTAAGAACTAATTAATAGCATTGTAAAGGTAATTGATAAAGCCGTAACACAAAATACGTACTTGTACGTATTTTATAGAAAGGGCTTGTTTAAATTGGCCCAAATTGATAGTGAGGTTGGTTTTTTGTCTAACCCTAGTTTAGAAACAATATTACTCCTATGCTTATCAACAGTTCTTGGTGATATAGATAATTCTTTTGCAATTTCTTGAGACGTTTTATTTTCAGATATTAGTGTAACTATTTTAAGTTCAGATTTTGTTAATAGTTCTAGCTCTTTTGGCTTTTTTTGGCTGCTGTGCTTCAAATAAGTTGCTATTTCTTCACTAAAGTAGGATTGGTTGTTTTCAACATGAGCAATACAATTTTCTATCTCTTCAATTGCAAATTCTTTAAGAATATAACCATAAACACCGTATTCTAAGGCTTTGTCATAAAGATCTTCTTCTTTGTCAAATGTTATTAAAATAATTTTTGTATCAAGATTATTTTTTTGAACGTCTTCAGCAATTTCAAGACCTGTTTTATATGGCATTCTAATATCTAGAATAGCAATCTTAGGTTTTAGTTTTACTATAAGATTATAAGCACTTTTACCATCTTCAGCGCTTCCTAAAATGTTAAATCCTTTGGATGTTAAAAAGTCTGTTAAACCACGAAGCATTAGCGGGTGATCATCCGCTATTACAATAGATGTATGCATTTAAGCTAGGAATAATTGCTATTAATTTTATCGATACATAAGTTTGGTAAAAACTTACAATTTTAAATATAGATATTTTTTCTCATAATCAATTATGGCTTTCCCTTTTTTTAAAGTGTCTGCACCAATGATACCATCAACGGGTTTGGAATTATGATTTACCAAAGCCGTATTCACGTGTGTCATATTAAACAAGACCAAAACAACTTTTTTTTGTTGCCACTTGCCTATCTTAACTTTGTTTTTTTTAGACATTTTAGTTGCCATATCTATTGCACCTGCGCCTGCAGCCAAAATGCTAGAGTCTTTAACCTTTAAATTAAAAGTGGTAATAGCCTCAAAACCTACGCAAGAACTAGACGCACCCGTATCTAAGATAAAACTCCCCTTAACGCCATTTATCGTAGCTTTCATTTCAAAGTGATTCGTTTTTGTGAGATGAAGCTTTATTTTGGTGTATTTTTTTTCAAGGAGAAAATTTTGAAGAGAAATATCCATCGGTTAGATTTTAAACAAATATAGTTCATAAAATCATTTACTTTTACAGGATAAATCATATTAAATCAATTTTGATAATAACAGACACTCATACCCATTTATACAGCGAAGCTTTTAATGAAGATAGGCACAACATGATTAATCGCGCAATTGATACAGGCGTAACCCGATTTTTTATTCCTGCAATCGATTCCACGTACACCGCATCAATGTTTCAACTGGAAAAAGATTTTCCAGAACATATTTTTTTAATGATGGGACTGCATCCAACACATGTGAAGGATAATTATTTAGAGGAGTTAACACATGTCGAGGACATGCTTTCAAAGCGACAGTTTTACGCTATTGGAGAAATAGGAATAGATTTGTACTGGGACCAATCTACACTTGAAATTCAGCAAAAAGCCTTTAAACATCAAATTCAATTAGCAAAAAAGTATAAGTTGCCCATCGTTATTCACTGTAGAGCAGCTTTTGATGAAATTTTTGAAGTCTTGGAAACTGAAAAGGGAGATGACCTATTTGGGATTTTTCATTGTTTTACAGGAACTTTAGAACAGGCACATCAGGCGCTGTCCTACAACATGAAACTTGGAATAGGTGGTGTGGTAACTTTTAAAAATGGTAAGATTGATCAGTTTTTAAATCAGATTGATTTAGAGCATATCGTGCTAGAAACTGATGCGCCGTATTTATCACCAATACCTTACAGGGGGAAGCGTAATGAAAGCGCTTATATTATTAATGTCTTAGAAAAATTATCTGATATCTATAGCAAATCGGTTGAAGACATAGCAAAAATCACAACTCGAAATTCAAAAGATATTTTTAAAATATGAGTGTTACAAAACCAAGCATACTATTAATTTATACGGGTGGTACTATAGGAATGGTAAAAGAAGCCGAAACTGGTACTTTGCGCGCCTTCAACTTTAATAACTTATCAAAGCAAATTCCAGAATTGAAACTATTGGATTGTAACATTGAGGCAATTTCCTTCGATAAGCCGATGGATTCAAGTAATATGCATCCTGATTGTTGGGTGCAAATTGCAGAAATAATTGAGTCAAATTACAATACTTTTGATGGTTTTGTAGTACTCCATGGAAGTGATACGATGAGTTATACCGCATCCGCGTTAAGTTTTATGTTAGAAAACTTATCAAAACCGGTAATTTTTACAGGGGCGCAATTACCAATCGGAGATTTAAGAACCGATGCCAAAGAGAATTTAATTACATCTATTCAAATTGCATCGTTACAGGATAAAGACCAACCTGTAATTAAAGAGGTGTGTTTATATTTTGAATATAAATTGTATCGCGGGAATCGCACTACCAAAATAAATGCAGAGCATTTTCAAGCATTTAACTCCTTAAATTATCCGTGTTTAGCAGAATCTGGAGTGCATTTAAAAATAAACCATCAATATTTATTAAAACCGACGTATAAAGAACCTTTAACGGTTCATAAGATTATGGATAATAATATAGCCTTAGTTAAGTTGTTTCCAGGAATTACATCATCATATATAAATGGTGTTTTAAATACGGGTGGTTTAAAAGCAGTTATTTTAGAAACCTACGGCTCTGGAAACTGTACAACTGATCAATGGTTTATTGATGCTGTTGCAGAAGCAATTTCAAAAGGCATTTATGTTATTAATGTAACACAATGCGTTGGTGGCGGTGTAAATATGGGGCAATATGAAAGCAGTAGTCTTTTGAAACGTATAGGTGTAATTTCTGGAAAAGACATGACAACGGAATCTGCAATTACTAAGTTAATGTATCTATTGGGGCAATTCGATTCAAAAGTATTGCTTAAAAAAGACTTTGAAACATCTCTTAGAGGAGAGATGACCTAAAATTAACTACAAAGGTTTTATTGTTTGATATTTTTTTTGTTATTTGGTCTCCCTTAAAAATTACGATTAACCCACAGAGAGGTGGCCGAGTGGTCGAAGGCGCACGCCTGGAAAGTGTGTATACCCCAAAAGGGTGTCGAGGGTTCGAATCCCTTCCTCTCTGCACAATTATATTTAGTTTTTAATTGTATTTTTTATATCTTTAACACTTTAACTAATAAAATTAAGATTTAGAACATGAAAAGATTATTTTCTATCCTTGCCATTACAGGAATGATGGTATTTGGAACTGCAAATGCAACTACTAATGCAACGGTAAATACTGCTGCAACCACTGTTGTAACTACTCAAGATAGCGAAGACGCAGCACCAGCTGAAGAACTTGGCTTTCATCAAGGATTAAAAAAGCGTTTTATTGAAGGAGGCCCAGGTTTTATGGGAATTGTATTGTTGTGTTTAATTCTTGGATTAGCAATTGCTATTGAGAGAATTATCTTTTTAAATTTATCTACAACAAATACAAAAAAACTAACTCAAAGTGTAGAAGATGCATTAGCCTCTGGTGGTGTTGAAGCTGCTAAAGAAGTTTGTAGAAACACAAAAGGTCCTATCGCGTCTATTTTCTATCAAGGTTTAGATAGAACTGATGAGGGGCTTGAGGCTGCTGAAAAAGCTGTTGTAGCTTATGGTGGTGTTCAAATGGGGCAATTAGAGAAAAATGTTTCTTGGATTTCTTTATTTATTGCCTTGGCACCAATGCTTGGTTTCATGGGTACTGTAATTGGTATGATTCAGGCGTTCGATAAAATTGAAGCTGCAGGTGACATGAACCCTTCCTTAGTTGCAGGTGGTATTAAAGTAGCACTTTTAACGACAGTATTTGGTCTTATAGTAGCAATTATTCTTCAAATATTTTACAATTATATTATTGCGAAAATAGATAGCATTGTTAATGATATGGAAGACTCTTCTATTACATTAATGGACTTGCTTATCAGACACAAAAAGTAATAATCTAAAATTGTAACTATTATGAAAAAAATATTAACCATAGTATTGGTTGTTGTTGGAGTGCTTTCCATAGCATTTCTAGCAATGATAATATCAGCCGGTGATGAAGCCGTAAAAGCTGGAGAAGCAGGTGGTTCGGTTAACTCTATTATGTATATTGCTTATATAATTTTAGGATTAACATTAGCATTTGTTGTTATATTCAGTTTAAAAAATATACTCACAAATCCGGATACTTTAAAAAGCACCTTAAAAGCGGTTGGAGCATTTGCCGTATTGGCTGCCATTTGTTATTTTGGACTTGCTAATGGCGTTGAAACACCACTTAAAGATGGTGGAACATTATCTGAGGGCGGATCAAAATTGCTAGGAGCAGGATTATATTTATTCTACTTTCTAATTGCTATCGCAGGAGGATCTATGTTGTTTTACGGAATTAAAAAAATGATTAAATAATTATGGCAAAACGAGCAGCACCTGAAGTTAATGCAGGCTCAATGGCCGACATTGCCTTCTTATTATTAATATTTTTCTTGGTAACTACTACCATTGAGAAAGACTCAGGTATTAACCGAAAATTGCCTCCAATGGAGGATAATACTGAGCCGCCTATTATTAAGCAAAAAAATATTTTTACAGTTCTAGTGAATAAGCAAGATCGTTTGCTTGTTGAAGATGAGCCAATGGAAATTAAAGACTTAAGAAAAGCTGCTGTAGAATTTTTGGATAATAATGGGGATGGCTCTTGTGAATTTTGCAAAGGCGCCAGAGATCCAAAATCATCTGACAACCCAGATAAGGCAATTATTTCTTTGAAAAATGACCGCGAAACCTCTTACGCAGCTTACATATCAGTTCAAAATGAGCTAGTTGCAGCTTACAATGAGTTAAGAAACAGACGCGCATTAGAAATAGGAGCATCTAGAGGTTTCCCAAATATGAACTATCAAGAGATGAATGTATTGCATGATGATGTAAGATGGAATGGAAACAGAAAGAAACTTGGAGACCTTATAGACCAAATTAAACTTGAGATTCCTCAGAAATTATCGGAGGTAGTTGAGTAATAATCCAGAATTAAAAACTTAAAATATGTCTAAGTTTAAAAAGAAAAAAGACGGTGGATTAGCACCAATAAATACGGCTTCGTTGCCCGATATTGTTTTTATGTTATTGTTTTTCTTTATGGTTGCAACTGTTATGCGGGAAGATACTTTAAAAATAAAGAATTCTCTTCCTGTTGCAGACCAAGTTGAAAAACTTGATAAGAAAAACCCTGTTAGTTATATCTATATGGGAAAACCAAGTGAGAACTACAAAAAATATGGTACAGAAGCTAGAATTCAGTTGAATGATGACTTTGCATCGGTAAGTGATATAGCTGCTTTTATAGCCGCGGAAAGAGCCGCTTTAAGAGAAGAATTAATACCTTTTTTAACTGTTTCTCTAAAAGTTGATAGAGATGCAAATATGGGTATTGTTGGTGATGTAAAGCAAGAGCTTAGAAAAGTAAATGCTTTGAAGATTAACTACACAACTGGAGTAGGAGATGCATTAACAAATATGCAGTAATAAAAAGAAGAAATCTTAATATTTATAAAAGGTCGCGATAGAAATATTTCGACCTTTTTTTATTGATATTTCTGCTGGAATTCTGGTAACAGCACATGATTTGAAGTTACTACAGGTAAAAACGGAAAAGAGCGAAACCATAAAGTTTCGCCCTTTTTTATTTGGTGATTATGTTAAAATTAAAGCTCTAATGCTCTTTTAACATCGTTATCCATAAGAAGTTCTATAGGATTTTCTAAAGCTTCTTTTACAGCAACTAGGAAGCCAACACTTTCTTTACCATCAATAATTCTATGGTCATAGGATAATGCTACATACATAACCGGTCTAATCTCAACTTTACCATCAACAGCAACAGGGCGTTCAACGATATTGTGCATACCTAAGATGCCACTTTGTGGAGGATTAATAATAGGCGTAGATAACATACTGCCAAATACACCGCCATTAGTAATTGTAAACGTACCACCAGTCATTTCATCAACTGTAATTTCGCCTTCTCGTGCTCTAATTGCCAAACGTTTTACTTCAGATTCTACCCCTCTAAAACTTAAATTTTCAGCATTTCTTATTACAGGAACCATTAAACCTTTAGGTCCAGAAACTGCAATACTGATATCACAGAAATCATAAGAAATCATCTCTTTACCATCAATCATAGAATTAACAGCAGGATACATTTTAAGTGCCCTTACAACGGCTAACGTGAAAAAACTCATAAACCCTAAGCTAACGCCGTGTTTCGATTTAAAAGTTTCTTTGTATTCTTTTCTTAATGCAAAAATAGGAGACATATCAACCTCATTAAATGTGGTTAACATTGCTGTTGTATTTTTAGCTTCAACTAGACGTTCTGCCACCTTACGACGTAGCATAGACATTTTACTTCTTGAACTTCCTCTAGAACCACCTGTTGGTGTTCCCATAGAAGGCACAGCCTGTATAGCATCTTCCTTAGTTACTCTGCCATCTTTTCCACTACCTTGAATAGCTGAAGCATCCATACCTTTTTCAGCCAAAATCTTTTTAGCTGCAGGACTTGCAGTTCCAGTAGCATACGTTTTAGTTTCAGAGGTTTGAGGAGCTGGAGCCGACTCTTGTTTAGGGGCTTCTTCTTTCTTTTCTTCTTTTGCAGGAGCGTCGCCTCCTTCAGGTTTTGCAGCACTAGTATCAATATGACATACTACGGCACCAACCGCAACAGCATCACCTTCTTCGGCCTTTAATGTTATAATACCGCTAGCTTCGGCAGGAAGTTCTAATGTAGCTTTATCACTATCAACTTCTGCAATAGCTTGATCTTTTTCAACATAATCTCCATCTTCAACTAACCAAGCAGCAATCTCTACTTCTGTAATAGATTCTCCTGGAGACGGTACTTTCATTTCTAAAATCATGTGTATATAATTTTAATTATATTTTAATTTGTTTTTACTCTACGATATCAAAAACTTTATTGATGACGCGTTGTTGTCGTCTTTTATCTCTTGTGCTAGAACCTGGCGCAGGAACAGAATTGAATGGTCTAGAATTCACTTCCAGTTGCACTAAATTCATGCGTTGCAACATATAGCTCCAAGCACCCATATTTTCGGGTTCTTCTTGAGCCCAGACATACTTTTTAACATTAGGGTATTTGTCAATTACTTTTTGAATTTTATCTAAATGCAACGGAAACAATTGTTCAATTCTCACTAATGCCACATTGTGAGTTCCTAACTCCTCACGTTTAGCTAATAAATCGTAATAGAATTTACCTGTACAGAACACTAATTTTTCAACGCCTTTTGCATCAATGGTATCATCGATAACTTCTTCAAAAGAACCAGTAGCTAAATCACTTATTGATGAAACAGCTTTTGGATGTCTTAACAAACTTTTTGGAGTAAATACAATAAGCGGTTTTCTAAAATCACGTTTCATTTGTCGTCTCAACAAGTGAAACATGTTTCCGGGTGTTGTACAATCTGCTACAATCATATTGTCATTACCACATAGCTGGAGATAACGTTCCATTCTAGCTGAAGAATGCTCAGAACCCTGACCTTCATACCCATGAGGTAACAACACAACAATACCGTTTTGTGCTTTCCACTTGTCCTCAGCTGCTGATAAGTACTGATCAAAAATAATTTGAGCACCATTACTAAAATCTCCAAATTGAGCCTCCCAAATGGTTAGGGTATTTGGGTTAGCCATGGCGTAACCATAATCAAAACCAAGAACACCATATTCAGATAAAAATGAATTAAAAATATCCATATTACCCTTATTTTTAGGGTTGGTATTTAAAAGATTCACGCGTTCTTCTGAAATAATATCTCGTAAAATTGCATGACGGTGACTAAAAGTACCACGTTCTACATCCTGACCAGAAATACGAACATTATAACCCTCTTCAAGTAAGCTTCCGTAGGCTAATGTTTCTGCCATTCCCCAATCTAGGGTATCAGTTTCAAAAACCATTTTAGCGCGCCCTTCCAATATGCGTTCAGCTTTACGCAAAAACTTAACACCTTCTGGTACTGTAGACACAATTTTTGAAATTTGCTTTAAATTATCCTCTGGATATGTAGTATTTTCATGCTCTAACATAGCACTAACACCTTTACGTGAAAAACCTTTCCAGCGCTCTTGCATAAATTCACGAACTTTAGATGAATCTGCCTCTTTAGCCTTTTCATATTCACGTTCTAAAGTGCTTTTGAATTCAGCAACAATATTTGTTGAATAGGACTTATCAATGGTATTTTCTGCAATTAACTTGTCAGAATAAATTTTATAAGGATTCTGGTGTTTAGAAATATTCTTGTATAGATTAGGTTGCGTAAAACGAGGCTCATCACCTTCGTTATGTCCATATTTACGATAGCCTAATAAATCGATGTATACGTCTTTTTTGTAGCGCATTCTGTAATCAAGTGCCATTTCAACTGCATGTACAACAGCTTCTGCATCATCAGCATTTACATGCATTACAGGCGACAAAGTTACTTTAGCAACATCGGTACAATAGGTGCTAGAACGCCCATCAAGATAATTTGTGGTAAACCCTATTTGGTTATTTACAACAATATGAATAGTACCTCCTGTTTTGTAACCATTTAATTGACTCATTTGAGCAACCTCATAAACAATACCCTGTCCTGCAATTGCTGCATCACCATGAACTAGAATTGGTAAAATTTTAGAATCATCACCATCATAATCGGCATCAATTTTTGCTCTGGTTATTCCTTCGGCAACTGGCCCAACAGTTTCTAAATGTGAAGGATTTGGAACTAAGTTCATTTTTATAGACTTCCCATTTTGATAGGTTTTATCTAAGGTAAGTCCTAAATGGTACTTAACATCACCATCAATATTTTCATCTTCAAAGTCTTTTCCCTCAAATTCACTAAATAGTTCGTGTAATGGTTTTCTAAAAATATTAACTAGTGTACTTAGGCGTCCACGATGCGCCATACCAAGAACACATTCTTTTACACCGTATTTTTCTACGGCCATGTATAGCGTGTTGCTTATGGCTGGAATTAAAGATTCTCCACCTTCTAATGAAAAACGTTTTTGTCCTACATATTTTGTTTGTAAAAAGTTTTCAAAAGTAACGGCTTGATTTAGTTTGGACAGAATATATTTCTTGATTTCGGGCGAATAACTAGGATGATTGTCATTAATGTTTAGCTTATCCTGCCACCATTTAATAACATCAGGATTGCGTAAATACATATATTCAACACCAATAGAATCGCAATACATGCTTTCAAGGTGTTGTATGATTACGCGGAGACTTTTTGCACCAATACCCAAAACTTCGCCAGCATTAAATACAGTATCTAAATCGTTTGGGGAAAGACCGAAATTTTCAATCGCCAATGTAGGCTCATAGGTTCTCCTATCTCGAACAGGATTTGTTTTAGTGAACAGATGTCCACGACTTCTATAGCCGTCAATTAACCTAGCCACCTGAAATTCCTTTTGAATGTGTTCAGGTATTTGCATAGTAACACCTTCAACGATTTCACCGTCTAGCCCATAATTTTCAGAACCAAAATCATAGCCTTGGAAAAAAGCTCTCCAACTGGGTTCTACACTATCAGGGTTGCGCAGGTATTGATCGTACAAATCTGCAAAATATGCTGTGTGCGCAGCGTTTAAAAAGGAAAATTTATCCATTAGTTTCTTGTGCTATCACTTTTGAAAAAACATTCTCCAAAAATACAACTTTTACTAAAATTAGATACTTGTTTGAAGATATTTGTAATGTATTATTGAACTTTTAACGAAACCTATGTAATAGGCATCAAAATTTTAACAATTAAAGAAATGTGTTGATAAAATTAAATAAAAGAAAAACACCTTCAATTTTTGAAGGTGTTTTTCATATTCAAAAGTTTTTTTGAGTTTATTGCAACGTAGGCGAGTAATTAGTTTGGTAATTACTTGCTTTTGCAACATTACCAGATTCTATAAAATTAGAACCGAAAGATTCGTCTATAGCTTCTAAAAATTTATTCGCCATAAATGCATACCCTCGCGCATTTAAGTGAATCCCATCTAAACTTATAGCACCTCCAGTAACTAAATTTGCTGTAAGATTAAAACCATCAAAATTAATTCCAGTACTTGCAACTTCTGTTAATATAGCATTTAAATCTACCAAGGCAATATTTTCGTTAGAGCTAGCCAAACTTTCTATTGTTTCATTATATGCATCTGTAGCAGTTTTAATTTCTTGTTGCTCTTGGGGCGTTAGTACCCATTTGTCCTCTAATGGAATGGCAACACCATTTGCGGTTTGGGGGTTTCCTGGAACTGCTTCTGTACCAATAAAAGTAGATGCAGGAAGCACTAATAAATCATTCGCAGTAGCTTGCCTCATACTTATTAATTGAGGGTTTAGCCCAGTTAAATCTATTAAGCTTTCATCCATAATAACAACTGCATTACCTGCTCCAGCCTCAAAATTTATGGTTCTTCTTGCTAATTCGGCATCAGCTATTTCTTGGGTAATTTGTCCAAATTGTACTAAACCGGCGAGTGCTTGTGCTACACCAGCATTGTAAGCACCGTATGCACCCATACTATTTAAAAAACTAGCAGTAGCCGCATCTAAAGGTATTGGGTTGTGAGGTACAGTTGTGAAGTGTGGTAAATCTGTAATGTAAGGTACATTCGTTACAACACCTTTTGCTCCGTTTGAGGTCAAGGAAGACACGAGTGCATTAAAAGAAGCATTAAAAGTCCCAGAATCTGTGATTGGGTTCGAGCCATCTCCACCAGATGTAGCATAACCCAGTACATCATTTCCTCCAATTTCAGAAAGCGTAAAGAATGTTGGGCTTTGTGCCATGGCATCTGCTAAAACTGTAGCACCAGGGCTTGTAGCCATTCTTACGTAGTAAGGGTTAGCTAACCCAAGAGCTAAATTTGCAGGATTGCCATAACCGTCAAATAGTAAATGAAAGCTTTTTGCTCCTGGTACACCTAAATTATTAAATGTGCCAGATAAATTATTTAGTGCTTCAGTGGTTGGTGTCGCAGGCAACGTTGCAGGTCCACTGCCATTAAAAAAGAGTCTGGGTTGCAGCTGAACGGTGCCGTTTACAAGCATACCACCAATATTGTCGTTCATTAAGGGTTGTTTAAAGTCTTCGCCACTAAGTTTTGCAAACTGTTGATATAAGATATTTGGGAACGAATTTTCTTGACTAGCCTTGAACAATGCACCATCTGTAAATCCAGCAGTAAAAGATGCTCCAATGGCTACATAGTTTGAGAAATCTGCTGTTCCAGCTGTTAATTCAGGACGTGCTACTTCTTCTGGTATTGGGCTTTCTGCGTCTTCGCAAGACAAAAACCCAATTAAAAGCGCAAAAAGTGATATATATTTAAATTTCATAGTTTCTTTTTTTTACAGGTTATTAATGGTCCAAGACACATAGTACTGAGAACCAATGAAACCGGTTCCTGCAGCAGTAAAGTATTCGTCACCAAGTAGATTTGTTGCTCCGGCTTTAAATGAAGATTTTAGACTAGGTACTCTAAAGTTTATTTGTGCGTCTAAAACATGATAAGCAGGTACATCAGCAGTTAAGAAAGAGGCTTCCCAAACATAATTATCACTCCATCTCCAAGCGAGATTAAAACCAAAATTTTTGAATACATCCGTATTCCCAAAAGTAGCTTTGAATTTATGTTCTGGTGTATTGAAATTTGTTTGAAAGTCAGAATTTGCTTGTCTATCAAAATCTAGTTTAGCATACGTATAGTTGGCTCCTAAATCAAAATCACCAAAAACCTTAGTTGATATTCCTAAAGATGCACCATAGGAATTAACCTCCTCTGTCGTATTGGTATAAGCTCTATAGGCTTGAAAATCGTTATTGGCTAGGGCAATTACAGCTAACGGTACTGGATTCCCACCAACAGGGAAAGTTTGCGACAATTCAACATCACCATAGTAAGGATTTACAACATCAACCGTTGTAATAAAGTCTTGGTATTGGTTGTAATAAGCACTAAAGTCAACAATTACCCTATCTAATTTACCTCGATATCCAACTTCAAAAGAGCTTACTTGTTCAGGATTTACTAAACCTGGATTGGCAATTTGTAAATCTGCTGGGTTTTGCGATGTTGCAAAAGCTGTTACAGAACTTCTAGTAAAAGAATTATTGTAAGCCCCAGTTCCGTTATAGGTAAATGTATTAGAACCCAATATGGCTTGTCCTGTAGGTGAGATTTGAGTGCCACTCACAGTTCTCGTAAAACGCTCGGGATTGTCAAATGCACTTCCGAGTAACGTAATTGGACCAACATTAAACCCAATATATAAGGCTTGTGTATCAGGGTTTCTAAAACCAGTTTGGAAAGAAGCTCTTACATTATGATTATTGTCTTCTCCAATGTTATATCCTAATGAAATCCTAGGTGATAAGAATGCATCAAATAATTCTGATTTGTCATATCGCATTGAAGCAGTTACTTTTAAGCGATCATCTTCCAAAAATTTCTTTTGGATTTGTGTGTAAAGACCAACTTCAGAATAAGGAATTTCATTTTCAGAATCTGTATATATTGATCCAAATGAATTTAAAACATATTTTCTATAGGAACCACCCACTTGAATTTCAGCAAAGTCAGTTAAATGACTAAAATTGTAGTTGGCATCCGAATGATAAATTTTAGATTGATCTTTTAATTGACTCCCTGTTAATATATCAGGGTCGTTAGTTACTGTTTCGAAAGCTCTTTGAAACTCTGGAGTCCCTGGTTCGAATCTTCCAGTATCTGCAGCTTGTCTTGCCGCAGCATGTGCTTGGTCTGCCGTTAGACCAGCTAATGTTCCTTGGATAAAAGCTCCAGCATATTCACCAAACCATTGATTGTCTGATTTCCATTGTCTATTAATATTTACACCAGTAAATACCATGTCATAGGAATCTCCAGCATTGTCAGCAGTTACATAACCTCTAACAAAGAAATTATCATTTTTTATTTCTAATTTATGCTGCTGTAAGAAGAAGTTTTTTATAGAGTATCTATTAGAACCCTGATAGATAGTTGAACCAGAACCTATTTTTCCAACATATTGAATTTCGAAATCATTCTCCCATGGCCGGTAAAACAATCCCCAATCTGCCTTTATACTTTTGGCGTCATAATTTGTTAAATCTGCTTCGTCATACCCTGTTCTACTTACATTTACATTAGGTACTAAATTAGCTAACGCAGGATTTGGTAACTGGCTTAAAAAGTCGGGGCTCTCCTTTACATTTCTAAGGTTAGTTGATACCAAATCACCATATACATTCACGCCATCATAATCAATATCATTTTCTCGAGTGCTGTTGGTCTTTATAAAGGTGCTGTTTCTATCTTTCCCTCTTGTATCGTTTGCGACCCAGTCAGTCCCTTGCAAATAACTGAAGTTTACCTTTGCGGCAAATTTATCACTAAACTTGTGTGCCACCCTTATACCATAATCTTTATACTCGTTATTACCAGCAGCCTCTTGAGAAGTTACACCTCCTTTTATATAACCACTTATCCCAGAATGATCAAAAGGGTTCTTGCTAGTCATAAATAAGATACCATTAAAGGCATTTGCGCCATATAAAGCGGATGCGGCTCCAGGTAAAAGTTCAACACTTTGAACATCAGTCTCTACCATACCTAATAAATTTCCCAATGGGAAGTTCAGCGCCGGGGCAGCATTATCCATACCATCAACACGCTGCATAAAACGGGTGTTAGCAAAAGTTGCGAACCCACGAGTATTTATAGATTTAAATGTTAAGCTATTAGTATTTATATCTACACCTTTTAAATTTTCTAACCCATCATAAAATTCTGCAGAAGCGGTATTTTTAATAGATTTAAGTCCGTAGCGTTCAATAGTAACCGGAGATTCAAAAATACGTTCGGGAGTTCTCGAAGCTGAAATTACTACCTCATCCAGAGCGGTACCTTCAACAAGGACTGCATTAATTTTTTGGTTATTCGACGTTATCTCTTGTGAGAATGTTTCGAAACCTACACTACTTATTTGAATAATAAACGGCGGATCTAGATTAGTTGTAAAGGTAAAACCACCGTCAAAATCGGTAATTGTACCCGTGGTGGTTCCAACAATAATAATATTGGCGCCAGGAATGGGTTGACCGTTATCATCATTAACGGTGCCGGTAATAGTTGTTTGCGCATAGGTTGTAGCACAAAACAAAAACAAGGCAAATCTGATTAATGTTTTCATTTGTATTAACTAGTTAAATTAAGGAGTTTGAGAACTTGGCTAACAGCAAGTACGGGCTAAAAATATAAAAAAATTATGCGCGCATAGTTTTTTTTGCCAAAAAAATAAGTTAAAATTTATGTTTTTGGTAAAAAAGCAATGCTAAAAATGATAATATCAAAAAGAAACAAGTAATTGTCTCTTAAAAAGAGTATTCAAAACTTATTCTACTGTAACTGATTTCGCTAGATTTCTTGGTTGATCTACATTTTTGTCTAACATAACTGCTATATGATAGGAAAGGAGTTGTAAAGGTATTGTAGTTAATAATGGAGATAAAGCCTCAATAGTATCCGGAACTTCAATAACATGGTCTGCTAGTGCTCTTACTATTGTATCGCCTTCGGTAACAACTCCAATTATTTTTCCTTTTCTTGATTTTATTTCTTGAATATTACTCACTACTTTATCGTAGTGTTCTGCTTTTGTTGCGATAACAACTATCGGCATATTTTCATCAATGAGCGCTATAGGTCCATGTTTCATTTCTGCAGCAGGATATCCTTCAGCATGAATATATGATATCTCTTTTAATTTTAAAGCACCCTCTAATGCAACAGGAAAATTATAACCTCTTCCCAAATATAAAAAGTTAGCAGCACCTTTATATATATCAGATATTAATTTAATATGTGTGTCTGATTCTAATGCCTTTTCTACTTTTGAAGGGATCATTTCCATTTCTAATAGATAATTTCTAAAATCTGAGCTAGATACAGTGCCTTTTGCTCTAGCTAAACGAAGTGCTATCAATGAAAGTACAGTAATTTGAGTGGTAAAGGCCTTTGTTGAAGCTACTCCAATTTCTGGCCCTGCATGCGTGTAGGCCCCAGCGTGGGTTTCCCTAGCAATAGATGATCCTACGACATTGCACACACCAAAAACGAAGGCTCCTTTAGATTTTGCCATTTTAATAGCTGCCAGAGTATCAGCAGTTTCGCCAGATTGAGATATGGCAATCAGAACATCATTTTCTGTAATCACAGGATTTCTATATCTAAACTCTGATGCATACTCAACCTCTACAGGAATTCGCGCCAAATCTTCAAAGATATACTCTGCAACCAAACCAGCATGCCATGATGTACCACAGGCTACAATAATAATTCTGTTTGCATTGAGAAACTTTTTCATGTTGTCTTCAACCCCTGCCATTTTTATAATAGCCTCGTTTCTTAGAAGCCTGCCCCTAAACGTATCTGTAATTGCTTTAGGTTGTTCATGAATTTCTTTCAGCATGAAGTGATCGTAACCACCTTTCTCAATTTGCTCTAAATTGAGTTGAAGTTCTTGAATGTAGGGGTCAACAGAAGAATCGTCCTTAATTTTTCTAACTTTTATACCCTTATGAAATCTTATGATAGCCATTTCTTCATCTTCCAAATAAATGGCATTTTTAGTATATTCTATAAAGGGTGAGGCATCACTAGCAATAAAAAACTCATCTTCACCGATTCCCACAGCGAGAGGGCTACCCAATCGGGCAACTACCACTTCTTCTGGCTTAGTTTTATCAAAAACCGCGATTGCATATGCCCCTATAACTTGGTTTAATGCAATTTGCACTGCTTTTCCAAGTTTAACGTCTTCTTTGCTTTTTACTTCTTCAATAAGATTTACAAGAACTTCGGTATCTGTATCAGATTTGAATGTATAGCCTCTTTTTATTAATTCTTGCTTTAGAGAATCATAGTTTTCAATAATGCCATTATGGATGATAACGAGATCTCCTGAGTTTGAGACATGTGGATGTGAATTGACGTCATTTGGTACACCATGCGTAGCCCAACGTGTATGGCCTATTCCTAAATTTCCTGCTTTAGACATTTGGGTTTCTACGCGTTCTTCTAGATCAGAGACTTTTCCTTTAGTTTTGGTCACTTTTAAGTCTGTACCATCAAATAGTGCAATACCAGCACTGTCATATCCTCTGTACTCTAATCTTTTAAGTCCTTCTATTACAATTGGGTAAGCTTCTCGAGGTCCTATGTATCCAACAATTCCACACATGGTTTATATATTATTTTTGGGGTTATTAATTGGTAGCAAATATGTAAAATATAAAAAGATGTTCTATCATTATTTATATAAAAGTACAATTTCAGCGACAAAAAACACTTTAGGAGTTTAGCAGATAAGCATTTAAATAGCAAGGGCCTTTATTTAGCTTCGGTGAAAAATATTTCAAGTCGTAATTTTTTGGTGTCATCATTACTATTACTACCATGTAAAACTGTACCTCTTGGTGTAATTACGGCAGTAGCTGGAACACCAGTAACTTCACTATCACTATCAATAATACTGGAGTTTAGATTGATGTTAACGTTGTTAGTTACAACTAATCCTAGCTTTGTGTTATCAAGATCTCTTGCCAAAATATTGTTTAATAAATCTGTAACCTTAAGTTTATATTTTGCGTTTCCTTGTTCATCAACTATTCTTGTTCCTAAACTAAATCTTCTGGACATTAAAGGATTTGAGGCTTCTGCAGTAAGATCTGAATTATAGTCTAAAATAGGGCTGTTGTTCTCTAAATTATATATATATAGCCTATCGTATGCGTGATACTCATCTCCATTAGGGTCTTCGGTATTTTCAATAGTTTCATCTTCATTGATTACCAAATGAGCTTCATTGATGAGGCGTTTCAATTGAAATTGTTCGTTTATTTCAATAAAATTACCATTTTCATCAGTTTTTCTGAAGGTCTTCTTAAAACATTCTAAGGCATCATCATCAACTTGCCCGTCGCCATCACAATCTACTAAGCCACTAAAAAGCTCGATAATGGCCATGGATCCCTCTGTTCCTTTCAAATAGAGTTTTTCATCTCCATTAGAAGTATCAGGAGTTGTAGGTAGGATATTTGTATTATAATTATTAATAAACGTATTGACTCTATTCCCGTTAAAATTCAGCACATAGCTTCCGGTTTCTCGATCGGTGTCATCGTCATCATCGTCATCGCTAGAATAATTTATTGTAATTATTGCACCACTGTCAGCTAAATTTAATAAAACCATGCTTCCTTCATTATTTATGGCATCGGTTTTAATATATAAGCCTCTAAAATGATTGAAAAAATTGTTTGCATTACTTAAAGCTGGTAGGCCTGCTTGATCTAATATAAGAGATTTCCAACGTGCTTTACTTGTGTCTGAAGTCGCTAGATTAAGTTCTAGGGCAGGTGGCAAATATGAGGTTACTTCATCTGTTCCTGTTCCGTTTTTTATCTCTCTTGGAGCTGAACTCACAGTAAAGATACTGTCACAAAATAATTGACCTATATGATCCTCAAAATTAATTACAGTATTTTCTGTTTGGGCAAAATTATCAGTAGAATTGATTTGTCCATCTGCTTTCGAATAGTAATTTTGAGAATTACTTTCAGGGTCATTAGGATTGAAATTCCTAAGGAAATAGTTATTCTCGTAAACAGTAATTTTTATAGGTTTGATATTTGCAGGATCATTGTTTTCAACATATAGAGAATCTAACTTATATGTTGGTTTTCCATCTGTATCAACACTAGTTTGTGTGCTAAAATACGGTATGGTTAAGGTAACAGACTCAATAACAGGATTTACCCCAAACATTTCAGATGTATTTGTGGCAAAACTAGAAGGTATCACTTGCGTAACAATGCTACCAGTTGTTTCTCCATATGTAGGGTCGTTGAAGAATCCTAATAAATTAGAGGTTAAACCGTTTATTTGTTGACCGCTTAAATTTCTATTGTAAGTTTTAATAGGGTATTCAATTTGTTCAGCATTAAAATTGAAATTGTCTTCGCTTAGAACATCACTTTCAATAGAATTGTATTCGGTGTCACAACTAACTGATACAAAAAAAATAAATAAGATTGCAAAACTGCAATTTAGGGCTTTAATTGTCTTCTTCATAAATCTTTAACGATGGTGTTATCCTAGAACTTCAGTGTTAAAAAACTGAGTGTAGGCTTCTCCAAATTCGTCTCTGCTTTTATATTCCATTACAGGTTTTTCGGAATTTTTGATGTACGTTTCTAAATTTTCAGGTAAAACTTCAGAACCTATAATTAAAGCATCAGAATAATCTACAGCAACTTGCATTAAGTTATTATATGTAGGCTCTTCTAACGGCTTTATGGCTTCTTCGTTTATGTTGTCAAATTTAATCTTATTGACCATATCTTTGTTTAACGTATTGTTAAAACTTTGATTGTACACCGAAGTAACTATTTTACTTTCATTAAAAAGAGGCTCATCTTTGTAATATTCTCTTAAATATAGAGGCAATAAAGATGCCAACCAACCATGAACATGTATGATGTCTGGAGCCCAATTTAATTTTTTAACCGTTTCAATTACACCTTTTGCAAAGAAAATAGCACGTTCATCATTATCTGAAAACAATTCTCCGTTTTCATCAGTTAATGTCGCTTTTCTTTTAAAATATTCATCATTATCAATGAAGTACACTTGAATTCGCTCTTTAGGTATAGAAGCTACTTTAATAATTAGGGGCATATCTAAATCATTAATTACCAGGTTAATACCTGACAACCTAATAACTTCATGTAGTTGGTGTCTTCTTTCATTAATATTTCCATAACGTGGCATAAAAATTCGGATTTGCCCACCTTGTTGATTAACCATTCTTGGTGCCTCGAATGACATTGAAGAAATTTCAGTTTCTGGTAAATAAGGCACTACTTCAGATGATACATACAATATCCTCTTATCTTTCATATATGGTTTGCTTTTGAAGATTCAAAAATAAAAACACGCAAAAGTACAAAAATTTATGCAAATTCCCCGTAAAATCATAAGTTTGCACCCGGTAATTTTTTATTGAACTGTGAAAATTTATACTGAAAAACATAAGATAATAAATGCGGTTGAAGCATTAAAATTGAAAAATCTATCGGCAGGAATGGTACCAACTATGGGTGCGCTCCATCAAGGCCATTTGCAATTGGTAATTAGAGCTCTTAAAGAAAACGATGTTGCGGTAGTTAGTATTTTCGTGAACCCTACACAGTTTGATAACAAAACCGATTTAGAAAAGTACCCCAGAACGCTTGAAAGCGATGTTAAGTTATTGGAAACTGTTAGTGAAACAGATATAATAGTATATGCGCCTACAGTTGAAGACATATATGACGGTAACACAGTTTCTGAAACATTTGATTTTGATGGTTTAGAGTACGAAATGGAAGGGAAATTCCGCTATGGCCATTTTGATGGTGTAGGTACTATTGTAAAACGTTTCTTCGAAATCGTAGCACCTAATAAAGCTTATTTTGGAGAAAAAGATTTTCAGCAACTACAAATTATCAAAAAGCTTGTTGAAAAGTACCGTATTCCAGTAAAAATTGTTGGGTGTGAAATTCATCGTGAAGCCAATGGTTTAGCTATGAGTTCTCGCAATACACGCTTAGAATCAAAATATAAAAATGCGGCACCTTTTATTTATAAAACGCTAAAAACTGCCAAAACAAAATTTGGCACAAAAAGTGCTAATAAAGTTACGGAATGGGTTGAGAACCAGTTTAAAAACCATGATTTACTTAAGTTGGAGTATTTTATAATTGCTGATACTAAAACCTTAAAACCAGTAAAACGAAAATCAAACAAAAAAACGTATCGTGCATTTATTGCGGTTTACGCTGGCGAAATTAGACTTATTGATAATATCGCATTAAATTAATTACCTTTGCCACATGCAAATTCAAGTTGTAAAATCTAAAATTCATAGAGTAAAGTGCACTGGTGCAGAACTCAACTATATTGGTAGTATCACTATTGATGAAGATTTAATGGATGCTGCAAATATTATACAAGGCGAAAAGGTTCAAATTGTAAATAACGACAATGGCGAACGCTTGGAAACCTACTGTATTCCTGGACCACGAAATAGCGGTGAAATCACACTAAACGGTGCAGCTGCTAGAAAAGTTTCGGTAGGCGATACATTAATTTTAATTACTTATGCGTTCATGGATATTGAAGAGGCAAAAGTATTTAAGCCATCTTTAGTCTTCCCTGATGAAGCTACAAACTTGTTAAAATAAGAGGTTGAATCCTAAAATAAAGAGAATATTAACTATTGCACTCCCACTAATATTGGGAGTGCTTTTAGTTTGGTATTCTTTGTCGCAAATTTCCATAGAGGAACTTTTAAAGTATTTTAAAAAGGCAGACTACACCTATGTGCTGTTAGGCATGTTCTTTGGTTTGTTGAGTCATTTATCTCGGGCATATCGTTGGCAATTTCAATTGGAGCCTATGGGGTACAGCATTAAATTAGGTAATAGTATAATGGCTGTTTTTGCCACCTATTTAATAAATTATACGATTCCAAGAGCAGGAGAAGTTGCGAGAGCTTCCATTCTAACCAACTATGAGGGAGTGCCTTTTGAAAAAGGCTTTGGTACTATTGTGGCGGAGCGTATTGCAGACATGATTGTAATGTTGGGAATAATTGCTGTTACACTTTTTCTTCAGTTTGATTTTATTTACGGATTTTTAATTGAAAAATTTAATCCTATAAAAATAACTGGAGCGTTTGTGGTATTTTTAATTTTAATTGTGTTCTTCTTTAGGTTTATTAAAAAAAGCAATTCAAAAGTGGCCTTAAAAATCAAGAACTTTGTTAGTGGTTTGGTAGAGGGCGCTTTAAGTATTTTTAAAATGAAAAAGAAATGGGCGTTCATTTTTCATACGCTATTTATTTGGACGATGTATGTACTGATGTTTTATATAACGTCTTTTTCTTTAGAAGAAATGCATAATATACCTTTTGCCGCTATTTTAATAGGCTTTATTGCAGCTAGCTTTAGTATAGCTGCTACTAATGGAGGTATTGGGTCTTATCCTGAAGCTATCGTTTTGGTATTTACAACGTTATTTTTCATTCCAGAAGACCCAAGTCGCGCTTTCGGATGGATAATTTGGTCTTCCCAAACTTTGTTGATTATGATTTTTGGTGGGTTGTCACTTATGTACCTGCCAATTTTCAACAGAAAGAAATCTTCTTAAGCAATGCAGCTTAACTTTCAATCTCTAGCTTAATTTATTACCTTGCCACTGTAAATTCTCAAATCATTTTAAAATGAAAAAGATTATCAATTTCCTGTTGATATTATTTTTAGTCTCTCATAGCATCACTGCACAGGTAAAATATGAAAATTTCAAATCCACCAAACTTGGGGAAGAACGCCAAATAAAAATTCAATTACCTAGAGGCTACAATTCAAATGAAGATAAAAGCTATCCAGTTTTTGTGGTTTTGGATGGAGATTACTTGTTTGAAGCCGTTGCGGGAAATGTTGATTATTATTCCTATTGGGAAGATATGCCAGAAGCCATTGTAGTTGGGGTTAACCAAGCTGAAACGCAATATGATGATTGCTTATATTCTGAGCAAAACTCGTTACCAGTTGAAACTGGTGCTAGTTTTTTTGAATTTATTGGGATGGAACTACTGCCTTACATAGAAACTAATTTTAGAACTGTAAATTTTAGGGTAGCTGTTGGGCATGGTAATACTGCAAATTTTATTAATTACTATTTGTTGAAATCGAGGCCGTTATTTCAAGGTTACATCGTGGCTAGTCCAGAATTTGCGCCTCAAATGCTAGATTATATCCCTGAAAGTCTAACCAAAATAGAGTCTAAAATATTTTACTATTTAGCGAACTCTGCAGCAGACACTAAATCTATTAAACAAATGACGGAAGCATTGCATACCGATTTGTCAGCCATAGAGAACGAAAACCTATCATATAGTTTTAATAGTTTTGAAAATTCAACGCATTATTCATCTCCTGCCCACGCTATTCCTAATGCGCTTCAAAATATATTTAAAGTCTTTCAACCTATAAGCAAAAAGGAATACAATGATGAAATTCTGGAATTAGAGATTTCACCTGTGGTATATTTAGAGGAAAAATACCAGGCCATAAAGGATTTATTTGGTATTGAAAAGCAAATTCTCATTAATGATTTTAGAGCTATTGCGGCAGCCATAGAGAAAAATGAATTGTTTGAATATTACGAATCTTTAGGAAAACTTGCTCGAAAAGAGTACCCTAAAACATTACTGGGAAACTACTATTTAGCTAGGTTTTATGAAGAAATGGGAGAGCCTAAAAAAGCAATGAAAACCTATCAATCTGCTTACACTTTAGATGAAATTGCTGGTATTACAAAAGATAAAGTATTAGAGTTGGCAGATGCAATAAAACAGGACTTTGGGTATTAGCTTATGGCGAAAGTAAAAACAACCTTTTTTTGTCAAAATTGTGGCACGCAGTACGCCAAATGGCAGGGGCAGTGTAATGCTTGTAAAGAGTGGAATACCATTACGGAAGAAGTGTTGCAAAAACCAGAGAAGAGTGATTGGAAGCTGTCTTCCAAATCAACAAAACGTGTTTCGAAGCCTCTTAAAATAAAGGACATTGATCTTTCGGAAGAAGCAAGGCTTAACACTTTAGACCATGAGTTTAATCGGGTTTTAGGTGGTGGTATAGTTCCTGGATCATTAACGCTTTTAGGTGGCGAGCCTGGAATTGGAAAAAGCACATTATTGCTTCAAATTTCATTAAGACTACCTTATAAAGTTCTTTATGTTTCAGGTGAGGAAAGCCAGAAACAAATAAAAATGCGTGCAGAACGCATTAATCCAGAACATAATAACTGTTACATTCTCACTGAGACAAAAACTCAAAACATTTTTAAGCAAATTGAAGCCATAGAACCAGATATCGTCATTGTCGACTCTATTCAAACGTTACACAGTGATTATATTGAATCTTCTTCTGGAAGTATTTCGCAAATAAAAGAATGCACCACTGAACTTATAAAGTTTGCGAAAGAATCGTCTACCCCAGTAATCCTTATTGGGCATATCACCAAAGACGGTAATATCGCAGGCCCAAAAATTTTAGAGCATATGGTAGATACGGTGTTGCAGTTTGAAGGAGATCGCAACTATGTGTTTAGAATATTAAGAGCCCATAAAAATCGTTTTGGTTCTACAAACGAATTGGGCATATACGAAATGCAAGGCTCTGGCTTAAGAGAAGTATCGAATCCTTCAGAAATATTAATTTCCAAGAAGGACGAAGAACTATCTGGAAATGCTGTTGCAGCAACTTTAGAGGGTATGCGCCCATTAATGATTGAAGTACAAGCGCTAGTAAGTACCGCAGTTTACGGGACTCCCCAACGTAGCGCTACAGGTTTTAATGCAAAACGCTTAAATATGCTTTTAGCTGTATTGGAGAAAAGAGCAGGATTTCGTTTAGGTGCGAAAGATGTGTTTTTAAACATTACAGGAGGTATTACCGTTGATGATCCTGCTATTGATTTAGCAGTAGTTGCGGCAATTTTGTCTTCAAATGAAGATGAGGCATTGCAACAAGATTTCTGTTTTGCGGCTGAGGTTGGACTTTCTGGTGAAATTCGTCCAGTACAAAGGGTTGAGCAACGTATTTTGGAAGCGGAAAAATTAGGATTTTCAACTATTTTTGTGTCTAAATACAATAAGATTTCCTTGAAGAATACTGCCATTAAAATTCAATTAATTTCTAAAGTTGAAGATTTAGTTGACCTGATAGTTTAATGTAGTTGTGAGCTGTGTAATTTTAGAAATTTTCATTATTCCCATTAGTGTTTTGTTTTATAGGCGTCATTTCATCGAAAAAATATTACACTTTATCTGATTTTTAATTGGTTTTATCGATTATTTACTCTAGATTTGTTGTATTATTGGCATAGTTATGCCTTATTGTGAAATAATTAAATAATCTTCCCTCAAGCTATTGTTTCACAAATTAATCCGTTGTTTTCAATTGTATCATAAGCTTAGGCTTATCTGTTTAGTACGTATTAACATATAGTATAAGTGTTTAAATTAAATCGATTTCCCCAAATCCATTTATAATGAAAATAAAACTACTATTCAGTTTTTTATTGCTGCTTTTCTTTGTTTTATCAGGAAATTCAAACACATGCTTGATAACCAACACCAATGTGAATTTCAACTGTAAAAAAAAGGATACAGGTAAAGATGGCATACTTGAAATTATTGATTTGGGTGATGATAGTAATGTATTTATGACAGCGAATACAAGCGTTGTAAACCATAAGGCATAATGAAGGAGAATGATGTCAGCAGATGTTGATTTAGAATAGTTAATATGAATAAGAGCATAGAATTTGATGTAATACTAATGCATTTCATCGATAAAAGGGTAGTTAGTAGATTTTTTTCATATTTGAACGAAAAAAATATATAACTGCCTGATAATAAAGTAATTTTGATTTACCCAAATCTATTAATTATGAAACTAAAACTACTTTTCAGTGTGTTTTTGGCACTATTTGCGTTTAATTTTTCCTTTGCGCAATACTCTGATGTACAGATAACAGTTGTCTGGAACGGTGATGCCTTCGAAAATAAGCTTGAAGTTTATAACACATCAAACGATTTAATCGCCACTATTTGCGATGACAGCCAATGTTACGTCTCTTCTCAACAGGGTGTTACTAATAGATATGGCTCTAAATATGACTTAGGGTGTGTTGCCAATGGAAATAACTATTACATTAAACTATACGATGTAGCTAATGATGGCTGGACAAGTTCAAGCTATGTTTCTGTTGTTGTAGCCGGTACCCAAGTTATAAATAATAATGGTAGTGGTGCTAATACTAGCGGACATAATATTTACTTTAATGTCTCGGGTGGTGACGCTAATTGCAGTGCCCAACCAGATACTGATGGAGACGGTATTATTGATAATTTAGATTATGACGACGATGCCGATGGAATATCAGACTCCATTGAGAATTTGGGAGAGAATAGATTTGAATGTACCTTACCCGAGTTAGCTTTTGAAAACGGAGTTTATGATGCTGCGGCAAGTTCGGGGGCAATTGATACAGTTGGAGCAGTGTATAGATTTAGTAATTCTATACAAGGTTATGATATCTTAATGGAAATTACAGAGTTAACGAATACAACAATTAGTAATATTGATGATGATTCTGTTGATACACCAAGTAACTTACAAACAGCATTAAGTTTTTCGGGAACAGGAACGCCAGGAGCAACGTTTAATTTTACTATTGTAAATGCAGGTACAACAACACCATCAACTGAAATTTTTAGAGTTAATGGAATAACCTGGGATTGTGATGGTAGTGGTAGTTTAAAGGAATCAGTAATATATTATGATCCTGCTGCATATGGTACGGAAAACCCAACTTCACTAGAAGTATTGAATTTGGGAGGAGGAGATATTCAAATAAGTGCATCTGGTTTACAAGAGGGTCCAGGTTTTTCTGATTTAAAAGTACTTAGAGCATATTACCAATTCGTCGGTAATTCTTTTTCAATGAGGATGCAGGCAATAAAAACATCTTCAGGAACTACCACAAGACAGTTTGGTATGTCCTTTACACAATGTCAATTTTTAGATTTTAATGCTAATTCACTAAATATTGTTCGTGGTGAAGATACCGATGGTGATGGATTTTTCAATCACCTAGATATAGATGCTGATAATGATGGTATTCCAGATAATATTGAAGGCCAGCCAACTGTAGGTTATATTTTACCCTCTGGGACAATAGACCCAACAACAGGTATCGATTTGGCCTACGGCAGCGGTATTTACCCGCAGGATACAGATAATGATAAGATTCCGGATTTTATTGATTCAAATTCTGATAACGATGGGTATACTGATATACAGGAAAATGGTATGGCAGATACCTTTACAGCAGCAGATGTTGATGATGATGGTTTAAATAATGCTTTTGAAACTTCTGGCGTTAATGATGCTATTTGGGATGTAAACGAAGACATAGAAGATCCAACAGATTTATCTATTTTGCCAGATGATGATGGTGATTTAATGTCTGGAGGAGATTTAGATTATAGAGATTTATTTAGTCCGAATCCACCACCAATAGCCTCTATTGATTTTGATGGTGTAGATGATTATTTATCAAGAGATGCATTTATTGATGGCTTAAGCAACGTAACATTAATGGTTTGGGTGAAGTCAGACTCAGGAAATTCTACTGATATGGTAATTGCAGGAGAAGATTCGGGTTGCAAGCTTTGGTTAGAAAATGGAAATATTCCAAAATTCACAGTAAAAACTGCTGGAAACTCTGAAGTTACAGTTACCTGTAGCTCAATTAATTTAAATGAATGGCACCATATAACAGGTACTTATAATAGTACTACAGGCGCAGTGAGCATTTTTGTTGATGGTAAATCATCTGGCTCCGCTACTGTAAGTAACACAGGGGCTGTTATAGAAAATACTGAAGACTCTAACGGAAGTTTCGAGGTTGGAAGATTATCAACTGAAGGGGTTGCAGATCATCTGCACTTTAAAGGCGATATAGATGAGATAAGGGTGTTTGATGTGGCACTTACTCAAAGCCAAATAAGTCAAATGGTATATCAAGAAATTGAGCAAAGTGGCGGAAAAGTTAGAGGTAAAGTGGTTTTAAAGCCCATTCATGATATTAGCTCGAACAATACGGTTGCATGGAGTAACCTAATTGCGTATTACCCTATGACAAACATTGTAACGGGACGTACGGAAGACTATTCTAGTTACGATAACATGCTATATATTAACTTTATTGAAACAGCTCAAGACCAAACAGCGCCCATGCCTTACCAAGCAACAAACTCTGGGTCGTGGTCATCAGAATCTACTTGGGCTCATGGCGATGTTTGGGATATAGAAGATCCAACATCAGTGAATGAGTATGGCATCGTGCAAATTTCAAATAATGTTACTATTAATGAGGATATATCTTTTTCTAGTTTAGTAATAGATTCTGGAGCTACATTCACTGTAGAGAGTGATCATGCTCTCGAAAATACATGGTATATTAATTTAAACGGCACAATAGATTTATTGGGCGATAGTCAATTAATTCAGACAGAGACGAGTGATTTGATGACAGGGTCATATGGCAAGCTACTTAGGAGGCAAGAAGGAGTATCCAATCCTTATTGGTATAACTATTGGGCGTCACCTGTAGGCAGTTTGCGTGCTACTAGTTATAAAGATAACAACACATCTACTAACAACACGAACAATTCCTCATTTACCTTACTTATGCTTAAGGATGAGTCTGGTGCAAACATGAATTTTACAACCGATTATACTCCCAATGGGCGTGTAAGCACATTTTGGTTGTATACTTATATCAATGGTCTAACGTACTATGATTGGGCAAGTATTACCAAGAGTACAGCAATAAGCCCTGGTATAGGCTATACTCAAAAGGGTACAGGGGCACCATTAATTGAACAGCAGTACATATTTGAAGGTAAGCCCAACAATGGTACCATTCTGGTTGACGTAGAAGACCGAGGAGGAGCAGGTTCTGTTGCAGGCACAAGCAAGACTGAGTTTTTATTAGGTAACCCTTATCCATCGGCATTAGACGTTCATGCTTTTATTGACGATAATGCGGGTGTTATAGATGGTACGTTGCAACTATGGCAGCAATGGAGTGGCAACTCTCACAACTTAGAGGCCTATAACGGCGGTTATGCCCAAATAAATAAAACAGGAGCGGTAAGAGCTTCACAATTTGTAGGATTAGAAGGCGCAACAACTGGCGGGCTAGAAGGTACAAAAGTGCCTACAAGGTACTTGCCAGTAGCCCAAGGCTTTATCACAGAAATTGTGGCCAATGGCACAGTAGAATTCAATAATGGCCAGCGTATCTTCATCAAGGAGTCTGATGCCAACGGTAATTACAGCAATGGTTCTGTCTTCATGAAAGGCGATAATAAGAAAGCAGGAAAAAGTGGTCAGTCAAAATCAAACGACTCAAAACCTAACAGCCTACAGAAGATTCGCTTAGAGTTTAAATCAGTAACAGGCCCCAATACCAAGCGCGAGCTGCTTTTAGGGTTTAGTGAATTTACCACGGACGGTTATGATTATGGTTACGAGGCAGAGACCCACGATGCGGGCAACAACGATCTTAATCTATCTTTGGATGGCAAGAATATGAACATACAAGCCTATGGCCAGATTACACCAGATAAGGTGGTGCCTTTAAACTTCAGATCGTCGGGCGACCATACGTTTGAAATTCACATATCTGAATTGGAAAATACACCGGCTGAACAGGATATTTACTTAAGAGACAATTTAACTGGAGACTATTTCAATTTGCGAGAAGGTCAACCATATAGATTTGTCTCAGAACAGGGCATATTTAATCAAAGGTTAGAGCTTGTGTTCCAGAATAAGGCATCTACATTGAGTGTAGAGGAGGCTAATACAGAGGAGAACTATATTTATTACGACAAGAACAACAACATCCTCTTCGCAAAGAAATTGGTGGGTGAGGTAAAGCGATTTGCACTGTACAGTATAACGGGACAGGTTGTTATGGAACTTGCAGATGTAGAACGCACAACATTAAGCAGTGGACTGCAATTGCCAAATATGGCAAGCGGTACCTACATTGCTGTGTTTAGAACAGATACGGATAGCGTAATTACAAAAAAACTAGTAGCTAATTAAGCTTAAAAGAACACATAATTATTGTAAAAATCCAAAACGAAAGTTTTGGATTTTTACGTTTTATAAGATTATTTTAACTTTTAAAGACAGCTAAACTCTAATTGATAATGGTGCCATCAGCCTTAAATTCAATATCTTTATTTTCCCCTTTTTGCTTAAATTCAACATCGTAAAACACTCCTTTGGAATGATGGTCTACCTTTTCAATTTCACTTATCTCACCATCGAAGTCTTTTTTGATTATATCCCTTATTGCTTTGGGCAAATCTTTTTTATCAATACTTGTTTCCGTTTCAATCCATGATCCATCGGGCTTAAAGTCTGCCCTATACTTAATACCGTCTATTTTGAAATGGGATTCGTAGTTGCCATGCGAATCTTTGTGCCAATCAGGGTCGTTCTCATCAGGATACTTAGCTTTAAAAGTTGCTTTAACTGCTTTGGGAGCTTGACTGTTTACTGAGTTATTGCAGCTAACCACAAGAATAAAACAAAATATTAATATTGAAGTGAATGAGTTTGTCATCGTTAATTGTTTTAAAATTAATATTACCGTAATATGACGGTTTTACGCGTATATGGTTAACTGTATTTTTAAAAATCTTAGCTCAAACCAAAAGTTGGCTCTTTTACAATAAAAAAGGTGCTATTTTCCTAAAATTCATTAAATTCGCGAACTTATAAGAAATGAGTTTCAATGAGCACTAAATTTGCTGAATATAAAGGACTTGACCTACCAAAAGTTGCAGAAGAAATTCTTAACTATTGGAAAGAAAACAATGTTTTTGAAAAAAGTGTAACTACAAGAGAAGGTAATGAACCTTATGTGTTTTATGAAGGGCCGCCATCTGCAAATGGACTTCCTGGGGTACACCACGTTTTAGCAAGAGCTATAAAAGATATTTTTCCGCGTTACAAAACGATGAAGGGTTACCAGGTAAAGCGAAAAGCAGGTTGGGATACTCATGGCTTACCTATAGAATTAGGTGTAGAAAAAGAATTAGGCATTACGAAGGAAGATATCGGTAAAACCATTTCGGTTGAAGATTACAATGCCGCGTGTAGAAAAGCGGTAATGAAATACACTGATGTTTGGAACGACCTTACTGAAAAAATGGGCTATTGGGTAGATATGGAGGATCCGTACATTACCTATGAGCCAAAATATATGGAGTCGGTTTGGTGGTTGTTAAAGCAGATTTACGATAAAAAGTTATTGTACAAAGGCTATACCATTCAACCCTATTCGCCAAAAGCGGGAACTGGATTGAGTTCTCACGAATTGAACCAACCTGGAACGTATCAAGATGTTACCGATACTACTGTGGTTGCTCAATTTAAAGCAAAACCAAAATCACTACCTGAGTTTTTAAAAGATGAAGGTGATATCCATTTCTTAGCATGGACCACAACACCTTGGACACTGCCTAGTAATACGGCATTAACTGTTGGTCCTAAAATAGAGTATGTTTTAGTTGAAACCTATAACCAATACACGTTTAAACCCATTAATGTTGTTTTAGCCAAAAAGTTGGTGAACTATCAGTTTTCTGGAAAATTCACTAAAGTTGAAGGCAAGTCAGAATTATTAAACTATAAATCTGGAGATAAGAAAATACCGTTTTATGTAGTAAAAGAGTTTATTGGTAAAGATTTAGTAGGTATTACTTATGAGCAGCTCTTACCTTATGCATTACCAAACGATAACCCAGAGAATGCTTTTAGAGTTATTTCAGGGGATTTTGTAACTACTGAAGATGGTACTGGTATTGTGCATACAGCGCCTACGTTTGGTGCGGATGATGCTTTGGTTGCAAAACAAGCTACACCAGAAGTGCCACCAATGTTGGTAAAAGATGACAATGGCACCTTAGTGCCACTTGTTGATTTACAAGGGAAATTCAGACCAGAAATGGCAGAATTTGCAGGTAAATATGTAAAGAACGAATATTATAATGAAGGTGAAGCTCCTGAACGTTCTTTAGACGTTGAGTTGGCCATCAAACTAAAAGAAGAAAACAAAGCCTTTAAGGTTGAGAAATACAAACACAGCTATCCTAATTGCTGGCGTACCGATAAGCCCATTTTATACTACCCGTTAGATTCTTGGTTTATAAAAGTAACCGATGTAAAAGATCGTATGCACAAACTTAACAATACCATTAATTGGAAGCCTAAAAGTACGGGAGAAGGGCGTTTTGGTAACTGGTTGGCAAATGCAAACGACTGGAATTTATCACGTTCGCGCTATTGGGGTATTCCGTTACCTATTTGGAGAACCGAGGATGGTAAGGAAGAATTATGCATAGGCTCTGTTGAAGAACTAAAGACGGAAATGGCAAAAGCTATTGAAGCAGGTGTTTTAGATAAAGATATTTTTGAGGATTTTGAAGTGGGTAACAATTCAGAAGAAAACTATGCGAAAATAGATTTACATAAAAATATTGTAGATGCTATTACGCTAGTATCACCATCAGGTCAACCTATGAAACGCGAAAGTGATTTGATAGACGTTTGGTTCGATTCTGGTTCTATGCCTTATGCCCAGTGGCATTACCCTTTTGAGAATAAAGATAAAATTGACAGTTGTCATTCAGAGCGCAGCGAAGAATCTAAAAAAGCAAGTGCTTTTCCTGCTGATTTCATAGCAGAAGGTGTAGACCAAACCCGTGGTTGGTTCTATACATTACATGCCATAGCTACTATGGTTTTTGATTCAATTGCCTATAAAAATGTAGTATCCAATGGATTGGTATTGGATAAGAATGGACAAAAAATGTCTAAACGCCTCGGAAATGCCATTGACCCATTTGAGACCTTAAGTACCTATGGTGCTGACGCTACGCGTTGGTATATGATTTCAAATGCAAATCCATGGGATAATTTAAAGTTCGATTTAGATGGTGTTGCCGAAGTAAAGCGTAAATTCTTTGGAACACTTTACAATACGTATTCTTTCTTCAGTTTATATACAAATCTAGATAAGTTTAGTTATACTGAAGCGGATATTACTTTAGAAGAACGCCCAGAATTAGATCGATGGATACTTTCAGAATTACACACCTTAATTAAAAAAGTAGATGCGTATTACGCCGATTATGAGCCTACAAAAGCAGCAAGAGTAATTTCAGATTTTACCCAAGATTATTTAAGTAATTGGTATGTACGCTTAAGTAGAAGGCGTTTCTGGAAAGGAGACTACCAAACCGATAAAATTTCGGCATACCAAACCCTATACACGTGCATGGTAACCATAGCAAAGTTAGGTGCGCCAATTGCACCATTCTTTATGGATAGGTTGTATTTAGATTTAAATGCAGTAACCCAAAAAGAACGGTTTGAAAGTGTACACTTAGCAGATTTCCCAATATACGAATCTACGTATGTAGATAAAAGCTTGGAGCGCAAAATGGAAGCGGCACAAACAATATCCTCATTGGTGCTGTCGTTAAGAGCTAAGGAGAAGATAAAGGTGCGTCAACCACTCCAAAAAATCATGATTCCTATTAGCAGTGCACAGCAAAAAGAAGAGATTTTAGCAGTTTCTAACTTGATAAAGCATGAAGTAAATGTGAAGGAAATTGAACTGCTTGAAGATGCTTCTGATATTTTGGTGAAACAAATAAAACCAAACTTTAAAGCACTAGGCCCGCGTTTTGGAAAGGATATGAAAACCATTGCTGGAAAAGTAATGAACTTTACTGCCGAAGATATTAACAAAATAGAGCAAAATGGCAGTTTTGATATTGAGATAAACAGAAAAAGCATTACTTTAGGACTTGATGATGTAGAAATTACATCACAAGATATTGAAGGTTGGTTGGTTGCAAATGAAGGCTCCTTAACCGTAGCGCTAGATGTTACTATTTCTGATGAATTGCGGCAAGAAGGTATTGCAAGAGAACTAGTAAATCGTATTCAGAATTTAAGAAAAGATTCTGGTTTTGAAGTAACTGATAGAATAGACGTAAAATTACAAAGGGATGAACAACTTAAACAAGCTGTTGCCTCTAACATAGAATATATAAAAACAGAAACATTAACAGAAGAATTAGAAATAATTGATACAATAAACAATGGTATAGAGATTGCGTTTGATGATGTAAATACCAAATTAAGTATCACAAAACATTAAAATTATGGCTTCAAATACAGTAAGATACTCGGATAGTGAATTGGCAGAATTTAAAAAGTTGATTCAAGAAAAAATTGAAAAAGCACAACACGATTTAGAATTGATAAAAAGTGCTTATATGAACGACCATAATAACGGTACAGACGATACATCGCCAACATTTAAGGCGTTCGATGAGGGCAGTGCTGTTATGAGCAAAGAGTCTAATTCGCAGTTAGCCATCCGTCAGGAAAAATTTATCCGCGATTTAAAAAATGCGTTGATTAGAATTGAAAATAAAACCTACGGCGTTTGTCGTGTAACAGGGAAGCTGATCAATAAAAAGCGTTTGGAGTTGGTACCACATGCTACATTAAGTATTGAAGCTAAAAACATGCAGAAATAAAATATTCCTTTGTAATCATTGAGCTTTGTCGAAATGAAAAAAGGGATCTCATAATCTAAAACGTCAATTTCTACTTGTTAGAGAATGACGTTTCTTTTTTACCAATACTGTTATTCCTGCATAGGCAGGAATCCAAAAAAACGAATGTCTTTAAAAAAATCCATTATTTTAATTATAATTATTTTACTTATCGATCAAGTAAGTAAAATATATATAAAAACTAATTTTATGCTTCATGATAGCGTTGAGGTATTCAGTTGGTTTAAGATATATTTTATAGAAAATGAAGGAATGGCCTGGGGCACACGTATTAGTGATTTTGTGTCTTTTATATCAGATAGAACTGCTAAAACTTTCCTTACACTTTTTAGAATAGTTGCCATTTTTGGCATAGGGTATTGGCTGTACAGTGCCACAAGAAAAAAGAGTTCAAGGATTTTAACCATTGCCATAGCACTTATTTTTGCTGGTGCTTTAGGTAATATTATCGATTCGGTTTTCTACGGTGTTTTCTTTAACGATAGTTACAACCAAGTAGCAACTTTTCTCCCAAAGGATGGAGGTTACGATTCTTTTTTACACGGAAAAGTAGTAGATATGCTATACTTCCCATTGTATAAAGGTTATCTTCCTGAATGGATTCCAAAATATGGTGGACAATTCTTTACGTTTTTTGAACCTGTTTTTAACATCGCTGATATGGCAATAAGCACAGGATTTGTAATGCTTATTGTGTTTAATAAACGGGCGTTCTCAAAAAAAGATTAGAAATTATATAAGGTTTTTGGCGTTACACAATAATCCAACCCGATATCCCCCTGAAAAACATCACCAATCTCATCTTCAGCTTCAAAGAACGACAATCCAATTTTAAGGGTTTCAGGTCTGCACTGGCTTAAAAACTTATCATAAAAACCTTTGCCATAACCTACGCGATTTCCGCTTTTGTCAAAAGCTAAAAGCGGAATAAATACCACATCAATTTTATTATTTGAAATTTCTATGCCATCAACAGGTTCTGGAATATTGTAATTGTTTTTTTTGATAACTGTGTTATCGGTTAACAAATAATTTGTCAGCTCTCCAGTTTCAAAATCACTTTTAGGAATGATGATGTTTTTGTCCTTTCCCGAAAGGATATTTAATATATAATCAGTATTTATTTCCTTTAGTGCTTCTATTGATAAAAAAATATGGTAATAGGAGTATTCCCAAACTGGGAGCTTCAACAATTGATTCGCAATAGCAATACTGAAATCGTCTATCTGGTTTTCCGTAAGCTCAAAACGAAGTGTTTTATATTTTTTGCGAAGTTCTTTTTTGGTCATAATCTACGGTTTAACTTTTGTAGAAATATGAAATAAAGCATCTCCTTGGTACACAATAGGCAATTCATTTACATTAATCACGTAACCTGAGTTTTGCGCTCTCACAAAGTAGTTGAATTTTCCATAAGGGTCGGTAATATTGCCGATAATATCCTCTCTTTCAATTTTAGTGCCCACCGCAATAGAGGCTTTAAACATTCCAGAATATTTAGCACGTTGCCACTTACTATCTTCAATAAAAACGCATTGCTTTTTTGGTTTGGAAGCCTTGAACACAGTTTTTAACATACCCAAATGTTTTAGCACACGTTTAGAGCCATTTACACCATAATTAGTAACCACATCATCTATATGAAAGGATTTTCCCCCTTCAAATAACAACATGTCTTTGCCTAGTTTTGTGCATGTAGTTCTAAAAGATTTGGTTAAATTTTTAGAGTATAGCACAAAGGGTGCACCAAATACTTCAGCGAGTACGTTAAGATTCTTTTGCGATTTAGCGTAACGCAGTTGAGGTGCATTAAACCTGCCAGAGCCACCCGTGTGAAAATCGATAATTAAATCGGCATGTGGTACAACTTCTTTTACCAATTTATTGGCAACACGACTCGCCAACGAACCGCCGGTACTTCCAGGGAACACCCGGTTTAAATCCCTTCCATCAGGGAATTCACGTTTTAAATTAATAAAGCCAAAAATATTAATCACAGGCATGCAAATAATAGTTCCAATTTTTGGTTTGTTAATGCCTTTAGCAATTAACTGTCTCACAATCTCTACACCATTAACTTCATCACCATGAATACCAGCCGTAAACAGAACAGTTGGGCCTTCTTTTTTGGAGCGACTTATAATTACAGGAACATTAACTGGAGATGCTGTATGAAGGTTTGCTACATCGAAATTTACTTCTTTAGTTTCTCCAGGGTTTACTTTAGTTCCTAATATGTTTAAGGGGTTCTGTTCTGCAGTCATTTACAATTAGTTAATTAATGCCTATTACGTTCAATATAGGTTATGATACTTCTCGCAATATTTTTACCCGTAGCACCTTCAATACCTTCTAATCCTGGAGTGGAATTCACTTCTAAAAGCAAAGGACCTCGATTAGATTGAAGCATATCTACGCCGCAAACAGGCAGTTTTAAAGCTAGAGAGGCTTTCATAGCTACTTTTATTTCGGCTTCACTAAGTTTTACAATTTCAGCAGAACCACCACGATGCAAATTTGAGCGAAACTCGCCTTCTTTTCCTTGACGTTTCATAGCACCAACTACATGTCCGTCTACCACTAAAGCTCTTAAATCAGCGCCCTTAGCCTCACCAATATACTCTTGCACTAGAGCGCGAGCCTGCAACCCATTAAACGCTTCAAGTACCGATTCTGCCGCATTTCTGGTTTCTGCCAAAACAACGCCTAAACCTTGGGTGCCCTCTAAAAGTTTTATAATTACGGGCGCGCCGCCAACATGCGATAGTACCTTTTCTATATCTCTGGAATAATTAGTAAAAACAGTTTTGGGCATACCTATACCTGCTTTAGATAAACGCTGAAAACTTCGTAGTTTATCACGAGAACGAATAATAGCATCAGAAGTAACAGAGGTAAACACATTCATCATTTCAAACTGTCTTACCACAGCACAACCAAAAAACGTAACAGAGGCGCCAATTCTTGGTATAATGGCATCCACATAATCTAAATAGCGGTCGTTATAGAAAATAGAAGGCTTCTCCTTCTCAATAATAATATCACATTTCAAGGGGTCAATTACTTCAATGTGATGTCCACGAAGTTCCCCCTCTTCTACAAGGCGGTTGGTGGAATACAAATTAGCATTTCTAGAGAGAATTACAATATTCATGGTGCTTTTGGCTTGAGGAAACGTGTTCTAGATCAACATCAACTAAAAATTTCTTGCTTAAAAATTGGCGCCCAATTAAAACAGGAAACTTCATATCGTCTCTAGTGCTTAAAGTTAAGTTAATTTTATAGGACTTACCAAAAACGGTAACTTCAGATTTAATTTTAAACCTGTTTTCTTTAAAACCGTTACTGCTTTTTACATCCGTTAATGAAAATTCGCTGAAAACAATTGGGGTTTTTGCATTTTCATAATCAAAATAGCAATAAAGTAAATCGCCTATAAGTTCTACCTTGGCACAATGTATCGCAGAGGTGTATGCACCTGTATCTATTTTCGATGGCACATTGTACAAATTTAGTTTTGGAAAGTCAACCTTGTCAACCCTTCCTATTATTTTTTTAGTCATTAAATATATTATAAATTAAAGTTTTGGGCGTTACCCCTTCCCTTCGAGATCCTCAGGGCAAGTGGTCGGGCTTTCTGTTGCAAGTCCTCGCCCTCCTTCGTCGGGCTGTGGGCTTTCCACTACAATCCCTAACGCACCTATCAGCCAAGGTTAGTAGCAAGTTCAAAACAAGATGCTATTTACTATGGCACTTTTACAAGCGGCGCAATGTAGAAAATTTCTAAATTCAAACAGCTGATTTTTCAATAAATAAATCACATCACTTTGCAAACTATTGTGATTTAAAAAAAACATAAAATAGTTACCTTTACAGTAATGGATACCCCCAATTTAGAGATACAATTAAAAACCCTGCCAAATCAACCCGGAGTTTATCAATACTACGATAAGGATGATACATTGATTTATGTTGGGAAAGCCAAAAACCTAAAAAAACGGGTGAGTTCTTATTTTACCAAAAACCACGAGTATGGTAAAACGCGCGTGTTGGTAAAAAAAATTGTAAAGATTAAGCATATTGTTGTCGAAACAGAGACTGATGCACTGCTCCTTGAAAACAATCTTATAAAAAAGTATCAGCCAAGATATAATGTGATGTTGAAGGACGACAAATCTTATCCGTGGATTTGTATAAAAAAAGAGCGTTTTCCGAGAGTGTTTCCTACTCGTCGTGTGTTCAAAGATGGTAGTGAATATTTTGGGCCTTATACGAGTATGAAAACCGTAAGAACACTTTTAGATTTAATTAAAGGGCTGTATAGCTTACGTACCTGCAATTATAATTTAAGTGAAGAAAAAGTAGCAGCAGGAAAATACAAACTGTGTTTAGAATACCATTTGGGAAATTGCAAAGGCCCGTGCGAAGGCTTGGAAACTGAAGAGGAATACCACGCTAATATAAAAACCATAAAAGAAATTATTAAAGGGAACTTTAAGGATTCCTTGTCTCAATTTCGAGACCAAATGAAGCGTTGTGCTGAAAACATGCAGTTCGAGGAGGCACAAAAAATAAAGGAAAAGATTGAGGTTTTAGAAAATTATCAGGCAAAATCTACCATTGTTAATCCTAAAATTAGCAATGTAGATGTGTTTTCTATTACGAGTGATGAAAGTTATGGCTATGTTAACTTTTTACAATTGTCGTACGGTTCTATCATTCGTTCACATACCTTAGAGATTAAAAAGAAATTGGATGAAACGGATAAAGAGTTATTAGAGTTGGCCATTACAGAAATAAGACAGCGTTTTAGTTCCAATTCAAAAGAAATTTATGTACCGTTTAAGGTAGATTTGGGAGAAGCTATAAAAGTTACCGTACCAAAATTGGGTGATAAAAAGCATATCGTAGATTTGTCATTAAGGAACGCCAAGTATTATAGAATGGAGCGTTTTAAGCAGATGAAAATTGTAGATCCTGATAGGCATGCCAACCGAATTATGGCACAAATGAAATCAGATTTACGTTTAAATAAGGAACCACGGCATATTGAGTGTTTCGATAATTCGAACATTCAAGGAACAAATCCTGTGGCAGCTTGCGTTGTGTTTAAAAATGGAAAACCAAGTAAGAAGGATTATCGTCATTTTAATATAAAAACCGTTGAAGGACCAGACGATTTCGCATCTATGGAGGAAGTGGTTTACAGGCGTTATAAACGCTTGTTAGATGAAGAACAGCCATTACCACAACTCATTATTATTGATGGTGGAAAGGGGCAATTATCATCAGCATTAAAGAGTTTAGACGCCTTAGGTTTGAGAGGGAAAATTGCCATCATCGGAATTGCAAAACGTTTAGAAGAATTATTTTATCCAAACGACCCAATTCCATTATATTTAGATAAGAAAAGCGAGACACTTAAAATTATTCAGCAATTACGAAACGAAGCGCATCGTTTTGGTATAGAACATCATAGAAATAGGCGCAGTAAAAATGCCTTAAATACAGAATTGGAAACGATACCAGGCGTTGGAGAAAAAACAGTTGTAGAATTGTTAAAGCACTTTAAATCGGCAAAACGGGTGGCGAATGCAAAGTTAGATGAGTTAGAAGCTATAGTTGGGGTATCGCGGGCTGAAAAGGTTTATAATTATTATCATGGGAAATAAATTCTCTCAGTCATTTCGACAACAGTAGACATTGTCTTTGCTGCTGCACTTTTAAAACTAGTAGTTGTAGCATCATAATTAAAAAAACAAAACTTGAATAGTAAACCCATCATATTAATCCTAGTCCTTCTAGTTACGTTTTTCGCAAAAGCGCAAAACACGATAGAAAATACCCAAAAACCAAAAGTAGGTTTAGTACTTAGTGGTGGAGGCGCAAAAGGACTGGCGCATATTGGGGTTTTAAAGGTTTTAGATAGTTTAGGGGTTAAGGTAGATTATGTAGCCGGGACCAGTATGGGCGCCATAGTCGGGTCTTTATATGCTAGTGGCTATTCAGGAAAGGAACTAGATTCTATTTTTAATAGCATAGATTTTGACAAGATTATAAATGATGATTTACCAAGAGCATCCAAGGCCTTTAACGAACGTAATAACGCTGAACGTTATGCCATTACCTTACCCTTCGACAATTTCAAGGTAAAATTACCATCGGCATTATCACGAGGACAAAACACCTATAATTTGCTATCAAAATTAATGCTACACGTTAGTGATATTAATAATTTTGAGGAGTTGCCCATTCCATTTTTCTGTATCGCCACGAACATCGAAACGGGAAAACAAATACAATTAGATAAGGGCAACTTAACGCATGCCGTCATTGCAAGCGGAGCGTTACCCTCCTTGTTTCAACCAGTAAGGATAGATAATGAGATATTAATCGATGGCGGTGTAGTAAATAATTATCCTATTGACGAACTACGCGCAAAAGGTATGGACATCATTATTGGGGTAGATGTTCAGGACGGATTATTAAACATTGAAGAGTTAGTATCTGCGCCCGATGTGTTGATTCAGATTAATAACTTCAGAACGATTAATGATATGAAGTTAAAAGCACCAAAAACCGATGTTTATATCAAACCAGATATCAAAGATTTCAACGTAGTGTCTTTTGATGAGGGTAATACCATAATTGCCAATGGAGAAAAAGCAGCACTGGCCCAATTAGCGTCTTTAAATATGTTATCTAAAATAAAAGATTCAGAAAGTGACAAAAAAACAATCAAAGCTGTTAGAGATAGCATTACTATTAAAAGTATCGATTTTAGAGGAAATAATAAATACACAAGATCTTATATACTTGGAAAACTAAAACTAAAAGGCGGTGAAAAAGTACCCTACTCTAAGTTTTTAAAGGGTTTAAATAGTTTAATTGCAACCAATAATTTTGATTCGTTTTATTACGATTTAGAACCAACAGATGAAGATGGTACTTACGATTTAACTGCTGAGGTTAAAGAAAATGAAACCACAACATTTTTAAAATTAGGTGTGCATTATGATGATTTATACAAAAGTGGTGCATTAGTAAATCTTACAAAAAAAGGATTGTTTTTCGGTAATGATATTGCTTCTTTAGACATGGTTTTTGGAGACAATGTGCGTTATAATTTTGAGTATTTGATAGATAAAGGCTTTTATTGGAGCATTGGTTTACGCTCCAGATATAATGCATTTAAAAAGGACGTAAATGCTGAATTGTTATTAGACGATACTGAAATTTCAAGTACAGGGTTGAATAAAATTAATGCATCATTACACGACCAAACCAACCAATTTTACTTGCAAACCTTATTTAGGAAAGATTTTGCATTAAGCCTAGGTGTAGAGCACAAACGCTTGGAAGTTACTTCTGAAACCATAACCAGGACCAATCAGGATGAGTTTGTGTTTGAAAGCACCGATTATGGAAGCGTATTTGGTATAATGAGATTAGATACTTACGACAATAAATACTTTCCAAAAAAGGGTGTTTTTTTTAACAGCGATTTTCACACCTATTTGTTTGCATCGCATTTTAACGAGGATTTCGAAAGCTTTTCAATAGCTAGGGCTACTGCTGGATATGCGTTTAGCGTATCGCCTAAACTATCCTTCAATATTCAAACAGGTGGCGGTTTTAAGTTGGGAGACAAATCTACCACTACTTTAGACTTTGCTCTTGGAGGCTATGGAAACAATCTTATCAACAACTTCATACCGTTTTATGGTTATGATTTTATTTCGCTAACGGGCAATAGTTACGTTAAAGCCTATTTTGGTATGGACTACGAAATTTTTAACAAACACCACATCACACTTGAAGGTAATTGGGCAAATATTGACGATGATATTTTTGATACTGGAGAGTGGTTTACGCTTCCAGATTACAGAGGTTATGCTTTAGGTTATGCAGTAGACAGTTTTATTGGTCCAATCCAAATAAAGTACAGCTATTCCCCTGAACAAAAAGATAGTGTTTGGTATTTTAATGTAGGTTTTTGGTTTTAACGAATCCTTAAAAAATTGGTTTGTATTTTTTTGCGATATTTGTATAGTTATGCAACTATTATTTAAAGATTTACTACAATTTCTTCATTATCTTATCAAGAGAAATCCTGAATAAGTAAGTATTCTTGTAATTTCTGTATGGTAACCGAGCTAGTAGAAATGAAAGCGGGAATCCATAAATTCACTATCTTTAGTATATTTCATTATTGCGTTATTGTCACCCTAAGCAGAGTCGAAGGGTAAACCTTAAAACTTTAAAAAATGCCATTTTATCATAAATTAGGAAACATACCTCCTAAACGACACACACAATTTAGAAAACCAGATGGTTCGTTATATTACGAGCAATTATTTGGCACTATTGGGTTTGACGGTATGTCCACAAATAGCTATCACGAACAGCGTCCAACACAAGTAAAAGCAATAAAAAACCAATATAGTGTGGCGCCTAAAATTGCCAAGTCCAATAATATAAAATCGTATCGCTTTAAAGGCTTTCAAGTGCAACCAGAAACCGATTATTTAGAAAGCCGAAAAACAGTACTCATCAATAGCGATTGTGCTATTATTTTGGCAGCACCCAAACAATCTACAAACGATTATTTCTATAAAAACACAGATGCAGATGAATTGATTTTTATCCATAAGGGTACTGGAAAGTTAAGAACCATGTTAGGCAATCTCGATTTTAAATATGGAGATTATCTGTTGGTTCCTCGAGGTATTATCTACAAAATAGACTTTGATACAGAAGATAATCGCCTGTTTATTGTAGAATCTCGCAGACCAATCTATACGCCAAAGCGGTACCGTAATTGGTTTGGGCAATTATTAGAGCATTCTCCATTTTGTGAACGCGATATTCGTAGGCCAAAGGAACTGGAAACCTATAACGAATCGGGTGAGTTTCTCATTAAAGTAAAAAAACAAGACGATATTATAGAAATGGTCTATGCATCCCATCCTTTTGATGTTGTAGGATACGATGGTTATAATTACCCATATGCCTTCTCAATTCATGATTTTGAACCCATTACCGGCCGCATTCATCAACCACCGCCGGTACATCAAACCTTCGAAACTGATGCTTTTGTGGTGTGTAGTTTTGTGCCAAGGCTATACGATTACCATCCGCAATCTATTCCAGCACCATACAATCATAGTAATATTGATAGCGATGAGGTGCTCTATTATGTAGATGGTGATTTTATGAGTAGGAACGATGTAAAGGCAGGTCATATCTCATTGCATCCGGCAGGTATTCCACATGGGCCACATCCTGGAGCTACCGAGCGTAGTATCGGTAAAACAGAAACAGAAGAGCTTGCCGTTATGGTTGATACGTTTAAGCCTTTAATGGTGACAGAAGAAGCAATGAAAATCGCGGACGATAGTTACCATACTTCGTGGTTGTAAAGCCTCCCCTAACCCCTCTGAAGGAGGGGACTGAACACTCAGAAAGAGTTTATGCTTAAGAGATTAGTTAAAAAATTATATAATAAATACTCAAATTCCCACTTTGAGTTTCCCGCCGAAGGCGGGATTAATAGGAGCCTTTTGTTATGAAAGACATAAAATCAGTGAACTACGGTTTAGAAAAAATATTTGAAGGAGCGCAGGACTTCCTGCCACTTCTAGGAACAGACTATGTGGAATTTTACGTAGGCAACGCAAAACAAGCAGCACATTTTTACAAAACAGCTTTTGGTTTTCAATCCTATGCCTACAAAGGTTTAGAAACAGGCGCAAAAGATGCGGTGAGTTATGTGTTAAAACAAGATAAAATTAAATTGGTACTTACAACACCGCTTAATAGTAGATCGCCCATAAATGACCATATCGTAAAACATGGCGATGGTGTAAAAGTTATTGCACTATGGGTGGAAGATGCCCGAAAAGCCTTTGAAGAGACTACCAGCAGAGGCGCAAAAGCATATATGGCACCTGTTGTTGAAACAGACGAACATGGCGAAGTGGTACGTTCTGGAATTTATACGTACGGCGAAACAGTGCATGTATTTGTAGAGCGTAAAAACTACAAGGGTAAGTTTTTACCAGGATTTGAAGCTTGGGAAAGTGATTATAATCCAACGTCTGTTGGGTTGAAATATATTGACCACATGGTGGGTAATGTAGGTTGGGGGCAAATGAACAAGTGGGTAAAATGGTATGAAGATGTGATGGGTTTTGAAAATTTCCTGTCTTTTGATGATAAACAAATCCACACGGAATACTCTGCATTAATGAGTAAGGTGATGAGTAATGGCAACGGACGTATAAAATTCCCAATCAATGAACCAGCAGAAGGCAAAAAGAAATCACAAATAGAGGAATATCTCGATTTTTACGAAGGTGCTGGTGTGCAGCATATTGCTGTAGCTACTGATGATATTATTTCTACAGTATCGCAATTAAGAAGTAGAGGTGTGGAGTTTTTATCTATTCCGCCAGACGAGTATTATAGGGCTGTTCCAGGGCGACTAGAAGAGCATAGTCACGAACTTAGAGAAGATATTGAAACTTTAAAAAGTTTAGGTATTATGATTGATGCGGATGAAGAAGGGTATTTACTTCAAATATTCACTAAACCTGTTGAAGACAGGCCTACGTTGTTCTTTGAAATCATTCAGCGTATGGGCGCAAAGGGTTTTGGAGCAGGTAATTTTAAAGCACTTTTTGAGTCTATTGAGAGAGAGCAAGCTAAACGAGGTACGTTATAATAAAATAAAACGGCATGATGGCTAAGTCAAATTCATCGTGCCGTTAGCGGTTTCTAACATAACTATAACACTTGTAAACTGTGGGTTTTGGATAAAATTTCTATTTTTGGAATAGTAATTGTAATTTCTTTCGTAAAAACAATAAATTGTTGAGCGTATAGTTACAGTTATATTACCCAAATAAAGATGAAAAAATTACTACTTATAATATTTGCGTTGAGTGTTGTGCAGGGTTTATTTGCGCAACAGGAGTCATCTTTTGGAGATGGCGAATGGTTTAAATTTAAAATGAGTTATAGCGGCTTTTTAAAGGCTGGAAACGCAACGCTTACTGTTAAAGATTCTAAATTAGACGATAAAGACGTGTACCATGTTGTTGGCAAGGGCTGGACAACAGGCATGATTAAATGGTTTTTTAAGGTAAAGGATAGGTATGAAAGTTACTTCGACAAAAACACCATAATACCATATAAATTTGTCCGTAATATTGATGAGGGAGGGCATACCAAGGATATTGAAATTGAGTTTGATCATAAGAACCAAAAAGCCCATGTGAATAACAAAAAGCATAAAACCAAAAAAGTAATTGATACCAAACCGAATATTCAGGATATGGTATCAACTTACTATTATTTGCGTAATAGTATTGACATAAATTCCCTAAAAATTGGTGATGAGTTTAAAGTAGATATGTTTTTTGATGAGGAGAATTATGGCTTTAAATTACAGTACTTAGGCGTAGAAACTATTGATACAGATTTTGGAGATGTGGTGGCTTTAAAATTTAGACCATATGTAATGGCTGGTCGTGTTTTTAAGGAGGAAGAAAGTTTAACGCTATGGGTCTCAAAAGACAAAAATAAAGTACCTTTGCGCATTAAAGCAGATTTGGCTGTCGGGTCGCTTAGAGCAGACCTAGAAGCCTTTAAGGGACTGAAGCACCCATTTCAAATAGTTGTTAATAATTAATGAAATTAGACTCAGACATAACCAACCAACTTAAAGTAAAGTACGAGTCTATCGACCAAGATTTAGAAGTTCATTTAGAAGGCTTGCTACACAGCAAACCCATTAGCTATTGGGATTACATTCAAACCGATGTATTGCTGAATCTTCAAAAACCCAGAACAGATTTTCCTGATGAAATGGTATTTATCATGTACCATCAAATAAGCGAACTACTTTTTAAAATGATACTTTCGGAAATTGAGCAGGTGGCAAAAAATGAAATAGACGATTTAGATACCGAAATTTTTACCGAAAAGATAATGCGTATCAGTCGTTATTTTGATGTGCTTACCTCCTCGTTCAGTATTATGAAAGATGGTATGGATATTGAGCAATACAACCAGTTTAGGACTACGTTAACACCTGCAAGCGGGTTTCAAAGTGCACAATACAGAAAAGTAGAATTTGCTTCAACTGAATTGATAAACTTGATAGACAAACGGTTTAGAGATAGTATAGATAGAAATTCATCTTATGAGAATGCATTCGAGCATTTATACTGGCAGGCGGCAGGTAAGGATTTTGAAACAGGAAAAAAAACATACACATTATCTGCTTTTGAAGAACGTTACAAAGACGAATTTATAGCGTTTACCAAGTTTTATTATACGAACAATTTATGGAGTAAGTATAAAGAATTACCAAAAGTCTCTCAAGAGAATAAGAGCCTTATAAAAGCCATGAGACATTACGATTATACAGTAAATGTAAAATGGGTTATGGCACATTATAATACAGCAAATCATTATTTAAACATTGGAGGTAAAACCGCTGAAGCTACAGGAGGTAGCGAATGGGTAAAATACATGCATCCAAAGTATCAAAAACGAATATTTTTTCCAGATTTATGGACAGAAAAAGAAATAGAAGATTGGGGGACAAATATTTAATACTTTTCTTTTTAGGCATATTAATTTTGGGGTGTAAAGACGACCCTAAACCTGAAATACAGGAAGAGGAAGTAGCCAAAGTAGAAGAGCCTGAACCAGTTATGGAGTTTGGGTTTAATCTTGATAATTATATTGTAAAGCGTGATACCATTAGAAACGGAGACACTTTTGGGGTTATTTTAGAACGTAATAATGTAGGGTATCCTGAGATTTTTAATATTGCCGAAAAAGCCAAAGACACATTCGATATTAGTAGAAGTTTACAAGTAGGCAAACCTTATACTCTTTTGTGCGCTAAAGATTCGCTAGAAACCGCAACATGCTTTATTTATCAACCTAATTTAGAAGATTATGTAGTGATTAATTTTCAAGATTCTATACAGGCTTATAGAAGCAGAAAACCCATTAAATATGTTGAAAAAGTAGCTACAGGAGTTATAGAAGACAATATTTCCCTCACTTTGGAAGAACAAGGTTTAAGTCCGCGTTTGGCTTATATAATGGCGGATGATATTTATGCATGGACTATAGATTTTAGAAGGCTTCAAAAAGGAGACCGCTTTAAAGTTATTTACACCGATAAATATATAAACGATACCATTTATACGGGCGTTCATAAAGTAAAGGCTGCTTATTTTGAACACAATAACGAGCCTTTTTACGCTTTTGAATTTATGACCGATACCGCTAAGGGCATTGTAGATTATTTCAATGATGAAGCGAAAAATTTAAGACGCGCATTTTTAAAAGCACCGGTAAAATTTAGCCGAATTTCGTCTCGCTACAATTTAAAAAGGCGCATTGCCGTTTACGGGTATCGTGTAAGAGCACATAGAGGTACTGATTTTGCAGCATCTATTGGTACGCCAATTATGGCAACTGCTAATGGTACGGTTACAAAATCTGAACGACGAGGTGGGAACGGAAATTACGTTAAAATTAGGCATAATGCTACTTACGAAACACAATATTTGCATATGAGTAAACGACTTGTAAAAGTTGGTCAATTTGTAAAACAAGGTGATGTTATTGGAGAAGTTGGTATGACGGGTAATACTGGTGGCCCTCATGTATGCTATCGCTTTTGGAAGAACGGCAAACAGGTAGACCCTTTTAAGCAAAAACTACCAGAGGCTAAACCTATTTCAGATTCGCTTAAAGTGCAATTCTTGGAGTTTATTCAGCCCATTAAATATAAGTTAGATAATATTAATTTTAAACCTCAAATTACAGAAGAAGACATTGAACCTGTAATTTACCAATCAAATTCATAATATGGCATTACCTAGTGTAAACCCAACGAAAACAGCCTCCTGGAAACGATTAGAACATCATTTTACTGAAGCTCAATATTTAAAGATGAAAGATTTGTTCGCTCAAGATGCTGAAAGAGCTAATAAATTCACTATTAAATGGGACGATTTTTATGTTGATTTCTCTAAGAATAGAATCACAGAAGAGACTTTTAAATATCTTTTAGAATTAGCAGATGATGTTAAATTAAAAGAAGCTATTGAAAGTCAGTTTTCAGGAGAAAAAATAAATAAAACAGAAGGAAGAGCAGTTTTGCATACAGCATTAAGAGCCCCAGAATCGGCCGTTGTAATGGTTGATGGTGAAAATGTTATTCCTGAAATATACAAGGTAAAGCATAAAATTGAAGGTTTTACAAACGAAGTGGTAAATGGTGACAGAAAAGGCTATACCGGAAAACCATTCACCGACGTTGTAAATATTGGTATTGGCGGTTCCGATTTAGGTCCTGCTATGGTGGTTGATGCACTGCAGTTTTATAAAAACCAGTTAACCACCCATTTTGTGAGTAATGTGGATGGCGATCATGTAAATGAGGTGATTAAGAAATTAAATCCAGAAACAACTTTATTTGTTGTTGTTTCAAAAACATTTACTACTCAAGAAACAATTTCAAACGCTAATACCATAAAATCATGGTTTCTAAAATCCGCAAATGAAGAAGATATTGCAAAACATTTTGTGGCAGTATCTACGAATTTAGATGCAGTTTCCAAATTTGGTATCGATACAAGCAATATTTTCCCGATGTGGGATTGGGTTGGAGGTCGTTTTTCATTGTGGAGTGCAGTAGGCTTATCCATTAGTTTAGCAGTTGGGTATAACAATTATGCTAGTTTATTGGAAGGCGCCCATAAAATGGACGTTCATTTTAAGAATGAAGATTTTAAAAAAAATATACCTGTAGTTTTAGGCTTAATTAGTATTTGGTACAATAACTTTTTTGATGCTGAAAGTGAAGCGGTAATTGCCTATTCTCAATATCTAAATCAGTTTGCAACGTATTTGCAACAAGGTATAATGGAAAGTAACGGAAAGAGTGTGGATAGAAACGGCAGTCCTATTGATTACCAAACAGGAACCTTAATTTGGGGAGAACCAGGAACCAATTCCCAGCATGCGTTTTTTCAATTAATTCATCAGGGCACTAAATTAATTCCGGCAGATTTTATAGGTTTTGTAGAATCGTTGCATGGTAACCAAGACCACCAAGACAAATTAACTTCGAACTTTTTAGCCCAAACGGAGGCCTTATTAAATGGAAAAACAAAAGAGCAAGTAGTAGCAGAGGGTACTTCAGAAGCTATTGTTCCATTCAAAATATTTGAAGGTAATAAGCCTACGAATACTATTTTCATTAAAAAATTAACGCCAGAAAGCTTAGGAAAGCTTATTGCTATGTACGAGCATAAAATATTTGTACAAGGTGTTATCTGGAATATTTTTAGTTATGACCAGTTTGGTGTTGAGTTAGGGAAACAATTGGCCAGTAAAATTTTAAAGGAATTTAGTGGTGAAGCCGAAAATGAACATGATAATTCTACTTTTAACTTATTGAATTATTATAGGCAAAACTCTTAAAACAGTAAAAATTTCTCATCAAAAGCACCGATATTGTGAATATCGGTGCTTTTTTGTTAATAACAAATGTTAAAATCCTTAACATTTGGTTAATATTAATCTTATAATAATCAGTATTTTTGCCTCGACTAATTTCAAATTATTAAATAATTTTTCAAAAATTATGAAAAAAACTACTAATTTATTGATTATGGTAACAATTTTGCTTTTTAGCGCTGTTGCCATGGCTCAAAGTACTATAACTGGTACTATTGTAGAGGCTGGTACGAACTTACCGCTTCCAGGCGCCAACGTTATTGAAAAAGGTACTTCAAATGGCGTAACTACAGATTTTGATGGAAACTTTTCTATTACTACTCGGGAAAATTCTGGAGAAATTGTGATAACCTATATTGGTTATAATTCAAAAACAATCGCATTTTCTGGAAATATGGCTTTAGGTAATGTTGAAATGGCATCAAGTCAAGTAGGTCTTGAGGAAATTCAAATTATTGCTTCTGTAGCTGTAGACAGAAAAACACCCGTTGCCGTATCTACTGTTAGAAAAGAAAGTATTCAACTGAAGCTTGGTAATCAAGAATTTCCAGAAATTTTAAAATCAACACCGGGTGTTTTTGTAACAAGAAATGGTGGTGGTTTTGGAGATGGAGAAGTTACAATGCGCGGTTTTAATTCTGAAAATGTAGCAGTACTTATAAACGGTATTCCCGTTAATGATATGGAAAACGGGCGTGTTTTTTGGAGTAACTGGGCTGGTCTGGGTAGTGTTACATCATCTATTCAATCGCAAAGAGGTTTAGGAGCAGCTAAAATTGCAGTGCCTTCCATTGGTGGTACGATAAACACCATTACTGAATCTACCGATTCTGAAAAAGGCGGTTTTGTTGGCTTCGATGTTGGTAACGATGGTTATACACGATATGGAGCTAAAGTATCTACAGGACTTCAAGAAAATGGACTTGCAGTAACAGCTTATGCAGATAGAACAGTTGGAGATGCTACTTATGCGGATGGAACAAATTTTCAGGCAGTCTCTTACTTTTTAAATGTCTCTTATAAGTTAAATGATGCTCATAAATTGGCATTCAATGTTTTTGGAGCAAAACAACGCCACGGCCAACGTCAAAATAGGTCGTTAATAAATGATTATAGACAAAGTGATAGAGGGATTCGCTATAATCCAGATTGGGGTTATAAAAATGGACAGATAACAAATATTGAAGATAATTTTTATCACAAACCATTAATGTCTATAAACCACTATTGGAGGATAAATGATATTACTACGTTATCTACATCATTATACGGATCGACTGGTACAGGTGGCGGCGGTGGAACTGCCGGCGACGAACAAGGAAAATTCACCAATGCCGATTATAAATTTGGAAATTTTGGACCAGTAAATCTAGATAGAATAGTTGATGAAAATATTGCTAGGGGAGCACAAGGTGCTTCTGCAATTTTAAGAGCAAGTAGAAACGATCATGTTTGGCTAGGTGCACTTAGTGTGCTGAACACAGAAATAAATGATTATTTGGATTTAAATATTGGTGCAGATTACCGTTACTATGTTGGGGAACATTTTCAAGAGGTCACAGATTTATTAGGAGGTCAATATTTTTTGAGTGATGACGATATAAACAACCCTAACAGAGCCACTTTAGTTGGAGATAAAATTAACTACCATGATAAGGGTTATCATCAATGGATTGGGGGTTTTGCGCAAGCCGAATATGATAAAGATGATTTTACTGCTTTTGCCGCAATTAACTTCAACAATAGTAGATATCAAAGAGAAGACTTTTTTCAAAAGTTGGATAGCGATCCTGCACAATTAACGGATGCAAAGAACTTTTTTGCAGTAGGTGGTAAGTTTGGTGCAAGTTACCGTTTTGATAGTATGCACAACGTATTTTTCAATGCAGGTTATTTTGAGAGAGTTCCTTTCTTAGATGATGTTTGGTTAAATTTTACTAACGACGATTTCAATGAAGGTGTGAAAAATCAAAAAATTACAAGTTTTGAGATAGGTTATGGTTTACGTTCTGAAAAGCTAGCGGCTAATGTAAATGTTTATAACACGATTTGGAAAAATAGAACTTTAACTGCTGATCAGGGTACTGGTGAAAATCTTATAACTGCAAATATAAATGGTTTAGAAGCATTACACCAAGGTGTAGAAGTAGATTTTGAATATCGTCCTTTCGATTTTATAACTGTAACAGGTATGGTGTCTTTCGGGGATTGGACTTGGAATAATAATGTTACAGATGTACCGTTTTTTGATATTGATAGAAATCCTGTTCTTAATGCTGATGGTTCTGCTAGGACTACAGATATATTCTTAAAAGGGGTTCCTGTAGGTCGTTCAGCTCAAACTACATCAGCTTTAGGTTTAAGTGTAAGACTGTCTCAAAAGACATCCTTCACATGGGATTATAATTTTTATGATAGATACTATGCCGATTTCAACTTACAGTCTAGAAATACTGCAGCTACTTTGGAGACGAAACCGTGGAAAGTTCCAAGTTATTTCCTGTCCGATATTATTTTAAAGCATGATTTTGAGTTTGGGCCTTTTAATGCTACAATTATCGGAAGAATTAACAACTTGTTAGATGAAGAGTTTATAAATAGAGCTGATGATGGTGTAGACAATGATGCTGCAACAGCTTTGGTGTTTTTTGGGCAGGGAAGAACATTTAGTATAAGTACAAAAATTAATTTCTAAATAAAAAAGAAATGAGAAAAATTATAAATATAGTTATGGTGCTAGGGTTAATACTAGTATCATGTGAAAGGTCTCTAGAAGACACATACGAGGACTTAGGTCTAGATAATACAATAGTAGGGGATACAGAAATCACTTTATCTGATGACGACTACGAGGCAATAGGTGTTGCCAATAATTTCTTCGAATCTATTGATGATGCCCGAGAATTAGTGCCAGATTATTTAACAAGTTTGTATCCGGCATGGGGGAAAGGTTCATCAGTATTGGTAAACTATGAATTGGAGTTCGGTACAGATTTACCAGAGGTTGAAGGATACACAAGTGCTACTATTTATCAACTGGACCTTGATGACTATGCAACAACAGGAGACGAAGGTGCTGCTTTTTGGCCAAACGTAGACCCTGATGATTTTGTTCCAGCTATTTTAGATAGTGAGATTGATTCTCCAATGGATGGGGATTTTGTTTTGGCAAGATATGAGCAATTTTTTGAAGAACCTGTTGTTGGTTTAGCTAATGTTTACCAAGCTTCATTCCCAACTAACTATGATGATTTTGAAAACATTGATGTTCTTGGAGCTCAAGGCTGGACTGTAGGTTCTGCAAATGTACAAGGTTCAGGGTTTCAAAGTGGAGCATTTGCCAATGAGGATTGGTTGATTTCTCCTGAAATTGATTTAACAGGTCAAACAGGTTTGAGGTTTCAGATTAATCAAGAAATTGATTTATTTGGTAGTCCTGTAGACCTATTTGATATTATAATATCAACAAATTACACAACTGGTACAGACCCTATGGCTGCAACTTGGACTGCATTAGATTTTGATAAGACCGCATACGGTAACTTAACTCTATCTCCAGATCTAGATTTTTCTGCTTATGATGGTCAAACTATTCATGTAGCATTTAAATATACATCTACAGATGATGTGTCTCCAAGATGGAGAATAGAGTCCTTCTCTATTAAAACAGTTGGTGTTGAAGGAGATACTAATAGAAAGGGCGCCTACTATGCGTATAATGGTTCACGTTGGGAATTAGACACTAATTCATATTATCTAAGTGGTTCAGATTATGATAGTATGGGTGAAAGTAGAGATAGACCAGGAAGATTTGATAATTTCAGTAGCTCGGTTCGACCAGAAGATTATCTTCCAAGATTTTTAGACAATACACCGCCATACAATTTCGCACAGGAAGAGGATCAAATCTTCTTAATATATAGGTTTTTTAACGGTAGTACAGTATTAAGAGGCAATTCTTATACTTTTACTAATGGTGTATGGACACCGCACCAAACAAAACTGCAATTCGGTCATGATGGAAAGAAATGGGTTCCAGATAATACAATAAAGTATGTTATGGGGTCTTCCGATTATACTAATATTGTAGAAGCACTTTCTACCAAATATCCAGATGCAACAAGTAGCATGAAAAATTTTGGAAACATGGATAGAAGAGCTGGGAATAGTGCAGAATGGACTAATGATATGGTACTGGAAGCTATTGCAGTTGTTTTAGATATTATAAACCCTACTGCAGCTGCAGGTCAGAAATACATAGTTACAATTGATGTTTTCAACGGATCTAGAACTACAGAAGATTTTGCAGTAATCAAAGATGAAACTACTGGCGAGTGGATTTACCAATAATAATGAATACTAATTATAATTATATGAAAAAATTAATTTTAATATTTGTCTCTCTTTGTTTTGTTGCATGTGTTAACAACGACCGCGTAGCACCAGAAGTGGGTTTAGGATTAAATGTACCCGAAGATTTAGAATTGTATTATGCTACACTTAAATTGACGCAAGATAACGAAGAAAACTATGATGCTTTAAGAAAGCTTACAGTTGATAACCATACTAACATTTTATCTTACGGTAGAAGGCATGATTATCTATATAACGCAGATGAAGATCTTTCTAATCCAGATAACGTAACTTTAATGTATACAGGTGAAAGCAGGTATTGGGAAGAATATACATCTAGTAGTAATGACTACAATCCGCAAACGTTTAATACAGAACATGTATATCCGCAGTCTTTATTGCGACTTTCTGATGCTGTAACAGACTTACATCATTTAAGATCTGTTGATGCTGATGTAAATAGCGACAGAAGCAACCTTCCTTTTGTTGATGGTAGTGGGGCCAACCAAAGAATTGGAGATGGTTGGTATCCAGGGGATGAGTGGAAAGGCGATGTAGCTAGAATGATATTGTATTTAAATGTTAGATATCGAGAAAAAATTGAAAAAGTAGGAACTGCAGAATTATTCTTAAAATGGAATGTAGAAGACCCTGTTTCAGCTTTTGAAATGCAACGTAACGAAGTTATTTTTTCTGCTCAAGGTAACCGCAATCCATTTATAGATAATCCTTATTTGGCAACATTAATTTGGGGAGGCGACGCTGCTGAAAACAAATGGGAATAGGCTAAATGCTATGATAAATTTAAACCGCTTCTTTTCATGAGGCGGTTTTTTTATAAACTAAAATCACTATTTTTGAAATCAGAATAAAATAAAACGATCATGTACGAAACAATTCAAGTATTACATTCCTATTGGGCATATCTTGTTCTTTTAATATTAGTTCTAGCAACTGGAAATGCTATTGTAAAATCTATTGGAGGAAAAGAATACAGTGCAAAGGATTTCAGAATTTCATTATTTACTTTAATTGTGTCGCACATTCAATTATTAATAGGTTTGATTTTATATTTCGTTTCACCAAGATTAGCGCTTTTTGGAGAATTGGGCATGGGTGGTGTAATGGGTGATTCTATAAACAGGTTGTACTTGGTAGAGCACCCTCTAATAAATATTATCGCGGTAGCTTTAATTACAATAGGATACTCTAAGCATAAAAAGAAATTAACTTCAGCACCAAAACTTAAAACAATAGCAATTTTTTATTCTATTGCGTTGATCTTATTCTTATCAAGAATTCCTTGGGATGCTTGGTTAGGCTAGAAATGGTTCTATTTTACTTCTTTAATCAAATACATATAAACTGGAAAATGGTCGCTAAAACCATTGCTAAACCCGCCGTCATTCCAGCTTCTGAAAGGGTAACCCTTGTATTTTCCATTTGAAGTGATGAGGTAATTTTTATTGAAAACACCTGCCTTATAATACCTAAAGGACGAATATTCTTTCTCAAGAAATGATTTGGATATAATGATTTGATCAAACAAACTCCAATTATCACGATAGGCTGTAGTGCCTAATCCACCTCTATAATAGTTTTCAAAAGGATTGTAAAGATTGTTAGTATTTACTTTATTACGTTTTCGTTTTGTTTTTAAAGCGTCTTTTAAACTAGCGTTATTGGGGTTGTCGTTCAAATCTCCCATAACAATTACTTTGGCATAAGGGTTTTCAGATTGAAGCGAATCTATGATATGCCTATTTAATTTTGCAGCAGCAATGCGTTTGGGTTCGCTTCTAGTTTCACCACCACGTCGCGATGGCCAATGGTTAACGATAATATGAATTAAATCGTCTTCCAGTTTGCCACTTACCAATAATTGATCTCTGGTCGTAATACGTTTTCCGTCCTGGTCATCATAAATTTTTAACTCGTAAGTTTTAGAACCAGTAGGTGTGAAGAGTTTTTTTTGATACAACAACCCAACATCAATGCCTCTTGCATCAGGCGAATCGTAATGTACAATACCGTAATCTTTTTCAATTAAGGTAGAATCATTCACAATATCATCTAAAACAGTTTTGTTTTCAACTTCACAAACACCGATAATTGCGGGTGTGTTTTGGGTAACTTCTTTTCCAATTTCAGAAATTACCCAAGCCATATTTTTCACTTTCTGATAGTATGCTTTTTTTCGATTTGTCTTGAGTTCCATAATAGGGCTATACTCATCAAACTTCAAAGGGTCATTTATAGTATCAAAAAGATTTTCAAGATTATAAAACGCAATAGTGTGAATTTTGAACGTTTTCTCTTGGCTATTAGCAAATATTGATATACTAAAAGCCCATAGAAATAAGAGCAATTTTAAAAAATTCATATAGTACATCTGAAAAATTTTCATAAAGCTATGAGCAAATCTTAAGCCAAAGTTAGCCTATTGATTTAAATTTATTAGAATCAATAAGTTACTTTTTCTTATTATTGGTGTCATAAAAGTGTACATGGATAAAATAACCCTTATTTTATTATTCGCAATTTTTTCATTTTTTGGGTTTTCCCAGCAAACTATTATTAAGGGAAGCGTTAAAGATGCCGTGTCCTTGCAGCCCATATTAAATGTTACTATTGAGTTGGAAGGCACAGAATTAGTAGTGCTATCAGATGTTCAAGGTGAGTTTAGTTTTAATACTAATGTGCCCCTAGGAGAGCAAATTCTCAAAATTTCCAAAACGGGATATAATATCAAACGTTTCCCGATTATTGTAAATAAAGGACAAACGATTGATATTTCAGATATGACTTTAGAGCGCGATTTGTCGCAAAGTCAAGATTTGTTTACCATTACATTATCTGATGATGAGTTGGATAACGATGCTATTGGAGCAGACAACATTACAGGTTTGTTATCTTCTTCTTTAGATGTTTTTCAGCGTACGGCTGCTTTTGAATTTAGTCAGTCGTTTTTTAGATTAAGAGGTTTAGATTCTGAAAACGGTAGTGTTCTTATTAATGGAATACCAATGAATAAATTGTTTAATGGACGACCACAATGGAGTAATTGGGGCGGATTAAATGATGTAATGCGAAATCAAGAGTTAACCACTGGTTTAGCACCTTCCGATTATAATTTTGGAGGCATTTTAGGAACCACTAATATTAATGTTAGGGCATCACAAGCAAGACAAGGAGGGCGACTTACCTATTCTTCATCCAATAGGAGCTACTCCAATCGGTTAATGGCAACCTATGCTTCAGGATTATTAAAAAATAATTGGGCTTATACCCTTTCTTTGGGTAGACGTTGGGGAAATGAAGGCTATCAAGAAGGGACGTTGTATGATGCAAATTCTATTTTTATTTCTGTTGAAAAGAAACTTAATGACAAACACAGTTTAAATTTTACAGGGATTTATGCACCAAATCGGAGAGGAAAATCATCACCAAATACGCAGGAGGTTTTTGATATAAAAGGAATAAGATATAATGAGTATTGGGGATGGCAAGATGGTGAACAACGTAATTCTCGTATCAAAGAGGTAGAAGAACCTATTGTAATGTTGAATCATTATTGGGACATATCTTCGAAAACAAGATTAAATACTAATGTAGCCTATCAATTTGGAAAATTAGGCAATAGCCGATTGGACAATAATGGCACCGATTTGGTAAACGGTGTGCCAGAAGGTGGTGGCGCAAATCCAAGTCCTAGCTATTACCAAAAATTACCAAGTTATTTTGAACGCAATTTTCCTGATGATTTGCAGTTTGCCTATTTAGCACTTCAGGAGTTTCAAAACAATGGTCAAATTGATTGGAATTCTTTATATGAAGCTAATATTTCGAATGCTCAAACAGGAGGAAATGCGCGATACGCGTTGTATGAAGATCGTGTAGATGATACTCAATTTACCTTTAATTCTGTTTTAAATTCAGAATTGAATGACAACGTATTTTTAAATGCAGGTGCAAGTCTTCAAAGGTTAAAGTCAGAGAATTTTGCTGAGGTTTTGGATTTATTGGGAGCCTCAACGTATTTGGATATAGATCAATTTGCTGAGGATGTTAATGAAGCACAGAACGATTTACAAAATCCGAATAGACTGGTTGGTGTGGGCGATACCTTTAAATATAATTACAACCTATTTGCAAATGTGATTAATGGATTTGCACAAGCCCAATTTCGATATAACAAGTTAGATGTCTTCTTATCTGGTAGCCTAACAAGCACACAATACCAGCGAGAGGGATTGTACCAAAATGGTGCATTTCCAGATAATTCTTTAGGGAAAGGTGAGACATTAAACTTCTTAGGTTTCGGCTTAAAAGGTGGCGTTACCTATAAAATTTCGGGAAAGCATTTATTAAATGTCAATAGTGGGTATCTCACTAAAGCGCCTTCCTTGAGAAACACGTATTCCAATTCAAGAGAAAATCATAATGTGGTGCCAAATATTACAGAAGAAAAAATACTGTCTGCGGATGCGAGTTACATCTTCCGATCGCCCATTATAAAAGCAAAATTAACGGGGTACTATACCAAGATTCAAGATGCAAATGAAATCTCTTTTTTCTTTGCTGATGGTATTGGTGGCGATAATGTAGCATTTATTCAAGAAATTTTACAGGGTATTGATAAGCAACACATCGGTACAGAATTGGGCATTGAAGCGCAAGTAACACCTACAATTAAATTGAAAGGTGTAGCATCGGTTGGTCAGTTTACTTACGCTAATAATCCTAATTTATATTTAACTACAGAAGCGGATGATGAATCTATTGCTGCTGGTTTTGTTGATGGGTTTAAGGATTTTGGACAAGCAAATCTTAAAAACTATAAAATTGCTGCTGGTCCGCATCGCGCCTATTCTGTTGGTTTTGAATATCGAGATCCTGATTTTTGGTGGTTTGGTGCTACTGTAAACTTTTTTACAAATACGTATATTGATGTGAGTCCGTTAACCCGTTCTTCAAATTTCACTACAGATTTTGATGGTAATGTATTTAACGATTATGATGAAGCATTGGCTAGAGAGCTTTTAAGGCAAGAGCGTTTTGATGATTATATGGTAGTGAATTTGGTGGGTGGAAAATCTTGGAAAATAGGAAGTAAATATATAAGTGTTTTTGCAAGTATAAATAATTTGTTAGATGAAGTTTTTAAAACTGGCGGATTTGAACAGGGCAGAAATGCGAATTATAGAGAGTTGAGAAATGATAAAGCTTTAGATACTCCAGTTTTCGGACCGAAATACTGGTATGGACGTGGTGCAACCTATTTTTTGAATGTGAATTATAGATTTTGAAACAGAAGCCGCACCTAACCTCCCCAAAGGGGAAGAACTCTAACTCTTGAGGAATGGAGTACTTAAAAAAGGGAAGGGCATTTGAAATTAAGAGTTTAAAATATTTTGAATATGAGTAAAAAGATAAAAGTAAGCATTCCCCTCCTTATGGAGGGGTTAGGGGAGGCCTTTTTGATTGGAATACTTTTAGTTTGCTTTTCCTGCGTAAACGACGACGATTTTGGAGTGCCAAATATCACGAGTGAAGACCCAATGATTCCAGCTGAAAAGCTAACAACGTTTAAGGCTATAAAATCGCTTTACGAACAGACGGTTAATGGCGGAAATACAACGGTAATTATTGAAGATGATATTTATATTGAAGGTTATGTGGTGTCTTCAGATGAAGGTGGTAACTTTTTTGAAGAATTGATTGTTCAGAATAAAACGGATAACAGCAATCCTGATAACGATCCACGATTAGGGTTTAAAATTGATATTAATCAAAGTAGTTTATCAGACACTTATCAGTTTGGTCAAAAGGTGTTTGTGAAAATGCAAGGGTTGACTATTGGTGAAACGAGCGGTGTGGTTACCATTGGAAAAGGTAATGGAACTAGTGTGCAACAAATTCAGCCTTCGGAATATAAAGATATTGTATTGCGAACCAATACTATTGTAGAAATACAACCTAAAATAGCAGAACCTCAAGATTTGACTGAGGCAGACTTAAGCACATTCATTCAGCTCAACAATATGCAACTTAATCGGTTTGAATTAGGTGCCACATTTGCCAGTGAATCTTTTGATGAATTTGATGGCTTGCGACTCATGGAAAGTTGTGATTCTGGTGTACAAATCATTATGCAAACTAGTACCTTTTCAGATTTTAAATCGCTGATTGTACCACAAGGAAATGGTAGCATTACTGGGATTTTTAGTCGCGATTTTAGAGATGATTTTAATGTGATTTTGCCTAAAAGTTCTTCTGATATTAATTTTGAAAGTGATGACAGATGCGACCCATTAGAGTTTTCTTGTGGTCTTGCCTCAACAGTAGGATCACAGAATTTATTGTATGAAGATTTTGAGTCGCAACGAAATAATAGACCCATTGAAATTGATGGTTGGACAAATTATATTGAAGCAGGAACGGAAGCTTGGGAGGGTTATTCTTCAACATCGTCAAATGCGTCTTTAGGGCGTTCTTGTAGATTTCAATCGGCTAGTTCTGGTGATGAAAGTAATATTGGTTGGTTAATAACTCCTCCAATAGATTTGGATGCGCAAGATGGCGAGTCCTTGCGCTTCAAAACCTCAAACAGTTTAGCCGATAGCAGTTATATGGAAGTGTTTTATGCTGATGACTGGGATGGTACCGAAGCAGGTGTTACAGCTGCAACGTGGCAAATTTTAAGTGACGCTTATGTTGTAAAAGATTCTGATTCTTTTGCGGAATGGTTTAGCTCTGGTAATGTAGATTTATCCTGCCTTTCTGGAACCATTCATATCGCATTTAAATATACGGGAAGCGGGCAATCTACATTTGATGGCGTTTATGAGTTGGATGAAATTAGTGTAGATTATACGCCATAGAAACTACTTGTAATTGTTTATAAATTACCAGTCATCTTGTTGCGTTTTATCTAAAAATGTCCAAGCCACTAGACGACTTATTTTATTGCCTTGACCCATTGAAAGTGTCTTTACTTCTTTGGCTTCTACTTTTTTTAAAGTGTTATAAATAGATCGAAGGTTAGACTCTTTTGATACTAAAGTAGTAAACCAAAAGCAAGATGTTTTAAATTTTCTGCTTTCAAATATCATATCTTTAACAAACTTTGCTTCTCCACCTTTGCACCAAAGCTCATTAGGTTTTCCACCAAAATTTAAGACAGGTTTTATCGGTTTTTGCTTTGTAAGATTTTTTATTTTACGAATTGCACTAGCCTCAGCTTCTTCTGCAGATGAATGAAAAGGTGGATTACAAATGGTAACATCAAATTTTTCATTTGTGCGGATAACACCATCAAAAATATGTCTTGGTGTGTTTTGTAATCGCAATTCAATAGCATCCTTTAGACCAGGATTTTGCTCCACTATTTTTCTAGCTGAGGCAATAGCAACGGCATCAACATCTGAACCAATAAACGACCAATTGTATTCATGGTTTCCTATGATGGGATAGATACAATTAGCACCTACACCAATATCCAAGCACGTTATGTTTTTTCCTTTTGGAATTATACCCTCGTTTGATGAAGCTAATAGATCTGCTATATTGTGAATATAATCGGCTCTTCCTGGTATTGGAGGGCATAGGTAATACTTCGGAATATCCCAGTATTTTATATTATAGTATTGCTTAAGCAATGCTATATTTAGTGTTTTTACAGCTGCGGGATCAAAAAAGTTTATAGATTGATTTCCATATTTATTGGGCTTAACAAATTGTGCTAACTCAGGGGAAGTGTCTATTAATTTAGCAAATTCATAACGACCACGATGCTTATTACGAGGGTGTAATTGCGTTTTCTCTTTGGGTAATTGATTTTTTTTCGATTGCATCCAACAGAATCCTTATTTCTTCAAAATAGTATAAACAGGAAAATGGTCGCTATACCCACCTTTATATTTTTTTCCAACATAAGTTCTAAAAGGCGAACCTTTAAAAGGGCCTTTAAACTGTTTTAAAAAATCAACATCCAAAATATTGGCCTTGAAAAACTCAAATTCACTTTTTGAACTTTTAAAAAAATTGGTTGAAATTAAAATTTGGTCAAAAACGAACCATTGGCGCTTGTGTTTTACCGTGCCACGTGTAAAAGAACGCAACGTTTCAAAAGGGTTGAATAAATCATGATCCTCCACCAACCGCTTTAAACTTTCATTCTCCGGATTGTCATTAAAATCTCCTAAAATCAATATTTTAGCATCTTTGTCATCTCTTGTAATGGAAGAAATAATTTCACTTACCTTTTCAGAAGCGGCCAAACGCTTAAATTCTGTTTCTTTTAACCCTTCTCGTCTTGATGACCAATGATTCATGATAAGATGAACTTTTTCACCATCCAAATGTCCTGAGACTAATAAAATATCTCGGGTATAGTCTGGAAATCCATCTAAATCCATTAATTCCACCTTAAATGTTTCCGTGTGCGAAGGTTCAAAAACATTAGTGTCATATAACATGGCAACATCAATACCACGTTCGTCTAAAGAATCAAAATGCACATATTCATAATTTAAGTCTTCTAAATGTTTAGAGTTTAGCAAATCCTCCAGAACTCTGGCGTTTTCAACTTCGGCTAAACCAATTATAGCAGGATGTTTGCCTGTTTCTTGTAAGCCAATATTAGAAATGGCAAATCCTAGTTTTCGTAACTTATTTTTATATCTTTTGGGTGTCCATCGTTTTACGGATTCCGGCAAAAAATCGCCATCATTGGTAAATTTGCTATCTCGTAAATCAAATAAATTTTCAATATTGTAAAATGCCACAGTTTGCATATCGTGGCGTACGGTAATATCTTCGATGTTTTCTGTCATGACTCAAAAATATAAAAATAAAAATGACTTCAATTATGTAACTTTGTACTATGATTGAAAAGAAAGAGATTGGTTTAGAAAAGACTGTGTTGCTTGGAATAATTACCCAAGATCAGGATGAAGAGAAGTTAAAGGAATATCTGGATGAACTAGAGTTTTTAACTTATACTGCTGGTGGAAATGCTGTGGCAAGATTTACGCAAAAAATGGATAAACCAGACCCAAAAACATTTTTAGGTTCTGGAAAAATGGAACAGGTGAGGCACTACGTTGAAGAGAATGAGGTGAGCACCGCTATTTTTGACGATGAATTGTCTGCTACTCAAGAACGTAATATTAGTAAAATACTGGGGTGCAAGGTTTTAGACAGAACGAACTTGATTTTAGATATTTTTGCCCAACGTGCGCAGACGAGTTATGCCAGAACACAAGTAGAATTGGCGCAGTACGAATATTTGCTCCCACGATTAAGAGGTATGTGGACGCATTTAGAGCGCCAGCGAGGTGGTATAGGTATGCGTGGTCCTGGTGAAACAGAGATTGAAACTGATAGGCGTATTGTTCGAGATAAAATTTCTCAATTAAAGGAACGTATTAAAACAATCGACAAGCAAATGGCAGTGCAACGCGGTAACCGTGGAAAAATGGTTCGTGTGGCACTAGTAGGATATACCAATGTTGGAAAATCCACATTAATGAATGTCATTAGTAAAAGCGACGTCTTCGCTGAAAATAAGCTGTTTGCAACGCTTGATACTACGGTTAGAAAAGTAGTAATTCAAAACTTACCGTTTTTATTAAGCGATACTGTTGGATTCATTAGAAAGTTGCCTACACAATTGGTTGAGAGTTTTAAAAGCACATTAGATGAGGTAAGAGAGGCAGACTTGTTGTTGCATGTTGTAGATATTTCACACCCAAATTTTGAAGAGCATATTGCGTCCGTTAATAAAATTTTAGGTGAAATAGATAGCAGTGATAAACCCACCATAATGGTATTTAATAAAATTGATGCCTACGAACCAGAACCTTTGGGCGAAGAAGAAGATGAGAAAACGGCTAAGCATTATACTTTAGGTGAATGGAAAAAAACATGGATGGGGAAGGTAGGCAACAACGCATTATTCATTTCCGCGTTAAATAAAGATAATTTAGAAGATTTTAAAAAACGCGTTTACGACGAAGTGCGAGAAATTCATGTCACACGTTTTCCGTATAATCAATTTTTATATCCAGATTATAACTACGAAGATATGTCGTAATTGGGTTCCCGTGCTCTAGCGATTAAGGGCTGTTTGTTAATAGTCTCCGAAGCTCCATTTGTAGATACTTTGGTTGTGGACTGACTATTACACTATCCCTAATACAAAAAATGCGCTTCCTTTTTTCTAGGAAGCGCATTTTTTATGAAGTTCAATTTATAAATTTATAAGAAATATAAATATTAGAATTTATAGCTTAAACCAAATGTGTAGTACGTCTGCAAATCGTTATCAACCGTTTCAAAAGTAGCATTTGGATCGCCTCCATCGGCAGGAGCAAGTGTTTGGATATAATTTAAAGCTTCCTGTTTATTGCTTCTTAAACCAAAATCAAAACCTACACCAATCATTTTCCATAATGTATAGCTAAACGAATTGGTCCAGGTCCAGTTAGATAAGTCGCTAGATTTATAACTTTGGAATGCAGATAAATTCGTTTTAAATGCAATTGCACCTATTTGTCGTGTATAATCGGCGACAATTTTGGCACCTAAAGACGATTCGAAAACGGCATCGTTATCGGCAAAAACAAAGTTGTAGTTTAATGGGTGTACAACTACTACTAAATTTTCAATAGGTGTCCATGTACCACCAATACCAACATCGAGATAGCCAGGGTTGTTAAAGTTATTTAAAATTGTGGTTCTGTATTCCATAAGAGCAGAAGCCGCTAAATTTTTAACAACATTTCTACCATATAAAGATGATATGTTAAATACATCAGTAGTTGGCTCAAAACTGTCGCTATCGGTAGCAATATCCTTATTATCAAGTTTAACCCAATTTAAGTTTGTAGTTAAGGAGTTTCTCCAAAAATATTTGTCTTGAATTAAATTAGCAAAACCGTTAAGCGTAAAACCTATATTACCAGAACTGTTATTTGGGGCACCTTGTGCATACCAATTATTAAAGTTTGATATGCTACCGCCAATAACTCCAAAGGCACCAGTCCTCCAACCAGGGAGGGCATCTATTTTAGCTTGTAAAGCATCTGCCTCTGCTTGTGCAGCATCAGCTTCAGCCTGTTTTTCAGCTTTTTGTGTTTCTAATTCTTCCTTTGTCTGAGCACTAATAGCTGAAAGACTAAGACATAATACTGTAAGAAATAGTAGTTTTTTCATTATAATTAGTTTTTTTAAATGTGTGAGCAAATATAAATTAATTTTAACAAATGTTAAGATGATAGTTAAAATTAAACCTCTTAAGATTCGATATTATATACCATTATTTCTTTTTATACAGCGGCACTGAAGAACAAGCCTCTCCATACATAATGGATTTTGCAATAGGTTTTAGTTTACTGCTTAGCATGATATAAGCATTTTGTGGTACAGGCTTATTTGAGCAGCCCTTTACAATAATTGGTTTGTCTTTATACTGCGAAACATCAAGATTGTTAATGACATCTTGATAAATTGAAGTTTCCAGTTGTTCTAGATTGCCAACAATTATTTTTTTGGCATAAGGTTCTAAGTTGATGCTAAGTAACATATATGCCCAACCTGGAATAATGGCATCTGTACTGCAAGTTAGCGCGATATAATTGTCTTGATATTTACTCCAATCAAATTCAGAAACTTGTTGCCTGAAATCTTTTTCACGAAGCACAAATTCTTCAAATAACCAATCTTTAATATCAAATATTACTCGATTTCCTTTAGGATAAAAATCTTCAAGGTCTATAGTAACTAATTTGCTATTCGCTACGCGATTTATAATTTCATCTGCCATAATAAAATTTTAAGTTTATAGTCCGTGCATACTGCAACTGATGCAAACCTAAATTAAAGCATTCCTAATTCTAACTTCGCTTCTTCACTCATTAAATCCTGAGACCAAGGCGGATCAAAAGTAATTTCTACTTCAGCGTCATTTACATCGTTCAACGATTTTACCTTTTCTTCAACTTCTAGTGGTAGTGTTTCGGCCACGGGACAGTTGGGAGTAGTCAACGTCATTAAAATCTTAACGTCATAATCTTCGTTTACAAATACATCATAAATCAACCCTAATTCGTAAATATCAACTGGTATTTCGGGGTCGTAAATGGTTTTTAAAACATTTACTATTTTTTCGCCTAATTCGGCCGTGTCTATTGTTGTTTCGCTCATTTTATTAATTGTTTAAGCGTTTATTCGTTGAGTTGTTTAAACGCATCAACGATTAAACTTAATTCAATTGTGTTTGGTACGCTATGGCATACATTTTTAATTGCTTCACCATACTTACTAATCCGTTAGCTCTAGTAGGTGATAGATGTTCTTTCAAGCCAATTTTATCAATAAAGCTGGTATCGGCATCAATAATGTCTTTGGGGTGCTGATTTGAAAATACACGTATTAAAATAGCGATAATACCTTTAGTTATTATAGCATCACTATCAGCGGTAAACGTTACTTTATCATCGTTCATTTCAGCATGTACCCAAACCTTGCTTTGGCAACCTTTTATAATGTTATTGTCGGTTTTATATTGGTCGTCAATTAAGGGTAAATCCTTTCCTAGATCAATCATATATTGGTACCGTTCTTCCCAATCTTCAAACATTGAGAATTCGTCTATAATTTCGTTTTGAATGTCTTCAATACTCATACGTTCAATTTTATACAAAAATACAATAAGAAATATTGCTATTCAATGTTTTCGGTGGATGATAAGATTTCTTTAACTAATGAAGCAATTTCTTTTGGAGGATTGCCATGATCAAAAGGGGTAGATTCATAAATTTTTCCATTGGAAATAATTTTAAGATGTGCTATTGCGGCGCCATCATACTGAAATGCTTTACTTGGTGCTTCAAGATCTGATATGTTTTCAAGATTTATATCGTCATAAAGTTTTATTAATGTACTCCAATATGGCCTACTACATGCAATTTTTAAAGATGTGGCGTTTCTCTTTTTTGAAAAACGAATAGTATCCTTTTCTATTTTAATATGCTTATAAGTGCCTCTGGAAGTAGCAGAATATTCGAAAATAACTTGTTTTTCCAAGGTTGTTTTAACGGCAGACAATAACAGAGTTTTTTTGTTAAATAATGAAAATCCATTTTCTGAAAAGAATACAGTATCGGCATTTTCAAGGGCATTTAAAACTTGAGTTTCTAATGTATTTTTATCCTCAGAACACAGCATTCGTGTTGCTCCTAAAGGACTGAATTTTAATGAGTTTTCACTTAAGGTATATGATCCAAAAAAACGATTGCATCCTGAAAATCCTGATACTTGTTGAGTGCTGTCGTTAAATGAAATACTCAAATTATAAGCTGTAACATCTTCATTGTTTAAAGTATTTATGTTGTAAATACCGTTAAGCTCTTTTAAAATTATATTGGTGTTTTGTTTGTCTTGCATGATTTGATATTCATTTGGCCCCCAACAGCAACGCAGTATGACTAGGCCAATAAGTAATGCTATATATTTCATTTATACATATTTTTAATTTATAAAGGTGAACATACAAAAAAGACACCAAAGTTTATAAAACTTTTAATTTTCTTCTTTTGATGTTTTACAGTAATGTAACTATTGTGTTTAGTTGTTCTCTCCAGAAAGAGTGGGTGTATTATTTTAAGACAGCATCATTTTAGCTTTCTTAACACCTTCAACTAGCGCATCAATTTCTAGCTTTGTGTTGTAGAATGCGAATGACGCACGAATGGTTCCCGGAATTTTGTAGAAATCCATAATGGGTTGTGCGCAATGGTGTCCTGTTCTAACGGCAATTCCTAATTTATCTAAAATGGTACCAACATCATACGGGTGAATGCCTTCTAGATTAAATGAAATTACAGACGTTTTGTGCTTTGACGTACCGTATATTTTTAAACCTTCAATTTCTAGAAGTTTTGCAGTGGCATATTCCAAAAGTTCGTTTTCGTAGGTTGCAATATTGTCAAAACCAACACTATTCATATAATCAATAGCTGCACCAAATGCAATACCACCACAAATATTAGGAGTTCCAGCTTCAAATTTATGCGGTAAATCTGCGTAAGTTGTTTTTTTAAAAGTAACTTCGGCTATCATTTCACCACCACCTTGGTATGGGGGTAATTTGTTAAGCCATTTTTCTTTTCCGTAAAGCATTCCCACACCGGTAGGCCCGCATATTTTATGAGCTGAGGTTACATAAAAGTCAGCATCTAAAGCTTGAACATCTGGCACTAAATGTGGTACAGATTGGGCGCCATCGATTAATACTGCAGCTCCTACGTCATGAGCTTTTCCAATAATGTATTCTATAGGGTTTATGGTGCCTAACGCGTTTGATATATGGTTGACAAACACCAACTTGGTAGTTTTGGATAATAGAGCATCAAATTCTGAAAGGATAAGTTCCCCATTTTCATTCATTGGGATTACCTTCAAGGTTGCCCCAGTGCGTTCACACAACATTTGCCACGGCACAATATTACTATGATGTTCTAGTGCTGAAACAATAACGTCATCGCCTTTCTTTAGAAATGAAGAAAAACCATTGGCCACCAAATTAATGCCGTGTGTTGTACCTGATGTAAAGATGATTTCATGAGGGAACTTCGCGTTAAAATGTTGCCGTATCTTTTGTCTTGAAGCTTCGTATAAATCGGTAGCTTCCTGACTTAATGTATGAACTCCACGATGTATGTTGGCGTTGTAATTTGAATAATAATCTACAATGACATCTATAACCTGTTGAGGTGTTTGGGATGTTGCAGCATTATCCAAATACACCAAAGGTTTCCCATTTACTTTGCGAGAAAGTATCGGGAAGTCTTTTCGTATGTCTTCTACATTGAACATGGCAGATAATTTAGCCCCGATAGAAGCGGCATCCTTTTTTGAGGAACGAGAAAAAGATACAGCGGATAGCGGGAAATAGCTTCAAATAAAACTTATTATAGATCGAATCCAATATTTACCCCTAATTTATTGGCAATAATCTTGGTGATACGTTGTTTTAATTCAGGAATTTTAACGGATTCTAGAACATTGTTACTAAAAGCAAACATTAACAAAGCGCGGGCTTCTTTCTTTGGAATGCCGCGTGAACGCATGTAAAACATAGCGCTTTCATCTAACTGACCAATAGTACAACCGTGCGAACATTTTACATCATCGGCAAAAATCTCTAACTGAGGTTTGGTGTTTATGGATGCTTTATCGCTGATTAAAATATTGTTATTAGCTTGAAAGGCATTGGTTTTTTGGGCTTCTTTTTCTACAATTACTTTCCCGTTGAAAACGCCCGTAGAGCGGTCGCCAAAAATACCTTTATAGTCTTGATGACTTTCGCAATTTGGTTCTATATGATGCACCAAAGTGTTGTGGTCTACATGCTGTTTTTCGCCAATAATGGTAATGCCTTTTAAGGTAGAATCGATACGTTCACCTTCTTGATAAAAGTTTAAGTTGTTACGCGTTAATTTACCTCCAAAGGAAAATGTATGCACCGATGCTAAACTTTCTCTTTTTTGCTTGATAAAGGTATTATCAATTAAAGATGCGGTGGCTTTATCGTTTTGAATTTTGTAATAGTCTACGATAGCACGTTTGCTTGCGAAAACTTCGGTAACGCTATTGGTTAAAACAGGGTTATCGGTTAAGCTTTGATGACGTTCGATAATCTGTACATGCGAATTCTCACCAACTACAACCAAATTACGAGGTTGCAGCATAGTTGCGGATTCATTTCCAGTAGAAAAGTGAATGATTTGAATTGGTTTTTCTACAATTTTATTTTTTGGAATATGAATATAAGCGCCTTCTTGAGAAAATGCTGTGTTTAATGCTGATAAACTATCTTTTTCTGCAGCTTTATTGAAGTAGTTCTCTATAACCAATTGGTATTTAGGCTTACTTAATGCGGCCGACATTAGGCAAACATCAATACCGTCGTGCGTTGTTTGCGATAGGTGGGATGAATACTTACCATCAATAAATATAATTTTGTAAGTATCAATATCATGAATAAAATATTTTTTTACTTCATGATAATCTAGCGCGTTTTCTTGCTTTGGAAAAACGCTATAGTCTTCCTTTAAGATACTATTTAACGATGTGTATTTCCAAGCTTCCTCCTTTTTTGATGGAAACCCCTTTTCTTCAAATATTTTTATGGCTTCAGACCTAACATCGTGGGCATAGGCATCTACATCCACTCTATTTTCGAATGCTAAAAATGATGAAACTAATTTATCTTTTAAATCCATGTTTTTCAGTATTCAGTATTCAGTATTCAGTATTATATTCAGTTTCGGTGAACACTTACTGCGACTGTATACTGGTTACTGGCGCTATGCGCCAACTTCCTCTTTAATCCAATCGTAACCTTTTGCTTCTAGCTCGTGTGCCAATTCTTTTGATCCAGATTTTACAATTCTGCCATTGTGTAAAACGTGCACATAATCAGGAACAATATAATCTAACAAACGCTGATAGTGCGTAATTACAACAACGGCATTATCTTTGCTTTTTAGTTTATTCACGCCATTTGCTACAATACGAAGCGCGTCGATATCCAAACCAGAGTCTGTTTCATCAAGAATTGCCAATTTTGGTTCTAACATGGCCATTTGAAAGATCTCATTACGCTTCTTTTCTCCACCAGAAAACCCTTCGTTTAAAGAACGCGATAAAAACTTGCGGTCTATTTCTAACATCTCCGATTTTTCACGAATAAGTTTTAACATATCCTTTGCAGCCATTTCTTCCAATCCTCTTGCTTTACGAGATTCGTTGATGGCTGTTTTCATAAAGTTGGTAACGGACACACCCGGAATTTCTACAGGATACTGGAATGACAAAAACACACCTTTGTGTGCGCGTTCTTCAGCGGCTAGTTCTTCAATATCCTCACCTTCAAAAATGATATTTCCTTCAGTAACTTCGTAATCTTCTCTTCCAGCAATAACAGATGCTAACGTGCTCTTTCCAGAGCCGTTAGGTCCCATGATAGCATGAACTTCTCCTGGTTTTACTTCAAGATTAACACCTCTTAAGATAGTCTTATCTTCAACGCTTGCGTGTAAATTGTTTATTTTTAACATAGTTTATTTTTGAAATTCCAAATATCAAAAACAAAATTCCAAATTATTACTCTTGTTTATATTTTTGAAATTTAGGGTTTGCTATTTGTGATTTAATTTTATAATTAGCTTCCTAATTTTATTATATTGTTTTCTTCTTTAGAGCCTGGTTTTACATCTATTATTTCTAGGATCTCCACCTTGTTTTCCCAAAGAATGGTTTCGTGTTTTTCGTTTGTTATTTTTGCCCTCACTTCCACCTGAACCATATCTGTAGAAGCGGTTTTAAAACTTTCTGCTTTCTCATTGAGCTCATTAAATTTATGTGTTGGTAAAACGCCATAAATTTCTGAATTCGTTTGTAAAACTGCAGCACCTCCATGATAGACATAATCTCCTTTCAAAAGTGTAAGACCATCATTTTGCTTTTCAGTTCGTTGATTTGTTTCCTCAGAGACGACATCTTTCGTTTCTGATTTTGAATCGTTTTTACAACTTAAAAGTGCTGAAAAAGTTAGCACTAGAATGAATGCTTTTTTCATTTTTATTAATTTAACCAACACTTCCTTCTAAACTTATTTCTAATAATTTTTGAGCCTCTACAGCAAATTCCATTGGGAGTTTGTTTAATACTTCCTTGCTGAAACCATTTACAATTAAAGCAATAGCTTTTTCGGTATCAATACCACGCTGGTTACAATAAAAAATTTGATCTTCACCAATTTTACTAGTTGTAGCTTCATGCTCAATTTTAGCCGATTGATTCTTTGCCTCAATATATGGGAAGGTATGTGCACCACATTCATTACCCATCAATAAACTATCACACTGTGAAAAATTACGAGCGTTTTCGGCTCTGGAATTTACCTGAACCAAACCACGATAGCTGTTTTGAGATTTTCCTGCTGAAATACCTTTTGATATAATGGTTGACTTCGTATTTTTTCCTAAGTGAATCATTTTTGTTCCTGTATCAGCTTGTTGGTAATTGTTCGTTACTGCAATAGAGTAGAATTCTCCAACTGAGTTATCTCCCTTTAATACACACGATGGATATTTCCAAGTTACTGCAGAACCTGTCTCTACTTGTGTCCAAGAGATTTTTGCATTCGTTTCACATAAACCGCGTTTGGTCACAAAATTGTAAACACCACCTTTACCTTCTGCATTACCTGGAAACCAGTTTTGCACTGTGGAATATTTTATTTCAGCATCATCTAAAGCTATAAGCTCGACAACGGCAGCGTGCAATTGGTTTTCATCACGACTTGGTGCTGTACAACCTTCTAGATAACTCACATAACTACCTTCATCAGCAATTACTAAAGTTCTTTCGAATTGCCCTGTACCAGCTTGGTTTATTCTAAAATATGTTGAAAGTTCCATTGGGCATCTTACCCCTTTTGGAATATAGCAAAACGAGCCATCACTAAATACGGCAGAGTTTAATGCTGCATAAAAATTATCTTTTCTGGGAACAACGGTGCCAATATATTTTTTAACTAGTTCAGGATGCTCTTTTATAGCTTCTGAAATACTCATGAAAATAATACCTTTTTCACCTAAAGTTTTCTTGAATGTTGTTGCTACAGAAACCGAGTCTACAACTACATCCATAGCTACACCAGCCAATTTCTTTTGTTCATCTAACGAAATACCTAGTTTCTCAAAAGTTGCTAATAATTCTGGGTCAACTTCGTCAATACTATCATATTTGGGTTTGCTATTTGGAGCAGAGTAGTAAGAGATGCCTTGAAAATCAGGCTTTTTATAACGCACGTTTGCCCATTCTGGTTCTTCCATGTTTTCCCAAATACGAAATGCCTCCAAGCGCCATTCCGTCATCCATTCTGGTTCTTCTTTCTTTTTAGAGATAGCGCGAACAATATCTTCGTTTAAACCATTTGGAAACGTATCCGATGCAATATCTGTATAAAAACCATATTCGTATTCCTTGGTTTTTAGTTCTTCGCGAAGATCATCTTCAGTATATTTAGACATAAATTTTTCTTGTTTTATAATGAAAACGATTCACCGCAACCGCAAGTTCTATTTGCGTTGGGATTATTAAAAACAAAACCTGTTCCGTTTAATCCACCGGAGTATTCAAGGGTTGTTCCAATCAGGTATAAAAAACTTTTTTTGTCAACAATAATTTTCACACCATTATCTTCAAAAACCTTATCGCCTTCTTGCTGTTCTTTATCAAATTTCAAGTCGTAGGATAAACCCGAACAACCGCCACTTTTTACACCTACGCGAATATAATCGGTAGTTGCGTTGTAACCGTCATCAGCCATAAGTTCAATAACTTTTTTCTTAGCTGTATCAGAGACTTTTATCATATTCTTTCTAATTAAATTTAGTAGTGTATTAATATTTTTTATTAAGACAGTTTCTAAATAGAGGACAAATATACAATATAAGTCATTTAATTAAGCATAACCTAACATTATATTAGCATATAGGTTTATAGGTTTTTACTATGATAAAAAATGGAAAGTATGAACCGGTAGTAGTGCCTTTGAAATCAATAAAATAACTGATTTTTCTTAAAAGCTTATAACTCGTAACCTATATGGTTTAATAGGTTTGCTGTTCTTTTACTTTTGAAGTAATTTGAAAAAGAGTTCGTTTCACCGAAAGCAGAAAGATTCATAATATTACCACTATCTGTTGAAATAAAATGATTGTTGCAGCATTTGCAAACCAGCTCAGATGTGTCCTCATCGATTTTTGACACTAAGGTAAAATTATGGCCAAATATGGCGCAGAATCTATTGATAGGTGTTTCAAACATCATTATCATGCTAAATTTGGGGTATTCAAATATCGTAAATACTTTAGTTATTATCGGTAAAATGTATTTTTTTTCGACGAAATACATATTTTTTTAAGATGTATCGCTTAAAGAAGAGTTTCAATTTTACTAATTGGAAAAACTTGGGTTGTTTACAAACGCATCATCAGATAATGTAAGAAGGAAGGCTTTTAAGTCTGTTTTGTCCTTTTCTGAAAGGTTCACGCCACCCTGTGCTACTTTTTTCATTAAAGGGTCTATAGTTGAAGAGTTTTTTAAGCCTTCACTGTAATGGTTAATTACTTCTTCAAGCGTATTAAATCTCCCGTCATGCATGTATGGCGCGGTAAATTTTAAGTTTCGAAGAGATGGCGATCTAAATTTTCCGTTATCAGCGGGATCTCCCGTAACAGCACCCAAGCCTAAATCGGTAAACGTTTCGTCTAAGCCGTTGTTATGAAAAGCATTGTCTGTCCATAAAGGATTTTTATCACTACCATGGCAATGAAAACAGTCGCCTCTAGCTTCATCCATAAATACATCAAAACCATTTTGCTCCTCAGGTGTTAATTGTGCTTCACCTAAAAGAAACTTATCAAATTTTGAGTTTGCTGAAATTAGTGTGCGCTCAAATTGCGCAATAGCCTTGGTTACTAACGTTGAGTCGATTCGTGAAGTGCCAAACGCTTGTTGAAATAATATTGGGTACTCTACGTGTTCTTGTAGTTTTTTTTCAACCTCGGCCCAAGTGCTTTTCATTTCGCTAGGATCAGTTACAGGACTAAATGCTTGATGTTCTAGACTAAATGATTTGCCGTCCCAAAAGAATTTTTCATCGTAATTCCAAGCAAGATTAAATAATGGCATTGCGTTTCTGTTTCCCAAAGTGCCATCGATACCATCGCTAAATCTAGCGGTATCAGTAAATGCATTTTTTGGCGCGTGGCAATCGGCACAAGCTTGTGTGTTATTTCCTGAAAGTATAGGGTCAAAAAACAGTTTTTTCCCCAATGCAACACCTTCAGTTGTTTGAGGGTTGTTATTTGGAATTACCGGGGCTATAATATTGTCTTGAAACAGCTTGGGGATATTTAATGCGCTTGGTGTGGGAGCATAACTTTCAGTACTTTCATTAGAGCAGGAACAGTAAAAGAAAGCCATTATAAGCATGATATGTATGTGCCATTTCTTCAAAATATATTACTCTACAGAAATTAAACTGAATACGTTTTGTCCGTTTTCAAACATTAAAACTTGGGCATCAAAATTAGGCATTAGCATTGTATTCAGTACATTTAAATCCCAAATGTTAGGGTTGTTAAACCATTCGGCAATATTCATTTCTATATTAATATTTGTACCATCAGAAATGGTGATTTCTCCTAAATCTATCTCAAAAAATGTATCTTGGAACTTAGGAGGGCTCACAGAATTATCTATAGCCCTAATAGCATGATAAGCATAACCAGTTTCTGTACTGGTGTTGTCTATAAATTTACCTTCCAACTGCATATAATGATAACCGCCTCCTAATTGTGAGGGCACATTCCAAGATGCAGCATTTAAATCTTGATAGTTGTTATAATTATCATCATTATTAAAGCCAAATATAAAAGAGACGTTCTTGTAATTTCCTGATGGAATAGTGAGACTTGGGTTAAATGATAAATTTTGGCTGTTCTCTACATCAATCAATTTATATTCGTTTAAAACGAGCTTTTCGTTATTAAAGGTTGTGAAGGTTATATCTGAAACAAGATACCGCAAGCGCTCTATACTCAATTGATCCCCTTTGGCATTGGTGAATTTTATAGTGTTAAAATCTGCTTGCGTTACGGGCATATTATCCCATGCATGAGAAAAACTGAATGAGATATTAGCTTCGGCATTGGTTGTGTTGGTGGAGTCGCTTTCACATCTCAGCAATAAAAAAGAAAGGATAAGAATATAAGTTATATGCTTCATTGTAAAGGTATTTTAAATAGTAATACATCTGTAAATCCTTTGTTTGTAGTAATGTCTTGATCGGAACTACTGGATTCCCCAACAGCAATAATTGCATCGTTATTAAGCTGAATAGCGTCAAAGGCAAAATCAACATTGGACCCTCCAATTGAGGTTCGCCATTCCAAATCACCATTAGCGCCAATCTTAAAAACCCAAGCATCATTCTGACCGTTGTTTTTTGAAAGGTCTCCATCAGAACTTCTCGAACTTCCTGAAATGATAAAGCCGCCATCTGAAGCTTTTGAGACCGAACGTGCCGTATCAAAACTTGTGCCTCCATACGTTTTTGTCCACAACAGGTCGCCATTTGATGTGATTTTGGTGATGAGCACATCGGCAGCACCGTTATTACTAGAAACGTCCTTATCCTTGCTTCTAGTGTCTCCAACGATGACAAAATTACCGTCAATAGTGCCTGTAATGCCCCAAGCTTCATCAATTTCAGAGCCGCCTACAGATTTTTCCCAGATGAGATTGCCTGTATCTGATAGTTTCACTATCCAAAAATCGTAAGTGCCTTTGTTGTTTTTTATATCCACATCATCACTATCCGATGAGCCTACAATAATAAAATTGTTGTCCTCGGTTTCAACAACATCATAAGGTGTATCGGTAAATGTGCCACCAAAAAACTTGCTCCATTCTTTCTCACCGTTTACGTTTAGTTTTATTGCCCAATAATCACCTCCTGCATGTAATGAAGCCAATGTTTTACTGTTGCCTTGGCCTCCAGAAGCTGAGACGTCTAAAACGCCCGTCACTAAAAAGCCGCCATTATTTGTTTCTGTTAAAGCATAACCAATATCTGCTCCTAAAAACCCAAATGATTTTTGCCAAATAATATTTCCCGAAACATCCAATTTAGCAATCCAAAAATCATGTGCTCCAGCATTTTCAGAAACATCGCCATCTGTACTTTTACTATAACCCAAAATCGCGTATCCGCCATTTGTAGTTTCAATGATATCTAGCCCTCTATCGTCATCACTTCCGCCATATGTGTTTTGCCATTGCAATGCGTCATTACCATCAAATTTTAGAAGCCAAAAATCGAAAGATTCGTTTGTTTTATTTTGAATATCACCATCTAAACTTTGTGTATGGCCTAAAATGGCATAACCGCCATCTGATGTTTTAATGACTGACTGTGCGCTTTCATTTAAACTGCCTCCAAGAGTTTTTACAAACTCAGTAGATTTACTAATAATTGTATTGGAAGCATTATCATCAGTTTTCGAGCAATTTACAAGGATGAAAAAGGATATAAAAAAGAATACTACGTTATGTGAAACACTGTTTTTCATTTGGGGTATGGTAAACGTAATTACTCACTTTTCCGAACTATAAAAAGTCCACGATTTATGTCGCTAATTACAATATTTCCGCTTGTAAAATAAGGGTACACATTCCAAGCGCCATCAAAAGCGGTCGCGTCGTCTTGAGGATAGGTGTCGAAAAAACCAACTTCAGTATAAGATTTATTGTCTATGTTACTAATATCAAGAACACGCATCCCTGCTCTATAGCTAGCTTGAAAATAGGTATCGCCTTTAACGTAGCCATTGTGGTCTATGGAAGGGTTGTTAGCTAAATAATCGAAATGGTACAAGGGATTATCTAAATCAGAAAAATCAAAAGTGATAATCCTTGTATTGTTCCCAACACGCACTTCATCTAACTCATCACCTAAAATAAAATATCGCATATCTTCTGTAAACCATCCTTGATGTGCATACCTGACATTTGGATAGGAAATCGTTGCTATTTTTATAGGATTAGATTTGTCAGTCACATCTGCAATAACTACTTCATTTTCGTTGCTTCCAATTAAAATTTCTTTACCTGTATAATCGGTATCAGGCCCTGTGTAAGTTACAACTTGCGCGTCATGAGAATAGCCCCCTTCTGAAAAACCACCTTCAATAACTGGAGATTTAGGGTTTTGAATGTTAATAAAAATAGGTCCTCCAGCATAAGTATTGTTGCGGTTACCGCCTACGGTGTAAGCATATCCGCTATCTTCATTAATAACCACATTGTGCGCTCTACCAATATCTTCCAAACGAGCATCTGGAGTAAAAACTTCGGGCGGATTCGCAACTGTTCTAAGACGTGTTAAATCAAAAACCTGTAAACCATGACTGTCTTCACCTTGGTTGTTATCTGCCACGATAAATGCATGATTCTGGTAAACCTTTACATCTCGCCAGGGACTCGCCGTAGTCGCTGTTGGCACATTTCCCAAATACAACGGGTTTTCAATATCTGAAATATCAATAAATGCCGTATTTCTGTCAGTAGCAATAAGGGCATATTCTTTACCTGTATCGGGATCTGTCCATCCCCAAGAATCATTTGCGGCAGTTGCTCCAAAAGTCGATAAAGGCAAATACGCCATTAAATCGTAACCGCTACATGGATAAATATCGGCCAAACCATTTTCGCAAATAGCCAAAGGTGCACCAGCATTATTTTGGCAAATATCGCCTATGCCGTCATTGTTGCTATCTTCTTGATTGGGGTTTGGTGCGTCGACACAGTTATCAATAGCATCAGCAACACCGTCATTGTCAGTGTCTGCAATAGCGATACGTTCTACGGGTTCGCTATTACAAGAAGACAATAGTGATGAAATAGCAAAAGAGACAAAAAATACTTTCGCCAAGTTTTTAATAACGTTCATAAAGTGCTGGTTTTCTTTTTCAATGCCTAAGCAAAACGCTAAGTGCTTATTTAATATTGCAGTAAACTACGATAGTGCACAAATTTAACGTATTAAAATTAAATGATTTAATTAATAAATTAAATTAAAAAGCCTTCTTATTTTTGCAGTATGATAGAAGATAAAAACCAATCGCGGACCGATTTGAGTAATTTGGGTGAATTTGCACTCATTGAGCACTTAACAAAACAATTTAAAATTAATCATAAATCCACCATAAAGGGTATTGGAGATGATGCCGCGGTATTAGATTTTAAGGATAAAAAAGTAGTTGTTACTACTGATCTGTTAGTTGAAGGTGTGCATTTTGATCTCAGTTATATGCCATTAAAGCATTTAGGGTATAAAGCAGTAATGGTAAATTTATCGGATGTGTATGCTATGAATGCTGAAGCCACACAAATTACAGTTTCCATAGCGGTCTCTAACAGGTTTCCTTTAGAAGCTTTGGAAGAAATATATGCAGGGATTGAAACGGCCGCAAACTTATATAATATTGATGTTGTAGGAGGAGACACCACGTCTTCAACCAAGGGCTTGTTAATATCTGTTACTGCATTAGGTGAAGTTTCTAATACTGATGTGGTTTACAGAAGTGGGGCAAAACCTAATGATTTGTTAGTGGTTTCAGGAGATTTAGGAGCTGCCTACATGGGTTTACAGGTTTTAGAACGTGAAAAGGAGGTTTATAAGGTTAACCCCAATAGCCAACCAGATTTAGAGCCTTACACTTATATTATCGAACGACAACTGAAGCCTGAGGCTAGAAAGGATATCGTTAAACTGTTAAAAGACTTAGAGGTGAAACCTACATCAATGATTGATATTAGCGATGGTTTGTCTTCAGAAATTATTCATTTATGTACAAATAGTAAAGTAGGATGTGATTTGTATGAAAATAAAATCCCGCTGGATCCTCAAGTGATTTCTACTTGTGAAGAATTCAATATCGATAGTACTACTGTAGCGTTAAACGGAGGTGAAGATTACGAATTGTTGTTTACGATTTCCCAAGAAGATTTTCCTAAAATAAAGGCGAACCCGAATTTATCTGTCATAGGATATATTACGGAAGTTTCTGCTGGAATGCATTTAGTGACCAGAGCCGAGACAAAAATTGAGCTAAAAGCGCAAGGATGGAAGAATTTTAATGCGTAAAAACAAGCAATTCAGAATTGTATTCCTTTGTCTTTAATCTAACTCTATTCTTTTTTTGGTGAATGCGTTCTAAAACGTCATTTATTTCTTTGAACTTAGGAGTAAGTTCGGTTAAGTTGCCTTTGCCGTTAGTAGTAAGCTGTTTTTTGCAGTTGCAACAGGTGTATTCTTTTACATGGTATGTTACATGTCTAGACACTTTATAGTTGTGTCCAAAAACTTTGCAATGGATATTCTTCATTTTGTTCGCATATTAATAATTTTAGTGAGAGAAGTGTGAAATTATTAAAAACGAACTATAAATGTTAATAAACGGTTAATAAATCGACGAAGCGAATGTTTTCTTCTTTAAACGATTCATTCTAGATTGATGAATACGCTCTAGAATAGCATTTATTTCTTGAAATTTCGGTGTAAGTTCAACCAAATTCCCGTTGCTGCTAGTGGTTAATTGCTTTTTACAATGTGCGCATGTATATTCTTTGACGTGGCGCGTTACTCTTTTAGTAACTTGATAGTTGTGACCAAAAATGTTGCAATACATCTTAGGTATAAAAGCGGAGTTAGTACTTTTTTGCATAGGTTAAGTTTTATCAATTCAACTAAAATAGGACCTAAACATACTAAATATTTATCAATTATTCGACATAAAGCTTAATTATTCGATGAAACGCATTATTTTTTGTAGTAATTCTTCTTTATTTTCAATATAGCTCATGTGCCCATCGGGAAATAGTACAATTTCTATGTCGGTATTTTTAGTTTGATCGACCAAAAGTTTATAATCTAAAACGGGGTCTTCTTTTCCCAAAATTAGCATTTTATTAAAACTACCGTTTTTAAATACATCCTCTCTGTTCTTTCTTATCTTCATGCCTTCTAATGCTGCAATAATACCTTGCAATGGCGTTTTTTGTGCATCTAGAGTTAATGCATTTATTTCTTTGGAAAACACACTGCGATTTTTCAGGCTGAATAAATTAGAGATTGCGATTCGTATGAAGGTTCTGTGATTTTCTTTTACAGCTAAAATTGCTCTATCTCTGTTCTTTTGCTTTTCCCTGGTGTCAGCACTTGCCGTAGAATTTATCAAACATAAACCTCTTACTTCATTTTGATATTTATCCGCAAAGGCCAATGCTACGTAACCTCCCATAGAGTGTCCCAATACATAGGAGTGTTGTATCCTTAAATGCTTTAAAATAGCTTTTACAGCCTCAGCCATTTGTTCCATAGTATGTATATATCCCAAACAACCAGATTTTCCGTGCCCTAACAAATCAATACAAATTACTCTATTTTTTTTCTTTAAGGCAGGTACAAATGGATTCCAAATACTGCTATTTTCTAAAAATCCATGTAGCAGCACTATTGGCTGTCCTTCCCCGTTATCTGTATAAAAAATGGGAGTGCCTTTGTGTTCTAAAACCATAATTAATTTATCTTGGGCAAAGATAAAATCATCCTATGAATAAAACTAAGGCATTGGCAATTACTAGTTTTGCTTTATTTTCCCTTTTTTTCGGAGCTGGCAATTTATTATTGCCGCCACTTCTAGGTTATAATTCTGGAGACCATTGGCTGTGGGTAAGTATTGGCTTTATGCTTACGGCAGTTTTTGTACCTATTTTGGGTATTTATGCACATTCTAAACTACAAGGCACTCTGTTTGATTTTGGAAAAAAAGTATCCCCCAGCTTTAGTTTTTTATATTGTGTAATTATTTATATTATCGCAGTTGCCATTCCGTCGCCACGAACTGCTGCGGCAACATACGAAATTGCGATTGCACCAAATTTTAATGTTGGCGCACTCAGCACTAGTCTTGTATACTTTGCGTTTGTTTTGGTTTTTGTCTTTAATCGCTCTAAGATTCTACAGTTGATAGGTAAATATTTAACTCCTGTTATTGTAATTATTTTATTGCTTGTTATACTAGTCAGTCTTTTTACTTTAGATTTTAGAGTTGCTTCTGTTCCTATGGAGTTTCCTTTGCTAAATGGAGTTTTTGAGGGGTATCAAACATTTGATGCTATTGGTTCTGTTGTGGTAGGCGCGGTAATTATCATTTCAATAAACCAAAAATTTGATTATTCTTTTGAGGAAAAGAAAGCGCTTATTAAAAAATCAGGAATTATTTCAGGATTAGGACTGTTTTTAATTTATCTAGGATTAATTGCTACAGGTGCTTTTTTCAGTGCGGAAATTGATTTGGATGATACCTTGAGCAACAATATGCAGCGAGCCAATCTATTGAGACACATAAGCAATAATGCTTTAGGAAATATTGGCGGTTCTGTTTTAAGTATTTTGATAGGTTTAGCCTGTTTTACTACCGCTGTTGGCATAGTTACTGGAGCTGCAGATTACTTTAAAGGGTTGTTTAAAAATTCTAAAACCGTTTATGTTATTGCGGCAATTTTAGCATGTGTTTTTGGTGTTGTAGTAGGGCAGTTAAATTTTAACGCTATTATCGTTATCGCCATCCCGTTTTTGTTATTTATTTATCCTATAACTATTATTTTAATCTTGCTAAATGCTATTCCAGAACGTTTTGCATCAGTACTAGTATTTCGTTTGGTGGTATTGGTAACATTTCTTTTTAGTATTCCAGATGTAATTGGATTTATTTTGCCTTCTGAAACTTTAGAAGGAATAATCGCCTATATCCCATTAGCAGAACATAGTTTTGGGTGGGTTTTACCAGCTTTTATAACCTTTATTTTGGTGAATGTGCTTTCAAGGAAGGGCTTGTCGGTTTAAGATTTTACTTTTTTTATTGCTGTAAAGGCCTTGTCTACAAATTCGTCTTCTACTAAAATAGTGAATTCATTAGTAGTGGAAAGCACTTCATATAATACAACACCTTCCCAAGCTAATCGCTTAAAAAAGTGATAATAAAGACCAGCGATTTTGGAGTTGTCCTGAGGTAAATTAATACTTATTGCCGAAAGATTTTCTTGAATAACAATAAAATGTTCCTGAATTAAATGTTCATTCACAAAATCATTTAAACTACTGGAAACTATAATATTACTTTCGTGAATACCCCTAGTAAAGGTGTAAAAAAACTTATCTTCTTGGTTAATGCGTTCCAGTATTTTCGCATGATTATCTATTAAAGTCGCTGAATTTTTTACTGTAAAATCCGTAAGATTAGAGCGCACTGTAATGTCACCTAAGTTTTGGATAACACGTTTCATTTTTACCGTATTCCCTAATGTTGGCGGTGGATTATAACGCCTTAAAGCCATCATTATAGCCCCAGGCTTCACATCTTTTTTTAGCATTTTACTTATAGGTTCGGTAAGTTCTACCGCCAGAGCGCTAAAGTTAATTATGTTTCGCGCCAACGCTTCCTCTAGATAAGGTTGCGTAATTAAAATGTCTTCAACGCAATTAGATACAGTTTTCATGTTAATTATTTAACAATTTGTGTAAAAATAAACATTTTTTTACATAAATATGTCATGTTTGTAGATGTGTTCTACTTTTGCGCTTCAAAATAATGATAATGAAGGTTTTAAAATTTGGAGGAACATCTGTTGGGTCTGTTGAAAACATGGCTAATGTAAAACAGATTATCAACGATGGCGATAAAAAAATAGTTGTACTTTCTGCAATGTCTGGTACAACCAATAGTTTAGTTGAAATAGCTAAAAATATTAAAGATTCTAATTCGGAAAAGGCGTTAGAGACTATTAATTTACTTCATGAGAAATACACAACAGTAATTAACGAGCTTTTACCAAATCAACGGTTAAACTCATTAACAAAAAGCTATATTTCAGAGCGTTTTAACTTCTTAGTAGAATGCACTTACAAAACGTTTTCTCAAGTATTAGAAAATGAAATTTTGGCTCAAGGTGAGTTGATGTCAACATTTATGTTTCATACATTTTTAGAGCAAGAAGGTATCAGTTCTGCCTTATTACCTGCTTTGGATTTTATGAGAATAGATGAGCATAAAGAACCATCGTTTCATTATATAAAACAAAATTTAAGTAAAGTTTTAACAGAAGCAGGTAATGCTGAAATATACATTACCCAAGGCTTTATATGTTTGGATGATAATGGCGAGGTTTCAAACTTACAAAGAGGTGGAAGTGATTATACGGCTACAATAATTGGAGCAGCAATTAAAGCCGAAGAAGTGCAGATTTGGACTGATATTGATGGCATGCATAATAACGACCCTAGGTTTGTTGAGGGTACTAAGCCTATTTCGGACCTGTCATTTGATGAGGCGGCGGAGTTGGCTTATTTTGGTGCTAAAATCTTGCACCCACAAACCGTTTTGCCAGTTAGGGAAGATGGAATTCCTGTACGTTTAAAAAACACCATGGATCCAGAGGCCAAGGGTACTTCTATTACCAGCAGCCATTTTGAAACCGGTATAAAAGCCATAGCTGCAAAGGATAACATTACAGCCATTAAAATAAAGTCTGGAAGAATGCTTCAAGCGCATGGGTTTTTGAAAAAGGTGTTTGAAATTTTTGAAACTTATGAAACGTCAATAGATATGATTACAACATCAGAAGTGGCAGTATCATTAACTATTGATGACGACAAGAATTTAGATAAAATAATATCAGAATTGGAAGCTTTTGCTTCAATAGAGGTAGATAAAAATCAAAGTATTATATGTTTGGTCGGTCACTCTATTGTAAACCATGAGAAGACCTATAAGCTATTTAAAATACTTAAGGATGTTAAGATAAGGATGATATCGTATGGCGGAAGTAGAAATAATATCTCCTTACTTGTCGACACTACAAATAAAGTAACCACATTGCAAAAACTAAATAATTATTTATTTGAATTAGTCACTCTACAACAATAATTTTAGTTAACAAAAAAGAGGCGCTAAGCCTCTTTTTTTATGCATTCATAATGGTTTCGATTTCATCAATTTCAATCGGGATGTTTTTCATAAGATTAATGGGCTCTCCAGTGTTTTGAATTACAACATCATCTTCTAGCCTAACCCCAAAACCTTCCTCAGGAATATAGATTCCAGGTTCAACAGTAAATACCATATTTGCTTGCATTGGCTCTGTTAAAATACCATAGTCATGCGTGTCTAATCCCATATGGTGACTCGTTCCATGCATAAAGTATTTTTTATAGGCGGGCCATTCAGGGTTTTCATTTTTCACGTCAGCTTTATCAAGCAACCCCAAGTCTAACAATTCAGATGTCATAAGTTTACCTACTTCAACATGATAGTCGCCCCAATATGCGCCTGGAACCAACATTTTAGTAGCTTCATTCTTTACGTTTAGAACAGCATTGTAAACGGCTTTTTGTCTTTCAGAAAAGCGACCTGAAACAGGTACGGTTCTTGTCATATCACTAGCATAGTTCGCATATTCTGCCCCAACATCCATTAAAATTAAATCGCCTGCTTTACATTTCTGGTTGTTCTCAACATAATGTAATACATTCGCGTTGTTTCCAGAAGCTATAATGGGTGTATATGCGAAGCCTTTAGACCGACTTCTTATAAATTCGTGAATGAACTCCGCTTCAATTTCATATTCCGTAACTCCAGGTTTTATAAAATTTAAAATACGCTTGAAACCCTTTTCTGTAATATTACATGCTTTCTGAATGAGTTCAATTTCTACATCTTCTTTAACCGAACGTAAGCGTTGTAAAATAGGATTACTTTTAGCTACAGAATGAGCTGGGTATTTTTCTTTTAACCATTTTGTAAAGCGGTCTTCACGAGTTTCTACTTCAACCGAGGCTCTATAATGTTCGTTAGTGTTGATGTAAACCGTATCGCACTGCGTCATGATCTCAAAAAGCACTTTTTCTAGATCTTGTAGCCAATACACCGTTTTTACACCGCTTGTTTCAAACGCTTTTTCTTTTGTTAATTTCTCGCCTTCCCACACAGCAATATGTTCATTAGTTTCACGTAGAAACAAAATTTCTTTGTGTTTCTCTTTGGGGCAATCAGGAAAAATCACCAAAATGCTTTCTTCTTGATCTACACCGCTCAAATAGAAAATATCTCGGTGTTGTTGAAAGGGCATGGTGCTGTCTGCGCTTATGGGATATATATCGTTTGAGTTGAAAATGGCTAAACTGTTGGGCTTCATTTTAGAAGCAAATTTGGCTCTGTTATTTATAAATAATTGATTGTCTATTGCAGAATATTTCATGTGCTTGTTGCGTTGATTTCTTTAATTAAGGTAAAAGTATAAATAAAAAAACAGATTTTTATTCGTTATATTTGAAACTTTACCTCGACCTAATTAATAAATCACAATACCTAAAACGAATGAGAAAAACCCCACTTTTAAGTCTTTTATGTTTGATGTTTTTATACCTATTCTTACCTAATCATATTGTAGCCCAAGTATTGATAGAAAAAATACCCTTACGAACACAAATCGAAAATTCAGATTTAGTTGTTGAAGGAGAAGTTATAGGAAAAATATCTACTTGGGATGATAACCATAACCTTATTTATACAATAAATACTATAGAGGTATTTAAGGTTTTTAAGGGCACAACAGCTTCTACCATAGAGGTGATTACCGTAGGTGGAACAGTTGGCATGCAGGCTTTAGTTGCGCATCCTAGTTTAAAATTGCGTAAAGGAGATGTTGGTGTGTTTACCTTAGAAAATAACAACTTATCTTTTTCAAAAAGAGCAAACTCCAAAACACCAAAGTTTAAACCCTATGGCTTATCCCAAGGGTTTTATAAATATAACTTATCAGAAGATTTAGCGGCTAATCCTTTTGTGAGGAAGCAAAATATTAGCGGCGATTTTTACAACGAAATTCAACAATATTCAAAATCTCATTTTGTTGAACTTAAAGCATTTGAAGCTAAAGAAAGTTTTTCTAAAAATGCAACAGGTAAAGTGTTTTTGCCACCAAGTGCTCTTACTCTAAATAAAACAACGGTAACAGCTGGAACAAAAGACCCATTAACCATCACAGGATCTGGGTTTGGCGCGGTACAAGGAAAAGTACAGTTTAGAAATGCTGATGATGGTGGTGCAACATTTATTGATGCCTTGGATACACAGGTGATAAGTTGGGCAGACGATCAAATAGTGGTTGAGGTGCCTTCTGATGCGGGAACGGGTACAGTTAAGGTTAGAGATGATAATGGAGCTCTATCCCCTGAATCATCAACACTAACAGTGCTTTATGCTGAAATAAATGTGGTGACAACTGCTGGGGGTAACCCAGAAACCGCGTATCAAGTGCAACATGTAGGGCAAAATATTAGTGGGGGTATGACCTGGCGTATGCAAACTGATTTTTTTAATGATACAGAAGTTCCAGGAGCAAAAGCAGCGTTTACACGAGCATTTAATAACTGGATATGTGAAACAGGAATTAATTATGAAATAGGGACGAGCCCCACTACGGTAGACTCGGCTGGTGGTTCAACAGATGGGACTAATGTTATACGATTTGATAATGGAAGTGAGCTTGATTCTGGCACATTAGGGGTATGCTATTCTTTTTTTTCCGGATGTAGTGATGGAGGGGGCTCATTTAATTGGTATGTTTCAGAGCTTGATTTAGTATTTAACGACACAACAAACTGGTACACGGGAACAGGTGCTCCTGCTTCAGGACAAATTGATTTTGAAAGTATTGCATTACATGAATTAGGGCACAGCCATCAATTGGCACATATTATTGATCCCAATAATAATACGGTAGGTAATAATGCAGAAGATGTAATGCATTATGCTTTTAGTAATGGAGAGTTTCAAAGACTAATTACCGCAAATAATAGTACTGCCGCAAATGTGATACAAGATAGGAGTACTGCATCAAACCCATGTCCACCTTTTGTACTAGCTCCAATGAGTGATGCTGCTTGTGCGCTAAGTGTTGAAAACGCTATTTTAGAAAATGGAGTAAAGCTTTATCCCAACCCTACAGACAACATGTTGTTTATTAAAAACTCATCATACTTAACGTTAAAACGGGCTTTAATCTATGATTTAAGCGGACGCCGTATTGTTGAGTTCGATATTTCAAAAGGTCTAAAAGTTAAGACCATAAATCTATCTAACATCTCTAGCGGTGTTTATTTTATAAAAATAGCATCTGATGAAGCTTCTGTTGTAAGGAAGATAGTAATTCAATAAGTCAGTTCACGAAATTAATTTTTAAGACATACTGAATTGAATTCCTTTTTTAAGGTTTTCATCAAGTTTTAGGAACGTTAATTAAAACCATTCTAAATAATGAAAACATAGCATTTGAGAGTTGTCTAAGAGCGTGTCCATAACTACCTTTGTGTAAATTAAAATTTTAATAAACAATGGCCGGATTTTTTAAATCTTCGATTGGAAGAAAAGTAGCTATGGCACTTTCTGCTTTTTTCCTTATGTTCTTCTTAATTATCCATTTAGCTGTAAATATTACATCACTATTTAGTGCAGATTTATTTAACGAATTATCTCATTTTATGGGAACAAATCCGTTAGTGCAATTTGCATTGCAACCTGTTTTAATTGTTGGTGTGGTATTTCATTTTGTAATGGGTTTTATTTTAGAGATTCAAAATAAAAAAGCAAACGGTGTAAGTTATGCCAGAAACAATGGGGCAGCCAACTCGTCATGGGTGAGTAGAAATATGATTTATAGCGGCTTGGTAGTTTTAGCATTTTTAGTGTTGCACTTTATCGATTTTTGGATACCAGAAATTAATACCAAATATATTGTTGGGGATATGTCTGGAATGCATGATGGAGAATATCGTTATTTCCATGAGCTTGTAGAGAAATTTCAAAGTCCGTTAAGAGTAGCAGCATATGTTATCTCTTTTGTACTTTTAGGTTTGCATTTAGCACACGGTTTTACATCGGCATTCCAATCTGTAGGTTCTTCTGCAGGACGTAAAAAAACGTTACAACAAATTGGTAAGGCATATTCAATTATTATCCCGTTAGGATTTATAATTATTGCAGTGTATCATCATTTAAATCCACACCATTAATCTTAAATATTATGGCTTTAGATTCAAAAGTACCAGAAGGTCCAATTCAAGATAAATGGACAGACTATAAAAATAAAATTAATCTTGTAAATCCTGCCAACAAGCGTCATATTGATGTTATTGTGGTTGGAACAGGTTTAGCAGGAGGTTCTGCAGCTGCTACATTGGCCGAATTAGGTTACAATGTAAAAGCATTTGCTTACCAAGATTCTCCAAGACGTGCACACTCTATTGCTGCACAAGGAGGTATTAACGCTGCTAAAAATTATCAGGGTGACGGTGACTCCACTTACAGATTATTTTATGATACAGTAAAGGGAGGCGATTACCGTTCGCGTGAAGCCAATGTATATAGGTTAGCAGAGGTTTCGGCAAATATTATCGACCAATGTGTAGCACAAGGTGTTCCATTTGCGCGTGATTATGGTGGTTTGTTAGATAATCGTTCTTTTGGCGGGGTGTTAGTGTCAAGAACATTTTATGCTAAAGGACAAACAGGTCAGCAATTATTGTTAGGGGCTTATTCTGCTATGAACCGTCAAATAGCGCGTGGTAAGATTGAAATGTTTAACCGCCACGAGATGTTAGATGTTGTTATTGTTGATGGAAAGGCTCGAGGTATTATTGCAAGAAATTTAATTACCGGTGAAATAGAGCGTCATTCAGCACATGCCGTTGTTGTGGGTACGGGCGGATATGGTAATGTATATTTCTTATCAACCAATGCAATGGGTAGTAATGTTACTGCTGCTTGGAAAATCCATAAAAAAGGCGCGTATTTCGCTAACCCTTGTTATACTCAAATTCACCCAACTTGTATTCCACGTTCGGGAGATTATCAATCAAAACTGACTTTGATGTCGGAGTCGCTTCGTAACGACGGACGTATTTGGGTGCCAGCGAAACTAGAAGATGCTAAAGCGATTAGAGAAGGCAAGAAGAAACCGACAGATTTATCAGAAGAGGAAAGAGACTACTATTTAGAACGTCGCTATCCAGCGTTTGGAAACCTAGTGCCAAGAGACGTGGCTTCAAGAGCTGCTAAAGAACGTTGTGATGCAGGATTTGGTGTGAATGCCACTGGAGAAGCGGTGTATTTAGATTTTGCTGATGCGATTAACCGTTATGGAAGTGAGCAAGCTAAAATCCATAATATCTCAAATCCTTCAAAAGCAAAAATATACGAATTAGGTAAAGCTATAGTTGAAGCTAAATATGGGAACCTATTTCAAATGTATGAGAAGATTGTAGATGAAAACCCGTATGAAACTCCTATGATGATTTATCCAGCGGTACATTATACTATGGGAGGTGTTTGGGTAGATTATAACTTAATGACTACTGTACCAGGATTGTATTGCATTGGAGAAGCAAATTTCTCTGATCACGGTGCAAACCGACTTGGAGCCTCTGCATTAATGCAAGGTTTGGCCGATGGTTATTTTGTATTGCCATACACTATTGGAGACTACCTAGCCGATGATATTAGAACTGGTAAAATCCCAACGGATACAAAAGAGTTTGATGAAGCAGAGAAAGAAGTTAAAGATAGAATTGAATTCTTTACCACTAATAATGGGACAAAATCTGTAGATTATTTTCATAAGAAACTTGGAAAGGTAATGTGGGATAAATGCGGTATGTCTAGAAATGAAAAAGGGCTTAAAGAAGCTATAAAAGAAATAAAAGAAATTCGTGAAGAATTTTGGAAAGATGTAAAAGTTCCAGGAAAGGCCGATGAAATGAACCCTGAATTAGAAAAGGCAGGACGTGTTGCCGATTTCTTAGAACTAGGAGAGTTATTTGCTAAGGATGCCTTGGTAAGAGAAGAATCTGCTGGAGGTCACTTTAGGGAAGAATATCAAACTCCAGAGGGAGAGGCAAAACGCAGAAAAGAGTTTCAATATGTTTCTGCTTGGGAATATGTAGGAGAGCCAAGTGAGGCTAAATTACATAAAGAACCTCTGGTTTATGAAAATATTGAAGTAAAAGAAAGAAGTTACAAATAAAAAAGACGCTATGAATTTAACGCTTAAAATTTGGAGACAAAAAGACTCGAATGCAAAGGGTCAGATGGTAGATTATAAAGTTACAGATATTTCAGAACACATGTCTTTTTTAGAAATGATGGACGTGTTGAACGAACAACTTGTAGGGAAAGGAGAAGAACCTGTAGCTTTCGATCATGATTGTAGAGAAGGTATTTGTGGTATGTGCTCTATGTATATAAATGGAGAGGCACATGGTCCAGATAGAGGTATTACAACATGCCAGTTGCACATGAGAATGTTTAAGGATGGAGACACTATAACTATTGAACCATTTAGAGCAGCAGCATTTCCTGTTATCAAAGATTTAGTAGTAGATAGAACCGCTTTTGAACGGATTCAGCAGGCAGGAGGTTTTATTTCTGTAAATACTTCAGGAAATACCCAGGATGCCAATTCAATTCCTATTTCTAAACATGCTGCCGATGAGGCGATGGATGCCGCTACTTGTATTGGTTGTGGCGCTTGTGTTGCCACATGTAAAAACTCTAGTGCAATGTTGTTTGTTGGTGCCAAAGTATCGCAATACGCTTTACTGCCACAAGGACAAGTTGAAGCAGCAGATCGTGTGAAGAACATGGTAGCTCAAATGGATTTAGAAGGTTTTGGTAACTGTACAAATACAGGAGCTTGTGAAGTGGAATGTCCAAAAGGCATTTCGTTGGATAATATTGCCAGAATGAATCGTGAGTTAATAAAAGCTTCCGTATAAACGAATTTACTAAGATAATTTAGGCTCATAGCAAAACTATGGGCCTTTTTTTATACCTTCATTTTCGTTTTAATTTAACTACAATGAGATGTAAAGTCCTTTTTTACTGTTTATTATTCGTTGTTTTATCTGCCTGTGCTCAGGGTAAAACTATGTTTGATGCTGATCTATTGTTATCAGACGTTAAAATATTAGCTTCTGATATGTTTGAAGGCAGAAAAACTGGAACGGAGGGTTCAAAAAAAGCACGTAACTACATCATAAACCAGTTTGAAACATTAGAAGTAAAACCACTTATTAATGCCTTTGAACAAGGATTTGACTTTTCATACGCCAACCAAAAATATACAGGAACAAATGTATTAGGGATTATTCATGGAGCTACCAAACCCGAAGAGTATATAGTTATTAGTGCACATTACGATCATTTAGGAATTCAAAATAGCACAGTCTATAATGGGGCTGATGATAATGCATCAGGAGTATCTGCGCTACTAGCATTTGCCCAATATTTTAAGAAAAACCCACCAAAACATTCAGTGATTTTAGCTGCTTTTGATGCCGAAGAACTTGGTTTGGAAGGTTCAAAGTATTACGTAAAGCATCCTATTGTTTCAGAAGATAAAATTGTGTGCAATATTAATATGGATATGATTAGTAGAAGTAATAATAGCGAGCTGTTTATTGTGGGCGCTAAGACGCATAAATCATTAGAAGCACTTTTAAATGAATTTACATCCGCATCAAAAAAGGTAAAATTAACTTTAGGGCATGATGGTTCTGATAATTTAGAAGATTGGACATATTCGTCCGACCATGCATCATTTTATAGAAAGGAAATTCCCTTTTTGTATTTTGGTGTTGCAGACCATAAGGATTATCATAAACATACGGACGATTACGACAAGATTCACCCAGATTTTTATAAAGAGGTAGTTCGTCAAATTATTCTATTGTTTAATAAAATAGACCAAATTACTTTTTAAAAATAAGCCTTCAACTGAATATTCCCTGTATGGATAGTTTTACTAGTCTCAGTTTTTCTTCCGAAGTAACTCAAATTCAAATCTAAGAATTTTGTCAGTTTTTTTTGGGCTAATAGCGTCCATGTAAAATTATTGCCTGGTTGTAAACCTTCCAACATTTGAAATGCTACAGGTGTATTTGGATTGCCATCAAAGTTGTTTAAAAAGTAATTTACTTCACCATTTACGGCGCCCTTTTCATTTTTAGATAAATTGAAGCCTACGCCAAATTTTTGTTGAGACAACGCTTCCAGCCCACCAATGGTATTATCTTTTGTGGTGTATTGATAAAAGATATCAAAACGGCTATTTTCATTGAATAAATAGGATAGTTTTGGGTTAAGCAATGCTTCATCAAACTTAAAGTTTTTACTTGTGAAGTTTTCACTTGAGCTTTCGTTAGAACCTACTGCAGATTGAAACGTAATCAACCAACTTTCTTGTATTTTATGATTGAAATTCAATTGATGGCTTCTTAGATTATTTTCTAACAAACCAACCGAAAGTGTGTTGCTCGATTTGTTGGAAAGATATGTGTAAGAGGTAGTATACTTTTGTTTTCCTCGATTAAAAAACAGAACATTTCTAAAATTTAATTGTAAGCCTAATTGGTTTTCGGCATTACTTTCAAACGGATTCAAATTGAAATTACTACCATTTCTTCTAATTTTTCTATCGATTAAATAACTGGTTTGATTGTAAAAATGCGACCAAAATTTCTTTGATTTTTCTTCTGAAACACGCCACTGCGCAGGATTGATAGTTAAAGTTTGGCTAAACCTATTTTGATGTGTTCTAATAAAAACACGATTTGGCAGTAATACTCTAATGTAATTGCCTTGATCTTGAAACTGAGCAATCTCGAATTCCTCTAATTCTTGAATACCGTTATTGTTGTAATCAATCCAGGTATAGGTGCCCTGTCCTGCTTCTACTTCTACATAGGTGAAATCTTGTTGCGGTAAAAATCCTGAATTGGTCTCAAATACCGTGTTGCTTTGTACAATATTCTTAAATAGTTTCTGATTGTATTGTAATCTAGAATTTAAAGAATTCTCGTCTTGAATGGTGTCACTTTCATGAGTTAAAGTTCTGTAATTGGCATACAACGAGAGGTTGGTATTTTTATTTTGAATGATACGCGAATCAACATAAAACGTATTTGAAGTATTTACTTTTTGAAGTTGATTATTCCTAATACTATCATTTACGCGATGTTTATAGCCAAATTGCGCAAAAACTTTAGTGCTATCACCAACACCAACAAAGGTTTCGTAAGCTATAAATTTCTGGCTTAAAGGCGTTAATGTTTTTGTGGCTATTTCGGCTTGCTCGTTGTCTTCAATTGACAATTTTGCGCCTACCCAACTTTTGCTCATACCGTAGGTTAGAGTATTATGAGATCTTAAAAATGTTGAGGTATTAATGCTGGATTCTGCATTTAAAAAACTGGTTCTGGAGTTTATCCGAAAGCGATTCAGAAGTAAATTAGCAATGGCAATATGTCTACTGCCATTGAAACCTGAAGCAAAATTTAAATATTCAAACTGATAATTGATGCGCCCTTTTTTTAAGTGCGAAAAATTAAGACCGGAATTTAAAAAAGTTTGTGTACCCAAATCGCCCACGCGTTGATTTCCTCTGGGTTGTTCTAAATTCCAGTCACGATTAAATTCTGCATTATACAGAATTTCAATACTTCTAAAATTGTCTTGAATGTAATCGGTATTGATATATGCGTTTAAATTCCACAAACTATCATTTTTAATAATACTCTGTTTTAGATTAAATCTACCTGCAAAACCGTCATTATCGTCATCGTCTATTGCTGAAAACAAGTTTAAATCATTTTTACTTCCAGCCAACTCAAAATCAATTTGAGTTTTTTCAGAAGGTGTATAATTGCCATTTACAACCGCCATTTGTAGTTTCGTAGGTGCAATAAGTTGTACAATTGGGGCATAATTTCCTTGTAATTCACCAGCATATTCGTAGATGTTATTAATGGCGTTGGTGCTACTTAGAACATAATCTCCTTGATTAGGGCCAACTAGTGTAAAGGATACTCTGAATAATTCCTCGTTTGGATTATTAGAGAATACAAAAACCTCATTGCCACCAACAATGTCCTTTCGGTACAAAATTCTATTCTCACTAAAAGACTCTTGGATTTCAGAAGGCGCAGACATTTGTGTTCGGTCATCTCCGGCATTAGATAAAACTTGAACTTGTGCTTCCGATAGATTTTGTTGTAACGGTTGATTTTTAGCATCATTTTCAGAATATACCGAAACACCAATCTTTAATTTTTCATTTTTAAAATTCCCACCGCCATAAGCTACCAATCGCGAATAGTTTCGATCACTAAATTGATAATCTACTGTAATTCGCATTTCTGAAGTAATAGGAAATGTAGTATTAAAAATAATTTCGCCAGCATTATAATCAATAATATAATCCTTGTCTTCGCCACGCTCTAAAGGAATTCCATTAACATAAACCGTTTCGCTTCCAGAGACTATTAATACAAATAATTCACCGTTTTGCCCTTGTAATTTATAAGGCCCTTGGTTGCCTTCTTGGGCAATAAACTGGCTTGTAGTAAACTGTCCGCGAACCAATGCTCCAGCGGCAAATACTTGTGTTTGGGTATCCGTTCCGCCTAAATTTGCATTAATGGATAACCCTTGTACACGTTTGGAAAACGCACCAAAGAAAGAATTGGTGTTTTGTAAATCGATATCACCTGCGCGAATATTCCAATTGTCACTAAACAGTTCAATAAATACTTGATCAAATTCATCCAAACGTTGGCTATACCCGCTCTCTTGTAAGGGAATATTCGCGTCTTGAATAGATGCTCTTAATGATACCTTCTCGTTTAGTTTCCCTGTAATTTGTAAATCTAATTCACTATTCAACACAGAGTTTTGATTGTTTCCAACGGTAACACCTCTAGAGATACTTCCAGAGGTAGTTAATCCATCAAAAGGCACAAAATTTCTTGAGGTATTGGATTGGGAAAGCTGATATAGTTTTTCAACGCCTTCGTTATTTTTTACAATAATGCTTTCGTCTAATTGCTTATAGGTTTTGGTTAAAAATTCAGGAAATTTTAAATAGTTAATGATAATAGAGTCACTAGCAACTGGTTTTTTAAACGTTAATTTCGCAGTAGGAAAATCGATGTTATAAAATGAAGAGTCTAAAATTTTATTATTTTTTGTTTTAACCGAAAACCAACTGGAATTAATACTTACGCTATCTACCAAAATGGTATCTCTTACTGCTACTTTTTTAGTTTTGTATTTGCTGTTTTGGCTTTGGGCAAAACCACCAAAACTTAACAATACAAACGTAATTAGTAGGACGTACTTCATTAGGTATTTAAACTATATTTAGCTTAAAATATTATGTTAATAGAATTCGTTATAACTCCTTAGGTGAATTATGGTGTAAAAGTAACGTATTATTTATTTTAGCTGAAATTCTTAAAGAGGCTAATGAAGATTATTTCCTATAACGTAAATGGCATTCGTGCTGCTATAAACAAAGGTTTTATTAACTGGTTAAAAAGTGCAAGTCCAGACGTTGTTTGTTTGCAAGAAATAAAGGCCATGAAAGACCAGTTAGACTTAAGTCTGTTTGAAGAAGCAGGCTATACCTATAACTATTGGTTTAGTGCTCAAAAAAAGGGCTATAGTGGCGTGGCAATTTTAAGCAAATTTGAACCTCGGCATGTGGAATATGGAACAGGTATTGAGTCGATGGATTTTGAAGGACGTAACCTAAGAGTTGATTTTGATGGGGTTTCCGTAATGAGTTTGTATTTGCCTTCAGGTACTAATGATGCACGTCTAAATCATAAGCTAGAGTATATGGATATGTTTCAAGAGTATATCGATAACTTGAAAAAAGATATTCCAAAATTGGTGATTTGCGGCGATTACAACATTTGTCATGAAGAAATTGATATTCATAATCCAAAAATGAAAGGTGTATCAGGATTTCTTCCCGTAGAACGCGAATGGATTGGAAATTTTATTGATAGTGGGTTTATCGATTCCTTCCGGTACCTTAACCCAGACCGACAAGAGTATAGCTGGTGGAGTTACAGAGCCAATGCACGTGCCAACAATAAAGGTTGGCGACTAGATTATGCAATGGTTTCACAGCCATTACAAGAAAATATAAAAAGAGCCGTTATACTAACCGAAGCGGTGCATAGCGACCACTGTCCAATTTTATTGGAAATAGAACGTTAAGCCTATAAATCAAATTAAAATATCCTAAACAATGATGAAACAAAGTTTATTAATCTTTATCCTTTTGGTATTTACAACCTCTTGTGTCTCACCTAAAATATATAAAGATTTAGAGAGTAAATATGCCACTTTAAAACAAGAAAACAGAAAGCTGACTAAGGAAAACGAATCACTTTTAGCAGGAAAAACAAGTGCAGAAAACGATTTAAAACAGTTACAAGCAGCTTATGACGAAGCTATTGCTGAACGCAACCGCTTAAGAAGTGATTATGCGGCGACTAAATCTAATCTTGATAATTTAAAAGCATCTTACGCTGCTTTGGAAAAGAATAGCTCAGAGGCGATTACAAAAAATTCTAAAAAAAACAGGGAATTGTTAGCAGAACTGGAAGCTAAGGAACAGGCTCTAGCAGCTGAAAGCGAGCGTTTACAGAAACTTAAACAAGCCTTGGAAGAGCGTTCTAACCGCATAGCAGAATTAGAAAATGTAATTGCAACAAAAGACGCGGCGATGACACAGTTAAAAAATGCGATTTCAAGAGCCCTAACAGATTTTGAAGGCAAAGGCTTAACTGTTGAGCAACGCGGTGGCAAGGTATATGTATCTATGGAAAACAAATTGTTATTCCAATCAGGGAGTTGGGCAGTGAATGCTGATGGAAAAACTGCAGTTAGAAGTCTTGGAAATGTATTATCCGAAAACCCTGATATTGCTGTACTTATAGAGGGTCATACAGATAACATACCTTATTCTGGTAATGGTGCACTTACGAGCAATTGGGATTTATCCACAAAACGTGCCACTGCTATCGTAAATATTTTACGGGAAAATACAGCGATAAATCCAGAAAACTTAACCGCAGCCGGTCGTGGTGAATATGCACCGGTTGCCTCGAACGACACGGAGGAAGGTAGAGCAAAAAACAGACGAATCGAAGTAATTCTAACGCCTAAATTAGATGAATTGTCTCGCTTATTGAACGAGTAGTAGCAGGGCGTTACCCCGCTTGGTCGCTGAGGCTCTCGAAGCGGGGTAGGGCTTTACTCATTGGTTTATATTTAAATTAAAGAATTCGTGAATGTAAACAACATTTCACTAGTTGCTCTCTGCGAGGAACTCCAACATATAGCCTGCACTGAGCGCAGTCAAAGTGTTCAATCCCTAACGCATAAAAAACCGTTAATAAGGGTAATAGGCTCTTAACGGTTTTTTATCTTTACACTTCGCCTAGAAATTCAAGATGTCTAACATGACTAATCATCTAAAATGAAATACACTAAAATACCTAATACCGATATAGAAGTAAGTAAAATATGCCTTGGCACCATGACGTGGGGAAACCAAAACACGCAAGACGAAGGCTTTAAACAAATGGACTATGCCTTAGATAGCGGAGTGAATTTCTTTGATACTGCTGAATTATATCCCGTTCCTGCAAATGCTGAAACCTATGCAGAAACCGAAAGAATTATCGGCAATTGGTTCAGGAAAACAGGCTATAGAGATAAGATTGTACTAGCATCAAAAATTTGCGGTCCAGGGGATTATACAGCTCATGTTCGGAAAACGGGATTTAGTACAAATGCTCTAAATGAAGCTTTAGATAATAGTTTAAAACGCTTACAAACCGATTATATCGATTTGTATCAATTGCATTGGCCAGAGCGACAAACCAATTATTTTGGACAGCGAGATTTCAAATATAATCCAAATGATGCTTGGGAAGATAACTTTCATGAAATACTACAAACTTTAAATGGTTTTGTTAAAGCTGGAAAAGTAAGAGAAATAGGAATTTCGAACGAGAGGTCATGGGGAGTAATGCGTTATTTGGAAGAATCTAAAACAAATAACTTACCGAGAGTAAAGACCATACAAAACCCCTACTCTTTGCTGAATCGCACTTTTGAAAGTGATTTAGCTGAAATGTCCATTAGAGAAAATATTGGGCTTTTGGCATATTCGCCATTGGCATCTGGTTCGCTTTCTGGTAAATATATTGATGGCAAACTACCAAAAAACTCAAGATTTGATTTGTTTCCGAGATTTGCAGGGCGTTATAATAGCCCACAAGCTTTAGAAGCCACAAAACGCTATTTTAAAATAGCCGAAAAACATGGTTTGTCTTTAACTCAAATGTCATTGGCATTTATAAATCAACAACCATTTTTAACTGGAAATATTATTGGGGCAACAACGCTTGAGCAGCTTAAAGAAAATATTGATAGTATTCATATAGATTTAAGTGAAGACATTATCAAGGAGATTAATGCGGTGCATAATGCTATTCCTAATCCTGCACCTTAAGTTTTTGATAAATTTAGTGTTGTGTATCTAAAAACAAAAAACCCGCAAACTTAAAAAGTAGCGGGTTTTTTTTAATTATTTAATTTGATTACCATTTTTATCAAAAAAATGATATTCTAAATATGTGTAAGCATCGCGGGGTAAAATCTTCACCCATTTTTTGTGTTCTAAAAACCATTTAGAACGTATAGATGGAAAGCCTTTGGTTAAAAAGGCCGCTATAAAAGGATGTGTGTTTAGGGTCACCTTCTTATAGTCTTTTTTAAATAGTATTTCAAGATCATGGTTTATTTTTTGCACCAAACTTATAGGTGCTTCTACCTCAGAACCGTTTATAATCTCATCAGGATTCTCCTCACGAGTTTTTATATTCATTTCGGGGCGTGTACGTTGTCTTGTAATTTGTATCAAACCAAATTTACTTGGTGGCAGTATTTTATGTTTTGCTCTATCGTCCTTCATTTCATCGCGAAGGTGATTAAAGAGTTTCTGCCTATTTTCAGACTTTGTCATGTCTATAAAATCAATTACAATGATGCCGCCCATATCCCGCAAACGCAGTTGGCGTGCAATTTCTGTAGCTGAAATTAAGTTAACTTCTAAGGCTGTTTCCTCTTGGTTGTTAGATTTGTTAGATCTGTTGCCGCTGTTTACATCTATAACATGCAGCGCTTCGGTGTGTTCTATTACCAAATAGGCGCCTTTTGTCATGGAAACAGTTTTTCCAAAAGAGGTTTTTATCTGTCTTTCAATTCCGAATTTTTCGAAAATTGGAACTTTAGATTGATACAATTTAACTATTGCTTCTTTTTTAGGTGCAATTTCTTGCAAGTAATCTTTAATTTGGTAGTACAGCGTTTCATCATCTACTGTTATTCCAGTAAAGGAATCATTAAATATGTCTCGTAAGATTGACGAGGCCTTGTTCATTTCCCCTAATACTTTACTAGGGTGATGCGCTTTGTACAATTTTTTACACATTGCATTCCAACGATGGAGCAAATTCTGTAAATCTTTATCTAATTCGGCTACTTTTTTGCCTTGTGCTACAGTGCGAACTATTATACCAAAACCTTGTGGTGTAATACTTTTTACCAATCGTTTTAAGCGGTCTTTTTCTTCACGATCCTCTATCTTTTGTGAAATAGAAATTCGGTTGGAAAAAGGCATTAAAACAATATATCTACCAGCTACCGATAACTCTGAGGTTATCCGCGGCCCTTTTGTAGATATGGGTTCTTTAACAATTTGTACTAATAGCGATTGATTGGATTTTAAGACGTCGGCAATTTTGCCATCTTTCTCAATATCCTTTTCAAATGGGAAGTTTTTTAAAGAAAAATCTTTTAATTTACCTGTGCTTACACGTTTTGTGAATTTTAAAAGTGAAGGTAATTTAGGCCCTAAATCATGATAGTGCAAAAAAGCATCTTTATCATACCCTACATTTACAAATGCAGCGTTTAGTCCTGGAACAGTTTTACGAATTTTGGCGATAAACACGTCGCCAACCGAAAAATTGTTATCATCTTCATCCTTTTGTAATTCAATAAGTTTTCCATCTTTTAATAAGGCAAAATCAACAGCTTCTGAATTAGATCGAATAATCAATTCTTTATCCATTGTGTTAATTTTAATCCATTGCACGAAGGCGCAACAGATGGATTATACATTATTTTTTCACAGGATTTTAATCCGTGGAGTTCAAAATACACTAGTTGTAGTGTTAAAAATATATGAACTCATTTCAAAGAACTTTGTTGTTGTTACAATCAAAAAAAGTAGCTATCTTAACTACTTTTTCGATTTATTTTTTCTTTTTGTGACGGTTAGCGCGTCTACGTTTTTTACGCTTATGCGTCGCTACCTTATGTCTTTTGCGTTTTTTACCACTTGGCATAAATAGTGTCTTTTTAAATTAATAATTTATCTTGATATTTTACTTAACTTCTACATTAGATTTAACACCTTCAACAAAAACTTTTGCAGGCTTAAATGCAGGTATGTTATGTGCCGGAATTTTTATAGTAGTATTTTTAGAGATATTTCTTCCAGTTTTTTCTGCTCTTGTTTTAATTATAAAGCTTCCAAAACCTCTTAAATATACATTATCACCACTTTCAAGTGACGTTTTTACTTCTTCCATAAATGTTTCAACGGTTGCTTGAACATCTCCTTTTTCTATTCCTAATTTCTCAGAAATTTTTGCTACTAAATCAGCCTTTGTCATTTTTAATCTTTTTATTATTCGGGTTATATAAATTCTAAAAGGGATGCAAATATATGCATTTAATATTCAATATTTCAAACCTAATTCATTAAAATTTAAGATTATAAACGTTTATTTTAGCACTTCGTAGAAAATTAATCCATGGCTTTTTCAGAAATTTTAATTCGCTGGTATTCAAGCAATAAAAGATGTTTGCCTTGGCGCGAAACCCAAAACCCATATTTTATTTGGCTATCGGAAATTATTTTACAGCAAACACAGGTGAAACAAGGATTGCCGTATTACGAAGCTTTTACTGAACATTTTCCAACGGTTTTTGATTTGGCAAACGCAAAGGAAAGTGAGGTGTTAAAACTCTGGCAAGGACTTGGATATTATTCTCGTGCTAGGAACTTACATTTTACGGCGAAATACGTGGTAAATGAATGTAATGGCGTTTTTCCTAAGACCTATAAAGACCTTTTAAACCTGAAAGGTGTTGGCGATTACACTGCCAGTGCCATAGCATCTATTTGTTTTAATGAAGCTACTGCAGTTGTAGATGGTAACGTGTACCGTGTGTTATCCCGTTATTTTGGTATTAAAACACCAATAAATTCCACAGCAGGCATTAAAGCGTTTAAAACTTTAGCCCAAGAACTACTAGATAAAAAAGACCCCGCAACGTTTAACCAAGCCATTATGGAATTTGGTGCGACACAATGTAGGCCCAAGAATCCAGAGTGCATGTTTTGTCCGTTTCAAGAATCTTGTGTCGCATATAATAAGGGTAAGGTTGATGAACTTCCTGTGAAGTTAAAAAAGCTTAAAGTAAAGCAGCGCTATTTTAATTTTTTGGTGTTTCTATCGGAAGACAAAAAAACCGTTTTAGAAAAACGAGAAGGAAAGGGTATTTGGCAGAATCTGTATCAGTTCCCTTTGATAGAAACGGATAAGAATATGAATTATAATCAGTTTTTAAAATTAGTTGAGAGTCATCCAATCCCTAAAGGAAAATCTTTTGAACTGCATCAATATAATGACGTACCGAAAGTTCATAAGTTATCCCATCAACATTTGAATACGACCTTTTGGATAGTTAGTATTGATTCGGTTGAGAATGGTGTGCCTTTTGAAACAATTACTAAATACCCTGTACCTATTTTGATTGGGAAGTTTATTGAGGAGTTTGAAAGTTAGGGCTTACCTTGACAAGCAAATAGCTAAGATTAAGTGCCTATAATCCTTAGTCATAACTCCATCCCTTTTCTATCTTGGTAATTTGTCCTTTTCCGTCAAAATATACACTTGAACGATACCATGCAAAATCTCTAATTAAATACTTTATATTACTCCTTTTGCTTAAAAAAGAATCACGGGTATATAAAAATTGGATTTCATTTTTCAAAGTCCACTTTCGTAATGGTTCCCCAATGAGTTCAACAACTTCTTCCATACTTAAGTCCATTTGTATTAAGTCGAACTTTTCAGGGGTGTAGTTTTCAGAAAATTCTGTATCAATGTACGGATCAAATATATTGTAACCCTCCATTAAAGAAACTCCTCCAAAAAGGAATACAAAAGCGAGAATTGGTATAAATATGATACTAGTAAGTATTTTGTATAGAATTCTCATTTAAAAATAACAGGCTGTAACGCAGTAAACAAATAACCAAAAATAAATAATAGGGCACTTAAGCCAAATGAAAGTTTAAAGCTTTTGATAAAGGATGATTTTCGATTTCGCTTAGACCAAACGCTAATAGATAAAGATATAACCAAACCTCCAATAATAATAACAGCGCTAATAAATAGTATTAATTTTCCAATATTATAAGGGGCTGCAGCGGCTACAGATAAGAGCATTGCTATACAAAACATAAATATGCTAAAAACCCATTTTCTGATGTCCTTCATTCGAATTGATATTTGGTTGGATTGATAACGATTAAGTGAACATAATATTGCTCTTGTTAAACCTAATAGTTGCCGATATCTCTGCTTTAGGGATTGCAGCGGTAGCTTTTGGCGAGGCGCATCGCGCCAAAACTATTAGCGGAAAGCCTGACCCCCGCTTTGAGAGCCTCAGCGACCGAGGGGGTAATGCCCAAAATATAATATGTCTTAGAATATTCTTATTTTTTTACTAATTTTAAAAATGTGAAGAATGAATACTTACTTTTGCATTCTCTAAAACATTTAAATTATGGCAGGTTCATTAAATAAAGTAATGCTAATTGGTAATTTGGGCGATGATGTTAAAATGCACTATTTTGAAGGTGGTGGTTGCGTAGGGCGTTTTCCCTTGGCAACTAGCGAAACCTACATGAGCAAGCAAACCAACGAACGTATTACCAATACCGAATGGCATAATATAGTGGTAAGAAACAAAGGTGCGGAAATTTGCGAAAAGTATTTGAGTAAAGGTGATAAGGTATATATTGAAGGCCGTATAAAAACTAGAAAATGGACAGATGATAAGGGTAACGACCGTTATTCTACAGAAATTCAATGTACCGATTTTACGTTTTTATCTACTAAAAAAGAAAGCGAGGCCAATGCTGCCAATTCTGGTAGTAGTGGACAAGCAAGTCCTTCAGCTCCAAGTCAGCCTCCTGTGGATGATAACGATGATTTACCATTTTAACCTTAAGTTTAACTAAATCCGAATTAGGTGGATCCTGAACCCCCGAGTTTACATTTTTTATTTTTAGCAATTGATATTCCAGTTGTTTTTGGCTTTGTGTTGCTTTTTGTACTGTTATGTTGTTCTGCATTAATTTCTGGAGCAGAGGTGGCACTGTTTTCGTTAACAAGAACCGATATTGATAACCATCCTGAAGCAGAAAGCAGGCCATTTAAAATTATTCTTCAACTATTAGAGCGCCCTAAAAAGCTATTGGCAACAATTTTAGTAGCCAATAATTTCATAAATATTGCCATAGTGCTATTATTTGCTTATTTGGGTGATTTTATGTTTGGAGGTGTTACAAATCCAACGGCAAAATTTATTTTAGAAGTTATTGTTGTTACTTTTTTGATTTTGTTATTTGGTGAAATTTTACCAAAAATTTATGCCAGTAGAAACAACCTTAAATTTGCCGGTATTATGGCCTATCCTCTAAGGGTTTTAGATGTATTGTTATCTCCTGTAAGCTTACCTATGCGTAGCGTTACTTTAGGTATACATAATAAATTAGGGAAGCAAAAATCTAATTTAAGCGTGGATCAATTATCTCAAGCCTTAGAGTTAACAAGTCATGAAGACACTTCAAAAGAAGAAAAGAAAATTTTACAAGGTATAGTTTCATTTGGAAATACAGATACCAAGCAGGTTATGCGCCCGCGTATCGATATTTTCGCCTTAAATGCATCGCAAAAATATACAGAGATTATCCCTGAAATTGTTGAGAACGGATATTCTAGAATACCAGTTTACGAAGAAAACATAGATCAAATAAAAGGAATTCTTTATGTAAAGGATTTGTTGCCGTACATAGATAGAAAACAATTTGATTGGACAAACCTACTGCGAGAACCGTTCTTCGTGCCAGAGAATAAAAAGCTGGATGATTTGATGGCGGAGTTCCAAGAGAAAAAAGTGCACTTGGCTGTTGTTGTTGATGAATACGGAGGCACTTCAGGATTAATTTCTTTAGAAGATATTATTGAAGAAATTGTAGGTGATATTAGCGATGAGTTTGATGATGAAGATTTAAACTACTCTAAGCTAGATGATAAAAATTATGTTTTTGAAGGAAAAACAGCTTTAAAAGATTTTTACAAAGTGATTAAGCTAGAAGATGATTCTATTTTTGATGATGAAAAAGGTGAAGCCGAAACCATTGCAGGGTTTGTTTTAGAAATTTCTGGAAGTTTCCCCAAACTACAATCTAAAATATTTTTTAGAGATTACGTTTTCACAATAGAGGCTATGGATAAAAAACGCATAAAACGCGTAAAGGTTACAATTATTTAACATGAAGCTACAACTTGGCATATTATTAGGTTTCGTTTTTATTTTCGTGTCTTGCGGCGGGGAAGATTATCTGCCTAAACCAAAAGCATATTTAAGATTGGATTTTCCTGAAGCGACCTATAAAACACAACATCTACCAAAAATGCCGTTATCTTTTGAAGTGAGTAGTTTGGTTGAAGATATAAGCGTTAAACCCTTAAAAAGCACAACTGAAAGTTATGGTGTGAACTTGCATTATAAACCATTAAAAGCTACTTTATTTTTAACGTATAAGGCCATTGAAGGCAAGGAAAAGAACTTGAATGATTTTTTAAGAGATGCCCAAAAACTAACTTTAGAACACACAAAGAAAGCAGATGAAATTCCAGTATATCCTTATGAAAATGCTGAACGGAGGGTGTATGGTATGCTATCGGAAGTTAAGGGGAATGCTGCTTCTCCAGCGCAGTTTTATGTTACGGACAGTATAAATCATTTTTTAACAGGCTCTTTGTATTTTAAGGCGAAACCCAATTACGATTCTATTTTACCTGCAGCGAATTATTTGCAAAAGGATATTCAGCGTATTATAGAAACTATCGAGTGGCAATAAAAAAGCTTCCCTTTTAAGGGAAGCTTTTTTATCAACACTTAATTTTAAAAAAATCAATTCGTAAGATTGATTGCATTATGGGATCATTCTCACAAAAGAAGGAATGTCAACATGGGGCTTAAGCTTTTTGTGCGCAACAGGCTTTTTTGCAATCTGCCTTACAGGCCATTTTTTCAGTACCTGTTGCTTTGTTTTTACAACAGTCTTTTTCACAACCAGGTTCGCAGGCTTTAGTTTTAGCTTCATTAGAGAACGCGTCAACCGTTTTCATGTCGCTAACCTTGTAAGTGTCGGCAACACCTGTAACGGTAGCTTCCAAACTATTAGGAGTTACTTTAGCTTCATCGTACTCCACCATAGCTAATTCGTTTTCAAAATCAACTTTAGCATAGGTTACACCTTCCATTTTTGCAATTTTCTTTTCAATGGTGGCAGCACAACCTACGGCACATGTCATGCCTTTCACGGTAAATTCAGCTTTAGCATAGGTTGCGTTTGGGTCTAATTCTTTTTTAGCCTCAGTGGTTTCAACTTCAATGGTTTTTACTTCGGCTTCTTTGTTATTTTTACAGTTTGTCGCCAATAGAAAACATAATGTAGCGCCAAGAATGTATGTTATTGTTTTCATATGAAATGGGTATTTTAAAAATATGTTACAAAATTACTAAATAATGCGATTTATTGGGTTAAAAACTTCACTTTTGTGCCCTTAGAATAATACGTGGTAGTAATGGCTGTAAAATCCGTAAAATGGATATATCTTGTTGTACTTTCTCTTATTTGGGGAAGTTCGTTCATTTTAATTAAAAAGGGGCTAGTAGGTTTAACCCCTGTGCAACTAGGTGCTATTCGTATTATTTTTACAACGGTTTTTTTATTTGTTGTTGGTTTTAATCGTATAAAATCTATAAAACTAAAGGAATGGAAATGGGTAATTCTCACGGGGCTTTTAGGTACATTTTTCCCTTCATTTTTATTTGCTTTTGCAGAAACAGAAATTGATAGCTCTGTAGCTTCTATTTTAAATTCCCTAGTGCCTTTAAACACTATTATACTTGGGTTTTTTGTTTTTAAACTGAAGTCTACAAGGCGACAGGTTTTGGGAGTATTTATTGGACTTACTGGTACAATGTTGTTGATCTTAAATGGAGCATCCCTGAATCCAAATCAAAACTATCTGTATGTTGCATTTGTAATATTAGCTACCTTAATGTATGCAGCGAGCGTAAATATTTTAAAACGCTACTTACAGCATGTGAGCGCCCTTACTATAGCTGTCGGGAATTTTGCCGCTATAGTATTGCCAGCAGTTATAATATTGGTGTTTTCAGGGTTTTTTAAACCAGAGGTACTGTCTGCGCCTACTTTAAAACCGGCATTATGCTACATGCTAATTTTGTCGTTATTCGGTACGGCAATAGCCAAAGTAATGTTTAACAAGTTGGTACACATCGCCACTCCGGTTTTTGCCTCTTCCGTTACGTATTTAATGCCAATAATTGCAGTTTTTTGGGGTGTGTTAGATGGTGAGCGTTTTGGGATTGTCCAGGGGTTAGCGACGCTAATCATCTTAATTGGCGTGTATTTAGCGCATAAGCGTAAGTAGGTTTTTATCTAAGGAATCACTATTAAATTATTAAAAGTCGTTTTTTTTTACGAACTTTAAGAGATTTGAAAAGTTAAACAAACCAATCTATTTTAGAAGTATAACCTATTGTCTTAGGAGATATACTAATTTTGAAATAACCAATAAAATTTAGCTTTTATGAAAAACTTGATTCTTCCCATTCGTTTTGGCTTAGTTACAAGCGCAGTGCTAATTGCCTATTTTTTGGTGCTCTCTTTATTTGATAAGCATACCAATCCGGCATTTAGTTTAGTTAATGCAGCAATAACACTTCTTGGAATTTATGAAGCTGTGAAAATTAGTAAGCTGCAGCATAACTCAGACTTTTCATACGGAGAAGGCTTCAAAACAGGCTTAGTTACGGGTGCGGTTGCTACTGTTGTTTTTACATTGTTTTTTTTACTATATGCCACCGAAATTAATGCAGAATTCCTACCTGTTTTACTTGAAAAAATGAATTGGGGCTTTAAATCTCATATTGGTCTAATTGTGTTTGTTGTTGCTATTATGGGATTTTCTACAACATTGGTGTCATCGCTAACGGTAATGCAGCTATTTAAGAAATCGCGGAATATTGCTTCATAATAGCATATAAAAAAGCCCAAGAGTAAATATCTTGGGCTTCAACTTATTACTTAATGAAGTTGGACTTCTTCTTTTTAATTGAAATCAGCTTCAGAGACTCCATCATTCACTTTGATACTGGTTATTTTCATAGATATATTTTGAGGTCCAGCCATTATACTTATGCTGTGAGGTACTTTTATGTTATTTACAGAAGTATACTCACTATAATCTACAATAGATGTGATTTTTTGCCCTTGAGTTTCAGTTGTTGATTCCTCGCGTACTAACAATCCACTTTCAACACTGTAATAGCGATGCGACGGTTTATCACCAAGCATTACTTTTACTTTGTAAACATCTTTATCCTCAATAGATATGATACTTTCTAAAGTTATTTGGGCATCTTTATAATGCAGTTCCGGGAATATAGTTTTACCACTTTTCTTTTCTGCAATTTCTTCAGAGGTTAACTCTTTTTTCATGCCTTGTTGCTCCATATAACCACCCTCTCCATTAAATTTCTGCTTCATAATAACGCCCATACCTTGTGCTGTCATTTCCATAGACTCTTTGTTTGGCGCCATTTCTTTTATTTCTGCAGTTAACGTAACCGGTACATTTTTAATGCTTACATCAGCAGTTTTATAAAGTGTTTTTACTAACGTAGCATTTTCTTTACCGCCAATTGCTTTAATGTAATTATCAATTACAGATTGGGCAGTAACACCATCAGGTATTGGTTTTGAGAACTCTGGTTTTGGTACTTCATTGGCATATTTGTCGTAATAATTTATAGGAATACCTGTTTTTTCTAGGTTTGATAAAACATCACTTCCTTTACCAACAACAATAATTCGAGCTTGATCTGCCAAGAAATACTTATTAGCTGCTTTTTGAACATCTTCTATTGTTACAGCATTAATTTTTTCTAGGTAGTTTTTATAGAAATCATCAGGAAGATTATTTAATTTAATATTTAGCGCATAGTTTGCAATGGTTTGTGGTCTTTCTAAAGCCATAACAAAACTGCCTGCATATGCTGCTTTTGCTGCTGCAAGGGTTTCGGCAGTAACGGGCTCTGTTCTAATGCGTTTTACCTCCTTTAGCATTTCAACAACTGAGCTATCTGTTACTTCATTTCTTACCTCTGCTGTTGCCAAAAAGCGAGAAGCACCATATCTAGAAGCGCCAATTCTTGAATAGGAGCCATAGGTATAAGCTTTATCATCTCTTAGATTTTGAAATAAATATCCAGTTGCTCCACCACCAATAATATAATTGGCTATAAGTGCCGCATAGTAATCCTCATCTCCCATTTTCAATTCTACATTATTTGTAAGTATAATGTTTGACTGAACTGCATTTGGCATGTCAACAAAATTAATTGTTGTTTCTTTCAGATTAGCATTAGGTTTTGGCATTTCTGGTTGCGCATCAACTGTATTTTTCCATGCTCCAAAATGCTTCTTAATAGTAGACTTAATTTTTTTTGCATTAACATCACCAATTACAACTAAATAAGCATTTTTAGGGTTGAAATTCCTTTTATAATTATCTACAACATCAGTAAAAGCAATGTTGTTTAAACTTTCATTGCTAACATATTCACCATAGGGATGACGCATTCCATAAGTTAATGCATCCTGAACACGATCAGCAATTGCTTGAACACTTTTTTCTTGAGTTTTTAATCCTTCAGATAGTTTATCCTTTTCTTTTTTAAATTCTTCTTCTGTTAGTAAAGGATTTATTGCAGCGTCTGCTAACAATTCTATGATTCTATCTGAGTATTTTGATAGAGAACTCGCAAAAGCACTCTGTGAACCAAAGGATAAGCTAGCCCCTAAAAAGTCAATTTCTTCATTAAACTCATCTTTAGGAATAGAGGTGGTACCATTTCCTAGCATTGTTCCTAAGATATTAGAAACCCCTGCTTTATCACCCTCGGCAGAAGGTGTATTATCTATTCTTAAAGAAAAAGAAACTCTAGGTAATTTATGATTTTCAACTACCAAAACTGTGAGCCCATTTTTTAATTGAAATTCCTTAGGAGTATCAAGAGAGATTTTTGGCGCAGGCCCTGGTTCTGGTTGTTTAGTTCTATCTAATTGTGCATTAACGCCAACCGACATTAAAAGCATAATGATTAAAACGTATATATTAGATTTCATAATTTTCATATCTTTTTTAATTATCTTTTTTTGGCAAATATTCTAATTCTAAACGCTGATTAGGATTCAAGTATTTCTTTGCAACCCTTTGTATGTCTTCTCTTGTTATAGCGCGATAAATATCAATTTCAGTATTTATTAAATTGATATCTCCGTATAATAAGTAATAATCTACCAATGAATTTGCAATACCCGAAATGCTTGAGTTCGAGTTTACAAAATTGTTTTCAAACTGATTTTGTAGCTTTTGAAAGTCTCTTTCAGAAATAAGTTCATTTTGTAATTTTTCTATTTCCTCATCCATTTCAGCTAGTAGCTCCTTAAGGCTAACCTCACCTAACGGAAGCGCAAATAAAGCATAAATACCAGCATCAACTTGTGTTAGGTTTACTGCTTGTACCGCTAAAGCCTGTTTTTGTTTGTCAACTAGTTTCTTGTAAAGCACAGAACTTTTACCATTGCTTAAATATGAAGAAATCATATTGAGAACATAACTGTCTTTTTCAGTTTGCGCAGGAGTTCTGTAGGCTGCAATTATTGCAGGTATTTGAATGTTCGAATCATAAAACTTTTTGTGTATCGTTTCAGTTATAGGCTCATCTTCTGGAAAGTTTCTAACAGGTTTTGGGCCAGTTTTTATGTCGCTAAAGTAAGCTTCAATTAATTCTTTTGTCTTGGAAGTTTCAATGTCTCCAGCGACTACCATAACTGAATTTGTGGGTACATACCACTTATCAAAATAAGCTTGAAATTCTTCTAATGTAGCAGCGTCAAGGTGTTCCATTTCACCAATATTCTTGTTCCTATACGGATGTTTCTCAAATAAACCCTCAGTTACTGCAAATAATATTTGGCCGTATGGAGAATTGTCGTAACGTAAACGTTTCTCTTCCTTTACAACTTCGTTTTGGGTGTCAACTGCATCTTGATCGATAATAGGGTGGAGTAGTCTTTCTGATTCCATCCAAAGCGCCAATTCCAAATTATTAGAAGGAAATGTTTGATAGTAATAGGTTCTGTCTAAGGATGTATTTGCATTTCCTTGACCGCCATTTGCGGCTCTAATTTTACGCCATGTGCCTTTTTCAATGTTTTTTGTTGGACCAGAGGCCAATAGATGCTCAAAAAAATGAGCAAAACCTGTACGTTCTGGATTATTATCTCCCCCGAGGTCTTTACCGCCAACATCGTGCATTACGCCAACGGTGATTACCGGTGCAGAATTATCTTGGTGCAGAATAACATGTAAGCCATTTTCCAAGGTGTACTCTTCAAAATCTACTTCTTGGGCAGTTGCTGTAAAAGCAGAAAATACCAGTGAAGCACATAATATTAAGTGTTTTTTCATAGTAAGTTATTATTTAATTAATAAGGTGTTTGTCTTTGCAAAAGGACAATTTGTTACAAAAGAAGATTAAAAATATTAAAATAATATATAGTATTCAGGCAATTTTAGAGGATTTAATGAAATTTTTACTAGATCGATTTTCTCAGTTGTCGTATTACTGTAGAATACGCTAAAATTCGTTAAAATAATTTGTCAAAATAAGAGGTTATGATTTGTAGATTAATTAATTAGAATTATATTTGCACCCGCCTTAGAGAAATCTATGGCATTTATAATTAATAAAAATTAATAAAAACGTTACGCTATGTACGCAATTGTAGAGATAGCAGGGCATCAATTTAAAGTTGAAAAAGACCAAAAAGTTTTTGTTAATCGTTTACAAACAGAAGAAGGTAAGAAAGTTTCTTTCGATAATGTTCTTTTAATTGGAGACGGTAACAATGTAACTGTAGGCGCCCCAGCTATAGACGGAGCACAGGTAAGTGCAAAAGTCTTAAAGCACCTTAAAGGAGATAAGGTGATAGTTTTCAAAAAGAAAAGAAGAAAGGGTTACCGTGTAAAAAACGGACATAGACAATCTTTATCTGAAATCGTAATTGAAAGCATCGTAGCTTCTGGAGCTAAAAAAGCAGCTCCAAAAAAGGAAACTATAAAGGCTGAACCTAAAGCAAAAGTAGAGGTTCAAGCAGCAGCTCCAAAAGCTGAAGCTAAACCAGCTAAAAAAGCAACAGGAAAAGCCGATGATTTAAAGAAAATTGAAGGTGTTGGTCCTAAAATCGCTTCAACGTTAGTAGAAGCAGGTATTGCAACTTTTGCTGATTTAGCAAAAACTAAACCTGAAGCAATTTCTGAAATCATTTCTGGAGTTCGTGGAAATCACGTAACCGATACTTGGCCAGCACAAGCTAAATTGGCTGCAGAAGGTAAGTGGGACGAGCTTAAAAAATGGCAAGACGAATTAGATGGTGGTAAAGCATAAGCTTTTCATCGTAGTAATAATATAAAATCGAAATAAAATGGCACATAAAAAAGGAGTCGGAAGTTCGAAAAACGGTAGAGAATCAGAATCGAAACGCTTAGGTGTTAAGATTTTTGGTGGTCAAGCAGCTAAAGCTGGTAATATTATCGTAAGACAAAGAGGGAATACACATCACCCAGGTGAAAACGTATATTCTTCAAAAGATCATACATTACATGCCTATGTAGATGGTATCGTAAAATTTACAAAGAAAAAAGACAACAAGTCTTATGTTTCTATCGAGCCGTTTGAAGCTTAAGAAACAATTTCTTTAAAAAGCTCAACCCTTTCTGGAAACAGAGAGGGTTTTTTATTTCAACATATCCCGAACAATCTTTAAATGGTGTTTAGTATGTATTTCTATAAAGCGGACAGTTTGTTTTTTAGTTAAGTCTCCAAATAGAAAATGTTCGAAATGTGAAGTTTTAGGAAGAGACTTTATTTTTTCTAGATTTGTCTTTGCAAGAGCCAGTTGATTTAATAAATTTTCTGAGGTAATAACGTCGGGAGGTAAAACCACTTTAGGCGATTTTCCTTTGCCTCTCGGAAAATATCCAAAAGTGAACATAACGGTTCTCGTAAGATTGAAATTTGAAGTGTATGTCTTTGGGTCAGATGCTTCTAGCATCTTACAAACACCATTTACAACCTTTAAGGCATGGTCTAATTGCCAACCAATTGTGGATTTTGAGACATGTTCGTTTTTAAAATCTTTCTTTGGAATGTTTTCCTCTATTTCGGCTAATAATTGTTTTACTTGTTTTATCCTGGAATTGCGCATATGTTGAAAATATTTTAAAAGATATTAATAAAATTATTAACTTTAAGGTATAGTGATTGTTCGTGCAACGCAATTTTGAGTGGTTTATAACACAAAACTTCAAAAAATTTCGAATTGAACGAATCCCGTTCTTTGTGGGATTGATTTTTTTAACTTCAAATAACTTAATTATGTTACCGTTTAGATCAGAAATAAGGAACTCCCCAACCCGACCTACAATTAAAATTTTTTTAAGTGATGAATCTTTAGATGGCCGAATCAAAAAACATTTGCAGCATTTTAAGGAAATCGAGGAAATTGAGATTTGTGATAGTGTTGCACAAAATAGAGCCTGCGAGAGTATCACTGTATTTTTGAAAGATGATGTAGATATCAATAAAATGAAACAGTCTATCGACTCTAGTTTATGGTGGTATTTTGAAGAGGATTTGGTGGATTAAAGAATTTCTCCAGTATCTAAATACATTAGCACATCATTTAGGCAAGTGCTCAAATTCTCTTTAATCTCTTTTGTCCAAAACCGAAACACGGTAAATCCCATATCCTTTAATTGTTGGTTGACTTCCCTGTCACGTTGCATATTGCGTTCTATTTTGGGTCTCCAAAACTCACGATTGGTTTTTAATTTTGGTTTACGCTCGTCCCAATTGTATCCGTGCCAAAATTCACCATCAATAAAAATAGCCAATCTGTGTTTTTTTATGGATACATCTGGTTTTCCGGGAAGCGATTTACTGTCAACTCTATAACGTACACCTTTTGCCCATAGGGCTTTTCTAAACAAAAGTTCTGGCTTTGTATTTTTCCCTCTAATCTTGCTCATAATTTTTGAGCGTTTTTTAGTGGTGTAAAAACCGGATTCCTCGTTAAATCTTGGAACTTGTATTTTTTCTTCAGAATAAGACATTATATATCTATGTAAGTTCGAGTGATTTGTAAAAAGCGAAATCGTATCGAGAACATTTAAGATAGCCAAATTTACTTGAAAAAGCGTAATTTTCGCGTTAGGGATTGAGGGATTTGTTGAAGCTCCCCGACGTAGGAGGGAGCGACTCCCGAAAGCCCGACCTGACAAAAGGAAGGTAACGCCCAACTTCTCGATACAATTCCTCATGCTTCGGAATCACTCGAAGTGACAAAAAAACCCAAACATTGCTGCTTGGGATTTGGAATTTATTTTTTGGAATTTGAGGATTCCCATCTTCGTGGGAATGACAGAATAAATTAGTATCTGTAATACTCTGGCTTAAATGGTCCTTCAACCTTTACACCGATATAATCGGCCTGATCTTTACGAAGCTCGGTAAGTTCTACACCAATTTTAGCCAAGTGTAATTTTGCTACTTTTTCATCAAGGTGTTTTGGTAACATATACACATCGTTTTCGTATTTGTCGCTATTGTTCCAAAGCTCTATTTGTGCCAAGGTTTGGTTTGTGAACGAATTACTCATTACAAAACTTGGGTGGCCCGTAGCACAACCAAGGTTTACCAAACGTCCTTCTGCAAGTATAATAATGTCTTTGCCGTTAACGGTATATTTGTCAACCTGTGGCTTAATAGTGTTTTTGGTATGGCCATGATTTTTGTTCAACCAAGCCATATCAATTTCATTATCAAAATGCCCAATGTTACACACAATAGCTTTGTCTTTTAAAGCTTCGAAATGTTTTGCTTGAACGATGTCTTTGTTTCCTGTGGTTGTAATTACAATGTCGGCAACAGGCGCAACAGTTTCTAATTTTTTCACCTCAAAACCATCCATCGCAGCTTGTAATGCGCAAATTGGGTCTATTTCGGTAACGGTAACAATACTTCCAGCGCCTCTAAAAGATGCAGCCGTACCTTTACCAACATCGCCATAACCACAAACTACTACGCGTTTTCCAGCCAACATTACGTCGGTTGCACGACGAATAGCATCTACAGCACTTTCTTTACAGCCGTATTTATTATCAAATTTAGATTTTGTTACAGAATCGTTTACATTAATAGCAGGCATTGGTAATGTGCCTTTTTTTACACGCTCATATAACCTATGCACCCCGGTTGTAGTTTCTTCACTAAGCCCTTTAACACCCGAAACTAATTCTGGGTATTTATCTAAAACCATATTAGTTAAATCACCGCCATCATCCAAAATCATGTTTAATGGCTGCCTGTCTTCTCCAAAGAAAAGCGTTTGTTCTATACACCAATCAAATTCTTCCTCGGTCATGTCTTTCCACGCATATACAGCAGTTCCAGCAGCAGCAATAGCAGCAGCAGCTTGGTCTTGTGTTGAGAATATATTACAAGAACTCCAAGTAACCTCTGCACCTAGTGCTTGTAAAGTTTCAATCAACACAGCCGTTTGAATCGTCATGTGCAAACATCCTGCAATTCTTGCACCTTTTAAAGGTTGTTCGTTTTTGTATTCTTCACGTAAACTCATCAACCCAGGCATTTCAGCTTCGGCTAACTCTATTTCTTTTCGTCCCCAATCTGCTAAAGAGATATCTTTTACTTTGTGGGCTACGTAAGGCAATGTTTTTGTACTCATAGTAACTTTTTTCTTTTGTTTAAAAACCTAAAGTTGATTGTGATTACTGCGTAATTTGGTTAAATTCGCCTACCAAATTGTTTCATCCGTCTTAGGCGGTGCAAAGATAACTATTAAGTTTTAGAATATTAAATGCCGTTATATAAAACCATTACTCCAAATTCACAAACTACTGTTAAAATCTGGAAGATTACAGAAAGTTATGATGAACTAATGGCTATAGTGGATTTAAAACCCAACTCTTTAGAGCGTGTTTTAGGTATGAAGAGCGAACTGCACCAGCGCGGTTTTTTAAGTGTAAGATGGTTGTTAAGGGAGTTTGGGTACACTGATAAGGATTTGTTTTATGACGATTTTGGAAAACCCCATTTAAAAGATGGTAAACAAATTTCTATATCGCATTCCTTTAATTTTTCGGCGGTCATTATTAGTGATTTGATTGTAGGAATTGATATAGAAAAGCAGCGGGATAAAATTTCGATTATCGCTCATAAATTTGTGGATTATGAATTTGATTATTTAGACAAAACTTCTGGTGATTACATTAAAAAATTAACCGTGATTTGGTGCGTAAAAGAATCGCTTTATAAATTATATTGCACAACAGGATTGAGTTTTAAAAACCATTGTTTGGTGGTTCCCTTTACTATTCAAGATGAGGCGACCATTGCTTGGATTGATTATAAGGATGCCAAAAGCCGATACTATGTGGAGTTTATAGAATTTGAAGGCTTTACTTGTGCCTACGCCATTGCCTGATGTCTATTTATAAAAACATATTAGATGCTATTACTAGGGGTGAAAAACTATTCGCGGTTTTAATTGACCCTGATAAATTCCCGGTTAGTCGTTCAGAACAGTTTATTAAAAAAGTAAAAGCGTCTATTGCTACTCATATTTTTGTTGGTGGAAGTACTGTCTCGAGTGGTGCTACCGAAATCCTTGTTCAAGCCATTAAAAAACATACTCATTTACCAATAGTTTTATTTCCTGGTGATGTAACTCAAATTACAGATGCTGCTGATGCATTATTGTTTTTATCGTTGCTTTCTGGGAGGAATCCAGAATATTTGATAGGGAAACATGTTGAAGCAGTCTCAAAATTAAGAAACACCAATTTAGAAGTTATCCCAACAGGTTATATTTTGATTGAAAGTGGTAAAGAAACAATGGTTTCGAGAGTCACCCATACAGAAGCAATTTCAAGAGATGATTTGCAAATAGTAGTTGATACCGCCAAGGCAGGCGAGCTTTTGGGAATGCAACTAATGTATTTAGAAGGTGGTAGTGGAGCCAAAACACCAATAACAAAAAATGTTATTGAATCTGTTAAAAATGAATTGAATATTCCGCTAATTGTAGGTGGAGGCATCCGAAGCATGTCACAAATAGAAGACACATATAGTGCAGGAGCTGATATTATAGTAGTTGGCACTGCTTTTGAAGAAGATGACGAGTTGTTTGAGGAATTGAAAAAATAGCTTGTATGGTCGCTGAGGTTCTCAAAGCGATAAGAATTTAAAGCAACGTGACTTCGAGAGCCTTAGTCACCAAAAACTATATAAAGATTCCCACCTTCGTGAGAATAACAAAAAGATAAACCATGAGAATATCCGTAGAACTAACATTAACACCATTACAAGACGATTTTGAGCCAGCAATTATCCATTTTATTAAGAAGTTAAGAGCTTCAAATTTAAAAGTGTTAGAAAACCCTTTAAGCACTCAAGTTTACGGAGATTATGACGAAGTAATGCAGGTTTTAAACTCTGAAATAAAAGAAGCTTTCGAACTTATTGAAAAGGGATTGCTCTACATGAAAATTGTAAAATCAGACAGACATGACTATGAGCCCCATTTTTGATTTTTTTCTTGAGCCTTATAGAAATAGGGAAACATTTTTAATAATTTTAGAAGCCATAGCTTTTGTGTTTGGCATCGCAAGTGTAATTTATGCGAAGCGAGAAAATATTCTAGTCTATCCCACGGGTTTGGTAGCTACAATTATTACAGTTTACATCTTTTTACAAGATGAATTGATGGGAGATATGATGATGAATTTCTATTATTCTATAATGAGTATTTATGGATGGTGGAATTGGTCTAGAAAAAAAGAAGATAAATATGTGTTGCCGATTTCTAGAACGACTTCAAAAGAAAAAATTATTGGTTTCGGCATGTTTTTACTAACGATGTTAGTTACATATTTTGTATATAAAGGTTATGGAACCGAAATAACATCATCAAACTATATTGACATTTTTACATCGGGTGTATTTTTTACAGCAATGTGGTTTATGGCTAACAAAAAATTAGAAAATTGGACACTCTGGATTTTCGCTGATATCATCACAGTGCCATTATATGCATACCGAGGTTGGGGTATGTTGTCGCTACAATATTTAATCTTTACTATATTAGCCATCCAAGGCTACATCACATGGAAGAAAAGTATAAACAGCAACCTGCAAGCTGCGTAAAGGTAGTATTGTTTGGTCCTGAATCTACAGGAAAAACAACCTTATCACGTCAATTAGCACGATATTACAATTCGGTTTGGGTACCAGAATACGCCCGGGAGTATCTGCAAAATAAATGGAATAACGAACGTAAAACCTGCGAGCCTCATGATTTATTACCAATTGCCGAAGGACAAATGAAACTAGAAAATGAGTTGGCACAAAAAACAGATAGTGTATTAATTTGTGATACCGATTTACTGGAAACCAAAGTATATTCTGAAGCATATTACATTGGAACGTGCGACCCAATCCTTGAAAAACACGCCTTACAGAATACTTACGATTTGTATTTTTTAACCTATATTGACACGCCTTGGGAAGCTGATGATTTGCGTGATAAACCAAATGCCAGAGAAGAAATGTTTGAGGCATTTAAAAATGAATTAATAAAACAAAACAGGCCATTTGTTCTGCTTAAAGGCAATAAAAAAGAACGATTGGAAACAGCTGTAAAGCATATAGACAAACTATTAAAGACTTAAATAATGTTTACTGAAAAAGACATCGAGCAAATTCATAGAAAGGGAATAACTTTAGATCAAGTAAATGCTCAAATAGACCGTTTAAAAAATGGGATGACTCATTCCCGATTGTTAGCAGCAGCAACAGTTGGTAGGGGCATTCATAGATTTGATGAAAGTGAGATTGATGGACTTATAAAACTATATGATGAAAAAAAGGAAGAGTATGACCTTCTAAAATTTGTGCCAGCATCGGGAGCAGCAACCAGAATGTTTAAATTTCTTTTCCAATTTTTAAAGCGGTTCAGTATTACAAAGGATAACATAAAGAAATATGTTGAAAAGTACGGTGATGAATTGATAGAAGTATTCGTTACAAATCTTTCTAATTTTCCTTTTTATGAGGAAGTTATGGATAAAGTAAAAACGCAAGTCCCAAATTTTAACAGCTTAACAGAAGAAGAACAATATGTGCAGTTTATAAAAACAATGCTAGACGAAAATGAACTAAACTACAGCTTTTTCCCAAAAGGCTTGTTGCCTTTTCATAAATATGGAGATGGCTATATTACTGCATTTGAGGAACACTTATACGAATCTACACTTTACGCCTCTTCAAAAGGAAATGCTAATTTGCACTTTACGGTTTCAGAAAAGCACCAAGATTATTTTTTAGAGCTGTTAAAAGAAATAAAACTACGATTAGAAAAAACAACTAATGTTGCCTTTAATGTGTCTTTCTCTTTTCAAAAAGAGGCGACAGAGACTATAGCTTTAACTAAAGACGATAAAGTTTTTAGGAATGAAGATGAATCTATATTATTTAGACCTGGAGGCCATGGTGCCCTACTAGAAAATTTAAATGATTTAGAAAGTGATATCATTTTCATAAAAAATATCGATAACATTACTGTAAAAGATAGAAATGAGGAAGACTCAAAGTACAAGAAATTACTGGCAGGTGTTTTGTTAAAAATACAAAACCAAGTGTTTGATTATTTACACGAGTTGGATAAAGGCAATATTGATGATGCAGATATTACCGCTATGGCTTATTTTTTAAGAAAGCAATTAGGTGTTTATATCCATCCTGATTTTAGCGACTTTAGTTTTGAAGGAAAAATAAATTATTTGAGATATAAATTTGATCGTCCAATTAGAGTTTGCGGTATGGTGAAAAATGAAGGCGAACCTGGTGGTGGCCCATTTTGGGTAAAAGATAAAAATGATGAGATTTCACTGCAAATTGTAGAGTTTGCACAAATAGATTTTAGTAAAAAACAACAACAATCTATCGTATATAAGGCGTCTCACTTTAATCCAACTGATTTGGTATGCGGTGTTAAAAACTATAAAGGAGAGAAATTTAATTTATTGGAATATGTTGATCCCGAGGCCGCTTTTATCACTATGAAAACCCAGAATGGTGTTGATATACACGCATTAGAGCTTCCTGGATTATGGAATGGTAGTATGGCACATTGGAATTCTATTTTTGTTGAAGTTCCTTTATCAACATTCAATCCTGTTAAAACAGTAAACGATTTATTAAAACCTGCCCATCAAAGTTCGTAATGTTTGATGAAGAAGCATTATTAAAAGAGTTGAGTTTTAAGGCTGTAAAAAGTTCTGGTAGCGGTGGTCAGCATGTTAATAAGGTGGCTTCAAAAATTGAATTATATTTTAATCTGAATATATCTGAAGTATTTAACGATGCACAAAAGAGCAATATTCAAGAAAAACTCAAAAATAGATTAACGAAAGATGGCGTTTTAATTTTACAATGCGACGAATCTAGAAGCCAGCATAAAAATAAAGAGATAGTAATAAAGCGATTTTTAAAGCTGCTAAAAAATACTTTAGTAGAAGAAAAAAAACGCGTACCAACTAAAATTCCTAGAGCTGTCGTACGCAAGCGACTAAAAAATAAGAAATACCGATCTGAAAAAAAGGCAAATAGAAAAAAGCCTGATATAGATTAAAAAAAATAACCTATTTCATAGCGCTAATTACAAATTCGTTCTTAAATTTGCAGCGTTCTCAAAAAGGGGTGCCTATAAGTGGCTGAGATCATACCCATTGAACCTAGAACAGGTAATGCTGTTTAGGAAATCGAATTTATAATGTGATTGCGAGAAGTTTGAAAAACAAATTGGCAAACTCTTAATAAATTCAAAAAATTAATTTATTAACATTAAAGAATAATTACCTCTTTTTATTCGATTATTATTTATGTAATCGACATGAAAAATTTATTTCTTTTATTGGCACTTTTTGTGCTATCGGTCTGCGCCAATGCGCAAAACAATCAAAAACAACAAGATTCAACTAAAACAGAAAAATTAGACGAGGTTTTAGTTAGCGCAGTTCGTGTAAGTGCAGATGCGCCAATTACACACTCTAACGTTTCAAAAGAAGAATTGGCAAAGCGCAACTTAGGGCAGGACATTCCAATTTTACTCAATTATTTGCCATCGGTAGTTACTACTAGTGATGCTGGAGCAGGAATTGGCTACACTGGTATTCGTGTTCGTGGTACCGATGCAACAAGAGTTAATGTTACCATTAACGGAATCCCTTACAACGATCCCGAAAGTCAAGGGACATTTTGGGTAAACTTGGGTGATTTTGCATCATCAACAGAGAGTTTACAGTTGCAGCGAGGTGTAGGTACATCAACCAATGGTTCTGGAGCATTTGGAGCAAGTTTAAACTTATTGACTGATGCGTTTTCTAAAGAAGCCTCAGCAGAAATAGCCAATAGTTTTGGTAGTTTCAATACTAGAAAACACACAGTTAAGGTAAGTACAGGGTTGCTTAACGATCATTTTGAAGTGTCTGGACGATTTTCAAAAATAGATTCTGATGGTTATGTAGACAGAGCTTTTACAGATTTAAAATCGTATTTTCTTCAAGGTATTTATAAAGATGATAATACATTAATTAAAGCGTTGACTTTCGGAAATATAGAACGCACCTATCAATCGTGGTTTGGTTTAACCGCTGAACAGTTGCGAGAAAATCGTCGTCAAAACCCATACACTTATGAAAATGAAACCGACAACTATTGGCAAGACCACTATCAGTTGCATTGGAATCAGCGTTTTGATAATAATTGGTCTACAAACTTAGGTTTGAATTATACCAAAGGGCGTGGTTATTTTGAGCAATATAAACCAGACGAATCTGCTGAGGATTTTGCCAATTTAATAGAAGATGATTCCGATGTTATAGTTCGTAGATGGTTAGATAACAATTTTTATGTATTGAATGCCAATGTAACTTATAAAAACAATAGTTTAGAAATTATTTCTGGAGTGTCTATGAGCTCATATACTGGAGACCATTTTGGGGAAGTAATTTGGGGAAGTAATTTAGCGCCTAACACTCAAATAAGAGACAGGTATTACGATGGTGATGCCACTAAAAATGATTTTAGCGTGTTTTCTAAAGCTACCTTTAGATTTGCTGAAAAATTTACTGGATTTATTGATTTGCAAGGGCGTTTTGTAAGTTATAAAACCAACGGAACAAGCTCCGATGTTGTGCCCTTTGTTACAGATGCAAATTTCAACTTCTTTAACCCAAAAGTTGGATTAACCTATCGCCATTGCGATTTTAATAGTTTTTATGCGTCTTTTGCGGTAGCTAACAGAGAACCAAATCGTGATGATTTTCAAGGTGGTGTAACTGAACACGAAACGTTGAACGATATCGAATTAGGGTGGCGCTATACCAGTAAAAAAGCGAGTATTAATACCAATTTGTATTATATGTTTTATAAAAATCAATTGGTGCTAACTGGTGAGTTAGACGATGTTGGCAGTCCGCTTAGAGCATCATCGGGAAAAAGCTATAGGCTTGGTCTAGAAGTGGATGCTAACATTCAATTCTCTAAATTTTTAAGTACTTCAACAAATGTTGCCTTAAGTAGTAATAAAAATCAAAATTTTACGACGTCCCTTAATGGTGAATTGGTAAATCTTGGCGATACAAATATTTCGTTTTCACCAGAAGTGGTTGTTGGAAATGCCATAAACGTTTTTCCTGTTGAACGCCTACAGGTATCACTGTTAAACAAGTACGTTGGGGAACAATTTATGGGCAATACCGATAACCCTGAATCTATCCTAGAAAGTTATTTTGTAAATGATTTTAACGTGAATTATGAGATTATACCAAACAAACTGTTTAAATCTATTGTGTTGTCTGGTTTAATAAATAATATTTTTAATGTGGAGTATGTATCCAACGGCTATTTTGGTTCGTTTGATTTTGATGATAACACGAGCCCAACGGGAACTACTACAGGTTTTTTTGCTGGGTATTATCCGCAGGCCACAACTAACTTTTTGTTAGGGGCAACTTTAAAATTTTAAGAATTTAATTAAGGGTTGAAGGCGCGGTTGGTTTTAATACTAACTGCGTTTTCTTTTTTAGAGTAAGAGTGGTGCGTTAGGGATTGCAGTGGTAGCTTTTGGTCCCGCCAATGTGGGAAGCCAAAACTTTTAACAGAAAGCCCGACCACTTGCACTGAGCTTGTTGAAGTGTTGTGGTAACGCCCAATAGGTTTAATTAAAAACAACTAAGATGTTACCATTTTGTTCTACACGATAACGCCTTAATGTACAACGTAAATTTCCGTTATTCACAGGCTGGCCTGTGAATAAATTGTATTCATTTTCATCGTCGCAACCGCATTTTGCAGTAAGACCTTCTATGGTTAAAATAGAACAGGTATTGAAAACATGGTTTGGGTCGGCCGCATCAAATGCCGCGTAACCGCTTCCTGTATTGGTAATGATAATGCCACCATTACCAGCATTTGGGATATATACTGGATTGCTCGGAAAATTTAGTTGACTGAATTGAGGAAAATTTAAATTTATAGATTCGTTTACGTTAACATCTAACAAAAATTGACAGTTTTCATCGTTTAAGGAATTGCTACTGCACGTAGTTAGCATTAACAGACAGATGAAGGCAATGAGGATTCTCATAAAATCTTTAAAATTAGATGGCAATTTACGATAAAATACAATGGACATTTAAATATTTTGTATATTTGCCTTACTATCTCGTGAAAGCGGGATTTTTTTATTTTATCCCTGTCAGCTACAGGGGTTTTGTTAATTTAAACGATGAAGTTATGAGTAAAGTATCTTACTATACACCGGAGGGGTTAAAAAAATTGCGAGACGAATTACAACAATTAAAAGATGTTGAACGTGTAAAGGCATCTAAAGCTATTGCAGAGGCTAGAGATAAAGGTGATTTGAGTGAGAATGCCGAATATGATGCTGCCAAGGAGGCTCAAGGCATGCTAGAAATGCGAATTGCAAAATTGGAAGAAGCTTTAGCAGGTGCGCGTATCATCGATGAATCTCAATTAGATATGTCTAAGGCCTTAGTGCTATCTAAAGTGAAAATAAAAAACCAAACCAATGGTATGGAAATGACGTATACGCTGGTTGCTGATGGTGAGGCAGATTTGGCTTCAGGAAAAATCTCCGTGAATTCTCCTATTGGAAAAGGACTTTTAGGAAAGTCGGTTGGTGAAGTAGCAGAGATTCAAGTACCTAATGGCGTGATGAAATTTGATATTATTGAAATTTCTAGATAGAAAACCTTATGGCTTCAATTTTCACTAAAATAGTTAACGGCGAGATACCTTGTTATAAGGTGGCAGAGACTGATGCATTTTTAGCGTTTTTAGACGTTAACCCTAATACAGAAGGTCATACTTTATGTATTCCAAAGAAAGAAGTTGATAAGTTGTTTGATTTAGATGAAGCTACTTACAGCGGTTTAATGGCATTTTCTAGGAAGGTAGCTTTGGCTATAGAAAAAACAATTCCTTGTAATCGTGTAGGGCTTACCGTTATAGGTTTGGAAGTGCCACATGCCCATGTACATTTAATTCCCTTAAAATCTATGGATGATGCGCGCTTTATTAAAAAAGTTAAAATGATGCCTGAAGATTTAAATAAAATAGCCGCCAAAATACGTGCTAATCTCTAATATTTCCCTACGTAAAACGCTAAAAAGCCAATTATAGTAAAAGCAATAATTAATGCTGAAATTACTATAGTCCAGAATATTTTTTTGAAGTATTTTGATGCTGGTTTTGGTACAAATGCTTTTTGCTGATATTCAAATACGCGTTCTATATCATCCGTCCATCGTTCTGGATAAATAATACTTTCGCAAGTGTTGCAATACAATTCGTGACTTATCTCGTTAGAAATTGATTTATAGAAAGCCGTTTCAATAAACTTTTGCCTAAAGGTAAGTTGCAAGCCGTCTGTACTAAAACATTCAGGACAGTTATTTTTTAATGCTACTTTTTTTATGGTTTTTAACGCTTCAGTTTTCATTAGTTATAGCGTTTTAAACTAATTTGAAAGGTTGTGCCTTTTCCAATAGTAGATTGGAGTACTCTTATTCTGCCTTTATGAAAATCTTCTACAATACGTTTAGTTAAAGACAGTCCTAAACCCCAACCACGCTTTTTTGTTGTGTATCCGGGCTCAAAAATGGTATTAAAATTCTTTTTCGGGATACCTTTTCCAGTGTCAGATATTTTAATCTTAACATCATTTTCTAAAGGTGTAATTTCGATAGTTATTTTACCTCTCCCTTTCATGGCGTCAATACCATTTTTTACTAAATTTTCAATGGTCCAGCTATAAAGTTGTTTGTTTATTTTCACAGGGATTTCATCATAAGGAGCTATCATTTCAAACGCAACCAAATCAGAAGAACGTCGTTTTAAGTAGTCGTAAGCTTGTTTGGTCTCAAAAATAATATCGGCAGTTTCTAGTGTTGGTAAAGAGCCAATTTTACTAAAACGCTCTGTAATGGTTTGCAGTCTATCAATATCTTTTTCAATTTCTATAATGTAGTCAGGGTTTACATTTTCAGTTTTCAATAACTCGGTCCATCCTATTAAAGATGATAAGGGTGTACCAATTTGATGCGCTGTTTCTTTAGCCATACCAGACCAAAGTTTGTTTTGGCTTGCGTTTTTAGTGCTTTTGTAAAAAAAGAAGATAACACCTGCAAAAAGAAAAATTATGAGCAATAGAGCCAGAGGATAGTACTTTAGTTTGTTTAGTAGCGGTGAGTTACCGTAATATATGGTTTGTAATAGTTTACCGTCGTAAGTTACCTTAATAGGGTTGTACTCATTTTTAAACTTAGCAATAAGTTTTTGAACTTTAATAGAATCATTCGCTACATTTTCCTTAATGTTTCTAGTGTCATAACTACCGTCTTTATGAACAATAATCATTGGTGTGGTTTTGTTGCTTTGAAGCACTTCAATAGGAAGGTTTCCAATGTTAGCATCAAGGTTGTCAGTAGTTGATAACTCCTTAGAGGCAAAAGACCAATTTTTCATTTTTACACGTTCTTCTTCCTTAAAATTCTGAAAAAATACGTAAGTATTCCACAAGATTAACAATACGATAATGAAGGAAACGGCTATCATTATCCAACGAAATGTATTAGAATATTTGGTAAAAAGCATTCAAATTCTGATTAGGCAGTAATATAATGCAAATCTGTTAATATTATTGCCCAAGTTGTTAGTAAATCGGTTTTTATAAGCCTATAAGAATAGTTACATTTGTTCAAATCTAAAAAAACGGATGGCTTCATTTACCCCAAATACATTATCTACTAGCAAATTACATGGTTATTTGTTAAGTGCTGTTGCACCAAGGCCAATTGCTTTTGCAAGTACTATTGATGCTGATGGGAACGTGAATTTATCACCATTTAGTTTTTTTAATGTCTTTAGCGCAAACCCTCCGGTGATGGTTTTTTCACCGGCAAGACGTGTTAGGGATAATACAACCAAACATACGTTACACAACGTTGAAGCCACCAAGGAAGTGGTAATAAACGTGGTTAATTATGACTTGGTTCACCAAATGTCCTTAGCAAGTACAGAATATGCTGAAGATATAAATGAGTTTGAAAAAGCGGGGTTAACGATGTTAAAATCTGACGTTGTTAAACCATTTAGGGTTGCAGAATCTCCTATACAATTTGAATGTAAAGTAAATCAAATAGTAAAATTAGGAACTGAAGGAGGTGCGGGAAATTTAGTGATTTGTGAAGTAGTAAAATTTCATATTGATGACGAACTTTTGAATAAAGATGATACCATAAATCAAAAAAAGTTAGATTTGGTTGCGAGAGCAGGTGGAAGTTATTATACTAGAGCCAATAAAGGTTTTTTCGAAATACCAAAACCGTTATCAACCTTAGGAATTGGAGTTGATAACTTTCCAGATCATGTTAAAAATAGTATGATTTTAACAGGAAATAATTTGGGGATGCTTGGTAATGTTGAAGCATTACCATCAAAAGAAGAAGTTGATGCGTTTGTGGCAGATTTAGGTTCTCGATATCCAAAGATTAAAGAGGCAAACCACAGGGAAAAACATACTTTGGCGCGCAAATATTTGAGTTATGGCGACGTACAAAGTGCTTGGAAAATCCTCCTGTCATAAAAACAACATTAATAAAAAAGAATAGATAATAAACAATAGATAACAATGGAAGTTCAAGGAAGAATTAAAATGATTGGTGAAACCCAAACCTTTGGAAGTAACGGATTTAGAAAAAGAGAAGTAGTAGTGACTACTGAAGAGCAATACCCACAACATATTTTAGTGGAGTTCGTACAAGACAAAACAGATTTGTTAAACAACTATCAGGTTGGACAACAGGTAAAAGTTAATATTAATTTGCGAGGAAGAGAGTGGGTGAATCCACAAGGAGAAACTAAATATTTTAACTCTATACAAGGCTGGAGAATAGAAGCATTGCAACCTGCAGCTCAAGTAGAAAATATGCCGCCAGTACCTCCTGCTGATGCTTTTGAGCCTGCTGGAGATTTAAATGAAGATGATCACGACGATTTGCCGTTCTAGGTAACCACAATTGTGGTGTTTACGTCATCAAAAAATCAATATACGAGCCTCATTGTTTTTAAAAAACAATGAGGTTTGTTATTTTTATAACAAACGTAATTATCTATAAGTTGATAGAGAAAATTTAAAATAAGTAATGAAATTCTTAACCGAAGATTTATGGTTTCCAAATGTTTCTGAAGCATCAGAAGATGGTATTTTAGCCATTGGCGGCGATCTATCTGTAGCACGTTTGTTATTAGCATACCGTTCGGGTATTTTTCCTTGGTTTGAGACAGACGAGCCTATTTTATGGTGGAGTCCAGATCCTAGATTTGTACTTTTTCCAAAAAAATTGAAGGTTTCAAAAAGCATGCGACAAGTATTGCGTAATAAGAACTACACTGTTACTGTAAACAAAGCATTTGTTGATGTTATTAAGGCTTGTGCAAAAGCTAAACGTGGTGGGCAAACGGGTACTTGGATTACTCAAAATATGATTAATGCTTTTACAGAATTACACAATTTGGGATATGCGAAATCGGTTGAGGTTTGGAAGAGCGATGATTTAGTTGGGGGATTATATGGCATAGATTTAGGTAACGGTATTTTTACGGGTGAAAGTATGTTTGCTACAGAAAGCAATGCCAGCAAGGTGGGGTTTATAACATTTGTTCAAAACACAGACTATAAATTAATAGACTGCCAGGTTTTTACAAATCATTTGGCAAGTTTAGGTGCCGAGGAGATTTCTAGAGATGCGTTTTTAAAATTTTTAAAAGGTTGAATTTTTGGCGTTTTAAATCTTAATTCAGTAAGATAAAAGCTGTGTGAGTTGTAGAATTAAATTTTTATAATAGCGCTAGTTAATACGAATAAAAAATGATTTGCTTTTAAATTAAAAGCCTCTAACCTATGTTCTAAACCTGTTTGTAATTTTAGTTTTTCATTGATTTGCCATCCTATTTGAGTTGCAATCCTCACGTCTGTTTCGGGTTTATCTAGTTTGCTTAAACTTAAAAGCGCTTCAATAGTATTCACCATATAGGTTTCACCAATATCTAGTTTTTCACCATTTAAAGGAAAATCTACTGCAAACCTGTACCGTTGCCTAAAAATAGTTTTAGCATCTAGAATACGCTGTTCCGAGCGCAAGCGATGGCCAAAATGTACACCCAAGGTTTGTTTTGTATAGTTGTATTGTTGAGTTATACGTGTTTCGTCACTTCCAGTTTCGAACCAGTCTCTATTTCGGTAATAAATTCCAATACTTAGTTTGTGGTAATAGTTTAGTTTGAAGGTTGAAAAGTGAAAAACATCCATCTGCTGTTGTTGATATTGCAAACCATCATCATTATATAATACGTACCTGCTTCTAAAAGCAAAATTTACTTTATAGGTTTCTGATATGCTATGATTAAGCGATATAGCAGATTCACCAAGAGAAGAAAAGCTATTCTGTGCTTCTATTAAGAAACATATAAAACTCAAGGTTACGAAACATAAACTTTTAATACAAGGCATGCTCATAGGAAGATGAGGTTACTTTTCTGGATTTTTCAAAAACTCCGTTTTTGTCAAAAGTCAGTTCTCTTAGTTCGTGTTCGTCTTCAGTTTTTACTTCAGCAATTATTTCAAAATGGGTGTGTTCATTAAAAGGTTTTTCAATTACATGTTGAATAAATTGCCTATCAGTTTTATTGGTAGTATTCACATATTGTTTTTGAACTTTAACGATAGTGAATTTTTTATAGTTAGCATTAAAATAATCAGAAATATTATGATATGTCTTTTTAGGAATATGTCTTTTCTTTATAACAATTTCTATATCCTCTAGCTGACCCAACGTGTCAAACTCAACACTATAATGCTCTTTTTTATATTTGAATTTAACCTCAAAACTTTTTTTTTCACCATCGCTTTCTCTGTAATACTTCAAGTAGTTTACATCTTGCGAAATAGTATTAAAATAACTTTTAGCATTTGCGGGAAACTCTGAGGCAGGAATACGCTCTTCTTTTTCATTTTTAGACTGTGAAAACGAAAAGGAAAACCATAAAACAAAAAACAACAAACTATACTTCATCATATCTAAAACAATTTACTTCATGATCATTTACCATACCCGTTGCTTGCATATGGGCATACACTACAGTAGTGCCCACAAATTTAAAGCCTCGATTTTTTAAATCTTTACTTATCGTATCGCTTAAGGCTGTATTGGCTGGCGCTTTTCTATAATCTTTAATAGTGTTTTTAACTGGCTTACCATCTACAAAGCCCCATATGTACTTGCTAAAACTTTCAAACTCTTCTTGAATTTTTATAAAAGCCCGTGCATTGGTAACTGTTGCATTTATCTTTAGTTTATTGCGAATGATGCCTGCATCTTGAAGTAACGCATTAATTTTATCCTCCCCATAACTGGCAATCTTTTTATAGTTGAAGTTATCAAAAGCTTTTCTAAAATTTTCACGTTTTCGCAGCACAGTAATCCAACTTAAACCCGCTTGAAAAGTTTCTAAAATTAAAAACTCGAATAGTTTATCGTCATCATAAACAGGAACACCCCATTCTTCATCATGATAGGTTTCATAAAGCGTGTCCCCTTCGCACCAACCACATCTGTGTTTTTTTATCATAATGCTATTAAAATCTAAATGTACTTTTTTTAATTATTTTTTAGTAGAAACCCTTGTAATTTTTTCTTGCATTCAGCAACCTATGTTACATTCTATGTTTAAGATATAAACTTACTTTGTAATGTAATGAGAATAAAACAGACAAACCACTTGTAAATAAATAGAAAATGATAGACCCAATAATAAAAAGAAGTTTAGACAAAGCCATGTCTTATGATGATTACACGGTTTTGATGAATACGTTAGTAGAGAACGATGCTACTACTGGAACTGAGCAAACAGAAGCCCTAGTTGCCTATACAAAACTTAATGCAAGACGCATGAAACGCTGGGATAAAACGTTAAAAATTACCTCTGAAGCACAACAAAGCATCACTGGTATTTCAAAAAAATTAACTTGGTTGGTTATTACAGAAAGTTGGTGTGGTGATGCTGCACATGTGGTTCCTGTTTTAAATAAACTTTCGGAATTAAATGATAATATTGATTTTAAAATAGTACTTCGTGATGAAAACTTGGAGTTAATGGATATGTTTTTAACCAATGGAGGTCGTGCTATTGCAAAACTTATAATAATTGATAATGAAACAGGCCAGGTGTTAAATACGTTTGGGCCAAGACCAAGTAAAGCCACAGCTTTAGTAAATAATTATAAAGCTGAACACGGTGTATTAACACCAGAGTTTAAGGAAGATTTACAATTATGGTACAATAAAGACAAAGGGCAAAATATTATTGAAGATATTGCGCTTATACTTCAAGAGCTTCAACTAGAAATGTGTGTTTAACATAAAAAAAGCTTAAAGTATAAATGCCTGATAAAAATGCGATTCTTATGAATCGCATTTTTATTGCAGAAAGGTTATGGTTATTTTTTTAAACATGATAAAAGTCAGCAGATTACAGAAAGCAACCTATTAAATTTGTTTTGTTGTCTTAAAAGCATGTATCATGAAAACTATTATAGAATCTGGTATCAAAAAAAGTATGCCTTATCAAGCATATCGAGATTTAGTTGAAGATTTAGTTGAAAAAAGAGCTACTACCGGTCATGAGCAATCTACGGCATTAATTAACTATACCAAGTTAAACGCTAAACGCATGAGGCGTTGGGACAAAACCTTAAAAGTATCGGATGCGGCGAAAAAGCGACTCTCTAAATTCGATATGAAAGTTACATGGTTAGTTATAACAGAGAGTTGGTGTGGTGATGCTGCCCATATATTGCCTGTGCTAAATAAAATTGCAGAAATGAATCCTAATATAAACTATCGCCTAGTATTGCGTGATGAGAATCCCAAATTAATGGATGCCTTCCTTACTTATGGTAATAGAGCTATACCAAAGTTAATTATTATCGATAATGCTACAGGTAATATTTTAAATACTTACGGGCCGAGACCAAGTGAAGCAACCGGTTTTGTAAATAGATTTAAAGCAATGAATGGAACATTAACCGAAAGTTTTAAACAGGACTTACAACATTGGTACAATGATAATAAGGGGCAAAATGTAATTGACGATATCACCGAAATATTAAGTCAGTTACAATCGGCTACCGTTTACCAATAAAATTAAAAGTAATAGAGCCTATTTGGGTTGGTTTTGCGCTGTTTTTGCTAAACCTAGAATCTCTAGCATATTGAAGAGCGTGCTCTATTAAACATTCGTTTGAAGACGTTGAAGAGGTATTGGTATAAGCATCAATAACATCGCCATCGGCATTAACCGTAATATTTACCACTATTTTACCGCTTGTTTCGCATAAGTAAACAGGTATAGGTAGGTAAATATCATCACGGTTTTTTAGAGAATAGCTTACGGTACTTTTAGTATTGGCTCCTTCACCTTTTTGTTTTTTAAGAAGTTCGTTTACTTTACTAAATGAAGAGAGGTCCTCGTTTTTTAGTTTGGCGGGATTACTTTCCTTGTATTTGGATTTATAACTCTCAATGGCGCTAGAATTATCTAGGTTACTCGATTTAGGTTCGTAATCTTCGGGAGGGGCTATAGGTTTATAAGCCTCGGCAAAATGTTTATTGTTTTTTGTTTCGTTAAACGCCTTATTCGTTTCGGCTTTCGCATTATTCATATTCTCTAATGCCTCAAGAATTTTAATTTCCTCTTCCGTTAGTTCAGGTTCAGGTTCAATTTCGTAATAGCTTTCGGCAGTTTTCTCATTTTGTTTTTTTAGGCTTAGGTTGAAAACAGAGAGTACCACCGTACCTGTAATAAGTAGGGTGATTAATAGGGCTTTATGTTGATTTGTTAGGCTCAAATCTATATTTTAACAATGTCTTTACATTGAAATATACGTAAATATACAGAATTTAGTTTTTTAAGCTATTTATGAAGCGTTCAATAGACATTGCATTTTCAATAGAAAAGTCACCAATTTTAGTACGTTTTAATGCTGAAAGGTGGGCACCAGAGTTTAGAGCTTTTCCAAAATCGTTAGCAAGTGAGCGGATGTAAGTACCTTTACTACACACTACTCTAAAATCAAGATGTAACCCTTCAATCTTTGTAATTTCAAATTCTAGAATACGAACTGTTCTAGATGTAATTTCCACCGTTTCACCAGCACGGGCAAATTCATATAAGCGTTTCCCGTCTTTTTTTATTGCAGAAAATACAGGCGGAAATTGTTGAATGTCTCCAATAAATTCGGTCGTAGTTTTATGAACTAAATCTTTAGAAATATGGTCTGTTGGATAGGTTTCGTTAATTTCTGTTTCTAAATCAAAAGAAGGTGTTGTACTTCCTAATACAAAGGTGCCAGTATATTCTTTAATCTGCCCTTGATAGGTATTAATCTCTTTGGTTTTTTTTCCAGTACAAATCACCAATAAACCAGTAGCTAGGGGATCTAAAGTACCTGCATGTCCTACCTTTATTTTTTTTATATTGAATGCTTGCCTAATTTCCCAGCGTAGTTTGTTCACTACCTGAAAAGACGTCCAATTCAAAGGTTTATCTACCAATAAAATTTGTCCGGAAAGGAAATCTTCAGCAGTCATTATTTGTTAATTAAGGCTACGACAATGGCAATAATGCCAACTATAACGCAGTACATTGCAAAGTAGGATAGTTTACTTTTTCTTACTAAAGCAATCATCCACGTACAGGCAAATAATCCTGCAACAAAAGCAGCAATAAAACCAATGGAGAGTGCTGCAAAGTTCTGGCTTTGTGTAGAAATTTCACCGCTTAAAATATCCTTTGCAATTTTTCCGAAAATTAGTGGTACCACCATTAAAAATGAAAAGCGCGCAGCCTTCGTTTTGTCATTTCCTAATAATACCGATGTTGAAATTGTAGCACCGGAGCGAGATATTCCTGGAAGCATCGCTATAGCTTGAGAAATGCCAATTACAAAAGCATTGCTAAAACTTACTTTTTTATTAGTGTTTTTAGCTTTGTCTGCTAAAAATAAAAGTAGTGCAGTTATAATGAGCATGCAGCCAACAAGTAGAATATTACCTCCAAAAAGTGCTTCCAATTGTTGTTCAAAAAATAAACCAACAACTACGGCGGGTATCATAGACACTACAATTTTAGCTAGAAATTGCATGTCTTCATTCCATTGGAATTTTAAAATACCTCTTATAATTTCATAAATATCCTTTCTAAATACCACCATAGTACTTAAGGCAGTGGCAAAGTGAAGCACAACGGTAAAAAGTAAACTTTCCTTTGGGTCGGGAATATCTCCCAAAATAGCTTTCCCCAATTCTAAATGACCACTAGAGGATACAGGTAAAAATTCGGTGAGCCCTTGAATAATTCCTAATATAATAGCATCGATTACATCCATGGCGCAAAAATATTAAAATACTCATACAATTAAGTTTTTGAACATTAAACTTTAGATAAAGTGTATTTTAGAGGTATGAAAATTGTGGTTGCACCAGATAAATTCAAAAAATCTTTAACAGGATTACAGTTTTGCGATTCGGTGGAAGCCAGTATTCTCAAAGTTTTACCCAATTGCGAGATTTTAAAATTACCGTTGGCTGATGGTGGTGACGGCACAATTGAAATTGTAAATTACTATTTGAAAGGTACTGTTATTACAGTAACAGTAAACAGTCCGTTTTTTAAAAAAATTAAAGCAACCTATTTATATGCTGAAGTAGAGCAAACTGCGTTTCTTGAAATGGCAGAAGCTTCTGGAGTAAAATTGTTAAGACCTAAGGATTTTGATTGCAAAAATGCAACGACTTTGGGCACTGGGGAAATGATTCTGGATGCTATTAATAGAGGGGCAAAAAAAATTATACTAGGTATTGGCGGAAGTGCCACAAACGATTGCGGTATGGGTATGGCAACCGCTTTGGGTTATCGGTTTTTAGATGCAGACAACAGAATAGTAAAACCAATAGGGGCTAACTTATCAAAAGTTAGCACCATTGATACTTCACAAATGCACCCAAAACTAAAAGAAGTAAAATTTAATATCGCATGTGATGTTTCCAATCCGCTTTATGGCAAGAACGGATCAGCGTATGTCTATGCAAAACAAAAAGGAGCAACAACTGATGATATAGTGCTGTTGGATAAAGGGCTTCAGGATTTTGCAAAAGTAATTGAAGCTATATTTGGTATTAATCCACAACAGGTTGAAGGAGCAGGAGCAGCAGGTGGTATGGGTATTGCATCAAAGGTGTTCTTAAAAGGTACTTTACAACGAGGGGTGAATCTTGTGAAAGACTTAGCGCAATTTGATAAAAAATTAATAGATACAGATTGGATTATTACTGGTGAGGGAAATTTGGATGCGCAAACCTTTTCTGGAAAAACGATTCAAGGAGTATTAGCTTCTGCAAAAGCGAAAAAGATAAAAGTAGCTGCCTTTTGTGGAGGTGTAGATTTAAATAAGGAAGAAATTAAGGAGTTAGGGTTGGTATATGTGGATGCAGTTTTGAATTATACAAACAATACTGAAGATGCGATGAAAAATAGTTTGGGATATTTGAAAATTATAGCTAAAAACTTTGCTAAAAACTTGATATAAAACTTATGTTAATCTAGAGCAATCAAAGTATGAGAAACTGTATTGATAACTACTTCTTATCCGGATTTAACAAAATAGCATAAATCTGAATGCCAAACCCAATAAGTACAAGTGTTGGTGCTAATCTTATACGTCTCCAAGAGAAGATTTCAGGGTTAAAAAGGTTAGGGTCGTCACTACCGCCACCGGCCATTAAAATAAAACCAAGTGCAATACAGCCTAGACCAATAAACATCCATTTATAGTTTTTCTTGCCGAAAACAAATATTGGTTTTGTAGCTTCTTTGCGTTTTTTTTCTCCCATAGTTTCAAAGAATTAGTGCAAATTAAGTGATTTATTTAAGATGAAATGTTAATATGAGTTTAAAATTTCTTTTGCGTTAGGGATTGAGTCCCGCACGTGCGGGATTGGAGCTCCTCGCAGAGAGCGACTCGCGAAAGCTCGACCCACCTGCACTGAGCTTGTCGAATTGTTGTGGGTAACGCCCAAATAACACTAATAATACAACTCATCTGTTTTTAAATTCAAGAAGCGTTGTGTCGCAATATGTGTACTTATCCAAGTAATAACGATGCCCAATCCCAAAATAAGTACAAACAATAACACCATTAAAACTGGGTTTGCCAACAATTCCAATTCGGGGAAGGTTTTATTGATGTAATACAATACAATGGCCATTCCTATCATTGCTAAAACAGCGCCAATAATGCCCAATCTTATACTTTTCCATACAAACGGACGCCGAATAAACCGTTTGGTAGCACCCACCATTTGCATGGTTTTTATCGTAAAACGTTTAGAATATACTGCTAGTCGCAGCGAGCTGTTTATTAATAAAACAGCAATTAAAGTAAAAAGGCCACTAATCACTAATACCCAAAAACTTATTTTCTTTACGTTATCGTTCATTAGGTTTACCAAATCGTTATCATAAGTTACTTCATCTACAAAGGTCTTATTCAGGGCTTCGGCTGAAATTTTTTCCAAATGTTCAGAGGTTACAAAATCTGCCTTTAAGTGCACATCTATAGAATTCTGCAATGGGTTGTAACCTACAAAATCCATAAAATCCTCACCAGTTTCGGCTTTCATAAACTCAGCGGCCTGTTCTTTAGAGACGTACTCGGTAGATTTTACATAATCGGCCATAGCCAAACTTTTTTCAAGCTGCTTACGTTCTACTTCCTTGGCGGTATCTTTTAAATAAATGGTAACTACCACTTGTTCTTTAAAATGATCGGAGACTTTTTTGGCATTCAAAACCAACATACCCAATAAACCCAATAAAAACAACACTAATGCAATACTAACAACAACCGAAACATATGAAGATACCAAGCGACGTTTTTGATGTTTTTCAAAGGATGAACTCATAGAGGAACTGGATTAATGCTGTAAAAATAATAAAGTATTCTAATTCGTTGTTCTTTACAACGTGTAAACTTTTAACATTGGTATAATAAGTTTAAATTTGCGCTTTTATTAAGCGGAAGAGATTAAAAGAGAATGAAATACAATTTCAACGAGATAGAAGCCAAATGGCAAAAGTATTGGGCAGACCATCAAACATTTAAAGCTGAGAACAATAGCGACAAACCAAAATATTACGTTTTGGATATGTTTCCTTACCCAAGTGGTGCAGGTTTACATGTTGGGCATCCCTTAGGGTATATTGCTTCAGATATTTATGCGCGATACAAGCGCCACCAGGGCTTTAATGTGTTGCACCCACAAGGCTATGATAGTTTTGGATTACCTGCAGAGCAATATGCGATTCAAACCGGGCAACACCCGGCGATTACTACTGCAGAAAATATTAAGACTTACCGCCGTCAACTAGATCAAATTGGATTCTCGTTCGATTGGTCTCGTGAAGTACGAACGTCCGATCCAAGTTATTACAAATGGACGCAGTGGATTTTCATTCAACTATTCAATTCTTGGTATAATAATGATTCTAACAAAGCTGAAGATATTTCGGAATTAGTTAAAATTTTTGAAACTGAAGGAAATGCAACCGTAAATGCGGTTTGTGACGATGATATAAAGGCATTTTCTGCTGAAGAATGGACTAGTTTTTCTTCGGAAGAACAACAAAAGATATTACTACAATACAGATTGACGTATTTAGCTGAAACTGAAGTGAACTGGTGTCCTGCATTGGGAACTGTTTTAGCAAATGATGAAATTGTTAATGGTGTTTCAGAGCGTGGTGGACATCCTGTTATCAGAAAAAAAATGACCCAATGGAGCATGCGCATTTCTGCTTATGCAGAACGGTTGCTTCAAGGTTTAGATAAAATAGACTGGACAGATAGTTTAAAGGAAAGTCAGCGTAACTGGATTGGGAAATCGGTGGGAGCCTCGGTAACTTTTAATGTGAATGACCATGACGCCGTTATTGATGTGTTTACCACAAGACCTGATACCATTTTCGGTGTAAGTTTTATGACATTAGCTCCAGAACACGAATTAGTATCGCAAATAACAACTCCAGAACAAAAGGAAGACGTTGATGCTTATATTGAAGCCACTGCAAAACGCAGTGAACGTGATAGAATGGCAGATGTAAAAACCATTTCAGGTGCGTTTACGGGTGCCTACGCAGAACATCCATTCACAAAAGAACCCATTCCAATTTGGATTGGTGATTATGTGTTGGCAGGGTACGGAACAGGGGCAGTAATGTCAGTACCATGTGGAGACCAGCGCGATTATGATTTCGCGAAGCATTTTAATATACCCATTCCTAATATATTCAGCCCCCTAGCCCCCAAAGAGGGAACAGATGCGGATGATTTAATAGCAACTGAAGCTTTTGCTGAAAAATCAGGGTTTGTTTTAAAGAATTCAGGTTTCTTAAATGGATTGAAATATAAAGAGGCTACGAAAAAAGTAATAGCCGAACTTGAAACTATTGGACAAGGAAAAGGAACAACTAACTATCGTTTACGTGACGCCGTATTTTCCAGACAACGCTATTGGGGGGAACCGTTTCCGGTGTATTATGATGAAACTGGGATGCCTCAAATGATAGACGAGCAATTTTTACCATTAGAGTTACCCGAAGTAGATAAATATTTACCAACAGAAACAGGTGAACCGCCTCTAGGCAATGCCAAAAAATGGCATTGGTTGCAATACGGTGATAGGGCGGAAATCGTCTCCAAAGAGGAGTTTGAGAATTCCTCCCCTTCGGGGAGGTTAGGTGGGGCTCTTGAATTGAACACCATGCCAGGGTGGGCAGGAAGTTCGTGGTATTTTAACCGCTATATGGACGCGAATAACCCCAATGAATTTGCGAGTAAAGAAGCGTTGGCGTATTGGCAAGATGTAGATTTATACATTGGCGGTAGCGAGCACGCTGCAGGCCACTTGTTATACTCTCGTTTTTGGCAAAAATTCTTGTTTGATAAAGGCCTAGTGCCCGTTGATGAATACGCCAAAAAGCTGATTAATCAAGGGATGATTTTGGGGACTAGTGCAATAGTGTATCGAATTTCTGGAACAAATAAGTATGTATCAAAGGGGTTGAAGGATAAATATGATATCGAAGAGCTTAGAGTCGATGTGAATATGGTAAACTCATCAGATGAAATTGATGTAGAACAGCTTAAACAATGGCAACCTCAGTTTAAAGATGCTGAGTTTATAATGGAGGATGGCAAATACATTGTTGGTAGAGAGGTTGAAAAAATGTCTAAGAGATGGTTCAACGTCGTTAATCCAGACGATATCGTTGCGGATTATGGCGCAGATAGCTTACGTTTATACGAAATGTTTTTAGGACCGTTAGAGCAATACAAACCTTGGAATACTGCGGGTATTACTGGCGTACACAACTTCCTTAAAAAATTATGGAAACTATACCACCAAGGAGAAAACGGCAGTTTCTACGTTTCGGGTGAGAGTTCCCCTCCTTCGGAGGGGTTAGGGGAGGCCTTAAAAACACTTCATAAAACCATCAAAAAGGTACAAGAAGATATCGAGAACTTCTCATTCAACACATCGGTGTCAACATTTATGATCGCAGTGAATGAATTGACGGCACAAAAATGTACTTCAAAAGAAATTTTAGAACCTTTATTGATATTGATTTCGCCTTATGCACCGCATATTGCTGAAGAATTATGGAGTCAGTTAGGAAATAGCGGTTCAATTTCAACAGCGCCATTTCCAGAATTCGATGAAAGTCATTTGGTAGAAAGCAGTAAAAATTACCCAATTTCATTTAATGGTAAAATGCGTTTCACTATGGAATTGCCTTTAGATTTAAGTAAAGACGAGATTGAAAAAGCAGTTCTAGAAAACGAAAAAACTCAAGACCAATTACAAGGGAGAACACCTAAAAAAGTAATTGTAGTACCTGGGAAAATTGTAAATATAGTTGGCTAATGTACATTTATAACGTTACAGTAAATATAGACGAATCCATTCACGACGAGTGGTTAATATGGATTAAAGAACATATTCCGCAAGTTTTAGGTACTGGCAAATTTGAAAAGGCTACCTTAACCAGAGTTTTGGTAGAGGAAGATATGGGAGGCGTAACGTATTCTATTCAATACCGTTCTTATTCTAGAGAAGCTTTGGATGCTTATTATAAAGAAGATGCCGAAAAATTGAGAAGCGCTGGTATGAAAAAGTTTGCCGACAAAATGTTAGCCTTTAGAACCGAACTTCAAATTATTGACGAATACACAGTAAATTTCACGTAAAGCTAAAGGCCAAAAGCCAGTAGCTAAAAGCTATGTCTGTAAAAGCAAAGAAACATCTAGGTCAGCATTTTTTAAGGGATGAAAGTATCGCCGAAAAAATAGCGGACACTCTTTCGCTTAAAGGTTATAAAAATGTACTTGAGATTGGTCCGGGGATGGGTGTGCTTACTAAATATTTGCTTAAAAAAGATATTACTACTTACGTTATAGAAATCGATTCAGAATCTGTAGAATACCTGCAGGCCAATTACCTGAATTTAGCACCAAGAATTATAGAAAAAGATTTCTTAAAGTATGATTTAAACGATGTGTTTAAAGGCGAATCTTTAGCTATTATTGGCAACTTTCCGTATAATATTTCAACTCAAATTGTATTTAAAACTTTAGAAATGCGAAATCAAATTCCTGAGTTTTCAGGTATGTTTCAAAAGGAAGTTGCGCAGCGCATTTGCTCTAAAGAAGGCAGTAAAGTGTATGGGATTTTGTCGGTATTGACCCAAGCGTTTTATGATGCCGAATATTTATTTACCGTACCGCCATCTGTATTTAATCCACCACCAAAAGTAGATTCAGGCGTACTTCGACTTACCCGAAAAGAAAACTACACATTGCCCTGCGATGAAAAATTATTCTTCAAAGTGGTAAAAGTAGGCTTCCAGCAACGAAGAAAAACATTGCGTAACAGTTTAAAAACATTGGATTTGTCTGATAATTTAAAAGCAAATGTTATATTTGGCAAACGTCCGGAACAATTGCAGGTTCAAGAGTTTATCGAACTTACGCAATTAATTGAAAACGACAGAAAACCATAAGCTACTGATAGGTCTAGTTATTCCGATTGGTATCGGAATCGTATCGAAACCCAAAAAGATTTCTAATCTATTAAGTGTTCTCGATACAATTATTTTTTCGCATTAGCTTAAAAATAGTCGCTCGGACTCATATGAAAACGAAATAACCTCCACAATGATGGAAGAGGAAGAAAAAGGAAAGATACAATTTGAGCTCACTGAAGAACTTTTGGAGCAGGTAGAAGGTCTTGTAGAATCGCAAGATGATAAGGCACTTCGAAACTTGTTAAAAGAGTATCACTATGCAGATATTGCTGAAATTCTAGACGAACTTAATCTAGAACAGGCGATTTACGTTATTAAATTGTTGGATTCTGAAACGACTTCAGACATCTTAATGGAGCTCGATGAAGATAATCGAGAAAAAGTTCTAAAAAATCTTACTGCCAAAGAAATTGCCGAAGAGGTAGAGGAATTAGATACCGATGACGCGGCAGATATCATTGCAGAGCTTCCTGAGGAACGTCAGCAAGCTGTAATATCTCAAATTGAAGACCAAGAGCATAAAGAGGAAATCAAGGAACTTTTAGCTTACGATGAAGATACTGCCGGTGGTTTAATGGCAAAAGAGCTTGTAAAGGTTTATGAAACCTGGACTGTTGCGGGATGTTTAAGACGCATTAGAGGTCAAGCTAAAGAGGTGACTCGAGTACATTCGGTTTATGTAGTTAATAAAGAAGAAAAACTCATAGGACGTCTATCTTTAAAGGATTTGGTAGTTGCGAAAAGCGATCAGAAAATAGCCGATATTTATATATCTAGTGTAGATTATGTTGATGTAAATGAAGATGTAGAAGAAGTTGCCAGAGTTATGGCGAAGTACGACTTAGAAGCCATTCCAGTTGTAGACGAAAACAAAACCCTCTTAGGACGCATTACTATTGATGATATTGTAGACGTATTAAAAGAAGAAGCAGAAAAAGACTATCAAATGGCTGCTGGTATTACGGGTGATGTAGATTCTGATGATAGCATACTGCAACTTACCCGTGCACGTTTGCCTTGGTTATTTTTAGGATTGGTTGGTGGTATTGGCGCATTTATTATTATGGAAGGCTTTCAAGAATCCTTTAGCAAATATGCGGTATTGTTCTTTTTTACGCCTCTTATTGCGGCAATGGCAGGTAATGTAGGTGTACAGTCTAGCGCAATAATTGTGCAAGGTTTGGCTAATGATGACGTTAAAGGGAGTGTTAATAGTAGACTCCTTAAAGAAATGTTACTGGCCGCTCTTAATGGCGTTATACTCGCAATAGTTTTATTTCTTTTTGTATGGGCAACCAAAGGAGAAATCAATACGGCATTGGCAGTATCAGCATCTTTAGTAGCGGTAATCATTGTAGCGGGACTCATCGGAACGTTTGTGCCACTTTTTTTGGATAAACGTGGTATAGACCCAGCCATCGCCACAGGCCCGTTCATTACAACAAGTAATGATATTTTCGGAATTCTTATCTACTTCTGGATTGCGAAAATGATTTTGGGCATATAATAACTACTACGGTTAGCCATCGGGAGGTCAGGGTTTGTTCATTGCCTTATATTTTAAATTAAATGAATATAAATATTTCACTACGCAATCCTAAAAGCAATAGGTAAAGCACAAACAGTACTTAAATAGAAATCTCATTATTTTCATAACGTTTGGGGACTTCATACATTTGTAAGATGAAAATACTTCACCTAGATACTAATCATGAACTTTTACTAAATCAACTTAACGATTTAGGGTTTGAGAATCATGAAGATTACACCTCTTCAAAAGAAGAAGTTGAAGCTAGAATCGCTAAGTATGATGGTATTATTATTCGAAGTCGATTTTCCATCGACAAACAATTTCTAGATGCTGCCACAAGTCTAAAATTTATTGGTCGTGTAGGTGCAGGACTAGAAAATATAGATTGTGGCTATGCCGAAAAAAAAGGGGTATATTTAATTTCGGCACCGGAAGGTAATAGAAACGCTGTTGGCGAACATGCTTTGGGAATGTTACTATCACTTTTTAATAAGCTAAATAAAGCAGATAACGAAGTACGACAAGGCAAATGGTTGCGTGAAGATAATAGAGGTATTGAGCTTGATGGGAGAACCGTTGGGTTAATTGGTTATGGTAATATGGGAAAAGCTTTTGCAAAAAAATTACGTGGTTTTGATGTTGAAGTGATCTGCTACGATATTAAACCTAATGTTGCAGACGACAATGCTAGACAAGTTTCACTTAAAGAATTTCAAGAAAAAGTAGATATAGTAAGTTTACATACGCCACAAACACCTTTAACACTAAACATGATAAATACAGGTTTTATCAATCAGTTTAAAAAATCATTTTGGTTAATAAATACAGCAAGAGGTAAAAGTGTGGTTACTTCAGACTTAGTTAAAGCATTGAAATCTGGTAAAATTCATGGCGCAGGACTCGATGTTTTAGAATATGAAAAAAAGTCCTTTGAGAGTTTGTTTTCTTCTGAGATGCCAGAGGCTTTTCAATATTTAATCAATGCTGAAAATGTATTGTTATCGCCACATGTTGCAGGTTGGACAGTTGAAAGTAAAGAGAAGTTGGCACAAACTATAGTAGATAAGATTAAAGCTAAATTTTGCTAGTTCTCGATACAAAATTTTTCGTGCCTCAAAATTACTCGAACTGACATTCAGATAAATCAATAGCTATCGTCGCATCACTCGAACTGACAATAGGCTAAATTAACTTACAGTTGTCACTTCGAGTGGTTTCGACTTTTTGTCGAAATTGTATCGAGAAGCTTCAAAAGTTTAAACATGAAAATTTACAACGTTTATATTTTAAGATGTTCGGATGACACTTATTATACAGGCATCACTTCAAATTTAGATAAAAGACTGTTAGAGCATCAGATAGGAAAACATGCAGATAGTTATACTTTTAAACGAAGACCTGTTTCGTTGGAGTTTTACGCAGAATTCACAAATGTTGAATTGGCCATTTCTTCAGAAAAGCAAATTAAAAAATGGTCTAGGGCTAAAAAAGAGGCTTTAATTAATGGTGAGTTTGATAAGTTGCCAAATCTGGCTAAAAAGAAGTTTAGAAAATAATATGGTTCTCGATACGATGCTCCTATCGTCGCATCACTCGAACTGACAATAGGCTAAATTAACTTACAGTTGTCACTTCGAGTGGTTTCGACTTTTTTGTCGAAATTGTATCGAGAAGCATATAAAGATTTTTATTAGTTTTAATCCATGAAAAAAACCATTCTAGTTTTTTCTGGCTTAATATTAGCGCTGGTACTTTTATTTCAGTTAAGCACCTATTCCATCTATTCGGGCAATTTAAAGACTGAAGTTGCCGTGGCTGTAATTGCAGTTGTATTTTTAGTTGTTGGCATCTATATCAATAAAAAAACGCTTCATAAACAACAAACGGATACAAAAGACATTAATCTTCAAAAAATAAAAGATTTAGAAATAACAGAAAGAGAATATGAAGTACTGCAAGCTATTTCAGAAGGATTGTCTAACAAAGAAATAGCGGATAAATTATTTATATCGGAAAGCACTATTAAAACCCATGTATCTAATCTCTTAGTAAAACTGAATGCCAAACGTAGAACGCAAGCACTTCAAATAGCAAAATTGTATCAAATCATTTAAAATTCATACATTTAAACAAAAGTACTAGTAGATTGGTACTTTAGTATGACCTCTAATTCTACCTGCAGTCCTAGTTTTGTTTCAAATTATTAATCAAAATTATATTACATGAAATTAGGTGCATTTTCTATTAGTTTAAGCGTGAAGGATATTCATAAATCCAAAACATTTTACGAAACTTTAGGCTTTAGCGTTTTCGCTGGAGATATTAAACACAATTACCTTATCATGAAAAACGGTAATGCGCTCGTTGGTTTATTCCAAGGCATGTTTGAGCAAAACATTTTAACTTTTAATCCAGGTTGGGATGAAAACGCAAACCCACTTGAAGCGTTTGATGATGTAAGAGATATTCAAAAGCATTTAAAAGGCGCAAACATAAAGCTAGAACGGGAAGCAGACCAAACAACATCAGGTCCGGCTAGTATGGTGTTTTATGACCCTGATGGAAATACTATTTTAATAGACCAACACGTATAGGAAACGTCAATACATTTTTAATTATGAAACAAACAATTTTAAAATATGGCGGTTACGGTGCTATTGTTGGCTTTTTAATTTTTGTCATCCATTTAGCTTTAGGAAAAGATTTAGATTTCGGAACTCTAGAAATCTTAGGATATGTTTCCATTTTTGTGTCTCTCTCTTTTATTTATTTTGGAATTAGATATTACAGAGATAAGATTAACAACGGCAAAATTTCTCTTGGAAATGCACTATTAATAGGTGTTTTAATTTCTGTATTGGTTGGTATTGGTATAGGCATAGCAGATTATATTTATACGCAATATATCAATCCAAACTTTTTTAAGGATTATACACAAATGCTGATTGAAGAAGGTAGGGGCGATGAGGTTATTGAAATGACGAGCACAACGGGCGCATTATTTATGTTGGTTTTAGTAACCATTATTGGATTTATTATATCTTTAATTTCAGGTTTAATTTTGCAGCGTAAGTAAACAATCTATGCAATACGAAGCAACATCAATAGAAGATTACATCCGTCAGGTTCCCCAAGAAAGACAAGCTACATTGCAGAAACTTAGAACGGTAATTAATAAGAATTTGCCCAAAGGATTCGAAGAAGGTATTATCTATAAAATGATTGGGTATTATGTACCATACTCGGTATATCCTGACGGATACCATTGCGACTCTAAAACACCTTTGCCATTTATGAGTTTTGCTTCACAGAAAAATTCTGTGAACTTATACCATAGCGGTATTTATGCAAAAAAAGAGTTACACGATTGGTTCGTAAATGAATATCCTAAACATAGTCAGCGAAAGTTGGATATGGGAAAAAGTTGTATTCGTTTTAAATATTTAGATGATATTCCTTTTGAATTAATTGGTGAACTCACTAGAAAAATGACCTGCGAGGAGTGGATTAAAATTTACGAAAACGCTATAAAGAAGGCATAAAACATGAAAAATAGAGTTACAGGAATAGGTGGTTTATTTTTTAAAACAAAAGATCCAAAAGCCACTAAGGCATGGTATAAAAAACATTTAGGATTTAATACAGATGAATATGGCTGTACTTTTTGGTGGAAGGATAACGAAGGCAATGCGTGTTCTACGCAATGGAGCCCGTTTCCCGAGGACACCAAATATTATGAGCCAACTAAAAAGGATTTTATGTTTAATTACCGCGTTGAAAATTTGGTAGAATTACTAGAGCTTTTAAAAGCGGAAGGTGTAACTGTAGTTGGAGAAATGGAAGAATATGAATATGGAAAATTTGGATGGATTTTAGATAACGACGGTAATAAAATTGAGCTTTGGGAACCAGTTGATGAAGCTTTTAAATAGATAAATTTGGGAATAGTAGAAACGCTTCAGTCATTTCATCTTTCGGTTTTTCAATGGATTGCTATAGTGTTGGCTGCCTTTATTTTGGGTTTTTCAAAATCTGGCATAAAAGGTATTGGTGTTATTATTATTTTAATTTTAGCTTTCGTTTTTGGGGAAAAGGCATCTACAGGTATTTTATTGCCCATGTTAATTTCGGCCGATATTATCGCGGTAAGTTATTACAATAGACATACGCAATGGCGTTTTATTAAGAAGCTAATACCATCTATGGTTATTGGTGTTTTGGTGGGCGTTTGGGTAGGCGATACTATATCAGAGCTTGTATTTAAGCGTATTATGGCTATTATCATTATTGGTTCTGTAGGTATTATGTGGTTTTTTGAAAAGCGCAAAACCAATGCTATTCCACATAATAAAGTGTTTTCGAATTCAGCTGGATTTTTAGCGGGTTTTTCTACTATGATAGGTAATTTAGCAGGCCCAATTTCTAATATTTATTTTTTGGCAATGCGATTGCCTAAAAACGAATTTATAGGTACAGCTGCATGGTTATTTTTTATAATTAATGTGTTTAAATTGCCGTTTCATTATTTTGTTTGGGAAACCGTAACTAAAGAAAGTCTTATTCTAAATTTAGTCTTAGTTCCTGCAATAGTCTCTGGGTTTTTTATGGGAGCAGCACTTGTTAAAAAAATATCAAACGTTAATTACAGAAAGTTTATAATAATTGTTACGGGCGTTGGAGGTGTTTTGCTACTATGCCGATAGTATTACAAAACTTTTTATAGTTTGAAGCACATAGAGTTAGTAGTAAATGTATTTTTTACTATTTTTAAATACGAATCAAAAAAAAACTAGAAATCATGTCAGACGAAAAAAATTTAAGCGACGATTTAAACGATATGTTAGATGACGCTAAGGATGGTGCAAAAAAAGCAGCAGATAAAGCTGGGGAAATGGCTAGTGAAGCCAAAGAAAAGGCGAAAGAAATTGCCAATGAAGCAAAAGAGTCGGCTAATGAGTTTGCTGAAAGCGCCAAGGAGACGTTCGTTTCTAAGGACAATAAAAAGATTTTAGCTGGAATTTTAGGAATTCTAGTTGGTTGGTTGGGTATACATAAATTTGTTTTGGGTTACCAAAAGGAAGGTATAATTTTGCTCGTTATTTCACTCATTGGAATTGTTTTGTCTTGCGTTGGAGTTGGTGTTTTAGTGGTATGGGCTACAGGTTTAGTTGGTTTAATAGAAGGAATCATCTATTTAACCAAATCAGACGAAGAGTTTTACAACACCTACCAAGTTGGCAAGAAACCTTGGTTCTAAAAATAACTAAAGCCTAAAGAACTAGTTCTTTAGGCTTTTTTCACAATATAATTATAGCCTTTTAAGAGTATCTAAATTTGACAGTTATGTTGAACCATTAGCCAAATGGTAGTAACAGTAACTGCCTATGTACACACGATTTTACAATACATAAGTAAGCAGGAATCTTGCTTATATAATACTATTTTAGGTGAAGTTGTTTTGTTTCAACCCACCATTTCAAAACATTTGAAGACGATTTGCAATTTCTTAATTAGAGAGTGCTTACATGAGTTTCAAACCGTAAAATTGTTACTTCGACAAAACAAATCTAGCTGCTGGGTTTAATCCTAATTCTTAGTTTAAAGCGTTAAACATCAACTAAGTCTTATCCATGATTTTCGGCAGCTATAAGCGTTTTTCCATTATTTTTTCAGACTTAAAAATATCACAACCCATAATCAAAAGGCAGTAACTCGCCAACGCGTTGTTTTCCCATCACACCAGAAAACTGCACTTTATCTACATTTGTATAGTTTCCGTAAAAATCTATAAATATAGCAGGTGTTAAAAAATATATAGAAGATTGTTCCCATCTGCCGAACAAAATGTTTAATGGTTGTTCTATAGATACTCGTTTTATGCTAGAGTTATTCTTATGTTCTATTTTAAAATAGTCTTTCGGGGTCACTTTGTTTTTTCCATCATAAATTTCGTAACCCCGTTCAGCTAATTTACCAGCATACAAAGCTCTCATAAATTCTAGCCTTGAACCTTCATAGGCTTTTGCTCGATTTTTAAAGGCTTTTGCCTTATTAAATATTTTTAAATCTTTGTAAAATGTAGTGCCATAAAAGCCAACAGAGGCAACATCAAAAGGATTAAAACTTTTGTTTAAAGGATGAAATTTTAAAGTAAATGTGGTCACATCATAAGTTATTACGTACTGCAATGCTTTGTTTTCTATTTGTAATGGTGTTTTGGAGTAGGCTGTTAGCGTTCTATCGTTTTTATTATAGCGAAGAACAATGTCATCTTCATTTAATATTTTACATGAGTTTCCAAATCTTGAAGTCCCTAAAAACTCTTTTCTAAAAAACTTCAATTTTTGTCTTCTGGTCATGCCATCATTGGCATTTACAAGAACTTCACTTAAGGCTTCAGTATTTTCTTCTAGTAATACTGTTATCTTATTTTTACTTCTGTAATCAGAAATTATTTGTTTTTTATAACCTAGAAAAGATATGATTAAAGGCGATTGTATAGCTTTTGTGTAGCGTATCGAGAATTCTCCGTTGCTATTGGTAATAACACCTAAGGTAGTATTATCAAAATAAACGGTAGCGGTTTCTATTGGTGTTTTGGTTTTTGCATCCAAAACCACACCTTCTAGGGTTTGCCCAATGGTTGTTTCACAAAGAAACAGAAAGCATGTAACAAGAAATACGTTACGTAGTTTCATTATTCTCCATGAATTTACGCTCCAATTCTGCTTGAAATTCTTCCATAACAGGACGGACGGTGCTTTCTGGGAGATCTGCTATTTTAATGTACATCAACCCATCAACAGAGTTGTTAAATAAAGGGTCTACATTAAATGCTACCAATTTTGCATTTTGTTTTATATACTTTTTAAGCAACACAGGCAGGCGTAATGCACCAGGCTCTATTTCGTCAATGAATTTATCAAACTTGTTTAAATCGGCTTCAGTTTCATCAAAAACAAAATCTTTATCCGCATCTTTAAGCTTTACTTTGAATTCCTTTTTAGGGCGTACATACTGCGCAATATAAGGGTCGTAGTAATGTGATTTCATGAACTCAATCATCAAAGATTTGGAGAAATTTGAAAACTGATTACTAATGCTCACACCTCCAATCAAATAGTTGTGTTCAGGATAACGTAGTGTGGTGTGCACGATGCCTTTCCAAAGTAAGAACAGTGGCATTGGTTTTTGTTGGTATTCTTTAATGATGAATGCACGCCCCATTTCAATGGACTCGCTCATCATTTTATAGAGTTCTGGTTCAAAGCGAAATAAATCTTGTAGATAGAACCCATCGATACCATAAAGTTTAAAAATTTTAGAACCTAAACCCATTCTATATGCGCCTGCAATGAGCTGTTTCTCGTTGTCCCATAAAAACATATGGTGGTAATAATTGTCAAACGCATCTAAATCTATTGCTTCGTTGGTGCCTTCACCAACCTCTCTAAACGTAATTTCCCGTAATCTGCCTATTTCCCTTAGGATATTTGGAATCTTTTTAGCATCAGCTAAAAACACTTCATAGTTTTTACTTTCTAAAAGTCTGGAGTTGTCTTCTCTCAGGGCCTCAACTTCTTTTGCCATTATATCACTATCAATGGGAGTAACAATGTTTTTAGGAGATTTGGGCACTTTTAAGGATGACGGAATATTCAGTATTTTTGATTTATCTTCAAAGGTGTTGGATAGCATATAAGTTTTTTTCCGAATGAATTCCGAAAAGTCTTCTAAAGACTCATATTCCTTTTGATCGGTAACCGAAATGGGCTTTCCTATGCGTACTTTTATGGTACGTCGTTTTTGAGTTAACAATTCTGAAGGTAGTTTGGCAGTTCTAAACGTATCGCTAATCTTAGATAGCTTGTAAAACAACTTACTATTTTTTGCATGAAAGTATATGGGTACAATGGGCACTTCAGCCTTTTTTACCAGTTTCATAGCGGCTTCCTCCCATGGTCTGTCCACTACTAGTTTCCCATCTCGGTATGTTGATACTTCGCCCGCAGGAAAAATACCTAATGGATGCCCCTCGCGCAAATGTAAAATGGCATTTTTAAACCCTGCAATACTAGATTTAACGTCCTTTCTGTCCTCAAAAGGATTTACGGGCATAATATAGGGTTTTAAGGGGGTAATACGGTGTAATAAAAAGTTAGCGATAATTTTAAAATCGCTACGTTGTTCTAACATTAGTTTCAGTAATAGAATCCCATCAATACCTCCAAGTGGATGATTTGAGATTGTAATGTAAGCACCGTCTTTTGGCAGGCGTTTAAGGTCTTCTTCAGGAATTTCAAACTTAATTTGAAAATCTTCTAAAATTCCATTTAAAAAATCAACTTTCTCAAGATGTTTGTTGCGCTTATAAATTTTGTTCAGGGTGGATATTTTAAGAACTTTCATTAATAACCATCCTATAAAAGTGCCTATAAAGCCATATTTATCTAATTGTATGGCTTTTGCCACTTCCTTAGCGGTTACCAAACCTGTATCTTGTTGTTTCCCCATCGGCGTAAAAGTAATAAATAAAACTATTTAGTAACTATTTGCACAGTTTCTTGTGTTAATTGCTTTAGTAATACCGTTTTATCCTCTTCCAAGTGTTTAAGGACTTCGTTGTTGTAATGTCTTATAGTGTATAATGATACGTTTTCATCACAGGTTACCCTAAATTTTGCTTTCAAATGCTGCAATAGTTTTTCTAAATTATTAAAGCTGTTTTCTAAACAAACGGAAAAACTAATGGCTGAATTTTGAATAACATCCACTTTCATTTTATAAGTATGCAGTAACTTGAATATGTCGCTAATATTGTCCTCAACGATATACGAAAAATCCAAAGATGATAGTGAGATTAAAACTTGGTTTTTTTTCAGAATAAAACAAGGCACATTGGGTTGTAAAGTAATTCCTTTTCCAACCCTTGTACCGTCATCTTTTGGATTTAAAAACGACTTTACAAAGAGTGGGATTTCTTTACGCTGCAAAGGCTGTAAGGTTTTTGGATGAATGACTGAGGCTCCATAAAAAGCCAATTCTATAGCTTCTTCGTATGAAATTTGATGTAACAATTGTGCGTTATCAAAATAACGTGGATCTGCATTTAGAACCCCAGGTACATCTTTCCAAATGGTAACACTTTCGGCATTTAGGCAATAAGCATAAATTGCAGCAGTGTAATCGCTACCTTCTCTTCCTAGCGTAGTTGTAAAGTTGTTGGCATCACTACCTAAAAATCCTTGCGTAATATTTAGTGTTTTTTTATCAAAAGAGGATGTGATGTTCTGCTGGGTAGTTTCCCAATTTACATTAGCTCTTCGATAGTAATTGTCGGTTTTTATATGTGTTCTAGCGTCAATCCAGTCATTTTTAATACCAATATTATTAAGGTAGGCACTGATTATGGTTGTAGCAACCAATTCTCCATAACTTATGGTTTGGTCGTAAACGTAATTGTAGTCTGGCGATTTATTGGTTCTTAAAAAATCATCCAGTTCCCTGAATAGATGTGTTACTTTTTTGAAAATTGGGTGCGACTCATTTTCAAATAAATCTAATAAAATACTATTATGGTATTTTATTACATCTTGCACGGCGCTATTTAATTCTGCTTTGTTTTCAAAGTAATTTTTAATTACAATTTCTAATGCATTGGTGGTTTTTCCCATGGCCGAAACCACAATGAGTATGTTCTTATGTCCAACGAGTTTTAATATGTTGGCTAAATTCTTAACGCTATCAGCATCTTTTACTGATGCGCCACCAAACTTAAATATTTGCATCTTCTAATTTAGAAATATAGTTTTTAATTGCTTCTTGATTCATTTGAACAACATCCCAATCGCGCATAACTTTAGCGCCATTTTTTTCATAGAATGTAATAGCGGGTTCATTCCAGTCTAGTACCTCCCAATTAATGCGTTTTACACCCAGGTTGTAGCCATATTTTACAACTTCATCTAATAATTTAGATCCGATACCTTTACCACGCATCGATTCGCTTACGATTAAATCTTCCAAATGAATAGCTCTACCTTTCCATGTAGAATAACGATTATATACCAATGCAATACCTTTTATTTGAGAATTAACCTCTGCTACAAAGCAATGAAATTGTGGATTTTCCCCAAAACCATCATTTTCTAATTCCGTAACCGTAACTTCAACAGCATGCGGTTCTTTTTCAAATGTAGCCAGTTCTTGTATCAAACTCAGAACTTTTAACATATCCTCTTTTTTTGCGTCTCTGATTATTAGTTCCATACTTTTTTCAAATGAATTTCAAAGATAGTTTAAAGTTGCGCATTTTATAACAATTATAAATAGCGAAAACGTTGTAGTTCGCTAAATTTTAATGATATTTGTATACGTAAATTTAGAAATCTATGGCACCTAAAAAGCAAACACTTGGCGAATTTATTATTGAAAATCAAGCTTCTTTCAAATATTCTTCTGGGGAACTATCTAGTCTGTTAAATTCAATCCGTTTAGCAGCAAAAGTGGTAAATCATGAAGTGAATAAAGCAGGTTTGGTTGATATTATTGGAGCTGCTGGTGATACAAATATTCAAGGAGAAGACCAACAGAAGCTAGATGTGTATGCTAACGACAAATTTAAACAAACATTAACTCGCCGAAACATTATCTGTGGTTTGGCAAGTGAAGAAGAGGATGATTTTATTTCGATCAATAGTCAGGATGAAAACCATCAAAATAAATATGTGGTTTTGATTGATCCTTTGGATGGTTCTTCAAACATAGATGTTAATGTGTCCGTGGGGACCATATTTTCTATTTACAGAAGGGTAACACCGATAGGAACACCTGTTCAGCTGGAAGATTTTTTACAGGAAGGTAGTGCACAGGTGGCTGCGGGTTATGTGGTTTATGGTACTTCTACGATGTTGGTTTACACTACAGGTGATGGCGTAAATGGTTTCACACTAAACCCTGCTATTGGCTCATTCTATTTGTCTCATCCAGATATGGAATTCCCTGAAGATGGTACTATCTATTCCGTTAACGAAGGTAATTATATTCATTTTCCTCAAGGTATAAAAAATTATATCAAGTACTGTCAATTAGAAGAAGAGGATAGGCCATATACATCGAGATATATTGGGTCTTTGGTGTCGGATTTCCACAGGAATATGATAAAAGGTGGTATTTATTTGTACCCACAAAGCTCTAAAAACCCTAATGGTAAGCTAAGATTACTATACGAATGTAATCCAATAGCATTTTTAGCAGAACAGGCCAACGGAAAAGCGAGTGATGGTTTTACTAGAATAATGGATATAAAGCCTACTGAACTACATGAACGTGTACCGTTTATTTGCGGCAGTAAAAACATGGTGGATAAGGCTGAGGAGTTTATGCAGAAAGCACGAAATTAATATTAATTGCTTAGCTTAAGCAAAGTGAAAATATAAAGAGGTATAGTGCCTATTTTTAGGCATAAAAAAAAGCGAACTCCACGGTTCGCTTTTTTTTCTCAATACATCATCTTTTAATGTAAGCCCACTAAATCTCCAGCGTCATCTTTAGTTGGCAAATCTGTTTTCCCCATTAAGTAAATATCTACTTGTCTTGCAGCTTCTCTACCCTCGGAGATGGCCCATACGATTAAGGATTGTCCGCGACGCATATCGCCAGCTGTAAAAATATTTGGGATATTCGTTTGGTATTTTCCGTATTCAGCTTTGTAATTTGAGCGTGCATCTGTTTTAATGCCTAATGTATCAGCAAGCGTAGATTCTGGCCCTGTGAAACCAAGTGCCAATAAAGCTAAATCACATGGCCATGTTTTTTCTGTGCCTTCAATTTCTATTAGTTGCGGACGTTGCCCAGGCACCATCTTCCATTCGACATTTACAGTTTTTAATCCTGTTAATTTGTTGTTTTCGTCGGTAATAAACTCTTTTGTATTTATCAACCAATTACGCTCAACACCTTCTTCATGAGAAGAAGAGGTTTTAAGTTGTAATGGCCAAAAAGGCCAAGGTGTAGTTGGCGAACGATGCCCCGGTGGTTTCGGCATAATCTCGAAATTAACTACAGATTTTGCACCATGCCGGTTAGAGGTGCCAATACAGTCTGAACCTGTATCTCCTCCACCGATAACTATAACGTTTTTATCGGTAGCCATTATTTGGTTTTCTACTTTTTTACCAAATAGTACTTTGGTTTGTTGTGTTAAGAAATCCATAGCCTGTACCACACCATCAGCCTCAATACCTGGGGTTGGTAAGCTTCGTCTTTCGGTAGCACCACCACATAACACAACGGCATCAAACGCTTTTAATTCTTCAACATCATAATTTACGCCTACATTTACATTTGTTTTAAACGTGATACCTTCTGCTTCTAAAATTGCTAAACGACGATCGATGATTTCCTTTTCCATTTTAAAATTAGGAATACCGTAACGTAATAAACCTCCTATTTCATCATCGCGTTCAAAAACAGTCACGGTATGTCCAGCTCTGTTTAACTGCTGTGCAGCAGCTAAACCAGCGGGTCCAGAACCTACAACAGCAATTGTTTTACCAGTTCTTGTTTTTGGAGGTTGCGGTTTAATCCAGCCTTCTTGAAAGGCACGCTCAACAATTTGCTTTTCTATGTTTTCAATAGAAACAGGATCTTCTATAATACCTAAGACACATGATTTTTCACAGGGTGCAGGACATAATCTACCAGTAAATTCTGGAAAATTATTCGTGGAATGTAATATCCATGAGGCTTTTTGCCACTCGCCCTGATGTACCATATGGTTGAAATCTGGAATAAGATTCCCTAAGGGACACCCACTATGACAAAACGGAATACCACAATCCATGCAGCGCGATCCTTGTTTTGTGATTTCCTCTTCTGAAAGAGGTACTGTAAATTCTTTATAATGTTTTATACGGTCTTTTACAGGCACGTATTTTTCGTCCTGTCTTTCAAATTCTTTAAAACCTGTTACTTTCCCCATGATTCTAAGCTGTTAATTCTTCTACCATTTGTTCTTCGGTCTCTAAACGTTTTAAAGCACGTTTATATTCAATTGGCATTACTTTTACAAAGTTGCCCAATGTTGTGTCCCAATCAGATAATAATGTTTTGGCAATTTCACTACTGGTGTACAATAGGTGTTTCTCAATAGCCGCTTTTAATTCATTTGCGTCTTCAGTAGAAATATCCTCAAACTCTATAGTTTCTGTATTACATAAGCCATTTACAAATTTATTGTCTGGATCATACACATAAGCAATTCCACCGCTCATACCAGCGGCAAAGTTTCGTCCTGTTTTACCAAGCACGATAACACGACCACCCGTCATGTATTCACAACAGTGATCTCCAACACCTTCTACAACTGCAGTAGCTCCAGAGTTACGGACTGCAAAACGCTCGCCAGCAATTCCATTTATATAAGCTTGCCCGTTTACTGCGCCGAATAAACAAACGTTTCCAACAATAATATTTTCATTGGCTTTGAAATCGGCATTTTCAGGTTTTTTCACAATTAGTTTAGCACCTGAAAGCCCTTTTCCTAAATAATCATTGGTGTTTCCTTCTAAAGTAAAGGTTAATCCGAAAGCACCAAACGCCCCAAAACTTTGTCCTGCCGAACCTTTAAAATTGATGTTAAGTGTGTCTTCGGGCAAGCCTAGGTGACCGTAGATTTTTGAAAGTTCGTTGCTTACAATAGCTCCAACGGTACGATTGATATTGCTTATTGGATACTGTAAAGTCATTTTTTCCTTACGATACATAGCGCGATGTGCATCCTTTAAAATCGTAAAATCTAATACGTTATCTAAATTGTGATCTTGCTTTTCTGTATTTCTAACAATCAATTTATTATATGCAGCTGGCCTGTGTAAAATACTTGATAAATCTAAACCTTTAGCTTTATAATGCTTTATGGCTTTATTCGCATTAATTTTATGGGTTTGCCCTACCATTTCTTCCATGGTTCTAAACCCAAGTTGTGCCATGATGCCACGTAATTCTTCAGCTACATAAAAGAAGAAGTTGATAACATGTTCAGGTGTACCCTTAAAGTTTTTACGTAGTTCTTTATCTTGAGTAGCGATACCTACAGGACAGGTATTTAAATGACACTTCCGCATCATAATACAACCAGAAGCTACGAGAGGCGCAGTTGCAAAACCAAATTCCTCAGCACCAAGAAGTGCAGCTACGGCAACGTCTCGCCCAGTCTTTAACTGTCCGTCGCACTCCACCACGATTCTACTTCTCAAGTTGTTTAAAACAAGTGTTTGTTGCGCTTCAGACAAACCAAGTTCCCAAGGTAATCCGGCATGTTTTAATGATGTTAAAGGAGAAGCTCCTGTGCCACCATCGTATCCAGAAATTAGTACAACATCGGCTTTAGCTTTTGCTACACCAGCAGCAATAGTACCTACACCAACTTCGGAAACTAACTTTACGTTAATTCTAGCATCACGGTTCGCGTTTTTTAAATCGAAAATTAATTGTGCTAAATCTTCAATAGAATAGATATCGTGATGTGGAGGTGGTGAAATTAACCCTACAAAAGGCGTTGAGTTACGTGCATTTGCAATCCATGGCAATACTTTTTCGCCAGGTAATTGTCCGCCTTCTCCGGGTTTAGCACCTTGTGCCATTTTTATTTGAATCTCTCTGGCATTCGTTAAATAGTGAGAAGTTACACCAAAACGACCAGAAGCTACTTGTTTTATCGCAGAGTTTCTACTATCTCCATTTACATCGGGATGAAAACGGTTTCTGTCCTCTCCGCCTTCACCAGAGTTAGATTTCCCGCCAATGCGGTTCATAGCAATTGCTAAATTTTCATGAGCCTCACGAGAAATAGAGCCGTAAGACATCGCGCCTGTTTTAAAACGCTTTACAATCTCTGTCCATGGTTCAACTTCATCTAAAGGAATAGGGTCTAAGTTGTCAAACTCAAACAACCCACGAATGGTCATTAAGTTTTCAGATTGTTCGTTTATAGCTTTAGAATATACATCATAACTTGCTTGATCGCTTAAACGAACTGCTTGTTGTAATTTGGCAACAGTAGTAGGGTTAAACATATGGCGCTCGCCGTTACGTCTCCAACGATAATCACCGCCAATATTCAAACCTAATTTTTTGTCAATAGGTTTATCTGGATAAGCTTGTTTGTAACGTTGGTCTATTTCTTTTTCTATTTCATAAAGTCCGATACCTTCAATTCTAGAAGCGGTATAAGGGAAATATTTTTCTACGAAAGATGAGTTAAAACCAACAATTTCGAAAATTTGAGAACCTCGATAAGAATGTAGGGTAGAAATACCAATCTTATTCATGATTTTTAGAATGCCCTTACCAATAGCTTTATTGAAGTTTTCAACAGCTTGATCTTCATTTAAATCGGCAATAAATCCTTCTTTAACCTGCATTCTAATAATTTCGTTTACCATATAAGGGTTGATGGCACTTGCGCCATAACCAAATAAAGTTGCGAAATGATGCGGTTCGCGAGGTTCAGCAGATTCAATAATAATATCAAAATACGATCGCTTACGTAAACGATTCATTTGATGGTTTACATAAGAACATGCCAATAGTGCAGGAATTGGTGCAAATTCTTGGTTAACACCCCTGTCGGACAATATGATAATGTTTGTTTTGCGCTCTAATGCTTTTTCTATCTGAACAATGATAGCGTCTAAAGCATCTTCTAAACCGTTCATTCCTTGCGCTTTTGGGTATAGCATTTGAATGGTTTCTGCTTTAAAGCTCTCAATTTTTATAGTTCTGATTTTCTCTAAATCTGCATTTGAAATTACCGGGTTTTGAATTCTCAGTTTTCTACATTGTCTCTCTGTTATACTGAAAATATTACGGTCCTTTCCAAGATTCAAACTAATATCGGTAACAATTTCTTCACGAATCCCATCTAAAGGTGGGTTTGTAACTTGTGCGAATAATTGCTTGAAGTAGTTAGAAATAAGTTGAGGTCTATCTGATAAAACTGCCAAAGGCGTATCGATACCCATTGAACCTAAGGCTTCTTTACCTTTCATGGCCATGGGTGTAATTACCTCTTGTATGTCTTCAAACGTGTAATTGAATAAACGTTGTCTTGTTTTGATATCAATGGTCTCTATGGGGCAAGTATCATTGGTATAAGGAACATCTCTTAAATGTAAACGTGTTTTATCAAGCCACGCTTTATAAGGGCGTTGGTTTACAATTTTTGTCTTTATCTCTTCATCGTCGATAATGCGTCCTTCATTCATGTCTACCAAAAACATTTTTCCAGGTTCCAATCTTCCGTGGGATTCAATGTCTTCTGGCTCAATATCCACCACACCAACTTCTGATGCCATGATTAGTTTACCGCTTTTGGTTACAGTATATCTAGAGGGTCTTAATCCGTTTCTGTCTAATAAAGCACCAATGTAATCGCCATCTGTAAATGGCACTGATGCGGGTCCGTCCCAAGGTTCCATAATACAGCCATTGTACTCGTAGAACGATTTTTTGTCCTCACTCATGGTGGCGTGTTTTTCCCATGCTTCAGGAATCATCATCATCATAATTTCGGGAAGGGAGCGATCGGAATGTGTTAATAATTCAACCACCATATCCATTGAAGCCGAATCTGATTTCCCTGGAAGGATAATTGGAAATAATTTATCTATTTGAGGCCCAAAAACATCACTTCTCATAATTTCTTCGCGCACACGCATTCTACTTACGTTACCTCGTAGCGTGTTAATTTCACCATTCTGACACATAAAACGGAATGGTTGTGCCAGTTCCCAAGTAGGCATTGTATTAGTAGAGAAACGTTGGTGTACCAAAGCTAATCGTGTAACAAGGTCTTCTTGTTGCAAATCAGTATAATATGGACCAATATCTTCAGGCATTATAATACCTTTATATATTAAGGTAGTAGTTGATAAACTGGGTACGTAAAAATAAGAGCCTTCAGATATCTTTGATTTTCTTATGGTATGCTCTGTGATTTTACGTGCCGCATATAATTTAGCTTTGAACGTAGCTTCGTCAATAACGTTGGTTTTGCCAATAAATAATTGCTCTATCCTTGGTTCGGAGGCCAATGCAATTTGCCCGAGTTGTGTAGAATCTACAGGTACTTTTCTCCATCCTAAAACAGTAAGTCCTTGTTCATTTACTTCCTTTTCAAAAATATCCTTACAGTATTTGTATTGGTTTTCAACTTTTGGTAAAAAAACCATTCCTACTGCGTACTCTCTTTGGTCGGGGATATTAAAATCACAAACACGTTTAAAATAATCGTGAGGGATATCTATTAACAAACCAGCGCCATCACCAGTTCTGCCATCTGCACTTACACCTCCACGATGCTCCAGTTTAACGAGAATTTCTAACGCGTCGTGAATAATTTGGTTTGTTCGTTCTCCTTTAAGATTACAAATAAAACCTGCGCCACAATTTTCGTGCTCGAATTCGGGGGAATATAAACCTTGTTTCTTCAACATAATCAACGATATATAAGATTAAAAAAAGCGTCGAATTACAAATGTAGGCATTGAAATTATATTTCTAATAAGGCAATTTCATTATTTCGATTTTTTAATCGAACATTACTTTTAAATGGTTTTCTATCAATAATAATGAGATATTTTAATAAATATTCAATGGATAAAATTTAAGGATAAATAAGAATTTGTGAATTATTGAAAGGGATTGCTGTTTTTGTTAAAAAAATACGCATCATAAGCAAACAAAACCTGACGATTATTCAATAAATAAGGTTATTGATATTTCATAAAATTAAGTTAAAATAACAATACCCCTAAAAAAATGGGGGTAAAATTTGATAAATCATAAAAATGAATCAATTACCCCTATTTTTTTATGGGGGTAAATCTTTTTTAAATAGTTTAGCCCCGTCTTAAGGAAATAAATTTTAAAAATTAATAACCAAAATTTAAACAATTATGAAAAAATTACTTACCCTTTCAATGCTTCTTATAGCAACTGTATTATTTGCGCAAGAAGATGAAAAACCAAAATTGAGTATCAGTGGTAGTGTTGATGCTTATTATCAAACATATTTAACTGCTTCTGATAATGATGCCCCAACTTTCGGAACGGCTTTCGCTGGTCAGTCTGGTTTCGCTTTAGGTATGGGGAACATTATTGCAACGTATGAAGGTGAAAAAGTAGGTGCTGTTCTGGATTTAGTTGCAGGTCCAAGAGGTGCCGGTGCCACTTTTAATACTGATATTGTAGATGGTATCGTTAACCAAGCATATGTGTACTGGAATGTTTCTGAAGGAACTACCTTAACTTTTGGTAGATGGAACACGTTTTTAGGATATGAAGTAATTGCGCCAGCCGCAAACTTTAACTATAGCTGTTCTTACTTATTCTCAAGCGGACCATTTTCACACATGGGTTTAAAGGCTGATTTCGCTTTATCTGAGGATTTTAGTTTAATGTTAGCTATCACTAACCCATGGGATACTAACGATATTTCAATGACAGGAGAGTACGCTCTTGGAGCTCAACTTGGTTATAAAGGTCAATTCTTAAACCTGTACTATGATAGTGGAAATAGCGGAGGTTTAGGTTTTGAAATCGATTATACGGGTGGTTTTGATTTGTCAGACTCATTTTTCTTAGGTATCAATGCCGCTTATAATGATAATGACGGATCTGGTTTCTATGGAGCTGCTTTGTACCCCCAAATAGCTACTTCTGATAGTTTTTCTATAGGATTAAGAGGGGAATACTTTGCTATTCATGGTGATGGTGATGATTTACCATCTGTATTTGCTACAACTTTAACAGGAAGCTATTCCGTAGACAACTTAATTATCAAGCCTGAAATTAGGTTAGATGCTTTGACTAATCAAGATGATGGTCAGTTTTACGGAAACTTTGTTGATAGTGATGGAGTTGGCACTGACAGTTTAGCAGCTTTTACTTTAGCCGCAATAGTAACGTTCTAAGTAAAACGAGATTGATAAAAAAATAAAATAAAGAATAGAGCGAGTTCTTTATGAAAAGGAACTCGCTTTGTTCACATTATAATTACTAACCATAAAAAACAAATATTATGTCATTATTAAACATGCCCCTTATAATGCAAGATACCGCCGCTGTAGAAGGCGATATGGGAATGATGTGGATGCTTATCTCTGGTATTCTAGTATTCTTAATGCAAGCAGGGTTCACATTAGTGGAGTCTGGCTTTACACGCTCTAAAAACGTGGTGAATATTGCTATGAAAAATGTATTGGATATAGCAGTAGGGTCACTAATGTTCTGGTTTGTTGGATACTCTTTAATGTATGGAGAATCTTCTTCTGGATGGATTGGTTGGAGTGGTTTTATGTTTAACCAAGGTCCAGCAGATTTGTTTTTCCAAACAGTATTTTGTGCTACTGCAGCTACTATTGTTTCAGGAGCTATTGCTGGTAGAACGAAATATACTACCTATATTATTTTCTCGATTATTATGACTGTAATCATTTACCCAATTGCTGGTGGATGGGAATGGAATGGTGGTTGGTTAAATGATACTGATGGTATCATGCCAGCTGAATTTATTGATTTTGCAGGGTCTTCAATTGTACATGCTGTTGGTGGATGGGCTGCTTTGGTTGCTGCAATACTTGTAGGGCCAAGACTAGGTAAATACATTAATGGTAAGGCTGTAGACATTCCAGGTCATAACAAACTTCTTGCAACACTAGGTGTATTCATACTTTGGTTCGGATGGTTCGGATTCAACGGTGGGTCTCAATTAGCATGGGGTGGTGATGATGCCACTGGTGCTTCTATGGTAGTTTTAGTAACTAACTTAGCTGCCTCTGCAGGAGCTATAGGTGCCCTTTTCTTATCATGGTTAAGATATAAAAAGCCAAATTTAGATATGACCCTTAACGGTGCTTTAGCTGGTTTGGTAAGTATTACAGCGGGTTGTGGAAACATGACAGAAGGTGGTGCTATAATTGCAGGTTTTATTGGAGGTATTATTGTTGTATTCTCTATGGAATTTGTAGAGCAAAAACTTAAGATTGATGATGCTGTTGGTGCTTTTTCAGTACACGGTGTAGCAGGTTTCTGGGGAACCATTGTAATTGGTCTTTGGGGTATTGATGGCGATACTGGTATTGGTTTATTCAATGGTGGTGGTGCTAATCAGTTTTTAGCGCAATTAATAGGTGCCTTGGCATATGCTATTTGGGCCGTGGTAACTTCTTGGATTTTCTTAACTATTCTTAAGAAAACTCTTGGATTAAGAGTTTCTGAGAAAGAAGAAATAGAAGGATTAGATCTTTCTGAGCACGGTGCTCTAGCTTATCCTGGTAAAAGGCAAAGAGAAATAGAAGACTAAGCTAATTGAAATACATTCAATAATTAATGTAAGTTTTCAAATTAGTTAGTTTGTTAAAAAAGGATGCTTTTTAATATAAAAAAAGCATCCTTTTTATACGTTTTTTAGAAAACTAATAATAGTTTTTGATTAATCCATGAATATTCTTAGTCACCCTATTATTTTTCTATTTTTGAATTCTTACTAATCAAAATACAGGCATATTATGAAAAAAATCGAAGCAATTATTAGAAAATCAAAATACAGCACCGTTAGAGACGCATTGCATGAAGTTGGTGTGAATTTTTTCTCCTACTGGGATGTAACTGGTTTGGGAAATGAAAAGGAAGGTCATGTTTACAGAGGTGTTAGTTACAGTACAAGTGATATACAGCGTAGATACCTCTCCATTGTAGTAAATGATGATTTTGAAGAGGTAACTATTAAAACAATTTTAGAATCTGCTTCCACTGGAGAAGTGGGAGATGGTAAAATTTTCGTTTCAGATGTAAGCGAATGTTACAGAATTAGAACAGGAGAAAAGGGTGGCGACACTTTAAAATAATAACCAATTAAAAATATATAGATAACTAAGATATTATGGAACAAGGATTATTTACAGCAAACAATGTATGGATGATGATCTGTACGGCATTGGTTTTTTTCATGCATACAGGATTTGCATTTTTAGAAATAGGACTAACGAGACAAAAAAATACGATCAATATTTTATTTAAAAATATTTTTATAATTACCGTAGGGTTATTATTATATTATATTGCAGGGTTTAACTTAATGTATCCTGGATTTGAAGAAGGTGCTGCAGGATTTATTGATTTTGCAGGATTTGGAATAGCAGCTCCAGAAGGAGGAATGACTCCGGAATATGCGGATGGCGGTTACACATGGTGGACAGATTTCTTATTTCAAGGCATGTTCGCTGCGACCGCTGCAACTATTGTGTCTGGTGCTGTTGCTGAACGTATGAAAATAGGACCATTTATGATGTTTACCGTATTATACGTAGGCTTGGTGTATCCAATTGCTGGTTCTTGGAAATGGGGAGGTGGTTTCTTAGACCAAATGGGATTCTATGACTTCGCAGGTTCTACATTGGTGCACTCTGTTGGCGGTTGGGCTGCTTTAGTGGCAGTTTGGTTGCTTGGTGCTAGAATTGGTAAATTTAAAAACGGAAAACCACAGGCAATTCCAGGGCATAGTATTCCCTTAGCTACGGCAGGTGTTTTAATTCTTTGGTTGGGCTGGTTTGGATTTAATGGTGGCTCTGTGCTCTCAGCGGATCCAGAATTAACCTCTTTAACACTAGTTACTACATGTTTAGCTGCAGCTGCAGGTGGTGTAGTTGCTGCATTTGTATCCTTTTTAAAGTATAAGAATTTAGATTTAACCATGTTCTTAAATGGTATTTTAGGAGGTCTTGTTGGTATTACAGCTGGTGCAGATGTAATGACACCAGAAAGCGCTATCATTATTGGTGCTATTGCTGGGTCGTTAATTGTATTTGCAGTTGCATTTATTGATGCTATTAAATTAGATGACCCAGTAGGGGCTATTGCAGTACACTTAGTTTGTGGTATCTGGGGGACTTTAGCAGTTGGTATCTTTTCAACAAACCCAGAACACTCATTCTTAACACAATTAACAGGAGTAGCTTGTTATGCAGCGTTCTGCTTAGTGTCAGCGTTCCTTATCATATTTACACTTAAGAAAACAGTTGGAATTAGAGTTCCTGAAAGAGAAGAACTGGAAGGTCTTGATGCTCATGAGCATGGAATGGATGCTTATCCAGATTTCCGATTGAACGAACATTAATATTTTATTAATTTAGTTGATATAAAATGCCCCACAATCGTGGGGCATTTTTTGTTTGGAGGTTGGTACGGTTTTCAATGTATTTAATTTTTTCACACTGTTTATGATCTCATTTAATTATCAAAAAAAACCTGTTATACTTTGGGCTAATAACATCGCTATTTACAGTATTTTGAAAAAGAAGAATGTTTTTCAACCATCTAATAGTATAGTTTTTATTGAGAATTGTTAAGTACTTCAAGTAGCTACAGTGCCAAAAAACTAAACTAATGAAACACAAAAAACCCCAATCCGCAATTTGTGCGGATTGGGGTTGTTTTTAATGCAATGCTTTTTTGTTAAGCAGAGTTTCTACTAGCATTAATATTACCAAATAACGAGCGTGTTACTATTTTTTCGTAAATCACTTTCTCAGGATCATCCTTCGGTACTCCAGCTTTTTCAAATTCTTGAATTTTCTTAAGAGCGTATTGCTGAATAGTTAATAACGGCAATACGATAGACTCCCTAACCTCAATAGATGCTTTACTCGTTGGTTCGTTTTCCATAAGTTCATCGTATCCAGAAAGTTTAAGAAGTAAGCGTTTTGTATTAAGATACTCTTCAAATATAATCTTCCAAAAATCACCAAACTCTTCGTCTTTAGACATATATTTTGTTAGATCAAAAAACGATTTTGTTAGTGACATCATACTATTATCAATAAGCGTTTTAAAGAATTTAGAGTTTTTGTAAAGTTGCTCTACTTTCACCCATTCATCTCTGTCTTCGTACTTCTTTAAAGCTGTTCCAACGCCATAAAATCCAGGTACGTTTTGTTTTAATTGACTCCAAGATCCAACAAATGGGATGGCTCGTAAGTCTGAAAACACAAGTTTGTCTGATGTTCCACGTTTTGATGGTCTACTTCCAATATTTGTTTTGGCATAGTATTTTAAAGTACTCATACGTTCCAAATAAGGAATAAACATCGGGTGGTTTTTAAAATCTTTATAAGTTTGGTAACTGGTTTCTGCCAGCTCTTCCATAACGGCCCTGTCTTCGTCAGATAGTTTATTGCGCTCACCGTCGATCCTGTTTTTAATACCAGAACTTATTAGCTGTTCTGCATTGTATTGAGCCGAGTCTAGCGTCCCAAAATTAGAACTAACTGTTTGTCCTTGAATGGTAACCTGTACTTCCTTATCTTCTATGGTTGGACCCAATGAAGAATAGAAGTTGTGTGTTTTACCACCGCCTCTTGCTGGCGGTCCACCCCGACCATCAAAGAATATGGCCGTAATATCATACTTTCTAGACATTGCAGTAAGTAGCTCTTTCGCTTTGTAGATACCCCAATTGGCCATTAAATAACCACCATCTTTCGTGCCATCAGAGAATCCAAGCATTATGTTTTGCTTGCTACCTCTAGCCCTTAAATGTGCCATGTACTCTGGGTTTTGGTATAGTTGTTCCATTACGCCAGGAGCATTCTCTAAATCAGGAATAGTTTCAAATAGAGGCGCAATATCTACGGTGAGATTATCTTTAAAGGCAACAATTTTTAACATTGCAAATAGTTGCATAACGTTAAGCGCTGTTTGGTTGTTGCTAATAATGTAACGATTTGCACCACGTTCGCCATTGCTCTTTTGAATGTCTTTAATTATCGCTATTGTTTTTAGCGTATTTCTAACCATTTCATCTTCAAAAACATCTAAATCATGAATTTCATCGGTAGCTTTTGATAAAATATCAATTTGTTTAGCTTCTGATAATTCATGGTAATTTTCAGGAAAAGATGTACTCCCTTTTTCTATCAGATGATCAATTACCGTTGTAAAAACAGAATGGTGAATTCTACTATCTTGCCTAATATCCAACGATGCGAAATGGTATCCGAATAAATGAACCCTGTTAATAAGATGATTGAGTTCGCTCACGTAAAGCGACTGGTGCTCTTTTACTACTAGATTTCTAATGCTTAATAATTCAAGCCTTAGCTCTTTTTCGGTTATAGCTTTCTTATGGTTTAAATCTATACTGTAATCATACATTATAGTTTCTAAACGGATTATGCGTTCCTCAACGCCTCTAAAGGTTAATTTTTTTCGTAAAGATTTTAGGTCTTCGTAGTATTTTTTTAGAATTGTTTTTTTAAGTTTATTTGCAACCTTAAGGGTAGTTTTTGGTTTTACAAAAGGATTACCGTCTCTATCGCCTCCAGGCCAAAACCCAACATTTATAATATCGTTGTGCTTTTTACCATCGGCATATATATTGGTTTGAATATAATTATAAATTTCTCCAAATGTTGAATAAAATACATTGTCTAAATACCAAATTAAACTCTTTGCCTCATCATAAGGCGTAGGTTTTTTATGTTTGAAAAAAGGTGTTTTTCCAAGTTGTCCGAATAAATTATTGATTTCTGAAAGGTCGTTTTCCTTTATAGCTTTAGTTAATGAGGTTATGATACCTAAAACAGAACCCGGATAAAATTGGGTTGGGTGCGCGGTTAAAACAATACGTACTTTGAACTCTTCTAAAAATGCTTTAAGTTCTTCCATTTTACCTTCAGACATTGCAGAACCTTTCAAGTTTCTTAAAGTTCCTACACCATCCATGTTGTTAACAACCGGGAAAGCGGCATCCTCTATAGCATCAAACAGTACCACTTGTCGCTCAATATATTGGATAAACCTGAACAATAGGTTGATCTGACTTTGTTTATTGCGTCGAGCTTGATATTTTGTAAAAAACGTCTCTACAATGGTTGTGGGGTCATCACCGTTTTTAAAACCTTTCTCGCATGTTTCATGAAATAATGGCAATAAAACTCCTGTTTTTGTAACTGCATCAAAAGGTAAGGTCATAAATATACTGTTGTATATTTGGTATTTAGACAGTACTGTTTGATTGAATCTAATTAACTTTGGTTCTACAGACATATATTCGGTTTTTATAAAATGAACAGTAAAAATACTAAAGGTTTGTTGAAACCAACGGCTTCACTTAAAATTTTGTCAATATTTGCTATTTAAGGAATTCCCATTGAAGATAATTAAAAAACTTTACGGTAATCTCAATATTTTTTAATTAAACACAGTCAAATATGATTTATATCATGTTCTTCGCTGGCAATTAAGAATACATTAGCCGATTAATAAAAACTTAAATAATGCATAATACACATTCATTTCATATCCCCGTGATGGGAATTGGGTTTACAGTAGACACGCCACTTAAAGTAGCTCATTTGGGTATAGATTCGGTAATTTCTTTAGTTGATGATATCCTTTTAGAGAAATTAAGAAAAATGTACAGTGAAAAATTTAAAATACCATACACTGAGATTACTAATAAAATAGATGATTTTAGAGCAAAAAGGATTACTGCGTATTTAAATATGATAAATGATTTTGTGGAACAAAAATTTGAGTCTATGAAGTATATGCCTTTGGAGAAAAATGATGAGCTTTTAAACCACATAAATATGCTGCCAAATGGTTCTAAACTTAAAGCTGAATTTAAAAAGTTTACATCAAATGCATTAGATTTTTCAGAGGTAAAACAATGGGTGTCAGATAAGCTAAGCTTAGGGCGTATTGATGTGAATATTATGACTAAAGTGGATAAAGATAATTACAAGGATGATGAAAAATTACCAGTAGAATATAATGATGCTCATGCTGCCTTAAGAGGTTTTGCAAAAAGTAAATTGAATTCATCTGTAGTACTTTCAGCAGGAATGAACCCGAGGTTATTTTCTTATATGGCTAAGTTTGATGATTTTTTTCCAGATGAAAAGGGATGCTTTAAGAAAAAAATTATTCTAAAAGTAAGTGATTACAGATCAGCTTTAATACAAGGTAAATTTTTGTCAAAAAAAGGATTATGGGTATCGGAATATAGAATTGAATCTGGCTTAAATTGTGGAGGTCATGCGTTTGCAACTGATGGTTATTTGCTCGGGCCAGTTTTGGCAGAATTTAACGAAAAAAGTGAAGAATTAAGAATATCAATCTTAAATGTATTACGGCAAGAGTTATTGCAACAAAACAGGCCTGTTCCAAAAGAGACGCTTTCTTTTAAAGTGAGCGCTCAAGGTGGCGTAGGAACAAATGAAGAACATCAGTTTTTGTTAGACAATTACAATTTAGATTCTGTAGGTTGGGGCAGTCCATTTCTAGTAGTTCCAGAGGTAACAACTGTTGATAAGGATACTTTAAAATTATTGGTGCAAGCAAAAGAAGACGATTTGTATTTAAGTAATATTTCGCCTCTAGGGGTGCCTTTTAATAATTTGAAAAACAATACTAAAGACTTTGAGAAACAGGTTTTAATTGATAAAGGAAGACCTGGAAGTTCATGTCCTAAAAAATTTGTTGCACTTAATAAAGAGTTTAAAGAAAAGGGAATGTGTACAGCCTCTAGGGAATATCAATATTCAAAAATAAAGGCTCTTGAACATGAGAATTTACCCCATGCACTCTATAAAAAAGAATACTCAAAAATTATTGAAAAGTCTTGCGTTTGTGTTGGGTTAGGTACATCGTCCCTACTAGCTTATAGTTTAGACACAAAGGTTGAAGGAGCGGGCGTTTCTATTTGTCCGGGGCCAAATATGGCATACTACGATAAGGTGGTTAGTCTAAAACATATGGTAGGTCATATATATGGTAAAAAGAATGTGCTTACTAGGCAAGATCGTCCTAATATGTTTATTAAAGAACTGCAGTTATATATGGATTATTTAAAAAATAAGTTTGAAGAAGCTAAAACATCCATGAGTAAAAAAGAAGAAAAGTATTTTTTAACCTTTACTGATAATTTGAAAGCGGGTATAGCGTATTATCAAAATATGTTTCGGGATGTAAAAAAGTCATACATAACGATAAAGGCTACTGTACAATCTGAATTAGAAAAGCACGAAGCTGCCTTAAATCAAATACAATTAGATATTCAAAATCTTTCGTATACTCAAAAATAATAGGTTTTTTTACTTTGGGCTTTTTAAGTTTTGTTAGCAATTCAATAGTTTGGCTATTAATATTTTAGTTTTTCCCATGAAAAATTAAAGGTCTTTAATTCAAATTAATTTTTTGTTTGGAATCGCATGTCAGCAAACCAATTTATTAAGATATTTGCATCTTAAGGTATGTGGTATTTGAGGCAACTCTACTACTTATAAGCATCATTTAAAAGGACAATGGATTTAGTAAAAGAAATAAACCGCCTAAAAAAAGAAAAAAACGCAGTAATATTAGCGCATTATTACCAAATTGGGGAAATACAGGATATTGCAGATTATGTTGGTGATAGTTTGGGTCTGTCTCAAAAAGCGGCTGAAACCGATGCGGATATGATTGTGTTCGCCGGTGTCCATTTTATGGCAGAAACCGCTAAAATTTTAAGTCCTTCAAAAAAAGTTGTTTTGCCAGATGTTAATGCGGGTTGCTCGTTGGCAGATTCTTGTCCGCCTGAGGCCTTTGAGGAATTCACAAAGGCTCATCCAAATCATGTGGTAATTACTTATGTGAATTGTTCTGCTGAAATTAAAGCATTAAGTGATATAGTTTGTACCTCTTCGAATGCCTTAAAAATAGTAGAATCTATTCCTAAGGATACACCAATTATTTTTGCACCTGATAAAAATTTGGGGCGCTACATCATCAGTGAAACAGGTAGAGATATGTTGCTTTGGGATGGTAGTTGCGTGGTTCATGAAGCGTTTTCTATGGATAAATTAATAGAGCTTCACAAGAAACATCCAGATTATAAAATTATAGCGCATCCAGAATCTGAAACGCATATTTTAAACACGGCTACTTATATTGGTTCTACATCAGGCATGATTAATTATGTGAAGGAGCATCAGGATCAGAAATTTATTGTAGCTACCGAAGCAGGTATTCTGCATAAAATGCAAGAAGAAATGCCAAATACAGAGTTAATCCCTGCTCCAGCAAAAGAAGATAACACTTGTGCGTGTAGTGAATGTCATTTTATGAAAATGAATACCATGCAAAAATTATACGATTGCATGTTGAATGAGTCTCCTGAAATTCAGGTGGATCCTGCAATTATAGATCGTGCATTATTGCCTATTGAACGCATGTTAGAGCTTTCAAAATAAATTATGATTATTACTAATTATTTGGTGATTGGATCTGGTATTGCTGGACTTACATTTGCTGTTAAAATTGCAGAACAATTTCCAGAGAAAAAAGTGGTAATTGTAACAAAAGCCAGTGAAGACGAATCTAACACCAAGTATGCCCAAGGCGGTGTTGCCGTGGTGTTAAATAAAGCACTGGACTCCTTTAAAAAACACATAAAAGATACGCTTATTGCAGGCGATGGCCTTTGTAAAGAAGATGTCGTTAAAATGGTAGTTGAAGAAGGGCCTAAACGATTAGAAGAACTTTTGCTTTGGGGTGCTAATTTTGATACTGATCCTGATGGAGATTTTAACTTAGGAAAAGAGGGCGGACATTCCGAATATCGGGTAGTGCACCATAAAGATGTAACAGGTTACGAAATAGAGCGGGCTTTATTAACCCGAGTGCACCAACTACCAAATATTGAAATATTACCATATCACTTTGCTATAGATTTAATAACCGATCATCATATTGTTGATGCTAAAGTAAAGCCTAAAACATGTTACGGTGCTTATGTTCTAAACCAAAAAACAGGGCATATTTTCACGGTAAAGTCAGATACTACTTTGTTGGCAACTGGGGGCATTGGTTGCGTTTATGGCCATACTACAAACCCGGTAATTGCTACGGGTGATGGCATTGCTATGGCTTACCGTGCTAAAGCAAGAATTAAGGATATGGAGTTTGTACAATTTCATCCCACAGCATTGTACGATGCTGAAGGTGGTTCGTCATTTTTAATTTCAGAAGCTGTAAGGGGCTTTGGTGCTTACCTTCGCAATGCAAAAGGCTATCGCTTTATGCCAGATTATGATGATCGTGCAGAATTGGCATCGCGCGATATTGTATCCCAGAGTATTGATAGTGAATTGAAAAAATCTGGAGACTCTCATGTGTTTTTAGATTGTACACATTTGGATATGGATGTTTTTATTGAACATTTTCCAAATATTTATAACGAATGTTTAGAGCGCCATATCGATATCAAAACAGATTGGATTCCGGTGGTACCTGCTTCTCATTATTTATGTGGTGGGATTAAGGTGGACAAAAAGGGAAAAACTACAATTAAGAACTTGTTCGCCTGTGGGGAGTGTTCTAGAACCGGATTACACGGTGCAAATAGATTAGCATCAAACTCGCTACTTGAAGCTTTGGTGTATGCGCATAACATTTATAAATATCATACCAAGCATAAAATAGAAACAGTAGCGTTAGATATTCCAAGATGGAACGATGAGGGCACAACCATCACCGAAGAGCATGTTTTAATTCAACATAACTTAAAAGAATTACAAGCCTTAATGCGCGATTATGTGGGAATTGTTCGTAATAACGTAAGATTAAAGCGCGCTATAAAGCGTTTAGATGTGATTTATAGCGAAGTTGAAGATTTGTATAAAGAATCTAAGGTAACCACTTCGTTATGTGAATTGAGAAACATGGTAAATGTGGCGCATTTAATTATTCAACAATCATTAGATCGAAAAGAGAACAGAGGAGGGTATTTTAATAGCGATAATATTGATGTAATAGTTGGGTAGTGCCTTTAGAAAAGTACATAAAAAAGGCGCTTCCCTCAAAGCGCCTTTTTAGTTTTGGGCAAAAAAAGATTTATTTGCTCAACATCAGCAATTCGTTACAAATAACCTCAGTTACATAACGTTTTTCGCCGCTTGCTGTTTCGTAACTTCTATTTGTTAATTTACCTTCAATGGCAACTTCTTTACCTTTTGAGATGTAGTTTTCAACTACATTTACAAGGCCACCTCTAACTACTACGTTGTGCCAGTAGGCTCGCTCTACTTTATTACCATCCTTGTCCTTATAGCTGTCATCTGTGGCTAGCGAAAATTTCGCCATTTTATTACCATCTTTAAAGTTAATAATTTCAGGATCTTGTCCTAATCTACCAATCAACTGTACTTTGTTTCTAAGTGCGTTCATAATTTTAAATTTTAATGTCTACCTGTTTCTGGTAGACGGGTTTAACAGTTAATACTATCGAGTTCTTATGTTTCGACACTGCAAATATCAAACAGCATCAAAAAAATATTCGGTAATTACGCATTTAAATTCGTTTGTAAATATTTGTAGTCGTTTGTAAACGGATAATAGTTTATTTCGTATATTTGTGTTTTATTACATGATGACATTCCACATAGAGACAGAACGCTTAATTTTAAGAGAACTCCGATTGACGGATTTAGAAGGAATGTTTGAATTAGATTCAGATCCTGAGGTTCATAAATATCTAGGAAATAAACCTGTGAAAACAAAGGCAGAATCTCAAAAGATTTTGGAGAGTGTTATTCATCAATATAAAGACAGAGGTATCGGACGTTTTGCGGCTATTGAAAAATCATCTGGAGATTTCATCGGGTGGTCTGGAATTAGATTAAACACAGAATATAATATGAATGGCTTTACCAAATATTACGATGTTGGCTACAGGCTTATAAAACGGTATTGGGGCCAGGGCTATGCAACCGAATCTGGAAAAGCAGCTGTAGATTATGCATTCAATATTTTAAAGCTTCAAAGGTTATATGCAACCACTGAAATTAATAACCAAGCGTCACACAATGCACTTTTAAAAATAGGTTTAAGTTTTATTGAAGATTTTTATTTTGAACAGGAAGATTTGCAATTACGCTGGTATATAATTGAAAACAAATAATTATGAAAAAACAATGCTTAGAATGTGGGGACAAAATTGTAGGTAGAATTGATAAAAAGTTCTGTAGTGATGGTTGCAGAAATGCTTATAATAATCGCATAAACAAAGACAGTAAAAATCTAATTAGAAATACTAATAATAGGTTGCGTAAAAACCATAGAATTTTGGAGCAGTTAAATCCAGATGGTAAAGTTACGCGCTCTAAAGCCACCCTAGTGGAACGCGGTTTCGATTTTAATTATTTTACAAGTATTTATACCACAAAAGCAGGAAAAGTATACTATTTTGTCTACGATCAGGGCTATTTGCCATTAGATGGTGATTACTATGCATTGGTAAAACGAAAGCGATAATTATGGTGTAACAATTATTTAAAATGAATAACTAATAAGTAAAACCTTTTGCTTTAAATGTCATCCTCAATCATAATTCCTTCAATAATTGTAGTAGCTGTTACTATTGGTATTCTTTCATATTACTTCGGGAAGAAGCAAAGTATTTTAAGAAGCCTCTCAAAATTAAAGTACAAGGATATTCTTCAATTTAGAACTAACGAACCTACAAAAGTTACAGGTAAGGTGCTGCATGTGCATGAGCCATTTATTGCACCTTTTACCAAACGAAAATGTGTGGCTTTTGAATTTAAAATTCAGCAGAAGAAAAGTTCAGGCAAAAACAGTTATTGGAAAACCTTAGTTAAGGAAAATAATATTCAAGACTTCTTTGTGGAACAAAAAGGAGAAGTCGTTATGATAAAACCCAATACAAACCCAGTAAATTTAAAAATATATTTGGAGGCAGACAAAAAAGTATCCTCTGGATTTTTGAACGACCCAACCCCAGAATTTCAAGACGTACTGTCTGCTTACAACATAAACAGCGCAAACCTATTTGGTTTTAATAGAACGTTGCGCTACACCGAGCGTATTTTAGAAGTTGGCGAAACCGTTACCGTTGGGGGAATTGCAAAATGGAAAGCCTTAGATACAGCCATAAATGGTTACAGTTACTCTAAAATAGCAGCTTTAGAAAGTAGCGACAAACAAAAAATAATTATTACAGATTTACCAGCAGCTAGAGTACAAAAACAACAGCGCTTATAAAGTGTTTATTTCCAAGTTTGCCCTTTCAGCTTCATAGCAGCCTTTAAGACATCTTTTTGACTAATTTGCCCTACCAATTTACCATCTTCAACTATTGGGAAACGTCGGCGTTTAGAATTCAAAAACTTATTTGCGGCGTCAAAAATATTCATATTGCCGTCTATAGTTTCAACGTCATTAACCATATGTTTTTCTATGGTTTGGTCTTGCATTGGCATGTTGTAATATCTACTTTCGCTTATTTGCTTAATACAGTCGCCCTCAGAAATTATACCAATCAACTCATGTTTGTCATTTACTACAGGTCCTCCCGAAATTCTATTTTTTATAAGTGCTTGCATCACACTCTCAATAGTTTGATGAGGCGTAAAGGTTATCAAATTCCTTGTCATGTAATCACTCACTTTTAGTGGTGTATCTTCTGCTGTAGATTGTTGTCTTCTCGACCCTTGAAAACTTTTAATGCCCATAATATTTAATTTTTGATTAAACTAAATGTAACTAAAAAAAATCAGTTTTCCTAAAAGTATCCTTTAACACCATAACCACATGTATAATTTATGTATTTTTATAAGAACTAACTACTAAACTATAATCATGTTTAAAAAAGCTGTTGCAGTTCTGCTCATTGTACTTGCCGTATATTGGAGCTTTTCAACAATAATTCCAAGCAAGATTTCAACTATTGATGCGCCAGATCAAGAGTTTTCAACACAACGTGCACTTGTTCATTTAAAGGAAATTACAAAGGCACCACATTACCTTGGCAGTACTGCGCATGCAGAAGTTAGAGATTATATTGTTAGCGCCCTTGAAGATTTAGGCATAAAAACCGAATTACAAACCGACTATGCCATTGGAAAATGGGGAAACTTCTCAAAACCTACAAATATTTTGGGACGCATTGAAGGAACAGGAAATGGAAAAGCGTTGCTGCTCATGACGCATTACGATAGTCACCCTCATTCCTCATTCGGGGCGAGTGACGCAGGCTCTGGCGTAGTAACAATTTTAGAAGGATTGCGTGCTTTTTTAAGTAAAACAAAAACACCTAAAAACGATATTATAGTTTTAATTACCGATGGCGAGGAGTTGGGGTTAAATGGTGCCGATATTTTTGTTAATAAACACCCATGGGCAAAAGAGGTTGGATTAGCAGTGAATTTTGAGGCACGCGGGAGTGGAGGTCCTGGAATTATGTTCGTAGAGACTAACAGGGGAAATGCAAATTTAATTGAAGGGTTTGTAGATGCTAATCCCGAGTTTCCTTTGGCGAACTCCCTGTTTTACAGTCTTTATAAGTTATTACCGAATGATACCGATTTAACCCGATTTAGAGAAGATGGTGATATTGATGGTTTTAATTTTGCTTTTATCGATGATCATTTTGATTACCACACGGCATTAGATAATTATGAAAGGTTAGATAGAAATACATTAGAACACCAAGGGCATTATCTTATGGCAATGCTAAATTATTTTAGTGAAGCCAATTTAGATCAATTAAAAAGCATTGATGACCTCGTCTATTTTAATTTACCGTTTTTTAAGATGCTTACCTACCCGTTTTCATGGGTTTTGCCCTTGTTCATAGTAGCAGTTTTAGGGTTTGTTTTATTAGTAGTTTATGGTTTTAAAAGGCGAAAAATAGAATTAAAACCTGTAGGTAAGGGTTTTGTTGCTTTTTTTGTAGCACTGTTACTCTGCGCGTTATTTGGGATATTCTTTTGGAAGTTTCTTGTTGCTGTGTACCCAGAATATTCAGAAATGTTACATGGATTTACCTATAACGGTCATACTTATATCGCCGCATTTGCTTGTTTTGCTATAGCTATATGCATGTTGGCATACGGTAAAGTATATAAACCAAAAAATGTAGCAAGTTTAATGGTAGCACCTTTATTTTTGTGGATAGTCATTTGCGGTGCAATAACCTTTAAGCTCCAAGGCGCAAGTTTTTTTATTGTTCCAGTACTTTTTGGATTATTAAGTTTCTTTGTGTTATTGAAAAGAAAAAACCTAAGCCTAATCTTGTTAACACTGTTAGGGTTTCCGGCATTATTTGTGTTTTCACCTTTGGTACAACTATTACCAGTGGGGCTTGGGTTAAAAATGTTGGTGTCGTCAACGGTTTTAATAGTATTAATATTTGGCTTATTACTTTCGGTTTTTGCTTCTTTTAGACGTAAAAAAAGATGGGGATATTTGTTTTTAGTCTTCGGAATGTATTATCTAGTAAGTGCACACATGTCATCTGATTTTAATCGCGAACGACCAAAACCAAATAGTTTGTTGTATGTTTTAGATGCTGATAGACATACGGCAAAATGGATGTCTTACGATAAGTTGTTGGATGATTGGACGGCTAACTTTTTTGATAAATCATCAAAAGATACAGCACATGTTGCGTTTAGTAGTAAGTACAATACTAAAATTGAATTTGCAAAAACTACCGAGCCTGCTATAATTCCAAAGCCCATTATTGAGATAGTGAACGATACTGTGATAGGAGATTTTAAATCTGTTGAAATTTGTATTACGCCACAACGAAATATTCAACGCATGGAGTTTTTTGCCGATACCAGTTACGTTTTTCATGAATTTAAAATTAACGGACTTGATGTGAAAAAAGATAAAGAAAAAACTGTTTTTAGCAATCGCAGCACAACAGGGCTATTTAGGTATTATGTGTCTAAAAATGAACCTTTAGAGCTGCATATTATAATTCCTAAAAACCAAGACACCCAGTTTTTACTCTATGAAGCATCTTATGATTTATTGGATAATAAAGCCCTAAATGTGCCAAATCGTTATACCAGTATGATGCCCAAACCTTTTGTGCTAAATGATGCCGTTGTGATTAAGAAAAGTATACAAATAAACTAACTCACAATAATTAATAAACTTTTAAGACATTAAGTCCCAAATTTTTATAGTTTTGGGCATCAAATTAAAAATTTAGAATGATGAAACGAATTATGATGTTGGCAATTTGCGCATTGACGTTACAAATAGGGGGTCAAAGCAATGCTGAATTAATAAAACACTTTGAGGCCTACGGTAAGCAAATGCGTGCTCAAGGTGATGTACAAGGTATTATAAATGCCATGACGCACTTAAATATTTTAGAGCCATCGGAAGCAAGAAAAGATACTTTAGCTTACATCTATATGAGCGAAGGACAGTATATGCAAGCATTAAACACTATTGGAATTGATGTAAAAGTTGACGATTCTGATATTGCCGTTGAGGTTAAAGCCATGTCGCTTAAAGCGGTTAAACAACCAGAGCGTGCTTTGGTGCATTTTAACGAAATGTTTAAAAGAAATCCTGGTCCTGAGTTGGCATATGAATTGGCGGAACTAAATTTACAATTACAAAAATTGGATGAAGCACTAAAGCATATTAATTATGGTTTGGCAAATGCTAAAGACGATATGAAACGAGCCTACTACGAAAAACAGCAGCCATACCAAGTAGACCTTAAAAGTGCATTTATGTACCTAAAGGCCTTACAGTTGTTTCAACAGGATAGAAATAATAATATAGATGCTGCGGTTGATATTTTAGATGATACCCTAAAAGCGTCACCTAACTTTAATTTAGTAAATCTTACTAAAAACGAATTGTTAAGACAAAAACAGATAATGCAAGCCCAAGCGGCACAACCAAAACAGTAAGTGTTTTTGGCAATATAATGTACAAGGGGCATCAAAATTTTGATGCCCTATTTATATATTAAACTTTTTAAAAGTCCAACATATTTTCAATTTTCATATACATTAATTGGGTTCTAAGTTGTTAAAAATAAAATAATTTATGTGTATCACCTTTAGAAGACGTATTGCCTAAAAATCCTCTTCTCAGTTGTTTATTACAATGCCGAAATTATCGACAACAGCTATTTATGTTGAAGACAACAACATTTAAAATTTCCTTAAATCCGGTTTGATAACTTTAAAATAAGTAATACCTTAAGAGTTTCAAAACGTATAATTATTGGACCCTTTGTTGTACGATATAACTATTGTGGGTGGCGGTATTGTTGGTGCAGCTACTGCATATAAAATTCAAAATAAATATCCAGAGTTAAAACTGCTTCTTATTGAAAAAGAAACCAGTTTAGCGGCGCACCAAACAGGAAATAATTCTGGCGTTATTCATTCAGGATTATATTACACACCGGGGTCTTTAAAAGCAAAAATGTGTTCAGACGGCAGAAAGCAACTTGTGCATTTTGCCAAAAAGTACCATGTTGCCCATGAAGTTTGTGGTAAAGTTGTTGCAGCAACTGATGAAAGAGAACTACCGTATTTAGATAACATATTTAATAACGGACTTCAAAATGGAATCGAGGGCATTGAAAAGATAAATGCCAATGAGTTAAACGATATTGAGCCGCATGTTGAAAGTATTGGTGGTATTTGGGTGCCTTGTACCGGTATAATTGATTTTAAAGGGGCAACAGAAACTATGGCGGGTTTAATCTTGAGCGTGCAACCTAAAAGTAAAATTGTTTTAGGTGAAACGGTTTTAGATTGTTCCCATAATTCTGAAATTTCTACGGTGACTACCTCAAAACATCAATACAAAACAAAACACGTTATTTTTTGTGGCGGGTTACAAGCGGACCGACTCGCAAAACAAGAAGGTGTAAATCTTAAACAAAAAGTAGTTGGTTTTAGGGGTGATTATTATAATTTAACTGAAGCGGCAAAGCATAAGGTGAAACATTTGATTTACCCTGTACCCAATCCTGCATTTCCTTTTTTGGGTGTTCATTTTACAAGAATGGTAAATGGCGATGTAGAATGTGGTCCAAATGCAGTATTAACATTTAAGCGCGAAGGTTATGGGAAAACCGATTTTAATTTAAAAGATGCGGCTGATGCTTTAGCTTATTCTGGAACATGGAATTTACTAAGAAGACACACCAAGTTTGCCGTTAATGAATACCGACGTGCATTTTCGAAAACCTTATTTTTGAAAACATTACAACGGTTAATACCTTCTTTAAAAGCAGAGGATATAGTTCCTGGAAGAGCCGGGGTAAGAGCCATGTTGCTTAAAGAAAATGGGGAGATGCAAGAAGATTTTGAGATTGCTTATAAAGGGAAAAGTATCCATGTACTTAATGCGCCTTCCCCTGCAGCTACCGCATGCTTAGCCATTGGAGATAAAATTTGTGATATGGCAACAGAATATTTTAATTTGAATTAATGATGCAAGATGAATTAAAAATAGCTTTGGTACAAGCTGATTTGGTTTGGGAAAATCCTGAACAAAATCGATTAAACTTTGCTGCCAAAATAGAAAGTATAGACGAGCCATTTGATGTTGTTGTACTCCCAGAAATGTTCACTTCTGGTTTTTCGATGGACGCTAAATCTGTATCTGAAAATATGGATGGGGCTACAGTATCTTGGTTAAAAAGTTTGTCAAAAACTAAACAAATAGCAATTGCTGGAAGCATTGTGATTTTTGAAAACAACAACTATTATAACAGGTTTTTATTTATTGAACCTTCGGGAAGACTAACGTATTATGATAAACGACATACCTTTACTTTAGCAGGAGAGCATAAGGTTTATACCGCTGGAAAAGAGAGGGTAATTATAGATTATAAAGGTTGGAAAATTTGTCCGATGGTATGTTATGATTTACGTTTTCCCGTTTGGGCTAGAAATACCGAGAATTATGATGTTTTAATTTATGTTGCCAATTGGCCAATACCTAGAATTGATGCTTGGGATGCCTTGCTTAAAGCAAGAGCTATCGAAAACATGAGCTATTGCATAGGTGTAAACAGAGTTGGTGTTGATGGTATAGATGTAAAATACTGTGGCAGTTCAGCAACATATGATGTTTTAGGAAAAAAATTGACCAATATACCTTTACATAGAGAAGCTATAGAAGTAGTAACGCTCAGTAAAAATCATATACGTAAATTCAGGAATACTTTAAAATTTTTAAATGATAGGGATGAATTTAATCTTTTAGAGTAAAGCTCGTTTCAGAGTCCCAACCGGCACGTACCTCGTCAATTTGTTTTTCAGAATGTTTTACAATTTCGGGTTGGATACCCCTTAGGTAATTCCCCGTATCATAAATACCATTACCGTTAGCATCAAAAATTACGCGTATAAAATAATTTCCTGGGTTTATATTTAAGAAGTCAAAAGGCTTTTGTTCAGTGGCATATTTTTCATACTTTACTTTGCCCTCTTTATCGGTTAGTTGCACTATTACGGGATACGTAGCATTGATTAATCTAATACGATGATTGCCATAACTATCTAACTTTTTGGTTCTTAATGAAAATTGAAGGGTGTCGTTCGTGTTTTCAAAAAAGTCAGTAAATGCATCAGGGAAAACAGACATGTTATATTCATTATCTTCAGTTTTTTTAAAACCAATTGTATATGTATTGCTCAAAGAATCAAATGACTTTATTGAAAATTCTACTGGTAATGAGTCTTTATCAATTAACGTAATTTTAGATGCATCAAACTTCGTAAACGGAATATTCCCAGAGATCTTAAAATCCTCATCATATTGAATGGTGCCACTAGGTTCAGCATCTATTAGTAATGAATCGCGTTCCTTATCTCGAATTCTAACGGTGTATGCTTTCGAAATTTGTGGGTGCTCAATATGCATTACCACAGAGTCTACTTCTAACTTAGGTTTGTACCAATAGTAAAGCGTATCTGTATCCTTATTTTTAGAAACACGGTACTCAAAATCTTCTGGGACTTCAGAATCCAACGAAAATTTTACGCCTTCAGGACTGCCTTCATAACCAATCAATATCTTTTCGCCATTTACCAACTGAGGTCTGGATGGGTTGAAATCTACTACCTCATTAAATAATCTTAAATTATAAGTGCTGTCTGTAGGGAGTGTGATAAACTCCTTTTTAAAAGCTATTTGGTCGGATTTTTGCTGGTAAATATTGTCACCATTTTTGTCTTTTAAGGCCACCAACAAGTATTTGCCCGCTTTCGCATTTTCAATGGTGAAGGAGGTTAAACTATCTAATGTATTGGTAATGTATTTTGGCGTTTCTTTGTAAATAATAGAATCGGTAAAGGTAGAATCTACTTCATAAAGCATTACAGAAACAAAGGTTTCAGGTTCGCGTTTTAATGCATCTGAAATGTTTCCAGATACGGTTAGAGAATCTATATAATCACCCGTAGAAAATACATAGCGATAATAAGTGTATGGGTTACCTTCGTTGTTGTCCTCTATGCTATTGCCAAAATTAAAGGCATAAGTGGTGTTTGGGGGCAGTGTATCGTAGATTTTTATTTTTATGGTTTTACTGGCGCTTCCTAGAGGGGTGATTTCTGGTTGCGTTTTCATTGGGGGTGAAATAATTAATTGCTTTTGTAAGTTTTTAATTTTTATATACTCGTCAAACTCAATTCTTATTTCTTTTGCTTTAAAATTCGTTGAGTAGTTTTCTGGCGAAGTGCTTACAATTACAGGAGGGTCAATATCTTTTTCTCCACCCTCAGGTGTTCCTCTGTTGGCACAATTAATAAATATACAACCAATAATTATCGCTAAAAAAAAGTTTAAAAACCTGTTGTGCATTCTCTAATTAAATTTTAAACAAACCTACATAAATTTACTCGATAATCGAGATTTAATACTCCTGAGCTGCATTCAAAAATGAAAATTAATTCCAACCAAAATTGTCTTAGCTTTCCAAGAGTAGTTAACTTCAAAGTAAACGGTAATATCATCAAGCTATTGCCATGGTAGCGATACTTATTTTAATAATTTTTGCTTGACTTAAAGCAGAGCAACATGCCTCTAAAGTTGCGCCTGTTGTAATAATGTCATCTACTATAAGCACATGTTTGTTTTCAATTTTTAGGATGTTTTTTACGGCGAAAATTTCATTGTTGTTATTCCAACGTGCTAAACGACCTTTAGTGGTTTGAGATGTTGTATCAGAAATTTTCACTAGTACATCATCAACATACTCTGCATTTAAAGCTTCAGCAATTTGTTGTCCAAATTTTGTAACCTGATTATACCCTCTTTTTTTAAGCTTTTTTTTGTGCATAGGAACTGGGATTACCATATCAATGTCTTGGTATGCTGCAACTTCAGCAAGCTCGCCTCCTAACCAATTTCCTAAAAGTTCACCGATATGCTCGTAACCTTTATACTTTAAACCATGGATAAGTTGTTGCACAGGGCCTTTTTTTTCAAAACGAAACAAAGCAGTGGCTAGTTCAACTTTAGCTCGTCCTCGCAATACTTTTTTAACACTATCATCATTGTTAAAGTGAAAATCAGTAACTGGTAAATCATGCCTGCAATTGATACAGATGGTCTCTTCATTATCAGAAAGATAACTAGAACAAGCGTAACAAACCTTAGGGAATAATAAGTTGATGACTGATTTCAAAAGTTATAGATTAATGCGCTTTGTAAACTTAAATAAAAAAAACACGTTATTAGGTCTTAATTTTCATCAAACTAGCTACACAGTTTACCGCGGTTTTATATTTTTGCACCTATGGCAAATCAAGACGATACATTTAAGAAGGTTATTTCGCATGCAAAGGAGTACGGATATGTATTTCAAAGTAGTGAAATTTATGACGGTTTAAGCGCAGTTTACGACTACGCGCAAAACGGAGCAGAGTTAAAAAAGAACATTCGCGACTATTGGTGGCGCGCTATGGTTCAGATGAATGAGAATATTGTAGGAATAGATGCTGCAATTTTTATGCATCCTACCACATGGAAAGCTTCAGGACATGTTGATGCGTTTAACGACCCTTTAATTGATAATAAGGATTCGAAAAAACGCTATCGTGCCGATGTGTTGATTGAGGATTACTGCGCCAAAATTGAAGCTAAAATAGATAAAGAAGTAGCAAAAGCTGCAAAGCGTTTTGGTGAAGCATTTAACAAAGAAGAGTTCGTTACAACTAATGGGCGTGTTTTAGGGTATCAAAAGAAAATTAATGAAACCTTATCTAGGATGGCAAAATCTTTAGAAAATGAAGATTTAGCTGATGTAAAAGCTTTAATTGAAGAGTTGGAAATCGCAGATCCACTAACAGGAAGCAAGAATTGGACAGATGTTAAGCAGTTCAACTTGATGTTTGGTACAAAGCTTGGGGCATCTGCCGAAAATGCAATGGATCTGTATTTGCGACCAGAAACAGCACAAGGTATTTTTGTCAACTTTTTAAATGTTCAGAAAACAAGCCGTTTGAAAATTCCGTTTGGTATTGCACAAACAGGTAAGGCTTTTAGAAATGAGATTGTAGCCAGACAATTTATTTTTAGAATGCGAGAGTTTGAGCAAATGGAGATGCAGTTTTTTATAAAACCTGGCACGCAGGGTGAATGGTATGAGTATTGGAAAGAAACCAGGTTAAAGTGGCATTTATCTTTAGGCATGGGTGAAGAGAATTATCGTTTTCATGATCATGAAAAATTAGCGCATTATGCCGATGCTGCCGCAGATATTGAATTTAAGTTCCCATTTGGATTTAAAGAATTGGAAGGGATACATTCTAGAACAGACTTTGATTTAAGTCAACACGAAAAATTCTCAGGGAAAAAATTACAATATTTTGATCCTGAAGAAAACAAAAGTTATGTGCCTTATGTTTTAGAAACTTCTATTGGTTTAGATAGGATGTTTTTAGCGGTATTTTCTAATTCGCTGCAAGAAGAGGAACTGGAAAATGGCACAACACGAACAGTTTTAAAATTGCCAAGTGTATTAGCACCAGTAAAAGCAGCAGTGTTGCCATTAGTAAAGAAAGATGGTTTACCTGAAATTGCACGTAACATTGTTGAAGATTTAAAATGGGATTTCAACATTATTTATGATGAAAAGGACGCGGTAGGAAGACGTTATAGAAGACAAGACGCTAACGGCACACCGTTTTGTATTACCGTAGATCATGACACCTTAGAAGATAATACCGTTACAATACGTCATAGAGACTCAATGGCGCAAGAGCGCGTAAAAATTGAAGATTTAAGGACTATCATCAAAAAAGATGTAGATGTGCGTAATTGGTTGATGAAGATGAAGTAACAAATTCCTGCGGAAGCAGGAGTCTCAAACACATAAAAAAACCAACTTTTAAGTTGGTTTTTTTATGCTGTAGTTATGTTCTAATTGTTAAAGCCTGTAACCTAAATTAATACCACCTTTTAAAACAAGGCTATAATCTGTATTTCCGTTATTAAATAAATTTCTTCCAAGACCATTAAACCATTCTACACTAAAACCTCCTTTAGTAATCCATTTTCCCCCAAAAGCAAAACCAAGCGCAAAATCGGTTACAAAATCATCACCAGGGCCACTCACTAAAGCAATACTCCTATCTAGAGAGTTTAACATACCAAAGCCTTCAATAAAAAAACCAGCAGCATACTTTTTTCCGAAATAAAAACGATAGAATGGAGATATATAATATTTTACATCGTCTTTAAGTTCGCTGTCAAATGCAATTAAGCCAGAAATGCCAAAAGCAGATTCTTCGTTGATGGTTCGTTCGTATGTGCCTTCAAAAGCGCCATATAACATGAGCAAACCGTTAATCTTAAATTCATTAAAGTTTTTAGAAAGGCTAACTGTATTTGTTAGATTATTGTGGTCTTGTTCTTGCGAGATCAGAATGGTTGGAGATAAAATTATAACCCCAATTAAAAACAGAATTTTCTTCATGTTGTAATAGTTGGTTTTTTTTTTAAAATCTATACCCTAGACGTATTCCACCTTTACCAATAATTTCATAATCTTGATCATTATTGTTGAATAGGTTTCGGCCTATACCAAATCCTATTTCACCAACAAACCCACTTTTAGTAATCCATTTACCACCTATACCAATTCCCAACGCAAAATCTGTTACTTCTTTGGTCTTAATATCTGTATCAATAAAGTTATTAAAATTCCATGTGTCTGTTGAGTTTAGCATCCCGAAGCCTTCAACATAAAAACCAGCAGCATATTTTTTTCCAAAATAAAAACGATAATAAGGAGAAATGAAATAATTGATGTCATCACTCACATCGTCATCAATAGGCAAAAACACTGAAATTCCTAGTCCAGACTCTTCATTTATGGTTCTTTCGTAAGTGACTTCAAATGCACCAAGCACCAAAAAAAGACCATTTAATTTTATTTCGTTAAAATTTGTTTGAGTATCATTTTGGTTGTTATCCTGGTTGTTTTCCTGAGAAAATGAGGTGCTAAATGAAAGTGTCGCCAAAAGCGCTGCAAAGTATAGGTTTTTCATAAAATCTAATTTAGAATAGCTGTAAGTAATTACATAATAGATGTAATTTTATTACAAAGGTTGCGCAAATAATATGCTTTTTTTAAGGCGTGATATTAGATTTTTACTTGACGCTGTATCAATTGAGATAGTGATATAAATGTTTCGGTGCGGGATACGCCATTAATTTCCTGTATAGTATTTAATATCTGCATTAAATGGTCGTTACTTTTACAAATTACTTTTAAAAACACATTCCAATTTCCTGTAGTGTAATGGCACTCCAAAACTTCAGGAACACGTTTTAAGAGTTTTATAATTAATGGAGCATCGGCAGCTTTGTCAAAATATACGCCTACAAATGCCATGGTATCATAACCTAGTACTTCTGGGTTTACTACGAATTTTGAACCGGCTAAAAGCCCTGATTTTTCTAATTTGCGAAGTCGTTGATGTATGGCAGCACCTGAAATGCCAACGTTTCTAGCGATTTCTAAAATAGGTGTTCGTGCATCTTCCATTAAAGTACGCAGTATTTTTTTATCAATACCATCAATCTCGGTCTGTTTCTTTTTAGCCATTTGTGTTATAGTTTAGAAGGTAAAAGTAATAATTTGATTGCAATTAGAAACTTTTTTTTGGTTTTAAAGTTTGCAGAAACGAATCTATAGCAATGAAACTGATTTTATGATTTTAGAACGGTAATAGCAGGTAAGCCCGCGCTAAGGATAGTAGCGGCATCCTTTTAACATTGGTGGCTGAGGTTCTCGAAGCCACCAATGTTAAAAGATACAGCGGATAGCCTGACCCAAAGGGTAGCCCCCAAAAGAATAATCTAATTATTCAAAGGATTATACCCCAAATACGGCACGTCGTTTTCATTAAATTCAATACCATATTTTTGCAACTCTTTTAAAATGGGCCCATAAATTTCTTTTGTGATGGGTATTTGAACGCCAGGGCTAGTAATTTTACCATTAAGAATGGCCAGTGTAGCCATAGCTACTGGTAGTCCAACGGTTTTGGCCATAGCAGTGTAGGTTTGGCCCTCCCCAATTACCACCATATTGGCATCAATTTGATGTTTGTTGCCATTTAGTTCGTACCCAAATTTGTGGTACATCACAATCATATCTTTATCGTCCTTACTCAGTGTCCAGCTATCCATTAATATTTTTTGGAGGATTTGTGCTGGGGTTGCATTTTGGAGTCCAATTTTTTTGTCTGGATTAAAAATGTCGAGTTCTACCAATTTGTCCCAAACCACATCGTCTTGGTCGATTTTTAATTCGTGCCTTAGTTTTAATTCCACAGAATCCTTATGGCTGTAGGGTAGAAAGGCATTGGTAAAATCGCGATAGCTCATGGTTTCACTATCTTCTATGGTAAAACTATCATCAGTCATTCCAAGGGTAACAAAAATATTCCAAGCGCGACTAAAACCTACGCGTCTCATTGTGCCGCGATATAAGGTTTTAACGTTTTGTAAACCATAGGCTTCACGATATTTCAAGGAATCGCGATTAGCATAGGCTTCGAATCTGCCATATCCATCAATATCTAAAAATTCTGTACGCCTAAACAAACGCTGGTAGGGAATGTATTTGTAGCTACCCTCTTGTAAAAATTTTGCGGCACCTCCTTGTCCGGCGGTAACAACATTTCTAGGATTCCATGTAAATTTATAATTCCAAAGGTTGTTATCACTTTCGGGAGCTACCAATCCACCAGTAAAAGATTCAAAAAGAATAATTTTTCCGCCCTCGTCCCTTATACGATCAAGGACTTGCATTGCACTCATATGGTCAATACCTGGATCAACACCTATTTCGTTCATCAAAATAACGCCGTTAGTTTTAGCTTCATCGTTAAGTTCAATCATTTCCTTGCTCACATAGGAAGCCGTAACCAAATGTATTTTATGTTTCACGCAATCATTGGCTACTAAGGGGTGGAAGCGGGCTGGAAGCATCGATATCACTATATCTGAGTTTTTTATGGTTTTTGAGCGTTGGGCATCATCAAAAACATCAAAGACCATAGCTACAGCGTTAGGATGGTTGTTTAATAATTGCTGCGCACTATTAATATTGATATCAGCAACCGTGATATGTAAGTTTTCAGATTGAGATCTATCTAAAAGGTACTGTAGAAGGCATGAGGTTGATTTTCCTGAACCGATCACTAAAATTTTTCGCATATTGCTAATAGTTGAGTAAATTTGAGAAACTTATTTATATAAAATGACTAAAATAATAGTAATTACTGCAGCCCTTATGGGCGTGTTTGCCATTATTCTCGGTGCCTTTGCATCCCATGGTTTAAAAGCTCATTTAGCTCCAGAACAGCTTCAAACTTTTGAAACTGGTGTACGCTACCAAATGTATCACGCCTTGTTTTTGCTTTTTGTTGGTAGTTCTGCACTCGTAGCTCCAGAGTATAAAACCACTATTTTTTATCTGGTTATTGTGGGTGTGATTTTATTTTCTGGCTCTATTTATGGTCTGGCTACAAATACATTATCTAATTTCAATTTTAAAACCATTGGATTTATAACACCAATTGGCGGATTGCTTTTAATTGCGGCATGGGGTGTTTTAATTGTTAATTTCATAAAATTAAAGTCCTAAAAATACGAATTTTATATTTTTAGTTTAAAATATTATCATAATTTTGCGTAATAATTATTTCATAAAATTAATTTAGTATGAATAGTAATCTTACTACGCAATCGATTTCGTTAAAACATTATGGTATTAAAGACGCTAAGGTGCGGTACCAACTGCCACCTGAAGACTTACATCGTATAACTATTGAAAAAGGGCATGGTGTTGAGGCTTCTTCTGGTGCCTTGGCAGTTAACACAGGAGAGTTTACGGGGCGTTCTCCCAAAGACAGATTTATTGTAAAAGATACTATTACTGAAGATAAAATTTGGTGGGGCGACATTAATAAACCGTTTTCACCCAACGATTTTGATGCGTTATATGATAAGGTAACGACGTATTTGTCTGGAAAAGAGGTTTTTGTACGAGATTGTTATGCTTGTGCTGATGATAAGTACAAGTTGAATATTCGCGTAATTAATGAATACCCTTGGAGTAACATGTTTGCCTATAACATGTTTTTGAGACCCAACGATGCAGAATTGGAGGATTTTACACCAGAATGGACAGTGGTAAATGCGCCTGGTTTTATGGCGAATGCCGAAACAGATGGTACAAGACAACATAATTTTGCTATTTTAAATTTCACAAAAAAAATAGCTCTAGTAGGAGGAACTGGTTATACAGGAGAAATAAAAAAAGGTATATTCTCTGCACTTAACTTTATATTACCTGTTGAAAAAAATACGTTGCCCATGCATTGTAGTGCCAATGTTGGTAAAGAAGGCGATACTGCTATTTTCTTTGGGTTATCTGGTACCGGAAAAACCACTTTATCTACAGATCCTAACCGCAGTCTCATTGGTGACGATGAACATGGATGGACTAACGAAAACTCAGTATTCAACTTTGAAGGTGGCTGTTATGCTAAAGTGATTAATCTTTCAGAAGAAAAAGAGCCAGAAATTTATAAAGCCATTAAGTTTGGGGCTATTCTTGAAAATGTTATTTTAGATGACAATGGTGTAGTAGATTTTGAAAATACATCAATTACTCAAAATACAAGAGTAAGTTACCCAATTCATCATATTGAAAATATTAAAATACCTTCGGTAGGCAAGAATCCAAAAAATATATTCTTTTTAACGGCTGATGCCTTTGGTGTAATTCCTCCTATTTCCAAACTAACACCTAGTCAGGCAGCATATCATTTTATTTCAGGATATACAGCGAAAGTTGCTGGGACAGAGGCAGGTGTCAAGGAACCTCAGCCATCGTTTTCAGCATGTTTTGGTGCCCCTTTTATGCCTTTACATCCTGCGAAATACGCAGAAATGTTAAGTAAAAAGATGATTGAAGCAGGAGTAAATGTATGGTTGATTAATACAGGATGGACGGGTGGTCCTTACGGTGTTGGAACACGAATGGAACTAAAATACACACGCGCTATGATTAACGCAGTATTAAACGGAGATTTAGGATTATATAATTATGATGATTATCATATTCACTCTGTATTTGGGGTAGCACAACCAAGAAGTTGTCCGGGGGTGCCTACAAGTGTATTGAGTCCAAGAGCTACGTGGAACGACGATAAAGCTTATTATACAACAGCATTTAAACTAACTAACGCCTTTAGGGAAAATTTTAAAAAGTTTGAAGCGCATTGTACAGAAGAAATAAGACGCGGCGGTCCTCAGCGTTACGCGTTTTAAAGTAATAAAAAAGCGTTTTCAATTTGAAAACGCTTTTTTTTAATTCAGTATTAAAGGTAGGATTTATTTTCCTTTATTAACCTTTTCAATATATTTTTCTAAAGCCATAGTCATCGAAGGTGTTTCAGGGGTTGGTGCAGCAATATCTACACGTAATCCTTTTTCTTCAACAGCTTTTATTGTAGTATTTCCAAAAACAGCTATACGAGTATTGTTTTGTTTGAAATCTGGAAAGTTTTGAAATAACGATTCAATTCCAGATGGGCTAAAAAACACGAGAACATCGTAGTAAACATTTGCTAAATCAGATAGGTCGCTCACTACAGTTTTGTAGAACGTTGCTTGTTTCCAATTTACACCTAAACCATCTAGAGTCTCTGGTACTAAAGGTTTCACTTTGTCTGTATTTGGTAATAGGAATTTTTCGTCTTTATATTTTTTAATCAATGGAGATAGTTCTGGAAAAGTACGCTTACCCACGTAAATTTTACGTTTTCTATAAACCACATATTTTTGAAGATAGTATGCTACAGCCTCTGACTGACAAAAATATTTCATAGTGTCAGGCACCTTAAAACGCATTTCTTTGGCTACTCTAAAAAAGTGATCTACTGCGTTTCTACTTGTTAAAATTATGGCAGTATAGTTATTTAAGTCAATTTTTTGTTGCCTAATTTCTTTTGCAGGAACACCTTCAACGTGAATAAAAGGTCTAAAATCTATTTTCACTTTATTTTTCTCCTGTAGGTCAAAGTAGGGAGAGTTCTCAATTTTAGGTTCTGGTTGAGATACTAAAATGGTCTTCACTTTCATAGGTCAAAAATAGTTTAATTAGGCACTAAAAACCGCGTAAATAATTACATAGGGTGCGATTTCGAGAGCGCAAAGATACAAAATAAAATAGAAAAAGTTATTTTTTATCTCATTTTGATACATTTTGTAAGAAGTAACTAAACCGCTAATATTCAATATAAAAAGTATGGCAATAATAGTAAAAATAACAGCTTTGGTAGGTGTTATGCTAAAGATTAAAATAGCATTAATTGGGAGCAATAATAATCCTAAATAATTTTTATAGCTTATTTTTTGAAATAGGTATATGTCTACTATGGTATCTATCTCAAAAAGGCTAGCAAGCAAGCGTTCTAAAAGCACCTTGGCGAGCATAAAAATTGCAATACCGATAGCTAATTTAAAAATTAGCGTAATGTTTATAGTTATTGCGTTGTTAAGGTTTTCAATACACAATACGCCGAAGATTGCGCCGGATATTACCAAATTTAAAAACAGCAAACCATCATAATAATCTAAAAACTTTTGGTCTTTGCCATAAATTTTTAAATATCGTGAATTACTGATGATCAAAATAAATTCGTTAAAACGTTTTGAAGCAATGCTTTTAGCCAAAGTTATAGTAACTAGACAAATAAGTAATAGTATGGTGTAAAGCGTATGTGACGGCACTTCTCGAAGCATGGGTTAAAATTATCATAAATTTTAAAGAATGAGAGAATTATTGCGAAATTTTTAAAAAAAAGAATGGCTTAAAAATGTACATTTGTTTCAATATTGTTTTCAATGAAAGACGCTGTTGTAATTATTCCAACTTATAATGAGATTGAAAATATCGAGCTAATTATCGAGGCTATATTTTCACAATCTAAACACATACATATTCTAATAGTTGATGATAATTCTCCAGATGGTACGGCAGACAAAGTAAAGGAACTTCAAGATAAATTTTTAGGACGTTTACATTTAAAACAGCGCGAGGAAAAATCGGGTTTAGGAACTGCTTACATTCTAGGGTTTAAATGGAGTTTGGTGAGAAGCTATGAGTATGTTTTTGAAATGGATGCTGATTTTTCGCATAACCCGAAAGACTTAATAAGATTGTATAATGCCTGTGCCAAAGCGGGTGCAGATATGTCTATTGGTTCGCGCTACATTACCGGTGTAAACGTGGTAAATTGGCCGATGAGTAGAGTTTTAATGTCTTACTTGGCATCAAAATACGTGCGTTTCATTACAGGTATGAAAATTAAAGACACCACTGCTGGTTTTGTATGTTATAAACGAAAGGTATTAGAAAGTTTAGATTTAACAAAAATTAAATTTATAGGTTATGCATTTCAAATTGAAATGAAGTTTAAAACGTATTTAAAACATTTTAAAATAGTTGAAGTTCCCGTTATCTTTACCGATAGAACTCGAGGCGAATCTAAGTTGAGTTCAGGTATTATTTCTGAAGCGGTTTTTGGGGTTCTCTCTATGAAATTGAAAAGTTTATTTAAAAGAAAGGATTTGTAATGAAGCTAAAACGTACACTTATTAAAAACGCTAAAATTGTAAATGAAGGTGAAACCTTTAGCGGAGATATATTGATTGAGGGTGAATTTATAAAACAAATAGATACCTCAATTAGTGCAAAATGGACTGATGTAAGTATTATTGATGCTGAAGGTAAATATGTGTTGCCAGGAGCTATTGACGACCAGGTGCATTTTAGGGAGCCAGGACTTACGCATAAAGCAGATATTGCAACAGAGTCTAAAGCGGCCTTGGCTGGAGGGATTACTTCCTTTATTGAAATGCCAAATACAAACCCGCAAACAACTACGGTTGAAAAGCTCGAGGAAAAGTTTGCCATAGCATCTAAAACATCTGCTGCGAACTATTCGTTTATGTTTGGCGGTACAAACGATAATCTGGAAGAGATTTTAAAGGTTGACGAAACAGCGGTTGCAGGCTTAAAATTGTTTTTGGGCTCTTCAACAGGAAATATGCTCGTGGACGATCCAAAAGTTTTAGAAAAGATTTTTAAAAGTACCAATATGGTAATTTCGGTGCATTGTGAAGATGAGGCTACTATTCGAGAAAATCTTGAAAACCATATTAAGGAGTTTGGAGAGGATATTCCAATAGAAAAGCACCCTATTATAAGAAGTGAGGAAGCATGTTACCTATCCTCTTCAACAGCTATCGAACTTGCTAAAAAAACGGGTGCAAGATTACATGTGTTTCATTTGTCAACTGGAAAGGAGACTAAATTGTTTACGAATAAAATTCCTTTAAAAGATAAAAAGATTACTGCTGAAGTGTGTATTCACCATTTATGGTTTTCAGATGAAGACTACAAGACTAAAGGTACGTTTATAAAGTGGAATCCAGCCGTTAAAACAGCAAAGGACAGAGAACAATTATGGCAGGCACTTTTAGATGATAGAATTGATGTAATTGCTACAGACCACGCGCCACATACTATTGAGGAGAAGAAAAACGTTTATACTAAAGCGCCCTCAGGTGGTCCGTTGGTACAACATGCCTTACCTGCTATGTTAGAAATGTACCATAAAGGTAAAATCTCAATTGAGAAAATAGTAGAAAAAATGTGCCATAACCCCGCGATTTTATTTCAAGTAGAGCGCAGAGGATATATAAAAGAAGGGTATTATGCAGATTTAGTTTTGGTAGATTTAAATAATCCGTGGACTGTAAAAAAGGATAATATTCTTTACAAATGTGGATGGTCTCCTTTTGAAGGCGCAACATTTAAATCTAGAATTACACATACTATTTTAAACGGTACTTTGGTGTACCAAAATTTTAAATTTCAAGATGTAAAGGTAGCTAAAAGATTAACATTCAATAGATAATGCAAAAAAAATTAATAGTGCTATGTTGTTTTTTTGTTGTGCTTTCTTCGTGCTACAAATACAACAAACCTGATAAACCAAAAAATCTAATTCCAGAAGATGAAATGGTTCATATTTTATTGGACTTAAAACTCATTGCAGCGGTCACAGGAAGAGATAAGGAAGTTCTAGATAGTGCCAAAGTTGATGCTGAAGGTTATATCTATAAAAAATATAATATTGATAGCTTACAGTTTGCCAAAAGCAATACCTATTATACCTATTACATGGATGAGTATGCTGAGATTTATGTAAAAGTAAAGGATAGCTTATCTAAGTTAAAAACCTACTACAAAGACATTCTCGACAAAGAGCGAGAGGAAAAAAAGAAGGCAGATTCTTTAAAGACAGTAAAAAAGGAATTGAAGGAACTGGAAATTGATGTAGAAATGGGAACTGGTGGGCATGAAGAGTTAGAAAACATAGAACTTATTGAGCCTGTTTCAGATAATGTTGGGCAATCTTAACAATCACCTTATCTATAGCTTCAAATTTAAAGTTTAGTGTCGTTGCCACTTTATGACTGTCGTAATGCTTTTCCGTAGTTAAAGATTTTACCAGTTGTTTTGTTAGGCGTCTTCGTTTACCCGTAAGTTTTTGTTTTAACCAGTCTAATCGCCAACCTATTTGCAATAACCAAGGTGCTGCTAGTTTTTGTGGTGGCTTTACACTTAAAGCTGTTGCCATAGTTTTTAGAAAAAATTTGTACGACCAGTTTTCGGCGACCAAAACATAGCGTTCATTTTTTTTGTCGCTTTTAAGCAACTGTATCATAATGGTCACAACATCGGTTACAGAAACTAAACCAAGACTTCCCGAAGTGTAATAGTTTAAGCCATGAAAAACTTTTTTAAATAAACTTCCAGACCCATAACGCCAAATGCCAGCGCCAAGAATAACTCCAGGATTTACAATTACGGCATCTAGCCCTTCTTGTGTGGCACGCCAAACTTCCATTTCAGCACCATATTTAGTAATGGCGTAAACACTATTGTCATCCTCAGGATTCCAATGGGTTTCTTCTGTTATAGGTTCATTTTTAGGCGAATTTCCAATAGTTGCTATAGAGCTTACATAACACAATTTTTTAACTTGATTTGAGATACATAGATTTACCACATTGGCGGTGCCTTCAATGTTACTGCGACGTAACTGTTGGTATTTGTCTGGTTCAAAAGATACAAAGGCGGCGCAATGATATACGTATATTATCCCATGCAATGCTTCGTCTAGCGCAGGAATATCTAATATATCAGCCTTAACCCATTCAATTTTATCAAAAAGCTGCTGGTAGTTGTTGGTATAGCAAGAGAACACACGTTTTACATTTTCAAGTTTACGCTCGGTTCTATAAATGGCTCGTACTTTTTCATCACTAGAAACTAATCTATAGAGTAAGTGCGCACCAACCAAACCTGTACCTCCAGTTACTAAAATCATATAACGAAATTAAAGAATTATTCAGAATCGATGCCTATTTCTACACGTATTTTTATATTTGCGCTAGTTTTCTAAAATAACATATAATGACAACCAATTTTGTAGAAGAATTAACATGGAGAGGCATGATTCACACAGTAATGCCAGGAGCTGAGGAGCATTTAATGGAAGGTATGAAAAGCGCTTATGTTGGGTTCGATCCAACAGCAGATTCTCTACATATTGGTAACTTAGTGCCTATTATGCTTTTAGCGCATTATCAACGTTGCGGACATAAACCTGTGGCTTTAGTTGGTGGTGCTACGGGTATGATTGGCGATCCTTCAGGAAAGTCCAGTGAGCGCAATTTGTTAGACGAGAAAACACTTCGCCATAATCAAGAAGCTATAAAAAAGCAACTAGCACATTTTTTAGATTTTGAAAGTGATGCCGATAATGCTGCGGTTTTGGTGAATAATTATGATTGGATGAAGGAATTCTCCTTTTTAGAATTTATCCGTGATGTTGGTAAGCATATTACCGTAAACTATATGATGGCGAAGGATTCCGTAAAAAACAGGATTTCATCGGATGATTCTGAAGGGATGAGCTTTACCGAGTTTACGTATCAGTTGGTGCAAGGTTACGACTTTTTACATTTATACAGAGCCAATGATTGCACCATCCAAATGGGCGGAAGCGACCAATGGGGGAATATTACCACAGGTACGGAGTTGATTAGGAGAATTGGCGGCGGAAAAGGCTATGCCATTACATGTCCACTAATTACGAAGTCTGATGGTTCTAAATTTGGAAAGTCTGAAGGAGGAAATGTGTGGTTAGATGCTAACAGAACGTCGCCTTATAAATTTTACCAATATTGGTTGAACTCGAGTGATGAAGATGCTGAAAAGTATATCAAGATTTTCACATTTTTAACTGAAGATGACATAAATAGTATTATTGCAGAGCATAGAGAAGCACCACATTTAAGAGTGCTACAAAAGTGTTTAGCTGAGGAAATTACTACAATGGTACACTCTAAATCAGATTTAGAAAATGCTATAAAGGCTAGTAATATTCTCTTCGGAAAATCTACAAGTGATGATTTAAAAGCACTTAATGAACAAACGTTTTTAGATGTTTTCGATGGTGTGCCGCAAACCGAAATTGATAAATCTGAGATTCTGGAAGGGTTGGATATGATTGGTGCTCTTGCCGAAAAAGGCGGGTTTCTTAAATCTAATGGAGAGGCTAGACGTGCGCTTAAAGAAAATTCTATTTCAGTGAACAAAGAAAAAGTGAAAGAGGATTATAAAATCACTGGAGCAGATTTAATCAACAATAAGTTTGTGCTTTTGCAACGTGGTAAAAAGAATTATTTTGTTATTACTGTAAAATAAAAAAAGTCCCGATTTTAAACGGGACTTTTCTAACTAACCAACTTACTAAAAATAACCTTTCTTAATCTTAGCTTCTATTTTGTCGAAATAATATCTAGAACCTTACAGCACCATTAAATTACATCCGCGAACATCGGCATTATCAAAACGTCCAATAATTTCAAAGGAATCATCAGGGTACACTTTTCCTAAATCTTGAGTAGCAATGAATGAGCAGGAATGTATGTTTGCTAAATCAATTATATTAATACCACCAGTTTTTCCTTTACCTTGTAGTGATAGAGGATCTTCAGTATCTCGAGTAAAAACTTTCATCCAGGGAGGGCAATTAAAAATACCATTGCCTTTTGAATAGGCCTGACTCAACAATTCCGTCATACCATATTCACTATGAATTTGGTTTACGCCAAATCCGTTTTTAAGAATCTGATGCAGCTCGGTTCTAATCAATTCCCTTCTTCTGCCCTTCATACCGCCGGTTTCCATTACTACGGTATTTTTTAGTTGAAACGATTGCTGTTCCACTAAATCCAGCAGTGCAAAAGACACGCCAATTAGCAGCGTTTTTTTGCCTTCAGAATTTAACCTATGGAGTGTTTCTGTTAATTCCAAAAGGTTATTTAAGTAAAATCCACTATCAGAACTGTTAGATTGTGCTATCAAATCATTCACCATATAAACCAATGAAGAGCCTTCGCGTTCTAAATAGGAAGGCAGTAAGGCTAAAATCGCATAATCTTCAATAGCGCCATAAAAATGAGAAAAACCCTTTCTAAAACTGTTTTTGTAAACATCAAGATCTGTAACATAATGTTTGCTGGTCATATTTCCAGTAGTTCCAGAGCTTGTAAATACAGTTTCAATTGGGGTGTCTTTACAAATGATTTTTCGAGTTTTAAAAAAATCTATTGGCAAAAAAGGAATGTCTTCAATCAATTTTACATCACTGGGGTGTTTGTACAACAAATCGCAAAACGACCTATAAACTCTATTATGTTGAAACTGAAATTGAAAAATTTCTAGAGCTATCGCATTAAATTCGGTTTTGTCTTTTATCTTAAAAATGGAATTGATGTCTATCATGTTAAGAAACTACGTTCCAATCAGGTGCCTTATTAAAGGCTTTTAAATTAGTGCAAAAGTATGGAAATAAAAAAAGCATCGCGAGAAGCAATGCTTTGTATGATGTTTTAAATGACAATAATTAACGTATCACCAATTTTCGTGTTTCGCTAACAGCATTTTCTGTGATTTTCAAAATATAAACTCCAGAGTTTAAAGATGAAATATCTAATTCCTTTCTGGTGGTAACAGTTGCTTTTATTTGTTTTCCGAGTACATTATAAATAGCTACTTTTTTTAAAGCGTTTCTATTGTTACTCGTGATATAAATTGTAGAAGTGTTCCCATTTGCAGGGTTTGGGTATACCGAAAGGCCCGCAATTTGTAGTCTCGCAGCATCGGGTGCTACACTGCCTTGTGCAAATCCCCTTTGAAATGGCAGGCAAATAAATACGATAAAAATCAAAAAAAAGTAGATGTTCTTCATAAAACACTTTTATATGGGCTAAAAATACTACAACAATAACAAAAGCCATACCAAAATAGTGTTAAAGATTTAGGTTTTACATCGAAATGTATCGTTTTTGTTGGCTAGTGTTACCATTTTGTTATTAATGTTTTAAATTTTATGATTTAACAGTAATAGTTTTATCTTTACTTTTCTGAAACAATTGTATCAATTTTTAATGAATAAAAAGGATATAAAAATACTTCTCGTAGATGATGAACCTGATATCTTAGAGATTGTTGGGTATAATTTATCTAACGAAGGTTATCAAGTAATTACTGCTGAAAATGGTGTAGAAGCTGTTAAAAAAGCTAAGAAAGAACGCCCGCAATTGATAATTTTAGATGTTATGATGCCAGAAATGGATGGTATTGAAGCATGTGAAAACATTAGAAAGCATCCTGAATTAAAAGACGTAGTGATTACATTTTTAACTGCGAGAGGTGAAGATTATTCTCAAGTCGCTGGTTTTGATGCCGGTGCCGACGATTACATTACAAAACCCATAAAACCTAAAGTTTTGGTGAGTAAAGTAAAAGCACTTTTACGTCGTTTTAAAGATGAAGTTAAAGATACCGTAAAGGTTGGTAATCTTGTAATAAATAGAGATGAATATAAAATTGTTCTAAAAGGGAACGAGATAATTTTACCAAGAAAAGAATTTGAATTACTATCTTTATTGGCATCGAAACCAGGTAAAGTTTTTAAACGTGATGAAATCCTAGACAAAGTTTGGGGTAATGAGGTTGTTGTTGGCGGACGAACAATTGATGTTCATATTCGTAAACTACGGGAAAAAATAGGAGATAAAAGTTTTAAAACTGTCAAAGGTGTCGGCTACAAGTTCGTGGACTAATGCAGGTAAAATTTAAAAAATCTTATAAATTTGCGATAAAAACAGCACTTTACATTACCATGTTATTTACACTCTTAATGAGTGTTTTTTTGTATTACTACTTTTCTTTTAAATGGTTACCTGTGTTATTGTTTGGCATTGGTTGCTATATCATTTCTTTTGTTATTATTCAATTTCGTGTGGAACGGTATATCTATAGACGGGTAAAAAGTATTTATGACGATTTAACGCTTTTAGAATCTACAAGTATCACCAGAGGAGCTATTACTACCGATATGGTAACTTTAACACAAGAAATCGACAAGTTTGCGCGTGATAAAAAACTAGAGATTGAAACTTTAAAGGTTAGGGAGCAATATCGTAAAGAGTTTTTAGGAAATATATCCCATGAATTAAAAACACCACTTTTCACTATTCAAGGTTATATTTTAACGCTTTTAGATGGCGCAATGGAAGATAAAAAAATTAGGAAAAAATATTTAGAACGTGCCAATAGTGCTGTAGAACGTTTGGCATATATTGTTAGCGATTTAGACTTAATTACGAAGCTAGAAGCTGGAGATTTACGCTTGCAACCTGAGGTGTTTGATATTGTAGCACTAATAAAAGAGGTGTTTGGTATGGTAGAAATGCGTGCCAATGAGAAAAAAATAACACTAACTTTTGATAGGGATTATGTAAAACCTGTTATGGTACGCGCAGATAAAGAACGTATTCAACAAGTTTTGGTAAATCTTATAATAAACTCCTTAAAATACGGCAGGGTTAAAGGTACAACCGAAGTAAGTATAGAAAACCTAATTAAAAATAAGGCGATCATTAGAGTTACCGATAATGGTGAGGGTATAGAAAAAGCCCATTTAGCACGTTTGTTTGAAAGGTTTTATCGTGTTGACAAAAGTGGCTCCAGACAAGAAGGGGGTTCCGGTTTGGGGCTATCCATTGTAAAGCATATTATAGAGGCGCACGATGAACGTATTTATGTAGAAAGTGAATATGGCGTGGGTAGTGAATTCTCATTCACCTTAGAAAAGGCTAAATAAATCGTTATAATCAATTTTAGTATTAAAACTCTTTAAGCCTTTATAATTAGAAATCTTATCTAGCATAAAAATACTAAAATCATCTTGTTCGCAACTCGGTACAAATCCTTGGTCTGTGAGCCGTTTTGCCAAATATTCCTGTTCGGTTTGTCCGGGAGTAGGGATAAAAAAAGCTTTCTTCTCTAATTTTGCAAGATCCATTATGGTGGTATAACCAGACCTAGAGAGAACCAATTTACTTCTGTTAATTGTTTTTTCAAGACGTTTGGAAGTCATAAAATTAAAAAAAGTAATACCGTTGTTTTGTTCTATGTATTGGTCCTTCTCGGGAATGCCTCGAACAAATACTATAGTGCCAGCAAAGTTTTTAACTTCCTTTAGTAATTTATCTTCAAGTAAAGTACGTTGCGGTTCTGGGCCAGAAAGTAAAACCAGTAAATCAATATCGGTAGTAGTATCAACTTTTTGAAACCTACTTATCGGACCAATATATTTAGTCTTTACACTTAAGTAGTTTTTATGTCCCAATTTACCCGATAAATTCAAATCGCCTTCAGCATCAGGGACCCAGCATTCGTTAAAACGCGACATGTATTTTTCATGTAATTTTGTACTCAACCAGGTAGTGCTGCCACTTAAAACATTTAATTGATGTGTAATAAATGCACAGGGAATACCTTGGTAATTGACGCCTAATCGGTTATCTGATATAATACCTGCAATATTGTGCGTTTCAATAATCTCAGCTATCGCTTTTTTTTCTGCTTTAATGGCCTTTAAAAGTTTGGGTGAATCTTTAATAAGTTTCAGCTTAAAATATGCACCTTTTTTAGAGTAAGCAATGTTGTAGGAGGGCAATTCAATAGAAGAAAACTTAGGAAACTCCTTTTTTAGCAACTGGAGCGCTACGCCGTCACTTGCAATTATGGGCTGAAATCCAAATAAATCTAGTGCTTTGATGATGGGGATGCATCTCGTAGCATGTCCTAGCCCCCAGTTTAACGGTGCAACAAGTATTCGTTTCTTCATTTAAAAAATTTGGGCGTGCCTCTCGTACCTCAAGTCGGGCTTTCCGCTATATCTTTTTTTTAAAACTTCGCTTCGATATATTTACCCAAAATATATTTTGGTCTCGAAAGTCTCATAAAAAAAGATCCCGCATCAATCCCTCACGCAAGTTTTCGCTAAATTCAAAAGTAAAGATACTAACACTGTCTTATATTTCCTTAATTTTGTTAATTCAAACCAAATGATAAGAAATAGTTAAGATACTTTGGGAAGTAAAAACAAACTCAAACGGTTTAAGGAAAACGAAACCTTTGCTAATGTATTTCAGCCAACAAGAGAAGAACTTGTTAATGGCAATTTCGACTTAAAAGGACAATGGAATGCAAAATTCTTTAATAATAATAATCCAATTGTTTTGGAGTTAGGTTGTGGTAAAGGAGAATATTCGGTAGCATTAGCACAAAAATATCCTAACAAAAATTGTATTGGTGTTGATATAAAGGGTGCCCGTTTTTGGCGAGGTGCGAAAACAGCAATTGAAGATAATTTACCAAACGTGGCATTTCTTAGAACCCAAATTGAACTCATAGATTTTGCCTTTGCCGAAAATGAAGTAGATGAAATTTGGATTACTTTTCCCGATCCGCAAATAAAATACAAACGCACCAAGCATAGGTTAACCAACATGGAATTTTTAAAGCGCTATAGGCACATTTTAAAACCCGATGGTGTAGTGAATTTGAAAACCGATAGCGAATTTATGCATGGTTATACCCTTGGGCTTTTGCATGGTGCCGGCCATGACGTAATATATGCCAATCATAATGTATATAAGCAGGAAGGCAGCCCTGAGGAAGTTACCAGTATTCAAACCTTTTACGAATCTCAATATTTAGAGCAGAACAAGCCCATTACTTATATTAGGTTTAAAATCAATTAATTTATGAGTTTAACCTTCATCTTTTTTTTAGGATTATTTTTTGCGCTTGTTGGGGTAGTTCCGCCAGGGTTATTAAACATGACTGCTGCAAAAATTAGCCTTAAAGAGGGACACGTAAGAGGTATTGTGTTTTCTATTGGGGTTTGTGTTGTGGTATTTGCCCAAACCTATGTTGCGGCAATATTTGCACGCTATTTAAGCAAGCATCCAGAAGTGATAGATATTTTAAGAAGTGTAGCTTTGGTGATTTTTGTGCTCATTACTGTTTATTTTTTATTTATTGCAAAGGCTTCATCCCAACAGCAAATTCAACCCAAAATAAAGAGTAAGCATAGTCGGTTTTTTCAGGGCATGTTAATGTCGGCAATTAATATGTTTCCTATTCCTTATCAAGCTTATATGACGATAACTTTGGCCTCAGTAGGGTGGTTAAACTTTGAGCAAACTAGTATTATTTCTTATGTTGCAGGTGCTTGTATGGGTACTTTTGTAATGTTGTATGTGTATATTTTCTTTTTCGATAGGATTAAAAGTAAATCCCTTACCTCGCAGAAAAATATGAATTACATAATTGGTAGCATTACTGGAATAATTTCTATTATTACCTTAGTAAATATTGTAAAGGACTGGTAGAATGAAAGCCGAAACCCTAACTTTTTTTGATAAAGTTTACAAAGTGGCTCGATTAATTCCACTAGGGCGAGTTACCAGCTACGGTGCTATAGCGAAACATTTAGGAGCTTCTAGAAGTGCGAGAATGGTAGGTTACGCAATGAACGGCTCTAGGGGCAAAGATGTACCAGCACATCGTGTGGTAAATAGAAATGGCCTGTTAACAGGTAAGCATCATTTTGATGGTACAAATTTGATGCAGCAACTTTTAGAAAGTGAAGGTATTAAGGTGAAAGATAACCAAATTCAAGATTTTGATGCGGTGTTTTGGGATCCAGGAAAAGAATTGTGATTATATCCTAGTTTTTATAAAATTTACAAATACCAACCCATAACCAAACCCAATAATTACATCAATAAAACTTCTAATGTCTAGCTGCTGTCTTATGTCATTATTGCCTATCTTTGCGTTTAGAATGATTCTTAATAAATTATGAAGCTTAATAAAAAAGATATATTAAAAGCCCTTGAAACTATTACCGTTCCTGGAGAAGGACAAAATATGGTGGAAAGTGGCGCTGTAAAAAACGTGGTAACATTTGCTGATGAGGTTATCGTAGACATCACCATAAAAAATCCTAGTCTGCAAGCTAAAAAACGTACCGAGGTCGATATTCTAAAAACGATTCACGAGAAGGTATATGAAAAAGCTAAAATTACTGTAAATGTAAAAGTTGAAGCTTCAGAAAAACCAAAAGCCAATGTAATTAAGGGAAAACCAATTCCAGGTATTCAAAATATAGTAGCAGTAGCTTCTGGAAAAGGCGGTGTTGGTAAATCTACCGTTACGGCAAATTTAGCTGTGTCTTTATCTAAAATGGGCTTTAAAGTAGGGGTTTTAGATGCCGATATTTATGGGCCATCCATTCCCATTATGTTTGATGTTGAAGCCGAAAAACCTTTAGCTGTAAATATAGATGGTAAGTCTAAAATGAAGCCAATTGAAAATTATGGCGTAAAAGTTTTATCTATTGGGTTTTTCACACAACCTGATCAAGCTGTAGTATGGCGCGGACCAATGGCCGCTAAAGCGTTAAACCAAATGATTTTTGACGCACATTGGGGAGAATTAGATTTCTTGTTACTAGATTTACCTCCAGGAACAGGAGATATTCATTTAAGTATCATGCAATCACTTCCAATAACTGGAGCAGTTGTTGTTAGTACACCGCAAAATGTAGCTTTAGCTGATGCTAAGAAAGGTGTAGCAATGTTTCAACAAGATAGTATTCAAGTACCAGTTTTAGGAATTATCGAAAACATGGCGTATTTTACACCAGACGAACTGCCAGATAATAAATATTATATTTTTGGACACGAAGGTGCGAAAAACTTGGCGGAGGACTTGGAGGTGCCATTTTTAGGAGAAATTCCGCTGGTACAAAGTATCAGGGAAGCAGGTGACATAGGTCGTCCTGCTGCGTTACAAACGGCAACACCTCTTGAGCAGGCTTTTGAAAAACTAACACAAAACGTTGTGCAGGAAGTTGTAAGAAGAAATGAAAGTTTACCACCAACGGAAGCAATAAAAATCACGACAATGGCTGGGTGTTCAGCTGTAAAAAAATAAGAGTTGAACTTGATGTAGCCTCAAGTTTTTTAAGATATTAAAATTGAAATAATGACCAGTGAAGAAATAAAATCAAACGTTGAAAAAGCCTTGGATGAAATCCGTCCGTTCCTACAAAGTGATGGTGGCGATATTTCGTTATTGTCCATTGAAGATGACAAGCTCGTTAGGGTGCAATTACAAGGCGCTTGCGTTGGTTGTAGTGTAAACCAAATGACACTAAAATCTGGAGTAGAAATGACGATTAAAAAATATGCGCCACAAATAGAGCAGGTGGTTAATATTGAGCTGTAACCATATTTAAATCCTTAAAAAGATTCAGTTTTAGATGCTTTTTCATAATAAAGCACACTCAAAATAGTCACAAAATTAAATAATCCTCAATTTTTTTAAATCCTATTAAATTAGTAGGAAAAACATTTAAAAGTTTAAAAACTTCACTTAAATTTGCGGCACGAAAAATGCTATGCTCATAGAGTAGCACAAATAGTAAACCATGCAAGACATAAACATAAAGATAACAGATAGAGATGGTGTAACCCACGACATTGTAGCGCCAACCGATATGGCTATGAATTTAATGGAAGTAGTACGTTCCTACGAATTAGCTCCAGAGGGTACCATTGGTGTTTGTGGCGGTATGGCCATGTGTGCCTCTTGCCAATGTTATGTGTTGAGCGAAACGGAACTGCCACCCATGTCTGATGACGAGGAAGCAATGTTATCTGAAGCTTTTGATGTGCAAGACAACTCGCGCTTGGGATGTCAAATCCAAATGACGCCTGATATGGAAGGTCTTGAAGTAGAGCTTGCCCCTGAGAGTTAGACTTCCCCTGTGACTTTGTCCTTAATTTAGTGTCATATTATTAATGACATTAATTAAAATTTTCCAAGATAGATTCGGTAATTATAGGTTTTTCTTTAAGCCAAATAATCAAATCATTTTTTTTAGCGAGCCCTTCATTTCAAAACGTCAATGTTTAGAGAAAGTAGACTTTTTTAGAACTAATTCTAGAATAGATAAAAACTACAAAAGATTAAGAGCAGAATGTGGGAGTTATTATTTCGTTTATCTCAACCATATTAATGGTGAAATAATCGGGACTAGCGAGAGTTATGTGGATGCCAGTGCTATGGAACATTCAATTACATTAATGAGAATGGGAACGAAAAATGTTAAATTAGATAAAGAAATATATATGGTTTAGCTAATTGTTCATTCCACAACCCCTTCCGTCTTGTAATGCATAACCTATTTTTTTGGCGTTACCCTTTTAGGGTCGGGCTTTCGGGAGTCGCTCCCTCCTGCGTCGGGGAGCTTCAACAAATCCCTCAATCCCTAACGCGAGTATACTTGCCAGCTTACCACCAAACCAGAAATACTTTTTTCATCAAACCACTTTTATACTTCACCCAAATTAATGCGGAATACTTTTGCTCAAAATAGTCTTTTGTAATAGTTGTGATTTCCTTAAAACTTAACCAGTCCACATTTGTATGTGGTGTTATTAACCAGTCTTTCTTTGCAGGAATATAAAACTTGCAATCTCTAAAAACTGCTAGTTCATTTTTGGTAATATAAAACCCAACAACACAATCATCATTTAAGGTGTTGAGCTGAATATTTTGATTGGCAAATGGTAAAAATAACTGCGCTTTAAAATACACTTGCTGTTTAATGGTTGCAGCTTTTAGATCAAATGTATCAAGATAGGGTTTACAGGTATTAGTGTGTAAAAGTGGTAGTTGCTTATCTTTTAATTTGGTAAGCTTTTCAATTAACGCATCTTTTCGGTTGGGGCCAATAAAATGCTCAATTTCATAAGTGCCTACCGAATTATCATACAAATAAAACTTATAAATAATTTCTAAATGAATAGGCTGCTTATTTTTTAGAAGTAAACAATCTAACTCACCTAAAGTCAGTTTGTCTTTTCGAATTTGAATATTTTCAGCTAAAACACGAATATTTTTTTGTTGAGTCAATTCAAAAGACACAAGGCGCTCAATATATTTGCCTAAACGTAATCCTGATTCAATAGTAATATTAATTTTTGATATCGAAGATTCGATTTTAAATTGCCTTAGACCAAAAACTTGATTACCACGCCATAAACAAGGTGTTTTTAAGAAACCTTCATAACGTGTCTGGAGCGTATTTTTCATTCCTGTAATGCAAGAATCTAATATTAAATTTCAATCCGTTCTATAATCCTGTAACTTTCTTGGGCCTTCCAACAAAACTCTAACAATCTGCAAGGTGCCATCATCTTTAGTTGCAATTTGCCATTTAATTAAAGAAATAGTGCCGTTCTCAATTTCTAAGCCCGTAATACTTCTGGGGTGTACGCAGCTACCATCATTAAAAAAAGCAATGTCTCCAGGCTCTGGGAAACGTGGGCGATGTGTGTGCCCTGTAATGGTTAATAGGTTGTTGTTTTCTGTAATCCATTTTTTGGTGCGTCGTTCTACTTTAATAAGTTCTTTGTAATTTTTAGCAGGACTTGTAGGGTCTGCAATTCCCATAACATTTAAAGGTTTCCAAAGGATACGTACCAAAAATCTGCTCCATTTCCAAAAAAGGTAATTCCACCAATCGGCTTGGTGTCCATGGGTTAAGAATAATTCCTGTTCAGTAGAACAATGTTTTAAAACAATACCTTCATGATAGGTAATGTCTCCAAAAAGTTCTACATCTTCGCCAACTTTTGGATCAAAATAAGTAGATAAATGCTCTTTTACATAATTTGGATCTCGGTATACCATATCATGGTTACCATATATCATGTGTAAACGCTTATCCTTATGAAACAATTTCATAAGCATGAATACATTTTTATGCGCATTTAAAATGGAATCAAAGGATAGGTTCTCCCAAAGTTCATCGCCATCACCCAATTCACAATATTGAAATCCTTCAGCGTAATAATGTTTTAGGGCATGAAAGTAAATATTACGATTATTAGCAAAATCATCAGCAAAACTATTATCGCCACGGTGGCAGTCACTAAAAAGTATAAACTTGCTGTCATCGTCAAAGTCAACAATTTTAGCATTTTTGTAGGCGTGGTCTAATCGTTTTTTAGAAGAAAACATGCAAAAAGATCTTTAGGCTAATATAGGTAATTTAGTCAGTACTATATCCTATTTTTTCTAAAGCATGAGGCAGCATTCTACTCACAAATTGGGTGTAAGCGAATGTAGATGGATGCAAACCATCACTAGCAACTAAGTTGGGATTTTCTATACCTTGTCGCGTAATATCAGTAATGAAAACATAGGTGATATTATTTTCATTACAATAATTTTGAATGTAATTGTTGTATGTATTAATACCTTGTGAAATAGCTAAATTTCCATTTCCAAAGGGTGTAAACGCATAATCTGGAATAGAAACCACTATTAGGTTTGCTTTTTTGCCACTAGCATATTTTGTGGCTTCGGCTACCAGTTCTGGGAACTCTTTTTCAAATATTTCAAAAGGTATGCCTTGAAATTGATTATTAACACCAATAAGCAAGGTGGCTAAATCATAATCTTCAGCGAGTGTTTCATTACTAATGGCGCTTTTTAGTGCAGTTGTTGTCCATCCTGTTCTAGCAATTACTTTTAGTTCAACCTCTCGATCGGCAATTTTTTCTTTAATGCTATCTTTAAGCTGTTCTGGAAATCTACAGGTTGCACAAACGCTTTCACCTATGGTATAGCTATCACCTAGAGACAATATTTTTAAAGTACTTTGGTTTTCTGGGTTAGTGTCATCAGGTTTTGTTTGATCATCAATTTCCATTTCAGGTGTCTCAGTATTTAACTCTGAATTTGCGGAACACCCAATAGTTACTAAAAAGATCAAACCAATCCATAGCAAAGGAAAGTTTAATTTCATTTTTATTTTAAATATACAACTTTGCGATAAAACAATAAAATCTGGAAGTGCATCCAGATTTTATCTAGTAATCTAATAATATTTATAACAGATGTTAACTAGCTTTTCTAAATAAAGGATCTGCACCAATAGTTCCAACTAAACTTTCTAGATACGAATTTGATTTTACATTTTCATAAGCTACTTTTAAAGCTTCTAGTTTTTGCTTAATCTTCATTTCAGCAACTAAGATTTCGTTTTGAGGATTAGCAATAAAATCTTCTAGATAAGCAATTTGCGCGTCATAAAAACACATGTCTTTTTGTTGTTTTAGTTTTAAACGGTCTTTATACCATTCGCTATTAATAATATAATCTCTATCGAATAATTTACGTAGTTCAGGATCGCTAATATCCTTGCCTTCGTAATGTCCGTAGGCCATTATATGTAGTAGGATTTTTAGCGGTGGAATAGCAGACGCTACGCTGCCGTCCTTAAAATAATTTAAAGCCACTTTTTGCTGTGCTTCAACTATGTTTTTAATGCCGTCTACATAATCATCTAATCCTTGCAATTCTGGTTTAAGCATACGTTCGCTAAATACGGCATTTGGCTCATCAAAAATTCTATTTAAACACCTGTAATTAAATGTTTTTGTAATTCTATAGCCCAATCTACTCGCTAAAATAGTTTCCCCTTCATATTCAAAATCATGAAGCTTTTCTAAGGAGCCATTAGCGATTAAAGCTTTTGGATCTCTATCAATTGGTTCTAATCTTGCCCAAATTTCTGGAATTAATAAGCTTACATCATGGTCTATTTTGTTTTCAGCACCAACATATCCTGCAGCAGTACTAAATCCGTTCGATTCTGTAAGAATATGGGATAGTAGTGCATTGTTTAAATCTGTTGTTGGCGTTAACATGTTAAACGGTGCTTTAGTTAATGCGCCTTCAGAACCTGCACCAGTAGTAGATGGCGATTTACCCGTTAAGCTACAAATAAAGTCCATAAACAACTCTGGAGTTTCTTGGTAATGTATTGGGTTGTAAACGGCTAATGGGCGAATTCCGGCTTTTTTGTCAACAGGATTATTTCTTCTTCCTGGTAAAACGGCATTTACAACATGTACTATAGGTTCTTCGAGTTTTACTTGTCTAGCTAAGCGCACGCCCATATCGGCTAAATAAGAGGCTTCTGTTTCATTAAAAAACCTATTAGGTTCCAAGTAGCGCGGGTTTTTAGTAGGTTCTCCATCAACAATTCGTGTGTGAGATGGTACTACAAAATATTCCTCTTCTTTATCGCTTTTTACAATACCTTCTATAAAGTCTTGTACCGGTTTGGTGTACTTGTCAAAATTTATAGTGTCCTCATAAAGTGCAATTGCATCCTCTTTTTTCATTAACTCATAATTGGTTAAGAATCGGCCATCTGTTATTAAATCTAACTCTGCACCTTTATCGTAACCTCTCACTACAGCCTCATCAGGTCTTTGGAATAGATGTGCTTCACAATTGGTAAGTACTTTTAAACTTTTGTTAGTGAACTCTGGATTGAGGTTTTGTAATTGTTCTCTAGGTAAAGTAATGGATGCAGAAATATCATCTTCAGTTTGTATTTTTTCACTAGGGGAAAAATCCGAACGCAATTTGTTTAACATCCAGTTGCCTTTCTGGTTAAAACCAATACGAACATAACTACCCATAACAGGAGTATTGTTATACCTTAATCCTGTGCCCTTTTTGCCGTTTACAATTTCTACAGACATGTATTCTTTCCAGTTTAAGGTGCCATGTGCTTGTCTGTATAAGCGCTTTACAAATAATACAAGGGAACGGATGTGAACAGGGATATTTTTTAAGAATTCATTATATTCATCTGAGTTTTCCTCTGAAGGAATTAATAGCTTTACCGCAGAACTCAGAGATCTTTCTTCACTTAAAAAGTGTCTTGATTTCGGTCTATTAGGATCTTTTACTTTCCAACGTGTAGAATAATTAAATTCTATAATTTCATCTGCTTTTTTAAAGTCTTCTTCAATATCTATAATGTTGAAATTACTGTAGGTAATTGCGTTTTGCATAGATTTTGAAATTTCTGATTTACCACCACCTGATACCGTACAGGGTTTATGGCAAAACACACCTTCTGCAAAGGTGTCTACAATGCGCCAAAGATCAACTGCCTTGTGTTTTTCCAGCCTAAATTTATTACCTGTGGGATGTACATAGGTTTTGTAGGGCGATAATGTTAATTTTTGTGGTTTTCCTTTGTGTTCCCAAGTAATACTATTGGTGTTAGTATTTACATAGGCAAATTCAGGAATGTAAAGAATGTTGGGGTACTTTTTGTCTATAGCGTAACCTTCAGGTTGCACATCAATACTGTCTCCTAGCAGTTCTTTTACGTTTTCAAAACTGTGGCGATAATTGTGGAACTCAGTATAGTCTCTTCCATCAAGGGTGTCACCCATAACTCTTCTGGCAAAGGCAATGGCACCACCAGCATGTTCTTCTTCAACTAAACCAAATAAATTGGCAGAATAACTAATTTGCGTTTTTATCTCCTTCTTAGAGTATCCATAATAGTTATCGGCGATTAAAGTTACTACAACACCTCTATCGTCTCTACAAGTAATTTTAAAAGCACTACCGTCATTGTACAGTTCGTTTTCGTCTTTCCAACACATACCATCTCTACGCTGGCGTTCTGTAGCTTCATCATAATGTGGTAAGCCAACATCTTTTTTCTTTAAAGTTTTAAGTTGTGGTGCTAGTACAATACAGCCTGTATGTCCTGTCCAATGATCGGTGTCTAAAGCGGCATCATTTTGTGCCAAGTTGGGGTCTCCAGCATTACCAAAAATGGATTCTACAAAATCTAAGTTACTCACTAAATTACCCGGTGCAAAAAAGCGGACTTCTAATGATTTTTTTGATGTTACACCTTTTACCTCCGGACAAACGGTAGGTCTCAACAACATGGATACCATTACCTCGGCCTTGTCTTCTTGACTAGAAGTAAAAGGCAAGACTTTTAAGTCCTTTGGAGGCGAAAAAGCCGAATTTAAAAAATGAGCAAATGCAATTTTAGGGACTTCCTTTTTGTCTAAAGGCACTGGTAGGCCGCCTTCAACAATGTGAAATGTGCCTTTGGTAGTTCGTTTATCATGTAAGGGATTGTTTAAAATACCCTGTTTCACTCTGTTGGAAGTTACCAAATCACTCTTAAAAGTAGTGCCGTCAGGAGGTAAGCTTACTTCTCTGGCTTGTCCTTTTTTGGATAACACCAAAGTGTTATTTGGAATTACGTATGGTTTGTTAAGAGAAACATCTTTTAAATAATCATTTAAAAAATTTTGAATTCTTGAATCTGCTGGACAATGATGAGTGGCTAAAAGACGCGATTTTTCTTGAAAGCCTTTAATTAATCCGCTTGTTAATTCTTCAAACTTAGGATTGCAATATTGCGTTTTACTATTTTCTTTGTCTTTAAATGTAGGTTGTCCTAGAGAAGCTAATTGTAAATTGGTGAATTGGATAATGTCTTTTCTTAATTCTTTCATGATAATTTAAACTATTGAATGTAAAACCAATACATTCTTGTGCGAAACAAAATTACCGTGAGAATTATTCTTAAAACCTGTCAAAAATCATATTATAGGTCTTTTTTAATAACAATGAAGTATAAAAAAGGTATAGGACCAAAAAAAGCGCTATTTAAAGGCGTTAAGGCCTGTGATGTCTAAGCCCGTAATCAATAAATGAATATCATGTGTACCTTCATAAGTAATCACACTTTCTAAATTCATAGCATGCCGCATAATACTGTATTCGCCAGTAATTCCCATACCTCCTAATATTTGTCTTGCTTCACGCGCAATATGAATTGCCATATCAACATTATTACGTTTCGCCATAGATATTTGCGCGGAAGTTGCTGTACCATTTTCTCGCATTACGCCCAACCTCCATGCTAATAGTTGTGCTTTGGTAATTTCAGTAATCATTTCAGCAAGTTTCTTTTGCTGCAGTTGAAACTGGCCTATAGGTTTCCCAAATTGCAAGCGCTCCTTACTATACCTTAATGCTGTGTCATAACAATCCATAGCTGCGCCAATGGCTCCCCATGCGATACCATATCTTGCAGAATCTAAACAACCTAAAGGTGCGCCTAAGCCAGACTTATTGGGCAGTAAATTTTCTTTTGGCACTTTTACATTATCAAAAATAAGCTCGCCGGTGGCTGATGCACGCAACGACCATTTATTATGTGTTTCAGGGGTGGTAAATCCTTCCATTCCTCGTTCTACAATTAACCCATGAATTCTACCTTCTTCATTTTTGGCCCAAACAATAGCTATTTGCGCAAATGGCGCATTGCTTATCCACATTTTTGCACCGTTAAGTAAATAGTGGTCGCCTTTATCCTTAAAATTGGTGGTCATACCTCCAGGATTGCTACCATGGTCTGGTTCTGTTAATCCGAAACACCCCATCCATTCGCCGCTTGCTAATTTAGGTAGGTACTTTTGGCGTTGTTCTTCGTTTCCGTATTTCCAAATGGGATACATCACTAAAGAGGATTGTACAGATGCAGTAGACCGCACGCCTGAATCACCTCGCTCTATTTCTTGCATAATCAATCCGTATGAAATTTGATCTAAACCAGCGCCGCCATATTCCATAGGAATATATGGGCCAAAAGCGCCAATTTCAGCGAGACCACTAATAATTTGATTTGGAAACTCTCCTTTTTGTGCATAGTCTTCAATAATGGGAGACACCTCTCGTTTAACCCATTCTCGGGCAGCACCACGTACCAGTTTATGCTCATCGGTAAGTAATTCGTCTAAATTGTAGTAATCTGGAGCTTCAAATAGGTCTGGCTTCATAGCAACATCAATGAGGTTTAAAAATGAGAATTAGCAACGAATCTTATGTTTTTTTAAGAATTCATCATTTAATTTTATCAAATTTAAAGAATATTTATTGATATCATTACATTTTCAAGTAGAAATCTTTAGTTAGGTCAATATAATCTTGGGTGTATTGGTGTCTTTGGGTTTCAATAACCAGTTCGCGAATTATGATATTGCTTTTGTGGAAAGAAAATTCAATAAGGCTTCGCTTTATATCGGAAGTTGGATTGCCTTTAACGCGTAAAATACGATTTGGAAACAGATGAATAAGACTAGCTTCTTCTATATATTTTTTTTCTTCTTTAAAAGGGAGGACTATAGAAAACTTACCTTTATCTGATAGAAATTTAACAACAGCCAAAATGATATGTTCCATTGGCATGGCATCGCTAAAACGAGCTAAATCTCTAGATGTATTATTTGTTTTGTAATCTTCGGAATAAAAGGGTGGATTGCAAATAATAAGATCAAATTTTTCATCAACAGCTTCAATGTACTCTAATAGAGACGCATGAAAACAAAAAAGTCTGTCGTTCCAAGGTGAGTTTTCAAAGTTTTCAGCGCATTGTTCAAAGGCATCATCATCAATTTCTATAGCTTCTATTTGTTGTGCATTGCTTCGTTGTGCCATCATGAGGCTTAAAATACCTGTACCAGCACCAATATCTAAAATATTATAAGGATTGTGTTTAACCGAAGTCCATGCACCTAAAAGCACGCCATCTGTACCTACTTTCATGGCACATTGGTCTTGTTGAATAGAGAATTGTTTAAATTGAAAAAGTTGTTCAGACATAACCTATTCCTCTAGATATAAATCAATTAAACCTTCAGGTGTTTCAACAAGAATAGTTTTGTTGTCTCTGTCTACGGTTATTATAAATTCATCATTCATCGGGATTAAAATCTCAGTACCATTCCTGTCAATTTCAAAAAGCGATTGCGCAGTAGTATCATTAATTGCTTTTATAGTGCCGACATCTCCAAAGTTTTTATCTCTTACGGTAAACCCAATTACTTCATGGAAGTAAAATTTGTTGCCTTCAAGTTTAGGTAATAAATCGAGAGGTAGAAATAAACCACATTTCATAATAGCGTCTGCATCTACTTCAGTATCTACATCTTCAAATTTAAGCCTGAGTAATTCAGATTTGTGAAGTTGGGAATGTTCTACAAAAAAAGGAACAAGATTGTTACGCAATTCTAAAAAAATAGCATCAAGATTTTCGTAAAGTTCTGGTTGGTCTGTGTCTAATTTTGCTAGAACCTCACCTTTAAAGCTATACTTTTTTACAATTTTACCTAAGTAAAAACAATCTTCTTTTTTCATGACAAATTATTTATTTGTCACCCTGAACTGTCACACTGAGCTTGTCGAAGTGTTGTTTCAGGGTCTTAATTATTAATTATTTAATGAAGATCCCGCTCTTCAGCGGAATTTGTTCAATTACGTATTTTGTGAGCCAAAATACTATTTCACAAAAAAACTCCGATATTTCTATCGGAGTTTAAAAGTATAAAAAATTAATTTTTATTCTTCTTCTTTTTCACCTGCTTCAGATTCTGCAGCCGCAGCACTTTCTTCAGCAGCTTCTTCTAAAGCTTCAACTTCTTCACTCGCATCTTCAGCTTCTTCAACAACAGGAGCAGCCGCAGCTATTCTTGCTTCATTAACTGCCTTTTCAGCTGCTAATGCATCTGCTTTAGCCTTAGCTTCAGCTTCTGATAACCCTTCGACTTTCGCTTGAATTTTAGCTTCTTTTTCTTCTAACCAAGCAGTAAATTTTGCTTCCGCTTGCTCTTCAGTTAAAGCACCTTTTTTAACACCACCTGCAAGATGGTTTTTTAATAAAGCACCTCTGTAAGATAGAAGTGTTCTTGCTGTATCGGTTGGTTGTGCACCATTTTGTAACCATTTTACAGCGCCATCAACGTCTAATTCTACAGTTGCTGGGTTTGTGTTAGGATTGTAAGCACCCAATTTTTCTAGGTATTTACCATCTCTTTTTGATCGTGAGTCTGCTGCTACGATCCAGTAGAAAGGTTTCCCTTTTTTACCGTGTCTTTGTAATCTAATTTTTACTGGCATAGTAATTAATTATTTGAGGTTCTCGACCTCGGTTATTAATGAGGGCGCAAATATACCATATTTTTTGAATTCCAATAGAATTTTTGATTCGAAATTTTATTTTTTAATATCTGGAAATTAATGGGTTAAAAACTTAAAACAATAAACAAGTTGGATTAGGTAGTTCAATGCTTTGTAAAAAAGATAATTTGCCGGTTTTGGTATCTATTTTAAACACTGAAATGTTACTACTTCTTCTATTGGCAACAAGAAGAAATTTTCCAGAGGGATCTAGTGTAAAATTTCGTGGCCAGTTGCCTTCTGTACTTACGTTTTCAATACGTTCAATGGTGCCGTCTTCTATGTTTCTACTAAAAAGGGCAATTGTGTTTTCACCACGATTAGAACCGTACAAGAAACGCTCATCTTTTGATAAATGGATATCAGCACATGCCACTTGTCCCTCATAATCATCGTTTAGGGTAGTATCAAAATCAATGCGGTTAAAACCAGAAGCTGTTTTTTCAATAGAAGTTATGGAGCCGCCATATTCATTAATCACATAAATAAATCTATCGTCTTTGGTGAGCGCGAAATGACGTGGGCCCGGGTTTCCTTGCATGTCAACAATAGCATCAGATTTTAAAATGTAATTTCCGTTGTCCAGTACATAATGATAAACCGCATTATTACCTAAGTCGGCGACATATAAGTCATTATTATGAAACTGTGCTGAATGTGCTCTTGCGGGTTTGTCGCCTTTATTATGATTAAAAACTTGTGATGCTTCATTTAAGCTTCCATCAGTATTAATATCATATATAGCAATAGTGCCACCACCGTAATTAGAAACCACTGTTTTCGTGCCTATTTCATTTACAGCAATATGGCATGGCCCTTTGCCATTGCTGCTCACAGAGTTAACCAATTTGAGTTTGTCTTCACTATGTAATTTAAAGGAAGATACACCTGTTTCCTCACTGCCTTCGCCCACAGCATATATGAATTTCTTGTTAGGAGCAAATGCAATAAAAGTAGGGCTTTTAGCTTCTGCAGCTAATGTGATGTTAGAGACTTCTCCTGTTTTAGAATTAAAATCTACCTTATAAATACCTTTACTTTCTCCTTCACTACCTGTACCTATATATAATGGTGTGTTTTGTGATTTACAGTTCAAAAAAAATAATGGAATTGCTAGTAAAATAAAGCGTTTAACCGTCATAATGTTAAAATTTAAAAGCCTAATTTATGATAAATTATCTTAAATGAGCTTCTATTATGTTAATCATTCTTAAAACTATGATAAACCCTGTTAAATAGCTTGACAGAAAGCTTTATTTGCTGTATATTAAGATTGCAGATGTGAAACAATATGCATCTTAAAAAAAAATATTGAAATTTAAAAATGAAAATGATATTATGAAGTACACTGAGAAAATTTCAAACAAGTTAAACGAGTTATTAATAAAGAATTATGATGCCGAAAAAGGGTATCTTAATGCTGCTGAAAACGTAGATAGTCCAACTTTAAAAATCTTTTTTAAGCGAAGAGCAACCGAGCGTAGTGAATTTGCTAAAGAGATTAGGGCAGAAATTTTGCGCTATGGTGAAGATCTAAAAGATTCAGGTAGCTTTAAAGGCGCAGTACATAGAAACTGGATGAGTTTAAAATCGCTATTTTCAACTAACGATGAAGAAGCAATCTTAGAAGAAGCTATAAGGGGCGAAGAGGCGAGTCTAGAAGAGTACGATGAAATCTTGAAGGATAGAACCTTACCGCCGACTATCGATGCTATGTTATCTAGACATAGAAGTTCAATTCAGTCAGCCATTAATACTGAAAAAGTACACGAAGAGTTAGTGTCATAGACATTAATTATTTGGGTTAAGTAAAAAATCCCGCTTGATTTTTATCAAGCGGGATTTTTTTTGTTCAAAACTCTTAATAACTCCGTTTTAAATAAGTGCAAAATCTACCTATTTTTATATGCTCGTTATTTTTTTGTTAGCGGTTAAACGAATCAACAAATAAACACCTTATATGTACTTAATTTTTGATACAGAAACCACAGGTTTACCAAAACGCTGGGACGCACCAATTACAGATGTTGATAACTGGCCGAGGTGTATACAAATTGCATGGCAACTTCATGATGCGATGGGGAACTGTATTGATCATCAAGATTACTTGGTGAAACCTGAAGGATTTAATATTCCATATGATGCTGAGAAAATTCATGGCATTTCTACCGAATTAGCAGAGGAGCAAGGTGTGCCTTTAGCAGAAGTTCTAGAAAAGTTTAACGAAGCTCTAGGTAAAACCAAATTTGTTGTAGGCCAGAATGTAAAGTTCGATTTGAACATCATGGGTGCGGAGTTTGTGCGAGGCGATGTTGCAAATCCGCTACAAGAACTTCCCGTTTTAGACACCTGTACAGAGCATACGGCGCAATTATGTCAGATTCCAGGAGGACGTTACGGTAAATTTAAACTACCAACCTTAACTGAGCTCCATGAGTTTTTGTTCAATGAACCATTCGCTGAAGCCCATAATGCCACTGCCGATGTAGAAGCAACAACGCGCTGTTTTTTAGAGCTGGTACGCTTAAGCGAATACACTAAAGAACAGCTCGATGTTCAGCCTGATTATTTTAAGAACTTCAAACAAGCGAATCCTGACACGATTCAAACCATCGGATTAAAGCACGTTAATCTTAAAAAAGAAAGTGCTAAAATTAGGGAGCGCGTTAAAAAGACGAAATCTAGTATTTCGTCTGAAGAGATAAAACAAAATGTATCCGATTTAGCCAATGTAGAATTTGTGCATTTGCATAACCATTCCCAGTTTTCGGTATTGCAGTCTACCATGAGTGTGTCAGATTTAGCAAGTGCAGCAGCAGAGCATCATATGCCAGCGGTAGCATTAACGGATCACGCGAATATGATGGGCGCATTTCATTTTATAAATGCGATAAACAAAGTGAATAGCGGTATCAAGGCAAAAAATGCTGAAGCCGAAGAAAAAGGAGAAACTACTGAAGTAAAACTTATAAAGCCTATTGTGGGCTGCGAATTTTTTGTTTGTGAAGACCATACCGATAAAACCAGAAAAGATAATGGTTATCAAATAGTTTTACTTGCAAAGAATAAAAATGGCTATCACAATTTAGCAAAACTATCTTCTCATGCCTTTGTAGATGGGTTTTATTATTTACCAAGAATTGATAAAAAATTGATTCAGCAATACAAGGAAGATTTAATTGTGTTGACTGGAAATTTATATGGCGAAGTGCCAAGTAAAGTTTTAAATATTGGAGAGAATCAAGCTGAAGAAGCTTTGCTTTGGTGGAAGAATGAGTTTGGCGACGATTTGTACGTAGAGTTAATGCGCCATAATCAAGAGGATGAAAACCGTGTTAATCCAACCTTGATTAAATTGGCAAAAAAGCATGATGTAAAACTAGTTGCAACTAATAACACCTACTACCAAAAACAAGAAGATGCCAACGCGCATGATATTTTATTGTGTGTAAAAGATGGTGAAAAACAGGCTACACCAATTGGTCGTGGTCGCGGGTATCGTTACGGGTTGCCTAACCAAGAATACTATTTTAAGTCTTCAGAAGAAATGAAGGCGCTATTTCGAGATATTCCCGAAGCAATTTTAAATGTTCAAGAAGTGGTTGATAAAGTGGAAGCATTTCAATTGGCGCGTGATGTTTTGTTGCCTGCTTTCGATATTCCAGATGAATTCAAACATGAGGAGGATGAGGTTGATGGTGGTAAGCGTGGTGAGAATGCCTATTTAAGACATTTGGTGTATGAAGGTGCCAAAAAGCGTTATGGTGAACCGCTTTCAGAAGAAGTTACAGAACGTCTCGATTTTGAGTTAAACGTTATTGAAAATACGGGTTATCCCGGATATTTCTTAATTGTTGAAGACTTTATCCGCGAAGCCAGAAATATGGATGTTTCTGTGGGTCCAGGTCGCGGTTCTGCAGCAGGTTCTGTAGCTGCATACTGTTTATGGATTACAAATATTGATCCGCTGAAGTACGATTTGCTTTTTGAGCGTTTTTTAAATCCAGATCGTATCAGTATGCCAGATATCGATATCGATTTTGATGATGAAGGAAGAAGTCGTGTTATGGATTACGTGATTGAAAAATATGGCGCTAACCAAGTGGCTCAAATTATTACGTATGGTACTATGGCGGCAAAATCGTCTATTCGTGATACCGCGCGAGTACTGGATTTACCATTATTTGACGCCGATAGAATTGCGAAACTAATACCAAATATGTCTAAACTGAATAAGATTTTTGGTTTAGATGAAAAGGAGCTCGGAAAGAAATTTAGGGCAGAAGATTTAGAAAAAGTCAACCAACTTCTAAATATTTCTGAAGGAAGTGATTTAGAAGCTGAAACCGTGAATACGGCCCGAGCGCTTGAAGGTTCGGTAAGAAATACAGGGATTCATGCTTGTGGTGTTATTATCACACCAGATGACATTACCAAGTTCGTTCCAGTAGCCACGGCAAAGGATTCTGATTTATATGTGACGCAGTTTGACAATTCTGTTGTAGAATCTGCCGGCTTATTGAAAATGGATTTCTTAGGATTAAAGACGCTTACTTTAATTAAGGATACCGTTAAAATCGTTAAAGCCAAACATGACGTTCAGTTAGAGCCTGAGAGTTTTCCTTTAGATGATGAAAAGACGTATGAGTTATTTCAAAGAGGGGAAACTATTGGTGTATTCCAGTACGAATCTCCCGGAATGCAAAAACACCTTCGTGATTTAAAACCAACAGTTTTTGAAGATTTAATTGCAATGAATGCGCTTTATCGTCCAGGGCCAATGGAATATATTCCAAGTTTCGTAAGAAGAAAACATGGTGATGAAGACATCGAATACGATTTGCCAGCCATGGAAGAATACCTAAAGGAAACCTATGGTATAACCGTGTATCAAGAGCAGGTGATGTTATTGTCGCAAAAATTGGCAGATTTTACCAAAGGTGAAGCTGATGTACTCCGTAAAGCGATGGGGAAAAAGCAAATCGCGGTTCTAGCAAAAATGAAACCTAAGTTTATTGAACAAGCCACGGCCAATGGACATGACGCTAAAGTTTTAGAAAAAGTATGGAAGGACTGGGAAGCGTTTGCGAGTTACGCCTTTAATAAATCACATTCCACATGTTATGCGTGGATTGCCTACCAAACAGCTTATTTAAAAGCGCATTATCCTGCAGAATATATGGCTGCGGTGCTCTCAAACAACATGAACGACATTAAGCAGGTAACGTTCTTTATGGAAGAGTGTAAACGCATGAAGTTGGATGTTTTAGGGCCAGATGTGAACGAGAGTTACTATAAATTTTCTGTAAATAAAGACGGTGCAGTGCGTTTCGGTATGGGTGCCATAAAAGGTGTAGGCCATGGAGCAGTAATGACTATTGTAGAAAACAGAAAAAAAGAGGGACCATATAAATCTATTTTCGATTTAGCAAAGCGTATTGATTTGCGAGCGGCTAATAAAAAAGCCTTTGAAAACTTAGCCTTGGCAGGTGGTTTCGATGGGTTGGGAGACACTCATCGTGCACAATACTTTCATGATGATGGAGACGGCATTACCTTTTTAGAGAAAGCCATTAAATATGCACAGAAGTACAAGGAAAATGAAAATTCTGCACAGGTAAGCCTATTTGGAGAGGCTAGCGATGTACAAATACCAGAGCCAGAAGTGCCGCCTTGTGAAGAGTGGGGCACTATGAAGACCTTGAGTAAAGAGCGGGAAGTCGTTGGGGTTTATATTTCCGGTCATCCATTAGACGATTTTAAAACGGAGATGAACACCTTTTGTAATGCTACAGTGGGCATGTTTAATAACTTGGAGCCTTATGTAAACCGAGAATTAGTATTTGGAGGTGTAGTGACCGATGTGCAACACCGTGTGAGTAAACAAGGCAAAGGGTGGGCATTATTTACTGTTGAAGATTATACCGATAGTTACGAGTTTAGAATTTTTGGTGAAGAGTATCTAAAGCATAGACATTTTTTGTTGCAGAATAATTTTGTGTTTGTAAAAACTTTTGTTCGAGAAGGATGGGTAAATAAGGATACAGGGAAAAAAAGTGATCCGCGGTTACAATTCAACAGTTTCCAGTTATTGCATGATGTGATGGAACAGTATACAAAAAAACTATCCATACAGGTTGATATTAAAGATTTAACAGAGCAAAAAATAATTGCTTTAAAAGAGTTACTGCACATGCATCCAGGGAATCAAGCTTTAAATTTTTTAATATACGATACTAGGGAACAAATGAAATTAACGATGCCAAGTAGAAAACAAAAGGTCAAGGTATCTCAGGAGTTATTAAATGAGTTAGAGGCCCAAGATTTTAGGTTTAAGTTGAATTAAGATTTCTTTAATCGAAGTGTAAACTAGTTTGAAATTTAGGGTTTTGCTGCAGTATAATAGCAAATTGTAACATTTTGCAGTGTTTTGCTACAGATATGCTATTAAAACATATTATTATGAAAGCAACTAAAAATGTATTACTGGTTATTGGTTCTATGGCATTGTCTGCTTCTTTTTTTGGAATAGTTAATGGCGATACTCTTATGGAACATTGTTTAAATATTGTATGTGGTTCTAGTCTAATTTTTGGGTATTTTCAGTTTAATAAGCTGAACGGGACAGAAGGAAAATGTTAGCATATAATTTTCTAGGTATGCCATGCGCAAGGGATAGTAGCCCTTCGACTGCGCTCAGGATAAACTCTAGCTTTTTGCGAGGCGCGCATCGAGCCAAAACTATTAACGGATAGCCCGACCCCGACCTAAGGAGGGGTTGCGCCCAAACCAAATAAACCTAACTGATGCCGTTATAGGGAAAACAAATTGACGGTTTGTAAGCTTTGGAATATTTTTTGACTAATTTTGTGTAATTAAAATGAATTAAGAACTTATTAAATATATATTATGGCATTAGAAATAACAGATGCGACGTTTGAAGAAACAGTATTAAAAAGTGATAAACCAGTATTGGTAGATTTTTGGGCTGCTTGGTGTGGACCTTGTAGAATGGTTGGCCCAGTAATTGAGCAAATTAGCGATGAGTATGAAGGTAAAGCTGTTGTTGGTAAGGTAGATGTTGATGCTAACCAAGAGTTTGCTGCGAAGTATGGTGTGCGTAATATTCCAACAGTTTTGGTGTTTCAGAATGGTGAAGTGGTTGGACGACAAGTTGGTGTTGCGCCTAAGAATGCATACACAGACGCGATAGATTCGCTTTTGTAGTAGAAAAAGAAAAGAAAGTTGAAAAGGTTTGCCATATGGTGAACCTTTTTTTTATTTTAGATGTTTATTAAATAAAATATTAAGATGAGTAAACTAAAAATACAAGACGCCATAGATAGTAAGTTAATTGAGCAACGCAAAGTATTTTTGTGGGGACAGGTGGATGACAAGTCTGCCAAACATGTCATTGATAGATTATTATATTTAGACGCGTTGGAAACTGCTGATATACAATTGTATATTAATAGTCCTGGAGGTTATGTAACTTCTGGTTTTGCGATGTATGACTGTATTCAGTCCTTAAAGAGTGATGTGTCAACTATCTGTACGGGGTTAGCAGCTTCTATGGGTTCTATTTTATTATCGGTAGGTACAAAAGGGAAGCGTTTTATTCAGCCGCATGCGCGTGTGATGATTCATCAACCAAGTGGAGGCGCACGAGGACAAGCGAGTGATATTGAAATTACGGCTCAAGAGATTTTAAAAACAAAGGAGCTAAGTGCCAAGATTTTAGCTGATAATTGTGGACAGACTTTTGAAAAGGTGATGAAAGATTTTAATCGCGATCACTGGATGGGAGCTGAAGAATCTGTGGCCTACGGCATAGTGGATAAAGTTATATAAAGCCCCTAACCCCCAGTTGGGGGAACTCTTACTCTTGTAGATTGGGTGTTTTGTAAATTGAATATATAATAAATAGACCTGATGAATTTCATTCTTTTTAGATTATGAGTGAAATTCCTCCCCTTTGGGGAGGTTAGGAGGGGCTTCTCGTATGGATATACAAACGGAACTAAATAAAGCCGAAGGTTTTAAAAATCTGGAATTACTTGCTAAACAAGTAGTTGAAGGTTTTATTGCCGGTATGCATAAGAGTCCGTTTCATGGGTTTTCAGCGGAATTCGCAGAACATAAAATTTACAATCGTGGTGAAAGTACACGCCATATAGATTGGAAGTTATATGCTAAAACCGATAAGCTTTACACCAAACGTTATGATGATGAAACGAATTTACGTTGCCACATTATATTGGATAACAGTAGCTCCATGCATTACCCAAAATTAGAATCTTTTTCCATTGATAGCTTAAATAAAATAGGGTTTTCGGTATTGGCTGCAGCATCTTTAATGCAGATTTTAAAAAAACAGCGTGATGCTGTTGGCTTAAGTATTTATAGTGATGAATATGATTATTACGCGCCCGAAAAGGGTAGTGAACGTCATCATCAAATGTTACTCAAACATTTGAGCGATGCTGTAATTTCGAAACCTTTAAATAAAGAGACGGAGACCTATAAGTATTTACATGAAATAGCAGAAAAGATTCATAGGCGCTCATTGATATTTTTATTTACGGATATGTTTCAAACCTCCGAAGATGAGGTGAAGTTGTTCGAGGCACTTCGGCATTTAAAATATAATAAACATGAGGTGATTCTGTTTCATGTGTTTGATAAAGAAAAAGAATTGCAGTTTGATTTTGATAATAGCCCCAAACGTTTTATAGATGTTGAAACGGGAGCGTATATCAATTTATATGCTGATTCGATAAAAGAGAATTACAGTAAATCTGTGAATGATTATTTTGAAGCACTACGTTTAAAATGCATGCAATATAAAATCAAATATGTAGAGGCTGATACTAACAAGAGTTTCAATTCTATTTTAACAGCCTATATGGTGGAACGCCAAAAATTTAGATAAAAAAACCTTACTATTTTCGCCTAAGCTAATTACTCACCTTAAGCCGAACTCTTGCTCTAGAGTGTAAATTGTGAGATTGTAAAAAATACTTTAAAAAACTTAAAAAAAGATTTGACTTATAAAAAAAGGCGTGTATATTTGCATCCGCAATAGAGCAACGGTCTGGTAGTTCAGTTGGTTAGAATATCTGCCTGTCACGCAGGGGGTCGCGGGTTCGAGTCCCGTCCAGACCGCAAAAATTGCAAAAAAAGCTCTGAGAAATTAGAGCTTTTTTATTATAAAGATGTTGTGTTGTTCACGCCTTAGGCGTGATGTAGTTTACTAAGTTTACTTGGTAACCAATGGAAAGCTTTCCTTTTTTCTGAATAAGAAGATTGGGATGCTTTTTTGTTTTATACAACTCTCCTCCATAATAGATCGTCCTGGTGTCTATTGCCAATGGCATCTGATCTTAATTGTATTAAAGCTAATTCATTCCTAGAAAGAATAACAACAAAACCGAATACACAGAATTAGGTTTTTAATCCTAAATTAATTACCAGTCATCTAATTATTTCCAAAATACTCAAATTGAGTATAGGCTCTTTCTTTGTTTAGGGTTACCTTAAAATTCTATTAACCAAGCAATTCAAAATAATGAAAAGAAAATTACTCTATGTTTTTACGCTTTTTTTAGTTTTTACATGTTCAAAGGTTGAGCCCCTTTATGATATTACAAAAGAAAAAATTGTTTTAGAAGAAGGTTTGGATATTGATTATGATGATTTAATTGCCTTAACGTTTGATGAAGAATCTGATGTTGATGAAAACGGAGGTTTTGAAATTGATAATCCAACCGATGGAGACTTGCCAATTGTTTTCTTGAAAGATGATGAGATAATTTTTGGATATTATGAAAAAACAGGAAACAACAACACTGTTTCTGTTGATGATATTCTATTGTTTTATTTTTCATTACATCCTGAAATTGTAAAGCAAGGAGTAGAAAGAGCATCCTTATTAGGCAGTATAAAATCTAATGACAACTACGAGAGCTTAAAGAATGAGATAAAAACGTCGTTAGGAGAGAATGTAACACCCTTTAAAAATCAAGACTTCGTAAAAATACTAAATGAAAGTGGTTATGAAATTGGCATAAAAACTAGAACAGATAAAGGGAATAGGCATTCCAAAAAAACAGATAAATACAATTTTACCTTTACAAGAGATGGCATAATAGAGTGGGAAAAGAAATTTCCTGTTTATTGTACTGTTGGACTTGAAATAGTAGATAAAAAAACTAATGAATCTGTTTCAGGAACTCAATTATTAGATAAATCTGGGTTAGACTTATTAGCTCCTGGTTCTGCAATTGAATGGCTTTATAAGTATTTTACAACTGAAGAATCAGATACCAAGGTGAGATATGAATTACCTAAAGATGGAGAATATCAAATTAATTTGTCTAACGGAGTTGATAATTTTGGTACAAAAGAATTTGAATCCAAGATTGATGAGATAAACAGAATAAATTTGGGTATTGATATAGTTAGTTTTATGATTCCTATAGGAATTGAAAAGGTATTGGGTAAAGCGGATTGTAGAGATGCTATTGTAGGGTTTTTTAAAGGTATTTCTCTATCAAGCTTGAAAACTGTATTTTATTTAAATGGAAATCTTAATGAGGTTGAAGCTGAAAAAGAGTTGTTCAATATATCAAATGACATTTATGATGAAATAGTAAAATGTGCTTTAGGAGGAAAAGGCATAAAATTCATTGATAAAATAAAAGATATTGGAGATAAGTATTTTAATAAAGTAAAAGATGGAGCAAGTATAGCTCTTTTTATCAGAGACTATGTTGTATCTGATATTAAAAGTTCTGAGACCAGATATTTTTATGACGGAGTATCCTTTGGTACATTAAGTCAACAAAATCTTTCAGGGCTGGAGTTTATTAATTCAGATGGGAATACTGAATTTAATGGAAAAACAGGTGATGAGCATTTTTATAAGTTAGAAATTAAGGAAGAAGTTATTACCCATGAAGTAGATCGGCTTCTTTGGACATCTGTAAGTGCGGTCGCTGAAGAACAAACAGCTATTGGGGTTCCTTTTGAGATAACGAAAAGTAATGATGGGGACGCTAAGTTAATTGAAGTTGATAAAATTGTTGAGGCAAGGGTAGATGGGACTAGTATTGGCGAAACTACCATTGATGGCATACTTCAATTAAAATTTGAAACAGGAACCAAAAATAGTCAGTTCGAAATCACACCTGCCTTTGAAAGCAATGGTTTACTCATAAACGAAGCAATTACTCTAAAGGTTTTAGAGACTTCATATGTTTACCCAGAAAATGGTGCTTATGGTCAAAACATTTTAAACAGAGAGGCTAGTATAAATCCTCCAGGTAATTTTTCGTTGCATGCAAATATCCCGGAAGGAAAAGATTTAAGAGTTAAGGTAATTGGTAATTTTGCTGTTGTTGGAAATTCAGGTAATGGCTGGACGTGGAATACAACTGTAGTACAACAACCCTATGAAGTAACAGCTGATTTCACATCAACTCAAACTGGTTTGGTAGATGTAGGTCTGCTTGTTAACCCTAGTGGCATAACAAGAATAGAGGTTTATGAAAACGGAGATACAGTGGCTACTTGGACGAGATAGACATTACTAGAAGGTTGAACAATTTATGCATTGCTATAACAGGTGCAATTTGCAGCAATAGTTGTTTTATGAAAAAAGCTCTGAGAAATTAGAGCTTTTTTCGTATAAAGATGTTGTGTTGTTCACGCCTTAGGCGTGATGTAGTTTACTAAGTTTACTTGGTAACCAATGGAAAGCTTTCCTTTTTTCTGAATAAGAAGATTGGGATGCTTTTTTGTTTTATAGCAATTGGTATTTTGCTATATACTTTTTGTGTTTTTCTAGAAATTTTAGAAACAAAACAAATTACTTCTAAGCTGTAATTTATTCATACTTAGTTTATATATAAACTCTCGGTTTTCATTACATTTAAACTTTTAATTTCAAAACATTTCTCATGGAGCACATATATAGTAAATGGTATCACCCGTACGAACCGGCCAAGGCATATAGCAAGCGCGTAGCCTATTTTAGTATGGAGTTTGGGATAGATCAAAGTTTTAATATTTATTCTGGTGGTTTGGGGTTTTTGGCTGGCTCTCATATGCGATCGGGCTTTGAGTTGAAGCAAAATATGATAGGGATAGGTATGCTATGGAAGTATGGTTATTATGACCAAGCAAGAAATGAAGACCAAACCTTGAAAACAGAGTTTAATGAGAAACATTTTAACTTTCTTGAAGATACAGGAATTGAAGTTGAAATTAAGTTGCATGACAATCCGCATGTAAAAGTAAGGGCTTATGTTTTAAAACCGGAAATTTTTGGCACCGTTCCTATGTATTTTTTAACAACTGATGTGGATGGTAACGATCACCTGTCTAGAACAATCACAAACCATTTATACGATAAAAACCAAGTTACACGTGTATCACAAAGTATAGTTTTGGGTATTGGTGGAGCTAAAGTTGTAGAGGCTTTAGGTGGTGCAGAGACTTACCATTTAAACGAAGGACATGCATTGCCAGCATTTTATTATTTAAGGGATAGAGGTGTTTCAAAACATCAAATGGTTTTTACAACGCATACTCCAGAAAAAGCAGGAAATGAAGAACGAGATGCATGGCATTTAAATCGATGTGGGTTTTTTGGAAGACAACTTTCTAATGAAGAATTAGAAAAAGAAATGGTTAATGGAGGCATGATTAATTATACGGTTTCTGCATTAAGAATGTCTAAAAAAGCCAATGGGGTTTCTAAGCTGCATGCTAAAGTAGCTAACGCTATGTGGAAGGATTACAGCGGTATTAGTGAGATTATCCCTATAACAAATGCTCAAAATCAAAAATTCTGGCAAGATGAAATTATTAAAGAAGCGTGGATCTCAAAAAATAGAAAGGCTTATAAGGAAAGAAAGCTAGCACTAAAACAAGAGCTATTCAAAGAAGTAAAAAAACAAACAGGAAAAGTGTTTGACACCAATGTGCTAACATTTGTATGGGCACGACGATTTGCAGCCTATAAAAGAGCAGATTTACTACTGCATGATTTTGATCGTTTTAAGAGATTGATAACGAATAGCAAATATCCTGTACAAATTATTTGGGCAGGGAAACCATACCCTTATGACTACGGTGCAATAGATGTGTTTAATCATTTAGTACACCAATGCAAGAATGAGCCTAATCTTGCCGTTTTAATTGGGTATGAAATAGATTTATCGAAACGATTAAAATGTGGTTCGGATATATGGTTAAATACGCCCAGAATTACGCGAGAAGCTTCGGGTACAAGCGGTATGACTGCCGCAATGAATGGCTCGGTAAATGTTTCAACAAATGATGGATGGATTCCTGAATTTGAAAAAGACGGCGAAAATTGTTTTGTATTACCCCCATTAGATCATAATCTTCCAACTTGGGACCAGGATAAAATTGATACAAACAATCTTTATAATATTTTGGAGCAAAATGTAATCCCAACCTATTATGATAATCCAGATAAATGGCAGGATATTGTTTTTAAAGCAATGGACGACGTTATTCCCGATTTTACAACCCAAAGAATGGCCGATGAGTATTATAAAAAATTGTTTTAACCTTTTCATTTTTTTTAATCCTTGAAAGGGTTTTATGAAAGAATCTTTATTATTTGGTAATAATCTGTCGTTTTTGGTAAAGTACAACCTGCCTATAAAAACGTATCATTTTCAATTTTTAGATATTTATATTTTGTTTTAACTATCAAACAAATATTTCTAGTAAAAGTAGCACTATGTAAATGAGATGGGCAAATTTGCTTGTTAGAATAAATTATGATTCAATTCTATTAAACTTGTTTTTTTAGCTCTCTATTTTTGTAAATTGCAAATTAGTTATACTTAATTCAAACCCTTATGGTAACCTTAAAACAACTTGCAAAAGAGTTAAACGTTTCTATATCAACTGTTTCAAAAGCACTCAATGACAGCGAGGAAATTAGCGAAGAGACTAGAAAGCGTGTTAAAGAACTTGCAACGTTATATAATTATAAACCAAATAAGGTAGCTTTAAGTTTAAAACAAAACAAAACAAAGACTATTGGTGTAATTATACCCGATATTCTCAACTATTTTTTATCTAAAGTACTTTATGGAATAGAAAGAGAAGCCAATAAGCATGGTTATAATATTATCACTTGTATTTCGAATGAATCTTTAGAAAAGGAAAAAGCAAGTTTAGAGCTTTTGGCCAATGGCAGTGTAGACGGATTTATATTAAGTATTGCTGAAGAAACTCAAACTAAAAACGAAATCAATCATTTTAAAGATACTATAGCGCAAGGTTTGCCGATAGTAATGTTTGATAGGGTAGCACACGATGTAAAATGTGATAAAGTTATAGTTGATGATTTTAACGCTACGTATAGTGCAACCAAAAGTTTAATTAATGAAGGTAGAAAGCATATTGTTTTTGTTAGTAAAATTGATAATATTAGTGTAGGCAAGCTGCGAGAACGAGGCTATAATAAAGCCATATTAGAGGAAAGTTTTCAGCCGCATGTTGTTTTAGTTAAAAAAGGTGATGATGCACAACAGATAATAAAACAACTCTACAAAAAAAATAAAAATATAGATGGAGTTGTAGCCGCAGATAGCGCATCTGGCATTATAGCAATTAATATGGCTAGGAACTTTAAGAAAAAAGTACCAAAGGATATTTCGGTAATTGGATTCTCTAGCAAATCTGTTTCAAACCATTCAGTTCCTAAACTGACTATAATACGCCAGCATGCGAAAAAAATAGGGTCAAAAGCCGCCGAATTATTAATAGATAGGTTAAAAACTAACGGCGAACCCCCTCAAAATTTCTCTACCAAAATAGTTAAAACAACATTGGTGAAAAGTAAATCTACTTTGTAATAGAAATAGGTTTCCGGTTTATCTATGCTTTTTATCGATAAAAAATGTATTTCATCGATTATATTGCATTTCAAGTAAGTTTGAATGTAATTTAGCTATGCTTTAGAGCATTTTATCCCTCCGCTCATATTAAAGCTTAATTAATCCTTTTTTTGACCCCTAGGTCTCAAATTCCCTCAAAATAGAATATAGCTTCGTTTGCTTTCAAGCATTCGATTTAATTAATTATCCATTTTTTCCCTCAGTCAATATCAAATTTGTATTTGGTTTTGGCAGCGAGTATTTAAAGAAAAATAGTATAACAATTAAATAGAATATTTATGAAAGCCCTAAAGATTACATTGATTTTAGCAGTATTATTTGCATCATTAACATCTTGTGTAAAACAAGACTTGAACGAGGATGACTTATTAGAAAATATGGAAACTAAAGAAATAGCCGCTCCGATAACTGGAGGTGGTGTTGATCAGTAAAATTAATTAAATTATTGTAAAAAGACCCATTACTTTTATGTAGTGGGTCTTTTTTTTGGGCTTAGTTAGAAAATTATGATAAATTTGAATCAAACGTAAATGTAGTCATTCTTGAGGAATCTTTTTACAGCTATTATATTCCAGTCATTATTCTTTGCAGTTCAATTCTGTCCTGCTCAAGAAAATGTAAGTCTTAAAAAAATAGATTCACTCAAAAGGATCTTGCTAGACAATGAAATTCAAGATTCTCTCTCAATTGCAAAAGCACATTATAATATAGGGGAGTTATATAGATTTAGTTTTATAGGAGATAGTGCATATTATTACTACTTCAAAGCTGACAAAATATTTAAGAAACTCAATAACAGCTTTTTCTCAGCAAAAACACTTTACGGTATAGCGGTTGCACAGAAAAATGAAAAGGATTTTACCGCTAGTGAAGTGACATCAATTGAAGCGCTTTCTATTTTAAATCAATTGGAACCAACCTATGAAGTGAAAAAATACAAATCATATGTTTACAATAATTTGGGGCTATTATTTGGTGAATTGGAGCAATTTGAAGAGTCAATATCATACCATGAAAAAGCTATTAGTTTGAAGCAAGAATATGACTCTGAAAACTCTTATAACATTAATATTTCAAGAAATAATTTGGCTCTTTCATATAAAAAATGGGGTAAGTATGAACTTGCAATCCGCTATTATGGTGATATTTTGTCAAAAAAAAGCCTAAAAAAAGAAAGACCAAATTTTTACTCGTTAGTACTCGACAATTATGCACACACGCAATATTTAAATGGAAATTTAGATAATTTACCAGAATTATACTTTAAGGCATTAAGAGTTGCAGATAGCATAAATCCTGAAGGCGGCTATAATTCTATAATTATAAATCAACATCTAGCTAATTTTTATTTTGATAAAGATGAAATAGATTCCGCTAGATATTACGCTAATACCGCGAAGGAAATAGCAGAGAATTATTCTAATGACGAGCTTTTAACCTCTCTACTGGTACTTTCTAAAGTCGAGGATGGAGAAAAGGCAGTAGAGCACCTTAAAGCCTATGTAAAATTAAGTGACAGTCTCCAAAAAGCAGAACGAAAAATAAGAAACAAATTTGCACGTATTCGATTTGAAACCCAGCAAATAGAGCAAGAAAACATTCGAATAGCAAGAGAGCGTATGTGGCTGGTTATTATCTCCATTATTTTGCTTGTCGCAGGGGTCCTTATTTATATTATTATTACACAAAGGGCAAAAAACAAAGAGCTTCAATTTGCAAAACAACAGCAAGAAGCCAATGAAGAAATTTATAATTTAATGCTTGGCGAACATGAAAAAGTAGAGGAGGCCAGGGCATTAGAAAAACAAAGAATTTCCCAGGAACTTCATGATGGTGTTTTGGGTAGGTTATTTGGAACACGATTGAGTTTAGATAGTCTAAACATGAACAATAGTGATGAGGCTATTAAAACACGTAGTCAGTATATTGGTGAGCTTAAAACTATTGAAGAGGATATTAGAAAAGTATCTCACGAACTGAATACCGATTTTGTATCAGGTTCTGGATTTATTGATATCCTGAAAACTATGGTAGAGACTCAAACTACGGTCTACAAGTTGAAGTACGATATTTACCATGACGATGATATTAACTGGGATGGCGTTTCAAATAAATCTAAAATACACATTTATAGAATATTACAAGAATCGCTTCATAATATTCATAAACATGCTAATGCTACTTACATTATTATTAGCATAAAACTTGAAAATAATGTAATTTGCTTAACAGTGAAAGATGATGGTTCAGGTTTTGATATGGCTAAATCTAAATCAGGAATTGGCCTTAAAAACATGAATGCTAGAATTGCGGAAATAGGCGGTTCTCTTAAAATTGAATCAGAAAAAAATCAAGGTACAACAGTAAGAATAGAGATTCCAACCAAATACCTATAACTTATTATGCAACCAGAACATATAAAAATTTTAATGATTGATGATCACCCTATCATAATTGAGGGGTATCAAAACACATTACAGTTTACGAAAAAAGAGAACCAAGTATTGCATATTGATATTGCGAATAATTGCGACGAAGCCATAAATTACATGGACAAATCTGTTCATAACACTCTGCCTTATGATTTACTTTTTGTAGATATAAGCTTGCCTCCGTCAAGTAATGGACTTATGAATTCTGGAGAAGATTTGGCAGAATATGCTCGCAAAGTATTGCCAAATGCCAAAATCGTGATTCTTACTATGTTTAATGAGTCCTTTAGAATACATAATATTATAAAGAATATAGATCCTGAAGGTTTTTTAATTAAAAGCGACCTTACCTCGAGTGAATTGGCAAGTGCTTTTCAAGCAGTATTAAGAAATCCGCCATTTTATAGTGGTACCGTAAATAGTTTTATAAGAAAATCTATTACCAGCGATATTGTTATCGACGATAAAAACAGAAAGATACTGTATTTGCTTTCCCAAGGTGTTAAAACCAAGAATTTAGCATCGCATTTAGATATTTCCTTAAGTGCTGTTGAAAAACGGAAAAAGCAATTAAAGGAGCTTTTTGAAATTGAGGATGGACAAGATGAGTCGTTACTAAATGCCGCTAGAGAAAAGGGTTTTATTTAATAAATTGCTTGAATATCAGGATAAAACCATTACTTTTTTAAAAATTTACTAACTTTTTTTGGTTCCGTATATACTACTATCACTACATTTTCTAAGTTAACCACATCTGTGTTACGGGTTTTCCGCAGCTTGAAGATAAAAGTAATAACTAACTTTGTGCTATCAACATATCAGATTAATTAATCCCTCGATTTTTTTGTTGATAATAGCAATTTACAAGGCCCTGTGGAGGTGAGAGACCCACAGGGCTTCTTCTTGTTACAAATTGAATAACGGTTTACTATATTCAAAAAGTTTACCAATGTAAAGCCCTAAAAATATTATAGCTACAATAAACTTTAAAAATGTTGAGGTTAAAAACCCAATAAAAGATCCAAAAGCTGCTTTTACTGCAGTTTTAGAATCATTTTTATTAATTAGCTCGCCTATTAAAGCACCTACGAAAGGTCCAATAATAATGCCTCCAGGAATAGGAGCCAATAATCCTATAATTAAACCTATAGTAGTACCTATCATTCCGTATCTAGAGCCTCCAAAGCGTTTGGTGCCTATAGCAGGAATTATATAATCTAATATCCAAATAAGGGCAGCGATAATAAACGTAACTACTAAGAAAGTTGTATTCATTGGGATGGCATTCGTAAAATGTATAAGTAGCAGACCAATCCAACTCGTAATTGGTCCAGGTAATACAGGTAAAAAACTACCAAGTATTCCAAGCAACATAAAAAGCGCTGCGATAATGATTAAAATAATATCCATATCATATAATTGAATTCAATGTTTAGACGTAAAAAGAGCTTTATTGTTACATTTTGAACTAAAAAATTAGTTTAAACTAAAATTTTAGTTATATTTGTTGAACTAAGTATTTAGTTGAATATGATTTAAACGTAAAAAATGAAACAACTAACAAAAGCAGAAGAGGACATTATGCAAATTTTATGGCAACTTAAAAAGGCCAATGTTAAAGCAATTATTGATGAGTTACCAGAACCGAAACCAGCCTATAATACTGTTTCTACCATCGTTAGAATTTTAGAAAATAAGGGCTTTGTAGATTATGAGAAACAAGGAAAAGGACATGTATATTTTCCATTGGTAGCAAAACAAGATTACAGTAATCAATCCATTAATAAACTGGTAGATAATTACTTTCAGGGGTCATTTAAAAGTATGGTGTCATTTTTTGTAAAAAAGAATGATATGGATATAGAAGACTTGGAAGCTGTACTTAAAGAAATTAATAAAAAAGACGATTAACATGCTTTACTACATCATACAAACCATGGCATTTCAGTTAATGTTCTTAATAGTATACGATGTATTTCTAAAACGAGAAACATTTTTTAAATGGAATAGACTATATCTTCTGTTAACGCCTATTTTATCGCTTGTAATTCCACTAATTAAAATAGATAAGTTTAGTAAGGTGGTGCCACAAGAGTATATCATTAATTTGCCCGAAGTATTTATCGGTGGTACTTCAACTTCAGAAATTCCTGTAACAAATTTAAAGTCCGTTATGATTCAACCCCTAAGAATTTCATTTTGGGAATCAGGATTTTATGTAGGTATGTGTATTGTCGCGTTAATTTTTATGTACAAAGTAATTAGCTTATACCTATTAATCCATAAAAACCCTCGATTTAGGGATAATAACTTAGTAATAGTAGAACTTTTAAAAAGTGCAGCGGCATTCTCTTTTTTTAATTACATTTTTTTAGGAGAACAAATCAAAGCATCAGAAAAAGAAGCTATCCTAAAGCACGAAAAGGTACATGTAAGAGAGAAACACAGTTTTGATTTATTGTTTTTCGAAATATTAAAAATTGTCTTTTGGTTCAATCCTTTGGTATATATGTATCAGAATAGAATTCAAACTTTGCATGAGTTTATTGCTGATGCTGAGGCATTGAAGTTTCATGATAAAAAGCAGTACTATCAAAACTTATTATCTCAAGTGTTTGAAACCAAAAATATCTCATTCATCAATCCATTTTTTAAAAAATCATTAATCAAAAAACGAATCATTATGTTGCAAAAATCGAAATCAAAACAAACTCATTTAATAAAGTATACTCATTTAATAAAGTATGCATTACTAATTCCTATGGTTTTAGGAATGCTAATTTATACATCATGTAATAATGAAATAGACCAAGCTACTGACGATATAGAACTTTCAGATGAAGCATTAAAACAAAAGTTACAGGATGAATTTGACGAAATGATGAACTCTGGAATGAAAAAATTTGAAGTTTATAAAAAATATAATACTAATTCAAGGAGTTATATATTAACTAGAGAAGAGCATTATCGTCAATCTATTTTCTTTGAGGACTTGGCTCGTGAATTTTTAAAAGAAAATATCGATAAAAATTCTAAATTTAAACCAAAAACATACTCGGAATATTTGGAATGGAAAAAAACAGACGAAGCAAAAGAACAATGGGAAAACAACACTTATGATGGAGTTTTGAAACTCGTAGTAGATGATATGAACAACTTAACTCCTAAAGAAAAAGATAAGCGTGAGAAAAAGATGAAATTGCTGTTTAATGATGATCATTATACTAAGTTTATTCAAACTGATGGTAAAACAACAATTACACTTGGTGTGACAGAATCAAAAAAGCAAAATAACAGGGAAGAAAGCAAATTTAGCGATGCTGTCGACGTTCCTTTTGGAGTTATAGATCAAGCACCAATGTTTCCTGAATGCGAATCTGATACAAATGAAGAACGTAAAAAATGTACGTCAGAGACTATTGCGAAATTTGTAAATCAAAATTTCAACACAAAATTAGCAAATGAATATAATCTCACAGGGAGACAACGTATCAATGTTATTTTTAAAATAAATCCCGAGGGTAATATTACAGATGTAAGAGCAAGGGCGCCACACCCAGCACTTGAAGAGGAGGCAAAACGGGTGATACGATTACTTCCAAAAATGATTCCTGGAGAACATAAAGGGGAAAAAGTTAATGTGCCATATTCATTACCCATAATTTTTCAAGTAGCTGAATAAGAAAACCAAATTTTACAAAAACCAAGATGAACGTCCTGGTTTTTTAATTTTTCGGAATAAAAAATTTAAAAAAATTGTACTTTTCGGTTTCAGAAGAAACTTATGAAGCAATTTTGTCTTATTCTCTTGGTTTTAAGCGTTAATTCTTGCGATTATTTCAACGTAAAAAAAACGTCTTCTGAGGCTATATTACAAGAAGAATTACAAACTTTTGATTGGGAAAATGTAGATACGTACCCAAGCTTTTCGCAATGTGATAGCCTACAACTAAAAGAAGAAAAACGAGTGTGTTTTGAAAGCACCGTTTATGCTGAAATTAGTGAATTTCTTCAAGAACAAATTATTATAGTTACCCAAGATGTTAACGATACTTTAATATTGAAGTTAAGGGTGTCGAATACGGGCGAAATTTCCCTGCTAAATGCCAAAATGGATTCGCTAACCAAAGCAGAGATTCCAGAACTGGAAAAATTAATACTTCAAGGCTTAGATACATTGCCAAAAATAAACCCTGCAATTAAACGAAGCCAGCCAGTATCTACAGAATTTGAATTGCCCTTAATTGTGAAAGTAAACTAAAAGCGAATTGCCAATTTTCGCATTAAACGTAAAACTTCAACATACAACCACACAAGTGTTACCAGTAATCCCCAAGTGGCTAACCATTCTTTGTATTTTGGTGATTTGTTTTTATGGCGCTCAATATAATCAAAGTCTAAAAGCAAAGATAGAGATGCAAAAATGGCAGCCACTATATTAAAAATAATTGCTGGCCATGATGTGCCCCAAATAAATACTTTTATCCCAAAGAAACCGAGAATCCACGAAATAATATAAATGATAAAGATGCTTGTGGCAGCAGTAATAATAACACTCCTAAGTTTTTTAGTTACAATAATAATTCGTGTTTGATACAGTATAAGCATGACCAAAAATGTAACCATAGTGATACCAATGGCTTGATATGGCAAATTTGGAAAGTGCGCATGGGCATAAGCGGTAGTTGCTCCAAGAAAAAACCCTTTGGCAATAGCGTAAAGCGGTACCAAAATATGTGCCCAATGTTGCCTCACAGAAATAACAATACTAATAATTATAGCAGCCAACATACCTCCTAAGGAATACCATTTTATAGTAGCACCTTCACTGTGTAATTTCCAAATACCGATGGAAATGATAATCATAATCAAAATTGACAGCAGTGATTTTATAAAAATCCCAGTTACCGTCATTTTTTTAGTGGAAGGATGGTCGTTATTAAAAAAATAACTGTTGAATGCGGGGTTTGTAGTCTTGTCCAGTAATTTCATGGCATTAAATATAGGAGATTATCTTTTAAACGCGCGCCCTTTCCATGTATAGCCCTTAAAAAGTGAGAGTACGGCAACATAAACACTAAAAAAAGGATATACAGAAAAACTAGTTAAAAAACTAACAAAAGCGCGCCTTTGGTTAAAAAACGCCGATGTTTTATAAAGTAACAGAAAATCAATACTGAGTTTAATCACTAAAATATAAACCCAAATTTTAATATTAAAAAGCCCGAACACAGAAAATAAAGGAAGCAAAAGCACTTGAAGATTCATTAAAAATACAGTAATGCCCACTAGCTTACCAAAGCTATTGTTGTACGTGCTGGTTTTTGCTGCCCAACGCATGCGTTGCTGGATTAAAGCTTGCCAACTAGCCTGTGGTTTTGTAGCGACAATAGCCTTTTCACATTTTAAATATTGAACCGATTTTGAATACTTTTTGATAATTTTTTCTAATAAAAAAATGTCATCACCGCTTGAAATATTAGTATTTCCGTAAAATCCGTTAACCTCATTAAAGACCGATTTGGTATATGCAAAATTTGCACCGTTACATAAAAAAGGGTTGTTTATACCAAAAGCGCCAATAGTGGCTCCTTGTAAACTAAGTAGGTCTAATTCTTGAAATCTACTCAAAAATGTATGTTCTTCAAGATAGGTTACCGGACCAATTACACCAATGGGGTTTTTAGTTTGAATAAACGCATCAAAACTATCAAGCCAAAATTTAGAAAAAATGCAATCGGCATCTGTAGTAATGATCCATTCGTGTTTTGCATGTTTTATCGCTGTAGCAATAGCGTCTTTTTTTGGCGAGTTTGAGGTTCTTATGTTTTTAATAACGTGAATGTAAGTTCGCGTGTTTTCGCTTTGCCTAAATGTATCGAGAAGCTTTTTAATGATTTCAATAGAATTATCTTCAGATGCATCATCTACTAAAATTACTTCAAACAGGTGTTTAGGGTACTTTAGGGCATTTAAGGATTTTAAAAGTCTTGGTAAATTTTCAGCTTCATTTCTAAAAGGCACCACTATTGAAAATTTTGTTTTCGGCTGTGCATCATTCAAAAAAAATTCTGACACTTTATCAAACCCAAAAGCAAAACCACCTATCAAAACCAGGTATACTAAAGCAATACAAACACTTAATATTATCATATCACTCGGTATCAGGGAGTTTGAAATTCAGTACATAAAAACTCCCAAAAACACTTGGGATTACAAAGTTGAGTATCCACATTAAGGTAATAGTGCACAGAATAACTAGTGCATTTATATTTAAAAACGAAAATAAATATACGGCAATACTGCCTTTAATTATAACATCGAAAATAAAAATGGAAGGCACTATTGAAGCGATGAAATACATTGAAGTTATTACAGACATAGCTTCTAAATATGAGATGTTTACTTTAAAAAGAAGCAATATCACATAAAATTGATACGAGAAAACGAGATAACGTAGAAGTGAGAACACAAACCCGTAAACCAACTTTTTTTTAGGGAAATCCAACAAAAAACTTTTAATACGCTCTAGTGGAAATCCTTTTACTTTAAAACGACTTTGTTTTAATCCAAAGGCAGTTAAAAATGCAATGGCTAAAACAATAATAAAAAAGTGTCCTATTTTATAGTAGTTAATATATATGTCGTAGGTGTTCATAAAAATGTTAAAACCAATCACGCCCAATAATACAGTTACACTCATTTGCAACATATTACTTAGTAGGTTTACTAGTATTATCCTTTTTCTGTATTGTGGTTTGTAATAAATGGCTTTAGAGCCGTATTCACCAATTCTATTAGGTGTGAATAATGAAGCGGTAAGTGCGCCCAAGCTTTGTTCAAGGGCATTTTTAATTGTAATTTTTTTCACTTCTGAAGCCAAATATCGCCATTTTAAAATTTCGAAAAACCAGTTAAAAATTGATAAAATCAGTAAAAAAATGATATTTTTTGATAAAAAAACGTCATTTTTAAGGGTAAATCGAATAAAACGATTAAAATCTAAATCAGGATTATTCATCAATTTTTGATAAATAAAATAACTAGCACCAACAACTATGCTTAGCTTAATAAGTACAAAAAAGAATTGTTTAGTTTTGTATGGTAGCGCGTATAACATGTTTTTCAAGTTGCAAAATAACCTTAAAGTACTTATGAACCCAAAAATCAGGTTACATAAATTAACTGTAGCGTTTATGTTTTACTTGTTGGGCTATTTTTCAGTAGTTGCGCAAACAGATACAAGTACGTTTAAAGCACAACTTGCTTTGGGGGTAAATAGTCCGTCAAGCGATGGATTTGTGGATAATTTTGAAGGGAAATCGGTTAATTTTCCAACGGTAAATTTAGGATTTCAGTATATGTTCACAAGAAATTTAGGTGGTAAGTTGGACTATGGTTTTAGCAGAATTTCAAATAAAACCAATTCGCCAGAGTTTAAATTGAATTATTCCAGAATTAATTTACAGATGGTTTACGATGCTTCTAGAATAGTATCATTTTCAAATAGAATGGGTATCTTTTTGCATGCAGGACCAGGTTATGCTTTCGTTAAGCCTTTAGGGAATTATACAGATAACAATACCTCATTTTTCAATGCTATGGGCGGTGTAGAATTTCATTATGGTGTCTCTGATAGTTTATCATTATTTTTAGACACCTCTTATATTTTGGGAATAGGAAAAGATTTCAATCCCATAGCTTCGGGTTTTGGAGCATTTAATGGTAATTTACTAACCGTAACCATTGGCGCATCTATTTCGCTAAGTGGTTGTTATTTTTGTAACGATTAATGAAGAAAGAACGAATTATTTTAGGGATAGATCCCGGTACAACCATTATGGGTTTTGGCCTCATAAGAGTAGTGGGAAAAACTATGACCTTCATGCAATTGAATGAATTAGATTTAAAAAAGTACAGCGACCATTATTTAAAACTAAAACTCATTTTTGAGCGCACCATAGAACTTATTGACACACACAATCCTGATGAAATAGCCATTGAAGCCCCGTTTTACGGCAAGAACGTACAAAGTATGCTTAAGTTGGGTCGTGCTCAGGGTGTCGCTATGGCTGCAGGATTAAGTAGAGAAATCCCGATAACAGAATATTTGCCTAAAAAAATAAAAATGGCAATTACGGGTAATGGTAATGCGAGTAAGGAACAGGTTGCCAAAATGCTACAGAGTTTATTGGGGCTAAAAACATTGCCAAAAAATTTAGATGCAACCGATGGTTTAGCAGCGGCAGTTTGTCATTTCTACAATTCTGGAAGAGTTGAGGTTGGTAAAAACTATTCGGGGTGGGCTAGTTTTGTAAAAAACAATCCTGATAAATTGAGATGATATACTTAATTTTTCTTCTTCTTGTAATTGTTGAATGTTATCAAACTAAATTTAAAAAGAAATCTGACAAATATGCTTGGTTTTTAATTGTTGTAATCTTTGGCTTTTGTGGATATCCGTTTTATTTAGCTTATAGAAAACGGTTAGTGGTTAAAAGAAAATTCAACCCTGATTTTAACGGACATATGTTATGAATGAAAATATAGAGTGCAAGAGTAAAAGTTTCTCCCCTTTGGGGAGGTTAGGAGGGGCTTCTCTATATATTCATATACCTTTCTGCAAACAAGCATGCCATTACTGTGATTTTCATTTTTCGACCTCATTGAAAAAGAAGGATGACCTAATTCAATGTTTATCCAAAGAGTTAGAACTTAGAAAAAACGAACTTCAACATAAAACCATTGAAACTATTTATTTTGGAGGCGGCACACCTTCGTTATTAACCATTGATGAGTTGCAATTTTTGATTTCAGAAGTATATAAAAACTTTGAAGTTGTAGCGCTTCCAGAAATCACTTTAGAAGCAAACCCAGATGATTTAATCGAGGCTAATATGTCACCTCGAGCGCAGTCGAGAGGTTTCACAAGTAATTCCATTTTTCAATCTTACAAAGATATAGGCATCAACCGCTTAAGTATAGGTGTACAATCTTTTTTTGAACGGGATTTAAAACTGATGAATCGTGCGCACAATGCTGCAGAAGCAAAAGCATGTTTGCATGAGGCATCACGCTATTTTGATAATATTTCAATTGATTTAATTTACGGCATTCCAGATTTGTCAAATGAAGAATGGATAGAAAATATTGAAACTGCCTTGTCTTTTAATGTGCCACATATTTCATGTTATGCATTAACCGTCGAACCAAAAACGGCTTTAGCATCTTTTATAAAAAAAGGAATTGTAAAAAATATTGATGATGATTTAGCTCAAGAGCAATTTCAAATATTATTGGAAAGACTAGAAAACGAAGGTTTTGTAAATTATGAGTTGTCTAACTTTGGTAGGCCTAACTATTTTAGCAAAAATAATTCAGCATATTGGCAAGGGAAACCTTATTTGGGTATTGGCCCTTCGGCACACTCTTTTAATGGTGACCAGCGCAGTTGGAACGTGTCTAATAACACGAAGTACATCAAGAGTATTCTTCAGCATGAATTGCCTTTGGAAATAGAAACATTATCTACAACAGATAAGTTTAATGAGTATGTTATGACAGGTTTGAGAACTGTTTGGGGGGTGTCTTTAGAAAAAGTAGCTGAAGAATTCGGAGCATCATACAAAAAAGACCTATTAGTACAAGCTGAACTTTTTATAAATGAACATTTATTGTATATTGATGATAACAAATTATTAACCACTAAAAAGGGTAAGTTTCTTAGCGATGGTATCGCTTCTAGCCTTTTTAAAATTAATTTATCTTGATTACAACCATACAATACAATTCCAGAAAATTACAAATTGATTTACTAAAACCACTGGATATTTCTATACCCATGCGCGCATCAACATCAAATGTGAATGCTTGGTATTTGGATGCTCCAAAAATTGAACCCGTAAAGAATGGGGATTGGATAGCAACGGTTAAGGATGGTGCTTGTATTAATTTTAACACTATAGAATTCAATCCGCATGCCCATGGTACGCACACGGAGTGTGTGGGGCATATTACAGAGAATGTATATTCCATAAATCAAAACTTAAAACAATTCTTTTTTTTAGCAGAAGTGATTACGGTTGCACCAGAAAAATTGGGAGAAGATTTCGTGATTTCAAAAAAACAACTGCAATTTGCTTTAGGTAATAAAAAACGAGACGCTGTAGTGATACGTACTATGCCTAATACTACCGAAAAGTTATCAAGACAATATTCGCATACCAATCCTACTTATCTATTAGAAGCAGCAGCTTTATATTTAAAACAAAAAGATATAAAGCATTTGTTGATTGACTTACCTAGTGTGGATAAGGAAAAAGATGAGTGCAGACTATTGTCTCATAATGCCTTTTGGAATACCAAAGGTAAATTACGCTTAGATGCAACAATAACAGAGTTGATTTATGTGCCAAATCATGTGGAAGACGGAGAGTATTTTTTAAATTTACAAATAGCACCTTTCGAAAACGATGCATCACCTAGTAAACCAATTTTATATAAAGTGATTAATTAAATGGACGTATTCATTACTATAATTCTGGCTGTTTTAGTCACACTTGGTGTAGTCACTATTGTAAAGTCTTTTAAGAAAAAACAATTGGTCAATGCACAGTCCACCATCCTTTTAAACAAGATAAAAAAGGTATGCAAGTTTATTACTGTTGAAGGCGATTTTGCAGAAATTTACCATTATGAGGATGTAAAGCAACGGTTTTTAAAACTGATTTCCAGCAGAAAAAAAGCTTTAGTTGTGATTAATGCGAAAGCACATGTGGGGTATGACTTGTCTAAAATTCAATTGAAGTCTGATACCGATAAAAAGAAAATTATTTTAGAGCATTTTCCGCAGCCTGAAGTGTTATCTATAGAAACCAATTTAAACTACTACGATAAGACTGATGGATATTTTAATAAGTTTGAAGCTAACGATTTAACCGATTTGCATAATGAAGCTAAAGTGCATATAAGGGCTAAAATACCAGAAAGCGGATTGATACAAATAGCGCAACAAGAAGCTCTGGAAACTATTTTGCTTATTGAAACCATTGTTGAAACTATTGGTTGGAAATTGGATTATTCAGCATTAAGAATTAATGATAAAGAAGTGAAAAAACTGCAATAACATATTATTATTTTTCTTTTGAAAATAAGCAGTCATATATAACTCTAACCAAAAAAATAATTATGGTAAGCATTACTAAACAAACCAGTCTATTCTATGTAATTATTTTTTGCATACCATTAACTTTTGCATTTCAAAGTTGTAAGCAAAACGAGAAAGAAATTATAAAAGAAGTTCAAACGAATGTTGAAATCGAAAAGCCGGAATATTTCTTGCTAAGACCCGAGGTTGAAAAAGCATATGGATATTCACATGCTGTTAAAATTGGTAATCACATTAAAGTTTCTGGAGCAGTGAGTATGGATGATGAAGGAAATCCAACAGCCATAGGTGATTTAGAACAACAAATGAAAAACTGCTATAACGATTTGGATAAAATATTAAAGCATTATGGCTGTTCATTTGATGATGTAGTTGTAGAAAATATTTTTACAACCAATATGCCATTGTTTCTAGAAAAGGCAGGTTATAGAAATTCAATTTACAAAAAACAATTTCCAACGGGCTCTTGGCTCGGTGTAAAGGAGTTAGCAATTCCAGAATTCATGATAGAAATTGAACTAGAAGTTTATAAATCAGAGTAAATTATTGGTGGCTTTCAACTTTAGCTAAGTTTCAATAGTAAGCATGAACATAGAACAAATAAGAACATATTGTTTAAGCAAAAAAGGTACCACCGAAAGTTTTCCTTTTGATGAGAGTACCTTGGTTTTTAAAGTGCTGAATAAAATGTTTCTATTGGCACCGTTAACCTTGTGGGATAAAGGCGAAGCAACAATTACGCTAAAATGTGACCCAGACTATACGATAGAATTGCGAAGTACATACGCTAGCATTTATGCAGGCCCGTACGTAAGCAACAAGCATTGGAACACGATAAGTATCTATAAAGGAGAGTTGCAACCGCAATTTATTATGTCGCTTATAGACCACTCCTACGAGATGGTTGTAAAGGGAATGACAAAAAAGATGCGAGAACAATTGTCTAATTTGTCCGATTCGTAGCCTTAAAACACTTATTATTGCATCACTAAACAAATTATAATGAGCGTACTCCAAATACTTAATGAAAGAAGCAATACTACCTGCGAATTATGTGCTTCAAAAAGCAATTTGAGTCTATACACCATACCACCATCACTTAATGAAAACGTTGAAAATACAATCTTAGCTTGCAAAACATGTATGGATCAAATAAATGGCGATGCAGAGATGGAGCCTAACCATTGGCGATGCTTAAACGATAGTATGTGGAGCGAGCATGTGGCAGTGCAAGTTATGTCTTGGAGAATGCTGCAAAGGCTTCGTAGCGAAGGTTGGCCCAAAGATTTGCTAGATATGATGTATTTAGATGAAGACGCTTTAGCATTAGCCAGAGCAACCGGGGAGGATAAGGAAGAGAGTGAAAAAATTATACACAGGGATATAAATGGTGTTGTCTTAGCTAATGGAGATTCGGTAGTTTTAATTAAGGATTTAAAAGTGAAGGGTTCTAGTATGGTGGCAAAACAAGGGACAGCAGTTAGAAATATTCGTTTAGACCATGAAAACCCGAACTATATTGAAGGTAAGGTGAATGGACAACACATTGTTATTGTAACAGATTATGTGAAAAAAACTTAATCTTTGCCTTTTTTATTAAAGAAACCTAGCCCCAACGGAAACATAAACACCAAAAAAAGGTAACGACCAGTTATTAAACCGTAAATGGTAATTGCAGCAAGTACAACCATTACAATAACTTTATAGCTATAGTTCATAATACAAAAATAAAAGGCTGATTTTAATTTTAAAACTATACTATAGTGAAAGACCTGTGATTAAATTATGAAGCTAGTTTTAAAAAACACCCTACGCGTCCTAAACATTTTTTCGACAAATACCCGGTTTCAGAAATAGTTATTCATAAACCTGTGGATATTGAGAAGCATCAAAATTCACTAAATGCAAAAAGCTAAACCGAAGTATCTGCAATTATCTTCCACATTCCGTTAATCTTTTTAAATACCAACATAAAAATACCATCGGCATTTCCAATCTCACGTTTAAGATGATATTCGCCTAATACATAGTAAGCATCTGGAGCAATATTATTTACGGCGTTTATTTTAAAACTTAAGGTGCCAGTATATGCAGCAGTAGGGTAATAGGTTAAATAATGATCGAGTGTATTCTCCCAACCGTATGTAACACCCTTATTGCCATAAAATGCTAAAGAATCACTTTTCCAATAACTGTCCATAAAGCCTTCTATATCATTGTTAGACCAGGCGATACGCGCTTTTTTTAAAACTTTGTTAATTGCTTTTACATCAGCATCATTATTCACCTGACCATGAGAGAAACTCATGGTAAAAAAGCATAAAAGGATAAGCGTTTTTTTCATAATTGTAGGTTTTTCAATAAAAATATTGGGTAAATGTAAACAAAAAATCATGCCAAAAGTGTTTCTTGTCGATGAAATAAACAGTTGCCATACGTTCAACCTGAGTTAAAATCTATTTGTCGAAAAATCTGTAAGAATTTCATTTAAGTATAGTATATTTACAACAGAATCAGACGATTAATAGCCCAAATTTATTGTTGAACCAAAATTTATCTCTTATGGATTTAAGAATTACCAGCTGTAATAATTTCTTTAAATTAAAAGGAATACTCAACAAAAATAATGTTGCTGTATTTCAATCTCAGTTCCAAGAAGCTTTTAAAAATTTTAATTCACTTACCATTAGTGTTGAGGGTTTAGAAAGTGTAGATAGGCATGGCGTTAATGCTTTAGCAGATTTACATAATCAATCCATTAAAAATAATATTCAGCTTTCTATTGTTGGATTGGGATGCAAAGAACTTTACGACCATTTTAAAACAACTGAAACTGCAGCATAATTCTATAATATAGATTTTTGCTTTTTATAAAACGCATCGGCTTGCAATTGTAATAATTCGCGAGCCTTTTTGCGCTTATAGGTGTATAACGCTTCGTCAGTTTCTATGTCTGTGTACACATTATCATTAATGGTGTTTTCAGTGCTCAATAATGCCGCCCTTTGATGTTTGTTTTGAAGCATTAAGTGTTTCACGGTATCTTCTTCATCTTCCAATTGGAAATCATAGATGCCTTTTGGTGATAATAGTTTTGCAAAAATTGGAGCGGTTTCTATAGCAAGAAATAATAGAAAAATAAAGAAAGAAGGTAACCATGGTAGTTTGTTCAATGCATTAATACGAGCCATTAATCCATCAAAATTATTAATTATGGGTTGTGTTTCAACAACTTTACTATTAAAGTCGCCTTGCAACTCAGCAATCTTGGTTTCAGCAGCTTTAATTTTAGCTTTATTCTCTGCCTTTAAAGCTTGTAAGTCACCTAGCGCCGCATCATGCTTTTCGCGTTTCTCTTTATAAACGGGCCCTTTTCCTAATAGCTTAGTACCTGCAGTTCCTTCAGCTTCAGAGATATAGGTATCGTATAAACTATTCACCTCATTTTCTTTTGTTATTATCTGATTTTGCAACGCACTAATTTCAGTATTTAAAATTGCAATTTCTGGCGTGTATTGTTCAGCCAATTGTGACTTATTAGCTAGTGTCATTGCATTTTTTTCCTCTAAGAGCACTTGGTTGATTTCCTTTTCAAAAATTTTCAATTCCAGAGGTTTTGCAATCACAATAGCGATAATAATGGCTAAAATAATTCTTGGAGATGCTTGAATAAATTCATCTAGAGCGCTGCCAGTTTTCTTAATTGTAGAAACGATATAGCGATCTAAATTAAAAATTAAGAGTCCCCAAATTAATCCGAAAAATGAGGCTGTAAATAAATTATCGAATACAGTATATAACGCATAACCTGCAGCAATAAATGCCATAACAGCCGTAAAGAAAACAGTGGCACCAATGCCTGCGTATTTATTTTGTTCTCCAGAAGAACAATTTTCAAGAATAGTTGTATCTGCACCAGAGCAGATAATAAAAAAACGTTTTAACATACTGATTGATTTTTGATTGATACTTCGACTGCGCTCGGCACAGGTTGACTATTAGAACGTTAAAGCGCATGATTTGTTACATAATTGACTCAAATTTTAAGTGATTTTTCCTTTCTACAATTTCCGAAGATACTTTTAGAGATTTTTTATCAGAGATTAGTTTAATGATTTTTTCGGGTGCTATTAATCGATTATCTAGATAACAAACAGCACCATTTTTAATCATATCTATAATAATCTGTTCATTTGATTTTTGAGGCGAAAGAAAGCTTGGAAAAGGTTCTATGGCTTTTTTTTGACGGCTACTCATCTTATCATAAAGCTCGTATAGTCGAGAAAAATCATTTAATTTTACAGTTCTTTTGTTTTCTTGTTTAGCTTTAAAGTTTTTTGCCAAAGTATTGTATTCGTCAACCTCTTCTTTGCTTGCATTTTTTAGTGGCGCATTTACATCATTTAAAACCATATTATTTAATCCAACTGCATTTACACCAACGGTAACCTTCCACGGTGAATTGGAATTTTTAGTGGGGCTTAAATCAATAGTTTGATTGTCTAAAATTTGTTGTGCTTCTTTAATAGTTTTATTTAGATATGGACTAGTGTATGGATTAGAAGTTTTATCTATTTCAATATTTCTTATACTAGATGTACTTATGTTGCATTGCTCAGATAATAAGTCAGATATTTCTTTAGCGAAATTTAATAGTTGATTATCTTTTATTTCTATCCTTGCGTGTAGAAAATTTTGTTTTTGTTTAGCTGTTAAATTGGAGTTTATAGAATTAACTTTTTCGTTTAAGTTTTCAAATTCTACAGGATTACCATTTAAGCTAATATTGTTTTTACTTAAAATTAGAAGATTTACTTCTTTAATAGTATAATTTTCTGATAATGACGAATTACTTTTCGTAATAATCTGTTTTTGACTAAAACCATACACAGAAAAAGCCAAAAGAGGGATTAAAAGTAAAAATCTAAAAAATAAATTGGATTTTGGTGTTCTTGTTTTCATGATTTTAAAACGTTTTTTGAGTGATGAATAATTAATAGGGTTTACTAATGTTGAATACGGGGTGCTTGATGAAAATTTAAGAAGTGTGTTTTGATATTCTGAGGAGTCAACGCCATTATTTAAAACCTGTTGGTCTGCTAAAAATTCATGATTTAATTTGACGTGTTTTTTAAGTAGAATTAATAACGGGTTAAACCAATATATAAGTTGTATAACTTCAATTATAATGATGTCGATAGAATGTTTTTGGATTGCGTGGGTTTGTTCGTGTAGCAAAACGGAATTTTTAATCTTGTTACTATCATACTCTTTTTTATTTAAAAAGATATAATTGAAAAATGTATGTGGTGGTATTTTTTCTTCAAGGAGAATAAGGTTAACATTATTATATTTCTGTTTTTGAGAATATTTTATTTTTTTAAAGAGTTTTTTTAAATTCATCGTAAATCTTAGTGTAAAGAGTATAATACCGATGCTATAAATTACCCATAGCATTATTGGAAGATAGTTTCTGTCAGGGTTATCAATTAAGGAAGTTTTTGTTTCAATATTATCTTCAAATACTAAGATTGAGGCGTTTGAAGCAAAAGGAACTTCGGCATAGTTTGTAAAAGTTATGAATGGAATTAAAATAGAAACAAATAAAACTCCTAAAAGATAAAAACGCTTAAACTTGTGCGCACTCGTATTTGCCAAAAATAGTACATAAAAGAGGATAAATACTGCTAAACATGTACATGATTTTATAATAATTAAGAGCATAACTATTTCTTTTTAATTTCATTATCAATTAATGCCTTTAAATCTTCTAATTCTTGTTTTGTAAGATTAGTTTCCTTTGTGAAAAAGGATGCAAATTGAGCTGCATCATCGTTAAAAAATTTTTTAATCAGTCCGTTTACATGCTTAGAGAAATAATCCTTTTTCTTTACGAGTGGATAATATTGACGAGATTTTCCAAACAAATTATAAGCGATGAACCCTTTGTTTGTCATTCGCTTTAATAGAGTTGCTATTGTTGTTGCTGCGGGCTTGGGCTCTTTATAGGCGTCCAACAAATCTTTCATGAAAGCTTTTCTAAGCTTCCATAAATGATTCATTAATTCCTCTTCACTTTTTGATAATTGCATCTTCTACAAATTTAGAATGTTCTCTACAAATATAGAGCAAATATTTAATTCTACAAACATAGAATTTGTTTATAGAAGAGATTTAACTATTTTCTAGACCTAATACTTTCAATCACAACTGTGGTAAGAATTAATGCACCTCCAATAAAGGTGTTTGATGTTGGGATTTCATTTAGGAAATAATACGCCATAACCATACCAAAAACAGGTTGAATGCTACCGATAATACTTGCGGTACTTACGGAGAAATGTTTGAAGCTACTTATAAATAAAGAATGTCCTACAGCTGTAGTTACTAAACCAAGTAATAGAAGAAATGGTAATTGCGTTTGTACTTGCTCCATATTTACATTGAATAAAACAGGTATCAATAAAATAGAGACTATTATACATTGTTGCATCATTAATACAGTGCCATCGTACCGAGACACATGTCTTTTTAATATCAGATTTCTTAATGAGTAACAAAAAGCAGAAAAGACACCAAAAAGAATACCTTTTAAATACGTGTTTTCAAAATTTATTTCTGGAGCAAGAATGTAGATGCCTAATAATACCATAAGCCCCAGTAATATGTGTATTGGGTTTAGTTTTGATTTGGTAAAAAACGGCTCTAATAATGCTGTAATTATAGGGAATGTAAACATGGAAAGCATGCCTATGGCGACATTGCTTAATTTTAAGGCTAAGAAATATGTAATCCAATGTATTCCTAATAAAACACCGCCCAAGAGAATGGATGGGACATCTCTTTTTGATTTGATCGTAATGTTTAAATTACGGTATTTACAGAAAATGAGTAGTAGTATTGCTGCCAGCGCACTTCTAAACCATATTATTAGAGGTGTTGGAAGGTCTATGTACTTTCCTAATACGCCTGATGTACTTATAAGGAGTGTTGCTAAACCGAGTAATAAAAGATGGCTGGAGTGTTGGTTTTTCATATAATGGCCTTTTCTGCGTTAGCGATTGCAGCGGTTAGCTTTTGGCGAGGCGAGCATCGAGCCAAAACTAGTAGTGTAAAGCGCGACCCACCTGCACTGAGCTTGTCGAAGTGTTGTGGGTAACGCCCAAATAATTATATTGAAAGTTCTGTAAAATATTTATAAAAATAAGGTATAGTTTCTATGCCTTTTAGGTAATTCCAAACGCCGAAATGCTCGTTTGGTGAATGGATAGCATCACTATCTAAACCAAAGCCCATGAGAATAGTTTTACTTTTTAATTCTTGCTCAAAAAGTGCAACAATAGGGATGCTACCGCCACTACGTTGGGGTATAGGTGTTTTGCCAAACGTTTCTTGGTATGCCCTACTTGCGGCTTGGTAACCTATGCCATCTATTGGTGTAACATAACCTTGTCCGCCATGGTGTGGTGTTACTTTAACTTTTACACCTTTAGGCGCTATATTCTCAAAATGCGTTTTGAATAGTTGTGTAATATTTTCCCAATCCTGATGAGGCACTAAGCGCATTGAAATTTTTGCATAAGCTTTACTGGCAATAACTGTTTTGGCGCCTTCGCCAGTGTAACCTCCCCAAATACCGTTGACATCTAATGTAGGGCGAATAGAATTTCTTTCGTTGGTGGTATAGCCTTTTTCTCCGTAAACGGCGTCTATATCCAATGCTTTTTTATAGTTTTCTAAACTGAATGGTGCTTTTGCCATTTCAGCGCGTTCTTCTTTTGTGAGCTCTTCTACTTTATCATAAAATCCAGGAATAGTAATATGATTGTTTTCATCGTGAAGCGAAGCAATCATTTTTGTAAGAACATTTATAGGATTTGCTACGGCACCACCATATAACCCAGAATGTAAATCGCGATTTGGACCTGTAACTTCTACTTCAACATAGCTGAGACCTCTTAGACCAGTGGTTATAGATGGCACATCTTTGGCAATCATTCCCGTATCAGAAATCAGTATGACATCATTTTTTAGTTTCTCACGATTATTTTTCACGAAGGTAGAAAGGTTCTTACTGCCTACTTCTTCCTCACCCTCAATCATAAATTTAACATTACATGGTAATTGATTTGTGGACGTCATAAACTCCATGGCTTTTACGTGCATGTACATTTGTCCTTTATCGTCACAGGCGCCTCTGGCAAAAATAGCACCATCAGGATGCAATTCAGTTTTTTCTATTATGGGTTCAAAAGGTGCAGAATTCCAAAGCTCTAACGGGTCGGGTGGTTGTACGTCATAGTGTCCATAAACCAACACTGTTGGTAGGTTTTTATCTATTATTTTTTCACCATAAACAATGGGATAACCGTCTGTCTTACAAATTTCTACAGTATCGCAACCAGCATTTTCTAAACTAATTTTTATGGCATCTGCAGTTTTTAAAACATCGTTTTTATAAGCAGAATCGGCACTTATTGATGGGATTTTAAGCAGCTCGATAAGTTCATTTAAAAATCGGTCTTTATGTTTTTCTATGTAAGATGTGATACTATCCATGCGTTAAAGTTATGTTGATTTTCAAAAGTATAAAAAAGAATACTTTTTAGGGATAGAAGTTTGCAATTTAAAAATCTTGATTATATTTGCAGTCCTTTAGCGGGCGTGGTGGAATTGGTAGACACGCTAGACTTAGGATCTAGTGCCGCGAGGTGTGGGAGTTCGAGTCTCCCCGCCCGCACGAAATTAAAGCTTCTCAGATTTGAGGAGCTTTTTTTATTTAGATTGGAGCGATTTTATTGTTTTGCAATAAGTATTGCTTATTTATCTCATTAGGTATTTAGGATATTAAAAGAAAGTAAATGCTATATGATAGCTACGTGAGTTTTAAACTATCGCATTTTAGACTTTCTGTATTTTGATGGAGAAGAATGTTTATAAGATTTAAACTGCCTATTAAAATTTAAAATGTTATTAAACCCAGATTTTTGGGCATTTTCAATACGTAGTTCATTTAAAAACTTAAAACAAGTTTTATTCGTTCGTTTTAAAGTATTTGCAAAAGGCATTTTTAGTCATATTGGCAAAAAAAGCCCCGTAAAAACGGAGCTTTTTTTATTTGAATATTTAAAGGTATTAGACTACAATAAGTCTAAAGCTTCAAGTCTTTCTTTTGCTAGAGTATATCTTGCTTGAACATCATCAATTTGTTGTTGCGTTAATTTTATACCATATGTACGAAGCCCTCCAGCTATATCATTATGATGAATACCCATAGCAAGTTTAAGATATTCCATAAGTAGCGGCTGGCCATCCAGATACGATATGGAATTCAAAGCTTGAGAAATTTTGTTTGCCTCAGCCCATTCTCCATTTAAAACATGCTCCTGCATAGTAACGCTTGCTTTTGGGAAGATAACACCTACACCTGTAATACCACCACTTGCTCCCGCAAGTCCGGCGTACACAGTAACTGTGTCAACCCCTGCCAAAACTTTTAAATCTTTGTTCTCTAACATTAAAGTTTCAATAATAGAAACATCTATAGTCGATATTTTAAGAGCAGTTACATTAGGTAGAGCAGAAATTCTTCGAAGAAGATCAGTTGATATTGCATGATATCCAGCAGCATCAGGATTGTTGTAAGGCATAATTGTTACGCCTACATGTCTTGCAGTTACTTCAGCAAGTTCAAAGTAATCATACATTTCATCATCAGATGGAATTGCCTTAGTTTTAGGCGGCATGACCATGACTGTATCCACTCCAACCGTTGCAAGACCTTCAACGATTTTAGCAAGTTCTTCCTTAGTTTCTGCCGCAGCTCCACTAATCAACGGTACGTTGTATTCTTTGGCAACGTCAGAAAGAGCTTTAAGTAAAGTAAGGCGCTGTTTGGTGCTTAGGTAGCTATTCTCTCCCAGAGTACCGGAGCCGACAAGTCCGCCCATTCTACTTCCTCCTTTTCCTTGAGCTTTTAAAACATCTGCGGCGTATTTTTTTGTTGCATCTAGGTCAATTTCAAGGGCACCTGATTTTGACTCTTTCAACCATGTAAACACAGCCGGCATAACGCTATGCCTCCAATCTGCACTATTTGTTTCTATCATAATTTCTTATTATCTAAAATAAACCTAAATAAACATTTTTCAATTGATGTCTTTGGCAAAAGTATAACCCAAAACCTCCTTCAACGAAATATTGTTAGCATAAAGCGATATTATATTACCCTTTTTTAAGGGTTTTATTAAAAAACAAGGTAGTTGTAATTCCTTAAGAGTAAAATATAGATTTTAAACCGAATGTAAACTAATGGGTTATATCTCTGTAGTTATTTCGTGAAACAAGGAACCTTCAGGCGGCAAACACTTTTAATCTATTGTATTGACAAAGAACAACTTAGGTAATATATCATTATCTAAAACCGGTTAATTGTGGCATTTGCCTAATTATAAATTTTATAATAGGTTAGGTGTCTCATCTATTAAAACCTTTGCAACCTGTAATGAGATGGTGTTATGCCTTTAATCTCTTTAAATTTTCGATTAAAATTAGCGATGTTATGAAATCCGCATAATTCAGAAATGGACGAAATGGATTGATCTGGATTGTTGTAGATGAGTTTACAAGCGTTTTCTATGCGTATTTCTATTAATAACTGAAAAAATGTTTTGTTAGTGCGTTTTTTAAAATAGCGACAAAAAGCATTTCTGCTCATATTGGCTATTTTAGATATTTCTTCTAAGGTAATAGGTTCCATATAATTTTCCATGGCGTAATTAAATACATCATTCATACGTTTACCTTCATCGTCAGTGTATTTCTTTTTGTAGACAAATGATGATAAAGGTGTTTTGTCGGCCTTGGTGATAAGATCTATAATTCTTAAAAGACTACTAATTCGTTGAACTTTATTCTGGTCTTTTAATTTTAAGAAGAGTTCAATGAGTTTATGCTTTGGGGTTAATATTTTCATCCCGTATTCAGATTCATTAAAAAAATCACTAATAATTTCCATATCAGGCAAATCGAAGAAATGTTTCCCAAAAGATTCTTTGTCAAAAAACAACGTGTAAACTACGGTTTCATCAAAAAGCTTAGTGTCTGTTCTAAACACATGTGGTAAATAGCCTCCTAATACAATAATATCGTCTGGAGAAAAAGTATTAATGGTATCTCCAACTATAAGTGTTCCTGCTCCTTTTTCTATATAGCTAATTTGTATCTCACTATGTTGGTGTAATTGATCGTATAATACTTTTAATCGTTCTTCCTGATATACTAATGCTTCGTTATCTGGTTTCGGAATTTTAAATGGAAGTACCTTCATATACTATTGTTTATGTAAATATTATTAAATTTTTTACAAAAACCATGTTTGTATGGTAATATAGTATTAGTATGTGCTAATTATAAAAATAGTTAATTTATGTATATAATCTATTTTTGTTCATATCAAAGTGTGTTGATACCTTGGCCCTAGAAAGTTTGGTATTGAAAGCCGATGGATGGGTTGCTGGCTTGGTAGATGCTTTTCTAGCAGAAAACGTGGCGATTTATGAGTTGGTAAAAGCTGGTAAAAACAAGGGGTTATCAAAATTTACCGTTGGTTTATGCCATTATTAGAACTAGATATCCACCCAAAATTAGTACAATATGTTATATTGACTTCGGTGCATACAGGTATTGGAAACGAATATCTAAGAGCACCAGGATTGGTTTTAGAAGGCGAAGAGCGTATAAGAATCGAAAAAGTAATTACAGATGCTTTGGTTATAAGACCAGAATTGCCAAATTTTAAGAGTCTATGCGAACTGGCGTAAATTGCTTTATTTGCTAGTTTTGGTAAAGGGTTGTATTTTAAAAATGCATATAAATAAATTTAGAAAATGATATTGGGCGAAAATTATATAGGTAATAACTTATCAGCAAAAGGAAATAAAACGTTTAAGACCTTCAATCCATTGTTGAATATTGAAAACAATTGGGAAATCACTAAAGCTACAGAGGAAGAAGTACATGAAGCAGCAGAATTAGCTTCTGAAGCATTTAAGAGTTATTCTAAATTTTCTGGAGCGAAAAAAGCATCATTTTTAAGAGCCATTGCAGATGAAATTGAAGCACTAGGTGATGAATTGTTAGAAGTTTATTGTGCCGAAAGTGGATTGCCCAATGGTAGAGCCATGGGTGAAAGAGGTCGAACTTTAGGTCAACTACGTGCGTTTGCAAATCATGTTGAAGAAGGGCATTGGGTAGAGGCTTCTATTGATACCGCACAACCAGAGCGACAACCTCTTCCTAAAGTAGATTTAAGAAAAATGAACGTTGCCTTAGGTCCAGTAGCGGTTTTTGGAGCGTCTAATTTTCCTTTGGCATTTTCTACTGCTGGTGGCGATACCGCTTCTGCTTTTGCAGCAGGTTGTCCGGTTATAGTAAAGTCGCACCCTATGCATGCTGGTACAGGTGCCATGGTGGCATCTGCAATTATTAAAGCCGCTCAAAAAACAGGTATGCCCAATGGTGTTTTTTCAAACTTAAATAGTAACGGTATAGAGGTTGGTCAAATTTTGGTACAGCATCCAAAAGTAAAGGCGGTTGGTTTTACAGGAAGTATTAATGGAGGAAGAGCGTTATACGATTTGGCAGCAAAACGAGAAGAACCCATTCCTGTTTTTGCAGAAATGGGTAGTGTAAACCCAGTAATTTTATTGCCAAAAGCTTTACAAAATAGAGCAGATAGTATTGCAAAAACCTACGCTGGTTCAATAACTTTGGGTACAGGACAATTTTGTACCAACCCTGGGTTGATTTTGGGTTTAAAATCTAAAGGATTAACAAATTTTGTAAATAGTCTTGCTGAAGAAATTGTAAAAATTGAACCTTCATGTATGCTTCACCCTAATATTGCGGGAGCTTATGAAAACAATAAATCAAAAGCCGTATCGCAAACCGGTATTCAGGTTTTGGCACATGTTGATGCAGATATTGAACCTAATTATGCAAGACAAGTGGTGACGACAGTTGAAGGCAAAACATTTTTAAATAACACAACACTGCATCATGAAGTTTTTGGCCCGTATTCTTTAGTTGTGCAATGTGAAGATGAAGCGCAATTGGAAGATATAGTTTCGAACTTAGAAGGACAACTTACAGGTACTGTAATTTCAGATGAAAATGAAGTTGCAGATTTCAATAACGTAGTAACTGCTTTGGAAAATAGAGTAGGACGAATCATTTTCAACGGTGTTCCTACAGGAGTAGAAGTTTGTCCGTCTATGCAACATGGCGGCCCTTATCCAGCTTCAACCGACAGTCGTTTTACTGCTGTTGGAGTAGATGCCATTAAGCGTTTTGTGAGACCATTTAGTTATCAAGATTGGCCTAATAATTTGCTTCCTGATGAATTGAAAAATGAGAATCCATTAGGCATTCTAAGAACCGTTAATGGTAAAAAAACTACCGATAAAATTTAATTTGATGAAAATTGTAAAATCTATCGTTTTGCTATTGGCTATAATTGTTTTCGTGGCTTTTAATAATAATTCATCCAGTAATGAACTGGAAAAAATAATAGCACAATATGAAGCTGAGAGAGAGTATGATTTTAAACGTAATCAGTCGGTGGAAAATACGATTAAGTTTCACCAATTAGAAGCGGATTTTGCAAAAAACTTACTCGAAAAATTAAATGCTATTACGGATGAAGGCTTATCAGAAAGCGAAACCATTTCCAAAGAGTTATTGGCTTTTGTTTTGCAAGATAAGATTGATAGAAATACCTATAAGATGCATTTAAACCCAATTACGAATGAGATTGCATTTCATCTGAATTTAGGAAACATGGGTAATAAATCTCTAAAAAACAAAAAAGATGTGGTATCATATCTTAATGATTTAGACAGTTTGCCCTTAAAAATAGATTACAATTTAAATCTTCTAAGAGCAGGTATTAACGCTGGTGTTTCTCAACCAAAAGAGGCATTCCCAAACTATGACATAACGTACAATAAGCACATTGTATCTGATGTTTCTAAAAGTGATTTTTACAAACCTTTTTTGAGTCTTCCTGAGGATTTTTCGGAATCTTTCAAAGATTCTGTTTTAAATGTGGCCAAAATAAGTGTTCAAAAAAATGCGATAGACCAGTATAAAAAAATCAAAGCGTTTTTTGTAACGGAATACTTTCCAAAAACAAGAAAAGGTTTGGGAGTTGGCACAATTAAAAACGGAAAAGAATTCTATCAAAATAGAATTAATTACTACACGACGAGTATCCAATATACTGCAGAAGACATCCATCAAATAGGATTAAAAGAAGTTGCACGTATAAAGGCAGAAATGCAAAAAATAATAAAGGATTTGGCTTTTGACGGCTCTTTCGAGGATTTTTTAGAGTTTTTAAGAACCGATGAGCAATTCTACCCTAAAACAGCCAAGGAATTATTAATGTTTGCCCGAGATATTTCTAAAAGAATTGATGCTGAATTACCAAAGTATTTTAAAACCTTACCCAGAAAACCCTATGGTGTAGAACCTGTTCCAGAAGCCATTGCACCCAACTATACAAGCGGTAGATATTCTGGAACGAGAGATGACGATAAAGCAGGTTTTTACTGGGTAAATACCTATAATTTACCTAGCAGAACCCTTTATACTATTCCAGCTTTAACAGCCCATGAAGCCGTACCAGGGCATCATTTGCAAATGTCTTTGAATAATGAATTGCCAAAAACAATCCCACAGTTCAGACGAGATTTATATTTGTCGGCATATGGTGAAGGTTGGGCACTCTATACAGAAACTCTTGCAGACGAAATGGGTATTTATACCACACCCTACGAGAAATTTGGAAAATATACTTATGAAATGTGGCGGGCTTGCCGATTAGTAGTCGATACCGGTATTCATGCCAAAGGTTGGACCAGACAACAAGTTATCGATTACATGGCATCGAATACGGCACTTTCAATACACGAAGTTACAACAGAAACCGATCGGTATATCACATGGCCTGGGCAGGCTATATCTTATAAAATGGGTGAAATTAAAATCCGTGAATTACGAGAAAAAGCCGAAAAAGAATTGGGTGATAAGTTTGATATTCGAGAATTCCATGAGATTATTTTAGGACAAGGCACTGTAACACTTTCCATTCTAGAAAATAGACTCTTAAATTATATCAATAAGGTGAAAAATGGCTAAGAGTACATTTGTTTGTATTGATGCGCATACCTGTGGTAATCCGGTACGGGTTATCAAGGAAGGAGGACCTGAGCTTATAGGGAAAACCATGAGCGAGAAGCGCCAGCATTTTTTAAAAGAATACGATTGGATTCGTAAAGGCTTAATGTTCGAACCTCGTGGGCACGATATGATGAGTGGGAGTATTTTATACCCACCTCATAACCCAGAGAACGACTTTGCCATTTTGTTTATTGAGACTTCAGGGTGTTTGCCAATGTGTGGTCATGGCACAATAGGTACCATTACCATAGCTATTGAAGAAGGTTTGATAACGCCTAAAACTCCAGGTAAAATAAGAATGGAAGCCCCTGCAGGTTTGGTACATATTGAGTACCAGCAAACAGATGATAAAGTCGATTGGGTTAAATTGACCAATGTGAAAAGTTACCTAGCTTCTGAAGGATTGACTGTTGCGTGTCCCGAATTGGGAGAGATAACCTTTGATGTCGCTTATGGGGGAAATTACTACGCCATTGTAGACCCTCAAAAGAATTTTGAGGGTGTTCATGCGTTTTCAGCTTCAAAAATTATTCAGTATTCTCAAGTTGTAAGGCAACGTATCAATGAAAAATATCCAAATCGGTTTATTCATCCAGAAAATGAAACCATTCGTGATGTAAGCCACATGTTATGGACAGGAAACCCTATAGATCCAACATCATCAGGCAGAAATGCGGTGTTTTATGGAGACAAAGCCATTGATAGAAGTCCTTGCGGTACGGGAACATCAGCACGTTTGGCACAGTTATATGCCAAGGGCAAATTAAAAAAGGGAGCGCCTTTTATACATGAGAGTTTCATAGGAAGTAAATTTATTGGTCGAATTGAAGAGGAAACAACCTTGGATGGCAAACCAGCTATTATACCAAGTATTCAAGGTTGGGCAAAAATTTATGGTCAGAATACCATAACAATTGATAGTGAAGACGATCCTTATGCCTTTGGGTTTCAGGTTATTTAAAGCTAATTCCTCGTTTAAAATTGAATAGAATTTATGCTAACACAAATAAGATTGCATCATACTTTTAAATACTTTTTGATATTAATGCTGAGTCTTTCAGCTTTAAATGCCCAAGATGATATCACAATTGAAGATTACAATAGGGCTGTAGCTTTTAATAATTATGGAGGTATGGCCTATAATCTATTTACCAAGGTTAACTGGTATAAAGATGGTTCTGGTTTTTGGTTTATTGATACGAATGAGGAAGAGAAGTTTTATAAAACAGTAGCGTTTAAAGACGATAAAGTCAAGGATCTTTTTAATCAAGAGGAACTGTCCAAAGCGCTAAGTGAAGTATTAGGGAAGACCATTTTAGCCAACAAATTAAATATTACGAAAATTGAAAAGCAAAATGGAAATAGTCTGCTTATTGAGGTTTCAGGAAAAACATTCGAATTAGATATTAATTCTTATAAACTTCAACTACAAGAAAAAGAGCCCAAAAAAGAAGCAAATAATTTTGAAACCACATCTCCTGATGGAAAATGGATTGCCTTTGCAAAGGATTATAATGTATTTGTAAAATCGGTTGAAACCGATGAGGTTTTTCAACTGAGCTATGATGGGAAGAAAGATTATGAATATGCCACTTATTATGGATGGTTTGATTTAATTGAGGGCGAAAACGGCGAACGCCCTAAGCATTTTAGTGTAAGTTGGTCTAAAGATTCCAAGTGGTTAAAAACAAACCTAGTAGATTACCGAGGGGCCGAAAAAATGTATTTGTTAAATTATACAATAGATTCCTTATACAAACCCAAGTTATTATCATACTACCGCGGTTCTCCAGGGGACACTGCTTTAGTAAAAGTGAAGCCTGTATTTTATAACATTGCTACCAAAAAAGAAGTAAAAACCAACTTGCCAACGGTAACCCATATCAATTCGGTGGGTGTGCGATGGCTAGAGGATTCAGGGAAGTTAATTGCTAATTGGAAAGCACGAGGGTTTCAAAAAGAGTATGTCAAGGAAGTAGATTTGAATACGGGTACGGATAAAGACTTGATTGTTGAAACCAGTACTACTAATGTTGATAATTTCGAATACCGCTTAATAGAACCTTGGAATAAAATATTGTTTCTATCAGAGCGTAGTGGATGGCGGCAACTGTATGTCCTAGATTTGAAATCGAATGCCATAAAACCGCTAACGCAAGGAGATTTTTTCATTAACAGTATAGAGCATGTTGATGAGAAACGTAAAATCATTTATTTCTTAGCTTCAGGGAAGATGGAAGGGGCAAACCCATATCATCAGCAATTATATAAAGTAGATGTAAAAGGGAAGATAACCTGTATTACGCCAGAAAAAGGGCATCATCGTATAGTTTTTTCTAAAGACGGAAACTACGTTGTTGATAATTATTCAACAGTAACAACACCTACAAAAACATGGTTGCGCAAAGCGTCTACTGGAAAAATAATAGCATTATTAACCGAAGCTAATGTCGATAAAGCCATTACAAGAGGTTGGAGTCCGCCACAAGAATTTCAGTTAATCGCTAAAGATGGAAAAACAACCATTTATGGAGCTATTTGGAAGCCTTCTAATTTTGATGTAACTCAATCGTATCCTATTATTGATGCCACTTACACGGGGCCTCATACACAACGTTTCCCAAAGTCTTTTGATGTAGCTTTTGCAAACCAAGCGCTTGCTGAATTGGGCTTTATAGTGATGCAAGTAGATGGTTTGGGTACCTATGGACGTTCCAAGGCTTTTCACAATCATTCCTATAAAAATATGGGAAACAATTTAGAAGATCATGTAAAAGCCATTCAATATTTGGGAGATATTCATAGTTGGATAGATGCTGATAGGGTCGGAATTTTTGGGCACTCTGCTGGTGGTTATGACACTGGAAGAGCCATGTTGGCATTTCCTGAGACCTATAAAGTAGGTGTGGCTAGTGCCGCAGATCATGATTTTAGAATGGAAAAAGCATGGTGGCCAGAAATGTACCAAGGTTGGCCAGTAGATGATACGTATCATGAGATTTCTAATATTACAAACGCAAAAAACCTACAGGGTAAATTATTATTGGTACACGGTGGTATGGACGATAATGTGAATCCTTCAGCAACATTTAAACTGGCTGAAGCCTTGATAAAAGCGGATAAAGAATTCGATTTATTGATACTTCCTAGTCAGCGTCACGGTTTTCGTGGTCCCCATCGTGATTATTTTACAAAAAAACGATGGAACTATTTTGTGGAACACCTTAGAGGAGCAAAACCTATTTGGGATTTTAAATTAAATTGATGCATGAGTAAAGATGTTGTTATAATTGGAGGAGGTATTATTGGGTTATGTTCAGCATATTACCTCAAACAAGAGGGTTGTAATGTAACGGTTGTAGATCAATCTAATATGGATAGCGGTGCATCCTATGTTAATGCAGGGTATATAACCCCGAGCCATTTTATTGCGTTGGCAGCACCGGGTATGATTACCAAAGGTTTAAAATGGATGTTTAATACTTCAAGTCCACTATACGTTAAGCCACGGTTAGATAAGGATTTTCTGCAATGGGCGTATGCTTTTAAAAAATCTGCAACAAAATCAAGGGTAGAAAAATCAATAGCTGTAATAAAAGATATTAATCTATTTAGTAGGGATTTATACGAAGATTTAAAAGCTTCCCAACAGTTTAATTTCCATTACGAACGTAAAGGTTTATTGATGTGTTATAAAACAGATAAAGTTGGTGAAGAAGAATGGGAAATTGGTCAGCGCGGTATTCAGGAAGGATTAGGCGTAAAACATTTAACCAAGGTAGAGGTTGATAAACTGGAAACCCAAATAGACATGAATATAAAAGGGGCTGTGTATTATGATAGCGACTCGCACATGACACCCAATAACTTCATGCACGAAATGATTGCCCGTTTAAAATCTTATGGTGTTACCTTTTATAAAAATGAAAAGGTAGCAGATATTGAAGTTTCCAAAGGAAAAATAGTCAAGGTTGTTACCAATAAACAAGTGTTTAATCCAGATGAAGTCGTTTTGGCAGCTGGGAGTTGGAGCCCTTCAATCACTAAAAAGCTAGGGCTTAACATTCCTGTTCAGGCAGGTAAGGGTTATCGCATTGATGTCACCAAAGAAACGGGTATAAATTATCCGGCAATTTTATGTGAGGCCAAAGTAGCAGTAACACCCATGGATGGATTTACACGTTTTGCGGGTACTATGGAATTAGGAGGCGTTAACCACGCCATTAATCCTAAGCGTGTTGAAGCTATAGCTAAAGCAGCACAAGGCTACTATAACGGATTAAATATAGCCCCTAAAGATAAACAAGCGGCCCAATGTGGGTTGCGCCCTTGCTCTCCCGATGGCCTGCCATTTATTGGTAAATCCCAAAAGTGTGAAAATTTAACCATAGCGACAGGGCATGCCATGATGGGGTGGAGCTTAGGACCTGCAACCGGGAAATTAGTGTCCCAAACGATCCTAGATCAAGAGTCATCATTACCATTACAACCATTTAGTCCAGATAGAAAATTTTAAATCGCTACGATTTTTGGTGCTATTTATGGCATAAATACGCATTTGGTTTATTTTACAATCACCCTAAACAGGGAGCATCTAAGTTTTTCATGCATTCCATTAAATTCTCATGAATAAATATTAAAAGATGGTCTAAGGTATTGTTATGTAATAGGTTATTTGGCGTTTAAAAAAAAGGTTTACTAAAAAACCTACCTTTTTTGACAAATAATCATAGGGGTTAATTTGTTTAGATATAATTAATTTGTAAGAGTAGTGTTAATTAAATTTAAATAAGAACGCAAATAGTAATGAGCATGCAAAAACCAACACTCGTAATACTGGCAGCAGGAATGGGGAGCAGATATGGAGGTCTAAAGCAAATGGATTCTTTTACGCAAGAAGGCGATACCATCATAGATTTTTCATTATTTGATGCTTTAAGGGCAGGATTCGGAAAGTTCGTATTTATAATCCGTAAAAGCTTTGAGAAAGAATTCAAGGCAATTTACAATAAGAAGTTAGAGGATAAAGCAGAGGTGGTTTATGTATATCAAGAACTTGATAATGTGCCAGAGCAATACGTGAATCCAGAACGTTCAAAACCATGGGGTACGGGTCATGCGTTGTTAATGGCTAAAGATGCCGTAAATGAAAACTTTGCCATAATTAATGGAGATGATTTTTATGGAAGGGAAGCATTTCAGTCTATGGCTACCGCGCTAATGGCAACGGATAAAGATTCATATAATTTTAAAACTATGGCATATTTACTAAAGAATACAGTATCAGATTATGGTTATGTATCCAGAGGGGAATGCCAGTTAGATGACAATGGCTTTTTGATTGATGTTACTGAAAGAACGCATATAGAAAAAGTAGACGGCATATTGATGCGTAAGAATGATAGTGGAGCATTTATTCCTATTGATGAGGATACGGTAGTGTCTATGAATTTTTGGGGATTTACACCTAAATGCTTTGAATTTGGAGGGCAGTTGTTTCTAGATTTTTTAGAACAGAACAAAGAAAATTTAAAGGCAGAGTTTTATCTCCCAACTATCGTTAATGAAATCCTTAAATCTGGTGAGGCCAGCGTAGAGGTTTTAAAATCAGATGCTAAGTGGTTTGGTGTTACATATAGTGAAGATAAAGAGGTTGTAAAGAAGGCGATAAAAGAACTCAAAGCAAATAACGTATATCCTAAACACCTTTGGTAAATGATGACGACAGAGCAAATAAAATTTAAATTCAACCAATTTGACCATAAATCGAAGCTTGTTTCATTTAAGGAATTGGCCTCTGGACATATAAACGATACTTTTTTGATTGAAACTGAAGAAGAACCGTTCTTTATTTTGCAGCGCATCAATCACGATGTATTTAAAGATGTCCCTGGATTAATTTCGAATAAGGTGAGTGTAAGCAAACATCTTCAGGATAAATTATCACATTTACCCGAAAAAGAACTAAAACGTCGTGTCCTTACGTTTATTCCAACAAAAAGTGGAGACTATTATTATAAAGATGAAGATGGCAACTTCTGGAATGTTATGGTTTTCATTAAAGATAGCGTGACTTATGAAATCGTTACCGATAAGGAAGTGGCCTATGAAGGCGGAAAACTATCAGGCGATTTTTTAAATCTTACCAGCGATTTTGATGCGTCTACCCTAACAGAAGTTATCCCTAAATTTCATAACATGTCGTTCAGGTACGCCCAATTTAAATCGGCAATACAATCGGCACCTAAGGAGCGCCTTTTTAAAGCTTCGGAATATATTGATAAGGCTTTAGATTTAGAGGATGAAATGCTTGTTCTTCAGAAATTGAAAGACTCTGGAGAAATAAAAACTAGAGTTACCCATAACGATACCAAAATTTCTAACACCTTATTTGACACAAACAACAAGGGGCTTTGCGTCATAGATACCGATACCGTAATGCCGGGTATTGTACACTATGATTTTGGTGATGCTATTAGAACGATATGCAATACCGCAGCCGAAGATGAAACTAATTTAGATCTGGTCAACTTCAATGTAGAGTTTTATAACGCTTACAAACAGGGATTCTTAGAAGAAGTAGAATCAGCACTATCAGACAAAGAAATTGAAACGTTGCCATTGGCAGCAAAATCTATGATATTTATTATGGCACTTCGTTTTCTTACAGATTTCTTGAATAATGACCTATACTACAAAACAAAATATCCTGAGCATAATTTAGATCGTGCTAAAAATCAATTCAAACTTTTAGATAGCTTTATTATGCAGGTTGAAAATAAATATTATAAAGTAAATTGAATCAAGCTTTAACATTCTAACAAATGAAATAATGACAGAACTATCTAAAAACAGTAACAGGGTTGCAATAGCAATAATAGCAGGATTATTTTTCATCTTCGGATTTGTAACTTGGATAAATGGTGCTTTAATACCGTTTATGAAAACCATAAATGAGCTCACCGAAGCGCAATCGTATTTAGTAGCCTCTGCTTCATACATTTCTTTTGTGGTAATGGCGTTACCAGCGTCTTACATCCTTGGTAAAATTGGTTACCGCAAAGGGATGTCCCTAGGCCTTATTATAATGGCCATTGGGGCTTTGGTTTTTATACCAGCGGCGGAAGCCCGTACCTATAGCGTTTTCCTTATAGCTATTTTTATTCAAGGGATTGGAATGACTATTTTACAGACAGCTGCCAATCCTTACATTACCATTTTAGGGCCCATTGAAAGTGGTGCTAAACGTATTGCCATTATGGGTATAGCCAATAAAACTGCAGGCGCTTTAGGGTCTTTAATTTTTGGGGCTATATTGCTCTCTGGTATTGATGATGTGAAAGAAAAATTAAGCACTGTATCCGAAACTGAAAAAGGACAGCTTTTAGATACCATGGCAGATAGTGTATTTACACCCTATGTAATTATGGCAATAGTGCTTTTTGTGTTAGGTATTTTAATTAGAAAAGCGCCTTTACCACATGTTGAGGCTGCGCCTGCTGATGAGCTCAAAACAGGAGAAACCTCAAAGACGAGCATTTTTCAATTTCCTCACTTATGGTTTGGTGTGCTAACGCTATTTGTTTATGTGGGTGCAGAGGTAATTGCTGGAGACACTATTATTGCCTACGGGATATCTTTAGGATTTTCAGGCGAGGAAGCAAAATTCTTTACCACTTTTACCTTAATGGCTATGGTGGCTACGTATGCTTTAGGGGTATTTTTAATACCAAAGTACCTAAAGCAAGATATGGCATTAAAAATAAGCGCAGCTTTAGGAATTCTTTTTAGTATCTGTATTCTACTTACTAATGGATTTACTTCGGTATTGTTTGTAGCGGCATTAGGTGTTGCAAATGCTTTGGTGTGGCCTGCCGTTTGGCCATTAACATTGGAAGGCCTTGGTAAGTTTACCAAAACCGCATCAGCATTATTAATTATGGCTATTGCTGGAGGCGCAATTATACCACCGTTGTACGGGAGATTGGTAGATTCTGGCAAACATGAGCTAATAACAACTGGTATGGGAGAAGCGGAGGCAGTTGCATCATCGGCAACATCAAGCTACTGGATTTTAATTCCATGTTACGCCATTATATTGTTGTTCGCCTTATGGGGTCATAAAATAAAAAGTTGGTCAAAGTAATTTAAAAATAGAACATATAAAATTCAACATATAATCAAAAGAACATGCTAAAGAGTAATATTGATAAGGCAACTAGTTTTGAAAAGCGTTTTGAAAACGCTGGTACCGTAGTTTATGAGGATTCAGAGGCAGCATCAAAAGCTGTAGCCGAGGAAATGGCGGCTCTAATTAGGGTTAAGCAATCTCAAAAACAACCTTGCATTTTAGGATTGGCAACGGGTTCTACGCCAAAAGGCTTATATGCTGAGTTGGTAAGAATGCACAAAGAAGAGGGCTTGAGCTTTAAGAATGTAGTGAGTTTCAATTTGGATGAATATTACCCAATGGAGCCCGATTCCGTTCATAGTTATGTTAGGTTTATGAAGGAGCTTTTATTTAATCATGTAGATATTTTACCTGAGAATATCCATATTCCAGATGGTACATTAACAAAAGAAAACATATCTGAACATTGTAGTAATTACGAAGCAAAAATAAAAGCTTTAGGCGGTATAGATCTTCAAATATTAGGTATAGGTGGTAACGGACATATTGGTTTTAACGAGTCAGGATCTTTGCAAAACTCAAGAACCCGCTTGGTCGCATTAGACCATATTACGCGTGTGGCAGCAAGTAATGATTTTGGTGGGTTGGATAAAACACCTAGAACAGCAATCACCTTAGGTGTTAAAAAAATTATGGAGGCCAAACGTGTTATTTTAATGGCATGGGGAGAGCGCAAGTCTGAAATTATCAAAGCTGCTGTAGAAGGTCCTGTAACGAATCAAGTTCCTGCATCTTTCCTACAAGAACATGATAATGCCACATTTGTTATTGATCAAAATGCAGCATCAAAACTTACACGGATTGATACGCCATGGTTGGTTGAGAAGATCGAATGGACTCAAAAATTAACCAGAAAGGCTGTATTAGGTTTAGCATTAAAATTAAAGAAGCCGATTTTAATGTTAACAGATGCAGACTATATTGAGAATGGAATGAGCGATTTGCTAGCCGACTCTGGGCCGGCTTATGATATTAATATTGATATTTTTAACCAAGTACAACACACTATTACCGGATGGCCAGGAGGTAAGCCCAATTCTGATGAAAGTAAACGCCCCGAACGTGCTGAACCTGCCAAAAAACGCGTGCTTATTTTTAGTCCGCATCCAGATGATGATATTATTAGCATGGGTGGTACTTTTAGACGTTTAGTTGAGCAAGGCCATGATGTGCATGTAGCGTATCAAACCTCTGGGAATATTGCTGTTGCAGATGATGAGGCATTGCGTTTTGCAAGTTTTGTATGTGATTTTAATAAGAAATTTGATATAGAAAGTTCTGAAACTCAAAATATTTATAAAAAAACTGTAGCTTTTTTAAAGAATAAAAGGCCTAGTGAAATGGATATACCAGAGGTTAGGCATATCAAAGGACTCATAAGAAAGGGAGAAGCACGAGCTACAAGTCATTTTGTTGGTTTAGAGGATGATCACATCCATTTTATGGAACTGCCTTTTTATGAAACAGGTACCATTGAAAAGAAACCCATTGGTGAAAAAGATATAAAACTAACTATGGATTTGATTGAAAAGATAAAGCCTCATCAAATCTATGCAGCTGGCGATTTGGCAGATCCACATGGCACGCATAAAGTATGTTTAGATGCTATTTTCGCTGCAGTAAAGAATCTAAAAGGCAAGTCGTTTATGAAAGATTGTTGGGTATGGTTGTATAGAGGGGCATGGCAGGAATGGGATATTGACGAAATTGAAATGGCAGTACCAATGAGCCCAGGTCAGGTACTAGAAAAGCGTTATGGAATATTTAAGCATCAATCTCAAAAAGATGGCGTAGTATTTCAAGGTAATGATAGCAGGGAGTTTTGGGAAAGAGCCGAAGATAGAAACAAGGAAACAGCTCAACTTTATCACGAATTAGGTTTAGCCCACTATGCCGCAATAGAGGCTTTTGTGAAATATGATTTTTAATGTAAAGGAGGATAGAATAATTCGATATGTTTGAAAACGTTAAATATTTAGAAAACAGCTACAAGTTGTCTTTTCAAGGTTTTATAGATTCGACTGAATCGTATAATAAGTTAATCAATTGGATAAGTGCTGAATATGTGCTTTTTCTATAAGATTTTTCAGAATGTTTAACCATTTTTTTTCCAGGAGGAAAATTAGAAATAAGTAAGACTAAAAAGGTAGAGCAGTTGGTACAGTTCAGTATAGATGTAGAAAGCAAATATGAAAAGCAATGCATTAGTATTAAGGATGATATAGCTCAAATTATAAAACATTTCGAAGTCTTTACTAATGCCTATGAAGCGACTGATGCTTGAATATAAATAATGTTGATGCAGATTTAATAAAAGGTAAACTCATGACCGAGGAATTTGATGCCATTGTTATTGGAACAGGAGTGTCTGGAGGTTGGGCAGCAAAGGAACTTTGTGAAAAAGGACTTAAAACCTTGGTGCTGGAACGCGGTAGAATGGTTAATCACGTAGCAGATTATCCAACAGCAAATAAGGATATTTGGGAGTTTGCGTATAGGGGGAAACCAACTTCAAATGATAGAATAAAACAATTCAAGCAACACCGAACGGGTTTTGTAACCCATGAAGCTACAAGTCATTGGTTTGTTAACGATTTAAAGCACCCTTACAATGAAAAAAAACGTTTTGATTGGATAAGGGGTTATCATGTAGGCGGTCGTTCTATTACGTGGGGTAGGCAGTCCTTGAGAATGGGTAATCTTGATTTTGAAGCCAACAAAAAAGAGCATATTGCCGTAGATTGGCCTATTAGGTATAATGATATAGCGCCTTGGTACACTAAAGTTGAAAAATTTATTGGTGTTTGTGGAGAAAAATTAGGGCTATCTCATTTACCGGATGGCCATTTTTCGCCCCCTATGGCTTTAAATGTGGTTGAGCGTTACTTTAAAAAGGTAATTTCAGAAAATTATACGAATAGATATTTAACTATAGGGCGTTTTGCAAACTTAACGGGAGACGCTGTTCACGAAGGTAGAGGAAATTGTATTTATAGAAACAGGTGCATGAGAGGCTGTCCTCTAGGAGCTTATTTCAGCAGTAATTCTTCAACATTGCCAGCAGCGGAACGAACAGGCAATATGGTGTTAAGGCCAAACGCGATAGTACATGAGATTATTTACGATGATTCCAAAAATAAAGCGACAGGCGTTAAAATTATTGATGCCATATCAAAAGAAAAAATAGAATATTCTGCGAAGATTATTTTCTGTTGCGCTTCTACAGTTGCAACTACGAGTATATTGCTACAATCTAAATCTAAAAGATTTCCAAATGGCCTGGGGAATGACAGCGGGGAGTTAGGACATAATTTAATGGATCATCATTTTAGGGTAGGGGCAACCGCAGAAATAGATGGCTTCACAAAAGACTTTCAGAATAAGTATCGTCCAGGAAGTTTCCATATTCCTAGATTTAGGAATTTAGAAGATGCTTCAACTAAAACAGGATTCTTAAGAGGATACAGTTTTCAAGGTAGTGCCAGTAGAACTGATTGGAGACGTGCAATTAAAGAATTAAGCTATGGTAAAGCATTTAAAGACAGTCTTTTAAAACCAGGAAATTGGCGTATTGGTATTACGGGCTTTGGCGAATGTTTACCATACCATGACAATAAAATGGAGCTAGATTATAATAAACTAGACGAATGGGGTTTGCCAACCATTACATTTGATGCAGAGTTTAAAGAGAACGAAATGCTAATGCGTAAAGATATTAAGAGAGAGGCAATTAAAATGTTAACTCTAGCTGGTTTTAAAAATGTAACAGGTTTTGATGAGGCATTTTATCCAGGGCATGCTATACACGAAATGGGGACTGCTAGAATGGGCCGTAACCCAGAAACATCAGTACTTAATAAATACAATCAAATTCATGCGGTACCAAATGTTTTTGTTACTGATGGCGCTTGTATGACGTCTTCGGGAAACCAAAACCCTTCTTTAACCTATATGGCATTAACAGCTAGAGCTGTAGATTACGCTATAAAACAATTAAATGCTAAAGCCTTTTAGGTATGGAGAGAAGAACGGCCATAAAAAATATTGTAATGTCTTTGGGTATCAGCGTAAGTGCTTCTTCTGTACTAAGCATTTTGGAATCATGCACAAATAATAGGGCTAAATTCAAACCTGTATTTTTTAATTTGAATGAAAAACGTCTTATTGATCTTTTGGTGGATATCATTCTTCCAAGAACGTCAACTTTAGGTGGTAAAGATTTGAATTTAACTCAATTTGTAGATAAAATTTGTAAGCATGTATTGGCAACCCAAGAGCAACATTTTATGAAGCAAGGAGCAGAAGTGTTTCAAAGCAGATTAAATGATGAGTTAAACAAGACAATTTCTAATGCTTCAGCAGCCGATTTAGAAGTCTTTGTTAGTTCGCATTTCAATACGTCAAAAGAAAAAGAAATTTTTAGTTTACTAGAGCAGGATTTCGATACGTTAAACGAGGCAGAGAAAAACAACTACCAATTCTTTTATTTCTTTAAGACAGCTAGGGAATTTAGCTTGTTGGGTTATTTCACGTCACAATCAATCGTGGAGGATTATCTTAAGTAACAGAATTGTGTACTACGATTGAGTGATAGGGTTAATTTTATACTTATTAATAATTTTTTCTACACCACTAAGTTTAGCCTCCCTTTTAAAAGTGGCGGGAGGAACTCCAAATTCTTCTTTAAAGCTTTTAGCAAAGTACTTCGGGTCTTTATAACCAACCATATATGCTGCTTCTGAAATGTTATAACCGTTTTTAATAATTAATAATGCAGCTTTTTTTAATCTTAGGGATTTTACTAAGTCTATTAATGTTCTACCGGTAATCTCTTGATATTTTCTGTAAATAACAGAATAGCTCATATTAAAAGTTTTGGTTAAATCTTCCAGTTTAAAATCCGGATTTTCTAATTGCGTATTAATTTCATTCACCAAATCTTGTAAGAAAATATCATCTTTTGAGGGTTCGCTAATATCGACTGGAGCGCTAATAAGATCAGTTTTATATTTAGAAATAATTTTTTCTCTAGAAGTAAGAATGTTGTTGACTTTTAACAATAATTCATGAAAGTTAAAGGGCTTCTTTATATACTCTATAGCGCCTACATTTAGGCCTTTTATTTTTGCAGATGTTGAATTTTTAGCTGTTAATAGTATAATAGGGATATGATATGTAGATTTCTTTTTTTGTAGAGTTTTCGACATCTCGATACCATCCATAACGGGCATCATAATATCACTTATTATTAAATCTGGCATGTGTTTTTCGGCTAGAACAATACCCTCTTTACCATTAGGAGCAATTAATAAGTTATAATAATCACTTAAAACATCTTTTAGAAACATTTGCATTTCTATGTTGTCTTCAACAATTAGTAATGTTTGGTTTTTATCTTTAATTAGATTGTTGACAGAATAATCGCTATCGGAGATTAATGCTTCGTTTTTCGATAAATTGGATATAGTGTTGGTGTCTTGGATTAAAACTTTTTCGTCTTGAGTAAAAATATCTTCTCTAGTAGATAGATTTACAGAAAACGTTGTGCCGGTTTCTGGGGAAGATGAGACATTAATGCTGCCTTTGTGGAGATTTACAAGGTCCTTTGTTAGCGCTAATCCAATACCGGATCCTTTTGTCCCCTTTCCTGTTTCTGATTGATAGAAAAGTTTGAATATGTCATCTAGCTCGTTTTTAGGGATTCCTGGGCCAGAATCTTCTACAGAAATTTTTATCTCTTCTTCCGAAGGTATTTCTATGACTTTTACTTTTATAGTGCCTTCGCTAGGTGTAAACTTAAATGCATTAGATAATAAATTATAGATAACATGCTCAATTTTTTCGGAATCGTACCAAATTTTAATATCGTTTTTTGGATATTCTTGGATGAAATCAATATTCTTAAATCGAGCTTGTTCACTAAAAGATTGAGATATCCGCTTTAAATCTGCTATTAAATCGTTTTTTGATGCATAAACTCTTAGCCTTCCAAGTTCTTTATTTCTAATGGTCATCAATTCCATAGCAATTCTAGAAAGACGGTTGGCGTTATTATCTATCATTAAAAGACGTTGTCTCAATAGTTCATTTCCATTATCCGTAGCTCTTTTTAACATGTCTGAAATTGGACCAAGAATTAAGGTAAGTGGAGTTTGAATTTCATGAGACATTTTTGCGAAAAAATTCATTTTTAGAGCGTATAGCTCCTTTTCTTTATTGTTTTCCCAAGTTTCTTTCGCAAGTCTATTCTTTAAACGTAGCCATAGTACAATGCTGTATGCAATTAAAGCTACAGCAATTAGATATAGCATATAAGCCAAATTACTTTGGTACCATGGTGGCATAATAGATAAATTAACGGCAATAGGGGTGATATTCCAGTTGCCTCTTTTGGAGCCTGCTTTAACTTCGAATGTGTAGTCGCCATGAGGTATGTTAGTGTATGAGGCTGTTCTACTTTCCTTTGGTGCTATCCAGTCTTTATCAAAACCATTTAACCTGTACACATAGTGATAGTCAGTATTTATAATATTGCCTATAGCTGCAAACTGAAACGAAAAAGAAGATTGATCGTAATCGAGTTTTAAGTGCTCTACACGTTCGACGCCCTGTTTTACCTGATTAGGAATAATCAAATTTGCAGGTTTGTTTAAAATTTCAATATCATTGATGTATAGTTGGCCTTCTGTATTCGTTTTAATAAGATCCTTTGGGGAAAAAGCATTTACGCCATTTTCTCCTCCGAAATAAAAGGTGCCCTCATCATCTTTAAAAGCACTTCTAAAAGAGAATTCCTTACTTTGAAAACCATCTATTTGGTAATAGGAGTTTAACTCATCTTTTTCTAAATTATAATGGTGCATACCATTTAAACTACTAAGCCATAAATTATTTGGATCCTCTAGTAATAACGCTGTAAAAAAGTATTCTTTCAAAGATTCTTTTTTGTAATACGGTAGAAAGGATTCTTTTTCGAGATTAAATTGAATTAACATGCCTGAGGCACAAACCATCCACAGGGTGCCTTGAAAATCTGGTACTAACGATAGAATGTTGTAATTCCGTAAATCGTCATTATCATTTAAAAAATAATTATGTTTGGTAAAATAGGAATCATTTAAATCATTGAAATTTTCATTAAACTTAAACAATTGACTTGGGTTTACACTAAGCCAAACAGTTTTGTTTTCATCCTCTGCTAGACTCATTGAAACGTTTCCAAATAATCCATTTGAATCATATTTAAATGTTGCCAATAAATCTTGATTGGTATTATAGATATTAATGGACCTAGTTGAGGTTGCCCAAATTCTGTTCTTTGAATCTTTGAAAAGAGTCCTTATATCATCTGAATAAAGGTTATCAGAAATTATGGTTTTTAATTTTTGAAATTTATCCCGTTTCGGGTAATAAATCCATAAGCCATTTTGATATGTAGCTATCCAAATATTACCATGAGCATCTTCTAATAAATTTTGGATATATCTAGCCTCAAAATTATCGCCATCTTTGGTATAATGGTCTTTTTTTCCATTTAAAAAAACTCTATTCAGCCCTTTTCCGTCGGTACCAATATATATAGAACCATCTTTTGCCTTTAGCACAGATAATACTTTAACGGGGGTATTGTTTGTTAAACCATTATAGTATTTAATGGTGTTGCTTCCTTTTGGCAGAATATTAATTATGCCGTTTTTATCTATTATCCAAATATTGTTATTTGAATCCTCCGTAATAAACAATATTGTATTGCTACTGATAGAAAATTTATTGCTTTCTTGGTGCTTGTAAATATTTATTTCATTGTTCTTTTGGTCAATATTGTATAATCCATCCCCATCAGTTCCTGCCCATATGTTTCCAAGGCTGTCGCAGTAAAGCGAGGTAAACAAATGGTGCTGGGAAGCAGTACTTACTCCTCCAGTCTTGTCATATTGCTTAAATAGTTTGCTCGAAGGATTGTAGCTAAATAAACCATCCAATTCTGTAGCAAGCCATATTTTTCCAGAAGCATCATTTACTAAATTAATTATCTGAGTTTTATCGCCTAAAGGACTTTCAAATAGTTTTAGTTTCTTTTCTTGTACAGCATAGTTGTATATTTTTCCATTTAGTGTACTTATCCATAAAGAATTTTTATCACTAAGGGCAAGGCCTTTAATAATTTGAGGTTTTTCGTTTACTGATGGTAGAGTTGCAATATATTCAATAGTAGAATCATCGGCCTTGTATTTATATATGCCTCCTGTTGAAGAGCCAAACCAAACATAGTTTTCATATGGCTTAATACTGGTTATTTGAACATATTCATCCTCTGATTTTAATTTGTCTCTATAACATTCATAATAACCATTAGGTGTTATTTTGGTAAGTTCCCCTTTAAAAGAAGCGACCCATATATTACTTTGATTATCTTTTTTTAAAACGTATTGCCTATCGCCAGTAAAGTCATTTCCAAAAACTGTTTCAAGCGATGTGGTTGAAAAATTGTAGCCATTATATTTGTGCAAGCCGTCACCATCAAGAATAATCATAAACCCTAGATTATCTTCTGTAATTTGTGCGCTTGCAGAAAATTCCTTGTCTAGTTTGATGAAGTTCGAATTCTCTTGTCCCCAAGATATACTTACAAATGATAGTAAAATAGAATATGCTACAAATTTTAAATATGTAACCATTTTTAAGGCATAAAAACGTTAAAGAAAATGCAATTTATTCAAAAATAGATGTTTTAATTATTTAAAAAAACTTTTAACCTCAATTAAACCATTTTTATCGTGTGATTGATATAGCGCTATTAAAAAAGGGGGGTAATTCGTCAAAAATGGTAGGTAAAATAGTTTTTTTACAATGTATGAGTAAAAAACACACCTTTTTAGATAAAAAAAACCACACTAAAAACCAGTAAACTTTAACAAATTTGTAACATAAGATAGAAAAGGCATTTTTTGTGAGAATTATAAGGTGTTTCTATAGTAAAATTTAAGAATAATGAACAAGAGAAGGAACTTTATTAAAAATACAGCAATTGCAGGGGTAGGAATGGCTATGATGCCGCATATGACCTTTGGATTGTCAAAAGGGGTTTTTAACGATAAATTAAAAGTAGGGCTTATTGGTGTTGGACTAAGAGGAACGAATCACTTAGTAAACTTGCTGCATAGAGATGATGTAGCTGTTACAGCTATTTGTGATATCGATTCCAACAGAATTTCATTAGCACTAGATAAAATTTCTAAATCAGGAAAAAGAAAACCTGAAGTTTTTGGGAAAAATGACTATGACTACAGGAATCTTTTAGAATTAGATAATGTTGACGCTGTTATTATAGCAACACCTTGGTTATGGCATACACGTATGGCAAAAGACGCTATGAAAGCCGGTAAGTATACCGGTTTAGAGGTTTCTGCAGCGAATACTTTAGAGGAATGTTGGGATTTAGTCAATGTTCACGAACAAACAGGCACACATTTAATGCTTCTTGAAAACGTTAATTATCGTCGTGATGTTCTAGCTGTGCTTAATATGGTGAAGCAAAATGTGTTTGGAGAATTAATGCACTTTAGATGCGGATACCAGCACGACTTGCGCTTCGTAATGCTTAATGATGGAAAAACAGCTTATGGTAAAGGTGTGGAATTTGGAGAAAAAGGAATTTCAGAGTCCGTATGGCGCACACAGCATTCTGTATTAAGAAATGCGGATGTATATCCAACGCATGGCATCGGTCCAATAGCTGCTATGTGCGATATTAACAGAGGAAATCGTTTGGTGTCTCTAACTTCTCACGCTACAAAAAGCCGGGGTATGCATAATTATATCGTAGAGCATGGCGGGAAAGATCACCCAAATGCTAAAGTGAATTTTAAAATGGGCGATGTAATTACTTCTACTATAGAAACGGCCAATGGAGAAACTATAATAGTAACCCACGATGTGCATTTACCAAGACCGTATTCATTGGGCTTTAGAGTTCAGGGTACTAAAGGACTTTGGGAAAAAGATGGGGATAGAATATATATTGAAGGCAAATCAGAAAAACCACATCGCTGGGACGATTCTAAAGAGTGGCTTAAGAAATATGACCACCCACTTTGGAAGAAATACGGCGAAAAGGCTACTGGGGCGGGTCATGGAGGCATGGACTTTTTTGTGATACAAGCTTTTGTTGAGTCAGCAAAACAAAATATTGCGCCACCAATGGACGCTTATGATGCTGCCGCTTGGAGTGCCATAACACCATTGTCTGAACGTTCAATTGAAAATAACGGGGAGCCACAGGATTTTCCAGATTTTACAAGAGGTTTGTGGGTGAAACGTAAACCGTACCAATGGATGAAAGATACTTTTTAAAATAAACTACTAATCAATAACTAAAATGAATACTAAATCAATCTTTAAATTATGAGAAAAATACTAACTTTAAAGTTCTTAGGAATTTTGTTGATGCTGACATGCGCGATGCAAGCACAACAAAAAACTGTAACAGGAACAGTAACTGACGGCTTAGGAATTCCATTAGCGGGTGCTACGGTAGCCGTTAAAGGTACGAACAGTGGTGCATCAACCGATTTTGATGGAAAGTTCTCTCTGTCAGTAGGTAATAATGATGTGCTAGTTGTTTCTTACATTGGATTTGTAACTCAAGAAATTACGGTAGGTCAAAAATCAACAATTAATGTGTCTTTAAAAGAAGATACGGCACAACTCGATGAAGTAGTTGTAGTTGGTTTCGGTACCCAGAAAAAATCCAATGTAACGGGTGCGAACTCTTACGTAAAAATGGATAAAATTGTATCAGACAGACCTATTACAAATGCTGCCGAAGCATTACAGGGTATTGCATCTGGTTTACAGGTTACGGTTGGTTCTGGTCAACCTGGTTCAGAGGGTGTAAGCTTAAATGTAAGAGGTTTTACTTCTATTAATGGAGGTTCTCCGTTAGTTTTAATTAATAACGTACCGGGAAGTTTAAATGATGTGAATCCACAGGATATTGAGTCTGTCTCTGTACTGAAAGATGCTGCGGCATCCTCTATATATGGTGCGCGTGCAGCTTTTGGTGTAATAGTAATTACTACAAAGCAGGGTAAAAGAAATCAAAAAGTAAAGTTTGATTACAATGTAACCTCAAGTATATCTACGCCTTCTGATTTGCCTGAAAAAGCAACAACTAAGGAGTTTGTGAGATCATTAGAGTTTTGGGGTGTTAACGCATATTTTGCTGGTCAGAATATTAGCGATTGGTTAGGGTATATTAATCAATATGAGACAGACCCAAGTCAACTTAATTTAGCCCAAGATCCTGTGTCTGGTCAAACGTATCCAATTCACTTTGACGGAGGACAATATTATCCGTTGCAAGATGCAGATACTTTTGGTGACTTTATTGAGAATTTTGGATATTCAACCATTCATAACTTTGCAGTTAGTGGTGGTAGCGAAAATATTGCATATCGTTTAAATACCGGATATAGCTACCAAGATGGAGTGATGGTGACAGATAAGGATTCTTTCAGGAAATATAACGTAAATGCGTTGATTTCTGCCGATATATCTGAGAAATTAACTTCAACTAGTAATGTGTTATTTAGATCAAGTATACAGTCTAGACCTAATGGGCGTTACAATGATGCAGTACAGGTTAGGATGTTCGATCCTTCTAGTGGATTTTTCGATGATGGTTCAGGGCTAGTTTTACCTTTCCAATCACCATCTAATGTAGTGAGATTCAGCGAGCCAGGGAGAAGAGAAGACGATAACTTAAGATTGTTCCAAAAATTAGAGTGGAAGCCTCTAAAAAATTTATCGGTAACTGGTGAATATACGTTCGAGAAAAATTATGTTAATAATAGAACTGTTAATAACGGGCAACGTTATTACAGTACTTTTAGATTTAACCCGAACACCTCTGAAGCCAATGCGCAGACAAGTTCAAGTATATCAAGAAACCAATCTAATAGAATATATAACGGTATTAACCTTTACGCAAACTACAATTTAACTTTAGGTGAAAATCATAATATAGGAGTATTAGTTGGTCTAAATAAAGAAGATGAAAAACAAAATTTCTTTTTTGCTACAAAAAGAAATTTAATTGATCCGCTAGAAACACCATCGTTAAATTTAGGTTTTGATGACACCAATGTTAATGTAGGTGATGCCTTTTATGAATGGGGTGTTGTTGGTTATTTCTCTCGTTTAAACTATAACTATAAGGAGAAATATTTTATTGAAGGAAATTTACGTTACGATGGCTCATCTTTATTTGCAGATGGCGATCGTTATGTAGTGTTACCATCGGCATCTGTTGGTTGGAATATCGCTAAAGAAGGGTTTATGGAAAATGTTGATTTTGTTTCCCTTTTAAAATTTAGAGCATCTTATGGTGTTATTGGAAATCAGGTGTATAATAGGCCAGGTACTAATTCTAGAGACTATTTTCCAACTATCCCTGGATATGAGGATTTTACAACAAGATGGACAGACATAAATACTGAACAACGTTATATTAGTTTTAGTCCGGCAGGATTAATAAGTGCTGGATTTACATGGGAAGATGTAGAATCTAGAAACTTTGGATTGGATTTTGGCTTGGCTCAAAATAGACTTACAGGTTCTTTTGATTACTATGTTAGAGAGACCAATGGAATTTTAGGTCCTGGTGCTGAACTTCCTGCTGTTTTAGGAACCAATGCTCCTTTACAAAACTCGAGGGACATAGAAGTTACTGGATGGGAATTTGAACTTGGTTGGAACGACCGAAGAGGAGATTTCTCTTATGGTTTAAACCTTAATGTATTTGATAATATAGCAAAAGTAACACGTTTTGATAACCCATCGCAAGACATCAGTCAGGTATATTGGGAAGGTTCAACTATTGGCGATATTTGGGGTTATGTTACAGATGGGTATTACACCACGGATGATTTTGTTGATGGTACCTTAAATGCCGATTTATCGGGAGATAACAGGCAATTAAAACCAGGTGTACCAATTATAGATGGTGCGCCAGTACCTTATCCTGGAGATATAAAGTATCAAGATTTGGATGGTGATGGTGTTATCACAAATGGTAATAATAGCGCGTCTTATGATATTGATCCTAATACTGGAGAAATTATTGCTCGTACAGGACCTGGAGACCGTAAGGTAATTGGAAATGGCAGAAAGCGTTACCAGTTTGGTATTAACGGATTTTTGGAGTACAAAGGATTTGATTTCTCATTTGTGTTAAGTGGTGTTGGAAAAGAAGATGGTTGGAGAGATTCAGATTTAATTTTCCCTTACCGATCTGTTTTTGATAATATTTATGCGAATCAATTAGATTATTGGACACCAGACAACCAAAATGCATACTTCCCAAGAGTGCATGGTAATGCAGCGGCAGGAAATATAGACAGTAATTATGGATTAAGTAGAAGGGTACAAACGAAATACCTACAAGACGAAAGTTACCTAAGAATACAAAACATTACCTTTGGCTATAGTATAGATAGCGAATTATTAAGACGTATGAAGATTAATAAGTTTAGAGTGTTTGTGTCTGGTAACAACCTATTTACATTCGACAATTTGCCAAAAGGACTAGATCCTGACGTAAATGAAGATGCTGCAAGTACGTATCCAATACTGAGACAATTTTCAGCTGGTTTAAATCTGTCATTCTAAAAAAAATAAAATTATGAAAAACTTAAAACACATTTCACTTTTACTGGCAGTAGTGGCGACATTATTTGCCTGTAATGATGATTTTTTGGACACTGCGCCAAAAGATGAACTTTCAAAAGCAACCATATTTAGTACATATAACAACATCAAGCTATATGCATGGGGCTTTTATGATTTCTTAGAGGAGTACCCAACGTCAACATCATGGGCAGCAACAAGAGATCTTCAAGGAGACTTAATGCAAAACGGAAACAGCTCTGTAAATCCAGGTTACTTGAATCAAAATTACATTGTACCTATTAATGATGGAAGATATTCTAATGCATATGAAAATATTAGGCGCGTTAACATCATGTTGGATGCATTACCCGATTCGCCACTTAGTGATGCTGAAAAAGCGCATTGGAGAGGTGTAGGTCTATTTTTCAGAGCGCATGAGTATTTTGGAATGTTACAAACTTTTGGAGGTGTGCCGTGGATTGAGAATGAAATTACAGACCAAGATACGGATGAACTTAATAAACCAAGAGATACGCGCGATTTGGTAGCGGGTAATATTTTAAGAGATCTTAATGAGGCAGTTGCGACTATTTTTGATAATGGTGATGGTCCAAATACTATTAATCCAGATGTAGCTCGAGCGCTATTAGCACGTTTCGCATTATTTGAAGGTACATGGCGTAAATATCATGGATTAGCGGATGCTGCAACGTATTTAAATGCTGCTAATCAGTCGTCTACATATCTGGTTGATAAATATGCCACAATTATGGATAACTATGATGCTGTGTTTAATTCTCTAGACTTAGGAGGGCAACCTGGAATTTTGTTGTATAGACATTATGTAATTGATGAATTAACACATTGGGTGAGTACTAATACACGATCTACAAACAACAAATATGATATTACTAGAAAAGGTATAGATAAGTTTTTAACAATAGATGGAAAACCTATTTATAATGCTACTAACACTTTGTATGAGGGTGATCAAGACCATTATGCCGAATTTAGAAACAGAGATAAGCGTATATTAACTATGACGCCTCCACCATATCGCATAAACGGTAATGGTACGCAAACATGGACGCCAACAGGCAACCCGGCAGATGCAGAGTGGTTTGGTCAAGTAGCTGCGGCTACCGGGGGATATCCTTTAAAAGAATTACCAGACAGAAACTGGTCTGGAAGGGTAACAGATAGAGTCCCTAATTTTGAAAGGTTAACCCCAACACAAACAGGAAATGGTTACCGCTTTTGGAAAGTTTATAATGATCATAATGACAGGGTGTCTTCAAGAGACTTAAATGATCTTCCTATATTTAGAATGGGTGAAATTTATCTTATACATGCTGAGGTAAAGTTTGAATTAGGAGAATTCAATCAATCTATTGCCGATGCTACGATTAATAAGCTTAGAGCAAGAGGTGGTGTTGCACCTTTAGATTTAGGAGCGGTAGATGCTAGTTGGGACCCAATGAGAGATCCGACAGTAGACCCTATTTTATGGGAAATACGCAGAGAAAGAGCTATTGAACTTATGGGTGATGGTTTTAGAAGAGAGGATTTAAGACGATGGAAAAAAATGGACTATGCTACCGAAGTAAAATTAGGACGTTGGGTAGCACAATCAGATTTTGGTGTTACATTACCTATTCAAAACAGTGCGCCTGAAGGCTATGTGCAGTTAATTCCTGAAACGCCTCCTACATTTCCCGATCACTATTATTTGTTTCCATTACCGTCTGGTGAGATTTTGTTAAATCCGAATTTGGAACAAAACCCACTTTGGGAATAACATATTTCATTGCACTTGTGTTATAAAAAACGCACAAGTGCATAACAACAATTAATTTAAAAAAAATACAAAAATGAAGTTACTTAAAACATATACCATAATTGCGTTTGCCGCAACTATGATTTTAAACCTGACCTCATGTGATAAAGTTGGAGGAGATTTCGCTCTCGATTATGAGGCAGACCCAGCTTTATTGCCAGAAGTATCATTTTCGGCTTCTGCAACTACAATTATTGAAGGAGAATCTATCACCTTTACAGATACTTCAACTAACGACCCAAGTTTTTGGACATGGTCTTTAGTAGGTTCAGAGTTTGGTGAATACACCGAGCAATCACCTACAGTTATTTATACTGTGCCTGGAGAGTATGATGTAAAGTTAAAAGTTAGAAACGAATATGGTGCTAGTGAAGTATTGCTAGAAGATTATATTATTGTAGAAGGCGAGCCATTGCCATTCGTGTCAATATTTAGATTTGACGGTAACTTGGAAGATACCGAAGGTACAAATGGAATTACAGCTGTTTCCAGCTATGGCGATGTAACTTATGTTGCAGATAGAAATGGCAATGCAAGTAGTGCATATTTAGCACCTCCATTCCCTCCATACTCTCAAGATTTAACGATTCCAGGGTACAAAGGTGTAAGTGGAGATGCAGCAAGAAGTGTTGTAGCATGGTTTAAAACTGGTGCAGGTACAGGTAGAAAGGCTATTGTTGGTTGGGGTACAAATTCACCGGGACAAATGTTTAACGTGATGTTACAAGGCGGACAGGTTCGTGTAGAAGGCGGTGGTTGTAGTCTTAGAACTAGCAGAACTGACTTAATGGATGATCAATGGCATCATTTGGCGGTTACATACGATCCAGCTGATGGTCCTGAAGTAGCTCGTGTTAAAGTTTATATTGATGGTGCTCTGGACGAGAATTTACCTGATGCACCTGGGCAGTCGTTCAATTCAGAAAGGAGAGAAGTTAATACCGATCCCGATGGAATAGATGTTAGAATCGGTCGACCAGCTTATAGAACTGATTATATGTGGGTAGGAGAGTTGGACGATGTGGCTATTTTAGACATCGCATTGAGTCCAGACCAAATTGGAGCTCTTGCTGCTGAATAAAAATTTTATGTAGTATATTAAATGGTAATTAATTGCCATTTGAAATATTTGTTTAGTTTGAGTTAGTTTTAAAAAGATGTTTATTGAAGCGCTGCAATGTAGTCGTAAAATAAGCATCTTTTTTTATTCAAAACTTAATGATTATTTTTTAAAAATTAACAACGTACTTTAAAATGAAACTTAATGGGTAGATATAGTAAAAAAGTAAAATATTTGATTCTGAGCATCTTACTAGCTGTTTCATTTTCTTGTAAAGAACCTCCAAAAAACGAAGCTTCTAATTCTGAAAAATCAAAACCAAACATCATATATATATTGGCAGACGATTTAGGTTATGGAGAATTAGGGGTTTATGGTCAAGAAAAAATAGAAACGCCAAACATTGATGCCTTAGCAAAAAACGGAATGCGTTTCACGCAACATTATACTAGTGCGCCAGTATGTGCGCCAGCAAGATATATGTTGCTTACGGGAAAGCACTCTGGGCATGCCTACATTAGAGGTAATGATGAGTGGAACGAGCGAGGCGATGTATGGGATTACCGAAAAACTATTTTAGACTCTACGCTGGAAGGCCAGCGTCCTATTCCAAAAAACACTTTGCTATTTCCTAAAAAATTACAAGAAAACGGTTATGCTACAGGTATGGTAGGTAAATGGGGTTTAGGCGCTCCGCATACGGAATCATTACCTACCAAAATGGGCTTCGACTTCTTTTTTGGTTACAATTGCCAGCGTCAAGCACATACGTACTACCCAGTACATGTGTATAGGAATGAAAAACGGGTGCATTTAAATAACGACACAATTAAACCATCAAGAAAGTTGTTAAAAGATGCTGACCCAAATGATCCAGAGAGTTATAAAGACTATACACTTAACGACTATACTCCAGAATTGTTTTTTGATGAAATGCTGGGATTCATCGATAGAGAAAAGGATAATCCTTTTTTCTTTTATTGGGCAACCCCAATACCGCATAATCCTATTCAAGCACCACAACGTTGGGTAGATTATTATAAAAAGAAGTTTGGTGAAGAAGAACCTTACTTGGGAAAAATAGGGTATTATCCACACCAAAACCCAAGAGCTGGATATGCGGCCATGATTTCTTATTTAGATGAAAACGTTGGAAAGTTAGTACAATATTTAAAAGATAATGGCCTTTATGAAAACACGTTAATTATGTTTTCTTCAGATAATGGGGTTACATATTCAGGTGGTACCGATGGAGAATTTTTTAATAGTTCTGGAATTTTTGATGAAGAACTTGGTAGGGCCAAGGGCTTTGTGTACGAAGGAGGTATAAGAGTACCTATGATTGCATCGTGGCCTGGACATATAAAGCCAAATACTAAAACGGATTTAATTTCGGCACAATATGATGTTATGGCAACCCTATCAGACTTGGTGGGTTTTGAGAAACCGAAAGACACGGATGGTATTAGCTTTTTACCAACCCTTCGAGGAGAAGATAACGACCAAAAAGAACATGAATTTCTATTCTGGGAATATCCAGAATATGGAGGGCAAGTAGCTATTAGGATGGGAGATTGGAAAGTAGTGCGCCAAAATTTAAAAAACAAAAAGAAAGCACCAACCTTAGAGTTGTATAACCTCAAGGAAGACCCTTCTGAAAACAATAATATTGCTGAAAAACACCCAGAAATTATCAAGAAGGCTGAAGCTATTTTTGCTAACGAGCATCAAGATGCAGAACTAGAACGCTTTAGGATTCCTTTAATTGAAAGTGGCCTAACCAATAATCCTTGAGACAAAAAAGGAAGGTAAAATTCCTTTTTTAGGGTAATGCCCATTTTACGTTAAAACGTGAAATGGGCTTTTTTATGTAATTCTTTCAATATATACCAAACATAACGTTATCATACTTCGTAAAAATAGGCTGCTAATTGAAATAATTTAGTTAATTAAATTCTTATAGAATTATTGATTTTCCAAGGCAGTTTTGGGATTGGAAACCGAAGTATCATAAATAATCATAATTTATGTAGGTTTTTATGTGAAATCATCCAATTTAGAAAAGCCAGAACATATAATTTGTTCTGGCTTTTTTATGTCTTTTCGGGTTGTTTAGACACTACACAATATTGATGACACCACCGTAAGCCTTGTGTTTATTGGTTTTTTAGCGACGTGTAAATTATTCCCCCCTTTTAAGCCGATATTTTCCCCCTAATTTTTTTAACTATTACTCTAACTTGCTACCAATTAATCTGTAAAATAAATAAATATGAAACTAACAACTACATTTTTAAACCGAGCAACTTGTATTTTTGCAATTGTATTGGTAACTACATTTAGTGCTTTTGCACAGACCCCTGTAGCCCATTTTGATTTCAATGGGAATTTAACAGACTCTTCTACGAATGGATATACGTTAACACCTCAAGGCACTTTTGCTGCCGCCTACGAAGCTGACCAAGAAAGTACAGCTAATAGTGCCATTTCTTTCCCAGGTACTTCGGGAGATTATTTGCTTTCTAACTATAATGGAATAACCGGGGCAGCTGCCAGAACAGTTACAGCATGGTTTAAATCCACAACTACCTATGCGCGAAATACAATTGTTGGTTGGGGTACATCAGGGTCAGGTGCTGCGTTTAATGTAATGTTAACTGACGTTGGAGGCATAAGAGTTGAAGGCGGAAGTTCTAACAAAAGAACTTCAGGTCTAGGTCTTAATGATGGCAATTGGCATCATGTTGGAGTTACGTTTGAAGATGATGGAACGCCAACACTAGACGACGTTAAAATTTTTGTTGATGGCGTGGAAATTACATCAGGTCTATTAGGTTTTAATACAGCCACCGCTATTAACACCGCTTCAGGAGCTATGCAAATAGGCAATGCTGTAGATAATGCAAACTATTACTTTAGAAACGGTGCTCTTAATGATATAAGAATTTTTGATAGCGCACTTACAGAAGCACAAATATTAGCTATATCTGGAATTACAGCAGCAGCTCCTGTTGCAGATTTTAGTGCAAGCAATACAGCACCATCAACAGATGAAATTATAAGCTTTACTGATGCATCTACAAATTCACCAACATCATGGTCTTGGGATTTTGGTGCGGTTGATGCTATTGGGAATACAACAGACCCTAACCCTCAGGTATCCTATCCTACAGCAGGTACTTATACGGTTACTTTAACAGCGACCAATGCAGGTGGTAGTGATGACGAAATTAAAACAAGTTATATAACAGTTTCGGCAGGCTCAGGCACAGGAGACCTTCAATTACAATATAATTTTGATGGCGATGTTGCTGATGCGTCATCTTACGGCAGAGACTTAACTGCTACAGGTGCATTTGTGCCATCTTATGAAGCTGATGCAGATGCAAACGCATCAAGTGCCTTAACGGCATCTGGAGTGTATGCAGATCATTTAATAACAGGTTATCCTGGTGTAGCAGCAGATGGTGCAAGAACGGTAACAGGCTGGTTTAAAACTACTGGAACATCTAGAGAACCTATTGTTTCATTTGGAAACAATAGCTCTGGAGAAATGTTTAATGTGATGATAGATGGCAGTACAGATGCTGGAGGATCTGGTTCAGGTTTAACAGGGGTGCCAAGAGTAGAAGGAGGCGGTTCTTCCCTAAAAACCACTGATACAGGATTAAACGACGGCAATTGGCATCATATAGCAGTGACTTACGATCCTGCTGACGGAGATAAATTATCTGATTGTAAAATTTACATTGATGGCGTGCTAAGTACAAACTCTGGCGATACTCCTGGATCTGCAAATCCTGGAACGGGTATTTCATTCAATTCTACGTCAACAGTTATTAATACAAATACAAGTAACTTTTTAAAGGTGGGGTCAGCTGTGTATAATTCATTCACTTTTGATGGAGCTATAGACGATGTACGTATATATTCTCGGGCACTAACAGCAGGAGAGGTAACTCAAGTGGCTAGTCGTCAAACCTTATCTACTGGGTCAACCACAGCGTTAGAGAATACAATTAGAGCATATCCTAACCCAACTGTTGATAAGTTAACTGTTAATATTGGTTCAAAAGAAGATTTTTCTGTAGCGATATACAATGTGTTAGGTAGTCGTGTTAAAACTAATTTAGTTTCAAGAGAGAATGGAGAAGCAGTACTAGATTTTAGTGATTATGCAGTAGGTTTATATTATGTTGAGGTATCAACGGATACCAACCGTACAAGTTTGAAGGTTGTGAGAAAATAATAAATTTCCACTATATTAATAGCAAGATAAAAGATGTAGCATTGTAAAATATGCTACATCTTTTTAAAAAAAAAGAATATTAGAGAAAAGGAAAAAATACAATAATACAATAGTTATGAAAAAGCCCTTATTGAAACTTATGATGCTGTGTTTGCTAACCTGTTTTACCATGGTGAATGCACAGGATTATAAGACCATGATGGACGACCCAAAGTATAATGTTTATGATGTGATACAAAAGGGTAATGCCTATTTTAAGAACAGAGATAAAGGAAAAGGTTCTGGTTATAAACAATTTCAAAGATGGATTATAGCTAACGAAGACCGCTTTTACCCTTCTGGAGAGCGAACAAAAGTAGATCCAAGATTAGTGTATTACCTTGGTAAATCCAAACACGATTTTGAAGCTACTTTAAAATCTTCTTCTGGTAAAATTCTTTTAAATCCAGTTCAGGATAGCGAGTGGGAGGAAATAGGGCCGTTTGTTGAACTCAAAGAGCCATTTAGTGATAGGCGTAATGGTAACGGTAGGGTAGATGCTATTTGGGTAAATCCCACAAATGAAAATCATATTTATATAGGCTGTCGCGGTGGTGGTTTATGGGCAACGACCAATGGAGGGCAGTCTTGGACACCAAAAACAGATGGTTTAGGAATTACGGGTATTTGGAGTTTGGCAGTAAACCCTAACAATACTGACGAAATTTATATTTCTACCAATGTTGGGGGCAGTGGTAATTACAGTATAGGAATTTTTAAAACTACCGATGGAGGCAATACATGGAATCCTACAGGGTATGCGCTAGATATTCCTTCAACATACACCCGTGTTCATAAAATTCTAATGAACCCCAGCGATACTAACATGTTATTTGCGGCAACGTCTAACGGTCTTTTAAAGTCGCCCGATGGATTTCAAACATTTACAACAGTACTCACGGGAGATATTACAGATATTGAGTTTAAGCCGGGAGATCCATCAATAGTATATGCTACCAATAAGACAAATAGAACGCTATATAGGTCGACTGATACTGGAGGTAATTTTACAGCTACGTCTGCAACAGCAACAGATCCTCAAGTAGCGGTATCGGCAGCAGCACCAAATAACGTTTATTTTGTTGGAGATAAAGTCAGCTTTAAATCAACCGATAATGGACTTACCTTTATACAAGGTGGTATTCCAGATGCTGAAAGAGGCCAATATGGCGGTTTTGCTGTTTCTGATACCAACCCTAATCTTATTATAAACGGTAGTCTTGATACTTACAGGTCTACAAATGGTGGCGACAGTTTCACTAAAGTAACCAACTGGATATATGGAAGTTCTACTGGTGTTGGCGGTAACTTTGTACATGCCGATATTCGTGAGATAGAAGTGGTAAACGGTACAATCTATCTTGGAACAGACGGATGGTTAGTGAAAAGTACCGATGGTGGCTTAAATTATGAAGTACTCACATACACTGTGGGTAACCATGAAATATACCAACATGGTATGGGCGTTTCTCAATCAGACGATGCCACTTTAGTTGTAGGAGTACAAGATAATGGCACCAGTATTTGGTATCAAGGTCAGTGGAATCACTGGAAAGGTGGCGATGGTGGTACCAGTATGATAGATCACTCCGACCATAACATTATCTACGGGTCTTTATACAATGGAGATTTTAAAAGAACCGATACCGGTGGTTTAACGGGAACAAGAATAGACTTAGGGGATACAAAACCCGGATCTTTACCACCACTTATTCAACATCCAACGGATCCTGCCACCATATTTTTAGGTGAAGGAAGTGGGCAGATATGGAAATCAACAAATAGAGGTGGTTCTTGGACTACAATAGCTGATTTAGGTGTAAATGATGTGATTGATGAAATGGCTATCGCGCCTTCCAACGCTGATTATATTTATGCTTCTATAAAAAATAGAATATGGCGTACAACAGACGGTGGTGCTAATTGGTCTGAAATCACAAGTGGATTAACCAATCGTGTGATTAAAGGAATAGCTGTAGATTATGATGACCCAAATCATGTCTCTGTTTGTTTTACAGGTTATGCCAATAATGAAAAAGCTTATACAACCTCAGATGGTGGTGGAACGTGGACTAACATTTCCGCAGGATTACCCAATCTTACAACATCCGATATAGTATATGATAATTCTGCAAACAATGCACTGTATATAGCAACAGATATAGGTGTGTATTATAAAGATGATACCTTAACCGAATGGCAGGCTTTTGGATTAGGATTACCAAACGTGGTAGTTAACGATTTAGAAATTCAGCACAATACACAACAGTTGTACGCAGCCACTTGGGGGCGTGGTGTTTGGAGAGCTGAATTGGTGGGCGAAGATGAAGCGCCAACAAGTAAGTTCGGTTCAGATACCCAAAGTATTTTTGAGGGTGAAACTATTAATTTTACTGATGAGTCTATCGGGTTTCCAGATGCGTGGAGTTGGACATTTGAAGGGGGGGCACCAGCTACCAGTACAAACGAAAAACCGAGTGTAACGTATGCAATGGCAGGAACATACAAAGTAACATTAACCGTTACTAACGCTTTTGGATCAGATACAAAGGAAGTAGATGGCTATGTAATAGTAAATCAAGCGTCTACTCCAGTTGCAAATTTTGAGGTGGATACGCAAACTGTTTTTGAAGGTAACTTTGTGAATTTTACCGATACCTCTACCAATTTACCTTCATCATGGAGCTGGACATTTGAAGGTGGAACACCAGCGTCAAGTACAGAACAAAACCCGACGGTTGTTTATAATACTTTAGGTACTTATAAAGTTACCTTAACTGCTACCAATCAATTCGGATCAGATACAAAAGAGGAGGTTGGGTATATTACAGTAACTGAAAATCAAGGGTCGGGACCTTTACAAGCACATTTTAATTTTCAAGGTGATATTCAAGATTCCTCTTCTTATTCAAGAGACCTTATTGCCGTTGGAGAACAAAATATAACCTACGTTAATGATAAGGATGGCAATGCAAATAGTGCTTTTCAAATCAATGGACAATATTTAGAGAACACTTATACAGGCGTTGGAGGTACCGACGAAAGAACAGTAACCGCTTGGATAAAAACTACAAACGCTGGTTCTAGAAAAACTGTAGTTTCTTGGGGAGAAAATTCTACTGGGCAGATGTGGAACGTTATGGTAGATAATGGTAACATTAGAGTAGAGGGAGGATCGTGTAATGTACAGAATGACGATTCTACCGTAGCAAGATTAGACGGCGATACGTGGCGACACATTGCAGTAACTTACAACGCTGCTGATGGTACTACTATGAATACTATCAAACTTTATATTGATGGGGTGTACTATGCCAATCAACCAGATTCTGGAGACTCATTTAGTTCAGAAACAACAGTTATAAATACAAGCACTGCCACCAATCTTAGAGTGGGAAGTGCTGCATATAACGCAATTTACGACTGGATAGGTGAATTGGATGATGTACGTGTGTATTCAAAAGCATTATCTGCGGCCGAAATTGTAACCGTAATGAATGAAACGCCTGATATGCCACCAGTAGCTAATTTTGTTGCCGATGATGTAAATCCGTTTATTAATGAAACCGTATCATTTACAGATACGTCTTCTGGAACACCTACATCATGGAGTTGGACATTTACGGGAGGTTCACCAGCAGCAAGTACCGAACAAAACCCTCAAGTAATATATACTTCAGAGGGAACTTACCAAGTGTCTTTAACAGTAACCAATGCTTTTGGTACAGATACAAAAACAGAAACAAACTTTATTACAGTAACAGTGCCACCTGCACCAACAGCAGATTTTAGTGCTAATGTTACAGAAATATGGGAAGGGGAACAGATTACATTCTCTGACGAGTCCACAGATGCCCCAACAGAATGGGATTGGGCTTTTGAAGGAGGCGAGCCTTCTACAAGCACCGAGCAAAATCCTGTAGTAACCTATAATGCTGAAGGACTTTATAAAGTTACCTTAACGGTTACAAATCCTCAGGGCTCAGATACGAAAGAAGTTGTAGATTATATTTTGGTGAAAAAACCTGTTGAAGTTAATTTAAATCAAGATAATTATTCGGTTTCAATAACAAGCGAAACTTGTAGAAATAGTAACAATGGCAAAATAAGCATAACACCTTTAGCAGATTATCCTTATACCGCTGTTATAACGGGTAATGGTGTAAACAATTCCATAGAATTTGGTGTTAATTCGCCGTTATCGATAGAGAATTTATCAGCAGGATCATATACCATTTGCATAACTGTTGCAGATGCACCAGATTATGAACAATGTTTTACTGTGCAGGTTAACGAACCAGAAAATTTAAGTGTATTCTCAAAAGTTTCAAATTCAAAAGAGATAGTTTCTTTGGATCTTGCTGGGTCTTCATCTTACCATATTTATTTAAATGGTGAAACGTTTACGGTAATGGAAAGTAGTATCAACCTAGAATTAAATCCTGGTGCGTTTAATGTCTTAAAAGTTTACACCAATAAAACGTGTCAAGGTGTTTATGAAGAAACGTTTGATTTTAGAGGAGAAACTCACTTCTTTCCAAATCCTGCTAAAAACAATATCAACATAGTTTTAAGCGAATCGTTTCATATTAGTAAATCATTAAATATATCCATTCATACTGCTACAGGTCAAAGGGTGTATCTAAAAGAATATAAAGAAAAAGAGCAATCAAAACAATTGACAATTCCATTAGAGCGTCTTAAGCAAGGTGTTTATTTTATAAATATTTCCAGTGAAAGTCAATCTAAAACGCAAAAAATTATAAAGTTATGAGAAAGTTTTTAATGTATACCTGTATTATTGGGTTGCTGTTTAACTGCAGTAGTGGTGGTGATGATGATGGTGGTGGAACACCAGAACCACAACCAAAAAAGCCAACAGCTGCAGTCCTAGTTTTTCCGAATCAAAATTCAGAATGTACCGAGGGAACTAATATTACAGCTACAAATAGCACTGTGTTATTTAAATGGAATGCAGGCGCTAATACAGACTCCTACGACGTAGTATTAAAAAATTTAATCACCGCTGAAACCACAACGCATTCATCTACAACCAATGAAAAAAGCATTGAACTTTTAAGGGCTACGCCATATTCATGGTATGTAATTTCTAAATCTGATGACGTTACGGATACTGCTAACAGTAGCACCTGGAAATTTTACAATGCTGGTGAGGGTGTAGTCACATATGCACCGTTTCCTGCAGTGGCTGTAGCTCCTGTCGATGGTGCATCTATAGCTACTACAACTACTGTAACTTTAGAATGGACAGGAAGTGATGTGGATAATGATATTGCTAATTATGATGTTTATTTTGCTGAAGAAGGAACTACTTTAAGCGATATTGCTAATGGTATAACAGCTAATAATGTATCAAGTGTGAGTGTAGCCTCAGGTAAAAGCTACAAGTGGTATGTGCTAACTACTGATGATGAAGGCAATACTTCAAATTCTGAAGTGTTTAGCTTCTCGGTTCAGTAAATATTAAAATCTATTTCACGAAATAATTATGAAAAGTATTAGCAAAAAGTTTGTTGTTTTTGTGCTATTTATGCTAGCATTATCTGCATTAGCGATCTATTTACACATGCTAAACAAAAAAGTAAATAAAGAAGAGCATGATTACCCCGTGTGGATTGAAATGATGGAAACCCCAGGGGTTAATTTAGAAGAAGCAAGACAAGCTTTTGATGCCTATTGGGAGCACCACGAACATTATAGAGGGGATAAGTCTAAGAAATTTGAAAGATGGTATGCTAGGAATAGCAAACGCTTGGATGCTTATGGCAATGTAGTTCCACAGGCAGAAATAGTGGCCGAATATCAAAAAGCAAGAGAATTATCAAATTTTGCACAGCAAGGGCAGTGGATTAATTACGGCCCAATAGATGTAGGGCCTCGTAATGGTATAAAAAAAGATGGTGGACGTGTGAAAGATGTTGAATTTCACCCTACAGATCCAAACATGTACTATGTGTCCTGTTTTAAAGGTGGATTGTTTACAACAGATAATGCAGGTCTTAATTGGACGCCTTTAACTGACCAAATTCCAGATGAAGTTTTAATATCTAAAGTAAGGCCTTCAAATCCTAGCAACATAATTATTGGGACTGATTTGGGTGTAAAATACACAACTAACGGTGGAACGGTATGGAATGCATCAACAGGAATATCTGGAGAAACAAACGCTTTAATCATCAAGCCCGATAATGAAAATATAGTTATAGCTGGTAACGATTTTGGTATATACAGGTCTGTAGATGGTGGCGTATCCTTTGTACAGGTGCAATCGGCGAAATCGGTTGAAGAACTAAGAATGCACCCCACAAATCCACAAATTATGTACGCTGGTACCAATGGAGGTTCACAAAATTCTTCTACCGAATTTTCACAGTTCTTTCGTTCTATTGATGGCGGTTTAAACTGGGTAGAAAATACAACAGATTTTGGAGATGGTACATTTATGAAAATAGCTGTAACTCCTGCACAACCAAACTATGTTTATGTTATCAATTCGAGAGACCATTTAGGTACAGATTCTTTTGACGGCGTTTACCGATCTACAGATTCTGGAGCCAGTTTTACAAAACGTTCTGTTAGTCCAGATAATATCGTGAACTATAATGATAATGGAAACATTGATACGGGCTCCAGAGGGCAACCGAATTATAATTTATTTATTGTTGCAGACCCAAACAATGCCGATATTTTATATGGCGGTGGCGTAAAATCATGGAAGTCTGTAGACGGAGGTGCTAACTGGACTCAGTTTTACAGGGATGTATCCTCTGATGGAGGTGATATACATATAGACCAGTTAACTTGGGCATATTCCCCTCATGATGATACGTTGTTTGCCGTTAATGACGGCGGTATTTATTATTTGAATTCAAATGATAAATTTCAACAGATTACCGATGGATTGCCAATTGCAGAAGTTTGGGAGTGTACTCAAAGTCAGCAAAATTCGACTAATGTTGCTGGAGGTACATTTCACTGTGGGATTAAATTAAACAGAAGTGGTGTATGGACTAGCCCATGGGGTGGTGACGAATCTACTGTGCTTTTCGATTATTCAGATGATACATATGCGTACCATTTCAAATACGATAGAATTCATAGATCAAGTAATGGCGGTATGACATTCCAACGTATCAATAATAACGCAGATAGAGGCGAATACACAGGAACTGGAGTTTTGGATAAAAGTGATGTAAATACGCTGTTTGTTGGATTGTTTGAAGTGGAACGTATCAATAATGCACGTACCGCAAACTCGTCAACAGTGTGGGATAAAATTTCCTCTTTTGGAGGGTCAACCAGAATTCAGAAGATAGAACAAAGTGATGCTGATCATAATATTTTGTACGTTTCAAGAGGAAGCGGTTCGTTTTATAGGTCGGATAATGTAAGAGATGCAAGTCCTGTGTTTACCAATTTAACAGGTAATTTAATAGGCTCGGGTAAAATAACAGATATTGCCACACACCCAACAAATGCAAATATTGTTTATGTTCTCAGGGGTAATAAAGTGTATAGGTCTCCAGACAAAGGAGGCTCTTGGACAGATATCTCTACAGGCTTACCAAACATTCCGCTTTTAGAAATGGTTTACGATAAAACAAGCGATGAAGGCATCTATATTGGTACTGATATGGGCGTGTATTATAAAGATGCCACAATGGGTAGTTGGATTGATTATTCCAATGGATTAGCCGTAGTAAGGGTTTCTGGAATGGATATCTATTATGGTGCTAACAGAAACGAGAGTTTTATAACGGTTTCTACTGATGGTAGAGGCTTTTGGAGATCCGCCTTAAATGATGTTACAGTTCCTACAACCGCAGCTAATTTCTCAGCGGATACACAAACAGTTATTGTAAATAACTCTGTATCTTTTACAGATGCTTCCACAGGAGACCCGATGGCCTGGGAATGGGTTTTTGAAGGTGGTACACCGGAAACAAGTACCAGCCAAACCCCTGTAATACAATATGCCACAACGGGCACGTATAAAGTAACTTTAAAAGTTAGTGGTCTTGGTGGGATAGACACTAGAGAAGAGGTTGGATACATTACTGTAATCAACAATCCAGGAGGCTCAGGTCCTTTGCAAGCACATTACAATTTTGATCAGAGTATATCGGATTCGTCTTCTTATTCCAGAGGGTTGTCCGTCATAGGGGGGTTCTCGCCTTCATATGTGGATGATCGCGATGGAAATTCTGAAAATGCCTATTTGGCACCGGGTAGTTCAGGCTTTTATTTGACCAACCCTTATAAAGGTATCGGCGGCACCGGTGAGCGTACTGTTACAGCTTGGATAAAAACTACTACCGCTGGAACCAGAAAAACTATTGTGTCGTGGGGAGCTAATTCTTCTGGACAGATGTGGAATGTGATGGTTGAGAATGGGAATATTCGTGTTGAAGGTGGGGGGTCCAATGTCCAAAATGATGATTCTACAGTAGCAAGGTTGGATGGAGATACGTGGCGCCATATTGCTGTGACTTACAATCCAACGGATGGAGATAAGCTAAGTGATGTAAAACTTTACATTGATGGTGTGTATTATGCCAACCAACCAGATATAGTAGATTCTTTTCAATCTGAAACCACAGTTATTAATACAGAAAACACTGTTAACGATTTGCAAATAGGTAATGCTGGCTATAATGACAACTATTACTGGTTGGGCGAATTGGATGATGTACGTATATATTCGAAGGCTTTGACCATAGGGGAGATTAATACAGTATTGGTTGGAGGTACTTTGAGTATTGAGAATAATGGGTTTGAAAATAATGAGATTAAAGTTTATCCAAACCCTGTGAAAGATTTTTTAAAAATTAAGTCTAGTAACATGGAAAAGTTGAACCTTAAACTTTTCGATATAAAAGGTAAACAATTGAATAAAGTTTACGGTAATAAAATTGATATGTCTTCCTTTGTTTCTGGGTTTTACATACTTACTGTAAGTTCTGGTGTTAAACAGGCTTCGTATAAAATATTGAAAAACTAAATACTCAATAGGCGTTATTTCTTAAAACTATGAATGCGATAAAAAATAAAATTTTAAAATTTATAATACTCCTAGCAATAAGTCTAAATGTGTTTTCCTGTTTTTCAAAAAAAATAAATTCGGTTAACGAATCAAAACCTAACATAGTATTTATTCTTGTAGATGATTTAGGCTGGAGTGATGTGGGTTTTATGGGTAATCCTGTATACGAAACATTAAATTTGGATAAATTATCTATGGAAAGCGTAACGTTTTCTAATGCTTATGCTCCAGCGGCAAATTGTGCACCAAGTAGAGCATGTATTTTAACAGGTAAAAATACCCCAAGGCACGGTATCTATACTGTAGGATCTTCTGAAAGAGGAAAGGCTGCAAATAGAAAACTAATACCTACGAAGAATACTAAAACATTAAAAGAAGACTTTATAACGTTGGGTGAAGTTCTAAAAGCTAAAGGATATCAAACGGCCACAATGGGCAAATGGCACCTAAGTGATAACCCAACAACCCAAGGGTTTGATGTAAATGTTGGCGGGTCTCATGCTGGTCATCCAAAATCGTATTTCAGCCCTTATAAAAATCCAGTTTTAGAGGATGGTGAAGATGGAGAGTATTTAACGGATAGACTTACCAATGAAGCCATCAGCTTTATAGAGTCTAATAGCACAAAGCCATTTTTCCTCTATTTGCCTTACTTTACAGTACATACACCGCTGCAAGGAAAAAAAGATTTAGTTGAGAAGTATAAGGAAAAAATAAAAGGAGATAAACGCTTTAATGCGGAGTATGGTGCTATGGTAGAGAGTATGGATGCCAATGTAGGAAGAATTTTAGAAGCATTGAAAACGCTAAATATTTCTGAAAACACCATTGTTGTTTTTACATCAGATAACGGTGGTTTGGCTAGTGTATCTTCACAATTTCCAATTCGTGCAGGAAAAGGTTCTTACTACGAAGGAGGTATTAGAGTGCCTTTTGTAATGCGATGGCCAAATAAAATAAAGCAACCTAAAAAGGAAGATACTCCAATAACAGGATTGGATATTTTTCCAACAATTCTTGAAGCTGTAAACGATACCAAAGATTATGAATTAGACGGGAATTCAATACTACCATTAGTTTTAAACAATAAACCTTTTACTGAACGGTCGTTGTTTTGGCATTTTCCGATATATTTACAGGGTGTAAATCCACTTAAGGATGAAGCAAGAGATTCTTTATTTAGAACACGCCCAGGAAGCGTGATTAGAAAGGGCAAATGGAAGCTACACGAATATTTTGAGGACAATGCACTAGAGCTTTATAATCTGGAAGCGGACTTGAGAGAACAAGAAGATGTTTCAGAAAAATACCCGAATATTACCAAGGAACTGCATCGCGAACTTGTAGCTTGGAGAAACAAAAGTAATGCACCTGTTCCAAAGGAATTAAATCCAAGGTATGTGTCCAATTAAAACGACATTATTTATCATACATCATGCATAGAAGAGATTATATAAAAACCATTACATTAGGCTCTATTTTGCCAATAGCTCTGGGATGTAAGGATTCATTAATATCTGGTAATTATTCCAAAGGCCCAGGAAAAGTACGTTTCAAAAGCAATTGGCACCAATGGGATGACATGAAGTGGGCAGGACCCGAATATTGGGGAAACACATTACAGGACTGGATGATTTCAAAAGGTAGATTGGTATGCGATATAACCAATAAAAACAGAAATATTCACCTACTAACGCTTCAAAATCCTAACGGGAATGCAGCATTAAAAATGGATGTTTCGATACAATTAATGCATACTGATATTTCTAAGGCAAATAGTGGTTGTATTGGTTTTAGAATAGGTGCAAAAGGACCTTTTGATGATTACAGGTCTGCCGCAGTTTTTGGAAAGGGGATTGATATTGGTCTAACACCTCAAGGACAATTGAAGGTTGGTGATCAATTTTATCAATCAGATTTAGCAGAAACGCCTAAAGCCTTCAATATATATGTTTCAACCAAAGCGAAAGATGATTTAAACCAGTATGTTGCTGTTAAGATTGAAGATATAGCGTCTGGCAATATGTTGTTTGAACAGGACAATATAGTTGTGCCAAATGAAGATTTAAAAGGCAATATAGCCTTACTTGCAGATATTGATATAAAAGGTAAGGTATTGCAGAATAGACCATCAGTTGCCTTTGAAGACTGGATTATAGAATCAGATAATTTATATCAAAATAAAGATCATATTTTTGGTCCTATATGTTTTGCACAATACACGCTAAATAAAAATACATTAAAACTTACCGGACAGTTTTCACCCATTGAAACTATAAAAGACCATAGTATTGAAGTAGCATTCCAGCACAATGGTACGTGGAAAAGCATGTTAAAAACCAAGCTGAAACATGAAGGTAGAGCCGTTAATTTTAAATTTGATAACTGGAATTATAATTACGATGTGCCTTATCGCATATCAGTAAAAATACCTCTTAAAAATGAGATTATAGAATATCAATACGATGGTACAATAGCTAAAGAACCATTAGATCAAGATAATTTAAAAGCAGCGGTATTCAGCTGTAATTTTCATTTTGGTTTTCCCGATGCAGATATCCATGAGAGCGTATCTAAACTTAATCCCGATGTTATTATGTTTTTGGGAGACCAGTTTTATGAAGGGACCGGTGGGTTCGGGGCAAAATTCCAGGGGGATTACGATAAAATGTGCTTAGACTATCTGCGTAAATGGATGATGTTTGGGTGGTCTTACAGAGAAATTTTTAGACATAAGCCATGTGCCATTATACCAGATGATCATGATGTTTACCATGGCAACATTTGGGGAGAAGAAGGAAAATTAGCTGATACTAGTAATGGTTTTGGCGCCTCTGCTCAAGATAGTGGTGGCTACAAAATGCCTCCGGAATGGGTTAATATGGTGCAGTTTACGCAAACCAGTCACTTGCCTGATCCTTACGACGCTACGCCAGTAAAAAATAATATTGGGGTGTATTATACGCATTGGAACTATGGTGGCATAAGTTTTGCCATTTTGGAGGATAGAAAATTTAAGTCTGCACCAGAGCATATTTTACCAAAGGAAGCTGAGGTTAATAATGGATGGATTATGGCAGATAATTTTGATATAAAAAAATATAAGCACCTTGATGCAGAGTTATTAGGTGAAAGACAAGAATTATTTCTAGAAAATTGGATTGAAGATTGGTCGAATGGTGCACAAATGAAAGCCGTTTTATCACAAACAAATTTTGCAACGGTAGCTACGTTGCCAGAAGGGGCAAAAACAGGAGCTGTAATTCCAAAACTGTATATTCCAGAACTAGGTGAATATATAAAGGGAGATAGACCGACGGTAGATATGGATTCTAATGGTTGGCCGGCAAAGAAAAGAGATAAAGCTATAGAAATAATTCGAAAAGGCTTTGCGTTTCATATAGCAGGTGATCAACACTTGGGGTCGTTTATTCAGTATGGTAAAGATGAATTTGGAGATAGTGGATACGCTTTTGCGGGACCCGCATTAAATAATATATGGCCTCGTAGATTTTGGCCACCAGTAGATAGTTCCAATCATACGTATGATAATCCCGCATATACAGGGAACCATATTGATGGTTTTGGAAATAAAATGACGGTTGAAGCTGTAGCCAATCCTCATAATATGCATAAAGAACCTAAAGTGTTACATAATAGGGCTGTGGGTTATGGTATTGTGACCTTCAACAAAAAAGATAGAACAATTAAAACGGACTGTTATCAAAGGTTTGCTGACCCCCTAGCAGAAGGCGCACAATACCCAGGTTGGCCACAGGTAATTTCGCAAGAAGCAAACTATAGTAGAAAAGCAAAGGCTTACCTGCCTGAAATTAAAGTAAATGGAATAGCCAATCCTGTCATTCAAATTAAAAATGAAAAAACTGGAGTTCTGGTTTATACGCTCCGCATGCTCAATAACATCTTTAAGCCAAAAATATTTGATGATGCTGTGACTTACACTGTAAAAGTAGGAGAGCCAGATAAAAATTTATGGCAAGAAACGAAGTCTGTTAAGGTTGATGGTAACGAATTGGTATTTAATTTCTAGTAAATACTCAGATACACAAATTTTCGATGGCATCATGAATTATAAGTCTCTAATAATGATACCATAATTTTGGTTTTATTCTTGATTTCTACTATGGTTTCAAAAACTGTAGATTAATACCAGCAAAAAGCTGAAATTGAGGTTGGGTGCCTCTATGTAGCATAGAATATTGAGGCTCTATAAAACAATTAAAAACGGTATTACTAACTTTTACAACTTTACCAATTCCTAAGGCCATTGGTACGGAATAGGATTCGGTTTCAAAATTGAAGAACCAAGCAGGAGCTCCACGAAGGTAGGTTCCATTGCCTAATTGCCAAAAATAAAATGGTTGTATAACAGAGTTGTTTGTTTTGTCACGACCGTCATCTCCAGCTATAGAGGTTTGCCACGTTACTAGCCCGCCTAGTTGAAACTGCGGCGATTTTACAACAAAGGCTACAAATGCAATTCCAGCTTGCCATTTACCAGAACCTAACAAGTCGTTAGATGCTGAAGGTGCTGAAATTATTGGTCCTATACCTACTGTAGCCGTGGGCTTTGAAACGAAGTTATAAGTTAATAAGGCATTAACATCCCCTAGGCCGTTTTGTGCATTTACAATACCAGTGCCATCAGGGGAAGCAACTGTATTTAATGGAACAGAAACCCTTAACAATAATCTTCCTGAAGAAAAAGGTTTAGCAAAGCGTATCCAAGATGTGTTGAGGTAAGCGTCATCAGGGGCATCTGCAAGCTTGGGTATATAATAATTATGAAAATTAAGAGCGGTCATGTTTGCTAATGGATTGTTAGCTTGAGCACCACCAGTATGTCCTTCTTTTGGTTCTTGAGCCACAGCAGATAGGTATACCATGAGAATTATAAATAAAGCTAAAATATATTTCATAGAATATTATTCTTTTAAAAACTTCACCATAAAATCACTGATTTTAAAATCAATAGTTTTTTCAGATTCTGCATTTTTACTAGTATATACATAATTAATAACATTTGCTTTATCGAGTTTTCTAGATACTGCAACTGCATGTTTTCTATGGTGCTGGATGATATTATTGTTTTTAGGAAAATTAGCCTCCATTAAATTCATTAGGTATGTTGGCGGGTCTTCTGAATCTATCATGGTTAGCATATCCAGACTTTCTGAAGCTTTGCGCACCTGCTTTTTAAATGGTTTATATTTTGGATAACCATAAAAATTAGCAGCAGCGTCATAGAACTGTTTACGTTTTAATGGTACTAATAAACTCATAAATGGGATGATTTTTTTCCATTTAAAAACGTTGTATGTTGCTTGAGTCGCTATGGCACCAACACATTTCAGTCGTGTTGATTCCCCCAGCAAAGTTGTGTCACCTTGGATGGCTAAATCATCATGGTACGCAAAGTACAAAGATGAGCCCGCACCTGCAGAACCGCCATAACATCCTACCCTTTCTTTATCTATATTAAACTTGCTGGCATTAAATCTGAAGTACTGAATGGCTCTCTTAATATCCTGCAGAGATACCTTTACACCCAGAGAATCATTATTTTTATAGAATCTATAATTGATGGTCGCTACCGCGATATTATTCTCTAGAAATGTTTTGATATCCTGTTTTCTTTTGTAGAGTGCTTTTTTGTCTCCATGTTGAAAACCTCCACCATGGATAAAAATAACAAGCCCGTGTTCAACATCTTTTTTAGGGATTATAATATCAAACGAATTGCGTTCATAACTGCCATAGGCTCCATTTAGAATTGTATAGTAGTTATCATTGTTTAAATAGTCTAAATCTTGACCATTTAATATTAACATATTGAATGATAAACTTACTAAAAGTATTATTCTATTTGGAGTCATATAGTTTTTTTATAAAAGCAACTCCAACTAAAGTTGTTCTAAATTAAAAGTAATTAAATATTAATAAAATGACCTATTATCTCGAAGATAAATTGATGTCAGACTTTGTGAAATCAAAGAAGCTTGCAAATGTGTCTAACTGATTAATATCTCCTTTGGCACTTCCGTTTCCACTGTTAATAGCATCTTTTACGCGCCCTTTCCCTAAAACAAAATCATACACAACACCACTTGGTATGTTAAGCACTAAATCAGCATTGTCAGGAATGTATTTGTAAAATGCAGCAATTCCATTTCTTACATGAAAACCATATTTTTCATTGCGATCCGTGATATTAAACCCTATTTTAAAATTAGCATCTAGCGCTTTTGAAGCATTAATTTTAACTCTTAGGTTTTCCAAAATGGTGCCAATTCCGAACTGTTGTATAATTACTGGGTTAGCAAAATCAAAAGCACCAGACTTATCGAGTGTTCCATCTAACTCTTTAGCACCCGATAGCGCAAAATTTCTATAGTAAATATTAGATTGATCGTAGCCCCACTCCTGCATCGCTTTTGCTTTCACTTTTCTTGCTTCAGTGTCTTCAGGATTGGCTCTCACAAGATGTGTGGTGATTTCCATGGCCCATCCATAATCTTCAGCTTTAATGGCTTCATTTGCAATTTCTAGAACGTTGTCCCTACCGCCCATGGCAGAAACATATAATTGGGCTTTACGCTTAAAAGCAGGAGTAGCCAATTCCGTAGCATCTCCAGAGTACCAGCCCAAATAACCATTGTAAACATTTCTAACCACATGTTCTACACTACCATAAAATTCTTGTAGCCAAGGGTCTTTTTTTATGTTTTCCGGGAGAGAAACAAGCCCAACGAGTTCTTCACGAGTAGCTCCTTGATTCATATGGTAAATAGATTGATCATGCGTATATTGAATAGCATCTCTATAGTTTTGTATGCGCTCAACTATGAAGTCGTTTCCAACCCATGATCTCATATGCGAGTGGCTATAGCTATCACTTTTCTTGGCGTATGCCAATAAATTATCCACGCCTTTATACCATTTTACTAAATCTCTATATTTAGTACCTCTTAAAGTGTAAAGGTTAGGGAACGATTCTCCTTGAATTGTTTCAGAACCATGTACATGTTTTAAGTCTGGAAAATACACGTTTATTTCGTCTTCAGCATCACCATAGGCCTCAAATAACACCATTTTTACACCAGCCACTTCAGCTTTAAGCTCACCTTTTACGATATCTGTTGGTCTATAAAAAGAGATTTTACCACCAGCAAACGTAGGGCCTAATCCTGCATGTACTAGTCCTTTTTCATTCTGGCCTAAATAGGTGGCGCCTCCATAAGCAGTACGCTCTGTTAAAATAGAACCCACTACGCTAGCATCATTGGCTAAATACTCCATGAATTGATGATGCGCAAATACTTTTACTTCTCCACGATTTACTTGTTCTTGAGTAACGCCCATTCCAGCAGCACCAAAAGAATGATCGGGATGCCTGTGTGAGTAAATTACCGCTTTTACAGGTAATTGGATGTTTGTTTCTTTTCTAAAATCGTTTATAATACGTTCTGAAGCTTCGTCGCTTTCGCCTGGGTCTACAACTATTAGGCCATCGTTACCTACCACGATTAACGTCGATGTTAACTGCCATCCGGCCATTAAAAAGGCTTTGTCTTTTACTGGCTCGTAAATAGTTTTTGCCATTTGTTTGCCAAAAGATGTCATTCTATCATTAATAAATTCGCTATCTTCCGTTATGGCGTAATTGTCGAACTGATTACGAATTGGTGCAAGATTTTTTAAAATGGCTTCATCTGCATAAGGTTCAATTTCTAAAGGCACATTGTGGTCTATAATTTCGGGGTTAAGTAGGCCTTTATCAAAAGTTTGATTTTCTTTACAGCCTATGATGGTTAAGCATGCAACCAAGTAAAATAGTTTTTTCATTGTATCGTATTTAAATATTTTCAAAAATAATAAATCTCAGTGAGCTTATCACATTCTGAAATTTGAAAGTTAAATTTAGATATTTTTATAGTACGTCGAAGGTTAAAGTTGTTAAAAACGGAATGTTTTAGTTGACTGAAACTCCAGAAAAGGCTCTATGGGTTGGTATGCGGTGTGCAACTGCACTTATGCATTATTTGAAAAAAAAATACCAAACAACAATTTTTGATATTTAACATACATTTTAATTATGTTGGCAAAGTGCGAAGAATGGCGGGTCCAAAACTTATATGGAGAAAAGTAGCCACTTTTAAACTCTAAATGTGCAGTCCTTTTATGGGAGATAACAATTTATAGCCTGAAACAGAAAACATCAAACGGTTTAAATCTTATTTTGACGATTCAAGAGCCATTTCAGAATTGCCGCCTTTTGGTCCAGAAGGGACATTTAACGGCTTTCATTTTGACAAACCTGTTACCCGAAGGATTGATTATATTTTCGTGAGTAAAACCGACTTCAAAGTGAAAAAGTATGCAGTACTTAGCGATTCAAAAGATTGTAGATACCCTTCCGATCATTTACCGGTATTTATAAACGTGCAAATTTTAAGGGATTAAGATTTTTTCCAGCACTAGAACTTTAACAGTATTTCGTGTAACATTTCAAACGTTAGTAAGTCTTCAGAATAACGACTAACGTAATAATTCGTAATTTTGTTCTTCAACACAAACCATAATATGGACATTAACGATAATATTGAATCGCCAATGGTGCTAAAAGTTAGCTTCAATAAGCTGCTTCAGCATTATGAAATTTTAGCTACTGGCAAGGATGAATTTTTGTCAGCCAAGGCGAAGCGTATATTAAAGACTGCTGCGCCGTATTCAGAATTAAGAGATGGTTTTAGTGATACTCAAATTTTAAAAGACAGAGAAAAAGAAATAAGTATTATTTTACAAGATTCTTTTGCTCCAGTACTAACCAGAAATGAAATTAAAACAGCTTCTGTTCCATTTCATGATATGATCTTTAATTCTTCCGAGCGGTTTAAACAAATTATAGAAACCGCAGGTAAGGATTTTGAGTTAAACATAAAAAACATGCCCAATGATGATAGGTATATTATTGCATGTACGATTATATTAAATTTTTGTTACGGGTACAATTTAAATTTTAGGCGTCCATTTTATTATGAAATACCTGATGCCAATGGTATCGTGCGCTCTTATAAAATACTATATAATGCTGATTTTTGTGAAATAGAACCAACAGAAAAGGCAAAAAAAATCACTGAAGAGGATTACGAAGAATTATTAGATAATTTTGATAATATAGAGCTCTGGAAAGAAAAATTTCCAGCTAACAGTTATATTTTTAAAGGTTTTGTTATCTCAAATATTTTTGATGTTACAGACGATCAGTCTATTTCCAAATTAAAATCGAATCTCATTGGCGAGGACAAAAAGAAGGACGATCATTTCATGAAAGAGTTTCAAGATGTTTTTCGTTCGCTTTTTGGTTTGAAAGATTTACAGATAGGTTTTTCCATATTTCATGAAAATGAAAAAGTATTTGAGAAAGTACATGGAGTTGGTATAAATAGTTTCTTGTTAAATAATGAGGATTTAGCGGAATGCTCTGATGCATTGTGTGATTGGTCGTATAACAGGTTGTTGAACGAGCAAAGGTTTTTTTCAATTTCAAATGTTGAAAAATGTCATAAACAGGCAAAAGGTAAAGCGCCACATATCAGTACGCTTTATAAGCAAGGTGTCGGAAGTGCCATTTTTGCACCAATAGCTAACGATAAGGGACTAATGGGCATCCTGGAAATAGTTTCAGATAAGCCAAAGGCACTTAACAGTATCAATGCAAATAAGTTAATTGATGTAATGCCATTTATTGTTTCTTCAGTAGAGCAGTCTAAAAAAGTAGAAGAAAATTTAATAGAGGCTATTATACAACAAGAGTGTACCTCGATTCATCCGAGTGTTTATTGGAAGTTTGTGGAAGCTGCACGTCAATTTTTAAAAGATAAGGCCAATTTTGGTAATGAAGCTACGTTTAAAAGTATCGTTTTCGATAATATTTACCCATTGTTTGGTCAAATAGACGTAAAAGGGTCTTCAGAGGCTAGGAATTTAGCAACGCAAAAAGATTTAACCTTACAGCTTAAACTAGTTGATAAAATTATCTCTAAAATTATTGAAAAGGAAAAGTTGCCTATTTACGAGCAAATTCAGTTTCAAATCAATCAGTGTTTAGATGAACTTAAAACTAATTTTAAAGTTGATAGTGAACATAATATAGTTGCATTTTTGAATAGGGAAATTGATCCTGTTTTTAAATTTCAAATAAAAAACAATCCTAGATTAAAAGCAGATATTAAAGATTATTTCAGTAAAATAGATGATAGTTTAGGCTTAGTATATTATTACAGAAAAAATTACGATGATACTATAGCGCTTATAAATAAAAATATGGCAATGCTTTTAGATGAAAAGCAAAAAGAAGCTCAGGCCATGTATCCACACTATTTTGAGCGTTATAAAACAGATGGGGTAGAACATAACATGTATATTGGGGAAGCTATTACTAAGGCCGATAGTTTTAATCCTGTATATCTTTATAATCTAAGATTATGGCAGCTACAAGTGATGTGTGAAATGGAGAATGAGTATTATAGTAATCAACATTTATATCCAGTCTCATTAGACGTTGCATCAATGATTTTAGTATTTAATCAGCCATTATCTATAAGATTTAGAATGGATGAAAAACAGTTTGATGTTGATGGCACCTACAACGCAAGGTATGAAGTGGTGAAAAAACGTGTAGATAAGGCAAAAATTAAAGGTACGGATGAGCGTGTTACCCAAAATGGAAAAATAGCTATAGTATATTCTCAAAAATCAGATGAAGAAGAGTATTTGCAATACATTAAATTTTTACAGAGCAAAAACGTTTTAGATAAAAAGGTAGAAATTCTGGAACTTGAAGATTTACAAGGTGCAACAGGTCTTAAGGCATTGCGTGTTGATATACTATTCCATGATAAGGATGACAACAAGAACTTCTATACCTACGATGATTTAATGAAAGAAATTAAAGCTTAAACGCTGTAGTATTCTTATCTACGTCTACATAGTTGAAACTTGTTGATTGGGTTTCGGGTAAAACGTCCTCGATTTCTGCACCATTACTCTTTAATGCATAGCCAAAAGCTAAGACAGAAACAATCATTCCAATCATAAAAATGGTATATGTTATTCTTAGAATTCTGTACTTTCTTTCAAGTACTTTTCCTAGGAAGTATAAATCTTTGGTAAGCGATTTGTAAACATAATCTTTATCTTTTAATAGTTCGCCAATGGCCCATTCAAATTCTGAAAGTTCCATTTTATGAAAATTCCCGAAAAAGGTTAGATTTACTTTTCTATTCGCAACGTCTTCTTTGGTGAACTCCCCACTAGTAATATTGGGTCTTGTCGCGATTATTGATAAAACCATAGATATTACGCAAGATAAAGTAAAAATAGCGGTAGGATATACCAAATACGGATTTGTATCTAATTTCGAAATTAAATTGGCCAAAACCAAAGAAATAATAATGGCATTTACCGATAATAAAATATTTGCTTTGGTATCGGCGATATCACTAAGTTTTATATGATTTCTAAGTGCTACCCTGTAAAAAGTTTGAATTCCTCTTTCCGGACTTTCATTTTTGTATTGTGCTTTATATTTAGCCTTTAGTTCTTCGGTGTTTAATTTTTTCTTACGCTTTTTCCGTGTTTTTATAAGTTTTGCAAGGTTTTTTTCTTTTCTAGACTGCCAATTCTTTAAAGCGTAATCTGTGTAATACTCATGTTTTTTGGTGAGTACTTTAATATTTTCATTCACCCATTCACTGGGAGAGTAATTGGCAATCCCTTGAATCTCTAGCTCTTTTCTTAAAAATTCACTAGCCTCGGCAAAATATTTCTTTCCAAAATGAGATGCATCTGCATCCCTTATAATTTTTCCAAGCTCTGTTTTTGGCGTATCTTTAAATTTTGTTGCCATAATACATTCGCTTACGGCATCAATTATGTCTTTTTCAGTATCTTCTTTTTTCAGAAACGTCGTAGCTATTTTCACACTTTCCTCTTCGTGTCCATCACGTGTTTTGGTGTAGCCCGTATCATGTAACAAAGCGGCTAATTCTAAAATTTCGGCATCTTTTTTCGAGATTTCAGTATTTTCAATGATTTCTCTTACGCTTTTTAAAACACGGTCTGTATGGGTTTGGTTATGGTAAATAAACGTTTGGTCAAGTTCATTTTTAAACAAATCAAACACAAACTTTTCGGCATTCTCAATCAACTTCGACATAAAAAAAATTGGTTTTTCGTTTCACAAAATACTAAAAAAAACAGAATTAACACTTTATGTTAAGACGTAATGAAATTACAAAAATTACGACTACCTTTATTGTTGAAAAGCATATAATATTAACTCAAAAAAGAAAGGAAGCTTTATTATGCTAACATGGAAAGATGTAATTAATTTTTCGGTCAATGAAAATCCAATACCAGACAAACGTGTAGAAAAAGCAGAGGCCGAATGGCAAACTCAATTAACCCCAGAGCAATTTAGAATTACAAGACTTAAAGGGACAGAACGACCACATAGTGGTGCGTTATGTAGTATTCATGAAGCAGGTAAGTACAATTGCGTGTGTTGTAACGCACCGTTATTTGATTCTACGATCAAGTTTGAATCTGGTACAGGATGGCCTAGTTTTACGCAGCCAATCAAGGAAAATGCTATAAAATATGAAAGAGACACTGCTTTTGGAATGGTGCGTGTAGAGGTAATGTGCAATACTTGTGATGCGCATTTGGGGCATGTATTTCCTGATGGACCAGAACCTAGTGGATTACGGTATTGCATCAATTCTGAATCTATGCAGTTAGAAACATCAAAGATAAAATGACGATTAATTTTAAGAATAATACAGCGATGTTACGTCTGTCTGTACTAATAAATTATTATCTATCAGACGAAAAGGAGGTTGCTAATGAGTAATAAAAATCTACAAATGGCTACAGTTGGTGGTGGCTGTTTTTGGTGCACTGAAGCAGTGTTTCAAGAAGTAAAAGGCGTTGAAAAAGTAGTATCCGGTTATACAGGAGGAAATGCTCCAGGAAAACCAACCTATCGTGAAGTTTGTTCTGGATTAACAGGGCATGCCGAGGTGGTACAAATTACGTTTGATGCTAATGTGATTTCATATGAGGATATTTTAGTTATTTTTATGACTACACACGACCCTACAACCTTAAATATGCAAGGTGCGGATAGGGGTACTCAGTACCGTTCGGTGATTTACTATCATGATGATGCTCAAAAGGAAGTAGCAGAAATTGTTTCAAAAGAAATAACACCCTATTATGAAAACCCTATAGTTACAGAGCTGTCCCCCTTGGGCATATTTTACGAAGCAGAGGAGTATCACCAAGATTACTATAGAAACAATCAAGAGCAAGGGTATTGTAGTGTCGTAATTACGCCGAAGTTGGCAAAACTTAGAAAACTTCATGCAGATAAGTTGAAGTAAATTATCGCATTATTTTCAAACATTAAATGTTATATAGCGTCCAAAGGTGTCATACAACGCTATGTTTAAACCATTACTGTTGGTTAAAATAAATAGGCAAGCCTTCTTATGTCGATGTAAAAAGTGGATTGAAAAATTGTTATGAAACTCAATATAAAAGATAAATTCAATAGGGAATTACCTGCAGACTCAAATCTTGAGAATTCTAGAAGACAAGTTGCTGAATCATGTTTTTCTTATGTTACACCAAAGCGAACGTCAAAACCTGAATTACTACACGTTTCTCCTGAAATGTTAGAAAATTTAGGGCTTTCAGAAACAGAAGTTAAAAGTGGACAGTTTTTAAACGTGTTTACAGGAAATGAAGTACTCGCTAACACAAAACCTTATGCCATGTTTTACGGCGGACATCAATTTGGAAATTGGGCAGGACAATTAGGTGATGGGCGCGCCATTAATTTATGCGAAGTTGAGCATAATGGTAAAAATTGGGCACTACAGCTAAAAGGCGCGGGAGAAACACCATATTCCAGAACAGCGGATGGGTTAGCCGTGTTAAGGTCTTCTATTCGGGAGTATCTGTGTAGTGAGGCAATGTTTCATTTAGGTGTGCCAACAACCAGGGCTTTGTCTTTGGCATTATCAGGAGATAGAGTGTTGCGCGATGTGATGTACGATGGTAATCCAGCATACGAAAAAGGCGCAATAGTGTGCAGAACAGCCGAATCGTTTTTACGTTTTGGAAACTATCAAATTTTTGCCGCAAGAGAGGACGAAAAGAATTTGAAAACACTGGTTGATTACACAATAAAACACCATTTTCCACATTTAGGAGCGCCTTCTAAAGAGACCTATATAGCATTTTTTAGAGAAGTTACAAATCGTACATTAGAAATGATTATCCACTGGCAGCGCGTTGGATTTGTACATGGTGTAATGAATACCGATAACATGTCTATTCTTGGTTTAACCATCGATTATGGGCCTTACGGATGGTTGGAAGGCTATGACTACGGTTGGACGCCAAATACGACTGATAGGCAACACAAGCGCTACCGCTATGGTAACCAACCGAATATAGGTTTATGGAATCTGTTACAATTGGCAAACGCTATTTACCCATTAGTTGAGGACGCAGAGCCTTTAGAAACTATTTTAAATCAATATAAAACGGATTTTGATAAGAAGTCTTTAAATATGATGCGCTCTAAATTGGGGCTGGAAAATAAGGATAAGAATGATCAAAAACTAATTCAAGAATTAGAGGATAATTTACATCTTACGGAAACCGATATGACGATTTTCTTTAGAAATTTAGCTAATTTCAAAAGAGAAAATACTGTAAAGGCTTTGGATATAATTCATCTTGCATTTTACAAACCGGAAGCACTAGTTGGTAACATTGAAAAACGATGGAAAGACTGGTTTGCTGCGTATTCTGAAAGATTAAAATTAGAGAAGCTTTCATATGCTGAAAGAAAAGTAAAAATGAATCAAGTAAACCCTAAATATGTACTGAGGAATTATATGGCGCAATTGGCAATTGACGATGCTGATAAAGGGGATTATAAGCTAATTGATGAACTATTTCAAATGCTTAAAAAACCATATGAAGAGCAACCGAAATATGAAAAATGGTTTGCAAAACGTCCTGATTGGGCGCGACATAAGGTGGGGTGTTCTATGTTATCATGTAGTTCGTAAATGGGGTTGTTAGATAAGATAAAGAGACTATCGGTTGGGTATTCCGAAGTAAGTTACAATAACAAAAAATATGGAGTAACCCGAACTGATTTTAATCAAGGTAAAAGCTTTAAGGTTTAGGCAGAGGATTTAGGAGGTACTGACTTTATCAGTCTCAATTATTATATAACCGCAACGTCAGAAAAATTGAAACCATGTGAGATGCCAGATGAAAAGGTGGTGCATTTTCTAAATAATTTTGCAGTTTTAAAATGAAAGATAAAATAGCATTTGGCGGTGGGTGTCATTGGTGCACAGAGGCAGTGTTTCAATCTCTAGTAGGGGTTTTAGAAGTTGAACAAGGTTTTGTAGCTTCAATTGATGAAAATGCAGCATTTTCAGAAGCTGTAATTGTTCATTTTGACACCACCAAGATTTCAATTGGGGTGCTTATTGAAATTCATTTACATACACATAGAAGTACATCAAACCATTCTATGAGAATGAAATACCGCTCTGCGGTTTATACGTTTTCAGAAGCCCAAAAATATATAGCCATAGCTCAATTGAGACTATTGCAGTTTCAATTTCAAAATCAATTAGTAACTCAGGTATTACCTTTTAATGGGTTTAGGGCGTCACGAAAGCAAATTCAAAACTACTATTTCAATAACCCCGAGAAACCGTTTTGTGAAAGTTTTATCAATCCAAAGCTACAAATACTACTGGATAAGTTTTCAATATTTACAGATAAAAATAAATTAAAACATTTAACTAATGAATCGCGAAAGGCTTACTATAAGAAACACCAAGGGTCATAATTTACAGGCCTATTTGGAATTACCAGCAGACCAGAAACCACATTACTTTGCCATTTTTGCACATTGCTTTACCTGCAATAGTAATTTGTCTGCGGTAAAAAATATTAGTAGAGCACTAACGTCTCATGGTTTTGGCGTAGTTCGTTTTGACTTTACAGGATTGGGACGAAGTGAAGGTGAATTTGCCGAAAGTTATTTCTCGGCCAATGTAGATGATTTAATAGCGGTTAATGATTTTATTACCAAAAACTATAAAGCCCCAGGACTATTAGTTGGTCATTCACTAGGTGGAGCCGCTGTAATTGTTGCGGCTTCAAAATTGGAGAATATAAAAGCAGTGGCTACAGTTGGGGCGCCTTCAACTGTAAGTCATGTGACGCATTTGTTTTCTCATGGTATTGAAGAGGTAAAACAAAAAGGAGAGGTTGAAATAAATATTGGTGGAAGACCATTCAAGATTAATAATCAATTTGTTGAAGATTTTAGCAACATAGATTTACCTGAAATTACCCAAAACTTAAGAAAACCATTGCTGATTATGCATGCGCCTTTTGACCGGATTGTTGGTATTAATAATGCACACGAGTTGTATCATAATGCACATCATCCAAAAAGTTTTGTGAGTTTAGACAATGCAGATCACTTACTGTCTAATTCAAAAGACAGTAAATACGTTGGGAATGTTATAGGCACTTGGGCTGATAGGTATTTTGAGCCTCAGGATAACACCGTATTAGATACCAATGGAGAACAGTTGGTAGCACATTTAAATTTAGTGGATGATAATTTTACAACATCAATTCAAACCAAAAAACACAGTTTTATTGCTGATGAACCAGAATCTATTGGAGGTGATGATTTTGGACCTTCTCCATATGATTTTTTAAGTGCAGGATTGGCAGCATGTACTGTAATGACGTTAAAAATGTATGCTGAACGCAAGAAATGGGATTTGCAAGAGGTGTATGCGTATATTACGTATTCTAAAAAGCATAGTGATGATTTAATGTTAGACATAGACGAGCCAAAACGAATTGACCATTTACAAAAACGTCTAAAATTTATTGGAGATTTGGATGAAACCCAAAAAGCAAAATTAAAAGAAATAGCCTCTAAGTGCCCTGTGCATCGTACTTTGTTGTCTGAAACTGTAATAGAAACTGAAATGATAGATTAATGAGTAATAGCAAAACAAAAATTGGTTTGGGGCTTGCGGCTTTAGGACGGCCAGAATACATTAATATTAGAGATAATGATGCTATTGATAAATCTGAAAAATATTTTAAAGAAAATTCACTTTCGGTTTTAGATGAAGCTTATAATTTAGGAGTCCGTTATTTTGATACAGCACCTTCATATGGAAAAGGGGAAGCATTTTTACAAGAATGGAATGTTAAAAGAAACCATAAAGATGCAATTCTAGGAACAAAATGGGGCTATACCTATGTAGCAAATTGGGAGCTTGGTTTTACAGGAAAACACGAGGTAAAAGAACATTCTTTAGAAAAATTATTAGAGCAATGGCAGGTTTCAAAAGCATTATTGCCAAATTTAAAATACTACCAAGTACATTCTGCAACTTTTGATAGTGGTATTCTTGAAAATGAAGCTGTTTTGCTTCAATTACACCAAATAAAAAACAAAACAGGTTTAAAAATTGGTATTACAACTAGTGGCGCAAATCAGAAGGAAGTCATCGCTTCTGCTTTAAAAATTCAAATTGAAAATGAAGATATATTTGATAGTTTTCAAGTAACTTATAATGTATTTGAGCAAGATACTTTTGCTATTTTAAAATCAGCTCTATCAAATGGTAAAGAAGTTATTATAAAGGAGGCATTAGCTAACGGAAGGGTTTTCCCAAATGAAAAGTTCAAGAATTATAAAAATGCGTATCAAATTTTAAATCGACTATCAAAAAAATACGATGTAGGTATTGATGCTATCGCTTTACGTTTTGTAATGGATAGTTTACAGCCAACGTATGCGTTGAGTGGGGCTTCAACTATCGCACAATTACGAGATAATTTAAAAGTAATGCGTTTTAAATTGTTGAAAGAAGAATTAGATGAATTGAAAGAACTGAGCATAGCTTCAGAATTGTACTGGAAAGAGCGTAGTAGACTATCTTGGAATTAACTAACACTAGCATTCGCACTAATAATTAGTGTAAATGCAATATATTTAGGAGTTTGTTTTTCCTAATTTTACATGTCGAAACAAAAATATATGAAGTTAAGTAAACTATTTTCAGTTACTATATCAATGTTACTACTTAGTGCATGTGCTACTTATGCACCACAATATGCTAATGAGAACCACCAACAAACCCAGTTTCCAAATAAAGAAATAGATAAAACGTTTTATCTAGTTGGAGATGCTGGAAAGTCACCTATGGGCGGTATGTCTAATGCGTTAAGCGCATTTAATACTTATACAAAGACTAAAAGCACAAAAGGTGATTACGCTATTTTTTTAGGAGATAATATTTATCCTTCAGGCTTGCCCAAAAAAGATGAAAAAGGCAGGAAGGAAGCTGAAAACGCTTTGGACGCCCAAGTTAAATCTTTGTCTGGTTTTAAAGGTGAGGTTGTATTTATTCCAGGAAATCACGATTGGTATGCCAATGGTGTTAAGGGCTTAAAACGGCAAGAAAAATATATAGAAGATGCTTTAGGGAAAAACACATTTCAGCCAGAAAATGGCTGTCCTTTAGAAAGCATTGACATAGGTGAAACCATTCAATTGATAATTATAGATACAGAATGGTATTTGGAAAATTGGAACGATCATCCCACAATCAATGATAAATGTGAAATAAAAACCCGAGAACGGTTTTTTATTGAAGTTGAAGGCGAGCTAAAAAAAGCACAAAATAAAACGATTGTATTCGCCATGCATCACCCTATGTACACTAATGGTACTCATGGTGGGAAATACGCAGCTATAAAACACTTATTTCCATTTCAGCAAAAAATCCCATTACCCATAATTGGGTCTTTAATAACACAATTACGCACACAAGGAGGTGTTTCTATTCAAGACCGCTATAATGAACGCTATAATGAATTAATGAATCGTTTGGAAACCATGGCCATAGACTCAGAAAATTTGGTGTTTGTTTCAGGTCATGAACATACGCTACAGTATATAGAACAGGAGACCATTAAGCAAATTGTTTCAGGTTCAGGTGCCAAAGAGTCGTATGCTGAAATTAGTGACAATGGTCTGTTTTCTTATGGAGGCGAAGGTTTTGCAGAATTAACCGTGTTCAAGGACGGTAGTAGTTGGGTGCGATATTATAGTGCCAAACAAGGTCGGCCAGAAATTGTGTTCACAAAAGAAATTTTTCCAGCAAAAAAACAATATGATATATCCGAGCTCCCAGATGCCTTCCCTCAGGAAGTTGAAGTGTCTATTTATTCCAAGGAAGAAACAGATGTGTCTGGTTTTTTTGAATCGGTTTGGGGAGACCATTATCGAGATGTGTACAGTACAAAAATTAAGGCTAAGGTTGCAACATTAGATACATTGTTTGGAGGTTTAGAAGTTGTTAGAAAAGGCGGCGGGCATCAAACACGCTCATTACGTTTAAAAACTAAAGACGGTAGGGAATTAAATATGAGGGCACTTCGCAAAAGTGCTACCCAGTATTTACAAACGGTATTATTTAAAGATACCTATATTCAAGATGAATTTGAAAAAACAGAAGTTGAGGAGTTAATCTTAGACTTCTATACCGCAGCGCATCCTTACGCTTTTACTGTTGTGCCAGATTTATCGGATGCTGCAGGCATTTATCATACTAATCCATATTTGTATTTTATTCCTAAGCATAAGCATTTAGGGGATTTTAATGAGGAGTATGGAGGGGAATTATATATGATTGAAGAGCGTCCTGAAGAAAATTATGCGGAAGAGAAGAATTTTGGTTATGCTGATGATTTAGAAAGCACACACGATATTATTGAAAAAATTAGAGAAGACGAAGAACATAAAATAGATGAGAACGCTTTTATAAGGGCGCGTTTATTTGATATGCTGATTGGCGATTGGGATAGACACCAAGACCAATGGCGTTGGGCGCAGTTTGATATGGAGAATGGTGCCCATTATTACAGACCGATTCCAAGAGACAGAGATCAGGTGTTTTCTAATTTTGATGGTGCTTTGTTGGATGTAATGCGTATTATTTCTGGCTCTACCAAACAGTTACAGGTATACGACGAGAAGCTGGAACATGTAGAATGGATGAATGCAGCTGGGATTAAATTAGATCGTGTTTTAATACAGCAAGCAGATAAAGAAACTTGGTTAAAACAGGCTAAATTTCTTCAAGATAACGTTACAGATGCCATTATTGATAAGGCATTTAAAAAAGTGCCAGAGGAGGTGCAAGATGAAACGCTGAAAGAAATAAAAGAAAAATTAAAAGGAAGACGCACCAATCTTTTAGATATAGCTACACGTTACTATAATTACCTGAATACATTAGTGATTTTAACAGGTACAGATAAAGACGACTATATTGAAGTTACCCGAAGCGGTGATAATGAAACACATGTTAAAATTTCTAGAATTAAAGGTGGCGAAAAAGCTGATGTTTTGGTGGATAAAACATTCAAGCGCGATATAACCAAGGAAATGTGGATATATGGACTGGATGATAAAGATATTTTTGAGGTAAAAGGAAAAGCCAATAATCCTATTTTTATTCGCCTTATTGGAGGTCAGGAAAATGACACATACATCATTAAAAATGGCAGACGAGTTAAGGTCTACGACCATGAAAGTAAAAAGAACACGATTAAAGAAAATAAAGGTGGTACCATAAGGTTAACCGATGTGTATAAATTGAATTTATTCGATTTTAATAAAAACATCACAAAAACCAGTGTAATTACACCTGCTATAGGTTTTAATCCAGATGATGGTTTTTTACTAGGCATGCAGTATGTTAAAACAACCAAAGGGTTTCAAAGAAATCCGTATTCGCAACAACATAGATATAAAGGTGGATATTATTTTGCAACAGAAGGGTTTTCGTTAAACTACGACGGTGAATTTGCAAACATTATGAACGACTGGAATTTACATATCGGCGGGCAATTTACCTCTGCAAATTTCACGAATAATTTCTTTGGCTATGGTAATGAAACAGTAAATAATGATGATGATTTAGATTTGGATTACAATCGTGTAAAAACCAGTATCATGGCTTTAAAAGCAGGTATTTTGAAGAAAGGGAATTTTGGTAGTGATTATGGGATAAGAGCTATTTTTGAGGGTATAAAGTTAGATGATACAGATAATAGATTTATTACCAATGACTTTGTGCCAGCTACTAACGAAGCCTTCTATGAGCGTCGTTTTTTCGGTGGGTTAGAAGCACAATTCAATTATTCAAGTTTCGATGATAAAATCAACCCCAAAAAAGCCATGACCTTTATGTTACAGGTGGGAGGTAAAACAGAATTTGAGGACACAAAAAATACCTACGGTTACATAAATACCAATCTCGGATTTTACAATTCAATTACGAGAAATAAAAAGCTGGTGTTAAAAACCGATATGCGGGCCCAATTTAGAATAGGCGATGATTTAATATTTTATCAAGCAGCCAATATTGGGGGAAGAAATGGATTGCGTGGCTTTAGAACTGAGCGTTTTACGGGTCAAAATTCATTTGTTGGTAGTGCAGATTTGCGTTACAGTTTTCCGTCATTTAAAACAAGCACATTACCTTTGCAAATAGGCGTTTTTACAGGTGCAGATGTAGGGCGTGTATGGGTAAAAAATGACACTTCAAAACTATGGCATAACGATTATGGTGGCGGTTTTTGGATTACTGCAGCCGAAAGTTTATCTGGAACATTCAACTTTTTCAACAGTGTAGAAGGGTTGCGTTTTTCTTTTGGATTTGGACTGAATTTTTAGTTAAGTTTAAAATTGTAAAGGTTACCGCCTTCGCTTTTGTCTTTTTCATCTGTAATGTAAACGTCGCTATTGCTTTTAAAACAAATGCCTTCTTTTTGGGATTTATGCTCAAAGCTTAGTTTTTGTATATCACCTTCAAAAAAATTATCGTCCTTAAAATTAGTAATTTTCCAAAGCTTATCATGATTGAGTAAAACAATGGTTTTTCCATCATTGCTTATATCTGCCGAAGTTATTTTAGTACGTTTGTCTTTTAATTCGAGTTCCGCGATATATTCAGCAGTATGTTTTCCGATCTGGTTTGGGACTTTAAAGAGCTTTGTAGATTTATTCTCTTTACTAAAAATATAGAAGTAATCGTTTAAAAGAAAAAACGCTTCAAAATCCTCGGATTTCATTTTTTTAGGTAATAAGAAATTAATGCGTTCTGCGTTGGCCTCATCATCTTTTAAATTAGAAACTTTATAAATGGTAAAATCATCACGGTTTTTGCTGTTGTTACCAAAATCGCCAATGTATAGATTACCCTGTTTATCTGAAGTTAAGTCTTCCCAATCGATGTTACTGGAGTTGCTAATATCTATGTCTTTTACAATATTGCCCTTAAGGTCTATGCCGTAAATGTTATTTTTATTTCCAGCGTCTTCAATAGTCCAAAGCAAATCAGAGTGTGCCACCTTTTCAATTGCCGAGGCTTCTTTTAAGCTACCTGATAAATCACCTAAAACATTCAATTTTCCTGTATGGCAAGAAGTAAGAAAAAAAGTAAGAACTAGTAATTTTTGAAAATAATACATGCTGTTTTTTCTTTTTTCTGAAAAATAACACCTTCAAAAGGTATTAAAAAATTAAAATTCTTAAACTATTTATAAAACTTGGTGTAAAGCCTCTTATAATTTAATAATTTTATGGTGAAATTGAAATTTTGTATATGACGACGGTTGATGATTTGCTAAATCTTCTAGTATTAGATAAAATAAGTGATAACGAATTTAATGGAGAAAGTAAAACAGTGGGCAGTCCCATTGTTTTTGGAGGGCAAGTTCTGGCTCAAGCGCTAAATGCAGCTAGCAGAACCATTACCAACCAAAGAATTTTACATTCCATGCACGCCTATTTTTTAGAAGCTGGCGATTTAGAGCAACCTATTACCTATCATGTTAGTGTTATTAGAGATGGCGGTAGTTTTTCAGTAAGAAGGGTTACTGCATCACAAAACAAAATCACCATTTTTATTTTAGCCGCATCTTTCCATAAACGAGAGGAAGGTTACGAGCACCAAATACAAATGAAGTCTGGTATTAAACCACCTGAGTCGTTGTTAAGTTGGACAGATTTGCGGGTGGAGTATGGTGATGCCTTGCCTAAAGGCCTAAAAACATTTTTAGAAATAAAAAGACCAATAGAGTTTAAACCAACAGCATTTGCAAATCCGTTACGTCCAAAAGATCTGCCGCCAAACCATGATGTTTGGTTTAAATTAAAGGGCAATGTTAACAATATAGATTTGGCCACCAAACAGCAGATTTTAACTTATATATCAGATTATAATATTTTGGTTTCCACCTTAAACCCTCATGCTAGTAAAGCACATTGGGGAAATACAATAACAGCGAGTTTGGACCACTCGATGTGGTATTTTAGGGATTTTGATTTTTCCGACTGGTTGTTGTACTCTATGGAGTCTCCTAGCGCATCCCATGCTAGAGGATTTGCTAGAGGTAATATATTTACAAGAGAAGGTAAATTAATAGCTACAGTTGCACAAGAAGGTTTAATACGTCCAATAAATAAATAATAAAATATGCTAAAAATAGGACACAGAGGGGTAAAAGGGCACGTTGCCGAAAATACTTTACCATCTATCCAAAAAGCTTTAAAATTAGGTGTTGATGGGATTGAAATTGATGTGCATCGTTGTGCATCGGGAGAATTAGTGGTTTTTCATGATTTTACTTTAGATAGGATGACGAATGGCACTGGAGAGATTTCAAAATTCACTTATAAAGAATTAAAAAAACTTAAAACCAAAGGTAACTTTGAAATTCCAACCTTAGCACAGGTTTTAACCCTAATTGATAATAAATGCTTGCTAAATGTTGAGCTTAAAGGGCATAATACTGCAAAAGAAGCAGCGAGAATTATTAAGTTTTATATAGATAAGAAAGGATGGGAATACCAAAACTTTATAGTATCTAGTTTTCAGGAAGACTTGTTGCAGGAGGTTTTCAATATTAATAAACATATTCCCCTTGGAGTATTAACAGAGAATAATTTAGAAAAATCTGTTGCCTTAGCTAAACGTATTAATGCAATTTCTATTCACGTAAATTATACCATGCTTACTGAGGAAATTGTTCAAGAATTAAAGCAGGATTACAAGGTGTTTGCTTTTACGGTTAATAACTTAAAACCACTTGCAAGGATACAATCTTATGGTGTAGATGGCATTATTTCTGATTATCCAGACCGTATATGATTAAGAAGGACGTAATTATTGTGGGAGGCGGAGCAGGAGGTTTTTTTGCGGCAATTAATATAGCTGAACAACGTCCAGATCTAAAAGTTGCAATTTTAGAACGCGGAAAGGAAGGGCTTACCAAAGTCAAGGTCTCTGGAGGAGGTCGTTGTAATGTGACGCATGCTGAATTTATCCCTCAGGAACTAATTTTGAATTATCCACGAGGTGAAAAGGAACTCTTAGGGCCATTTCACCAGTTTATGACAGGAGATACTATCGAGTGGTTTGAAAAGCGCGGTGTTCCCTTAAAAATTGAAGATGATGGTAGAATGTTCCCAGTGAGCAATTCTTCCCAAACCATTATAGATTGTTTTTTAGCTGATGCTAAAAAATATAAGGTTGAGGTATTGTATAATCACTCGGTAAAAAAGATAGAGACATCTTTTCAAGAGCAGTCGGGTGGTTATTATTTTGAATTAGAAACAACTCAAGGTTTGTTTTCAGCTGAAAAAATTTTAGTAGCTACAGGAAGCAATCCTAAAATTTGGAAATTGCTTGAAAACCTTGGACATACCATAACGCAACCAGTACCATCTCTATTTACTTTTAATATTGAAGACGAACGTATAAAAGACATTCCTGGAGTTGTAGCCAAAAACGTGGAGGTTCAAGTTTTAAATACAAATTTATGGAGTGAAGGTCCGTTGTTGATAACACATTGGGGTATGAGTGCGCCATCAATTTTAAAACTATCTGCATTTGGCGCTTTAGAACTTGCCAAAAGAGATTACAGATTTCAAATAGAAATTAATTTCATAAAACAGTCTTTTAATGATTGTTTAGAGCTGTTAAAAGTTCTAAAACAAGATTTAGCTAAAAAGTCGGTATATAAATCCACACAATTTAATCTTCCAAAGCGGTTATGGCACCAATTGGTTTTAGCATCACAAATGGATGAAGATACCCGATGGGCAGATTTAAATAAACAGCAATTAGAAAATTTAGCAGGCCAACTCACTAAGGCTGTTTTTAATGTTGATGGGAAAAGCACTTTTAAAGAGGAGTTTGTTACAGCCGGAGGTGTCAATCTTAAAGAAGTTAATTTTAAAACTTTTGAAAGTAAAAAAGTTAAAAATCTATATTTTGCAGGTGAGGTTTTAAATATTGATGCTGTAACAGGAGGATTTAACTTTCAAAATGCATGGACTGGTGCATATATTGCAGCGAAAGCGATTACGAAATCTATTTGATATGAAATTTTTAATTATGGTTTGTCTTATTTCTAATGTTATGTGGTCTCAAAACTTAGATGCACATCGATGGAAAGAGCGTGTTATTATAATTTCTGCGGATGAAGAAAATTCAAAACTAGCAGAAGCACAGTTGGATATATTTAAAGCTGAGACAGAGAAATGCATTGACAGAAACATTGTAATATACAAATGCGTTGCTAATAATTGTGAGTTTTATGAAGGACGACAAGATTCAAATAAAGTCAAAATTAAGAAACCTGAAAAAGGCTTTAAAATCTCATTAATTGGATTAGATGGCGGTGAAAAAGTTAATTCGAATAAAGTTGAGAAAGCTGCCGTGATCTTCAATTTAATTGATACTATGCCTATGAGACGGAATGAGATCAAAAGGCGTAAGAAAAAAAATGATTAAATATATAGCTTTACTTCGTGGTATAAATGTTGGCGGTCAAAAAAAAATTCCGATGGCAGAACTTAGGGCTCTATTAACTAATGTTGGATTGGAAAATGTGCACACTTATATACAAAGCGGGAATGTAATTTTTCAATCTTCAGAAACGGATACATCTAAGTTAGCGTTGAAAATCCAAGACACCATTACATCCCATTTTGAGTTTGAAGTCCCAGTTTTAGTTCTAAAACCAGAAGCTTTGCAGCAAATTGTTGATGAATGTCCATTTCCTAAACAGCAAAAAGAGAATAGTCATTTTATAATGTTGTACGCTGCTCCTGAAAATAACTTAGTTGATGAGGTTGCTAGATTATCATATCCTAACGAAGTATTTTTAATCACTAATTATTGTGTGTATTTCCACTCTTTTAATGGTTACGGAAAGACAAAGTTTAGCAATAATTTTTTTGAGCGAAAACTAAAAGTGACTGCAACGGCTAGAAACTATAAAACAATGATAAAGTTATTATCTTTGTCAGCAGAATAAATACTATGACAGAGAAAGATTTTATTCCCAAATCATATTCAAATAACATCGAAAGTGGAAGTTTTACTTGGTCGTCACCAAGTAATATTGCATTGATAAAGTATTGGGGAAAAAAAGAGCGCCAAATCCCTGAAAACCCTTCCGTTAGCTTTACTTTAAGTAATTGTAAAACTATAACAAAAGTTAGTTTTTCAAGAAAAGAAGATACGGCGAACTTTTCGTTTGATGTGTTTTTAGATGGAGATCAAAAAGACGATTTCAAACCAAAAATTGAAACATTTTTTAAGAGAGTAGAAGTTTACTTGCCTTTTTTAAGAGATTATCATTTTAAAATTGAAACATCAAATACGTTTCCCCACAGTTCTGGTATTGCATCCTCGGCCTCTGGAATGAGCGCATTGGCTTTGTGCCTCATGAGTATTGAAAAAGAATTAATTAATTCTGATGTCACCCTGAACGATGTCACTGAGCATGATCGCAGTGCAGCTGAAGGGTCTTTTAATCAAGAGTATTTCATCAAAAAAGCATCATTTTTAGCCAGATTAGGCTCAGGAAGCGCATGTAGAAGTCTAGAAGGCGATTTGGTAGTTTGGGGATGTCATGAAGCTATTGAAGAAAGCTCGGATTTGTTTGGTGTAAAATATCCTTTTGAAGTGCACCAAAACTTCAAAAATTATCAGGATACTATTTTATTAGTCGATAAAGGTGAAAAACAAGTAAGTAGTACGGTAGGGCATAATTTAATGTATGGGCATCCCTTTGCAAAAGAGCGCTTTCAACAGGCCAATAAAAATTTGAATGATATGGTTGACGTATTTAAAGAAGGTGATTTAGATAAGTTTGTAGCCTTAGTTGAAAGTGAAGCCTTAACATTACACGCGATGATGATGACGAGTATGCCTTATTTTATCTTAATGAAACCGAATACATTAGAGATTATCAATAAAATTTGGGCATTTAGGAGAAAAACAGGCTCAAAAGTGTGTTTTACTTTAGATGCAGGCGCTAATGTACATGTGCTCTATCCTGAACAAGAAGCAGCTAGAGTCTTAGAATTTATTGAGAATGAATTAGTTGCATATTGCCAAAATGGACAGTATATTTGCGACGTTATTGGTTTGGGTGCTGAGAAATTATAAAATTATTAATTCTTTTGTTTAAAAAAATATTATATTTGTTAAACAAGTAGCCCTAAATAAAATAGCTACATATGAAAGGACCTCTTTTTTATTCTAAAATTTTACTCTTTGGTGAATACGGTATCATCAAGGATTCCAAAGGTTTGTCTATTCCATATAGTTTTTATAACGGTGCCCTGAAGAAAGATGAACATCCTTCAGAAGCAGCAATAAAGTCTAATGAAAGTTTAAAGCGATTTGTAGAACATATACAAGGTATTGATGATGCAATCGTACGCTTTGATGTAGATAGGCTATTAGAAGATGTAAACTCAGGAATGTATTTCGATTCTTCAATTCCACAGGGTTATGGTGTTGGAAGTAGTGGTGCCTTGGTTGCAGCTATTTATGACAAATATGCGTTTGATAAAATTACGGTACTTGAAAATTTAACCCGAGAGAAACTTTTGAAATTAAAGTCAATCTTTTCAGCTATGGAATCGTTTTTCCATGGTAGTTCTTCAGGATTAGATCCCTTAAACAGTTATCTGAGTATTCCAATTTTAATCAATTCTAAAGATAATATTGAAGCCACTGGCATTCCTGCGCAACAAAGCGAAGGTAAGGGTGGTGTATTTCTTTTAGATTCTGGGATTATTGGTGAAACTGCCCCTATGGTAACCTTATTCATGGAAAACATGAAAAAGGAAGGTTTCCGAAATATGCTTAAAAACCAATTTATAAAGCGTACTGATGCTTGTGTGGACGATTTCTTGAAAGGAGATATTAAATCTTTGTTCAGAAATACAAAGCAGCTTTCTAAAATAGTGCTGAATCATTTTAAACCTATGATTCCTCAGCAGTTTCATGAACTTTGGAAAAAGGGGATTGAAACTAACGACTATTATCTAAAATTATGTGGTTCTGGTGGCGGAGGCTATATTCTTGGGTTTACCGAAGATATGGAGAAAGCAAAACAATCACTTTCAGATTATAAATTAGAAGTAGTTTATAACTTCTAAAATGCAATATTTCTTATCTTTATAGTCACCCTGAGCGCAGTCGAAGGGTGTTCATCTTGAAATTCTTTTTTAATGCTTTCCAGAAAACAGAAACATATATTGCTAAAGTTTTTCAGCATGTTTTCTGTCGTTAGAGGTTATAATATTTTAATTATTGTTATTGCCCAGTATCTCACGTCAATTTACATTTTGGCTTACGATAAACCTGTAAAAGAGGTTGTGCTAGATGTAAACCTTTTAATGCTAGTTTTAGCTTCGGCGGCAACGATCGCAGGAGGCTATATAATCAATAGCTTTTACGATTCTGAAAAAGATTTGATTAACCGCCCCATAAAATCACGATTGGATAGGTTGGTAAGTCAAAACACTAAATTGTCATTTTATTTCGTGCTTAATTTTATTGCAGTGATTATGGCGAGTTATGTGTCCTTTAAAGCGGTAATATTCTTTTCTGTTTACATTTTTGGTATTTGGTTTTATTCCCATAAACTAAAGAAATTGCCGTTTATAGGGAATCTTACATCAGCAATACTAACCATTACGCCGTTTTTCGCCATTTTCATGTATTATAAAAATTTTGAAACAGTAATTTTTGTTCACGCTATATTTTTATTTTTAATGATTTCTATGCGCGAACTCACTAAAGATTTAGAAAACATTAAGGGTGATGTCGCTCAAAACTATATCACAATTCCAGTAGCATACGGTGAAAAAGTGTCAAAAACAATGCTGACAGTTTTAGCAGTAACAACCCTTATTCCCATGTATTTACTACTGTTTTATTTTGAAGTAGGCTATATGTATCTTTTCTTTTATTTAAGTTTATTTTTATTAGTGGTGTTTTTGATATTATTGTGGAAATCTACAACAAAAGTACAGTACTTGATACTGCACAATATTTTAAAATTTATAATTCTTGCAGGTGTATTTAGTATTTTGCTGATAGATGTGAGTGTTATTTTAAACCGAATTTAAATGCAAAATTTATTGAAAGTTGCACTGGCTCAAATTTCACCAGTTTGGTTGAGTAAGCATGATACCTTGGTAAAGGTAGAGCAATCCATTATTGAAGCAGCAGAAGAACAATGTGAACTCATCGTTTTTGGGGAAGGTTTAGTGCCTGGGTATCCGTTTTGGTTGGCATTAACTGGTGGAGCAGAATGGAATACAAAAGTGAATAAGGCGTTGCATGCGCATTACGTTAAAAACTCTATTACTATTGAAGATGGTGATTTAGAAGGGATTTGTAAGCTAGCCAAGACACACAATATAGCAATTTATTTAGGTGTTATTGAACGTCCTGTTGATCGCGGCGGACATAGCATTTATGCATCTTTGGTTTATATCAATGAAAAAGGTGAAATTAAATCGGTTCACAGAAAATTACAACCCACTTATGATGAGCGCTTAACATGGGCGCCAGGAGATGGTAATGGCTTACAAGTGCATCCGCTTAAAGATTTTACCGTTGGAGGGTTAAACTGTTGGGAGAATTGGATGCCTCTACCAAGAGCAGCCCTATATGGTTTAGGTGAAAACTTACATGTAGCGGTATGGCCCGGGAGTGATCATAATACCAAAGATATTACACGTTTTATAGCTAGGGAGTCGCGGTCCTTTGTAATTTCAGTAAGTAGTTTAATGTCAAAAAGCGATTTCCCGAAAGACACACCGCATTTAGATAAAATACTTGAAAAAGCCTCAGATGTTTTAGCCAATGGAGGTAGCTGTATAGCGGGACCAGATGGGGAATGGATTGTAGAACCGGTATTACACAAATCGGGGTTAATAGTGGAAACTATTGATTTTAAACGGGTGTATGAAGAGCGACAAAATTTTGATGCCGTAGGGCACTATTCCAGACCCGATGTTACACAGCTTCATGTGAATACAGAACGACAATCTACAGTTAAATTCACTAAATAATTCGTAAATCTAAATTCTATAATGGTAAATTTTAAGTATATCTTTGTGCAAAATTATAAATAATGAATAGACAACAAGGAGGCAAAGGTAAAGGGAAACCGTCAGGACGTGGTAGTGGAAACAAGCGTTTTACCAGTTATGCGAGAGGAAATGCTCCAATAAAAAAATCTAAGCCGGAACAAAAAGGCTCTGGAAATTCTGATGAAATTCGTTTGAACAAATATGTGGCAAATGCTGGAGTATGTTCTCGTCGTGAAGCCGATGTACATATTGCTACAGGTTTAGTTGCTGTAAATGGCAAAATAATCACCGAAATGGGCTACAAGGTAAAGCCTGGAGACGAAGTACGCTATGATGGTGCTAGAATAAGCCCAGAGAAAAAGGCTTATGTATTGCTAAACAAGCCTAAAGGCTTTGCAACTACTACAAGCGAAGGTAAAGGCAAAACCGTAATGGATTTAGTGGCAAATGCTACGAATTCCAAAATAAAACCTATCGGTCGTTTGGGCAGAAATTCTAAAGGGTTGTTGTTATTTACTAATGATGATACTATTCATAAAAAATTCACCAATTCTAAGCATGGTGTGGAGCGTTTGTTTCACATTGAATTAGATAAAAATTTAAAACTGGAGGATTTAAAAAAGATTCAAAACGGATTTAAGTTAGAAGGTAAATTAATTGAAGTTGAAGAAATTAGCTATATAGATGGCGCAAGTAAAAAAGAGGTTGGTTTAAAAATAAAAAATACAGGCAATACAATTATTCGAACCATTTTTGAACATTTTAGATACGATATCATTAGTGTTGATTGTGTTGCTATTGCGCACTTAACAAAAAAAGATATTCCGCGTGGCCACTGGAAGCACTTAACGGAGCAAGAGTTGAATACGCTGCGTATGTTGTAGTTTATTAATTTCCACTCAACTTTGGGTAAATATTTTTCGAGGAAGATACACTAGTAAAGTTAAGTAATATCGAAAGAAACGGAGATGAAATTTTTAAACCCTAGCATTATACTGATTAGTGTTTAAAGAAGAATATATAAAAAAGAGCCCTAGAATTGGGCTCTCGTTTTTTGGACATATCCTTTAGTTTGGCTATTTAATCGTATTGGTGACTAATTCAAAAAATTAAATAATGGTGGATTGCCCCAAGTGAATATTCGTAAAGTTTAGATTAGTCTCTTCTGGGTTGTTTATAAAGTCTTCAATAAAATCACCCACTTTACTCGTAGAGATATTATCGTATTTCGTGTTTAAATCTGGTGTGGTGATATGCAGTTTTAACGACTTGTCTACAGCTTCACGCACCAAAGCAGCTTCATCGGCTAAATTAAAATAGTCTAATAACATAGCTGCCGATAAAATTGAAGCAATGGGGTTAGCAATACCTTTATTTTTTGCGATGGAATAGGCGCCATGAATAGGTTCAAACATCGCATGTTTATCACCACGCGAGGCAGAGGCTAATAGTCCAATAGAGCCAACGATAACACTGGCTTCTTCTGATAAAATATCACCAAACATATTCTCGGTAAGTATAACATCAAATTGTTTAGGCTTTTTTATAAGTTCTACCGCTGCATTATCAACAAACATAAAATCTAATTTTACATCTGGATATTGTTTTCCCAAGTCTAAAACCGTGCGTCGCCATAATCTAGAGCTTTCTAAAACATTGGCTTTATCAACTAAGGTTAATTTTCCTTTTCTAGATTGGGCTGCTTTAAATGCTGCATGGGCAATGCGTTCTATTTCATAACGATGGTATTCGCAAACATCAGATGCCGTATTGCCATCAGCGCTTAGTGTTTTTTTTCCAAAATAAATACCACCAGTAAGCTCTCTGAAAATAAGAATGTTTGTGTCTCTAATTTGTTTTACTTTTAAAGACGATTTGTTCAATAAATCATCATAAGCAATTACAGGGCGAATGTTGGTGTGTAACGCTAAGGCTTTACGTAATCCAAGGAGGCCTTGCTCTGGACGAATTTTAGCATCAGGATCAATGTCGTAAGCAGTATCACCAATGGCACCAAACAAAACCGCATCGGCATTTTTACAAAGTTCGATGGTTTCCTCAGGTAAAGGATTTTGTGTTTTGTCTATTGCTGCGGCACCAACTAATCCGTATTGAAAGTTAAACGTATGCTCGAATGCCATACCAATAGCCCTAAGGACCTTGACCGCCTCGGCAGTAACTTCAGGGCCGATGCCATCACCTGGTAAAACAGCAATGTCTAATTTCATAGTCGTTATGTTATGATGAAGTGATTTCGTTATACACTTTCGTAGATTCTATTATTTGATGAATATCGTTATCATCAATCTCTTTCTTTTTATCGGCAAACTCTAAAAACTTAGTGTAAACTTCGTCCAACTGTAACTTGGTGAGTTCGTAGCCTACATTCTTTGCTCTATAAGCCAAAGCTGCTCTACCGCTTCTTGCTGTTAATACAATGGCAGACTCGGTAACACCAACATCTTTAGGATCTATAATTTCGTAAGTCTCACGATTTTTAATCACACCATCTTGGTGAATTCCAGAACTGTGGGCAAATGCATTTGCACCAACAATGGCTTTGTTTGGTTGTGTATAAATCCCCATACTATCAGATACTAACTGACTTACGCCGTACAACATTTCAGTTTGTATTCTAGTATCCAAATTTAAGTACGGGTGTTGCTTTAAAATCATTACCACCTCTTCTAAGGCTGTATTTCCTGCGCGCTCACCAATACCATTAATCGTACATTCTATTTGGCGTGCTCCGTTAATTACACCTTCAATAGAATTGGCTGTAGCCAACCCTAAATCGTTATGGCAATGGCACGATAAAATGGCTTTATCAATACCTTTTACATTTTCTTTTAAGTATTTTATTTTAGCGCCATATTCATGAGGTAAACAATAACCTGTAGTGTCAGGAATATTTAAAACAGTGGCTCCTGCTTTTATCACAGCTTCACAAACGCGTGCGAGATATTCATTGTCGGTCCTACCGGCATCTTCAGCATAAAATTCTACATCTTCCACAAAAGACTTTGCATAACTTACCGCTTTCACAGCGCGTTCTATGATATCTTCTTGAGTAGATTTAAATTTGAATTTTATATGAGATTCCGAAGTGCCAATACCTGTATGTATCCTAGGTGTTTTGGCATATTTTAAAGCTTCAGCAGCAACTTTTATATCGTTTTCTACAGATCGTGTTAGTCCGCAAACGGTTGCATTTTTTACTATTTTCGATATTTCCTCTACCGATTTGAAATCGCCAGGGCTAGAAACAGGAAAACCAGCTTCAATAATATCTACACCCAATTTATCAAGCTGTTCAGCAATAATTAGTTTTTGTTCCGTATTTAGCTTACAGCCAGGAACTTGCTCTCCATCGCGAAGGGTAGTATCAAAAATTTGAACGTGATTATCAGACATTTATTAGAATATATTTTCTTATTGTTTCACGAATTTATATTTTGGTTTCGTAAAAGCTACTATTCATATCGTTTTTTTTACGATGTTTAACTCATATGTTTATAGATTAAGTAATTGAAAATCAGTTTTTTAAATCTGATTTTACGACTATGGTAAAAGAGCAAAAAGATAATTTATTTGTTTTGGTGAAATCGCTTTCTAAATCAGAGAAGCGACAATTCAAATTATACGTGGGGAGATTGGGTGTAAACGAGGATTCGAAGTTTTTGATGTTGTTTAATATTTTAGACAAATTAAAGACTTATGACGAGGCCACTATTTTAAAAAAAGGCATCGTAAAAAAGCAACAATTGTCCAATCTTAAAGCACACCTTTACAAACAGATTCTAATCAGTTTACGTTTAAACCCTTCACATCAAAACATCAGAATTCAAATTAGGGAACAGCTAGATTTTGCTACTATTTTATACCACAAAGGCCTATACAAACAAAGCTTGAAAATTCTAGATAAAGCCAAAAATTTAGCGATTACCAACGAAGAAAAAAATGTAGCCTACGAAATTGTAGAGTTAGAAAAAGTAATAGAATCTCAATACATTACCAGAAGCATTAGCAATCGTGCCGATGAGCTAACCATTCAAGCGAAAGAATTGAGTTTACAGAATGTTTTGGCAAGTAAACTGTCTAATTTGTCATTACAATTGTACGGGTTATTTTTAAAAACAGGCTATGTAAAAAATGACGAGGAATACCAAATTATCGATAAATACTATCGCGATAGATTACCAAAATACGACATTAATAAACTGGGATTTCGCGAAAAACTATGGTTGTACAAAGCAAAATTATGGTATAGCTTTTTAACTGTAGATTTTTTGTCTTGTTACAAGTACGCCTCTAAATGGGTTGGTTTATTCTACGAAAACAAAGACATGATTGTTCTTAACCCTGTATTCTTTTTAAGAGGCAACCACTATTTGTTAGAAGCATTGTTCTATTTACGGCAATACAATAAGTTCAAAGAAACCTTAGCGAAGCTAGAAGAAATTACTCAAGAAAAATGGTTTCCGTTAGATGATAATAACGAATCTTTGGCCTTTTTATACATCTACAACAACAAATTTAATTTGCATTTTATAGAAGGCAGTTTTACAAAAGGGTTACCACTTATTGATGAGGTGTTAGAGCAACTAAAAAAGTATGGTAACCGTATTGATGAGCACCACGTTATGGTATTTTATTACAAAATGGCGAGTATGTGCTTTGGTGCCGGAGACAGTAAAAAATGTATTTATTATTTAGATAAAATTATAAGTAATAAATCGCTGCAAATGCGCGAAGATTTACTGTGTTTTTCAAGAATTTTAAACCTTGTGGCGCATTACGAAGCAGGATTAGATTACAACTTAGATGTATTGATAAAAAGCACCTATAAATTCCTGATTAAAATGGAAGACCTGTACGAAGTCCAAAAGGAATTTATTAAGTTTTTAAGGGTGCTGGGAGATATTTATCCGCATGAGGTAAAAGGAGAATTTATAAAACTCCATAAGAAATTAAAAGAATTCGAAAACGATCCTTACCAAAGTCGTGCATTCTTGTATTTAGATATTATCTCTTGGCTCGAATCTAAAATTGAGAGCCGACCTATAGGGCAAATTATTCGCGATAAGTTTTTACAAACGCAAGATTAAATTTTTTTTGGGCGCAACCCACAACACTTCGACAAGCTCAGTGCAGGAGGGTCCGGGCTTTCCGTTAATAGTTTTGGCTCGATGCGCGCCTCGCCAAAAGCTGCCACTGCAATCCCTTGCGCAGGTGTATTTGTATTGGTTTATGCTTTTACTATTGTAAAGCGGTTTTCTGGGGAAGTTCGTTTAATGTATTGCCGGATTTGCGCCGTACTTTAATAACTTGTATCCTACAGTAAACGAAAGTAGCTGAAAATTTTTACAAAATCAAGTGAATTATACGTAGGTATTAGGGATTAGTTTTTAGGCAAATACAACAAAAGCGAAAATAGTTTCTCGAAAAATTTGGATTTTTCACAATTAAAATTGAATATTTGCATTCACAAAGTTCAAACACTTATTGAAATGTTATCAAGAAAGGTGGAGGGAATAGACCCTTTGAAGCCTTAGCAACCTCCCGACCTTTTTCGGGGAAGGTGCTAAATTCTACTTAAACCCCGATGCAGGCATCGTTGGTTTGGATAGATAACCAAAAAAATTACATCGCTGTAATTTCAGAATTCTTAATAACATTTTTCTATGAAGTACACTTTTTTAAAGTGCATTTGAATTTTTGGTTTTAATATTAACTAGAAAAATTAGAAAAATGAGCGATCAAAAATTAGCAACAAACGCCCTACACGCAGGGCATGATGTAAAAGCCAATGGAGGTACAAGAGCGGTACCCATTTACCAAACAACATCGTATGTGTTTAACGATTCAGACCATGCAGCAAACCTCTTTTCTTTGCAGGAATTAGGATTTATTTACACGCGTTTAAACAACCCAACAAACCAAATTTTACAGGAGCGCTTAGCAGCGGTAGAAGGTGGTATTGGCGCTGTGGTCTTTGCTTCGGGAACAGCAGCGATTTCCACAGGATTGTTAACCTTGTTAAAATCTGGCGATCATATTGTAGCATCCAGCAGTTTATATGGCGGAACGTATAATTTACTAAGCGTTACCTTGCCAAGATTGGGCATTACAACGACGTTTGTAGATGCTTCAAATCCAGATAATTTTGCCGATGCAGTACAAGAAAACACAAGAGCCTTTTTTGTAGAATCTTTGGGTAATCCAAAATTGGATGTTCTGGATTTGGAGGCTATTGCGGTACATTCAAAAGCGGCAGGTGTTCCGTTTATTGTAGATAATACGGTAGCAACGCCAGCGCTGTTAAATCCTATTAAGCATGGTGCAAATATTGTAATACATTCGTTAACGAAGTATATTGGCGGACAAGGCACATCATTAGGTGGCGCTATTATAGATGCTGGAACGTTTGATTGGGCCAACGGAAAATTCCCAGAGTTTACCGAGCCTTCGGCTGGATATCACGGTTTAAAATATCATGAAGCTTTAGGAGCTGCATCTTACACATTTAAGTTAATTTTGGAAGGGTTGAGAGATTTTGGTGGCGCTATGAGTCCTACAAATGCGTTCAACATCATTCAAGGTTTAGAAACGCTACCGGTTAGAATTAAGCAACACAGTGAAAATGCTTTGGAATTGGCCAAATGGTTGGAGGCTCAGGATGAAGTAGCTTGGGTAAATTATCCAGGTCTAGAAAGTAGCAAATACAACGCATTAGCCAAAAAATATTTACCACAAGGACAGAGTGGAATTGTTACCTTTGGACATAAAGGTGGTTTTGATGCTGCAAAAACCATTGCGGATGAAACAAAGCTTTTCTCTTTGCTGGCTAATATTGGTGATACAAAATCATTAATTATTCACCCGTCAAGTACGACGCATCAACAATTGGATGAGGCGGAACAAGCTTCTGCTGGTGTATCTACCGATTTAATCAGATTGTCGGTGGGTATTGAAGATATAGAAGATTTAAAGGCGGATTTAAAACAGGCTTTTGCTAAGATATAAAAGCCCCACCTAACCTCCCCAAAGGGGAGGAACCATACTCATGCGGAGTATTGTGTTCGAGTGAGCGTAGTCGAGGTATTAGGAAGGCGAGGGTGCGATTTTAAATATAACAGTAAGCATTTCCCTCTTTGGAGGGGCTAGGAGTAGGTAAAAAGCAAAAGTTAAACGACTTTTGGGAACGGCCTTAGCAGACACACCCGCGTTAGGGATTGCAGTGGAAAGCCCACAGCCCGACGAAGGAGGTGCGAGGACTTGGAGCGGAAAGCCCGACCTGATAGGGTAACGCCAAAAAATAAATAAAACAAAAGTTGATAGGTTTTAATTCCCAGTCGACTTTATAACATAAGAGTAAGTATTCCTCCCCTTTGGGGAGGTTGGGAAGGGCTTATGAAACACAAATTACAACACATAACAATTAAGGATTACACTACCGAAAGTGGTGTGCTTAACCCAGAAATAAAACTGAGTTATCAGGTATTTGGTAAATCGCTTGGAAGCGCGCCAATTGTATTGGTAAATCATGCATTAACAGGCAATAGCGAAGTCGCTGGCGACAATGGCTGGTGGAAAGATTTAATTGGGACGGACAAGGTAATTGATACTAAATTATACACCGTTTTAGCGTTTAATATTCCAGGGAACGGATTTGATGGTTTTGTAATTGATAATTACAAGGATTTCGTGGCACGCGATGTGGCGAAGTTGTTTTTAAATGGACTTAAAACCTTGAAAACAGGAAGGCTGTTTGCTACTATTGGTGGTTCTTTAGGAGGCGGTATTGCTTGGGAAATGGCAGTATTACAACCTGATTTTACCGAACATTTGATTGTAGTGGCTACCGATTGGAAATCTACAGATTGGTTGATTGCGAATTGCCAAATTCAAGAGCAGTTTTTATTGAATTCCAAAAATCCTGTACACGATGCGCGGATGCATGCCATGTTGTGTTATCGTACACCAGAATCGTTTAAAGAACGCTTTCAACGCTCGAAAAATGATGATTTGGAGATTTTTAATGTGGAGAGTTGGTTGTTGCACCATGGAAATAAATTGCAAGAACGTTTTCAGCTATCGGCTTATAAGTTGATGAATCAATTGTTGAAGACCATTGATGTTACCAAGGGAAGGGACACTAACTTTAATGTGTTAGAAAACATCGAAGCAAAAATTCATATTATTGGCGTGGATTCTGATTTGTTTTTTACCGCCGAGGAGAATCGAGAAACCCATAAACAGTTAGCATTAACTCACCCTAACGTAACGTATAACGAAATACATTCGGTGCACGGGCATGATGCGTTTTTAATGGAGTATGACCAACTAGAAAAAATTGTAGAAGGCATTTTTGTGCCACATTCTAAAAGAAAACGTATGAAAGTATTAAAATTTGGAGGGAAATCTTTAGCCAACGGAAAAGGCTTAAAAACAGTACTTTCAATTATAAAACAAAAAGTTGAAGCCGGAGATAGAATTACGGTGGTGGTATCTGCTAGAGGTGCAGCAACTGATGATTTAGAGTCTATTTTGAATAAAGCTCTAAAAGGGGAGTCTTATCAAGAGGATTTAGAAGCCTTTAAAGCTTATCAAACTGAGCCTTTGAAAACTATCGATTTTTCTGAGGAATTTTCGGTTTTGGATAAATTATTTGAAGGTGTAAGCTTACTGCGTGATTACAGCAAAAAGACGAAAGATAATATTTTGGCGCAAGGCGAATTATTATCTGTGAAACTCATTGTAAATCTTTTAAACGCACATGGCATTAAGGCCAAAGCTACAGATGCGCGTGAACTCATAAAAACCGATGAATCTTTTGGTAATGCACAACCATTATCAAAATTATCTAAAGAAAACACACAGGCTTACTTTAGTAAAAATAAAGATGTTGTAAATGTGGTAACCGGTTTTATTGCCTCCAATTTAAAGAATGAAACCACTACTTTAGGAAGAAACGGTAGCAATTATACCGCTGCTTTAATAGCTAACTTTTTAGATGCTGAAGAGCTGCAAAACTACACACATGTTAGTGGTATTTACACAGCAGACCCGGTATTAGTGCCAGATGCCAAACAGATCAGGGAACTGTCGTTTAGTGAGGCTAACGAATTAGCCAATTTTGGCACATCGGTATTGCACGCTAAAACCATTATACCGTTAGTTGAAAAAAATATCAACCTGCGTATTTTAAACACCTTTAATGCAGACGATGAAGGTACGTTAATTACCGCAAGACCAAGTACCAAGGAGGTAACATCTTTAACAATTTTAGATAATGTGGCCTTGTTGAATTTGGAAGGTCGCGGATTACTCGGAAAAATTGGCGTGGATGCCCGTATTTTTGGCGCATTAAGTAAATATGGTATCAGTGTAAGTATCGTGTCTCAAGGGTCTTCGGAACGGGGCATTGGATTAATTATTGATGCAGACCAAGCAACCCAAGCTGTTATTGCCTTAGAACGTGAGTTTGAGAGCGATTTCTATTCTCAAGATGTGAACAAAATTGATGTGGTGGATGATGTAGCCGTGATTTCCATCGTGGGTATAGAGTTGAGCTCTTTCCATAAGCCGTTTAATGCATTGATTAAAAACCAGATTACTCCCTTACTTTTTAATAATACGGTTACAGGGAAAAATGTGAGTTTGGTGGTTAAGAAATCCCAATTGCATAAAGCAGTAAATGTAATTCATGGCGAAGTTTTTGGAATTTCAAAAAAGATAAATATTGCCATTTTTGGTCATGGTGGTGTGGGTGGCGCACTCATTAATCAGATATTAAAATCGAAAGACGATATTGAAAAACGCAAAGGCATTAATTTGAATGTGTTTGCCATAGCGAATTCTAGAAAACTTATTTTAGATAAAAATGGCGTGAACACCAATTGGCAAGAAGCTATTAAACATAGTACTTATGATAGTTCTATTGAAGATATTATCACTTATGCTAAAAATCACCATTTAGAAAATTTGATTGCGGTGGATAATACGGCGAGTGATGTGTTTTATAATAATTATATACCGCTAGTCGAAGCAGGATTCGATTTGGTGTCGTCCAACAAAATTGCCAATACCATTTCACATGAGTTTTATACCAAATTGCGTAAGCAGTTGGGCGAACATAATAAGCAATATTTATACGAAACCACGGTTGGTGCAGGATTACCACTGATTGATACGATAAAACTACTCCACGAATCTGGGGAAAATATCACAAGGATTCGTGGTGTGTTTTCAGGAACTCTAAGTTATTTATTCAATAATTTTTCGGTTCAGGATAAGCCGTTTAGCGCCATAATTAGAGAAACGGTTGATAAAGGGTTTACAGAACCCGACCCTCGTGAAGATTTTTCAGGAAATGATGTGGCGAGAAAACTTTTAATTTTGGCCAGAGAGTTAGATTTGAAAAATGAGTTTGAAGATGTTGAAATACTTAATTTAATACCAGAAGCTTATCGAGATATTTCGGTTGAGGAATTTTTAAGTCAGTTGGAAGTTTTGGACGATCAATATCAGAATTTGAAAGACGAGCAAAAAGAAGGGCACGTACTGCGGTATGTTGGTGATTTGTCGGGTGATTTATCTCAAGACAAGGGGAATTTAGAGGTAAAATTGGTATCTATTCCAGAAGATAGTACTTTAGGCCATGTAAAAGGCAGTGATGCGATTTTTGAAATATTTACAGAAAGTTATGGCGAGCAACCTATCGTGATTCAGGGAGCAGGAGCAGGAGCAGAAGTTACAGCGCGTGGTGTTTTTGGGGATATTTTGCGCTTGAGTAAGTATATTAATTAGTACGTTTTGTCATCCTGAACTTGTTACGGGATATAAAAAATAAACATGAGTAAGAAAAAACAATTCGAAACAGAAGCCATTAGAACACAAAGTGCAACCACGCAGTTTTCTGAGCATTCGGTACCGTTATATTTAACTTCGGGGTTTGTATTCGATGATGCCGAAGAAATGCGCGCCTCTTTTGCGGAGGAAAAACAACGCGATTTATACAGCCGCTACAGCAACCCAAACGTAAACGAGTTTGTAGATAAAGTGTGCGAAATGGAAGGTGCGGAAGCAGGTTTTGCGTTTGCAAGTGGTATGGCTGCGGTGTTTTCTACATTCGCCACTTTGTTGGATGCGGGCGACCATGTGGTGTCTTGTAGTTCGGTGTTTGGGGCTACGCACGGGCTATTTACTAAGTATTTCCCAAAATGGAATATTGAATGTTCGTATTTTAATATGGATGAAGTTGAAACGATAGAGGATTTAATTCAACCAAACACCAAATTTATTTACGCTGAAACGCCAACCAATCCAGGAGTCGATGTTTTGGATTTAGAATATTTAAGTACCATTTGCAAAAAGCATAATCTGTTATTGGTAATTGATAATTGCTTTGCGACCCCATATTTACAAAACCCGATAAAATTTGGCGCAGATTTGGTAATTCATTCCGCAACTAAATTGATGGACGGACAAGGACGTGTTCTTGGTGGCGTTACTGTTGGACGAAAAGAGTTGATAAGAGAAATATATTTATTCTCGAGACTAACAGGACCTTCTATGAGTCCATTTAACGCATGGGTATTGTCCAAATCTTTAGAGACCTTGGCAGTCCGTGTTGAGAAACATTGCGAAAATGCGTTAAAGTTAGCAGAGTTTTTAGAAGCGCATCCTAAAGTAAAATGGGTGAAATATCCGTTTTTAAAGACGCACCCAAAATACGACATCGCCAAAAAACAAATGCGCTTAGGAGGCAACATTGTAGCTTTTGAAGTTGAAGGCGGATTGGAAGGTGGTAGGTTGTTTCTGGACGCCATTGAAATGTGCTCGCTATCGGCAAACTTAGGTGATACAAGAACTATTGTAACGCATCCTGCAAGTACTACACATGCCAAAGTTGAAGCAGAAGTTAAAGCTGCTGCAGGTATTACCGATGGTATGGTGCGCTGTTCTTTAGGACTGGAGCATATTGATGATATTATAGCTGATATTGAGCAAGCTTTGTCTTAATTTTTATAGGTAAATAGCAAGTTTTTCAATGTTTTACAAAGAATTTCTTAAATTGGTTAACCAATTTAAGAGTTAAGTGCTATTTTTGTAAAAAACATGCTATGAAACCAATAAGAGTTATTTTTACACTTCTAATTTTTATATCAATTACTAGTTGTAGTTCAGAAGATTCAAATGAAGAAGAGAAGGCTATAGAATTGAGTTTATCTTCAGTTTCTGAATTTTCTTCAAATCAAGAAACAAAATCACTTACAGTAACTGCTAATTTATATTGGTATACTGCAAATAACAATGATTGGATTACCCTTACTCCCACCAATGGAACGAATAATGGGACTATAAATATCACTGTGTCTTCAAACCCAACAGAAATTAAACGTACCGGAATAATTAGTGTTATAGGCGGAGATGTAGCAAGAGATTTAACCATTACCCAGGCGGGAAAAGAGGCAAATACAGGAGGATTAGATGCAAATAAAGCACCTTCAGAAAATTTTGATTTATCTACTTGGAATTTAAGCATTCCAGAAGATAAAGGGAATGGTACAGCAACTACAATTACCGTTAGCCAGATTAATAATAATTATGAAAACAGTAACTATTTTTATACTGGTGATGATGGCGGCATGGTGTTTAAATGTCCAGTAGATGGCTTTAAAACTTCTGCAAATACAAGTTATGTAAGAGTAGAACTGCGTGAAATGTTACGAGGTACTAATACAAGTATAAGTACGCAAGGTGTAAATAAGAACAACTGGGTTTTTGGTACTGCCCCCGAAGCTGATAAAAATGCTGCTGCGGGTTATGATGGAGAAATGAACGCCACACTTTCAATAAATCATGTGACTACAACAGGTAGTAGTAGTCATATTGGTCGCGTTGTTATAGGTCAAATTCACGCCAATAGTGATGAGCCCATTCGTTTGTATTATAGAAAGCTAAAGGACAATGAATTAGGGGCAATTTATTTTGCTCACGAGCCCACTGACGGTAATGGAGATGAACAATGGCATGAAATGATAGGTTCAAGAAGTAATAGCGCATCAAATCCTTCTGATGGAATTGCACTAAATGAAAAATTTAGTTATAGGATAAAAGTTGTTGGAGATATTTTGACTGTAATCATTATGAGAGAAGCAAAAGATAACGTTGTCAAAACCATAAATATGGTGAATAGCGGATTTAACGTGGGAGGACAATATATGTATTTCAAAGCAGGTTTATACCATTTGAATAACTCTGGAGATGCTGACGATTATGCTCAAGTTACGTTTTATGCTTTAGAAAAATCACATACAACTAATTAATTTTTATTTAAAAAAACACCAAAAAATAAGTAAACAGATTTGATAGATAACAAAACGATATACCAAGTAGATGCGTTTACAGATGCAGCATTTAAAGGAAACCCTGCAGGGGTTATGATTTTAGACACCTTACCTTCAGAGGAATGGATGCAAAATATGGCTGCAGAAATGAACTTATCCGAAACGGCTTTTGTTGCACCAAATAACTCAGGTTATGATATAAGGTTTTTTACCCCAACGGTTGAAATTGCTTTATGTGGGCATGCTACTTTGGCTTCGGCGCATATCATGTATGAAATGGGAATTGTATCTTCTGAAGATAGTATTCATTTTAATGCAAAAGGAGGAAAACTGGAAATTACTAAGGATGGAGATTTTATCTCTATGACATTTCCGCAATATCGCTTATCCAAGGCTGAAACTCCTATAAACTTCAAATCATATTTAGGTTTTGAACCCGTTGCGTTTTACAAAAGTGATGACAATTGGGTTGTTGCAGTTGCTGAACATCAAAAAGATATTGAAAATTGCAATCCTAATTTTGAAGCTTTAAAGGCTAATGGACTTGGGCATCTCATGGTGACATCCGAAGGAAAAATTGAGAATGTAGATTTTGTAGTGCGTTGTTTTGTACCACAGGCAGGAATTAATGAAGATCCAGTTACGGGATCAGCGCATTGTGCCTTAACACCTTTGTGGGCAAATAGATTAGGCAAAACTGAAATGGTGTCTCATCAAATTTCTGAACGAGGTGGTGTTTTAAATGTTGCGCTTAAAGATTATAATGTGGAAATTAAAGGAACAGCAATTACTGTTTTTGAGGCTACATTGAAAATATAATTTATATATATTAGCAATATGCTTTCTAAAAAAACAAAATATGGACTAAAGGCTTTAGCCTTTATTGCAAGAAGTGGGGACGATGTTCCCGTTCAAGTAAGTGCAATAGCCAAGAATGAGCAAATTCCCCAGAAATTTTTAGAAAGCATCTTGTTAACACTTCGAAAAGCGGGTGTCTTAGGTTCTAAAAAAGGAAAACATGGCGGTTACTATTTGAGAAATGAACCTTCTGAAATAAAAATGACTGACGTAATGCGAGTTTTGGAGGGGCCTATTGCTATGGTACCTTGTGTAAGCCTAAACTATTACGAGAAGTGTGATGATTGCCCTGACGAGCACAAATGTAGTGTGCATAAACTAATGATTGAAGTTAGGGACAGTACACTTAAAGTGTTCAGAAATACTACATTGGCTGATTTATCTCAGGTTTAGCCATTAACAAATTCTTAAATTTTACCAAGAACTTAATAAGTTTTCTTCGATTTATCGTCGAAATGCATCATTATTCTAAAAAATAAGTTTCACAGTTTGTAGACTGAAAAAAAATATTACTTTTGTAATCCCTACTAAATTGATAGGATTAATATAATATAACGACAAATGATTGCGCAAATGTTATTAAAGAGTAAAGAAAAGTCCACTTACAAAGAAGACAGTGTTGGTGAAAAACCGATACGTAGTGTAGCCAAAGCTTTGAGTTGGCGCGTTGTAGGTACTTTAGATACTCTAGTGGTTTCTTATATTTTAACAGGAAGAATATCTCTTGCGGCCTCAATAGCTTCTGTAGATTTTATTACAAAATTGATTTTGTACTTCTTCCACGAGCGTATTTGGAATGTTATTAAATGGGGAAAATAAACGGATAGAACAATGTTTACGGAAGAACAAATAAAAGAATTAAACGAGGCGTATAAAGAAGCTTCGCCTTCAGAAATTATTCATAAGGCTTTTGAACTTAATAATAAAGCAGTAGTAACTACAAACTTTAGACCTTATGAAGCTGCAATCCTTCATGCGGTAAGTGCTATTGAATCTCAAATACCTGTAGTTTGGTGTGATACTGGTTATAATACACCACAAACTTATAAGCACGCAGAACAAGTTATTAAAGATTTAAACTTAAATGTGTCTTTATATGTACCAAAACAAACATCTGCACACAGAGATGTGGTTATGGGAATTCCTAGTATTGATGCTCCAGAGCATGCTTTATTTACAGAGCAAGTTAAGCTAGAACCTTTTAAAAGGGCTATGGATGAGCATAAACCAAACGTATGGTTCACAAACTTGCGTCAAGGGCAAACTGCTTTTAGAAACAGCATTGGTATTTTTAGTTTAAGTAAAGATGGCGTATTAAAAGTGAGTCCATTTTATTACTGGTCTGATGAAAAATTAGATACTTATTTAGAGGAAAATAATTTACCGAACGAGTTTAAATATTTCGACCCAACTAAAGCATTAGAAAATAGAGAGTGTGGTTTACACGCTTAAATAAGATATTATGAAGAAAGATACATCACATATCAATTCGCTTGAAAATGAAGCGATTTACATCATGAGAGAAGTAGCAGCACAGTTTGAAAAACCAGTGTTGTTATTCTCAGGAGGAAAAGATTCAATTACTTTGGTAAGACTTGCGGTAAAAGCATTCTATCCTGCAAAAGTACCTTTTCCCTTAATGCATATTGACACAGGACACAACTTCCCTGAGACCATTGATTTTAGAGATCGTTTGGTACAAGAATTGGGTTTAGAACTAATTGTAAGAAACGTTCAAGATTCTATCGACCAAGGAAAAGTGAAAGAAGAGTCCGGTCGTTATGCCAGTAGAAACATGTTGCAAACCACAACACTTTTAGATGCTATTGAGGAGTTTAAATTCGATGCATGTATTGGAGGAGCCAGACGTGATGAGGAAAAAGCAAGAGCAAAAGAGCGTATTTTTTCCGTGCGTGATGATTTTGGACAATGGGATGAGAAAAACCAACGTCCGGAATTGTTTGATATGTTGAATGGTGAAATTGACCATGGGCAGAATGTTCGTGTATTCCCTATTTCTAACTGGACAGAGCTTGACGTTTGGTCTTATATCGAAAAAGAAAATATTGAAATCCCATCCATTTATTTTGCTCATAAACGCAAAGTGTTTTTGAGAGATGGATTGATCTGGTCTGCCGAAGACGGTGTGGTTTACAGAGATGAAGAGGAGGAAGTAATTGAAGAAATGGTGCGTTTTAGAACTGTAGGTGATATGAGTTGCACTGCAGCGGTATTGTCTGAAGCAGCAACAATTACAAAAGTGGTTGAGGAAATTAGGGATTCTTCAATTTCAGAACGTGGTGCCCGTATTGATGATAAACGCTCTGAGGCAGCAATGGAAAAACGTAAACAACAGGGGTATTTTTAAAATTTTCTTTTGAAAATTTTGCCTTTAGCTTTTGGTTTGTAGCCTTTAGCAAACAATAAAATGAATATTAAATGGGCTAACAGCAAATAGCAAATAGCCAACAGCCAAATAAAAATGGAAGTATTAAAAATAGCAACAGCAGGAAGTGTAGATGATGGAAAAAGCACCTTAATTGGTCGTATTCTTTATGATACAAAATCCTTAACTACAGATAAGTTAGAAGCCATAGAAAAAACAAGTAAGCAACGTGGGTACGATTATTTAGATTTTTCCTTAGCTACAGATGGTTTAGTTGCCGAAAGAGAACAGGGTATTACTATAGATGTAGCGCATATTTATTTTTCAACAAAGAATAAAAGCTACATTATTGCAGATACGCCAGGACATGTAGAATATACGAGAAACATGGTAACAGGAGCTTCAACTTCCCAAGCGTCTATTATTTTAATTGATGCTAGAAAAGGGGTTATCGAGCAAACCAATCGCCATTTTTTCATAAATAATTTGTTGAGGATTAAAGATGTTGTTGTGGCCATTAATAAAATGGACTTGGTAGATTATTCGGAAGATGTTTATAACAAAATTAAAGCTGATTTTGAAGAATTGATGAAAAAGCGAGATTATCAAGATCAAAAAATTTCATTCATCCCGGTTAGTGCTTTAAAAGGTGATAATGTGGTGAATCGTTCTGATAATATGCCTTGGTACACAGGAGAAGCCTTATTGGAGCATTTAGAACAACTAGATAAAGCCGATATTTTTAATGTAGGTACACCGCGTTTTCCAGTACAATATGTTATTCGCCCAAAAACTGAAGATTACCACGATTTTAGAGGATATGCTGGTAAAGTTTATGGTGGTGATTTAAGCGTAGGCGACGATATTATTGTATTACCGTCAAAAACGCGCTCAAAAATTAAGGATATTTATTTTTATGATGAAAAGTACGAAACGGCTTCTAGACGTTCTTCGGTAACCATAACTTTAGAAAATGATATCAATGTAAGTCGTGGCGATATGATCGTTAAGGAAGGAGACTTGCCAACTATCGATAAGCAGTTTACTGCAAATGTATGTTGGATGGATACCGATGAGTTAAGACCAGGCAATAAATACGTTGTTCAGCATGGTGTTAACAAAGTGCTGGCAAAAATAGACCGCATTAATCATAAAATTCACCCAGACTATTCAGGTTTTGAAAAAGATGTTACAGGTTTAGGAATTAATGATATTGCTTCGGTGACCTTCAAGTTAAACAAACCTATTTTTTACGATCAGTTCAAAAACCATAGAACTAACGGGTCGTTCATTATAATCGATACACAGTCTAACAACACAGTTGGTGCTGGGTTCATCCAATAAAAAAGAAAATGCAGAGTTTTAGAACGGAAATTGAAAATCCAGTTGTTGAAAGAGATATTATCGAATTAGCGAATAAAATAGAGCTTTTTCATAATGGAAAAATAGATGAAGAAAAATTTAGAAGCTTACGTTTAGCACGTGGGGTTTACGGTCAGCGTCAAGAAGGCGTGCAAATGATTCGGATTAAATTACCTTACGGAAAAGTAAAAAGCAACCAATTACGCAGAATTTCAGATGTTTCTGATGAATATTCTAGAGGGAGATTGCATATTACTACACGCCAAGACATTCAAATTCATTATGTAGATTTAAATAGAACACCAGAGCTTTGGTCAGAACTTGAGCGTGATGACGTAACGCTTCGCGAAGCTTGCGGAAATACAGTGAGAAACGTAACAGCGTCTGAAACTGCTGGGATCGATCCAAATGAACCATTTGATGTTTCGCCATATGCCGATGCATTATTTAAATTCTTCTTACGTAACCCAATTTGTCAAGAAATGGGACGTAAATTTAAGGTATCATTCTCGTCTTCTGATGAAGATACAGGATTATCATACATGCATGATTTAGGTTTTATTGCAAAAATTAAAGACGGCGTTCGTGGATTCAAAGTGATGATTGGAGGAGGTTTAGGCTCGCAACCACGTCATGCTGATGTGTTGTATGATTTTCTAGAAACCGATAAAATTATTCCAGTAATGGAAGGTGTTTTAAGAATTTTTGATCGTCATGGCGAGCGTAAAAGTCGTGCTAAAGCGAGAATGAAATTCTTAATTAAAGATATCGGTCTAGACGCCTTCAAGGCATTGGTTGATGCAGAACAAAATGCTATAGAATTCAAATCTGTTGCCATTGATGCAGGTGCTTATAAAGCGTCAACACCAATTGAAGTTGCTGAAATTCCAGAAGTGTCTATTAAAGATAAACAAGCTTTTGAAACTTGGAAATCTACTAACTTAATTCCACAAAAGCAGGAAGGTTATGTAGCTATAGGTATCAAAGTGTTGTTAGGTGATTTTTATACTGATAAAGCGAGGTTGTTAGCCGATTTAGTAGAGCACTATGCTGCAGGCGAGATTCGTTTATCTTTACGTCAAAACATTGTAATTCCTTTTGTAAAAAAGGAATTGGTGCCATTTTTCTATACTGAATTAGAAAAGTTAGGCTTTGTAGAAGCTGGGTATAATAAGGCTATTGATATCACAGCATGTCCCGGTACAGATACATGTAATTTAGGTATAGCAAGTAGTACAGGGATTTCTGTAGAGTTAGAGCGTTTGCTTAAAGCCGAATATCCACAATATTTGAAGAACGAAGATTTGGTGATTAAAATTAGTGGGTGTATGAATGCTTGTGGACAGCATAACATGGCAAATATTGGTTTTCAAGGGATGACAGTGCGTACGCCAGATAAATTGGTTGCACCAGCATTACAAGTATTGTTAGGAGGAGGAAATTTAGGTGATGGTAACGGAGCATTTGCGGATAAGGTTGTAAAAGTACCAAGCAAAAGAGGACCTGAAGCATTGCGTAGAATTCTGAATGATTTTGAAGCTAATGCTAACGGAAAAAAATTTGTAGATTACTATAAAGAAAAAGGAGAAAAATATTTTTACGATTTCTTAAACGATTTACAAGATGCTACTAATTTAACGCAAGCCGATTTTATTGATTGGGGAGAAGAAGAAAAGTATGTAAAAGAAATTGGTATTGGTGAATGTGCTGGTGTTGTAATTGATTTGATAGCAACCTTGTTTTTAGAAAGCGAAGAGAAGATTGAAAATGCCAAAGAGTCTTTCGATAATAAAGTGTATTCAAGTGCTATTTATCATGCTTACAGCTCTCTAGTGAATTCTGCGAAAGCGTTATTATTAGCTGAAAACAAGAAAACAAATACGCATGCGGGTATCATTTCTCAGTTTGATGCGCTATTTGTTGAAAGTGGAAGAATTGATTTAGGTGTTTCTTTTTCAGAATTGATATATCAAATTAATAAATTTGCACCAACTGTTGATTTTGCTTCAACATATATTGAAAGCGCAAATCAGTTTTTAGGCAAGGTGAGAGCGTATAGAGAAGCTCAAACACAACTAGAAAAAAAGGCAGTTTAATATATAGTTATGAGTATTAAAAGCCCAAAGTTAACTGTTGTAGGTGCAGGTCCTGGAGACGAAGATTTAATAACCTTAAAAGCTATTAAGGCTATAAAATCTGCAAATGTTATTTTATTCGATGCACTTATCAACGAATCTTTGCTAAAATATGCTGCTGATGATGCAGAACTTATTTTTGTAGGGAAGCGTAAGGGCTGTTATGCGTTTCAGCAAGAACAAATTAATGAACTCATTGTTTCAAAAGCCAAAGAAAAAGGGCATGTGGTGCGTTTAAAAGGTGGAGATCCATTTATTTTTGGTCGTGGTGCTGAAGAGATTGATTATGTAAGGCAGTTTGGTTTAGAAACTTTTGTAGTTCCTGGAATCTCATCATCAGCGGCGGTTCCTGCATACCAAGGTATTCCTTTAACTAAGCGTGGCGCATCTGAAAGTTTCTGGGTAATAACAGGAACAACGAAGCAGCATAAACTATCAACAGATGTGGCTTTGGCTGCAAAATCAACAGCTACTATTGTGATTTTAATGGGTATGGGTAAGCTGTCTGAAATCGTTAAGATTTTTTCTAAGGAAAATAAACAGAATACTGCTATAGCCATTATTCAGAACGGTACAAGAGAGAATGAGAATGTGGGTATTGGTACAATTAGCACCATCGAAAAGATTGTTGAGGAAAAGGAATTAGCAAATCCAGCGATTATAATTATTGGTGATGTTGTAAAAGAAAGGGCTACACTCAATTCAATATATACCGAAGTTGTAAGTGAATAAATTATGGAACGCAATAATTTATATCCGATTTTTTTAAAAGCTAAAAGCTTAAACGTACTGATTGTTGGAGGAGGTAATGTAGCGGAAGAAAAATTAACGTTCTTATTAAAATCGAGTCCAGATGCTCATGTAACGATGGTATCGCCGATGTTTCGTGAAGGCACTAAAACACTTGCCAAAACAGGTTGTGTAACATTGGTTGAAGATGTTTATAAAAAAAAGTATTTAATTGGCAAGCATATGGTAGTAGCAACGACTGATGTTCCTGAAGTTAATGTTCAGGTATGGAAAGATTGTCGTGCTGAAGCAAAATTGGTAAATGTTGCTGATAATCCGCCGTATTGCGATTTTTATATGGGCGGCATTGTAACTAAGGGTAATGTGAAAGTTGCGATTTCAACAAATGGAAAATCGCCAACAACAGCAAAACGTCTGCGTCAGTTTTTTGAGGATGTAATTCCAGAAAACGTAGATGATCTAGTAAAGAATTTAAACGAGTACAGAAAAACAATAAAAGGTGATTTCGAAGAAAAAGTGGAAAAGCTTAACGAATTCACCAAAGGATTAATAGAGAAAAAAGAATCATAACATGATTAAGACTGATATACTTATCATAGGAGCAGGACCAACAGGTTTATTCACTGTTTTTGAAGCAGGGTTATTAAAGTTAAAATGTCATTTAATTGACGCATTACCACAACCAGGTGGGCAATGTTCAGAAATTTACCCAAAGAAACCTATTTATGATATTCCAGGTTTCCCAGAAATTTTAGCGGGAGATTTAACCAGAAATTTATTAGAGCAAGGTAAGCAATTTGAGCCTGGTTTTACCTTAGGTGAACGTGCTGAAACTATAGAAAAGCAAGAAGATGGTTCTTTTATTGTTACCACTAATAAAGGCACAAAACACCAAGCCCCAATTTTAGCTATTGCTGGAGGTTTAGGTTCTTTTGAGCCACGTAAGCCTGCAATTGACGGTTTAGCAGACTATGAGGACCGTGGTGTGGAATACATGATTAAAGATCCAGAAGTTTATAGAGACAAGCGTGTGGTAATTTCTGGTGGTGGAGATTCTGCATTAGATTGGAGTATCTTTTTAGCCGATGTGGCTGCAGAAGTTACCTTGATTCACAGAAGAAATGAGTTTAGAGGTGCATTAGATTCAGTTGAAAAAGTAGGGGAATTAACAAAAGAAGGTAAAATTAAGCTAATTACTCCTGCGGAAGTTACAGCATTACATGGTGACGGAAAGATTGAAGCTGTTACTGTTACTAAAGAAGGCGAGAGTTTTGATATTAAAACCGATCATTTTATTCCACTTTTCGGGTTGTCTCCTAAATTAGGGCCAATTGCAAATTGGGGTTTAGAGATTGAAAAGAATGCTATTAAAGTGGATAACTCTAGAAACTATCAAACTAATATTGATGGTATTTTTGCTATTGGTGATGTGAACACTTATCCAGAGAAGTTAAAGTTAATTCTTTGCGGATTTCATGAAGCCACATTAATGTGTCAAGCGGCATATAGAATTATCAATCCAGGAAAAAGATTAGTATTAAAATATACTACTGTAAGTGGTATTGATGGTTTTGATGGCTCTAGAAAAGAAGCTCCAAAAGCAGTAGTACAGGCTATTAATTAGATGAATTAAACCCTATTTGGTTTTTCAAAATCTAAACCTTTAAAAATAAATTTAATATTCCTGCAAGGTTTTTAAAACCTTGTAGGTATTTTTGTTTAATGATGAAAAGTTATAACGTTTGCTTAAAGGATACAGTTAAAACATTTACAAAACGCCTATTTTATTCATTGTTTGACTGTGAGCAGGAAGAGGAACATGGGGACTATCTTAAGGATACATTTCTAAAGATTTTATCCTCGTTGGAGATTGAAAATGGTACTGAAATCTGGGAAAGCTTTAAAAGAGAATTGCCGGAAATTAGGAAAAAGCTAGATTTAGACGCGATTGCCTTTGAAAAAAACGATCCTGCCTCGCATTGTTTAGAGGAGATTTATATGGCATACCCTGGGTTTCACGCAATATCTATTTATAGGCTAAGTCACGCTTTGTATAAGCGCGACGTTTATATTCTTCCTAGAATGATGAGTGAATATATCCACGGGATTACTGGTATAGATATTCATCCAGGAGCTACCATTGGAGAATCATTTTATATAGATCACGGAACAGGTATCGTAATTGGTGAAACATCAATTATTGGTAAAGATGTAAAAATTTATCAAGGGGTAACTTTAGGAGGTATTTCAGTCGCAAAAAGCTTAGCGAAAACCAAGCGTCATCCTACTATTGAAGATGGCGTATGCATATATGCGAACGCTACAATTTTGGGAGGAGATATAGTAATAGGTGCAAATAGTACCATTGGTGCAAACGTTTGGATTACGCAATCGGTACCAGAAAATTCTTTGGTAACCTATCAAACAGAAATTAAAATAAGACCGAAAAAGAATGGCATTCGAAAATAGTATAATTGGTCAGATAGGAAATACGCCTTTAGTGGAAGCTACACATCTTTTGAAGAAAAAGGGTGTGCGTTTGTTTTTAAAGTTAGAAGGTAATAACCCAGGAGGTAGTGTGAAAGACCGACCTGCTTTTAATATGATTAATGAGGCCTTAAAGCGAGGCGATATTAAGAAAGACGGTACCTTGGTTGAAGCAACGAGTGGCAATACAGGGATTGCTTTGGCATTTATTTCAAAACTTTTAGGCTTAAATATGGTGTTGATTATGCCTGAGAACTCTACTGAAGAACGTGTTAAAACCATGCGCGCTTATGGAGCTGAGGTTATTTTAACGCCTGCGGACATTGGTATTGAAGGGTCGCGCGATTTAGCGTTTAAGTTACGAGATGAAAAGGGGTATTTTCTTTTAAATCAGTTTGAAAACGACGATAACTGGAAGGCGCATTATAAAACTACCGGGCCAGAAATATGGCGAGATACAGAAGGGCAAATTACACATTTTGTGGCCACTATGGGCACAACTGGGACCATAATGGGGACATCTCGATTTTTAAAAGAAAAAAATCAAAATATTCAAATAGTTGGAGCTCAACCTGCAGATGGTGCTAAAATTCCTGGAATACGAAAATGGTCACCAGAGTATGTGCCAAAATTTTTCGACCGTTCTCGGGTAGATACTGTTATAGATGTGTCAGAAGAAGATGCAAAATCGACTACTATAAAGTTGGCAAAGGAAGAAGGTGTATTCGCTGGTATGAGTAGTGGCGGTTCTATGTATTGTGCATTAAAAACAGCAGAAGCTATAGATGAAGGTGTAATTGTTGCTATTATTTGCGATAGAGGAGACCGATATTTGTCGTCCACGCTATTTGAGTAGATTACATTTTTATAAATTAAGTGTGAATAAAAGAATATAGTTAGTACTTTTGTTCGCTAGTTCATTAACGTGTTAGTGTTATCAAGAAAGGTAGAGGGATTAGACCCAAAGACACCTTGGCAACCCTTTAAATTGTAAAGAAGGTGCTACGTTCTACTCCTATTATTTTGGAGACAGATAACGAATAGTATTTTTTACTTTTCTTGATGATATTGCATTTAAAGTGGTATCAAAAATGTCAAACATAAAACAGGCTTTAAAAGAACGTATTTTAGTTTTAGATGGTGCAATGGGTACCATGCTACAAGCCTATAAATTTACTGAGGAGGATTTTAGAGGTGAGCGTTTTAAGGATTACCCAACACCACTTCAAGGCAATAACGATTTATTATCCATCACACAGCCAGAGGCTATTAAAACTATTCATGGAAAGTATTTTGAAGCTGGGGCCGATATTGTAGAAACCAATACGTTTTCAGGAACTACTATTGCCATGGCCGATTATCAAATGGAAGATTTGGTATATGAGTTGAACTATGAGTCAGCTAAAATAGCCAAGGAAGTAGCTGATGAATTTACAGCAAAAGAACCTCACAAACCACGTTTTGTGGCGGGATCTATTGGACCAACAAATAGAACAGCCAGCATGTCGCCTGATGTAAACGATCCTGGATATCGTGCTGTTACCTTTGATGAATTACGAATTGCTTATAAACAGCAAGTTGAAGCATTAGTTGATGGCGGTGTAGATTTACTATTAGTAGAAACCGTGTTTGACACCTTAAATGCAAAAGCTGCTTTATTTGCTATTGAAGAAGTAAAAGCTGAACGAAAGATAGATATTCCAATTATGCTTAGTGGTACCATTACTGATGCTTCTGGGAGGACCTTATCAGGGCAGACAGCTGAAGCATTTTTAATCTCAGTGTCGCATGTGCCGTTATTATCGGTTGGATTTAATTGTGCTTTAGGAGCAAACTTATTGCAGCCACATTTAGAAGCCATTGCCAATAAAACCGACTTTGCCATTTCAGCACATCCTAATGCAGGTTTGCCAAATGCTTTTGGAGAGTACGACGAAACGCCAGAGCAAATGGGAGAGCAAATTGAAGAGTATTTAAAAAAGAATTTAATTAATATTATTGGAGGCTGTTGCGGCACAAGTCCAGAACATATTAAAGTAATTGCAACTATAGCTGCGAAATACAAACCACGTCAAGCTGTTAAACTAAGCGAGGTAGAGGTATCCCATTAAAGAAGAATGAAAGTAAAGCAAACAAAATATATGAAGTTGTCTGGTTTAGAACCGTTGGTTTTAAACGAGAACAGCAATTTTATAAATGTAGGTGAACGTACCAATGTTGCAGGTTCTAGAAAGTTTCTTCGGTTAATAAAAGAGGAAAAGTTTGATGAGGCACTGGACATTGCACGTCATCAGGTTGATGGTGGTGCACAAATTATCGACATAAATATGGACGATGGTTTAATAGATGGTAAAGAAGCCATGGTGCGCTTTTTAAACTTAATTGCTGCAGAGCCTGATATTTGTCGCGTACCTATTATGATTGACTCTTCCAAATGGGAGATTATTGAAGCCGGACTTCAGGTGGTTCAGGGAAAATGTGTGGTGAATTCTATTTCACTCAAAGAAGGTGAAGAAAAATTTATTTGGGAAGCGACTCAAATTAAGCGATACGGTGCGGCGGTGATTGTAATGGCATTTGATGAAGTAGGGCAAGCCGATAACTACGAAAGGCGTATAGAAATTGCGAAAAGATCTTATGATATTTTGGTAAATAAAGTTGGTTTTCCTTCAGAAGATATCATATTCGATTTAAATATATTTCCTGTGGCCACTGGAATGGAAGAACACCGAAGAAACGCCATAGATTTTATTGAAGCCACACGTTGGGTTCGCGAAAATCTAGAAAATGTTTCTGTAAGTGGAGGTGTAAGTAACGTGTCCTTTTCGTTTAGAGGAAATAACGGTGTTCGCGAAGCAATGCATTCTGTGTTTTTATACCACGCCATTCAAAATGGTATGAACATGGGAATTGTAAATCCTACGATGTTGGAGGTTTACGATGATATTCCAAAGGATTTATTGGAGCATGTAGAAGATGTTATTTTAGATAGACGTGATGACGCTACCGAACGATTACTGGATTTTGCTGAAACTGTAAAAGGCTCTAAGGCTGAAAAAACGGTTGATTTAACTTGGCGAGAGGGCTCAATTCAAGATAGAATAACACATGCTTTGGTAAAGGGGATTGACGCCTTTATTATTGAGGATGTTGAGCAAGCGCGACAAGAAGCATCAAAACCAATTGAAGTCATTGAAGGGCATTTAATGATTGGAATGAATGTGGTTGGTGATTTATTTGGTGCTGGAAAAATGTTTTTGCCGCAAGTAGTGAAATCTGCCCGTGTGATGAAAAAGGCAGTGGCGTATTTAAATCCGTTTATTGAAGCCGAAAAAACGGATAAATCAGAACCAGTGGGAAAGATTTTAATGGCTACCGTAAAAGGCGATGTGCATGATATTGGTAAAAATATTGTGAGTGTGGTATTGGCTTGTAACAATTACGAAATTGTAGATTTAGGTGTTATGGTGCCGCCAGAAAAAATCATTGAAACGGCTATTAGTGAGCGTGTAGATGCTATTGGATTATCTGGCTTAATTACACCTTCGTTAGATGAGATGGTGTATTTGGCTAAGGAGATGCAAAATAAAAACTTTGAAGTGCCATTGCTAATTGGTGGTGCAACAACATCAAAAGCACATACAGCAGTTAAAATTGATACACAATATGAAAATGCGGTGGTACATGTAAATGATGCGTCTAGAGCAGTAACTGTTGTTGGTGACTTGTTAAATAAGAAAACGGCACACGAGTATACAGCGAAGTTGAAGAAGGATTATGACGAATTCCGAACGAAATTTTTAAAGCGTGGTAAAGAGAAGTCTTATATTTCGATTGAAGAAGCGCGAAAAAGAAAATATAAAATAGATTGGAATACTTCTGAAATCGTGAAACCAAAGGAATTGGGCGTTCAAATTTTGAAGCAATTAAGCTTAAAGGAGTTATTGCCTTTTATAGATTGGAGTCCGTTTTTTAGAAGCTGGGATTTACACGGTAAATATCCAGATATTTTAAAAGATGAAATGGTTGGAGAACAAGCTACGCAGTTGTTTGAAGATGCCCAAGAGATGATACAGCATATTGTTGCAAAACAATTATTGAAGCCTAAAGCGGTATTTGGATTGTTTGAAGCAAATGCTATAAATGAAGATGATATTTCGGTACAGAAAAAGGGTAAAGAAATTGCAGTTTTTAGAACATTACGTCAGCAATTAAAAAAGCGAGAAGGTATTCCTAATTTAGCTTTAGCAGATTTTATTGCACCAAATAATACTGGTAAGACCGATTACATGGGTGCATTTTGTGTGGGTATTTTTGGAGCTCAAGAACTTGCAGATGCTTATAAGGCTAAAGATGATGATTATAACGCCATTATGGCTCAGGCGATAGCCGATAGATTCGCTGAAGCTTTTTCAGAATATTTGCATAAACAAATAAGAACAAAACATTGGGGTTATGCGGCTGATGAGGATTTGACAAACCAAGATTTAATAAAAGAAAGTTATAAAGGTATTCGTCCTGCACCGGGGTATCCTGCGTGTCCAGATCATTTAGAAAAGGAAACTATTTGGGACTTATTGGAGGTTGAAAAACGTATAGGTGTAACCTTAACCGAAAGTTTAGCGATGTGGCCAGCAGCTGCGGTTTCAGGCTATTATTTTGCAAACCCCGAAGCTAAATATTTTGGGTTAGGTAAAATAACAGACGACCAATTAACCGATTATGCGGAGCGAAAAGGCATAACCAAGGAGAAAGCTAGAAAATGGTTACACCCTAATTTAGCAGAATAGCCCGCGTTAGCGATTGTAGAGGCATCCTTTTTTGAGGCACGATAAAAAGATATAACGGAAAGCGCGACCCGATAGGGGAACGCCCAAGAATAATAAAATGAAGGTAACAGACCATATAAAGAACGCGAAAGGAAAAGCATTGTTTTCCTTTGAGGTAATTCCGCCTAAGAAGGGGAAAAATATTCAGGATTTGTATAATAATATTGATCCGTTAATGGAGTTTAACCCCCCGTTTATTGATGTAACAACGTCTAGGGAAGAGTATGTGTATATTAATAAAGGCAATGGTTTACTGGATAAGCGAATAACAAGAATGCGCCCCGGAACGGTGGGTATTTGCGCCTCTATTATGCATAAGTATCAAGTGGATGCAATTCCGCATTTATTGTGTGGTGGTTTCACGAAAGAGGAGACCGAATATGTGTTGGTAGATTGTCATTATTTAGGCATTGAAAACGTCATGGCATTGCGAGGCGATTCCATGAAAGACGAACCTTATTTTAAGCCTTGTGATGGAGGGCATGCTTATGCAAGTGGGCTTGTTGAGCAGATAGCAAAACTAAACCGCGGTAAATATTTACATGATGAGGTGGAAGCAGAACATTATTCGGATTTTTGTATTGGTGTAGCTGGCTATCCTGAAAAGCATATGGAAGCGCCTTCTTTAGCGACTGATTTAAAACGTTTAAAAGCGAAAGTAGATGCTGGAGCAGATTATGTGGTTACCCAAATGTTTTTTGATAACCAGAAGTATTTTGACTTTGTTGAAAAAGCAAGAGAGATTGGAATTAATGTGCCTATTATTCCAGGAATAAAGCCTATTGCTGTAAAGCGTCATTTACAATTATTACCTCAGGTTTTTAAAATTGATTTACCTCAAGATTTGATTGATGCCGTTGAGAATTGTAAAGACAATAAAGCGGTAAGGCAAGTTGGTGTGGAGTTTGCGATTCAGCAGTCTAAAGAGTTGTTAGATTTTGGAGTACCTGTGTTACATTACTACTCCATGGGAAAAAGTGATAATATTAAGGTAGTTGCTGATGCATTGTTTTAAATATTACATTTGCGGTGTAGAATCCCCAAGATGAAGTTAGTATATACCTGCCTTTTCTTTTTAAGTTTTACGTGTTTGTTCGCACAAGACAAAACGCACTCTTCTTATTTAGACTTAAATTATTTTCGAGGAAATATTGCACTTCATAATAATGATATTCTGCATTTAATTCAAGGCCATCCTGAAGGCTATATTTTGAGTTGGAATAAAAAAACTTATGGTTTTAGCGATTGGGAGCAACGTTACAATTACCCTGATTATGGTGTGACTTATGCGTATCAAAACATGAAAAATGATGTTTTGGGTTCTGTGTCTTCGCTGTATGCACATTATAATTTCTATTTTTTTAATAGGAATTTGATGTTGCGTATCGGGCAAGGATTAGCCTATGCAGAAGAAACTTATAATAAGGAAACTAACTTTCGAAACATAGCTTACGGTACACGCCTCATGAGTAGTACATTTGTGATGCTTAATTATAAAAAAGAGCGGATTATAGACAGGTTTGGTGTACAAGCTGGGTTTTCCTTAATTCATTATTCCAATGCTAATGTAAGAGCACCAAATGCGAGTACAAATACGCTTGCTTTTAATTTAGGGGTGACGTATAATTTGGATGAGGAAGAACCTGAATATCAACAAACGTTAGATTCTAATGACAGCAAATTCGCAGAATCCATAAAGTATAATTTGGTTTTTAGAAGTGGTGTTAATGAGAGTGATGTTGTTGGAAGTGGTCAATTTCCATTTTATATTTTTTCTGGGTATGCTGATAAACGCATCAACAGAAAAAGTGCATTGCAATTGGGTGTGGATGTTTTCTTTTCAAACTTTTTAAAAGAACTAATTTATTTTAAAAGTGTTTCGTTTCCTGAAGAAAACGTTTCAGGCGATGAAGATTATAAGCGCGTAGGTATTTTTGCGGGACATGAATTGTTTGTTAATAAAACATCATTGCTAACACAGTTTGGGTATTATATTTATTATCCTTTTGATTTTGAAGGTCGCACCTATTTGAGAATAGGATTAAAACGTTATTTTGGAAAAAAATGGTTTGGAGCTTTAACTTTAAAATCACATGGAGCTAAAGCTGAAGCAGTAGAACTTGGTTTTGGAATAAGACTATAAATACTTTATAAAATGGAACAAAGATTAACGATTGTTGGTTTAGGTGTAAACGATTTAGAAGTGTCTTCTACGTTTTATGAAGAAAAATTTGGCTGGAAAAAGATGGGCTCTAGCAATGAAAACATCACATTTTTTCAGCTTAACGGTATCTTATTGTCCCTATATCCAAAAGAAAAATTAGCTAAGGATGCTACTGTGAGCCCTAAAGGCGAAGGTTTTAAAGGGTTTTCGTTGGCATACAATACTGGAAGCGAAGCCGAAGTGGATGAATTGATTACAACATTGAAAGGCAAAGGTGTGAAAATTGTAAAGCAGCCAGAAAAAGTGTTTTGGGGTGGCTATAGTAGTTATATTGCTGATCCAGACGACAATCTTTGGGAAATAGCATTCAACCCTTTTTTGCCATTAGATGAAAATGGAAATGCCATAAATCAGGAATAAATTAAAATGAAGCTAATACGATACATAGTGTTTTTTATTTTAGTTTTTGCTTGTGATAGCGAAAATGCTGGGGATTGCTTTCAAAAAACGGGTAATATCATTCAGCAAGATATCACGGTTGGAGCTTTTACAAAAATATTGGTAAATCGTGATATAGAACTTATTGTAAAGCAAGGACTAAATCAAAAAGTGGTTATAGAAACAGGAGAAAATCTGCTAAACGATGTTACGGCAGAAGTTATTGAAGATAGATTAATCTTAACAGATAACAATACCTGCAATTACATACGTGATTATGGTATTACAAAAGTATACATCATATCACCCAATATTACTGAAATTCGCAGTTCAACTCAATATAATATAAGTTCTGATGGCGTGCTAACTTATCCTAATTTGACCTTGCTATCTGAAGATTTTGGCGCACCAGATACTTTTACTAACGCTAATTTTAATATAGAAGTTGATAACGAGAGGTTAAGATTAGTATTCAATAATCTTTCTAACGCCTTTATTACTGGAGAAACAGAAAATTTATCGGTTACCTTTGCAGCAGGTACATCACGTTTTGAAGGGCGAAATTTAGTGGCTCAAAATATTTCAATTTGGAACCGATCGTCCAACGATATGATTCTTAATCCACAACAAGAAATTAAAGGTAGAATTTCAGGAACTGGGGACGTTATATGTGTTAATACACCTCCCGTAGTTGATGTAGAAGAACAATATAAAGGGCGTTTAATTTTTGAATAAACTCATTGACTGCTTAGCAATTTCTAACTCTTCGTTGGTAGGAATAATCAAAACTTTCACTTTCGAGTACTTTGCGCTTACATCAGTTAATATGCTAGGTCTTACTTTGTTTTTTTCAGCGTCAATAGAAATACCCAAATAGTCTAAATCTTCGCAGATACGTTCTCTCATTGAAGGAGAATTTTCGCCAATACCCGCTGTAAATACTATAGCATCCAGCCCGTTCATTATGGCTGTATAACTACCTATGTATTTTTTTATACGATAGGCATTCATATATAATGCCAATTGACAATCCTTATCACCTTCTAAGGCTTTTGCTTCAATTTCGCGTAAATCGCTATGCCCTGTTAAGCCTAACATACCACTTTTCTTTTGAAGAATTGTGTTTATTTCTTTTAAAGAATAACCAAATTTTTCTGCAAGGTGAAAGATGATAGCTGGATCGATATCTCCTGAGCGTGTTCCCATTATTAAACCAGAAACAGGTGAAAAGCCCAAAGTGTGTTCTATACTTTTACCATCTTTTATTGCAGTCATACTACAGCCATTTCCTAGATGAATAGTTATAATTTTTGAGTTTTCTTTTCCAAGATATTCAATGGCTTTTTCAGATACATATTTATGACTTGTACCATGAAATCCGTATAATCTAATATGATGTTTTTCTAGGAATTCGTTTGGAATTGCGTATTTATAAGCATGCTTTGGAATGCTTTGATGAAAAGCTGTATCAAAAACAGCTACTTGTTTTGCATTGGGGAAAATAGCCTCTGCAACTTCAATACCTTCTAAATTAGGAGGATTATGTAAAGGCGCTAGAGAGGATAACGCTTTTATTTTTTCCTTAACTTTTGCTGTGATTTCGGTGGTGTCGCTAAAATATTTACCCCCGTGTACCACACGATGTCCAACAATATCAATGTCATCAGTAGATTTAATTATACCAGTATCCTTGTTCAATAACTGTTTTGATAACAACTCTAAACCTATTTTATGGTTTAAAATAGGGGTAACAACTTCAATTGTGTCTTTTCCAGTTTTGAATTTGAATTTGGCATCTTCAAAACCTATACGTTCAATTAAACCAGAGCATAAAATGGTAGCTTCCGGCATTGAAAATAATTGAAATTTTAGAGATGAACTCCCTGAATTTAAAACAAGTACTTGCATGTTAAAGATCTTGTGCTTGAATAGCGGTTATAATTACGGTACTGTAAATATCATCAGCGGTACAACCTCTACTTAAGTCGTTTACAGGTTTGTTTAGGCCTTGTAGCATTGGTCCAATGGCTAAAGCACCAGTTTCGCGTTGTACAGCTTTATAGGTGTTATTACCTGTATTTAAATCTGGAAAAATTAAAACACTAGCTTGCCCTGCAACTTCAGAGTCTGGTAATTTGCTTTTTCCAATTCGCATATCTACAGCCGCATCATATTGAATAGGACCTTCAATTTTTAAATCGGGATCTTGGGCTTTTGCTATTTCGGTTGCTTTTCTCACCTTATCGACATCTTCGCCTTTTCCTGAAGCTCCTGAAGAATAGGATAGCATTGCTACTTTAGGCTCAATACCAAAATCTCTAGCAGTTTTAGCAGAAGAAATGGCTATTTCGGCCAGTTGTTCAGCATTTGGATTTGGATTTATAGCACAATCTCCAAAAATAGAGACTCTATCTTCCAGACACATAAAAAATACAGAAGATACTATATTCACACCAGGTTTGGTTTTAATAAATTGTAGTGCAGGCCGTAATGTATGTGCAGTTGTGTGCAATGCTCCTGATACCATTCCGTCTGCATGTCCTTTGTATATCATCATGGTTGCGAAGTATGACACATCGGCCATTGCATCCTTAGCCATATCTAGGTTTATATTTTTATGCTTCCTAAGTTCGTAAAATGTATTGGTATAATCGTCAAAGTGAGGTGATGTTAGGGGTGAAATTATACTTACTTTTGCTAAATCTAAAGTAATATCTAATTTTTCAATTTTCTCTTTTATTATAGTTTCATCACCAATTAATGTAAGGTCTACAACTTGAGCATCTATTAATCTAGATGCAGCTCTTAATACGCGTTCATCAGAACCTTCGGGAAGTACAATGTGCTTTTTATTCTTTAGAGCACGTTGTAGCAATGTGTACTGAAACATTCGAGGCGTGAAAATATCTGACTTAAACGTAATTAAATCATTTGACAATTTATCGGTATTCACATATTTCTCGAATGTAGAGATAGAAGTTTCAATTTTTTCAATATTTTCTGCATAAATCTTAGATTTTATTTTTCCTATCTCGTTAGCTACGGCAAAAGTGCCCTTCTTAACGTTAATAATAGGAACAACACTAGATAATCCTTCTATTAACTTTAGGATAGTGTCCTCAGGAATAAGGCCTCCAGTTAAAATAATTCCAGATATTTTCGGATAATTTTTTGAGACATGTGCTTGTAATGCACCCAAAATAATATCAGCTCTATCCCCAGCAGTAATAACTAAACAATCATCTTTTAGTCTACCAAGATAATTGCGTAACTGCATCGTGGCAACATTATAATTGTCAACTTGGTTATTAAGCATATCACTACCAAGAAGTACGTTTCCGTCAAGCTTCTTTATAATCTCTTTTATTGTAGGACTTGATAAGCTTTGAATTTTTGGAATTACGGTAATGTCTGTTCCAGACGTAATACGGGTTTTTAAGATGGATTTAAGTTGGGATACGTCCTCTATTTTAACCTTATTTGTCATTATAGACAATACGTCAACTTCTTCTTTAAAGGTGTCATGGGCGAGTTGAACATTATCAGCTATTTCAGACAGTTCAATACCGTCGCCTTTTGAAACAATGATTACGGGAAGCCCAAGATTTTTGGAGATTAGTATATTGATGTCTAATTCTAAACTTGAATTTTCATGAGAAAAATCGGTTCCCTCTACTAAAACAATGTCAAAACGTTCTTCTAAGTATTTATATTTTTTTATAACATGGTCTATAACATCTCCAGACTTACCTTTGTTGTATAAATCTAAAACTTCACTTCGTGTGTAAGCAAATGTTTTTTTGTAGTTAATATCTAATTCAAAATAGGATACTACGGTATTTATATGGTTGTCTAGCTCTCCGTTTTTGGTATCTTCAATAATTGGTCTAAAATATCCTACTTTGGCAGTTTTTCCAAGTAACATACGCATAAGGCCTAAAACTACTACTGATTTACCACTATTAGGCTCAATGGTTGCTACATAAATTCCTTTACTCATAATTTTTCGTGCTACAAAAACTCTACGGTTTATATTGTTTTCTTGATATTATGTTTATTAATATGCCGGCAAAATTAATATCTTAATATGGTCTTAAAGATGATTTTTGTCATAAATCGTACAATTGGGTAACCAAGTTAATAAAATTGAATTTTTTCATATTTTTTTTATTATCTATTAAAAAATAGGAGTTTAAATTAACAATAATTAATCGTTAGTTAAATCTCTAAACAAACTTTCTAAACTGGCATTCTTTTGGTTTAGCTGTAAAATCTTCAATTGGTTGTCATGTGCAAAATCAAATACGTAAGAACGCATGTCTTCTGAAGTTTTAAAGGTGATTTCATATACAAAATCATAGGTGTTTATTACCTTTTCAACTTTAGGAAGTTTTAGTAAGAAAGCGTCTTCCACGCGATAATCAAATTCTACAACTACAGTTTGCTCTTTTTCGTTACGGAGGTCTTTAAGTTTTTTGTCAGCCACAATTTCACCTTTATTGATAATGATAACCCTGTCGCACATGGCTTCTACTTCTTGCATAATATGTGTAGAAAGAAAGACGGTTTTTGTTTTTCCGATGGATTTAATCAAATTTCTGATATCAATCAATTGGTTTGGGTCTAATCCCGTAGTGGGTTCATCAAGAATTAAAACCTCTGGGTCGTGCAATAAAGCGGTTGCTAAACCTACGCGTTGCCGGTACCCTTTAGAGAGTTGTCCTATTTTTTTGCGAATTTCTGGAGTTAACCCCGTCATTTCAATAACGTCTGCTATTCTCGATTTGTCTACTTTATAAATATTAGCATTAAAAGCCAAATACTCTTTAATGTACATGTCTAAATACAGTGGATTGTGCTCCGGAAGGTATCCTACACTTTTTTGAATGTCTTGAGGCGTGTCAATATCAAAACTATTAACTTTGGTAGTACCGGATGAAGGTTGAATATAAGTGGTTAAAATCTTCATCATTGTGGATTTACCGGCGCCATTGGGTCCTAAAAAGCCCACAATTTCAGGTTGTGCTACATTAAATGATATGTTGTTTAAGGCTTTTTGGTTGCCGTATAGTTTTGATACACCGTTTACTTCAATAGACATATTGCGGAATTGTTTTGTCAAAAATAATGATTCTGTAATGTAATTTGAATTTTGTTATAAATTCTTTAAAACTTTTCAGAAATGAAGAAAAAAGGTTTTATAGTATTTTGATTTCTTGAAATATTAGTTACTTTAGCCGACGTAATTATGAGAACAACAACGTATTATACATATTTTAACTTTTTTTATTTCTTTTTTAGCAAAGAAATCGAGACGTTGTGTGTATAATTAAGTAAGAATATATATGAATGCAAGTCTCGATGAAAATCGAGACTTTTTTTTATGATTAATACAGTAGCCATACAAGGAATAAGAGGTAGTTTTCACCACATAGTGTCACAGGAGTTTTTTAACAAACCTGTTGATATAATTGAGTGCATGACTTTTGATAGGGTAGTAAACGCCCTAATTAACCAAGAATGTGATGCTGCTATAATGGCTTTAGAGAATTCTATTGCGGGTTCTATAATTCCTAATTATGCATTAATCGATGATTATCATTTACATATTGTAGGTGAACATTATTTAGATATTCAGCATAATTTAATGGCATTGCCAAATCAAAGAATTGAAGACATAAAAGAAGTGTATTCGCACCCAATGGCATTATTGCAATGTAAGGACTTTTTTAAGGATTATCCGCATATCAAATTAGTTGAAGATAAAGATACTGCTGAGGTTGCAGAACGTATTCAAAAGCATAATTTAAAGCACGTAGGAGCTATTGCTAGTGTTTTGGCTGCTGATATTTTTGAGCTTGATGTTTTGGCACATAGTATTCAAACTATAAAGCATAACGAAACGCGTTTTGCTGTAGTAAAGCGTACAAATTCTGAAGTACCGCAACATGAAATTAATAAAGCTTCCATTAAGTTTGAAGCAGACCATAAGCGCGGGAGTTTAGCAACAATTTTAAATGTGATGAGTGATTGTAAGTTGAATTTAACAAAAATTCAATCGTTGCCGATCATAAAAACGCCGTGGAAATATGCATTTTTTGTCGACGTTACTTTTGAGGCTTACGAAGATTTTTCGAAGGCAAAATCGATTATCGAAATTATGGGACAAAGTTTTAAGCTGTTAGGAGAATATAAAAACGCCAAGTTATGATTGAGGTAGCAAAGCGATTACATACGGTTGAAGAATATTACTTCTCTAAAAAATTAAGGGAGGTTGGATTGCTTATTGCTAGCGGTAAACCTATCATAAATTTGGGTATAGGAAGTCCAGATATGCAGCCACCACAGAAAGTTATTGATGCAATTTCGGCTAGTTTTTCTGACCCAACTGCGCATAAATATCAGAGCTACCAGGGCTTGCCAGAATTAAGAGAAGCTATGGCTGCCTTTTACAAAACGCAGTTCGGTGTAAATGTAAATGCTACTAATGAGATTCTACCTTTAATGGGAAGTAAGGAAGGTATCATGCACATTTCAATGGCATATTTAAATGAGGGTGATGAGGTTTTGATTCCAAATCCTGGTTATCCTACATATCAATCGGTAACTAAGTTGGTTGGTGCTAAAATTGTGACTTATGATTTAGATGCATCAAATAATTGGATGCCAAATATTGAGGCGTTAGAGCAACAAGATTTAAGTAAAGTAAAATTGATGTGGGTAAACTATCCGCACATGCCAACAGGGGCAACACCAACTGCAAATGTTTTTGAAGAATTGGTTGCCTTTGCTAAACGCCATAATATTTTAGTGGTAAATGACAATCCGTATAGCTTCGTGCTAAATGATAATCCCACAAGTATATTAAATGTTGAAGGAGCCAAAGATATGTGTTTAGAGCTTAATTCTCTAAGTAAAACCTTCAATATGGCTGGGTGGCGTGTAGGAATGGTTTTAGGAAATAGTGAACATATAAGCAATATTTTGAAGGTAAAAAGCAATATGGATTCTGGAATGTTTTATGGCATTCAAAAAGGAGCAATTGAGGCTTTAAAATGTTCTAAAATGTGGTTTGTTACTTTGAATAGTGTTTACAAACGCCGTAGGGATTTGGTATGGAAATTAGCTGAAGCATTGAACTGTACATATGATAAAAGCGCAACAGGTTTGTTTGTTTGGGCTAAGTTACCACCATATTTAAAATCGGAAGAGTTTATCGATTTAGTGTTGAAGAACAATCATATTTTCATTACGCCAGGAACCATATTTGGAAGTCAGGGTGAAGGTTATATCAGATTTTCATTGTGTGCGTCCACTGAAGTTTTAGAAGAAGCTTTGGCAAGAGTGAAGTAGAGTTTACAGTAGCGCAGTTTGCAGTAATTTAGATAAAATTTGAAAAGTATAAATAAAGAATAAAAATCCGTAATAGTTTCCTCGCTTTGGGGAGGTTAGGAGGGGCTTTGTATGAAGAATATATACGCCATAGGAGTAGGTTTAATAGGAGGTAGTCTTGCTATAGATATCAAGAAGCATCGGCCTGATGTGGTAATTTATGGTATTAGTAGAAAAGATTCTACGCTTAATACGGCTTTGGAGTTGGGCTTAATTGATGAAAAAGCTACGCTTGATGACATTGAAAATGCCGACTTAGTTATTATTTCCATTCCTGTGGATGCAACGGTAAAATTATTACCAACTATTTTGGATAAAATACCAGATACTGGTTTGGTAGTTGATGCAGGGTCTACTAAAGAAGACATTTGCAAAGTGGTTGAAAACCATCCAAAACGCAGAAATTTTTTAGCAATGCATCCCATCGCAGGAACTGAACACTCTGGACCAACAGCGGCTATTGAAGGCTTGTTTAAAGGAAAAACAAATATTGTTTGTGAGGTTGAAAAAACAACATTTAAGCTACAGGAAAAGGCATTGAAATTATTTACGGATATTGGAATGCGTATTCGGTATATGAATCCTAAAGAACATGATAAGCATATTGCGTATGTTTCGCATTTATCCCACATTAGTTCGTTTATGTTGGGTAAAACGGTGATTGACAAAGAAAAGAATGAACGTGATATTTTTGATATGGCAGGAAGTGGTTTTGCTTCTACAGTGCGTTTGGCAAAAAGTTCGCCAGAAATGTGGACGCCTATTTTTAAACAGAATAAAAGTAACGTTATAGAAACCTTAGAGGAATATATTAACAACCTTACTCATTTTAAAGAATTGATGGCTGCTGATAATTTTGAAGCCATTTTTGAGGAGATGAAAAGTACCAATCATATAAAAGATATTTTGAATGGACTTATTTAAGAAAGTAGAAGTATTGTGCATGAGAATGTTTGATGGTAAATAGATCTCGCTTTAGGGATTGAACGCCTTCCACTGCACTTGGTACAGGCTAAATGTTTTAGCTTCTCGCAGAGCGTAAGTAGTGAAAGCCCAACCACTTGCACTGAGTCCGTCGAAGTGTTGTGGTAACGCCCAAATAAAGAGATAGAATAATAAAAATTAAATAGTAAATAAAACAGCTTAAGCAGCTAAATATTAAGTAAAAATGGAAAATAAGAAAGAAATGAGAGCTTGGTTGGATGATTTAGGATTGGATCATCCTTTGGTAATTGCAGGCCCTTGTAGCGCTGAAACAGAAGAGCAAGTTCTAAAAATTGCACATGAGTTAAAGGATACTGATGTTAATTATTACAGAGCTGGAATTTGGAAACCAAGAACGCGCCCGGGAAATTTTGAAGGTGTGGGGCACTTAGGCTTAAAATGGTTACAAAAAGTAAAAGCAGAAACAGGAATGAAAACCGCTACTGAGGTGGCAAATGCAAACCATGTGAAATTGGCATTAGAGCATGATATTGATTTATTGTGGATTGGAGCACGTTCTACTGTTAGTCCGTTTATTGTTCAAGAAATAGCTGATGCTTTAGAAGGTACAGATAAAATTGTTTTAGTGAAAAACCCAGTAAATCCAGATTTACCTTTGTGGTTAGGTGCTATTGAGCGTTTATATGCTTCGAATATTCAAAAATTGGGTGTTATTCATAGAGGGTTTTCTACGTATGAAAAAACAAAATATAGAAATAAACCAAAATGGCAATTGGCCATTGAATTACAAACAAGATTCCCAGATTTACCAATTATAAACGATCCGTCTCATATTACGGGTAAAAGAGATATGATTTTTGATGTGTCGCAAACAGCATTAGATTTAAACTTTGATGGGTTGATGATTGAAACGCATACCGATCCTGACAATGCATGGAGTGATGCAGCACAACAGGTAACGCCTGCTTCATTAGTACAAATTATGAAAGATTTAAAAATTAGAAAAGAGACTGATGCAGAAACCGAATACAACGCAGCACTGGATCAATTGAGAGCTCAGATTGACGTAGTTGATAATCAAATTATTGAATTATTAGGTACACGTATGAAAGCTTCTGATGGTATTGGCGCGCTTAAAAAGCAAAAAAATGTTGCGGTTTTACAAAGCAAGCGTTGGAATGAAATCTTAGGACGCATGGTTTTAGAAGGACAAGACCATGGTTTAAGTGAGGAGTTTATCTTAAAGATGTTTAAGGCGATTCACCAAGAATCTATTAATCACCAAGAGAAAATCATCAACGGATAAAACAAAACCGTTAAAATAAAAAAGCCTCCACTAAGGAGGCTTTTTTTATTACATTACTTATTTCTTCTAAATACGTATCGTGTTATAAAAATACCTTGTCCATCATCTTTTCCAGCATCACTTTCAACAGCACTGGTTACAAAAGCCAGTTCCCAGCCTTCTTCTGTCATGGCGCTTAATTTTGAGCTAACCAATGCATCGTTTGATGCAATATTTTGAAATCTAATACCACCAATATTGTAAAAATTTAAAAGCTTGGTCTCCTCAAAATCCTCAACTCTAATATCTTTTCTTTTTGATTTATTCCTTGTGTGGTCTTCTTCTGTTTGTTCAGAAGTGAATTCTTCATAGTCACGTTCAGCATTAGCTGATATTAATCGAGATCTTCCTAAACCATTGGGAACAATAGATTCAATGCTTGTAATTACTTTATATTCTACTTGCGCATTGATTTCTACAAGGCTAAACAAGCAAATCGCTACTACTAATACTAATTTTTTCATGTCGCTGAATTTTAAATTAAGATTGAATATGCTAATATAAAAATACTCCTGCTAAAAAGAAATATTTAAACTTGAAGTGTACTCTAATAAATGAAGTTAACTAATTGAAACACTACGTACACTCATTCATTCTTTATGTAAAACAGGTTTCTACATAGGTTTGCCTGATAAACCAAAAACTATAATTATGAAAACACTAATTTCTTCGCTGTTAGTGAGTGTGGCGCTCACAGCATTTTCGCAAAATAGCATTACTGGTAATGTTTCAAGTAATGAAGGTCCGCTTGTAGGAGCCAATATCATCATTAAAAACTCTGATAAGGGTACAATTTCAAACCTTGAAGGTGATTTTAAATTAAATGTTACTATTAAAGATACGCTTGTGATATCTTACTTAGGATATAAATCCGAAGAAATTGTTGTTGGGCAACACGAAAACATCAAAGTTTTATTGGAAGGAAATATTGCTTTGGATGAGGTTGAAATTATAGCTTATGGAAACTGCACGCGTTACTGTCATCTGCGTTGCGTTGTAGTTTCTACGATTTACAACGCTTCTTACAGATTAGATAAAAATTCAGAAAAACTATACCCAAATCCCTCAAAAACAGGACGATTTCAAATAAAACTAATAGACGATTATAAAAATGTAAACGTACAAGTTTACAATAGGTCTGGGCAAATAGTAAAAACGCTATCCAAGCAACCAGTATCTAAATTAGTTCACTTAGATTTAAGCCAAAGTCCTTCAGGGATGTATCTTGTAAATATTGGCGCCAATGGTAAACGCCTTACTACTAAAAAAGCGATTATAGATTAACTATTTCAACATAAATATTGTTATTTTGTGGTATAATCTTATACATGACAGGACGCGTTTATAAATCTACAGGTAGTTGGTACACCGTAAAAACCCAATTGGGTGATGTTTACCAATGCCGAATCAAAGGGAAATTTCGAATCAAAGGTATAAAAAGTACAAACCCAATTGCCGTTGGAGATATAGTAGATTTTGAATTAGAAACCAATAATGACGAGGTTTCTGGGATTATATATAATATTCACGACAGAACCAACTATATCGTACGCAAATCGGTAAACCTCTCGAAGCAAACACACATTATTTCTGCTAATATCGATCAGGTATTTTTAATGATAACCATAAACAATCCGCCAACCTTAACCAGTTTTATCGATAGGTTTTTGGTTACGGCCGAGGCATATTCTATTAGAACAATTCTTCTTTTTAATAAAATTGATGCTTACGATGAAGACACCTTAAACGAAGTAAAGTATCTGGCACACGTATATCGTAAAATAGGGTATGAATGTATAGGTATTTCTGCAAAAACTGGAAAAAATGTAGAAAAAGTGAAAAACCTTATGCGAGATAAAGTGAGTATGTTTTCAGGACACTCTGGCGTTGGGAAATCTACCTTGGTAAATGCTATTGAGCCTTCTTTGAATTTAAAAACCAAAGAGATTTCAAATCAACATATGCAAGGGCAGCATACTACAACATTTGCAGAAATGTTCGATACTAGTTTTGGGGGCAAAATAATTGATACCCCCGGTATAAAAGGTTTTGGTGTTGTGGATATGGACAAAGAAGAGGTAGGTGACTATTTTCCAGAAATTTTTGAATTAAAACAAGACTGTAAGTTTAATAATTGTTTGCACTTGCAAGAGCCCAAATGTGCAGTTAAGGATGCTTTAGAGAGTGATGAGATAGCCTATTCGCGTTACCGTAGCTATGTTCAGATTTTGGAAGGCGAAGACGAGCATTACAGAACCGATAATTGGGATAACGAATGAAAGTAGTTATTCAAAGAGTGTCTAAGGCCAGTGTAACTATTGATGGTCTTATGGTAGCATCAATTCAAAGTGGGCTTCTCGTGCTTTTAGGGATTGTAAGCGAAGACAAGCAAGAGGACATCGATTGGCTATGTAATAAAATTGTAAATCTTAGAATTTTTGGAGATGAAAACGGCGTGATGAATAAGTCTTTAACGGATGTTGATGGAGACGTTATTGTAGTAAGCCAGTTTACACTTCACGCGGCAACAAAAAAGGGCAATCGCCCCAGTTATATAAAAGCAGCAAAACCAGAGGTTGCAATTCCATTATATGAAACTTTTGTTCAAAACCTAAAACGTGTTTTAGGAAAATCAATTCAAACAGGTGAGTTTGGAGCCATGATGCAGGTAGAATTAGTTAACGATGGTCCTGTTACCATTATAATCGACTCCAAAAACAAAGAATAAAATGGCTTCAGTTTTCGGTCATGGTATCGTTGGATTTACGCTTGCAAAACTAATTGACAATAAAAACTTAAGATGGTTAATGTTAGCAGCAATATTTTCAACCATTTTACCCGATGTTGATGTTTTTGGTTTTAGATTAGGTATTCCATATGAATCGCCTTTGGGACATCGTGGAGTTACACATTCCATCCTGTTTGCCGTATTTTGGAGTTTGCTTTTAATGTGCACTCTTGGTAAAAAGCACAAGTTAATGTGGTTTTTAGTGATTTTCTTATCAACATTATCCCATGCACTTTTAGACGCCATAACCACTGGCGGGGAAGGCGTAGGGTTTTTTATCCCTTTTGAAAACTCTAGATACTTTTTTAATACACGTGTAATCCGTGTTTCCCCGTTAAGTATAGGTAATTTTTTTACAGAATGGGGCTTTGAAGTAATAGTGAGCGAACTAAAATATATAGTAATTCCTTGTTCATTAATTTTGTTAACTTCGTTTATGCTTAAAAAATTCAAATAAAAGATGGACATAAAAAACGCGCAAAAAATTGTTGACGATTGGATTAACGAACACGGGGTAAGGTACTTTAACGAGCTTACCAATATGGCGCAACTTACCGAAGAGGTTGGCGAAGTAGCCAGAATTATTGCACGTCGCTACGGAGAACAAAGCGAAAAGGAAAGTGATAAAGATAAAGACCTTGGCGAAGAATTGGCAGATGTATTATTTGTTGTGCTCTGTTTAGCCAACCAAACAGGTGTTGATTTGCAAAAGGCTTTTGATAAGCGTATGGATAAAAAAGCAAAACGAGACCACGATAGGCACCATAATAACCAAAAATTAAAATAATTGTAATTATATTTGACGCTTCTAATTTTAGAAGCGTTTTTTAATGGATATCACTCTACAAAAGTCAGCAATACAAAAGCAATCTTCGGTTAAAATAACCGGTTCAAAAAGTGAATCTAACCGCTTATTGTTATTGCAGGCACTTTTCCCTGAAATTGAGCTAAATAACGTGTCAAACTCTGATGATAGTAATTTGATGATGAAGGCGTTAGCTTCAATAGAAAAAATTGTAGATATTCATCACGCAGGAACTGCAATGCGTTTTTTAACGGCGTATTTTGCTGTACAAGAAGGACGGGAAACCATACTCACAGGTTCAAAACGTATGAAAGAACGCCCAATTAAAATTTTAGTAGATGCTTTAAGGGAGTTAGGCGCAGATATTAGTTATGTTGAAAACGAAGGCTTTCCACCAATAGCTATAAAAGGAAAGAAGCTTTCAAAACACAAAGTGTCTTTAAAAGCAAATGTGAGCAGTCAATACATTTCAGCATTGTTACTCATTGCTACAAAGCTTGAAAATGGAATTGAACTAATGTTAGAAGGTGAGATTACGTCTGTGCCATATATTAATATGACATTAAGTTTATTGAATGAAATTGGCATTGAAACATCATTTAAAAACAACGTCATTACAGTACATCCTTCAAAATCTAAACCAAAACCATTAACGGTAGAGTCCGATTGGTCTTCGGCATCCTATTACTTCAGTATAGCTGCAATTAGCAAGGTTGGTACTCAAATTACCTTATCATCATACAAAGAAAATTCTTTACAAGGTGATTCTTGTTTAGTTGATATTTACAAGCATTTTGGAGTTACGTCAAAATTCAACGAAAACTTTGTTACGTTAACTAAAGAAACTTCAGCAGTAAAACCGCTTACTTTAGATTTAAAAAACGCGCCAGACATTGCACAAACTATAGCCGTTACATGTTTTGTTTTAGGTGTTTCATGTGATTTAACAGGGCTTCATACTTTAAAAATTAAAGAAACAGATAGGTTGGTAGCATTAAAAACCGAAATTGAAAAACTAGGAGGAAACGTTGAAATTTCAGAAAAATCCTTGCATTTAAAAGCCTCGAAAGATATTAAGCCTATGGTGCCAATAGCTACTTATAATGACCATAGAATGGCAATGGCGTTTGCGCCGGTAGCATTAAAACAACCTGTAATTATTGAAGATGCTGGCGTGGTATCTAAAAGTTATCCAACATTTTGGGATGATTTAAAAACCATCGGATTTAATCTTACCAAATAATAATTGTCCATTTACTTGACAACCCCTATGCTCAGATTGTATATTTGCAACTTTGTGAAAAATAAATATACCTAATAAATTAATTGTCTATGAAATTATCGCACTTCGGTTTCGATTTACCACCAGAATTATTAGCAGAATATCCTTCAGAAAATAGAGATGAATCTCGCCTAATGGTTTTAAACAGAAAAGATCAAACCATAGAACACAAGCAGTTTAAAGATCTTATAAACTATTTTGATGAAGATGATGTAATGATTTTGAATAACACTAAGGTTTTTCCAGCCCGTTTATATGGAAACAAGGAAAAAACTGGTGCTAGAATAGAGGTGTTTTTATTAAGAGAGCTAAACGAAGAGCAACGTTTATGGGATGTATTGGTAGACCCAGCAAGAAAAATTCGTATTGGTAACAAACTATATTTTGGAGAAGACGAAAGTTTGGTGGCCGAGGTTATAGACAATACAACCTCTAGAGGGCGTACTTTACGTTTTTTATATGATGGTTCTTATAAAGAATTCCGAATTAAACTTAATGAATTAGGGCAAACGCCACTACCAAAGTACATTAAGCGAGATGTAGAACCAGAAGACGAAGAGCGTTACCAAACTATTTTTGCAAAAAATGAAGGCGCGGTAGCAGCACCAACAGCTGGTTTACATTTCTCAAAGCACTTACTAAAACGTTTAGAAATTAAAGGAATTAATTTTGCGGAGGTAACACTACACGTAGGTTTAGGTACATTTAACCCCGTTGAAGTTGAGGATTTGTCTAAGCACAAAATGGACAGTGAAGAAATAAAAATTGGTCCAGAAGCGGTAGAAATCATCAATAGAGGTATTAAAGAAAGAAGACGCGTATGTGCCGTTGGTACAACTGCAATGCGAACTATAGAAAGTGCAGTGTCTTCTAGCGGATTATTAAATGAGATGGATGGTTGGACAAACAAATTCATTTTTCCACCATACGATTTTAGTATTGCAAACTGTATGGTTACGAATTTCCATACTCCAAAATCTACGTTGTTAATGATGATTTCAGCATTTGCAGGTCACGATTTTGTAATGGAAGCTTACCAAGAGGCTATAAAAGAAAAGTACAAGTTTTACAGTTATGGCGATGCCATGTTAATCTTATAAAATTAAAGTCCCGTTTCTAGCGGGACTTTTTATTTCGAGTAATTCTGAAGTATGAGTAATTGTATCAAGAAGTTGGGCGTTACCCTCCTAGGGTCGGGTCGGGCTTTCGGGGGTCGCTCCTCCTGCGTCGGGAGCTTCAACAAATCCCTCAATCCCTAACGCGGGTTTCGTCTCCATAATAACAATTCATAATTCAAAAATCGTAATTCGACAATCCTTTCACTATTTTTGCAAACGCAAATGAACAAAGACAAAAAAGACATACGCGCATTAACCAAAGAACAACTTCGAGACTTTTTCGTAAGTGAGGGAGATAAAGCATTTCGTGGCAATCAAGTGTACGAATGGTTATGGCAAAAATCTGCACATAGTTTTGAGGCAATGACAAACATTTCCAAAGAAACCCGCGAGATGTTAGAGGATAATTTTGTGATTAATCACATACGTGTTGATACCATGCAGCGCAGTAATGATGGCACTATTAAAAACGCAGTGCAATTGCACGATGGTTTAATAGTGGAATCTGTATTAATTCCAACAGCAACAAGAACCACTGCCTGTGTGTCTAGTCAAGTTGGCTGTAGCTTAGATTGTCGTTTTTGTGCTACAGCGCGCTTAAAACGTATGCGCAACCTTAATCCGGACGAAATTTACGACCAAGTGGTTGCTATTGATAATGAAAGCAGATTGTATCATAATAAACCATTAAGTAATATTGTGTTTATGGGTATGGGTGAGCCGCTTATGAATTATAATAATGTACTTAAAGCTATAGATAAAATTACGTCTGATGAAGGTTTAGGCATGTCGCCAAAACGTATCGTGGTGTCTACTTCTGGAGTACCAAAAATGATAAAAAAAATGGCAGATGATGATGTAAAGTTTAAGCTTGCAGTATCGCTACATTCGGCTATCGATGAGGTAAGAACATCTATTATGCCATTTAATGCAACGTTTCCATTGGCAGATTTAAGAGAAGCCTTAGAATATTGGTACGCCAAAACAAAAAACAGAATTACCTACGAATATGTGGTTTGGAAAGGTATAAACGACAAACGAAAGGATGTGGATGCTTTGGTGCAATTTTGCAAGTTCGCACCAAGTAAAGTCAACTTAATCGAATACAATCCAATAGACGACGGTGAGTTTCAACAAGCCAATTCTGATGCTATCACTATGTATCAAAAAGTATTGGAAGCCAACAGAATTACGGTAACTATTCGTCGAAGCAGAGGGAAGGATATCGATGCAGCATGCGGGCAATTAGCAAATAAGTCTTAACAATAGTATCTTTGCCAATTCCATGAAGATAGTAGAGCAAATAAAACAACCTATAGCGTACGAAATGGAGCTTTTCGAGCAAAAGTTTCAGCTCTCTATGTCTAGCAAAGTAGCTTTGCTCAATCGAATAACACATTATATCGTAAATAGAAAAGGCAAACAAATGCGACCTATGTTTGTGTTTTTGGTGGCTAAAATGGTGTCTGAAGGCGAGGTAAGCGAACGTACCTATCGTGGTGCTTCGGTAATAGAATTAATACACACTGCTACTTTGGTGCACGACGATGTGGTAGACGATAGTAATCGCCGTAGAGGTTTTTTCTCTGTGAATGCTCTTTGGAAAAATAAAATTGCTGTTTTAATTGGAGACTATTTATTGTCAAAAGGGCTATTGTTGTCTATAGATAACAATGATTTTGACTTACTGAAAATTATTTCTATTGCAGTTCGTGAAATGAGCGAGGGCGAGCTGCTTCAAATTGAAAAAGCGCGAAAGCTGGATATAACCGAGGAGGTGTATTATGAAATTATCCGCCAAAAAACCGCCACATTAATTGCGGCTTGTTGTAGTTTGGGCGCTGCTTCGGTAAAGCCAGATTCCCAACACGTTGATACCATGCGTAAGTTTGGTGAACTTATTGGTATGGCATTTCAAATAAAAGACGATTTATTTGATTATGGCGAAACCCAAATAGGCAAACCAACAGGTATCGATATTAAAGAGCAAAAAATGACATTGCCTTTAATTTATGCGATAAACCATGCCAATAAAAAAGATAAAAAATGGCTTATTAACTCGGTAAAAAACCACAACAAGGACGCTAAGCGTGTTAAGGAGGTTATTGCCTTTGTAAAAGATAATGGTGGTTTAGATTATGCCGTTACGAAGATGAAAGCCTTTCAGGAAGAGGCCTTACAATTGCTTAAAAATTATCCAAATTCGGATTATAAAAATTCATTAGAATTGATGGTGAACTATGTGATTGATAGGAAAAAGTAGGGAGATTCTAAGGCTTATTTAATATTTTTTCGATAGTCAACGTAAGCTAGGTTAACTGAAATTTTCCCCAAGCCAAATTTTAAAAATCACTACTGTTGTTGCTGTTGTTGAATAAACTCTAAATTTTGACGGTAACTATTTGTAGTTATCTTTTTTTCGTTCGCTTTTAATTTTTCCACATCCGTAGGTGCAACACTAATATCATTATAATTTTTAGTTGTACTAACATGTACTTTTACGTAAAGGCTATCCGTGACATGGCCTTTATAAACACCATTTACGGGAGCGCAATCCTTGTAATTTCTGCCAACAGCAAGTTTTACGTGATGTTCGGAAGCTACTAAGTTGTTGGTAGGGTCTAGCCCTAGCCAACCATAAAAAGGAATATACACTTCAATCCAGGCATGCGTAGCACCCTCACCTCGTGTTTTAGAATCGCCCGGACAAATATAGCCACTTACATATCGTGCCGGAATGCCCAACATACGCACCATTTGCAGTAAAATATTAGTGAAGTCTTGACAAACGCCAGCTTTTAATTGCCAAACTAAATCTAGTTTAGAATCTACATTTGTAATGCCTTGAATGTATTTGAAATTGGTATATATAAAGTCGCAAAATTCTAACGCTACTTTATATGGGCTAATGGTAGAGAGGTCTTTCTCTTTTATCATTTCAAAAATTTCAGGAGTACCATCAAAAGTGATATACTTTAAATAATCTATAAATTGGGTGTCGTTTTTTAAAGTCTTTAAAAATTGCCATTGCTCTTCAGGGGTTGCACTATCTTCTGGAAAAACAACGGGGTTTGTAATAACTTCAACATCAGATTCTATAGATAGAAAATTATGTGGTTCTACCATCATAAAAGATCCAACAAAATTATGATAGAAATCTTGATATAAATGAACATTAGGATTGCCGTTTATAAGAACCCTTTGAGAAACTATCTTTTGAAATTCATTATTAAAAGGATATAAACGTATTTGGTTTGCCCCATCAAAGACATTGCCACTGTAAGAGTATTTCGTAATATGCTTTATGTAATATAGTGGCATGTCGTGTGTTAGCTTTTTGTAGAGAAATATACATTATTAATACTCATAGATATGTTTTTAATATCTTGTTTAATACTTGCTATAAAATTCTCTAAACCTTGCTCGTTTATGTTTTCAATAGTAGTGTATTTTATTGTGCTTTCAAGCTTTCCAAGTAAAAATTCTAAATCATTTTTTACTAACTCGTTTGTTTGAATCAATTCATTAATGTGTCTGCTCAATTTATTAACACAGTAATATAAGGACTTTGGGAATAATTGTTCCTGAAAAATAACACTTATTACATTATCTTCATGAAAAGACGACTTATATTTTTTTAAATATAATTGGTAAGCACCTATAGATAAGAGTAAATATTTCCAATGAAAACTGCGTTCTAAACTGTCTGACGTCTTTGAGATTTCCATAAGTTTCATGGAAGTAAAATCTGAAATTTGAATCACACGTTCTAAAAGCTTACCTACATTCATAAAATAGTAAGCAGATCCTCGTTCTTGGGTAACCTCAATATTGCCATAATGCAACAATTGATAATTTAAAAGGCTATCCAAAAATTCAACAGGATCTTGATGTTTTAATTTTTCCGGTAAATTCGTGTCTTGTAGGTGTAAAAAGTAACTGTTTATTCCAAGCCACAATTCTCTTGGAATATGTTCTTGTGCACTTCTGGCATTTTCCCGCGATTTTGTAACGAGGTTAATAATGGAGTTAGGATTATCATAATTGAATACCATGAAGTCGATACATTCTATAGCGTTTTCTGTTTGAAAAGATGCATCTACTCCAGCATAATTTTTAATAATTGGTGTCCATGAAAATAGTTCGGGAGAATCTTGATTTGCAGAAAAATTTACTTTAAGCAGTCTCAAGATATTGTAACCGCGTTCCATATAGCGATTCATCCACATTAAATTATTTGCAACTCTACTTAGCATATATTTATTTTATTACCCAGGTATCTTTACTGCCACCACCTTGTGAGCTATTTACAACTAATGATCCTTTTTTTAATGCAACTCTAGTTAAACCACCAGGGCATATTTTGATACCATCGGGTCCATAAATAGCAAATGGCCTTAAATCTACGCATCTAGGGGTTAGCTTCCCGTCAATATAACAAGGTGCAGTGGACAATTTTAAAATAGGTTGCGCTATAAATGCCGCTGGGTTTTTATCCACGGTTGCAAAATAGTCTTCAATATCTTTTTCACTAGCTTCATGCCCCATTAGCATGCCATAACCGCCACTGCCATCGGTTTTTTTAATTACCATTTTAGAGATGTTGTTTTTCACATATTCCAAATCTTCAGGTTTTCCTAACTGGTAGGTCTCAATATTTTTTAAAATGGGTTCTTCATTTAAATAATAACGAATCATATCAGGAACATAAGTATATACCGCCTTATCATCGGCAATTCCAGTTCCGGGAGCGTTTACGATAGTAACATTGCCTTTTCTATATGCTGCCATGATGCCTGCTACACCTAAAATACTGGCTGCATTAAATTCTAAAGGGTCTAAATATTCATCATCAACACGCCTGTAAATCACATCAACACGCTTTAAACCAAATGTGGTTTTCATAAAAACCATATGATCTTTAACTACAAGATCAGAACCTTCAACAAGTTCTATACCCATTAATCGTGCTAATGTGGTATGTTCGTAATATGCTGAATTATAAATTCCAGGTGTTAATAATACTACATTTGGGTCTGGTTGATTACTACAGGATTTCAGCTTTTCGTATAGGATATTTGGATAATTAGATACCGTTAAAACATTGTTTTGTGGTAGAATACCAGGAAAAATACGTTTAGATATTTCCCGATTTTCTAACATATAGCTTACACCAGATGGTGTTCTTAAATTATCCTCTAATACATAAAATTCACCATCATTATTTCTAATTAAATCTACACCGGTAATGTGAACATAAATATCATGTGGTGGCGTTACGCCTTTCATTTCGCGCAAAAAGTAAGGGCAAGAATACACTAAATCAACCGGTATTATTTTATCCTTTAAAATAAACTGGTCGTGATAAATATCTTTTAAAAATAGATTTAAAGCAGTTATACGCTGTTTTATGCCTTTATCAATTTTCTCCCATTCGTTATGTGTTATAATCCTTGGCAGAATATCAAATGGAAATATTTTCTCTATTCCTTTTTCATCATTATAAACCGTAAACGTTACGCCTTGGTTCATAAATAGCTGTTTGCAAAGATCTTCTTTTTTTCTTAGGTCCTCAGGAGAGGATTTCTGTAAATAGCTGCTTACAATTTCATACTGCTCTCGAAGTTTAAAATCGCTAGCATACATTTCATCCCAAGTATCTTTTAGCATTTCATAAGAAGAAAAAAGGGGTGAATTCTGCATATCGTATTTTTAAGAATGTGTAACCAAATATAACGATTAATAGATGATTGTCATAAATTATATGATTTTGATAAATATAATTTTAAAAAACATAATTATTGATATAAAATATTTAAGAATAAAATAAAATTGATGTGTTTTTTTATGTTTTCTTAAATCTTTATTTGAATTTCAGCTATTTTGGAAAAAAATTAAAACTTCAGGCAACCATTTTAAAAGCATTTGCGTCTTTATAAATAGAAAGCAATATGAAATCTTTTTTGAAAGTTATACAGCTACATAAAAACGAAGGCGCATTGATAAAAAAAGCGATAAAAAACAATCGTGAAGCACAACACATTTTGTTTGAAACGCATGCCCCAAAAATGTTAAGTGTTTGTCGCTACTATATTAAGGATATTCAGATGGCTGAAGAGGCAATGCTAAATGGGTTTTTCAAAGTATTTAAAAACTTAAAAACCTATAAAAGCGAAGGCAGTTTTGAAGGTTGGATACGCCGTATTATGATAAGAGAATCAATTTCATACTTAAGGCAAAAAAAAAGTATTGATTTTTTATCTGAAGAAGATGTAAGTACATACGATTATAGTAACAGTATGGAAACCGATTTAGAGGTTAACGACATTCAAAAACTAATAGACAATTTACCCGAAGGGTATCGCATGGTATTTATTATGTATGCCATTGAAGGTTATAAACATTTTGAGATTGCAGAACTTTTGCATATAAGCGAAGGTACCTCAAAATCACAATTATTTAAAGCACGAAAATTGCTTCAAGAACAAATAAAAAAAGTAAATAAAACAAGCTATGGCACCAATTAAATTTGAAGACGATTTTAAGGACAAGTTAGAAAAACGTACCATAGCGCCATCAAAAGGGGCGTGGGATAAACTATCTGAACGTTTAGAGGCCGAAGAAGAAACAGCAAACAACAAAGGTTTCTGGTGGATTGGTATTGCGGCAAGTGTAATAGGGATTTTATTTGCAATTTTTCAATTTTCTAGTAACAGTGAAAAAACTGTTACTCCCATAATAGTTGATGCTCCCGAAGTTATAAATGATTCTGATAAAACGCCTGTAATAGAGGATTTAAATAGTACAGCACAAGAAACGCAAGTTGCGGTTGAATCTTCTACGGAAGAAAAACTGGTACAGCCTACTAATGTGGGGAAACAAAAACCTATAAAAACCTATGAAGCCCCAACCCAAATTGCAAAAGCACCAACACCTTTAAGCACTAAAAACGAAATAGATGTTATAAAAGCAAAACAAGCCGATGTTTTAAGTATTGAAAGCGAAAAGGCGCAAGAGGTTGCAGATGCCATATATACGCTTAGCGAAACAGAAGCTGGAGTTTCTAATGCTTCGATAGATTCGCTTTTAAAAGCAGCCCAACGCGATATTTTAATTAGCAGAATGAAAAACCAAGACCAAGCGATTGTTGATGCCGCTTTATTACTGCAAGAAGTGGAGTTTGAGTTGGACGAATCCTTTAGAGATAGAGTGTTTAAAGCGATAAAAGATAGTTATGGGTCTTTAAAAACAGCTATAGCACAACGTAACGACTAGCAAAATGCTGTAAGAACAATAAATTATAAAGATAAAAGTATAATAAAAACATCAATCATACCTGCCCTAGTTTAGAGGAAGGGTTTCAATCAAATCATTAATTAAAAAACGAACAGTTATGCAAACTATTACAAAGTATTTAGTGGTACTTATTTTAAGTTTAAACTTGCAATGTGTTTTAGCACAAGACAGTATTCCAAAACCCGTAAACCAAGTAGAAATTAATAAGCTCAAGGAAGCAATATCTAGAGTAGAAGCTGATGAAAAAGCAGCTTTGAAAGCTGAGGTTGAGGCTATTGACTTACGTCTAAAGAATGGAGAAATATCCCAAGAGGAAGCACAGGACCTAAAAATGGAAATGGCAAAAAAACGCGCTTTGAACATTGAAAACCGAACCGCCATCTTAAACAATAAAATCGCACTTTTAGAGCGTAATGAAAAAGGGTATGGTGAAGATAATGAAAGTGAAGACATTGTAAGAATTGGCAGAAATGGCGAGGACAAAAGCTGGATTTACATTGGAAAAAAAGAAAACGACAAGCCTAAATACAGAAAATACGATTTACGTACTACCAGCGACTTTGTACTGGCATTTGGATTAAACAACGCCATTATAGAAGGGCAAAGTTTAGACGATACGCCGTATAAAATTGGAGGTTCCCGTTTTTTTGAAATGGGGTGGGCGTGGAAATCGCGCGTGTTTAAAAACAGCAATTTTATGAGATTTAAATATGGTGTGTCTTTACAGATTAATGGCCTAAAGCCAGATGACAATAAATATTTTACACAAAATGCTGGTGAAACTATGCTTGAAGCGTTTCCTCAAAACCTTAGGAAATCTAAGTTGTCTATAAGTAATTTGGTGTTTCCTGTACATTTTGAATTCGGACCTTCTAAGCGTATAGATAAGGACAAATATTTTAGGTATTCTACTAAAAACCAATTTAAAATAGGAATTGGTGGTTATGGCGGATTTAACATTGGTACACGCCAAAAATTAAAGTACGATTTGGATGGCGAACGTATAAAGGATAAGCAAAAACGTGGGTTTAATACCAGTAACCTGGTGTATGGTGTAAGTACCTACGTAGCTATTGGCGATACAGCTTTATATCTTAAATACGATTTGTCGCCAATCTTTAAAGATCAACCAATAGATCAAAACAATATATCTATAGGCCTGCGTTTTGATATGGATTAGAAATTAATATTGAGATAGTTAAGAAAAGTCCCTTTGGGGCTTTTTTTGTTTAAGCTAAAACCTAAAGTTTTTATTTAAGCGTTCGCTGCTTATCAGTTTTTTTGATAAATCTTACTCAAGAAGTAATATTTCTTAAATACTAAACAAACAAAGTATGAAAAACTTCAAAAATTATGAGAATTTTGTGTGCTTGTTCTTTTCCTAAAAAGTAAAACCCTTGCAAATACTTCATTTACAAGGGTTTTTAAGCTTAAAAAGTGGTACCTCCAGTACCACAATAGATTGTTTAGTAGGATTTGGTGAATTTTGACAACATCTTTAACGTCAGTAAATATAAGGTTTTTAAATCTAACTAAATTTAATTAACCTATCTAAATTTAAAAATGTTGTCCCTAATGTTGTCCCTTTTAGTTATCTTTGTGAAAAGATTTCTACTATGATTCAATCCAGAAGAACAAAAGGAGTTGCACCTGTATTTAGACTTAAAGCATCAACCAAACCAGAGAAGCCAATATTCCTTGATTATTCATATGGAAGAAAGAATCGGTTTAAGTATTCCATAGGTTATTCTGTAAATCCAGATTATTGGATTAAGGAAAAGGGTAAGGTTAAAAATGTTCGTGCTGTTACTAATGCAAAAATCATAAATGATAGAATTGATGATATAACTCGCACACTAAAAGAGTTTGTTGAAGATTGTGATTCCAACCAAATTCCACTTACCAATTTTATTATGAAAGCTTGTTTAGATGATTTTAGAAATGAGGAAGAAGAAGTTCAAGAAGAGAAAGAAGAAGAGATTACAACATTAATTTCTTACATAGAAAAGTATATTAAACAAAAAGAAAAAGAATTACCAAAAACGGTTAAAGGATATAGGAATAATACAATCAAATCCTATGAACAGACATTAGGGCATTTGAAGGATTATGAAGAAGAGTATAGCTGTGTTTTGGATTTTGATTTAGATAATGAGTTCTATTCAGATTTTATTGAATTTATGAATTCAAGGACTTATCAATTTAAGAAGAAGGAGAAAAGGCATTATTCGCTCAATACCATTGGAAAACAAATTAAGAACTTGAAAGTTTTTATGGGAGCAGCCCTGATTGAAGAATACCATACCAATTTAAAATACAAGAGGTTTAAGGTTCAAACCGAGATTACTACAGCCATATTTTTGGAGATAGCTGAGCTAAAAAGTATGTATGAATTAGACCTAAGCGAATCTCCTCATTTGGAATTGGCAAGGGATGTATTTATAATTGGTTGTGAGGTTGGTCAGAGGATTAGCGATTACCATAATTTAAGAGAGCAAGAAATTGTTAATCACGAAAGTGAAAGATATATAAAGATAAAGCAAGAAAAAACTAAAAAAGAGGTGTTGTGCAAGATAACACCTGTTATTGAAACAATTATGAATCAAAGGTATGGGGGAATATTACCTTCTAAGATTACCGAACAAAAGTTGAATGATTATATAAAGATAGTTGGCGAAAAAGCTGAAATTAATTCACAGATTAAGGTAGAAATCACGAGGGGAGGGAAGCGAAAAGTTAATCATATACCTAAACATCAATTAATTCAAGGGCATTCGGCACGCCGTACCTTCTGTACCTTGAAATATAAAGCTGGTGTGCCAGTACATTCAATTCTAGAGCTGTCGGGGCATTCTACACTGAAGGAGTTCATGAAATATATTCGAAACCCCAAAGTAGAACGTGTTTCACAAATAACATCAACAGATGCCTTTCAGGTTTCATCTATTCCTGTTTAAAATCTTCAAAAACTCATAACCGATAATAGCCAAAAGAGGACTAAATATTAGTCCTTTTTTTATGACTTTTCCCAAGGTGAATGGTTCTGCTAGAAGAATTTGGTGTAAATAAGGTGTTCTGGAATCAATTTATGCTGTCAAAAAAGCTCCTTTTTAAGCCCAAATGTTAAAAGGATTAGTTAATTCAACTTTAATGAACTTTAAATTAGCTAATCTATCTTCTATTTACTTGTTAGTCAATGGTTTACGGTAAATCGTGTATTTTGAATTAGTTAATTTAAAGTACTGATAATGAATATGTTAAAGTGTTTTCTGAGACATTTTAATGGTGGTATCTTGCAGTTGTAAATTTGAACGTGCACTCAGGTTTTATAAAAAGGTTGAAGATTAAAATTCTTGAACTTATTGTATAATTTTAAATCAAGTTATTATGAGTAATAAAAAACATATTTTTCAAATGACTACTGAGGAGTTTTTTGAAGTATTTAGAAAAGAGATATTGTCCCTTATTGAAAAGAAGGATTCTATTGTTGAAAAGAACCAAAGAGAAGATAAGGAGTATCTTACTAGAGAAGAGGCTAAGGACTTATTAAAGGTCAGTTATGCAACTTTATGGAAGTATAATAAAGACGGCACTTTAAGAGCTACTAAAATAGGTAGCCGAGTATATTACAAAAGAAAGGATATTGATGACGCAATGGAAGGGGGTTGTTATGCTTAGGTAAAGAAAATTTAAAACAGTAAAAGCTCGAGCAAGAGTATAAATTGTATCTACAAAGCATCAAGAACACATTTTTGTGTGCCAACCGAGTAAGGGTCAATCCACGGTGGTTTAGCATGCGGACAATCGTCAAAACAATAGACTATTCCACTTTGCTTCTATGCCTGATGTTTTAAACTTAATAATTAGAGTATTAACATTTAAAACCTTAATGAAATGACAAGAGAAGAACTATTTACAGAAATAATTGACACCTTTCAAGATTTGCTAAACTTTGTTCATATGAATAATGAAAAATCAAAAGAAATATTTACAGAACAACAACTAGATTTAGTAGAGGAATTTTGGAGTTATTATGACGATTATAAAGATGCTACTTATGAAGAACTTGAAGATTGGTTTTACCAACATCACGAAATGCATTACATGTATTAATTGTCATCTGATATGAGATAGGAAAGCCGACTCAATTTTATAACTAGGCATACTTTTTAGGTAATGTTTTAGAGAAACTCAAATCAATAACCCCAAGGCTTTTTAGCCACAATTTCAAATTTTATTAATCACAAGACTTAAGTAGTGTTTTCACATTGCCTAGCATTTACTGTGTCTTTTTTTAACGTAAAACTTATGAAAGAATACCATATAATAACACCCAAGAAACTGAACTTAGAAGGGAGATTAAAGCAATTTCCTCCTGACTTTGAATTTAATTTAGAGTTCGCATATTTTGTAATTAGCGATATCCTAAAACAAACCGCCTATAAGTTCCAAGAAAAAGACAACCCCAATATGAAATTTGAAGATATTTATATTCAACAGTGTGCTGATAATTTACAATCTCTGAATAGAGACTATCGAAAACACATGAGATATTTGTGTGAAAATTTCCCAGGAGCAGGTAATATCTTATGGAGAGAAGACTACAGTGAGGTAGTTTGTTATTCTTATAAGCTTGCACCTAATTACGAAAAAGGAACGCTAAAAACAGTTATCCTCAAAGATAAATGTCTCATAAGAAAGATTAAAGCTAGGTCTGAATTTACAGTCCCAAATAAGCTCAAAAAAACGTATAATTTCCTAATCGGATACATTGACCCCAATAGGCTAAAAATAAAGACTGAAGATGCCTTAAAATACGTGTCAGACCAATACAAAAGGGATAGAAAATACAAGAATCAACTGATAAACTTTGTTAAGGTGTTAAGCCTTCAAAATGGAGAGTATTTTATAAGCTATAATCCCAATACAGATGGACGAGTCCATACCACTATAACCACTTTCCCTAAACAACTAAGGAGGTTCTTGCGTTTTGACGGAAAACGTCTAGCCGAAATAGATATCTCTTCTTCTGTTCCTACTTTCTTGTACTTCCTTTTGTCTAATCTTAATACTAATAATACTCATCTTAATAATGTTATTACTAGTACTAAAGCTTATTCTATTCATTATATGTCAGTGAAAAACTCCGTAGGGCTTGATATGAAAGAGATTGAGCTTTTCGGAAAGTTAGTCCTTTCAGGGGCTTTTTACAGGGGGTTTATTGAGGATTTTCATAAGGCTCATTACATTATGGACAAGCTGGAACCTGATGAGTATTATAAGAAAAATGTTAAAAAAATATGTGACAGAGAATTTGATGGAGACCTAAAGGATTTAGAAAAAGTAGTAAAGAAAAATATGTTATCAATGTTCAATGCAAAGCCTAATAAATTCTTTGCTGAGGAAGTTTTCTTTTGGAAGAAATTCCCAACTATAAACTACTTTATAATGTCGTTAAAAAAGAAGAATCACAAATACTTCTCCCATTTGATGCTACAAATAGAAAGCTATTTTATGCTTCATATAGTTGCTCGACAATTAAATAACACATACAGAAGAAAGGTTCCAATATTAACCTTGCACGACTGTATTATTACTACCGAAGATAATATGGAAAAAGTTTATGATTTTACGAAAAACACTTTGAATTACCAATTAGGCTTTGACGCAAAAATGAAATGTGAAATTTATGTATGACTTCATTCCTATTAACTATTAACCATCAAGCTTCAAGAAACATACTTTTCGAATTCAATGATGTGAAACCACAAATTACAATTGAAGAATGGTACGGTCAATTTATCCGTCCAGAACACAACCTACCCTCCAAATACCTTTTTTTGATCATTTTAAGTAATAAATTTAGATTTCAAAATACAGCCTTACACGCACGTATTACATAATCAAACTAATGACAACTTTTTAATTTACAACTTCATACTATACATTTTCTCATTTTATCCCTTTCAATTTGGGATTCGCCCTATGTTTATTATTAAGTTTTATTATAATCAAAAAAAACTTTGGTATTGTGAATACTAAAGAATTTCTATTCTTCTGGTAAATTATTAATTGGGTCCATTTCATCTGCTTTATTATATCCCCATTCTATATAGTTTTGATTTTTAGTATTATTCAAATTAGCATTTACTTTTATCTTACTTTCGAACGCCTTCAAGTATGACCTTATTTTAGATGCCTTTAAATGATTATCAACATCTGTAAGCAGTTTTTCTAATTTTGCTTTTTCCAATGCAATTATTTCAGCTTTTTCAGCTTCTCACTTTTGTTTAATTTTATCCTCTTCTTCTTGAATGCGTTGTCGTTTTCTTAACTCTGCCCATTCTTTACTGTCATTATCAATATATGCATATATAATAGGTAGGTAATCTTCTAAAACCTTTGTTTCCTTATCTATCCAACCTTTTCTAGCATAACTACCTACTTGAAATTCAAGTTTATCACTTTTTTCATAAGTATCAGAACTATAACCAGATGAATTTTTAATACGTTTTCTAAAATACTTTTGTCTTAAATTTATTTCAGTTAACTGGCCATACATTTCAATATGACACCGATTATATTCAAATTTGATACTATGATTATTGGCTTCCAAAAGATTTATTAATTCATTCATAAACCTTAATGCTCTTGTTCTTAATTTAGGCTCAACAGAAATAGGTAAGAATGCACTTTTATACTTTACTTGTTCTTCCCAACTTGTACGTTTCTGTTTGTCTATTTTTAATAATTCAACTTTTGTTTTTTGAACTAGTGGATGGAGTTTTGTTTTCACTTAAAAATTGTTAAAAAAATTGTATTTATGAAACTATATATAAACTGAGTTTAATTTTATTAGGACCTGTTATTATTATTTACTTATCTCTTTTGTTTAAGAAATTCTTTTAGTGTTATTGTGGTTATATTTAATCCTTTAGATTTTATCTGTAAACCATTATCTGATGTTAATATAATTGGGTTTTCAGATTTAAATTTTAAAGCAACGGTTAGAATAAGATTATCTGGAGAACGTTTACTAAAATCATTTGAAAGTAAGGAAGCATCTGAAATCTCCATTCTTAAATCTCTCTTGTCTATATGATGGTTAATGGATTTTAAAGCTTTTTGCACATTTATTTTCCTTTCATTATCTAGTTTAGACTTTAAGTTATCAAGCTCATCTAAAACTTTAGCTGATAAGATTACTGGATATTTTTTATTTATTTTGGAAATAATGTCTGGATAATCTACAAATACATTTGTATCAATTATATATAGATTTTCTTTGTTTTTTTTAATCTCCTTTTTTGGTTTTTCAAATTTTGAAACATCTATTTTGTCTATCACTTTGATTTTGATAACACTGTTTGGTTTTTGCAAACTAGATTGACTGCTTTCTATAATATTATCTTCTAACAAGTTTTGTTGATTATTCTCTTCTGGATTGTTAATGCGAGCATTTGCTTTAGCGTCGTTTTGTGCAGATTTAGCGATTACGCCTGATACTGAATTTATTGTAAAGGTAAATTCATCTCTAAGTTTGGAAAGATAATTGCCGACCTCATTCGGAAGATTTACTAAACGGTCAAAATCTTGTTCTACTAAAATATACGTACTTTTTTTAGCACGACTTGTCGCTACATTAAATCTATTAATATTGTAGGAAAACGAACTTGATTTTGGAATTACATAGAAACAATAATCTACATCCAGACCTTGTACTCTATCCACAGATTCAATTGAGAAATTTCTTGAATTAGTCTTTGATTTTAATTTTTGTTGTAAATAGGTAAGTGTTTCTATATAAGGTGTTAAAACTGCAATTTCATTACCTTTTAGCTCTGTTAATTCATTTAATCCCTTTACCAAAAATTTTATCATTTGACTTAAAACATCTCCTTGCTTATTAGAAAATTGCACTAACGTTGGGCCCCCATTAGAATGCGTAATTGAACCAAACTCTTTCATTTTCTTTAAATCCATCTCAATATTTTCGTACAAGGATTTAGATTGAATAGTGTTGTTATAAAAACAATTTGTAAATCTTGTAGAACGTTTTGTAAGTCTGCGTGTTTCTATTTTACGATTAAATGAAAAGTTTCTAATTTGACTCAGCGTGTTCATACCGTTTATGAGTGCATCAATGTTGGAAAACATCTTATAATTCTTGTTAGTAACGATTGGTAGAATTTGCTTTGGATCTCCAACTACAATTACTTTTTTACCCACTTTACAAGCAGCTGCAATAGTTGTTAAATATGCTTGTGATGCCTCCTCAACAATAATGTAATCGAAGGAAAGAGTGTGTTCTTTCCAAATTCTAGAAAACTGATAAAATGTTGTCAAAATTAAATGCCCCTTAGACGGTAAAAGGTCTTTGGTATTTATAAGTTTCGGAAACTTTCTTCTCTCATCAATCGATATGGGCAATTTCGAAACACGTTGTTCATCAAAAAGTTTGTCAAAAAACGGTTTTTCACAAACTTCAACTGCTGCTTTATTTGTTAAAGCAGTAATTAGAACTGATTTATTGGATAACACTAAACGTGACACTAAATCTGCTACCTGATGTGTTTTACCTGTTCCAGGAGGCCCTTGAAAAACATAGACTCTTGATTTTTCAACCTCTGTGATTATTTGTTCTGCTATATCAATCTCTTCTGTAAGTAGTTTTGGGTTTAAATTACTTTTTAAATCAAATTTAAAACTTAATATTTTTTCCCAAAGTTCATAACCATCAGCATTAAAGCTCTCACTAAATTCTTTTAAATTCTGCAAATACTCATATGGTGGTATTGTTGGACCAAAAGCCAATATTTGATTGTATTGTAGACTTTCAATAAATTCAGCATCCATTTCTCTAATCAGCATAGTAATCCAACCTTCACGTTTTGACGGAATGTAGTCTACAATTTTTGTATCAGTACGATTTCTATCCTTTAATAAATCTGAATATGTAAGGTTACCCCAACTCGAAGGTCGTTCTAAACCAGTCTGTAAAGTGAAACACGTTAATTTTTGGTCTAGACGAGGAGCGTGGTATTGCTTGCCTGTAGGTATATCTACAAATACATTACCTCTTTTCTCATCTAATCCACGATATTGACCAACATAAACATCTCCATTTTGAAATAATGAAAGTCCAGTTGCATTAAAGATTTTTTTAACCGAGAACTCTAACTCCTTAAGTTCTTCTGCATAAAATTTTACTTGATTTTCTTTTGTCACCATAGATTAAAACTTAAAATCATCACCGCCTACAGCTCCATTTTCTGCTTTATTAAATTGGCTTTTCTGTTTGAGCTTAGAAAATAAACTCTCTTTCATTTTTTCACTAGTCACCAATATTAAATGTGATTCAGATTCTAAAGCATTAAAAACACCATCAATCTCAGATGTAAACTTATTGTTAGGAACCCTAAACAATACATTTTCAGCCAATTCTTCCTCTAGCAATTCAAGCCTGTTTTTGAATAATCTTGGGCTATTACCTGGATAAATTGCAAGTAAGTACATAAAGTCATCTTGCATCATATCCCAATGCTCTTTATCTAAATACAATAAACCACCTTTAGCACTTCTAACAATACAATTTACTTGATTGCCATCGGGGTCTATAATATCAGTTAAAGCAGCTCCTGCATTGTTGACGTTAGAAACATCATATCCATTTTCATCTAAAAAATATACTGCGTGTGTTTTTGCATTACCGCTTTCTCGTTTTTGGTCTTCCTCAGAAATACCCAATCTGTCTTGTAAAAGTCTATCAATATCTTCCTTATAATCAAACGAGTCTTCATCAAGAAGAGATTCATTTTGAAGTGTTTTGTAATGCCAATCCTTCAACTTAGATAGCATATTATCTGGAAAGCTTTCAGGCAAATTGTTTAAAATATCTCTTTTCAAAACTTTAGATATATAATAGTTGCCATCATTAGCTACTTTTAAGTCCTCCATAAATGTGTTAATAGTAATGCCGTTGAAAGACCTTGTATAAGGAATTTCGTCACCATCATATATGTAAATAGGATAATCACTTCTATGTTCCCATTTGTTGTAAAATGGCTCATCCCAAAGTTTTGATTTGGATTCTAAAGTCTTTATATCAGCAGACTCTTCTAATTTAACCGTCGTAATATTAAAATAATCTGAAAGCTTACCAATGCTCTCATCAATGCAATTCGGACTATTAAGACTTTTATTTAAAGAACTAATTATTGAATCGGAGAACTCACTTTGAATACTGATTTTTAAAAGCTCAGTTTCTACCCTAACAGCTTGAAGGCTGTATATTCTATTACCTTCTTTATCTATAGATTTAATTAAAGGAACTGTGATTCTTTGAATACCGTCATTAAACCTTATACAATCATTAATCTGTTTTATTACCGAAATGTTGTGAGTTATAATATTCGGATTGTAACTAGAAAGCCAAACTATAGTATTCCAAATAATCTGAGTGTTTGGTTTAGACTCTTCATAATACCTTATTACTGTATTTTGTTCATATTCAGTAGCTATCATATATTTTCTCATGGATACTATAGTACTATCAGTTCCATTATACCCTAGCTTTGATAAAAATTCGAATCTTTTTACTTGGTCTATATATACCCACTCCTCAAGCCATTTAGGAATATATTCAGATTCGATAGCAAAATTTTTATCAACACAGTTTCTTAAAGTTAGGTCGTGAAAAAGGAAATTTGATAAATCAGTAAACTCCAGATCAAATAATATATCCAGAAACTTTTGATAGGAACTGTGAATTTGTTCTTCTGTACCATTTTCTAAGTAGTAGTCGTCAAAATGTTTTTTCGACCAATTTCTATTATTACCTAAAGATTTATCAATCAACTGAAAAATAACTTGTTCAACAGAATAGAATGATTGCCCCTCTTCTTCTATTTCATAATGAATTTCCTGTGGTTCTAATATTCTTGTCTTAAAAATGAATTTCCTCAGTTTTCTTTTATCTGTAATTTGTGTAAAAGATTCTATTATTTCTTCAAGTATATCTGACTCGCCTTCGTACTCATTTAAAACTTCTGAAAGATGTAATCCTTTTATTATTTTTCCTTTACCAAACGAAATCAAATTACTGGTATCAAAATCAGCTAGTTGCTGTTCGTTAACTAGAATTTTACTTTTTAATTCATTGATATTAGCAGAAACTTCAATAGGTATTTCAACTGATTCATCAATTGTTTTAAGTAAATTATTTATAATGATATGTTCTGGTGAATCACTACCATATTCTTTACCTGTATTGAGTTTAAACTCATTTAAATTGGTTATAAACCCATGCAGCATTGCAGTTGAAACGTTTGCTGGAAGGTGCAATGCTAAATTTTGGTCATATTCGCTAGATTCAATTAGTGCCTTTAATAATCGATCTCCTTGTAGCAAACCAAGGATTGTGCGATTTTCACTAGATAAATTACTGTCCAGTTCTTTAAATAATGTGGAAAGTTCGGCATTTGATTGAATATAGGTTTTTAATGCTTTGTCATTTCCGTCAAAAATCTGTATAGCTTCAATTTCTTCAATCTTATAATTACCCTTGGTATTTATAACAATTGTATAATTTTTAAAGAAGTCTCCAAATCCACCATCATCTTCCATCCAATCTAATAGTATATTGGCTTCTAACATTTTCAGTTCTTCAACCTCTGACCAATCTATATCTGAGCTGTCATCAGTTTTTATCTGGAATGCTTTTATTAATGCCCCACATTCTTGAACAGGAAGTATCTTTAGCTCAGCCTTTTGAAAGACCGTCTTTATTATTTCAAATTTATCAGTGGATAAATCCTTAAAAGCTTTTGACCAATAGACCTTATCAGACGTTTCAAATCTAACCTCATCATCTACATATAGCCAAGGAATGGAAGCCCATTGAGCACTAGAAATGTCGTCTGGATTATCAATCCAGCTGTACATAGCCTTTAAATCGCTTACATAATTATTGATGTTTTTTGTATCAAACTGTTGCGACCATTCCTCAAACAAATCTTCATCAAGAATAAAGGATGTGAATATTTCATCTTTGGCTATTAACTGTTTTTTTAAATCATCTGTGAGACCGTTAAACTCTGTCTCCTTGATTCTAAATTTATCGATACTATTTACCTCTAAATCCTCTTTATGACTTAATAGTTGCCATATAGGACGAGGACTGTCGCTTTCATCTATAAACAGTTTTAACCTGCCAAAATATTTATCTGGACCAATACCAACCATAAACGCACTGTTTTGAAAGAAGTCAATCAGTTTTAGTTTTGATGTAACAGGCAACTTATGAATATTGGCATTTGAAGCTATTCGCTCATAGGCAAGCGTTTTATCGTTTATATAACCATTTATGCTATGCAGGAATTCTTTAATATTAGAATATTTGTCTAGGTTTAGCTGGATGGTGTGATACCCCAATTCTTCAATAAGAGTTTCATACTGTGAAGTATGCTCATTTATTAACCAAGCATCATCCTCATCAATTAATCGCTCTAATGAGAACAAAGCATTATTATGCACTATAAAAGGAATCTTGCCAAAATCATCTGGGATGTATTTTACAAGCTTATTTAGCCATTTTAATAGTTCAGGTTTTTCATATAATGCTCGTTGAGCAATTATGCTTCCTAAGCTCTCACAAAGTTCTGGCGTAATTTGTTCTGCTAGTTCTTCTATATCTATGACCTCAACATCTAAGTAATCATAGTCTTTTAAATAATTAGCATCAAGATTTGAATTTGGAAGTCTTTTTTCGGTATCTATTATATCATAGAATATTTCGTTGCCAAATAATTCTATTAATCCTGAATCATCGATTATGGTGTCTGACAACAATTGTACCTGATCGTTGTCATTGATAACAATTTCTGTATTTTCAAGTTGTTCCAGGTACTTTGCATTATAGCTTTCTATAATTTGTTGAGCCGTATCATCTTCAGGCAAAGGGTTTTTCAAGAGTAATGATAAATATGAACTGTTAGTGTCTTTATCATTAAGAAACTCCTGAGCAAAATAGGCCAAGGTTGCTACGTGTTTTTCAGCGACCTTAATCATTATGTATTTGTTCCAAGGATTGTCGCCTTGAATACGCTGCCTATCTGATGAGGGTACAAAGTCAGCATTAACTAAGAAAGGAAGCTGAAACCTAGTATCTTCCATTGGTAAATAAGTAAACAAACTCGAATATTTCGGTAGACCATTTGTATATTCTTTTTCTGGAGAAATCTTATTATCAACCAATGAGATACCAAAAGAGATTTCTGTTTCGGTAGCTGATGCGAGTTTAGGCGGTATAGTTTCAATCTCTCTACCTTCTAAATCTGTGAAATAATAAGTTACTTCATTATAATCATTAATTTTTGATTGTTTTTTTAACCCTATGCCTAATTGTTTAAACGCTTCATCAGAAACCTCTATATTTTCAAATGTTTGCTTTGTGTAGTAAAACTTAAGATTTTCTGCCCCCTTTAATTTTTGTATCTCAATAATACCTTTGCTATCCTTTCTTAATACCATTACTCCATTTCTGCGAGCATTAAATTTTGAAGTATTTCTTAAAAATAGAAGAAATTGTGGACGCTTAGTAATATTATCAATAGCGGTTTTGTAATCCTCAATATTATTTTCACCTAATTTCAGTGCAAACTGAACAGGATTATTAAAGTTGTTGAAATTACTGTCTATAAATTCACTTGGTAAATTGTTTTGCCATATTGGTATTACTTGCCAAGGTATATCTGTTGAGCCATTAAAACGTAATCTTTGATTACGGTATTTTAATTTATCTTCGTCTAAAAGCTCAGGATATTTTTGATAACGCTCACTACTGAAATAAAAATTATCAAAATCTTCAAACAAAGGAGTATTCCTTAAAAAGGCGAATTGATACCCTCCAGATTTTAACCAAACCTCAGTGCTATCAGTAAACACGGATTTAAAACCGATTCCTTTATAACCTGTTTTTTTACTGTCGCCTCGTTTTGTGCTTTCAGCGGCACTTGTGATGGCCTCAATATCATCTTTGTTAAATGGAGCCCCATCATGCATCACAAAGAAATAATCACCATTAATATCAATGTGAAATCCCACCTTTTCTTTGCCTGGTGCATCATCAGCATTTTGAAGCAATTCAAAAATCATTCGTTGCTTAGATGAATACATTCCTTTACCAATTTCACGCATAAGATTTGCAATCATCTTATTTGCTTCTGGATTATTTAACCTTTCAAATCGCAAGCGAATATATTCTTGATAAGGGTTGGATTCTAAAATTTCAATTGTATTGGGTATAGCACTTGGTAGTTTTCCTTCGTTTTCAATAAAGGCAAATTGATAGTAACTACCTTCTTTTAATTCTAGATTAGGTGATACATACACTTTTTGTGATTCTCCTTGAAACATCAAAATTTCACCAGTTTCAGAAAACATAACGTTTTCAAAGCAGGCAAAAGATTCAGATGTTTTGTGATACACTCCAATATATTTTATACCAGTATCAATATCTGGATTCTTCTTTGAAAGGAGTTTTTCTACTTTATTTTGATTTAACTCTGAAACGGATTTAATCTCTAAAGAAAAAGGATTGTTTTTTCCTTTTGGGTTATCTGTATGCCCTAGTTCTACTTTATAGTATGAGCCATCTGATAAAGTTGAACTGTTGCTGTAATAAAATGAAACTCGTTTATCTAAAACTTCTACACCATCAAACTCAGGGTAATAAAGTTTCATTCTACTTATAGGATTCGTGAAATGATTAAAAAATCCAGCGTTTTTATTGAATCTTTTGAAAGTGGCTATAAATGCCAAATCTTTTGATTTCCAATATTTTTTAAGTTGTTCGGTATAATTGATCATAATTAACATGAATAATATCTAAATTTCATATATTTTATCTAAAACCTCAAAAATCTTTACCATAGCATAAGTGTCAAGTTTACAATACTCCAACAAGTCTTTTCTCGTTTTTTCATAATCTCCATGATATTCTCCACTTGCCATTTGAGCAAATACTGTACTTGCAGTACCACCTTCTTTGATATTTAATTCTTGGTACGATAAGTCTGGAACTAATGCAGGTAATACATATTTTATAGAATAGCTCCCTTTCATTTCTGGGGTGTAATACCAACGCTTTTGAAACGGAATCATTAAATCTTTTAAGCGATCTATAATATTGTTTATCTCATTAGTATATTGTGGGTATACCGTTATTAAATCCTTTAATTTTCCTCTTTCAAAACCTATATTGTAGACTAATATATCGCCAGAAATGTCACAATCATCTATTAATTGCTTTACAAAACCTGTTCGAGGATCTTCGTTGGTTGTGGTTTCTGCTAAATATTCATGATGCTCTAAAACTCCATTCTCATCTGATAGGGTGTGTAGTGAGTATTGAAAAACAAATTGTTGATATGGCCTAGTGTTATCATAAATCGGAATTGCAGAACCCATGGTTTCGAAATCCAAAAAAAATAATGGGTAGCTTAGGTCTTTTATAAATGCCGAGATATTCTTTTTGTCAATATGCTCGGTATTATCTAACTCGCTTATTACTTGTAAAAGTTGGGGTTTGTTTAAAGGGTTATCGGTTAAATCTATCTGATCAAATGTAGTGATGCCTTTTTCATATAATTGAAACTTTTTACTAGTCCATAAATTGGCAATATCGAATATGGAATACTCAGGAATGTGTTTCCAACAATGTCCTTTAAAATCGCAGGAGTAAGGGGAGTCGCAATGAGCACCAATATCAATATTGGGGATTGTCTCTTGTCTTATAACTTGCTTTAAATTTCCAACCTGGTTTGGTATGTTTGGAATTACTTCTTGAACTTTATCAAATACAGATTCTATAGTAAACAATTCATGAATATTAATTACTCCACTTTTCACATATTGGTTATTGATGTATACTATGGAAATGTCTTTTAGATCAACACCAGAATTTACAATTGTGTAGTATTGTATGGCCGCATCATAGATATAGGTATCTGAAACACTGGTTGAACTTTTTACTTCATAGGCTTTCCAGCCATCTGCTTCTTTCACAAGGATGTCTAAAGCTCCTAAAACACCATTAAATTGAAATGTGGCTTCATAAATAATGGACTCTCCTCTTTTGATAAACTCATCTGTTTTAAAAACAGATTCTTGCATTTTAAAATGGCTGGAGGATGATGCATCTACGCCATTTGGAAATAATTCTTGAGCTAGTAATCCAACTTTATTTCCTTGGTCAAAAATTGCTTGCTGCTTAGGTGAAATTTCATCCCTTAAATTGTAATCATGTTTATACAAATACAATGATTTCTCACATTGTAAGCCTCTTATAAATGTAGATTTAGAAAGGATGGGTTTCTCCATACTGTTAAGATTTATGACATTTAATCAATGTATTGCTTAATTAAGTCAATTATTTTATCACCCCTACTATCAATATCATTTTTTAACCAGTTGGATTTGTCTTTTAGATCTTCATTTAAAAACATCCCATTTCTATAACCTACATATGATCCATTTTTGTTAGTTCTATCACGCTTTTTAACGAATGAAAGATTACTAAGCTGTGAATTGTAACCTGTTAATGTCAAATTACCCAATGTATGAACACATTCTTCTTGAATTTTTTTTGCCCTTTTTTTATCACCATCTCCTATCATATTGATCCAGTCTTGAGGGATATTATTTCCTTGAGGGAATATATGCTCTATGGTCCAAATGAACCTATTTTTATCATCTCTTGCCCATAAATCGGTGTAAGTTTCTCTAGTCTTATTGTTTAGTTCTTCTACCTTACATAAAATGAAACGGGTTGCACCTGTATTTTCTTCATACAAATCTCCTTTTAATTTTTCAAAGAATAATTCGTCTGTTGCATATGAGGACTCCATTTGTATGTGGTGTTTTATTTTGTTCAGATTATAATCCTTTGATTCATGAAATTCCTTAATTATTTCAATAAATATTTTATCTAAATCTCGGGTAGGAGGTAAATCAGTAATACTCCTGCGCAAAAAGAATTTTACTAAATATTCAATAAGTTCAATTTTAGATTCATCGTCTAAATCAAAATTTTCAAAAACATACATTAATAATTGATAGGATGTTGCCCCACCAATATTCTGTAAGTCTTTGAGTGTTGATGTTATTTCCTTTGAATTTTCTTCATGATTAGGGATAATCAACTTATTATAAGTTTCGGAACTTTTATATAATTTATTGAAGAAAGTATTTGGATCTTTTTTAATAAGTGTATCATAAATAAGTATTAAATTTGATCTTGTAGCTCTTGTTTTACCTCTAACTTCAACACTTTTTTCATTTTTGTATGCATTATAAAAGTGTCGTAAAAATCGATCTTGAATTTTATAGTCGTCCAACAAATTATTGTTAAGTAAGGTCCATTTTTCAAAATTTGCATCAATTGAATCTTTTTGTCTTTTCTCTGATTCGTTTAGAAATGCATTCTTAATTATGTCTATTGGAGATAGAGGAACTCCTCGTGTGTTCAATGTTTCAAATAGCGTAAAGGCATCAGAGTGGTTGGATACTTCTATTTTAACTAAAATGGCTGAATTAATTTTTTTTAAGAGCTGTTTAGTCATTTCTACATCATAAACATACTCATCCTTATAATCTTCATCAGCATCTTTTGGTTTTAGCTTATATTCTGCGAGTCTGTTGGAGAAATACCTGTAAGCTTTTAAAATTCTTCTGTTACCAGCATTATCAGACCATTTAAATCGTCCTTTTAAGAAATTGGTTTCATGTGAAAGCAGATGTTCAAAATCCTCTTTATTTCTTGCTGCATAAGATGGTTCTAAACGTATCGACTTTTTATCACTCTTGAGAATAAGCTTGTATTTTAAATTGAGTAATTCTGAATTAAACTCTAATAACTCTTCTTCATCTTCAATGCTATCTTTAAGCTTACTCATGTGTTGTTGGATGGCCAAAAAGAATAGAAAAAGAGTGGTCATACGTTGTTGACCATCAATTAATTCAAGTCTATCATTTTCTATAGAATCTGTTTTTTTATTTATACAAATAATAGAACCTAGAAAGTGGTTTTCATCATTATCCCAAATATCATCAAATAAGGCTTCCCAGTTGTTCTTATTCCAGACATACTCTCTTTGATATTTTGGTATAAAATATATAATGTCTTTTTCTGTATTATATAAATCTGAAATAGACCTTGCATTTGCTGAATTTATCATAGTACGCTATTTATGTCTTCTAATTTGTTAATATTAAAATGATCCTTTTTAAAAGGAAACAAGTCAAAAGGATTTTGATTTATAATTTTTGTTGCTCTACAGTCTTTTATAGCTTCATTTACATGATCATCTCTATAAGAATATCCAGATATTAATAAATTATCTGTTGTCTTTAGGTTGTCAAAAAATTGATTATAAATATCTGAATACATATAATCATTTTTAATAATTGTTGTTTTATCCTTGCCCGTAATAAATTTTGGGATTGGATCTGGACTATAATCTTGTAATACATCACCAGATTTTGGATCTATTCTAATTGACGTGTGTCTTGCTCTGTAGCCATTGGGTAAGTAATAGGTCCCTTTCCCCGTTCGTTCCAAAAATCCTCCATTTTGATTGCAATGTTCAAATTGATAGCAATCTGTACTTCCATGCATTTTATAAAGTCTTACAGATACTGTATCTTGATATCCCTGATATGTTTCAAGTGGCTCTTCTTCATATTGAATGTTTGAATCTACTTTAGAAAAACCTTTTGTATAATTAATATTATTTTCTTCCAAAAGGAATTCAACAAGGGTATCATGATTTAAAGTAAAAATATCTACTTTATCATATTCTTTAATTAAGTCAACAAAAGGCTTATAAGTTAAGAGTAATTCATCTTTTGTTTTACCAAACCGTAACATATCCCAAATAAGATAATTTAAGATTTCCTTGGCTCTATAGTAATTTGGTTTTTTAAATGGATCTAAATGATAGCTATCTTGATTTAGACTAGGGTTATCTTTTAAAAATTCAGATTTGGCCCTTTTAAACAATAATTTACAGGCATTAAGGTTTGCTTCGGTATCAATTATAAATTGGTAAAAATCTTCATAATCCATAAATGATCCTCTATTCAATTTATAGTCTTTAACATATTCATTTAGTACGTAGGAATATGCCATGTAATCATAATTAAGAGAGCCATTGTTTAAATCTGTCTTATTTTTTCCATCTGTCCACATCCACTCACCAGATGAAAAGAGCAACAATTTTCCTTTTAATTCTCTGTCAAAACGAGCTTGAATATCCTTTCCCAAAGGAAGTCCTGCCTCAAATGAAAATCCTGCGCCAAGTATGATGGTAAGTTTTTTCATTCTTCTTGATCTGAGTTTAAATGCTTTTTTATTAGAAAATTTCCAATACTACGGGGATTATTGAAGTGGCTTCTTACTTTAGTATTTGCAAGATCTTGCAAGTTTTCTGGTAACATCGCATCAAAATCAATTTCAACTTTAGCAATGATAGATTCATAAGAAATATTGGCATCTGAAAAAATAACATCATGATCATACCTTAAATTTTCTAATAATTCTCTTGTTGGTTTTATAGCATAAACAACGCCTGGATTATTTTGAATTTCATCACAACTATCCTTCAAATTAAAGATATTATTATATCTATTGATTAAATTCTCTTTTCTAATATCTCTGATCGGAATTAAATCTATAAACTCTTCTATTTGGGCCAATGCTCTTGAAATCTTTCCTACAATTTGACCTCCTTTTGATTGACCATTAGCATAATTTAAAGCAGAAATTCCTGAAGCAGTAAAGCTAATAGGATGTGTTGGTAAATGGAACAAAAAATGATCTATGGCTCCCGCAGAGTTGAAATTTGTTTGAAATGGATTATTTCGATTAAAATTTGAAGGCTCTCCAAGATCAGCTAATACATCTAATATCTCTCCCAAAGATTCAGTTGAAAATGGTGAATGATTAATCTGGAAGCCATTTTGCTCTATTTCATCTGAGTATAAAACAGATGTTCCATGATAAAGTAATGTTAAGTCTTCATAAATGCGTTCTGGAAAAATTTCCAATAACTCAAAATCTGGATTCCAATTAAATATTTCCATATTCTAACTAGTATTATTCTCCTAAAAACGCATTTAATAAATCTCTAAACTCACGTGCTTTTTCTTTAGTGAATTGAATATTTTGCTTTGAACCACGTTCTCTATTCAAATCATTCATTGCGTAAGTTCTTAATTGCAGATAATCTCTTTCAATTATCACATCACCAACTACCTCTCCTGCTCTAATGTTAATGTCATCTACATTTTCTTTAATAATTCTACCTAATACTGCCATATTGTTTTAATTTATGATTATTCAATATTTATAATTTCAAACTCAAAATCCCCAAACTCAAATCCATCACCTATTTTTTTACCTAGCATTATTTGTGCTAATGAGGAACTAGTTGCAATTTGCTTTGACTCCCTAGTAAATTTATCTTTCATAGCTTTTTTAGTTAAGTGGTACTTCATTTTGTGACCATCTGCTCTTTGAATAGTCACTTTACAACCTTCCTTTACCTCATTAGTTGTTTCTGCAAATAAACCATATTGCGCTTGTGGTTCTTTAACTATATTGGTTTTTACTTTTTTAGGGGTTGCTTTTTTAGTTTTCACATCACTAAACGTGGTACCTTCTGGTATTTCTTTACCTTTTTGTTTGTAAAATGCAACAACATCTTTCTTTTTATGCAAACCTTGTTTTACCTCATCCTCAAAACGCTCGTGGTTAAGTAGTAACAAGCGTTTTAAAACCTCTTTACGAGCGTCTGGGTGAATGGTATAGCGTACTCTATCATTTTCTGGTAAATAGTCTACTTCATAAAAATCATGACGCAATTGTATGTCTTGCCAACCATAAGCCGCCAAAACAGCTTCATCCATTTCTTTATGTAGCTCACGCAATTTAAAAATGAGTGGCACTGCTTCTTCATAACCAATATTACCTTCTTTTTTTACTTCTAAATGGTTATATAAATTCCAGGTCTCCTTACCATACTTTTTAATAAACTCATTGTCTAAATGGGAAGAATTTACTTTTACTAATGATTGATTATTAAAGCTATTTAAAAGTTCGGTTAACCCAATGTTTAATTTAACCATTAATGCACTTCTAAGACTTACATACTCAGTTGACAAATCCAATCTATTCAAGGCGAACGGAAAACTATCAAAAACCCTTGAGGGGTTAAAATTTATACCTGCAGCCCTCATAGTGGTGCTATACTGCCAACCCCAGACTTCAAATATTGATGATTGAAGCAAACACAAGAACTCGTTTGAATCAGATGCAATCACACAAAGTTTATTGTTAAACACTTGGTTTGAATCTAAAATTGAAAAAGTTAAATATTTAGATACCAAAGGTGACACAATAACTTTAGGAAGATCTTTAATTGTATCGTATAGCTTTGGCCTTTTTTCTGCATAAATCCACCACTTTTCTGGTAGAGGCTTCCTTAATGCATAAACTCCTTCAATTGGTACTTTACCTTCATCTAACTTCCACCTTTGTCTATATGGTTTGACTTTTTCTTCTATTATCTTAAAACAGTCTGGGTATGTTCTTGCTTTTTTCTCACTATAATTTCTGAAATTAATGACAATTCTAGGTGCTATTTGATTTGGAATTTTAGACACATCAGCTCCACCAATGTATGGTGATATGACATCTTTATTAATTGGATTTTTCTTAATTAAGGAGATAGCTACTTCCTTTTGCAATAAGAATCCGTCCCCCAAAATAATAGAGCCTTGAAAAGCCATGTCTGAATTCTCAATTAATAGACAAGGTGCTCCATTGTTTATTTCTGAATCTAAAAGGTCTGAAATATGATTTACCTTAATATCATCTAAATAACAATAAACATCTTTCTTTGTTTTGGAAATAGATAACAATGTTACATTAACACCGGCAACACCTGGCCAATTAATAGATTTTTTTGCAAAAATAATATGACCATCTTCCGCAAGAATTACTTTTAATCCACCATCTCTAGTATCTCCTTGTGAAATTGAATTTGTTGATATAATTGCCGAAAAACCAAAATTATTTTTCAAATAAAATATTCTTCTAATAAAATATGTAATTAAATCACACCTTCCTTTAGCAGGAAAATATTGTTTTTTAAAATAATTTAATGAATTATTCCCCACTTTTCCTGACACATACTTAGCACCTAAATAAGGTGGATTCCCCAAAATACAATCAAAACCTCCTTGACTAAAGACTTGTGGAAACTCTAAAAACCAATGAAAAAAGCGTTTGTCTTGGCTTATGGCTGTGGCTGCACCACGGTCTAATATTTGAGTTCCTGTTTTAAGGTAGTTAATGTATTGGCTGTGGGTGGTTAGTTTTTCTTTATTGGCTTCCGTTTTTGGTATAAAAAACTGGGCTACTTGTAAATCTGCCAATTGTTTTAAACGCCACCATTTTTTACCTTTAATCAACTCTTGGTAGAGCTTGTCTTTTTTGGCAATTTGTTCTGGTGTGTTTTCTGGTAATTTGGCAAAATTGGTAAAGTCTTTTTGCAAGCCTTTTAAATCGTCATCTACCTTGGCAATTTCGTAGGTGCTTAATTGGTTTTTGGTTTTACGTTCTAAATCGTTACGTTTTTTAAAAGCACTTGCTACTAGCTTATTATCATCTGGTAAGGTTTTAAAGGCTTCACTTGCAATACCGTTTTCCAGTTCTTCAAAATGCGCCAAACCTACTATGGCGTTACCACATTTAATATGGTGGTCTAAAAAGTTCATAGGCTGCCCAGGATCGTGAGCTTCGAGCCATAAGGCTACTTTACACAACTCTACTGCCAATGGGTTTAAATCTACGCCATAAATACAATTGCGTATTACATCTCTGGTGGCTTTACGCATTTCGGTTGGTGCAGGTTGGTCTTCTTTACTACGGTATTTTGCCAATTCAAAGCCAATACGTCTTGCAGCAGACAATAAAATATGACCACTACCACAGGCTACATCGCAAACCGTTAAAGACAATAAACCAGCTTCGGGATCTGGTTCTTTTAACTTATCGGTAATTAAATAATCTAAAGAATGAGTAATTAATGGTTTTACTAATTCTTCAGGTGTGTAATGTGAGCCACTAGAAGAGCGTTCATCACCTTCTACAAAACTAAAAATAGGCTGCCCTACATGGTCTGTTATAAGGGGTTTATATTCTAATAAGCCTTCGTAGACCGAACCGAATTCTTCAACATCTAAATCGGCATAATTAACACGTACACGTATTCCTTTTTCGTTCTCAAACGTCACTAAATAACGCAGCACTTTGAGTAAACATTCGTTATCTAGCAATTGATCGTTAAGAATTCCTAAAGAACTAGGTGAAAATAGCCCAGATCCTAATGGATCTATTCCTAGTTTTTTGCCATATTGTCCATCTTCAAAGAGTGCAAAAGTGGTAAGTAGAGATTGCCATAAATCCGTTTTTCTAGGATCTACATATACTAGCTTTTCAGCTAATTTAGTTAAGCGTTGTAAACTGTAAAAATCATAATAAATGCCTTTCTTTTTGTTTAGGGCCTCATCACGTTTTTCAGGATATATCAATTTGCGTTCTTCAATGACCAATAAGAACAACATGCGATACACCAATCTCAAGGTGTAGAGGTAGTAGTCCTTTTCAGAAACTTTATTTTCCGATACTAATTGTCGTAAGTGTTCATTCGCTGGATGTGATAATAAGCCATTAGCCAATTCTTTAATCGAACTTTCTACAGCCAAACTTAAACGCTCTCTTATACGAGACCCAGAAGCAATTGCTTCCTGATGGTAAAACTCAAAAATGCTATCTGGTCCTACATCTATTTTTTCAGGCATTCTAGTGGCATGCAGTGCTCTAAATAGTAAGGCGAACTCTACATACAAACCTTCTTCCATGATTTGTTGTAAATCGAACTCCAAATAACTCAATCTGCTCAACCTTGTGGCATCACGTAGCACTCTTAAAAAACGACCGTTGGTTACAAGCCCATATAAATGCTCGTTGTTATTTAAATACTCTTGCACTAAGGCGTGTGGCGATAAGCGTGTTGTGCCTGTTTCTGGTCGCTTATCTAATGATTGGTTAACACCAACAATATGAATTGGAAATCCATCACGATTTGTTGAGCGGTGACTAATGGCGTAGGATTTGCCATTTATGATTTCTGCATTTGCAATGGTCATTTCATATCCTAAAACGGATAATAATGGCACCATCCAAAATCGTCTTGTCTCTGTTGTTCCAGTATCGGTTTCGTTTAAACTTTCTCTTTTGTGTTTAAATGCATTCCAATTAGAAACGGCCAATGACCATGCTAAATTAATTTCATCACGAATGGATGCGCTTGGATTTAAATTAAAGTCAATAGGTTTTTGAAAGCGGATATCTTCCGTTCTTATTTTTTCAAGAATCTCGCTTGATACAATATTACCTTGTATAGAAATAGAGCTATAATTCATAATTACAAGGATTTTGGTTTAGGCATTAATATATAAACTCCCATTACGTCTGGAGGCAGTACAGGTGTTGCTTTTTCATAACGGCGACCACCAACTAACTCCTTAAATCTGCCATGGGCTTCTACCAATTTTTCGGCACGCTCATTTGCCAGATCAATAAATTGAGACTTCATGGTTTCAAAATTTTTGAGTTCTGCTTCAAGATCTTCCTGCTGACGTTCTTTTGATAAGTTGGTTAAACTTTTTGCAGTGGTCATTAAATTTTTTGCGGTAGTATAATCAAGTACTTCCATATTACCATTAACAGATTGATAACCCCATAAATACATTTCTTCGGCAATGGCTTCTTTTTTAGAAGCTACTTCTTTGATTACATTTCGTACTCGGAACATTACCAAGGTAGTTTTGGTGTTTACAACATCGGTTTGGATTTCACTTACACGTGCAAGCCTACCATATTCAGGGTGTGGTTCAAAGGCTATAGCCAATAAGAATTGACATAGTTGCTCAACAAATTGATGATTACGACCAACATAGATGTAGCCTTTAGGTGTTGGCGAAACAAAACTAATTTTGGTTAGTTTCTCAGTATTGAAAAATCGTCGGATATGAGGTGGCAAGTTTTGAGCCTGTAAATTGTAACCAGATTTCCCATCCCATTCGCAATTTCCACCTAATTGCTGCACCGCACTTCTTACAAACTGTGCAACGGTTTTATCATCACCAATAGCTTCATCTACCTCATCTAAATCTTTTTTTATAGTTTCTGGATCAATGCTTTCGTGTGCAAAAATACTTCTTAAGTTTTCACCTTTCTTCCTTGCTAGATCCAATTCGTTTGTCACTGTTTCTTCAGCAAATAATTTTTGTTGTTTTCCTTCAGACTTACCCTCATCAAATAAGAGATGTTTAGCTGCTTCAGCCATTACGGATTTACTGTTTTCTCCAATAGCAATCGATACCCCTGTTGACTTTTGAATTTCGACTACCTTTTTTATTAGGACTTCCAAAACGAACGTATCCATGTCGTTATCTTCCCCATACAAAATATAGTTTTTGATAATTGGCGAAGTTTGCCCAAAACGATCAACACGACCAATACGTTGTTCTAAGCGGTTGGGATTCCATGGCAAATCATAATGTAAAACCGCTGTAAAATGTTCTTGAAGATTGATCCCTTCACTTAAACAATCGGTAGCAACCAAAACACGTTTTTCAGCTTTACCCATAATTTCAATACGCTCTTTACGTTGTTCATCGGCAAGTTCTGATGTTATCGCTTCAATATGAATACTTTTCGGTAGCTCCTTCTTTAAGCGGTCTGCTACATAATTAGCAGTTGCTATGTAATGACAAAATACAATGGGATCTAAATCCTCTTTGATTAATTGCTTTACATATTTAATGGTGGTTTCAATCTTTCTATCTAATTGGTCTTGTTGAAGTAATACAGCTTCTTTCTGCAAACTTTCTAAATCATTTAACTCTTCATTTTCAAAGTCAATACTTTCTATTAAATCTTGTCTAGGAATATCAGATATATGTTCTAAATCTTCAAATAATGTATCTTCTAATGACGGAGCTTCTGTAGTTTCCTCACTGGCCAATATTTTATCTTTTCGCCTCTCAAGCATCTCTATTGCCATAATTGGGCTTGACATGGCACCTTTTATTAAAGCTATAGCTGCCCACGAACGCAATAATTGAGTTTGTTTATTGTCTGTCTTTTTAGAAGAAATTCCTCTGGCAAAACGAATTAAATTATGATAAAACATTTGATACTCTGGTGACAAGGCATACCCAATTTCCAATGAATCACGATCGGGAAATTCAGTTTTTTCTTTTAACCACCTTTTAATGTTTTCACGCTTACGTTGTACAAAATGTCTTGCTAATTTTCTTCTATCATTTTGATCAATGGTATCAAATTTTAATTGACCAAATTTAGGTTTCAACAAACCTAAAAGCGATGTAAACTCACCATCTTTACCACTATGAGGGGTTGCTGTTAACAATAGAATATTTCTGTCTTTTTTTTCAGCGAGATCATGAAGTAAAGCATGACGTTGCTGTTGTGATTTTGATTTTGCACCTTCTGGCAATGCGCAGGTATGTGCTTCGTCAACAATTATTAATTCTGGACAATCATTAATAAATATACCACGTCTTCTATCTGACTTAATGTAATCTACGGAGATTACTTGAAAAGGCACATGATAGAATACACTTTGGTCATCAGGTATTTTTCTGTCTAGTTTAGCTGCTGTACTAGATCGAATAATTTCAGCATCAATGTCTAACTTGTCTTTTAACTCTCCCTGCCATTGCTCACATAAATGGGGAGGACAAATAACAGCAAACTTTTTAATCTCCCCTCGCTCCATTAATTCCTTTAGAATAATAAGCGCCTCAACCGTTTTACCAATACCAACATCATCAGCAATCATTAATCTTACAGTTTCCTGCTTCAATGCCATTACTAAGGGGACTAATTGATATGCTCTTGGGCGGAATGATAATTTTCCCATGCATCGAAAAGGTCCTGCAGCATTTCTGAAGGATAATCTAGAAGCATCAAATAAAATACGTGCTGTTTCGAAAGCTCCTATTTCATGTGGTTTTGGATCATCAAAATTAGCTTTGGTAATTTGCTCATTTTGAAGCGTAATGGGTAAATAAACTGCTGTTTCTTCTTCCTCAGAACCACCCAGAGGCTTAATGCGTAATATATCTTTATCATCTGATGGTAAAACCATCCAATCTCTTTTTCGATAATGGACTAGCGTCCCTGGTTGACGTTGTGTGTTGCTCATAATTAATTAACTTTTCTAAAAACGTCTTTTCTTCTCAAAACTAATTCTTCAACTTTTTCTTTATAATGCCATTCAATTACATCATAACCTGCATCTCGTAATAGCTTTCGCTTATGTAAATCGTCTTTGTTCACACTTGCTTTATCATGAATAGACCCATCACAAAATAGTAGTACAGGACCATTAGATGTGTTATAAACAAAATCAGGACTTATATAAAAATCATCCATATACACTTGCGCCTTATCTGGTAAAGCCAGTTTGTTTTTATATAGATATTTAATAAGTGGTAGTTCTGTAGCACTATTTTTATCATAGGCTTCTAATAAATAACGGTATTGCTCCTCTCTGTCATTTCCTTCTTGTACAAGGGTTAAATCACAATCCATTAATTGCTCCAAAACTTCTTTAATGCTATACCGATCTAAAATTTCATGATGTCTTTGATTGTAATAGGATAATAAGTCTTCATAAGATGCTCTTGGAAGGTTTTCCCCAACTTCAGTTTCCTCTCTGGTTTCAGGGTTGAAATGGAGATTGCGATAACTGTCTTCAAATAATTGATTTAATTTCTCAGGCTCTTGAATAAGTTGAGATAATATCCCTAAACTACCTTCTGCTGCCTCATAAATTAAAATATTTGGATTGTCTAAGTTGCCTAATACATTTACCCCAATTTCACTCTCTTCCACTTGGAAAAAACTTTCAATGCCACGCTTTAAGGCATAGCTTAATGTAATCACCTGTTCAGGAGTTAATCCTAAATTAGCCAATGGTTGAATATATAGGGTATCCGCAGTATCACGAACAAAAATCATAACATCTTTTTTGTTATCTAATGTTTCCTGATTGGTGTCTATATCTCTTTGAGTTAGCCATTTACCATTTCTTTTATCAATAGCAAATCCATCAGTTTCAGAAGTAGACCTTCGAGATCGTCGATTCAATTTTATTAATTCTGTAGATTGATCAAAGATTAGATTTAATAATTTTTCACCACCTCTTTGGACTACCAAGTTTTTAGTATGTTCGATACCCTTAGTGTATCTAAAATATTCTTCTATCATGTACCCAACTGAAGATCGATCTTCTTCAACACACGAAATACGTTCTTGAGGAACACCTTCACATTCTGATAGTTCTATTAATGTACTTCTGTATTCATGATTATTACCCTTTAATTCAGCTAATGTAATAGGATCATTGTTGGCTAATTCTGCTTCATCATCTAAAAAAGCATATCCTGTTGCTTTTGATATTTTAATTTTACGTTGATGTGTGTCTGAATCCATCAACATCATACGATTCATACGATATTTACTTCCGTTATGATATAGGGTGTTGTGTGGACCAAATTCCTTCAGAGCAATTCCTCTTGGTCGTGAAATATATTCTCCTTGGTCTGTATGCTTATAGCCAATAAAGGTTCTAACTGGCAAACGAGTAAAATTATATCCTGGTAAAAACCCTTCTGATGCTAAATATCTAAAAACATAAAATTCTGATTGATTTTTATATCCTTTTGTGGTATCATTTTTTAAAAGTTCAATTTGTTTCAAGCCAATTGCATGTTGTTTTTTGGCTTCAATTTTTTGATCGCTGTCAGATCTTATTACAGGATCATCAAGAACAATACGAGATTTTAAAATCATTGACTTTGCAGCCATAAACAAATTACGCCATCTGGTAAATGCACCATTAAATCGTTCAGAAAATGAAGATATTTTGTTTTCTAACCATCTATCAGAATACCACCAAGTTTCTTGAAGTTCAGGCTCTATGCTTGAAATCACTTTTCTATATGATGATAACCATTTATCCTTATGATTTACTATACCATTATCTATGGCATCTATTATATTTTGCTTTACTGACAATTTTTTTTCATTTGTTAAATCAAGTAAATCTGCCACTGAAGAATTTAAATCTGCTAAAGCTAATTCCATTAAAATATAAGCGTTGAAATGGGAGGTGAGTAGTTCATCATTGATTAAATCTATTCTTGGAGGAACCACCGTTCCAGCAACCATAGTTTCAGATGCATTGAAATAATTTTGATCGTGTGCTGACCAAGCGGAACAATATGTAAACACAACTGCAGTTTGACCACTTCTACCTGCACGACCACTTCGTTGTGCATAATTTGCTGGGTTAGGTGGTACGTTACGCATATGAACAATATTAAGATTAGATATATCAATACCTAATTCCATTGTTGGAGAACAATACATGGTAGAGATTTCTCCTTTTCTAAAAGCTTCTTCTCGCTCTATTCTAGTATCACTATTAACTTGCCCTGTATGTTCTCTGGCTTCAATTTCTTTTTGATATTTAGCAAAGTCCGTTTGATAAAGTTGTTGAAAATATAAGTTTGGCCGAATTTCTAAGGTACGATAAGTATTTATTCTCGTTGCATCAATTGGAACAGTTTGAGCATCACCAGGAACCCAAATAAGATTATCTGATCTAAGTAGATACCCATCAACGGTTCCTCCAGATCCTCTTAAGTTTTCTCTTTTTGATAAAAAGTTTGTGGCAGTTAGCAAATCACATAAGCTCTCAATAAAATCTCTATACTCATCTTGACTTAATGGAACAAAGTCATTTTCAAGCATCTTTCTTTTAATATATTTACCCAACCCAGATCGTAACCCGATAGTTCCAAAATAAATACCCCTTTGGGCTCTACCAGGTCTTACAGGCACCATATATGTCGGGCTTTCTATAGATTCCCTATGATCCAATGACCACAATTTTTTATCATCTAATTTATTTTTTAGAAAACTTTCAGTTTCAGAACGATCTTCAACCAAAAAGCGATGGTCCAGTGCATAATTCGTTCTAAAATAATTGAATAATTGAGTCAGAATTTCTTCTCTTATTTCTGGAGATAAATCGCTAAAAAAAGGTATATGAGCAAATTTTTGATCCATGCCACATAATCTACTCAATTCATGATATTCAACTTTTAATAACGCCGTTTGCTCAAGGTTAGGCAGCGTATAACGCCATCCTCTTTTAAGATCTTGAAATATTCTAATTAGAAGGTACGTTTTAATCGCTCTTTCATTATCACGATCAGGGAAGTCTGGATCTGCAGAAGGGGTTTTTGCAAATGCATCTTCCTTTAATTTTAGTTCTTTATATACATGTTCGGCAATTTCATGCACTCTTAAACCAGAAGGATTGTTTTTTAGGGCGTGATATAATCCTGAACGTAACCTTATGGATGAAAGAAAATCATTAAAATGTCCAGCTTGTAAAGATGCATCTTGTCTATTGTCGGTAAAACTTAATAATTTCTGATCTTTTAATTCCTCTTTTTGCTTGTAAAGCGAGTCTATAACGGCATAAGATAATATAGTTGTAGCAGTACTTCTACCTTCATTACCTAACTTCATTAACTTTGTTCCTTCATTGGTTTTTGAATCTTCATAAATAATACCCGCAGATGGGTCAATACGAAGTTTAACTGGTATGTAATAACCTCTAAGAGGGTAAATAGGCTCTGATGAATAAGCACCACTAGAGTTGAAATAAACCAATTCTGGCATTTGCCAATTATAATATGGCTTAAATTGCGTTTCACTAGGGTTTAACCAATTTGATGGAGCTATTTCAATAGGGTCTTCATTCCAAAAAGTTTCCCCTTCATCAAGAATTAAATAACCCGAACTGAAATTTCTTTCAATTAGATTTTCTCTGGTCCCCTCCCTTAATGTTAAAGTTCTAACTGGTTCATCAGGATTCCTAGGTAATAATATTTGCTTATCTACATCTTTTTCTACGCAAATAAAATCCATACCTGAATACCTGCTAAACAAAATTGGATATAGAAATTTTTCTTCATTTCCTTCCCTTATATACCTTCCAGACTTAATGGTTATACTTCTTACATTTCGTTGTTCTAATGTTACAGATACCGTACTTGTTTGAGAGATAAATTGATGAAAACGAAATGGTAAAAAGCTTTTGCCAGTATTTTGAACTCTATTTTTTTCATTTAAATACTCCGTCCATTTTAATAAGTCAATAAGTTTGCCCTCTATTAATTGAATATCTAATTCTGTTGCTTTTTTTAATAAAGAAGCAATTGTTTTAATCGTTTTGGGCTTACCTCTTTCAAGTAGACCTTCATTATCTTTTAATGCAATATTTAATTCAAGCCAATTGGTTAAAGGATGATTAATGAATGTATCTTCATCGTCTTGATTATTGATGCCTTTTTGAATGGAGTTTCTTAGGTCTATAGAATTGAAAATATTTCCAAGGGTGCATGTCTGAAGATATTCACCTATAATTTGGTGAGTATCATAATGAACACCAAAAATTTTGGTAGCCACATTAGCAACGGCTTCCTTTTTTTCGGTGGGACTTCCACCAGAAGACATGGTTGCAGAGGTTCCGATAGTTACTATGTTTAAAGAACAAAAGCTTCTAATACGCCTTATAAGCATACTAACATCTGAACCTTGCCTACCTCTATAAGTATGCAGTTCATCAAATACTAAAAATTCCAGATTATCTTTCAATGAATCACGTAACCAAGATTCCGATTGTCTTGTCATAATCAACTCTAGCATCATATAGTTTGTTAATATGATGTCTGGTTGATCATTTTTAATTTTATCTCTCGTTTCAGCGTTTTCTTGACCCGTATATTTGGCAAAAGTTATCGGGAATTCAGATCCAAAGTTTTCAGCATATTTTTCAATCTCACCTTGTTGAGAATTAATCAAAGCATTCATTGGATAAACTAGGATTGCCTTAACACCTTTCTTTTTTTTATTTCCCTGATTGAAAATAGAATTAAATATAGTTGCTAAATAGGTTAAGGATTTACCTGACCCAGTTCCAGAAGTTACTACAAATCCTTGGTTTTGAATCCCAATTTGAATAGCTTCTGTTTGATGACTATACAAATTGAAATCTCCAAACGTTTTAATTAAATTTTTATTAATTAAACCTTGATCAAATAGATCTTTCAAAGAATTTCCTTTTTTAAAAGAAGGATTAAATTGGATTAATGGATCAGGAATAAAACCATCGCTTTCAAAAGCCTTTCTAACCTCTTCTTTAATACGCTCATCTGCAATGTTTAAAAATGAATTTAAATAATCTCTATAATTTGATATTACTTGATCGTGTGTTTTAAATGCGTCCATTAAAATTACTATAAGTTAAATTTGACTACCAAGTGAACTTTGGTATAGTTTTTTGTTGCTAATTTTATTATTTCATGCTAAATACGTGGCAGTATAAGCGCAAAAAAAATATTACAATTAAGTAGGTTTGTTTTGAGCCATTATAATTGCAATTAGAGAGACTTAAAGGTATTAAAAATACACTTAAACTAGTATAAAAAACTTACAAATAAATCTTAATACATAATGATTCTAAAAAGGAGGCAAGCAATCAAAAATATTGGATTGTTCTGAGCATCTGAAAATATCGGTTATTTCACCTTCGGTAAATTGTATATAGATCGCATATTTATGGCCAGAATTATTACCAGTAAACACAAAAACTGGTTCGCTACAGAGGCATCCAGTGCAAATATTTGTAGAGAGTTCAAGATTTGTATCTCCCTTTTCACGAAACTCTTTAAAGATTTGCATTTGTTGATAGATGAATGCTGTTTTTTTCATGTCCTCGTAATAAGCTTCTTCATCCAACAATTCGTTTAGCTTATGGTAGTCCATGTTTTGGAATGCTTCAATCAATTTTGTGAGGTGTGATTTAGCTTCTTTTGTAGTTGCGATTTTATGGACTAATTCTTGTACTTGCATATTATTTTGGCCTCGTATTTTATATTTTGTTTATCAGGGTAGATTATTTTCTTTAATTACGATATTAGTTAGTATCAAATATTTTTTAAGGTAATAATATTATGATACACTAAAGATAATCACTAATTTTTAATTTAACAGAGCATAAAAATTATAACCATTAAATTTTGGTTAATAGATTAAATAATCTTTAATCTCCAATAATTAAGAATAGCAGCTATTTCAAATAATTCCTTTTCCTCAGATTTCTTAATTAGACTTAGAAGTTCTGAAGTTATTTCTCGTGGGTTTTCGAAATATCCATATAAATCTCTATTGTTTTTCATTAACTTATAAATCCAAGTAATAACTCGAATCTCTAATCCGACAGCTTCCCATTCTTTTTTCTTTGATAGAAGCTGTTCGTCGTTTTTGTATCCAGACAATACATGTGAAATAAGTTCATTACGCTGCTGATATCCTAACTTATTTTGTTCCGATGTAAGTGATTCATATTTTTCTTCTAAAGCTTTAAAAACCTTCCGAAGTTGTTTCTGATATTCTATGTATTCAGTTGTCAGCATTTTTATGTATATGAATTGCAGAGATATGAAATAGTTGATTAAAAAAAAATAATAAAATATTTTTTTGAACTTCATATATAAACAACAAGAAGTACCCTAATTAGAACCCACCCCCACATTGACATTTTTCGAAACGTCCCCGAGGTGAAAAAATGAACCTTATGAATGGCAGACTATGTTTGTTAGGTTTAGTGCCTTTTTAATATTTTATCTTATTTTTAAGAATAATTTGAAAGATGATTCTACTTCTTTGCTTGCTCGTAATACCATTGATTTATTGTGTTGTTACTTTTCTGATTTGTTCATTTGAAGAGTATTCTTCCAAGCACAAGGTGATAATTGATTTTCCTATAAGTTCAATAATTAAAGAGTGGTTTTTGCAATGCGTTATTTTTATTATGATGCCGTACGAATATTTTTCTAGATGGGAAGTTTATAATGGAAACAAAAACACTTTGGTATTAATGCTTCCTGGATATACTGAGACGCAATTTGTTTTTTATGAATTTAGAAAGTGTCTTAAAGAATCAGATGTAAGCTTTAAGACAATAAAATATAGGCCATTTCTTGGGGATTTAGATTTGGAGATAGAGAAATTAATGGTAGAAATTCATTCAGTTATTTCTAATAATCCTGAAAAAGAAATAGTTCTTATTGGGCATAGCATGGGAGGATTAATAGCTAGGTGCGTCCTTGAGCGATTGAGGGATTCAAATAAGGTGAAGTCCATTATGATTAGCACTCCTCATTTAGGTACAAAATTAGCAAGTTTTGCTTTAGGTTCATGTGGTAAGCAAATGAGACCTAAAAGTTGTTTCATTAATTCGATGGCAAAAGCATTTAATAAGAATTCATTAAATATTTATTCTAATGCTGATAGTTTGGTTTGTCCAAGGAGTAGTTTGTTGTATTTAGGTAATAATGTGCAGACAAAAAAGAAGTTACTACATAACTCAATACTTTTTGATAGAGAGGTAGTTCAAGAAATAAATAAATTCATAGATCATGGAAATAACTAGTATTATTCAAAGTTGGATTCTGTCCAAAAGAGGGTTTAATATATTTTATTTAACAATATTAATTTTATCAGGTTCGGTATATACTGTTAGTCAATATTTAATTAATAATGAGATAATTGATTCTATATTTGTTGGCTTGCTTTTGGGAGGAACTTTTGTCTTAATCCTTGGGATTTCATCGATAAAAAAGTTTATGTCTAACAATGCCAGTTCATTTGCTGAAGAATTAAATGATTTTGATAAGGATTATCTTAAATCTCTTTTTGTAAAAGTTTTTAACAACCCATTTTGGATTTACGTAGCTATAATTTACGGTGTTATGGTTGGTATAACGCCCTTTATATTTGGGTTGTGGGATGAAAACTTTATTTTAAAATTTCAGTTATCAGTTTTCTTGTTTATAGTAAACTTTCTAACTGGAGCAAGTTTGTTCGCATTGTCGATGTTGTTTGTTCTTTTATATAAAGCTTCAAAAAAAATTAATGCAAAAATTTATGACAGAACTAATATTGCAGTGAAATTTGTTGTTACCTTATCTCAAATGGCTAGTGTGATTGCATCATTCTATGTTGCTTTTTCGATTGGAAGTATTTATTTTTCTCAAATTCCCTATAATACATTGGTTATAGGTTATTCTTTATTTGCAGCATTAATTATTTTATTGGCATATATTATTCCAATGATTCCAATTAGAAACAAAATTCAACATCAGAAAAGAGATCTTAAAGACGAAATTGCACAGTTATTACAAATAGAGATTGATGGATTGCTTAATAAAGCCAAAATGGATAAGGTAATTGATACCAGTAAATACAATTCACTACTTGAAATAAATAGTAAAATATCAGGTATCCCCACGTTGCCTATAGGTATAAAGGCTATATGGAATGCTTTAGGTATAATCGCAGTCACAACTCTCCCTATAATTATTCAATTGGTTTTGGAAAAATTAATGAACTAAAAAAAATTAATTAATTTTAGTAAACGATATTAATTTCTTTTTAAATTTCAAAAGAAGAACTCTAAATTCATTCAGGTTTAAGTACGTTAATTTTGAAGCAAATTATTCGATGTTGTCCCGAATGTTGTCCCTTTCAAGAAATAAAAAACCCTTAAAAGTTTGATATTCAAACAAGTAAGGGTTAATTTAAGTGGTACCTCCAGGAATCGAACCAGGGACACAAGGATTTTCAGTCCTTTGCTCTACCAACTGAGCTAAGGTACCTCGCCAAAGCGGATGCAAATATATATGCATTTTTATTATTTGCCAAAATAAAAATACAAAAAAGATAGCTTAGTAGCCAATTCAATAATTATAATATACTTAACATATTAATTCACTTGGTTTTGTAGATTTACACTTTTACAATTTGTAATGAATTTAATAATTGATGTTGGCAATACATTTGTGAAACTGGCGGTCTTCGAATCTGATGCGTTGGTATTTAAAACCGCTGTGGAATTGGGAGATGTTGTAGATGAGGTTAAAAATTTAAAACATGATTTTCCTAAACTCAAAAACGCTATTATTTCTTCCGTTGGGGCTTTAAAAACTAGTCAAATTAGTGCCATACACAAACAAATTGACGTACTTCAGTTAAATCATACCACAAAAGTACCTTTTAAAAATAGTTATAATACGCCAAAAACTTTGGGGATAGATAGAATTGCGCTAGTTAGCGCGTCAGTATATCATTATCCTAAAAATAATGCACTAATTATAGATGCGGGTACTTGTATTACTTACGATTTTATTACCGATAAGAACGAGTATCTCGGTGGTGCCATTTCTCCTGGAATTAGAATGCGCTACAGGGCACTACATAATTTAACCGCTAATTTACCGTTACTAGAAACAAAAATGCCTAAACATATTATTGGAACATCAACACAAAGTTCTATACATTCTGGTGTTATAAATGGTGTTATTAACGAAATTGATGGCTCTATTAAAAGCTATAAAGAAAAATACTTGGATTTAACAGTTATTTTAACAGGTGGCGATGCTAATTTCTTGTCAAAACAATTAAAAAGTAGCATATTTGCCAACTCTAATTTTCTTTTGGAAGGTTTAAACTATATTTTGAAATTTAATTCAAACTAATGATAAAAAAACTGGTAGTAGTTTTTGTTGCTATTTTCACTATCACGGCGTATGCTCAAGAAGGAACAGCTTCTCCATACTCGTTTTACGGCATAGGAAGCCTTAAATTTAAGGGAACTGTAGAGAATAGAAGTATGGGAGGATTAAGTATCTACAGAGATAGTATACATATTAATCTTCGTAATCCAGCTTCATTTACGGGACCAAATCTTTTAATGTTTAATAATGAAAGTAGGCCCGTTAAATATGCAATTGGTGGTAATTATTCCAGTATCAATTTAAAAAGTAATGCAGGGACTGCTAATGTATCTTCAGCTACTTTTGATTATTTAGCCTTAAACTTTCCTGTTGGGAGATTTGGAGTAGGCATGGGGCTTTTGCCTTATACTGCTGTGGGCTACAAATTGGAAACAGATAACGATGACGGAGTTACCACAAATAGATATAATGGAGAGGGTGGATTAAATAAAGCCTTTTTTGGGGTAGCATATAGTATTTCTAATAATTTCAGTTTAGGTGTAAATGCTCAGTATAATTTTGGGAACATTCAAAACAGTGCTATGGAATTTAGGTTCGATAATGATGGCATACCTTTGTTAGCTCAATCGAGAGAAAATAATCGTTCTGATTTAAGTGGTTTGAATTTTGATTTCGGATTGTACTATAAATCAAAACTAAGCAAATCTTTAGAGTTAACTACGGCACTTACCTTTACACCAGAAAGTAATATAACATCAAAAAATCAGCGCAGTTTTTCAACGGTTGCCATTGCAGGCTCTGGAGACGAAATTGTTTTAAGCACCATTGATGATGATTTAGAAGCACAAGGTCTATTAGAGACCGATTTGGTGTTACCTTCAAAATTTTCTTTTGGCGCAGGCCTTGGGCAAGCAAGAAAATGGTTTGTAGGTGTAGAATACGAAAGCCAGAAGATTAGTAATTTTGAGAATATTCTATACCAAACATCAGCAACTAGTTATCAGGATGCTTCTAGGTTTTCATTAGGTGGATTTTACATACCAGAATATAATTCCTTTTCAAGTTATTTTAAACGTTTGGTTTATAGAGCAGGATTGCGAATGGAAAATACAGGCTTAAGTATTGAAAATGAATCCATAAAAGAGTTTGGCATATCTTTTGGTGTAGGTATACCAGTTGGAGATTTTGGTTCAAATGCAAATATAGGATTAGAAGTAGGTAGAAAAGGCACGACAAATCAGAATTTAATACAAGAGAATTTTATAAACTTTCAGATTAGTTTATCTTTGAACGATAGATGGTTTCAAAAGAGGAAATATGACTAACAGCGTAACACGATTATCATGAGAACAAAATTTACATTATTAACATTTTTATTCACTTTCTTAATAGCGGGTGTAAATAGTGTGGGTGCTCAAAATGAAGAGCAAATGGCTAAATTATCTATAATGACAGAATATGCCAAAGCAAAAAATTATGAGGCAGCTTACAAGCCTTTTAAGGAGCTTTGGGCCGAAAACCCAAAATTTAACCGCGCTATATATGTATATGGTGAAAAAATACTTGATTATCAAATAGATAAATCTACTGGCAATGACAAAGTAGGTTACCTTAATGATTTAATGAAGCTTTGGGAAGATAGACGAGAGCATTTTGCATCTAAAACCCCAAAAGGAGAATATGCCGCCAAAGCATGTCAATTAATGTTTGATAACAAGGAGGTTTTAGGAAAAAGCGATAAAGAATTGTACGATTGTTTTGATGCAGCTTACAATGACGATAAAAAAACATTCGATAACCCAAAAAGTTTATACACTTACTTTTATTTAATGGTAAAGTTGTATGATGCAGGTTTAAAACCAGCAAAAGACCTTTTTAATAAATACGATGATGTCGTTGAGAAAATTGAAGAGGAAGTTCAAATAGCTTCTGAAAAATTGAATAAACTTGTTCAGAAAGAGGAATCGGGAACGCCTTTAACCTCTAAAGATAAAAAATACGAAAAGTACTATGGTCAAATACTTAATGCTTTCGACCAAATATCAGGAAGTATTGATTCCCAATTGGGAGGACGTGCCAATTGTGAAAACTTAATTCCGTTATACAGTAAAGATTTTGATGCGAATATAAATGACGCAGTTTGGTTGAAGCGTGCTGTAAGTAGAATGTTTAACAAAGAGTGTACTGATGATCCATTATACGAAAAACTGGTTAAGGCATACGACGCTACTGCACCTTCTGCAGATACCAAATATTTTGTGGCTACGATTTTACTTAAAAATGGAAAAACTTCAGAGGCTGAAAAGTACCTAAAGGAATCTTACGATTTAGAGACAGATACCTTTAAGAAATCTAAACTAGCTAATAGAATTGGCTTAATTTTAAAGAAAAAAGGCAGATACGGTCAAGCAAGAGGGTATTTTAGAGATGCCTTAAAGCTTAACCCTTCAAATGGTCGTCCACACTTATCTATAGCTGCAATGTATGCCGCAAGTGCAAAAGACTGTGGAGATACCAATTTTAACAAAAGAGCTGTGTATTGGTATGCTGCCCAGGAGGCAAGAAAAGCATCTAGGGTAGATCCTACTTTAAATAAGGCGGCTGCCCAAAGTGCTGCAAATTATGAAGCTAAGGCGCCACAAAGAGCAGAGATTTTCCAAGCTGGAAATGGCGGTACAGTTATAAATATTGGATGCTGGATTGGAGGTTCTGTAACAGTGCCAAAAATTTAATGCAAGAACGAATAGCTAAATATAAAATTTTAAACATAGTCATAGCGTTAGTTATGGCTATGTTTTTTTCGTGTAAAAACAACTTTAAAGATATTCAGAAAATTGGTATTTCTGAAAACGAACCTATTGGTGTTGCAGAAAATATCAATTTAAAATATACAGATTCTGGTAAAGTAAAGGCTATACTAAAAAGTCCAAAAATGTACGATTACAGTAATAGGAAATTTGCCTACAACGAATTTACCGATGGTGTTAATTTAGAACTTTTTGAAGATGGCAAGAAAAGCGTTGTAGTTTCTGATTATGCTATTATTTACAACAAAACTAATATCATCGATTTGCAGGGTAACGTAGTAATTACCACGCATAGTAACGACACGCTTTTTGCAGAACAATTATACTACGATCAAGAAAAAGAATGGCTATTTACTAATAAACCTGTTACGTTTAGAACCGGTCGTGATTTAATAAATGGCAATGGTTTCGATTCTAATTCAAAATTCACAAACGCTGAAGTTTTAGAAATCACTGGTCTTATTACTGTAGATGAATAATTTTTGGGTCTTTACATTACATTTCATATTTAAAGTTCTATTTTAAGTATCTTTGTACCATAATTTATTCAATTATGAGATACGCTAAGTTTTTCCAATTTGTATACTTAGTTTTTGGGGTATTGTTTTTAGGCGATGCAATTACAAAATATACGGCCAATGGCGAAATTGCCTATCCTTCCATTTTATTGGGGATAACAGCAATTTTCATGTTCTTCTTCAGAAGAAGATTTATGAAGAAATTTGAAAATAGAGACAAATAAATGACGATTTACGTTGTTATTATTGTACTGTCCTTAATCCTTTCTGCATTCTTTTCAGGAATGGAAATTGCATATGTCTCTTCCAATAAAATTCACATTGAAATAGAGAAAAAACAGGAAGGTGTTCTGGCAACAGTGCTTAGAAGATTAACGGCCAAACCTTCCAAATTTATTACCACCATGCTTATTGGTAACAATATAGCATTGGTAATTTACGGGTTTTTTATGGGTGATGTTTTGGTACACTGGTTTCAATCCATGTTGCCATCAAACTCAGCATTGATTACTTATCTGCTAACCGATTTAAGCCTGTTAACGCAAACCATAATCTCTACGTTTGTAATCTTAATCACTGCAGAATTTTTGCCAAAAGTATTTTTCCAAATCTACGCCAACACACTTTTAAAAATTTTAGCAGTACCAGCTTACATCTTTTATGTATTGTTTACTTGGATATCAGATTTCGTGATTTGGATATCAGATTTGGTTCTAAAATATTTCTTTAAAACCGATGGTGACAATATTCAAATGGCATTTACCAAGGTAGAATTAGGAAATTATATTAGTGAGCAAATGGAGTCTGTAGAGGCGCATGATGAGGTAGATTCAGAAATTCAGATCTTTCAAAATGCTTTGGAGTTTTCAGAAGTAAAAGCTCGAGAGGTAATGGTGCCTAGAACAGAGCTTATTGCCGTAGATATTAATGAGTCTATAAAGTCTTTAAACGCTTTATTTACTGATACGGGTTGCTCTAAAATTTTAGTGTATAAAGATTCCATAGATGATATCTTAGGCTATGTACATTCTTTCGAACTGTTTAAAAAACCAAAAACCATCAAGGCTATTTTACTACCGGTAGAATTTGTTCCTGGTACGGTGTTGGTTAGTGATGTGTTAAATATTTTAATTAAAAAAAGAAAAAGTATTGCAGTAGTCTTGGATGAATACGGCGGGACTTCAGGTATTATGACCGTCGAGGATATCGTGGAAGAGCTATTTGGTGAGATTGAAGACGAACACGATACCGTGGTTTTAAAGGAAGAGCAAATTAATAAGAATACCTATCAGTTTTCCGCAAGAATGGAGGTAGATTACATTAACGAAACCTATAAAATAAACCTTCCAGAAGATGAAAACTACGAAACATTAGGTGGTTTAATTGTTAATCGTACGGAACAAATTCCACAAAAAGACGAAGTGATTACTATAGATGCATTTCAGTTTACAATTTTAGAAGTCTCCAATACAAAAATTGATTTGGTTGAAGTAAAGCTTATTGAAGAAGATTAGGCCATTTGCACATCCACTGTGTAACTTAAATTAAAGCCTATTTCTCCTTTCATTATTGAATAGAAAATAGTATTTTCGCGCACGATATTTTCATCAAATTACAATCCTTTCAATGTTTTAGGCGTTTTGAGTGTGAGGAAAAGTTGAAAATAGACAAATTATCCAACGTAACAGTTTAAAAATATAATTTACAGATGGCAGTTTTAAATAAAATTAGACAACGCTCTTTATTCCTAATAATAGTTATTGCATTGGCATTGTTTTCTTTTGTATTAGCAGATTTATTTAGAAATAGCGATGCGCTTTCGGCAAGGTCTCAAAATACAGTAGCAACTATAAATGGGAAAGACATAGACCGTGATGCGTTTTTGCAAAAAGTTGAAAATATGCAGCGCAGAATGGGACCGAATGCTACCAATACCCAGGTAATGAATAATGTTTGGAATCAGGAAGTTAGAAATGCAATATTTGAAACGCAATATGACAAACTTGAGATTTCTATTGAGAAAGACCAAATGCGTGATTTGTTGAAAGGGCCATTATCATCTAACCCAGAATTTTTAAATGAAGCAGGTTTATTTGATGAAAATAAATTGAATGAGTTTATCGCAAATTTAAAAGCTAATGCACCACGTCCGGGGTTTTTAGGAGGACAGCAAATTACATATCAAGATTGGGTAAATTACGAGCAGAATCTTGCGAATAGTGCATTGCAACAAAACTATTTTAATTTAGTAAAAGCAGGTCTTGTAGGTACTTTGGCAGAAGGGGAGTTAGAGCATAAATTAGAAGGTAACAAAGTAGATATAAAATTCGTTCAAATACCTTACACTAAAATTGCCGACAGCACAATTTCAGTATCTAAATCTGATATTGCAGCATATATTAAAGAGCACAAAAACGAATATGAGGTTGAAGCTTCTAGAGATATAAAATATGTTGAGTTTAAGGAAGCTGCTACAGTAGAAGATGAAAATGCGATTAAGGCATCTTTAAGCGCTTTTAAAAATGGTAGATCTGTTGATGAAAACGGCAGAACAGATATCATTGAGCCATTTTCAACAGTTAAAAACAACGAAGAGTATGTAAATTTAATAGCAGAATCTGATATCAAATTTGATGAGCGATTCGTGTTTAAATCTAGCTTACCTGCTCAAATCTCAGATAGTCTTTACAGTTTAAATGAAGGCGAAACTTATGGGCCTTACCGAGACGGAGAGTTCTTTAAGCTTACTAAGTTAATCGAAACTAAAACTATTCCAGATTCGGCAAAGGTGAGACATATTTTAATTCCGTTCATTGGATCCCAAAGTTCTGGAACTCCAGCAACACAAACTGAAGAAGAGGCAAAGGCTACTGCAGATAGTTTACTAACTATTTTAAAAAGGGATAAATCAAAGTTTCCAGAGTTTGTCAAAGAATTTTCTACAGATAGAGGCAGTATAGAAAACGAAGGACGTTACGATTGGCACCCTTACGGCACAATGGTTACAGAGTTTAACGATTTTGAATTTAATGGAAAAGTTGGTGATATTGATGTTGTTAAGACCGTTTTTGGTTTTCATATTGTGGAGATTGAAGGGTTAACAGACAAAAAGAAAGCTGTGCAACTCGCAACAATTGCAAGAAAGATTGAGCCATCTGAAGCTACGGTAAATGCTGTTTTTAGGGATGCCTCTAATTTTGAGATTGCTGCTGCAGAAGGAGATTTTGAAGAAGTAGCCAAAAGTAACAACTACAATGTGCGTCCTGTAAACGGAATTAAAGCATTAGACGAAAACATCCCGGGAATTGGAAACCAAAGACCAATAGTACGTTGGACATTTGATAATGAAGCTGAGGTTGGAGACATAAAACGTTTTACCATATCTGGAGGATATGCTATTGCGCAATTGGTTGCTAAGCATGAAGAAGGTTTAATGAGTGTTGAGGATGCATCGGCCACAGTACTTCCTAAATTAAGAAAAGAACGTAAAGCTGAACTGATTAAAGAGCGTGTTACTGTTACTAATTTAGAGGACCTCGCTACTGCTGAAAACACATCTGTTAGAACAGCTTTAGCAATAAATATGAAAAACCCAACTATTTCTGGAGCAGGAAGAGAGCCAATTGTTGTTGGAGCTGCGTTTGCACTTGAAGAAGGTGAAACATCAAATTTAATTACAGGAGAGAGAGGTGTCTATATGGTACAGGTAACTAAAAAAACACCGGCAGTTGATTTAGATAATTACCAATCTTTTGCCAATAGAGTAGAAACACAAAAATCTAGCGTTGTAAATTCTAAACTGTACAATGCTTTAAAAGAAGCTGCTGATATTGAAGATAACAGAGCGAAGCTTCAGATTCAATAAATTACATAAAAACTAACTCAAAAATAGCCTCAGTTTTTCACTGGGGCTTTTTTTATAGAATCATATCACGGTAAGGAATAACCGTATGGAATCCTTTTTTTATGAAATAAGAGCTAGGATCTTGCTCCGAAGCTGCAAGAATAAAATCGCCACCCCATGCCCCAAGACTTTTTAAAGCACCATCAAAATCACTAAAAAGTATAGATGTAACTGTATCTTGCCGTATTATTTTTGAAATAACCTGTTCGTGTGTAAATAACAATTCCTGGAATTCCTTTAAATTTTCACACGAAATCATTCGAGTTGTAATTGTAGTAATATCTGAGATAACCGAACCTAAATCCTGTTGAAACGTTTTGTAATGTGCAATACCATCTCGACTATTTTGTTTTTTATTTAGATATACAAAATAGAGGTGGTTTTTAAATGAAGGGTTAAAAACTACAGGTTTTACTATTGGTGTGCCGTTCAGTAATTGATATGTAATTGCTGTATTATGTTGCGCACAAGCAATATCATACCCGCTACCACCAAAGGTGAGTTCTAACAATTTAAAAGCATCAACATTTGCCCATTGGGCTATATTATTAATTAACGTCGAAGAGGTGCCAAGTCCCCAGTTATTAGGGAAATCTAAATGAGTTTCAACTTTGTATCCATTGTGGGTATTTAAAAAGTCTGGATTCAATGTGTTAACCGCTGAAAGTATTTGCTTTAGTCGTTGTGCAATATTTATATGCTGAATACTTGTGTTGAGTCCAGTCGAGGTGTGTTTCAGAACCTCAAAATCAACAGTATTAAATTCAGCGTCAAACCAACAATTACCATTTTCGTCAAAACTTTTCCAATGAATCTTTTGGTCTATAATGGTTTCAACATATAACGATTGCCCTTGTTTTGTTGGTGCAGCAAGTGCTATGGCACCATCCAAAACAACGTATTCGCCAGTTAATAATAATTTACCGTTGCTTCTAAATGTTTGCGAACTAGAATTCATTTTCCTTTTTGATTAGTGCTTTCAGGTGTTTTCCGAGTTTTCTCAATACGTTTCTCAGAAATCAGATGGCTTGAGGTTCTTGTGGTGTCTGAGGTTCTCGTGGTGTCTGAGGTTCTCGTGGTGTCTGAGGTTCTCGAAGACACCTTGTCCCTGTAAGCAATTGACAGTTCTGGTAAATTATCATAATTCTTTTCAATAAGAGCTTCTTTCTTTCTTCTATTCCAACCTTGTATTTGTTTTTCTCTATAGAATGCTTCGTCTATTCTTGTGAATTCTTCCATGTAGACTAAAGTTACTGGTAATCTTTTTTTTTATGATTAGCACCTAAACCACTGTGATGTTGATTTAGCCTTTTTTCTAAGTCAATAGTACTTCCAGTATAGTAACTGCCATCAGAGCATTCCAATATGTAAACGTAAGCTTTAGTCATTTTAGGTGTGCCTTCGAGTGCCTCAGGCACCTATGTTGGTGTTAATTTTAACTTCTCAATTTCTCTAATGCCTGCACTACTGCGCTATGAGTGACAGTTTCTGTTTTAAAATGCGCAATTAATTTTTCTTTTTCTGATGGGGTCGCTTCAAACTGATTTAAAATATTCATCAAATGCATTTTCATGTGGCCTTGTTGAATCCCCGTTGTGGTTAAAGAACGCAATGCTGCAAAATTTTGAGCTAAACCAGCCACAGCAACAATTTGCATTAATTCCTTAGCGGATGGTTTTCCCAACAATTCTAAAGCTAATTTTACCAAAGGATGTAGGCCTGTTAAGCCACCAACCGTTCCTAGGGCCAGTGGTATTTCCATCCAAAATGTAAAAACCCCATCATTAACTTCAGCATGAGATAAACTGCTGTAGGTTCCATTCCGTGAAGCATAGGCATGTACTCCGGCTTCAATAGCTCTAAAATCGTTACCCGTTGCCAAAACCACGGCATCAATACCGTTCATAATCCCTTTATTGTGGGTTACCGCACGGTAGGGTTCAACCTCGGCTATTCTAACCGCTTCTACAAACTTTTTGGCAAAAGCTGCACCAGTAATCTTATGGTTTTCGGTTAACTGATCTACAGGGCAACTTACTTCCGCTCTTACTAAACATTCAGGAACATAATTTGATAAAATACTCATTATAATATCAATATCTTTCTCTTCAGAAGAAAAACCATTAAAACGTAACGCTTCATTTTTAAAGGTCTTTGCAAATTGCTCTAAACACGAATTAATAAAATTTGCACCCATAGCATCAAGGGTTTCAAATGAAGCATGCAATTGGTAATAACCTTCGATGGCGGTGGTTTTATCGCGTAATTCAATATCCAAAATACCTCCTCCACGTTTTTCCATGTTAGCGGTGATAGATTTAGCATCTGCTATCAATTTTGATTTTATATGGGTGAAATACGCCTCTAAATGTTCGTGATTTCCATAAAACTTAAAATGTACCTGACCAATTTTTTTAGTGGAGATTACTTCCGCTTTAAATCCACCACGATCCAGCCAAAACTTAGCGGCTTTACTTGCTGCAGCCACCACCGAACTTTCCTCAATGGCCATGGGTATGGTATAGGTTTTATTATTTATTAGAAAGTTTGGAGCAACACCTAAGGGTAAATAATAATTAGTTATGGTGTTTTCTATAAATTCATCGTGTAGTTGCTGTAGCTTGTCGTTAGAATTCCAATATTGCTTTAAAATCTGTTTTGTATTTTTAGTGTTAGGGAAGTAACTGTTCACTATCCAATCAATTTTTTCAGACTTAGAAAGTTTAGAAAACCCAGAAATCGTTTTACCCATATTTACATGCTTTTGAAGTGCAAAGATACTACTCTTGTTACGAAAATTGAACAACTAAGTATCTAGCGTTATTTAACTGTTAATAATTTCGGTTAATTACATAATTTTTAGTAAACTTGAAATCGCTTTATAAATTGAGTGGTTTTTACAGCAAAACGTCTATAATTTGTAATTTGTTTTTAATGAAATACATATAAATAGAAGCTGAATTATCATATAGTACGACAGAAATATATTTATGAAATACTTAAAATTTTCCTTGTGTATTGGTCTTTTTATTTCTCTTTCACTAACGGCGCAAACTAAGGAAATTACCCTAGAAGATATTTGGAGTGGTGCGTTTAGGACCGAACGAATAGACGTGCTGCATTCCATGAAAAACGGACAACAATATTCGGTTTTAAATTTTGATCGGGCAACACGTTCTACATCAGTTGATATTTATGATTATGAAACTTTGAGTAAGATAGCAACCTTGGTGTCTTCATCGGATATTCCTGAACTTAATTATTTTACAGACTACACTTTTAGTGAAGATGAGCAGAAAGTACTTTTAGTTACGGAAGAAGAATCTATTTACAGACGCTCATCTTTAGGGTATTACTACGTTTATAATGTTAATACTAAAAGCATTAGAAAAGTTGCTGACGAGAAAATACAAGAGCCTACCTTTTCACCAGATGGCTCTAAAATCGCCTATGCCTTAAATAATAATATGTATGTGAAGGATTTAGCAGCCAATACTACAAAACAAATTACTTTTGATGGTGAAAAGAACAAAATAATCAACGGTATTACCGATTGGGTATATGAGGAAGAATTTGCCGTAGTACGCGCTTTTGATTGGAATACAGCAAGTAATAAAATTGCATTTATACGATTTGACGAAACTGAAGTTCCAGAATTTTCAATGGATATGTACGGTAAAGCTCTATACCCAACACAACAGGTATTTAAATATCCTAAAGCTGGTGAGAAGAATTCAGACGTGTCTTTGCATATTTATGATTTGCAAGATGATGAGGTAATTGATGTTGAAGTGGGTAAGGTGTATAGTGATTTTTATATTCCAAGAATACAATGGACGAATGATGCCGATGTTTTAAGTGCGCAGTATATGAATCGTAATCAAAATGAATTGGATTTATGGTTTGTTAATGCTGAAGACAATTCATCTAAATTAGTATTGGCAGAAAAAGATAAGGCCTATATTAATATAACGGATAACCTAACCTTTTTGAATGATAATAGTTTTATTTGGACGAGTGAAAAAGATGGCTACAACCATATTTACCATTATTCTAAAACAGGAGAATTAAAAAACCAAGTTACCAAAGGCAATTGGGAAGTCACTAATTACTATGGCTATAACGACGATAGTAATACTATTTTTTACCAATCTACCGAGAACGGTTCTATTAATCGAGATGTATATAGCGTGAAGCTAAACGGACGTAATAAAAAACGTTTAACAAAAACCAATGGCACTAACAACGCTTCATTTAGTGCCGACTTTTCATATTTCATTAATACATTTTCTAGTGCTACCACACCACCTGAGTATACATTGAATAGTGCTGCTTCTGGAAATCTAATTAAGAGTATAAAAGACAATGATAAATTGTCTCAAAACCTATCAGATTATACAACTTCGAAAAAAGAGTTCAGTACCATAAACGTTAATGGTAACGATTTAAATATGTGGATGATAAAACCTGCTGATTTTGACGAATCGAAGGCGTATCCTCTTTTTATGACGCAGTATTCAGGCCCAGGTTCACAATCCGTCGCCAATAGTTGGAACAGTACGGACGATTATTGGTATCAGATGTTGGCGCAACAAGGCTATGTTGTGGTGTGCATTGATGGCAGAGGTACAGGTTTTAAGGGTGCAGCGTTTAAAAAAATTACACAAAATGATTTAGGTAAATATGAAGTTCAGGACCAAATTCAAGCAGCCAAACAATTAGGGGCATTACCATATATTGATGCTGATAGAATAGGCATTTGGGGATGGAGTTTCGGTGGTTTTATGAGTAGCAACTGTTTGTTTAAGGGTAATGATGTTTTTAAAATGGCCATTGCAGTAGCACCTGTAACAAGTTGGCGTTTTTATGATACAATTTATACAGAACGCTATTTGGGAACACCACAAAACAATCCTGAAGGTTATGATGAAAACTCTCCAATAAACCATGTCGATAAATTAAAAGGAGACTTTTTATTGGTGCACGGGACAGCCGATGATAATGTACATGTACAAAACAGTATGCGTTTGGTAGAAGCTTTGGTGCAAGCCAATAAGCAATTTGAATGGGCAATGTACCCAGATAAGAATCATAGTATCTACGGAGGAAATACCAGATTACACCTCTACAAAAAAATGACTAGCTTTATCAACGAAACGCTAGGTGACAAAAAGGAGCAACCCAAAGAAGAAGTGGTTGAATCTAATATGAAAGGATAATTACTAACTAATCAAACATATTTATGGCGAATGCAGATACCTTAAAACAAAAAGAATTATTTGGACATCCAGTAGGGCTATACGTGCTTTTCTTTACAGAAATGTGGGAGCGTTTCTCGTATTATGGAATGCGTGCAATTCTTGTACTTTATTTAGTGCAAGCCACAACTGACACTAATCCTGGTTTGGGCTGGTCTAATGGCGATGCTTTAGCCTTATATGGTTGGTATACCATGTTGGTATATGTTGCTTCTATACCAGGAGGTTGGATAGCCGATAAGATTTTTGGACAGAAAAAATCCGTCCTGTATGGAGGGATACTTTTAGTATTTGGTCATAGCGTTTTGGCAATTGAACAAATGTGGGCATTCTATACTGGTTTAGGTTTAATTATTGCTGGAGTTGGTATGCTGAAACCAAATATCTCAACAATGGTAGGAGGCTTATACAGACAAGGCGATATCAGAAGAGACAAAGGATTTACTATTTTTTATATTGGAATAAATGTTGGTGCATTCTTATCCAGCCTTATAGTTGGGTATGTAGGTGAGGTTCATGGTTGGCATTATGGTTTTGGTTTAGCTGGAATAGGTATGGCGCTTGGTTTGCTGCAATATGTGATAGGACAAAAGCACCTAAAGCACGTTGGTAATTTCTTAGGGAATTCTGAAAATCAGGAAGAAAAAGAAGCAATGAATAGACCATTAACTAAGATGGAAAAAGACAGAGTTGTTGTACTGTTTGTTTCCTTTTTATTAGTCATTGTTTTTTGGGGTGCTTTTGAGCAGGCTGGAGGTTTAATGAATATCTATGCGAAAGAAAACACTAACAGGATGCTTTTAGGATGGGAAGTTCCAGCGTCTTGGTTTCAATCTTTAAATGCAATGTTTATTATATTTTTAGGAACTACTGTAGCATTGTATTGGGCTAACAGAAAACTAAAAGGAAAAATTTCTACTTCGTTATTTAAAATGATAGTCGGTCTTATTATTATGGGAACAGGTTTTTTCTTTATGACGGCTGCGTCTATTGAATTTGAAAATACTGGTGCTTCTGCTATGTATTGGCTAGTTTTAGCATATTTATTTCATACGGTTGGAGAATTATGCATATCACCAGTTGCGCTATCATATATAACTAAATTAGCACCTGTAAAATATGCATCTTTAATGATGGGAGTCTATTTTGCTATGACTGGTTTTGGGAATAAACTGGCAGGATTGTTAGGCGAGGCATCCGAAAGTTTGGGTGAGTTTACCATCTTCACAGGAATAGCTATTTTCTGTGTGGTCTTTGGATTGTTAGTCATGGTATTTAGAAAACAATTAGAAAAATTAACTCATGGGGCAGAAGACAACGAAAGAGAAATGGATTTTGATGAAACCGAAGGGTATGAATTAGCTGATCCAGAAATTAACAATTAATTATCTAAACTAAATAGTCATGGCACAAAACTCAACCGATCATTTTTTTGAAGATAAAGTATTAGGACATCCGTCAGGATTATTTGTTCTGTTTTTCACCGAGATGTGGGAGCGTTTTTCATATTATGGAATGCGCGCCATTTTAGTCATATTTTTAACAGGGGCACTTATAGGCGATAATCCTGGATGGGAATGGACATCGGAAGCGGCACTATCACTTTTAGGCACTTATGCAATGTTGGTGTATTTAACACCTTTAGTTGGAGGTTGGTTAGCCGATAATAAAATTGGTTATAGAATGGCGGTGGTAATTGGGGCGCTGTTAATGACCTTAGGGCATGCTTCTATGGCTATAGAAACGCCTACATTTTTATATATAGGAATCGCATTTTTAATTGTGGGAAATGGATTTTTTAAACCTAATATGACCTCTATAATATCTAAGATGTATGAAGGACATGATGAAAAGAAAGATGGGGCATATAACATTTTTTATATGGGTGTTAATGCAGGTGCATTTATTGGTATTATGCTCTGTGGTTGGGTAGGTGAAAAAATTGGTTGGAGTTATGGCTTTGGTCTTGCAGGGATTTTTATGCTACTGGGAATGTTGCAATTTCAATATGCACAAGCGCTATTTGGAGATATTGGGGCAAAACCCAAAAATGAAAATGTCGATTTAATAGACGGTTTAACAAATAATGCTCCGTTAGTTTCTCGCGCTGGTGTTAAGTTAAATAAGTTTTTAACTGTGGATTATATTTTAATTGGAGTATTTACTATTTCAGCACTTATATTTATTATTAATGATCCTTTAAGTAAAATAGGGAATATATATACCTTTAATTTTACCGTGGCTGGAATGCCAAATTCTTTGTTCTTTGCTTTGTTAGCAGCCATAACGTTTGTTTTATTGCTAATTGTTAGGATACCTCGATATGTTAAGATTGAAAGAGATAGGATGATAGCCTTCTCAATATTTTGTTTATTCACAATATTTTTCTGGGCAGCATTCGAGCAAGCTGCAGGATCTTTGCCAATTTATACAAGAGATTATACCAATAGAATCTTAGAAGGCGGGGCAGCAACAACGTTTAAAATTATTGATTTAATTGTAACAGTGGTTCCGCTTTGTGTAATTACTTATGTACTAATAAGTTTATTTAGGAAGACTTTCAATAGAATAGGAGTGTCAAATATTATTCTGGGGTTTAGTTTTGTTATAGTTTGGGCTATAGTTGGATATAAGTTATATATTGAATTTCAATCTACAGAAACTGAAGTACCGATTACTTGGTTTGCCATTTTAAACTCTCTATTTATAATAATGTTTGCACCGCTCTTCACGAAATGGTGGGATAGTAAATATAATCCGCCAGCATCAGTGAAGTACTTTCTAGGGCTTGCCCTTCTAGGTATCGGATTTGGTTTTTTAGCATTTGGAGCTAAAGATGTTCCTCTTGGAACTAAAACAGCTAGTTTAAGTATGGCTTGGTTAGTTTTTGCGTATTTATTCCATACGTTAGGAGAAATGTGTTTGAGTCCAATGGGATTATCTTATTTGAGTAAGCTGGTTCCCGGCAGGATGGTAGCTTTTATGTTTGGTGTTTATTATTTGGCAATCGCAATTGGAAATAAATTAGCTCACTATGTTGGCGGTGATATTGAAAAGATTACTGAGGAGCACGGTCTATCCTTTTTCTTTTTGATATTTACACTTATACCAATTGGATTAGGGTTTGTCTCTTTATTGTTGCATCCGTTGCTTAAAAAACTAATGCACGGTGTACGTTAATCGAAAAAAGCGTTAAAAAATATTCAAAAAGCTCCTGTTTAGGAGCTTTTTTTGTAAGTTAGGCATGTCATTTGCAACAAATCGATTATGAAAAAATTTGTAGTTATCGCTGTAATAGCTCTTGCAACGTCTGTTTCAGGAGTAGCTCAGGAAATAAATTGGGTGTCGCTAGAGGAGGCAATTGAACTTCAAAAGAAAACCCCAAAAAAGATTATGATGGATGTTTATACGGTGTGGTGTGGACCCTGTAAAATGTTAGATAAAAACACCTTTCACAATGCAGACGTGGTAGAGTATGTTAATAAAAACTTCTATGCCGTTAAGTTTAATGGCGAAGGGAATGATGTTGTAACATACAAGGACAAAACATTTTCTAATCCTAACTATAATGCGTCACGTGCCAAAACACGCAATAGTGCTCATGAACTTGCGAGATATTTACAAGTAAGTGCGTACCCTACTATTGTGTTTTTTGATGAAAATGCCGAAGTTATTGCTCCAATACGCGGGTATCAGCAGCCTAAACAATTGGAATTATACCTCAAGTTGTTTAAGAATGACGATCATAAGAGTATTAAAACCCAAGACGATTTTAACGCATACTACAAATCTTTTAAACCAGAGTTTGAAGGTTAACTAGTTAATACTTTATAATAAAAGCTCCCTTTTTGCTAGTTTGGTGAAAAGGGAGTTTTCTTTTTTTACAGATGGCTTCCCAACGCTCTATATAGGATTTATAATTACTACCATCAGCTATAATTTGTTTGGGGTGTAATGTGTCTATGAGTCTGTTTAAATTTATTTTTGGAGACTGCCTTAGTAAAACATAGTCTGGTTTAAAAGTATCAATGTTGTAAATGCCCAAGCTATCTATAATTAAAATGTTGTTTTGTTTTAAACTATATACCGAATGTATATTGTTTTGCAGTTCGCTTTGTAGGTGCTCCTCAACTGTATAATCTCGAATAATTGTACTTTTTATAGCAGTTATACTATCAAAGTCATGCGCGAATTTTACGGTATTATCATTTACATTACCAATTAAAGAAAATCTACTTTTATGAAATATAATAAACTGTTCTTCTGGTTTAGAATATTCAGTATAAATAAAAGTACACTGCACTAAAATAATTGCAACTAGGGCATGTTTTAAATTAGTAAAGTTCTTTCTGAAAGTCCATTTGAAAAACGTGATAATTAATCCATAGAAAGCTAAAACATGTAAAATGCCAAATGGAATGTCCTTAAACAAAAAGGCTTCTTGTTTGGATATCCAACTTATAAAATTATTCATACTGCTGATGATGTATCCAAAAAATGAAGCTAAAAAATATGGAAGGAGATTTATTACAGAAAGTAGAATAACTATTACCCCAAATGCTAATATGATGCCCAATAATGGAATAATTACCAAGTTAGACGCAAAGAAAAGCCCTGGGAACTGATGAAAATAATAGAGGCTTACAGGAATAATTCCAAACTGTGCAGCTATGGTAATGGTAAACGTATGCCAATATTTATCTAAAAGCCAGTTTTTAGGTTGCCATAGTTTATAAAGTAATGGATCGATAGTAACGATAGAAAAAACCGCCAAATAACTCAATTGAAAACCAACATCAAATAAAAACAAGGGTTTTACTAAGAGAATAACTAATATGGAAATGGAGAGGGTGTTATAAATATTTGTAGGCCTATTTAAATTCATACCAATAGCTACAATACTAAACATGGTTACTGCTCTAGTAACAGATGCAGATAATCCTGCAATAATCGCAAAACCCCACAGCATTAAAACCAAAAGAATAGTTTTTATAAGTTTACCGTGTTTAAAATGCTCTAGTGGTTTAAGTGCAAAACTTAAAATGAGTAAAATAATCCCCACATGTAATCCTGAAACGGCCAGAATATGTATGGCGCCAGCGTTGGTATAACTGGTGTACACTTCCTCACTAATATCTTGGCGCTGCCCAAGTAAAAGCGCATTGACTATAGCGCGTTCGTCCGGTTTGAAATTATAAGGTTTTAGTTTGGTGTTTACGTGTTCTCTAATGCTATTTGCTATGCCAAACAGTGTTGTTTTATCCGCTTTTAACTTTAAAAGCAACGGGCTTTCAACAAATAATTGATGATAGATATACTTCTTTTTTAGATAATCTTTATAATCAAATTGCCCGGGATTTAAAGGGTGAATCAAGTTTTTAAAATTGGTTCGTGCTACAAAGAAATCATCAACTTTTAGGCTTGGGGCGGTACTATCCTTTTCAATGTTTAAGAGTGATTTCCCAACGGCTTTAGTGTCGTCAATTTTAAAAATGTCAATAACATATTTATCATAGAAATTCCCTGGTTTAAGCACTTCCCGCACCTTAAACGTTACGGTATGTAATGCATTTAAGTCTTCAGAGATATAATGTGAATAGTGGTTTGGCAGGTTTTTTTGATTGTGAAGATTCACAGTGAGAATACCTATAGATATCATACTTAAAAAAGAGACTAATCCAAACCAAATATGCTGTTTAAATTGGCGTTTCGTCAAGAGATATATGATGAATAGGGTAATTAAACAAACAAACGCTAAAGTAATGGATATGGCTAAATCAATTTCAAAATAAAATCCAAAAATAATGCCTACAATAAAAAAGCACGTGAGTTTTATTATGGTGAAGTTTAGAAGTTTCATTATAGCCTAATTTACTAAATAACTACAACACGCGACGTACTTCAGCAAATGCGGACTTCCAGTAGTCTTCATTTAATGATGAGATTAAAACACCTTTAGAGGTTGTGGCATGAATAAAATAAATGGCATTGTTTTTTATTTCAACAACAAGACCAACGTGGTTAATCGAATTCCTTCTGTTTTTTCCTGTTTTAAAGAAAAGCAAATCTCCTTTAAGTGTTTCTTTTAAGGGTATTTTATTCCCTTTTTTGGCCATATCTCTTGAAATTCTGGGGAGATAAACTTGATGTGCTTTAAACGATTCGTATACTAAGCCAGAACAATCCATACCTTTTTTGGTAGTGCCACCCCATTTGTAGCGTGTGCCTAAAAATTGTTTCGAATAATTAACGATTTGAGAAGAGGTAGAACCATTTTTAAGATTGGCTTTGGTAGTTTTACCAGTTCTGGTAATATCCCTTTGCTCTACTTTTGATTTTTTGGTAACTACCTTTTGACGTTTAGTGGATTTACAGTTAACTAACATTACCATTAAAGAAACTAGAACTAAAAATCGTCTCATGAAAAAACTAGGATTTTAGGGCGTTATATATCAATTTAGCTGTTTTTTCACTGGCTCCTTTTCCGCCTAGTTTTTGTTCTAGCTCATAATAATCCGAAAACATTGTACTACGCTTATCATCATCCAAAATATGTTCCAATTCCTTTTTCAAACGTTTTTTGTTGAAATCATTTTGAATTAACTCCGTAACAACTTCTTTGTCCATTACTAGGTTTACTAGCGAAATAAACTTTAAAGTGATGATGCGTTTTGCGATATGATATGAAATGGTACTTCCTTTATAGCAAACTACTTGTGGGACTTTAAATAAGGCCGTTTCTAAAGTTGCAGTGCCAGAGGTTACCAAAGCCGCATAAGAGACACTCAGTAAATCATAGGTTTTGTTCGAAATAAATTTAACATCATTATGCTTTATGAATGATTGGTAGAACTCTAAATCCTGACTCGGTGCGCCTGCGATTACAAATTGATATGCTGGAAAATCGTTTATAATACTCAACATCACGCTAAGCATTTTAGTAATTTCCTGCTTTCTACTTCCAGGAAGTAGTGCAATTATAGGTTTCTCACTTAGGTTATGGGTTTTTCTAAATAATTTCGGATTTACTTGTGTTCGGTTGGCTATGGCATCAATTAGTGGATGCCCCACAAATTCTACGTCATAACCATACGATTTATAAAAAGGTTTTACAAAAGGCAAAATCACAAACATTTTGTCAATATCGCGTTGAATGGCTTTTACCCTGCTTGCTCTAGAGGCCCAAACTTGAGGTGAAATGTAGTAATTGGTTTTAAAACCGCTAGCCTTTGCCCACTTTGCAATGCGTAAATTAAATCCAGAATTATCGATAAAAACCACTACATCTGGTTTAAAGTTTGCAATATCGCTTTTACAAAAAGAAATAAGCTTGAAGATTTTCCTTAGGTTCATCAATACTTCAGAAAACCCCATAAAAGCACGCTCTTTGTAGTGTTTTACTAGGTGTCCGCCAGCGTCTTGCATCAAGTCGCCACCCCAACATCTAATATCAGCATTACTATCAACCTTACGTAGTGCTTTTATAAGGTTGGAGCCGTGTAAATCTCCAGAGGCTTCCCCAGCAAGAATGTAGTACTTCATTTAAAATAACTTAATTACAAAGGTAAATACTGCAATAAATACGGTGATGAGCAACACGCCCCTAGCACGATAATCTTGCTTTTTCTTTATAAAAACAAAAAACGCGATAAGGTTTAATACAGCGCCTAAACTAATCAGTTTTCCTAAAAACCCTTCAGTGTAGGCGGATTTTAAAACCGTCATAAAGTCATCCCCATTACCTAAAATTTGCGCCGTAATAAACAGGCCTATGGCATTGGCAATTAAACCTACTAAAATTCCTATTCCAATTTCTTTTTTCATCTGTATACGTTCAGTTTTATTATAAATCCCAGGTATTTAGGTCTTGAATAAAATGATGTGCAGTAAGATCAAACTGAACAGGAACTACAGAAACATAGCCGTTTTCTAAGGCCCATTCGTCGGTGTCTTCGCCACCATCTAAATTTACAAACTTACCCGTGAGCCAATAATAATCTCTCCCAGAAGGGGTTTTACGTTTGTCAAATGCTTCAACCCAATTCGCACGTGCTTGTCGGCATACTTTTATCCCCTTTATGTTTTTTTCTGGAATATCAGGAATGTTTACATTTAGTACAACACCTTCCTGTAACCCATGCTGTAACACGTTTTTAGTAACAGTTTTCACAAAAGTTTTACAAGCATCAAACTTTGCACTCCATTTATAATTTAATAAAGAAAACCCAACGGCAGGAATACCTTCAATACCAGCTTCAATAGCAGCACTCATGGTACCCGAATAAATCACGTTTATAGATGAGTTTGAACCGTGGTTAATTCCAGAGACACAAATATCTGGACGTCTGTCTAAAATTTCACGAACTGCCAATTTAACGCAATCGGCAGGTGTTCCAGAGCAAGTATATTCCAAATGGGTGTTATGGGGTACTTCAATTTGTTCTACATATAAGGTTGAATCTACGGTAATCGCATGCCCTTTTGCACTTTGTGGACTATCAGGCGCTACCACAACTACGTCACCAATACTAAGCATAACTTCTATTAATTTGCGTATGCCAGGGGCGGTAATACCGTCATCATTCGTAACTAAAATCAAAGGTTTTTTCAAAATAAAATTAGCTTCATTTTAAGTGATGCTAAAATACATAATTTCTTATGCAAAGCCCTGTTTTGTTTGCTTTAACAAAAAATTAGCGGCTCATCCGTTCAATGGCACGGTTTTTTCAGTAATTTAGTGAATTGATAAACGAATTAAAAAGCTTTTATTTAGTCTATGAAAGATATGATGAAAAAGAATTATAAGGTTTTACTATTAGTGCTGTTGTTGGCTTTTGCCTCGTGTAGCTTTACTTCAAAAACATTTGACGATACCGATAAGGACAAATTATTAATTCAAGTAATAACTTATGTGTTGCAGAATTGGCATTTTGATCCTATTAAAATGAACGATGCGTTCTCTGAAGACTTGTTCGACGCCTACATTGAGCGTGTAGACCCAGGAAAGCGTTATTTCTATAAATCTGATTATAAGGAGTTTGAAAAGTATAAGACTTCTATTGATGACCAATTGAAGGCTTACGATATTACATTCTTCAATGTTGTGCACGATCGATTGATTAAGCGAATTGAAGAAACAAAGACCATATATAAAGATGTGCTCTCTAAACCTTTTAATTATGCTATTGATGAAACTTTTGATACCGATTATGATAAGATTGATTTTGTGAGTAATAAGGATGGCATGAGAGAGCGTTGGAGAAAGCAATTAAAGTTTTCTACACTGTCCAATTATGATGATTTGTTGGAGCAAGAAAAACAAGCCAAAGAGAACGATGCTTCATATGAAATGAAATCTAAAGAAACTATTGAAAAAGAGGCTCGTGATGCGGCACTTCGCTCTATGGACCACTTATTCAACGATGTTTTAAACGATTTAACACGAGAAGAATGGTTCTCAATGTACGTAAACGCTATTGTCGAGGAGTTCGATCCGCACACATATTATCTAGCGCCGCGTGATAAAGAAGGCTTTGATACACAAATGTCTGGAAAATTAGAAGGCATAGGAGCTAGGTTGACTAAGAGTATGGATTATATTAAAGTAGTTGAGTTAATTTCTGGTGGTCCTGCATGGAGAAGTCAGTTAATTGAAGTTGAGGATGTAATTTTAAAGGTGAGGCAAGAAAATGAGGAAGCAGCCATTGATATTGTAGGTATGCGAATTAGCGACGCCATTGAATATATAAAAGGCCCAAAAGGCACAAAAGTGATACTTACAATTAAGAAAGTAGATGGTACTATAGAAGACGTAACTATAACAAGGGATGTGGTAGAGTTAGGAGAAACTTACGCAAAGGCATCTTTAATTGAAAAAGATAACAAGAAATTTGGCATCATTAATCTACCAAGATTTTATGTGGATTTTGAAGATTATGAAAATTTAAATGCAGCTATTGATGTTAAAAAGGAAATAGAGCGTTTAAAAGCGGAAGGGATGGAAGGTTTAATCTTAGATTTACGAAATAATGGAGGCGGTTCATTACCAGCTGTAGTTGATATGGCCGGTTTATTTATCAAGGAAGGTCCTGTAGTGCAAGTGCGTTCAACGGGCGCTCCAAAGCAAGTATTGTCAGATACTGACAAGTCTATCACTTGGGATGGTCCTATGGTTATTTTGGTAAACGAACTCTCAGCATCTGCTTCAGAAATTTTAGCAGCTGCTATGCAAGATTACAAGCGTGCCATAGTGATTGGTAGTAAACAAACCTACGGTAAGGGTACAGTACAAACCGTTTTTCCTTTAAACACCATTGTAAGGAATAATACCGCTGGAGATTTAGGCGCTTTAGCTTATACTATTCAGAAATATTACAGGATTAATGGGGGCTCAGTGCAACTGGAAGGCGTAAAGAGTGATGTGCAAGTACCAGGACGTTTTACGTTTATTGAGGTAGGAGAAAAAGAGAAAGATAATCCGTTACCCTATGATGAGATTGCTCCTGTAAATTACCAAACTTGGGACAACTATTTTGATTATGACAGTGCCATTAGTAAAAGTAATGAACGTATGAGTAGTAACAACCAATTAAAGTTGATTGAAGAGAATGCTAAGTGGGTAAAAAGCCAGATAGACGAAACTGAGTTTTCTTTAAATTACGATATATACAAAAAGCAACTTGAATTGAATGAAGAGGAATCGAAACGTTTTGATGCGATTTCTAGTTATAAAACTAATTTAACTTTTTCACCTACAAGTTTTGAAAAGCAGTTGTTCGAAAGCGATACAACTAACTTGCAAGAAAAACGAGAAAGATGGTATAAAAGCCTGAGTCAAGATGTTTATGTTGAAGAAGCAGTAAATGTACTTGAAGATTTAAAAATGGCGTACAGTATTAAAAAAGTAGCTAAGGTAAAAGACTAAGGTTTAATGAGTAGTACATCAAACTCACTAAAACAACTGGCGCTCCAAAAGTTTAAAAAGAACTTTTGGGGCGTTTTCAGTTTCTATTTTATCGTTTTTGTTGGATTGATTTCCGTTTTTGCCTATGTGTTCGCACCTGATAATTCACAATATGCTAACCAAATGCATTTGTCTATTCACTCTAAATCTCCTGGTTTTAAGGTATTGATGTTAATCATACCTTCTCAAGTAAAAAATAATCAATCAGTATTAGACAAACTATTTTTTGGCACCAAGAATATGGACACTGAAGTTCCTATTTCCGATTATACGGTTGAAGATGATATTTTAACTTACACAGAATATGCTTCAGATAATTTAAAAGGGGTTGAAAAATACATACAATTATCTAATTTTCCTGAATTTACTGCTGAAGACCTTGTGAGGGAAAAGACCTTTATTTTCGGTACAGATAAATACGGACGCGATTTATTAAGTAGGGTTTTGGTAGGTGCTAGAATTTCATTTTTTATAGGTTTTGTGGCGGTATTCATTTCATTGGTTATTGGTATATTAATGGGTAGTTTAGCAGGTTATTTTGGTGGTAAAGTAGATGCTGTTATAATGTGGATTATCAATGTAACATGGTCTATTCCTACATTATTATTAGTTATTGCTATTACCTTAGCCTTAGGAAAAGGCTTTTGGCAGGTGTTTATTGCTGTGGGATTAACTATGTGGGTTGAAGTGGCGCGTGTGGTTCGCGGTCAAATTATCAGTACTAAAGAAATGCAGTATGTTACTGCAGCAAGAGCTTTGGGGTATAATGATTTCAGAATTATTACCAGACATATCCTTCCAAATATTATGGCACCGGTTATTGTAATTTCAGCAGCAAATTTTGCAGCGGCTATTTTAATAGAAAGCGGATTGAGCTTTTTAGGCATCGGCGCACAACCTCCCATGGCTAGTTGGGGTGCTATGATAAAAGACCATTATAATTATATCATTCTAGGGAAACCCTATTTGGCAATGATACCAGGGCTTTGCATTATGAGTTTAGTAATGGCATTTATGTTAATAGGTAACGCCTTAAGGGATGCTTTGGATGTTAAGGGGTGATATTTAGATTTTGTCTATCGTATTTTATAGAGTGTTGATGTGGTCCATGGCTATTTCAAACCGTCATTCAACCCTGCAATATATTCCAAAACATCATCTTTTCCCATAGTGTTAGATGATGATGTAATAAAGTAATTCGGCATCTCTTCCCAAAATTCTAGCATTACAGTTTTGTAGTCACCAACATGTCGTTCAATAGCTTTTGGTTTTAATTTATCTGCTTTTGTGAAAATAATGGAGAATGGGATACCATTTTCTCCCAACCAATTCATAAAATCTAAATCTATTGGCTGTGGTTTGTGGCGAATATCCACCAAAACAAAGGCGGTAACCAACTGTTCCCTATGGCTAAAGTATTGTGTAATAAATTTTTGGAAGGTCTTTTTCGCACTTTTAGAAACCCGAGCATAACCATATCCCGGTAAATCAACCAGATGCCAGTTTTTGTTAATTAAAAAGTGATTGATTAATTGTGTTTTTCCAGGTTTTCCAGAGGTTTTTGCTAAGTTTTTTCTGCTGGTTAACATGTTGATCAGCGACGATTTGCCTACATTACTTCGGCCAATAAAAGCATATTCTGGCAAGCTGCTTTTTGGGCATTTTGCCACATCAGAATTGCTTACAACAAATTCGGCAGATTTAATCAACATTATTAAGTGTTTGGTTTTATTCGGACTTTTAAAGTTTGCGCTTAGTTAACCATGCATTCAAAATTGTATTGAACTCTTCCGGATGCTCCATCATTGCAGCATGCCCACATTTATCAATCCAATACAAATCAGAGTCTGGTAATAGTTCATGGAACTCTTCGGCAACTTCTGGTGGTGTAACATTGTCATTTTTACCCCAAATAATACAAGTTGGGACATTCATTTTAGGTAAGTCTTTGGCCATATTATGTCTAATGGCACTTTTTGCAATAGCCAAGGTTTTAATAAGTTTATTGCGGTCGTTTACAGTAGCATAAACTTCGTCAACAATTTCTTTTGTTGCCACTTTAGGGTCATAAAAAACATCTTGTGCTTTCTTTTTAATCACCTCATAATCACTGCGTTTGGTGTAACCGCTACCCATCGCGCTTTCATAAAGTCCAGAACTCCCAGTAATTACTAGTCCCTTTACTTTTTCAGGGTATAATTTGGTATGATATAGCCCAATATGACCGCCCAGGGAATTTCCTAGTAAAATCACCTCGTCGAAGCCTTTAAACTCTATAAAATCATGTAGATATTTGGCAAAACTTTTTACGTTTGTTTTAAGAAGCGACATGGTATAAATAGGTAATTCTGGAATTACAACTTTATAGCCTTTTTCACTAAAAAAGTGTTTTACGGCATCAAAATTACTCAACCCTCCCATTAGGCCATGTAGCACAATAATAGGTATCCCTTCTCCAATTTCTATATAACTGTAGTCTTTCTCTTTTCTTAAGCTATCCCCCATTAATCTTAGTTCATCCGTTTCCTTAAAAACAAATATAGTTAAATCATTCATATTTCTAGAAGTTTAATTTTTACTAAATCGTGTGCGTTAAAAATGGGTGTTGTTAACACCAGTTGAAAACTAGCGGGGAGTTTATCCAACCAATTGATAATTAGAGATAAGCTGTAGATATTTTTACTGGATATCGGATAAAAATCACGTGAATCTAAAAAATTATCAACAAAAGTGGGATAAAGTGGTAAATCGTGGTAAATTTTGATATATTTGAAACTTAAACACCAAAATTTTAAGCTGTTATAGTGCATTCATTAATAGGGACATACAATTGCAAAGTTGATGCTAAGGGTCGCATGATGATTCCTGCTGGCATGAAAAAACAGTTGATGCCTATTTTAGATGATGGTTTTGTATTGCGTCGTTCTGTATTTCAAAAATGTTTGGAATTGTACCCGATGACGGAATGGCAACTGCTTATGCAGAAAATGAACAAGCTTAACAGGTTTAAGAAAAAGAATAACGATTTCATCAGAAGATTTAGTGCTGGTGCGAGAATTATTGAGGTAGATGGAAATGGTAGATTGTTAATTCCCAAGGATTTAACGGTATTTGCTAACATTTCAAAAGACATTGTAATCTCACCGTCGATTAATATTATCGAAATATGGGATAAGAACTTGTATGAGCAATCTATTGACGATGCAGCTCTAGATTTTGCTGATTTAGCTGAAGAAGTAATGGGGCAAGATGATAGCGATGATGTATCATAATCCAGTTCTATTAAAAGAAACCGTTGAAGGTTTAAATATTAAGCCAGATGGTGTTTATGTGGATGTCACCTTTGGAGGTGGCGGTCATAGTAGGGAAATTTTAAGTAGGCTTGGGGAAAATGGAAGGCTATTTGCCTTTGATCAAGATGAGGATGCGCTAGCTAATGCTCTTGATGATAACCGCTTTACATTAATACATGAAAATTTTAGATACGTGAAACGTTTTTTGAGATTTCATGGCGTAAAAGAGGTTGACGGTATTTTGGCAGATTTTGGAGTGTCGTCCCATCAATTTGATGTTGCGGAACGCGGGTTTTCTACACGATTTGAAGCAAAGTTAGATATGCGTATGAATCAACAAAACGAATTATCGGCATATCATGTGATTAATGAATATGAAGAGGAGCAGCTACGACAAGTGTTTTCACAATATGGTGAATTACGGTCTGCTCCGGCTATGGCAAGATTGATTGTTGAGCATAGGCAAAATGAACCAATTGTAACCAGTGAACAGTTAAAACAGGTGTTGCAAAAGTTTTTGTCGCCACGACATGAGAATAAAATTTTAGCTCAAATATATCAAGCGATACGTATTGAGGTAAATCAGGAGATTGAGGTGTTAAAGGAATTCTTATTACAAACACCAGAAATTTTAAAACAAGGTGGGCGGTTAAGTGTTATATCCTATCACTCTTTGGAGGATAGATTGGTGAAACGTTTTATCAGAAACGGATTGTTTGAAGGCGAACCAGAGCGTGATATATACGGAAATTTTGAGGTGCCTTTAAAAAAGGTGGGAGGTTTAGTGGTCCCTGCAAAAGAAGAGGTTAAATTAAATAATAGGGCGCGCAGTGCAAAATTGCGAATTGCCGAAAAACTGTAGATGAAAAAAAACATCTATAACATATTAAAAGGAACATTTTTGGTAAGCGACGATTCGTTTAAAAATTGGCGCATTATCATTTTTATTTCGGTTTTGGCATTAATAATGATTGCAAGTTCGCATAGTGCGGATGAAAAAGTGCATGAGATTGCACGTTTAGAAAATGAGGTAAAGGAAATGCGATCTGCGTTTGTAGACGGCCGTTCTAGGTTGATGAAGTTAAAAATGGAATCGGCAGTGGTAGCAAAAATGAAGGAGAAAGGACTAATGCCTTCTGTAATTCCACCAAAAAAGATAAAAGTAAAATCACAAAATTAATTAGAGCTTTGGCAGTAAGCGAAAAACACATATTAAACCGATTGTATTTTGTTGCGGGGTGCATGTTCATCTTCGGGATCGCTGTTATGGTGAAGTTGGGGAACATACAGTTTGTGCAAGGTGATACGTATCGGGCTAAAGCTGAAGAGCGTATCGTGAAAGACTTTGTAATTCCTGCAAATCGAGGTAATGTGTATTCGGTAAATGGTAATTTGTTGGCAACGTCAATTCCTAAATATGATATTCGGTTTGATGCGTTAACACCAAAGAATTCAATTTTTGAAGCGTACTTAAAGCCACTTTGTGATTCTTTGGCAAAATTCCCTGGTATGAAAACGTCATCTCAATATCAACGTTTAATCCGTAAAGCCAGAGCTAACAAAAATCGGTATTTAATGTTGGCGCGAAACCTAGGGTATTCTGAGTATATGAGAATGAGAACATATCCTTTGTTGAAGATGAGTCCGTTTAAAGGTGGTTTAATCGTAGAGCAAAAAACAAAGCGCGAGCATCCAATGGGTGGTATCGCACAACGTACTATTGGTTATGAGCGTATTGACGAAAAAGGAAATGTTACTCGTCCTGGTATTGATGGTGCATTTGGCATAAAATATTTAAGAGGAAAAGATGGCAAACATGCCAAACAACAAATTGGTAAAAACCAATGGAAACCTATTGTAGATTATAATAAAATTGAGCCTCAAGATGGTTTGGATGTTTACACAACTATTGATGTTAATATTCAAGATATCGCGCATCATGCCTTATTAAAACAATTAGAGCATTATAAGGCAGATCATGGTTGTGCCATTGTAATGGAGGTTGAAACCGGTGAGGTGCGAGCAATCGTGAATTTAGGTAGAAATACCGAAGGTAAGTATTATGAAAGAAGAAATTATGCAGTGTGGGAAACGCACGAACCCGGTTCTACATTTAAGCTAATGGCTCTTGCTGCTGCCTTTGAGGATAAAGTAGTAGATACTAGTGATGTTGTAGATACCGAAAAAGGTGTATTGACGTTTTACGGAAAAAAGGTGCGAGATTCTAAATGGGGAGGTTATGGTAAGATTTCCGTAGCCGAAGCTTTTGAGGTTTCGTCAAATACTGGAATTGTAAGGGCAGTATATGATGCCTATAAAGATAAGCCTTCGAAATTTGTTGATAGGTTATATGATATGAATTTAAAAGACAAGCTAAATCTTCCAATTATTGGGGAAGGTGAGGCAATTATCCCAGACCCAAGAATAAAAAATAAGCGTTGGAGCGGTATAGCGTTGCCATGGATGGCTTTTGGGTATGGCGTGTCTTTTACACCTCTCCAAACATTAACATTTTACAATGCCGTAGCTAATGATGGAGTAATGGTAAAACCTCGATTTTTAAGGGAAGTTAAAGAGTTCGATAAAACTATAGAGCCTTTTGAAAGGGAAGTCATTAACAAACAAATCTGCTCAAAAGAAACTATAGGTAAGCTTCAGCAGCTATTAAAAAATGTTGTAGAGAAAAAACACGGTACAGGGCACCGATTATATTCTAAGAATTTCTCCATGGCAGGAAAAACAGGTACCTGTCAGAAAGACTATAGGGATAAGGAAAAGCTGAATTACATTTCTTCATTTGCAGGTTATTTTCCAGCGGAGAACCCAAAATATTCTTGCATTGTAGTGATTCACGAGCCTGATAAAACTGTTGGGTACTATGGTGCTGATGTTTCAGGGCCCGTTTTTAAAAGCATTGCGCAAAAAATATTTACAGATACGCCGTTAATTGAAGAAGTAGAGTCATTAGAAGTAAAGCATGCCGCTGTAGAACAGCAATTTGAAAGCTATTACAAAACAGCACAAACCTACAAAACCATTATGCCAAATGTAGTAGGACTGCCAGCTATGGATGCTGTGGCGCTATTGGAAAACATGGGTTTAAAGGTGAATTTTAAAGGTGCAGGAATAGTAAAGAAGCAATCCGTTGTAAAAGGACAAAAAGTAAAAAAGAATCAAAAAATTGTATTAGAAGTTTCGTGAGTATACTTAAAGACATATTGTATAAGGTAAATATTAATGCTGTTGTTGGAAGCACAAATATAGCTGTTAATGCTATTGATTTTGATTCTAGGAATATTGCCGAAAATGATGTTTTTGTAGCGGTTAGAGGTACGGTTACCGACGGGCATAAGTACATAGATATTGCCTTAAAGCAAGGTGCAAAAGCTATAATATGCGAAGCTTTACCAGCAAATTTAAACGATGGTATAACATACATAGAGGTTGACAACTCAAACAAAGCACTAGCAATAATGGCTTCAAATTATTACGACTCCCCATCGGATAATTTGAAGCTTGTTGGTGTGACAGGAACCAATGGAAAAACTACAGTAACTACATTGTTGTATCAACTGTTTAAAAATGCAGGATATAAGGTAGGGTTACTTTCAACCGTAAAGATTTTAGTAGACGATGAAGAATTCAAAGCAACGCATACTACACCAGATTCTTTAACAATTAATAAGTATTTGCAGCTAATGAATGAGGCTGGTGTGGAATTCTGTTTTATGGAAGTAAGCTCTCACGGTATTCATCAAAGCAGAGCAGAAGGTTTAAGATTTGAAGGGGGTGTGTTTACCAATTTATCGCATGATCATTTAGATTACCATAAGACATTTGCTGAATACCGAGATGTGAAAAAGTCATTTTTTGATGGTTTAGGTAAGCACGCATTTGCCTTGTCCAATACCGATGATAAAAACGGATTGGTAATGCTTCAAAATACTGAGGCTAAAAAATATACCTACGCACTAAAAGGGTATGCCGACTACAAGGCGCAGATTTTAGAAAATGAATTTAGTGGTCTGTTGCTGTCTATCGATGGTAGTGAAGTATGGACGCGATTAATAGGAAACTTTAATGCCTACAATGTATTGGCAATTTATGCTACAGCAGAATTATTAGGGCTTGAAAAAGTTGAAGTATTACGATTGATTAGTGAGTTGCAAAGTGTAAGCGGACGTTTTCAGTATTTAGTATCTGATGAAAAAATTACAGCAATAGTAGATTACGCTCACACACCTGATGCTTTGAAGAATGTTTTGGAAACCATAAACAGCATTCGAACAAAAAATGAATCGCTTATAACAGTTGTTGGTTGTGGTGGTGATCGTGATAAAACCAAGCGACCGAAAATGGCACATATTGCCTCGGAGTTAAGCACAAAGGTGATTTTTACAAGCGATAACCCTAGAAGTGAAGTTCCGGAAGATATTATTCAGGACATGGAAAAAGGTGTAGAACCGCAAAATTTTAAAAAAACAGTGTCAATTGTTGATAGAAAGCAGGCGATTAAAACGGCTTGTCAATTGGCCGAGGCTAACGACATTATTTTAATAGCGGGGAAAGGGCATGAAACCTATCAAGAAATTAAAGGAGAGCGCTTTGATTTTGATGATTATAAAACCGTTCAAGAATTTTTAAAACAGTTACAAAAGTAGGCCAGAGTGTCATTCAGAGCATTAGCGATGAATCTTAATAAATAGAATACATGTTATACTACCTATTCGATTATTTAGAAAAAGAATTTCAGTTTCCTGGGGCAACGCTTTTTGGGTTTTTAACCTTTCGAGGTGCTTTAGCCATGATTTTATCATTGCTAATTTCTACTATTTACGGGAAACGCATTATTCGTTTTTTACAGAGGAGACAAATGGGAGAAACTATTAGGGATTTAGGTTTGGCAGGACAAGCAGAAAAAGCTGGTACACCAACCATGGGTGGTATTATCATAATTCTGGCCACTTTGATTCCTGTATTTCTTTTAGCTAAACTCGAAAATGTGTATATCATCTTACTGATTGTAACAACGGTTTGGATGGGTGTCATTGGCTTTTTGGATGATTACAAAAAAAAATTTAAAAACGATAAAGACGGATTAAAAGGGCGTTTCAAGGTAATGGGGCAAATAGGTTTGGGTCTTATAGTGGGACTAGCTCTATTTTTTAATAATGATGTTGTTATCAAGGAAAAATTACCAGAGAGCCAACAGAAAGTACTGTTAGCAGGAAATCCTGATTTACCAATTGCGAAGTTGTTTGGTGCAGAGGAAAAATCTACCAAAACTACGATTCCTTTTGTAAAGAATAATGAATTTGACTACGCCAATTTAATCACTTGGATAAGTCCGGAGTTAGGTAAATACGCTTGGGTAATATTTGTATTGGCCGCCATCTTCATTATAACCGCTGTTTCAAACGGCGCAAATCTCACTGATGGTATAGATGGTTTGGCGGCGGGAACCTCGGCAATAATAGTACTAACGCTAGGGATTTTTGCCTGGGTATCTGGTAATATCATTTTTTCAGAGTATCTCAACATTATGTATATCCCTAGAGTAGAGGAAATCACTATTTACATAGCGGCTTTTGTTGGGGCTTTAATTGGGTTTTTATGGTATAATACCTATCCAGCACAAGTATTTATGGGCGACACCGGAAGCTTAACTATTGGAGGGATAATTGCGGTAATTGCTATCGCTGTACGTAAAGAATGGTTAATACCATTAATGTGCGGTATTTTTTTAGCCGAAAACTTGTCTGTGGTAATGCAGGTAAGTTGGTTTAAGTACACAAAAAAGAAATATGGTGAGGGTCGTCGCATTTTTAAAATGTCACCCTTACATCATCACTATCAAAAATTAGGATATCACGAAAGTAAAATCGTAACTCGATTTTGGATTGTAGGTATTCTGCTGGCTATAATTTCAATAGTAACATTGAAAATTAGATAGCATGAAAAGGCTGGTGGTATTAGGAGGGGGCGAAAGTGGTGTAGGTACTGCGCTTTTAGGAAAAGCCAAAGGGTATGATGTTTTTGTTTCCGATAAAGGGAAACTAAAGGATATATACAAAAAAGTTCTTTTACATAATGAGATTGAATGGGAAGAGGCGCAACATACAGAGGCTAAAATTTTGAATGCAGACTTGGTAATGAAAAGTCCTGGTATTCCTGAAACGGTTCCTTTAATAAAAGCTATTAGGGCTAGAGATATTCCTGTGGTTTCTGAAATTGAATTTGCTTCAAAATTTACTAATGCCACAATAGTTGGAATTACGGGAAGCAATGGAAAAACCACTACGGCAACGTTAACACATCATTTGTTAAAAGATGAGTTGAATGTGGGTTTAGCTGGAAATATTGGAGACAGTTTTGCGAATCAATTGCTAGAAAAAGATTATGAAAACTATGTGCTAGAAATCAGCAGTTTTCAGTTAGATGACGTTGTTGATTTTAAACCGAAAATAGCTGTTATCACCAATATCACACCCGATCATTTGGATAGGTACGCGTATAAATTCGAAAATTATGTGAAAGCAAAATTTAGAATTGCTATGAATCAAACGTCAAATGATTATTTGATTTATGATGCGGATGACGAAGTGATAGTGAACCACTTAAAAACCAACCCAGTTCAATCTACATTACTGCCATTTTCGCTCAAAGAAAAGATTGAAAATGGTGCATATTTTGAAAATAACAAACTAATAATAACGATAGAAAACGACAAACTAATTATGCCAACAACTAACTTAACCCTCGAAGGTAAACACAATATTAAAAATGCAATGGCTGCTTCAACCGTAGCACACTTATTGAAAATTCGAAAACAAACTATACGCGAAAGTTTAGAGAATTTTCAGGGTGTAGAGCACAGGCTGGAGCAAGTTCTTAAAATCAATAAGGTACAGTATATAAATGATTCTAAGGCTACCAACGTTAATGCTACATATTTTGCATTAGAGAGTATGGATACACCTACGGTTTGGATAGTTGGGGGAGTAGATAAAGGTAATGATTACCGTGAGTTGTTTCCCTTTGTAAACGAAAAGGTAAAGGCGATTATTTGTTTAGGTGTTGATAATGAAAAACTGATGGACACTTTTGGGAGCATGGTAGATATTATTGTGGAAACTCAATTTATGAGCGAAGCGGTGAAGATAGCTTACAAGATTGCTGAAGCAGGAGATAATGTGTTATTATCGCCAGCATGTGCAAGTTTTGATTTGTTTGAAAACTATGAGGATCGAGGGCGTCAATTTAAAGATGCAGTCAGAAATTTATAAGCTTAAATAACTCACCGAACGAGGTTAAAGTATTATTCAATAAAATAAATGCAGCAAATATTTAAAAATATAAAAGGAGACCGGTTGATTTGGGCAATAGTAGCACTATTAGCTATTCTATCGTTTTTACCGGTATACAGTGCTGCAAGTAATTTAGCCTACAGAGGAAGTGGAGGCAATACGTTTACTTTTTTTGTAAAACATTTTGTGCACTTATTGCTTGGTTTTTCTATTATGTATGGTGTGCATAAAATACCGTATCGTTATTTCAGGGGGTTGTCTTTAGTAATGATTCCTATTGTTTTGGTATTGCTTACCATTACCATTTTGCAAGGCACAACTGTTGAAGGCGCAAGTGCAAGCCGATGGATAACATTTGGAGGTATGTCTTTTCAAACATCAACGTTGGCATCTGTGGTTTTAATGGTTTATGTGGCACGGTATTTATCTAAAATGAAGGATAAAGTTATAACATTTAAATCTTCTGTTTTACCACTTTGGGCACCAGTTTTCTTAATCCTTATTTTAATTTTACCTTCCAATTTTTCAACCACAGCCATCATATTTACTATGGTGTTGGTGTTGGTGTTTTTGGGAGGGTACCCTGCAAAATATTTGGCAATTATTTTAGGCTCTGGTGTATTAGCACTTACGTTTTTTGTGTTGGTTGCGAAAATGACAGATGGTCCGTTAAAAGTAAAAGTAAATACTTGGGAAAACAGAATCGCGAATTACTGGAATGGCGAAGATACCGAGGCCGATTATCAAATTGAAAAAGCAAAAATAGCTATAGCTTCAGGAAAAATAAGAGGTGTTGGTCCTGGAAAAAGTATCCAAAAGAACTTTTTGCCACAATCGTCTTCAGATTTCATTTTTGCAATCATTATAGAAGAATACGGATTAATAGGTGGTTTTCTTATAATGCTGTTATATCTGTGGTTGTTATTTAGAGTGGTTATTGTTGCGCAAAAAGCTGACTCAGTTTTTGGAAAATTATTGGTGCTGGGTGTTGGTTTGCCTATAATTTTTCAGGCATTAATAAATATGGCTGTTGCTGTGGAGTTATTTCCCGTAACTGGGCAAACATTACCGCTTATTAGTAGTGGAGGTACTTCCATTTGGATGACCTGTTTAGCTATAGGTATTATTTTAAGTGTAAGTGCGAGACGAGAAGAAATAAAACAACAAGAAATAAATGACGACAATCCTCTAGAAATCTTGTCGGAAACGATTTAAGGCAATAGACAGGATACGGGTTAGCGTAGCGTTTTGAAATTTAGTTTTTTGAATATTGGAAATTTAATTAATGGCAAATAAAGAAGCATATAAAATAATTCTTTCAGGAGGTGGCACGGGTGGTCATATTTATCCTGCAATAGCCATTGCGAATGAGTTAAAGAGTAGGTATCCAGAATCTCAATTTCTATTTGTTGGTGCTAAGGATAGAATGGAAATGGAAAAGGTGCCACAAGCAGGATACGAGATTAAAGGATTGTGGATTTCGGGTATTCAACGGCGATTAACATTAAAGAATGTAATGTTCCCTTTTAAGCTATTGAGTAGTCTATGGAAAGCGAGAAAAATCATAAAGACTTTTAAACCGGATGTGGTAATTGGAACAGGTGGTTTTGCCAGTGGTCCTTTGTTGCAAATGGCTGCTTCAAATGGTATTTCAACATTGATACAAGAACAGAATTCCTATCCTGGAATCACGAATAAAATTCTATCAAAAAAAGCACATAAAATTTGTGTTGCTTATGAAGGGCTAGAACGGTTTTTTCCTAAGGAGAAAATTAGGATTACCGGAAATCCTGTGCGGCAAGATTTATTGAGTGTGGAAGGAAAAACGGTAGAAGCAAAAAATTATTTCAACCTAAAGCATGGTAAATATACCTTATTAGTATTAGGTGGTAGTTTAGGCTCTAGACGGATTAATGAATTGATCGAGCAAAAGCTAGATTTTTTTGATACACAGAATATAGAAGTGATTTGGCAGTGTGGTAAACTTTATTATCAGCAATACAAATTTTACGGTAACTCTAAGAACGTCCAAGTTTATGAGTTTTTAAATAAGATGGATTTAGCGTATGCTGCTGCAGATATTATTATTTCTAGAGCAGGTGCTAGTTCGGTGTCGGAATTATGCATCGTTGGCAAACCTGTAATTTTCATTCCATCGCCCAATGTGGCTGAAGACCATCAAACCAAAAATGCCATGGCCATAGTGAATCAGGATGCGGCATTATTGATAAAAGAAGCCGATTTAGATGCAAATTTTGAAAACACATTTTCAAGACTTAAGTCTGATGCGGAAAGACAATTACAATTAAGTAAAAATATAAAAAAACTAGCTTTAGTAAATGCCACCAATGATATTGTTGACGAAGTTGAAAAACTACTAAATAAATGAATTTGAATAGCGTAAATAACGTATTTTTTATTGGTATCGGTGGTATCGGTATGAGTGCTTTGGCGCGCTATTTCAAATCTATTGGAAAAGAGGTTTCAGGGTACGACAAAACACCTACTGAAATTACCGAGGCTTTAGAGAATTTAGGTGTTTCTATTCATTTTAAAGATGATGTGCTGAATATAGGCAAAACGTTTAAAGATAGGGATGCAACATTGGTCGTGTACACACCTGCAATACCAAAAGCGCATTTAGAACTAAACTACTTTATATCACATGGTTTCAGCGTAATGAAGCGTTCTCAAGTTTTAGGGATAATTACAGAAAATACATTTTGTTTGGCCGTTGCAGGAACACACGGTAAAACTACTACAACCAGTATATTAGGACATTTATTGTATCAGTCTGATGTGAAACTAACAGCATTTTTGGGGGGAATTAGTGAAAACTATAATTCGAATCTAATTTTGAATGGCGATGAGGTTTCAGTGGTCGAAGCTGATGAGTTCGACAGGTCGTTTTTAACGCTGTCTCCTAATTTGGCATGTATTACATCAATGGACGCAGATCATTTGGATATTTATGGAGACGCTTCAGAATTAATAAAATCATTCAAAGATTTTTCAAAAAAAATAAAACCTAACGGCAAATTGTTTGTTAGAAACGGATTGCCTTTAAAAGGAATTACATATGGTATAGAGGATGATGCTGATTACTCCGTTCAAAACATAAAAATTGAAAATGGCACTTATGTTTTTGATATTAGAACGCCTAAGGAGATTATAAAGAATTTAAAGTTCAATCTCCCAGGAAGACATAATTTGTCTAACGCATTAATAGCAATGGCAATGGCTACGGAGTTTGGCATATCTCAAAAGAAGCTTGCCAATGCGCTGGCTTCTTATAAAGGGGTAAAACGCCGATTTTCATATCAAATAAAAACCGATGATTTGGTGTTTATTGATGATTATGCGCATCATCCAGAAGAAATAAAAGCAGTGCACAATGCAGTTCGGGAAATGTATCCTAACAAAAAGGTGCTAGCCATTTTTCAACCGCATTTATATTCAAGAACCAGAGATTTTATTGATGGTTTTGCCAAAAGTTTGTCGCAATTTGATGAGTTGTTATTGCTCGATATTTATCCTGCTAGAGAGTTGCCAATAGCAGGTGTAACTTCAAGTTGGTTACTGGATAAAATTGATAATACTAATAAAAAATTAGTATCTAAAAAGAATTTAATTTCAGAAATACAAAAAAGTGCAGCACAGGTTATTTTAACTATTGGTGCTGGTGATATAGGGGAAGAAGTAAAGCATATTAAAAAAGGATTAAGTGTTGCAAGTTAATTGGAATTACATAAAAATGTTGGCCCTACTTATAATAGTAGTGCTTTTGTATGCCTTTTCATCAGTTAAAAATGATGTTAGAAAAATATCAAAAGCTAACATCTCATTTTTAGGTGAAAACAATCTTTTTATCACTCATGAGACTGTTAGTAAATTGTTAATACAAAATCAACAGCGCGTTGAAAATGAGGCTAAAGAAACTTTAGATTTGAATACATTAGAAAACGCCCTGAATTCTAATCCCATGATAAAATCGGCTGAAGTGTATGTTGCTGTAAATGGTACACTTAATGCCGAAATTAAACAAAAAAGACCTGTTGCGAGAGTAAGCACGAACGCATCTTATTATATAGATGATGAGGGTAATTATATGCCTTTGTCATCTAATTTTACTGCAAGAGTGCCTTTAGTTACTGGATATGTAGAGAAAAACAATTTGAAAAATGTTTTTCAGGTTGCCCGAAAGGTAGGAACGGACGATTTTTTAAAACACCATGTCGTAGAGATTCACCAAAATATAAATGGTGCTTTGGCTTTAAGATTGCGACAATGTGATTTTATTGTGAATCTTGGAGAATTAAGTTTTTTAGATAAAAAGATAAATAATTTAAAGGCGTTTTATAAAAAGAGTTTAAAAGAGAAGACGTTGGATAAATATAGCAAAGTGAATTTGCAGTTTGATAATCAAGTAGTGTGTACCAAAGCTTAACATATGGAGCATAATTTATCAGTAGGTTTAGATATAGGAACCACAAAAATTGTGGCGATGATTGGTCGTAAGAACGAATACGGCAAACTCGAAATTTTAGGTATTGGTAAATCTAAAAGTTTAGGTGTGCACCGTGGTGTAGTCAATAATATTACACAAACTATTCAGTCTATTCAACAGGCCGTTCAAGAAGCTGAAGCTACGGCAGAGTTAAAAATTGAAGAAGTAACGGTTGGTATTGCGGGGCAACATATACGAAGTTTACAACATAGTGATTATATCACACGACCAAATTCTGAAACGGTTATAGATGAAGATGATATTGACAGGTTAATTAATCAGGTTCATAAACTGGTGATGCTTCCAGGTGAGGAAATTATCCATGTGTTGCCACAAGAATTTAAGGTTGATGGGCAAGCAGAAATAAAGGAGCCTATTGGGATGTATGGCGGACGATTGGAAGCTAACTTTCATGTAGTTGTTGGTCAAGTATCTTCTATAAGAAATATTGGGCGCTGTGTGCAAAGTTCTGGGTTAAACCTTGAAGGTATTACTTTAGAACCGCTAGCTTCTGCAAACGCAGTATTAAGTCAAGAAGAAAAAGAAGCCGGTGTAGCTTTAATAGATATAGGTGGCGGGACTACCGATTTGGCTATTTTTAGAGATGGTATCATACGTCATACAGCAGTAATACCTTTTGGTGGTAATGTTATAACAGAAGACATTAAAGAAGGATGCTCCATTATTGAAAAACAAGCTGAACTTCTTAAAATAAAATTTGGATCTGCGTGGCCTGGTGAAAATAAGGATAACGAGATTGTGTCCATCCCAGGATTACGAGGAAGAGAGCCAAAAGAGATAACCCTCAAAAATCTCTCGAGAATTATTCATGCGCGTGTTGTAGAAATTGTAGAGCAAGTTTTTGCAGAGATTAAAAACTACGGGCACGAAGAGCAGAAGAAAAAACTTATTGCGGGTATTGTATTAACCGGTGGTGGTAGCCAGTTAAAACATTTAAAGCAATTGGTAGAATATATTACCGGCATGGATACCAGAATAGGTTACCCTAACGAGCATTTGGCAGGCGATAGTGATGCGGATGTTACAAGTCCGCTCTACGCTACGGCAGTTGGCTTAGTGTTGGATGGCTTAAAACGTAAGGAACGTAAAAAAGTTGAAGCGCAAGAACAGGAGATGTATGAAGAGCAAATTAAGGATGAAGCTGTTGATGAAGAAGAGATTGAAAAACCTGTTAAAGAACGCAAATCGTTCTTAGATAAATTAACCGAACGCGTAAAAGATTTTTTAGATAACGCAGAGTAGTATAGCGTGAAGTAGAAATTGTCTAGCAGACAATTTTAGCGAAGATGCCTGATGGCACAAAGTAGAATTAACCATTGATTGAAAATAATATTTAGAACCCCAGAAAAAAAGAATTTATGAGCAGCAAAGACGAATTCGGAAGTATTGCATTTGATTTACCTAAAAATCAGTCTAATGTAATAAAAGTAATTGGCGTTGGCGGCGGCGGTAGCAATGCTATTAACCACATGTTTCAGCAAGGTATAAAGGGAGTAGACTTTTATATCTGTAATACAGATGCGCAAGCATTGCAGAACAGTGGTGTGCCAAATAAAATTCAATTAGGCGTAAACTTAACCGAAGGACTAGGCGCAGGTGCAAATCCAGACATAGGAGAACAATCTGCGGTAGAAAGTTTTGATGAAATTTCCCAAATGCTGGATACCAATACCAAAATGGTGTTTATCACTGCAGGTATGGGTGGCGGCACGGGCACGGGTGCTGCACCGATTATCGCTAAAATGGCAAAGGATAAAGATATCTTAACCGTTGGAATTGTAACCATGCCATTTCAGTTCGAAGGAAAAATGCGTTTGGAGCAGTCTCAAAACGGTATTGAGAAATTAAGAAGCGTTGTAGATTCGTTAATCGTAATCAATAACAATAAACTTCGTGAAGTATATGGTAACCTTGGTTTCAAGGCAGGATTCTCAAAAGCTGATGAGGTGCTATCTACTGCTGCTCGGGGAATAGCCGAAGTTATTACTCATCACTACACACAGAATATCGATTTACGGGATGCTAAAACTGTATTGAGTAATAGTGGTACTGCAATAATGGGATCGTCTATCGCTTCTGGTCAAAATCGTGCTCAAGATGCCATCCGTAAAGCCTTAGATTCACCCTTGTTAAATGATAACAAAATTACTGGAGCTAAAAATGTATTGTTACTTATCGTGTCAGGAGCTCAAGAAATTACTATTGATGAAATCGGAGAGATTAACGATCATATTCAAAACGAGGCTGGTCATGGAGCAAATATTATTATGGGTGTTGGAGAGGACGAAACCTTAGAAGAATCAATTTCTGTAACCATAATTGCTACAGGTTTTAACATTGAGCAGCAAGACGAAATTTCTAATACTGAAACCAAGAAAGTAGTGCATGCTTTAGAGGATGATTCCGAAAAGAAAGATAAAGAACCTGTAATAATAGCGCCTATTGTAGAATTAGAAAAAAAGGAGCCGAACCCTGTTGTGAGACATACATTGGACTTAGATGAAGTTGAAGAAGAGATTGTTTCTGCCGAAAAAATAGTAGTAGAAAAGCCTAAGGCGGAAGAAGCTCCAAAAGATATTACTTTAGTTCCAACATCAGAATTGATAAAAAATATAGATGTGGTATACGATGAGGTAAATGCTAATATTGAAGAAGATGACTTTATTATCAAGCCAGTAACAACTATGGAAGTTGAAGAGGAAGTTATAGAGCGTGAAGAGGAAGAGCAACAAATTACGTTAACGTTTGATTTACCTTTATCTACAGTAAACGAAGAAGAACCTGAGGTAGAAGAAAAGGTCACATACAGTTTGGATGAAGATGAAGTAAAAGATATATCTGTAAACGATTATGTTGAATTGATTACAGTAACTGAGACCAATGAAGAAGGTAGTGATGTGCGATATGCTTTAGACGATTATATTGAAGCAGAATCATCAATGAATTCGCAACCAGTTGCTGATAAAGTAGCTGAAGAGGTTCAAGAAGAAGTAGTTTTCGAAAGAAAAGTAATTGAAGAGGAAGTGGCTGAAGAAGTGATAGAAGAAAATGTAGAGCCAACAGAGTTGCCAATTTCAGAAATATTAAAACAACGTACTGCTGAGCGTAGACGAAAGATGAAAGATTTTAACTACAAGTTTAACAATGCGAAGATTGACGATATAGAAAAAGTACCAGCATATAAGCGTCAGGGCGTGAATTTAGATGAAGCAAAACATTCTTCTGAAACAGATATGTCTAGAACAAGTGTGGGTTTAGATGATAATGACGACATACAGCTAAGAACAAATAATTCTTTTTTGCATGACAATGTAGATTAAGAAGACACTTCTGTGTTTAACCTCACTTAAGTTATGATCCCGAAGAGTTTCCCTCATTCTTTTCGGGATTTTTTAACTCTTTTTTCTATCTTCGCGACACTTTCAAAACAATTAGTTATGAGTTTACAACAAGATATTATGGCAGCGTTAAAAGATGCGATGAAAGCTAAAGACCAAACAGCTTTAGCCGCATTAAGGGCGGTAAAATCTGCAATTCTTTTAGCCAAAACAGAAAGTGGTGCAGGAGATGAGCTTTCTGAAGATCAAGAGCTTAAAATATTGCAAAAACAAGTAAAACAACGAAAGGATAGTGCTGCTGTGTATTTAGAGCAAGGTAGAGAAGATTTAGCAGCGCCAGAATTGGCCGAAGCTGAAATTATTAATCAGTTTTTACCGGAAGCCTTAAGTGAAGAAGAAATAGAAAACGTGGTTGTGGCAACAATCGATCAAATTGGAGCAGACGGCATGAAAGATATGGGTAAAGTTATGGGAATTGTTAGTAAGCAGCTTGCAGGACAAGCTGATGGAAAAACTATTTCTAACATTGTAAAAGCCAAATTAGCTTAACTCTTAAAATAGATTCCAGTTTTTATTGGAATAAACGGCCCCGTGGCGCAACTGAATAGCGCATCAGATTTCGGCTCTGAGGGTTGGGGGTTTGAATCCCTCCGGGGTCACGAATAAAAAGAAAAGTTCTGTGTCAAATCAAGCTTGCTTGAATTTGTAAGCAGAACTTTTCTTTTTTCAAGGCGGAGCCTTGTGGGATATGTAATCCCGCGACTCATTAAACGAATAAAATAAATTGTAATTTGCTTGCTTGAATTTGTAAGCAGAACTTTTCTTTTTTCAAGGCGGAGCCTTGTGGGATATGTAATCCCGCGACTCATTAAACGAATAAAATAAATTGTAATTTGCTTGCTTGAATTTGTAAGCAGAACTTTTCTTTTTTCAAGGCGGAGCCTTGTGGGATATGTAATCCCGCGACTCATTAAACGAATAAAATAAATTGTAATTTGCTTGCTTGAATTTGTAAGCAGAACTTTTCTTTTTTCAAGGCGGAGCCTTGTGGGATATGTAATCCCGCGACCCAGTAAACGAATAAAATAAATTGTAATTTGCTTGCTTGAATTTGTAGGCGGAGTTTGTCCTTTTTGAAGGCGGAGCCTTTAGGTATATGCAATCCCTTTAAGTAGCAATATTGGGTTATTTATTTAAAAATCAGCTACTTGAGTTTATAAGGGGAGTGTTGTGCTGGATATATCAATATCTACACGACCATTAACAAAACATAATCTCCCTTAAATTAAGATATTTTAATTTAAGGGAGATTATTATATTATCAAGAATTAAATTGCCTAATATTAAGTATTTAATTATTAGGCAATGTGAATACTTTTCCAGTAATATTTAACTTCTCAGAAAGTACTGTCCCATTTTTTACTCTTTCACTTGAAGGTTGAGCTCCACCTACAGATATTTTATAAGCTCCTGGTTGTATGATTTTTTCTCCTTCATTATTCACAATAGATAGCTGCTCCTTCTTGATGTTAAACTTTAAAGTCTTCTTTTCTTTCGGTTCAAATGAAACACGTTCAAAAGCTACTAATGTTTTATGAGGATTATATTCATCTGCATTTGGATTTTCAATATATAATTGAATCACTTCTTCACCTTTTAAAGCACCAACATTTTCAACGTCAACCTCAATTGTAAACTCATTACCAGCTTCAAGATTTTCAGGCGTTTTAAAATTACCGTATTTAAATTTGGTATAGCTAAGCCCATAACCAAACTCATATAACGGATCTCCTTTAAAATATCGATATGTTTTACCTTTCATATCATAATCACTAAATGTAGGTATATCATTAATACTTTTGTAGAAGGTAACTGGTAATCTTCCGGCTGGATTATAATCTCCGAAGATAACATCTGCAATGGCAGTACCTCCAGCTTGCCCTGGATACCATGCCTCTATAATAGCTGGAATGTTTTCATTTTCCCAATTTATCGAAAGTGCACTACCGTTTAGTAATACTAATATAGTGGGCTTACCAAGTGACTGAATTTTTTTAATTAAATCTGTTTGCGTCCTAGGTAATTTGGTGTTAACGCGATCTCCTCCAGAAAATCCATCAACTTTCACTTTCATTTCTTCACCTTCCAGTAACGGACTAATACCCATACATAATACAACGGCGTCAGCATCCTTTGCGATGTCTAGTGCTTCTTGTTCTAAATTATCCTTAGGTGACTCCCAAAGCAAATGCATTAGGGAATGCTCTGTATTATCTTGAACACATTCAAATCGAATTTTATAGTTCTTTCCAGCTTGTAGTTTTACATATTCATATAATTTTTTTGGGTGATGTACATCTTTTCGTTCTATCAAAAGCTTATCATCTAAAAATAATTGAATGGATGAAAAAGCTTCACCGCCTAGGGCGTAATTTCCTGTCTTGTTAACTGAAAGTATTCCAGTCCACCTTACGGAGTAGGCGTCATAAGCTATATCAGGAAAAGGAGGTGTAGTTCTCCATGTAAAATATACGGTTTTGTCAACTCGAGTGTGTTTTGGTGTGCCTTCAAAAGAAATATTATCGTAATATTCAGCTTTTAAACCCGCAGTGCTTTTTGTTTTATCTGTAAATAATACAGTGCTTGGAATAGCTTCAAAAACAGGTAGTCCCTCAGCTAGTTTACATCCTGTAGCGTAAACTACTTCTGCATTAGGCAACTTATTTTGTAATCCTTTTAGTGGTGTAATGGGTTCTTCAGGATAACCATTATAATTACCTAGTAATACTTCTAAATCATCTGCGTTTGATCCAATTACTGCTATTTTTTTAATCTTACTTTTATTGAGCGGTAATGTATTATTGTCATTCTTTAACAGTACCATAGATTTACGAGCAGTTTCAAGAGCTGCAAGCCTATGTTTTTCAGAATCTACAACATCGTAAGGTATGGTTTCATATTTAACTGCGCCTTCAGGTGCAAATAAGCCAAGTTTTAGGCGAGCTACCATCAACCTTTCTAAAGAAACATCAAGTTCAGCTTCAGTAATTAGTCCATCTTTTACTGCTTGTACTAAGGCAGGGTATGAATTACCGCAGTTTAAATCTGTACCGGCCTTTACTGCCATGGCAGAAGCTTCTTTAGCATTGGCGCTTATTTCGTGTGCGCCTTTATCATAAAAATCCCTGATGGCCCAACAGTCGGAAACAATGTAACCTTCAAAGCCCCAATCATCACGTAATAAGCTACTCAGTTTTTTACTTCCACAGCAAGGTTCGCCAAAATAACTATTGTAAGCGCACATTACTGAATACACATTAGCTTCTTTAACCACTTTTTCAAAATGTGGACTATAAGTGTTTAAAAAATCCTGAGCACTGGGCTCCGCATTGAATCGATGACGATCAATTTCAGGACCACTGTGTACCGCAAAATGTTTTGCTGTTGCTACAAGTTTTAAATAATTTGGGTCGTCTCCTTGAAGCCCTTTTATAAATCTTACTGCTAGTTCTCCAGCAAGATAGGGGTCTTCTCCATAGGTTTCCATGCCTCGCCCCCATCTAGGATCTCTAAAAATATTGATATTAGGTGTCCAGTATGTAAGGCCTTGATAGATACCTCTTTTTCCTCGTGAAGCAAATTCATGGTGTTTTGCACGAGCTTCATCTGATATTATTTCAGATATTTTGCTCATTTGATTTTTATCAAACATCGCTGAAAGCCCTATCGCTTGTGGAAATACGGTAGCTTTTCCTGCACGACCAACACCATGCAAGCATTCGTTCCACCAATTGTATTCTGGTATTCCAAGTCTTTTTATGGCAGGAGATTCATAGTTCATTTGTCCTACCTTTTCTTCTAGGGTCATTAAAGCTACAAGTTCTTTCGCCTTTTTTTCGAAATTAGGAGCTTCTTTATTTTCCTGTGTATTAGTTTGAGACTTGTCGTTAGAGCATGCTACAATGCTCAAAACAAAGAGGAGCATAATACGTATGTGAAAATTCATTAATTTTATTTAAATTAGAGATGGATTAAGTTATGGGCAAACACCTACGTCGTCTAAGTAGAATGTACCAGATACATCATCTCCTGGACTAATAAACATTTGAAATCTTATGTACTGTCCTGTAGGTTCAAAAGGTGTAAAGTCAGGAATGCCCAGAGCACCAGATCCTGTAAAACCAGCAGTGGCCGTTGTAAAATCAAACCTTAGTTCTTCCCAACCTGTTCCAGTGTGTATAAGATTAACTTCTGCTTCACGTTCTGTATCATTATTAGGGTCCTGTTGCACAGTTAATCTTAAAGGTATTTGTGTGTTTGACCAAAACTTAAGTCTTACGATTTTATCATCATTCTCACCATCACTGCTAAAATCTATTGGGCTATTCATTTGAACACCAAAACCATCAAAGTTCCCCCCACCATCTTGCGTAATTTGCAAAACATTTGAAACCTCAGGATTTGCACCTGATGGGTCTGGGTTTTCAACTGTTGTAAGATCTACTCCATTAAATCCAAAAGAAAAGGCTATGTTGCCATCATCCCAAGTAGCCGGTGCACTAAAAATTTGCGTACAGGGATCGGCAGGAGGTATTACTTCAAAAAGTTGCTCTGTCACTTTGCCATTGGGTGCAATGGCCCTGATTGTGACAAAAAAGGTCTCATCAGATTCTGGGTATAAATACATGATTTCTTGTTGAATACCAATAAGGCTAGGGGTGTCACCCGGAAGTCCCGATAATACTTCAAAAGCTGTCGCTCCAATTGCAGTAGGACTTACCGTTACCTCGAATGGAGGTTCCGAATTATTAAAAGCTATGTTGGCTTGAATACTTTCAGGAGCAGGTCCTTCTATAAGTATAGCGTCAAACTCAGAATCTCTATTACAAGAGACAAATAATAAGATTACAATTAACAATAAAAACGGTCGCATAGTTCTAGTTTATTTTAAATTTATGGAACAATATAATATTTTACTTGTGTTTAGAAGCATGTAAACATTTGTGAATATTGTATTTGCAACATTTGAGGTCTAAAATGCTACATATTTTATTGTTATTAGTTTCAAATTGCATTTATTTGACTTCTAAATGCTACATATTTTATGATTATTAAAAAACGTTATTTTTTGAAATTTTATAGATATATATTTTTGACTTTGTTTTTCCTTAACATAGTGAACGGTTATTCCCAAATTGATTTTACCGCTTTAGAGTTTAATACCGTTGAAAATAATATATTTCAACGCCCCATTACATCAATAGTTCGTGATAGAAATGGGTTTTTATGGATAGCTACCGATGGTGCTGGCTTGTATAAATATAATGGTTTTTCTTATACGTATTATGGGCATATTATAGACGATGTCAATAGTGTTAATAGTAATTCAATAACAGCCCTGTTTTTAGATAGTTCTCAGCGATTATGGATTGGAACGGATGCAGGGCTATGCGTATATAATGAAGAGCAAAATTCATTTAAGCGATATAATCACTCATATTATAACAACTTAGAAAACGCCTACGTTAGTGTATTAAGCTTCGCTGAATATGAAGATAGGTTTCTTGTGGGAACTTATGATGGTATTATGGTATTAGATATGGAGAGTGGCATGTTAAAGGATTATGGGCTAGAAGGTCAAGGGGTTTTAGATATGCAGTTTTCTGCGAAAGGGAATTTATACGCAGCTACTAATCTTGGATTGAAAGTGGAGAGATATCATGAATTAGGAGGGTTTGAGGAGATAAGTTTGGGAGCTGGTATTTTAGGGGAATACATAACAAGTTTGCATATTGACAAACAAGAGATTTTATGGATAGGAACGCTTAAAAATGGAACTTTTAAGGGTGATTTAAAAAAATCAATAGTTGCTTTCGATAAATTAGATATCGTTGATAGTGCTACAATGGCTATTACAAGTGGTTTAGATCATGTTTTTGTATCTGTAGAAAATGAAGGTCTTTTTGTTTTGGATCAGACGGGAGAAATAGTAAAACACTATTTGTATAGCGTAAAAAATCTTAACGGCGTGGGTTCAGATTCTGTTTGGTCCATGTTTTTGGATAACGAGAACAGGCTATGGTTGGGCTATTACGAAAATGGTTTAGGTTTTTTTGATAAATACCATAACAAGTTCGATTCTATTAAAAGGAAGGAGGAAGGCAATGGCATTCATACCAATGAAATAAAGGCATTTGCTAAAACAGGAGATGGTAATATATGGATAGCTCAAATAAATGGAATTGATATTTTAAATACTAGTAGTGGTACTGTAGCCAATATTTATGGGAAACAAAGCTCAGAATATAAAGGCCTGAAAAAGGGACTATATATTGAAGATGTTTTTATAGATAGTAAGGGTAATGCTTGGGTTGCAACATGGGGCGAGGGGCTTTTCTTTCTAAAAAAAGGGAGTAAAACTTTTGTAAACTTTAATAAAGTTAATACCTCTGGAGCTCTAAAAACAAATAAAGTTAAATGTTTTGCTGAAGATAGTACTGGTAAGGTTTGGATAGGTTCTTTTTTAGAAGGGGTTTTTTATTTTGATTATAATACTGGAAAAATTCATTCACCAAGTGGGGAGTTTTATGCTAGGTCAGAAGTAGTGGATAAGGATATTGAGGTGATACACAACGATAGTTCTGGTCATATTTGGATAGGGACGTCGTCTGGTTTATATCAAATCGACAATAAAGATAATAATGAGTATGTAGTAACTGCACATAATGACTCTATTTCGTCCAAATTTGCTGGCCACCCAAGTTCTAATAGAATATTAGATATCTATGAGACGCAAGACGGAACGGTATGGTGTGGGACTAATGGCGGTGGGTTGTTTGAGTACAAAAGAGATAAGAAGTGTTTTGAATCTTTTGAGTTGGAAGGATTTGATTTATCATTTGTAAATACCATTTTTGAGCCTGTAAAAAATGAGCTGTGGGTTAGTAGTAAACAGGGAATTCTTAAAATTAATCGAGATACCAATGATGTTGTTCAGTTTACTATTTATGATGGTTTGCTTGAAAACTTTTTGATAGATGGAGCAGCAATATTAGATAATAACAACAATTTATATTTAGGTACCAAGAGCGGGGTTAATATTATAAATCCACAAAACATACCGTTTAACCCTTATTTAGCAAAACCCTATCTTAAAGGTGTAAAATTATTTAATAAAAAAGTAAATAAAAGCGACAAGGATAGTCCTTTAGTTATCAAAAGTGATACTAATGTAATATCCCTAAGGCATGATCAACGTGTTGTTACTATAGATTATGGTGCCGTTAGCTTTACAAGGCCAGAAAAAAACCAGTTTGCCTATCTTTTGGAGGGTTTTGAGGAAGACTGGAATTACGTTGGGTCAAAAATGAATGCAACTTATACTAATCTTGAGCCAGGAGATTATACTTTTAAGTTAAAGGCTTCAAATAATGATAATATATGGAATGACGCATCTGCTATTCTCAAGATACAGGTGCAGTCTCCGTGGTGGAAAACTATATGGGCGTACATTGCCTACATTATTTGTTTTGGTTTATTTGTGTTAGTTGGAATGTATTCGTATCGCAAGTATGTTAACGAGCGAAATACTTTTAGACTCGAGAGAGAACGAAGAAAGCAAAAAGTGGAACTGCAAAAGCAAAAACTTCAATTCTTTACAAATATATCACACGAATTCAGGACACCACTTACCTTAATAATTAACCCAATAAAGGAGCTTATCGAGAAGCATAATACAGAAGCGTCAAAGTCTGTACAACAAAAATATCATATCATTTATAAAAACGCTGAACGCCTTTCTAGATTGATAAACGAACTTATGGATTTTAGAAAGCTGCAATCCAATAAGCTTCAATTAAAATTGAGCGAGTTTAATATTGTTAAAAGTACAAAGAACATTCTCAGCTTTTTTAACGAAGAATCTAAAAGAAGATCAATACAACTGGATTTAAAATATGAAAGCATAGATTTTAATATATGGGCAGATAAAGGGATACTGGATAAGGTATTGTTTAATTTGTTATCCAATGCTTTTAAGGTAACGCCTAATAAAGGGAAAATTCGAGTAAAGATTGCTTCTAAAAAGAAAAAGATATTACCACTATTAGATAAAGACACTCCCGTACCTGTGTTAGAAATTAGTGTTAAGGACAATGGGCCAGGTATAGACCAAAAAGATTATAATAAAATTTTTGAACGATTTTATCAAGTAGGGCAATTAAATAAATCTTACTACGGTAGTACTGGAGTGGGTTTAGATATGGTTAAAAACTTTATTAAACTTCATAAAGGTTTGATAGAAGTAGAGAGCGAATTAGGAAAAGGTTCAAGTTTCAAGGTGTTTTTGCCTTACGGAAAAGAATATTTTAAAGACGAGGAATTTTCATCGAAATTGTCAGATAAAATGTTGCAGTTACCTAAAATCTCTAAAACTAAAGTTTATAACATAGAAGATATTCTTTCAAAAAAAGAAGTAAAGAATAAATTGCTGATTGTGGAGGATAACGTAGATCTTCAAGATTACTTAGTATCAGTTTTAAAAGAAGAGTACGATTTGGTTTTGGCGTCGGATGGGCAAGAAGGGTGGCTAAAAACTATGGAACATAGTCCCGATATAATTATTTCAGACTTAATAATGCCAATTATGGATGGGATAGAGTTTTGTAAAAAAGTTAAGAATGATCCTAACCTAAGCAGTATACCTATAGTAATGCTTACAGCAAAAAACTTGAGCGAGGATAGAATAAAAGCAATAAAGGGAGGTGCCGACGCATATATCGTGAAGCCTTTTGACAATGACGAACTAATGGTGGTTCTGGAGGAGCTTCTTGCAAAGAGTGAAAAGTTATCTGAGAAGTACGCTAATACAGCAGCGCCTTTAAATGAAGAGAAAAAGGAAAAGGATTTGGACAATGATTTTATTCAAAAAGTGCTAGGATTCATTTATGAGAATATTGAAAACCCTGATTTAAATGTAGAAAAGCTATCTTCTCACCTTTGCCTAAGTAGAAGTCAGGTTTATAGAAAGATAAAAACGCTAACGGGCTTGTCCCCCATACAGTTTATAAGAAGAGTAAGATTAGAAAGATCTAAGGTGATTTTTCAAAATGATAAAAATTTAAATGTAAGTGAAGTTGCCCATAAAGTAGGTTTCCTGTCTGCATCATATTTTACAGTTTGTTATAAGAAACAGTTTGGAGAATTACCCAAAAGCAGGAAGAGCGATTAGATATTAGCCTTTTAAAAAGTGTTTTGTTTTAGTCTGCAAGGGTGTTTAAAAAACCATATAAAACACAGGTGTTTGTGGATAATGTCCAAATGCAACATATGAAATATTTATTGCATCAAATAAATTGCTCTCGTTGCAACTACTAAATATAAATTGCAATCAATAAAGCAGTTGTTGGTATTACTCATAACAATTTGTGAGACCAACAAGAAACTTAAACTATTTAATCAAAACTAAATTCGAACATGAAATTAAAGAACTTATGTATTGTTTTCTTTTTGACCATTGTAGGTCAAATCATGGGACAAACAGTCACTGGAACAGTTACTTCTAACGGAGGACCGTTACCAGGAGCTAACGTTACTGTAAAAAACCAATCTAAAGGAGTAGTTACAAATTTTGATGGAATGTACACCTTGGATAATCTAAGTAATGGCGATATTATTGTATATTCTTTTGTAGGTTTTATAACTAAAGAAGTTACGTATTCCGGACAAAAAGAGGTAAACGTTTTTCTAGACGAGGACTTGGTCGGTCTAGATGAAGTGGTTATTGTAACTTACGGTACACAAAGAAATACACCAGTTTCTGTTGTGAAATCAGAAGATCTTAGTGAATTTCCAACGGCAGATTTGGGGCAAGCACTTCAAGGAAGAGCCGCTGGTGTAACTATTACAAATGGAGGTTCTCCTGGATCGCAAACCCTAGTACAAATACGAGGTGTAAACACATTTGGTGATGGTACGCCACTTTACGTTGTGGATGGTGTTTTTACTAACAGTATTAATAGTCTCGACTTATCAAGTGTAGAGAAAGTTGATATATTAAAAGATGCCGCTTCACTTGCTGTATATGGTTCAAGAGGAACCAATGGCGTGGTTTTAATTACCACAAAAAAGGGTAAGGTAGGTAAAGCAACCTTTACAGTTCAAGCTTCTGCAGGGATTCAGGAGTTCAACAGAAGGTACGACCTTATGAATACTTCACAATATATCCAATTCTTGAGAGAAATAAATGCACTAGTAGGACAAAATGGAGGACCAGATGACCCAGTAGGAAGAATAAATGACAACCCCTTGTTTGATGGTAATGGTATAGATACAGACTGGCAAGATGCTTATTTTAGACAAGCACCCTTATATAACGTTAACGGTAATATAAACGGCGGTAGTGAAAAAGCTAGATTTAATATAGGTTTTTCTAGGCTTAGTCAGGATGGTGTATATATAGATACTGGCTTTAACCGATCAACGTTGAATATCAATTCAGATGCTAGTATAGCTGATTGGGTAGATATAGGACAAACGCTTGCATTAGCACACAGTGAAACAGTACTTCCAGAACAATTTGAGGGTAGAGATCCTTTGTGGAACATTATTGGGCAAGCACCCTATGTTCCTGTTATCGACCAAAATGGTCTTTTTGGTGGAACTGCTTCAGGCGATCTCAATGATGCAAGAAATCAAATTAGAGTTCAGGAGACTAACGATAACTTATCAAGATTTTCATCTATCATTGGTAGTTTATATGCTACTTTTAAATTGGCTAAAGGACTTACTTTTAGAACACAATTTGGTTTAAATGCAAATTTGAATTTATTTGATGCGCAAAATAGAGCTTTTGAAGAAGGTGGTGGTAGATTTGAAAACCCTATAAATTTTATTACTAAAAATAGACAGACAGTTTCTCAAACCATATTTACAAATACCTTAGGGTTTGATAGGACTTATGGTAAGCATTCCGTAAACGCTTCTGCCGTTTTAGAACAAACGAAAATTAAGCTAGAGTCAGCTTCCATATCTGATAATAACACAGTGTCATCAAGTATTCCCGAAGTATTTTCACCCAATGCTAGAGCCACATCTTTTTCTGTTCCAGAAAATCTAAATTCTATTCTATTTCTTGGCGGGTATGAGTTTGATAAAAGATATTCGGTAAGTGCTTCTGGACGTAGAGATACATCTTCAAGATTTTCTCCTGAAAATGCTTCAGAATGGTTTTTCTCTGGGGCATTAGGTTGGAACGTAACTAATGAATCCTTCTTTAATGTGGATTGGATTAATAATCTGAAACTAAGAGCAAGTTATGGAGAGACAGGAAATAATAGGACTGGAAATACAGTTAACCAATTCTTGCCTACATTAGGTCTAAATTTACCTTCTTCAATTAATAATGAAACAGCAACTGGTATTAGTCCAAATAATGCAGCTAATCCTGATATAAGATGGGAAACTCAAATTAAGCAGAACTATGGTTTTAATTTGGGCATTTTGAACGATCAGATACAGGTAACTATTGATTACTTCAAAAACAGAAGTGAGGATTTATTAATACCCGTAGAATTAGCAGCATCAGCAGGTATTCCCGGGAATGCGCAAACAGGACCATCAGTTATAAGAAATGTGGGTATTGTAGATGTAAAAGGTTTTGAGTTCACATTAGGGTACAATGATTACAAAGGAGATTTTAAATGGAATTTTTGGGCTAATTTAACAACTGCTCAAAATGTTGTTGAAAGTTTAGGTGTTAGTGGAGAACCCATTGAACGTGCTAGATTGAATCCACCATTTGCTGCTCCTTTAAATAGATTAGCAGTAGGTGAAGCTCCATTCCATTTTTTTGGTTTAGTAGCTGATGGTGTCTTTTCTACCCAAGAGCAAATAGATGCGGAGCTACCTAATAATGGTAATGCTGCTGTACCAGTTCAACCAGGCGATGTAAGGTATCTTGATATTGATGGTGATGGATTGGTTACCTTAGGTGACAGAGCTGTTATTGGTGATCCTAATCCAGACTTTACCTATGCTATTAATCTTAGAGCCGAATATAAAGGCTGGGATTTTAATGTATTACTCAATGGCGTACAAGGTGTTGATGCCTTTAATAGTAACATTTACTATTTAGAAGGTTTAGATAATGGGTTAAATTACGGCACTCGCGTAATACGAAGATGGCAAAACCCAGGAGATATTACAGATATACCAAGATTTAGGTTTGGATCAAACATTAATAACGAAATTTCTTCCCGTTATGTTGAAGACGCCTCTTATCTTAGGTTGAGAAACGTTACGGTTGGTTATAATCTTCCAAGTAATTGGATAAATAAATCAGGCAATGGCATAATTAAAAAGCTTAGGATTTATGTACAAGGTCAGAATTTGTTAACTTTCACTAATTACACAGGACTTGATCCAGAAATAGCACCATTTTACAATGCGCTAGGGCTTGTGGATGGGCTAGGAATTGACAGAAGTGCACAACCAAGACCAGTTACCGTGTTGAGCGGAATTCAAATAGAGTTTTAAATAAAAGAATTGTTAAGATGAAAAAATTTAGTAATTATTTTTTGGGTTTTGCAGCGTTGTTTGCGTTATTCCTTATAGCTGCATGTGACGAAGATGTACCTGTTGAGAATACAAATGCATTAAATCCTGAGATTTTCTTTGAGTCTCGAAGTCAAGTAGAAGCGGCTGTTAACTCAGCTTATAATCAATTTCAAACCTTATATCAGCGTGTAGGTTATGTTTTTCCGGATGCAATTTCGGATGAGGTGGTCGCTAGTGGAGATCCAAACTTTGCACCTTATAATAGGTTTGAGTTTAATGCCACTCTTGATAATATCGCATTGTATTGGACTGCTTGTTTCAATGGTGTAGGAGCCTGTAACTTTGTTATAGGGAATGAAGACAGGATGAGAGCCAATGCTGAAGGCTCCGATTTTTCTGACGAAGATATTGATAATGCATTAGGACAAGCCTATTACTTAAGAGCACTTTACTATTATCACTTAGTAAAGCGTTTTGGTGGTGTACCCCTAAAAATCGATGTTTTGACAGCTACTAATGACGAACCTAGGGCAACGGCGGATCAAGTTTACAATCAAATCATAGCAGACTTACAAATGTCAACCACATTAACTTTGTCTAAAGGTGCAACGGAAAAAGGACGAGTTACAAAAGAGGCTGCCTATGCCATGCTTGGTAAAGTATATTTGCACAGGGAGTTATACCCTGAAGCTAAAGATGCCTTTAGCAATGTTACAAATCATAGTCTACTTCCAATAGAGGAATATCGTGATAACTTTAGTGAAACAGGAGAACATAATGATGAGTCTATGTTTGAGATAGGCTACAATGGAGAAGTTGGTACTGAAGCAGAGCGATGGGCGCAAACAGGTATAGGAACGTCAGAAGTAACGTTTCGCTCTCAAGACTACACTGGATGGGCTAATGCACGGCCATCTACTAAAATTATAGAAGAGTTTGAGGAGGATGACCCAAGGTTAGACCTTGCTATTTTGCAGGATGATACCAATAGTTATGGACCAGGAGATGCTTTTCAATTTCCGTGCCCTGGATGTGTTGGTGGACCTGTTTGGTATAAGTTTTCACAATTGTATGATGAGCAAAATGTATCACAAAATAGTGGGGTGAATGTAAGAATAATGAGGTATGCCGATGTGGTACTTATGCAAGCAGAAGTCGAAATGAATTTAAATAATAATGATGCCGCTGTAGATTTTCTAAATGAAATAAGGGACAGGGCAGGCATGCCAAGATATGGTACTGCAACAATGGACGCAAGAGGTTTTCCAGTAAACACAAAAGAACAAATATTTGATGCTATTGTGCATGAAAGATTTGTAGAGCTGTGTGGGGAACAAGTAAGATTTGACGATTTGGTAAGATGGAATTTAGACGATCAGGAATTATCAATTTTTCCAGATGCTAATTTTAACAATCCAGATCCATCATTGAGAGTCACCAGGAATTATGATCCATCTGTACATCGTGTAATGCCAATACCTCAGAATGAGATAGATGCGAATACACAAATGACCGGAGCGGATCAGAACCCCGGATACTAATTGAGTAATTTGTTTAGTTTAGTTAATAAATGGGCGGAAGTTTTTCTTTTCGCTCATTTGTTTTTAATTTAAGCAAATAAAGAAAGTTAAAAAGTAAACACCATGTTGCGATACATTGTTATGTTGGTTTTGGGAGCAACCATTTTAGGTTGCGCAGGAAATGATGCTATAGAGAAAAATTCAGGTAATACGGATAAAGAAAAGATTTTTACTAAACTTTTACCTGAGGATACGGGTATAGTTTTTAAAAACAACTTAGTTGAAAATGATACGTTAAACTACTTTACTTATCCTTACATATACATGGGTGGCGGTATTTCTGCTGGCGATATTAACAATGACGGCCTTACCGATTTATTCTTTTCGGGTAATATGGTGGATAACAAACTTTACCTTAATCAGGGCGAACTAAATTTTAAGGATGTTACTGAGGAATCTGGACTTTCTGGAGATAGACGATGGTACACAGGTACAACTATGGCAGATGTAAATGGAGATGGTTTAATGGATATCTATTGCTTAGTTGCTGGACAATCTGGAAATAAAAAAAATCAACTTTTCATTAATCAAGGCGATAATACGTTCAAAGAGCAAGCATCTAATCTTGGTTTAGATGATGCTGGTAATAGTGTTGATGCCACTTTTTTTGATTTCGATAATGATGGTGATCTCGACGTATATGTTGCTAACTATCCCATTACACCATTTGAATACAATAGCTATCATTACAAGATGCGCATGGATAGGGTAACAGATACAGAAACCGATAATTTATATAGAAACGATGGTGGAAAATTCACTAAAATTACAAACAACGCGGGAGTTAGGCTATATAGCCTTTCGCTTAGTGTTACAGCATCTGATATAAATAATGATGGGTGGATCGATCTTTATGTTTCCAATGATTTTGGTACACCAGATTGTTTATATATCAATCAAAAAGATGGCACGTTTAAAAACGAAATTAAGAGTGCCACGGCTCATACTGCATTTTATGGAATGGGTGTGGACATAGCAGATTTTAATAACGATGGCCATGTCGATATCATCCAAATGGATATGGATGCCTCGTCTAACAGACGCTCCAAAGCCAACATGGCTAGTATGAATCCTGAGCTTTTTGCAAATATAGAGCGTGTGGGTTTTCAGTACCAATATATGCAGAATGCGCTTCAGATCAATACAGGGTTTAATCATCAAGGCATTCCAAAGTTCAAGGATATTTCGCGTTTAGCAGGAGTGTCTTCCACAGATTGGAGTTGGGCACCACTATTGGCTGATTTTGACAATGACGGCTATAAAGACCTGTTTGTTTCTAACGGTACAAGAAGAGAAATAAACAATAAAGACTATTTTGAGAGCCTTCGAGGTGAAAAAAAACATGAGGATAGTTTGTTAATTAAAAGCCTAAACATTCCAACAGAACCCATTGATAATTATGTTTTTAAGAATAATGGGGATCTCACATTTTCAAAAAGTAATGCAAACTGGGGTATTGAAGATAAGGGCTTTTCCAATGGTGCTGTTTATGTGGATTTGGATAATGATGGGGATTTAGAATTGGTCACAAATAATATAGATAATTATGCGTCTTTATTTGAAAATCATAGTGCGGATATTAGTAATCATTTAACGGTAGCTTTTAAAGGAAGCGCTAAGAACACCCATGGCATAGGAGCTAAAATACACTTGTATCATAACAATAAATATCAAGTTCAAGAGCTGTCTTTAAGTCGTGGATTTCAATCATCAATAGCACCAAAGCTTCATTTCGGGCTTGGTGATGATGAAAAAATTGATAGTTTGGTAGTTGTTTGGCCAAATCAAAAAAGCCAAAAGTTATCAGATGTCAAAATAAATACTGCAATAACTCTGGATGTAAATCAGGCTCAAGGAGGAAAGGTTGTTGAAAATAATATTGCTGCTGGTGAGTTATTTGAGAGTTTTACAGATACACTAGCGCTATACAAGCACAAGGAGAACAGGTATGATGATTTTAAAAAGGAAATCCTTTTGCCACATAAAACGTCTCAATTTGGCCCTGGTTTATCAGTGGGCGACTTAAATGGTGATGGTTTGGATGATTTTTATGTTGGCGCCGCATCAAAATACCCGGGAGGATTATTTTTTCAGAAAAGCGACGGTACTTTTGAGCAACAAAAATTTAAGATACTGCTTGAGGATAGAAAACATGAAGACATTGGTTCGCTTATTTTTGACGCTGATAACGATGGAGATAATGACCTTTATATTGTTAGCGGTGGAAACGAATTTAATAGTGGATCACCCATGTTAATGGATAGACTTTATGTGAATCAAGGTAATGGTGAATTCATTAAAAGTTATAATGCATTGCCACCAATAAGCGAAAGCGGTAGTAGAGTTTACGCTTATGATTTTGATAAGGATGGTGATAAGGATTTATTTGTGGGCGGCAGGCTTGTGCCGTCAAATTATCCATACCCAGCTTCTAGTTATATATTAGAGAATATAAGTGAAGCGGGTAAGCCTAAATTTAGAAATATAACTCAGAATGTTGCTCCTGAATTAAGTAGAATAGGTTTGGTAACCGCTGCACAATGGTTTGATTATGATAATGATGGTTGGGAAGACCTCGCTGTGACAGGAGAATGGATGCAGGTTAGGGTTTTTAAAAATGATAAAGGAAAGCGTTTTACTGAAACTACTAAAGCCCTTGGTTTAGATGAAACAAGAGGTTGGTGGTTTAGTTTAGTGGCTGACGATATTGATAATGATGGCGATATTGATTTGGTTGGAGGAAATCTTGGAGATAACTACAAGTATAAAGCTTCGGATGAGGCTACTTTTGATATTTACTTAAATGATTTTGATGGAAACAGAACTAATGATATTGTTTTGAGTTATTATAACGAAGGGAAGCAGTATCCTGTAAGGGGTAGAGAGTGTTCTTCACAACAAATACCATCAATTAAGAAGAAATTTAAAAATTATAATGAGTTCTCAACAGCAACGTTGAGTGATGTTTATAGTGAGAAAAAACTTGAGAACGCCATACACTATCAAGTATCTTCATTTAAAAGTGCCGTATTTGTAAACGAAAATGGGAAGTTTATCAGGCGCGACTTGCCTATACAGGCGCAAATTGCACCCACAAATCAAATTTTGGTAAAGGACTTTGATTCTGACGGGATTAAGGATATGGTTCTTGGCGGTAATTTATATGCTTCGGAAGTTGAAACACCTAGGGCAGATGCTGGTTATGGTACGTTTTTAAAAGGCCAAAAGGAAGGTAAAGGTTTTAATGCCTTAAGTGCCACACAAACAGGACTATTTATTGATGGTGATGTTAAAGACCTCGCGATGATTCAGGTGCAGGGAAAGTTTTACATTTTGGTAGCAAAAAACAATGATTTTTTAAAATTTGTTGCTATACTATAACTCATTTATAGTTACTGATAATTACCCGAATTGGCTTCAGGCAAAAACGCTTAGTACTGCCAAAAAAACCGCTAAGTTGGCTGGTAAGCCCCATGGTGGCTGAGGTTCTCGAAGCAAGGGTAACACCCAAATTTTGTTATTGGTTTGAGTCGTCTTAAAAAAGGTTTTTTTATTTATTGGTAGGCTTTAATGATTACATTGGCGATATCATCAAAAGGCCAGGTAATATTTCGCCTGTTAAATATGCCTAAATCGTCGTTAGATACGCCAATTTTACCATTATCCCACCAAACGGACGGCATGCCTCTTTGCGCTGCTGCCTTGGCATAATAATCGGCATGCGTGATACGGTCAGACAAATTGTTTAAGTTTCCAGAACTCCATTCACCAAGTACTACGGGGATGCCGTTATCAATAAATTTAGCCTTTATCTTATCCATTTCGGCATCCAAGGCTTGTTTGTCACTGTTAGTACCCCAAGTTGTATCAGTACCCCCCAATGTAAAAGGAAAAGGAAAATAAGAATGAAGGGAGACGATGACTTTCTCATCATTGTTAGGAATTTTTAGTGCGTTTATGGCAACAGGCAGCGTACTTGCTGCATAGCTTGAAATCATGATGTGCCTTGAGATATTATTGCCTCCAGTAGCTCTTATGGCGTCCAAACTTACTTGATGGTATTGGTTTACTACATCTCTGCCCTCTGCGGTTCCGCCCGTCCATTCTTGTGGTGTGTTTTCATAACGGGGCTCGTTAAGTGTTTCAAAAATTAGATAGTCGCTATAGTTTCGAAATCTGGTTGCGATTTGTGTCCATAATTTTGATAGTCTTTTTTTTACTTCGTCGGCTTCCGCATAAGTAGGTATTATCCAAGTATCTTCATGGTGCGTATTAAGGATAACATACATGTTATTGGCTCTAGCGTAATTTACGACCTCTTCCACACGATCCAACCACGCTTTGCTAACAGTATAATCGGGACTTGGTCCTTGGTGGAAACGCCAAGTTACTGGTATTCTTATGGTTTTAAAACCCCTATTTGCTACTGCGTCAATCATAGCTTTTGTGGTAACAGGGTTGCCCCAATGGGTTTCGGTAGGGCCTTCAGCATCTAGGCTGTTTCCCAAATTCCAGCCTATTTTCATTTCAGAAACAATTGCAACAGATGTCATGTCTCTCATTTCTCCATCATCAAATTCGCTAGCAAAACCATCGCCATCGTTATTATCGATTGGTGCTTCTTGTTCTGGTATTACAGTTATATTCATTGTTGGTTTATCGCATGAGGCGACCAATATAAACACAGCAAATAAAATAGTGTGAAATCTCATAGTATTCTTTTTTTGCAAATTTAGTTAAAACTACGGATGAGCTTCATCCGTAATGATGTAAATAGTACTAGAAATGATGAATATTATTTGTGTGTTAACTAAAATAAGAGCGCACTCTAGTTTAGGGTAAGTTGTATCTTTAAATATTCTTGTTGTTTCGTGATAATTTTTTCCTAACTGAGATTAATTTTAGAAATTCATGCTTCTTGATTTTAATGTATTACTTGACTGCTATTTTTTTTGAAACAACAAGGACTAACTTGATCAAAACATATTTTTAGAGTTTAATAATGATACGCATCATTTGTTATATAAGATGCTCTATTTGGACTGTTGGATTATTTGGAAGGATACTAATTTAGTGTTCATAAAAAACTATATAATTATGATGAAAAAATTACTCTTTTGTACAACGCTCCTATTGAGTGTTTATGCGTCAAATGCACAAGGATTTTCAAATCTTGTTTTTGACACCACTATTCCGCCAACGGCAACAACAGTAGATGTAACTTTTGACTACTCAGGTATTTCAACTGGAGATGTTTTTGAGTGGCAATTGTTTTTGGCTAATCCTGATGGGAGCCCGAATTGGGGTTCAGGACGAAACATAGCTTATGAAGGAAATATTGTTCCCACTTCTATGGGGTCTGGAACACAAACCGTTACTATTAACATTTTTAACACACCGGTAGATGGTGAGGTTTTCACATGGGCTGGTAAAATAACGTTGGGTTCAGATGGTTCTGATACGGGTTTTAACAATACTGGAAATTTAGTTACAATATCGTCTACTGCTAGTGTAGAAGAAGTTGTAAATAAAAATTCAATTTTGATTTTTCCTAATCCTGTTGAGAATATCTTAAATATAGACCTTATGGGGGTGCCGTCGGAAAAAGCATCAATTTTAGATATGACTGGAAAAGTAGTAATGAAGCTTTTGAATATTACTACTGAAATCGATGTTTCGAATTTAGAACAAGGATTTTATTTTCTAAAAACAAATGATAATAGGTCATTTAAATTTGTTAAGAAATAAAACTGTATGAAAAAATAAAAATTCAAAAGTCTAGTTATAAATTTGGCTAGTCTTTTGAGTTTTTTTGTAAATCAAGATGTTAAAAGTTTCCAAAGAACTCTGCGCATTTAAAAAAAATTAATATAATCGATTAGTTGTATAAATTAATTTAAATAAATGAAAAGGAAAATGAAAAAAAATCAAGCTTTAAGTCAAACTATAAAATTTATCTTAGTGTTTGTTATAACCGGAAGTTGTGCGCAATCAAAATCGCATCTAGATAAAAGTAAGCCTATAGAAGAGCGCATAACACTTTTAATGAACCAGATGACGTTAGACGAAAAGGTAGGGCAAATGAACCAGTATAACGGTTCTTGGGATTTTACGGGGCCTTTGCCAGAATCAGGTTCGGAAGAAGAAAAATATGAGCACCTTAAAAAAGGTTGGGTTGGTTCTATGCTAAGTGTTAGAGGCGCAAAAGAAGTTAGGGCTGTTCAAAAAATTGCTGTGGAGGAAAGTCGTTTGGGCATCCCAATTATTTTTGGTTTTGATGTGATACACGGGTACAAGACATTAAGCCCCATACCGTTGGCAGAAGCCGCAAGTTGGGATTTGGAGGCTATAAAAAAATCTGCTAGTGTAGCTGCGCAAGAGGCTTCGGCATCAGGTTTAAATTGGACTTTCGGACCTAACGTTGATGTCGCCAATGATGCCAGATGGGGACGTGTTATGGAAGGCGCGGGAGAAGACACCTATTTGGGAAGTAAAATAGCCACGGCCAGAGTTACAGGATTTCAGGGAGATGACTTAGCCGACGCTACTACCATTGCATCTTGTGCAAAGCATTTTGCCGCTTATGGTTATGCTGAAGCAGGTAGGGAGTACAATACCGTTGATATGAGCAGGTCAAAATTGTATAATTCTGTTTTGCCTCCTTTTAAGGCAGCTGTAGATGCAGGAGTTCGTACACTTATGAATTCTTTCAATATACTAAATGGTATCCCTGCAACAGGCCATGTTTTTTTACAAAGAGATATTTTAAAGGGCGATTGGGGTTTTGATGGATACGTAGTATCAGATTGGGCTTCGATTTCTGAAATGGTAACGCACGGTTACGCTTTAGATGGCGCAGATGCTTCTGCTAAGGCTGTAACTGCAGGATCAGATATGGATATGGAATCGCACCTATATGTTAAGGAATTAGTGAAGTTAGTTGAGAACGGAACGGTAAAGGAAGCATTAATTGATGATGCCGTTAGAAGAATACTTCGCGTAAAATTTGAGCTTGGTTTGTTTGATAATCCTTACAAATATTGTGATGAAGCTAGAGAAAAAGTTACCATAGGTAATAAGACTATTAATGATGCGGTTTTGGATATGGCCAAGAAATCAATTGTACTATTAAAGAATAACGATAACCTATTACCATTAAAAAAATCAGGACAAAAAGTAGCTTTAATAGGTGCACTGGCAGCCGATAAAAATAGTCCTCTGGGAAGTTGGAGAATTGCTGCCGACGATAATACTGCCGTGTCTGTTTTGGAAGGTATGCAGCAATATAAAAATAATGAACTTGTTTATGAAAAGGGAACAGATGTCTCTATTGGAAAACAATTGTTTGTTCAAGAAGTCAAGATAAATAACAATAATTTCTCTGGATTTGAAGCTGCAAAAAACGCTGCAAAAGATGCTGACGTTGTGGTGATGGTTTTAGGAGAAGTAGGTTTTCAAAGTGGAGAAGGCAGAAGTAGAACAAAATTAGGTCTACCTGGAAACCAACAACAATTACTGGAGGCCATTTTTGAGGTGAATAAAAACATTGTTTTGGTCTTGAATAACGGACGTCCATTGGCTTTACCTTGGGCAGCCGAACATATTCCAGCAATAGTTGAAGCGTGGCAATTAGGAACGCAAGCTGGAAATGCTGTGGCTCAAGTGCTATATGGAGATTATAACCCAAGTGGTAAATTACCAATGTCTTTCCCAAGAAATGTTGGGCAATGCCCCATTTATTATAATAACTTCAGTACGGGTAGACCAGTTAACTCGCAAGACAACGTATTCTGGTCTCATTATATAGATGTTGAAAACACACCTTTATTTCCTTTTGGTTATGGGATGAGTTATACAGATTTTAAGTATAACAACCTAAAATTAGGTAAATCTGAATATAATAAAGGTGAAACCGTAGAGTTAAGTGTAGAAGTTACAAATGTTGGTGATTTAGATGGAAAGGAAGTAGTGCAACTTTATATAAATGATCCAGTGGCTAGTATCGTAAGACCTGTTAAGGAGTTAAAAGGATTTGAGCTAGTCGAATTAAAAAAGGGACAAACAAAAACTATAACATTCAACTTAACAAATGCTGAACTCGGTTTTTATGATAATGATGGCAATTACCTAGTAGAACCAGGGATGTTTAACATTATGGTTGGAGGAAGTTCAGACAGTGGATTAAAAGATAAATTTAAGTTGAAATAATTGTTATAAATAAAAAGCTATGAAAAATATAATAACAACCTATAAGGTTATTTTTCTCTTTGCAATACTATCTGCATTTTTTGCATGCTCTAAAGATGATGACACTGCACCACCAGATAACCCTACACCTATTGTTTTATCTTTTGATGTATTAATATCAGAGCAAAACCCGCTTAGAGTTGCAGTAAATAATACATCAACAGGTACAAGCGGATTAAGCAGTTACTGGCAGTTTTTTACAAATGGTCCCAGAGTTGAAGATTTGGCAGGTCCAGAAGTGCATTTGTACGAGACAGCAGGCGACTATACAATAACTCTTACAGTAGAAGGCCCCAACGGTGATGTTAGCACTAGTCAAGTAGTATCGATTACTGGACAAGCTGCTGCGGATCCCGCACTAAAAGATGCAGCTGATAAATTTTCAATTGGTATGGCGGTTAAATCAAATAGATTAGATGGAAGCCACGGTGAAATTCTAACCCGTGAATTTAATAACCTTACCGCCGAATTTGAAATGAAAATGAATATCATGTATCCTTCTCAGGGTAACTATGACTTTACAGCGGCCGATGCAATTGTGGACTATGGAATTGCGAATAACATGGATATTCATGGACATACTTTAATTTGGCATACAGCAACACCACAATGGGTAGAGAATTTTTCGGGTACAGATGAGGAGTTTGAAACGATGATTAAAGATTATATTACAACAGTACTAACACGTTATGCTGGTAAGGTAAGATCTTGGGACGTTGTAAATGAAGCAGTTGAAGATGGTACTAATCAATTAAGAAATACTGTTTTTAGGAGACGTATGGGGGATAACTATATTGAAAAATGTTATCAATTTGCAAGGGATGCTGATCCAAATGTACTTCTCTTCTATAATGACTACAATATAACTTTTGATGCAGGTAAGCAAGCTGCAATGTTTGCTATTGTAGATGATTTGTCTTCAAAAAGCATAATAGACGGGGTTGGTGCCCAAATGCATATAGCCTATAACTTTCCATCTGCAGCTCAAATACAAAGTGTAGTTAATGGAGCCGTATCAAGAGGTTTGAAAATGCATTTTTCTGAGCTAGATATAAGGGCAAACCCAAATAATGATATTACCTCTTTAACAGATGCAAGAGCAACTGCTCAAGAAAACAAGTTTAGAGAGGTGGTTGAAATTTATAATGCTATACCTGAGGCTAATAAATTTGCATTGACCGTATGGGGAATACGAGATAACGAAACTTGGTTGATTGATTTTTGGGGACAACCCGATTGGCCATTGTTGTATGATTCTAATTTCAATGCTAAAAAAGCTTACAGAGGGTTTTTAGATGGACTGAATTAAAAATCAAGCACTCGTTTATGATGGTTTTAGTCAGATATAAAAAGCGGAACTTACATATAAACTTATTTCATAAAGTTCTTGTTTAATAGAGTTTAAACAGCTACCATAAGTAGTTTAATACAATTTACTTCTTTACTTTAGTTCTAGCACTTATAAACTAGTTTATGTTATTGTTAGAACAAACCAACTATGATTTTATTGGAAATATAGTTGTTACCATTCTTTTGTTGGGTGTTTTATTTCTTATGCTACTATTCATAAGAAAAATAATTACAACGATATTAGATGGACTAGAAATGATATATGCGCTCTTCACAAAACGTCCAGTCTTTATTCATTTTTATTTTTTTAGAAGGAATTTGAGTCCAGAACAACACAAAATCCTAGAAAAGGAATTTGTTTTTTACAGAAGACTAAGCAAGAAGCATAAAAGCTATTTTAGACACCGAACGGCGACCTTTATTAAGTATAAAAAATTTGAAGGTAAAGAGGGTTTTGTAATTACTGAAGAAGTAAAAGTCTTAATTTCGGCAATGTCAGTAATGTTGACTTTTGGCTTTAGGAGATATATAATTCCGTACATAGAAACTTTTATTGTATATCCTACAGACTATTATTCCATGTTTAGTAAAACAACCAATAAGGGAGAGTTTAACGCGCGCCTTAAAACGTTAGTGTTGTCTTGGGATAATTTTTTAGAAGGACATAGAATCGAAGATGATAAATTGAATTTGGGAATTCACGAGTTGTCACATGCTATTCATTTCAACTGTATAAAGAGTGATGATATCAATTCCATTCTATTTGTGGATACATTTAATGAGCTTAGAAATACCTTATCATCCGATGAAACATTAAAAACTAAATTGGTTAATTCTGAATTCATAAGAAGTTACGCTTTCACGAACGATTCGGAGCTGCTTGCAGTAATTATAGAAACTTTTATTGAATCTCCTGAGGTATTTAGAGTGCTTTTCCCTCATATTTATGATAAAGTAAAGCAAATGTTGAACTTTAATTTTTCTGGCTATTAATAGGTTACATGATTTTTGTCATGCTTTTTTTGTATTTGTATTCCTAATTTTAGAGATAACTAAACTAAATACTTCAATGACATGATACGAAAAGCACCAATTTCGATGATAATGACGGAGAATGTCATTACATTACAAAAAGATGATCATTTAGAAAAAGCAGAAAAACTTTTTAAACAACATCATATACGGCATATACCTGTTGTGCAGGATAATGTTATTGTGGGTATGCTAAGCTACTCCGATTTATTAAGATTGAGTTTTGCAGATGTAACTGATAATAATGACAGTGCTGCTGATGTCATGGTTTATAATATGTTTACTATTAGCCAGGTAATGAAAAAAAAGATAGTTTGCGTATCACCTTCATACTCTATTAAGGAAGTAGCTGAAATTTTAGCTAACAAGGAGTTTCATGCGCTACCAGTAGTAAATAACAACCAATTGGTAGGTATTGTAACAACTACAGATATGATTAATTACTTGCTGAAGCAATTCTGATTGCAGACACCTTGGCGCAATACTAGCTTGCGAAGAGATTGGTGATTGAAATTTCATATTATATTAAACTTAAAACTATAGCAATGAGACAGGGAGTTCCAGTATCGACTATAATGACAAAAAATCTTATAGCGCTTACACGTTCAGATAATTTAGAAAGAGCAGAAAAACTATTTAATAGGTATAAAATTAAACATATGCCAGTGGTTTCAGGCGAAACCATTATAGGTATGTTAAGCTATACAGATTTAATGCGCATAAGTTTTGCGGAGACTTCATCTATTGGAGGTGATACCTTAGAAACGGTAGTTTATAATAATTTTACCATAGAGCAGGTAATGGTGAAAGATGTGGTTACAATTTCTACAGAAACTACAATTAAAGAGGCGGCTGAGATTTTAGCAAAAAGCGGTTTTCATGCATTGCCTGTTGTAGAAGATGGTACTTTGGTAGGCATAATTACTACAACAGATTTACTAAACTATTTTATTAAACAAATTTAAGAGTTAGCAATCAACTTTAATTTTTTAATAGTTTCTGGTTGATTGCTACTTTTAAAGACATGGCTTCCCGCCACAAATACATTTGCACCAGCGTCAACTAGTTGTTTTATATTCTTGTCAGTAACACCACCATCAATCTCAATATGAGTATCTAAACCTTGCTCATCTATCATTTTACGAAGCTTTTTAATTCGGTTATATGTGATGTCTTCAAATTTTTGTCCACCAAAACCTGGGTTTATAGACATTAATAAAACCATGAAACATTCTGGAAGAATATCTTCCAATACAGATACTGGTGTGGTTAAGTTGAGCACAACGCCTGCTTTACATCCAGTGGCTTTAATTTGTCTAAGTGTTCTATGGAGATGTACTGTAGATTCGTAGTGTACCGTAATAATATCTGCACCAACTTTAGCAAATTCCTCTATATAGCGTTCAGGCTTTTCTATCATCAAGTGTACATCTAGAGGTTTGGTGGCGTGCTTTTTAATAGCTTGAATCACTGGCATACCATAAGATATGTTTGGCACAAAATGCCCATCCATAACGTCTATATGAAACCAGTCTGCTTCACTGTTGTTCACCATTTCGGTATCTCGTTTAAGATTTCCAAAATCTGAAGCTAGCATGGAGGGAGCGATTAATTTAGAGTTCATAATATTTAATAGAAAAGTTTTTGCAAAAGTAGGGAAAAAAACAAACCCGCGGTAATCAGCCGCGGGTTCTTTCATCAATCAAAAAACGAACAGTTATGTGTAACTGTTGTTGTCGTAATTTAGTCGTTACGCCATGGCATAACTATCCTAAATATGTTTTTAATATTTTACTTCTAGACGTATGTTTCAATCTACGAATAGCTTTCTCTTTTATTTGTCTTACACGCTCGCGAGTTAAATCAAATGTTTCACCAATTTCCTCTAAAGTCATTGGGTGTTGGTTGCCTAAACCAAAGTATAAACGAATAACATCTGCTTCACGAGGGGTTAAGGTTTCCAGTGCACGCTCAATTTCTGTACGCAAAGATTCATGTAATAACTCTTTGTCAGGATTTGGCGATTCACCAGAATTCAATACATCGTATAAGTTAGAATCTTCACCTTCAACTAAAGGTGCATCCATACTAACGTGACGTCCAGAATTTTTCATAGATTCCTTAACATCGTTAATTGTCATATCCAACTCTTTCGCAATTTCTTCAGCGGAAGGCGGGCGTTCATGACTTTGCTCCAAGAAAGCAAATGTTTTATTAATCTTGTTAATAGAACCAATTTTGTTCAGCGGTAAACGCACAATTCGTGATTGTTCAGCTAATGCCTGTAGAATTGACTGACGAATCCACCAAACTGCGTACGATATAAACTTAAAACCGCGCGTTTCATCAAAACGTTGTGCAGCTTTAATTAAACCTAAATTACCTTCATTAATTAAATCTGGTAATGTTAAGCCTTGATTTTGATACTGTTTTGCTACAGAAACCACGAAGCGTAAATTAGCCTTTGTTAGCTTTTCTAAAGCAATTTGATCACCAGCTTTAATACGTTGCGCTAATTCAACTTCTTCATCGGCAGTAATTAAATCTACCTTACCAATTTCCTGTAGATATTTATCTAACGATGCAGTTTCCCTATTAGTAACCTGCTTCGTAATTTTAAGTTGTCTCATCTAATGTTCTCCTGTAATTTAATTGTGAAATATGGGTATTCATTAATTATACGTACAAATACCATATTTTGTTACAAAAAAATTAAAATTTTTATAACACTTTACTATTGAGACACGTAGAATAGACAAAAGTCACAAAACGGAAACATTGTTGTGTTATATTCTGATGAGTTTTTTATTGGTGAGGTTAATATCTTCTAACATGTCTTTTGAAAATTGTATATGCCCCCTAGTGGTTATGAGTCTAAATCTGTGTGATTTTAGATTACTTAAAGCATTTAAAAATAACCACTTAGATTTTAGTAGTCTAGGTTTTTCAGATTTTAGGCTTATGTCAAAAATATGCTTTCTACCTTCTTTTGTTGCCACAATATCTGGAGTTACAGCGATGTCACTCCCTTTTTTGATGTAAGATTTTGGTGTTTCGTACCCATCCATATCCGCCTTAATATTTTCAAAACCTCTATTTTCTAAATAGTTAATAGAGTTCTCTAGAATATCAGAGTACTTTTCTTTCTCTGTGTAAATCATTTGTCCATTTCATTTAAAGATGAACTAGTAATATAATGGATAATATGAAAAAATCAAGTTTTTAACAGGGTTTAACGTTTATTCAAAATCAAAAGCATCATTATCAATCCTAATGCGTTCCCTAAGCCTGTTTATTTTTTGATGCATTCTATTGAAGAATAATGAACGGTCCTTTTCTCCTGCATTTACCAAGAGTTTGGAAATACTCATTTGTTTTTCGAAAAACTCAAACATGAGCTCACAAGTAGGTTGGTGCTCAATTTTAAAATAACTAATTACTGTAAAAGGTGTAAAAAATACTTTTTGGAATGGTGTCTTAACCATGATGGTATTGCTCATGGTATGAATATCATTGATATAAAGATTATAGGAGGCTTTAGTTTTAGAATCAATTAGTGATTGCTGTATAGCTTGTTTTTCGATGTGCCGAATAACATCTTCTATGTCATCACAAATTTTTAAAGATAATTCTTTAGAAAGTGCACCAGCTTCAAAATAATAGAGTACTTGCTGTAAGGACCCATTAATTGTTGTGTTATTCCATATTTCAGTAATATTAATGTCTTTATAGATTTCTCCTAACCTAAATGCACTTTCTAACATTGATTCTGGTATGTTTTTGATGAAATCATCGAAAGTAACCTTGTTTCTTGTCATTTCTGGATCAACATCTTTTAACCAGACGTAAATTTTATATCTAGATAAATAGGAGTCCTTTAGAGTGTGGAATAATGGAATGTCCTTAGCAGAATAAATAATGGAGGCACTTTTTAACTTAGTGAGAGGAAAAACACTATTGTAAGACTGATTTAGCCATATTTCAAGACCTTTTTTATTATGTATAGGTGGTGACAAATCGGCTAAAATTGTGTTTGGGCTTCCAACTTCAAACAACTTATTAAGCGATATTTTATAGTGTTTTGCAAGTTTAACGCTTTCTTCTAATGATAAATTTGTTTTTAGATTGATACGACGATAAGCGGCATCATAGCCTATATCCAATACACTGGCTACTTCCTCAGCAAAAGAAGTGTTATCCTGTGCTCGTTCCTTAAGATACTTGATAAACTGTTCTTGCATTTTTTCAAAAATTACAAGTTCAAAGGGAGTCAGTTTGTGAAAATTAAGAAAATAAATTGAAATATTCGGACAATTTTCACAATAAGCTTTCAAAAATTGCAATTAAATTTGGGTAATTCGATTCGAATTTTGCCATTAACAATTAAATTACTAACCATGAAAACTCAAAACCCTAACAAGTCTAGTAAAGTATTTCAATCCATTTTAAAGTTAATAGATAGCTATATCTATTTTGTCCTTGTAAGTAAAAAAAACAAATCTGAAATTAATTTAAAAGCCTGAAATACTTATATTTAGTAAAATTTTACTAAAGGAAGTTGGCTTCGATAATAAACTTTTTTCTAATTGCTGGTGTTATTCAAGGTTTCGCATTTAACCTTGTTACCATGTTTGTCAAAAAAAAATGCGATAAAGTTATTGTCTTCCTAAACTTAACCGTTCTTTTTATATCTCTCAATAACCTTCAAAGATGGTTAATTGATAATCATTATACTTCTGATTTATTTTTGTTAGAAAATTTACTTATTCCTTGGTATGTCCTTATTCTGCCAATGTTTTATGCGTTTACAACACACTTTTTAAAGGTAGAGGATAAGGTAAACGACTTCTTAAAGTTTTCAATAATACTTTTTGTAACTGAAATTATTCTTCGTCTTTGTATTATTTCTTATGTGTATTATGAAGTGCCAGATAGAGATGCTTTTTTAATAGAAAGGTACACGATGGTAGAAGATATATTTAATTTATTGTACAGTATATTCTTATTTATAAATGCTTGCCTGATTATCTTCAGAAGGCATCATTTAATATCTTACATTTTATCTTATGATGATTTAAACTGGATAAAGTGGTTTATAAGAATAGGCACCATTGTTATCATTTTTTGGGCCATAGCTGTGGCTATTAAATCTCTTACCGGAAACGAGGATGCTTATATGTTTTTAAGGCTAAGTTCATCCATACTTTTATACTGGATAGGTTATCAAGGTTTTTATAAGTATAATGTGCTCAGAGACCGTATAGTTTTAAGAAGCTCAATGGAAGCTAATCTCATTTCTCTGGAAAATGAGAGTATTAAGATTTCGTCTGATAATGAAGACGATTTTTATAACGAAAAGCATCAAAATGATTTTGATAGGATAAGAGATTATGTAATTAAAGATAAATTGTATTTAGATCCATTATTAAGTATGGAATCTTTAGCATCTGATCTTGGTATGAGTAAAAGTTATTTCTCAAAACTTATAAATTCGTATAGTGACTATAATTTTTCCGACTTCATAAATTCGCTTAGAGTTGAGCAAGCTAAAAAGTTCTTGTCTAACAATGAGTTTAGCGAGTACACAATAGTAGCCATAGGTTTAGAATGTGGTTTCAATTCTAAATCTACCTTTTATTCAGCATTTAAAAAATTTACTTCAGAAACCCCTTCAGCCTTCAGAGATAAGTTTTAGTCTAGATTTTAGTCCGAAATAATCGTTGGACATCCTGTTTTTTGCTTCCTAGACCATATGGGACAATGGTTTTAACATGCTCTAATAGTTTTACAATCAATTAGAAATCATAAAACTTTAGTCATGATACCAATGTTAATTGTCTACCTCTTAAAGAAGATGAAAAGACATCCATTCTTTTCTAGAAAACTGTTATTTATTAAAAAATTAGCAATAAGATTAAAAATCTTTATTGTCTTTTTTATGATTACTACATCATACGCAAATGACAAGAATCCTCTAAAGCAAATAAGTTACAACGTCGTGAGAAACAATGTAACTATAGGTACTATTAAAGTGAGTTGCAACACGAAAAGCGATTCTACAATTTATGCTTTAGAAAGTAGTATCGATGTAAGATATATTTTGAAATTTAGTATACGTGGAAAGGAAACAGCCATTTATAAAAATGGTGTTTTAATCTACTCTTCAGTTTACCGAAAAGTAAATAATAAGGTTAAAGCGAATCACAGCGTAACCTATAAAAATGACAACTATCACTTAGAAGTTGATGGCACTAAAAAAGAATTAGGTTTTAAGGATATTCAGGATAATTTGGTGATGCTTTATTTTAAAGAGCCAAAAGGTGTAAAGCATATTTATTGCGATAATGTGAAGCGCATGGTAAACCTTGAGTCTTTGGGTAAAGGTAAGTATAAGGTAGCATTCTCTGATGGTAAGTATAATATCTTTCATTATGAAGATGGTAAGTGTGTAAGAGTTGAAGCTAATAGCTCTTTGTTTAGTGTAACCTTAATTCCTGCTTCATCATGATATCAGTAGAAAGTAAATGGACAATCATAGCAATTGTATTCTTTACTTATTTTTTGGTAAGCTGGGTATATAAAAGATTAGAGGTAGTTAACCTAGAAAAAGCGTTGTTAATTAGAAACGGACTTAGATTGTTAAACTTAAAACATAGTTTGGGTATTGTACTTTTTGGAGTTTTATTCTATATCATATTTCCTGAGCTAAGAGACTTAATAACTAATATTGAAGTTCCGCGATTAGAGCTTCTTCTTTCCTTTGTGGTATTGACGATTCTAAGTGCAATGATTTCGCGAATTTCTGTGAAACGAATTATTCAAACAGAAGGTGGTAATAGCCATTATAAATTTTCTAACGCTTGGTTGTACTTTATAATCCGATTTGTATTTCTATTCTGTTATGAGTTCTTTTTTAGAGGTGTGCTACTATTCAGTTTACTGGAATATTTTAATCCTACATATGCTATTACATTAAGTGTTATAGCTTATTTAGTTATACACTTATTTGATTCGAAGAAAGAGATTATTGGCGCCATTCCTTTTGGGATAGTCTTATGCATTCTAGCTTATCAAACACAAAGTATTTGGTATGTTTTTACAATGCACTTAGCACTTTCTGCAGTTTACGAAATATCAATTTTTTATCATCAAACCTTAAAAACATAATATTATGAACGTATTACTAACTGGAGCTACAGGGTATGTAGGTCATCAACTGGCTCTAACATTAGCAGAAAAGAAATTTAAAGTACATGCACTGGTACGAGATTTAAATTCTTATAAAGTTCCTAAGCATGATAATATTGTCTTGTTTAAAGGCGATATCTGTGATTACTCATCAATATTAAAGGCTATTGAGAATTGTGAATATGTATTCCATACTGCTGCTTATACCAATTTGAAATGTAGAAATATTGATAACTTCTACAGCACCAATGTGCTAGGTACTGAAAATTTGCTAAAAGCTGCGTTACATCAAAAAGTTAAAAAAGTTATTTATACCAGTACGTTATCAACGTATGGGCCTTCATATAAACAAGTACCTATTGTAGAAACCCAACCCAGAATTGCGTCATATGCAAACGATTATGAGCTTACCAAAAGCATGTCTGAAGAGATTGTTTACAGTTATTCTAAAAAGGGACTTTCGTGTGTTGTACTTAATGTTTCAAAAGTATATGGTCCAGGTTTAGCTACATTCTCAAATGGTGTCAATAGGTTGATATCAATGTTTGCAAAGAATGATTTTTTAGTAGTGCCAAATAGATTACAAAGTATATCCAATTATGTATTTATAAAGGATGTTGTAAATGCGCATCTCTTGGCAATGCAAAGTTCAGTGGTATATGGCAGATACATTATTGGAGGAGAAAATGTTAGCTACAAACAATTGTTTGCCCTACTTAAGAATTTAACAAAGAGTAAGATTAGAATTGTGAAAATAAATTATTCGGTTATTAAAACACTCTTTTCCATTTCGTCATTTTTTCACGCAATTACAAATGCTGCACCATCTATCACACCAAAGATTTTAGATTCACTTTTTGTGAACCGTATTTCTTCCTCCAAAAAAGCGCAAAAGGAACTAAACTATAAACCTACATCATTACAGGTAGGACTTCAAGAAACGATTCAATTTTTAAAATTATCATCATGAAAACATACACTTTAATAACGGGAGCAAGCACAGGCTTTGGCAAATCATTGGCTATTGAATGTGCAAAACAATCCATGAATCTCATTATAGTTGCATTACCAGATTCTGGTATACAAGAGCTTGGAGATTTTCTCAAATCTAACTTTAACATAGATGTTTTGGCATTTGAAATGGATTTAAGTACAAAAGAAAATTGCAACCTGCTTTATAAAAATATTAAAGAAGAAAAAGCCTCCATCAAATATTTAATAAATAATGCAGGGGTATTGAGTAGGGGTTATTTTGAGGATTTATCTGAGGACTATTTCCTTACTCAAATTAATGTTAATGTAGCAACACCAACTATACTCACCAAATTGTTTATGGAGGATTTTAAGATTAATGCTCCATCAGGAATTTTAAATGTGAGTAGTATGGCAAGTTTTTTCCATTTACCAAAAAAGCAGGTCTACAGTGGTACAAAAGCATATTTGCTTTCTTTTTCAAAAAGTTTAAGAAAAGAGATAAAGAAATATGGCATATGGGTGTCTATTGTATGTCCAGGAGGCATGAATACAACTACAGGGTTGTGTCTTCAAAATAGGAAGTTAGGATGGTTTTCTAGAACCTCTATACTAGATCCTGAAACTGCAGCCAAAGAAACGCTTAAAAGCTTTTTTAATAAAAAGGAGATCATTATTCCTGGAGCTATGAATAAGGTTTTCATGTTTTTGGACAATATCATTCCAGCGGTCATTAAAAATAGACTTACGGCAAGCGCTGTTTGAGTTTGTTAGTGTCCAGATATGTCCTAAATCATCCATGAAATATAATTTCGGACACTAATTATATATGGATATGGCAAATTTGTATAAATGAAGTAATTAAAAATAAATTTAAGATGAAGACGCTTTTAATAACACTGGCTTTTATTTGTATATTAGATGGGGTTCAGTCACAAAATCAAACACAAGTAACTGATTTTCATTTTTCTGATAACATAACCAATACTTTTAGCGTAGATAATGCACTAAAACTATTTGAGTGGATAGATTTAGCCATGATACCTCAATTAGGAGGACTTTTTGCTACAACCTTCAATACGGTTGCTCCTAATTTAAAATGGCAAGATTGGTACAACGATTTTGATTTTGGATTTAATGCACAAGCTGGATGGAAGCCAAATGAAAAAATTAAGATTCAAGCTTTTTATAATATTGGGATGCTAAAGTTTAATAATAATTTGGGTGAGGCTAGTGGCTATAATTTTAAGATTTCAATCAATTTCAATTTTTAATATTAACAAAATGAAAAAGCTTTTAAACCTTTCTGCCATTTCGCTTGTTCTAGTAACAGCAGGTTGTAGTAATAATGACGAAATGGAAAACCCAATTGAATATCCAATAAGTGATAAGGGTATAGTTGAAATTAAATATGAAAACCAGCGGCTTTTATTGCAGAACGCAATTTTCATTACAGAGCGTGGAGATACACCGAGAAATACATTAAGTTTTATTGCCGAAAACTGTGATAAAAAAATAAGTTTATCTTTAACGGTGCCATTAACCGAGGGTACTCATACTTTTGGAGATGGTTCGACTTATGGAAGTTTCTATTTATATGATAAGATGGATTGTGTTGAAATTTTCTCAGACTATTTGTTTGAAAGCAACCGAACTCTTAAAGATCGTTTTATTGCCTCTATAGGATCTATAAATATTGAAGAAATAACCTCAGAAACTGTTAAAGGAACTTTTGGTTTTAGAGCATATACATTTGATAATGGTTATAGGGTGGTTTTTATTGAAGATGGAAAGTTTGATTTAAAGATATAAATTAAAAAACAATGAAAAATGTAATAGTATATGCTATGATAATTGTATGTGTAATGCTTACAAGTTGTAGCAACGATGATAATAATACAGAAGTGTTTAGTAATTTTAAGTACGGACGCTTAGAAGCAACCATTAACGGCGAAGAACATATTTCCGGTCCTCTTTATCCAGCACCTTATGACGCCAATAATAACAGTATTGTACTATATTGTTATAATGGTGTTGTCGAAATAGGAATTACCATAAGAATTCCTCCTGAATTAGGGAGTTATGATATTGGTAAAGATGAAGCTAGTGCAGTATTAACCTACGGAGATCCTTTTGATTTTTTTGATCAGAATGATGATGGTCCTACTATCGATTATTTTGCAGTAGAAGGCACTGTGACGGTTTCTGAGATTAATGAAACAAAAGTTATAGGAACGTTTGAATTTACCGCTGAAGATGGTACAGTTCTAGAACGGCAGAGATCAGTTAAGGAAGGTGTTTTTGATATTCAAAGACAATAGCGTGTTAAAATTATTAAAAAAGCAAATCATGAAAACTTTCAAATTACTTAAAAATGCCGACATTTTTTGAGTCTTCTGTTATGATTCAGATTTGTACAACCGTATACAAAGCAATATTAAAAATTGTCATATTTTTTTTGTAAAAAAGTAAAAACAAACTCATACAAAAGCCAATAAATTGTAGTTGCAATCAAAGCACATAGATTTGATATCAACATGTTGTTTAATTGCAGTACGGAAATCCTTAAAAACGTATGATTTTATTGGATTGAATTATACAATTGTGAACTTAGTAATAGCAGACCAATAATAGAACCGTATATTAAAGTTTCATTAAAAAATAGAAAATTGCTATTTAATGACAACTAGATGCAAGCCAAATATAGAGTTAAGAACACCAATTTTCTTTTTGAAATCCCATTTTTAGTTATTCTTTTAATACCGTATGAAATCTGATTGTTCATCTTTTTTAATTTTTGACAAATTTCACATATTTTTTTCATTAAATTTTATTTATATTTTTTTATAAAATTTATAAACTAAAATTATGTGTTGCCTATATAAAAGTTATTCGATAATGCTGAGTGACCCCACGAATATAAGATAGCAAATACGGAGACGTTTGAAGTAGAAATATAAAAAAACAATTTTGTTGATTGTGTATAAAGCAAAAAAAACCGTTTCTATAAGAAACGGTTTTTAGTATTTAACTAAAGATTCTTAATCTTCCTTCTTATCTTCTCTAGGTTTTCTATCGTCTCTGCGGTTATCACGATTGCGATTATCACGTCCACGATTATCCCTACCGCGGTTGTCGCGTCCACCACCTCGGTTGTTATCCCTTGGAGGTCTAGGCTGCCAACCTTCTGGCTTTGGTAAAATAGCTTTACGAGACACTTTCTCTTTGCGTGTTTTTGGGTCAATACCAAAATACTTCACATCAAATATGTCTCCCATGTTTACAACATCAGATACATTTTCTGTACGTTCCCAAGCTAATTCGCTTACATGCAATAATACTTCATTTCCTGGAGCATCTACATACTCTACAACAGCCCCAAAATCAAGCATTTTAATAACTTTAACTTCGTAAACGCTACCAACTTCAGGTTTAAATAACAAAGAATCGATTTTTGCCATAACAGCATCAATACCTTTACTACCAACACCTAAAACTTCTACAATACCTTCTTCAGTAACAGGGTCCTCATTGATTACTATAGTGGTATCAGTTTCCTTTTGTAATTCTTGAATTACTTTTCCGCCAGGACCAATTAAGGCTCCAATAAATTCATTAGGAATACGCCTAGTTACCATAGTAGGTGCATGATCTTTCACTTCTGCATTTGGTGATGCAATAGTTTCGGTAATCTTGCCTAAAATATGTAAACGTCCTTCTCTTGCTTGTTTTAAAGCATTTACAAGAATTTCATATGATAATCCTTTCACTTTAATATCCATTTGGCAAGCCGTAATACCGTCAGCAGTACCAGTTACTTTAAAGTCCATATCTCCTAAATGATCTTCATCACCTAAAATATCAGAAAGTACGGCATATTTTCCAGAATCTACATCGGTAATTAATCCCATAGCAATACCAGAAACAGGTTTTTTAAGTTGTACACCAGCATCCATCATTGCCATTGTACCAGCACAAACCGTTGCCATAGATGACGAACCATTAGATTCTAAAATCTCTGAAACTACTCTTACCGTATAAGGGCAATCTTCTGGCACCATTCCTTTTAAAGCACGTTGCGCTAAATTACCATGCCCAACCTCACGACGAGATGTACCACGAATTGGTCTAGCTTCACCTGTAGAAAAAGGAGGGAAGTTATAATGTAAATAGAAACGCTCTTCACCTTCGTAAGATGGCATATCTATTTGGTTCGCCTCTCTACTGGTTCCTAAAGTTACAGTAGCTAAAGCTTGAGTTTCCCCACGTGTAAAAATTGCAGAGCCATGTGTAGATGGCAAATAATCAACCTCACACCATATTGGTCTTATTTCATCAGTTTTTCTACCATCTAAACGTAATCCTTCATCTAAGGTTAAGTTTCTAATAGCCGATTTTTGAGCTTTCGCTACATATTTATGAATTAATTTTCCTAATTCTTCCTGCTCTTCTTCAGAAAACGATTCAAAAACTTCTTCTTTTATGTTACTAAAAGCTTCACCACGTTCATGCTTAGCAGATCCTGCTTTTGCAATGGCATACGTTTTGTCGTAAACCATATCGTGAATTTTCTTTGCTAAATCTTCATCCTCGACTTCTGGCTCATACTCACGTACTTCTTTTTTACCAAAAGCTTCGGCTAATTTTACTTGAGCAGCACATTGCACTTTAATAGCTTCGTGCGCAAACTTAATAGCATCAGCCATTTCTTCTTCAGAAATCTCATTCATTTCACCTTCAACCATCATTACAGAATCGGCTGAAGCACCAATCATCATATCGATGTCAGACTCCAATAATTGCGCGCGTGTTGGGTTGATTACAAATTCACCATTAATACGACCAACTCTTGCTTCAGAGATTGGGCATTCAAAAGGGAAATCAGATAATTGAATAGCTGCTGAAGCTGCTAAACCTGCCATAGCATCTGGCATCACTTCATCGTCATGAGACATTAACTGAATCATCACCTGAGTTTCAGAATGGTAATCTTTTGGGAATAACGGACGTAAAACACGGTCTACCAAACGCATTGTTAAAACTTCGCCGTCACTTGGTCTAGCTTCTCTTTTAAAGAAACCGCCAGGGTATCTTCCTGCTGCAGCAAATTTTTCTCTGTAGTCTACCGTTAAAGGTAAAAAGTCTACATCGGCAGCGTGATAGTTGGAAACAACTGTACACAAAAGCATACATTTTCCAGATTGTACAACAACAGAGCCATGGGCCTGCTTTGCTAATTTTCCGGTTTCAATAGAAATTTCTCTACCGTCACCAAGGTCTATAACCTCTTTAAATGTTTGTGGAATCATAAATTTTTTCTTGTAATTTAAGCGTAAATCGGCCTAAATCATATTAAACAATGGTCGTTGTGTTGTGTGTAGTTGTTGTGTGTGCGACTGTAAAGCCTCGACCAATGAAAAACTATAATTAGCTTCTTCTAATGCGCGGTTTAAACTCCTACGCTCGAGTTATATTTGGGCGTTACCCACAAGGGGTCGGGCTTTTCGCTATATCTTTTTTGAAGAAAAATCAAAAAAGGATGCCGCTGCAATCCCTAACGCAACCCTTCGACAAGCTCAGGGTAAAAAGAAAAAAAGAGGCTTACATAATGCAAACCTCTCTTATCTTGTTTATTTTCTTAATCCTAATTCTTTTACTATGGCACGATATCTTAAGATATCCTTCTTAGTTAAGTAATCTAGTAAAGAGCGACGCTTACCTACTAGTTTTACTAACGAACGCTCAGTATTGTAATCTTTACGATTCTTTTTTAAGTGTTCTGTTAAGTGATTAATTCTGTGCGTAAACAACGCAATTTGAGCTTCTGCAGTACCAGTATCGTTCTTTCCTTTACCGTGTTTTGCGAAAATCTCTTCTTTTACTTCTTTTGTTAAATACATGCTAATATTATTGTAAATGATTGTTATGTACTATGAAAGTCTCTCTTTCAGGCGGCAAATATAGCATCTTTTTTGTATTTAAATGTTTTTTTGTGTAACTTTTCGTTGATTTTAAAGCGTTACTTCCCTAAGGTAACTTCTTATTGGCTCTCAAAACAATAACTTGAAGCACTTACATACATGAAATCACTTTTTCCTCAAGAAAGTTTTCCAGACTCCTACGACTCCCTCGAAAAAATTTTCAATAACACATACAATGGTATTGCTATTCTAACATTAGATGGCGATTGGATTAAAGTAAATGATAGTATGTGCGATATGTTAGGGTATCCTAAAAAGGAGCTCTATAACATGAAGATTGAAAATATTATTTTTAGGGATGATTTAGGTGTGCATGCTGTTAAATATGAACGGTTAATGCAGGGGAAAATTGATAGATATCGTGTAATGCAACGGTATTTCCATAAAGATGGTTCTGTAATTTGGTTTTTAATCTCTGTATCGCTTATAACTGCCGTTAACGGAAAACCATCTCAAATGATATGGCAGTTCGCTGATATTACAAGTCGCAAGCTAAATCAAGATAAACTGAAACTAATGTTGCGCGTCGTAAGGGAGCAGAATGAAAGATTATCTTCGTTTGCTGGGATTGTTACGCATAATTTACGTTCGCACTCAGGCAACCTCACTACAATTAGGGGATTTATTGAAGAGGAATTTCCCTGGTTAAAAGACAATGAGAATTTCAATCTACTTTCCAATGCCATTGAAACTTTAGAAGAAACGGTATCGCATCTTACCGAAGTAGCCAAGATAAAACTTGTAGATGCAAAAGAGCTTGAAACATTAAATCTATATGACTATGTTGAGAAAGCTATTTATAATGTTGCAGCAATAGCTAGAAATACAAAGACGACTATAATTAACGATGTAGACGATTCATTATACATAAAAGGAATACCCGCTTACATTGATAGTATAATTCTAAACTTTTTAACCAATGCTATAAAATACCGATCGGATGATAGGCAGCCCCAGATTGAGTTAACCTCGAGTATAGAGAATGATTATATAGTATTTAAAATTGCCGATAATGGTATGGGAATAGACTTAGAAAAATATGGTGATAAGCTATTTCAGCTCTACAAAACCTTTCATACCAATAGAGATTCTATTGGCTTAGGATTGTTTATTACAAAAAACCATATTGAATCAATGGGTGGCAGAGTAGAAGTTACGAGTGAAGTTAACGTAGGTACTGAGTTTTCAATATTTTTTAAAATGGCAAAAAAAGACTCAGCTACTTCTGCAAGTGCCGAGTCTAAAATAATAATTAGTTAAATAATTATGCTCTTAATGGTTCGTTCAATATCAAATCTAAATATTGATTCACTTTATTTTTTAATTCCTTTCTTACGGTTATAAAATCTAGAAAGCCGTGTTCTAGTAAAAATTCAGAAGTTTGAAATCCTTCTGGTAATTCTTTCCCAGTGGTGTCTCTTACAATTCTTGGGCCAGCAAAACCAATTAAAGCTCCAGGTTCGCTAATGTTTATGTCTCCTAACATAGCAAAAGAGGCCGTAGTTCCTCCAGTTGTTGGGTCTGTACAAAGTGAAATGTATGGAATTTTAGCTTCGGCCAATTGCGCTAATTTTACAGAAGTTTTTGCTAATTGCATTAAGGACAAAGCGGCTTCCATCATACGTGCGCCACCAGATTTTGAAATCACCATTAAAGGAATGTTGTTTTTTAATGAATAGTCTGCTGCACGGGCAATTTTTTCGCCTACAACACTACCCATAGAGCCGCCAATAAATGCAAAATCCATACAGGCAACAACTAGATCTTTACCTTTTGATTTTCCAACTGCTGTGCGAACAGCGTCTTTTAGTTTGGTTTTTTCTTGGGCTGCTTTTAAACGCTCTGGATATTTCTTGGTATCCACAAATTTTAAAGGGTCTTTAGATTCTAGTTTAGCATCTAGTTCTTTAAACTTGTTGTCATCAAAAAGAATTTCAAAATATTCTTTACTGCCAATTCTAACGTGGTAACCATCTTCTGGACTTACATAAAAGTTCTGTTCTAATTCTTTAGTGTCAACAATTTTTCCTGTTGGAGATTTATACCACAAGCCTTTTGGCGTGTCTTTTTTCTCTTCAGTTTTTGTTTGTATTCCTTTATCTTTTCTTTTAAACCAAGACATACTATTAAGGGTTTTTAGTTGGTTTGTTTACAGACTAAAATCTAATTTGGCGATATCTCGCGTTAAGGATTGAGGCAAACTTCGACTGCGCTCAGCACAGGTTTGTTAAAGCGCTCTCGATTTTTTTATCGAGAAGCGACTACCGAAAGCCTGACGACAAAATTAAACCTTTTTTTAATTTTGGGGTAACGCCTTAAGAGTTTTATTGGGTTTTAACTTGTAATAACCTGTATATTAACAATTTAATCTAAAAAAAGGCTTTGCTAGAAGCAAAACCTTTTTAATGTAATTTGTAGTAATTTACCTTATTTTATAAGGTGTTAACATTGTTTAAATCTTCAAATGCCTTTTTAAGTCGTGCTACAAATGTCTTCTCACCTTCACGTAACCAAACTCTTGGGTCGTAGTATTTTTTGTTTGGCACATCGTCACCGTCAGGATTTCCAATTTGCGCTTTTAGGTACTCAGATTTATCGTTCATGTAATCGCGAATACCACTCATAAAAGCGTATTGTAAGTCTGTATCAATATTCATTTTAATAACACCGTAGCTAATGCCTTCTCTTATTTCTTCTACTGTAGAACCAGAACCACCATGGAAAACAAAATCGATATGATTATGCTCTACGCCATATTTTTTAGTGATATATTCCTGAGAATTTTTTAAAATTTTCGGTGTAAGTTTCACATTTCCTGGTTTGTAAACACCATGAACGTTACCAAAAGCTGCTGCAATTGTAAATCTTGGGCTTACTTTACTTAATTCTTCGTAAGCATAGGCAACTTCCTCTGGTTGAGTGTATAGTTTAGAATCGTCAACATCTGTATTATCAACACCATCTTCTTCACCACCTGTTATACCTAACTCTATTTCTAAAGTCATGTCCATTTTAGACATTCTTTCTAGATATTGTTTGCAAATTTCAATATTTTCTTCAATTGGTTCTTCCGAAAGGTCAATCATGTGTGAACTGAACAACGACTTGCCAGTTTCTTTATAATGCACTTCGCTTGCGTCTAACAAACCATCAATCCAGGGCAACAATTTTTTTGCACAGTGGTCTGTATGTAAAATCACTGTAACACCGTAAGCTTCAGCCAAAGTATGCACATGTTTTGCTCCGGCAACGGCACCAGCTATGGCTGCTTTTTGTCCGTCGTTGCTTAATCCTTTTCCAGCATTAAACTGTGCGCCGCCATTAGAAAATTGAATGATTACAGGAGAATTTAAATCTCTTGCTGTTTCTAACACGCCATTTATAGTATCTGAACCTATTACGTTAACTGCAGGTAATGCGTATCCGTTTGCTTTTGCATGGTTAAAAATTGCTTGAACTTCATCACCCGTAGCCACTCCTGGTTTTATATTATGTGCCATTGTTTTATTTAATTTGTTTGTTAATTAGAATGTCAAAAATAATCATTTTTATAGTTTCTATATCAATGATTTATAATGAAAATAATATTTATTCGCTAAAACGTTATAGTCGGTAAAGGGCTAAAAAGGATAATTAATACCAATGTTATACACCGCATTTTTAAAATTATAGTCGTTAAACCAACGATTTGCGTCTTGGTAAGATGGGTCGTAGGTTTTAAAGCCAACATCAAAACGAAACAAGAAAAACCCAAAATCGTAACGCAAGCCAAAACCAGAGCCTACAGCAATATCTTCCAAAGAATTTAAACTAGAGAATGTTGCTCGAGGATCGTCAACATCATCCAAAACATTCCAAATGTTTCCAGCATCAATAAATAAAGCACCATTTAAATCGCCAAATAAATTAAATCGTTGTTCGGCACTTAAGGCAATTTTAAGGTTTGCTTCGTTAAATTCGTTAGTGGTTTCTGAGCTTCCAGGGCCTAAAGCATAGGCTGTCCATGCTCTATTGTCGTTGGCGCCACCTGCAAAGAAACTTTTTGCAAACGGTATATTGTTAGAGTTGCCATAAGGAATCGCTATTCCAAAAAAACTGCGTATAGCAAATACATTCTTTTTTCCTAAATCCCAACGTTTTACATAATCAAGTTCGGTCTTTATATATTGTGAGAAAGCTACATTTAGTAATTCATATCGGTCTTCACTATCTTTTTCAAGTCCAAGTAATCTAGATGCATTAGCCAAAAGTGTTCCAGCAGACTCTATTTTAAATCTAAAAATTGAAAAGTTTTCGTCGAGTAAGTTTGTACGGTTGTCTTTAATAAAACTAAAACTTGTGGATAGTATTAAGTTGTCTTCAGTTAATCTGTCTTTTCGTTCTCCAATAGCCGATACGCGTCTAAAATCCTCGTCATTTGGTGTTAAACTGGTATTGTTATTTAATACATCAGTGATAAAAATATCGGTTTCCCCTGTTTCAATATCTAAATCATTCCCGTTATTATAGTTTATTGATCTTGCTATATCATTAAGCCTGCGATATGAGGTGCTATAAATATCAAAATAATTATTCACATTTAAGTTCCTAACATATTGTATGTTAAATAAATCGAGTTGATTTGATACTTTTGAAGTAGGTCTCCAGTTGTAGCTTAAAATACCACTAAGGGCTTGTTTATCAAGTCCTATATTAGTTTGTCCAGAGCCTGATAATGTTATTCTAGTTGAAGGAAACATGTATTTAGGTATAATTCTATCGGTATTAAAAGGCGTAAAAAGTCGCGGAATAATCAACCTTAAATCTAATGCTAATTCATTTATGTCAAAAAAAGGATCGCTATCTAGCCTATTACCCTCAGAAGAAGAACCAATAGCGGCAGTTCCTGAAATTTCGAAAGTTTCTGCACCTTTAAAAATATTCCTAATCATTAAACTAGGGTTTATTGAAAATCCAATAGTTTGAATGTTGCTTGTTGAGGCTTCCGTACTGAGGCCGAGACTAAACTTTTTCAAAGGTGTTAAGTAAATATTGGCAGTTAAAGTAGTATCACTTTCTTCAACATATTTTATATCGGGGTATTTAAAAGTTCTAAGCTCGTTTAAGTGCCTATAAGTGTAGGTTCTATCAATATCCTTGAATAAAGAATTAGGTGCTATAAAAATAGCGTCGGTTATAGCCTCTGGTTTATAGCGCATGTCTCCATAACTATAAAGTTTGAAATTGTTAAAGGAAATGGAATCTTTTGGTGGTGTTCCTTCATTTTCAAAAGTATGATCGGTGTAAATATTTACATCTTTTACCTTAAATATTTTAAAGGGCTTACGAATAATAGAGTCATGTGATCTAATTGCTCTATTCTGAATATTAAAACTTACATTAACTTTTTTGTTGGTGCCTATGGTGTCAATTTCTGCGGTAATATAATCTCGTTTAAAATGAAATAACCCATGGTTACGCAAAAGCCCCGAAATACGTTCGCGTTCTAATTCAAAATTTATGGTTTTATATTGCTCACCTTTTTTTACCAAAGCCCCTTTTTTAAATCTGGGATATAATGTTTCTACAGCAGGAGATATAATATTTTCTGTTATAGAATCTATTATAAAGGCAGGACCTCTTTCAAAATTATAAGTAACCTCTGCACGTTTGTTATCTTTTTTGTTAATTTCATAGGTTCCGTTTACATTAAACCATCCATTGTTTATGTAATAATCTTCAATGCGCTTTACCGATCTTTTGGTTTTGTCTTCACTAACTATAACCGGTGCTTCACCAGTTTTTTTTAACCACTGGTTAAAGTGTAATTTAGACTCCTGCATTTTGAAAAATTGTTTTCGCGATAGTAACTTTTTTGCACCTTGCTTACTAGAATCTGCAAGTGTTTTTTCAAGAATGGAATCTAAATTAGGACGGGCCAAGTTGTAAATAAGAAGGCGCAATGGTACTTTGCTATTGGGTTTTTGATAGAGTAAACTATTAATAGTTTCAGAATTATCTTTTTTTCCATCAATAACAACTGTATTTTGTGTTAAAAGATGTTCGTCTTCGGCAACTCGTTTAACCAGGTTGCACGAGGTAAAACAGTTATAAAGTACTATAACAGAAAGTATTTTTATAAAATGTTGTTTCAAATGCACCTATAAAAAATCTTTAAAGATTTGTTTTTGAAATTTAACTAAAATTTACTTGGTTTATTTTGTTTCTAATGCCTTCAAAAATACATTATTTCTATTTAAACTAACCTAGTACTATGCAGGTAAAATAGTTTAGCTTTTTCTTTATGTTTGTATAATTATTTTAGACAGATGCTTTCGAAAAACCAAATAAAATATATAAAACGTTTAGGTCAAAAAAAAATCAGACATCAAGAAAGGTTGTTTGTGGTTGAAGGGATTAAAACCGTGAACGAACTTTTGCAATCTAATTTTCAGCTTCATTGTTTATATACGACCGAAAGCTTCAATATTGATGCCAAAAGCGAAAATATAATTTCAGAAAACGACTTAAAGCGTATTAGTTTTTTAAAAACACCAAATAAAGTTTTGGCTATTTTTAAATTTCCAGAAGAGACTCCAATACAGTTTAACCGCTTAATTGTGGCTCTAGATGATGTGAGGGATCCTGGAAATTTGGGCACTATTATAAGGTTATGCGATTGGTTTGGGATTAGGGATTTAGTATGTAGTAGACAAACGGTAGATTGCTATAACCCAAAAGTGTTACAAGCTACAATGGGATCTATTTCTCGGGTGAGTATTAATTATGTTGATCTAGAACTATTTTTGAGTGAGACGTCGCTTCCTGTTTTTGGGGCTTATATGAACGGTGATAATGTATATAAAACAGCTCTTCCTGAGAAAGGAGTTTTGGTGATGGGTAATGAGGCAAATGGTATTTCAAAAGATATTGAAACTCACATCTCAAACAGAATTGCAATTCCAAGATTTGGAGACTTACAAGCTACCGAGAGTTTAAATGTGGCCACCGCTACGGCAATTTTGTTAAGTGAATTTAAGCGTGGTTTAAACTAGATGCCTTTTTGTTCTGCAATTTGCTAGTAAATTATTCGTTTTATTTTAAAAATGATTAATTAATCTTTCCGATTTTATACTTTAGTGTTCAACTTAAAAAAAAATTGAAATGAAAAAGTTCCTTTTATTAATTTTAGCTTTAAGTGTTATTGTTGGTTGTAATAATGACGACGATGGGACTACCGAGCCACCATTACAGAGTTTTGATTACAACGAAAATTTACTTGGCGATTTGTCAAGTTCAAATAATGCGCCTACTGCACTTGCTTTTGTGGGTGGGCAAAACACCATTACAGCAACCCAATCTTCTAGTGATGTAGATTATTTCACGTTTACAGTGCCAGCAGGTTACCAATTATCGCAAATTATTGTTGATGATTATATTTCTAATGATGATGCGGGTTTTATTGGTATTGTAAATGGCAATACCTTTCCAACCGATGCTGCCAATACTAATGCTAGCGATTTATTGGGAGGGTTAGTATATGGCGTTTCCAATAGGGGAGACAATATATTGGGCGATATAGGTGCATTAACTGGCGCACAAGGATTTACAGGGACTTTACCGGAAGGGGATTACAGTATTTGGTTAAACCAAACGGGCGCAGAGTCAGAGGCTTCCCTTAATTTTATAATTACAAAAATTAATTAACCTATAGATTTACTGAAACGTAAAGTTGATAAATACGCCTCTGGTTTGCATTCTAGTGATATTGCTTGTCCAGGGACTGTTAGGGTCTTTATCCCTCACGAGTTCATCCCCCATACCAAACAGTCCGCGAATTGATGGCGTGAATTTGAAATTGTATAAATAGAAATCTATACCGAACCCCAGTTCATAAAACAACGGACTGCCTTTTGTTCTAAACTGTCCTTTGCTGTTGTCGTCTGGGTTGTTTTCATTACTCGATAAGTTTATGGCAGTAGAAAATCCTCCAACAATAAACGGTTTAAAATTATTGATGCGTTTGGTAGAAATTTTTAACAAAAGTGGAACGTGTATGTAAGTAGATTTTACTTCGCGCGTTAAGTCCGATTCCTTAAAATCGACACCTTGAAAGTACTCTTCGCTGTAAAATAAATTTCTGGTAGTAATGAAAAGTCCAGGCTCTAATCTTAAGTCAATAAAATTATTTACCCGCATATTACCTATAAGACCAACACTAAAACCTGGAGAACGTTCTACATAAATATCACGAAGGTCTTCATTGTAGTCAAAATTGAAATCGTAGGTATTAATACCTAAAAAATAACCCCAACGCAAAAATTTAAAGTCTGTAGTGCCTCGGCCTTGATTTGCATCATAAGTAATTTTTTCTTTCTTAAACAATTGCGCCTGAGTTGTTTGAAAGCTAAATAGTAAAATAAAACCTATTAAGAGATGCTTCATGATTATTTTGACGATTTATAAATTGTTGCCACCCCAAAGGTTTGAGGAAAATCTTCAACATTAATAAACCCAATTTCTCGTAAAATATTGTTTAGTGCTTCGCCATAAGGAAACGCAGAAGCAGATTCACTCAAATACTTATAAGCACTTCTGTCTTTAGAGAAAGCGCGCCCTATTAGTGGCAATATGTTTTTAGAATAAAAATTATAACCCTGTTTGTATGGTGTTTTAGTGGGGATAGAAGTCTCCAAAATCACAAAAACACCGTTGGGTTTTAAAACTCTTAATATCTCTTTAAGTCCGTTTTTAAGGTTTTCAAAGTTTCTAACGCCAAAGGCAACCGTTATAGCGTCAAAAGTATTGTCTTCAAACGGCATGTTTTCAGAATCTCCTAAAACCATTTCAATTTTAGAGGATAATCCTTTTTTATGAATTTTTTCCTTTCCGATGTCTAGCATACCACTGCTAATATCTAAACCAACTATTTTTTCAGCGTCGGTATCTGCCATAGCTATAGCTAAATCGCCTGTTCCTGTAGCAATATCAAGAATGGTTTTTGGCGCTTCCGCCTTGACTAAACTTACTACTTTTTTGCGCCATTTTATATCTATTCCAAATGATATTACACGGTTTAAGCCATCATAATCTCCAGAAATAGTATCAAACATTTTAGTTACCTGCTCTTTTTTGCTTAGGTCGCTATCTTTATAAGGTTTAATTTTAGACAAAGTGCTTTTTTTTGGCAAACTTACATATTTAAATCATTTTTACCTAAGAAGAAGAACCTAACTGTATGGCAACCATATTCGTAAGATTTAATGTTATAATGTAGATTTTATAGTATCTTTGTAGCACTTTTTATGATACATAGAAGATGAAAATAATAATTGCTGGAGCTGGTGAAGTTGGATTTCATTTAGCAAAATTATTGTCCTACGAGTCTCAGGAAATTACGTTAATAGATACAGACAAAGAGAGTTTAACCTACGCTGATACCCATTTAGATATAAAGGTTATTCGTGGCGATGCAACCTCAATCGCCATTTTACGTGAGGGTAAAGTAGGGTTGTGTGATTTACTCATAGCCGTTACAGCCTCAGAAACTACAAATATTACCATTTGTGTATTAGCAAAACAATTGGGTGCAAAGCGAACCATTGCAAGAATTTCTAATACGGAGTTTATTGCCAATAAAGAAGAGGTTGGTTTTACAAGATTTGGTATTGACGAGTTGATTTCTCCGGAAGCTTTAGCAGCTTCAGAAATTGAATTGTCCTTGAGGCAATCATCTTTTAGTGATACTTACGAATTTGAAGAAGGTGCCCTTACTATGGCGGGACTTACCCTATCTAAAGAAGCATCTTTCGTTGGTAAAAATGTTAAGGATGCAGCGAAAATATTTCCAGAAATTCATTTTATTCCTATTGCTATTCAGCGTCAAGGAACACAGTATACACTAATACCTAGAGGAGATACCATTTTTAAAGAAGGCGATAATGTGGTGTTTATTACTTCGGAAGGAGGTGCAGAAGAACTATGCAGACTAACGGGAAAAAAGAACACTGAGATAAAAAATGTGATGATTCTTGGTGGTACCGAGATTGGTTTTAAGGCAGCAAGGGATTTATGTAAAAAAGGGTTTAATATTAAACTTTTAGAAGGCGATAAGGAGCGTGCTTTTGATATTGCCGACCAATTGCCTAACGTATTGGTGATTAAGAGTGACGGAAGAAAGGTTGATGTTTTAGATGAAGAAAGTATTGGTGATATGGATGCCTTTATAGCTGTAGGCGATAATTCTGAAACCAATATTATGTCTTGTTTAGTCGCAAAATCTAAAGGTGTAAAAAAATCTATCGCTCTTGTTGAGAATATGGATTATTTTGAATTATCACACTCCATTGGGATTGATACATTGATAAATAAAAAGCTCTTAGCTGCAAATAGTATTTTTAGATATATTAGAAAAGGAGAGGTTGTGGCAATGACAAAATTGAGCAACATGAATGCGGAGTTGTTGGAGTTTGAGGTAATGTCTACGTCTGCCATATGTAATAAATTAATCAAGAATGTAGATTTTCCACGTTCTGCAATTATCGGTGGTGTTATTCGAGGCAATGTAGGTTATATTGCTTTAGGAGATTTCAAGATTCAAGAAGGAGATAAGGTCGTGGTATGTAGTTTACTGCGTTCTATAAAAGGTGTTGAGAAATTATTTCTCTGAAAAACTTCTAACTAATGAGGCTTAATTACAAAATCATTTTTCATTTTTTAGGATTGCTTACTCTGTTTAACGGCGGGTTTATGTTGTTGTCAACATTAGTGAGCTATCTTTATGAAGATGGTGTAACTGGCACATTATCGTTGGCTTCGTTATTAACCTTGGTTTTAGGAGGCGTGGTAATGCTTTTCACGAGAAAGCATAATAAGGAGATGAATAAGCGCGAAGGTTATATTGTTGTAGCCTTTGGTTGGGTTATAATGGCGCTTACAGGAACATTACCATATGTGGTTACAGGAAGCATACCAAGTTTCACGAATGCGTTTTTTGAAACCATGTCTGGATACACCACAACTGGTGCTTCAATCTTAAACGATATTGAGGCTATGCCAAAAGGTATTTTGTTTTGGCGTAGTTTAACCCATTGGATTGGTGGTATGGGTATCATTGTTTTGGCTATTGCCATTCTACCATTGTTAGGTATTGGGGGAATGCAAATGTTTGCCGCTGAAGCTCCAGGACCAAGCGCCGACAAATTACACCCAAGAATTACGGATACTGCTAAGCGTTTATGGCTCATATATTTTGGATATACAGCTGCTGAAACTTTATTGTTAAGCGTTGCGGGAATGTCTTTTTTCGATGCGATTAACCATGCGCTATGTACTGTATCAACAGGTGGTTTTTCTACAAAAAACGCAAGTGTAGCTTACTGGAATGGACAGCCTTTGATTCAGTACATTATCATTTTGTTTATGTTTTTAGCAGGAACGAATTTCGTATTGAGTTATTTCGCATTTAAGGGTAAGGTACAAAAGGTGATACACGACGAAGAATTTAAGCTATATTTCAAGTTTATTGCAATTTTTACTGCTATAGCTGCGCTTTTAATTTATTTTAGAGCAGATGTTTCAGTGTCGTCCATAGAGCATCCAATGGTTTGGGGTGAAGGCGAAAGCGCTATTCGGCATGCCTTATTTCAGGTTTTAGCTATCGTAACAACAACCGGCTTTGTAACCGCTGACTACACACTCTGGACGCCTTTTCTTGTTGTATTCTTTTTTGGTCTCATGTTTTTAGGAGGGTCTGCTGGAAGTACATCTGGTGGCGTAAAGGTAGTGCGCCATTTATTGTTGATTAAAAACGGATTTTTAGAATTTAAACGTGCACTACACCCCAGCGCTATTTTACCAGTTCGCTACAATATGAAAGCCATTTCAGGAGATATTGTATTCAATATATTAGGTTTCTTTATTCTCTACATGCTATCATTTATTATTGGCGCGTTGGTGTTTTCCATGTTTCAACTAGATTTTGAATCTTCTATAGGTTTAGCAGCCTCTAGTCTAGGAAATGTAGGGCCGGCACTTGGAGATTTTGGTCCTGTAAATAATTATGCAGCGTTGCCACCTCTGGCACAATGGTGGGCATCGTTTTTAATGCTCATTGGGCGGTTGGAACTCTTTACCGTTTTGGTATTATTTACACCGTTTTTCTGGAGGAATAGGTAGTAATTTGTTTGAAATATTCGTCTTTCTTATTTTTTGAGAACATCTGAAAAGTTTAATAATCTGATTGTTTTTTATTGATATCTAATAAGTTGGAGCACTATTAGTATGTAACAAATTTTAAAGTTGCGCGTCTAGATAGTATAACCAATTAAAATCATCAATCATGGAATTAGTATTAAATTCTGGTAAATTAGAATCAGTATCATTACTTGAAGAAGATCTTTCAAAACCTTTAGGGTTTTTAAACTCACAATACAAATCTGCTGTAGAAGATAGCCTGAGAGATACATCGTCAAGATCAATTTTTGGATTGAGAAGACGTATTAAAAATTCGCGTTATAACTTTGTATCTGGTATGGAAATAGCCTTAAAGCTATCGGTGTTTTTAGTGGCTATTATTGCAATATTCAACTAAAACATAGAGCCTACAACTTAATGACATTTCGATATAACAATAGAATATCGTTTTGTTTTACGATAGTCTAAAAAAAAAGCTCCTGGATAGGAGCTTTAAGATTTAATTATATAGAGTTTAAAATATTAACTTAAAATAGAATTAAAGGTTTTACTTGGACGCATCACCTGAGTTATTAAATGTTCGTCTGGTTCGTAATATCCACCAATATCTGTAGGGTGTCCTTGAATATCAGTTAATTCTTTTATGATGCTTTCTTCATGTTCCTCAAGTGCTTTTGCAATCGTTGAAAATTCAGTTTTTAATTCGGTATCATTATTTTGATTAGCTAATTCTTGAGCCCAATACATTGCCAAATAAAAATGACTGCCCCTATTGTCAAGCTCTCCTGCTTTTCTAGAAGGACCCTTTTTGTTTTCTAAAAGTTTTTCGGTAGCATCATCTAAAGTTTCGCTTAAAACTTTGGCTTTAGCGTTATTGTTAACCTCGCTATAGTGCTCTAAAGATACTGCCAAGGCTAAAAATTCACCTAGCGAATCCCAACGCAAATGGTTTTCTTCAAGGAGTTGTTGTACGTGCTTTGGTGCAGAACCACCAGCGCCAGTTTCAAACAAACCTCCACCATTCATTAAGGGTACTATAGACAACATTTTAGCACTTGTACCTACTTCTAAAATTGGAAATAAATCGGTGAGGTAATCCCTAAGTACATTGCCTGAAACAGAGATAGTGTCCTTCCCGTCTTTAAGTCTTTCACAAGTAAAAAGTGTTGCTTCGATGGGAGAAAGAATGCTCAAATCTAAACCAGTAGTATCATGGTCCTTTAAATAAGTATTCACTTTTTTAATCAATTCCGCATCATGCGCTCTGTTTTCATCTAGCCAGAATACAGCGGGGGTTTCAGAAGCTCTAGCTCTGGTTACGGCTAATTTTACCCAATCTTGAATTGGTGCATCTTTGGTTTGGCACATTCTCCATATATCGCCCTTTTCAACATTGTGTTGCAATAAAACGTTGCCTGAAGCGTCAATAACTTCAACGACACCATTTGAAGCAATTTCAAAAGTTTTATCATGAGAGCCATATTCTTCAGCCTTTTGCGCCATTAAACCAACATTAGGTACAGTGCCCATGGTTGTAGGATCGAAAGCACCATGTTTTTTACAAAAATCTATAGTTGCAGCGTAAATACCAGAATAACTACTATCTGGAATTACAGCTTTAGTTTCTTGCAATTCCCCTTTAGCATTCCACATCTTTCCAGATGTACGAATCATTGCAGGCATAGAAGCATCAATAATCACATCACTTGGCACATGCAAATTGGTAATGCCCTTATCGGAATTCACCATGGCGATACCAGGACCTTTAGCATAGGTAGCTTCAATATCTGCTTCAATTTCCGAACGCTTATCTTCTGGCAATTCTTGGATGCGCTCCAAAAGGTTACCTAAGCCAGAATTAACGTTTATGCCTAATGCATCAAAAGTAGCACCATGTTTTTCAAAAACATCTTTAAAGTAAATCTTTACAGCATGCCCAAAAATTATAGGGTCACTCACTTTCATCATGGTACCTTTCATGTGCAAAGAAAATAGAATACCTTTCTCTCTAGCATCTGCAACTTGTTCCTCAAAAAAGTCAATTAGTGCTTTTTTGCTCATTACGGTAGCATCAATAATTTCGCCTTTTAATAGCGGAAAACTATTCTTTAATACCGTTTTGTTTCCACTTTCATCAGTATGTTCAATTCGGATTGAAGTCACTTCAGCTATTGTAGTAGATTTTTCATTGTGCGCAAAATCACCATGGCTCATCGTAGCAACATGCGTTTTGGAGTCGCTAGTCCATTCGCCCATTGCGTGTGGATTGTTCTTAGCGTAATTTTTTACTGCTTTTGGTGCACGTCTGTCGCTATTGCCTTCTCTAAGTACTGGATTTACGGCACTGCCTTTAATTTTGTCATAGCGCGCTCTAATATCTTCTTCCGCTGAATTTGATGGGTCGTTGGGGTAATCAGGAATACGAAAACCCTTGGCCTGTAATTCTTTTATAGCACCTTTTAGTTGAGGAATCGAGGCACTAATATTTGGTAATTTTATAATATTGGTTTCTGGCTGTTTTGCCATTTCACCAAGAATAGCCAAGTCATCTGATACACGTTGATCTTCATTCAGAAATTCAGGAAAAACGGCTAAAATTCTCGCCGCTAACGAAATATCTTTAGTTTCAATCTCTATGCCCGAAGACTGCACAAAAGATTTAACAATAGGAAGGAATGAACGTGTTGCTAAAGCCGGAGCCTCATCGGTTTTGGTGTAAATTATTTTAGACATGCGCGTCGTTGTTTTAATTGTCGTAAGGCTAAAAATGGATATGAAAAGATGATATATTTTTAGCGATTGCGAATATACAAAAATTGGAATTTATAAATGAAGTCTATTTCTATGAAAAGCACTTAAGTTCAATACAATTAAGATAATTTTAATAACTCTTTCAAAGAATAAGGATTTATTAAGAATTGCGATAACAAAGTATTAAAAAAACAAAAGCCATATCACTAAAGAAATTAATCTATTTTGACATGGCTTTTTTGAAATAACTTTACTTCATCTAATTTAGCATAACTACTAAATTCATTTAAGAAATGTCTTAAATGGTTTCGATTTAAAATCTAGTTATTTCAATGAAACATAATTTTGTGATTTTCAAAATGTATTGACCTATCACTCAATGCTTCAGTAGGTTGTTTTTCATTTTGTTTGATTATGTAATACACTGCGTGTATTCGCCTCGACCAAACACTGTTCTTTTTAGGCGTTTTAAGCCTTGGTAGAACATTTAATGCTACTTATCTATTCTTAGCAATTTACACTGAATCGAACAACCAGTAACATTTAGGCCATTAGTTCTTAATGCAAGCATTTGAACTTTTACCTTGAAAAACAACAATATGTAAAGAACGTTACTTTATCCGAAATTTAGCGAAAACGTAGATGTTTACCGCTTTAAATCTCTTACCAAGATAGTGAAAAACAATCGAAAGTTTAAGTTTTGTAACAAATTTTATATCAACTGGTTATAAACTACATTTATTAACTTTTGTTAATAAGTAAGACTTTATGTTTTTCAATAAGAGGATAGGGGAATCTTTCTATTTAACAGAAAGTTCCAGAAGAAAATTATCGCTTTGTACAAGAGAGCCGTTGCGAAGTGACTCTCTTGTATATTACAAAGAAGTAAAGCAGGGTTTTAACTAACCGCCGCTTTAATACGTTTTACAGCTTCTATAATTTGCTCTTGAGATGCTGCATAAGAAATTCTAATACAGTTAGGATTTCCAAAGGCATCACCGGTTACGGTTGCCACTAAAGCTTCTTCAAGCAAAAACAACGAAAAATCTGTTGCATTATTTATTTTATGCCCTTTTAAGGTTTTTCCGAAGAAATGTGTTACATCTGGGAATACATAAAAGGCACCATCAGGCGTATTAGATTTAAAGCCTTCAATATCGCTTAATAAATCCAAAATTAAGTCACGGCGTACTTTAAATTCGTCTATCATGTATTTTACACAAGACGGATCTTCGTTTAAGGCTGTAATTACAGCGCGTTGTGCAATACAATTAGCACCACTTGTTGTTTGTCCTTGTAATTTATTGCATGCCCTAGCAATTTTTTCAGGAGCGCCAATAAACCCAATACGCCATCCTGTCATTGCAAAAGCTTTTGAAACACCATTCACGGTAATAGTTCTATCGTACATTTCATCAAACTCTGCGATACTCGTGTACGCTTTTCCGTAGTTGATATGTTCGTAAATCTCATCAGAAACTACGTAAATGTTAGGGTGTTTTGCCAAAACATCAACTAGCGACTGTAATTCTTCCTTGCTGTATACCGAACCACTAGGGTTGCAAGGTGAGCTAAACCACATCATTTTGGTTTTTGGTGTAATAGCAGCTTCTAGCTGTTCAGCAGTCATTTTAAAATCAGTATCAATTGAAGTTTTTACTTCAACAGGAACACCTTCATTTAATTTTACAATATCGGCATAACTTACCCAGTACGGACATGGTAAAATAACCTCGTCGCCAGCATTCAACATCACACCTGCAACATTTGCCAAACATTGTTTTGCACCAGTGGATACTACGATTTGTGCTGGTGTATAAGTTAGGTTATTATCGCGCTTAAACTTTTTAATTACGGCTTCTTTCAATTCCCCATAACCATCTACAGGCGTATAAGAATTATAGCCATCATTAATAGCTTGAATAGCAGCTTCTCTAATAAAATCGGGTACCTTAAAATCTGGTTCTCCTAGGCTTAGGCCTATAATGTCTTTTCCTTCGCCTCTAAGTTCTCTTGCTTTGGCTGCCATAGCTAATGTGGCAGAAGTGGACATGTTTAAAATCCTGTCTGATAATACTTGCATTTTGGATTCGGTTTGTTTTTGGTCAATAAATAGGGTTACGCTAAACTAGGTTTTTGTCCTAGCGCTTTTAATTGATTGTAGTGTTCTGCAACTGCTTCCCAAAACGTGTTATATTCATTATATGGTAAGCTGAATTCTTGCGCAGTTTCTCTAACTATTTTTGCTAATTTACTGTAGTGAATATGGCTAATATGTGCAAATAAATGGTGCTCTACTTGCCTGTTTAAACCACCAGTATAAAACTCTACAAACCAGCTTTTAGGAGAAAAATTTGACGTTGTAAATAATTGATGAATAGCCCAAGTGTTTTTCATGTTGCCTTGTTCATCAGGCATAGGCATTTCAGTATTTGGCATTACATGTGCCAATTGAAAAATCACACTTAAAATAATACCAGCAGTATAATGCATTACAAGAAAACCTATAAGTACTTCCCACCACTTAAAACCAAGCGCTAAGGGTAATACCACCCAAATGGAATAATATACTATTTTACCAATTATAAGTTTGGTCCATTGTGTTGCCGGATTAGGCATTTTACCATATGCTAATTTTCGTTTTAGATATCTATAGGTTTGAATAAAATCGGTAGTAATTGCCCAATTAGCGGTTAAAAAGCCATAAAGGAAAAATGCATAATATCTTTGATATCTATGGAAACTGTACCATTTTGCATGTTTTGAGAATCTAATAATTCTACCGGCATCGATATCCTCGTCGTGTCCCTGAATATTTGTATAGGTGTGATGCAGCACATTATGCTGAACCTTCCAATTATAATCATTACCAGCTAAAATATAAATACTGCTTCCCATTAATTTGTTTACCCATTTTTTACTGGAAAAAGAACCATGGTTAGCGTCGTGCATTACATTCATACCAACACCAGCCATACCAACACCAACTATTACCATGCCTAGTATTTGTGCCCAACCAGGTAGGTCGTCTATAGTTAGAATTAAAACCACAGGTACAATTAATAATGAAAACATCACAATGGCTTTTATATATAATTTCCAGTTGCCGGTGCGTTTTACATTATTCTCTTTAAAGTAGTCGTTTACACGTTTATTTAGGGTCTTAAAGAATTTTGCAGGATCTTTTCTTGAAAATGAAAGTGCTTGCTTACTCATAATAAATTTAGTTTAATCAATTTGTATAAAATTTAATATAAACATATACATTGCAAAGATATGTATTAATCAATTCAACAAAGAACGTTTTAATGTAAAAAAATATATGTGAAACCTCTATTTTTGTTTAAAATTTAACATACATGGAGTTAATTCTTAAATACTTTCCTAATCTTTCAGAGGAACAAATATCTAGATTTCAGTTGTTAGAGCGCTTATATCAAGATTGGAATTTAAAGATAAATGTAGTGTCTCGTAAGGATATTGATGAATTATATTTAAGACATGTGTTGCACTCGCTAGCTATAGCCAAAATTATTTCCTTTAAGGATGATACTCAAATTATGGATGTGGGCACTGGTGGTGGGTTTCCTGGAATTCCATTAGCAATTATGTTCCCAAATTGCAATTTTCACCTTGTAGATAGTATAGCAAAAAAACTAAAAGTAGTTAATGAAGTAACCGAAGGCTTAGGATTAACTAACGTGAGAACCACGCATAAACGAGTAGAGGAAATTAATGAAACCTACGATTTTATTATAAGTCGCGCCGTTGCTGTAATGCCAACCTTTGTGCATTGGACGAAAGGCAAAATAGCCAAAAAACAAAATAACGACCTAAAAAATGGTATTTTATACTTAAAAGGAGGCGATTTGAGTGAGGAGCTAAAAAATTATACAACTACTACAATTTATAATTTAAGCGATTTTTATACGGAAGCTTTTTTTGAAACAAAAAAATTAGTGCACCTGCCACAGAAGTTCACTAAATAGCTTCCTATTTTCTATTTATAAGGTGTTTAGTTTGTCAAAATAAGCCCCAAAGATAAACCCTTCATTCAGGTTCCAAGTGGTACTATCAAAAAGAGAGATGTCATTAAAGTCATAATCCGGTGCGTAGGATATTAATATGTTTTTGGCTTTTTTAAAGCATACCCGCGCCTTATCATATTCGTTGGTGTGATAATAGGCTATAGCTAAACCAACCAAGGCTTCATGGTCTAAAGAGTTGTAAGAAAGTGTTTCTTTAAAGCGTTCGGCGGCGGTGGTATAGTTTCTAGTAAATAGTTGCGCAATACCAAGGTAAAAATGTGCAGCATCATTTTTATTATCCAAGCGTATAGCCATATTAAAATCGGCCATGGCCTTTTTATATTGTTTCATGTCTAGATAAGCCATTCCTCTATTGTAATAGGTATTGGTATTCTTATCCAGGTTAATACTTTTATTAAAAAACAGTAATGCAAGTCCATAGTGCTTTAGTCCCATTAATGTTTCTGCCATTTGTATGATGATTTCAGGATCGTTAGGATAATTGCGCATTAAAAAGTTAAATGAATTTAAGGCTCCTTTATACTCCCCCAAGTGCAGTTGTGTGATTCCTAAATTATAATAGGCCTGAAAAAAATTACGGTCGAGTTTAATAGCCATACCGTAATCATTTCGAGCGCCTTTAAAATCTTCAATTGCAAACTTAGAATTGCCACGGTTAAAAAAAGAGTCTGCATCAGGTTTACTAAAAATTACAGTTGTAAAGTCTAACATGGCTCCCCAATGATCTTCTTTGTTTGCTCTGGCAATACCACGATGAAAGTAAGCATCAAGATTATTTTTATCTAATTGAATGGCTTCAGTAAAAAGTTCAATTTGTTTTTGGGGATCAGTAAGTTTTTTTCCGTGTCTTACTAATTTCTTTGATTGCCCAAATGTTAGCATGGTACAACCAAGGATGCACCCAAATAATAAACGTGTAAAATAAGACTTATTCATAGCAAAAATAACATCAAAAAATTACAAATTATGTTTAAACACCTGAATAAGAATCAGGTGTGTGTTATAAAGATACAAAACACATTATTTTTATGCTTATTTTTAAGAGAACTTTTGCAATCTTGAAGTATGTTTACTGTTAAATTAGAGAGAAAAAATTAGAGTTTACTTAGCCTCTGGTTCATTTCTGTAAATAATGGCTTTTCATTTACTTCCCAATACGTGTCTTCAAAGGTTGAGATGTCATCATTATTCGAAGAGGGATCTAGGATTTTTTTAGCACGTTCAAATTTTTCTTTAGCCTTATCAAAATCATTTAAGTAATAATATGCCATGGCTAATCCAAAATAAGCATCATAATCCATTTGATCTTTGTTAGTAGCGAAAGATAGACTTTTTATAGCCGACAGGAAATCACTTAATAAAAATTGACTCACTCCTAAATAAAAATAAGCAGGTGTGTTATCGGGGTTTCTTTCTATTGCCTTTAAAAAGTCGTCTTTAGCTTCTTTGTAATAATTTATTTCTAGCAAAGCATATCCACGATTGTAATAAGATTCACTATCGGGTCTTATTAGAATACAAGCACCAAAATCATCAAAAGCCAATCGGTACTTATTCAATTCCATATAAGCCAAAGCACGTTGGCTGTAGGATTTATAGTCATTGGGAAAAAAACGAATTACCTTGGTAAAGGCTTCCACAGCACCACTGTAATCCTCTTGCGCAAACTTAGCATTGCCTAAATTAAAATAGGCTCCTATTAAATCGGGGTCTAGCTCAACGGCCTTTTCATAGTCAAAAAGTGCGCCTTCATAATCTTCTAGATTAAATTTACAATTGCCCCTGTTATAATAGCTATCTGCATCAGGTTCGTAAAAAATTATCTTGGTAAAATCTAAAATGGCGCCTTCATAATCTGCTAAATTATATTTGGCAATACCTCTGTAAAATAGCGCATCAAGATGTTTGCTGTCAATATCTAAGGCTTGATTTAGCATTTCTATTTGTGCTTCAGGATCGTTTAGCTTTAAGGCTTGCCTCACAAATTTTGTTGCTTGCCCCATACTTAGTAGCGGTACAAATAAAAAAACGAGTAATATCTTTTTCATATTTTTTTTAAACGTCAATTCTTAATAGGTATTGTTTTTAATGGTTTTAAAGTATCAAAAACTATTCCACTAAGATTTAAAACATAAAACTAATGAAATTTTAAACAAGAAGTTAGCCTGTTAACATAAAAATAATTTGGACATTACCCTCCAAAGGTTGGGTCAGGTTTTACTCATTAATTCTTATTTCATATTTATGAATTCTTGAATATAAATATTTCGGCTAGAGTTTATCCCGAGCATAGTAGAAGGACTGTCTTTTGCATCTGGGAGCTTCAACAAATGCCTCAACATTTAACGCCAGGTTTGATGGTTATGGCAAGTGCTTAAATCGTTTTAGGAGTGTTTTTTGGGGGGAGGTTCGTTTAACGGTCTTGTATATGGCTCGTAGCGTGAAAATTAGCGATTATTTTTCGGTTAAGCACAAGCCAGATTTTTAAATTTTACTATTGAACTTTTTTAATGGAAATTGTCAAATTTAAAAATTTGGCGACTTTCAAAATATACCTTAACTTCGATTAAGCAACTCATTAGCTATGAGCTATATATGTTGTTAGGCAATGTTATTGTATCAATTCAGCATATTCATCAACTTTAGCTCCTTTAGATCTATTACATTTCCAACAAAGAGTTTGTAAGTTTTCAACTGTCGTTTTCCCGCCCTTACTTACAGGAATAATATGGTCAATTTCCAATAAAAGATTTGGCTCGTTTTCAGTTCCATTTCCACAATTGCAACATTTATAATCATCTCTTTCCTTTATTAAATCTCTTAAATTAGGCGTCATTAAAGCCCTTTGACCTGCTATACTTTTTCTCCACTTAATCTCATCGTTTAGATATTGAACCAATTTATTAAGATTTTCTATGTTTAATTCAATATCGCAAGAAGTCGAACTATAGCCTCCAGCAGATATATATTGAAATGTAAATACAGGAATATATGAATCACTTAAATCAATCGATTCAAACCCAAGTTCAGTTGAAAGTCTTTCGTTATGAAATTTTTTAATAAAAAGAGGTACAGAACTTGAAATATTACTTAAAATTTCTAATTTTTCATTGTATAATAAAACCAATCCATCATCAACAGATAGAAAATCATTTAGAACTTTCTCAAATCTTTCTAAAGATTTTTGATCCTTTTTAATGTCAAAATACTTACATAAATATTTTATCGGCTGATTACTTGCATTTTTACACACCGTGGCTGAACAATTATAAACATTATTCTCATTTTTAAACTCTTTCCATTCACTCCGACTGTAGTTATAAAGGCTATTATCCGTTAAACTAGCTTCTCCATAATCATAATATTGGAGATTGAAATAAGAATTTTTTAATTCTTCAATATAATTATTTAAATCATTGCAATTTTGAATATGATTGCTAATACTTTCTTTCAATGATTTAAATTTCTTGCTTTTAAAATATAAAAGTGGATATATACGTAACCCAATGTAAATTGCTAAACCAAAAAAAACAATCCCTATTACAATTTCCTTATTTTCAACAATTGAATTGTAAATGCTAATAAATATTTCAGCAATAAATTCAAATATCTTGTAAAGAATATAAATCGGAATAGCTATTAAAACTAATAATCCTATTATTTTATCATCTGATTTAGCCATTCGTTAAATGTTCGATTTAGTCCTAATATTGCCTAATGGGGTGACGGATATGCGCCGTTCTCTAATACTTCGACAAGCTCAGCACGAGGGGCTTATATCCGCCGTTAAACGAAGGTAGGCGAAAATTTTTACAAAGTCAAGTGGTTTATATCAAACCAACTTTATATTTTATGAAAATTTCAATATTTCAATTTACATTTGATACATCAATTTTTTTGAATGAATCATTTTCAGCAAACATTACAAAATCCAGTGTGGTATGCCCTGAAGGAAACCCATCAAAAGTATGTTGTAGCATACGATGAGGTTAAATTTTACAATCCAAACATTTGCCCATTTGGAGCTTTTCCTAATGCTTCAAAAACCAAAAAGGCCTTAACAGCCTATTCAAAATTAACAGATAGCTTTTTTCTAGTTTCAGAAAATGATACACCAGATTTTGATGAACATCATGTGGTTTTAAACCAAAAAATTGAAGGTTGCCAAATGGTTTTAAACGACTTAGCCACAGTTGAAATTTCTGAAACCATAGTGCCACTTACCGAAACATATATTCAAGAAATTTACGATTTAATATGGTTGGTAATGCCAGGGTATTACAAAAAACGCACGTTTGATATGGGCGATTACTTTGGTATTTTTAAACATGGAAAACTTATAGCAATATCAGGGCAACGTATGCAAACTAATGATTTTATAGAAGTAAGTGGCGTGGTAACACACCCAGATTTTACTAGGCAAGGTTTTGCAAAACAGCTCATTACGCATACAGTACAGGAAATTTTAAAAACTGGTAAACATCCTATTTTGCATACCACCAAAGGTAATCCGGCTATTGGTTTATATGAAAGCTTAGGTTTTCAATTAACCAGAGACATGAATTGGTGGTGGTTTCGTAGCAAATAAGCATTGAATAGATAAAGAAATTAAAAAAAGAGACAGCGTGCACAGGCTGTCTCTTTCATAAATTTTAATTTGCTCTCGCAGCAATACCTATTCTCCTAAAAACGGATATCTATAATCCGTTGGAGTAACAAATGTTTCTTTTATCATTCTAGGTGATATCCAACGCAATAAGTTTTGAGCGCTACCAGCTTTATCGTTTGTTCCTGATGCTCTGGCACCTCCAAAAGGTTGTTGCCCTACTACGGCACCAGTTGGTTTATCGTTGATGTAGAAGTTACCTGCACTATTTTGTAATGCCTCTGTTGCCTCAGTAATGGCATATCTATCTTTTGCTAGAATTGCACCAGTTAGAGCATATTCACTTGTGCCGTCAACTAGCTTTAAGGTTTCGCTGTAAGCGTTATCTTTATATACATAAATAGTGATTACCGGACCAAAAAGTTCAGTACACATCGTTGTGTATTTAGGATTTGAAGTTACTAAAACTGTTGGCTCAATAAAATAACCTTTGCTTTTATCATAACCACCGCCTACAAGTATATCAACATCAGCATCGGTTTTGGCTTGGTCTATATATTTCGCTAGTTTATCAAAAGACCCTTCGTGAATTACCGCCGTAATAAAATTGCCCATATCTTCAGGAGAGCCCATTTTAAAAGACTTAACATCTTCAATAATGAAATTTTTAACCTCGTTCCAAATACTTTTTGGAATATAAGCGCGAGATGCCGCACTACATTTTTGGCCCTGGAATTCGAAAGCACCACGTGTAATCGCCGTAGCTACTTGTTTTGGGTTGGCAGATTTATGTGCAACAATAAAATCTTTACCACCAGTTTCTCCAACAATTCTTGGGTAAGTCTTATAGTTATGGATGTTATTTCCTATTTGTTTCCAAAGTTCTTTAAATACATGCGTTGATCCTGTAAAGTGTAATCCTGAAAAATCGGGACTAGCCAAAACGGTATTTGTAATCATAACAGGATCGCCAAAAACCACATTGATTACTCCTGGAGGCACACCGGCTTCTTCAAAGACATCCATGATCACTTTTGCTGAATATACTTGACTGTCACTAGGTTTCCAAACTACAACATTGCCCATAAGCGCCATACAAGCAGGCAGATTTCCAGCAATGGCTGTAAAGTTAAAAGGTGTAACGGCATAAGTAAATCCTTCGAGTGGTCGATATTCTATACGGTTCCAAGCATCACTGGTGCTTTCGGGTTGTTCCATGTATATGTCCGTCATAAACTGTACATTAAAACGTAAGAAATCTACAAGCTCACACGCTGCATCAATTTCAGCTTGGTGTATGTTTTTGGACTGCGCAATCATTGTTGCAGCATTAATTTTTGCACGGTAAGGCCCTGCAACCAATTCTGCGGCTTTTAAAAAGATACCTGCACGTTGTTCCCATGGCATTTTACTCCATGTTTTTCTCGCTTCTAAAGCCGTAGCGATAGCCTCGTCAATATGTTTTTGTTCTGCCAAATGATAGGTTCCAACAACGTGTTGATGATCATGAGGAGGCGACATTGTTCTGGTATTTCCAGTGCTAACATTTTTTCCATTAATGTATAACGGCACGTCTATTTTGCTATTGAACATAGTTTTGTACATCTCTAAAACAGCAGTGCGTTCTGGTGTTCCAGGGGCATAAGATTTTACAGGTTCATTAACTGCAATCGGTACATTAAAAAAGCCTTTTCCCATTTTTTATATTTTTATTGAATGATCAAAAAATTGAATAGCAAATTTACGGATTTAAATAGTATTTCTATTGGAAACCTCATTTAAAAACGTGGTGAGAATTAGTCAAAAAAGGAGTAAGATTTCTTTATTTTTTGTAAGTTGCCAATTCTTTTTGGACATTATACATATGTGTACAGTAACCATAGCACCAATTAATGAAACCTGTTTTGTTTTAACTTCGAATAGAGACGAAGCACCGAACAGAGCCTCTGCAGCTCCTGAGTTTTATAATATTAACAATACGCAAGTTTTGTTTCCAGAGGATAAATTGTCTGGTGGCACTTGGATTGGAATAAGTGAAAAAAAACGAGTGATTTGCGTTTTGAATGGTGGATTTGAAATTCATGAGCGTAAATCATCATATCGATTAAGTAGAGGTGTAGTGGCAAAACATTTTATGGTTGCTGATGCCATTGTTGAAACCATTGAGTCTTATAATTTTGACGCCATTGAACCGTTTACTATGGTGATTGCAGATTGGAGTACTACGTTGCAATTTTTTGAATTGGTTTGGGACGGTAATCGAAAGCACTTTACAGAATTGCCTTTAGAACCAAGAATTTGGTCTTCTTCAACATTGTACGATTCAGCGATGAGAATTAAACGTAAACAATGGTTTGAAGATTTTAAATCTGAACACCAGCTCGATAGAGAATCATTGATGACATTTCATAAAACAGCAGGAGCAGGCAATGTAAATTATGGCGCAATAATGGATAGAGGCTTTGTGAAAACCACAAGCATTACTCAAATTCACAAAAAAACTGAGGTTACAGAGATGCACTATGAAAGTCTTTTAAGCAACCGTCAAACATCTAAAATCTTCAAAATTCCACAACCCGTTAATGGCTAACACAGGTATTATTTTAACCATGGCATATCCTGAAACCATTGTTATGGTTGCCGATGAATGGTATTCGCCTTTTTTAAGGTATTTGGGTGTTGGTAAGAAAAACTATTTACGAGCGGGTCATGCGGCGTTGGTGTTGATAGATAAATCCACAGGAATTTTGGAGTACCACGATTTTGGGCGCTATATTACGCCAGAACCAAATGGAAGGGTTCGAGGAAAAGACACGGATAATGAGTTAGATTTTCCGTTAGTAGCCAAAATTGAAAATAAAACTATTACCAATCTTGATGAAATTTTAGAGTTTTTAGGCACAAACCCCAAACTAACCCATGGTGAAGGAAAATTGGTAGCTTCGGTTTGTAGCGCTGTAGATTATAAAAAAGCACGAACTCATATCACCGAAATGCAAAACAGGCATTTTATTCGCTATGCGGCGTTTATTAAGGATGCTTGCAACTGTGCGCGTTTTGTAACCGATAGTTTGATTGCTTCTGTTACTGATGCGAAAATTAGGAAGGACCTGATACAATCTAAATGGTTTACACCAAGTACTGTTGGCAATGTGTTACTTGCTGATACTGAAAATTATGTATATGAAGTCTCTGAAACGGGGCAAACTTCAGAATTTAAAGGTTCTCAAAAAAGTGAAAATGTACGTTACTTTTTAGATAAGTTAAATGGGCATGAGGTAAATTTTAAAGGAACTTTAGAGCCAAAACCTAACGCTACTATTGTAGAGCATGCCCAATGGTTATCGGGTATTGCAGCAGGCGCTTGGTTTGAACTACATAAAAATGGAAGTATTGAGATTTATAGGTTTAGACGCATTTCCCCGTATGGCAATGTAGATTGTGATGCCCTTTTTAAGGTAGAGGATACCTCCTTTAACTATGATTTGTCTTTTGAATTTGTGCATTACTCCAATTGCAAATTTTTTCATGTGAGGCAGGAGCGCAGGGTTTTTAGGTTTGAGAGGGTTAGTTAATTGTTTTTATGCCTTCCTTACAATGATAGTTTATTCATTAATTTTCTAAGGTTTCTTCTGCGTTAGGGATTGAACGGCATGTTTGAGCTCCTCGAAGAGAGCGAGTAGTGAAAGCCCGACCACTTGCACTGAGCTTGTCGAAGTGTTGTGGTAACGCCCTAATTAATAGCGAAAGGCGCACTCAACTTAAAGGTTGGAATAGCGACTTGAAATTTTTTGGTGGTGGTGAAATTTACCATATTGTAATGCCCTTGCATCGCACCAAAAGGTGAGGTGAGTAAGCATCCTGAAGTGTAGGTATGCGATTCCCCAGGTTTTAAAACTGGTTTTTTACCAACAACGCCTTCACCTGTTACGGTCTCTAGGTTATTTAAAGCGTCTAGAATTTCCCAATGGCGTGCGTAGAGCTGTACAGAGTCTTTACTTTGATTTTCTATGGTAATGGTATAACCAAAGGCGTACTGGATTTTATAATTTTTATAAAATGTGCCCTCGAAAGTAGTTTCGACCGAAATTTTTATGCCTTTTGTTACCTGTTGAACCATGTTAAGGATTGATATACAACACTTTTGTGGCGCTAAAATAGGTATTTTTAAATTTTGAACCTTTAAAAAACCGTTAAATACAGACTAATTGGTGATATTTATCGATGAAACTTCGTTAAACCCAATGATTTTATCGTATCTCGCCCCTAAATCGCGATAATATACTAATACTTTATAGTTGTTTTCGGTTTGCCAGAAGTTCCCGCTTATGCGTCCTTCATCTAAAGTGCCATCTGCATTTACGACTACATATTTGTAATTGTAAAACCCTTGTTTGAGTTTAAAATGGGTTTTATAAATTCTGCCTTCTGGGTAATAATCCATTCTGTTATAATCGTCTAATGCATAGTTGTTGTAATTGCCATACACATAAATGGTTTCGCCATTTAGTAGTTCTGGATAGTTTAAGGAAAAATGTACTTCAACATAATCGGCCTCAACCGAGACATCTTCACGGTCTATGGCTGTTATTTTAAACTGCCCGTTAATATCAGGATTATAGGTATATGGTAACTCCGCCCTAGATCTATTGGTAAACAAGTAGCTGTGATAAATATCCTCTAGCTTAATGTATTGCACGCCCATTGAAGCGGCTCTTACATCCTTAGTTTCAAAAAATAAATACTCGTTACCACCAGGAAAAGCGGTTTCATTTACATAGCGATAAATTAATTTATTGCCGATAGTATATTGTGGTTTTATATCAGAAATAGCTGTGTTTAAGTTTCTATTTTGAATGATTAATGTTTTTATTGTTTGAAGCGGATTGTTAATCTGTGCATTGGTAGAAATTTCAATATCTACAGTTTGCATATAATCAATTGTTTGTACGTCTCTAGAGCGTTTTATGCTAATGCCTGGAGTAACAATATCTTCATACACCATTAATTTTCTTGAAAACACCAATTCATCATCTCTATCAAATACTGATATAAGGTAATTGCCCGAAACAGTTAAAGCACGTGTTTGCGCATTTGGAATGCTTAACCTGTAATGCGAATACAATTGAAAGGTGTTGAATGAATTACGATAATCTTGAATTCTAAAATTATCTACACCAAGCAAGAATTCGGTGCGCACCAAAACAGATTCTGTCCAATCGTAGTTGTAATGTTTGATTTTATAATAAAAATCGGGTTCGTTTGAAACCAGAGCATCAAACTCTAAATAAAAGGTTTCGCCTAGTTTTATAATTGGTAATTCTCCTAAATCGCTACTGGTGCTTTTGAAGGTAATAGATTTGATATAATCTGGCGGATTTACTTCTTCTACCTGTGACTGAAGGGATAAAGAGAAAAAAAATACCCCAAAGAGTAAAGAAAATTTACAATGCATTCAATTCATTTTTGTAAATATAATCAAAATTGATGCCTAAGACTTCATATAATTTAATACTTGTAAATTTCTATTAAATTTTTGTGGTAACTATTTTTTAGTTCGTATTTTTGCACCGATTTTTTTTAGACAACTAATTTCAACAAAGAAAATATGTCAAACGACATTCGCATTAAGAAAGGTCTAGATATAAAACTTAAAGGAGAAGCTGAAAAAACCACTGAGACGGCGGTTTTGAGTAACTTTTATGTTTTAAGACCAGAAGACTTCCATGGCGTAATTCCAAAATTAATTTCTAAAGTTGGCACGAAAGTAAAGGCAGGAGAACCTGTGTTTTACGACAAATCAAACGAGAATATCAAATTTGTTTCTCCTGTTTCGGGTGAAGTTATTGAGATTGCTCGTGGTGCTAAACGTAAAATTTTAGAAATAAAAATCCAAGCTGATAAAACACAAACCTATCTAGAGCACGGTAAGTTTGATTTAGGTGCCGCTACACCAGAAGCAGTAAAGGCCCATTTTTTAGCAGGAGGTTTATGGCCATTTATAAAGCAAAGACCATACGATGTTATTGCAAATCCTGATAAGGCGCCAAAAGCGATTTTTATCTCTGGCTATGCAAGTGCACCATTGGCAGCCGATTTAGATTTTACGTTACAAGGAAAAGAAGCGGAGTTGCAAGCTGCGGTTTCTGCTCTTGGGAAATTAACTGAAGGACAAGTTCACGTGTCTGTTGGTAAAAATTCTAATTCGCCATTAGCTGGTTTATCTGGAGTTACCTTACACAAAGTATCTGGTCCGCATCCATCTGGAAATGTTGGAACGTTAATCAATAAAGTAGATCCTGTAAATAAGGGTGAAACCGTTTGGACTGTTAATGCACAAGATTTAGTAATTATTGGTGAATTACTCTTAACTGGTAAGTTTAATGCCGAACGCGTTGTGGCTTTGGCAGGTTCTGAAGTAAAAGCACCACGTTATTTTGTTACTAAACTAGGTAGTGAAGTTGCTACAATGATTTATGACAAAGGGGTTGAGAAAGATGCTAATTCTAGAATTATTTCTGGTAATGTTTTAAGCGGCAAAGAGATTAAACCAGATGGTTATTTAGATTACTACAGCAACGTAATAACCATTATTCCAGAAGGTGATGATTATGAGTTGTTTGGATGGAATAAACCTGTGTTTGATAAGGTGTCTACATCAAGAGCTCTAACTTTTTCTTGGTTAAATCCAAACAAGAAGTATGATTTGAATACCAATACTAACGGAGAGCATCGTGCCTTTGTAACTACCGGAACCTACGAGGAAGTTTTTCCTTTAGATATTTACCCAATGCAAATTTTGAAAGCTTGTATGTATCAAGATTTAGATGAAATGGAAGCTTTAGGGATGTACGAAGTTGCACCAGAAGATTTTGCGTTAACTGAATTTGTATGTGTTTCTAAACAACCGCATCAAAAAATTATAAGAGAAGGTTTAGACTTAATGCTTAAAGAGATAGGATAATGGGTTTAAAAGAAAAATTACACAATTTTAAAGAAAAGAATAAAGATAAAAAGTGGTTGCCTGCTTTTTCAGCTTTTCATACGTTCTTGTATTTGCCAAACGAGACTACTCATGGTGGTACACATATTAAGGCTGCGGATGATTTAAAGCGTACCATGAATACAGTTATTATGGCTTTAGTGCCATGTCTTATATTTGGTATGTTTAACGCAGGATACCAGCATTACCTGGCACTTGGCGAAATAGAATCTGCTAATGGATTTTTGGGAGCTTCGTTTTGGACTATGGATAATTTCATCATTGGTTTAACACAAGTATTGCCATTGGTGGTAGTATCTTATGGCGTTGGTTTAGCCGTAGAATTTGTATTTGCAATTATCAAAGGGCATGAGGTAGAGGAAGGTTACTTGGTAACGGGTATGTTAGTGCCTCTTATCGTTCCTGTTGATATTCCATTATGGATGTTAGCTGTTGCTGTAATATTTGGTGTAGTTATAGGTAAAGAAGTTTTTGGTGGTACCGGCATGAACATTCTAAATCCAGCATTAACTATTAGAGCTTTCTTATTCTTCGCTTATCCAACATGGATGTCTGGGGATAAAGTTTGGGTACACGGTGCTGTAGAAAGAGATAGAATGATTGCAGACGGCGCTAATCTAGATGCCATTTCTGGAGAAACAATTTTAGGGTCTTATGCTCAAAATAACTCGGTAGTTTATGATTATTGGGATATGTTTTGGGGGATAATACCGGGTTCGGTAGGAGAGACCTCTAAGTTTTTAATAATTATTGGAGCATTATTTTTAATCTTTACTAAAGTAGGAAGCTGGAGAATTATTATTTCTACACTTATTGGTGCGTTGGTAATGGGCTTGATTTTTAATGGTGTTGTGGATGCAGGATGGATTGGAGCGTCGAGCAAATTCTATGGTTTAATGAGTGTTCCTTTTTGGCAACATTTAATTATTGGTAGTATTTTATTTGGCGCAGTTTATATGGCAACGGATCCTGTAACAGCCTCACAAACAAATAAAGGTAAGTGGATTTACGGTTTCTTAATAGGTTTTATTTCTATTATGATTCGTGTATTCAACCCTGCATATCCTGAAGGTGTATTTTTAGCCATTCTTCTAATGAATGTTTTTGCACCAACTATAGATCATTACGTAGTTCAAGGGAATGTGAAGAAACGAATGAAACGTTTAAAAGTTAAAACAGCTTAATTATGGCAATGGATACAGACAAGAATTCGTACACTATAATTTTCGCTATAGCCATGGTTGTGGTTGTAGGATCATTACTGGCATTTACAGCCTCATCATTAAAACCTACGATATCAGAAAATGAGCGTATTGAAAAACAACAAAATATCTTATACGCTATGGGTATTAATGAGAATGATGAAAGTAGTGCTAATTTTGTAGCAACTACCGAGGCACCGCAATTGTTTACAGAGAACGTATCTGAACAACTTGTATTAGAGTCAAAAGATGGTGAGATTATTAGTAAAATGACTGGGCAAGAGTATATGGAAGCTAATAACGGTAAAGAGCCTTATTTAATTGATATTAAAAAGCAAAAAAGTAACGCTAAGGCTGGAAAATCAAGACTACTGCCACTATTCGTAGGTAATAATAAAGAAGGGAAAAAAGTATATGTAGCTCCTATATATGGTAAAGGTTTATGGGATGCTATTTGGGGTTACATAGCAATTGATGAGAATATGGTAGTTCAAGGTGCATATTTTGATCATAAGGGAGAAACCCCAGGATTAGGAGCCAATATTAAGCAGCGTTATTTTATGGATGATTTTTATGGAGAACATCTACTAACTGAAAACGGAGTTTTTAAGGGTATTACAGTAGCGAAAGGTAATGCAGACCCTAAAAATGAAGATAAGATGGATAACGAAGTTGATGCTATCGCAGGTGCAACGATTACAGGCGATGGCGTAACAGCCATGATTAAAAGCGATTTAAAGCTGTACAAACCTTATTTCGATAGTTTAAAATCTCAAAAAACAAATTAATATGGGACTTTTATCAAAAAAAGATACAAAATTAATAACAGATCCTTTAGCGGATAATAACCCAATTACCATACAAGTTTTAGGTATCTGTTCAGCTCTGGCCATTACGGCAGAGTTAAAGGCATCTATAGTAATGTCTATTTCAGTATTGTTTGTTTTAGGGGTAGGAAATGTTGTTATTTCTTTAATGAGAAACATTATTCCATCTAAAATTAGAATTATTGTGCAATTAGTCGTTGTTGCGGCATTGGTAATTATTGTAGATCAAGTTTTAAAAGCATTTGCTTACGAATTAAGTAAAACACTTTCTGTATTCGTCGGGCTTATTATTACCAACTGTATCATTATGGGACGCTTCGAAGCATTTGCACTCGGTAATGGGCCATGGCGTTCTTTTTTAGATGGTATAGGTAATGCCGCTGGTTATGGTGCTATATTAATTATAGTAGGCTTTTTTAGAGAACTTTTGGGTTCTGGAACGCTTTTAGGATTTAAGGTTCTAGGAGACCCGATTGAAAAAACTGGATTGTACGCAATTGGTTATGAGAATAATGGTTTTATGCTTTTGTCTCCAATGGCTTTAATTGTAGTTGGTATTATTATCTGGGTGCAGCGCACTAAAAACAAAGCATTAATAGAAGATTAGTCATAATTCTGAATTCAGAATTTATAATTAAAAGGTATGGAACACGTAGAATTATTTTTTAAATCGATATTTATAGATAACATGGTATTTGCCACGTTCTTAGGAATGTGTTCATATTTAGCAGTATCTAAAAAAGTAAGTACAGCTGTAGGTCTTGGAGCTGCCGTTATATTTGTACTGGCAATTACAGTGCCTTTAAACTGGTTGTTAGACCAGTATTTACTACAGCCAGGAGCTTTATCATGGTTGGGTGCAGAATATGCCGACTACGACCTTAGTTTTCTTTCGTTTATCATGTTTATTGCAACTATCGCAACCATGGTGCAACTCGTAGAAATTGTGGTAGAGAAATTTTCGCCATCCTTATACAACTCTTTAGGGATATTTTTGCCATTGATAGCCGTAAACTGTGCAATCTTAGGAGGGTCTTTATTTATGCAATCGCGTGAAATTGCAACACTAGGTCTAGCCCTTAATTACGGAGTGGCGTCAGGAATTGGTTGGTTTTTAGCCATTTTAGCAATTGCTGCCATTCGTGAGAAAATCAGATATTCAAACGTGCCACCTGCGTTGAGAGGTTTGGGGATTACGTTTATTATCACGGGATTAATGGCCATTGGTTTTATGAGTTTTGGAGGTATGTTAACAGGTGGAGATGAAGAAGCCGCAAAGGAAGAAAAGACAGCAAAAGTACAAGAGTCTGTTGAAGATTCTGAAAAGGATAAAGTAGTAGCTAACAACATCACAATAAATGAGTAATATGATATTAGCAGCAGGAACATTAGGAACGGTTTTAGCAACGGTAACGGCTTTTTTAGTTATTACCTTGCTATTGGTTGCATTACTGTTATTTGTAAAGCAAAAGTTGTCACCATCAGGTCCGGTAAAGATCACGATAAACGGTGAAAAAGAAATAGAAGTAGCCTCAGGCGGTACACTATTATCTACTCTTGGGGGAAATAAAATTTTCTTACCATCGGCTTGTGGCGGTGGTGGAACTTGTATCCAATGTGAGTGCCACGTGCTAGAGGGTGGAGGAGAAGCATTGCCCACAGAGACACCTCATTTTTCAAGAAAGGAATTGCAAGAAGGAGCTCGTTTAGCATGTCAGGTTAAAGTGAAGCAAGACATGAACATTACTATTCCTGAAGAGGTATTTGGTATTAAGAAATGGGAAGCCACTGTTGTTCGTAATTATAATGTAGCATCATTTATCAAGGAGTTTGTAGTTGAAATTCCTGAAGATATGGGATATAAAGCCGGAGGCTATATACAAATTGAAATTCCACCATGTGAAATTAAGTATTCTGATATTGATATTACGGCACACCCTGAAGAACATGAAACACCGGATAAGTTTCAAGCAGAGTGGGATAAGTTTGGTCTTTGGCCTTTAGTAATGAAAAACAATGAAACAGTAGAACGCGCTTACTCTATGGCTTCTTACCCAGCTGAGGGGCGTGAAATTATGCTGAACGTTCGTATTGCAACGCCGCCATGGGATCGAAATAAAAACGGATGGATGGATGTTAATCCAGGCGTGGCATCGTCTTATATTTTCGCTCAAAAACCAGGAGATAAAGTAACTATTTCTGGACCTTACGGAGAATTCTTTATCAATGAGTCCGATAGTGAAATGCTTTATGTTGGAGGTGGTGCAGGTATGGCACCAATGCGTTCGCACTTGTATCATCTTTTCAAAACTGTTAAAACAGGAAGAAAAGTAACCTATTGGTACGGTGGACGCTCTAAGCGAGAATTGTTTTATATAGACCATTTTAAATCTTTAGAGAAGGACTTCCCTAACTTTAAATTCTACATGGCACTTTCTGAGCCATTAGAGGAAGATAATTGGAAAGTAAAAGAAGATATAGATGCTCCGGGAGATGGTTTTGTTGGATTTATTCATAATTGTGTTATAGATAATTATTTAAGCAAACATGAGTCTCCAGAAGATATAGAATTGTATTTCTGTGGCCCACCGTTAATGAACAAGGCTGTTCAAAAAATGGGAGAGGATTTTGGTATCCCTGATGAACATATTAGATTTGATGACTTTGGAGGGTAATCTTCAAGTATAAATAAATAAAAACCAACTCTAATTGAGTTGGTTTTTTTATATCTAGAAGTCATTTAAACTTGCATAAGTTGATATTTGGGTTTATTGTTTTTAACCTCAAATAGCTTCGTATAATCCATTACGTTTTTTACATTGTCTAATTCACATAAAAACCTAACCACTTCACATAAGCCATTAAACAGAATATCTTTATCAGTTGGGTTTTTAGGCTTATCATTCTTATGATGTAAAGGTAGTTGAAAGCCACAAGCCTTTAAAAACGTAGCTTCAATTTGTAGCAATTCTAAAGGCGAGTAGCCACTAAATTTTCGTCCAAAAGTTTGGTGCACTTTGCCAACATAGTTTAATTCTAAAGCGCCATGATAGTCGGACAGATGGCGCCAACTATCGGTGTTATCCAAAATATTCCCAACAGCACATTGCAGACAATACTCGGGGTTCAACGTGTTTTTATGAAATGCGATATAAAGCTTTTTTATGGCCGATTCCATACGAGGGGTAATTTTCATAATTGCATTTTAATCTAAAGATACAAAAGTATTAGATAATTTGTCTAATGGCATATTCTAAGTATTTGTTAGAATTGTCCTCAGCCAAAAGTCTTTACAGATAATTCTAAATTATCTAATTATTGATTCAATTCTGAATTAATTAAAAGGATAAGCTGGTTGGTAGTTTTCAGAATTTTTGAATATTCGGTTATTAATGACTCACTATTAAATGCGGAAAGAATAAAACCATTTTTATATACCATATTATTCAATAGTAAATTTGCCTGAATGGAATCTAGTTTAATTTTTTCATTTTCTAAGCCTTTTAATGATGTTTCTAGATCTATTGTGGTAAAGAAGGGGTCGTATAGGTAGCTTTCAAAATCTTGTTGCATTTCATTTTCTATAAAGGCAATCTTTTTAAAGCTTGCCTGCATGTTCTGTATACTATCTTTAATAGCTTTATTTGAAATAATGGATAGGTTCCCTGAATTTAATAATTCTTGATAGGTATTGTTATGTTGCTCAAACGGATACCAGATCATTACATTCAAACCTTGTCTATTAAACGCAACTACATCAAATACTTTAGTTTTATTAAAAAACTCTAAAATGCTATCGCTGGATTTAATAGATTTTTCTCTATCTGCAATAAAGATTTTGAGCGATGTCAGGTTTAATTTTAAATCCGCTTTAATATTTTCTAAATAGATATGTTCAATGTTTTTTGTTTTTCTGTTTTCATTCCAATTATTAATTTGAAGCGCTATTAATATTCCAATCACTACTAAAACAATTTCACCAACAGCATATTTTAGGTATTTACCAACATTACCTTCTGCCAAAAGTTTTTTTCTAATTTTTCTAAAGAATTTAATCATACTAGCAGTTATTGAAAATAGTTATTTACTTGTATAAATCTGTTTGCAAATAAAATTAGCTTTAAAGATTATATTCAGTTTTTAGTAGTCTTATTAAGTTTTCTGCATCATTGAGAATTTCTGGCATTTCATGAAATGCTCGAATACGATATTGGTTTTGAATTAAAATAAATTTATTTGTTAATATATTTAAGAGTTCTTCATCAGAGCTTATTAGTTTTAATTCCTTAGCCTTTGAATTTATATATTCTTGAGTTTCAAATAAATTTAAATTTGGATCATTGAAATTTTTATTTTCGAGAACTAACATCTCTGAAAAATAGGGTGAATTAAGGTTTATAATGGATGCAATACTCGCATTGGCTTTTTCGTAATTTGATGAGTCGAATTTAAAATCTTCATCTAAGTGGTAAGAAAACGATTCGTATGCGACCAATCGTTTTTCTAAGCTGTCATTTCTAATATAACGTATACTCCCCGAACTTTTTAGCTCTTCAAATGTAGATCTATTCCACTTATATGGGCGATACATTATATCATAGGTGTAAACAAATAAATCAGTATTTGAAAGGCTATCGCTAGGAGTGCTTAACATATAATTTCTAAGGTTTTCAATTCTGTAAAAACCTTTTTTAGCCTGAAATAAGCTTACCTTCAACATTTCGATGTCATTTTTTAAGTCTTGAATGAGTGATCTGGCATAATTGCTTAAACGCCTATTTTCAATTCGATCTTCATTCCAATTGTTGACTTGTAATGCGATTAAAATGCCAATTACAACCAAAACAATTTCTCCGATGGCGTACTTGATGTATTTAGGAGTATTGCCTGATGTCAAAAGATTTTTACGGATGTTTCTAAAGAATTTAATCATGAATAGTTTCAATAGTAAGTAAACCAGATAGAAATAGGTTAGGTGCGTTAATTATCTGAAAAAACACCAATATTACAATGTCTCAGATATCTTTTAAATGTACATAATTTTTGTTGTAAATAAGTAAAGACTTACTGTTTTCGTTTTTTCTATATGCGAAAAATACTTTTTTTACTTTCATTGTTTGTTTTTGCAGTTTTTATTGCGCTACAGTTTAAGGCTTCAAAACGTAATATTAATGTCTTGGAGCCTGTCTTAAAACATCAAAGACTTTTAAATAAGGAAGGTCTTAGAATACAGTCCAGAGTTAATTTACCAAATGGTTATAAACGTGTAGCATATCCAAAAGGTTCTTGTCAAGAGTATTTTAGAAATTATAGGCTCAAACCTTTTGGGGCTAAAATTATTAACTATGATAATACAGAATATCTATGGCAACAATGGCATATTGGTGTTTTAGACATTCCAGTACCTAAAAATGGATTACCCCAATGTGCCGACGCTTTAATTAGAATTAGAAGTGAATACTTATGGGATAGGAATAGAAACGAGGCGATAGGATTTATTTGCTTTTTCAAGGTAATACACCTGCACAAAGTGTGCATTTGGTTAAGAATTTAGAAGAAACTCAAATATCACCATGGTATCATTTAAAAAAGGATGCTATTGTTTCCGTGTCAAACTACACGTTCTATGATTCAAAGTTCGTGAGGTTTAAATATGCAAAATTAGTTTTCTAATTTGGTAAGTAATTCTTTCCCCAAAGGTTTTCTTGTTGATGCAAGGTGTTTTTTTGCAGATTTAAAATTACCTTGTTTTAAATAGGACAACGCCAAATAATAATTTGCATCACTTAACAAAGGGAAGGTTTTTTTAGACTGCACGGTGCGCTCTAAATAAGGAATGGCATTGGCTTCTTTTTTGTTTGCTAGGTGGGCTACACCTAAAAAATAATTTAGTGTGTCATTTTCAATGTTGTTCTCTATTTGGGTTTTCCATATGGCAATAGCAGCACTGTAGTCGCTTTCATTATATCTTCTCATACCTATGTAAAATTCAGAAATAGTATCGCTATTTGTTTTATTTTGCAGTCCAGGTGCTGGTTTAAAATAGTTATTGTAGAGTTTTTCGTTTTTTGGAGTACTGAAAAACCAAATACTTCCGACAACTAATATTACAGCTGTTGCCGCTGCAATTCTACTGTATCTTAAAAAACGAGCTTTTTGTTTTTGTGGGGCTACTATATATTTTGTTTTAGAAATTGCCTCTTCAGCTTCTTTACCTTTATTTTTTAAAGATTGGGTTTCAGTATCAAAATACTTGGTACGTACTTCTTCAACTTGAGCTTTAAAATCTTCATCAAGATCCAAAAGCCGATTAAAATCATCAAGTTCACGTGTAGATAGTTCGCCTTTTAGATAGCGTTCTATGGTATCCAGTAGCTCTTGCGGTATGTTATTGTTATTTTGCAACTTTTAAATGTTTCGGACTTATAAAACAATAATCTAAAATTTATATAGGTTTTTTCTGGAGCAATCCTATTTTTTATTCACACATGTATAAACCTGTAACAAGTGTTTTTAGCAAGTAGTGCCGAAGTAATATATTTTTATAGAAAAAAAGACTAAAATATATACAACTTCATTTTTTATTAAAACGAAATTACAAAACGTTTATTTAACTATATCAAAGCTTGCGAAGTAAATTTTTATTCGTTTAAACTTTATGTATCCTACCGTTCCTTTACAAGGTTTGTTGCTTTTTTATCTTTAATTTATAAAGCTTTTAAATGTCATCATCCTATTAACTTTTAGTATTTTTACAATATGAGTAAACCGCTTTCAAAACAGGAGTTACATAATCTTGCAATGAACCATGTTGGAAAAGATTTGGAACAACGTGGGTTTGAGTTTGTAGCTATTAATAGTAAACTGAAAAAACATCCACAGTTTGTGTGTATTGATAAAAACAGTCAATATTATTTTGTGGTTGTGCGTGCTGTTATTCTGCCTGAAAACCCTAATAATTATGACATTGTTTGGATGGAGTCTTTTAAGAAGCATGCTTTTGAAAAAGATGCCAAGGTTTTATATGCAGGTGTTGGTTTAGGCAATCCTAATGGAGCGGATTTACCTGTTTATTTAAATGAAGATTATTTAATTGAATATAATGGGATTCAATACATAGAATCTAACTTAAATTAAATGAAACGAATTTTATTGGTATTAATAGTTATTGGATTTATTTCTTGTAAACAGAATAATACCCGTGTCATAAATAATACTGTAGTACAAGGTACAGTGTTTGGAACATACTATAGGGTAACTTACTACTCTAATAAGGATTATCAAAAGGAGTTTGATAGTTTGTTCAATATTATAAACAATTCTTTATCTACTTATTTAGAAAACTCAGATATTTCTAAAGTAAATAGAAATGAACTTACCGAAATAGATAATCATTTTAAAAATGTTTTTCAAGCTTCAAAAGTAATTTATCACGAAACCAATGGTGCTTTTGATCCTACCATAGGCAATGTAGTGAACGCCTGGAATTTTGGCGCTGAACAAAACAAGTTTTTAACCGATAGTATTACAATTGATAGCTTAATGCAATTTGTAGGATTTAATAAAATAAACCTATCAAACAATTCTATTATAAAACCCAAAACGTCATACTTAGAGTTTAACGCTATTGCTAAAGGATATGCTGTAGACGTTATTTCACAATTTTTAAGTGATAAACGTATAGATAATCACCTAGTAGATATAGGTGGCGAACTTATGGCTAAGGGCATTAATGCTCAAAAGAATAAGGAATGGCTAGTTGGCATTGAAAACCCCAATTTTGATGGTACACAATCTACTAATAAAGTAGTAAAGCTTCAGGATGAAGCGATGGCCACTTCTGGTACGTACAGAAAATTTAAAATTGATGAAAATGGCAATAGATATGCGCATATTATAGATACTGAAAGTGGGTATCCAAGTAAAACCAATTTATTGAGCATTTCGGTGATTGCTAGGGATTGTATGACAGCTGATGCCTATGCTACTGCCTTTAAAACCATGGGCATAGAAAAAGTAAAAACTTTTTTAAGAGCGCATCCAGAGCTTAAAGTATTTTTGATTTTTGAAAATGAAAATAATGGATTGGAGACTTTAGCTTTAAACGGATTTCCAGAATAATCATTTATGTTTTATTTGAAACAACAAGACTTTCACTCTATAAGTGTTATTTAGTTGTTTAAAGTTGTTCAGGGTAACTTTTTTATTTGAAAACTACTGGAATAATTTCTCCATTAGCCAAACAATATTTACTTATTTCTTCATCTGAGAGTTTATCGGTATAGTTCACTTCTTCAACTTTGAAACCTATGGAGCGAAGTTTGTCAAAATAGTCGCGCCCATATACGCGAACGTGGTCGTACTGTCCAAATATTTCTGCACGTTCTTTTTTGTCAGTTATTGAGTTGTCTTCAAAAGTAGTTTCTCGATTTAAATCCTGTGGAATTTGAAAAATACCATATCCGCCAGTCTTCATTACCCGATACAATTCCTGCATCGCTTTAGTATCATCTGGTATGTGCTCTAAAACGTGATTGCAAAGTATAACGTCAAATTCATTATCCTTAAAAGGAAGGTTACAAATGTCAGCTTTTACATCTGCAAGTGGAGAATTCAAATCTGTAGTTACATAATTTAAATTAGTCATTTTTTCAAAACGCCTGTAAAATGCTTGTTCTGGTGCAAAATGTAATACTTTAAGTTTTTCTGAAAAGAAGTTGGTTTCATGTTGCAAATACAGCCAAAGCAATCTGTGACGCTCTAAAGATAGCGTAGAAGGCGATAACACATTATTTCGCTGTTTTCCATAACCGTATGGTAAAAATGTTTTGAAACTTTTGCCATCGATTGGATCGGTGAATGTATTTCCTTTAAGGAAAAAAGCGAATATAGGACGCACTATATAACTGACTCTTATTAAGAAAGGCCTTGGAACCGTATTTAATATGATTTTGAATAGTTTTTTCAATGGAGATTATTTATAATCTTCACGAACAGGACAAAACGTATCGATTAGAGTACAATCTGTTAATGCTCTTGCGCTATGTAATGTATTTGAAGGAATAATGACAATGCTACCTGGTTTTAAGGTTTCAGTTTTCCCATCAATTGTCATTTCTAATTCTCCAGAAATAACTTGAGACGTTTGCTCGTGCATATGAGAATGTAATGGCATAATTGCTTCTTTATTTATACTCACATAACCTACAGTAAATGAGTTCGAGTGCACATATTTTCCAGATACGCCCTCAACTAGTTGTTTACTCGGGATGTGAGATAAGTCTATTTTCATTATAACACCAATTCTTTTTGTCGAAACTCATCCTCTTCGTTGCTTTCAATCCCTAAAGCTTCATAAATATATGCGAATGTAGAAAGTAGCTCAGGTTTGCCATCAACCAAAGCAACATTATGTTCAAAATGTGCCGATGGTAAATTATCTAGGGTAGTTATCGTCCAGCCATCCCTATGTTGTTTTATACGTTGGGTTCCCATGTTAATCATGGGCTCTATGGCAACTACCATACCTTCCACAAATTTTTTACCACGACCTCTACGTCCATAATTTGGCATTTCTGGATCTTCATGCATTTTTTTACCTAAGCCATGGCCTACCAATTCTCTTACTACTCCATAACCATGAGCTTCACAATATTGTTGAATTGCATAGCCTACATCACCAACACGATTATTTAATTTAAATTCTCTTATGCCAATATAAAGTGACTCTTTAGTGATTTTTAAAAGTTGTTCAATTTCAGGCGCAATGTCGCCTACAGCAAACGTATAGGCATGGTCTCCATAAAATTCATTTTTAAGGGCACCACAATCTATTGAAATGATATCACCCTCAACCAAAGGGTCGTTATTAGGAATACCATGAACTACTTGTGAATTAGGACTCATGCATAAGGTGTTTGGAAAATCATAAAGTCCTAAAAACCCTGGTACCGCTCCTTGATCTCTTATACATTCTTCTGCAATTTTATCGAGTTGTAAGGTCGTAACACCTGGTTTAATTGCTTTAGCAACCTCGCCTAAAGTTTTAGATACTATGAGCGCGCTTTCGCGCATTAGCTCTATTTCTTCTCTGGTTTTTATTTTAATCATGCGTATTCAAATATTGGCAAAGATACTAATTTAAAGCACTAAAAAAATTCGTGAATAACTGACATTTGACAGTCTTTTTGCAATTGTAAATCAATAACTTTACTAAAATAAACCATTTCCAAATGTATAAAGTTGTTAGTGCTGAAGAAGCTGTAAAAGCTATAAAAAGTAACAGTAGGGTTTATATACAAGCTGCCGCTGCTGCGCCACAATTGCTTATTAATGCAATGAGTAATCGTTCCGAAGAACTAAAGAATGTAGAGGTGTGCCATTTACATCTTGAAGGTGAAACGCCATATGCAAATCCAGATTTAAAGGAAAGTTTTCATGTTAATTCATTTTTTATCGGTAAAAATGTAAGGCATACATTATCGGCGGGCAATGGTTCTTACACACCAGTTTTTTTAAGTGAGTTACCTTTATTGTTTAAAAGGAATATTTTACCCTTAGATGTTGCTCTTATTCACGTTTCGGTTCCTGATAAGCATGGGTATTGCTCTTTAGGGGTTTCCATTGAGGCAACTTTGGCTGCTATTGATAATGCTAAAACCGTTATAGCTCAAGTAAATTCGCAAATGCCAAGGACGCATGGTGACGGTATTATTCATTTTTCTGAAATAGACTTGTTTGTTGAATGCGATGTACCAATACCAACGCATAATTTGGGAGAACCATCAGAGGTTGAAAATAAAATTGGTGATTATGTGGCTGGTTTAATAGAAGATAGAAGTACCTTGCAAATGGGTATTGGTACTATTCCGAATGCTGTTTTATCTCGCCTGACAAATCATAAGGATTTGGGTTTACATACCGAAATGTTTTCTGATGGTGTTATAGATTTAATTTTGAATGATGTTATTAACGGAAACTATAAAGGAGTAAATCCAGGTAGAGCACTTTCAACATTTTTAGTGGGTTCAAAAAAATTATATGATTATGTAGATGATAACCCGTTTGTTGAATTACGGGAATCAGATTATGTTAATGATGTATCAATAATTAAACAAAACCCAAGAATGGTGGCTATAAATTCGGCTATTGAAGTAGATGTTACAGGTCAGGTTTGTGCAGATTCTATTGGTTCCAAAATGTATTCAGGGGTAGGAGGTCAAATGGATTATATACGCGGTGCTTCTCTTAGCGAAGGCGGTAAAGCAATTATCGCTTTGCCTTCAGTAACAAAAAAAGGTATTAGTAGAATTGTGCCTTCTCTAAAACCTGGGGCGGGCGTTGTAACTACAAGGGCACATGTACATTATATAGTTACAGAATATGGCATCGCCAATTTATATGGTAAAACTATAAAACAGCGCGTTAAAGCTTTAGTTGACATTGCACACCCCGAACATAGAGCCTCTATAGAAAAAGCTTACTTTGATTTAATTTAGGTATGCTTATCTAAAAAAGTCTAAGAAACTCTTTTTCTTTTTATACTCTAAAGGTTTCGCGTCGCTATTGGTTAAGAGTTGGTAAATTTCTCCCCAACCGTAAAAACCTCCAATGTTTCTATCGTCAATAAATATATCTGCGTTTATTTTTCGGCTTATGTCATTAGTGTACTCTTCCTCTGGAAAACTTTTGTTAACAGCATAAAAGCGGATACCGTTATCTTCACAGAATTTTACGGCTTCATCTAATTTATCACCACATCTGTAGGTCCATAAAATAAGACGATGTCCTTCTTCTTGCAACTTTTTTAAAGTTTCAAACGCAAACATTTGTGGCTTTCCAATTCTAGGGTATGCGTCTTCTACAATAGTGCCATCGAAATCAACTGCGATAATAAGGGTGTCCGTAAAATTCATTCGATTTAGGGTTTATTATGCGCAAAGGTAATTCTTTTTAATAATTTCCTTAAATCAAAGGCTGTTGTGTCATAGCTTTAGGTTGTTCAACACCAATAAGTTTTAAAATAGTAGGAGCGAGGTCACCAAGAATACCATCCTTAATCTCTTTCAAATCTTTATCAATTAAAATAATTGGTACAGGATTGGTAGTGTGCGCAGTATTTGGTGTGCCATCAGGATTTATCATGGTTTCGCAGTTTCCATGATCTGCAATCAGCAATGTAGTATAATCATTTTCCAAAGCAGCAGTAACCACCTCTTTTACACATTCGTCAACAGCTTCACAGGCTTTAATAGCCGCTTCCATATCTCCAGTATGCCCCACCATATCGCCATTGGCAAAATTTAAACATACAAAATCTACTTCCCCTTTTTTAAGTTCGGGTATTAGTGCATCCTTTAACTCGTAGGCACTCATTTCGGGTTTTAAATCGTAAGTGGCTACTTTTGGGGAATTTCTCAAAATACGTTGCTCACCTTCAAATGGTTCTTCGCGTCCGCCTGAAAAGAAAAATGTAACATGAGGATATTTTTCGGTTTCAGCAATGCGTATTTGCTTTTTATTGTGTTTCGCTAAAACGTCACCTAAAGTGTTACTTAGGTTTTCTTTATTAAAAATTACATGTACATTTTTATACTCGTCATTATAATTGGTAAGAGTTACGTAATGTAAATCTAGTTTTTCCATATCGTATTCAGGGAAATCCTGTTGCGATAGTACTTCAGTTAATTCGCGACCTCTATCTGTTCTAAAATTGAAGAAAATTATAACATCGCCTTCCTTAATATTGGTTACAGGAGTATTATTGTTATCAACAGCAATAATCGGTTTAATAAATTCATCTGTAACATTATTCGCATAGTTGTTTTCTATTGAAGCCACAATATCATGAGATGACTCTCCTTTAGCATTTACTAAAGCATCGTAAACCAGTTTAACGCGTTCCCAACGTTTGTCCCTATCCATAGCATAATATCGCCCAGAGATAGTTGCAATTTTAGTGTTTGTATTTTTAATATGGTTTTGGAGTTGTTTTACAAAACCAGAGCCAGATTTCGGATCAACATCACGTCCGTCCGTAAATCCATGAACAAAAGAGTTTTTAACGCCAGCCTCTTCAGCAGCATCAATTAAACCAATAAGGTGATTAATGTGTGAATGTACGCCACCGTCACTCAGTAAACCTAAAAAGTGTACATCCTTGTGGTTTTCTTTTGCATAGTTAAAAGCATCCACTAAAACGTGCTCCTTATTTAAAGTCTTGTTTTCAACGGCTAAATTTACTTTCACCAAATCTTGATATACAATTCGTCCAGCACCAAGATTCATATGTCCAACTTCACTATTTCCCATTTGTCCTTCAGGTAGACCTACATGCAATCCGTCTGTTCTTAGGGAAGCGCTAGGGTATTTCGTGTATAAACTATCTATAAAAGGAGTATTTGCATTATCAATTGCAGAAACTTTTGGGTCAGGAGATTTTCCCCACCCGTCAAGTATCATAAGGATGGTTTTTTTGTTCATTTTTCTTGGTTTATTTTAAGCTGCAAAGATAAGGATTTTAAAGGGATTAAAGCCTTAAGCAGATTGAAAATTATAACTAGTTTTGATGTTGATCTTTGGTGCGGTTTTTCGATTGAAAACCCTTAAAAAGTTGTGAATTAAACGTTAAAAAAATGTTATTTAAGATTTTTTAGTGTAACAATTTAATTTTTATGTCGTCTCTTTAGTATAATCAAAAAACAAATCATTAATCAAATTAAATTCTTTCATCATGAAAAAAACAATCATCATTTCTGCAATCGCATTATGCTTTTCAATTGTTAGCGTTAATGCAAAAACGTCATTCGAGCCAACTAAAGTTTACAAAACTCAGGCTATTACAAACGTAAACCCGTTTTGTGTTTCTATTGCTAAAGGCGATATTGAAACTGTTAAAAAGTTAATAGAGTTAGGTACAAATGTAAACGAACAGTCTAATGGAATGACACCTGCAATGTACGCAGCGAAATTTAATCGATGCGACATTTTAAAACTTTTAATTGAGAATGGTGCTAAACTCAAAGTAAAATCTACAAAAGGAATGACAGCGATGAAATATGCCAAATTACATAAGGCTGTTGATGCTGAAAAGGTTTTAGCTGAAGCTTTAGCAAACAAGAAAAAATAATTAAAAGCTATTATAATTATTTTGATTTAGTCATGATAAAAGCCCTCATTGAGGGCTTTTTTTAGTTTACGGCTTTCTATATTTTTCTATAGATTCTTCTATTTTTTCAATTCTGTTATCAGGGTCTGGATGCGTGCTTTGAAATTCTGGAACCCGATTGGGTCCTGCGGCTTCTTTTAATATTTTCATTACACCAATCATTTCTTCTGGGTTGTACCCTGCCCTAATCATAAACCTTACGCCCAAATCATCACTTTCCAACTCATCATCACGCCCATTGGTAAGCAATTTTTGTTGACCAATACCACCTACAAGCCCACCCATATCTGCTCCTACAGAACCTGCTGTAGCTAAACCTTGCCAATATTCGCTCTCTGCTATACGTTCTGCACTGTGTCTTCCTAAAACATGACCAATTTCATGGCCTAAAACTCCAGCTAGTTGGTCTTCGTTTTTTAATTTTTCTAATAGAGCATAGGTTATAAAAATTTGCCCGCCAGGTAACGCGAAAGCATTAATCGTTCTTGGGTCGTTTAGTAAATGAAATTCGTATTTGTAAGGCGTCTCTCTAGCGATACTACTATTTACCAATTTATTGCCCACATTATCAACCAATTCTTGTAATTTAGTGTCAGGATGTAATCCGCCATGTTGTTGTGCCATTTGTGGTGCGCTTTGTAGACCAATGGCTATTTCCTTTTCGGGTGTCATCGATATAGTTTGCACTCTTCCCGTATAGGGGTTCTCTTCTCGTTGACTGCAACGCTTCAGCACAAAAAATATGGCAATTGCTGCTCCAATAAGCAGTCTTACTTTAAAATTTCTTCCTCTCATTTTAGATGGTTTTAGGACAGTAAATTACAAAAAAATGACTTATATGTTTACGACACTTTTAGGTATAAAATGTCACAATATATTCACGAAATTGATTTGTACATGGTAAAATGTTTACCAATTTCAGGAATATAAAACGGATCTCCCAAAGTTGTATAGCCATTGTTTTTGTAGAAATTAACGGCAATAATTCTTGCATTGCACCAAATTAATTCAATGTCTTTTTCTTTAAGTAGTTTTTCGCCGTAAGCTAAAATCAATTTACCTAACCCTTTGCCCTGAAAATCTTCTAGTATTGCCATTCCGCGAAGCTGGCATTGTAAAGTTTCTTTGAATAAACTATTTCTAGATTTCATAAAAGATGCCACGCCGATTATTTGATTCTTGTGGAATACTCCAATATGTATTGTAGTTTTCAAATCATCACCTTTAAAAACACAAGTTTCTAGCGGTCTTCCTTTTCTTAAAACAGGATGTCTAACCGGGTAAGTCGTTTTAGCTGATATTTGTTTAATTTTAAAATCTTTAATTTTTGCCATTTCAGGTTTTGTTACAAGCCATATTCAAACTTATTAAATTAATGGTTATCAATTTATGTATCTTCACTTTAAAATTTTTTAATGGAATTTGAATTTAAAATCCTAGATAAAGCCGATATCTTGAAAATTGTGCCTTTGGTTGAGCAGCTTGATGATTTTAAGGTGCCTAGATCAACATTAGAAGAGCGATTTTTAGAAATGAAACATCAAAATTATGAATGCGCCGTAATTTTGGATGGCGAAACTATTATAGGTGTTTGTGGTTTATGGTTTTGTACGCGACATTATGCAGGAAAGAGTGTTGAGGTAGACCATGTTTATATTGAAAAAGCTTACAGGGGTAAAGGCCTTGGAAAACAGTTTTTTGCGTGGATTTATAATTATGTAGCCTCTAAAGACTGCAATACTGTAGAGTTAAATACGTATGTAAATAATTATCCTTCTCATAAATTTTACTACAATCAAGGGTTTGAAATTTTAGGTTACCACTTTTTAAAGAAATTATAGATCTTTTTTTGGATAGTTTGGTAAGGATTATATATTTGTGACGCTAATGCGGGAGTAGCTCAGTTGGTAGAGCGTCAGCCTTCCAAGCTGAATGTCGCCAGTTCGAACCTGGTCTCCCGCTCTAAAAGCTTCATTTTAAGGGATGAGGTTTTTTTTCATTAATGGTTTTGAATTTAAGGAAAGTAAGGTGAGAAGTCTACCCTGAGCGCAGTCGAAGGGAACCTGGTCTCCCGCTCTAAAAGCTTCATAATAAGATATGAGGCTTTTTTAATGTTGTTTTACAAAGAGTACATTAGCTATGGTATGCCGCGGTGCTGGCAGGTACGTGCGGGAGCGATAGAAACGGCATCCTTTTTGCGAAACTGTAAATGCAAAAACCTCTGTTTTTTGAAGCTATTAATTTGAAAGGAAAAAACTTTAAGGTGCTTACAGGGCGCCTCGCAAAAAGATATAGTGGATAGCGCGGTTTTTATAAAAACCCGCCATAAAAGTTATTTTAAATTAGTTAAGGTTGAACCGCTTTCAACTTCGTAAGGTGGTTTGTTATATTCAAAAATTCTCGCTGAAAGCGGGCCCTGTAGCGTAATATTATTATCTTCTACTGAAAGCCAACTGCCTTCGCGTAAGCCTACAACTGGTTGTGAGTTGTAGCAATGAAATTCCTTAATTCGGGTTTCGCGAGTTTCTCCCATATGTGTGCTATTGGTGTCGGGATCTAAATAGTGCGGATTTATATTAAAAGGCACTAAGCCTAAGGCATTGAAACTTGGGGGGTAAACAATAGGCATATCATTGGTAGTTTTTATGGTAAGGCCGCAAATATTGCTACCGGCACTTGTACCTAAATATGGTGTGCCATTGTTAACTGCATTTTTAAGTGGCGCTATTAAATTGTTTTTGTGTAATTGGTTGGCTAGAACAAAGGTGTTGCCACCGCCCGTAAATATACCTTCGGCATTTTCAATCGCCTCAGAGGGGTTTTTATACGTATGCAGTCCTACTACATTTATGCCAATTTTTGCAAATGCTTTTTTCGCAACTTCGGTATAATCATCATGAGATATTCCACTAGGTCTCGCGTAAGGCACAAAAACTATGGTTTTTACCTCTTTAAAAAAAACAGAGAGTTCTTCTATAATATAGTCTAAATAGCTGCTGCCGTGAACAGTAGAGGTGCTGGCAATAATTATATGTTTCATATTAAAATTAATTGAGCCTAAAGCTAATTAATTTTTTAACAAATATTAAGAAGAGCATATTTTAGAAAATGAGTTTTAAGTCGTATTTTTAAAGAAAAGAAAGCGTTGCTTGGTGTATATATAGTAATACTTTTTACTAAAAACCTAACCTATGAGAAAGATTTTATGTGTATTACTGCTATTTAGTATGGCGCATTTTAGTGCTCAAAACTTTACTAGAACCGATGTTGAGGGTAAGATCGTAGTAGAGCATAACGACGTTTCTGGAATTACAATTTTTAATGCGTCATCTGATAAAGGAACAATAACAGATGTTAACGGCGAGTTTACTATTGCTGTTATGGAGAACGATGTTATTGAGGTTAGTGCTTTGCAATTTCAAAATTTGAGCTTTAAGGTGAACAAAGCTATTGTCGCTTCTAGAAATATGAAAATATTTTTGATAGAGGAAATAAATAAGTTAGATGAGATTGTAGTTCGTGCTAAAGGTTTGACAGGAAATTTGGGGACAGATATTGATGGCTCTAAAACGTTTAATCCCAAATTAGACGCCCTTTATTTTGGTGTGAAACATAGTAGTGAGTATAATTTTGAAACCGATTATAAAACCAAAGTGGTTAATATTGGAGATGATATACAACGTAATAGATTTTATAATGGATTGAATATTGTAAACGTTGTTGACCAATTGCTGTTACCCATATTTAGATCGGAAGCTAAGGAAAAAAAGACTTCAGGAATACCAGAAGTGCCTGCTGAATCCGTTAAATATTATTTCGCTTCAGAATTTTTGGTAGACAATTTTAAGATTCCAGAACATCGAGTTGAAGATTTTATTGCCTATGTAGAAAGTGGAGATTTTGATTTTACCCTGCTTAATTATGGAAGAGAGCTAGAGTTCCTAGAGTTGTTGAACACGAAGAGTATAGAGTTTTTAAAAAAGGACAAAGGATAAATCTAGGTGGTTTAACAAAATTTTAGAAGCAATTTTTAATTTGTTTAAGACATTACTCCCGACATTTATGGCTTAAAGTATTCACCATTGAAGCCGAAATTGTTTTTTGTTTTTTTATTTTTCTGTAATGCGGCAATGGCACAATATATTGATATTGCTGGAAAGGTAGAAAGTACGGCCGATATTGAAAATATACATGTTATCAATAAAACAGCTAAAAAATTTACTATAACTGATGCAAGAGGTGTTTTTACAATTCCCGTAAGCTTAAATGATACCTTGAGTTTTTCTTCGGTTCAGCATGAGCCTAAAATAATAATTGTTTCAAAAGCTATTATAGCTTCAAAAACAGTTACCGTCTTATTGGTGGAGCAAGTAAACACGCTAAATCAAGTTACCGTTGGAAAAATACTCACGGGAAATTTGAGGTCTGATATTGGAAATGTTGAAGGTAAAGCACCCATAAATTTTTATGATTTAGGTATACCTGGCTACACTGGCAAGATTGCAACCCAAAGCGAGCGTCGCCTTTCTGAGGCTGGAGAATTTAAACCTAAAATGTTGCTGGGGGCATTAACTGGTTCAATACCTTTAAATCCAATTATTAATGGTATAACAGGTAGGACAAAAATGCTCAAAAAAAGAGTAGAGCATGAACGCAACGAAGAACTTATTGCTAAAGTAAGAGAAAAGTTTTCAGAAAGTCTATTTAGTATGTATGCACTAGATGAAGCATATAGAATGGATTTTTTCTATTTCTGTGAAATGGATGAGAATTTTTATAATAACTGTGCTGGCAAACCAAATTTAGAGGTATTAGTGTTTTTAAAAAGAAAACTTAAAGAATATAAAGTCAATCAAAAAGAAAAGTAAATTTTGGCACAAGTTTTGAAAACTTGAAAATAGTTACTTTTGTCAATACTTTTTATTATTATGAAATCACTTAAAATCATAATTCCTGTAGTTTTTACGCTATTGCTATCGTCTTTTACAACATTACATAAGTACTATGTAAGTAATACCCAGATAGAGTATGTTAAAGACAAAAAGTCTCTACAAATTATAACAAGGGTTTTTATTGACGATTTTGAAAATGTACTCAAAGAACGGTATGATGATATGTTGTCTTTTGATGATAAGAATTCTAAAATGATTGATGTTTACACTGAAAAATATCTAAATGAAAAACTCAAGATAAGTATCAATGGCCAAGCTAAATCGTTAATTTATATTGGTAAAGAAATAGAAATGGGTATTGTAAAATGTTACTTAGAGATAGAAGAGGTTCAAAGTGTCAATACCATTACCATAACAAATCAGTTGTTGTACGACTTGTTTACAGAACAACAAAATATTATAAAGCTTAATATTAACTCTAAGAAGAAGAGTTATGTGCTTACCAAACAAAACGATAACGCAATGTTAAATTTTAATTAAATTAAAGTTTAAACTAAGCCAAAGTCTTATTTTTGCTCGCGTTGTACGCTAAAAAGCTAAAACCTGTTAGCGGTTTTAATATTTTTCCTAAAAAATTATAATAGTTACGTAATGAAATATCTTCTGTATTATTTTTTATCTGTTGTTTTTATATCCTCAGGTATTTATGCACAGGAGCAACAAGAGTCTGCTCCAAAAAAAGGTCATACTAATAACAATAAATTCAAACAGTTGTACGATGAATTTTCTACTCCAAATGTGTATAGAGCGGCATCGGGAGCTCCAGGACATGCTTACTATCAACAAAAGGCAGACTATAAAATGGATATTGTTTTGGATGACAAGAATGCAAAGTTATCTGGTTTTGAGACTATAACATACACCAATAATTCACCTGATGTTCTAAAATATTTATGGGTACAGCTAGATCAAAATAAACGTGCAAAAGACTCCAAATCGCCATTGATTGAAGGTGGTAACGTAAGTCCAGTGTTATACCCAAGTCAATTCTCCAAACAGTTTCTAGAAGAAAGTTTTGATGGCGGTTTTAATATTCAAGAAGTTAAGGACGCTAAAGGAGGCGCATTACCATATATGATAAATCGTACCATGATGCGAGTAGAATTGCCAAATCCAATGGAGACAGGAGATGAATTTACATTCTCCATAAAATGGTGGTACAATATTAACGACCATGTTAAACACGGTGGTCGCTCAGGATACGAGTATTTTCCAGAAGATGGTAATAGAGCCTATGTTATTGCACAGTTTTTTCCAAGAATGGCAGTGTATAGTGATGTTGAAGGTTGGCAAAATTCTCAGTTTTGGGGACGAGACGAATTCGCACTAACTTTTGGAGATTATGAAGTAAATATTACGGTGCCTGCAGATCATATTTTGGACGGTACAGGTGTTTTAACCAATAGAAAGGAAGTGTTTTCTAAAGAAATGATGCGCCGATACGAGCAGGCTAAAAATTCATACGATAAGCCAGTTATAATTGTGTCGCAAGAAGAAGCTGAAGCTGCAGAGAAAAGCTTTTCTAATAGTACAAAAACGTGGAAATTAAAAGCTGAAAACGTTCGCGATTTTGGTTTTGCAACGTCTAGAAAGTTCATTTGGGATATGATGGCGGTTAAAATCGGAAACAAAGATGTTATGGCCGTGTCTTTATATCCAAAAGAGGGTAATCCGCTTTGGGAAGAATGGTCAACTAAGGCTGTTGCAAGTACGTTGAAGTCATATTCTAGAATGACGTTTGATTATCCGTACCATAAAGCTATTTCAGTTCATGCGAAACAACAAGGAATGGAATATCCAATGATTTGCTGGAATTACGGCCGTCCAAAAGAAGATGGCACTTACAGCGATCGCGTAAAATATGGCATGATGGGCGTTATTATCCATGAAGTTGGTCATAACTTTTTTCCAATGATTGTGAACAGTGATGAGCGCCAGTGGACATGGATGGATGAAGGCTTAAACACATTTATGCAATACGTGGCAGAACAAGATTTTGGCGAGGCTTATCCAGATGCCTTATCAGAAAAAGATGAGCATTTCCCATCTGATAGAGGGCCTGCACATATGATTGTACCTTACATGAGTGGAAATCAAGATTACATTGCACCAATAATGACAAAAGGCTTAAATACCTATCAATTCGGAAATAATGCCTACGGTAAACCAGCTACAGCTCTAAATATATTAAGAGAAACTGTGATGGGACGCGAGTTGTTTGATTATGCGTTTAAGGAGTATGCAAATCGATGGATGTTTAAGCACCCAACCCCTGAAGATTTCTTTAGAACAATGGAAGATGCTTCGGCATTCGATTTGGATTGGTTCTGGAGAGGATGGTTTTACACTACAGATTGGGTGGATATAGGCATTAAAGAGGTTAAAAAATACTATGCAACCTCTGAACCTAATGCATACATGAGAGATGTAATGGAGAAAAGGGGGATTAAAAAAGAACAGTTAAGGCCTCTGGTTTACATGGTAGAAGAAGGAAGTGAAGATGTAAATGAAAGAGTAAAAAATCAAGATTTAGCAGACGTACAAACGGTTAAAGAGTATTTAATGGACAATTTTTCGGCTGAAGAACGTCAAAACATTAAAGCACCCAAATATTTTTACAATGTTACTTTCGAAAAACCAGGAGGATTGGTTATGCCAATTATTGTAGAATATACATATGCAGATGGTTCTAAAAAAAGAGAAACCTTTCCAGCGCAGATATGGCGATTTAACGATAATGAAGTAAGTAAAGCCATCGCAAGTGACAAGGAAATTGTAAGTTTTACTGTTGATCCGGACAGGGAAACTGCTGATATCGACACAGCCAATAATTCTTGGCCTAAAACAGAAGAGCCTGGGGAGTTTGAAAATTTCAAACAGAGCATACAAGGGTAACACCTTAGAAAATAAAAAAAGCCGATGTTTAAACAGCGGCTTTTTTTTATGCTCTCAAAACAACTCACTATATTTGTACTGTGATACACTATTTTACATTTTTATTTATTAGTGGTGGCGAAATCGCCTTTATACTATTCATAGCTATTATGGTTTTTGGTGCCGATAAGTTGCCAGAAATCGCTCGTGGTTTGGGTAAAGGCATGCGCACACTAAAAGATGCCACCAATGATATTAAGCACGAAATCACCAAAACAGCTGAAAATCATGGTATAGACACCAGTATCACTAAGGACGTGAAGCAAGAGTTAGATAAGGTAAAGGATGATTTAGAGGATTTTACGGGTTCTGTAAAAAGAAAGCTCTAACAATTCACTAATAATAAAATTTTGGGCGTTACCCTATCGGGTCAGGCTTTCGGCAGTCGCTCTCTGCGAGGAGCTTCAACAAATGCCTCAATCCTTAACGCGGGAATGCTTGCTAGATTTGTTATAAATTTTAGGTTTGAGCCCTCCTGTGAAGCAAAAAGCCTTTTCTTATATCTTTCTACTTATCGTCAAACCATCTCGAATAGGCAAAACCACGGTTTCAATACGCTTATCTTCTTTTAGCAGTTTGTTATATGCAATCAAAGCAGGTGTAGAAGTATCCTCTTTTTTAAATGTGCTATCCAGAACTTTTCCACTCCAAAGTACATTGTCCGATAAAATTATACCGCCAGGGTTTAGCTTGTCAATAATAATCTTAAAATAGTTAGCGTAGTTCTCTTTATCGGCATCAATAAACACTAAATCAAATGTTTTGTCAAGCTCAGGTATAATATCTAAGGCGTTTCCCAAATGTTGAAAAATTTTTTCACCGTATTCAGATGTGTCAAAATATTTCCGTTGAAAATCTACTAATTCTTCATTAATATCAATAGTGTGAAGTTCGCCATCTAACTGCATACCCTCAGCTAAACACAAGGCTGAATAGCCAGTGTAAGTGCCAATCTCTAGGATGTTTTTCGGGTTTACCAATTTAGAAATCATACTTAAAACACGTCCTTGATAATGTCCACTCAACATGCGGGGTTGCAATATTTTTTGATAGGTTTCTCGTGTTAATTGTTGCAATAACTCTGGTTCATCCTCAGAGTGGGCAACCACATAATTATCTAAATCTTCTGGAATAAAATGCATAATCAAAATAAGGTCGAGCGCAGTCCAAACCTCACTGTTTAAAAATATAAAAACCACTCGACTGCGCTCGAGCGGATATCGATTTTCTTAAGTTAAAATACGATCAACTAACTGGGTTTTTCCGTTTTCATCATTGCCAAACAACCACTGTAGCACATTATCTTCCCAAATAGCGTCATATTCTGTTTCAGTAATAATTTTTCGTTCTATGGCTAAATCCAATAATTTTCCAGGATAAGACGATTGGGGTTCACTTTCCATTTCCCCAAGAGGATAAGGATCGTCTAACCCCATTAAAACTTGTTTAGCGCCATGGTTGCGTATCAACAGTTCTAATCCACCGGTATCATGAACAAGTGTATCAAAGAAAATATTCTTGTGTCCCACAGCTTTTCTAGGGTGATGTTTACCTTCAAACAAGTCTGGTCTTCCATCAAATCCTTGAATACGTCGTCCTAAATTTATTTGTGCTAATTGTCCACCATGAGCAAAACAGGTGCGCATATTCGGGTACTTTTCTTGATAGCCATTCAATGTTAAAAAATGGTAGGCATCTGCACACTGTGCTAACATCCAAATTAAATGAAATCTCCAAGCGGTATCCTCTAAATTTATAAATTTTTCGCCATCGTAAGGATGAATTTCTACAGCAAGATTGTATTTATTCGCTAACTCAAAAAGAGGTTCATTTTCTTCATCAAAAATACAACGCCACGTTCCGATAGTATCCATATAGTGCGTAGGCAAACATAATAAACGCATACCGAGAGTTTCCACACAACGTTCAATTTCCCAGCATGCACTTCTAATAAATCCAGGATGTACTACAAAACCGCAGGTAAATTTATCAGGATGTTCATGTTGAATCCGCGCATTAAAATCATTCTGAAAACGCAATGCTTTTTTCATTTCTTCAACGCGCAATCCGTTACCGTATAGCTGTGATAGGTTTAAAACCACAGCATGATCTATTTTATTACGCTCCATCCAAGAGAGCTTTTCATTGAGGAAAAAACTAGAATCTGTTACAGGGCGTTTCCAGCCCTTTTGCAGCATAAATTTCCGGTCTTTATCTACCCAGAAAATACCCTTTTCACGCATAAACTCCGGGATTTCTTCGGGATAAGGGAGCAGGTGCGAATGACCGTTAATTCTAAGTTTACGTTTTTTCATTTTTGTTATTCCTGCGAATGCAGGAACATCTTTTAAAATTAAGCTTTAATAACCAAGATTCCTGTATTCGCAGGAATGATAATGCTAATCTATTTTAACCTTCTTTGGTGGTTGCATGACTTCGCCACAATTGGGGCAACTGCGTTTATCGGTATCGCCGTAGTATTTGTCAAAAATCTTTGGCATATCGGTTTCAATATTGTCTAAAGTAAAATCTTCCTCGTACAATTTAGTTACACAATTTTCGCAAAACCATAGCAAGGTATCTTTCATGCCTTTTGGGCGCTTATATTCAATAACTAAACCAACTGTATTTGGTCCACGTTGCGGAGAATGTGGTACCTTGGGGGGCAATAAATAAATATCACCTTCTTTAATATGTACATCTTTTGGAGTACCCTTGTCAATAATTTTTAAAACAATATCCCCTTCAACTTGATAGAAAAACTCAGGTGTTTCATTGTAATGGTAATCCTTTCGGTTATTGGGCCCGCCCACTACCATAACGATAAAATCTGCATCTTTCCAAACTACCTTGTTGCCAACAGGAGGTTTTAATAAATGACGATTCTCTTCAATCCAAGCCTTAAAATTTATTGGTGATGTTAAATTGCTCATATAAAGCCCCTCTTAATCTCCCCAAATAGGGAGAAACTCAAATCGGGTATTTGAGTTTTGTTGAATTAAAATTATATATAAAGATAATACATCTTCTGTGATTTCTCCCTCCCTTTGGCAGGTTTGGGAAGGGCTTTTTTATAAAGATTTGGTTCTTCCACCATCCACAGGAACATTTATACCATTAATGTAACTGGCAGCTTCACTTGCTAAAAACACAATAGCATTTGCTGTTTCTTTAGGTTGAGCAAATCGTTTTACTGGCGTGTAATTTTTCATGATCTCTGTCATTTCTTCAATAGTCCTATCTTCCAATTTTGCCTTAATTTTAATAATTTCCGTTAAGCGCTCAGTATCGGTAAAACCTGGTAACACATTATTCACGGTTATGCCAAATTCTGCAACTTCAATAGATAACGTTTTGCTCCAATTACCCACAGCGCCTCTAATAGTATTACTTACGCCAAGTCTTGGAATTGGTTCTTTAACAGAGGTTGATATTACATTAATAATCCTTCCAAAGCCCTCAGCTTTCATAAACGGAATGGTAGCTTGTGCTAACAAATGGTTACATTTTAGGTGCATGGTAAAAGCATTTTCAAAAGCTTCTAAACTAGCATTTATAATTTCCCCACTTGCAGGCCCTCCAGTATTGTTTACCAAAATATGAAAACCATGTTCCCGTTCTATAAACTTAATGACCTGTTCTTGCAGATCTCTAGGATTTAGAAAATCGGCTACCAAATAACTATGGTTTCTATGTTGAGGTAATTCGGCTAATACTTCTTTGAGCTTTTCCCTATTTCTGGCTACTAACGTTACGTTTACACCTTCTTGTGCCAGTGCAATTGCTGTTGCTTTTCCTATGCCTTGGGTGCTTCCGCAAACAAGGGCGTTTTTGTTGTTTAAGTTGAGGTTCATTTATTATGGGTTGGTTAATTAATATTTTATACACACATTTTTAGGTTCAGTAAAAAAGCGCAAAGCTTCAAATCCACCTTCACGGCCAATGCCAGAAGCTTTTGTGCCGCCAAAAGGCGTTCGTAAATCGCGTAACATCCAAGTGTTTACCCAAACAATGCCAGATTGCAGCATACTACTCATTCTCATCGTGCGCTTTAAATCATTAGTCCAGAGTGTTGAAGACAAGCCATATTTTACGTTATTGGCCATCTCTAGAACTTCTTTTTCGGTTTTAAAGGGCATGAGCGTTACTACTGGCCCAAAGATTTCTTCTTGATTTATCTGGCATTCATTATTGGAAACTTCTATTACAGTCGGTTGCATATAATAGCCATTTTTAAAACCTTCAATAATGACTTTATTTCCGCCACATAGAATTTTGCCACCTTCTTTTTTAGCAATATCAACATAGTGTAACACTTTTTCTAAATGGGATTTTGAAACCAATGCGCCAATATCCGTATTGGGTTCAGAAGGATGTCCTAATTTTAGGTGTTTCACTTGCTTAACAAAATCTGTTTTAAATTTATCATAGATAGCATCTTCCACAAAAATTCTGCTACCACATAAGCAAATTTGCCCTTGATTAGAGAAGGAAGAACGCACCGTGGTCTCTAGCATGTCATCATAATCACAATCAGCAAAAATGATATTTGGATTTTTCCCACCTAATTCAAGAGATAATTTCTTGAACATAGGAGCTGCAATTTTAGCGATATGGGCTCCTGTTTGTGTGCCTCCAGTAAATGAAATCGCTTTAATATTTGGGTGCTCCACGATGGCTTGTCCAGTAGTATTGCCTAAGCCATGAACAATATTTAAAACCCCATGAGGGAGGCCAGCTTTATTTATTAGTTCACCCAATAGAAAAGCCGTTATTGGCGTAACCTCACTTGGTTTGGCAACCACACAATTACCTGCAGCAATGGCAGGAGCAATTTTCCATGTGAATAAATAGAGTGGAAGGTTCCACGGTGAAATACAGCCAACAACACCTATAGGTTGGCGTAGTGTGTAATTTATGGCACTTTGGCCTGTACTTTCATGACTTTCACTGGCAAATTGGGTAATAGCGTTTCCGAAGAATCTAAAATTACTCGCTGCTCTTGGAATATCTATAGCTTTTGCTAAACTAATAGGTTTCCCATTGTCTTTACTTTCTGCTTCTGCAAAACGGTCTAGGTTTGCTTCTAGCAATTCCGAGATTTTAATTAAAATCCTACTGCGCGCTTCTAGCGTAGTTTTAGACCATGATGAAAACGCAGCTGTTGCACTTTGATAAGCTTTTTCTACGTCGTCTTTTGAAGAGTTAGGGATTTGTCCGTAAACTTCACCATTTGCAGGGCAATAATTATCTATCCAATTATTAGAAATAGGATTTTCAAATTTACCGTTGATGAAGTTTTGGACTTTCATTTATAACTTTTTAAAGGCCACAACCTTAATCTCCACTACCAAATCAGGGTGAGGTAATTGATGAACCGCTACGGTAGTTCGTGTTGGTCCATTTTCCTTGTCAAAAAACTCTGCATAAGCTTTATTATAGCCTGCAAAATCATTCATATTTACTAAAAAGGTTGTAACGTCTACCACATTTTTTAATGAGGCTCCAATTTTGGTTAGGTTCTTCTCAATATTTTTTAAAACTTCTCGGGTTTGTACTTCTATATTTAGGTGTTTTGTACCCATTTCGTCAATAATATCTACCCCTGCAATGGTGTTGTCGGGTCGCCTAGAACTAGTTCCAGAGACAAAAATAAAATCGCCAACTCTTTTGGTATGTGGATAAGCTCCTCTTGGTGTTACTGATTTGTCGTTCATATTTAAGCCCCTCCTAACCTCCCCAAAAGGGAGGAATTCTTACTCGGGTGGATAAGAATTTATTGTTATTTGTGTAAAGCGCAACCTTTCCCTTCCTTCGGAAGGGGTAGGGAAGGCTCTTTTATCTTAATCCAGCAATTCTATCGTCTTCTAAAATTGCTTCTGTTTCATTTTTCACCTTGTCTAATATCAATTGTATATCATCTGATGGTGAAATTACACCATCTGATAGCATATTTAAAATAGCCTTGTCTTGCGCTCGCCCCCTTAACATCGCCTCACGATAGCCGATGTCCTCATTAAAAGTAACCAAACTATATTTTGATGCATATTCTTTTGGGAAATGTTTTTCTAGTGCCATTTCTATTTTTCGTTTTTCCTGGAAAATAGGATTAGCCACATGGTCTTTCATCTCATGGAAATTATCAATAGCCAAATCAGCAATGGCATCGGTATCCTTCTTTCTGCTTTTTTCATATTCTTGGAAAACGGTTTCCCAATCACCTTTATGTTTGTTTAAAACCGCATCAAATTCAACAATATCTTCAAACGATGCATTCATACCTTGTCCGTAAAACGGTACAATAGCATGTGCCGCATCACCCATTAACAGTGTATTGCCCTTATAATGCCAAGGTGAACATTTTATGGTGCCTAGAGGTGCTGTTGGGTTTTCAAAAAAATCGTCTGTAAGATTCGGCATTAAGGCCAAGGCATCAGGAAACTCTTTTTGAAAAAATTCTAAAACGATTTTTTCATCAGTTAGATTATTAAAATTGTATTCGCCGTCATCATAACTTAAAAAAAGTGTTACCGTAAAACTTCCGTCTAAATTAGGTAGCGCTATCAACATAAAACTCTTGCGAGGCCAAATATGCAATGCGTTTTTGTGTATTTTATAACCGCCATTAGGCTTGGGTAAGATACTCAGTTCTTTATAGCCATGGGATAGGTAGGATTGAGAAAAACTAAACAAAAACTTTTTACCCAAATAATAACTTTTTCGCATAGCGGAACCGGCGCCATCTGTAGCAATAATTATATCTGCATCTTCAATAAATTCTTCTTTTGTACGATAATCTGTAAAGCGAGCTGTGGTTTTTTCAAAATCCACCGATGTGCATTTTTTATTAAAATAGATGCTCACATTTTTGTGCTGTTCAGCTTCATCTAAAAGTAATGCATTTAAACCGCCTCGAGAAATAGAGTTGATATATTCGTGGTCTCTGCCACTGTAATTAGATTGAAACGTGTTGCCGTTTGCATCATGAATCATTCTCCCATGCATAGGAATACAGAGTTGATTCACTTTTTCATCAATCCCTACGAGTTTCATGGCTTTGTTACCTCTGTCTGAAAATGCCAAATTTATAGAACGACCAGCACTAATATCTACTTTTCTTAGGTCTGGGCGCATTTCGTAAACAGCAACGTTGTAGCCTCTTTGACCTAAGCGTAACGCTAATAGAGAACCGCATAGTCCTGCACCTATGATTAATATGTTTTGAGAAGCCCCACCTAAATCTTTCCCATTGGGGAAGACTTTCTCACTCTTACTTTTGATTTCTTTTTCTATCATGTCTTGTCATCCTGAACGTGTTTCAGGATCTCATTATGTTTTAATTTATTTTGGTTCCCTCTCTTTTGGAGAGGGCTAGGGAGAGGCTTATTCTATCAACCAATCGATACACATCTTCAAACGAATTATAAAGCGGTACAGGTGCACAACGAATTACATCTGGTTCGCGCCAATCGCTGATTACACCTGCTTCTGTTAATTTAGTATGTAATGATTTGTCAGCATTCTTAACCTGAATAGAGAGTTGACAACCACGTTCATTTGGATTGCTTGGTGTAATAATTCTAATTACATCTTCACCTAAATCTTTCAATAAAAACTCAAAATATCCTGTTAGTTCTTTTGACTTGGAGGTTAACTGTTCCATACCAACTTCAGCAAATAAGTCTAATGAGGCTCGTATGGCTGCCATTGATAGAATTGGCGGATTGCTTAACTGCCAGCCTTCAGCACCAGGTAATTGGTCGAATGCATCGCGCATCTTAAAGCGTGTGTTTTTATTGTGGCTCCACCAACCTGCAAATCGGTTTAAATCTTTTCGGTAGGCATGCCTTTCGTGTACAAAACACCCTGATAAACTTCCAGGGCCAGAATTCAAATATTTGTAAGTACACCATGCTGCAAAATCGGCTCCTGAATCGTGTAAATTTAATTGCACATTGCCTGCGCCGTGGGCACAATCAAAACCAACAATGCAACCATATTGATGACCTATTTCAGTAATTCGTTTTAGGTCGAAAAACTGACCTGTGTAATAGTTTACGCCTCCAATCATTATTAAGGCAATCTCATCACCTTGGATTTCTAAAATAGATTCTAAATCCTCATAATTTAACAGTTCTTCACCTTCGCGAGGTTTCCAGAAAACTAAACCTTCTTTCTCATCAAAACCATGATGGCGCAATTGAGATTCCACGGCATATTTATCGGAAGGAAATGCATCACTTTCAATCAATATTTTATAACGTTTTTGCGTGGGTTGGTAGAACGATACCATTAAGAAGTGTAAATTTGCCGTTAGCGTATTCATAACCACCACTTCAATAGGTTTCGCGCCCACAACGTTCGCCATGGCTTCGGTTAAATATTCGTGATAGTTTAACCATGGGTTTTTAGCTTCAAAATGTCCCTCAACGCCTAAAGTAGCCCAATCTTCAAGTTCTTGGTTTACGTAAGTTTTAGTGTTTTTGGGTTGTAGCCCTAAAGAATTTCCTGTCATATAAATCAAATCATTTCCATGCTTATCTTTTGGAATATGAAATTGATTTCGGTATGATTTTAAAACATCATTTTGGTCTTGTTCTAAGGCGTAATCCAGACCTAATTTGTAATCGGACAATGTGTTTTTGTTTTCGGTTTCTAACAAAAATAAGCATTATAAACTTAGAAATGAAGCCTAAAAAATATCGCATAATGCATATGCAAATTTTCGTATCTTTAGTAAAAACTTAAAGCTATGGGGAAAATAAAAGAATATTCAAACGGAGAAACTACAGTGATTTGGGAAGCAGGAAAGTGCATTCATTCGGCTATTTGTGCTAAGGGATTGCCAAAAGTTTTTCGCCCTAGATTGAGACCATGGATTAAATTAGATGAAGCAGAAACAGAAGCGATTATTAACCAGGTAAAGCAATGTCCTTCTGGTGCGCTACGGTATTATATGAATGATGAAAAAGACAACGCTTCTGAAACTTTAGAAACCAAAGTTGAGGTTTTAGAAAATGGACCATTGTTAGTGTATGGTACTCTAAAAGTAGTGGACAAAGAAGGGAATGAGGCTATTAAAAATAAAATTACGGCGTTTTGCAGGTGTGGAAAATCAGAAAATAAACCCTATTGCGATGGCGCACATGTAAAAGCAGAATTTAAAGGCTAAACAAGTATTGCCTGAAAAAGATAAAAGCGCTTCAATTTATAATTGAGGCGCTTTGGATATATATAGACGCGTATGCGGAAAAAACGTTATACTTTATTTACGAAATTGGTCGTACTTTAGATGTTTTACTTACAACATGAATCAACAAAAATCTTTTTTCGAAACCAATAAGGCAACTTGGAATACTAAAGTCAAAGTTCATGCCAAAAGTGAGATGTATGACATTGAAGCATTTAAAAATGGAAAATCCTCTTTAATGCTTTATGAATTGAAGGCTCTCGGAGATGTTTCAGGGAAATCGTTGTTGCATTTGCAGTGTCATTTTGGTCAGGATACTTTGAGTTGGAGTAGGCTAGGAGCTAAATGTACAGGTGTAGATTTGAGTGATGAAGGTATAAAACTAGCCAAACAATTAAATGCGGAATTAAATTTAGATGCCGAATTTGTGTGTTGCAATGTTTTAGATACTTCTGAGTTTGTAAAAGATGAATTTGATATTGTATTTACAAGTTACGGCGTAATTGGATGGTTGCCAGATTTAAAACCATGGGGACAAATGATTTCTGAACGCTTGAAGCAAGGTGGTACATTTTTTATGGCAGAATTTCACCCGATTGTTTGGATGTTTGATTATTTAGAAGAAAAACCTATTATGACATATGGCTATATGCAAGATGACGTGATTTATGAAGAATATGAAGGCACTTATGCCAATGAAAATTCCAAAATGATAAGTAAAGAATACGCTTGGAATCATGGTTTGGGTGAAGTAGTTACGGCTTTAACCGAAGCAGGATTGCATATTGAATATTTAAAGGAATATGATGAAAGTCCTTATGATGTATTGCCTGATTTAATAAAAACAGACGCTGGAATGTACGTAACAAAAGATAAACTATATCCTTTAATTTTTACTTTGAAGGCAATGAAGGTTTAGGGTAGAGTTTTTGGAAGCGGAACGTGTTTTTATTTGTTATATACCCATGTTGTAGGTAGTTTTTATTTAAATTCAGTTCCGAAAATGAAAGGTGTTTTTAGATTTCTAAAAAGTTCGATAAAGTTTCGCCGTCATTAGAATAATCAAGATATTTTCCTTGAACCGCTATCCCAGAAACCATATAAAATCAAATTAAATCTAACTATTGTGGTCATTCTATGATAATTCATTAAGTTTGAGCTAATCACTTTTTCACAATTCTTTTTTCATAAAAAAACCAAACCATGAGAAACCAATTCTTCACATTGCTGCTATATTTCTGTTCAGCTTTTCTTTTTGCTCAAAATGAAACAGTTAAACCTTGGTCAGACAAAAATTTTGAAGGTCTGAAACTACGAAGTATAGGACCTGCGTTTATGTCTGGTAGAATAGCAGATATTGTTATTCACCCTGCAGATGATAATACTTGGTATATTGCTGTGGCCTCAGGAGGAGTTTGGAAAACAGTAAATGCTGGAGTCACTTGGAATCCTATATTTGATAAAGAAGGTTCCTTTGCCACTGGCTGTGTGTCCATTGACCCTAATAATCCTCATGTTGTCTGGGTAGGTACTGGGGAAAATGTCGGTGGCCGTCATTTATCGTTTGGCGATGGAGTATATCGAAGTGATGATGGAGGAGCGAATTGGAAAAATATGGGTCTGAAAAATTCTAACCATATTTCGAAAATTATTATTCATCCTGAGAATTCGGATGTGATATGGGTAGCCTCACAAGGTCCGCTTTGGACAAAAGGCGGTGAAAGAGGATTGTATAAATCTATCGATGGTGGAATAACTTGGAAGCGGACTTTAGGAAATTCTGAATGGACGGGTGTAACCGATATTGTGATTGACCCTCGCAATCCTGACCAAATGTATGCTGCAACTTGGGATAGGCACCGAACTGTAGCTGCCTATATGGGTGGAGGTCCAGGTACAGGATTGTATCGAAGTTCAGATGGAGGAGATACATGGGAAAAACTAAAAACAGGTTTACCTAAATCTAATATGGGAAAAATTGGTTTAGCTATTTCTCCTCAGAAGCCCGATGTGTTATACGCTGCTATCGAATTAGACAGACGGAAAGGTGGCATATATCGCTCAATGGATCGTGGCTCAACTTGGAAAAAAATGTCTGATGCGGTATCCGGTGCAACCGGACCACATTATTATCAAGAGTTATATGCTTCACCGCATCAGTTTGATAGATTGTATTTAATGGATGTGAGGGTGCAGGTTTCAGAAGATGGTGGGAAAAATTTTCGTCGTATGAAGGAACAACATAAGCACTCTGACAATCATGCTCTGGCTTTCAGAAATGATGATCCGGATTACTTATTGATGGGGACAGATGGAGGTGTTTACGAATCTTTTGACTTAGCAGAAAATTGGCGTTTTATGGGGAATCTTCCTTTGACTCAATTTTATAAAGTGGCGGTAGATGATGCAGAACCTTTTTATAATATCTACGGCGGTACACAAGATAATTCGACTGAGGGCGGCCCTTCTCGCACAGACAATATACATGGTATTCAAAATTCAGACTGGAAAGTAGTTTTGGACTGGGATGGACACCAACCAGCTACGGAGCCAGGTAATCCCCATATTATGTACGGACAACGTCAGGAGGGAACCTTGTCCAGAATTGATATGATTACTGGTGAGGTGATGGACATTCAACCGCAACCTGGAGCAGACGAAGATTATGAACGCTATAATTGGGACGCCCCAATTTTGGTGAGTCCTCATGCACCGGAACGAATTTTTCATGCATCACAAAGACTTTGGGTATCTGATAATCGTGGCGATGACTGGCGTATTCTATCAGGAGATTTAACTCGTGACCAAAATCGTTTAGAATTACCGATTATGGGAAAACAACAAAGTTGGGATAATGCATGGGACTTGAACGCCATGTCCAATTATAACACGATTACTTCTATCGCCCAATCACCACTTGATGAAAATCTAATATACATCGGTACCGATGATGGGTTGATACAAGTGACAGAAGATTATGGGAATACTTGGCGAAAAATAGAAGTTAGTGTCATAAAAGGGATGCCAAAGACACCTTATATCAACGACATCAAAGCAGATTTACATGATGCGAATACAGTTTATATAGCGATGGATAATCACAAGTATGGCGATTACCAACCTTACATTTTAAAAAGTATGGATCGGGGTAAAACTTGGAAACCTATTCAAAATAATTTACCTAAAAGGAACTTAGTTTGGCGTCTTGTCCAAGACCATGAAAAAAAAGATTTGTGGTTTGCAGGAACTGAATTTGGTATTTATTTTTCTCCCAATGCTGGTGATAAATGGATAAAACTCCAAGGTGGTGTTCCAACCATATCGTTTCGAGACTTGGCGATTCAGCGGCGAGAAAATGATCTGGTTGCGGCTTCATTTGGACGAAGTTTTTATGTTTTTGATGATATAAGTGTGTTAAGAGAAGTAAATGATGAAGTTTTGAAAAACGAGGCTACTTTGTTTTCTACCCGAAAAGCATGGTGGTATATTCCGCGTGGACATCTAGGTTTTGAAGGAAAAAAAGGAGATCAAGGGGCAAACCATTTTGTGGCGGACAATCCTCCTTTTGGAGCAGTGTTTACCTACTATTTGAAAGATGACTTAAAAACAAAAAAAGAAATTCGAGCCACACAAGAAAAGAAAAATAAAGACAACATTGCTTTCCCAGGTTGGCAAGCCTTAGAAGGAGAACGCATGGAAAGTGAACCCAAAATTTGGCTAGAAGTCAAGGATTCTAATGGTACTGTTGTTAGACGTGTAAATGGTTCATCAAAGAAGGGCTTTCATCGCGTAGCTTGGGACTTGAGATATCCTTCACCAAACGCGATTTCCATGATAGAACCTCCAACACCCATGTGGGACGATAGACCAAAAGCTTTGATGGCTGCACCAGGAACATATTCCGCTTCGCTTTTTCAACAAGTGGATGGAGTGGTAAAAGCCTTGTCCCAACCTATAGAATTTGAGGTTGTGCCTTTACGAAAAGGTGCAATGGAAGGTGCACCGCATTCAGAAGTGGCTGCTTTTTGGAGACAATATGAAGATGCAGTGCGTTCGCATTCTGCTATTCAAATGAGTTTAGCGAATTCTTTGATACGTGCAGAACGCATGAAAAAAGTATTGAGTCATTCGCCTACAGCAGCAGGTAGTTTTGATAATCGATTGGCAGAAGTACGAATGGAACTTTTGAAAATTGACCAAGATTTAAATGGTGAAAAATCCAAAGTAGAACCGGGAGAAAAAACGAAGCCAACTGTCGTTGGTAGATTATTTTCTTTACAAATTGGAATTGACCATTCAACGTATGGTCCTACGACAAATCATAAAAACGCTTTACATCTGATTAATGGGCAATTGAGTTCATCACAGTCGCAATTGGAAATGAGTCAAGGGAAATTATCGCAGTTGGCAAAGGATTTGGTTAAGGCAGGCGCACCATGGATGGAAGGCGAAGCGCTGCCAAAGCATTGATGGTTTTTCTTATTCAGAAACCTAAGTGGCTTAAATGGAGTCGGTCAACTTTTTTTAAGTGGATTTTTGTGTAATTATTGCCAACTCGTTATATAGTAACTTTTATCACTCATATTCCGTAAATATATCATGATATGGTAAGTTTTTTGTCACTGTTATACCATAAAGATAATTTTTTTATTTGTAAGAAAAAACTAAAAACTCCAATAGATTTCTATTGGAGTTGTTAATTATTTTATTTTTAAAATCAATTTTACTTAATGATTTTCCTTCAATAATTCCTTAGGAAATTGAGCTTGAAAGCGCTTTAATCTTGGGATAGAGACATTGCGTATATAACCATTATTTGGATGTAAACGCTCGTAGTTTTGATGGTAATCTTCAGCTACCCAAAACTTTTGAAAAGGATAGACTTCGGCGGCGATTTTAGCGTCTAGTTGTTTTGCCAAAGCTTGCTTTTTCTCTAAAATGATGTTCTTTTGCTCCTCATTTTGATAAAAAATAATGGAGCGGTATTGCGAGCCTTTATCTGGCCCTTGTCCGTTTACCTGTGTTGGGTTTTGCGATGCGAAATAAGCGTCAACAAGCGTTGAAAAGCTCACCACTTTTGGGTCGTAAATAACTTCTACGGCTTCGGCGTGTCCTGTACGGCCTGTGTTGCTGGCTTCATATGTTGGATTGTCGGTATAACCGCCAGAGTAGCCATTAATCACCTCGTCTACGCCTTTTATGCTTTCGTAAACTGCTTCTACACACCAAAAGCAACCGCTTGCAAAATACGCCTTTGCTTTTCCGTTTTCTAATGGTACTTCAACTGGTGTTGCGTTGATTACTTTTTGTTGCTTTTCGTTGTTTTGTGCTGCGTTTTGACAACTAAATAATAGCGCTAAGGCTAAAATGGTGAATAGGTTTCTCATTGTTTTTTCTTTTTCTAATAGACGTATAAAAATACAAAACCTTAAATGAGAAAATGTGAAAGTTGTTTTAAATATTGGTTTTACTTTGTTTTCAACTGCGTTCAAATTTTACAAATAAAAAAAGCCCTCAAATTTTGAAGGCTCTTAATTTTATTTGTGGAAATGGATTATATTTTAGAAAATAACTTTTCCATTTTTGCTTTTTGTTCTTCAGCTAATGCGGCATCTACTAATATTCTTCCACTATGCTCGTCTGTAATTACTTTTTTACGAGAAGCTATTTCTACCTGAACTTGAGGTGGAATTGTAAAGAAAGAACCACCCGAAGCACCTCTTTCGATAGGCACTACTGCTAAGCCATTTTTTACATTCTTGCGAATTCTGTCGTAAGCAGCAACTAAACGCTCTTCTATCTGAGTTTTGTACTCCTCTGACTTGGCAATTAAAGCTTGCTCTTCTTTTTCAGTTTCTGCTAAAATAGCATCTAACTCACCTTTTTTGTGCTTTAAATGTGTTTCGCGCTCTTTTAACTGATCTTTTGTAGCAGAAATTACTTCTTTCTTTTGCTCAATTTGTGCCTTAAATTCTTTGATGTGTTTTTCGGCTAACTGAATTTCTAGTTCCTGAAATTCTATTTCTTTAGAAAGTGAGTTGAATTCTCTGTTATTTCTAACATTTTTTTGTTGCTCACCGTATTTTTTAATAAGTGCCTTAGACTCTTCTATAAGGTTTTTTCTAGAGGAAATATCGTTGTCTATTACCGCTAAATCGTTTACTAATTTGTCTAATCTTATATTTAATCCGGCAACTTCGTCTTCTAAATCTCTCACTTCTAAAGGCAATTCTCCGCGTACATTTCTTATTTCGTCAATGCGAGAATCTATAAGTTGTAAATCGTAAAGAGCTCTTAAACGCTCTTCTACAGTAACTTCTTTCTTTTTAGCCATACTTTAAAAATACTTAACAGGATTGGTATTTGTCTTTGATAAAATGATTGCAAAATTAGTAATTTTTTTCGTAAGATACTCTACTAAAAGATTTTTTGTGAATTGTTCACTTTCATAATGCCCAATGTCGGCTAAAAGAATGCTATTTTCGGCTGCGAAAAAGTCGTGATATTTCAAATCGGCAGTCACAAAGGCATCAGCTCCCGCAGCTTTAGCACTAGTAATTGCAAAGCTCCCCGAGCCTCCTAAAACTGCTACTTTTTTAATGGTTTTGTTTAAAAATGTAGAATGACGAATACAGCCAGTTTTCATTGTAGTTTTAAGCTTGTTGAGAAAATCTGTTTCCGATAGCGGTGTTGACAAATCACCTATCATTCCCATACCTATATGTTGGTTTTTATTTTCTATGGTAACCACCTCATACGCTACTTCTTCATAAGAATGGCTATCGAACAACGTTTTTAAAACCCGTGATTCTAAGTGTTTAGGGAAAGTAATAGTAATTTTAGTTTCAGCTTCAGTATGCGTTGTGCCTTTTTTTCCAAGGCTTGGGTTAGAAGCTTCGTTGCCTTTAAACGTGCCGAAACCGTCTACGTTAAAACTGCAATTATCGTAATTACCAATGCTACCTGCGCCAACATTAAATAGAGCGACGCGCAATGCCTCTGCTTCATTTTTAGGCACATAAGTTGTTAGTTTTTTTATGGTATCGTTTTGTGGTATTAATATTTGTTTGTTTTGTAATTCCAATTGATTACAAATCATAGTATTCACACCGTTAAATGCATTGTCTAGTGCGGTGTGCATACTATAAATAGCAATATTGTGTTGTATAGCTTTCATTACAACACGCTCCACATATGTTTTGCCATTAAGTTTTTTTAAACCTTTAAAAATTATGGGATGAAAACTTACAATAAGGTTACAATTTTCTGCTATAGCTTCATCTACAACAGTTTCCAATGTGTCAAGTGTTACTAAAACTCCAGTCAATTCAGTGTTTTTATTACCTACTAAAAGACCAACATTGTCAAAGTCTTCGGCATAAGATAATGGCGCCAAAGTTTCTAAATGATTTATAACATCTTGTACAATCATAATTTATTTATTTGCTTCAAAGATAAAATATTATACATTCGCTTAAATGAAGCTGCTTAGAAAAATATTATTTCCCATAGTACCCATTTATTATCTGGTTACTTGGTTACGAAATAAGCTATACGATTTAGGTATGAAACTATCAACTTCTTTTGATGCGCCAGTAATTTGTGTAGGCAATTTAAGCGTTGGTGGAACTGGCAAAACGCCAATGATTGAATATTTAATTTCACTTCTAAAGGATGATTACAAGGTAGCAACCTTAAGTAGGGGCTACAAGCGCGAAACAAAGGGGTTTCAATTAGCAGAAAAAACAACTGCTATGGAAGCTATAGGTGACGAGCCATTTCAATTCCATAATAAGTTTGGGGGGTCTATTCGTGTTGCTGTTGATGGCAATCGTACTAATGGGATTAAACGTTTATTGCGTCTTGAACACGCTCCTGAGGTTATTTTGCTTGATGACGCATTTCAACACAGAAAAGTAAAGGCGGGCTTTAACGTTATGCTCACCACCTATAACCATCCTTTTTTTAAGGATATAGTTTTGCCAACTGGCAATTTGAGGGAGCCAAGAAAAGGTTACAAAAGAGCAGATATTATTATCGTTACCAAATGCCCAAACCATTTAAGTGATGTTGAAAAAGCAACATTTATTAAATGTATAAGGCCATTAAAAAAACAACATGTTTTTTTTAGCTCTATTGCGTATTCCAATGAAGTAGTATCTAAAACATCAAAAGTAGATTTATCTCATTTTAACGATTTTACTTTGGTGACAGGTATTGCCAATGCAACACCTTTAGTTGATTTTTTAAACTCTAAACACTTAAAGTTTAAGCACCTAAATTTCAAAGATCATCATGATTTTTCTCAGGAAGATATTTCTAAATTAGAATCTCTTAAGACCATACTCACTACGGAAAAAGATTTTATGCGTTTGCAGCGTTATAAATCTTTAGAGGACAAGTTGTTTTATTTGCCGATAACAATAAAAATTTCTGAAAGTGAGACGTTTAACGATTTAGTACACTCCTTTGTGAAATCATTTTAAGCAGTAGCGGATTTTTTATTCGACAAGGCATTGAAAAGCTTCTTTTCAAATTCTTCTTGTTTGAATGGTTTGGGGATAATATCGGTAAAGCCAGCTTCCTCAAACTCGTGCATTTTATCTTCAATAGTAACGGCTGTAAGTGCAAAAATGGTAAGTTCCTTATCAAAAGTCCTTACAATTTTAGTAGCCTCTATACCGCTAATTCCTGGCATATGAATATCCATTAAAATAATATCGTATTTGTTCTCTTTAATTTTATCAACTGCAGCTTCACCATTATCCACAATTTCACAGTTGAGCTCCATTTTAGTTAAAATCTTTTTGGTTATCATTTGGTTGATTTTGTTGTCTTCAACTACTAAAATTTTAACCGTACTTAAATCAATATTTTGTTTGGCTTCAAGTTGTTTAACTTCTTTTTTAACCAAAGTTTCTTTGGCTTCCTTGTATTCTAAAGGAATTTCGAAGAAAAATGTAGTGCCTTTTCCAAGTTCGCTCTGTAAATAAATTTTACCCTTTAAAATTTCAATTAAACCTTTAACAATAGATAGTCCTAAACCTGTGCCACCATATTTTCTGTTGATTTGAATGGAGCCTTGAGAGAAACTTTCAAACATATTATCCTGCTTCTCTTTAGTAATACCAATACCATTATCCTCTACTTCAAAACGAAGATTATAGGTGTCGTTTTCCTGACCTATTTTGTAAACTCTAATCCAAATATCGCCGTCCTTGGTAAACTTTATAGAGTTGCCGATAAGGTTAATCAATATTTGGGAAATCTTTAATTGGTCTGCAATAAAGTTTTCGGGCAGGTCTTTGTCGTATTCAAAATGAATCGTGATGTTGTTGTCTAATGCCGAATTATTAAGCGCTAAAATAATATTGTTAATCTTCTTTTTAAGATTAAAAGGTTCTGGCTCTACCTCTACCTTATTGGCTTCGATTTTATTAATTTGAAGGATGTCATTAATAAAAGTCAATAAATAATCACCGGAAAATTTAAGGGATTTTAAATGTTGTATTTGCTCGGGTTTTGGGTCTTCATCCAGTAGCATATTACTAAGGCCAGTTACGGCATAAAGCGGTGTTCTCAATTCATGTGTTACTGTAGATAAGAAATTTGCCTTTGTTTTAGAGGCAAGTTCTGCTTTTTCTTTGGCGATAATAAGCTCATTATTTTTCTTATGGAGCATATTATTCGTCTTTAACCTAATATTGTTGTTTTTGTATAATGAAAGTGTAAGTAATGATAGAATCGTAATGAGCGCAACACTAAGTATAGATATAAGCGTACTTAAATCATTTTTACTATTAGCTTCTTCTAACTGTGCCTTTTGTTTTTTATTACTTTCAATTTGATCATTAATCAAAAACTCTATCCTTTTTTCTGGGGAAAGATTGTCACGTTTTACATTTCTTAATGAATCTGATAGTCTTACATGAGATTTTAAATAATTGGTAGCCAATTCATAATTTTTAGTACTCTCATAGATATTGCTTAATACCAAAAGCCCAGAGTTTTCGACAGATTTTAATCCATTGGTTTTTGCAATCTCTAAACCTTCTTTGGTAAAACTTAATGCTTTTTCATGGTCGTTTAAAATATTATGAACCTTACCATGATGAACCAATGCGCTGCATAATGTGCTATTAAGGTTTTCCTTTCTGGAAAGCACAATAGCTTGTTCGATGAGTTCTCGAGCTTTTCTATAATTTTTCAGTTCAATATAAGCATTACCCTCAGCTAATAAAGTCCCAGCAAGTTCAGATTGCATCTGTTCTTCTTGAAATTTTGATTTGGCTGCGCGATAAGAGTCTAACGCTTGATAAATATTACCTTTTGCCATATAAACATCACCAAATGTTTTATACGAGCGACCAAGATTTTTGTTGTCGTTTATAATGCGTTGCATTTCAACTGCAGCAGTGAGTGCTTTTATTGCGGCGTCTTCTTCCTCTATAATTAAATGAAGATTTCCTTTCATGGATTGAATTAATCCAATACTTTTTTTGTTATCGGAATTTTGAGCCAGCTCTAGAGCTTCGTCAAGCGTTTTTTGTGCCTCAAAATATTTGAAGTTTTCAATGTCCTTTTGAGACTGCTCGATGCGGTAGTTGATGTTGTTTTGAATAATCTCAGGATCCTTCTCAATGGTATTTTGAGAGGATATCATGATTGATTGCAACATCAAAACAATAAATATGTATTGTTTTATTTGGGACATTTTTAGATTCAATAGGTCGACAAATATAAATATTTATTCGATAAAATACATTTTTTTATCGATAAATTACATATTTTTATTAATTAATATGCTTTTGAGCCTTATAAGATGACCGTACTAGAGCACTACTTTCTACATGTCTAAATCCTAAATCGAGACCTATTTCTTTGTATTCGTCAAACTCATCGGGGTTTATAAAGCGCTTAACAGGTAAATGTTTTTTACTTGGTTGTAGGTATTGTCCTATAGTTACAACATCCACATCATTTTCCCTTAAATCATGAAGCGTTTCTATAATTTCCTCTCGTGTTTCTCCCAAACCAAGCATAATTCCAGACTTTGTACGTCGTTGTCCTTGTTGTTTTAAGTATTTTAAAACCCCCATACTTCTGTCGTATTTCGCTTGAATACGTACTTCGCGTGTTAGTCGTCTTACGGTTTCAATATTATGAGACACTACTTCAGGAGCTACATTTATTATTCTATCAATATGCCTTTCAATTCCTTGGAAATCAGGAATAAGTGTTTCTAAAGTCGTTTCAGGATTCATTCTGCGTACAGCGTTTACGGTTTCCGCCCACATTATACTACCCATATCTTTTAAGTCGTCTCTATCAACGCTTGTTAATACGGCATGTTTAATATTCATTATTTTTATGGAGCGTGCTACTTTTTCTGGTTCGTCCCAATCAACAGTTTCGGGTCTTCCTGTTTTTACGCCACAAAAACCACAAGAGCGTGTACAGATGTTTCCCAAAATCATAAATGTGGCTGTACCTTCACCCCAACATTCACCCATATTTGGGCAGCTGCCGGATGTACAAATGGTATTTAGTTTGTACTTGTCAACTAGCCCTCTTAATTCAGTATATTTTTTTCCTGTTGGAAGCTTCACGCGCAACCATTTAGGTTTGCTTTGTCGCTCAGGTAATATATTAGAAATTGTTTCCTTTTCCATTGCTAAAAATTGAACTGCAAAGATACGAAGTATTCTGTTAAAAGGTAAGTTACAGTGTTGTAAGATACCAAGCACTAAAACCTATTAAAAAAAGGATACCAAACCAACTTAAAACATGCATATTTTTCGATGGTTGCCAATCTTTTGGAGTGTGTCGTCCTGAAATAAGAATGTAGTTGATAATAGCGTAAAATGGCGCTGTGATAAACGATAGAATTGTGGCAATTTTAATGAGCAGTCCCATTTCAGAACCTAAAAATAAAAAGATGTAAATAGTGCCCAGACAGAGCAAAACAATCCAAAATAGATATCCGAACTTAAACGTTCTATCCAAAAGCAATTCCGAAGTTCTATCCATGGCTCGTGGTGAAGCATCAAGTGTGGTTAGAGTTGTGCTAAACATAGTGGTAAATGCAGCAACCCCGATAATGATGTATGCCCAACTACCTAGACTTTTGGTATACATATCAATTAATTGGCCTGCGAAAATACCTGCCGAACTATGAAACGTTTCACCGCTACTAAACATTACTAAGGCGCCTAGGAGAACAAAACAGAAACCTAAAATGATGGTGCCAATATAACCAACGTTGAAATCGAATAGAGCACCTTTTGTAGAGAAATCTACCTGTGTCTTTTTCTTCTCCAATGTCCAGAGTGAATGCCAAACCGAAATATCTAAAGGTCCAGGCATCCAACCCATAAATGCAATTAAGAATGCAATTTCTAAACTGTTTTTTGGCAATACTTGAGCTATAGAAAGTGGTGTGCCAGTATTGAACATTGCCATTATTACAGCAGCAATAGTGCTGATGGATAGTATAATAATGATAACTTTAATAAGATTATCTAACAGTTTGTATTTTCCAAAAAGTAACAAAGTGAGGCAAATAGCCAAAATGAGTATAGACCAGATTTGAACGCTATTTAAAGCTACACCGCCTATTTGTGTAGTTTCAAATTCATAGAATAAAGTTGAAGCAATGCCTGCAGTAACTATGGTAACGGCCATTTGTATCACAAACATGGTGCCTAAGGTTAATACGTAATAGGCTATTAACGTGCTTTTGCCCAATTTTTTGTAGCCATCTAGCAAGCTTTCGCCCGTGGCTGCTGCATACCTTGGGCCATATTGAAAAAACGGATATTTAAAAAGTGTTACTAAAAATAAAGCCCAAATTAAGCCCAGACCAAAATCGGCACCAGCTCTCGTAGATTGTACCAAATGTGATACGCCAATGGCAGCGCCAGCAAAAAGTAAGCCCGGACCAAGATTTTTTAGTTTTTCAACCATTTTTATTAGTAATCACTTCAGCTAGCAGTTTTTTAGCACGAAGCAACTTTACTTTTACATTGTTTATGGGTTCGTTTAATTCTTTAGAAATTTCTTTATAACTCAACTCCTGGAAGTATCGGAGATTAATGACTTTTTGATAATGTGGTTTCAGTTTTTTAATGTCTCGAAGTAAATTGGCTAAATTTTGTTCAGTAATTAACTTGTCTTCAACAGTAGGCGATTCATCAAGGATTTGAAACGCTTTTCTATCGTCTTTTGAAATAATGTGTTTTATCGAGTTTTTTTCTTTTCTAACTAAATCAATATGAATGTTTTTGGAAATAGTAATCAACCAGGTTTTGAAAGTGTAATTTTCATCAAACGTTTCAATTCTATCGAAAGCCCTAGAGAAGGTTTGAATGGTAATATCCTCAGCATCATTTTCATTCTGAACGCGCTTTAGCTGAAATCCGTAAACATCGTCCCAATACAAATCCAATAGATAATTAAAGGCTTTTTGGTCGTTTTTTTTAGCGCGAGAGATGGCTTCGTTTATTTCCAATGGTTGGGTTTTGAAATAATATTTGATATAAAGATAGCTAATTGAGAAACAATTAAAAACAATTCTAGCACCGGTAGGAGTAAAATCAGGTCGGTTTCATTAAGTTTTTTTGCTGATAGTCCGTATGAAGAAAATTGACTTGCCAATCTTATTAAAATGAGTAAACATACAACAATTGGAAAATGCCAAAACGCCAGTAATAGAATAGATAATAGCCAAAATAAAAAGCTAGAGATATAAAATAATGCTAGAATAAATTTATGATTTAATTTGTAATGCTTTGCCGTAGAAATATGTCTGCGTTTCTGTCTTATCCAGCTTTTAAAAGACATTTTGGGAACTGATGTTGTAAAGCTATCAGGTGAAATACAAATACGTGTATTTGATTTTGTGGCGGCTTCATTTATGAATAAATCATCATCTCCCGAGTGGATGTTCATATGTTTCATAAAACCATTCACTTTAAAAAATTGTGCTTTTGTATAGGCTAAATTCCTGCCAACACCCATGTATGGCATTCCTATTTTTGCAAGAGAAAAGTAGGATATGGCAGCTATTAATGTTTCAAACCGAATAAGTTTATTTAATAGTGAATTTTTAATTTTTGAATAAGCCCCATAACCTAATACAATAGAGGTTTCAGAATTAAAATTGGAAACCATTTCTCTTATCCAATATTTTGAAAGGGGTTTGCAATCGGCATCTGTAAATAATAAAATATTATGTTCGGCCGCTTTTATACCAAGGGTTAATGGGTATTTTTTATTACCCCAAAAGATTTCAACGGGCTCTACATTAACAATTTTGATGTTTCGATGAGATTTTGAAAAGTCTTCCATAACCTCTAAAGTATCATCATGAGATCCATCGTTTATCAAAACAATTTGAAAATTCTCATACTCTTGCCGAATCACTGAGGGTAAAAACAATTTTAGGTTTTCAGCTTCATTCTTCGCACAAATAATTACGGATACGGGAGCTTTAGAATTTGTAACGACCGATTTAGGTTTGAAAAAAGCAAGTTTCCCAAAGACGTGCAATAAAAAGAACACTTGAATTAAAACAACTACAATAAGGGAGTAGAGTGCAATATCAAGAATAATCATCAATTAGTTGGAATGTTGCGGTTCATTACATTCGCTAAATTGATCTGGAGTTTTTCCACAAAAACCACAAGCCTCACCATCTTTATTTAACATTGGGTTTTGGCTAGCGCAGGTTCCTGCGAATTTACCATCTTTTTTTGCCCAAATTTTAATAGCAATACCAGCAACACCAACACCTAAAAGAAGTAATGTGATAAGTAGAAGTTTCATGAAATTTTATTTTGTGCAAAGATACAGATTTTACAAAAAAATGGCTGTAAAATACACATTATAATTAAGGTGTTGTGACGGTTTTATATTTTAGGTGTCTCATTACTAATGAAATATGTTTTTTAGTACTAACCAATTAAATATTATATCATCATGAAAAAATTATTTGCAGAATTTTTCGGAACATTTTGGCTGGTTTTTGGAGGTTGTGGTAGTGCAATTTTTGCCGCTGCCTTTCCAGAAGTTGGTATCGGGCTTTTAGGGGTATCGCTTGCATTTGGTTTAACAGTTTTAACCATGGCCTATGCTGTAGGGCATGTTTCTGGAGCGCATTTTAATCCAGCTGTATCATTAGGCTTATGGGCTGGAGGTAAATTTGAAGGAAAACATCTTTTAGGCTATATTATCGCACAACTTATTGGTGCCATTGCCGCTGCAGGAACACTTTACCTTATTGTTTCTGGTAAATCTGATTTTACTGACATTGGCGGTTTTGCAGCTAATGGTTATGGAGAATTATCTCCTGGAGGCTATAGCATGGTGTCGGTTTTGGTAACAGAATTTATACTTACTATGTTTTTTCTTTTAATTATTTTAGGAAGTACATACCCAAAAGCGCCAAAAGGATTTGCTGGTATCGCCATAGGTTTAGCGTTAACTTTAATTCACTTAATTAGTATTCCAATTTCAAATACATCAGTTAACCCAGCAAGGTCTACAAGTCAGGCCTTATTTGCTGGTGGAGATTTTACCGCACAATTGTGGTTGTTTTGGTTAGCTCCAATAGCTGGTGCAATAGTGGCTGGATTTATACATAAAACATTTTTCGATAAGGAATAAAGACAATAACCTTTAATAAGAGTTATTAATAGCAATTAAAAAGCCTCTTTTCATTTGGAAAAGAGGCTTTTTCAATATTAAAGCGATGCTAATTTGCTTTTTATTGTAAGCTAATTTCTGCTACAGTGTTTTCTAATGATGCTACCGCATTACCACCTTTAGGTTCTATGGTAATATTTAAGCCTCTTGCATTTTCCGTAAACGGAATTCTCTTTAATTGTCTGTCGGTTTCGTTCAAAATACCTAAACTCACCATTTTACCTTGTAAATCTGCCCAGATTTGATAGCATTGTTCTTCAGGTAATTGCGGAAGCGATACCACATCAATCATAGATGTTTTTTCCTTAGGGTTAATATAGGCAACAGTTTTTAAGTTTCTAGCACGATTGTTACCTTTCATAATATATTTGTAGGTATCTGGATCGTTTAAACGCTTAAACTGCTCCATAACGGCGTCCAACTTTTTGTTGTTCATTTCTATATCACTTCTCAAATCAAATATTTCATCGACAACCACCTGATTTTCTTCAGCTAGCTTTTGATTTTGATTGTAGAATAAATACGTGCTTGCCGCAAACACAATGGCTGCAACACTAGCGGCAATGCTTAATTTATACCATTTTTGGTATCTTTCCCTGCGCGTTAGTTTTATAACTGGTGGATCAAGTTCTTCTAATACATTATCTAAAATATATTTCGGCGCTTCTACAGCATTGCTTTTTGCAACAATTTCTAGGTTATGTTGCAGTGTGTTATATGCGTTTTGTACTTCTGGATATTTTGAAATGTAGGTTTCAACCTGTGTCGTTTCGGCAGCAGTTGTTGTGCCCATTAGATATTTATCTAACAGACCTGAATTTAAAAAAGTAGTTATTTTCTCATTCATGACTTGGTTTAATTAAGGATTGTAAATTTTTTTCAATTCCCGCAATCCAATTTTTAATCTCGATTTTATAGTCCCCAACGGAATATCTAGCTCATCGCTGGCTTCCTGTTGTGTCATACCTTCAAAAAATAGCGCATTAATCACTATTTGATACTTCTCATCCAAGGTGCCTAAATGCTTTTTAATATCTAAAACATCTTGGTTTAAAGAGTTCGTTGTAATTTTATATACGCTAGAATTGTCGATTTGGACTTCTTTCTCGGTTTTATTTTTTAAAGACCTGGTTTTATCAATAGCTGTATTGTATGCAATTCGGTAAAGCCAAGTAAACAATTTGGCCTTAGAGGCATCGTATTTTTTTGCATAACGCCAAATTTTTACAAATGTTTCCTGTAAAACGTCTTGTGCTGTTTCTTCATCAGTAATCACCTTTCGTATCACGCCATAAAGTGCATCAGCATAGTTTTCATAAAGTAAAGAAATAGCACGTTTGTCGCTATTTTTCAATAAACTAACTATTTCTTTTTCTATGTTTGAAATCAATGTAAGGTGGTTTAATTAGTTGTTGCTTAATTAGAACTGATAAACGCCAAAGTTAGAAATTTATTTAAACTACAGGATATTTACTTCAGCTTCAATTGAAATGCCAAACACACGTAAAACAGTTTTCTGAATTAATTTTGAAAGCTTTAGAATATCAGAGCCTTTGGCGTCTCCATAATTTACAAGAACTAAAGCTTGTTTTTTATGCACGCCATAATTGCCAAAGCGTTTCCCTTTAAATCCTGCTGTTTCAATAAGCCAACCAGCTGGAACTTTTACTTCACTTTCTGAAATAGGATAGCTTGGGATGTTCTTAAAATTCTCCTGAAGTTTTTCAAATTTTACTTTTGAAATTACTGGGTTTTTGAAAAAACTTCCGCTGTTACCAATATCCTTCGGGTTTGGTAATTTACTCTCTCTAATGGCAATAACTGCTTTTGAAATATCTTGAATAGTTGGGTTTTTAATGTTTTGAGCTTCCAATTCTGAAGTTATGGCGCCATAAGCTACACTAAGTTTGTGTTTATGCTTCGTAAGTTTAAATACCACAGAAGTGATACTATATTGTCCTTTTACGTCATTTTTAAAAATGGAATTTCTATAACCAAAATTGCATTCATCTTTAATAAACGTTTTTGCCTGTAGGGTTTCAATGTGTATGGCGTCACAGGATATAAAAGTGTCTTTTAATTCTATGCCGTAGGCACCAATGTTTTGAATGGGTGCAGTACCAACGTTACCAGGGATGAGCGATAGGTTTTCGAGCCCGCCAAAATCTCTTTCCAAACACCATAACACAAACTCATGCCAGTTTTCACCAGCATTTGCCTTTACCCAAACAAAATGGTCATCTTCATTTTCTATAGTAATGCCTTTCAGGTTTATGTGTATTACAAGTTTTTTTTGGTCTTGTGTAAGTAGCATATTGCTGCCCCCTCCTAAAAGTAACTTTTTCGGAAAATGCTTTAGGGCTAAAACCTCTTTTAATTCTTCAATGGTTGACACTGCAACAAAATGCTCTGCTTTTACATTAATACCAAATGTATTGTAGTTTTTTAAAGATATATTTTTTTCAATTTGTATCAATCTTTATACACTTTTAGGCCTTCCTTAATAATATTAGCAGCTTTTATCAAGCTTTTTTTGTTAAGTACGTAAGCAATTCTAATTTGGTTGATTCCTACACCAGGTGTAGAATAGAAACCTCCAGCAGGAGCAACCATAACCGTTTCATTATCAATGCTAAATGATTCTAGAAGCCATTGGGCAAAATAATCCGCATTTTTTATGGGAAGCTCTGCAATACAATAGAAAGCACCTTTTGGTATAGCAACTTTTACACCGTCAATGTTTTGTAATTCAGCAATTAAAGTATCTCGTCGCTCAATATATTCTTGCTTCACATCGTCAAAATAGCTTTGGGGTGTGCTTAGCGCAGCTTCACTGGCAATTTGTGCATATGTTGGCGGACTAAGACGTGCTTGGGCAAATTTTAAAACCGTATGTCTTACGATTTCATTTCTAGTAACCAAACATCCAATTCTAGCACCACACATGCTGTACCGTTTAGAAACAGAATCAATCATTATGGTGTGTTCATCTAAATCTTCTAATTCCATAATAGAATAATGGGAGTTGCCATCATATGTAAACTCTCGGTAAACTTCATCTGAAATTAAAAACAAATCGTGCTTTTTAACTAAAGCTGCCAATTGCTCAATTTCTTCTTTGGAATATAAGTAGCCTGTAGGGTTGCCAGGGTTGCAAATCATTATGGCTTTAGTGCGTGCAGTAATTAATTTTTCAAATTCTGCTATTGCTGGTAATGCAAAATTATCTTCAATTTTAGAAACTATAGGTCTTACCTTTATACTTGCAGCTGTGGCAAATGCAATATAATTGGCATAAAAAGGTTCGCATATAATTACTTCGTCATCAGGATCCATAATACTTCCAAATATAAAAGCAATGGCTTCACTTGCTCCAGTAGTTACAATTATATCGTTATGCGATACTGAAATATTATGGTGTGCGTAGTAATTTGCAATCTTTTTTCTATAGGTATCAGAACCTTCAGAACGTGAATAAGATAAAATCTCAACATCATTTTCCTTAACTGCTTTTAGGGCTACTTCTGGGGTTTTAATATCAGGCTGACCAATATTGAGATAATAGATAAATTTACCTTCTGCTTCAGCTTTTTCAGCATAAGGCACAAGTTTGCGTATAGGAGATTCAGGCATATTTCGCCCTTTATGAGATATTGAAGGCATGTAAAAACTGTTAAGCGGCAAAGTTGCAAAAATTATCTTAAAATTTTTTTAAAAAACGAAGCTAAATTAACAACACACTGTAAAGATTTGTAACTTGATTTGGAATAGATTGTTGTAATTATAATGAAGCGGTTTTTATTTATAATGTTTTTTTGCCTTGGGTGTTTTAGTACCGCATTAGCTCAAGGGCATTTCATGGTTCATAATAAAAAGGGAAAGGATAAAATTAGTTTCAAGCTAATTAATAACCTTATTGTATTTCCTGTTGAGGTAAATGGTGTAGAACTTTCGTTTATTCTAGATACAGGCGTTAGTAAGCCCATTATCTTCAACATAGTTAATGTTTCCGATAGTTTAAACATAAAAAATACTGAAACCATTCTTTTAAGAGGTTTAGGTGGAGGCGCTTCAATTGAAGCATTAAAATCAAAGCATAATGTCATAAAAATTGGCGATGCCATTAAGGTAGATCAAGATTTATATGCTATTTACAGCAAATTTTTAGATTTTACCCCAAAATTAGGTGTGCCAGTGCACGGTATCATAGGTTTTGATGTTTTAAAGGATTTAATTGTTGAAATAAATTACTCCAAACGGTTTTTAAAACTGCACAACCCATACAAGTTTGTCTATAAAGACTGCCCCAATTGTGAAGTGTTTAATTTAGAATTTTACAACAATAAGCCATACATATACGGTATGGTGTATAACAATAAAGAGAATATTCCTGTGAAACTTTTAATTGATACAGGAGGGAGCGATGCGTTATGGCTTTTTGAAAATGAAGAAAAAAAAATAACATCTGGCAATCAATATTTTGATGATTTTTTAGGGCATGGACTTAATGGCAGTGTGTATGGTAAGCGTTCTAAAATTGATGCATTTTCCTTAAAGGATTTCAGGTTGAAAAATGTAAATGTAGCGTACCCAAATGCTGAATCCATTAATTTTAATAATATGATGGAAGACCGCAATGGTAGTATTTCTGGAAACATATTAAAACGTTTTAATGTTATTCTAGATTATGCTAGAGCAAAAATAACATTGAAAAAAAACAGCAACTTTAAAAAGCGCTTTAGTTATAATAAATCGGGTATTGTTCTGGAGTATAATGGTTACAGGTTTGTAAAAACTAGGAATAAGGGTATTGAGATAAAAAATCAAGGATATAACGATCCTGAAAGTCCAAATTATATAGCATTACATAATAATTACGAAATAAGCTTAAAACCGGCGTTTGCTATTGTAGAATTGCGGAAAGGTTCGCCAGCGGAAAAAGCAGGCTTGTTAAAAGGGGATGTGATTTTAAATATTAATGGTAAAAGCACACATAATTATTCGTTACAACAGATTACTCGGTTCTTTCATGCAGAAGAAGGAAAAACAATAAAGCTTGTTGTAGACAGAGACGGTTATAAACGTACATTTAGTTTTAAGTTAGAAAACCCATTGCATAAAAAAACCTAGACAATTTTGTCTAGGTTCTTTATTTTATAAAAGTAGTTTTTTTATTGTTCAATAACACTTTTATCCTTTTTTTCTAGAACGCTGCTCTTAGTAGGGTCAATCACTAAACCTTTAATTTTTAAAGCAACAGTAGGTGTTTCTGCATTAGACATTACTGTAATAGTTTTTCTAATCGGATTCACTCTATTTGTGTCATATTTTACTTCTATCTCCCCTGTTTCACCTGGCATTATTGGTGCATCAGGCTTTTTAGGAATAGTACATCCACAACTAGAACTAACTTTAGATATAATTAAAGGTGCATTCCCTGTATTGGTAAATTCAAATGTTCTTACACCGTTCGAGCCTTTTTCTATAGTACCATAATCGATGGTAGTATCCTTAAACTCAATTTTTGCTACTTTCTCTTGAGCATTAAGTGAAAAACTAATTAACCCTACAAATAAAAGTGTAAATAAATGTTTCATCTTTTTGTATTTAATGGTTATTATTTTGTTGTAAACATAGGTACTTTTTCCACAACTTGCAAAAATAATAGACGAATTGCATTAATCTTAACATATAGCGCTTCATGCTTTGCTTTCACAGGAAAAGAAATATAAGTACTTTTGCCAACTAAAAGTCAAAAACTGTTCCAAAGTATGCAAATTCCATCAAAATACGATGCAAGTAGGGTAGAAGATAAGTGGTATGATTACTGGATGAAACACAATTATTTTCATTCAACACCTGATGAAAGAGAGCCTTATACTATAGTAATTCCACCGCCGAATGTTACAGGTGTATTGCACATGGGGCATATGCTAAACAACACTATTCAGGATGTGCTAATACGTCGGGCAAGATTGCAAGGAAAAAATGCATGTTGGGTTCCTGGTACAGACCACGCATCTATTGCTACCGAAGCTAAAGTAGTGGCAAGACTTAAAGAACAGGGTATTGATAAAAATGATTTAAGTCGAGAAGAATTTTTAAAGCATGCCTGGGATTGGACACACGAATACGGCGGTGTTATTTTAGAGCAATTAAAAAAGTTAGGATGCTCCTGCGATTGGGATCGTACTAAGTTTACTATGGATGACGACATGTCAGAAGCCGTCATTAAAGTTTTTGTTGATTTGTACAATAAAGGCTTGATTTATCGCGGGTACCGTATGGTGAATTGGGATCCTGAAGCTAAAACTACATTGTCAGATGAAGAGGTAATCCATGAGGAACGACAAGGTAATTTATACTACATAAACTATAAAATAGAAGGAAGTGATGATACGTTAACTATCGCTACTACCAGACCTGAAACTATTTTTGGTGATACTGCTATTTGTATTAACCCAAATGATGAACGTTTTAAGCATCTAAAAGAAAGAAAGGCCATTGTGCCTATTTGTAATCGTGTGGTGCCAATTATAGAAGATGAATATGTAGATTTAGAGTTTGGTACAGGATGTTTAAAAGTAACACCAGCACATGATGAAAATGACAAAGTTTTAGGCGATAAACATAATTTGGAGGTTATTGATATTTTTCACGATAATGCCTCTTTAAACAGTTATGGTTTACAGTTTGAAGGCTTAGATCGTTTTGAAGCGAGAAAAGCAGTTGCCAAAGAATTGGAGAGTTTAGGCGTTTTGGTAAAAACCGAAATCCATATTAATAAAGTAGGAACTTCGGAGCGTACTAAAGCAGTTATTGAACCGAGATTAAGCGATCAATGGTTCTTAAAAATGGAAGACTTAGTAAAACCTGCTATTAAAGCAGTTTTAGGCGAAGATAATGCAATACAGTTATTTCCTAAAAAATTCGAAAACACGTATCGTCACTGGATGGAAAATATTCGCGATTGGAATATTTCTCGTCAGTTACTTTGGGGGCAACAAATTCCTGCCTATTTCTATGGTGATGGAAAAGAGGATTTTGTAGTTGCCGAAACTATAGAAGATGCTGTTACATTAGCACGGGTTAAAACTTCAAACTCCAAGTTGCTAGCGTCTGACTTAACACAAGATAAAGATGCTTTAGATACTTGGTTCTCCTCATGGTTGTGGCCAATGAGTGTTTTTGATGGTATTAGAAACCCAGAAAACGAAGAGATAAATTACTATTACCCAACTAACGATTTGGTAACTGGTCCAGATATTCTATTCTTTTGGGTAGCACGTATGATAATTGCTGGTTATGAATTTAGGGGTGAAAAACCATTTGAAAATGTGTATCTCACTGGTTTGGTAAGAGATAAGCAACGCAGAAAAATGAGCAAATCGCTTGGGAACTCACCAGACGCCTTAAAATTAATTGAAGCATATGGTGCAGATGGAGTTCGTGTTGGTTTGTTGTTGAGTTCTGCAGCGGGTAACGATTTATTGTTTGATGAAGCATTATGCCAACAAGGAAAAGCCTTTGGGAACAAGATCTGGAATGCATTCCGATTGGTGCAAGGTTGGGAAATAAATGAAAGTTTAGGGCAACCCGAAACTGCAATAGTAGGATTAGAGTGGTATGAAGCTAAATTTCAAAAAGCTTTAGCGGAAATTGAAGATCACTTTAATAAGTACCGGTTAAGTGATGCCTTAATGACGATTTACAAATTAATCATGGACGATTTTTCATCATGGTTATTGGAAATTGTTAAACCAGCTTACCAACAACCAATTGATGCTAAAACCTATAATGCTGTAATTAATGCCTTTGAAAACAATTTAAAAGTATTGCATCCTTTTATGCCGTTTTTAACTGAAGAAATTTGGCAATTTATTTCTGAAAGAACTCCGGAAGAAGCTTTAATAATCGCTAAATGGCCAGAACATAAATCTGTAAATTCTGCATTAATTTCTGAATTTGATTTTGCTTCAGAAGTTATTTCTGGGATTAGAAACATTAGAAAACAAAAGAATATTGCATTTAAAGATGCAATTCCCTTTTCAATAATTAACAACGAAAATGCAACACCGACTTTTGATGCAGTAATTGCTAAATTAGGTAATCTTGAAGCTATAGACTATGTAAATGAAGCAGTAGATGGGGCATTGACCTTTCGTGTAAAATCCAACGAATATTTTGTACCCATGGCTGGTGCAATAGATATTGAAGCAGAAATTAATAAGCTAACGGAAGAATTGAATTATACTGAAGGGTTCCTAAAATCTGTTCAAAAAAAATTATCAAACGAACGTTTTGTGAATAACGCACCAGAGCAAGTCGTGGCAAGCGAAAAGAAAAAGGAAGCCGATGCCTTGGCTAAAATAGATACAATAAAGGCTAGTTTAGCAAGTTTAAAGTAAATACCATTTTTTCTGCTTTGTAGAAAGATTCTACATTAGGTTCTACTCAAGACTAGAACTAATATAATGTAGATATGAGAAAAAAATGTCCTGATAATAGATTGTTATCAGGACATTTTTATGTTAAGATGCTTCCATCTTTAAAATAAATGAATGTTTAGTCCTCAACCAAAACCCAATCACCTTTAGCAATTAGAGGTTCGGCTTGTTTGTATTTTAAAGTTTTGTTTTCACCGTTGATAACGTGCTTTATGGTAACGCGATCGTTGCGTCCAATTTTTGGTCTGTCACGTACTATAGTTTCTACAATTTGTGGCTGACGTTGGGTGTTACCAGCAGCTCTACTTTGTGAAGAACGTTCGTCCAAATTAGGAATTTCCTCTTTAGAGGTCTCTACTTTTTCACGTTTTCTCGCTCTGGCTTCTTGAATAGTATCTTGTGTTTCCTGAGGTAATTCACCTTTAAATAAGAATGAAATTACATCTTTATTCACTTCGTCAATCATAGCTTTAAACAATTCGAAAGCCTCAAATTTATAAATCAATAATGGGTCTTTTTGCTCATGAACTGCTAACTGTACCGATTGTTTCAATTCGTCCATTTTACGTAAATGGGTTTTCCAAGCGTCATCAATAATAGCAAGTGTAATGTTTTTTTCAAAATCGGTAATTAGTTGTTTACCATTGGTTTCATAAGCTTTTTGTAAATCGGTAACCACATTTAAGCTTTTTACGCCATCGGTAAAGGGCACTACAATACGCTTAAATTTATCACCTTGATTTTCATATACATTTTTAATCACAGGAAATGCAATTTCCGCATTGCGCTCCATTTTTTCCCTGTAGCTTTCAAAAGCTGTTTTGTAAATTTGAGAGGTAATCTCTTGAGACGATAACTTTCCAAATTCCTCTTCTGAGATAGGAGAACTCATAGAGAAATAACGAATCAATTCAAACTCAAAGTTTTTAAAGTCGTTAGCATCTTTATTGGTTTGCGAAATATTTTCCGAAGTATCAAAAATCATATTTGCTAAATCCACTCTAAGACGTTCCCCATGTAAAGCATGCTTACGACGTTTGTAAACCACCTCACGCTGTGCATTCATTACATCATCATATTCTAATAAACGCTTACGAACCCCAAAGTTGTTTTCCTCAACTTTTTTCTGTGCACGCTCAATAGATTTAGAAATCATGGAGTGCTGAATAACTTCGCCTTCCTTTAGGCCCATGCGGTCCATCATTTTCGCTATACGCTCACTACCAAACAAACGCATTAAGTTATCTTCAAGAGATACATAAAACTGAGAACTTCCAGGATCTCCTTGACGACCTGCACGACCACGCAACTGCCTATCTACACGACGTGAATCATGGCGCTCTGTGCCAACAATAGCTAAACCACCGGCTGCCTTTACTTCATCAGATAATTTAATATCTGTACCACGACCGGCCATATTTGTTGCTATGGTTACTTGCCCAGATTTCCCTGCCTGATCTACAATCTCAGCTTCTCTTTTGTGTTGTTTCGCGTTTAAGATGTTATGTGGAATCTTACGAATACTCAACATCTTTCCAAGTAATTCTGATATTTCAACAGAAGTTGTACCAATTAATACTGGGCGACCAGCTTGTGATAACTTGGTAACTTCATCAATAACAGCATTATATTTTTCACGTTTAGTTTTATACACCAAATCGTCTCTGTCGTCACGGGCAATAGGACGATTTGTTGGTATCTCAACAACATCTAATTTGTAAATTTCCCAGAATTCGCCAGCTTCTGTAACAGCTGTACCCGTCATACCAGATAGTTTGCGATACATTCTGAAGTAATTTTGTAAGGTAACAGTGGCGAAAGTTTGTGTAGCGTCTTCAATTTTCACATTCTCCTTAGCTTCAATCGCTTGATGTAGTCCGTCAGAATAACGGCGCCCATCCATAATACGACCCGTTTGCTCATCTACAATCATCACCTTGTTGTCCATCACAACATATTGGGTGTCTTTCTCAAAAAGCGCATAGGCTTTTAACAATTGATTTAAAGTATGAATCCGCTCAGACTTTACACCAAACTCCTTAAATAGCTCCTCTTTCAGTTCAGCTTCTTTTTCTTTTTCAAGATTTTGTTCTTCAATTTTTGCTATTTCTATACCTATTTCTGGCAGTACAAAGAAATCGGGATCGTTCTTTCCGGAGATATATTCAATACCTTTATCGGTCAATTCAATCTGATTATTTTTTTCTTCAATCACATAATACAATTCCGCATCTACCTTTGGCATTTCGCGATTATTGTCCTGCATATAAAAGTTTTCGGTTTTCTGCAATAACTGCTTTACACCTTCTTCAGACAAAAATTTAATTAAGGCCTTGTTTTTCGGCATACCACGATACACACGCAATAATTGAAAACCTCCTTCTTTATCATCACCTTCTTTAATTAATTTTTTGGCTTCAGCTAAAACACCTGTTAAATATTTACGTTGTACGGCAACTATATCATCAACTTTTGGTTTTAGTTCATTAAACTCATGTCGGTCTCCTTTAGGAATTGGACCTGAAATAATTAATGGTGTACGTGCATCATCTACCAAAACAGAATCCACTTCATCCACAATAGCATAGTGGTGTGGACGTTGCACCAAATCTTCAGGAGCGTGCGACATGTTATCACGTAAGTAATCAAAACCAAATTCGTTGTTTGTACCGTAGGTAATGTCGGCATTGTAAGCTTTTCGTCGTGCTGCGGAGTTTGGTTGGTGGTAGTCTATGCAATCTACACTCATACCATGAAATTCAAAAATGGGGGCCATCCAAGCGCTATCACGTTTTGCTAAGTAATCATTTACTGTAACCAAATGTACACCCTTCCCAGCAAGAGCGTTTAAATATACAGGTAGTGTAGCTACAAGTGTTTTACCTTCACCAGTTTGCATTTCGGCAATTTTACCTTGGTGTAAAGCTATACCACCAATTAATTGCACGTCGTAGTGCACCATGTCCCAAGTAATAGGTTTTCCTGCGGCATCCCAGGAGTTGGCCCAGGTAGCATTATCACCATCAAGCGTTACGTATGTTTTTTCACCAGATAAACTTCTGTCGAACTCGTTAGCTTTAACAGTAATTTCAGTATTGTTTACAAAACGTTTCGCGGTTTCCTTAACTACGGCAAAGGCTTCTGGTAAAATCTCATTTAAAACATCTTCGGTAATCGCATAGGCATCATCTTTAAGTTTGTCAACTTCCTCATAAATATCTTCACGTGCATCAATGTCTTCAGTGTTTTCAGCTTCTTCTAAAAGATTGGAAATCTGTTCGTCTATAGTCTTATTTGCCTCAGCAATTTTAGCCTTAAACTCTGCCGTTTTTCCTCTTAACTCATCGTGTGATAAGGCTTCAAGTGCACTTTCAAAAGTCTTAATTTCATCAACTATTGGCGTTATCGCCTTAACGTCTTGTTTTGATTTGTCTCCAACAAATACTTTTAAGACCGAATCTAAAAATCCCATACTGTATATTTTTATATTTACTTATCATTCTGAATGCAATAAAGAATCTAATACATTTATTGAGATTCTTCGCTTCAATCTAAATGACAAAAGTTTTATTTAATTGTCTAGTGGCAACGCTTTACGTAAGCGCTTTCAAAGATACATTTTGTTCTACTTTTTCGGGTTGAAATGGACAAAAAAAAAGCCTCAAATCGAGACTTTTTAATAATTCTTTATGCTTTGTATTTAATATTCATCTTCATTCCAGAGGTAATCCTCGTCGGTTGGATAATCAGACCAGATTTCTTCAATCGAATCGTATGAGTCACCTTCATCTTCAATAGACTGTAAGTTTTCTACAACTTCCAACGGTGCTCCTGTTCTAATAGCGTAATCTATCAATTCGTCCTTTGTGGCTGGCCATGGCGCATCACTTAAATACGATGCTAATTCTAAAGTCCAATACATTTCTTAATGTTTAATTTTTTGCAAAAATAATTTTTTAGTTTAAACACACAAGAAAAAAGTAAAATATTTAATCATTAATTAAAAGAACGTATCTCTTTGTACTCTAAACATCATGAAATTATTTACGTATCGTTAATAATAACGGAACATAACAGCTTTTTAAGTAATTAATTTGGGCGTTACCACAACACTTCGACAAGCTCAGTGCAAGCGGTCGGGCTTTCACTACTCGCTCTCTGTGAGGAGCTCAAACATACCGTTCAATCCCTAACGCGAAGTTAATTACGTCTATTTGCTGTAAAATTTAGATTAATGAAAGCCGTTTTTACCTCTTTTCAGGAATCCATTTAATTTCATTTGCTTGTAAATCATGTGACAACTTTCGTGCCAGTACAAAAAGGTAGTCAGAAAGGCGGTTAAGGTACTTTAAAGCATTATCCTCAAAAGGTTCTAAGTCATACAGCGCAGAAGCTAATCGTTCTGCACGTCTACAAACACAACGGGCTATATGACAGAATGACACCGTTTGGTGGCCACCAGGAAGCACAAAATGCGTCATTGGTGGTAAGGCCTTATTCATGGTGTCCATTTCCTGCTCTAAAAGTTCAATATCGGCGGCTTTTATTTTTTCAATGTTTAAACGTTCTTTACCATTTTTCAGAATAGCTTTTTCTGGATCGGTTGCTAAAATTGCTCCAACAGTAAAAAGTTTATCTTGAATAGTCATTATTAGTTCTTGGTAATGCTTATGGATATCTTGATCTCGAATTAACCCCAAATGTGAGTTGAGTTCATCAACAGTGCCATAACTATCGATTCGAATATGGTGTTTTGGTACGCGCGTTCCGCCAAAAAGAGCTGTAGTGCCTTTATCTCCTGTTTTTGTGTAAATTTTCATTTCTTTTCTCGCAATGACGTAAAACCGTCAAAATTTTAGTCAAATTTAAGGGAAATATGGCGAAAGGACTAATTCCAAAAAATATCTTTTACTAAAGATGGGCTTCAATATCTTTACTTACTCATCTTTTTTCATGCAGTTCCTTCTAAACATGGCATTTTTATGTTTACGCTCTCGCTTTTTACTTAGCATATTGGAAATTATTCTTATTAAAAGAAAAATACTCGCAAGAATTAGGATATCAATCATTTAAATCGGTTTCTGCATTTCGTTAAAGTTGTCTTTAAACAAACTGTCTTATTTCTGAACCTATAGTAAAAACTGTAATAATTATAAATAATAATTTGTATTTATAACGAGATCATATTTTCATTTAAAATTAAGAAATTAAAGTTTTTTTAGAAGAAAAAATTTACATTTGTTACTACACAAACACCAAACTTCATGAAGAAAATTACGTTAGCGATCCTCTGGCTGTTAGGGGCTTCTGTTTTCTTGCAAGCACAATCATACATAGGGTTTAATTCAGATAATTATAGTGGTGTAAACGCCATTACTTTAAACCCAGCAAATATTACTGATTCACCTTACAAATTCGATATAAATATAGTAGGACTAAGTGCGTTTGGAAGTAACGATTATTTTGGTGTAAATATATTTGATACGTTTAAGGATGGCTATAGCTTTGATTTAGAGTCGACTAAGTCTCCAAGAGATGATAATAGAGGTGCTGGAAATATTGATATTTTAGGACCTTCGTTAATGTTTAATCTTACTCAAAATAGTACAGTTGCTATTTTTACTAGAGGACGATTATTTATTAATGCTAATGATATTGATGGTGCAACCATGGCTTCTATAGATGATGATACCACTAAAGATTACAATATAAATGAAGAAGCGTTTAATGGCGTGGGGCATTCGTGGGCAGAATTTGGTGTGGCCTATGCCAGAACTATTTTAATGAACAATCGTAGTAAATTAAAAGGTGGTTTTTCATTGAAATATTTAAAGGGTTTAGGTAGTGCCTATGCATTTGCAGAAAATGTAACCTTTATTTATGATTACGACGGCACAGATTTAGGCGGAGGTAACACCACAGGAAGTATTTCCTCTTCTGGAACATTAAATATAGCTCGTTTTGAAGAGTTTGATTCAGATAATTACGACTATAAGTCACCTAAAAACTCAAGTGGGTTTGGATTTGATTTTGGAGTAACGTATGATTGGAATCCAGATGGGTTTTCTGGAGAAGGCGTAAATGATTATAAAATAAGAGTTGCTGCAAGCGTTACAGATATTGGGTACGTTAACTACAAAAATGGTATTAAGGAGATTTATAATATTAATAATACCAATGTAAGTGAGGAAGATTATAGAAATGCTGAAAGTATTGGTGATTTCCTGAACGATTTTTATACTAAGGGAGAGGCAGGTACTGGGTACAAAATTGATTTGCCTTCTGCGCTTCACATCAATTTTGATTGGAATTTGAATTCAAAACTGTTTTTAAACTTCAATTCGGATGTTTCCTTAATGTCTGCAAATAGGATTACTGCCAACCGCATTATAAATACTTATTCCTTAACACCGCGTTACCAAAGTAAATGGTTTAGTTTTTATTTGCCTTTTAGCATGGTTGAGCGCAATGGTTTACGGCTGGGGGCAGGTTTAAGGGCAGGGCCTTTATATGTTGGTTCTGGATCTGTGATTTCAGCATTTGCTAGTGATGATAACCAACAGGCCGATGTGTATGCGGGGTTGAAAATCCCATTTTACAAAAACACGTCTAAAGATAAAGATGAAGATGGTGTTGTAGATAAAGAGGATGAATGTCCTAACGCATTTGGACCTGAAGAAAATAATGGTTGCCCATGGGGCGATAAGGATGACGATGGTATTTTAGATAACGAAGATACTTGTCCCGACCAGGCGGGCCCTATTGAGAACAAAGGCTGCCCTTGGAAAGATACTGATGGCGATGGTGTTATTGATAAAGATGACGAATGTATGTTTGAAGCTGGTACAATTCCAAACAATGGTTGTCCCGAAGAAGAGGTGACTGAAGAAGTTCAAAAAAGTCTAAATGCCTTTGCAAGAACTATTCTGTTTGATTCTAATACGGCTATGATAAAAACGGAATCTACTGGTGTTTTGAATGAGATCGTATCAATTTTAAAAGAGTATCCAAGTTCTGGATTTACTATCGAAGGCCATACGGATAGTACTGGTGGTGATGAGTTAAATAGAGAGCTATCAGAAGCTAGAGCCAATGCTGTAAAAGACTTTTTGGTAAGAAACGGAATAGATACAAACAGGTTGCTTACCGTTGGTTACGGAGAAAGTAAACCTATTTTTAGCAATAAAACACGATATGGAAGATCAAGAAATAGAAGGGTTGAAATCAATTTAATTGATTAATCATCATGTTCTTATTTTAAAGTCTTCCTTCAGTTGCTCTTTTCTAAAGAAAGCCATGCCCCAAGAAAAAGTATCAATAGTTACGGTGACTTTAGGGTGGTGCTTTATGATTTCCCAAGCTTCTGTCATGCCTTTAGACCAATAGATGTCATCGAAAATAAATATCGAATCATTATGCGCTTTAGGCAAAAGTATTTCAAAATATTTAAGTGTTGCTTCTTTCTGGTGGTTGCCGTCAAAAAAGATTAAATCGAATTTTGGAACATCAATTTTTGGGATGACTTTTGAAAAATCACCGGTTAATATTTCAATATTATTTAGTTTTTGAAGCTTAAGTTGGGTTTTAGTATATGTTGAAATTTCGGGACAACCTTCAATACTAATAATATTAGCATTTGGATTGCCTAAAGCTAATGCCTGTGTTGCAAAACCTAAGGATGTGCCGAGTTCTAAAACTGTATTTGGTTTAAAATATTTTGATATTCTGAATAATAGCTTCGCGTTTTTATTTGAAATAGCAACATGTTTAGCAATATTTGAAACAGCTCGGGATGCTGACTTTAGTTTTTTGCTTCCAGCACCAAAATCAGTAACTTCAAGTTCAAGGTCAACTTCTTTTAGACGTTTTTTAAAGTCTATAATAGTTTGATAGTCGCTATATTCCGACTTATCATAGAAGCATTTGGTTACTAAATTATACACAAAAGGTGAGTGTATCCCATGTTGGTTAGAGGATTTTAAAAGGAATTTTATATATTCTTTTATTTGGTATAGCATTGCCTAAGTTCAAAGGGTTGTGCGCTTTCGCAATTAACAAGAAATTAATTAACCTTCCAGTTTAGCTGATAATTCAAACCATCGTTCTTCCTTTAATTCAATGGTTTCTATAATACCTTGCAATTGCTTGGAAAGCTCATTAATTTCTTCTTGAGTTAAGTCTGGATTATTAAATTTACTTTCCAACTCTTTTTTATCAAAAGCCAATGCATTAAGTTTACTTTCAATATTTCGTAGTTCTTTTTCTTCGTTAAATGAGAGTTTAGAGGCTTCATTTTGTTTCCAAGACTGTTTTTCTTTTTTGTCTTCTACGGTTTTTATTTCTATAGGCTGGCTATCTTCATATATTCTGTAATCAGTGTAGTTCCCAGGAAAATCTTCAATAATACCCTCACCTTTAAAAACAAATAGATGGTCCACAATTTTATCCATGAAATAACGGTCGTGCGACACCACAATGATGCAGCCGGGGAAATCTAAAAGGAAACTTTCTAATACATTCAGTGTTACAATGTCTAAATCGTTAGTTGGTTCATCCAAAATTAGAAAATTAGGATTTTGAATAAGCACTGTACATAAATACAGGCGTTTACGCTCACCACCACTTAGCTTCTCAACAAAATCATATTGTTTTTTTCTACTGAATAAAAAACGCTCTAAAAGTTGTTGTGCACTTATCTGTCTACCCTTTTTTAAAGGAATATAATCTCCAAATTCTCTAATAACATCAATTACCTTTTGTTCTGGTTTTATGCTAATGCCGTTTTGGGTATAGTAACCAAATTTAACCGTGTCTCCTTTTACCACCTTTCCGGAATCGGGTTGATCGGTTTGAGTTAAAATATTTAAAAATGTAGTTTTACCAGTACCGTTTTTTCCAATAATACCGACACGTTCACCTTTTTTAAATGTATAATCGAAACTATCTAAAAGTATCTTGTCTTTAAATGCTTTTGATACTTTATGAAACTCCATGATTTTACTGCCAAGGCGTTCCATATTCAATTCTAGCTGAATTTGGTGTTCTTTTCTTCTTTGATGTGCTTTATGTTTTATTTCGAAGAAGTCATCTATTCTAGATTTCGACTTTGTGGTGCGGGCTTTTGGTTGGCGCCGCATCCATTCCAATTCTTTTTTAAACAATTGCTTGGTCTTTCCTGCTTCGGCTTCTTCTCGTTCCCTTCTTTCGTGTTTCTTTTCTAGGTAATAGGAATAGTTTCCTTTGTAACTGTAGAGTTCTCCATTGTCGAGTTCAATTATTTCGTTGCAAACACGTTCTAAAAAGTAGCGATCGTGCGTTACCATGAACAATGTAATATTCTCCTTGGCAAAAAAATCTTCCAACCATTCAATCATTTCTAAATCTAGATGATTGGTAGGTTCGTCTAAAATCAATAAATCAGGTTTATTAATTAAGGCGTTGGCCAAGGCTAAACGCTTTTTTTGCCCACCAGAAAGTGTACTTACCTTTTGTTCTAAATTTTCAAGCTTTAGTTTGAATAGTATTTGTTTGTAAAGCGTCTCGAAATCCCAGGCTTGGTGGCGTTCCATAGCATCGAAGGCAGACTGGTAGGTTTCCGTGTCCTCAGGGTTTAAAAGCGCTTTTTCATAGGTGGAAATTACTTTTAAAACAGGGTTGTCGCTCGCTAAAATAGTGTCTTCAACAGTTAAGGATTTATCAAACTTGGGGTCTTGAGATAAAAACGACACCTTAATGTCTTTTCTATAAATAATATTACCAGAATCTGCTACATCATCCCCCGATAATATGTTTAGAATAGATGTTTTTCCAGTGCCATTTTTGGCTATGAATGCAATTTTTTGATCTTTATGGACGCTAAATGAAATATTTTCAAAAAGTGTGAGTTCTCCATAAGACTTAGATATGTTTTCAACTGTTAAGTAATTCAAAGAAATTATTTTTTAGAAATATTGGATAAAAAACCAAAAAATCCGATTAAAGTTTTATTATTCACGATGAAAGGTTATATTTGTCATATCTCAAACCCCATGGAATGAAGCAATTTGTTTGGTTTTATCTGCTAATTTTTGGCCTTTTTTTTAATTCATGTATTACTAATAAAGACCTTGTTTATTTACAAGATAAAGGTACAACTGTTGATAATTCTGCACAAATACAAAGTTTGTCGACACCATACAGGGTGCAAGTTAACGATATTCTTAGTATAAATATTAAATCTTCTGATAGTGAACTAAAAAAATTAGTTGAGATTTTCCAACCAACAGAACAGGCTAGTGGGCTTGTAAACAATCAAAGTTTATATTTTAGTGGTTTTACTGTAGACTTACATGGTAATATAGAGTTCCCCATACTTGATAAAATTAACGTATTGGGTTTTACCACAGATGAGATTGAAACTAAAGTTAAGCAAGCACTATTAGATAAGTATTTAAAGGACGTTTCTAAAATTTTTATTACCGTTAAGTTGGCTGGGTTGCGCTTTACTGTTACCGGAGAGGTTAATGGAGGAGGTGTGCTTACTTTATTTCAAGACCGAGTTAATATTATTGAAGCTTTAGCTAATGCTGGTGATATAAAGGATACAGGAGATAGAAAAGATGTTTTAGTTGTAAGGCAATATCCTGATGGACAAAAAATTCACCATATAGATTTAACGGATAAGGCTGCAATGAAATCTCCATTTTATTTTATTAAGCCCAACGACATGATTTTAGTCAAACCACTTAAAAGAAAAGCATTGGGTGCAGGCCAAACAGCTACACAGAATATTACTACTTTTGCAAGTATTTTTTCTGTGTTGTTAACCACATACATTTTAATACGGGGTAATTAACACTTGCTATGAACGACGAATTTGAAAATATAGACTCCAGTCCAGCATTTGATATTAAGGCGTTCCTTCTAAAAGCACTCAGTTATTGGAAGTTGTTTTTATTGTGCGTTGGTGTAGGTGTATTTATTGTTTATCAACAAAATATACGTAAACAGCAATCTTTTAGACTAAGTACTAAAATTTCTATTGAAGAAGATAAAAACCCATTATTTTCCACAAATACCAGTTTAACATTTAACTATGGAGGTATATCAGGAAAAGTACAAACAATTATAAATACACTACAATCAAGAAGCCTACATGAACAAGTAGTTGATAATTTGCAATTTTATGTAACGTACCTTAAAGAATCTCGTTTTCGTAAAGACGATATTTATAAGGATGCGCCCTTCAGATTTGAAATCGACACAACGGTATATCAGGTTTTAAATTCACCGGTAAAAATAACCTTCAAGGAAAACAACCAATTTGAATTAGAATTTAACTTCGAATCTAATCAAATTACAACCCAAAAGTATTCTACCCAAGCACTTATTACGCAAGATGTTTCTATGGGAGTGACTACAACAACCCATACTTTAGGTGAGTTTATTAGTTTACCTTATTTTAAAGGAAATATTGTACTAGCTGAAGAAAGAACCGTAAAACCTGGAGACATTTATTTTATTAAACTTTTATCATTTGATGCTGTAGTAGCTACATATCGAGGGAGATTAGCCATAGGTAACCCCAGAAATTCTTCAATTATTAACCTAAGTATGGTAGATAACAATACTAAAAAAATTGAAGATTACTTGAATGAAACTGTTAGGGTATTAACAAAAGAACAACTAGAGAGAAAGAATCAATTTGTTACTAATACTATCAATTTTATCGACAGCCAGTTAAGTAGAGTAAAAGACTCGTTAGAAGGCAACTCCAATGCTTTAAATACATACCGTTCTAAAATTGGTATTTATAACTTAGATCAAGAGAGTGAACTTATTACTCAAAAACTTTCTGATTTAGAGTTACAGCGAGATGATATTAATAGAAAAAAGGCGTATTATACTAGTTTAAAATCTTATTTAGAAAATAGTACGTCTTTTACAGAGTTACCCGCGCCATCAGTTGCTGGAATAGATGATTCTAATATCTTAAGCAACATTTCTAAAATAAATACACTTTCAGTTCAAAAGGCAAAATATGAGGCTTCCGTAAAATCGGGTGCATCTATTTTTGATGAATTGAACATGCAAATAAATGGTTTAAAGCAAGTATTATTAGAAAACATCAAATCTTCAACCTCCGGATTAGATAGAGAACTTAATGTACTAAATAGTAAAATATCTAGGCAAAAATCTCAATTTAGTCGTTTGCCAGAAGATCAGCAAAATTTGTTAGATATTCAAAGACAGTATGTGTTAAATGAGAAAACCTATAACCTTTTTCTATCAAAAAGAGGTGAGGCAGATATCATAAAAGCAGCTACCGTTTCGGACATTATTTGGATAGATTCAGCTAAAAATACTGGAGCGCAACCTATTGATTTAAAATTAAGTTCTAGATACATTTTTGCCATATTTGGAGGGTTATTGCCACCTCTACTCTTGGCACTTTTAATTACATTTTTTGATACCAGAATTCATAACCCACAAACTTTAGACAGTATTACAAATATTCCTATACTTGGTATGATAGGAAGAAATAATTTGGATAACAATCTAGTAGTTCATAGAAAACCAAAATCTTCAGTATCCGAGTCGTTTAGAGCAATAAGATCTAGTTTGCAGTATATGTATAAACAGCATGATACAGCTAGTACTAAAACCGTTATGGTAACTTCTTCTGTTAGTGGTGAAGGCAAAACATTTTGTTCTATTAATATTGCTACTGTGTTTGCATTAAGTGGAAAAAAAACCATTTTAGTTGGCTTAGATCTTAGAAAACCTAAAATTTTTGGAGATTTTGAAATAGAAAATGACATAGGAGCGGTAAACTATTTGATAGGTCAGAAAACTTTAGATGAAGTTACTCAAAAAACGAAGGTTGAAAACCTTGATGTAATCACTTCAGGCCCTATTCCTCCAAACCCTTCTGAGCTTTTGATAAACGAAAATATGGATGTGTTAATGCAGAATCTTAAAGGTAAATATGATTATATTGTATTAGATACACCGCCAGTTGGTTTGGTTGCAGATGCTATTGAGTTAATACAATATGCAGACGCATCGTTATACGTGATACGACAAGACTATACCAAGAAAGAAATGTTAAAACTAATTAACGACAAGCATAAAAAAGGAGAGATTAAAAACTTAAGCTTGCTGTATAACGGTTTTGATAAAAAAGGACGATATGGCTATGGTTACGGTTATGGTTACGGCTATGGAAATTACACCAACGGTTATCATGAGGATGAAAAACATAAATCATCTTTTTTTAATAGAATAATAACATTCCTTAATCCTTTTAAATAATATCTCTTTTAAATTAATAAGGTGAAGCCTTGAAAAACGAAAATTCAAATTCAGAGTGGTTATATACGATTTCTCCTAAAGGAAAATTTATCGATTTTAATTTTAAGGAGATTTGGCGTTATAAAGACTTACTGTTTTTATTCGTAAAGCGAGATGTTATAACCTTATATAAACAAACAGTTTTAGGGCCTCTATGGTATTTAATCCAACCACTAATTACTTCAGTAATTTTTACAATTATCTTTAATGGTATCGCTAACATTAACGTTGGCGCCAATGTGCATCCGTTTCTGTTTAATTTAGCCGGAGTTACTATATGGAATTATTTTGCTGAATGCTTAAAAGGCACTAGCGATTCATTTAAAAAAAACCAGAATATATTTAGCAAGGTGTATTTTCCAAGAGTGATTATGCCAATGACGGTGGTGATTTCTTCATTACTAAAATTCGGAATACAGTTTTTGATATTTATTGGTTTTTACTTGTTTTTTGCATTTCAAAATAAGGCAGGAACTATCGACTTTAATGCACTAATCTTGCTCCCTTTACTCGTATTGTTGATGGGATTATTAGGTTTAGGTTTAGGAATGATTATTTCGTCAATGACAACAAAATATAGAGACCTTTCTTTTTTAGTGGGTTTTGGTGTACAGTTGCTTATGTATGTGTCGGCGGTAATGTATCCAATACAAGATGCCGTTGAAAAGATTGAAAGCAATTTTCCACAATCGTCTTCTTATATTAATCCAATAATAGAAAATAATCCATTAGCGTATATAGTGGAAACATTTAGATATATGTTTTTTTCGCAAGGGGAATTTTCTACAAAAAGTATTTTAATAACTTTAATTGTTTCAGTTTGCATTGCTTTATTAGGGTTGGTAATATTTAACAAAACTGAGAAAAGTTTTATAGATACCGTATAATTATGGCTGACATTATTTTAAAAGCTGAAAATATATCAAAGCAGTACCGCTTGGGATTGGTCGGTACTGGTACAATAAGCCATGATTTAAACCGATGGTGGTATAAAATTAGAGGAAAGGATGATCCGTATTTAAAGGTGGGAGAAAGTAATGATAGAAGCACCAAAGGGAATTCAGATTATGTATGGGCACTACAGGATATAAATTTTGAAGTTAAGCGTGGTGAGGTTTTAGGTATTATTGGTAAAAATGGGGCCGGAAAATCTACACTACTTAAGATACTTTCTAAAGTTACGAGCCCCACAACTGGTGAAATAAAAACCAGAGGACGTATAGCTTCTTTGTTAGAAGTTGGAACAGGTTTTCATGGTGAAATGACTGGGCGGGAAAATATTTATTTAAATGGTGCTATTTTGGGCATGACAAAAAAAGAAATTACTTCTAAAATAGATGAGATTATTGAATTTTCTGGATGCCAGCGCTATATAGATACACCAGTAAAACGTTACAGTTCTGGAATGACTGTAAGGTTGGCTTTCGCGGTTGCTGCTTTTTTAGAGCCAGAAATTTTAGTTATAGATGAGGTTCTTGCAGTTGGAGACGCTGATTTTCAAGCAAAAGCAATAGGTAAGATGCAAGATATTAGTAGAGGTGATGGAAGAACAGTGCTATTTGTAAGCCACAATATGTCATCGGTTAAAAGCTTGTGCACAAGAGCTATAGTTTTAAAAAATGGAGTAATTGGATTCAATGGGAGTACTGCCGATGCCATAAATAATTATCTTAAAAGTAAGAAAAACAACTTTTCACATACTGAGTTTGAGCATAGAAAAGGTACTGGTATTGTTAAAATTAAGAAAGTAGAAGTTTTTGGAGAACTTGAAGATATTAAGCCTCAATCAGGACATCCAATAACATTAAGATTTCAAATAGATAACCCAAGAAAAATAAAACTCCAAGATTTTGAGTTCGATCTAAGAATAGATGACAACTTAGATCAAAGAATTGCTTGGTTAAGTACCAAGCTTATTAAAAAAGAAAAAAATAGCACATTTAATTGCGTAGAATTTACAATTGACAGATTACAGCTTAATAATGGAATATATCATGTAACAACCCATATTATTGTGAAAAATATTGTTTCAGATTGGATTCAAAAAGCATTTTCTTTTGAAGTGGATCAGGGTGATTATTATGATAATGGGTTTTTTGTTCCAAATACTCAAGGTAAAACATTGTTAGATTTTGAAATTAATTTTTCCGAGAATCAATAAGTGTGTTTTAGTCTTATTCTCATATGTTTAGATAAGAAATAATGATCAGGAAATTAAAAAAAACAATTAAGACTCAGATTAGGCTTCAAAACGAAGTTAGATTGCAGTTGCTGGAATTAGAATGGGCAAACATTTATCATGATAGTATTCGCGGTAAAAAAAGCTTAGAGCAGCTGTCTTTGAACATAGGTAGGTGGGCCGGTAATTATACGTTCTTTTATTTATTAAACAGGATATTAAATGATTTTAAGCCAAAACAGATATTAGAGTTTGGATTGGGTGAATCTACCAAATTTATAATTACTTATATCAATAATTATTTAAATGACTCTGAACTCAAAACTATCGAGCATGATGAAAAATGGAGACTACTTTTTTTTGAAAGCTTTACAGTCAATGATAATATTGATATTGAAATTTTAAAATTAACTGACCATGTCGTAAATGGTTATAAAACACATGGATATCTAGATTTATGTAAAAAAATAAATAGAAACTTTGATTTATATATTGTTGATGGCCCTTTTGGCTCAAATAACTATTCTAGGTATGATATAGTTTACCTCATGGAAAATGTTTATAAAGAAGATGAGTTTATCATCCTTTTAGATGACTATCATAGGAAAGGAGAGAAAGAAACAGCTAAAGTTTTACTTAATATATTAGATTCAAAAGGAATAGTTGCGCACACTAGAGAATACGTAGGAAATAAAACAGTTTATGTTATAGCTACCAATAAATATAGGTATGCAGTATCATTATAAAATAGATAATACAGTAGTATCCATAATAATTCCAACTTTCAATAAAGCTAAATTAGCGGTTGAAACTTTAAAAAGTGTAGCAAAACAAAGCTATACACATTGGGAATGTATTGTGGTTGATGATGGCTCTTCCTTAGAAGATTTTAGAGTTTTGGATGATTATGTTTCTTCAAACGAAAAATTCGCTCTTCATAAACGACCTTCACAATTAAAAAAAGGAGCAAATGCTTGTAGAAATTATGGATTATCCATTGCAAAAGGAACATACATTCAGTTTTTTGATAGTGATGATTTAATGCTGAAAGACTGCTTAAAAGGAAGGGTAGAAGCAATAGAAAAATCAAAGCTAGATTTGGTTGTTTTCTCAATGGGAATCTATAACAAAAAAGGGTTTACAAATGATGATACGCAAGATGTTATAGTAGGCGATTGGGAAACTGCGCTAAACGCATTTATTGGTAAGAGTAGATTGCCTTGGAACTTGCAACGCACACTCTATAGAACTGCATTAATAAAAGATAAGTTGTTATTTAATGAAGATTTGAGTAGGTTTCAGGATGTTGAGTTTAATATTAAGTTGTTAAGTCGTTTACATCCCCAGTTTATGATTTTTACAAAGGTAGATTGTGTATACAGACGAGCTAGTTCTAATAATCCAAGAACAAAAGATTTTAATCAAAATGTATTTAATTCTATACCAGTTTTTTTAGATTCCATACATCTTGAGATGCCTCCAGAAATTTTGGCTAAAAACAGAGAGAATTTGCAGCAATGGTTATTTAATTTGGTTGGTTTGTATGCTAATAACTCTATTGGAACAGGTGCTTTTAGTCATATAATTAATGAGACTTCAAATAAGCTGGGTTTAAATAGAAAACAAAAAAATATTCTAAAACTTTTTTTTATAAGTAAAACAAAGTTAAATAACTTAAAAGGGGTAGTGAAGTTAAATTGGTATCTTAGAAAAAAATACAGTGAAAAGAATTATAAAGATAATTAGAGAACAAATAAAACTACAAAGAAAATCTTATTTGCAGTTAAAGGAACTCGAATGGGCTCATGTTTTTCATGATAGTATTCGAGGAAAGAAACCTTTAGAAAACCTACCTTTAAATATTGGAAGATGGGCAGGTAATTATGCTTTTTTTTATGTGCTTCATCGCATACTTTCTGATTACAAGCCAGAGAATATATTGGAGTTTGGATTGGGTGAGTCTTCAAAATTTGTGTCTACATATATTGATAATTATTCTAAAATTTGTGAACACATTATAATAGAACATAACGACGAATGGCAAACGCTCTTTTTAGAAAAGTTTAGTCTATCAGACAAATCAAAGATAAAAATATTAAACCTCACAAAACAGAGTTATAAAACTTTTGAGTATAACAGTTACAATAATATTCAAGATCATATTACAAAAACTTTTGATTTATATATAGTAGATGGGCCAATAAAGAGCCTTAGGTATTCTAGATTTGATATTGTTACTTTAGCACAAAATTTTCGTTCAGATGACCAATTTATTATCCTTTTTGATGATTTTGAAAGGGACTCTGAAAAGGAAACAGCGAATGAGTTATTGTATGTTTTAAAGCAAAATAATATTTCAATAGAGACTAGGGAATTTATTGGAAATAAAAGTGTATTTGTAATAGCTACAAGCAACTATAAGTATATAACTTCGGTTTAAATTGAAAACACAATTAGTCTCAATTATAATTCCAGTATATAACAGAGCCTCTATCATAAGGTCAACTTTAGATACTATTGCAAACCAAACATATCAAAATTGGGAGTGTATTATTGTGGATGATGACAGTAGTGACGATACCGAACAAGCCATTGCTTTGTATTCAAAAAAAGATTCAAGATTTGTGTTTGTAAAACGTCCAAATACTGAGGTTAAAGGCGCAAATAGTTGTAGAAATTACGGATTTACATTGGCCAAGGGAAGCTATGTTAACTGGTTTGATAGCGATGACATAATGAAACCAAATTTCCTAGAGCAAAAAGTAAATGCATTTACATCAGAATGTGATGCAGTGGTGCATAGAAACGATTATTCAAATTATAATTTAACCGAGTTTAGAGATAGTAAGTTTATCCATAATAATGGTAAAAGTTTATTTTATAACTATGCTATGGAGTGCATAGAATTGCAAACCTGTTGTTTTATGTGGAAACGTAGTTATCTTAAAGATAAGGGGTTGTTCAGTGAAGACATTATGAGATATCAAGATAACGAATTTCATATAAGAATGTTGGCTTTAAAACCGAAACTTCAAATTTTGGATAAGGTGCTGGCTACCATTAAAAGCGGTGATGGCCACAAGAGTCAAATAAGTGCAAAAGTTAATTTAACCACCAAAAAATTATATGATGTGTTTTACTACCGATATCAATGCTTGAAATTGGCAAAGGATTATACGTTAGATGCAGATGCAGCTTTTAATAAAACCATTGCAAAAAAAGCACTTTGGGCATTTTATGCAGGCCTTAAGTTTGAAAAAAGTATGGTTAAGAGAATTAAAGACTTCATTGAATATTACTTAAAATTACAATATGTGTATTCAAGTCCGCAATTAACTTTGATGGATGCATTTAAATCTCAAATTTATATTCTTAAAATAATTGTATTTAAATAATGATATCCATCATAATGCCCATATATAACAGAGCACATGTAATAGAAGAAACTATAAATTCTATTAAGGGGCAAACCTATACCGATTGGGAATGTATTATAGTAGATGATGGGAGTACTGATAAAACGGTTGAAACTTTAAAACAATTAGTTAAAAATGACGAGAGGTTTCAACTTTATAAAAGACCACGCGATTTGGTAAAAGGCCCAAGTGCCTGCAGAAACTATGGGTTTACTAAAATAAAAGGCGATTATATACAATTTTTTGATAGCGATGATATAATGCATCCTGATCATCTAAAATTGAAAATGGAAGCTATTAAAAACAATGATTTGGTGGTTTGTAAACTTCGGGCTTTTTCAGGAATTTTTACTGAAAAACTTTTTAATCAAGAAGATGTTTCACTTTTAATTAATCAACCCAACAACCTATTCGAAGCATTTGTTACAGGAGATTTTCCAATGATGATGGTAGCTCCGCTTTGGAAAGTAAGTAGCTTAAAACCGTATTTGCCTATAAGAGAAGATTTACATATCCTCGAAGATCATGAATTATACGCTAGAGCATTATTTGAAAATAAGTCCTTAGCAATAATCAATAAAGAATTGATTTATTATCGTATTGGAGGAGAGTCCTCTACAGCTAATTTTTACAATAACGTCGATTATGGTTTAGCCTCATACTTTGAAGCTAAAGGTACCGTTCTAAAACTATCTCAATCACGGCCAGTTAAGTTATCAATTTTAAAAATGACTTTAGGTTTTTTTAGACAAGCACTTGCAGAGCGCAACTTTAAAGCTGGTAATAAGTGCTTAGGTTTTATAAGAGAAAAAGAGTTATGCTATAATTTTATTTTGAAGTTGAAATGCCTACGCATACGTTTTTTCTATGGAATATTTAAAATCATCAGAAAAGGAGATACCAAATTTAAACCGTTATTTAAGTTGTAATGAAGATTTTAATGGTTGCCATACCAAACCACCACTTTTTTCAATGGGTTAACCAACTGGAGAGTTCTGGGTATGAAGTATATTGGCTTGATGCTAATGATGATGGAATAGCATCTCCTCGGATACAATGGGTATCTCAAATCAAAGGTTGGCGGTTAAAGAAGAATTATCCTCTAAGACAAACTATTAAAAAAAGCCTTCCAAATTTATATAAAGTAATTCAGAAACTGAACGAAAAAAGTATAACAAGTGTTTTAGATGAAAGTATCAAAAACATAAAACCAGATATTGTACACTGTTTCGAAATGCAATTAACTGGGTTTTCAATTTTACCTGTGATGGAACAAAATAATATTCCTTTAATATATTCCTCATGGGGAAGTGATGTGTATTATTATAAAAAAAGGGGAACTACTGATGATGAGGTTAAGCACTTTATGAATAGAGTAGATGTATTGATTTCAGATTGCAAAAGAGATGTTACACTACTTGATAAATTAGGGTTTAAAAAGAAATTTTATGTTTTCCCTGGCAATGGTGGTCTTCAGGTTGAGAAACACAAAATTAAACCGCAGAAGGAAAGAAACTTTATAGTGTTTAAAGGCTATCAATATGATTCAGGAGAGGCATTGCAAATCGTTAAAGCAATAGAAGTACTTCCATTGGAATTAATAAAGAATATTGAATTTCATGTTTATAGTACGGATAAGGAAATTGAAAATTATATAAAGGAGTCTAACACTTTTAGAGAGCTAGTCTATAGAATTCATCCACGCCATGAAAGACTTCAAAATGAAAAGTTATTAGAACTAATGGGTAAAAGTCTTATACATTTAGGTAATAATCTTTCTGATGGTATGCCAAATTCACTTTTAGAGGCTATGGCCATGGGGGCATTCCCTATTCAATCAAATCCAGGAGGAGCTACTTCCGAAGTTATAAAGCATGGGAAAAATGGCTTTTTAATAGAAAATCCTCTAGATTTTATTGCTATTTCTAAATTAATAAAAGCTGCCATAAAAGATTCACAATTAAGAATCAAAGCACAAGATTATAATGTGAGTTTTATTGAAAATAATTATAAACGTGCTACCTTACGTCCAGAAATTGTTCAGTTGTATAAAGACATAATGTTATAAGGTTTAAGCCAGATGGAAGTATCTTTTTTAATTGTTACAAAACACCGTGCAAAAGATTTAGCAATTACGCTTGATAAACTAAAGCTTATAATAGATAGTTCCCGTCATGAAGTTCTTGTATTTATTGATGGATGCTCAGATACTGAAGTATTGGTAAATAGCTATGATTGGGTAGAATGGACAATCTCTAAAAAAAGCATTAGTGCATCACCAGCGCGTAATATTCTATATAAAAAAGCAAAAGGTGGCATTTTTATAGGTTTAGATGATGATGCACATCCGATAAGCAATAATTTTATTGCCTCAGTTGAAGCATGTTTTAATCAAAACCCTAAACTCGGAATCATTGCATTTCAAGAAGTCAGAGGATTGTTTGAATCAGATGCTCAAGCCCTCAAAAAATCAAAACAATTAGAAGCTCATCATGCAAGCGATTTCGTAGGTTGTGGTTTTGCAATACGAAAGCATGTTTATGATGTAACAAATGGGTTTCCGGTATGGATGGATATTTACGGAGAAGAAACTGCACTTGCCATAGAAGTTTTAGACATGGGATATACTATTTTATATAAGCCTAATATAAAAGTAAACCATAGGGTAGATGTGGAATTAAGAAAAAAAAGAGGTAGAAATTATTATAGATTTCAACGACAACTAAAAAACAGTATTAACTTTTATATAGTGTACTATAAGTATCCCTTAAAAAAGGTTCTAAAAGTATTATGGCATAACTTAGTCAAGTATGCTTTTAAAGATTCGAAATATTTTAAATGTTACGTCGTGGCGGTTTTTAAAACTATTATAGATTTATCAAGAGTTTTAAAGTATAGAAATCCGGTACAGCAAGAAACTATTGAACAAAAAATAAATTTACAAGGTTTAAGGTATTAAGCTTTTAATAAATAATTAATGTTAGTTAAGATTTGTAGATATTATCGATATCCAGACATAAAAAGGCAAACTCCGAACCAATCTTTTAAATGGGGAGAGATTACCTTTACAGAGGATGAGGTTGATGCCTGTGATTTTTTGGTGACACTTGATTATCCTAAAACTGATGTTCGCGTTAAAGTAAACCCAAATAATATTTTACACTTGTGCTTAGAGCCAGCCAACGAAGTTTCTAAATACAGGCAATATGCCAATAAAAAAGCATCAGTAATATATAATCAAATAAATCAAGGGGGCAAATATGTTTTAGCGCAACCGGCATTACCTTGGCATTTAGATAAAGATTACGATTATTTTAAACAACTTCAACCAGAAGATTTACAAAAAGAAGATAAAATAGTTTGGGTAACAAGTAACCAACGTACCTCTATTCAGCATAATAAAAGAATGGATTTTTTAGAGTCCATATCAGATTTACCATTTGTGCATCTATTTGGCAGAGGTATAAAGGAAGTTGATAGTAAATGGGATGTAATGAAAACATCCAAATATACCATTGCCTATGAGAATTTTAGAAACGATTTCTATTGGACCGAAAAAATATCTGATTGTTTCTTAAGTTACAATGTGCCGTTATATTTTGGCTGTGAACGCATTGAAGATTATTTCCCAAGTGAAGCCATCATTCAAATTGATCCCCAGGATAAACATATAAAGCAGTTTTTAAAGGAAACTTTAAATTCTAAAGCATACGAAACAAGATTGGAGGCAATTAAAGAGGCTAGAACATTAGTTTTAGATAAATATCAAATGTTTCCTTTTATAAGTAATCAAATTACTGAAATACTATCTAAACGAGAGGTGAATAATGCTGAAAAAGAGATGATTCATTTGAAAGGCGGTAATGCCTATTATGATAATTACCCAAAATCTTTAGAAATTCAACGTTTGATAAGAAAGATAAAACATAAATTGAAAAATATTTAGATATCCATTCCAATAAATGCTCTTTAATTCCATAGATTTTGCCATTTTTCTTCCAATAGTTTTTATGCTCTATTGGGTTGTTTGTGGTAAGAATTTAAAGCTTCAAAATATATTATTAGTCGTAGCTAGTTATTTGTTTTATGGTTGGTGGGATTATCGCTTTCTTGCCCTAATAGTATTTAGTTCATTAGTAGATTATACGATTGGCTTAAAACTAAAAAATGAAGGTAGAGTTCCGGTTAGGAAAACACTTTTGTGGATAAGTATATTAGTGAATCTGGGGTTTTTAGGTTTTTTTAAATATTACAATTTCTTTGTTGATAATTTTGTGTCTGCTTTTTCATTTTTTGGCAATGAAATAAAGCCTAATACATTGAACATTATATTGCCAGTTGGGATTAGTTTTTACACGTTTCAAACATTAAGTTACTCCATTGATGTGTATAGAAGAAAACTAGAGCCAACACGAGATTTGGTCTCGTTTCTTGCGTTTGTTAGCTTTTTCCCCCAATTAGTGGCAGGTCCTATTGAAAGAGCAACGAACCTACTGCCACAATTTTACCAAAAAAGAAAATTTCATTACTCAAAAGCAACAGATGGCTGCAAACAAATTCTTTGGGGTTTATTTAAAAAAGTAGTAATTGCCGATAGTTGTGCCGAATATGCGAACTTGATTTTTAATAATTCTGCCGCTTATTCAGGTAGCACCTTATTTCTAGGCGCTTTGTTTTTTGCCTTTCAGATTTATGGTGATTTTTCGGGCTACTCAGATATTGCAATTGGTACTGCGAGACTGTTTGGTTTTAATTTGAAACAGAATTTTGCGTTTCCATATTTCTCAAGAGATATTGCTGAGTTTTGGAGACGTTGGCATATATCTTTATCTACTTGGTTTAGAGATTATCTATATATTCCGCTAGGAGGTAGTAGGGGCAGTACATGGAATAAAATAAGAAATACTTTTGTGATTTTTGTAGTTAGTGGGTTCTGGCATGGTGCCAATTGGACGTTTATTGTATGGGGTCTTTTGAATGCGCTTTACTTCTTGCCATTGCTACTTGGTAAACGCAATAGGAATCATTTAAACGTCGTTGCACAGGATAGTGTGTTGCCAAATATTAAAGAGTGTTTAGGTATGTTACTTACTTTTTTACTTACCGTTTTGGCTTGGATATTTTTTAGAGCAGAAAATATAACTCATGCATTTAATTACATACAGGAAATGCTATTAAAAGATTTTTTTACAATTCCTTTGATAAGACCTAAAGATATCATCATTCTTGTTTTTGTTTTTATGATAATAGAATGGATTGGTAGAAAACACCAATATGCTATTGAAGTATTGTTTAGGAATAAATCAAGACTATTAAAATGGAGTTTTTATATGATTTTGATGGCTTTAGTATTACTTTTTAGTAATGAAACACCACAAGAATTCATCTATTTTCAGTTTTAAATGAGGCAATTTTTAAAACATATATGCGTATTTGGTTTGTTGTTTTTTCTTGTAGAAAAAGGGAGTTTCTTTCTACTTAAAGAGGCAAAAAACAATCAAGCTGATAAACGTTTAGAATATGTTATTGATGGAAAAATGCATAAGGATATTGTGATTTTTGGTTCGTCTATCGGGGCAGGAAATATACTGGCTGGTGAAATTCAAAAAGTTCAGAAACTCGACACTTATAATTTATCTTATCACGGTTCCGATGTAGTGTTGCACAAGTTTTTGTTAGAATCACTTTTGAAATATAATAAGGCTCCTAAAAAAGTAATTTTGGTAGTTGATAACCCTTTCTATTTCAAAAAAAACGCTCTAACTTTTAGAGATGATGTTTTAAAACCGTTGTCTCAATACGATTTTGTAAACAATGCACTTATTGAAACGGGCAACCAACCCTATTACAGCAAATTTTTGTATTTGGGAAGGTTGAATAAAAACATGATTAGTTTCAAGCAAAAATCTGGTAATAAAAATAACCCCCTAGATAGTTTTGGTTCACAGCCTTTGTTGAAGCTTGATAAGCATCCTTCGAACATTGAAAAGATTGGAAACAACTATACAACTAATGTGGAAGACCAATTTAAAGTAGAGGCATTTGAGGATCTTCAAAAGTTATGTAAACAAAATAAAATTGAATTAATATGTGTATTGCCTCCAAGCTACAGAACACATAATACAGTTTTTGTTAATCGTCTTAAGAGACTTATTGATAAAAATGTGAGTAAAGTATTTGTTTATAACACATCAAACAAGGCGTATCTTGATAGTTTAAATTATTATGATAATGCCCATTTAAATATTACTGGAGCCAAAATTTTCACTTCAGAACTAAACGATTACCTGTCTTCTTTAGATTAACGCGTTTTTTCAATAGAATTAAAAGATGCTTGGGGCCACTTTTCTTAAAACATCAGAAAGTAAATTACTATCCGTAAAAATAAATTTTGTTTGATATATTAAAAGCAAAATTAAGTTGATATTCAATATCCTTTCTGATTTTATTTTGAGTTTTAACCATTCGGGATTTTCCAGCAGTTGATGGAAAAATAGAATCCCTAAAAATATAAAACTAGTATACCATCGTATTTCTAAACTAGTTAAAACAACAAAGCAAAGTAAAAATGTGTAGCTCCATAAAAAAAGAAAAAACGATTTGGTAAATTTAAGCTCCTCTCTAATGTGTTTTTCTTTTTTCAGCATTTTGTAACTGAAAGCTAAAATAACAAAAAGGCCTAATCCAAAAAACCTAAAAAATATAGCGTGAAGTGTAAACCACAACTCATTAAAAAATTCTTTAATGCTATAACTCCAATTAAACGTTACACTTTCAATAAAAGTCTTTGGCAAATGAGCACTTCCGTAAGTATCAATATAATTTTGAAGTTCTTCCCAAGTTATTCTTGTATGTTCCGGAATTTTATTTTCGTAAATGTAGATTTGAGATACATAGTTTAATTGTGCCCATGTTAACCCGTTTTCTGGATCTTTATTAATTGAAGAAAGTGATTTATTAGCCAATAAAGATGGAGCGTGTAAACAAAACCCAACCATTAAGGCAATTGCACCAACTTTCATCATGGTTTTGAAATCTCGATATAGAAAGAAAATATACCCTGGAAGTATAATAAATGCTGAGATTCTTGTACCAATAATCAACCCAATTATAATACCAAGAAATAAAATATGTTTGATTTTTGTTTCTACGTGAATATTATAAAGTAGTGTTACAGAATAAATAACCAGCAGATGTAAAAAGTCATCGTTTATTCCTTGCCAAAATATTCTATAGCCCAAAAAATTAATAATTAGAATTAAACTTGAATATAGGAATATGCCATTAAGTTTTAGTTTGTTTTTGGCAAAATTGTAAAGTAAAATAACTGAAATGATGGTGCATATGAGAGAGACTATTCTGAAACCATTCAAAGGATTTTCCAACAATAAAGTGAATGGATAAGAGGCTAAAAAAAATGAAGGTGAAAAGTTGCCTGCCATCCATTCAGCTAGAAAGCCATTAGCTTCAATGTTATCAATAGCCTTTAGAAAACTGTTTTCATCTCCGTATGGAACATGCAATCTGGTAAAGGTTTCAGTTCTAAGAACAAAGTAAACTATTGTAGAAATACAACTAAAAAGAAGTAATCGTTTTGTGTTCCAAAAAGAAGAGTTCAATATGTTAGGCATTGCTATACATTTGTTCAAAAGTAATTAAAAATATAATTCAGAGTTCCATTTTAAAGTCAGACAAGATAAAAGTGAAAGACTGCTCCGTAATAGTAAAAAAACAGAGGCAGATTTTTTTAAAAACACTCCTTTTATCCTTAAGAACATTACTTTCATCCTAAAAAAAGTGTATTTTAGCGATTGTTACATAAGATTCAATCATTTGCCTCTATGAAGAAAATCGGTTTTATCCCTTTAAGAAAAAACTCTAAAGGAATCCTAGGAAAAAACAAGCGTAAAATGGTGGGCAGACCACTTTTTACTTGGGTTTTAGGAGAAGCTATTCAATCTAGTCTAGATATGGTTTATGTGTATACCGATGATGAGTCTATTATTAGTTTTATCGAAAAGGAATATCATTACACTAATAAAATTAAGGCTTTAAAACGTTCTGATGCATCGGCTACTGATACAGCTTCTACTGAAAGTGCGATGTTGGAATTCGCAGAAAAAATAGATTATAATTTTGATGTATTTTGTGTATTACAAGCAACGTCGCCATTTACAAAAGCGATTGATATTGAAAATTGTTTAAGTAAGATTGAAGAGGGAAAGGATTCTGCCTTAACGGTAGTTAATACACATAGATTTGTTTGGAATGAGGACGGCACGCCAGTTAATTACAATCCTAAATCACGCCCAAGACGACAAGATTTTGAAGGGCTACTAATAGAAAACGGAGCCGTATACTCTTGTACAAAAGATGTATTGCAAAAGCATAAAAATAGATTAGGAAGTGATGTTGGTGTCGTAGAAATGCCGGAAGAAAGCTTACACGAAATTGACTCTGAAGCAGATTGGATAGTCGTTGAAAATTTGTTGATAGAGCGACAAAAACGAGACAAACATCCTGAAAAAATAACCCATCTAGTTTTAGATGTTGATGGTGTTTTTACCGATGGCACCATTAGTTATACAAAAGATGGGGAGCATACCAAAAATTTTGATATGCGAGATGGTATGGGATTGGAGATTTTAAGACAATATGGTGTAGAGGTAATGGTGATGACAAGTGAGCAATCTGAACTTGTGGCAAAACGTATGCAAAAACTACAAATTCAACATGTTTTTTTAGGAGTTAAAGATAAGTACACGTTATTACAACATCTTGCTACAAGTAAAAAGTTTTCACTAAAGAATGTCGCCTATGTTGGTGATGATGTAAACGATATGGCTAACATTTGTAGTGTTGGTTGGTCTTTTGCCCCAAATAATGCCATGGATGAGATTAAAATAGTAGCAGATGTGGTCCTTTCAAAGAATTCTGGAGCAGGCGCCATACGTGAAGCTTGCCAATTTATTAAAAACTACAATAAACGCTTTTAGGAAAACCCTATGAACACTTACAAAACACCTTATGTTATTGCAGAAATTGGTTGTAATCACAAAGGCGACATTGAAATTGCTAAAGAACTGATAAAAGTTGCAAAAATATTCTGTGATGCCGATGCCGTAAAGTTTCAAAAGCGCAATAATAAAGAATTACTAACTGAAGAGCAATACAATACACCACACCCTAACCCTGCGAATTCTTATGGTAAAACCTATGGAGAGCATCGCGAGTATTTAGAGTTCAATGTAGAACAACATAAAACTTTGAAAGACTTCTGTGAAGACATCGGAATCGATTATTCTACATCTGTATGGGATGTCTCCTCTGCGAAAGAAATAGCATATCTTAATCCAAAATTTATCAAGATACCTTCAGCTTGTAACAACAACACTAAAATGTTGAAATGGTTGTGCGAAAATTATATGGGAGAAATTCATATTTCAACGGGTATGACTACAAAATCAGAAATTGATGATTTGGTTAATCTCTTTAAAGCACACAATAGAAATAGAGATTTAGTATTGTATAATTGTACATCAGGTTATCCAGTACCTTTTGAAGATGTATGCTTGTTAGATATAAATTTGCTTATCGAAAAGTATGGAAAAGAGGTAAAGCATATTGGTTTTTCTGGTCATCATTTAGGAATAGCGGTTGATGTTGCAGCGTACACGTTAGGTGCCAATATAATTGAGCGTCACTATACCTTAGATAGAACTTGGAAAGGTACAGACCATGCGGCATCTTTAGAACCCATGGGGCTTAGGAAGTTGTCTAGAGACTTGAGAGCTGTACACAGTGCCTTGAGCTTTAAAAATCAAGATATTTTACCAATAGAAAAAGTACAACGTGATAAGTTAAAAAATCAAAAAGGCTAATTTTTAGAAAAAACATGAAAAAAAAGATTTTTGTTTTTTTTCCTGATGGTGTGGGTTTACGAAATTTTGCTTTTACCGATTTTAAAACTATTGGCGAGCAAAAAGGTTTTGATATTACCTATTGGAACAATACCATTTTTTCGCTTAAAGATAATTTAGGTTTTGATGAAGTAAAGATTGAAAATCATCAATTACATCCGTTAACACCAATTTACTCTCGAGCGAGAAAACGATGTGAACTCAATGTTTCAAGAGATAAATTTAATGATGATGTTTATCCAACCTACAAATTTCCTTTCAATTATAAGGGATTAAAAAATATAGGGAAGAGCCTGTTTACCAAATTGTTAATTGGATTGTATTCTTCTGAAAAAGGTGTAGAACGTATTCGTGAAAAAATAAACGCTTTAGAGCGAAAAAATCCAAAATATACCTATTGCAAAGCACAACTTGTAAAGCATAAACCCGATTTGATATTTTGTACCACCCAGCGTGCCACACAATCTATTAGTGCGCTGTTGGCTGCAAAAGATTTGGGAATACCAACGGTAGCTTTTGTGTATTCATGGGATAATGTGCCCAAAGCAATGCAAGTTGTGGAAACCGATTATTATTGTGTTTGGAGCGCCCATATGAAGCGTGAGGTTTTACAGTATTATCCCTTTGTTAAAGAACATCAGGTATTTGTAACTGGAACACCTCAGTTTGAACCGCATTATGACGACAGTTTAAGGTTAACTAGAAATACTTTTTTTGAAGCACATAATTTAGATGTGAACAAAAAATACATATGTTTTTCGGGGGATGATGAAACCACTTCTCCATTAGATCAGTATTATCTAGAAGATTTAGCAAATGCCGTTAGAAGTTTAAACGAAAACGGATACAACCTTGGCATTATTTACCGAAAATGTCCTGTAGATTTTACGAAACGATATGAGCCTGTAATCGGAGCAAATAAAGATATTATTGAAGTTTTAGATCCAATTTGGAAGCAAGTTGGCGACCAATGGAATCAAGTATTACCTGCAAAGGAAGATTTTAAAATGTTGTACAATGTTTGCGAACATAGCGAATTCGTAACCAACGTTTGTTCTTCAACAGTCTTTGATTTTGTAGCTCATAATAAATCCTGTATCTACTACAATTATGAACAGCCACAATTAAAGAAAGGTATTCGTGATATTGGTCAGAATTATAAGTACGTGCATTTCCGAAGTATGCCTAGTGATAAGGCTGCTGTATTTTGCAGAGATAAAAATGATTTAGAAGATTTGGTAAAACGTATCTTAGATGGTGAATTATCAAATGTAGAGGAAGGTAAAAAGTGGTATGAAGTTATAGTTGGAAAAACACCAACAAAAGCATCAGAAAACATTTGGAAGGCCATAGATTCAATTTTGAACAAGAAATAATTTGGACAATTATTATAATAAAATAAAAGAAGAGTTTTTAGTTGAAGAACCATCGCTTTTTAGATTTGGAAGTATTGGTGATGGTGGTTATTATTTGAAACCAGAAACTATAAAGTCTTCAGGTATATTAATTAGCGGCGGTATTTCATCTAATTTAGAATTTGAATACGATATATTTCGTTTCAATAAAACCATTGATATAGTAATGATTGACCCGACTGTATCTGGTTTTAAATTAATTTTTAAAGGCCTTGCGAGGATTTTTTTTAAAAAACCAGATAAAATTAGATATCTGTTTAATGCCTTAATTTTTAATTATCTTGTACAACAGAAACGCTGCAACCATTTAAAGTTATGGCTAAAAAAACCGGTTAGTCTATTAAAATTTATAGAAACTAAAGTAAGCACTGATAGTAAAATATTGTTGAAGTTAGATATTGAAGGTGGTGAATATGATTTTTTGGATGAGATTAGCACCAATTTAGATGAATTTTCAGCAATGGTATTTGAATTTCATGATATGCATCTTCATCATCAAAAGGTGCATAGTTTTATAAAAGAATGTCATGCACAATTTAGTTTAGTGTTTATGGGTGAGAATCCTTCTGGAGGATATAATGACAAGGGTGAACCAAAATGCATAGAGATTACGTTAGAAAGAAAGTAGAATAATATATGGCTAACCATCCAGAAATATCATTTGTAAGTCCGGTTTATAAAGCAGAAAACATACTGGAAGAACTTGTGTCTGAAGTTCAAAAAGTTATGGCTAAGTTGAATAAAACTTACGAGATTATTTTAGTAGACGATAGAAGTCCAGATGATAGTTGGAGAGTAATGAAAGCACTTTCGGCAAAATTTCCGGAAGTAAAAAGTATAAGATTAAGCCGAAATTTTGGACAACATCCAGCGATAATGGCAGGCTTATCTTCGGCCAAAGGCAATTGGGTTGTGGTGATGGATTGTGATATGCAAGACCAGCCTAAGGAAGTAGAGAAATTATATAATAAAGCCTTGGAAGGATTTGATGCAGTGCTAGCGCAACGGATAGATAGAAAAGATAGTTTCTTTAAGAGACTATCTTCTAAACTATATGCAAAAACATACGCCTATTTTACCAATACTAATTACGATAACACTGTAGCTAATTTTGGGATATACAAACAAAAGGTTATAGCGTCTATTTTGGAGGTTAATGATTATATAAAATATTTTCCTCTTTTCGTAAAATTTGTAGGTTACAATACAATAGCTATAGAAGTTGAGCATAATAGTAGAGAAGATGGTAAGTCATCGTATTCAATAGCTGCCTTGGTTTCATTAGCCTTTAATACTATTATTTCATTTTCCAATAAACCATTAAAGCTTTTTGTAAAATTCGGAATGCTTATTTCGCTTATTTCATTTATTGCTGGAATATATACTATTTATAAATATTTCGAAGGAGCTATTGAGGTATTGGGGTATAGTTCGCTAATTGTTTCCATATGGTTTCTTTCAGGAGTTATTATTACTATTATTGGGGTTACAGGTATATATGTTGGTAAAATTTTTAATCAAATTAAGGACAGACCTGTCTACATTATTGATAAAACTATAAATGTAAAATAATGGGGATTACACTTTTTTTAATGTCTCAAAAGGGATTAGCAGTATTAAATGCTGTAATCGAAAATAAATTTACAGAAATTATTGATAAAGTAGTAGTGGGTACAGATAAAAACGTTGTTAATGATTTTAGTAAAAACATTGTGCAACTTTGTGAAAAAGAAAAACTTTCATATTGCTACAGATTAGATGATTATACTGTAAATACTGAATTTAGTATTGCTATATCGTGGAGATGGTTAATAAACCTACCAAAAAATAAGAAGTTAATTGTTTTACACGATTCACTTTTACCAAAATATAGAGGCTTTGCCCCCTTGGTTAATGCTCTTAAAAATGGAGAAAAATTTATAGGAGTTACTGCCTTGTATGCTTCAAAAGAGTATGATAGAGGAGATATCATTAAGCAACAAAAAATTGAAATTTTATATCCTATAAAAATAGAACAAGCCATTTTAAAGGTGAGTGCTTTATATCAAGAAATCGTAGTTGATCTTTTTAAAGATTTAAATAATAACAAAACCCTTGACCCTAAATCCCAGGATAATAGCGAGGCAACTTACAGTTTATGGTTAGATGAACAAGATTATAAAATAGACTGGACAAAGGAAGCATCTTACATTGAAAGATTTGTTAATGCCACTGGTTTTCCATATAAAGGGGCGAAGAGCGTTCTCAACGGAGAATGGGTTACTATTGTTTCAGTAAAACAAATTGAGGATGTATATGTTGAAAATAGAGATGTTGGAAAAACAATTTTTTTAAGAGAAGGGAAACCTGTAGTTGTTTGCGGAAGAGGTTTATTAATAATTCAGGAAGCAAAGTATAATAAAAACAATAAAAGTATATTCCCTTTAAAATCATTCAGAAACAGATTTCTATGAAAATACCCTTTAACAAACCTTACTTTACTGGAATGGAAACATTTTACATTGAAGATGCTGTTAAAAGAGGTATGATTTCTGGTAACGGTTATTACACCAAAAAATGTCAAGCTTTTTTTCAAGATACCTTTGGTTTTAAAAAGGCATTACTCACTACTTCCTGTACCGATGCTCTAGAGATGTGTGCTATATTGGCAAATATAAAGGATGGAGACGAAGTAATAGTTCCTAGTTATACGTTTGTTTCCACTGCGCTAGCTTTTGTACGTCAAGGTGCCAATATTGTTTTTGCCGATTCTAAAGCAGACAACCCAAATATTGATGAAGCAAAAATAGAAGCCTTAATTACTAGTAAAACAAAAGCTATAGTTGTTGTTCACTATGCGGGTATAGCCTGTAATATGGAGGCTATTATGAAAATTGCAAATAATCATAATTTATTAGTGATAGAAGATGCAGCTCAAGCTATTTGTTCGAAATATAACGGAAAGTATTTAGGAAGTATTGGTCATATGGCTACATTTTCATTCCATGAAACAAAAAATATAATTTCAGGTGAAGGCGGTTTATTGGCAATTAATGATGATCGATTTATTGATCGTGCTGAGATTATTTGGGAAAAAGGTACAAATAGAGCAGAGTTTTTTAGAGGAGAAGTAAATAAATATGGATGGGTTGATACTGGTTCATCATTTTTACCTTCAGAAATTATAGCAGCTTTTCTTTGGGCACAAATTGAGAATATTGATAAAATTCAAAAAAAAAGATTAGAACATTGGCATTATTATCATGATGCTTTAAGAGATTGGGCAGAAAAAAATCAAATTCAACTTATGCCAAAACCAAAAACAGAAACTAACAATGCGCATATGTTTTATTTGGTTTGTAAAACTACCAAACAAAGAGAGGCAATTATTAAACATTTAAAGTCAAGGAATATTTTGTCTGTTTTCCATTATTTAAGTCTGCATATTAGTCGATACTATATAGAAAGGCATGATGGGAGAAGTTTACCAAATAGTGATAAATTTTCAGAACGGCTATTAAGGTTGCCTATGTTTTATGAGTTGGATGTAAAGAGAGTAGTGGATAACGTTCTTGTATTTTAATATGAGGTATTTTAATAATGTAAGTATTCTAACTAAAACTCTATTGGGAGTTTTTATAGCTACTTGGGGTGTTAACATAATATACTCTAATATTGATTTTTCAATTGAAAACGTTGGAGATCCAGACGGATACTTTATTGCTTTTGACTTTTATTTAAGCCATGACTATTCTACTACTATTACGAAAGGCTCTAGCTATTTGTTTAATGTAGCTAATCATTTCTTTTTTAAATTATGTAATGATACTAAAACGGCATTCTTTCTAACGAACTTAACTTCACAATTGTTAGTTTTACTATTAGGCGTTTTGTTATTGTTAAGACTAAATAGAAAAATAAACTTTAAATTTTTTTATTCAGTTTTATCCATATATATATTAAACATTTTGAGCTTTAAAGCATTTAGATATTCTAATAATGATATTTTTCAAACTGTTTTTTTTATGCTAATAGTTTTCTCTTTTTTTTTAGTTTATTTCAGAGAAAAAAAATACTATTACTTGTATTTTATTATTGGCATTCTTTGCGGTATTTGTACATTAATCAGACCAACATCTCAAATTATAATAGTTGTTGCCTTGTTTTCAGTTGTTTTAATGGAATTCTTAAAGAAGAAACCAATTTTGTCCTATTCTAAATCTTTATTGTTTTTTTTAATTCCATTATTTTCAATAGTGGTTGTGTGTCATTACCCTTCAATAAAAGAAAAAGGGAAACTAGGCTTTTATGATAAAAATTTCAGTTCAGGGGCTAATTGGGTTCAACGTAATTATTTAGCCACTAAAAAAATGCAAGCTGGAGAGTTGCCCATTCATAAAAATTCAATTTTTAGAGCAACCCCTTTTTCCGCGGTAAATCAATACTTGTTAAAGAATGGTGAAAATTCACTTCCTAAAAATCAAAAAGAGTTTTTAATAAAAGATCCATTATTGATAGTTCAATTATCAGTTTACAATCTTGGTTTTTTAGCGTTAAAATATTTTAGATTTTATGGGTTTTTATTAATTTTTCCATTTCTATATTTATTTACCAAACCCTATTTAAGTTTACGCAAATATCCGTTTTACGTGTTTTTATTTGCAATGGTATTAATTTCCACTATTGTATTAACCTTAATGGAGTTTAGATGGGTAATAGGGTATGATATATTATTGTGTATATGTATTTTGGTAAGCCTGAAATATTTTAATACTACTTCATTAAAGAGTAAATTACCTTATATTTTAAATGGAAGTTTAATAATTGTATCTATTTTTAACATATTGCTCACATTTTTTATAAAATCTAGTTATTGATGCATATCGCCTTTTTAACCCCAGAATATCCACATCCAAAAATAGTATCTAGTGCGGGTATTGGCACTAGTGTTAAAAATTTGGTGGATGCTTTGGTTAAAAAAGGTAATGAAGTATCTGTTTTCGTGTACCAACAAAACACATCTGAGGTCTTTAAACAAGATAATATTACCATTCATTTAATAGCTAAAAAGAGATTTAAAATTTGTACTTGGTATTATTATCGAAAGCATGTCCAAAAGTATATTACCACCATTATTTCAAAAGAACATATAAGTATTATTGAAGCTCCAGATTGGACAGGTATAACTGCTTTTATGAGATTTAGGATACCCTTGGTGATTCGATTTCATGGTACAGACGCTTACTTTTGTAAATTGGAACAACGAAAACAAAAGTTTAAAAATTTTGTTTTTGAAAAATTGGCACTTATAGGCGCCACTGCTTATATTTCACCAACCCAGTACGCTAAAAAAGAAACGGCTAAACTATTTTCTTTAAATGAAGATAAAATATCAGTAATACCTAATGGCATTGATATTGAGGTTTTTAATAATGAAGAGCCTAATCAATTTATTGAAAAAACTTTACTTTATATTGGAACAATTATAAGAAAAAAAGGTGTTTTTGATCTTGTAGGTGCCTTCAATAACATAATTGAAGAAGCACCTGATGCTACCTTAATATTAATTGGAAGTGATAGTGCTGATGTAGAAACTGGTAGTAGTTCTACTTATCAATTAGTTCAAAAAAAGTTGTCTGAAAAAGCCAAACTAAATGTGAAATACCTAGGTAAAGTACCTTATTCCAAAGTGGTTACTTATATTAAAAAAGCGCATATTTGTGTGTTTCCAAGTTATGCAGAAACTTTTGGAATGGTAACCGTAGAATGTATGGCTATGCATAAGCCGGTGGTAAATACCAATATAGGTTGGGCTAATGAGATTATTGATGATGATATCAACGGTTATTTAATTCATCCAAGTGAAACTATGGTTTATAAGGACAGAATATTAACTCTTTTTAAGGATAAACCGTTATGTTTAAATGTCGGAAAATCTGCAAGACAAAAAGCGGAAAGTACTTTTAATATTGATATAATTGCAGAAAAAAATATTCACTTTTATAGATCAGTAATTTCAGAAAGTAAATATTAATGCGGGTAAAAATGCTAAAGCAGTTCTTAAGTAGAAAGAAAAAGGATTTTTTGATCTTTTCTCATTACCTGAAATACTTTAGTTTGAAAGAAAATAAAAGGAAGTGCATAGTTGTTTGTTTTGATGGTTTGTTTCCTCATGGAGGTTTGGTAGATCGTTTAAAAGGCATTGTTTCATTTTATCAAATAGCTAGAGAGCTAGATTATGATTTCAAAATTTTATTTGACAATCCTTTTGAATTGAAAATGTTTTTGGTACCTAATAGTATTGATTGGAGCATTAAAAGAGACAATATAAAATGGCATCCTACTAAAACAAGGTGTCTTTATTTTATCAATAATTTTGATGCGAATCCTTTGGAAATCATTAAAAAGTCGAAAGCAAATCGATTCTACGTTTATGCTAATATTGACTATTCTAAAGTCACTTTTCCCAACTTAAAGCAAGAAGATTTAGATGAGAATTGGCGCAAAAATTTTGATGCCTTGTTCAAAAAAAGTAACCTGCTTGAAGAAAAACTCAATGCTATTTCCGCAGAACCATTTATAGCCTTCCATTCGCGCTTTACAAGTTTAATGGGTGACTTTAAAGATACAACTACTAAAGTGCTCTCAATTGATGAAAAGGAACAACTAAGCGAAACACTATTGAAAATAATAGAAAGAGTTACGAAGGGAGAAGGAGAGAAAGCTTATTTGTTTTCTGATAGTATCAACTTTATACATAAGATTAAACAACAAATTAATATCAATACGGTTGATGGTAATCCGTTTCATATGGATAATTTTGATAAGGCTAAAAACACCGAAGGACATTTAAAAACCATGGTTGATTTTTTTCTTATGTCTAAAAGTAAAAAGATATATTTTTTAAAAGTAGCTCCAATGTATCATAGTAGTTTCTCTAAATATGCAGCTGTAATAGGTAACACAGAGTTTGAGCTTTTGGAATCATGATAATAATAGTACATCAAAATAAGATAGTCGTAAAAGTACTAGATACAAATTTGCATGTAGTTGATAATACTTGTATTGGACATACTATTACTAAATCTATTGTAACACTTTCGAAAAATTTTTCAGATGAATTAATTATCTGGTGCAATGAAAGCTATTTGAAAAATCTTAATATAGCTGAATTCTCTACTATTTTTCACCATAGACGTATTCTGGCTACCTATAATCCTTCAGAACACACTTTTTTGCCAAAACAAATAGGGTATGTAGAGCGTTCCTTCGTTTTAAAAATCAATAAAAGGGTAACCTATTCTACATGGTTTATGGATAGCAGTGTTGGCGGAATCTACGCTGAAGTGATTATTAGCTTAGAAGAACACTTAAATTTTAATGTTGATTTTGATTATTTTTTGAATTCTCTTGCTAAACGAGCTATAGCCGAAGGTTTGTTCTGTTATTCTGAGCCTAAATTATTATTAGAAAGCACAAAACCTATAACCAATACAGTACAGGCTTCAACGTATGTGCTATTTAAATTTGTAAAGCAACATTACAAATGGGTTTGGGTGTTTTTTCTTTTTTTATCCTATTTGATTTATGAAAGGAAATTAAAAGTATTATCGTTATTAAAAGCATTGTTTTATAAACAGTTGTGTGCAGATTTTGACTTAGAACAGATACCAGTTAAATCGAACAGAAAGGTTATAACTAAAAAGGAAATCGACGTAATTATACCTACAATAGGGAGAAAGCCATATTTGTATGATGTTTTAAAAGACTTATCTAACCAAACATTAAAGCCTAAAAGAATAATTATTATTGAACAGAACCCGTTGGAAGGCTCTATTTCGGAATTGGATTATCTAAGTAATGAAGATTGGCCTTTTAAAATCAAGCATATCTTTACACATCAAGCAGGGGTTTGTAATGCTCGAAATATTGCTTTAGAACACATTGAGAACGATTGGGTTTTTCTTGCCGATGATGATATTAGAATAAATCTAGACTTTTTTGAGAAGTCTTTCGAGGGAATTACAGCCTATGGTAATTCAATAATTAATTTTGCTTGCCTGCAACCAAACCAGAGTCAAATATATCTAAAAATACATCAAACCTCAGTTTTTGGATCTGGATCAAGTATGTTGAAAAATCAAGTTTTAAAAGTTTTAAAATTTAATACGGCGTATGAGCATGGTTTCGGGGAGGATAATGATTTCGGCATGCAGATACGTAATAAAGGTTATGATGTGATTTATTTCCCAAATATAAAAATCACTCATTTAAAAGCGCCCGTTGGAGGTTATCGTACTAAAATGAAACAGCCATGGGAGAATGAAAAATTTCAACCAAAGCCTTCACCTACAATTCAATTGTTGTATCAAAGTTATTTTACCAAAGCGCAAATATTAGGTTATAAATTATTGTTAGGTTTACGTAGTTATAAAAATAGTGCTACAAAAAATCCTTTTAAGTACATAAGAATTTATAAAGCACAATGGCAGCAAAGTGAATACTGGTGCCATAAACTTAAGTCGCAAAATTAATGCTTAAACTTTACACAAATACTAGTTTTTTAATCGAAACATATAGAAAAGATGTTTTTCCTATATTGTTTGATTTGGTGTTTAAAGAGAACGCTAGTTTGTTGGCTAAATATCAATTAGTTACTGAAATTTGTGAAGCTGATATTGTTGTCTTTCCAACAGATTATAGTATTTTTTTAAAGCACGAAACTGAATTTTTAGACTTATTGAAAGATGCGAAGGAGTATAAAAAACCAATTTGGATTTACACTGCCGGAGATTATGGTTTTACCAATTATATTTCAAATGCTTATACTTTTAGATTAGGAGGTTTTGATAGTAAGCTAGACCAAAAAACATTTATAACACCTTCGTTTATTAATGATCCATACGCCATTTATTTAAAACAAGAGTTCTATCCTCTGAAAAAAGAAGTTAAACCTAGTATTGGTTTTGTAGGGCATGCTCAGTCAGGATTTTTAAAATATTTAAAGGAATATAGTAATCACTTAAAATATAGATTGAAAAGAATTTTTAAGCAAATACAGGCAGATAAGCAACCTTTTTATCCTTCTAGCGTAAAACGCGCTAAGTATTTGAGACAATTGTCTTTGAATATGGGTTTAGAGTCAAATTTCATACTTCGAAATAAGTATAGGGCAGGTTTGCAAACCCCCGAAACCCAAAACGAAAGTACATCGCAATTTTACAAGAACATATTCGAGAATGCTTACACGGTTTGTTTGCGAGGTGTTGGCAATTTTTCAGTACGATTTTATGAAACCCTAGCAGTAGGTCGTATACCTATTGTTATTAATACAGATTGCAGGCTCCCTTTAGAAGATAGGATAGATTGGACCAAACACTGCTTAATTATTGATGAAAATAGCCGAAAACCATTAGGGGAGCATATTTTAGAGTTTCATAATAGTTTGTCTCATGTACAATTTGAAGATATCCAAAAATCTAATAGAGCACTGTGGTTAAACTATTTACATCGCGAAGCTTACTTTTTAGAAATATATCAACTATTTAAATCAAAGGTTTAATAATGGATATGTCTTTTTCACTAATCATCTGTACCTATAAGCGCCCTAAGGCGTTAGTGACACTATTGAATTCGGTTGTAAACCAAACCTCATACCCAAATGAAATTATTGTGGTGGATGGTTCTGAAGATGAAAATACTGAAAAGGTCTTATCTGAAGGAAAATATACAAATCTAAAGTATTTTAAAGTTGATGCACCCCATAGAGGTTTAACTAAGCAGCGCAATTTTGGGATTAAACAAGTAGATAATACTTCAAAAATTATATGTTTTTTAGATGATGATGTGGTGTTAGAGGTCGATTATTTCAGACAATTACTATCTACGTATTATAGCTACCCTAAAGCCCTTGCTGTTGGAGGATATATTACTAATGAAGTTAATTGGGAAAAGACAGATAACAGCAAAAGTTCTAAAAAGTTTTATTATGATGGATGGATGCGAAACGAGCCATCACGATTTAAAATAAGGCGAAAGTTTGGGCTTGCACCAGATACTAAACCAGGATATTTACCAACGTTTGCTCACGGACGTTCTGTTAGCTTTTTACCTCCATCTGGAAAAGTGTATATGGTAGAACAAATTATGGGAGGTGTTTCTAGCTACAAAAAAGAAGTTTTTGATACCTTAAAATTTTCAACTTACTTTGAAGGTTATGGGCTTTATGAAGACGCAGATTTTTCTCTAAGATTATCACTGCTAGGTGAATTATATATAAATACCAAAGCAAGATTAGCACATTTTCATGATGGTTCAGGGCGACCCAATCAATATAATTATGGAAAAATGGTAGTAAGAAACGGCTGGTATGTATGGCGTATAAAACATCCCAATCCAAACGTAAAGGCTAGAATTAAGTTTCACGTAACTTCGTTTTTGCTAACATTAATTAGAGCAAGTAACGTTTTAACTTCAAAGGAAAAGAAAAAAGCATTTACGGAAACAATAGGTAGAAGTGCTGGATGGTTTTCCCTTATATTTAACAAACCGAAACTACAATAATGCGCTTTTTAATCGTCACTCATGTTTTACACAAGAAAGACAAAACCGATTGGTTTGCTTATGCCCCTTATGTTAGGGAGATGAATTTATGGCTAAAATATGCTGATGAGGTAGAAATTGTTTCACCATTAACTGAAGAGGAATCTTCGGTAATAGATATTGCATATAAACACGATAACATTTTTTTTACTAAAATACCAATAATAGCGTTCGTTACAGTAGGGAGGAGTTTACTATCCCTATTGTCTATACCATTTATCTTATTGCAATTGTTTAAGGCCTGTAAAAGAGCAGATCACATTCATTTACGTTGCCCAGGAAATATTGGGTTATTAGGCTGTTTAGTGCAAATATTTTTTCCGAAGAAAATAAAAACAGCAAAATATGCCGGAAATTGGGATCCAAATGCAAAACAGCCTTTAAGCTACAAGTTTCAAAAAAGAATACTATCAAATACTTTTTTAACAAAACGAATGACAACTATCGTTTACGGCGAATGGGAAAATCAAACTAAAAACATAAAACCATTTTTTACAGCAACCTATAAGAATGAAGATATAATTGAGCTAACACCGAGAGATTACTCTAATAAATTAAACTTTGTTTTTGTTGGAAGTTTGGTGCAAGGGAAACGTCCATTATTTGCCATAAAAGTTATAGAAGCACTTCATAAAAAAAACTATAATGTTTCTTTAGATATTTATGGTGATGGTGTTTTAAAAGATGAATTAGCTTTATATATTGAAGATAAAACATTAGAAGGCATTGTTGCATTACATGGTAATAAAGACAAGGAAGCCATTAAGAGTGCTTTACAAACTTCGCATTTTATTATTTTAGCTTCAAAATCTGAGGGATGGCCCAAAGTTGTGGCTGAAGGTATGTTTTTTGGTGTTATTCCTATTGCTACATCGGTTTCTTGTATACCAGATATGTTAGGCAATGGAAAGCGGGGAATTTTAATTTCGGAAGAACTAAACGGCGCTGTTAGTCGTATTGAAAGCCATTTGCAACAAGAAGATAGTTTGATAGAAATATCAAAGTTTGCCGCTAGATGGTCTCAACGGTATACAATTGAGCGATTTGAAGAAGAGATAAAAAAACTAATTAAAGCTTAATGCGAGTACTTCAAATTATTGATACATTAGAAGCTGGTGGAGCAGAACGTGTTGCGGTAAATTTGGCAAATGCGTTGGTTGAAGAAGTTGATGAATCGTTTTTATGTGCTACTCGAAAGGAAGGTGCTCTAAAATCTATCTTAAAACAAGAAGTACAATATCTCTTTTTAAATAGAAGTTCTACTTTAGATATTCAAGCTCTAGTAAAGTTGCACAAATTTGTTAAACGGAACAATATCACACACATACATGCGCATGCCTCATCATTTTTTATTGCAACAATAATAAAATTTTTAAGACCTAAATTAAAACTCGTGTGGCACGATCATTATGGCAAAAGTGAGTTTTTAAAGCAGCGGCCAAAAACTATTTTAAAGATATGCTCAAGTTTTTTTGATCATATTTTTAGTGTAAATTATAGGTTGAAGGATTGGTCAGAAGAAAAATTAAAAGCAACATCTGTTAGTTATTTGCCTAATTACGCAGAGTTGGATAATCAACCTGAAAAAACTGTACTAAAAGGTGAAGCAAATAAACGGATTGTGTGTTTAGCTAACTTAAGACCACAGAAAGATCACCTCACACTTTTAAAAGCATTTCAACAATTAATTGGAATATATAACAATTGGAGTTTACATTTAATAGGTCAGGATTTTAGGGATGATTATTCTAAAGTAATAAAAGCTTTTATAGTTGATAGTGCTTTAGAGGAAAAAGTTTTTGTTTACGGGAGTTGTCCCGATGTTTCAGCGATTTTGAAACAATGTGATATTGGAGTACTATCTTCAAAGTCTGAAGGTTTACCTTTGGCATTGATTGAATACGGACTAGCTGAACTTCCTGTTGTAGCCACACGTGTTGGCGATTGTCATCTTGTGATTTCAGATGAAAAAGAAGGGCAACTAGTAAAACCTCAAGATGTTTTAGAGTTGAAAAAGGCACTTGAAAACTATATCAATCATCCGGAAAACGCTAAATTGGCAGGAGAGTTTTTGAAATTAAATGTAAAAAACAACTTTTCTAAAGAAGCTACAATACATAAAATTATTAGTATTTATAAATCTATTTAAGCTTTAATGATTAAATCAGGAAAGATTAATAAAGAAATAGAGTTTTTATTTAAGGCAATTTACATTAAGATAGCTTTGGTGTTAATGGTGGTATCTTACTTTTATAATTTACCAGTATTAAAATATAGTGCTATTGGTGAAAATGAGCTGAGATTGTACGATTTAGTAGGTTTAGTAATATTATTTGTTGTAGTTAATAATTTCAAACTTATTAGAATTTATATTAAATCTAAAACATATTTTAAATATCTACATGCATTTATACTTTGGGCTGGTTTTAGTCTGATATTTAATTTAATATTTAGTCTTTATAAAGCTCGACCTTTATGGTTTGTTCAAACGTGTTTATATTATTACCATTTATTAGTTTTCTTCTATACTGCGATACTTATGGCTATGTATTTAAGAAAACGGTCTAATTATAAATATATAGCAAGTTTAATATTATTATTAGCAATAGCCGAAGCTGTAGTTGTCTTTGGTCAGCATGCAGGTGTAGTGCCATTTTTGTGGAATGATATTTACAAATCGTCTTACGGTGGATTTTTATCAGGAGCACTTGGACCTAATAAAATTAATTTAGGGATGAATATGTTTTTTTCATTCATTTTTGCAACTGGACTAATATTACAGCCACAGATAAAAGTAAATAAGCTACTTATTTTTGGTGCTTTATTAACATCACTTGCTGCAATTGGTGTTTCTGGTTCTAGAACTACCTATTTAGCGCTTATTGTATTTATATGTTATTTGTTTGTATCCAAAACAAAGAAGTTTTTTGGTTTGTCAATAATTATTTCTTTAGGAGTTATTATTGCATTTTTTTTGAATTTAGAGTTAATTGAAACTATTACAACTACCATTGAGAATAGAGTAGTGAATAAGGTGAGCGACCCTCGTTTGTTAAGTGGTGAAAATTTAGATGTCGGAGAATTATATGAGGATTTGGGTTCTGGACGTAAAGAACTATCTATTCGGTACTTATATTACTTGCTAGAAAATCCACTAATAATACCTCTTGGTATTGGTTTAAATAACCGGCTTCTTATTCAATCATCGGCTCATAATATTTATTTAAGTCTAATTAATGAAGTGGGATTGGTTGGACTTTTCTTATATATGAAATGGATTATTAATTATTTATATTTAAAATTTGGGAGGCTTGTTTCATTAAAATCCGCACTTAGTGGTTTAATATTAGCAATGTTAGTTACCTTGTTTTTTGGAGAACATTTATATATTTACCGCTCCTTATTCACTATTTTAGGATACTTTTTATTAATTGTGGTAATGCTCATAGCACCACGTTATTATTTTATGAATGCTCGAAAAAAGTAAAATAGCTGCAGTTATACCTTATTATAATGCTTCGAAGCAAATTAAGAGTGTAATAAAAAAGCTGCCTGATTTTATTGATGTAGTTTATATTGTGGACGATTGTGGTGCCGAACCGATACCGAGTGAATTAGACAATAATGAAAAGGTTGTTATTTTTAAAAATCAAATTAATTTGGGGGTAGGAGGCGCCACTAAGGAAGGATTTAAAAAGGCAATTAATGATGAAGTGGATGTTGTTGTTAAGGTTGATGCCGATGGCCAAATGGATACAGCATATATAAAAGATTTGGTAGAGGCTATAATACATGAAAAAGCAGAGTACGCTAAAGGCAATAGGTTTAGAGATTTTAAAGCACTGAATAAAATGCCTTTTGGAAGAAAGATGGGGAATTTAGTGTTGTCTTTCCTAGTCAAAGCAGCTACTGGCTATTGGAATAACTTTGACCCTACTAACGGCTTTTTTGCCATAGAGGTAAATACTCTAAAGCATTTAAATTTTAATAATATTTCAAACCGATATTATTTTGAAACATCATTAATTGCAGAGCTTTATTTTCAAGAAGCTAGAATTTATGATGTGTCAATGCCCGCAATTTACGGTGACGAAAAATCGAATATGAAGGTTTGGAAGATGCCATTCGTATTTCTCCCAAGACTATTTAAAACTTTCGTGAAACGCATAATTAAATCTTATTTTGTTTACGATTTTAATATGTCATCTATATACATATTAATTGGGATACCACTATTTTTATTTGGTGTAATTTATGGTTCATACACATGGTGGTTTTACAGTTCACAAGATATTTTTGCGCCAACAGGAACTATCATGCTTGTAACGCTTACCATAATTTTAGGGTTTCAATTGTTGCTACAAGCCATACATTATGATATAACTAAAGCACCAAAATCTTTAAAATGAAAGTATTGAGTGGGCCAAAAATAGCTCTAGTGATTTTGCTTAATCTTACAATAGCTATTGCTTACTTTTTAGATAATTTAAATGCAAATTACAGCGAATTATCTTCAGATATTCAAAATATCATTCCTGTAGCCCAAAAGTTTGATAATCCAGATTTATTTAAGAATGATTTATATCTCAATGATATTAATAATGTTAAATACTACACACCGTTTTATGTACAAACATTACGATTTGTTGCAAAATTCACAAAGCATAACTATGTTCAGGCTATCAATGTAATTGGTTTAATTTGCCATTTGCTTTTTGGTATACTTTGGTTTTTTCTCGTATTTAAATTTGTAAATAATTATTGGATAGCGCTCTTGGTTTCAGTTATGATGCGGGGAGTAGTCTGGTTACCAGGACTTGAAATTTGGGGTATTTCAGATTTATGGACTATGATGCCTCGAACAATATATATATCTTTATTACCGATTCCATTTCTATTGATTTCAAACTCTTTTAAACATCTAGTTTTAGCGAGTTTTATAATTGGACTTATTTTCAATTTCCACCCTATAACTGGTCTTGGGGGTGTTTTAGGTTTTGTGCTATTTTTAGTGTTGCTCTTATATTTTTATCCTAAACTTAGGAATAATTGTACTTTATCAAGACTAGCTTTGTTGATAGTTGTATTGGTTTTTGGGATTTTACCTTTTATACTTACTTATTTTGGTAAAACATCATCTGAACTTACTTATGATTTAAATGCTTTTAATGAAGCTTTTAAAACACGAATACCAGAATACTTTAGAAATTCATTTTTATTTTTAAGACAATGGTTAAGTTTTAAAACTTGGTTTTTTCTTTTGCCATTAATTGGTTTTCTTGGTATTGTACTTAAAGATAAATTAGATACAAGAAAGCCCAAATTATTGTTTATTCTTACTCTATTGCTATTTTTTATTCCAACTTTTAGTATTCCTGTAGAACAAGCGCTTAATAGTTTTTTTGATTTAAATTTAAGAATGTCGTTTCAATTAGTGCGTATGCAGAAGGTTGCCATAATACCAGGTTTTTTCGCTTTAGCGTTTGTTTTAAATTATGTTTTCTCTAAAATACTGCCCCAACAAATACTGCCGTTTTTCTTTATTCTTTATCTATGTTTATTGGTATTCTCTGAAAGCGAGTTGTTTAAGAATGTGCCCTTTCTAGGAGATGACATTTCAAAATCTATATTACCTCATAATTTAAGTGCTTTCACTCTTGATAATGATAAAGAATTGGCTATCGATAGAATGGCAAATTTTATAACCCAAAATACCGATATTAATACTGTAATTTGTGGTAGTCATGTTTTAAGGGGTTCAGTAAAAAGATCTATAATTTTTGATGGTAAAGGTACTTCAATGCTTATTGAAGGAAATCCCAAGCAGTTTTTAGAATGGCAAGAACGCCTAAAAAGGATTAATAATTTTGAAACTATGGAGGAGGTTGTAAGTTATCTAAAGTATTTTGGAACGAATTATTATGTTACTACGAATACAGTAAAAGATTGTGAATTAGTGCATGTGGAAGGAAATCTAAAACTATATAAACTCTAGTTAGTTCATAAATTTGAAAAACATTCTTTACATAGGAAATCAATTATCAAATAAAACTGCAACTACGATAGAAACTTTGAGTGCTCTATTACGGTCAGAAGGGTTTAGCGTTACCACAGCTTCAAATAAAAAAAACAAAATACTGAGATTGTGGGATATGCTATTTCACATTATCAAATACAGGAAATCTACCGATTATGTTTTAATAGACACTTACAGTACAACCAACTTTTATTATGCATACCTATGTAGCATGATGTGCCAACTTTTCAAACTGAAATACATTCCCATTTTGCATGGGGGCAACTTGCCTGAGCGATTAAAAACTTCTCCGCAGCTTTCAAAGCAGATTTTCAAAAACGCTCATATTAATGTATCACCTTCAAAGTTTTTAATGTTGAGTTTTCAAAAATCGGGATTTAAAAATATAATTCATATTCCCAACACCATAGAATTGAAACACTATAATTTTAAGGAACGAGATTTAGATGAAATTCACCTGCTTTGGGTGCGTTCATTTTCAAACATATACAATCCAAAATTAGCTGTAGAAATTTTAAAATCGCTGAAACTAGATAACATAAAGGCGAGTTTATGTATGGTAGGACCAGACAACGACGGCAGCTTATCTGAAACAAAAAGATTAGCAAATGATTTAGGTATTGAAGTTGAATTTACGGGAAAGTTATCAAAACCTGAATGGCACAAAAAAGCAGAAAAATTCAATGTTTTTATTAATACTACAACTGTTGATAATATGCCCGTAAGTGTTATAGAAGCTATGGCTTTAGGGTTGCCAGTGGTAACTACAAATGTTGGTGGATTGCCTTATTTAATTGAAAATAATGTGGATGGTATTTTGGTGGAATCTAATAATGTAATAGAATTTAAGAAAGCTATCTTAAAGTTGAAGAAGGATGTGGTTTTCTTATCGCAAATAACAAATAGAGCTAGACAAAAAGCTGAACAATTTGATTGGAATACAGTAAAGCACCAATGGTTTTCCATTCTTTCTTAACATTTTATAAAATTACTTGCTATATTTGATTGCCCATTAAGCCTCTCAAATTAATGCCAAAAGCAAGCATACATTTTAATATTTCTGAACGAAAAATCTTGCTGAGAATTTTTGATGTTGTTGCTGTCCTCTTGTTACTTTATGTTGTTAGTAATACTTTTGATTTTGATTATTTTACCATTACCCATGAAAACTGGACATGGATTCTTGTATTGGTGCTTTATATAGCGATTTTTGGTTCTATTTTTGAGTTATATGATTTACAAACTTCTAGTAAGTTTGAAAAGATTTGGGTCAACATTTTGTTAACTACATCTACTACTGTACTATTTTATTTATTAACGCCTTTTTTTACTCCCGTTTTGCCAGAAAACAGGTTACAGATACTCTATTTCTTTATTTCAATATTAATTGCCCTACTCATTTGGCGCTTTGCGTACATTAACTTTGTAACCTCTCCAAGATTTTATAAAAAGGCTTTATTGGTTGGAGAGACTTCCAATATTACTGCGATTTTAAAAACATTTAACGACGCAGACCCCAATTACAAAATCGTAGGTTTTATAAATTGCGAAATTGATAAGAGTGAAAAGGTCAAGTTCAAAGGGTTGCGAGAGTATCATCCCAAGCAGATTTATCAGATCATTAAGGATGAACATATTTCAGAGGTAGTTATCGCAAGTTACAATTCAGAAAATATAACACCAGATATTTATACCGATCTTATTACACTGCTTGAAGGTGGTGTGCCCATTAAGGAATACACACAAGTTTATGAGGAACTAACCCAGCGCGTTCCCGTACAATTTGTTGGAAAGGATTTTTATAAATATTTTCCATTTAGCCGAAGCAATCAAAACAAGATGTACCTTTTTTTTCATCGTTTTTTTGATATTTTAATTTCGGTCGTGGGAATTATTTTAGGATTAGTTTTTGTACCATTTGTGTTTCTTGGCAATCTAATTGCAAATAAGGGTCCAATGTTTTACATACAGGAGCGTATTGGAAAAAATGGTAATCTTTTCAATATAATTAAATATCGCACTATGATTACCAATGCTGAAAAAAATGGTGCAGTTTGGGCTAAAAAAAACGATACTAGAATTACACCTTTTGGTAAGTTTATGCGTAATACAAGAATTGATGAAATTCCGCAATTTATAAATGTATTAAAAGGCGATATGAGTTTGATTGGACCAAGACCTGAAAGACCTCATTTCGTTAGAGAGCTTTCGCAAATTTTACCATTTTATGAAACCAGGCATATTGTAAAACCCGGTTTAACAGGATGGGCTCAGGTAAAAACTAGATATGGTTCTTCGGTTGACGATAGTTTGTTAAAATTGCAATACGATCTTTTCTATATAAAACATAGAAGTTTTGTTTTAGACGTAAATATTTTGGTTAAAACACTAAGTACTATAATTTTCTTTAGGGGGCAGTAATTGTAGGTTTTGAATATTTTATCAAATAAATATATCTGATAAAAAGTGCAATTAATAAAGGTATCAATCCTATGGCAAATACTTGCACCCCTGTTATCCAATGAAAAATCAATAGGCAAAGTAAAATCACTAAAAACTTTAAATACTTATTAAACCAATTACTCATCTTATTTTTAAAAAGCTGAAATAGTATAATAATATTCAATGGGTTTGCCCATAGTAAATTATAGTTGTTCTGAGTGGTTTGATGATCTGTAGCAAACCACAAAAGCAAAATCATAATTCCAGCTAAACCTGTAATACTAAAAAGAATAATGTCTAAAACTTTTGTGCGCTTTTGTTTTTTATAATCCTTATAAGTAATGAAAACAATGAGTAATGCTATTGCCCCGAAAATAAATAACGGACTCAAGAAAAAGTTTGAGTTTGCATTTTTAGGAGTTGCCTCATACAAAACTCTGCTTCCCTTTACTAAAGGTGTTTTTTTGCTATTTATAGTGGCGTTTTCAAAAAAAGCATAAATATTCTTTGGTAAAAACATGTGCTGTTCAGGAGTAGCGTATCTATCAATAACTGACCCAAGCGCTAAATCTATTCCTAAACTCCCCCATGAATTCTTATTCAAATTATTTTGAATTAAAGTTCTAAATGTCGCTTCTTGATAGTTTTTCGGAATATTAAAGGTGATAGGGTTCTCAGTGGCAATTTCTGTTACGTCTTTAATTTTTGTAGCACAATTATCAAACAAAAAGTCATATAAATATCTGCGATTTTTGGGTTTGTAGTTTTCTGTGAGGTAAGCAAAAAGCTTTTGTTTTTCAACAAAAGTTAAATTCAAGGTTTGTGATTTGATACTTCTATTTTGCTCCATGTAGGCTCTATAGAAATCGTTAAATGTATTCAAGCCAATTAGATAGTTGAGCTTCCCTTGGGCAAACTTCAAAATAAAATTAGGCGCCTCAAAGTCGTAAACACCATAATTAAATACAATATCATACCCTTTTGTGTTATCCTTAATTCTAAATCCGCTGTGTCCGAATGCATCGTTTAGTGTATTGCCTGGGCCAACAGTAAGCACACTTATTTCTGCACTTTCAGAAAGTTCTTGTGCAGGTAGTAAAAAAGAGTAAAAAAGAGTAAAAAATACTAGAAGATATCGCATTATCTAAAGATACTAAAATCAAGTTTTAAAGAAAACACGTTAGAATAAAGTGCCACACTTTGGTCGCCAATATCGGTAAACGCATAATCAATCTGTACACCATTATATTTAAATCCTAATCCAAAACTTGGCTGAAAGGTTAACTGCTCGGAATTGTCAATTTGTAATTCATTTTGAAAATTACCCATACCGCCCCTTAAATATACCATATCTACGTAACTAAATTCGAAACCTAACGCGGGATTTACACTTGCAAATGCTGAGGAGAAAACATCATTATTTTCTTCAAATCGTATATTAAGATTAGCAGATGCTAAAAGTGTATAATCGTAGTGGAATGTCATTAATTTTGAAATTCCAATTTGTAATTTGGGAATAGTTATTTCGGTAGTTTCGGGCAACTCTTGGTTTTGTCCTTCAACAGCGTCTCTTATAGTCTCAAACTCACCTTCATCGATAGCCCAAGCATTAAAAGTGGTTGTAATATCTCGTGCCATTACACCAAATTTCCAATCATTTTGTGTTTCAAATTGTACACCTACATCCAGACCAAATCCCCAAGACGATGCAAAATCTCCAATAATTCTTCGGATTACCTTAGCATTTACTCCATAATTTAAACCTTGCACAGGCATTTTTCTCGCGTAAGAAAACGTAAGGCCATAATCTGCGGTAGAGAATAAGCTAATTCTATCGTAATTAATATTCCCTTGTTCATCAATAAGTTGTGTGGTGTTTAAAATGTCATCGACTGCAAATCTTATTAACGAAATTCCAATAGCACTTCTATTATCTAAAGGCATTGCGAAAGCAGCATAATCATAATTGGCAATATTGGCAAAATAACTGGAGTGCATAAGTGCCAATTGGTTGTCTTCTATATGTACCAATCCAGCTGGATTCCAGTAACCAGCATTTACATCATTAGAATGCGCCGTAACTGCACTGCTCATTCCCAAAGCACCAGCATCTACACCAATATTCATAAACTCGTTAGAGTATTTTCTAACGGTTTGACTTAGTAGTGAAAACGATATTAAACTTAATAATGCGGTTATGTAATATCTCAATCGCAATTTTTTTACAAAGATGCACATTATACATTTTTTATCATAACATATACAGGACAAAACAAGGCGTTTAGCTTTTTGTCACTTTCTTATCTTAGACAAAAGTTAACCTATAAACTACAAAATGTAGCAGATATTGCACAATACTTGCAAGAGACTAAAATTGTTTGTTATTTTTACCAAAACATTAATTTATGAAGCAATATATACCCAATGGATTAACACTTCTAAATTTATTTTGCGGCAGTATTGCAGTGATTTATGTTGTGAACGATAATTTTGTTGCAACGGCTTTGTTTGTGTTTTTAGGTATATTCTTTGACTTTTTTGATGGATTTGCAGCAAGAAAACTAAATGTACAAAGTGAGTTGGGTTTACAACTAGATTCGTTAGCTGATGTGGTAACTAGTGGTTTGGTACCGGGAATTGTGATGTTTAAGTTGTTAGGTTTAACTCAAGTAGGATGGTTTGATAACTATCAAAATGATGTTCAAACGTTTTTATATGAATTAACGGGCGGAAGTTTTTTGCCAATTGTAGGATTAACAGTAACCTTGGCATCAGCCTACAGGCTGGCGAAATTCAATATAGATTCAGAACAACAAAGTTACTTTAGAGGGTTGCCAACACCAGCAAATGCGCTTTTAATTATCTCTTTACCTTTAATTTTAGAATTTCAAAATAATGATATTATCAATGCTATTATCCTTAACAAATGGTTTTTAATTGGGTTGACGATTTTTAGCTGTTGGATTTTGAACTCTAACGTAAAACTCTTCGCTTTAAAGTTTAAAGACTATAGTTTTAAAGCTAATGCCACAAGGTACATCTTCATAATTTTATGCTTGGTATTGCTTATTGTATTGCATTTTGCCGCAATACCTGTTATTATATTGCTTTACATTGGTATGTCTATGCTAGATAACCTTACCTCAAAATAATTAATAAAAAAATATGGCTTCAGGATTTTTTGCACTGTTAGATGATATAGCTGCCTTAATGGATGATGTGGTGGTAATGAGTAAGATTTCCACTAAGAAAACAGCAGGAATTCTAGGCGACGATTTGGCTGTAAATGCTGAAAAGGCCACGGGATTTGTGGCTTCTCGGGAGTTACCCGTGTTATGGGCCATTACTAAAGGTTCTGCACTTAACAAATTAATTATTTTGCCCGTAGCTTTCCTTTTAAGTGCTTTTGTGCCCATTGCGGTAACGGTTGCTTTGGTACTTGGGGGGTTGTACTTGGCGTACGAAGGAGCTGAAAAAATTTATGAGTATTTTTTCCATAAAAGTCATATAGATGCGCATAGGGTCTACACTAAAAATCCGTTAACCAAAGAAGAACAAGAAATTGCTGAAAAAAAGAAAATTAAATCCGCCATTTTTACCGATTTCATATTGTCTGTTGAAATTGTAATTATTGCTCTAGGAACCGTAATGGGGCGCGATATTTTATTTCAAATTTTGGTAGTATCTATTGTCTGTATTGTTGCCACTGTTGGTGTTTATGGTATCGTAGCGCTGATAGTTAGAATGGATGATTTTGGTTACAGATTGGTAAAATTAGGTAAGGAAAAAGGTGCGTTAAATCACATTGGAAATTTCCTAATTCGTGCTTTACCAATTGTTATCAAAAGTTTAGCAGTAATAGGTACAATTGCTTTGATTTTGGTTGCTGGAGGTATCTTTGTGCATCACATAGAATTTATCCACCACTTAGTAGAAACTGTAAGTTTACCTTCAATAGTCATTGAGTTTATTGTTGGATTGCTAGTGGGAATACTTGCCGTGGTGTTAGTAAATGGGTTTAAATATATTTTGAAAGCTATTAAGGATAAAAAGAAGAACTAATCTCTAATCTTCTTCTTGCGTAGTTCAAAATTCTGACCCAAATATACTTTTCGTACCATGGCATCTTCTGCCAATTCTTCTGGTACACCAGCTTTTAAAATACCACCTTCAAACATTAAATAAGTTCTGTCTGTAATGGCAAGGGTTTCTTGTACGTTGTGATCGGTTATTAAAATACCGATGTTCTTTTTGGTAAGTTGTGCTACGATACGCTGAATATCTTCTACAGCTACAGGGTCTACTCCTGCAAATGGTTCATCTAAAAGAATAAAACTCGGGTCGGTTGCCAGGGCGCGTGCAATTTCAGTACGGCGACGCTCCCCACCTGAGAGTAAATCGCCTCTGTTTTTTCGAATATGCCCCAAACCAAATTCCTCAATAAGAGATTCCATTTTCATGTGTTGCTCTTTTTTGCTCAATTTCGTAAGCTGTAACACACTCAAAATATTATCTTCAATACTTAATTTTCTGAATACTGAAGCTTCCTGGGCCAAATACCCAATACCGTTTTGTGCACGCTTGTACATTGGGTATTTAGTGATTTCGGTATTATCTAGATAAATATGGCCGCCGTTTGGTTTTATAAGACCTACAATCATATAAAAGGATGTAGTTTTACCAGCACCGTTGGGCCCTAAAAGACCAACAATTTCCCCTTGATTTACCTCAAGAGAAACGTCTTTTACTACTTTTCGTCCGCTGTAGGACTTCATTAAATTTTCGGCTCTTAGAATCATGGGTGCAATTACGGGAATTTTAATTAATTGTGGAAATTGTATGCGATGTATAACGTTTCGTTAACGGTTTTTGTTGTTCAATTTTGTGATATGTTGGGGTTGGCGCGTTTAGATTATAAAGAAAAACCATGATTTTTAATTGTTCATTTTGCCTTGATGCAAAACGAACCAAAAGATCACGGTCAAGTCAAGGAATTTTTCATTTCTTATTGAAATGAAAACCGATTTGAAAACTCCGTGTCGAACTGCGTTCTCCTGTTCTCGGAGCTTTTCTTCATCTATTCTGCGCCTTGACGCTCAATTCTACGAATTGACTAGGGTGTTGACTTTGTATTATTTTACCTTTTATTCAGAATTTGTTTTTAATTTTCTAAAATTTAAGCCAAAAAAACCTGCGGATAAGAAATAATTGGGGTCATGGAATTATTTTTGCAAGCTAACCCCACGCTAGGGATTGAACGGCATGTTTGAAATCCCCGACGCAGGAGGGATTGAGTAGTGAAAGCCCGACCCTTGTGGTAGCGCCCAAATAGTTTTACTGATTTTCTAAGGCATCCCAAAACTCGTAAGCGCGACGTAAATGTGGAATTACTATGGTGCCTCCAACCAATGTTGCAATACTTAAAGCTTCGACTACTTCTTCTTTCTTTAAGCCTAGTTTATAGCTCGTTTCTAAATGGTATTTTACACAATCGTCGCATCGTAACACTGCAGATGCTACAAGTCCTAAAAGTTCTTTAGTTTTAATATCTAAAGCACCTTCTGCATAGGCGTTAGTGTCTAGATTAAAAATGCGTTTAATAACTTTATTGTTGTCTGACAAAATTTTATCGTTCATCTTGGAACGATAGGCATTAAATTCTTCAACCGGATTAGACATGGGCTTTGGCTTTTTTACGTTGACCTTTTATAACGAGTTTTGAAATATAAATACTCACCTGATATAACACTAGAATTGGAATGGCCACTATAATTTGACTAGCAATATCTGGAGGCGTGATTATAGCGGAGAGTATTAAAACGATAACTAAGGCGTACTTTCTATATTTTTTTAGGAACTCTGGTGTAACTAAACCTACTTTGGTTAAAAAGTAAATGATAATGGGCAATTCAAAAATTAGGCCGGAAGCTAAAACAGAAGCCCTCACCAAACCAATGTAGGAACTGATATCTATTTGATTATCTACTTTGGTTGAAATACTGTAATTAGCTAAAAAGTTAATGGAAAGTGGGCATATAATATAATAGCCAAATAATACACCTAGGAAGAACAAAAATGAAGATATGATTATAAATCCACGGGAATGCTTACGTTCTTTAGCATGCATTGCAGGGCTTATGAATTTCCATAATTCAAAAATTACATATGGAAACGAAATGATAAAACCTCCGAGTATTGCTGTCCAAATATCGGCAGAAAATTGTCCTGCCATAGTCCTGTTTTGCAGTATTAACGGAATTTTATCACCACAAAATGTAGTATCCACGTTAATAAAATTGGCACATTTGCACAAGAAATCGTAGGTAGGGAACGTCATTTCTAGCGGTGCAAAAATAATTTCATCAAAAATAAATCTGCTCGATAAAAAAGCAATCGTGCCAACAACAACTATAGCTATTACAATTCTAATTAAATGCCAGCGTAATTCTTCTAGATGGTCTAAAAAAGACATCTCGTTTACATCTTTCTTTGCCATTATATAATACCTTCTTTTACTAAATCGTGTAAATGGATAACGCCAGCGTATTTGCCGTTGTCTTCAACTAAAAGTTGGGTTATCTCATTATCCTCCATGAGTTCTTTTGCGTCAATAGCCATAGCATCTTGCGCAATGCGTTTAGGATTTTCACTCATAATATCTTTCGCTGTTAATGCCGCAAAATTATCAGTTTTACTTAACATTCTTCGTAAATCCCCATCAGTAATTACACCAACAATGCTATCGTTTTCTACTACTGCAGTTACACCTAATAATTTTTCTGAAATTTCAACAATAACATCTTTTATGCTCGCATTGGCATCAACTTGAGGTTTTTGGTTTACCGACGAAATATCGTTCACCCTTAAATATAGTCTTTTCCCTAATGAACCTCCTGGATGATATTTCGCAAAGTCTTTACTAGAGAATCCGCGCTTTTCTAATAGGCAAATAGCAAGCGCATCACCCATAACCAATTGAGCAGTTGTGCTTGTGGTTGGGGCTAGATTATTTGGGCAAGCTTCTTTTTCAACATAGGTATTTAAAACAAAATCGGCTTGCTGACCTAAAAAGGATATACTGTTTCCAGTAATAGCTATCATTTTATTTTTGGCCCTCTTTATTAAAGGTACTAGTACTTTTATTTCAGGAGTATTGCCACTTTTAGAAATGCAAATAACTACATCATCTTTTAAGATTAGACCTAAATCGCCATGAATAGCATCGGCTGCATGCATGAAAATAGCAGGCGTGCCAGTGGAATTTAGTGTTGCCACAATTTTACTAGCAATTATAGCACTTTTACCAATACCTGTAATAACTACCCGTCCTTTAGAATTAAAAATAAGGTTTACGGCATTGGCAAAATCGTCATCAATTAAAGTAGATAAATGTAAGATGGCATTTGCCTCTATCTCTATAGTTTGTTTTGCCGCAGCTATAATTCCTGCTTTACTATTCAAAATCTTTATGTTTTAATGTAATTGTACTCAATTAAAGATTTTGTTATCTTTAACAATAGTCAATTTAAAATTTTATTGTAAATTCAAGTTTCGTTACAAAACTAACGAAAAAAAGAATGAGGACTCTCCATATTGATTGCTAAATTAATAAGTAAATGAAGCAACGTATGATAATTAATTAGTTAATAAATTTTCAAGATTTTATGTCTATCGCAGAAGCCGATTTGCACGATGCACTAAAAAAGTATTTTGGATTTAATAAATTTAAAGGTCTCCAAGAAGGCGTTATTAAAAGTGTTTTAGAAGGGAATCACACCTTTGTGATAATGCCCACAGGTGGTGGCAAATCATTATGTTACCAGTTACCAGCATTAATGGAAGAAGGTACTGCTATTGTGGTGTCTCCGCTTATAGCACTCATGAAGAATCAAGTGGATGCCATTAGAGGTGTTTCAAATGAAGATGGTATTGCACATGTTTTAAATTCATCACTTAATAAAACCGAGGTAAAGCGCGTTAAGGAAGATATTACCAACGGTATTACAAAGTTGCTGTATGTAGCCCCAGAATCGCTAACCAAAGAGGAGAATGTAGAGTTTTTACGTAGTGTGAAAATCTCTTTTATGGCAATTGATGAGGCACATTGTATTAGTGAATGGGGGCACGATTTTAGACCAGAATACCGCAATCTAAGACATATTATTGGTCGTATAGGAGACAATATCCCTATTATAGGTTTAACCGCTACGGCAACACCAAAAGTGCAAGAAGACATTATTAAAAACCTTGGTATTTCTGGGGCAACAACTTTTAAGGCATCTTTTAATAGACCAAATTTATTTTACGAAGTACGCCCAAAAACCAAGAACGTAGATGTAGATATTATTAGGTTTATAAAGCAGAATGAAGGCAAATCGGGGATTGTATATTGCTTAAGTAGAAAACGTGTGGAAGAGTTGGCACAGGTGCTACAGGTAAACGGAATTAAAGCAGTGCCATATCACGCTGGTTTAGATGCCAAAACACGATCTAGCCATCAAGACATGTTTCTAATGGAAGACGTGGATGTGGTTGTGGCAACCATTGCCTTTGGTATGGGTATAGATAAGCCTGATGTACGTTTTGTAATCCATCACGATATTCCGAAAAGCATAGAAAGTTATTACCAAGAGACAGGTCGCGCCGGTAGAGATGGTGGCGAAGGCCATTGTTTGGCATATTACGCTTACAAGGACATTGAGAAACTCGAAAAATTCATGTCTGGTAAGCCGGTTGCGGAACAAGAAATAGGCCATGCGCTGTTACAGGAAGTAGTTGCTTTTGCAGAAACGTCTATTTCTAGGCGTAAATTTATATTGCATTATTTTGGGGAAGAATTCGATAACGCTACGGGAGAAGGTGGCGATATGGACGATAATGTGCGCAACCCAAAAAAGCAGGTAGAAGCTAAAGACAATGCTAAAATATTATTAGAAATTGTAAAAGGTACTAATGCCAAATACAAATCTAAAGATCTTGTAAATGTTATTGTTGGTAAAGAAAACGCACTTATAAATTCCCATAAAACAAACGAACAACCGTTTTTTGGTAAGGGCAAACATGAGGATTCTAAATATTGGATGGCACTTTTGCGACAATTGCTAGTTGCTGGCTACTTAAAAAAGGATATTGAAACCTATGGTGTTATAAAATTGAATCCGGAAGGCAAAGAATTTATAAAAAATCCAAAGTCATTTATGATGACAGAAGACCATGTGTTTGATGAAAAACAAGACGATTCTGGTATCATTACCAATGCTAAAGGCGGAGGAGGTGTAGCCGATGAAACCCTAATGGGCATGCTCAAGGATTTACGAAAAAAGAATGCTAAAAAGCTAGGTGTCCCGCCCTTTGTTATCTTTCAAGATCCTTCTTTGGAAGATATGGCGCTCAAGTATCCTATAACAATTTCAGAGCTAAGTAATGTGCATGGTGTGGGCGATGGCAAAGCCAAAAAATACGGAAAAGATTTCGTTACGCTTATCGCCAATTATGTTGAAGAAAACGATATTACACGTCCAGACGATCTTGTTGTAAAATCCACAGGGAGCAACTCTGCAAACAAATTGTACATTATTCAAAATGTAGATAGGAAGTTGCCTCTAGATGATATCGCCTCCTCAAAAGGCATGTCTATGGAAGACTTTATTAAAGAAATGGAGGTTATCGTATTCTCGGGTACTAAACTTAACATTAGCTATTGGATTGATGAAATTCTAGATGAAGACCAGCAAGAAGAAATACACGACTATTTCATGGAATCGGAAACCGATAGCATTGACGAAGCAATAGAGGAATTTGATGGGGATTACGACGATGAGGAACTACGCTTATACCGTATTAAGTTTATAAGCGAGGTAGCTAATTAAGAAAAAACCAAGGTTTTATTTTATTTGGGCGCTATCTTGTAGGGTCGGGTTTGGCGTTTATTTTAAAGGTAGCCAAAGGCTATATCTCTTTTAGAACGTTGTTGCTAGGGGTAAGCTTTAACTTAAGTTCTATCAAAACTTTAAAAAGAATGCTGTCACAATACCCTGCTCGGGTATTTCTGATGCCTTTTTAATTTTTATGATGTCTCTCAATTTCTTCTTCACTTAAGCGCAAAAATCTAGCAGCATTATTATAGAGAATATCTCTTTTTTGGGAGTCTGTTAAAAAAGGAGCTTCATTAATCACAAAAATAGATCGTTCTATGACACCAGGCCAAACCATTTGGTCAGAACCAAACATAACTCGATTACCAAAACCTGCATCAACGATTGCTTTAAGCCACTTATAAAACGCTTCCCTTGGTTGAGTGAAAACAATTACGCCTACATCGAGATGAACTTGCGGATGTGCGTACAAAACAGCAAGGAGATCATCGAGCATTGGATATCCACCGTGCATTATGTAAAGCCTAAGTTTAGGGTGCTTAACTAACACCTCTTCTAAAGTAAGTGGACTGTGCATACTAGCTCGATATTTTGAAGCCCCCAAGTAAATGACACCTGGAGGTCCAGGTCCTACATGTATACCTACTGGAATATCTATCTCTTCGGCCAATGCAAAATATGGTTGCAGTTTTTCATCATTAGGGTATATTCCTGCATATTGAGTTGTCAGCTCTCCTAAAACCATTAATTCACCTTTTTCGTGGAGCGATCTTAAAGAATCGGTTGAAGGTGTATTTGAATTAATTGACATTTCGATGGCTGGGTACAGACGATTAGGTTTTAGGGAGCGCCATTTCGCAACACGATCAACAGGTCCACTCAATACACCGTATATGTTCCACTTATCCAATACATCAAACGTCTCCTGCATTAATGCTTCATCCGTTGTTGGCGACCATACAGGATTATCGCACGGTGGTTCTTTTAGCATGCGTAAAAAAACATCAGAATATGGTTCAATAGGATCCCAAACAGGCATTGGATAAATAGGAGTGCATATGGCAACAGGTGGTGGGCCTTGTCTGTCAACAGGGTGTGCATGTAGTTGCATATCTATAATTGGAAGATTCTCTTGCCCCAAAATTGGTTGCACATAAATGCCTATAAATAAGAATAAAAGTATAACCTTCATTTTATATTATTTTTATTAATACGCTCTGTGAATTGCTGTGATTACCTACATATAGGGGGCTCAGGCATATTAGTCATCAAACGAAGATAGACCAAAATTTCCATAAAGTCAAGTAGTTCGTTTTATCATCTGCAGTGTTTTTGCGCTACAAAAATGCTAAAACATCAATCTAAAATCCCAAATCCTTCCTATATTTGCACCTCATTAAAAATCAATACAATGCAAGACGGATTATACGCAAAATTCAATACATCAAAAGGTGAAATACTCGTAGCGTTAGAGTACAAAAAAACACCGGGAACGGTAGGAAACTTTGTGGCTTTGGCTGAAGGTAATTTAGAAAATTCGGTAAAACCACAAGGCACACCATACTATGATGGATTAAAATTCCATAGGGTAATTCCAGATTTTATGATACAAGGTGGATGCCCTAACGGAACAGGTGCTGGAAACCCAGGTTATCAGTTTGATGACGAGTTTCACCCAGATTTAAAACACGATGGTCCAGGTGTGCTGTCTATGGCAAATGCAGGTCCTGGGACTAATGGAAGCCAGTTTTTCATCACGCATACAGAAACCGCTTGGTTAGATGGTAAACATACTGTTTTTGGAAAAGTAACCGAAGGACAAGACGTTGTTGATGCTGTTGCGCAAGGTGATACTATTGAGCATTTAGAAATTGTAAGAGTAGGAGCAGAGGCAGAGGCCTTTAATGCTATAGAAGCGTTTAGGACATTTGAAGGGTCTAGAGAAAAACGATTAGCCGAAGAACGTGCAAAACAAGAAGCAGAATTAGAAAAAGTAGCTGCTGGATTTGAAAAAACCGACAGTGGTTTGCGTTACCAAATTATTCAAAAAGGTGATGGTGTTAAAGCTGAAAAAGGTAAAACGGTTTCCGTACATTACAAAGGGCAACTTATGGATGGTACTGTTTTCGATTCGTCATACAAAAGAAATCAACCTATAGATTTTCCATTAGGTGTTGGTCAAGTAATCTCAGGTTGGGATGAAGGTATCAGCTTATTAAATGTTGGTGATAAGGCACGTTTGGTAATCCCAAGTCATTTGGCATATGGGAGCCGTGGTGCTGGCGGTGTAATTCCACCAGATGCTAATTTAATTTTTGACGTAGAGTTAATGAATGTTAAGTAGAGTTACCACAACAACATAAAGATTTAAAAAAAAGTACCCACTAAGGGTGCTTTTTTTAATTCTGACCTCATGGACGTTTAATTACTAATTTTATCGAGTATTTTTAATCAATTAATGCGGTGTGCGTAGTTTTGCGTAGTGGTAAGTATTAAAGAAACAACGTTATATCCTGAAGTTCTCAAAGAGCTTAATTATTCTTTTGGGGATGTGTTTATCTTTTCTGGTTTTGTTGTTTCCGAAATTAAAAGTGGAGTGAATTTAAGCTGTAAACAACATGCAAAACATATTGTAGATGATGTATCTTGTTATTTGGGTACAGATGGGAGTGACATAATTTATATCTCCAACCGCATTAATTCTTATGCTGTTATGGCAGTAGATTGGTTAAAATTCTTTAAAAGTAGCTATTACTTAAAAGCATATTATATTGTTTCTAATAGTCCTACTAGCAAAATTAGCATCATGGTGGAAAACTTGTTTTTCAACAATAAAATAAAAAGCTTTAGTTCTTTGTTTGAAGCTGTAAATTGGGCAAAAAATGGGGCTGTAGAAGTTGCCTAATCATAATTATTACTTTATTTTAGAAGAGTACTTTTAAAACAAAATTAGGTGACAGCGGAAGCACTAGAACAGTTAAAATATCCTATCGGAAAATTTGAATGCCCTTACCCAATAACCGAAGCTGATATTTTAGATTGGATTTCAACGTTAGAAAAATTTCCCATAAAATTTGAAGCTTTAGTGAAACATCTTACTAAAGCTCAATTAGATACTCCTTACAGGCCAAATGGATGGACGATTAGGCAAGTTGTGCACCATGTTTCAGATAGTCATCACCACAGCTATACTAGATTTAAATGGGCATTAACTGAAGATAGACCCCTTATTAAAGCCTACAATGAGGCAGATTGGGCAGAACTTTCGGATAGTAAAACTGCACCGATACAAATGTCTATCGAACATTTAAAGGCTATTCATTATAAACTCGTGCATTTGTTGAGAAGTTTGTCGAATGCAGATTTAAAGAAGAGTTTTATTCATCCTGAAACCAAAACCGAAGTATTTTTAGACTATAATATTGGTAATTATGCGTGGCATAGTAATCATCACTATGCTCATATAGAGCACCTTTTAAAACGTAAAGGCTGGTTATAAATGATAAGACCGTTACATAAGAACGACACACATGCGTTACTGAATATTTACAATTATTATGTAATGAATACAGTAGCGACCTTTGATATTGAAGCATTAAATTTTGAAGTGTTTAATGAAAAAATTCAGAGTATAAATGCTGAGTATCCTTTTTTGGTTTACGAAGACGATAATACCATTTTAGGATTTGCTTATGCTAGTAGGTTTAGGCCTAAACCGGCTTATAATTTCACCGTAGAATCTACGATTTATGTAGACCATAAGGCACATGGTAAACATATAGGGTCTATGCTTTATAATGCACTTATTGATGAACTAAAGAATACCGATACACATACCGTACTAGGTGTACTAACCATACCTAATGATGCTAGTGTAAAGCTTCATGAAAAATTTGGTTTTAAGGCAGTAGCACACTTGAAGGAAGTGGGCTTAAAATTTGGAAAATGGCATGATGTTGGAATTTATCAGCTTAAACTTAACTAGGGTTATCAGGACAAGGAAATTTATGTCAGTTTAAGTGATTTTATTTCGATTTTAATAGAGAGAAATAAAATTGTAACGAAAATAAAATAAATTTTGACCAATAATGTTCTCGATACTAAATTCTTTCAGAATTTCACTCGAAATGACAGGTATAAAATATTATTTTTAAGATCTTAAACCTTCCATTTTATATTACAACCAATACTTGGTTTTTGAGGCGCTGTATTTTCTTTACCTTTAATCAAACAATCCAAGGCGTGTTTTAAATCATTTCCTGTTAGTGGAATACCATTTCCAGGTCTGGAGTCGTCTAGCTGCCCTCTATAAACCAATTTTAACTCTGAATTAAAAAGATATAAATCAGGAGTACAAGCAGCATCATACGCTTTAGCTACATCTTGTGTTTCATCGTATAGGTATGGAAAAGGATAGCCTTCGGTTTTGGCATGAATCTTCATTTTATCAGGACCATCCTGTGGGTAATTTTCAACATCATTACTAGAAATGGCAATAAAGGCTATGCCTTTAGATTGGTAAGTTTTAGCGATAGCTACCAATTCAGAATTCACATGGATTACAAAAGGACAGTGGTTGCAAATAAAGAGTATCACCGTGCCATGTTCACCTTTTACATCATCTAAACTTAAAAATTTATCTGAAACAGTGTCTAAAAGTGAAAAATCTGGGGCCTTAGTTCCTAGTGGAAGCATATTTGAAGGTGTTCTTGCCATAATTGATATGATGTTTGTTCAAATTTCGTAATAATTTATATCTTTAAAAAATGAGCGAAGCAATATCTTTTGAAGATTTCACTAAAGTTGATTTACGCGTGGGAACCATTATTGAAGTCAACGATTTCCCCGAAGCGAGAAATCCTGCCTTTCAACTCACTATTGATTTTGGGGATTTAGGTATAAAGAAATCATCGGCTCAAATAACTGCGCTGTATGAGAAAAAAGATTTGTTGCACAAACAAATTGTTGCGGTAGTTAACTTTCCTAAAAAACAAATTGCCCAATTTATGAGTGAGTGTTTGGTTATGGGGGCTGTTAATGGTAAAGATGTTGTTTTACTCAATCCAGAGATTAAAGTAAAAAACGGCAGTATCGTTTCTTAGTTATTGTAATAACTTTTTGATAGAATAAAAAAACCGCTATGATTCATAGCGGTTTTTTTAAATATGTTAAAGTCGAGGTTTAAATGTCGTCAAAATCAATATCAGTGAAACTCTCAGTTGGTTTTGTGTCTTCCGTTGATGTTTCAGATTCAGAGTTTTCGTAATCTTTTTTAAAGTCTTTTTGATGACGCTCGCTAATAACTTCGTTGCCTTTTTCACTTATAATGTAGTCTGTCATTTCAGCAAGAATCTCCTTAAATTCTGAAAAATCTTCCTTATATAAATAAATTTTATGTTTCTTATAGTGGTAAGAACCATCATCGTTTGTAAACTTCTTACTTTCAGTAATTGTTAGGTAATAATCATCAGCTTTTGTAGCTCTTACATCAAAAAAATATGTGCGTCTTCCTGCTCGTAATACTTTAGAAAAAATTTCCTCTTTCTCCATCATGCCGTTGTGATTCATTATAATTTAAGATTAATTTAATAACTTCTTGTTAACATCAAAAATCTAAAAAAAACCGAAACTAACCAACATTTTTTAATTATTCTTTTCAGAAACCCGTATTTATTGTGCAAAATTCAACGTTTTTGTAAAGCGATGATATAACTAGTTGACCTTGTTTTCGTTGGTTTCGCTTAGTTGTTTTAAATAGAGATGTTGGTAATAGCCATCAATATCAATAAGGGTATCATGCGTACCGGCTTGCACAATTTCACCATCTTCCAACACAATAATTTTATCTGCATTTTTGGCAGATGACACCCGATGGCTTACAATAATCGTTGTTTTTCCTTGTGATATTTTAAAGAGATTTTTTAGTATTTTTTCTTCTGTCTCAGTGTCTACAGCAGACAAACAATCATCAAAAAGAAGAATTTGAGGTGATTTAATAATAGCTCTTGCAATGGATACACGTTGCTTTTGTCCGCCAGATAGTGTAATGCCACGTTCGCCCAAAACCGTATCGTAGCCTTTATTAAAGCTTATGATGTTTTTATGTACCTGTGCGTTTTTAGCAGCTGCAATAACCTCCTCATCTGTGGCGTCCTCTTTTCCAAATTTAATGTTGTTTTTTATAGAATCTGAAAACAGAAATGCATCTTGTGGGACATATCCAATACTTTCCCTCAAGTCTGATAGATTGTGGTTATGTATTTGAATACCATTCAAAAGAATTTGCCCTTCATCAATATCGTAAAGCCTACCAACCAAATCTAAAATTGTAGACTTTCCAGACCCTGTTTTTCCTAGAATAGCTAAGGTTTCACCAGCTTTAATATCAAAAGAAACGCCTTTTAACGCTTGAATATTAGTATCATCATATGTGAATGAAACATTTTTGAATGAAATATCACCAGTAATCTTGGTATGGCCTTCTACTTCATTTTTAATTTCAGGCTCAATCTTTAAAAACTCATTAATACGTTTTTGCGATGCTTCAGCTTGTTGTACAATTGAAGTCACCCAACCTACAGTGGCTACAGGCCATGTAAGCATATTAACGTAAATAATAAACTCCGCAATGGTTCCCAAACTTTCAATTTCACCACTAATGTATTGCATACCGCCTATGTAAATAACAAGAAGGTTACTTGTACCGATGAGTAAAATCATCATTGGAAAAAACAATGCTTGCACCTTAACAAGATGTAACTGCTTTTCTTTACTTGTGGTGGATAAGGCGTCGAAATCACTTGAGATTTTTGGTTCAATACCATACGCTTTAATTACCGAAATTCCACTAAAGGACTCTTGGGTAAATGTGGAAAGTTTAGATAAATATTCCTGTACTATTGTGCTGCGTTTATGAATTTCTTTACTTAGTTTATAAATAATAACAGATAGAATTGGTAATGGTATAACGGTATAAAGGGTTAAAGTAGGTGCTTGGTTAAACATGTAAATTAATGCAATAACAAAAAGAGTTACCGTATTGATGCTGTACATAATTGCAGGACCAGCATACATACGAACTCTACCTACGTCTTCACTAATACGGTTCATCAAATCACCCGTTCTATTCTTTTTATAAAAGTTGAGCGATAGTTTTTGGTATTGGGCATAAACTTCATTTTTCAAGTCATATTCAATGTAACGCGAAACATTAATAATGGTTTGTCGCATTAAAAACGTAAAAAGGCCTGCAATAATCGCCGCTCCAATAATATAAAGAATCGCTTCAAGCAACTCTCCCCTTATCTGTTGTTCGTTTAGCCCCGCTTTATTTTCTATAATTTCAAAAATACGCCTGATGTAGCGCGGTGTAAAGAGCAAAAAAATACGGGCTACGATAGTAATTACAACCCCAATAAGTAAATGGGTTTTGTATTTTAAAAAGTATTTATTGAGGTGTTGGAGTTCTTTCACTTGTATTTGGAAAACGAATAGCAAATATACATCAATAAAAGCATATTAAAATCACCACTGCCTTTCGGAACTGTTAAATAATAGCTAAAAGAAATTAACTATAACAAATGCTTAAATAACCATATGAATTAGTAAAATAGTTTTATTTTTGCCTCCATAAAAGGTAAAATAGACATTATACGTTTTAATTTAAGTTCTTTGTAATGATGCTAAACAGACGACATATTCGTGTAAAAGTAATGCAGACCATTTATGCTTTTAATGGTAGTGAAAGTGACGATTTAAAAAAAGATGAAAAATTCCTGCTGTTTAGTATAGAGAACATGCACAATCTTTATCTGCTTATCATGTCATTATTGCTTGAAGTGCAAAAGCGAGCAGCACAGGACTTAGAAAAAAAGCAAAAGAAACATTTAGCAACTTCAGAAGACAAAAACCCTAACAGAAAATTTGTAAACAATCAGGTGTTTCAAGCTATTCTTGAAAATGAAACATTAAAAAACAGTTTAGAACATAATAAGACGATTAACTGGGACCTAGACAGTGAGTATGTTGATATTGTTTTTAAAGCGATCGTTAAGAGTGAAGTATATCAGGATTATATGCGAACACGAACATCAGATTTCAAGGAGGACAAGGATTTCTTTATTGATGTATTTAAGGAGATAATTGCACCCAACGATAAACTTTATGATTATATTGAAGATAAAAACTTAACATGGTTGGATGATTTGCCAACGGTAAACACTACCATTTTAAAACTCATAAGGAAATTAAAACCTAATAGTGCTGAGGCACATTTTAGTCCTAAGTTATATAAGGATTCAGAAGACAAACAATTTGCAATAGATTTATTCAAGAAAACAATTTTGAATGCTGCAACTATAAACGAAGAAATTGCACAAAAAACCAAAAATTGGGATGCTGATAGAATTGCAAATTTAGATTATGTTTTGTTGCAAATGGGCATTTGCGAGTTACACTACTTTCCGTCTATTCCGGTAAAGGTTACAATTAACGAGTATTTAGAGATTGCAAAGGAATATTCCACACCTAAAAGCAGCATATTTATTAACGGTATTTTAGATAAATTAGTTAAAGAATATAAAAAAGAAGGGAAGTTGAACAAAGTTGGTCGTGGGTTGATGTAAAAGAATCCCTGTTAATAAGCTATTAAAAGTTTTTAAACAGTTAAATAATTGCTATTTTTGACACACCAAATCATATAAATAAAAGAATTATGAGAAAAGTAATTTTAGGTTTAAGCACATTATGTTTAGTAGCGTTTACAAGTTGTAAAGAAGATGCTACTAAAAAAATAAGTGAAACAAACGTAGCTAAGGCTGCACAGAGAGATGCTGTATCATCAAAATTCCCAGTATTAACTTTTGATAAAAAGGAACACGATTTTGGTGAAATTGAAGCTAGAACACAAGTAGAGACTGTTTTTAAATATAAAAACACTGGTGAAGCACCGTTGGTTATTACAGATATAAAAAGTACTTGTGGGTGTACTGTACCAAAAGACTGGAGCAGAGAGCCTTTAGCTCCAGGTGGAGAAGGTCAGTTTACTGTAAAGTTTAATGGAAGCGGCACTAACAAGGTTTCTAAATCAATTAATATTACAGCTAATACCGAAAGTGGTAGAGAAAGTGTAAAAATTACGGCGTTTGTTAAGCCAGATCCAAATAAAGCTAAACCAGCACAAAGTTAAAATATAAAACATGGGAGAAGGAGGTTTTGGCAGTTTATTGCCATTTGTATTAATGTTTGTGGTTATTTATTTCTTTATGATAGCCCCACAAATGAAACGCGCAAAGAAAGAAAAGAAATTTGCTGCCGAATTGAAAAAAGGCGATAGAATTGTTACCAAAAGCGGTTTGCACGGTAAGGTTGCGGAGCTTAATGATAAAGATAACTCGTGTATTATCGAAACTTTGGCAGGAAAGCTAAAATTTGATCGTTCTGCGATTTCTATGGAGATGAGTTCTAAACTTAATGCCCCGGCAACAGCTAAAAAATAAAGTTCTTAAAAGACTTAGATTTAAAAGGCTTTCCAATTTGGAAAGCCTTTGTTATATGAAAAACTTAACAGTTTTTGTACTTATCGTGCAGACCAGCACCATTGAGAATCAGCGGAATAATTTTTTCTAAACGTTTTTGTTTAGTGGTTTCTCGTTTTGCTGTGGCTATATATTCGCAATATTCGCGTTGTTTGTAATTTGATAAACCTTTAAAGCTGGATTTTAAATCAGAATTGTGTTTAAAAGCTTCCTCGAGCTCTTTTGGAATTTCTACTTCTTTTTTACTTCTATTAGGTTTTACTTCCTTACCTAACTTTTGGTTCTCAATTGCTTCTTTTACATATGCTAAAACTATTCTCTTATCAATATCTGCCTTAGTTTCAAAACGCATTTGCCGCATTGCTTTGGTTTTGCCATCTTGAGCATTTTGTAATATGTTTAAGTCATCTTTAAGAAATACACCATTAAAGAACCAAATTCCAAAGTGGTTTTTAAATGCACCTATCCCTAGCACATTTTTATTATGTAAGGTGTAAACGGGTAAACTCCATTTTATGGATTCCTCTAATTTGGTAGAAAGTATAATTGAACGCAAATACTCTAGAGCTTTACTGTAATGCCCGTTTTCTACTATGTATTCTTCAACAGAGCTTACTTTTTTCATTTAGCTAACTTTTCAATTAGAATGTCTCTGCGATGTTAATTCTGCAATCTTACAAATTACCTCAGTTGCTTTAATCATGCTTTCCACAGGCACATATTCGTAGCGCCCATGAAAGTTGTGCCCTCCTGCAAAGATATTAGGACAAGGTAATCCCATGTAGCTCAATTGAGATCCGTCGGTACCTCCTCTAATGGCTTTTATTAATGGAGTAATGCCTAATGCTTTCATTGCTTCCTCAGCAATATCAACAATATGCATTACAGGCTCAATTTTTTCGCGCATGTTATAGTATTGGTCTTTTATTTCGGTAGTTATTACTTCTCTTCCGTATTGCGAATTCAATTCGTTTGTCAACTTTTGCATTACTTCTTTACGTGCTTCAAAATGCCCTTTATCATGGTCGCGAATAATATATTGTAGTGTAGTTTCATCAACCTCACCATTTATATCATGTAAGTGGAAAAAACCTTGGTAGCCTTCAGTATGTTCTGGGGTTTCAATTCTCGGTAAAGAGTTAATGAATTCAGTAGCAATGTACATTGAGTTTACCATTTTACCTTTGGCGTAACCTGGATGCACAATTTTGCCTTTTACCTTTACCACAGCACTTGCTGCGTTAAAGTTTTCATATTCTAATTCACCTATTTGGCTACCATCCATTGTATATGCCCAATCAGCTCCAAATTTTTCAACATCAAACTTGTGTGCGCCTCTACCAATTTCTTCATCTGGTGTAAAGCCAACCCTAATTTTGCCATGCTTAATTTCAGGATGATTGATTAAATATTCCATTGCCGAAACTATTTCGCAAATGCCGGCTTTGTCATCGGCACCTAAGAGTGTGGTCCCGTCTGTTGTAATTAGGGTTTGACCGATGTATTGTTTCAAGTCCTCAAAATAATCGGGAGATAAAATGATGTTTTCTTTTTTATTCAGTACAATGTCTCCTCCGTGGTAATTTTCAATAGTTTGTGGATTTACATTTGCACCTGTAAAATCAGGTGAAGTATCAAAGTGCGAAATAAAACCAATGGTCGGTACCTTGTGTTCCACGTTACTAGGAAGTGTCGCCATAACATAAGCGTGCTCATCAATAGTAACTTCTTGCATGCCAATTGTTTTTAATTCTTCAGTAAGTTTATTGGCTAAATCCCATTGCTTTCCGGTGCTCGGAGTTGTGTTTGAAGTTGGGTCGGATTCAGTATCTATGGTAACGTAGCTTATAAATCGTTTTATAATGTCTTCTTTTGAAATCATTGAAATGAATTTTGCTTTAGTGTTTTGTATTGAAATAGGGAGTTATTTAGTTCATTCTAATTTACAATTATTTATTGAAATCTGTAATGAAAGAGGCGCACTTAATATCAATTTTTTATTTACAGTATTTCCACCTATTTTTGCATAAATATTACTGATGTATAAAGCACTTCTCCGACCACTATTCTTTGCGTTTGATCCTGAGAAAATTCATCATTTCACTTTTAGTCTCATAAAATTTGCATCTAAAATACCTGGATTACCAGGGTTGTTTAGAAGTTTATATGTAGTTGATGATAAACGTTTAGAGCGCGACCTTTTTGGTTTAAAATTTAAAAATCCTGTAGGTCTTGCGGCTGGTTTTGACAAAAATGCTGTTTTATACAATGAACTTGCAAATTTTGGATTTGGGTTTATTGAAATAGGAACGGTAACACCTAAAGGACAGGAAGGCAACCCTAAAAAGCGTTTATTTCGATTAAAAGAGGATAAAGGCATTATTAATAGAATGGGTTTTAATAATGAAGGATTGGAAGCTGCGATTACCCAATTAAAGAAGAATAAAGGAAAGCTAATAATTGGTGGAAACATTGGTAAAAACACCGCCACTAAACCCGAAGATTATACCAAGGATTATTTGGAATGTTTTAATGCACTGCATCCTTATGTAGACTATTTTGTGCTAAACGTAAGTTGCCCCAATGTTGGCAGTCATGCGAAGCTGAATGATAAAGATTATCTCGAGGAATTGATTGGCGCAGTTAAAAAAGCGAACAATACTTTTGAAATTCAAAAACCAATTGTTTTAAAAATAGCACCAGATTTGAATGATGGTCAGCTAGATGAAATTATAGAATTAGTAAAAAGTACCAAGCTTGATGGTGTAATAGCTAGTAATACTTCTATAGATAGAAGTGGACTGAAAGCTTCAAAAGAAATGTTAGAAACAATTGGTAATGGCGGATTAAGCGGACAACCCATTAAAGAAAAAAGCACAGGAGTTATAAAATATCTTTCAGAGAAAAGTAATAACGCATTCCCAATTATTGGAGTAGGAGGTATTCATTCTGCGGATGATGCAATAGAAAAGCTAGAGGCAGGCGCCCATTTGGTACAAATTTATACGGGTTTTATTTATGAGGGGCCTAGTTTGATAAGACGTATTAATAAGGCCATCTTAAAAACTAAAGAATAATTACTTAATAAACTGTTTTACCTCCATGTTTTTCCCGCTTATAACAGTAACGAGGTAAGAACCTTTAGGTAATTGAGACACATCTATTTGTTCGTTACCAGTAATTTTTCCTGTTAAAAAAACTTGACCAACTAAATTTGAAACAGTAAAATAATCTTCGGGATTTCTTTTTTCAGAAATGGTAGAAATATTTAAGACACCATTAGTAACAGGATTAGGAAATAATTTTAAAGTTGGTTTATTGTTGCCCTTGTCGGCAATCGCATTGCCCGTTATACTTACGCCATCAATTGCAATATCTCCACTCCAGCTATAACCACGAATTGCTCTAAAATGTATATTTATAGTTTGCCCATAAAACCGTGATAAATTGACGTATTGTGCAATAAAATCGTCTGATTGACTAGTTTGTTGCTCTCCAATTAACGCAGGAATAATATCAGCAATATAGTCGTTTTCTGTTTCTATATCCACGTGAAGTTCACCAATGTGGTCTCCATACATATGGTAGAAAAATTCTAATTGTGCGTTTTTCTGGTTAATATTAATACAGGGTGAAACGAACTCTGCAATATCACCTTCTTTTGCTCCTGATGCTTCTGTATAAATGTACTTTCCGTTACTTTTTTTACTAGTTTTATCCTTTATGGGGCCAGTGTTGCTAGATACTGTTTCTCCTGAATTTACTAACCAGTTAAATCCATTTCCAGAAAGATCAATAGCCGACCAACCATCTGAACTTGCAAAATCAAAGCTATCAAAATCTACATTTAAGGTTGCGTCTTCCTCTGTTCCAACTTTAATGATTTGAGAAAATGTTTTACTAATAGAGCCTACTTTACCTTCTTCTCCCTCCTTATATACAATATTTCCAGTGGTGATTGTTAGGGTTACGTCATAAACGCCTTTAGTATATGTATGCACAGGGTTTTGTACTCTATAGTCTGTAACATTATCCCCGTCAACATCCCATTGCCATGAAGTTGCACCAACACTGGTGTCAGTAAAATTTACGGTTAGTTCGTTCCCGCATTCTTGAAAACTATTAGCTGTAAAATTTACATTCGCAGAAGGACAAGATAAATACTGTCTGGCCGATTTATAGAATGCATAAATTCTGGCTAACTGCTGTTCTGAGAAATGAGATTTACAGCTAGGTCTCGTATAGGACATTATATTTTTTGTGTCTGGCTTGTAAACGTCGCCATGGGCATCGGTTAAACTTCCTGTATATTCACAATTGCTATTTACACAGTCGGTTGATAGTTTAGGATCTGCTGGTGTATCACAAATCATATCCCCGTCAGTATCACAATTAGAGCCATCCACCAACTCAGAAGTTAATGCATTACTATCAAGCCCATGTGTATGCATTAATGAAAAGAAATGCCCTAATTCATGCGCCAAAGATGTGCCATTTGTGCCGCAGCCATTACTCATTACTATAACATCAGAACCACCAAATGTGTTAGAATAACCACAAAGGCTAAAACCAGGAGTAACTTCAACATACTCTGTAAAATAAATATTTATAACGCCAGGGACATAGCTGTTTTCTGTTAAATCTATTTCTTGATTCCTGTTAAATTTATAATAGTAATCGTCATTATTTATATAATTTATACCATCACATAAAAAGAATTCCATGTATGCATCAGCGTAAATCACATTTAAGTCAGTAATAGCTTTGTATAATTCATCCAACTCTAAACCTCCGTTGCCGGAAGAAGAACGAATAATATGTGCTTTTACTGGAATGGAATTTAAAGACGTAGGGGTGGTGTTTTTATCTGTTTTAGATGTTTTATTTTTATCTAAAATAGAGAAATACTCATTTTCATAAACTTTAATGTTGTCTTGAAAACCTTTAAGAAATAATAATGATTCGTTATCGATTTCTGTACCGCAAAAACTTGAAGGACTCTGACCGTGAATAGATGCCCCTAACGATAAAAATATCGTGAGTACAGAAAGACTCTTTTTTAGGCAAAACTTCATGGGGCGTTTAGTTTAAATCAAAAGTACCCCATAGAGCGAAACCATTATAATAAAAACGTTAACAGTATTTTTTTATCGATAATGTGTTATTACTCTACTATCAATTTTTGAGTTTTACTATGTCCTGCTTCATTATTGAGTTTTATAAGGTAAATACCTGAAGTTAAATTTGATACATCAACTTCAAGATTTCCAATATTTCTCCTAACTAACAACGTTTTACTCAATTCACCTAAAATGTTGAAGATTTGTACACTTTTTAATTTAGCGCTGGCTATGTTTTTTAGAGTAAGAATGTCATTCACTGGATTAGGAAAAACGGTTATATTTTCAAAGTTAGAATTATCATTTGTACTTAAAACAGAAGCTAGTGTTATTGAGAGTTCGGCAACTCTAGTATTATCAAACGGGGCAACACCACTTAAGCTGGTAATCGTACCTCCGGATGTTGCAGGATTAGATAAGGAATATGTTGTACCTTCTTCCGTGCCAGCATCATAGGGAAATAGGTCTATGGTTACGGATGTTTTCCAATTACCGTTTTCTCTCAAATCTAAGCCGTTTACAACAATAATCCAGTCGGGGCTAGGTGCAATCATAGAAAGCATTGTTATTAATGGGAAATCTTCGCTTACTTGAAACCCGTTTAAAGTAATTTTATTAGTTGGTTCATTGAGAAACAAGCCACCTGCATCAAAAAACTGTTCTGCATTATTAGAATCAATAGCATTTTGCACATCAACGGTTTCAAATACATTTGAATTTCCGGTTTCAGCGATGTTTTCAACGCCAATAGTAGCGGTGCCTCCAAGCACAACAAAAGTAACATTGCTATTATGGTTAACACCTACTAAAGGAGACCAGTGTGCATTGCTACCAGGAAATGTTGTGCCTACACTGTGATTTGTTGAATTCCAATAATTTGTAAATTCAATATTATACGTGGCAACGCTTTGAGCATTACATAAAGAACAAGCAAGAAAAGTAAATAGTGTTGTAATTTTTTTCATACGAATCGTTTTTGCTGAATTATTGCATGAATGTTCAGTCGTTTGAAATTGTAACGACTTACATTCAGAAAAATAATAGTATTTTTAGCTTCTAGAATCTTAAATATTAAATGTCAAAATCCATTAAAATAATTGAATGTCCTCGTGATGCTATGCAAGGGATAAAGCAGTTTATTCCAACGGATAAGAAGGTGCAATATATTCAGTCATTATTGCGCGTCGGATTTGACACTATAGATTTTGGAAGTTTCGTGTCTCCAAAAGCAATTCCGCAAATGGTGGATACTGCCAAGGTATTATCACAACTAGATTTAAGTAAAACTACAAGCAAACTTTTAGCAATAATTGCAAATACTAGGGGTGCAACTGATGCAGCAAAACATAAAGAAATAGACTATTTAGGGTATCCATTTTCAATTTCTGAAAATTTCCAGATGCGTAATACACACAAAACCATTGCGCAATCGGTAGGTGTGCTCAATGAAATTTTAGAAATTGCAAATAGTACTAATAAAAAGGTGGTAGTTTACATTTCTATGGGATTTGGTAATCCTTATGGCGATCCTTGGAATGTTGATATTGTTGGTGAATGGACTCAAAAGTTAGCTGATATGGGCGTAAAAATATTATCATTAAGTGATACCGTTGGAACATCAAACCCTGATAGCATTTCTTATTTGTTCTCCAATTTAATTCCAAAATATCCTAATGTTGAGTTTGGGGCGCACTTGCATACCACGCCATCGTCTTGGTTTGAAAAAGTAGATGCCGCCCATGAAGCCGGATGTTATCGATTTGATGGTGCTATTAAAGGATTTGGAGGATGCCCTATGGCGAAGGATGAGCTAACCGGGAATATGCCTACAGAAAAACTCTTATCCTATTTTACTTCAAAAAATAAAAATAATTTGGACGCATTAAGTTTTGAAAGTGCTTACAATGAGGCTTTAAAGATTTTTGACAATTATCATTGATAAAATTTGAAATTACAAGGTATAAGGCAACTATAAAAGTATCTTAACTTACCAGTATCTGGTATTACAGCACTAATTTGTCTTTCTGAAAAGACCACGACTAAATTGCTTGCTAATTATTTTAAAACATAAATTATTAATTTCGAACGAAACTTTAAATTTTTCTATTAGAAGTACGACTACAGAGTGCTTGTATTAAAAAATAAACAAATAAACGATTATAAATAGCTATGTTATTATTGCCAATTTATCTAATAAATGGACTACTTTTTTTAAGTTGACTCAAATAGATAGTTAAGGTAATATTTATATTAACAAAACCTAGTGAATGGACTTCATTAATCAATGGATATTTTGTAGATTAGCAGTCCAAAAAAATTAATTAAAAATTATGTCAGATACAGCTACCCTAGAATTTAACGGTAAAAAATATGAATTTCCGATTGAAGTAGGAACAGAGAATGAAGTGGCAATAGATATAAAAACATTGCGCGGTGTTACGAATGGATTAATAACGTTAGATTCTGGTTACAAAAATACAGGTTCGTGTAAGAGTGCTATAACATTTCTAGATGGAGAAAAGGGCGTGTTAAGGTATCGTGGATACACCATCGAGGAACTTGCTGAAAAAGCGGATTTTCTCGAAGTTTCTTATTTGTTAATTTTTGGAGATTTACCAACTTCAGAACAATTAGAAAAATTCCATTCTGATATAAAGAAACATAGCGTTGTTGATGATGACGTAAAAAAGATTTTAGATGCGTTTCCAAAATCTGCACATCCTATGGGAGTGTTGTCTTCACTTACCAGTGCCTTAACAGCGTTTAACCCATCTTCAGTAAATGTAAATTCTGAAGAGGATATGTATAACTCAGTTGTTCGTATTCTTGGAAAGTTTCCCATTTTAGTTGCTTGGACTATGCGTAAAAAGTCAGGGTTGCCATTATATTATGGAGATTCTTCATTAGGATACGTAGAAAACATTCTGAAAATGATGTTTAAACAGCCCAATGAAGAGAGATATATACAAAATCCTATACTTATAAATGCACTCGATAAGTTATTGATTCTTCATGCAGACCACGAACAAAATTGCTCTACTTCCACAGTAAGAATCACAGGGTCATCACATGCTGGTTTATTTGCTTCTCTTTCGGCAGGTATTTCTGCGCTATGGGGACCGCTGCATGGTGGTGCTAATCAAGCAGTTTTAGAAATGCTTGAGGCAATAAAGGAAGACGGAGGAGATACTAAAAAGTATATGGCAAAAGCAAAGGATAAGGAAGATCCGTTCCGTTTAATGGGCTTTGGCCACAGAGTATATAAGAATTTCGACCCTCGTGCCAGAATTATCAAAAAGGCTGCGGATGAAGTTTTAGGAGATTTAGGTGTTGAAGATCCTATTTTAGATATAGCTAAAGGTTTAGAAAAAGAAGCCTTGGAAGACCAATATTTTGTAGATAGAAAACTATATCCGAATGTCGATTTCTATTCTGGAATTATTTATCGCGCTATGGGTATCCCGACGGATATGTTTACAGTAATGTTTGCATTAGGGCGCTTACCAGGTTGGATTGCGCAGTGGCGTGAAATGAGATTAAATAAAGAACCAATAGGTCGCCCAAGGCAATTGTACATTGGTGAAACACAAAGAAGTTTTAAGCCAATCGAAAAAAGATAAAAACAGTGAATATTTAGAATATTATTAAGCTTCATGCAAAAAACATGAAGCTTTTTCTTTTTTAAGCATTATTTTTAAGAATAATTTAAAATAGCGTAATTCTTCTTAGTTTTGCGACTGGTTAACTTACAGTTATAATTAGTACGTTTTAAATGATACAATTAAATATCAAAAATGAAATATCCAGATTGCGTTCAGTAGTTTTAGGAACTGCGCAAAGTAATGGCCCAATTCCAAAAATTGAAGATTGTTATGATCCCAAAAGTATAGAGCACATCAAAGCAGGTACATATCCAAAAGAAGCTGATATGATTCAGGAGATGAACTCGGTACTTCAGGTTTTTAAAAAGTATGATGTAGAGGTGTATCGTCCAGAAATTATTAAAAATTGTAACCAAATCTTCTCTCGTGACATAGCTTTTGTAATTGATGATATTATGATAGAGGCTAACATTTTACCCCATAGGGAAGAAGAAGTTCATGCTATTGACTACATATGGAACCAAGTTGCGGAAGATAAGCGCATTATTTTGCCAGAAGATTGTCATGTGGAAGGAGGTGATGTAATGCCTTGGAACGATTATCTTTTCATGGGAACCTATACAGGAGATGATTATTCGGAATTAATTACGGCCCGCACAAATATTCAAGCAGTTAATGCCATTCAAAATTTGTTTCCGAAGAAAAAGGTAAAAGCTTTCAACTTAAGAAAATCCAATACTAATCCAAGAGAAAATGCATTGCATTTAGATTGTTGCTTTAATCCACTAGGTAAGGGAAAAGCAATAATACATAAGAATGGATTTTTAGTGGAAAGCGAATATGATTGGCTCATAAATTTCTTTGGAAGAGAGAATGTTTTTGAGATAACGAAAGATGAAATGTATGAGATGTACAGTAATGTATTTTCAATTTCTGAAGATGTTATTATTTCTGAGCAGAATTTCACACGTTTGAATGATTGGTTGAGACAACAAGGTTTTATGGTTGAAGAAGTGCCTTATGCAGAAATAGGAAAACAAGAAGGGCTTCTGCGTTGCACAACTTTGCCATTGTTTAGAGATTAGCCAATACATATAAACTTAGAATAGTGAATATTAATAAAATTTTATATTAAGTAGGTTTTAACTACAATACAAATATATAGCTGTACATAACTTATCTCATATAATTATTGGGTTTTTCTAATATATACCAATCATCAAACAAAGAATGTTCAGTATGTATTCTGTAATATCCCTTAGATGTTAATAGATTAAAAATTTTATCGCGCAAATCTGTGTAGTTATGTTCCACTGTAATAACCCTAAACTTGTATTGATCAAAGTCAAAACTGTTTAAAATAATATATTCACTGCCTTCAGTATCAATTGATAAGTAGTCTATTATTTTAGGGGCATTATATTTGAGCAATAAATCGTTCAAGGAAATGGTAGTAACTGTATAGCTATTGCCAGCATTTCTTGTTTTTGAATGAGAATCGGTATCTCCATAACCTACAATGGTTGAAAGCGTATGGCTATCAGCTTCCTGAAATTGGAGAATCTCACCCGTTTTGTGCCAAACACAGTTTTTTTCTATAAATGCTGTTCTGTTTTTTTCTAGGGCATTATGCCAATACTTGCCTGGTTCAGCAAGAATGCCACGCCAGTTAAATTCTTTTTCTAAAAGAAAAGTATTGCTCATGGAAACACCATCTGTTGAACCAAACTCTACAAAAAAGCCATCTGTTTTAAAATTTAATTCCATCAGTACAAACAAGTCTTGTTTAATTTGGGCTTTTGATTTTTGTCTAAACTTTAAATAATTAGCAGCAACATCAGAAGAGTACTGCAAAATTAATTTATATTCGTTTGCTATTTTTTCATCTCTAATCAATCTGTTCAGAGTTGATGTTTTTATTAAATCATAGTTAAAACTTTTGAAGAGTTTTTTCAGGAGTTTTTTCATAGAACAGGTTAAATAGTTTTAGGGTTTCCTAAAACTTTACGGCCTTCAATTTACCTGTTTTTTTAATAGGGCTCTAATAAATTCTATAAAAATAAAACACTTCTAATTTAAATAAGTATATTTTTGTTTGATAAAGATTTGTAAATGAGCCAGACTACAAATACAATATTAATGGTGCGTCCTGTTAATTTCAGGATGAATGAGCAAACGGCTGTAAATAACTATTACCAAGAGCCAATTAATGGTGTTTTGCCAGAAACCATTAATACTAAAGCCCAGAAAGAGTTTGATATTTATGTTGAAAAGTTAAGGGGTATAGGTGTAAAGGTAATTGTTGTTGATGACAGAATAGAAACTGATACGCCTGATTCTATCTTTCCTAACAATTGGGTGTCTTTTCATCAAAACGGCAATGTAGGGCTATATCCAATGTTTGCTGAGAATAGGCGTTTAGAGCGTAGAGAGGATATTTTAGCAACCTTGGAAGATGAAGGCTTTATCATTAATAATATTCTAGATTATACAAGTGCAGAGGAAGAAGATGTTTTTTTAGAAGGAACTGGTAGTATTATTTTAGATCGTGTAAACCGAAAGGCCTACTGTGCCTTGTCACCAAGAGCAAACGAAGATTTATTTATTGAGTTTTGTGAGGATTTTGAGTATTTGCCTGTAATTTTTGTAGCTAATCAAACAGTGAATGGGGCACGTAAGCCTATTTATCATACTAATGTTATGATGTGTATTGCGGAAAACTTTGCAATAGTTTGCTTGAGTAGTATAGACGATAAGAAAGAACGTAAAAACGTAATAAAACAATTAAAGGAAGATGGAAAGGAAATTATTGATATTACTGAGGCTCAAGTAGAGCACTTCGCTGGAAATATGTTACAAGTTAGAGGTGCGAATAATCAGCGGTATTTAATAATGAGTCAAGCTGCTCACGATAGTTTAACCAAACGTCAAATTGAAAGGATAGAAAAACACTGTAAAATATTGTCAAGTAATTTAGAAACTATTGAAACGTGTGGAGGAGGCAGTGCAAGGTGTATGATGGCTGAGGTATTTTTACCTAAGCTCGACTTAACGTAATTTTTAACCTTCAGATTTGTTGTATAATCGTAATTACACAGAATTTAAAGCGATAAGGCACAAAAAAGCAAAACAAAACTTATTAATTGGCTGATATTTAGTCGCCGTTGGGTTTGGTTTTTGGCAATTGAACATAAAATGTGCTGCCAGTATTCACTGTGCTTTCAACCCATATTTTACCGCCATTAAGTTCAACTAATTCTTTGCAAATTGAAAGTCCAAGTCCGGTACCCTTTTCGTTATTAGTACCCATAGTAGTGTAAGTATTACTTTTAAACAGCTTTTCAAGATTATGCTTTGGAATACCAACGCCGGTATCAGCAACACTTATAATACAGCTACCATTACTAATATGATTAGACACCGTTATAGAATCACCTTTTCTAGAGAATTTTAATGCATTCGCTAGAAGGTTTTGAATCACAATTTCAATCATGCTTCTGTCTGCATAGGCAAAATCTCTAAGTGAATGGTCTATAAGTTCTATGCCCTTGTTTTCTATACGTTGTTCAATTAGTTTTATTTTCTCTTCAAATACTTCTTGGATATCAAATAAACTCGGACTGGGTTTAAGCGACTGCATTTGAGACTTAGACCAATTGAGAAGATTAAAAAGTAATAATGACGCATTATTTGCATTTTCGCTCAACTCTGGTATTAAATTATCAAACTCTTCTCTTGATAAAGAGCCATCTTTTAACAAGTCAATGAAGCCATTGATTGATGAAAGTGAATCCTTTAAATCGTGTGATACGATAGAGAACAGTTTGTCTTTTACATTGTTTACGTTTTCCAAATGCTTGGTTTGTTCAATAAACGCTTCGTTCTGTAACTGTGTTTTAAGGTTTTTTTCCTCAAGCTCTTGCACATATTTTAGGCTATTATTTCGTTTTAAATAGATTAAAACAAGAAATACACATACAATCGCTAAAATTCCTAAGAGGATGTAGAAGAATAATTTGAATTTTTTAAGTTTATCGTCGTTTCCTGAAGGAATAATGTTTTTTGATTCCGCTTGAGGTTTAGTTTCTGGAGCATCAAAATTTAAACTCAAGTCTTTTGGCGTAATATCAAGTGTTTTAGTTACGCTATTATTTTTATTAATGCTGTCTTTTAAACTGTAAAAGCGTCGTTGCCAAACAAAAGCCCTGTCAAACCTTCTCGTTGTAGAGTCTAGAGCCTTCATTAGGCCGTAATATTTCAAAAGCTCATCAGTATCCTTCAGTTTTTTAGCTAATATACCTGCTTCATATAATTGTTGCTCTGCAGTGCGAAGTCTTCCCTGGTTTAGGTTTAGTTTTCCCAAGTTGTTTAGCGTGGTTACTAAATTACTTTCGTTATTACTTCTTCTATTTATCGTTAAACCTTGAATTAAATATTTAGCGGCAGAATCGTAATCGTTAAAGGCTAAATACTCACCACCAAGTTTTGGTAAGACGTTGCTTTTTATAGAATCGGTTTTTCCTGTAACACCATTTAAAACTTTTTCAAAAAACTCAATAGCTTTTCTGTGTTCTTTAGATTTGGAATATAACTCCGCAAGTAATAAGCTAGATGCGCTAATACCTGTTGCATCATTCAATTGTTCTTGAATATCCAGCGCTTTTAAATTATATTCAATGGATTTATCAACGTTGTTGAGTTTGTAGTAGGTTTTTCCTAAACTAGCATAAGCTGAACGTAATTCTTGTCGTAAACCTCTGCGTTCTAATTCTCTAATGGCAGATAAGGAATATTGCAAGCCTTTATCAAAATTGCCTCTCTCCATTTCAATCAACCCAATGCTATTATTAACTTTTGCAATATTTAAGGTGTCCTTAAGGACATTAAATAAGGTTTTGGCTTTGGTATAGCCGTCCATAGCATTTATATAATCATTTTTTTCGGCATATATTAATGCTTTGTAGTAGGTAACTTTGGCTATACCTTTTTTGTAGTTGATGTCTGAAGATAGTTTGTCGCTCAACTTAATGTATTGAAGTGCACGCTCATAATCTTGAGCGTCGTATAGAAGTTTTATAATTTTTAGGGAGGTATCTACCTTAAGGGAGTCATTCGTTTCGAACCCTAACGCTATAGATAAGCTATCTAGCTCCTTGGTTTGAGAAAAACCAAAGAATACGGTAAAGAATATAATTAGAGTAATTATTCTCCTCATACAATGCTTAATTATAGCTTTTTAAAAAGCTATTATTTAAAGAAGCTTGGTTGAGGGAAATCAATTTGTCTTCTAAAATTCTATAAAAATTCAATTTGTGTCAATAATAGCTTCGGCTAACAAAAGTTGTAAAAAGGGTTATTATATTCTAATTTATAGGTTTTTCTACCAAAAAATTAGATAAAGAGCGAGCCGTTTTTTTTAAAAAAATCGACGAATAGATTAAGTGCAAAAAACATAGAAAAACGACACTTTTATCGATGAAATGCATAAGCCGCTTTTTTAGGTTTTAACAAATTAAAATTTCGTGTTTAACTAAAAATTAAGAATAATTTTATGAAGTACTTGTTTCATAATTAAATACTCTTAAACTTGGTTTAAAAATTCTATCTTTGGGCACTTATTAATAAAGAAAAATGGCACTTCAAGACCTTTTAGATAATCAAGTAAAGCAAGCAGTTTCAGAACTGTATCAAGTAACGTTAGAATCTGTTGAATTTCAAGCAACCAGAAAAGAGTTTGCAGGAGATATAACTATTGTCGTTTTTCCTATGCTACGGGTTATTAAGGGTAATCCAGTACAAATTGGTTCAGCTATTGGAGAGCATTTGGTTCAACATGTCAATGAGGTTAAAAATTATAATGTCGTAAAAGGCTTTTTAAATATAGAAATTAACGATTCGTACTACATAGAATTCTTTAATTCAATATGTAACAATGTTAATTATGGTTTTGTGCATAGTACTGAAAACGAAGATGCTATCATGGTAGAATACTCATCGCCAAATACTAATAAACCATTACATCTTGGTCATATTAGAAACAATTTGTTGGGATATAGCGTTGCCGAAATTTTAAAAGCATCAGGTAAAAAAGTTTATAAAACCCAAATAATTAACGATAGGGGTATACATATTTGCAAAAGTATGTTGGCATGGAAACGTTTTGGAAATGGAGAAACCCCAGAAAGCTCTGGGTTAAAAGGTGACAAACTCGCTGGGAACTATTATGTGAAGTTTGATAAAGAATATAAAAAACAAATACAAGATTTAGTTGCTGGCGGTAAAAGTGAAGCGGAAGCTAAGCAAGAAGCGCCTATTCTTCTTGAGGCACAAGAAATGTTACGCAAATGGGAAGCTGGAGATGAAGAAACAGTTACACTTTGGAATAAAATGAACGGATGGGTTTATGAAGGATTTGATGTTACCTATAAGAATTTAGGAGTAGATTTCGATGTGCTTTATTATGAAAGCGATACCTATTTATTAGGAAAAGATTTTGTAACGGAAGGCTTAAAGAGTGGCGTATTTTGCAAAGAAGAGGACGGCTCGGTTTGGTGTGATTTGACTAACGAGGGTCTTGATAAAAAAATAGTGCTGCGTGCTGATGGTACCGCAGTTTATATGACTCAAGATATTGGTACGGCCATTCAGCGTATTAAAGACTATCCAGATGTTGGTGGGATGGTTTATACCGTTGGAAATGAGCAAGATTACCATTTCCAGGTACTATTCCTAATTTTAAATAAACTTGGGTTTGATTGGGCTAAAAATCTCTATCATTTAAGTTATGGTATGGTAGATTTACCTAGTGGGAAAATGAAAAGTAGGGAAGGTACTGTAGTAGATGCAGATGATTTAATTGAAGATATGGCCAAAACTGCTGAAGAGATTTCAGAAGAATTAGGAAAGCTTGATGGTTATACTAAAGAAGAAAAGCAACAGCTATACAAAACAATTGGTTTAGGTGCATTAAAATATTATATATTAAAAGTAGATCCTAAAAAACGTATTTTATTTGATCCAAAAGAATCCATAGATTTTCAAGGAAATACAGGGCCTTTTATTCAATATACCTATGCTAGAATTCAGTCAATTTTAAGAAAATTTAATTCTGAAAAAAATACGAATGACACACCAAGTGTTGTTGATATATCCCTTCATGAAAAAGAAAAGGAATTAATCAAACAGCTTCAATTATTCCCGGAAGTCATTCAAAATGCTGCGCAACAACATAGTCCTGCATTAATAGCTAATTATACCTATGATTTGGTAAAAGAGTTTAATTCATTTTATCAAAATGTTTCCATTCTGGGAGCAGTCAATGAAAACGAAAAAGTGTTTCGTGTACAACTTTCAAAGGCGGTAGCTACTACAATCAAAAATGGTTTTGATGTCTTAGGGATTGATGTTCCAGAGCGCATGTAAGCTTTAATTCTCATCAAACCGTAAGCTAAATTTGTTTTTTTCTACCGCAGGAATCATGTTGATTATCTAGTATATTTTTTTAAGGTAAATTCTTATAATTTCAAAGGGATAATTCGTTTCATCTTAATTTATGTTTAATAAAACGATTAAAAAGTTAAACATAAATATTTTTTGTTTAACTTTACATCATAAAACATAAACAGCAAAAAAATGAAAGAAAGCTTATCCATCCAAAACCCCAAATCTGTTTCGTTATTTTTATTTATAATTTTCTTCTTCTCTGTAAGCGCATTCGCCAGTACCGACTGCGGTCTCATTGCAGGGTTTGAATTTTCTAACGGGAATGAATCTGTTACTTTAGAGGATCAACAGACATACGATATTAATAACTTGCCTGAGAATTTTTACGTCAATTTAAATGTTGATGGCTATTCACAAAGCGCACGATTTACTGTTGAGAATCTTGAAACTGGCAGTAGACATACTATTACTGAAAATCTTTTACCGTATACCTTTCCAGCGGGAAACGGTTCTTGGCATTTAGGATTAGGAACTTTCAAAATTACTGCAAAACTATATAAATTTGATTTAGGCTGGGGCTTTAAATGTGATTCTAAAAGTGTAACGTTTACAATTAATGAAGGTGGTCAACCCTGTACGGCAGATGCGGGCACACTGACTGCCGATGCGGGCACGGTAACCCTAACGGGCGACAGTGCAACCATCAGCGCAACGCCAGATGGCAACGTCGTGGTGCCAGAGGGCTACAGCAAGCTATTTGTACTGACCTCGGGCGACGATTTAGTGATCGAAGCGGTAGGCGCAGAGCCAAGTTTCCCGGTAACAGCAGCGGGCAAGTACACGATCCACACCTTGGTATATGACGGAAGGGAGGACAGCCCTAACTTTTTGAACCTTGGCGTAGTGACCTTGGGAGAGACCACGGGAGGCGCAGTATTAGGTTTGGTGATTGACAATGGCCTATGTGCCGCACTGGATGTAGCGGGCGCACCGGTAATGGTAGAGACCTGTACGGCAGATGCGGGCACACTGACTGCCGATGCGGGCACGGTAACCCTAACGGGCGACAGTGCAACCATCAGCGCAACGCCAGATGGCAACGTCGTGGTGCCAGAGGGCTACAGTAAGCTATTTGTACTGACCTCGGGCGACGATTTAGTGATCGAAGCGGTAGGCGCAGAGCCAAGTTTTCCGGTAACAGCAGCGGGCAAGTACACGATCCATACCTTGGTATATGACGGAAGGGAGGACAGCCCTAACTTTTTGAACCTTGGCGTAGTGACCTTGGGAGAGACCACGGGAGGCGCAGTATTAGGTTTGGTGATTGACAATGGCCTATGTGCCGCACTGGATGTAGCGGGCGCACCGGTAATGGTAGAAGTTGAAGAAGAAGTCTGTGAAGCTTCCTCTGGCAAAATGTACTCACCCAAACCTATACAATGCTTAAATGGTGGTGAAGCAACAATTTCTGCTCAATTTAATCAACAACCATACATTCCTGAAGGATATCAACAATTGTATGTATTAACCGAGGCATATTCTTTAACAATTCTACAAGTTTCAGAAACACCTGAATTTGAAGTAGATCATAGAGGCTTCTACCGTATTCATAGTTTGGTGTATAACCCAGGTACGCTAGACTTAAGTATTGTTCAGTTTGGTGTAACAACAGGTTTTGATGTATTAGGTTTAATTGAAGCAAATAACATCTGTGCATCATTAGATGTAAGAGGCGCTATTAGTCTAGTGATTGGTTCTAGATGGTTCTGCTATTTCTTTAATAAATACAGAGCTAGAAACGGTAACAATAATGGAAAAGGATTAAATGATGATGATTTAGCAGGATATATTAATGCCTTTGACAATTATGATGAATTCGAAGCATCTTTTGTAGAGCAAAATGATGAAGTACGATTCTATCCAAACCCAGTAGTTAATAATTTAAATGTTGAAATTAGATTATTTGAAAATGAAGACATGAATTATAACATTATGGATGTAAGAGGTAGAATGATTATGAGTGGTTCCGCGGAAGCATTAAAATTTGGAAAGTTTACTTTAAATACAAATCAATTTGCAAAAGGAATGTATATCGTGAATTTTGTATCAGAGTTTAGAACAATAACCAAAAAAATAATTATTGAGAAGTAATTATTTGAGATTATAATTAACTTAAAGCCGCAATTGTATTGCGGCTTTTTACTTTTAAAAAACAACCCGAAAACTAACGTTAGGTGTTAAGCCCAATGAAATATTCTCAATGGGTGTCACATTGTTGTTTTCATTTAAAATGTAATATCTGTTTAAGATGTTTTGTTTGTTTAAAACATTCCATAGTGAAGTACCTATAACGGCTCTTATACCTTCCGAAAGGTTAAAATTGTAAGTAGCTGAAACATCTGCGCGCATATAATCCTCTAAACGCGAAGCATTAGGACTGGCATAATTGATGCGCGTATCATTTTCGTTTTGTTCGAATGTGGGTAATGTAGTTGGTCTTCCAGAAAACCAGTTAAAACCGGCTGCAAGTTTAAAATCTCTATAGGTATAGGTGCCGGCAAAAGTTAGTGAATGACGAATATCAGCATTGTTAGGAAATGGCTGTCCGTTGTTTAGGGTTGGAAAGGTATAATTATTAATACTATAAGAATACCCTAGCCACGTGCTTACTACATCTTGAAACTGTTTGTTGATGAGTACATCAATGCCTTTAATTTCATAGCTACCAGTGGCATATGTGAACTGATATTGGTTTTGAAACCCTTGACTTCTGGTAGTAATGCCATCTACTTTTTTGATAAATGCTTCAGCACTAATCAAAATTTTGTTTTTATTAAAGTGAATACCAGCCGAGGCTTGTTTGCTTTTTACTATCGGAACAGGAAACAGTGATTTTTCATTTACTATCTCTGTTTCGGTTCTTTCAGTGGCTAAAACCCAGCGACGTTTTTCTATACCCAAAAAGTCATTTTGTAAATCAATGATTTGAGAAGCAGTCTGACTTTTAAATTCTCCTAAAAGTTCAAAACGAAACACATTTAAAAAACGCTGACTAAAATTAAGTCGTGGCTCAATCAAAATATCATCAGATATATCTATATGATTGATACGAGCACCAATATTCAATCTGGTTTTGGCATTAGTTGATAAAAAAGCACTTTCAGCATAAACAGAATGACTTCTTACGACATCACGAACAAAACTTCTGAAATTAGGATTATTTACGTCTTCTAAATTACTAATGCCAATTTCAGAAAACTGATAGCCTAAATTGAATTTGAAATTATGATTTGGTTTATAATCAACATCTAATCTTGCAGAGCCATCAAAAACTTCGTTTTCTTGTATCAGGCGTTGATTGTTTACAATATCAAAGTTAGTAGCATCCAAATCATAATTGGTAACATAAAATTGAGCTCTCGTTGAAAATATGTTACTCCAATCTCTAATGTATGTTAAGCCGTAAGCAAAATTTTGTTGTGAAAGACTACTATTTAGCGCTTCGCTTCTGTTATTTATGGTAGATTGTTCTTCATAGTTTAAGCTATTATTGATATTCATAAAATGAAGACGGACTTTATCTTTTTTAGAGATATCGTATAAAAATTTTGCTGTAATATCATAAAATGAAAACTTTTCATTTTGAGAAATAATGTCGTTACTTTTAGCATTATTTGATAAATCAGAATCCTGAAACACACGTTTAAAATATTGGTTGTAAGTAGGTGTTACTATTAAATCAGTAATGGAGCGTCTAGTGGATAATTGCAATTCTGTATTATGTGTTAATGGAAGTTTGGCATAGGCATGTGCATTGATTAGATTGAAGCCTGCACCCGCATTAAACTTGCCATCAACATCATTGGATAATTGCATGTCTATCACACTAGAAACACCATCGCCAAATCTTGCTCGAGTACCGTTTTTAGAAACATTCACTTTTTTTGTAGTATAAGGATTAAAAGCAGAAATCAATCCGAAGAAATGTCCAGATTGATACATTTTGATACCATCCCAAAGTATTAGATTTTGGTCGTGTGTACCACCTCTAATATTCAAATTTGATACAGATTCTTCAACACTAAAAACACCAGGTAAGGCTTGAATGGTTTGTAATACATCTGGTTCAATCAACCCAGGTAAAATACCAAATTGCTCAGGTTTCACAGTAAGAGAACCATCGTTTAGTTTTGTAATACCTGAGGTTAAATAATTTTTGACGACTACTTCTTCCAGTTGCTCCCGAATAATGGTTTTGTCAGTTTCTTCCCGTTTTACAATAGTGATGAATCTACTGTTAAGAATGCTGAACTTTAAGTTGGTTGACAATTCTAATTCATAAATAGCATCGGTAAGTTCTAAATCTTCAGAAGGTAATGGGGCTTCAATATTTGCGATAGTTTCATCGATATAAGAAAAACTAACATCGTACCTTTCAGAAAGTATTTTTAAAATAGCAATAAGCGGTTGTGTTTCTTGATTGGCTTGCGAGAAACCTTTTAAACCATTCAAAAAAAATAAGATACTTAAAAGAAAAAGGCCTCCTTTTTTATTCACGTTTTAAAATAATCGTGTTGTTTTGTTTGCTGTAGGTTACTTGTAAAGGTAGTGCAATAGATTTTAGTGCAACATTAAGATTATCGTGTGTAAAAGACCCTGTAAATAATTGCGTTGCATCAATATTCATTAGTGTAACCTTAACCTCATACTGTCTTTCAAACTCAGCAACAACTTGTTTAAACGGAATACTTTTAAATTCACTTTCGTTATTTAACCACGAAGGCGTGGAGCGGAATTCTTTTTCTTTAGCAATAATTTTCCCATCGATAACCAAAAAGCTGTCTCCAGGTTTTAATTTTGTTTCTTTAGTGTTGTATGTTACCCCAACTAAACCTTCGTAGCAAATAACCTCAAAATAATTGTCCCGTTGTTTTACATTAAATTGAGTACCATAAACCGTAACGGTTCCTGATGTTGTGTTTACGTTGAATGAAGAGCCTTTGGCAACCTTAAAAAAGGCTTCACCTTGTAAGTTTACATCACGTTCTTTTTTCCAATCATTTTTATTATAAGCTAACAACGACTTTGCGTTGAGGGAAACGGTAGATGCATCTGGCAACTCTACAGTGGTTTTTTGAGCCAACTGTGTAGTAACAGTAGTGTCTAGCGTAGTGGTATAATAGTATACGCTAAAACAAATAGCTAAAACTGCAGCAACACGCATCAATGGTTTTAACCAGTTGTTTTTTGGTGCGCTTTTAACTTTAATAGAAGATAATACGTTTTCTAATTCGGCAGAAGTATCGTAATTATCTGCTTTAAAGTGTTGCAGATTGGTTTGTAACTTCACTAAATCTTTATAGTCTTCCAAGGCTTTAAAAGCTTCGAATTCCTGATCGTTTAGATCGTTATTTAACCATTTTAATATGAGTTCTTCTCTGTTCATCTTGTCGTTATTCAATTATATAACAGGTTACTTTTATTTTTTCCTACCCGCTATTTCCATTTTTATCAAAACTTTTGAATTTTTCTAATACATCCCATACTTGATGCTTACTGTATTCACCTAAATAAAAACAGAATAGTCCTTTTGGATTAATCACTATAAAATATCCATATCTCACTTCGTGCTTGTAAAATATTTTATTAAAAACTTTGTTTATGTCTGGTATCCAATTTACTATAGAATTATGAAAATATTTTAATTCGGTATTTTCAGGAGATGTTATCCAAAAATGACTAACGTCTTGATTTTTATGCAATTCTTTTATGTAGTCAGAATCAAAAATATTCCAAGTAGATTTTGACTTGTGCTTGGACTTTACAAAAGAAGAACTCAAGTAATTTATAACAATGTATTGTGTTGAATCAATTTTAGGTCTATCACTAATTTCGTTTAAATAGTTTTTAAAACTTTGCAATTGCTCTTTATTAAATTCACCATAATGTAATCTTTCTGCAAGTAAGTTATATTGAATAGAGTCATCTTCAAACTGAACATCAATGTTTTTAGAGTAGTCTTTATTATTTAAGAATGTCCTTCTATTTATTTCAGTACCATTTTCATCAAAAAACTTCTTCACTTTTTTCTGTGAGAAGCCCAATAACGTGACTAAAAGGGTAGCGTAAACTATATAGTTTTTCATCTTAATTTAACATTACAACTCCTTAATCTCTTTCCGTAAGTTCTCCAACGCTCCATAAATGCGTTTTTCAACAGCTTTGGTAGAAATATCTAATAACTCAGCTATTTCTTTAAAACGTTTCCCTTCCACACGGTTCATCATAAAAGCCACGCGTTGCGCTTCGGTTAAATTTGCCAGCGCACGTTGCAGCTTATCATTATATTCAGATTCCTGCATTAAAAACTCAGGGCTCTCATTGGTGCTAAATTTCGGGTTAGAGGTTTGTTGGTGTTTTAAAACTACCTTTTGGTGTGCTACTTCATTCAACATTAAATTGTTGGCAGTGGTAAATACAAAACTCTTTGCTTTATCAGGAGAAATCTTCGCGCAATTTTGCCACAGCTTTACAAAAGCTTCCTGTACTTTGTCTTTTGGGTTTAGTAATTCCCCAAACTTATAGTATAGAAAATCGTGTAAGTTCTTTGAATGTTTATTGAAAATAGATGAAAATATACGTTCTTCACAAATATTTTCATGTAATTGTTTCGCCATGAGTTTTGGTAGTTGGTGCCTCTAAAATAAAGGTTTTTTGCAATTTTGGTTTTGGAATTTGGAATTTATTTTTTGAAATTTTTTAAAAAGAGGGTAGGTGTTTTTAAAGTTTACCTGTTTTATAATAAAAACGGATTGTTTAACCCAAAAACATATACCATGAAAACTAAGTTTAAATTTATAGTACTACTTCCTTTTTTTGCCCTTTTAATGCTCACCTCGTGTCAGGATGAGATTGTTGACATTACTCCTCCTGACGAGGCTGAAGCTCTTACCGAAAGTTCTGAGCTTACCAGCTTTATTAGTGCCACTTCTAAAAACGACGGTTCTAAAGACAACATTATTGACGGTACAAGTTGTATCTCCATTAAGCTACCAGTTGTTGTAAAAGTTCGCGGACTTGAAATTAGAATTGATTCTGAAGCAGACTACATCAAAATTAAAAGATTATATGAAGAGTTTGAAGACGATATCGATCGTTTAGATATCATATTCCCTATTACGATTGTTACTTCAGAGCACGAAGAAATTACCATAGAAAGCGCTGAACAATTATCAGAATTTATTGCTGATTGTAAAGACGATGATGAAGAAGATGAAAAAGAAATAAGATGTGTTGATTTTCAATTCCCAATTGCATTTTCAGTATTCGATAGAGATTTTCAAATGATTGAAGTTGTTAATATTGAAAACGATAGACAATTATACCGTTTTATGAAACGTGTTAAAAACTCTGAAGTTTTTGCAAGTTTAAACTTCCCGGTAAATATGGTTTTAAAAGATGGTACTGTATTAACAGCTGAAAACAACGAGCAACTAAAACGTATTATTGATACTGCTAAAGATAGCTGTGAAGAAGACGACGATTTTTCGAAAGAGCGCTTAGAAAAATATTTAAAAAGATGCCCTTGGATTGTTTACGAGTTTAAAAGGGATAACCAAGACAATGAAGCGTTTACGCAGTATGCCATTAATTTTAAAGATGACGGTGTGGTAATTATGCGCTCAAGAAATGGAGACGTATTAACAGGAACTTGGGGATTAAGACGCACAAGACGTGGTGTGCTTTTAAAAATGGAGTTTGAGAATTTAGCCGATTTTAATTTAGAATGGTTGTTATACGATTTTGAAGACGGAAAGATTAAAATCTATGAAGAAGGCGGTAACAGAATTATATTGAAAAGAAACTGTGATGTAGTTATAGATATTACTAAAGAGCGTGTTGAGAATTTCTTAAAAGAGTGTTTGTGGAGAATCACCGAACTGGAAGTGGATGATACCAACAGAGAAGATGAATACATTGGTACACCATTAAAATTCTTTGATAATAACGTTGTTAAAATTAGAGTTAATGGAGAATTGGTTCAAGGTACTTACGAAGTATTGGTTAGAAACGCTGGCATTGGTTTAGAAATTAACCTTGAAGGTAGACCAAATTTAAAACTACAATGGATTATCAAGTTCTTAAGTAAAGATGAAATTGAGCTGACGAACGGCGACAATGAAATGGAACTAGAAAGAGATTGTCCAGACAATGATGAAGATGTAAATTACATTACTGAAGTATTGGTAAATGGCGTATGGGAAGTAGCATCTTACATGGTTCTTGATGCAGATTTAACGCCAAATTACGACGGTTACGTTATCGGATTTAACGAAAACGGTAAGTTATTTGCAGAAGGACAAGGTAACAATTATATAGGCTCTTGGAGGGGGTACAGATACGAAGGCTTAAACCTTGCTTTAAACTTTAGAACAGATGATGCGCCATTCTTTGAACTAAGACACCGTTGGAAAATAAAGGAAATCGCACCAAAGCGAATTGAGCTAAAAGATTATAATTCTAATGGTGAAATAGAACGCATATTAGTTCTAGAAAACATACAATAATATTGCTTTTGGTTGATAAAGGAACATCTTACGTATTCGGTTTGTAGGTTGGTTAACTAAGATAAGATTCCTTTATAAGATAGGCTGCTAAATTTAATTTAGCAGCCTTTTTTTAGTGAAACCCAAACTTGAGAAGTTTTGTAAAAACGCACTCAAGTTTGTTAGTTGAACTAATCCCGCTTCTCAGCGGGATCTCTTTTTTTGATTTTAACTTGGACGTTCCCCACAACACTTCGACAGGCTCAGTACAGGTGGGTTGGGCTTTTAGTTTATCCTGAGCGCAGTTGAAGGGCTATATCTTTTTTTAGTGTCATTGCGAGGAGCCAGCGACGTGGCAATCTTAATAAACTAAGTTCATAATAAACATTTTGGGTCTATGTTCTAAAAAAAGGATGCCGTTACTATCCCTAACGCGCTTGTTTGCTAACTACTGTTTTAGGTTGAAAAGATGTTGTGTTTTTGGGAGGGTTCGTTTAACGGTTTGCATATGGCTTGTGGCGGTTTCAAAGCACTTTTCTGTCCGCTGAAACCAAAGTTGGTAACGGAGCGAAAACCATGATGGTAACCGGTCACCCGCCATAAGCTATATGCTTTGTTACCTGCTGTTATTTTTTATTTTCAAATATTTTGTCGGCACATTATCAGTCAACCAAACTCCATTTTCTGAGATATAAAATTCAAAATTGTCATTGTACATTTTCTCTGCTAAAATCTCAAACAAAAAGGGCTTTCCGTGACGCTGACCAACCTTGATTGCCGTTTCAGTATCGCTACTTAAGTGAACGTGCTGTCTATTTCGTTTTTCAAGTCCTTTCTCCTGAATCGAGTCAACTGATTTTTCGCTTGTTCCGTGATAAAGGATTTCAGGTGGTTTTTGATTTTTATAACCTAATTCGATTTCTACAGAATGTCCTTGACTGGCTCTTATCTTGTTTAATTTGTCATTAAAAGCAAATCGTTTTTTTGAATTAGTTGCAACTATATGATTTAATGTTTCTCTGTCAAATTGAATTCCGTATTTGTTTGATTTCTCAATCAATTCTTTAATGTCAGTCCAACCATTTTGGTCGAGCTGAATACCAATGGTTTCAGGTTTGTGTCTTAGAACCAGACTTAAAAACTTGCTTATGTGAGTTTGTTGTTTTTCGCTAATCATTTTTAATTAAGTCGCAGTTAATCCAATCCACAAATAGCAAATTGAATTCCTTGTTGATTTTTAAAATTTCGCTTGTCGTCTTGTCGTTCCATTGTGAAATACACAGTTCAATTACTTTTCCGTCATTAAAAGTTCCGAAATACGTTGTATTCTCTGTCTTTAGTCCAAATCCGTTTGAAAGGATTTCTCCGTTTATTATAACTTGTCCAATTGAATTTGAATTCAAGGAATTTTGTAATTCATTAAAATCGATTGATAAGTTAGCCAACCCAATCGTTTTTCTTGTGTGGCAATTTTTGAACAACGTGTATTCTTCACTCTTTTTAGAGTGATTTGTCCAAATTTCTTTAATTGCCTTAAATTCTTCTTCTATTTTGGGAAGTGCGGTGGTAGTTAAAAATTCCTTTTGCCTGTAATCATCTTCATGAACGTTAATATCAAAGTCAGTTTCCTTTGTTTTTGGTTCGGTCTGTGGAAATTCATTGGATATGGTCGGTGTGGTGAACCAAATATCGTTCGGGTTCATTTTTTCCACTTTTCTCATTTTTAATGTTAAGCTCTTTGATTGAAGGAAATCTTTAGAGTGTGCAGGAATTGCTTCTTCAATCGACCAATCTTCGTCATTTAAATGCATTGTCGTTTGAATTTCAAAAGTCTCAGGAAGTTGCTCAGGTGGCATTTCTGAAATTCCAATAACGTTTCCATTTGAAGAATCAATGAATTGAACTTTTATCTTGTTGCTTTTCCCAAATATTTTGTCAAATAATCCCATTTCGTTTTCGGGTCGTTTTTAATAGCAGGTAATGGATTGACGGATATGCGCCGTTATTTAATGGCTTATATCCGCCGTTAAACGAAGTTAGTTGAAATTTTTTACAAAGTCAAATATCAGTATCTTTAAAATAGCTGTTTCAATAAGGTTGCAAAGTACTATTACAGCTATTGTATTTTGGTAAAGACTTAGTTTAAGCAAAACACCAATTCAAATCAGTAAAACCAAAATATTTCATTATTTTTGCACCTCAAATTCAATAAAACTGGCAGGTTTTAAAATGCCAAAAGAATACTAAAAATTATGTTCAATAATTTAAGCGATAAATTAGATAAAGCCTTACATGTATTAAAAGGGCACGGAAGTATCACCGAAGTAAATGTTGCCGAAACCTTAAAAGAGGTAAGACGAGCTTTATTGGATGCCGACGTTAACTTTAAGATAGCCAAACAATTTACCAATACCGTAAAAGAAAAAGCGCTAGGGCAAAACGTACTAACTACGTTACAGCCTGGGCAATTAATGGTGAAAATTGTTAAGGACGAGCTTACCGAATTAATGGGTGGCGATGCCGAAGGCATTAATCTTTCCGGAACACCAAGTGTTGTTTTAATGTCCGGTTTGCAAGGGTCTGGTAAAACTACCTTTTCTGGTAAACTCGCTAATTACTTAAAAAATAAAAAGACCAAAAAGCCTTTATTAGTGGCCTGTGATGTGTACCGTCCTGCTGCGATAGATCAGTTGCATGTTGTTGGAGACCAAATTGGTGTAGAGGTGTTCAGTGATAGGGGCAACAACAATCCTGTGGCCATTGCAGAAGCAGGTATTGCCCATGCAAAAGCCAATGGATTTAATGTAGTGATTATTGATACCGCTGGTCGTTTAGCCGTAGATGAGGCAATGATGACCGAAATCTCGAATATCCATAAAGCTATTCAACCTCAGGAAACCCTTTTTGTTGTAGATTCTATGACAGGGCAAGATGCTGTAAATACAGCCAAAGCCTTTAATGATATCTTGAATTTTGATGGTGTTATCCTTACCAAATTAGATGGTGATACACGTGGTGGTGCAGCCATTTCTATAAAATCGGTAGTTAATAAACCTATCAAATTTATTGGTACAGGGGAGAAGATGGAAGCTATAGATGTGTTCTATCCATCTCGTATGGCAGATCGTATTTTGGGCATGGGTGATGTGGTGTCTCTTGTAGAACGCGCCCAAGAACAATTTGATGAGGAAGAAGCTCGTAAATTGCAAAAGAAAATTGCGAAGAATCAGTTTGGTTTTGATGATTTCTTGAAGCAAATTCAGCAAATAAAGAAAATGGGGAACATGAAGGACCTTGTTGGAATGATTCCCGGTGCTGGAAAAATGATGAAAGATGTTGATATCGATGATGATGCTTTTAAAGGTATTGAAGCTATTATTCATTCCATGACCCCTAAAGAACGTTCAAACCCATCGGTTTTAAATGCAAGTAGAAAGAAGCGGGTAGCTAAAGGTTCTGGAACATCAGTGCAAGAGGTGAATCAGCTATTAAAGCAATTCAACCAAATGAGCAAAATGATGAAGATGATGCAAGGTGGTGGTGGCAAAAAGATGATGCAGATGATGAAGAATATGCGTTAGTTCAGTTGGCAGTTTCAGTCTCAGTTTTTAGTAAAATAAATAATAGATAAACTTTGCGCCTTTGCGTTTTACTAGAAAAAAGTATTCGTGAATTAGTGGCTAAAAAAATAAAGCATGACAATTTTAGACGGTAAAAAAGTAAGTAACGACATAAAAAATGAAATTGCGGAACATGTGCAATCCATGGTCGCAAGAGGAGAAAAAGTACCGCACTTAGCTGCTATTTTAGTAGGTTCTGATGGTGCGAGTATGACCTATGTTGGTGCGAAAGTTAAAGCTTGCGAGCGTATTGGTTTTAAGTCTACACTTATTGAAATGCCTGAGTATACGTCAGAAGAAGAACTTCTTGAAAAAATTCATCAACTAAATACTGACAATGATATAGATGGGTTTATCGTACAATTGCCATTACCAGATCAAATAGATGAGCAAAAGGTGTTAATGGCTGTAGATCCGGATAAAGATGTTGACGGATTTCATCCTACAAACGTTGGTAGAATGGCTTTAGATTTACCAACATTTTTACCTGCAACGCCTTATGGTATTATGGAGTTATTGGAGCGTTATCAAATAGAAACTTCTGGTAAAAATGTGGTGGTTATGGGGCGTAGTCATATCGTCGGTCGTCCAATGAGTATTTTAATGAGCCAGAAACGACCAGCAGGAGATGCTACGGTTACGGTAGTACACAGTCGTTCCAAGAATTTAAAGGAAATTACAAAAGCAGCAGATATTATTGTGGCCGCTATTGGTATCTCTGAGTTTTTAACTGGAGATATGGTGAAGGAAGATGTGGTAATTATAGATGTTGGGATTACGCGCGTACCAGACCAAACTAAAAAGAATGGCTATAGACTTGCAGGCGATGTACATTTTGAAAGCGTGAGTAAAAAGGCTAGTTATATAACCCCTGTTCCAGGTGGTGTTGGACCGATGACAATTGCGATGTTACTAAAAAACACGCTTCTAGCAAGAGAACGTCACGGATAGGAGGACCAAGCTATTTGGCAAATAATTGAGATATGTCTTTGAATGCTTTAAACTCTAAAGCGTTTCCAGAAGGGTCGTAAAAAAACATGGTGGCCTGTTCGCCTACTAAACCTTCAAATCTTACGTAGGGTGCAATAACAAAGTTTATATTTTCTTTTTTCAAATGTTCAGCAAACGTATGAAATGTTTCCCAAGGCAAAACAACACCAAAATGTGGTACGGGAACGTCTTTTCCATCAACAGGATTGGTGTGTAAGTTTTTAGTTTCTTCTTTTGGTTTATAATGAATAACCAACTGATGGCCAAAGAAATTAAAATCCACCCAATGTTCGCTACTTCTTCCTTCTTCACAACCTAATGTGTCTCGGTAAAAGACTCTACATTCGTTGAGGTTATATACAGGAATGGCTAAATGAAAAGGTTGAACTTGTGTCATGTTACTTAGTTTTACGCTTATTTTTATTTGATGTGAATGTCTTGGAAGAATTACTAATTAGTTTACTTAATTCATTAAACTCATCTTTAGTTAACTCTCGGTATTCACCAACAGGCATATCTAGTTTTATGTTCATGATGCGTACGCGTTTCAAGGTTTGTACTTCATAATTTAAATAACTGCACATGCGCCGAATTTGCCTATTTAAACCTTGGGTTAAAATAATTTTAAACTTGTAGGTATTTAATTTTTCAACCTTACATCTTTTAGTGGTTTGTTTCAGATCTTCAAGATAAATACCACCAGACATGCGGTTGATAAAGGTTTGGGAAATAGGTTTGTCTACCGTTACTACATATTCTTTTTCATGATTGTTGCTGGCACGGAGAATTTTGTTCACAATATCACCATCATCGGTTAAAAGGATTAAGCCTTCACTTGGTTTGTCCAATCTTCCAATAGGAAAGATGCGTTTCTGGTAGTTGATAAAATCTATGATATTATCTTTTTCAACCGAAGTGTCTGTTGTGCAAACTATACCTACAGGTTTATTAAAAGCTAAATAAACAAAAGCAGCTTTGGTATTCTCAATGATCTTTCCATCAACTGCAACAACGTCATTTGGAGCTATTTTTGTTCCCATTTCTGGAACAACGCCGTTTATGGTCACTCTACCAGCATCAATAAGTTTATCGGCTTCTCTTCTAGAGCAATAGCCAGCTTCACTCAAAAATTTATTAATTCGTTTTAATGGAATATCTGCCATATTTCAAAAATACATAAACTAGTGATTTAAAAAGTCTAGAATATGCTTATAAATTTTATCAGATTTTAAACTGTGGCCATAACCTCTCGTTTCTATTAACTTTGCATTTGGAAACTTATTTTTAATGTTTAATGCATCAGAAAAAGAAATAATTCTATCCTTTTTATCGTGTATAATAAGTGCATCAATATTTAAATTTGAAGTGAAATTTGAGGTTGAAAAATGTTCTGGCAAAAATTTGAATGTTTTTAAAATGTATGCTCTTATGCCCTTTTTAGTTTGGTTATTGAACCCCATTATGGTTTCGTAACCGTTTAGAATATTGCTAAAGGCATCAGGAGCTCCCAAAAGCACCAACTTGGTTATATTGGTGATATTATGATTGTGCATAGCAAAAACTGATGCCATACCACCAACAGAATGTCCAATTACAATTTTTGGTTTAAATTGGTTAGCAATTACATGAATACATTCTGAAAATAATATAGCGTTAAATTGTTTATTACCCGTGCCTCCGTGGGCAGGTGCGTCTAAGGCAACAATGTTGAATTGTTGTTTTTTTAAGGTTATTACCAAATCTTTCCATCTAAACGAATTACTTTCCCAACCATGGGCCAATAAAACGGTGTCTCCGCTACCTTTCCATTGATATGCTGTTATATTGAAATTTTCGTATTGAAATTTCGTTTGTTCAGCAGTATTTAAAAATGGAGTTTCATCAGGTTTTAGTTTTCCTTTTCTAGGTATAGAAAACAGTTGCATTGCAAGTTTACCAGCATAATTTGGAGTAAATACGGCTATAAAATTGATAAACGCTCCGATGAGTTTAGGGAGATACTTTGTCATTTTACTACTCTCGGTTTACCAAATCCATAGAAAAAGCGGGGGTGCAAATGGCGATGTATTCGCAAACTTCGGTAAAAGGGTTGGAGTATTGCACGCGTGTGTTCCTATCAATCTTTATAGTTTGACCAGCTTCTAAAACGACTGTTTCATTCTCAATAATAAATTGTTTTTTACCTTTGATGATAAAGGTGTATTCATCAAATTCGGGCGTTTGAAAGGGTTCGCTCCAACCTGCAGGAGCAACCATATGCGCAATACTTATTTCTGAATTTCCATCGGTTGCATTTCCAAAATGTTCTTTGATAATTTTTCCATCGTTAGTGGGAACTACAAATGGACTAGTTTGAATCGTAAATTTCTTTTTCACCTTAATCTTTAAATGGTTTTTTCTTAATCATACCACCTTTAATCTCTTTAACAATACCCATAATTAAAAAGGCTTTTCGGTCTATTTTGTCAATTTCGGTTTTTACTTTGGGTAATTCTAGACGGGTAATTACGGTATAAATAATATCTTTTTCAGCACTTTCACCTTCTTTCCCGTAACCTCCTTTTCCTTTGTAAACTGTACAGGCACGCCCTAATTGCTTAGTCAGCATTAATTTAATATCATCATGTTTTGCGGAAATAATAGTTAGGCCCACGTACTCTTCAACACCATCCACCACAAAGTCAACAGTTTTTGCGGCAGCCAAATAGGTTAAAATAGCATATAATGCTGTTTCTACAGAGAGGATATAAGCACCAAAGGAGAATATAACAATGTTGGTCATTAATAATACATCACCTACAGTTACAGAAAGTTTTCTACTTAAAAAAATGGCCAATACTTCGGTGCCATCGATAACACTTCTACCCCTCATAGACATTCCTATACCTAAACCTAAAAAGAAGCCACCAAATATGGCTATAAGTAATTTATCTTCTGTTATTGTTGGGTAATCTACATAGTGAACTACAAACGCTAAAAATGCAATAGCTCCAATACTTCTTAGGGCGAACTTTAAGCTTATAGTTTTTGATGCTAAAATTATGAATGGAATATTGACTAATATGAGTAGTACTCCTAGATTGAGTGAGGTTGTATTTTCTAGCAAAAGCGAAATACCTGTAGCGCCACCATCAATAAAACTGTTAGGGAGTAAAAAACCTTTGAGCCCAAAACCGGCTGAAAATACACCAATAATAATAAAAAAATATTCACCTATGGTATGGGTAAGTTCTACTTGTAGCCTTTGAACTAAAGGCATTATTTCTTTTTTGGTTAAGGGTTTTTTAGGGTGTGTTTTTTTAAGCTTCTTGCGAGCAACATCAACCAGTATTTTTGCTATAAAAGGATTCAAAATTTTAGTGCCAGTTTATAAAGAAATATTTAATTTTTGCATTATCAGGAATATGGGTCGCTTCAATTTGCAGATCCATATCTAATCGTAAATTAGATGGTAATTCTTTTTTGTCGATTGTAAAGCTAGCGTTTATATTCCTTACAGTAACTACAATTGAGTTAATTAAATTATCAATTCTAGAGATTTTATAATTATCAGCGATATCCTTAAATGTGCTGAGCGTTGATATATTTTTATCTGTTTTGAAACGTGGGTCAATGATTTGAACTGTCTCAATAACCGATGTTGAATCTAGAGCTTCAGCGGGTTCGAGTATCAAAAGTTGTTTTCCCGTGTTGTCCAAGATTTTAATAGTGTTCTTAGTACCGGAGAACTCGTCACCTCCTATAGGCTTTACGACAGAATCATTAGGAAAAATCAGTTGTAAATCTTTTACTTGTGTAGAATCTGTTAATAATCCAACGTGTTGTTTGGAAACTTCAAGTGGGTCTTGTGTTTTATTACAAGCCACAAAAAATAGTAATACAATTGTTGTTAGGATTAGGGACTTTTTCATCGTTATTTTAATTAATTAAAACTTAGAATTATTTACGCATTACTTTAGTAAGAATTCCAAATACGCTTCGTATAAATGTAGCGCTAGTAAGAACTTTTACCACCGGATTCATCCTAGTACTCTTGCGTCTAGACGTAGATGCTTTTCGTTTAGATTGTGCCTGTTTTATAGTTTCTTGCTCTTGTCTTGCTTTTTCCTTTGCTTCTTCCGCTTCGGCCTTTTTTATTTTTTCATTAAGCATTTCATAGGCGCTTTCCCTATCTACAGTCTCATTGTACTTTTTTGTTAATTTTGATTTAGAAAGCAGCGTAGCTAATTCTGTTTTAGTCAAAATATCCATTCTGCTCATTGGTGCTCTCATCATAGTAGCAGCAAGTGGTGTGGGGCGTCCTTTTTCGTCTAAGGCAGATACTAGAGCTTCCCCAATCCCCAAAGATGTTAATACTTTAGTAGTATCATAATATTCAGAATCTGGATAGTTTTGTGCGGTAAGCTTAATTGCTTTTCTGTCTTTTGCAGTAAATGCTCTTAGTGCATGCTGTACTTTTAAACCTAATTGTCCTAAAACTTCTTCAGGAACATCGGTAGGGTTTTGGGTAACAAAATATAAACCAACACCTTTACTACGAATTAATTTTACAATACTTTCAATTTGATCTAAAAGTGCTTTTGAGGCCTCATTAAAAATTAAATGTGCCTCATCTATAAAAAGCACTAACTCTGGTCTTCCGCTGTCGCCTTGTTCGGGGAAAGTAGAATAAATTTCTGCAAGTAAGCTCAACATAAATGTTGAGAATAGCTTTGGCCTATCTTGAATGTCTGTAAGCCGGATAATATTGATATATCCCCTTCCGTCCTCATCAACTCTCAGTAAATCGTCAACATCGAAAGAGGTTTCGCCAAAGAATAAATCTGCACCTTGTTGCTCAAGTTCAATTATCTTTCGAAGAATAGCGCCTGTAGAAGCGGTAGAGATACGTCCATACGATTCTGTAAACTCCTGCTTTCCTTCTTGAGTGGCATACTGTAAAATTTTCTTGAAATCTTTTAAATCTAAAAGCGGTAGTTTATTGTCATCGCAATATTTAAAAATTACAGCAACAATTCCTGATTGCGTTTCGGTTAAATCTAAAATACGCGATAATAATACTGGTCCAAATTCACTAACTGTAGCTCTTAATCGCACACCTTCTTGCTCCGAAAGCGTTAAAACTTCAATGGGAAACGATTTGGCTTCAAACGGCAAGCCTATTTTTTCATGGCGTTCATCAATTTTTGGATGACCAGGACTAGGTTGCGCCAACCCACTCAAATCTCCTTTAATATCCATTAATAACACTGGTATGCCTTTTTCACTAAGGTTTTCGGCCAGTACTTGCAGTGATTTAGTTTTTCCCGTACCTGTTGCTCCAGCAATTAAACCATGCCTGTTCATGGTTTTTAAGGGAATATTTACGTGTGCACCGGTAACGGTTTCACCATCTAACATGGCAGCACCCAATGTTATAAAGTCACCTTTAAACGTATTGCTATCTGTAATAATTTTAGAAAATGCTTCAGTTCTACTCATCATCAAAATTTTGATAAAAATAGTGTAATTTTAATCAACTAGAAAATTCAAAATCATGGCTAAAAAGGTAGTAGTACTAATACCTTTACTTGTACTTCATTTAATGTCTTTTGAAGTTTCTAAAAAAGATATGATATTTTATAAATCCCACGAGCTTAACCGGTGAAATATTGTTTTTAAAGCTGTTGAAACCGAAGTTTTTTTGTGTTTAGGAGGCCAAATAGAAAAAATAGCATAGAAATATTGATTGATTGTGGTAATATAGCTAAAACCAAACGAGCTATTGAAATATTCAAGCCGTATTAAGGCACCATGATATAGAATTGGATAATGTGGTAAAGTGTACGGTGGTATTAGATAATAATGGAGGTCTTGAGGCATTTAATGATATTTACACAGATTATTCTAAAGAAAAACAGTAATTACTACTTTTACGGCACAAAATTAGCAGCAAATATCAGTATAGAAATTGATGCGCTTGTTATAAAGTAATTTACTTAATTTTTTCAATATAAATATTGGATGTGCCAATACTTCTAAATACGGCGGGTGCTGAGTTTCCACCCCTAATAGTTTGCACACTAATGGTTTGACCAGCAGTAATATTAAACACTTCAGTAATATGCAATGACGCTTCAAGATGGTTGTTTGCATGTCTAACATAACCAGTGTTTCCTATTGCGCCAATAGGTGTGCCATTTATAGCTATTTGTGCTTCTACGGATACTCTTTGGTCTGCATTTCCGCCTATTATAGGCACTAAATAAGCAATGTTTACTGTAATTCTATATCTGCCAGAAGTATTGATGGTTAACGTATTTCCTGCTTGAGTGTACATTGTTGTATCGTCATTCCATTCCAAATTGCCAAATATGGGAATATTAGCATAAGCACCATTATTATTAATATTTGTTGTAGTATCTGTGTTGCTATATTTTACAGAAGAAGCATGTGATATTTTACTCCAGTCTGGGATAGCAGTAGTGCCGTTATTAAATTGAAATTCGTCAATATCAGTATTATAAACCAATAATCCGTTTGCAGGGTTTGTAATAGCATTTATTTCTGCAGTAGTTAATCTTGGTATCAAAACACCTTTATCTGTGGCTTGAATATCTAATATTGAGGAGTTGTCTGGATTGGTTGTGCCAATGCCAACTTGTGCATAACTTGAGGTACTGATAATACATAGTATTATCAGTGGGTAGGCTATTTTCTTCATTTGAGAGACTTACAGTACATTTAGCAATTCAAATGCGAATTTACAAAAAACCGATGAAACACCAAAAAAATACGATAAAATACATAGCAGTGGAAATCGAATGAATTTGTATCTTTGCGCGCTTATGAATAAAGAAATACAGCAATTAGTAGAAAAAGGATTGATGTTACCTTTAATGGAAGAGTTTTATACCATACAAGGTGAAGGCTACCATAAGGGAACAGCAGCTTACTTTATTCGTATTGGCGGATGCGATGTTGGTTGTCATTGGTGTGATGTAAAAGAGAGCTGGAATGCTGATTTACATCCTCCAACAGAAACAAAAAAAATAGTAGAAAACGCTAAGAAATATAGCGACACTATTGTTGTTACTGGTGGAGAGCCTTTAACTTGGGACATGACTGAACTCACCAAACAACTTAAGGCGAAAGGTTTACAGACCCATATTGAAACCTCTGGGGCATATAAACTTACTGGAACTTGGGACTGGATTTGCTTGTCGCCAAAAAAATTAAAATTACCAACTAAAGAGGTGTATGCTAAAGCTGACGAACTTAAAGTAATTATATATAATAAAGACGATTTTCGCTTTGCCGAGGAGCAGGCAGCTAAGGTGAACAAGGATTGCATTTTATATTTACAACCAGAATGGAGTAAACGAGAAAAGGTAGTGCCAGAAATAGTGGATTACGTAATGGCAAACCCAAAATGGAAAGTCTCATTACAAACACATAAGTATTTAAATATACCATAAAAAAAAGCCTTGATTTATCAAGGCTTTTTTTTATGTCTAAGATATATTTTATTTGGTAAAAGGCACTGAAACTCTAGTGTTACCCCAACCTAAGTGAAGGTGAACACCATTATCGGCCTCACTAAATGTCATTGAAAAGGCTTCTAAAAATTCTTCACCAGATTTAACAGGTACTGCTAAACGTGCCACATCATTTTTTTCATTATAAAAATAAGATCCCCAAACGTTTAGGTCTTTACTTATAATTGCTGTCCACTCGTCCTCTCCAGGAATTACATAAAATGTATATGTTCCGGCTTCTATTTTGGTATCACCCAATTTCATATCGGTATACAATGTTAATTCTGCTGCTTCATTTGCGCCAGTTCGCCATACTTTTCCATTAGGAGCAAGTTTTGACACCTCTCTGCCTTTTAGCTGAGGTCTACTATATACTATTTTAATTAATTTATCAGATACTTTGTAATCTCTAGGGAAGGCAGTCGCATCCATAGGACTCTTGTCTAATTTTGAGAATTTTTGAGCATTTACATGAGCGCCTGATAATACTACAATTGCAAAGGCAATTATTGTAAGTAATTTTGATGTTTTCATAAATATTTTTTTAAGGTTTTGATATTTTCAAATTTAAGGTAGAATATCCTTAAAGTTTTGATAAAAGTCGTTAAGCTTTGTTAAAGTTTACAGCGTTTTAATTTTACTTAGCATAAAGCATCATTTAAAAAGAAGGAATTAAACGAGGTAAAGTTATTGAATTTTGATTTGGACTTAAAACCCGAAAAGAACGTTGTTCTGAAAGGTTTTATTGAAACTTCACTAAACGACGGGCAGATTTTTCAATAATAACACCTTTTAAATTCTTGGTTTTGGAGAACATCATTTTCTTTCAATTTGAATATAGAAATCTGAATATGTAGTGCATTGTTCTTTAACGTTTATATACAGAGCTCTAATCACTAAAAGGAGTTTAATATCATGGTCTCTTTTATATAAAGTCGTAAAAAATGATGCTAGAAGTTGCCTTAATTTATTTGAAAATATTCACTACAGTTAATTAACTTTTTATATTTTCGATTAATGCAAGAAGATTTTCTACACTACATCTGGAAGCATAAGAAGTTTAATAACGCCCAGTTAAAAACTGTTAGTCATGAGCTTATTGAAATCAGCTCAGTAGGTGATCATAATTTTAATGCTGGACCAGATTTTTTTAATGCAAAACTAAGAATAGGCCAACAGTTATGGGCTGGAAACGTAGAAATACACTTGAAATCTTCTGATTGGTTTGTACATAATCACGAGAAAGATACGGCTTACGACAATGTGATTCTGCATGTAGTTTGGGAACACAATGCTGAGGTGTTTAGAAAAGATAATTCTGTTGTTCCAACTCTAGAGCTTAAAAATTATGTATCAGCTTCTGCATTAAAAAATTACAGAACACTTTTTAACACAAATCAAAATTGGATTAATTGTGAGAACGATTTTGCTTTAGTTGACGATTTCACAATTTCAAATTGGCTAGAACGCTTATATTTTGAGCGTTTAGAGCGAAAATCTAAGGAAGTATTTTTGCTGTTGGAAACTTCAAAAAACGATTGGGAAGCTGTATTATTTAAAATGTTGACCAAGAATTTTGGTTTGAAGGTAAATGGAGAGGCGTTTTTTAGTTTGGCAAACTCTTTTGATTTTTCAGTTATAAGAAAATTACAATCAAAAGTAGAGCACATTGAAGCACTTTTGTTTGGGCAATGTAGATTGTTAGAAGTTGATATTGAAGAGCCTTATTATAAAACATTACAAAACGAATATTTATTCTTGAAGCAAAAGTTTGGTTTAGATAATTCACTTGTGGTTTCACCTTCATTTTTTAGATTGCGCCCTAACAACTTTCCAACCATTAGATTGTCTCAATTGGCTCATTTGTTTTCAAAACATCATAATTTGTTTTCAAAACTTATGGAAGCCAAAACTATAGAAGATATTTACAGCCTTTGCTCGGTAGCAACTTCAGAATTTTGGAAAACCCATTATACGTTTTCAAAAGCTTCTAAATCAACTCAAAAGCCAATTTCAAAAGCATTTATCAATTTGCTGATTATTAATACGATTATCCCTGTAAAATTCAGTTATGCTAAGTTTCAAGGGAAACAAGTAGAAGATCAAATTTTAAAATTGGTGGAAACATTACCCTCAGAAAAGAATAGTATTTCAGATAGATTCAATTCATTAAAAAACATATCAAAGCATGCATTGCAATCGCAAGCGTTAATTCAGCTAAAAAATGAGTATTGCGATAAAAATAAATGCCTAAAATGCGCCATTGGCAACAAACTTTTAGTAAGCTAAACTTTTAAAAGAATAACCTATAGGCTAATTTGCGCCTATGAATATGGCTTATCGAATTTTATTGTTTTTGCAAAAGCGTGGTTATCACGTTTGCTGGCGGATTACAGATAGATTTGGTATTCGTGCCAAGGTAGTATTCACATAACTTTTGTAACCATTGGTTTTGCATTATATATGGTTTTGGCATTTTGGATGCGCATTAAAAATTTAGATTAGAAAATTTTACTTCAAAAAAAATAATTTTACTAGAAAAGATAATGTTTTATGTATCGCCTTCATAGATTTTTAGATGTCATGAAGGTAATGGTTTTGATTATTTATGATTTTACGTTATATGAAATCAATTAAATAGCCAATTGATAAATTAAAAAAACCTGTTGTTTTTAGCTTGGGTTCAGTTTCTACACGAGAAGGGAAATTAATATTATAGCCCAATTCAAAATCCCATGATTTGGTGACTAAACTTATCGGAATGCTGACTTGCGTGTTTAATAAATCGAAGATATCGTTATAAATATAATCAATAGTGGTTACTTCACCCTGGGTGTTTAATTGTTCTAAGGCAATGGTTTGTTGTGCTACTACGAAACTAAGTTGTGGTCTAAATTTAAATGAATAGTTCTTTTTTGTTACTAAGATTAGATTCGCATAGCTACGGGATACAATTTGAAACGATTGATCGGTTCCAAATAAGTACGATGTCGTTAGTCTTGTGCCCAAGGTTCGTTTATTATTTCGTAAACCTAAATTTAAACTGACTGAGTTCGTAAAAACATCCCAACCGTTGGCGTAAAAAAACCGGGTGTAGGCAACATTATAGTTTAAAGACTTCTTTTTGCCGATGGTATTATAATACCCTATCGAAACATTAGTAAAATCCCAATTTGGGCTAAAATTTTCATAATAAATACCTGAAACGCTAATATTAAACCCTGAAGCACCGTAATAGGATATTTGAGGTACTATATTAAATTGATTGATTCCAGAATCACGACCTGTAAAAAAAGTATTGCTGTTAAAAGATACGTTTGTGTAAATAAAATTATTGGTATTGAACGAATCTAAAATATCATTCATAAATTGTTCATCGTTAAAAAACAATTCGTCAAGAAGCATATCTATTTCGTCTTCTTTTGGTTCTTGTGCATTTAAATCAGCAAAGGTTACTGCTGTAAACAGCAGCAACCAAAATGCTAACATTTGTTTTTTAAAAATGGGCTGAGTGTTCATCTTTACAAGATTTTAACTACCCCCCTTTCCACTTCCACTACCGTTTCCTGCTCCATTTCCGTTTCCGTTTCTGCCGCCATTTCCAGTACGAGTGCCATCGCTATTTCTAGTTTTATTACCATTTCCTCCAAAACCTTCGCCGTTTCTCATTTCGCCTTGGCCAGATTGTTGTCTTGTTTGTTGCATGTGTTCTTGCAACATTTGTCTTTGCTCTTGGGTACAAGACTCTCTAAATTGTTCTCTTACTTGACGTAATTGACGTTCTTGGGTTTTAACCATGTCTTTTTGGGCATCGTTGAAGGACTTTCTCAAACGTAATCTCATTTGTTCTTTAGTTTGAGTTTTGTCTTGCAAGATGGCCAATTGTTCAGCTGTTAAAGAAGCTTTGAGTTGTTCTCGGTTTTTTAACATTAATTGGCGTTGCGTTTGTAGCATTTCTTTTTGTTGAAGCGTTAATTTATTCATAATGGGAGTATAATCATCTTCCTGAGCAAAAAGTGTGCTTCCTGTTGTTAAAAGCATTATTAAGCTAAATAATGCAATTACAGTTTTTAACGATATTGTTTTCATGACTTATGAATTTATATTATTAAATCAGTTATACTACTTAGAACCTAAAATTTTAAAATAGTTTGAAATTATAGTACGATATTTTCAATTAAACTTTTATCTAGGTAGTTATTTATTAAAGAATCTTCTATAAAAACAGAATTGATAAAAATGTTCTCTAATTGTTGTTGAGATAATTCGGCTTCAATTATAACATTAGTAACAAGGTAGCTGTTTAAATAAGTGTTCATTTCTGAGTCTGAAATTAGTAACGATGATGTTAAAAAATCACCATTAAGAATATCAGGGTTTATAGTTTTAATAGTTTTGGTATTTGTAATTTGTTCTGTATTAACGGTATCCTTATTTTGCATCCATAATGTTAGTGTAATAGCTAGAACAATACTAGCAGCAATAGGATAAGCAATTATAGGTCTTAACCAAAAAATGGTTTGTCTAGGCTGTTCTTCTTGTATTATTTTATTAAGAATGTTTTTCTTAGATTTTGCAAAAAAATTATCAGGAATATCCATTCCAAGTTTTTCTTTATGAAGTTTTGAAATGTCTTTTTTATGTTGATCTGAATCTTTCATGGTATTTTAAATCTTAATTTTTTAGACCTTAAATTTTTTTAATAGTTTGTTTAGCACTGCGCCACTATTTTATCTTCAATAGTTTTTACGGCGCTGTAATACGATGATTTTAATGTGTTTTCGCTTATATTTAAAATTTCTGATATGTCTCGAAAACTTAGATCGTCAAAATATTTCATTTGAAAAACACGTTTTTGTTTTTCCGTGAGATTAGAAATAGCTTCATTCAGCTTTAATTGTACGTCATTACCATTAAAAAAACTGTCTTGGGCTAAGTTTTTAATATATGTGTTGTTGTCTTGTTCTATAGATATTGCGTTTTTAATTTTAATTTTTTCTAAAAAACGTAATGATTCGTTATAAGCTATTCTATACATCCAAGTATGTAAGCTACTTTTTTCTTTAAAATCATGTATGCCATTAAAAATTCTAATAAAGGTGTTTTGTAGTACGTCGTTGGCATTGTCGTGAGTAACAACTATTTTACGAATGTGCCAGTATAAGCGCTCCTGATACAAATCAAGTAAATCCTTAAAAGCTTTATTTTTTGACTTTGGATTCTTGAGATTTCTTATAAGTTCAATGTCGTAATCCATAATATGAAGGCTTTATAACTTAGACCCTTCTTTTATTAAATAGTTTGTTTAAAATACAAAAAAAGACACATTTAAATTCGTTATATTTTTATGAGTTTAGTGCAATGCAAGACGATTTTTTACATTGTATGTGGAAACATAAAGAGGTTCAGCAAAAAGATTGATAAACTTCAAAAGGAATATAAATTTTTAAATCAGAAATTTAATCTTGATAATACTTCGGTTAGAGTGCCTTCATTTTTTAAGCTACACCCCTATAATTTGCCAACTATCAGAATATCTCAATTGGCGAATGTATATTACAGCAATCAAAATTTGTTTTCAAAAGCAATTGATGGATCGTCAATAGAAGATATGTATTTACAATCTTCGGTTGAAAATTCAGAATTCTGGAAAAACATATTATACTTTTTCTAAGGTATCAAAAGCAACTAAAAAAGTTATTCCAAAAGTATTTATTGATTATTAATACGATTATCCCTGTGAAATTCAGTTATGCTAAGCTTCAAGGAAAACAAGTAGAAGGTCAAATTTTAAAATTGGTGAAAACATTACCCTCAGAAAAGAATAGTATTTCAGATAGGTTCAATTCATTAAAAAACATATCGAAGCATGCGTTGCAATCGCAAGCGTTAATTCAGCTAAAAAATGAGTATTGCGATAAAAATAAATGCCTAAAATGCGCCATTGGAAACAAACTTTTAGTGAGCTAAACTTTTAAAAGAATAAACTATAGACTAACTTGCGCCTATGAATATGTTTTATCGAATTTTATTGTTTTTGCAAAAGCGTGGTTATCATGTTTGCCAGCGCATCGCAGATAGGTTTGGTATTCGTGCCAAGGTAGTACGCACATCGTTTATGTACATAACTTTTGTAACCATTGGTTTTGGTTTTGCATTATATATGTTTTTGGCATTTTGGATGCGCATTAAAGATTTAGTTTATACCAAACGTTCCTCAGTTTTCGATTTATAGCCTATGAATCCTATTGTACGCCTTTTTAGATCTAGAATTTACACAGCATTGATGCTCTTGGTATTTATTATGCTGGTTGGTGTTTTTGGCTACCGTTTTATCTCAGATTATTCTTGGGTTGATGCTCTGTATATGACGGTTATTACCATGACAACGGTTGGTTTTAGCGAAGTAGTACCTTTAGACGACCAATCTAAAATATTCACTATATTCTTGATTTTGGCAAGTGTAATTATCGTAGGTTATGCATTATCAATAATAACAGAATATATTTTAAGTAAAAATGATATTGAAGAATTAAAACACAAAAAAATGCAAAAGAAAATAGATGGTTTTAATAATCATGTAGTTATTTGCGGTTACGGGAGAAATGGCAAACAAGCTGCTAGAAAGCTGCAAGCGCACAATAAATCGTTTGTAGTGATTGAGAGAAATAAAGAAGTTGAAGAACGTTTAAAACATGACGGCGTGCCTTACGTTATCGGTAATGCTAATGAAGATGAAACGTTGCTTTTAGCAGGGGTAGATAGAGCTTCTAGTTTTATATCGGCTCTTCCTAGCGATGCCGATAATTTGTTTGTAGTACTTTCAACTAGGCAATTAAACAGTAAAATAAATATTATTAGCAGAGCGTCTCAAGAGTCGTCGTACGAAAAGTTAAAATTTGCCGGTGCCAATAATGTGATTTTGCCAGATATGATTGGAGGAGACCATATGGCATCCTTAGTAGTTGTTCCTGGTTTAATGGAATTTATTGATAATCTTTCTATTGTAGGGGACTCTAATATCAATATTGAAGAAGTAGCCGTAGAAAAACTGTTTAATGGCAACATAAAGAAAGCTAGAACCATAAAAGATTTAGATTTAAGGAAGAAAACAGGATGTACCGTTATAGGGTATAAAGATGAAAACGGAGAATATACAGTAAACCCGGAAGCAGAATTACACCTTGCGCCAAATTCAAAGATAATTGTATTAGGGCGACCAGAGCAAATAGAAGAACTTAATTCTGAATACGATATTGAGTTCGAAGAATAACTACATTTAGCGTAATATGTTTTAAAAAACGATTTTTTTTTAGCATCTTGCTGACTTCTTATATTTATTTTTCAATAAAACTAATTAATTAAAGCACTTATGAAGAAGTACCTTCTTTCAATATTCACTACGATTGTGCCATTTTTTATGTTTGCTCAAGAATCGGGCAACAAGGGCATAGATCAACAAATAGATGAAGCGTTTAAACCTGTTTCTGATTTTTTCTCGAATATTATCTTTTTTACTATAGGCGGTGTACCATTTGTTTTAATATTATTGGTATTCAGTGCGGCTTTTTTTACGCTATATTTTAAATTTCCGAATATTAGACATTTCTGGACAGCCATTAATGTAGTTAGAGGCAAATATGAAGATATTGAAAAGCATGGAGCAAAAGTGCTTTATGGAGAAGAAGGTATAGCACAGGGTGTAGATCTTAACACAGTAGATGATATTGAAGAACACATAGAGAATATAGAAAGTATTCATAGCGATCTAGAAATAGATGGGGATATAAAGGACACTATAAGAGATGAAAGTTCTGATGGCGAGGTTTCTCACTTTCAGGCATTGGCCACTGCGGTATCTGGAACGGTTGGCAACGGAAATATTGCTGGAGTTGCCTTAGCTATCGCTCTTGGAGGGCCAGGTGCTACTTTTTGGATGGTTGTTTGTGGGCTTTTAGGTATGTCCACTAAGTTCGTAGAATGTACCTTAGGTGTTCATTACAGGGATGTAGGAGCCGACGGTACAGTTTATGGTGGTCCTATGTATTACCTTACCAAGGGGCTCAAGGAAAAAGGGCTAAAGACTTTGGGTAAAATTGCAGCAATTTTATTCGCTATTTTTTGCGTTGGTGGTTCTTTTGGAGGTGGAAATGCTGCACAGTCCAACCAAGCAACTATTGTAGTTAAGGAGCTTTTAGGGCTAGAAAGTACTATGGCAGGAACTGTAATTGGATTAGTAATAGCCTTAATTGTAGGTATTATTATTATCGGGGGTATTAAGAGAATCGCATCGGTTACGGAAAAGATTGTACCGTTTATGGCACTTATGTATATTTTATGTTGTCTTTATATTATTTTTGGAAATTTCAGTTTAATCGATGATGCTATTGGATTAATTGTTAGTGAAGCTTTCAATCCGAAAGCTATTGGCGTAGGAGGGTTCATCGGTGTGTTATTGGTAGGATTTAAAAGAGCTGCTTTTTCTAACGAGGCTGGTGCAGGTTCAGCTTCTATTGCCCACTCAGCGGTGAAAACAAAATACTCTGCTTCTGAAGGATTGGTAGCGCTACTAGAGCCATTTATAGACACAGTAGTAATATGTACCATGACGGCTTTAGTGATTATCATATTTAATTTTGGAGGTTATTTTCAATATGGCGGTGATGGCTTAGGCGCTGTATTAATTGATGGAGTTGCTTATGAAGGTGCAGGAATTACAGCCAAGGCTTTCGCAGAATATATACCTTTCTCTGATGTGTTTCTTACAATTGCAGTATTTTTATTTGCCATTTCTACTATGATATCATGGAGCTATTACGGATTGCAATCTTGGAAGTTCCTTTTTGGTAGAGGAAAAAGAGCAGACCTTGTTTATAAAGTATTGTTTTTAACGTTCGTAGTTGTTGGGGCAGCCGCAAGTATGAAATCTATTTGGGATTTTTCCGATGCCATGATTTTTGCAATGGTATTTCCTAATATGGTAGGTCTGTACTTGTTAACACCAGTAGTTAGAAAGCAGTTAAAACGTTATACCGATGCTATAAAGCTTAAGAGAGAGGCTCTTCAAGATTAAATAAAAAATGAACAATTTTAAATCCCATTTTGTATTCACTAAAGAACAACGAAATGGGATTTTTTTATTATTATTAATTATCGTTGTGCTGCAGTGCATATACTTTTTTGTGGACTTTTCTTCTGGTGATGTTGTTGCTGATGAGACTGAACTAAAAATATATAAAGCTGAAATTGATTCTCTAAGGCGAGCCAAAATCGAAGACAATAAACCTAAAATATATCCTTTCAATCCAAATTATATTACCGATTATAAAGGTTCAGCATTAGGAATGAGCAATGAGGAAATTGACCGTTTATTAGCTTTTCGCAAACAAAATAAATGGATAAATTCTATAAAACAATTTCAAGAAGTCACGAAAGTTTCAGATAGTTTATTGGCTGAAATATCACCATATTTTAAATTTCCGGAATGGGTATCAAACCCTGAACAGCAAAAAGTAAATACAGATTCATATAATAATAGGGCTAAAACCTTTGCTCAAAAAAAGGATTTAAACAAAGCTACAGCAATAGAGCTACAGCGCGTTAATGGTGTTGGAAAGACACTGTCAGAGCGTATTACAATCTATAGAGATAAATTTAACGGTGGTTTTATTGCCGATGTGCAATTAGAAGAAGTTTATGGGTTATCACCAGAAGTCATTTCAAAAATAACAGAACAATTCACGGTAAAAACACCAAGAAAAATTTCAAAGATTAACTTGAATACGGCTTCGGCAGACGATTTAGTCAGTATTCAACATATAGATTACGAAATTGCCTATAATATAATAGAATACCGCAACCTAAACGAGAGGTTTAAAGCTTTAGATGAATTATCAAAAGTAAAAGACTTTCCCACAAACAAATTAGAGATAATTAAATTATCTTTGCAAATTCAATAAATGAGTGCATTAAAATTTCCTATCCTAACAAACCAAGCAGAGTTTTAATGTTTATCAAAAAATTGCATGTATGACGAGTATGTATTTTACTGAAGAGCATCATCTCTTTAGAAAAAGTTTACAAGATTTTCTTAGAAAAGAGGTAGTGCCTCACATTGATGATTGGGAAAAATCTGGAGAAATAGATAAAGCTGTTTGGTTAAAGTTCGGTGAAATGGGGTTCTTCGGTATTAATTATCCAGAAGCTTACGGCGGATTAGATTTAGATTTATTCTACACTGTAATTTTACTGGAAGAACTTCAAAAAATTAATTCTGGTGGATTTGCTGCAGCCGTTTGGGCGCATGTATACTTGGCTATGACGCATTTAAATGCCGAGGGTGACGAAGCTATAAAGCAAAAGTATCTTGCGCCAAGTGTAACAGGAGAAAAAATTGGCTGTTTGTGTATTACAGAACCTTTTGGAGGGAGTGACGTTGCTGGAATGCGCACCGCAGCTGTAAAAAAAGGCGATACATATGTTATAAACGGGTCTAAAACATTTATTACTAATGGTGTATACAGTGACTATTTAATAGTAGCTGCCAAAACAACACCAGAATTAGGAAATAAAGGAATTAGTCTGTTTCTTGTAGATAGAGATACTATAGGTTTATCTGCAACAAAGCTTGATAAATTAGGTTGGAATGCTTCAGATACAGGTGAAATTGCGTTTGATGAAGTCACTATTCCTGCCAGTAATTTAATGGGCGAGGAAAACAAAGGGTTCGCTTACATTATGCAACATTTTGCTTTGGAGCGTTTAATTATGGGTATTAATGCACATGCACGGGCAGAATATGCTTTAGAGTATGCCATGCAATATATGAGCGAGCGTACTGCATTTGGTAAAACTATAGATAAGTTTCAAGCCTTAAGGCACAAGATAGCCGATTTGTATGCGGATATGGAAATTAACAAAATGTACAACTACTCTGTAGCAAATGCATTAGATAAAGGTGAGTACGTCGTAAAAGAGGCGACGATTTCTAAATTGAGATCTACTAAAATGGCTGACGAGGTCATTTATCAGTGCTTGCAATTTTTAGGTGGTTATGGCTATATGGAAGAATATCCGATGGCAAGATTATTTAGAGATAGCAGATTGGGGCCAATTGGCGGTGGAACTTCAGAAATTCTTCGAGAAATTATCGCTAAAATCATAATTGATAAAAAGGAATATCGACCAGCTACCAAATAGTTTTTACTTTTCCAAAAAAAATAAAAGTTGTTAATTGTAAAATCTAAATTACTTTTTATATTTGCATCCGAAAAATTTTAAAAGAGAGGAGGTTAAGACCTATGTTGATAGTTCCAATAAAAGAAGGAGAAAATATAGATAGAGCTTTAAAGCGTTACAAAAGAAAGTTCGATAGAACTGGAAGAAAGCGCGCTTTACAAACAAGAAAGCAATATACAAAGCCTTCTGTGGCGCGCAGAGCGCAAATTCAAAAAGCGCAGTACATTCAAAAACTTAGAGACGCTGAAGACGTTTAAGCTGCTCCAATAAATAAACTATAATCCCGCTATATGCGGGATTTTTTTTTGCCTTACTTTAATCACCGATAAAACAAATAAATTGTATATTCCACTTAAAACTTTTAATAAAAAATGACTTTCAGTGCTTTTACAGATTATTTGCTTTTAGAGAAAAACTATTCTAAGCTTACGGTAAAGGCATACCAGTCTGATTTAGACGCGTTTCAAAATTTTATAGCAACAGAATATCATTCGAAAGCAATAAAAAAGGTTAACTATTCTCAAATACGAAGTTGGATTGTTAGTTTAGTAGAAGCAGGTATAACCAACAGAAGTATTAACCGTAAAATATCATCTTTAAATACCTATTATAAATTCCTATTAAAAGTAGGAGACATTAAACAAAACCCATTAGCCAAACACAAGGCATTAAAAACCAGTAAAAAAGTTCAAATACCATTTTCAGAACAAGAAATTAAAACGGTTTTGGGTGATTTTAATTTTGATAATTCTTTTGAAGGTCTGCGTGATAAACTTATTATAGAATTATTTTATTCAACAGGTATCCGCCGCATTGAACTCGTAGAGCTAAAACTGTCAAGCATTGATATTAACAATAAGACTATTAAAGTTCTCGGAAAAAGAAATAAGGAACGCATTGTGCCGTTGTTAAATTCAGTAAGGAGCACTCTAAAGCGTTATTTGAAAGAGCGTGCTGGTTTAGCAGTAATCAAAGACACAGGTCATCTCATTATAACGAAAAAAGGCGTTAAAATATATGAAACACTTGTTTACAGAATTATAAATGATTATTTTAGTCAGGCTTCTTCGAAGGTAAAAAAGAGTCCGCATATATTAAGACATTCCTTTGCGACACATTTGCTAAATCAAGGAGCAGATTTAAATGCTGTTAAAGAGCTTCTTGGTCATACAAGTTTGGCAGCTACACAGGTTTATACACATAATAGTATAGCCGAACTTAAAAAAGTACATTTAAAAGCACATCCCAGAAGTAAAAAATGATGCTTTTAAATTTTTGTCTAACCGAAAATAGTTAAGTTATGATAAATGCTTTTCATTGTATCTTATTAATGTAAGTAGCAAATTCATTATTTCTATTTTAAAATCTTAAACCATATGAAAGTAAACACACAATCCATTAATTTTAATGCAGATAGAAAACTTATTGATTTTATTCAAAGACGTATGGATAAATTAGATATGTATTATGATAAGGTTATAAAATCTGATGTATATTTAAAGGTTGAAAACACGAGTGATAAAGAAAATAAGATTTTTGAAGCTAGGGTAAGTGTTCCTGGAGATAGTTTTATTGTGAAAAAACAATGTAAAAGCTTTGAAGAAGGTGCAGATAGTGCAGTTGCATCCTTAGAAAGGCAGTTAAAAAAGCGCAAGGAGAAATTAAGAGCACATTCCTAATAAATTTTTTGAAAAAATGTTTTGAATAATTAAAAATATCTATACATTTGCAGTCCGTTAGAAATAGCGGGCTTTTTTTATGTGGAAAAATGTAAAAAACGCCGATATAGCTCAGCTGGCTAGAGCAGCTGATTTGTAATCAGCAGGTCGTGGGTTCGAGTCCCTCTATCGGCTCAAAAAAAAGCAAAGAATTTAGTTCTTTAAAATATTGAAAATTAATTGGGAAGATACTCAAGCGGCCAACGAGGACAGACTGTAAATCTGTTGGTTTTCACCTTCGCAGGTTCGAATCCTGCTCTTCCCACTTAAAATTTTATCATAAAGTCGTCAAAAGTTCGCTTTTGTAAGGCTTTTTTATAAAATTTTATGTTCGGGGTACCCCGAACAGGATCATCGAGCATAGCGAGATAATCCTAAAATAAAACCAAGCAAACTAAAGTTTGCAAAACGCGGGAGTAGCTCAGTTGGTAGAGCGTCAGCCTTCCAAGCTGAATGTCGCCGGTTCGAACCCGGTCTCCCGCTCGAAAAACCATTTACGAGTTACGATGTACGAGTGCAAATCGTGAATCAGAAATCGGCAATCGTAAATGAATTGCCGACGTAGCTCAGGGGTAGAGCGTTTCCTTGGTAAGGAAGAGGCCACGGGTTCAAATCCCGTCGTTGGCTCAAAAATTAAATAGAGTACACTAATATTATTATATAACTAAGATTTAAATTATTTAAAACATGGCAAAGGCAACTTTCGATCGTTCAAAACCACACTTAAACATTGGTACTATTGGACACGTAGATCACGGTAAAACAACTTTAACTGCTGCTATTACTAAAGTATTAGCTGATGCAGGTTTTTCAGAGGCAAGATCATTCGATCAAATTGATAACGCTCCAGAAGAGAAAGAAAGAGGTATCACAATTAATACTTCACACGTAGAATATCAAACAGCAAATCGTCACTATGCCCACGTTGACTGTCCAGGTCACGCGGATTATGTAAAGAACATGGTAACTGGTGCTGCTCAAATGGATGGAGCTATATTAGTTGTTGCTGCAACTGATGGTCCGATGCCACAAACACGTGAGCACATCCTTTTAGGTCGTCAGGTAGGTATTCCTCGTATCGTTGTTTTCTTAAACAAAGTTGATATGGTGGATGATGAAGAGCTTTTAGAGCTTGTTGATATGGAGGTAAGAGATTTATTAAACTTCTATGAGTATGATGGAGATAACGGGCCAGTTGTGTCAGGTTCTGCTTTAGGTGCACTTAACGGTGAGCAAAAATGGGTAGATACTGTAATGGAATTGATGGAAGCATGTGATACTTGGATTGAAGAGCCAGTTCGTGATATGGATAAGCCTTTCTTAATGCCTATTGAAGATGTGTTCTCTATTACAGGTCGTGGTACTGTTGCTACTGGTAGAATTGAGACTGGTGTAGCTAATACAGGAGATCCTGTAGAAATCATTGGTATGGGAGCTGAAAAATTAACTTCTACTATCACTGGTATTGAGATGTTCCGTCAAATATTAGATAGAGGAGAAGCTGGAGATAACGCTGGTATTTTATTAAGAGGTATTGAGAAAACTCAAATCTCAAGAGGTATGGTTATCACTAAACCAGGTTCTGTAACACCGCATGCTAAATTCAAAGCAGAGGTTTATATCCTTAAAAAAGAAGAAGGTGGACGTCACACTCCATTCCATAATAACTACCGTCCTCAGTTCTACGTTCGTACAACTGACGTTACTGGAAACATTGCGCTTCCTGATGGAGTTGAAATGGTAATGCCTGGAGATAACTTAACTATTACTGTTGAGTTAATTCAACCAATTGCTATGAACGTAGGTTTACGTTTCGCTATCCGTGAAGGAGGTAGAACAGTTGGTGCAGGTCAGGTAACTGAGATTTTAGACTAAACACTAGTTTAATATAAAATAAGAACTCAAGGTATCACGCCAGCGGCGTGATGCCTTTTGACTTATATTTACGGGTTTAGCTCAGTTGGTAGAGCACTGGTCTCCAAAACCAGGTGTCGGGAGTTCGAGTCTCTCAACCCGTGCTAATAAAATCGGGTAGATATACTCAATAGTTAAAATAGGATGTAATTCCTAGAAAAAAGAAATTAAATGGCTGGAATTGTAACATACGTAAAAGAATCGTTCGGTGAACTTAAAAATAATGTGACATGGCCTTCATGGGCAGAGGCGCAAAGTTTAACAGTTTTAGTAGCTGTGTTTTCAATTATATTCTCCTTAGCAATTTGGGGAGTAGATACAGTTTTCAGCAAGGTGATAACGGCTTACTTTGATTTAATTAAATAAAAGGGTTTTTTATGTCTGAAGTAAGTGAAAAAAAGTGGTACGTTGTTAGAGCTGTAAGTGGTCAGGAAAACAAAATCAAAACATATATCGAGAATGAAATTGCTCGATTAGGTTTGCAAGATTATGTTGATCAAGTTTTAGTACCTACCGAAAAGGTAATACAAATTCGTAATGGAAAAAAAATCCAAAAGGAAAAAGTATTTTTCCCAGGATATATTATGATTCAAGCGAATTTAACTGGAGAGGTGCCTCACATCATTAAAGGAATAACTAATGTAATTGGTTTCTTGGGAGAAACAAAAGGTGGAGACCCTGTGCCATTGAGACAATCTGAAGTGAACAGAATGCTAGGTAAGGTGGATGAATTGGCCGTTGACGATAATGTTCATGTGGCAATTCCATTTACTAAAGGAGAAACTGTTAAAGTAATTGATGGTCCATTCAACGGATTTGATGGTACTATCGAAAACATAAATGAAGAAAAGCGCAAGCTTGAAGTGATGGTCAAGATTTTCGGAAGAAAAACACCATTGGAATTAAGTTATATGCAAGTAGAGAAAATTTAATAATTGTTACATATCCAGATAAGTTTAGAGCTTCCAAACTAATCTTATCAAATTTAAATTTTAAAACATGGCAAAAGAGTTAGGTAAAGTAGTTAAGCTACAAGTTAGGGGAGGTGCTGCGAATCCATCGCCACCGGTTGGACCCGCTCTAGGTGCTGCTGGAGTAAACATTATGGAGTTCTGTAAGCAATTTAATGCTAGAACTCAAGATAAAGCAGGTAAAGTATTACCTGTTGTTATTAGTGTTTACAAGGACAAGTCTTTCGATTTCGTAATCAAGACGCCACCAGCTGCAGTACAATTATTAGAAGCGGCCAAGGTGAAAAAGGGTTCAGGCGAACCAAACCGAAAAAAAGTAGCTAAAGTGTCTTGGGACCAAGTTAAAACCATTGCGGAAGACAAAATGCAGGATTTGAATGCATTTACTGTTGAGTCTGCTATGAAAATGGTTGCTGGAACTGCAAGATCAATGGGAATCACTGTAACAGGGAAATTCCCTTCTTAATCTATTAAAGACATTAGAAAATGGCAAGATTAACAAAAAAGCAAAAAGAGGCTTTAGCGAAAATAGAAAAGGGAAAACTGTATTCTGTTGATGAAGCGTCTGCATTAATCAAAGAAATTACCAATACTAAATTTGATGCATCTGTTGATTTAGCAGTGCGTTTAGGAGTAGATCCTAGAAAAGCAAATCAAATGGTAAGAGGTGTTGTATCTCTTCCTCATGGTACTGGTAAAGACATGAAAGTATTAGCATTAGTAACACCAGATAAAGAAGCCGAGGCTAAAGAAGCAGGAGCTGATTACGTAGGTTTAGATGAATACCTTGATAAAATTAAAGGTGGCTGGACAGACGTTGATGTTATTATTACTATGCCAAGTGTAATGGGTAAATTGGGTCCTTTAGGACGTGTATTAGGTCCTCGTGGTTTAATGCCTAACCCAAAAACTGGTACAGTGACTATGGATGTTGCAAAAGCGGTTAGCGAAGTTAAAGCTGGTAAAATTGACTTTAAAGTTGATAAAACTGGTATTGTACACGCAGCTATTGGTAAAGCATCATTTAGTGCTGATAAAATTGCGGGTAACGCAAATGAATTATTACAAACATTACTAAAATTAAAACCAACTACTGCAAAGGGTACTTATGTGAAGAGCATTTTCATGTCTTCAACCATGAGTCCTAGTGTTGCAATAGATCCTAAAATTGGTTAATTAGTTAAATAACTTTTATTATGACAAGAGAAGAAAAATCGCAAGTAATTCAAGACTTAACTGCACAATTAACCGATAACGCTAATATATACTTAGCAGATATTTCAGGATTAAATGCAGGTTCTACTTCAGACTTACGTCGTGCTTGTTTTAAGGCAAACGTTAGTATGGCAGTGGTTAAGAATACATTACTTGAAAAAGCAATGGAGGCTTCAGATAAAGAATTTGGAGAACTTCCAACGGTTTTAAAAGGTAACACTTCAGTAATGTATTCTGAAACTGGTAATGCGCCAGCTAAAGTAATTAAAGCTTTTAGAAAAAAATCAGAGAAACCTTTACTAAAAGGAGCTTTTATTGAGGAGGCAATTTACATTGGTGATGACCAGTTAGATATGTTGGTAGATATCAAGTCTAGAGAAGAGTTGATAGGTGAGATTGTTACATTATTACAATCGCCTGCTAAGAATGTTATTTCAGCACTTAAATCAGGTGGTGGAACATTGGCAGGTATCATTAAAACTTTATCCGAAAAAGAAGGATAAACAAACAAGTACGCACTTTTTACAATTATATTATTATTAAAACATTTTTAAAACGATAGAAAAATGGCAGATTTAAAAGATTTCGCAGAACAATTAGTTAACTTAACAGTAAAAGAAGTTAATGAGTTAGCTACTATATTAAAAGATGAGTATGGTATCGAGCCTGCTGCTGCAGCTGTAGCTGTAGCTGCTGGTGGAGGTGCTGCAGGTGGTGGAGAAGCCGCTGAAGAAAAATCAGAATTTGATGTAATCCTTAAAGCCGCTGGTGGTTCTAAACTAGCTGTTGTAAAATTAGTTAAGGAATTAACTGGTTTAGGATTAAAAGAAGCTAAAGGTCTTGTAGACGAGGCTCCTTCAGCAATTAAAGAAGGTGTTGCTAAAGACGAAGCTGAAGCTCTTAAAGCTCAATTAGAAGAGGCAGGAGCAGAGGTTGAGCTTAAGTAAGCTTAATTACTCAACAATACAAAGGTTTAGGTTTATCCCGCGAAGGCGGGATATCGCCTAGACCATTTTGCGTATATAACCATATACGCAAATAAATTGAAAAAACAGTCTGTTTATTAGGTTTAAAATTTGGCTGTTTCTCTAGTGTTTAAAAGCACTATCAAAATATTTTTTAATCAAAATTCCGTCCATTGATGTTGTCAACACAAGCTGAAAGATTAAATTTCTCCTCTATTGTAAATAGAACGGAATATCCAGATTTCTTGGATATTCAGATTAAATCCTTCCAGGATTTTTTCCAATTAGAAACAAAATCTGAAGAAAGAGGTGATGAAGGGTTATACAATACCTTCATGGAAAACTTTCCAATTACAGATTCTCGTAATCAATTCGTATTAGAATTTTTAGATTACTTTGTTGATCCGCCAAGATATGCTATTGAAGAGTGTATTGAAAGAGGATTAACGTATAGCGTTCCGCTAAAAGCAAGGCTAAAGTTATACTGTACAGATCCTGAACATGAAGATTTCGAAACCATCGTTCAAGATGTTTATTTAGGAACTATACCTTACATGACGCCAAGTGGTACTTTTGTTATCAATGGTGCAGAACGTGTTGTGGTGTCTCAGTTGCACCGTTCACCAGGGGTGTTCTTCGGTCAGTCTTTCCATGCAAATGGTACAAAATTATATTCAGCAAGGGTAATTCCTTTCAAAGGGTCTTGGATAGAATTTGCTACTGATATCAATCAGGTAATGTATGCCTATATTGATAGAAAGAAAAAATTACCTGTTACAACTTTATTCCGTGCGATTGGTTTCGAGCGCGATAAAGATATTTTAGAGATTTTTGACTTAGCTGAAGAAGCTAAAGTTTCTAAAACAGGTTTAAAGAAATACTTAGGACGAAAGCTAGCGGCACGTGTATTAAACACTTGGCATGAGGATTTTGTTGATGAAGATACAGGTGAAGTAGTATCCATCGAGCGTAACGAGATTGTACTTGATCGTGATACTATTCTTGATAAAGAAAATATTGAAGAAATTCTTGAAGCAGGTGTAAAAACCATCTTGTTGCACAAAGAAAGCAATGAGCAAGGAGATTATGCTATTATTCACAATACACTTCAAAAAGATCCAACAAACTCTGAAAAAGAGGCTGTTGAGCACATCTATAGACAACTACGTAACGCAGAACCACCAGATGAGGAAACTGCGCGTGGTATTATAGACAAGTTATTCTTTTCAGACCAACGTTACTCTTTAGGTGAGGTAGGTCGTTACAGAATGAACAAGAAATTAGGTCTTGATATTGGAATGGACAAGCAAGTGTTGACCAAGGAAGATATCATTACTATCATAAAATATTTAATTGAGTTAATCAATTCTAAAGCAGAGATTGATGATATTGATCACTTATCAAACCGTCGTGTACGTACAGTAGGTGAGCAATTATCCTCTCAGTTTGGTGTTGGTTTAGCACGTATGGCTCGTACAATTCGTGAGCGTATGAACGTTCGTGATAACGAGGTGTTTACGCCTATAGATTTAATTAACGCGAAGACATTATCTTCTGTAATTAACTCATTCTTTGGAACAAACCAGTTGTCTCAGTTTATGGATCAAACCAATCCATTAGCGGAGATTACGCATAAGCGTCGTTTATCGGCTTTAGGACCTGGAGGTCTTTCAAGAGAAAGAGCAGGCTTCGAGGTACGTGACGTTCACTATACGCATTACGGGCGATTATGTCCTATTGAAACGCCAGAAGGACCAAATATTGGTTTGATTTCTTCACTTTCAGTATATGCGAAAGTGAATTCTATGGGATTCATTGAAACACCATACAGAAAAGTTGAAGATGGTGTTGTAGATATCAAAAACGCACCTACGTATCTAAGTGCAGAGGAAGAAGAGGAAAAACTAATTGCACAAGCAACTATCGAAGTGGATGATAAGGGTAAAATTTTACATGATAAGGTAATTGCTCGTATGGAAGGTGACTTCCCAGTAATCGATCCTAACGATTTGCATTACACTGATGTTGCACCAAACCAAATTTCATCGATTTCAGCATCATTAATTCCTTTCTTGGAACATGATGATGCAAACCGTGCATTGATGGGATCAAACATGATGCGTCAAGCAGTGCCTTTATTGAGAGTAGATTCTCCTATTGTTGGTACAGGTTTGGAGCGTCAAGTAGCGTCAGATTCTAGAGTATTAATTAATGCTGAAGGCAATGGAGAAGTGCTTTACGTTGATGCAAACGAAATTAAAATTAGATACGACCGTACTGAAGATGAAGCTAAAGTAAGTTTTGATAGTGATATCAAATCTTATCCATTAGTGAAATTCAGAAAAACAAACCAAGGTACTTCTATTAACCTTAAACCTATTGTTGTAAAAGGTGATAAAGTAACTAAGGGACAAGTTTTATGTGAAGGATATGCAACTCAAAAAGGTGAATTAGCACTTGGTAGAAATATGAAAGTAGCCTTCATGCCTTGGAAAGGGTATAACTTTGAGGATGCAATTGTAATTTCTGAAAAAGTAGTACGTGAAGATATTTTCACATCTATTCATATTGACGAATATTCTCTTGAAGTAAGAGATACAAAATTGGGTAACGAAGAGTTAACTAATGATATTCCTAACGTTTCTGAAGAGGCTACCAAAGACTTAGATGAGCATGGTATGATTCGCGTTGGTGCTGAAGTGAAGCCTGGTGATATCTTAATTGGTAAGATTACGCCAAAAGGTGAATCTGATCCTACTCCAGAAGAGAAATTATTACGTGCTATCTTTGGTGATAAAGCTGGAGACGTAAAAGATGCTTCTTTAAAAGCTTCACCGTCATTAAATGGTGTTGTAATCGACAAGAAGTTATTCGCAAGAGCTGTAAAAGACAAGCGCAAGAGAGCACAAGATAAGGATGATATTCTAGTGTTAGAAGCACAATACGACAGAAAGTTTGATGAATTAAAAGAAGTTTTAGTTGAGAAACTTTTTGCTATTGTAAATGGAAAAACTGCACAAGGGATCTTTAATGATTTAGGTGAAGAAGTATTACCAAAAGGTAAAAAATTCACCTTGAAGATGTTGAATGCTGTTGATGATTATGCGCATTTAGTATCAGGAAAATGGACGACTGATGATCATACTAATCAATTGGTTTCTGAGTTAATTCATAACTATAAGATTAAGGAAAATGATTTACAAGGGGCTTTACGTCGCGAGAAGTTTACCATTTCTGTAGGTGATGAATTACCAGCAGGTATCATCAAACTAGCTAAAGTTTACATCGCTAAGAAGCGTAAGCTTAAAGTAGGTGATAAAATGGCAGGACGTCACGGTAACAAAGGTATTGTGGCTCGTATTGTTCGTCAAGAAGATATGCCATTCTTAGAAGATGGAACTCCTGTAGATATCGTATTAAATCCACTTGGTGTACCGTCTCGTATGAACATCGGACAGATCTATGAAACTGTATTAGGATGGGCAGGTCAAAAATTAGGTCAAAAATATGCAACACCAATTTTTGATGGTGCAAATATTGACCAAATTAATGCCTTAACTGATGAAGCAGGTATTCCAAGATATGGACACACGTATTTATATGATGGTGGAACTGGAGATCGTTTTGATCAACCAGCTACTGTTGGTGTGATTTACATGCTGAAATTAGGACATATGGTTGACGATAAAATGCACGCACGTTCTATCGGACCGTACTCATTAATTACGCAACAACCGCTTGGTGGTAAAGCACAGTTTGGTGGTCAGCGTTTTGGTGAGATGGAAGTTTGGGCACTTGAAGCTTATGGTGCATCAAGTACCTTACGTGAGATCTTAACTGTAAAATCTGATGATGTAATTGGTAGAGCTAAAACATACGAAAGTATAGTAAAAGGTGAACCAATGCCAGATCCAGGTTTACCAGAATCTTTCAACGTATTAATGCACGAATTGAAAGGTTTAGGTTTAGACATCAGATTAGAGGAGTAGTTAATTAATTAAATTCATTTCAACCATATATTATGGCAAGAAAACAAGATAAAAATACAGTTAAGAGATTTAATAAAATCTCAATTGGTTTAGCATCACCAGAGTCTATTTTAGCAGAGTCTAGAGGTGAAGTTTTAAAACCAGAAACTATCAATTATCGAACGCACAAACCAGAACGTGATGGTTTGTTTTGTGAGCGTATTTTTGGTCCTGTAAAGGATTATGAATGTGCTTGTGGAAAGTATAAAAGAATTCGCTACAAAGGTATTGTATGTGACCGTTGTGGTGTTGAAGTAACTGAAAAGAAAGTACGTCGTGATCGCGTAGGGCACATCAATTTAGTTGTTCCTGTGGCTCACATTTGGTACTTCCGTTCGTTACCAAACAAGATTGGGTATTTATTAGGTTTACCGTCTAAGAAATTAGATATGATTATTTACTACGAACGTTACGTAGTAATCCAACCTGGTGATGCTAAAAACGAAGAAGGAGAGCCATTACAAAAAATGGATTTCCTTACTGAAGAGGAATACTTAAATATTGTTGAAGAATTACCTCAAGAAAATCAATATTTAGAAGATTCAGACCCTAACAAGTTTATCGCTAAAATGGGAGCTGAGTGTTTAATTGATTTATTGGCACGTATCGATTTGGAAGCATTGTCTTATGAATTACGTCATAAAGCTAATACGGAAACATCAAAACAACGTAAAACTGAGGCTTTAAAGCGTTTACAAGTTGTTGAAGCATTACGTGAATCTAACAACAATAGAGAAAATCGTCCGGAGTGGATGATTATGAAGGTTGTGCCAATTATTCCGCCAGAATTACGTCCTTTAGTGCCGTTAGATGGTGGTCGTTTTGCTACATCTGATTTGAATGATTTATACCGTCGTGTAATTATTCGTAACAATCGTTTAAAAAGGTTAGTTGAGATAAAAGCACCAGAGGTGATTTTACGTAATGAGAAACGTATGTTACAAGAATCTGTAGATTCATTGTTTGATAACACACGTAAATCATCAGCTGTAAAAACAGATTCTAACAGACCATTAAAATCATTATCAGATTCACTTAAAGGTAAGCAAGGGCGTTTCCGTCAAAACTTACTTGGTAAGCGGGTTGATTATTCTGCACGTTCTGTAATTGTTGTTGGTCCAGAATTAAAATTATATGAATGTGGATTGCCTAAAAATATGGCAGCTGAATTGTACAAGCCTTTCGTTATTAGAAAACTAATTGAAAGAGGTATTGTAAAAACAGTAAAATCTGCAAAGAAAATTATAGACAAAAGAGAGCCAGTAGTTTGGGATATCTTGGAAAACGTTCTTAAAGGACATCCAGTATTGCTAAACCGTGCGCCAACGTTACACCGTTTAGGTATCCAAGCTTTCCAACCGAAATTAATCGAAGGAAAAGCAATCCAGTTACACCCATTAGTGTGTACTGCATTTAATGCGGATTTTGATGGTGACCAAATGGCGGTGCATTTACCGTTAGGACCAGAGGCAATCTTAGAGTGTCAACTATTAATGTTGGCATCTCATAATATTTTGAATCCAGCAAATGGTTCACCAGTTACTGTTCCTTCTCAGGATATGGTACTTGGTTTATATTATATGACTAAGGAGCGTAAATCAACTCCTGAATTACCAATTAAAGGTGAAGGCTTAACATTCTACTCTCCTGAAGAAGTAGAAATAGCTTTCAACGAGAAAAGAGTTGATCTAAATGCAGGTATCAAAGTAAGAACTATTGATATAAATGAAGACGGGAAGTTAGATAGAATGATTGTTGAAACTACTGTAGGTCGTGTATTATTTAACCAACATGTACCACAAGCAGCAGGATATATCAATCAGGTATTAACTAAAAAGTCTTTAAGAGATATTATTCATGGTATTCTTAAAGTAACGTCTGTACCTGAGACAGCAGAATTCCTTGATGCGATTAGAACTTTAGGTTTCAAATTTGCATTCCAAGGTGGATTATCTTTTAGTTTAGGTGATATTATTATTCCGCCAGAAAAGCAGGGAATGATTGATAAAGCTAATGGTTTAGTTGACGGTATTACCGGAAACTATAACATGGGACTTATCACAAATAACGAACGGTACAATCAGGTTATTGATATATGGACGTCCACCAATGCTGAATTGACAGAGTTGTCAATGAAGCGTATTCGTGAAGACCAACAAGGATTTAACTCGGTGTTTATGATGCTTGATTCTGGAGCTCGTGGATCTAAAGAACAGATTCGTCAGCTTACAGGTATGCGTGGATTAATGGCGAAACCTAAAAAATCTAATGCAGGTGGTGGTGAGATTATTGAAAACCCGATTTTATCTAACTTTAAAGAAGGCCTTTCAATTTTAGAATACTTTATTTCTACCCACGGTGCACGTAAAGGACTTGCAGATACAGCGCTTAAAACGGCTGATGCAGGTTACTTAACACGTCGTTTAGTAGATGTTTCTCAAGATGTTATCATTAACAGTGTAGACTGTGGTACATTAAGAGGTGTTGAAGTTGAGCCATTAAAGAAAAACGATGAAGTTGTAGAAACTTTAGAAGAAAGAATCGTTGGGCGTGTTGCATTGAATGATACTTATAATCCTCAAACTGATGAATTATTAGTTGCATCAGGTGAGTTAATAGATGATAAGATTGCTAAGGCTATTGAAGACTCCCCAATTGAATCTTTAGAAGTACGCTCTCCATTAAGTTGTGAAGCTACTAAAGGTATTTGTGCTAAGTGTTACGGACGTAACCTTGCTACAGGTAAAATGGTTCAAAGAGGTGAGGCTGTAGGTGTTGTTGCAGCGCAGTCAATTGGAGAACCTGGTACACAGTTAACCTTGCGTACATTCCACGTTGGAGGTATTGCTGGTAACATTTCAGAAGAAAATAAATTAGCGGTTAAGTTTGATGGTATTGCTGAAATAGAAGATCTTAAAACTGTAAAAGGTGAAGATTCTGAAGGCAATATTGCAGATATCGTAATTTCTCGTACATCTGAAATTAAACTAGTTGATAAGAAGACAGGAATCACTTTAAGTACAAATAATATTCCTTATGGTTCTACTATTTTCATAGAGAATGGTCAAGAATTGAAGAAAGGCGATGTGGTTTGTCAATGGGATCCATATAACGGTGTAATCATTTCAGAATTCGCCGGTAAAGTGAGGTATGAGAACATCGAACAAGGTGTAACCTATCAGGTTGAAATAGATGAACAAACAGGTTTCCAAGAAAAAGTAATTTCTGAATCTAGAAATAAAAAGTTAATCCCAACACTTCATATTGAAGATGGTAAAGGAGAAACGATTCGTTCATACAACTTACCAGTTGGTGCTCACTTAATGATTGACGATGGTGAAAAGATTAAAGTTGGTAAAATTTTAGTAAAAATACCTCGTAAATCGGCTAAAGCTGGTGATATTACTGGTGGTCTTCCTCGTGTAACAGAGTTGTTCGAGGCACGTAACCCATCTAATCCTGCTGTAGTTAGTGAGATTGATGGTGTAGTATCTTTCGGAAAAATTAAGCGTGGTAACCGTGAAATCATTGTTGAGTCTAAATTAGGTGAGGTTAAGAAATACTTAGTAAAATTATCTAATCAAATTCTTGTTCAAGAGAATGATTATGTAAAAGCTGGTATGCCATTATCTGATGGTTCTATAACACCTAACGATATTCTTAATATCAAAGGGCCATCTGCGGTTCAACAATACTTAGTGAATGAGGTACAGGAAGTATATCGTTTACAAGGTGTGAAAATTAATGACAAGCATTTTGAGGTTGTAGTAAGACAAATGATGCGTAAAGTTAGAATTATTGATTCTGGTGATACCATTTTCTTAGAAGATCAATTAGCTCATAAAGATGATTTTATATCAGAAAATGATGAAATTTTCGGAATGAAAGTAATTGAAGATGCTGGAGATTCTACTAACTTAAAAGCAGGTCAGATAGTTTCACCTCGTGATTTAAGAGACGAAAACTCTATTTTACGTAGAGAAGACAAGAAACTTGTTGAAGCAAGAGATGCGAAACCAGCAACGGCAACACCTATATTACAAGGTATTACTAGAGCTTCGCTTCAAACAAAATCATTTATTTCTGCAGCATCGTTCCAGGAAACAACAAAAGTGTTGAATGAAGCAGCAGTTGCAGGAAAAGTGGATACTTTAGAAGGATTGAAAGAAAATGTAATTGTTGGACATAGAATTCCAGCAGGTACAGGTATGAGAAATTATACCGATATAATTGTAGGTTCTAAAGAAGAGTTTGACGAAATGATGCAGGTAAAGCAAGAGATGAATTTTAACTAATTGTCATTCCTGCGAAGGCAGGAATCTAAAACATAAAAGCCTTCATGTGTAGTAACTTGAAGGCTTTTTTTATTAAAGTATTAAATTATGGCAGACGAAAAGAATAAACAACAGCAAGGACAAATCAATATAGAATTAGATGAGAAAGTTGCAGAGGGAACTTACTCTAATTTAGCAATTATTAACCATTCTGTTTCAGAGTTTGTAGTAGATTTTGTTAACATCATGCCTGGGGTGCCAAAAAACAAAGTAAAATCAAGAATTATATTAACACCACAACATGCTAAAAGATTGTTGAAGGCATTGAGTGATAATGTAGCTAGGTTTGAAAATGCCCACGGTGAAATTAAGGATTATGAGCAACCGCCAATTCCTTTAAACTTTGGACCAACAGGGCAAGCATAATTTTTTGTTCTCGAATGAACAGTAATTGAAAGCTTAATTGACTTACATTAAGTTTGATATTTAATACTTGACATTTTTTTGGTATAAATTCGTTTCAGAAAATCTTTGAAAATATAAGAATTACAATGTTTAAAGGTCCTGTACAAAGTCTAAATTCAAACATTACATATATTCTATAAAAAAGCTGGATAAATTTTTATCCAGCTTTTTAAGTTGTTCACTATATTAAAATAGAAGGTTATCTATTTATAACTATCCTTTTAACTACACTAGGATTGTTGTTAGTTTCGATGATTAGAAAGTACAATCCATTTGCAAATGATGACACATCTACCTTATCTGAAGAAGGTTCTGCTGCCATTACTCTGCTACCAAGTGCATTAAATAATTGAATACTGTTAATTTTTGTTTTAGATTTTATAGTTACAAAATCTTTCGCTAGAGTTGGATAAACCATAATATCGTTATTTTGAACAGCTTCATCATCAACGCCTAACGTGGTATCGATTTGTCCACTAATACCATCAAAATAGTAGTTGTCTGCTGTCTTACCTGTTAATAGCCTTAACGTTATTCCGGTCGTACTCTCTGTAATATTCGTGGTAAACGTATATTTTGTGTACGCAGAGGTAGTTGTCGGATAAATCCCAACGAAATCTGAACCACCAGCAGTTTTATCTATTTTCAATTGAATGCCTACCTGCGATGCATTATCTGATTTTACATAAGCATCAATAGTAACGGTTTTTCCATTAAAGTCACCATCGTACGTTGTGTTTTGCAATTGCACGTCTCCTAATTTTGGTGCAGCTAGCGTATTGGTTTTTGTAGTTGAAATTTTAAAAGCATTGTTACCTTCAAAAATCATAGAACCCTCATCCGAAAAGGTTGCTTCTGCATCGGTAGAACCAGAAATAACACTCGTCCAATTGCCATCAGATAAATAACATTCTGCACTTCCGTTAGCTATTATATTAGCTTCCGATGCATCACAATCTATATATGTAATAGTAATAACACTAATACTGTATGCAGGAATGCTAAAACTTCCTGTTGAAGTAGATTGTGTGCTTGAGCTCCACGGACTTGTTTTATCCGTGTAGGGTGAAGTCAATTCACTAGTAATATCTTCATTAAACGTTTGGATGGTATAATTACCATCATAAGCTACACCATCCATAGAGAAGTTTAATGTGGATGCTACAGGCAATTTGTTTACTGCAAAAATTTTATACTCAGTTCCTGTATTAACCGCTTTAGCATACATACCTTGTAAGCCAGTTTCTATATCCGGACCGTTACTGTATGCATCATAAACCTCATTATTTTTAAAAACATCAAACAAAGAGGCGTACATTACACCCAAAGCCGATAACTTCATTTGCCCGCCGTCTAAAAAGGCTAAAGTAGATTCAGAATAGGTGTTGTTTTTCCATAACATATGAATTCCAGCTTGTTCCACTACCCCTTGAACATTTCCTTTTTCTAACGCCAAAAACACGTCGGCACTCGCAAGTGTTTGTGTGAAATTTACGGGCATATCGTCTGTTAAAACACCCCATTCTGTTATTAGAGCCGATTTTCCAGGGAAATTAGTACTGAATTTTGAAACACGTTCTTCCACTACCTTATACGACGTCATCATTTTATAAACCGTAGAGCCGCTGTAGAGAAAAGAGTTGGAATTATTATAAAAATGAACGGTGGCCGCATCAAAATAATCATCCACAGTGTCAATATGGTTTTTTATGGTATTATTCCAGCTACCTGTAAAATAATAATCTTTTTCAAGGCATACTGCCGCCTTAACATTGGGATTTACTGTTTTTAATTGTGTAATCACATCAGTAGTGTGACTAATATAAGAGTTGACATCTCTAATGTTATTGCCTCCTTGTTGGTCTGAGAAAAAGTTTTCGTTTCCTAACTCAACCCACTTAACATTCATGCCATCATTTAGTCTAGATTGATATCTGTTCTTTGAGTCTGTTGGAGAATCAATAAGCGTATTAAACATTAAAGTTGCAGATGCACCGGTATTATTTAAAACAGTTTTATACCCTGAATAGCCAAAAGTAAAAGAGGAACTATAATTTTTCACATCAACCCCATTGGTGCCATCAGGATAATAACCATCGGTAAGATAATTATAGTAATTCCCTACGGTACCTCCAGGAAATCTGAAGTTAGTTTGTGGAAACCAGTCATTAATAATTTGGCTAGTTTCAGGAGAGCTCCAAGTGTAGCCTCCTTGATTTTCCATAAACCTAAAGTGTGAATTTGTTGATAGCAGATCGTTATTAAAATTGTGTTTGCTGTTAGTATCTATATCTAAAGTATAGATTGGGCTTGCGGGCACATTAAAGGGAAACGAAAAAGCCATTGCTGGCTGTATGTTTGTAATTTCAGGATTTTTGATAATCATTTGTCCTGTAACGTTTTGTAATGTAAATTCAATACGCAAAGAAGTTAATCCTTTGTTGTTGTATTTCCTAACAGCAATACCCGTCTTTTCAAAAGTCCCCTCTGGGTGCTTATCTAAGTTTTCAGCAACAACAATACTATTGGTTCCCCCTTCGTAAATTTTTATTCTTGGCGCCTCAAACACCCTGTCACCTAGAACAATATTATTAATTTCAATTTCGGCTGTTACGTAAACATCGGTATAGGTATTTGCCACGTTTACATCTAAATATACTTTGTTATTTTTTGACGTTAATGTGTACTGATTGCCAACACGGGAAATACCAGAGCCAACTTCTGTCCAGGTGTTAGTATCAAAACTAATATTGGTTGGAAGTGTCTGTGCAAAAGAGTTCCCAATTATGAATATTGAAAACACTAAGCAAATTCGGTAAATCTTTTTCATACAATTGTTTTTTAATGATTTTTAAATTACAGTATTTAAATAATCTACTGATTATCTGGATGTTCAGTAAAACATAGGCAAATTTAATTTTTGTACTGATACTACTGGTTTTCTAATTCTCCTAAAAGGTTAGATAACTATCAATATTAAAAAGAAGCTACTCGCTCCAATTTTTTATATAATATTTTGCTAGTTTTCCAGATTCAGTCAAGTCATCAGCGCTCCAGCCACCATCAATGCTAGAACCTGGTTTTAGGGCAGAAGCTCCCTCATCTTTATCATTGATAGACCAATTGCAGTGTGTAAGATTGTGTATTCTCATAAAGTCCATCCAGAGCTTAGTAGATGTAGCATCTACATTTCCATTGCCATCTGCATCCACGCAGCCCCATTCAGTTACAATTAGTGCAATTCCATTCTCTAGTGCTTTTTCAGCTTTATTTATTAACCATTCCTTATGTGAACCAGAATAAAAATGAAGTGTGTAAGCAATGTTTGTATATCCTGTAATTGGATTATTGGAAGCAATGTCTACATCTTGAGACCAATGCGGCGTACCAACCACTATGATGTTATCGGGATCAATCTTTCGAATGGCAGCAATTACTTTTTCAGCGTAGGGTTTTATAGTATTATCCCAGGAAACTTTTAAAGGTTCGTTATAGATTTCGTAGATAACATTTGGATATTTACCGTATTTGCTTGCCATTTTTTCAAAAAATGTAATAGCTTCATTAGTAGTTTCTTCGGCGCTATGACTATGCCAGTCAATAATAACATACAAACCCAATGCAATGGCAGCATCAACAACAGCCGTTAGCTTGTTTTCATTTGTTGTAGGATCATAAAGATAACTATCTTGAATATCTGGGTCTGCAGTCATTGGTATCCTTATAATAGTTGCGTTCCAGTCATCTCTTAGCCATTCTACAACCTCTCTGTTGTAGAAACCATTACCTTTATAGTAATCATTTGACCAAAATAAACTATTACCTGCAAAACTTACCACTTCTCCTTTTGAGTTAACAATGCGATTGCCTTCTACAGATAAGTTGCCATTTTTAGACACCACTGTGCGTGTTTCAGAAGAAAAATTAGATATCGTATTCTTTTTAGAATTACAACTAGATAAAAGTAAAGTGATGAAAATAAAAATTCGCATAGGGAAAGATTAATATATGGCTCAAAACAAATTTAAAGGTTTTAAGGGTCTCTTTTTGAGGCTAAATAGTATTTTGACAATATCTAAACCTTTTACGATGTTAGTGAAACCCTTGTATCTTATATTAGAAATACTTTTATACCATTACATTAATATCTATTTATCTATGAAAGTTTTTGTTTTAAAGCCAATAATTCTCCTATTAATTGTTTCACTTATTTACACCTGTAAAACAGACAAAGGTAAAGGGGTAGCCGATAAAAATGATAGTAGCGAGATTACAAAACCTAATGTTGTTTTCTTTATAGCTGATGACATGTATCCGTGGATGTTTAATAACATACCACAAGGACAATCTGAAGATGGTAAGCCTTTAAATCTTACGCCTAGTTTAGACCGCTTAGCGAAAGAAGGTGTTTGGTTAGACAACATGAAAGTAGTATCTCCTGTTTGTACACCAAGCCGATATAATGTACTAACAGGTAATTATGCTAGTAGAGCTACAAACGAGGCTTTTATTGGCTTTACGGAAAAAAATGACGGTCAAACGGTAATACAATGGAACTCCTACATTGTTCCAGGACAGCCAACAATGGGTACTTATTTTCAAGATTTAGGCTATAAAACAGGTTTTGTAGGTAAAAATCATATAATCGAAAGCTTATCGCAGGTGGGTGATGGTGGCGAAAAACCAGAACTAGATGCGGATCCAACAGACCCGAAAGTAAAGGAGGGTTTAGAATATAGATATAATGAATTGCAAAAGGACATTAAAAGATCTGGCTTTGATTATGCGGATAAATTATATCATAATAACCCTAATTGGTTAGGCATTAGAGCCTTGGCTTATCAAAACATGGATTGGATTGCAGAAGGAGGTGTAGAGTTTATAGATAAGTATAGTAACGAGCCTTTTATGTTATACATTGCTTCTACTTTGCCGCATGCACCGCTTAAACCAGAGTTGTCTTGGAAAGCAGATAGGAGAATTACACCAAGAGGTATCTTAGATAAAGCGCCTACCGTTTTACCACAACCACCCGTAGAATCGCTCAAAAAGAGAATTAAGGAAGCAGGGTACCAAGGAAAAGACCGTGAAAATTTGTTATGGCTAGATGATGCTGTTGGTGCATTGTTTAAGAAGCTAGAAGAAGAAGGTGTACTAGACAATACAATTGTAGTATTCTTTAACGACCATGGTCAAGATTATAAAGGTACTTTATATGAAGGAGGCGTAAACTCGCAAGCGTTCATTTGGAAAAAGGGAGGCTTTGAAGTAGGTAATGTTTTAGAAGCGCCTGTTTCAAACGTAGATTTTTTACCAACATTATTAGATTTTGCGGGAGATAAAACTAATCTCGATAAATTTGATGGTAAAAGCTTTAAGCCTGCACTAGAAGCAAAGGCTTACCAAGGTAGAACGTCTTTCTATCATGAATTAGGCTATGCTAGAGCAGTGGTGAAAGATGGTTTTAAATACTATGCTGTGCGGTACCCCAAATGGGCTACAGAGTTTACTTTTGAGCAACGTAAGGACACTCTTCAAAAATATACAGCATTTAGGGAGTCTTTTGGCGAGCATGCCATATCTAATGATCCCAATGCACCATATGGTCAATTAGAAATGGTTCCAGGTGGTGGAGGTGCAGAGCATAATGCGTATGTTAACCATCCTAATTTTTCATCACCAGACCAATTATACGATTTGAAAAATGATCCTGAAGAGCAAAACAATTTGATAGATAATCCTAAATATTCTGAAATTCTTAAGGAGCTAAAAAACGAACTAAATGACTATACCAAATCATTACCTGGTAAGTTCAATTTATAAGAGCAAATTGCTTAGAGTTGTTTGAGACTATATGTTTTATAAGGGTTTTGACTATTTACAAACCTCTTAGGACTCTAAACTGACCCATGGATTAAATAGAATAAATACATTTACATTAATAATATCATTATTCTGCTGAATGGAAATTTCCTTTCTAGCAAAAACTAAAATCAATTAAACTTAAACAAACTAAAAATTAACAAATGAAAAAATCAAAATTCATTAAACTATTAATTATTTGTTTGCTGCCAGGTTTTGTTTTGGCTCAAAAAACAATATCGGGTACAGTTACGGATAATACGGGACAACCGTTACCAGGAGCCTCAGTGCTGCAAAAGGGCACAACTAAAGGGGCGGTTACAGATTTTGATGGGAAGTACTCATTAACTGTAGATAGTACTCCAACTACTCTTGTTTACGGCTTTTTAGGTTACAAAAGCAAAGAGGTTACTGTAGATAAACAAACGCAGGTTAATGTCGTATTGCAAGAAGACACAAGCCAATTGGACGAAGTTGTTGTAATTGGTTATGGTACTGCACGTAAGAGTGATATTACGGGCTCTGTTACCTCAGTTGAAGTTACAGAAGCTGCTGTTGCTCAAAACACCACTGTAGACCAGTTGCTTCAAGGTAGGGCAGCAGGTGTTCAGGTGACTCAAAATGGAACACCAGGTTCCGGTGTAAGCGTTCGTATAAGGGGCTCGAACAGTTTGAGAGGAAATAATGAGCCGCTTTATGTTGTAGATGGTGTAATTATATCATCAGCTGGTGAAGATGCTGCTAACGCCGGAGGAGGTAACGATTTACAAGAGAATCAAAATGGTTTGAATGGTATTAACCCTAGAGATATTGAAAGTATTGAAGTGCTAAAAGATGCATCTGCAACAGCTATTTATGGTTCACGAGGTGCAAATGGTGTTATTTTAATTACAACCAAAAAAGGAAAAGTTGGAAAAGCCAGTATTGGAGGTTTTGTAACGTCAAGCGTTTCAGTAATAAATGAAAGAATAGATGTGTTAGATGGTGTTGATTTTGCTAAATATCAAAATGAGGCAAATTTAGTAGATGGACTTAACCCTCAATTCCATATTGAAGGCAATGACGTGTTTAGAATTAATTATAACAATACTGGTGCCACTATTGAAGCGGAACCTGTAAACCAAGTAAATTGGCACGATGAAATTTATAAACAAGGATTTTCTAAATCTATCGGTGCTAATTTTAGTGGAGGTAACGATAGTGGTTCGTATTATGCAAGTATTACTTATAACGATCAAGGTGGTATTGTAGATAACTCGCGTTTTCAGAGCGGAAATTTTAATATAAATTTATCTAAAGACCTTTCTGAGAAATTAAAATTAGATGCGCGCTTAAATATGTTTTATTCTAGCGGACAATTTGCTCAAGATGGTGATAGAGCGGGAGGGCAAAGAAGTTTTATAAACAACTTAATTACATTTAGGCCGTTTTTTGATGAGCAAAGTGCTATCGATGATGATGAGCAAACTTCTAACCCTTATTCATGGGTAAACGATTTTCAAGATTTATCAGAAGAAAGACGATTGATAGGTAATATTGCTTTAACCTATGATTTAGGTAAAGGCTTGAAGTACAAAGTTCAAGCAGGTGGTAATATCAGAGATAAATCGCGTGATCGTTTTTATGGTTTAACTACATTCCAAGGAAGCACGTCTAATGGCGAGTTGCAAATGTCTTCATTAAACAGTAAAGCATATCAAATTAACAACCTATTACTATTTAATAGAAACTTTAATAAAAAGCATAGGATAAATGCAGTTGCAGGTTTAATATATGATGTTAGAGATACTAGAAACGAGCTGTATGCAGTCACAGATTTTTCAACTTTAGAATTTGGAGCAGATCAACCAGCTTATGGTCAGGTTATTTCTAGACCTTTAGAAGTACGTCCAACAAAAACACAATTGCTGTCATATCTTGGTAGAGCTACTTATACATTAAATAATAAGTATATTTTCACTGGTACGTTTAGGGCAGATGGTTCGTCTAAATTCTCGAAAGAGAATAGATTTAGCTACTTCCCTTCTTTAGCGCTTGCTTGGAGAGCAGGAAGCGAGAAATTCCTTAGAAATTCAAAATTGGTTTCTAATTTAAAATTTAGAGCAGGTTGGGGTATGACAGGAAATCAGGGTATTCAACCTTATCAAACCTTAAGTAACTATGGGCCTCAACTATATGGTAACCCAGATAATGGAACAAGTGTAGGTTTTATTCCACTTAACATTGGAAATAGAGATTTAAAATGGGAAACTACTGAGCAAATAAACGTTGGCGTGGATTTTGGATTTTTTAATGATCGAATTTCTGGTACTGTTGATGTCTACTCAAAGGAAACTCAAGATCTTTTACAATTAGAAAATTTAGGACCTTCAGCTGGTTTTGAATCTGTATTGGTAAATCGTGGAAATATTGAAAACAAAGGGCTTGAAGTAACTTTAAGTGGTTTATTAGTAAATAAGGATGAGTTTACTTTTGAAGTTGGAGGTAACATTGCTTTCAATCAAGTCAAAATATCCAAATTAGGAAGTTCACAATCTGAAATTCTTATCGATGGAACATACCAACAACGTTCTTTTTATTTAGGAGATAATATTTCTAGTGGAACTTATTTTAAAGCGCCGGCGAATGCATTTATTCAAGGTGAAGAAGTAGGCTTATTCTACGGTTGGGAAACTGATGGAATATGGCAAACTGGAGACACAGGTCTACCGAATGGATTTCAGCCTGGAGATATAAGGATAATAGATCAAAATGGAGATGGCGAGATTGATGGGAATGATAGAACCATAATCGGTAATCCAAATCCAGACTTCACTTATGGAGGTTTTCTAGATTTCAAATACAAAAGATTATCTCTAAATGTATTGATAAATGGTGTGCAAGGGAATGATATTGCCAACGGAAATAATATTAAATGGGCAACTCCCGACGGGAATACTCAAAACATTTTTCCGTATGCGTATCATAATGCATGGAGACCAGATGCACCATCTAATAGCGTTCCAAGAATAGGTTATAGAAAAGAACAAACAGCTATTTCTATTACCGATAGAATTATAGAAGATGGTAGTTTTTTAAGGATTAGTAATATTACTTTGGGTTATGATATACCCGTAGAAAACTCAAATACATTTGCTAATGCCAACATATATGTATCAGGTGTAAATATGTTTACGTTTACGAAATATTCGGGTTATAATCCTGAAATAACAAGCTTTTCGTACAACGGTAATATACTAGGTGTAGATTGGTTAGGGATGCCAAATGTGCGTACTGTAATATTAGGATTAAACCTTAACTTTTAATAAAAAATTGAATACAATGAAAAATTATAAATATATATTAATAGCAATCCTTGGCTTCACAGTATTTAATTGTGGTTTAGAGGAAGAACCGCCATATTTGGCAAACGAAAACGTTTATAGTTCGGCAAGTAACGCAAAAGCAGCCACACTAGGTATGTACTCTGCTTTCAGTGATTATTTTTATTATGGGAATCAATTTGTGTTTCTGGTTAATTTAAACTCTGGGTTTGGTGTAACCAGACGTGGCGGTAATCGTAATAGCAGTATTGATAATACCACTTTAGCATCTTTAAACCCCACTTCAAATAGCTTGCAGTCCGACAATGCTTGGGGCGCTATTTATAAAGCAATTGCAAGAAATAACGATGCGATAGTTTCCGGGGTACCTTTTGACGACGCTGCAACAGCTGAAGAATTAGGCATCAATGATGCTATCGGTCAAGCCTATTTTTTAAGGGCATTTAATTATTTTAATTTGGTAAGACTATGGGGAGAAGTACCGTTAAGGTTAGAACCTACAACCTTAGAAACGGTGCATGTTGCTAAATCTCCAATTGTAGATATTTATACTCAGATTATATCAGATGCTAAAAACGCTCAAAAATACATGAATGGTACTATTGGAGCAGGAACGGCGAAACCTTTTGCTGCTGACATGTTATTGGCCAAAGTATATATGACATTGGCTACGGCACCGTCATCTCATCAACCAGAATCTGGTAACTATTGGCAATTGGCTTATAATGAAGCTAAAAAGGTATATGGTCAATATAGCTTATATCCAAGTTACGATGGGCTGTTCGATATAGATACGGGTAATAATACAGAAGAGTCTATATTTGAAATACAATCCTCAGAAGGAGCCTCTTTAGATCATACCAGAGCATTTACACCCTCAAATTTCACTCAGGCCAATACGTTTGGTTGGCTTAAAATAAATGCAGAAGTATACGACAGACATGTATCTACATATCCAAACGATCCGAGGTTGAATACTAATTATCTTTTAGAATATACGCACTCAGGAAATGGTAATAATATTACGGTTTACCCACTTAGAGCAAGGAATAATTTTAACAATGCGTTTCCATGGGCGTTTAAGTTGGGTTCTAAAGATCCTAACAATACCAGTAGAGAAACGGCTAAAAACTTCAAAATTTATAGGTATGCAGATGTATTGTTAATGCTTGCAGAAATTTCGAATGAGTTACAAAATGGTGAGCAACTAGGTTATGTACAGGAAGTTCTAGATAGAGTTGGTTTAACGCCTCACTCAGGGTATTTAGGTGGCCAAGAATCATTTAGAGATGCAATAATGCGTGAATACGAATTCGAATTGGTTACAGAATGTCATGACTGGTTTAATAATAGACGTAGAGGATATAATTATTTTTTAAACAATGTGATTATTCCTCACAACACAGCACCAACGTTTGATGCCAATGTTGATGTAACATTTGAGACTGATGAGAATAAGGTAATGTACTTGCCAATTCCAGCATCAGAAATTAATAACAATAACGAAATATCAGGATAATTATGAAAACTATAAATATTAAGCACATATTCTATTTATGCCTTATTGGTTTGGTATTTTCATCGTGCGGTGAAGAACGCATAGATTCAGAATATAATGAATATACCCCGAAAAAATTGGCAGACAATGATGGTAATGTTGTGTATACAAATATCAGCACTTACCCCTTAATAGGTGATATAAGTTCTGAAGCTCCTACAGTTGATGTTGAAGGGGCGAGTAAGTTTCTTATAGCAGATATAGAGGCACCTGCTGGAAGTACTTTTAATAGATCTAGATTTAAAATTGACAATAATACTGGAGTAATTACCTATGAAAATAATGGTGAAATTTCTCCAGGAACGTACTTTGTTGATGTTGATTTAACCTATGTTTTAGGTGTTGTTACCTACCAAAGGGCTTTACAAATAGATATTGATGCTGTTCCGGTAACTGTTCAAGTGGATAATGCTAACCCAACAGCTGGTATTTTTGAACAAGGCGTTGTGGCTACGGCGTCATACACAGACACCTCAGGTTCTGGCTTAATCACTTCAGTAAGTTATACTTTAGTAAATGCTCCAGAAGGATTTAGTATAGATAAGGATACGGGTGAAATTTCTAAATCTTATCCAGCAAACTCGGGAGATAATCCTATTTCAGTTAAGGTTACTACTAATTTAGGGGCTGTTACCGTGGAGAATTTAACTGTTGTAACAGTGGGTGATGCACCAACTATTGCTTATGTGCAAACTGGTAGTACAGCACCCTTAACAAGTGTTACACTATCACCTTGGACTGCCTATACATCTGAAGTGCCAACATTAAATGGTATGACAGCTGTGAGTTATGATGTTATTTTGCCTGAAACTCTAGTAACAGATGGAATAATTGTAAATACTAATGGTTCAATTTCAGTACTTGCTGATCAAAATTTACCCGTTGGCACATATAGTCTAGGAGTAAAGGCAACAAATGCTAGTGGCATTGAAGTAGAATTTGAAGATATTATTGAGTTGATTGTAGAGAACCGATGGGAAACGTCAAAATTATTCGACGATACTTTTGACGATACTACGACAGGTGCTTTAGATCCAGTAAACGCTAGCTATCCAGAATATACAGGTTACACTTTGGGTACTACAAGTGCATGGCAAAAAGTAGTAGTTACAAAAGCCGGAGCACCTGATATAGAAGGGTTAAGGGTTTTCAATCCAGGAACAGACGACCATTATTTGGTAAGAACAATAGATATAACTGTTGTAAGGGCCTTAAGGATAACTTTTGGTGAAATATTTGGCTATAATGATAGGTTTGCAACTGAGACGTATCAACGCGCATTGTACGCTGGTGACTCTACATCAGATTTAGAGTCTGGAACGTTTAATGCGGCAAATTGGACTGCAGTGATGCCTATTGGGGATCCAAGATGGCCAGGGTCGAATACATGGGGCTCAAGAACACCTAATATTGTAGGTAATGTAGATGTTGATTTGAGTAACATCGCCGGAAATGATTTAAAAATAGCATGGTTTTTGGGTAATGCTAGTGCAGCTCAAAATGGACAATATATCATCGATTCATGCAGTGCGGAATATGCTACGCCATTTCCAGCAGAAGAAAATTAATAGAAAAATAAATATCTCTTATTTTACTGGTCTTAAAAAGCTAGTTTAAGGCCAGTAAGATGAGGTTTCATAAATTATAACTACTAAAGACGCTAAAAAATAGCAATAAAGAATAGCTAGGTATATAGAGAACAAAAATCCAATCCACAAATATTAAGAAATGGTACAGTAAGCTTCTCCTAAAAAGTATTAAATATGTTTAAAAAAATAAGTTTCATTGTAATTGGGGCGGCATTAATTTTGGCTGCTGCATGTCACCTGAAGAATAAGGAACATCTTTTGGCGATGCATACAGATGATGAAATAAACCAAAAGCCTAATATTATATATATTATGGCAGATGATCTTACTACTCAAGCTATCAGTAGTTATGGCGGCATATTTAAGGATATTGCACCTACACCAAACATAGACAAGCTAGCTAATGAAGGTATGCTTTTTCAAAATGTATTATGCACCAATGCTATTTGTGGACCTAGTAGAGCTGCTATCTTAACAGGTGATTATAGTAACATAAATGGTTATTATAAAAATGAAAGCGGCGGAAAATTTAATGACAGTCTATGGACATTTCCTCAAGAGTTTCAAAAAAACGGTTACCAAACATCACTTTTTGGTAAATGGCATTTAGGCTCACAGCCTAAAGGATTCGATGTTTTTAAATATCATAACGCAGCCAATCAACAAGGGATGTATTGGAACCCAGTTTACAATGTAAATGGGAAAGACGAAAAAACTGAAGGATACGCCACTAATTTAAGTACGGATTTTGCATTACACTGGCTAGATAAGGATCGAGAAAAAAATGCACCTTTCTTGATGGTTTTACAATACAAGGCCCCTCACAGGCCATGGGAACCGGACAAGAAATATGAAAAATTATGGGAAGATATTGAAATGCCATATCCCGATACATTTAATGATTCTTACAAAGGACGTGAACTTACAGCTGGTGATACTGAAATGACTATGGATTATTTCTCCAATAGAGATATGAAGATAGAAGAGCCCGAAGGGTTAAAAGGAATCGAAAAAGTAAAATGGGCATTTTTTGGAGCAAAACCTCAAGAGATAGTTCAGCCAAAGGGAGTGAGTGATGAAGAAGGTCGAAAATGGCGATATCAAACCTATATTAAAGATTATTTGGCTTGTGTAAAGTCGGTTGATGATAATGTTGGACGTGTTCTTGAATATTTAGATAAACACGGTTTAACAGAAAATACTCTGGTTGTATTTACGTCAGATCAAGGCTTTTATTTAGGTGAACATGGTTTTTTTGATAAACGATTTATTTACGAAGAGTCAATAAAAATGCCATTCATTGTAAAACACCCTAAAAAAGTACAAGCAGGAACTGTAAATGATGATATTATTACCAATATTGATTTTGCACCTACGTTGCTTGATGTGGCCAATATTAAAACTACCCAAAACATGCAAGGGAAAAGCTTTAAACCAATATTAAAAGGAAAAACACCCGATAATTGGCAACAGGCTATGTATTATCACTATTATGAGTTTCCATATTGGCATCATGTACAGCCACATTATGGTATTAGAACACAAAACTATACGCTTGCCCATTTTTACTATAATATTGATGTATGGGAACTCTATGATTTGCAGAAAGACCCAAAACAAATAAATAATATTATAAATGATCCGCAATATGCGAATGTTGTTGAAGATTTAAAAAGGCAGTTGAAAGATTTAATGGATAAATACGAAAACAATAAATCTTTAGCAGATTTCAGAAAAATAACGGATGCCGATTTCGGACTTATTTCAAATAAAGAGGGCGAGGCATCAGTTCAAGACATACTAACCAAATAAAAAAAAAGAATGAATAGGATGTATTCCACATTAGCTTTTGTAACTATACTATTTATGGCTGGTTGCAATACACAAAAAACGGCTAGCACAGACTCAAAGAAGAGTGAAGCTATAGCATCTAGTAGTAATAAAAAAAATATTCTTTTCATTGCTATTGACGATTTGAAACCTTTGCTTTCAAACTATGGCCATTCAGAAATGATAACACCTAATTTTGATCGTTTGGCGGATATGGGTATGACCTTTACAAACGCACACGTGCAATATGCCGTTTGTGGTCCCTCAAGAGCAAGTGTAATGACAGGTGCTAACCCAGATAAAACTAGGGTTTGGGATTTACATACCGATTTTAGGGAGTCTGCGCCAAACTTAGTTTCCATGCCAGAATATTTAATTTCACAAGGTTATGAAAGCACAGGTGTTGGAAAAATTTATCATATCCCTTCTGCGGCCGACGGACACGACGGAAAAACTTGGAGTATCCCTCATGAAATGCCAAAAAATTATGATCCTACTTACGGAGATCCTGCATACGCGTATTACCAAGACCCTGAAACAAAGAAAAAGCTTGACGCTATAACGCAAGAAGCGTTAAGTAAAGGTATAAAAAAGTGGAAAACCAGAGGCTATGCACTTAAAAGATATAAACCAAGTACAGAGAGTGTAGATGTGAGTGATGAAGCTTACAACGATGGTCTTTTCACACAAACAGCATTAAAGCAATTAGATCAATTAGAATCTGGAAGCAAGCCTTGGTTCTTAGCGGTGGGGTATCAAAAACCGCACTTGCCATTTGTGGCTCCTAAAAAGTATTGGGATTTATATGATAGAGATAAAATTGAACTGGCCAAATTTCAAGAACTAGCAGATGGTACACCAAAATTAGCGTACCATTCTTTTGGAGAACTTAGAGCTTTTACAGATATTGATAATGACCTGGGCGTAGGAGATAAACTTCCTGAAGCCAAACAAAGAGAACTTATACATGGCTATATGGCGTGTGTTTCGTATATCGATGCGCAAATAGGCATGCTTTTAGACGAACTGGAAAAGCGTAAGATATTAGACGAAACAATTATTGTGTTATGGGGCGACCATGGATTTCATCTAGGAGATCACACCGAATGGTGTAAACATTCAAATTTTGAGCAAGCAACCCGTATTCCGTTTATGTTTGCTGGCCCTGGTGTAGCAAAAAGTCAAAAATCAAACCACCCAGTAAATTTGGTAGATTTGTTTCCAACCATATTCGATTTGGCAGGAGTGCCACAGCACCAACAAACTGATGGAAAATCGTTAATGCCTCTGTTAGATTCAGATTCTAAAACCACTATTGATGTAGATTATGCCTACCATCAATATGCCCGAGGAAAACGTATGGGGTATGCCGTGAGAACAGAACGTTATAGATATACGGAGTGGCACAATAATTACAAAAGTTTCAACACTTATAGCAATGATAATATTGTAGGCATAGAATTATACGATTACGAAAAGGATCCATTAGAAACAAAGAATTTTGCCAAAGATCCTGAATATAAAGCTGTAGCTGCACAATTAAAAACGACACTTAAAAATCACTTAGGAAACTAATAATTAATAGCGTGATTTTTAAAAGCGATGGTTGTCATCGCTTTTTTTTGCAAAAATTTCAACATCAGAGGATAAAGCGTTGGTTAGACCAAAACAACTTTAAAAAACAAGCAAATGAAGTATTATATAGCTCTTGCACATCTTGGTTTTACGTTGCTATTTTATAATTGTAAATCGAACGATAATTACCAACTTAAAAGTGTTAATAATAGCAGTCCAAATCTGCTTGTTGGTGCAACCTTAAATTACCATGAGCTTGGTACCAAAAAAGAAGCGCTCTATTTAAAAGATTTCAAATATCTAACGCCAGCTAATGAAGCCAAACAACGTATCATTCATCCTAGTCCAGATGTATGGAACTGGTCTAAAATTGATGCTTTCATGGCTTTTGCTAAAAAACATGATCTTATAATGCGGTTGCATGGGCCCATAAGTCCGCAAGCCTCAAAATGGGCAAAAGAAGACCATAGAACAGCCGAAGAGCTATCACAAAATTTAGAAGAATTTGCAACGGCATTCGCGAAACGTTTTAATAATGAAACCCAAGTAAAATGGATGGATGTTGTTAATGAAACGGTATTGGCTAATGGAGATTGGTTTGGTCCCAAAGAAGGTACAGATAAATGGGAGAATCCCTGGCTAACTATAGGACTCGATGCAAACGGATATCCTAAATACATTGTAAGAGCTTTTGAAATAGCTACTAAACATGCTACAAATATCAAGCTAGTCTATAATCAAAATGCAGGTATGGAAACCGAAATGTGGGATAAAGTTAAGCGCACTATACTATACTTACGTTCCAAAGGGCTGCGCGTAGATGGATTGGGTTGGCAAGGGCATTTATTATTAGGGGCTAAACGAAAAGACTTTATAGATAATGCAGATGTAACTTTAAAGAAATTAGGAGACTTAATTGATTGGGCACATCAAAACGATTTAGAGTTTCATGTTACAGAATTGGATTATTTAATAAAGGACGAAAGCCTTATAGATAAAGAACGTCAAGTTCAGAAAGAAGTGTATCAAAAAATTGTGGATGTACTCCTGGAAAAAAGTAAAAACGGTACGGTAACACTTAACCTCTGGGATTTATCTGTTCGTCCTCATAAAGGTCAGGGAAATTTTCATTCGATTTACGATGAACAATTAAACCCTACACCAGCTTATGAAGTCTTACAGGTATTATTAAAATAATAGATTGTAGAACTTTATTTAAGCATAATTTATTTCGAATTAATAAATATTACGATTATTCAATAACAAGTATTTGAAAAAAACATTAGAATTTAAAGCTGTCTAAATAATATTTATAGGCCTTACTAATAGTAGTTTGATTACAATTTTTATACAGGTGAAGTACTATATACTCTTAATATTAATCTTTATTTCTACTTCCTCAAGTATTGCACAGGATAGTAATAAAGGAAATTACAAAGACCAATGGCAGTTTCCTGCCAAGGATGCCACATATTACGTAACAGCAGAGCAACAACGCGAGCTGTATGCTACTGAAGCTGAAATGCAATGGTTTAAAGACGCAAAACTGGGCATTTTTGTGCATTGGGGTCCGGCATTATTAAAAACCAATGTGTTGAGTTGGGGAAGGTTTGGGGAAAGACCAGGTGCAGGGCGACCAGCTACAAACGGTGAGGCTCCCGAGGTTTACGATAATTTATACAAAACGTTTAACCCCAAAGACTTTGATGCTGATACTTGGATGCAACACGTAAAAGATTGGGGAGCCGAATATATAGTGTTCACTGCAAAACATCATGATGGTTTTGCTTTTTTTGATGCAAAAAATTCAGATTATACCATTATGAACACGCCATACGGTAAAGATATTTGTAAACAACTATCTGATGCAGCCCATAAGGCCGGAGTCAAACTCTTTTGGTATTATTCGCAACCTGATTGGATGCATCCAGATAATTTAAGGGAAAAACATTACGAAAATTATTTGCCCTACATGAAACAACATGTAAAACAGCTATTTACCGAATACGGTAGAATAGATGGCGTGTTTTGGGATCATTTAGCTACAAAATATTGGCAATGGGACAGTTACCATCTCCTAAAGGATATGAAACAGTGGCAATCGGGAATACTTAGCAACGCCAGAACGGGTTTTGGCTGGCCCTTGCCAGATAGAGGGGATTATGATACCCCAGAGCAATCTTTAGGTCCTGTAAATCACCATAGGTATTGGGAGGCCTGCTTAACCATGACGGATAAATGGTTGTATAGCCCCAAAGGCCCTATTAAACCTTATGAAACCGTTTTGGGGATGTTAATTCAAGTGGCCGGAAATGGGGGTAATTTATTATTGAATCTAGGTCCTAACGGCAAAGGTACGTTTGTTGAAGCCGAAGCTAATGAAGTTGATAAAGTGGGTGCGTGGATTAAACAGTACGGGCACACCATTAAAAATACCCGTAGAGGCATTTATATTGGTGGTGATTATGGTGCCTCAACCCAGACAGGGAACAAACTTTATATTCACGTATTGCAACAATTATCAGAGGATGCTGAAGCTACAATAGAATTACCAATGCTTCCAACTGAAATTATTTCAGCAAAAGGGATTACTGAAGGTTTTAAAAATTACGATGTTGTAAATAAAACATTGGTACTTCACTTTAATAAAAATAAATTTATTAAAAACCTCGACAACATAGTAGAATTAACTTTAGCTGAAAATCCATTAAATTTTGAACGTATTGAAACTTGGAAAGCTAATCCATTATCTAAAAAACAATTTAACGTAACCGCATCTTCTTTTATAAAACCGAAACACAAGCCAGAAGTTATTTATAATACTAAAGGTAATGTGTTTAGTGAGGGTATTCACTTAAAGTCGTGGTGGGAACCAGCTAAAGATGATAGTAACGCGAGTTTAACATTGAATTTTCAATCAGCAAAAAAAATAAAAACAGTGTTATTGAGCGAAAATATGCGCTCGCATTGCGTACGTAAATTTACTTTGGAAACTAAAGATAAAAACGGAAACTGGAACACTATTTGTACTGGAACAACTATTGGTGAAGGGTTGCGCATAAAATTAAGCGGTAGCGACATATTTGGTATTCGTTTTAAACCAAGAGAACATACAAAAGCCATTCAAATCACTGCATTTAATGTTTATGAATAGATTATTTTTTATAACAGTTTTAAGCTTAGTTTCTTTTGTTTCTAAAGCACAGAAAACCATTAAGAAGCCTAATATAGTCTTTATTCTCGCAGATGATTTAGGTATTAATGCCCTGAACTGCTATGGTAACAACCTAGTTGAATCGCCTCATATAGATCGCCTTTTTTCAGAAGGTATGCATTTTACAAATGGCTACAGTAACGACCCCACTTGTGCGCCTTCACGAGCTTCAATTATGACGGGCCAATATGTGCCAAGGCATAAGGTGTATCGGGTAGCAGATCGCTTTAAAAAAGACGCAGTTACCCTTTCTAATATGCAATATTTACCTCCTGAAAATAACAGGGTTCATGGACAAGGTGTGGGAGTTGCGCCCGAAAAAACACTTATTCCAGAAGCATTGAAAGCGAATGGTTATGCAACATCAGCCTATGGAAAGTGGCATTTAGGAAGAGGTGCAATGGGAATACCTAACCAGTTTGATGAAGGTTTTGAAATTACGGGACATTACACCATTAAAACAGAACCTAAGCAAAACCTTGAGGATGGGGTTTATGCATCAGATCTAGTAACGCAAAAAACAATTGATTTTATTAAAAATGCTGTAGAAAGCAAAACACCCTTTTTTGCCTACGTGCCTTATTATTTGGTACATAAACCCTTAGAGCCAAAACCGGAAGACCTTGAGTATGTAAAGAACAAGTTAAAAGACAATACCATAATTGGCAAAGATGAAATTAAAGTGCTGGCTATGATTAAAGGTCTAGACGATAATATTGGTGCCTTATTAACTACAATATCAGAATTAGGTATTGAAGAAGAAACTATTATCATTTTTACTTCAGATAATGGCCATTATAAAACAGAAAGCAACATCTTCAATCAACCTTATAAAGGTGTTAAGGGCCAAACATTAGAAGGTGGTATTCGCGTACCCTATATATTTAAGTGGAAGCATAACATTCAGGCAGGGTCTATTTCCAAAGAGCCTATTATTCATGTTGATATTTATCCTACTATTTTAGAGATGACAGGAACTCCGAAACCTCAAAATTTAGTACTTGATGGAGAAAGTTTGTTCCCTATTTTAAGCAATAGAAACAAAAAATTAAAACGCGATGCCCTTATTTGGGAATACACAAATTATTCAAGGTATAATGCGAAGAGACAAACGTTTGCTTCAGAATGGGTTAATGTGATTCAGCAAGAGGGCTATAAATTAACAGAGGTTGTGGAATCAGACACCTATTATTTGTATAATTTGAATAATGACCCTTATGAAACCAGAGAGGTCTCTAAAAATTATCCCGAAAAAGTCCATAAGCTTAAAACCAGACTAAAGCAGTGGAAAGAGGAGGTTGGGCACGAAGCGCCAAAACCTAATCCAGATTACAAGAAAATATAAATCAAACACTTGCTATAGGGCATAATAAGCGTAAAAAATTGAAATAGACGATTATCTAACCTTTTCAGATACTTAGTTATACATTGAGGTAAATTTTTAATCTAATTTTAGCTTATCATAAAAAATACACTTATGAATCTAATAAAACGTTTTGCATTTATCATATTAGTTTTGCTTTTTGGCTGTAAAACACAACAATCGAACCTAAAGCAAACTACCGAAACAGAACAACCTAATATCTTAATTATTCATGTGGATGATTTAGGATACCATGATTTAAGTGGCCATGGCTCAAAAATTTATCAAACACCAAATATTGATGCTTTAGAGAAAGCATCTATTTCTTTTACCAATGCCTATGCAAACTATCCACGATGTGTGCCATCACGGTATGCAATGATGACGGGGAATTATCCTGTACAAAATGGTAATGTGCCAGATGATGGGTTTAAATTAAATAATACGCCAGATAATAAAAACTTTGTAAAGCAATTTAAGGCCTCAGGATACCAAACCGCATATTTTGGCAAATGGCATCTTGGTGGCGAAGGGAGCTTAAAGGATTTTGGTTACGACTATAGTTTTGGCGCAGGACACGCAGGCTCTCCAATAAGCTTTTTATACCCTTTTAATGTGTTTAAAGGCAAAGGAAAAACTAAAAAATCCCCTATTCCAGACGTAGATAATGTGAGTAAAGAAGGCGATTATTTAATGGATGTGATGACGGATAATGTGATTAAATACATTAAAAATGCAGATAAGAACAAACCTTTCATGGCTATGTTTTCGTTTTATGCAGTGCATCAGCCTTTAGAAGCCAAACAAAAGGATATACAACGCAATAAAGAAGAAATTAAGAATTTCGATTTTGGAAATCAACCAGAATTCATTCCAGAAGGTACTGGCCGTACTAAAATGCGCCAAAACCACCCTAAATATGCGGCCATGGTTGAAACTATGGATGAAAATGTGGGCAAGCTTTTACAAACCTTGAAAGATTTGAATATTGAAGACAACACTATCGTTATCTTTTCATCAGACCATGGAGGTTTGTCTAACGATGGGTATAATAAGCGCGATTTGGCTACAACAAATTATCCGTTGCGTGCAGGTAAAGGTTGGTTGTATGATGGTGGTATAAAAGTGCCTTTATTGGTGAAATGGAACGGTAAATTTCAACCACGAACAGATAACGAATCTATCATTATGCTCATGGATGTTTTTCCTACCTTAACCGATATTACCTCGAAAGCTGATTTAAAAACCGATGGTAAAAGTTTTCTTCCAGTACTTAAAGGTGAAGAGAATTGGAAAGACCGCACCGTATTTTGGCACTCCTCAAAAGCCAGACCTAAAAGCACTGGAGACACCAAATCCTCAAGTATTAGAAAAGGGGACTTTAAATTGATTAATTGGTATAAGGAAGGACGAACAGAATTATATAACATTGTTAACGACCCATCTGAAAGTAAGGACATTTCAGAAGATAATCCTAAATTAACTCAGGCTCTGCTTGGTGAATTAAACACTTGGAAATCTAATTTTTAAAGCCTTATGAAAACTCTAATTTATAGTGTTATTTTTTTCACCTGTTTAAGTTTTTATGCACAAAACCCAATACCTGAAATAGAATCTGAAACTGTCATTTACAAGAAAATTGATACTATTGCATTGAAGTTGCATATTTATAAACCTTTGGATTTTGATGCTTCTAAAACCTATAACTGCATTGTGTTTTTCCATGGAGGTGGTTGGAATGGAGGCTCTTATAAAGCCTTTCAACGGCAATCTCGATATCTGGCTTCTAGAGGAATGATTGCTATTTCTGCTGAATATCGTCTTAAAAACACGCATCAAACCACGCCTTTTGAAGCCGTTGAAGATGCAAAGTCGGCTATTCGCTACGTACGGAAACATGCAAAAGATTTAAGTATCAATCCAGATAAAATTGCTTCCGGAGGTGGATCGGCAGGAGGCCATTTGGCCGCTGCTTGTGGAAACATTGAAGGTTTGGAAGCCAAAAACGAAGACCTTAGTGTCAGCTCTAAAGCCAATGCATTAGTGCTTTATAACCCTGTTTACGATAATAGTAAACGAGGTTACGGCTATCGAAGAATGAATGGCAGATATTTGGAGATTTCACCATTGCATAATATCTCAAACGGAGCACCGCCTACCATAGTGTTTTTTGGCACTAACGACAAGACAACCCCCGTAATATCATCCGAAGAATACAAAGCTAAAATGGAGGCTGTAGGCAGTCGCTGTGATCTACATTTTTATGAAGGCGCAGAACATAGCTTTTTCAATAGAGGAAACTATTTTACAGACACCCTTATAAAAACTGATACTTTTTTGACATCCTTAGGCTTTTTGGAGGGTGTCCCTACAATTAAAAAATAATGATTATGAAACGATTGATTTTTCAATTAATAGTATGCATCCTATCGTTTAGTGCCTTTGCGCAAAGCAGTACTATAAACGGAGAAGACCTCATACTTGGTGATAAACTAAAACACCTCAGTACAAATAAAAACTATGGTAAGGTTACTGCTACTACAGACACTATTGCCAATACGCCAATTATTGAATTTGAAACCTTTGTTCAACCCAAATTTATATACAATTGCGCTACAGCATTGCCTATAAAAAATGGAAACTATAAAGCAGGAACTGTATTCTTGGTTTCCTTTGATGCTAGGACGGTTAAATCAAGCTTAGAAACCGGTGAGGCAAAAGTTAATGTGTTATTTCGCCAGACAGATTCCTATAAAGATAACCTCGTTACCACGCAAAGTATATCATCAAATTGGCAAACCTACTATTTACCTTTTGAAGCCAACGTACCATTGAAAGAGGAGGCCTTTAAACTTGTCTTTCACTATGGTTTTAAGCCACAATCTTTTCAAATAAAAAATTTAAAATTTGAAGTTTTTCCAAAGGGAACAAGCATAAATAGTTTGCCAAAAACAAAAATTACCTACAGCGGTATGGAACCAGATGCCCCATGGAGAGCGTCTGCTATAAAACGTATTGATAGCTTGCGTAAAGGCAATTTTAAAATACAATTAGTTAAAAACAACGTTCCTGTAGCTAACCAAGCGGTATCTATAAAACTTAAAAAACATGCATTCTTGTTTGGGGCCGCAGTTAATGCTAAGGATATAGTTGAAGACCAGACCTACTATAGCAATTTTAAAAAGGCATTTAATTTGGCGGTTCCTGCAAACGATTTAAAAATTAAGACATGGAGATGGGAGGTTAAAAGACCCACGACAATGGAAGCCCTACAAATGCTTAATAAAGACAATATAAAAGTAAAAGGGCATGTGCTGATTTGGCCTGGATTTAATTATTTAACACCTATTTTTAAGGAAAAAGAGGATGACCCAAAAGCTATTACAAAGCTAACAGAAGACCATGTGGAAACCATGCTAGAGGTAACTAAAGGCAAGGTGTCACACTGGGACGTGGTTAACGAAGCCTACACCAACCAAGATTTGCAAACCATTACTGGGTCGGAAGATATTCTGTATAACGGTTTTAGGGCTTTAAAGGCAAAACAGCCCAACGTATTGGCATTTACCAACGAGTATGGTATTATTAGTAAAGGTGGATTAGACACACAAAAACAACATTGGTATTACGATTTTGTTAAACGAATCGATGAAAATACTGAAGGATTAATTGACGGTATTGGTATTCAATGCCATATAGGTTCCGACCTTACTCCACCTGAAAAAGTTATAGAAATTCTTGATTTTTACGGGCAATTGGATAAGGAAATAAGTATTTCAGAATTCACTATGGATATACAAGATCCTGAAATTAGAGAGCAATACACCAAAGATTTTATGATCGCCACCTTAAGCCACCCTAAGGTTAGGGAATTTTTGTTTTGGGGCTTTGTTGAGGATGAAAGAAAAAAAGTGGATGTCTATAATAAAGATTGGAGCCTGGGTGCCATGGGAAAAGCGTTCTTTTCTTTGGTGCATGACCAGTGGAATACCAATTTGGTAGGCAATAGCAACGAAAGAGGGGTGATAGATGGTACAGGTTTTTATGGTGAATATGAATATGCTTTTTTAGATGGTAACAAATTAATTAAAGGCACGTTTAGTGTGAAGCCGAATCAAACTAATTTCAAAAAGATTGAATTATGATAAGAGTACTGCAATTTGCGTTAATATTGGTGGTGTTATCCTGCAAATCAGAACCAAAACAAAATCAAGAACAAGAAGAAACCAAACAACCTAATGTCTTATGGATAGTAACTGAAGATATTAGTCCAACGCTTTCCTTTTACGGTGATAATACGGCTAAAACGCCTGCCCTAGATAAACTTGCTAGTGAAAGTATTATTTACGATAATGCTTATACCACAGTGGGGGTTTGTGGCCCTAGTCGCTCTACTATTATTACGGGCATGTACCCCACAAGTATAGGAACCATGCACATGCGTACATCGCATGATGTGTTCTCTTGGGGAAGACGGGATTATAGTGCCAAAGTGGACATTCAGGATATTAGTGGAAATACCATAAGAAAGTATTCTGCGGTAATACCCGATTACATAAAATGCTATACGGAGTATCTTCGGGAAGCAGGCTATTATTGTACCAATAATTACAAAACCGATTACCAGTTCGCGGCCCCAGTAACCTCTTGGGATGAAAACAACCAAAGTGCTCATTGGCGCAATGCACCAAAGGGTAAACCTTTTTTTTCAATATTTAATATTGATGTGTCTCACGAAAGCTATCTGTGGCGTAATAAAGATTTGCCACTTACGGTAAATCCTGATGACGTACCCGTGCCACCGTATTTACCAGATAATGTAGCAACACGAAATACGATAGCTAGACACTACAGCAATGTAGAGTTGATGGACAAACGCGTGGAAAATATCATAGCCCAATTAAAAGCAGATGGTTTATACGATAATACCATTATATTCTTTTATAGCGACCATGGTGGGCCGTTACCAAGACATAAGCGGGAAATTTATGACTCTGGCTTAAAAGTACCTTTTATTATTAAAGGTTTGGATGGCAAGCCTGGAAGAACGGACCGACTGATATCTTTTGTCGATTTGGCACCAACCATGTTAAGTTTAGCTGGAGTAGAACCGCCAAAGTACATGGAAGGAAAACCCTTTTTAGGTAAATATGATAACGAAGAACGCGAATATATTTTTGCAAGTTCAGATAGGTTTGATGAGTTTACAGACCGAATTAGAGCCACACGGGATAAGCAGTATTTGTATGTAAGAAACGATTTCCCTGAACTGCCCAAGTACAAGGATTTGGCTTATAGAAGAAATATACCTATGATGGATACGTTTTTGGAATTGAGGGAAGCAGGTAAATTAAACGAGGTTCAACAAATTTGGTTTCAAACGAAAACAAAGGAAGAGTTATACGACTGCATCAACGATCCATTCCAAATTAACAACTTAGCAGATGCCCCAGAATATCAGGATGTTTTGCTTAAAATGCGAGGAACGCTCAACGCGCATTTTGAAAACAGACCAGATTTTGGTTTAACACCTGAAGCTGAAATGATTGCGAATATGTGGCCCAATAATCAGCAACCGACTACAAAGACAGTTAATGTAAGTATTAGTAACGCCTCTAAAGGTAAAAACGCAACCTTATCGTGCGATACCACAGGTGCATCAATGGCCTATATCATATCAGACCAGCCCATAGAAAATCTTGATTTTAATAGTCCCTGGCAACTTTATACTGCGCCTATAGCTGTAGAAAATGGCAAACTTCTGTACACCATAGCGCATAGAATAGGGTTTAAGGCAAGTGACATTGTTTCAGAAGAACTTTAAAAACCTAGAAACAATGAGGGTGTTTGTACGCTGTGGTATTTTGGTTTTAGCTTGCTTGATATATTCCTGCAATTCCAAAAATGAAACCAAGACTAAAAAGCCAAATATACTTTTATTGTACATGGACGATTTACGTCCCGAACTGGGGTGCTACGGAAACACTTTAATACAAACCCCAAACATTGATGCTCTGGCAAAACAAGGCGTTCAATTTAATAATGCCTATTGCAATGTACCGGTTTGTGGTGCATCTAGAGCAAGCACATTAACAGGTGTGTTACCAACAAAGCATCGGTTTTTAGACTACAATACTTTTGTAGAAAACGAAACGCCACAAGCGATAACCCTGCCACAATGGTTTAAAAATAATGGCTACATCACTATTTCAAACGGAAAAATATACCATCATTTAGATGATAGGGAAACCGATTGGGATGAGGTTTGGCGACCTTATGCCTTCAATGAAAACAATTTGGGTTTAGCACCAACCGATTATTGGCAATCGCTTTGGAAAGATTATCAACGTCCCGAAAATATTCAAGAATATAAAGCTACTAACACTGGGCCTGCTTACGAAAGTGCTGAAGTTCATGATTCCACCTACATAGATGGACTCTTAACGGAGAAAGTAATCAGAGACCTCAAAAAACTAAAAAAAGCCGAAAAACCGTTCTTTTTAACAGCTGGATTTATTAGTCCGCATTTACCATTTAATGCACCAAAAAAGTATTGGGATTTATATCCTAGAGATAGTATAAAACAACCCGAAAACTATAATTACATTCCTAAGAATGCACCTAAAATGAGTATTAGCAATTGGCACGAAATGCGGGGGTATTCTAATATCCCTAAGGAAGGTCAGGTAAGTGATACTTTGGCAATAGATTTAATTCATGGGTATTACGCTACGGTAAGTTATGTAGATGCCTTAATTGGTAAAATAGTATCCGAATTAAATCATCAAAATCTTGGTAAAAACACTATTATTATACTGGTATCAGACCATGGTTATAACTTACAGGAACACACACAGTGGGCAAAATTCACCAATTATAATACGTCAACTCAAGTACCTCTAATAATCTACAATCCATTGTCAAAAGAAAGCGGTGAGAGAAATGCCTTGGTAGAATTGGTAGATTTATATCCTACATTAGCCGATTTATGTGGTTTAGAGGTTCCTAAGAATCAATTGGACGGCACAAGTTTAGTTCCTGTTTTAAGAGATAAAAAAGCAGAAGGCAAGGACCACATCTTAATTAAAAAGGGTAATGGATATACCCTAAAAACACCAGATTTTAGTTATACCGAGTTTATTAAAGCCGAAGACAACACAACAATAGCATCTATGCTTTACGACCATAGAGTGGATAAAGATGAAAACCGTAATGTTGTTGCACTTCCAGAATACCAAGAGGTTGTAAAAAGACTAAAACACATACTTCACAACGCCTACAAGGCGCAAATTGAAGGTAAAGAAACCACCGAATAATGAAAAAAAACTCAAAAATTAAGAGCACATTAATTCTTCTCTTGCTAATAATTAATAGTTCTTGTAAAAGTACAAAACATCAAATGAGTGAAACAGCAACCCTTTTTTCAAAAGATAATCTTATACCTTGGTCTATTGTAGGCTTCGATGTAAAAGAGCGTACACCCAAAGAGCGTATTGATATGCTAAAGCGTTTGGGTTACAAGCAATATGCCTATGGCTACCGCCCCAAACATTTACCAACAATGGCTCAAGAATGGCAATTGGCTAAAGAAGAGGGTATTGATATAAAAGCGGTTTGGCTTTATATAAATTTATATAAAGACAAAGTTGGTAAGTTGAGGTACGATGCAGAACCTGTATTTGAGAACCTAAAAAAAACAGGTTTAAAAACCCAAATATGGGTAGGTTTTTATCCAGAGTATTTTGACGAATTAACCGATGAAGAATCATTGAAGCAAACCGTAGAAATGGTGTCTTACCTTTATAAACGTGCCAAAAAACTAGGGTGTAAAATAGGATTGTATAACCATGGTGGTTGGTTTGGCAAACCCGAAAATCAATTGCGAATCATACAGGCTTTGCCTAATGAAGATTTAGGTATTGTATTTAATTTTCATCATGCTCACGATACGCTAGAAGAGTATCCGGAATATATAGAGAAACTCCTACCTTATTTATGGGCGGTTAGTTTAAATGGAATGAGAGCCGAAGGACCAAAAATTATAACCATTGGTGAAGGCAATCTCGAGAAAGAAATGATTCAACGTTTAATAGATTTAGGCTATAAAGGACCATTCAATATTCTTGGCCATGTAAAAGGTGGCGATCCAGAAATTATATTACAAGAAAATTATGAGGGCTTAAAAAATATCCTAAACTAGTTGATTTTGCGCTTATCAAACCCTATCAGACGATTATTGAACCTAATTTAGGGATGATTTATAGAATTTTACAAATAGAAAAACCAACGAATTTTTAAAAACCAAAATAAGATGAAAAAAATAATTTTTACATGTCTATTATTGATCGGTTTCGCAACCACTAGTTTTGCGCAATCAGATAAAATTAAAGAAATAGCTACCGAGAAAGTAGAAGAATTAAACGCTCAAATCATTAAAGGTGATGCATCGGCAGCATTAACAGATGCTCAGAAGGAAGAAATTGCAACTATTCATATCAATAGAATAAAAGAATACCGCAAAGCTAAAAAATCTGGAAGTTCTGATGAGGAATTAAAAGCGGTAAATAAAAAGTATTTCAAACAAATATTTTCTGAAGTGTTAACTAAAGAACAACGACTAGCTAATAAAGCAGGGAAAGATAAATAAGTCTAAATGAAGAGGTTTCTACTTTTCACACTATTAATAGCATATAATGCCTTGGCCCAAATAATACCACAGCAAATGGTGAGTAATATGGGGCGAGGTATCAATATCGGTAATGTATTGAGTGCACCTGTAGAAGGTAATTGGGCACCGGCAGTGACCCAACAATATTTTACGGATGTTGCATCTGCTGGTTTTACCAATGTTAGGGTGCCAATAGACTTTTTTGGTGACAGAACGAGCGGTGATACTAGCATCTACTCATCTGCAGCAGGAACATCGGCATCTTATACTGGGTCCCCTTCAGATTATGTGGTTAGTGCAACCTATTTAGACCGTGTAGAAGAGGTAATAACTTGGGGACTTAATGAAGGACTCATTGTAATTTTAGATTTTCACGGTGCTAAACTTAAAGAAGAGTTTTTAGATAGGTTCGATCAAGCCTATGCACCTACATTATATACGTATCCAGATTCTGCCAGACGTACTGCTGATAATGAAAAATTCAGAGCTATTTGGGGGCAAATTGCCAACCGATTAAAAGACTACTCGTATAATCTACTCTTCGAAATTGTAAACGAGCCCTATTTCAGGTTGTCCGAAGTAGAAATGAATACCATTAACACAGATGTTCTAAGCATTATTAGAGCTTCTGGAAGCAATAACACCTCACGAAATGTTATCATTACAGGTGGTGGTGAGAATTCTTGGGAAGCACCACTGCAAATAGATACTGCTATTTTATCGGGCGATGCATATTTAATTCCAACATTTCACTATTATTTGCCTTTTAAATTTACGAGTTCTTCTAGAGATCCCCAGGATCAGAATACTTGGGGTGACACTAGCGATAAAAGTAGTGTTGAAACCCATTTTGATAATGTGCTTGCTTGGGCAAACACAAACAACGTTCCTGTTTTTTTAGGAGAATTTGGAGCAGACAACACCTTGGGTTATAATTATTCTACGGGAGATTTAGCTTCTGTTTCATCTAATGCTACAGGATTTGCCGATGGTGGTCCTGATAATGCTTCTCGAGTTGAATATCACAGGTTTATTGCAGAAGAAGCCATAAGCAGAGGGTTTAGTTTTGCGGCTTGGGATGCTGGTCCAGAATCCAATAAAACCATTCATAAACGTACAGATGCACCGTCAACCGTAAATTATGATATTAATGATTTTACGGTAATATCTTACGATCCAAAAAACACATCGCTCAGTACGGTTATAGACAGCTCCACTTGGGTAGAAGATGTGAAAAATGCGTTGTTAGGTATTACCGGTACTTGTGAAACTTCTGGTATCATATCTAATGCCGATATTGAATGTGGTTTCGATACCGATTGGTCCTTGCTGGCACAAAACGGTGCCGTGGCTGCAATAAGCAATACCGATGTTGCCAATAGCTATAACTCTAGCACTTCATTAGAAATAGATGTTACCACCGCTGGTCCAGCATTAAATGCAGTAGTTGTAAAAAATTTGGATGTAGATGCCTCAACTTATGCCAGCAATAACTATGTGTTTTCTGGTTATGCCAAAGCTTCAAGCGGCTCGCAGAGTATGCGTATACGTTTAAGGGTCGAGGATATTGTAGGAGCTGTATCCTATCCTGGAAAAACCATTGCATTATCAACAAATTACCAAGAGTGGACGTATGAGTACACCGTACCAGCGAATACCGCTGGGTTAGAGTTTCAAATTATTTGCGGAGCTTCAACGGGTTCTTATTATTTCGATGCTTTTAAAATGGAAGAACAAACCTTGAGTGTAGCCAATGTAAATTTAAATGATGATCTTAAAGTGTATCCAAATCCTGCATCAAATGTTATGCATATAGCGTCTAAAAATCGTATACAAAATGTAGAATTATTTGATGTAACTGGAAAAAATGTTTATGCTTTTAAGGATGATAACATTATTGAAATTCAAACTGTTAACATGAAAAAAGGGTTTTACCTTTTGAAGTTGACAGACCAAAATAAAAATTGTACAACACGAAAAATTTTATTAAATTAATTGATTATTAAATAACTATTAAAACTTCACTTATTATGAAAAAAATTACATTTTTACTTTTAACTATCTTGCCTTTTATTGCCTTTGGACAGGATGTAGTATACGATTTTAATACTGATGGAAATCAGGAAGGTTTCACCCAAGGAGGTATGTCGAACCTTACAGTTGCTGGCGGTGTAATTTCGAATGACACATGGGGAGGGTCATTTCATCAATTAAGAACACCAGATGGTTTAAATTTGGTTGAAGCCAATTATACACTTTTAGGAATTCGCGTTGAAAATTCAACCGATTTTGAAACTTGGCAAGTTGTTAATTACGATGCGGGTTCTACGGCTGCTGGCCAAGGAACATTAGTAGATTTCACTATGCCTACCGTAACTGATGGTTCAGGTTTTACGGATTTTATTGTTGCCATACCTTCTAACCCTGATAATGGTGGTACTATCGATAGAGTGGGTATTAGAGCAAAAGGTACTGTTACTACGGGAACTTTAAAAATAGATAAATGGGTGATTTTCAATGCTTCTGCAGAAAATATTGTAACTAATGGCGATTTTGAATCAGGATTGTCTCCATGGACCACTAGTGGGCCAGAAGCAAGTGCCGCTCAATTAGTTACTGGAAATGGTGGCGGTAATGCTGGTAGATTAGAACTTAATGCCACCACTACAACTAACAACTTTTTAGATAATGTTATTTATGACTTTGGTTCAGTTCAACCGGCACAAACGGTATCTGTGAGTTTCGACATCAAGAGTAACAGAACAGATTTAGTGCACCAGGTATTATTCGAAACTTACCTAAGTGGAGTTAAAACTAACGAAAATACAGGAGTAGTTTCATCATTAGGTGCTGCGGATACTTGGGAAACGATATCCTTTAATAAACCAATTGCTAATGATTTTGATCAAATTGTATTTCGTTATAAACTAAGACAAAATGGAAGCGACCCTGCTGCAATTAATGGAGATTACGTGGATATAGATAACGTGGCATGTAGTATTACACCTGCTCAAACGCTTTCTACTTCTAGTAGAACTAGTTTTGATTTTATCTTATACCCTAACCCAGCAAAAGATGTTTTATATATCAAAGGATTGTCGGCTATTTCTAAAGTGTCATTATATGACATCACAGGAAAGTTGGTATTACAAAACTCTAAATTGGTAAACGATGGTTTAGATATTACGTCTTTAAAATCTGGATTATACATGGTAGAAATCACCAATATTGAGAATGCAACTGCAACTAGAAAAATTGTGGTAGAATAGTTTCAACCAAAGTTTTATAAATTATTAAAACCGTTCCGTAATTTATGGAGCGGTTTTTTTGGTTTAATCTTAAGTGGTTATGGTGCCTTCAACTATTTTGGCTACTGTGCTTCATTTTAATCAAACGTCGTTTTTATCAAAAACCACTCTAGTAGCTTAAATATCAGTTCATAACGTTTTGTCAGGAAATATCAACAGTTTATCTGTTACACTACCTTGTCTTTGACAATAATTATACTCTAAGTAATGAATTTTGAACCTTTAAGAAAGTATTAACATATAATTTTGAATCAGATAGAATTACTAGTTGCTATTGTATCTGCCCCTCTCAATCTAACATTCTTGTATTTGCTTGTGTTTTAAAAATTTGACTAATTAAAATAAAACACAAAATCATGAAAAAAATTACATTATTATGTATGTTCGTTTTGCCATTACTAGGAATGGCACAAGTAATTACTAACGGTACGTTCGATACGACCTTAGATGGATGGGTGGTACAAAATGGTGCCACAATTACCCAAACTGGAACAGAGGGAGCCGATGCTCTTGGAGCAATGCAAATTGATGCAGCCGCAGCCATAAATTCAGGCGCTAAATCAAGCCCAAATACGTCACCAGCAGTTGCAGGAGATTATTTGTTGTCTTTTAAAGTAAAAGGAACCGCAGGAGATAAAATCCAAGGAGATATTTTCCAAGGTGCATTTGCAGGCGGAGCACAATATACTATTCAAAATACAGGTGTTTGGGAAGAATACACACATATTTTCAATGGGCTAACCACAGATCCTTTAAATGTTAGGGTTATAGGGAAAACTGCCAGTGCAACCTATTTGATTGACGATGTAAGTTTTGTTAAGGTAACTACGGGTACACAGGATACGTTTATCACCAATCCAGATTTTGAAACAGGGGACTTAACTGGCTGGTCTGTTGTAGGACCAGATATTACGGCAGGAGTAGTAACCGACGCAGGAACTAACGGTACCGAAGTAGTACAAATAGACTTTGTACAAGACCAAACAAATGTTAATAATTATATTGAAAATGCAGAGTTTGATTTTGGTTCTACCGTAAACACCTCGCTGGTTTCTATTAGTTTTGATGCTTTTACTACTAATGCAAATATTAATTTTCAGGCTGCTATAAGAACCTATGATGCATCAGGTGCTTTAGTCGAAAATTTATTTACCGGACTCGAAACTATATCAGCGAACACGTGGGCGACTGTTAATCTTAGCAAACCAGTTACGCAACCGTTTAACAAAATAATTATTCGTATAAGGCTTCAAGGTGGTGGTTTAATGGGAAATAAAGTTGCCGTAGATAATGTTTCTTCTGAGTTCGATTTTTATACCTTAAGTTCAAAAAGTAAACGTTCAAACACCATTGAATTTGGCTTATATCCAAACCCTGCGAAAGACATTTTAAAAATTAAAAGTTTAAATGGTATTTCAAAATTAAGCGTTTATGATGTAACAGGTAAGCAAGTGTTGGTTGCCGACAAAGTTTATGGTGATAAAATTGATATTTCAAATTTAACAACTGGTATTTATGTGCTTCAAATTGAAGATAATGATAAAAATACCGGAACCAAGAAATTTGTAATTACTAAATAAGTATAGTGATAATTGCACCAATGCTTTTAACCTAAAGGCATTGGTGTATTTCAAATTAACAAGAATTACTCTATGATTCTAGTGGTTTTGATGCAAAAAATACTAGTCTTGAGAGCTTCATACAACTAAACGTTTTAAATCATATGACAGCTGTATTTGTTATCGTCGGTTTGCTTGTAGCTTTCAATTTGCTATTACTAAAATTTAGTTGTAATAGCAGTTCAAAAAGAAGCAGATCTACTATTTCTAAAGTAAACAGATTAAATAACGTTAGAGGTAAAACTACCCAAACTTCTAAAAGGCATCACCTAGAATATAGGAAATCATCTTAACAATCTTCAATAGTAATAGTGAATGTCTTAAGAAACATAAAGGGATTTATATATCTTATTTTAATTAGTAACTCATTACTTTATGCTCAAGAAGGTAGCGGGAAGGTTTGTATAGATGCAGAACCACTTTGTGGGTCTAGTCAATTTTCGTACGCTAACACTTCTGGTTTTAATTTAGCAGAAACAGGACCAGACTACGGCTGTGTAATCTTGCAGCTTAATCCGTCTTGGTTTTATTTGCAGATTGCTGAGGATGGTGATATTAAGTTGAAAATTGAGCAGAGTACCACAAGAGGTGGGTTTCCGGATTTAGATGTAGATTTTATTGTTTATGGACCTTTTAAAGACCCCACTTCAGCTTGCGTGTCAGATTTAACGACTGCTAAAATAATAGATTGCAGTTATACGATTAATTTTGTGGAAGAGGCAGATATTGCAAATACAAAGGCAGGTGAATACTATCTTTTATTAATTACAAACTTTTCAAGAAAACCAGGCTTCATAACTGTTACCCAAACCGCTGGTTCTGCTACAACAAATTGTGTATTGGTTGAAGATCCTATTGTTATAAACCAACAAGGCTGTCAAGGAACGCCAGAAATACTGAATGCCACGACAGTAGGAGCAACGCTTTACAAATGGTATAAAGACGATGGCACAGGATATTTTATTGATATTCCTGAAAATTCTTCTTCGATTTTGGAGGTGGCTACTTCAGGTGTATACAGAGCAGAAGTGCTAAATGCTGCGGGAGTTGTTATAGGAGTATATGAGTATCATTTAAATATACTTGAGGTTGTAAATTTATCCGTTCCCATAGAGGATATTGTAATCTGCGATTATCAAGATAATAATGATGGTATAGCTGAATTTAATCTTCAAACCAAAACAGACGACATTTTAAATGGCTATAATTCTGCCTCATTTGAAGTAACTTATTATAAGAGTAAGGAAGATGCCGTATCTGGAACCGCAACCCCATTGCCAACGTTATATACCAATACCCAACAACGAGATTCGCTTTTTGTACGCGTAGAAAATATTTTGGGTTCTTCACCTCAGTGTTTTACAGTAGGAAAATTTGATATTCAAGTAGACCTATTACCCGAAACAATATTAAGTGATACCTACATTCTATGCGTAAACACAAATGGTACGGAAGAGATTCTTACACCTCCAGTTATAGATACTCAGCTATCTGAAATGGAATACATTTTTGTATGGCGTTTCAACGGAACGTTGCTGTCTTCTGAAACTAATAGCTTCATTTTCCCCAGAGATGAAGGGGATTATGAGGTAGAATTTATTAATGTAGCTACTGGATGTAAAAATTTTGCAGCAACTTATGTTCAAATAAGCGAGCCGCCACAAATCTCTGCTCATGTAATTACCCAAGCATTTGTAGAGACCAATAGTATAGAGGTAAGTGCTGCAGCAATTGGTACTCAAGATTTCGAATACCGTTTGGACAATGGGTCATGGCAATCTTATAATATTTTTGAAAATGTGTCCATCGGCGAGCATAATATTACGGTAAAAAATTTATCGGGTTGCGGTTATTCGTCGATTAAAACATTCGTGATGGATTATCCATCATATTTTACCCCAAATGGAGATGGAACTAATGATACATGGCATGTTTTTGGATTACATAGTCAACCCGAAGCAAAGGTTACTATTTTTGATAGGTACGGGAAACTCATAAAACAATTAAGTGCAACTTCTCGAGGGTGGGACGGTAACTTTAATGGGAAATCCTTACCTGGTGATGATTATTGGTTTATAATAGAATATGTTGAACCTCTAGATAATCAACTAAAAACGTTCAAATCTCATTTTAGTTTGGTGAGATAATATTGCAGAAACATAGCAAACCATATTACTTAACTTTCTTTTGAAGCTTAGTAGTATCTGCCATACTATTAATAGTAATTTTAGGATTTTGGTATAGGTAAATAGCACTAGTGCCCGTAGCATCAATAGTAACATCCTTTACTACCTCTAAATAAGCATTGCTAGAAATATTACATTCTACTTTGCAACTATTTATAGTAAAGTTATCACCTTTAAATACGGTGTTATTATCCAGTTCTATATCTGCAGTATCACAATTGCCTTCAATTACTGCATTGGTCCTTTCATAAAGGCCTACTGAAACTTTAGGGGCGTTAATTAAAGCTTCTAGTTTGCCCGTGCCTTTCATGTTTATATGACACGTATCAGAAGTGATATTTAGTTGCGCCCTGGCTTTATCTGCACTTTCAAAACTAAAATCACCTGTTTGAATAGTTAAGCTAATTTTTGATGAACCGCTAGTCTTTAATGTAAGATTGCTTAAATTTAAAGGTGTTAATCCAATAATTTCGGTATCATCGGTAGCTTTAATATGTTTGAGGAAATCGTTGTAACTTACTTTAATATTCATACGTTTTTTAGAAGTAATTCTGTTTAGTTTTTTAAAGTAAAGTACACTGTCTTTCACCGAAAAATTTATTACTTCATGTAAGTTTTCATCAGTTTCAATTTCTACTGAAGGTATTTTGTTATAAATCAATTCGATTTCAAAATCTTCATCTAGACTTATAGTATGAAAAGAACTGATTTCAGTATTTATAATGGAAACCAATCTATTTCCTTTTATCTTTTCGGGGCTTTGTGCGAAGACGAGATTGCAGCTTACAACTAATATCAAATTATATATCCAGTATTTCATCATTTAGCGTTTTTTATAGTTATGTTTTTCTAGATTTTTTTTGTTACTATCAACCAAAGATTAGTTTTAAATTTAGTTATTTAGCAATAAAACTTTCTTTTTGAATATGCTTTTTATTGAATTCTTATTTTAATATGACAATTATCATATTATTCTCAATCATCTACCACGACCTTTGTACAAGAATACTAAAATAGTATATGCAATGAACTTACGAAAAAAAATAAATACTAGGGTATCATGCTTAATTATATTTTTTGCGCTTACAATTAATTTCTTACAAGCTCAAGACTATAATTTAAGCTTAAATGAGTCTTCTTTAAAGATTTATGGTACATCTAGTTTGCACGATTGGGAAGAGGTAGCAGAGTCTTATTCTGGGTTTATTTCTTTTAAGGATTTTGGTACGGGTGAAATAAATAAATTAAGTGTAGAAATACTAGCCGAATCCCTAAAAAGCGGAAAAAAAGCTATGGATAAAAACACTTATAAGGCTTTAAATACAGATAAGTTTAAAAAAATAATGTTTAGTGTTACAAAGATTAAAAGTGTAACTCCAACGGGAAATAATACCTATAAAGTAGAGAGTAATGGTAAGATGACAATTTCTGGGCAAACCAATGATATTACTTTAAGTTTTGTAATGCAGGTAAACCAATCTGCGGTAAAAATAGAAGGCTCTAAAACAATAAAGATGACAGATTTTGGGATTGAACCGCCAAAAGCGCTTTTCGGTACCATAACTACAGGAGATGAAATTACAATTAAATTTTCAACAAAATTCACACAACCAAATTAATAAACAATTAAAAAATCAGAAATTATGAAAACAATAATTAAAAACACCTTACTGGTATTATTTTTTGTGAGTAGTTTTAGTTTTTACGCACAAAACAGAAGCTTAGATAATTTTAGGCAGCCTGATAAAGACGGAATAAATGTTTTTGAGGCTCCTAAAGATACGGTATCAACATTTAATGGAGTAAAGGTTAGAGTAGGAGGGTCTTCAACACTGCAATTACAAGCCTTAGATCATGAAAATTCAGGAGCAGTTCCATTAAAAGAAATTGGAACTAATTTTAACCTGGCAACAGCTAATTTAGATTTAGATGTGGCTTTAGCTGATGGAGTTAGAATGCATTTAAGAACGTACTTGTCTTCTCGTCACCATCCAGAACCTTACGTAAAAGGTGGATATTTTCAAATTGATAAGTTAGATTTTATTAGCGAGGGTCTTTTAGAAGATTTTATGAAACATGCGACTCTTAAAATAGGTCATATGGAAAATAATTATGGTGATGCTCATTTTAGAAGATCAGATAACTCTCAAGCTATTTATAATCCATTTGTAGGAAACCTAATAATGGATGGCTTTACTACCGAAGTAGGTGCAGAGCTTTATTATAGATGTGATAGTGGTTTCTTAGGAATGGTTGGCTTTACAAACGGTAAGCTTAACCAAGGCGTGGATAATCCAGATACTGGAGGCGCTTCTTTCTTAGCCAAATTAGGTTACGACAAGCAATTTAATGATGATTTTAGATTTAGGCTTACAGGATCACTTTATAACACAGGAGCAGTAAGAACATCTTACTTGTACAGTGCCGATAGAGCAGGTTCTAGATATTATCTGGTTTTAGAGGATGTAGATGCGACGGCAAAAGGAAACTTCAGATCAGGTCGTTATAACCCTAATATGAGAAATGAAATTACTGCTATTATGTTTAATCCTTTCCTAAAATATAAAGGTTTAGAGTTTTTTGGAACTATTGAATCTACAAAAGGTAAGGCTAATGCTGAAACAGAAGAAAGAACGGCTAAACAGTTTGCAGGAGAATTAATTTATAGATTTGGTAATAACGAAAACTTTTACTTGGGTACACGTTATAATAAGGTAGATGCAGAAGATGCTAACGAAGGGGATATTGAAATAACTAGATTCCAATTGGGTGCTGGTTGGTTTATGACTAAAAATGTTTTAATGAAATTGGAATATGTTTCTCAAAAGCATGATGGCTATGGCACTGGCAGTATATTTAACGAAGGTAAATTTAATGGATTAATGGCAGAAGCTGTTATAAGTTTCTAAAATATAATCTATTATAATAAGCATCGGTCTTAGTATTATTCAGCTTTTAATTTATTTTATAAATTTATAACTTGTAATACTAAGACTTGCTTATTTAATCTAACGGCGATTGTAATGAAACGGGTTTTATTGTTTTTTATAATATTAATTTTTTTCGGGTTTACCTATGCAGAATATGCTAACAATACTTTCGTTCTTATTAAACCAGAAAGCAAATTAGTTATTCACGGAAAAACTAATGTCAACAAGTTTAATTGCGCATATAATGTTTTAACCCTCCAAGACCCTATTCCTGTTTATTTTGAGTTGAAAGGTAATAGGATGGTTTTTAAAAAAACTCAACTCGTTTTAAACAACTCTTGTTTTAGTTGTGGCAACAAGGTCATGAATAAGGATTTTCTCAAGTTGCTTAATTCTGAAACTTATCCTAATATTATTATTACATTAAACGAAGTTGAAAGCTACGCAGAAAACGATAATATCATACAGGCAAATGTAGATATAGAAATTGCAGGCGTGGTTAACTCATACACATTTCCAATGCAAGTAAATATGTATGATACCATGCAGATAAGTGGAATTTTAGACGTTAACATATGCGATTTCAATATGAAGCCACCAAAGAAAGCGCTAGGACTTGTTGTGGTTAATGAGATAATTCAAATTGACTTTGCGCTGCAAATAAAAAATCAGTCTTAAATAAAAACTCATTAAAAAAACCCGTTAAAATAGTTTTAACAGGTTTTTACTTGGTTGTAGTTTATTTAGTTGCTATAGTTATCGTTTATTAATACTTCCGCCAGAACTTTTGTCGGTATCCAACATTTCTGGGTTGCCGTAATATTTTACACTAGCACCGCTAGAAGCTTTCGCTATAAGCGCTTTAGACGTGTTTACAGTTAAGTTGGCACCACTAGACGCCGATACTTCAGATGATTTTGCTTTTAAGTCTCCCGCTTTTATAGTACTGCCACTGCTTGCATCTGCACTTAAGCTTAGGGCTTCCCCGGAAACCTTCAAGCTACTGCCGCTAGAGGAATCGCAAGTTAAATTATTTGCTTCCACTTTTACTTTCATGTTGCTGCCACTACTGGATTTTAATTCTAAATTATCAGCAGTAATCGTGTTGGTAGAATGTACACTACTACCACTCGTTGACGTAATGTCAGCAATAGATTTAAAGTTTACATTTACTTTTTTAGAAGAAGCTTTACCAATTTGTTCTTTGCAATGAATTTTAAGGACACCGTCTTTAATTTCGGTTAAAATAAGTTCCTGTAAATTTTCATCTGCTTCAACTGTAATACTTTCGCTGTTTCCCTGGGTTAAATATACGCTTAGTCCTTCAGAAGCTTTTATTTTTGAAAATGATTCGTTTACGGCTCTAGTTTCCATTACTACATTACCATTGCCTTTTACGCCAGTACCCCAATTCATATTGATGCAGGAGAACATAAGTAAACTTAAAATGGAGGTGACGATGATTCTGATTAATGTTGTCATGATGTTTTGTTTTTAAAGTGATTGATGATTAGTAATTTATTTATATTTCAAATATCTTTTTTATTCTATTGTTTATAAAGAATTGATTTCCGAATTGTTATTTTTTAATGATGAATTGTTAATTATCAGATTTAATATCAATGCCACTGCGATCAATGTTTACTTTTACGTCGTCTGATTCTACCTTTATACCATTACTGTTTATTTTTACTTTATCGTTTCCGTCTTCAATTTCAATACCGTCTCCGTTAATTTTAACGCCTTCGGCATTAACGTTCACTTCAAAAGTATCGTTATTACAATCCAAACATTTGGTGTCGTTATGTAAAATTTTTAAATAATGCTCTTCCTGGCCATTGTCCAATATGTCATCGTAATACGATGTGTTTCTATGAAAAGAATACGTATTGTCATCAGCATACAGAACAGATCCTTCGGGTAAATATAAAATCAACTCTACTTCTTGGTCACGATACTTGTTCTCAAAATCAGTGGTTAAGTATGCATCCAGCAGCAGTTCGTTATTGTTAAAAGCGTAACCGTAATTAATTGCTTCAGCCCGTTTTTTAGCTACAGAATAGCTACTGCCTTCAGCCTTTTTTTCTATACTTAAAGCTGCTAAAGAATCCTTTGTAGAGCGTACAATTAATCTGATATCAGACGAATAGATTATTTTTTCGTCGTTTTCATCAGGTACAATTTTAAAACCATTAGAGTCTCTGTATAAATACCCGCGCTTATTTCTATAATAATTGTCATTACCAACCATTTTCACGAAAACGGTGTCTTTGGCGGTAATATGTATTTGCTCTTTTTGTACAACATTTGCCTCAAAAGCATGTTCACTTGCTTGTTTAATTCCCAATACTATAAGGCCAATTACCGCGATAAGCCATAATCCAAACAGCGAGAATTTTGCAACATTACCAATAGATTTCAAATTGTTTACCAAAATTTTCAATCCTAAATACGCTAGGAAGAAAAACGGTACACCAACGGCAAAAAGTACCAACAGCGATACTAGCCATATTGGCGTATTTGCTGCGTTAGCCGCATCTACTATATCAAAACCTGGTACATTTACGGCATCTGAAATTCCAACAGTAAATAGCGATATTATGAGTGCAATAACAGTAACCGAACCAACAAACATTAAAATAGCACCTATAAATTTGGCAAATATTTTAAAGAAGAACATGATGACATCTCCTAGTGTTTCAAAAAATGTCCTAGAAGAGGATTTAATGGAGTTTGCTCCTTTTTTCACGTCTACTTTTTTTGCAGCATTAGAAACAGAATCCGATACATTTTTGGCGACATCACCTACAGTTTCAGTTACCGTATCAAACCCGTCTTTTATTTTTTTTTCAATGTTACTAATGTTAACAGGCTCTCCCGTCATCATTATTTTTTCGGCTGTCGTTTTGGCTTCAGGTACTAAAATCCAAAGCAAAATATAAAGCAACACACCAGTACCAGCACCAGCTAATAAAAGAATCCAAGCTAAGCGAATCCAAATTACATCCACACCAAAATAGTGCGCTAAACCAGCTGATACACCACCCACGTAGGAGTTGTCCGTATCTCTGTAAAGTTTTTTGGTAGGTGCCGATTTTCTATAATACGACTGTTGAGGTTCGTCCTCAAAGATCTCGTCATCTACCAGATAATCTTCAGGTTGTCCCATAATGGTAATCACCTCGTCTACTTCGGCAATTCGTATCACTTGTTTATCGTTTTGCACACGCTCATTAAAGAGTTCAGCTATACGTGCCTCTATATCGGCAATAATTTCAGATCGACCTTGAGAGTCTGTAAATGAACGTTTTATAGCCTCAAGATAGCGTTGTAATTTTAGGTACGCATCCTCATCAATATGAAAAAAGATACCTGCTAAATTTATGTTGACTGTTTTATTCATTTCTTTGTTGTTTTTTGGCTTGTTACAATGTTTACTGCGTTACGTAATTCGTTCCAAGTAGTATCTAATTCCTTCAAAAATAATTTACCAGTTTCGGTTAAACCATAATACTTTCTTGGTGGTCCAGAGGTACTTTCTTCCCATCTGTAATTTAAGAGTCCTGCGTTTTTAAGTCGCGTTAGTAAAGGGTAAATAGTACCCTCAACTACTAGCAACTTTGCGTCTTTTAGCGTTTGTAAAATTTCTGCAACGTATGCATCGTCGTCCTTTAAGACCGATAGTATGCAGAACTCCAAAACGCCTTTACGCATTTGTGCTTTTGTGTTTTCTATCTTCATAGTGTCATTCCTTTAATGTTGTAAAACTGTTCATTTTTTGATTGATTGATTGATTGATTGATGAAATTTCTTATAATAATGTTATTATGGCGTTACCACACCCTTCGAGTACCTCAGGGCAAATGGTCGGGCTTTCGGCAGTCGCTCTCTGCGAGGAGCTTCAACAAATGCCTCAATCCCTAACGCAGTAACGTCTATATATTTATATGCTTTCATTTTAAAAAATTAATAGTAAACGGATACTTATACAACTCACCATCTCTAGCTTTTAAACTGGCAATAACAATTAAAGCCAATTCAATAATAAATGCGATAACTGCTAAAACGCCTAAACCACCACCAACATAAAGTAAAGGCGAAGGTTTTCCCATTGAGATATGAAAATCATGAAATCCGTTAAACTCTATAAAATCCAAACCGCTAAATATTTTGAAAATAAAAAACGGAATAGTAAGTGTGCCCAGAATAATAGCATAAAGAAAAATACTTATCTGAAAATTTAAAATCTGCTTACCGTGTTGATCAATAAATTCAGATTTATCTTTATTGATGGTCCATAATATTAATGGTCCAAGAAAATTTCCTAATGGAATAACGAATCTACTAAAGGTAGATAAGTGAATAAAAGTAGCGATGTTTTTTTGATGATTATCTAACATGGTTTTTTGATTGATTAAAAACATATAATAGTTTCTTATGCAAATATATGTCTAAAAAAAGGTACTGTGTTACACATAGTACTATAATTAACATTTTTTTAACATTTTAAGCAATGAAATAATTTCATAACTTCGTAAAATAAACAAATGATATATGAATCTGACTACCAGTAAATTAAATGCTTTTAGCATGCTTAAGTTGCCCTCGGCTTACCTATGCGGTGTGCGTGTAAAATATTTACAAGATGAAAAATGTGAAGTAACAGTAAAGCATCGATGGATCAATCAAAATCCATTCAAATCTATGTTTTGGGCGGTGCAAGGAATGGCGGCAGAACTCTCAACAGGTGCATTAATGATTGGGAAAATTCAAGAATCTGGTAAGCGTATGTCAATGTTGGTTACTTCAAATAATGCCACATTTACAAAAAAAGCAACAGGTAGAATTGTATTTACATGCAATGATGGGTATTTAATTGACGAAGCTTTACAAAAAGCCATTGAAACAGGAGAGGGACAAACTATTTGGATGAAATCTGTTGGGGTTAACGAAGATGGTGTTGAGGTGTCCACCTTTAATTTCGAGTGGAGTGTAAAATTAAAATAGTAGGCAGTTTGCAGTCGCAGTATTCAGTAGATTCACTCTTTTTTTGATACTAAACGTCTTTGATACAGGGTTTTTAAGGCTTAAGGGTTATTGTAAAAAATGTATAAAAACTTTAGAAATACACAGATTTTGCCCTATTTTATAAGGTTCAGATTAATGTGTAAACCCTAAGAAATAGAATTTGCTTGGTATCCGAATTTAGTGTTTGGTTTTTGGAATTTTAATTACTTTGTAACAAAACCCAAAACAAATCAACATATAAACGAATACACAACAAACAACTTAACAACGAACAATAATATGACAGCACACGAAATAGACTATCGCATTTACGGAGAAGAAATGCAATACGTAGAAATAGAACTAGACCCTAACGAAGGTGTAGTAGCAGAAGCAGGCAGTTTTATGATGATGGACGATGGTATTAAAATGGAAACCATTTTTGGGGACGGCTCTCAAAAAGACTCTGGCTTTTTAGGAAAAATACTTGGTGCAGGAAAGCGCATCCTTACTGGAGAAAGCTTATTTATGACGGCGTTTTATAACACTTTAGTAGGTAAGCGTAACGTATCATTTGCCTCACCTTACCCTGGGAAAATTATCCCTATAGATTTAACCGAATTTGGGGGTAAGTTTATTTGTCAAAAGGATGCATTCCTTTGTGCAGCAAAAGGCGTAAGTGTTGGTATAGAATTTTCTAAAAAATTGGGAAGAGGCTTATTTGGTGGTGAAGGTTTTATCATGCAAAAATTAGAAGGCGACGGTATGGCCTTTGTGCATGCTGGTGGTACCATGGCCAAAAAAGAATTAGCTGCAGGAGAAACACTAAGAGTAGATACAGGATGTATTGTTGGTTTCGACCAAACCGTAGATTACGATATTGAGTTTATCGGAGGTATTAGAAACACTGTGTTTGGAGGCGAAGGTTTGTTTTTTGCAAAATTACAAGGTCCAGGAACAGTTTATGTGCAATCCTTACCGTTTAGCAGACTTGCAGGTAGAGTTTTGGCATCTGCCCCAAGAGCAGGAGGTAAGAGTAAAGGAGAAGGCAGTATTTTAGGAGGTTTAGGCGATTTATTGGATGGCGATAATAGATTTTAACATTGTTAAAATCCTATTAAAGTAGTAGAATTTTGCAATTTTTATTTAAATTTAGGCGTTAATTTAAAACAAAGCCTATTAATTAAATCTACGTTTACAAACCTAAAACCCTAACACAAAAATGGCAAGAGCAATGCTAGAGTACACCAAAACTGTACTAGAGAAAGTGAGTTTTGACGCGACATTGTTTTGCAGAGAAGTACAAAAGGCAGTTAAAAGATTGTTGCCTTACGAGATAGAAGAGCTTAAAATTTATATTCTTTCTCTTGTACAGCAAAACCCCGATTTAAATCAGTGCATGATTTATTTAAAACCATAAGAAAAGCGACCAACAGGTCGCTTTTTTAATTTTTACCTTTCACTAAAGTTCTTTTAGGGTTTTGTGTGATAAAATATTAATTTTATATCATGCAAGACATTATAAACAATCTCCCAAAGCACGCCAAAGACAAGCATAACGAAAACAAAAAATTTTTCGCAAAGCTTAAAAAGAAGCCTCCAAAAAATCTAGATTATGTGATGCAGGAATTGCACAGCGAAGAGTTCGAACGCACCGATTGTTTAGAATGTGCCAATTGCTGCAAAACCACAGGGCCTTTATTTACAGATAAGGACATTGAGCGTATTGCAAAATTCTTCAAGCTAAAACCACAGCAATTCATTGCACAGTATTTAAGGGTAGATGAAGATAACGATTATGTGTTGCAAAGTGTGCCATGTACATTTTTAGGAGCAGATAATTACTGTGCGATTTACGATGTGCGTCCTAAGGCATGCAGCGAATTTCCGCATACCGATAGAAAAAAGTTTCAACAAATTTCAAGTCTCACGCTAAAGAATGTGGCAATTTGTCCAGCCGCGTTCAATATTGTAGAAGCAATGAAAGAACGCGTAAAAATCTAGTTCGCAGTGTTAAGCACAGTTTTTTAGACCTCATATAAATGCTCAGAATAATGAATCTGAAATGAATGCCGCTAGAGATAGTTCTGGCTTTGCGAGAGTTTTCCAGATTATTTATCTTTAGAAGAAAATTTCAACTTTGGAAAGCTTATTAAATTACTTCGAAACCATTCCATCACACCATAGAGCTATCATAATTGTAGGAGGCTTAACCTTGTTTTGGATAATTGAAGGTATTATGCCCTTGTTTGGCAAGCCCTATAAAAAATGGAAACATGCGGTACCTAATATCTTTTTTACGCTAACTACGATTTTAGTGAATTTACCCCTGGCGTTTTTGCTTTTAAAGTCTGCAGATTGGGTAATAGCCAATGAATTCGGAATTTTAAATTGGTTGCCGGAAATGCCGCTATGGCTATACGTTGTTGTTGGTTTACTGCTAATGGATTTTATAGGAGCTTACATTCCGCATTACATTGAGCATAAGGTTAAACCACTGTGGATGGTGCATTTAGTACACCATACCGATCATAATGTAGATACCACAACCGCGAACCGCCATCATCCGTTAGAAAGTGTAATTCGTTATATATTTACCTTAATTGGCGTTTTTATTATTGGTACGCCTATTGCCTTAGTGATGTTGTATCAGTCCATGTCGGTAGTGGCAACCCAATTTAATCATGCCAACATAAAGTTACCCAAACGCTTAGATACTCTTTTAAGCTACGTAGTAGTTTCTCCAGATATGCATAAAGTTCACCATCATTATCGTTTGCCCTATACCGATTCTAACTACGGAAATATTTTTTCAGTTTGGGATAGGTTGTTGGGTACTTACATGAAATTAGATGCAGACAAAATTGTCTATGGCGTTGATGTATTTCCAGATGAAACCAAGAACGGTAATATTCTAGAGTTGTTAAAACAACCGTTCCAGAAATATGAAAAACCTACTATGGATGCCGATGGCTAATTTTTTTATTTGGGCGTTACCCGCAACACTTCGACAAGCTCAGTGCAGGTGGGTCGGGCTTGAGTTTATCCTGAGCACCGTCGAAGGGCTGCAAGTCCTCGCACCTCCTGCGTCGGGCTGTGGGCTTTCCACTACAATCCCTAATGCACTTATCAGCAAACGTAGTTTCACCCCAGCACTTCAACCTGTCAGGTACAGTCCTTTCAAATTTTATTAGAAATCGTACCTAGATAAACTTAGCAGAACTATCGATAACTAATCGTATATCAAATATTTTGCTCTTATTTTCTTATATACCTCCAAATCCGCCTGCCATGTTGCTTTTATTTCAGTTTCGTTCATCCCTTGTTCAATCTGCTGCTGTAGTACGTCGGTGCCAGCATGTGTCGTGAAATTCTTTGTATTAAACATCAAAGACTTGTCCGTAGCATTTTTGTAAGCCTTAATAACCCACTTTAGTGTCATGCCTTCAACGGTCGCATCTCTTAAATCCTCACCATAACATAGGGTGTTTTTATGCTTTGGATGTTTCGCACCAAAATTAGGAACAGGGGTATACTCAAATGTCAAAACCGTCTTGTCTAAATACGGCGCGCCATAACGTTGAAACTGAAATTCTGTACCCCGACCAGCATTTATCGTAGTGCCCTCAAACAAACCAAGACTTGGGTATAGCCTAATAGCTTGGTCATTCGGTAAATTTGGTGAAGGCCGTATAGGTAAACTATAAAAGGTATCGTGTGTGTAGTTTTTAACGGGAATAACCGTGATATCGCACTGTAAGCCATTAGCCAGCCATTTTTCACCATTAATCATTTTGGCATACTCGCAAATGGTCATGCCATGTACTAAAGGAATCGGGTGCATACCCAAAAAGCTACTATGTTCGCTTTTTAAAGTAGGACCATCCACATAATGTCCATTGGGGTTAGGTCTGTCTAAAATTAAAACAGGAATATTTTGTTCTGCACAAGCTTCCATAACATGGTGCAGTGTAGAAATATAAGTGTAAAATCGAACACCAACATCTTGAATATCGAATACCAGAATATCTAAACCCTCCAATTGCGCTTTGGTCGGTTTTTTGTTTTTGCCATGTAGCGATACAATGGGGAGTTTGGTTTTGATATCTGCACCATCCTCAACCAATTCTCCAGCATCAGCTTTTCCACGAAACCCATGTTCTGGGGAAAACACTTTTTTAACAGCAATACCTAAATTCAAAAGAGAATCTACCAAATGCGTATAGTCGTGGTCTATGGCAGCATCTAAATTAGTGCCTTCGGCAGCCATAGGTACCGATTTAAAAATCACTGAAGTTTGGTTCGCAACAATACCAACGCGCTTGCCTTTTAAAAGCGGTACATACAATTCAGTTTGATTTGCACCAACAACAAGCGTACTGTCAATCCTAGTAAAACTGGGAATCGCATCATTCTTCTTCTCTTCAGTCTTCTTCACATTCCCACAAGAAATCAGCACTAAAACCACCCCAATTATTAATGGGAAAACTGTATTTTTGAAAACATCTTTAAAAGTCATCACAGAAGTTTGAATTACGAGTATTTTATAGCAAAACGCATTATTGGTAGTAAAGCGTATAAAAGTAGCATTTCGGCACCAATAATAAAAATTGGTATTGCTGCTATTGCAATTGGTATGGTAGTGATGATGATTGCCATTGCAACAGGTATTGGCCTACAAGAAAAAATACGTGATAAAGTGGTGGCGTTTAATGGGCATGCGACCATTACAAACTACGATAGTAATGCCTCGCAAGAAAGTTTGGTGCCAATTTCTAAAAACCAAGAGTTTTATCCGGAATTTAAATCGGTAGAAGGGGTAAGCCATATTCAAGCTGTGGCAACAAAATTTGGAGTAATTCGTACTGAAACCGACTTCGAAGGTGCTATTTTAAAAGGCGTTGGTAGTGATTATAGTTGGAAATACTTCGAAGAGTTTTTAGTAGAAGGCAGACTGCCTGTTTTTGAAAAAAAATGGAGCGAAGAAGTGTTGATTTCCAAATATCTAGCAGATAGACTAGGTTTTACCTTGAACGACAAATTTCAAATGTATTTTTTGAAAGACGATACTGAAAAACCACCCAACATCATCAGTTTTAAGATTGTTGGAATTTATAGCTCAGGATTTCAGGATTTTGATGCGCAGTATCTTATTGGAAATTTAAGGCATATTCAGCGTATCAACAAATGGGATGAAGACCAAATTGGCAATTTTGAGGTATTCATAGACGATTATGATGAGATAGAACGCATGGGCGTAGAGATTTATCAAAATACACCGTCAACTTTAAATACATCAACCGTCAACGAAAAGTTTTATTCCATTATTGAATGGGTGAAGATTTTTGATAAAAATATTTATGGTATTATCGGTATTATGATTTTGGTAGCAGGCATCAATATGATAACTGCACTATTAGTACTAATTTTAGAACGTACCCAAATGATAGGTATTTTAAAAGCTTTGGGAAGTTCCAATTGGAGTATTAGAAAGTTGTTTTTATACAATGCGTCTTACTTAATCCTTTTAGGTTTGTTTTGGGGTAATGTATTAGGTTTAGGCTTCTTGTTTGCTCAAAAATACTTTAAACTCTTTCCGTTAGATCCAAGTGTGTATTATGTTACGGAAGCACCAGTGTATATCAACTGGACGTATATTTTAGGATTGAATATTGGTACACTTGTACTGTGTTTATTAATGCTTTTGGTGCCTTCTTACATTATTACTAAGATTTCTCCAGTGAAGGCAATTCGGTTTGAGTAGATTCGTTTAACATGTTTTTGTATGGTTGGTTGCTCTGCGAATAAACATAGCAAAAGGTGACAAGTCTGTGGGAAATTCGGGGAATTTTCCGAGTGTTACAGAGAAACCCAAGCAATTAACTATACGTACTGTTGTGTACAGTTACATTTTTCTTTTCGTATAATGCTAATAAACCTAAAATTGGTCCTAATGCCAATATAGTATAAATATACGTTGAGTTAATTGAATCCTGCAATAGGTTTAGAAGCTGGATGCTAATTATTGTAATTGAGAAACCAATACAATTTACAATCGTAAGTGCGGTTCCTTTTATTTCTGCTGATGCATTTTGAGCCACTAAGGTTGAGAAAAGAGGTGAGTCAGCTATGACAACCATTCCCCAAAAAATTAGAAAACCAATAAACAGGCTTTGAGAATCAGTCAAAAAGACTAACGGTGAAACGAGGCAACATCCACATGATAAGATTAATGCTATACGTGCCGTTCGTTTAATTCCAGCTGTTTGTGCGAGATATCCTCCTAATACACAGGACAATCCGCCTACTCCTATAATAATGAAAGATAATAGTGGAATATTGAATGTTACTTGATGATGTTCTACTTCATATGTCTTTAATATGATAGGTACAAAGGCCCAAAAGGCATACAGCTCCCACATGTGGCCAAAATAACCGAAGGCTGCAGAGCGAAATTTTCGATTCCGAAATACGTCAAAAAATGCTGATATGTTTAACTGATTTCCAGGTTTTCGGTACGGGCCATCGGGAACCATTATCAGCATTAATAAACCACCTATTACGGCAAGAGATGAAGTAAGAAAGAGTACAGATTTCCATGTAAAAGCTTCAGTTATTTCCCTTGCTAGATGTGGGAATGCAGTACCAACAACCAATGCACCAACTAAAAAACCAAGTGACTTACCTAGTCCTTTTTCATAATAGTCAGCGGCTATTTTCATGCCGACTGGGTATATGCCAGCTAAAAAGAAGCCAGTAATAAAACGAAGTGAAAGTATACTTACTAAACTGTTTTCCTCCCATATTATCCCAATATTGAATACGGAACCAAGTAAAGCACAGGTTAAAAACACTTTTGATGGTGAAAAGCGGTCAGCGATAGTCAGAATTGCGAAAATCAACGTACCCAAAATAAATCCGAATTGTATGGCTGATGTTAAGTGCCCTAGAGCACTGGCTTTAAGATTAAAACTTACTATAAATTCGCTCATCACACCATTCCCCGCAAACCAAAGTGATGTGCAACAAAACTGAGAGATTACGATTATTGGAAGTATTAACTTAGACTGTTTCACTCATAGTTTTTCAAATTGCACACAATGGGTTAACGGATATGCCTCGTTTTTAACTTATTTAAATCCGCCGTTAAACGAAGATATAAGAAATATTTTACAAAATAAAGTTGGTTTTAAACCTATTCCTTTCCCTCAATATCACTAATATGATGCTCCAAAGCTTTTACGGAAATCTGTATTTCTAAAATTAAAAACCCTAACGAAGCAATCAGTAAAATAAGGGCAACCCCAAACACCCAAACTGCAATGGTCTGTTGTTCAATATAAATTAAAAACATGGTGAGTACGCAAAGTAACAAGCTAGAAATCCCTAGAATTTGCATAGAACGCGTGAGGTATAATCGTTTTTTTATATTTTGAATTTGGGCAATCAATACCGAATCTTTATTCTGAATGTATTTATCATGTAAACTTCTAATGGTGGCAGCATAGGCCAAAAATCTATTTGTATAGGCTAGCATTATCAAGGATATTGCCGAAAACAATAAGGCAGGCGTGGTTAAAGTTAATTCTTCCATATAATTTTTTTGATAATGTAGATTATAGTGAGCTAAATTCCTTAATTATTTCCGAATCACCTTTACATTCATTTCCTCCACTTTTTTATCAGAAAGAGGAGAAGGAGAACCAAATAATAAATCTTCGCTAGTTCCTGTTTTTGGGAATGCCATCACTTCTCTAATAGATGCTTTTTTCTCTAAAATCATCATCAGTCGGTCTACACCCCATGCAATACCGCCGTGTGGTGGTGCACCATAATGAAACGCGTTATACATGGTGCCAACACTTTTCATCATTTCGGCTTTGTTGTACCCCATATTGCGGTATGTAGCTTCTAAAATTTCTGGTTTGTGCGCACGTACTGAGCCACCGCCAATTTCATAACCGTTCAATATTAAATCATATTGTTGGGCGATAATGGTGCCAATTTCATCTTCTTTTCCGTTAATGTGCTTCTCGATATCATACACCGCTGGCATGGAGAAGGGGTTATGTGTAAACGTCCAATGACCTTCATCGGTTTTTTCAAACATAGGGAAATCCACCACCCAAGCAGGTCTTAATTCTTTGGGGTTTATCAGTTTCAACATGGCGCCTAATTCCTGCCGTACAGCATCTAATGCTTTATTTGCAGTGTCATAATCGGCCGCAGAAAAGAATACAATATCACCAACTTGTGCATTGGTAGTTTTAATGATGTTTTTGGCAATGTCTTCACCTAAAAACTTGATTATAGGCGATTGTAAATCGTTTTCATTAACTATAATATAGGCTAATCCGCCTAAACCATTGCTTTGAGCAATGCCAGTCAATTTTTCAATTTGCCCTTTAGACAAACGCTTTTTACCTTGTTCTTCGGCCGAAACTCTAATACATTTTACGATGCCACCATCATCAATAGGTTTGCTAAAGACTTGGAAGGTTGTGTCTTTTACAATATCAGTGATATCCTGAAGTTTTAACCCAAAACGTAAATCTGGTCTGTCGCACCCATAATAATCCATGGCTTCTTTGTACGTCAACACTTCAAACGGATGTAAAATCCATTTCTTGCCATAGATTTTAGTCACAATTTCATTGAACATAGTTGTGTTCAAATCAATGATATCCTGCATGCTGGCATAAGCCATTTCAATATCTAACTGAGTAAATTCTGGTTGTCTATCACCACGAGAATCTTCATCTCTAAAACATCTGGCAATTTGGAAATACTTTTCATATCCGCTTACCATCAAAATTTGCTTAAACTGTTGGGGTGCTTGTGGTAATGTGTAAAACGAACCTGCTTTTTTACGCGTAGGTACTATAAATTCTCTTGCGCCTTCATCGGTGCCAGCAGTTAAAATAGGGGTTTCCACCTCTAGAAATTCTTGCGCGTCCAGTAAGTCTCGCATCAATTTAATCACCTTATGGCGATTTACTATCGCGCGACGTACATCATCATTTCTATGGTCTAAATATTTATATTGAAAGCGTACTGTTTCGTTTGATTTGTGAGCACGTTTTATTTCAAAAGGTAATGTTTTGGATAAATTTAGAATATCCAATTCTGAGGTTTCTAACTCTATAGTCCCTGTTCTTAATGATGGATTGTAATCATCAGCTTTACGCTGTACAATTTCTCCAGTAACTGTAATTACAGATTCTGGTTTTAACTTTACCAAGTCATCAAGATTTGGAAAGGATTCCCTACTTAAACGTACTTGAAAGATTTCATGACTAGAATCACGTAAATCAATAAACATTAATTCGCCATGATCTCTAACACTAGCAACCCAACCTGCCAAGGTGACTTTTTTAGAAATTGAAGCTTCGTTTAATTGTGATACTTTATGAGTGCGATATTGCTCTTTAATAACAAGTGGAACTTCTGGGAGTTTTTCTTCTTCTGAAGTTTGATTTACAACATCTGATTTTGTAGTCTGTTTATTGTCTGCTTCAGTTTTTAAACTAGTTGGGGCATCAGAAGCTAATTGCGCTAAAATACGCTCACGAATTACTTTTCCAGATGCGCCTTTTCCGATAATGCCGATAACTTTCCCAACAAGAATACCGGCCTTTCCTTGGTTTCCAGCTTTAATATCCTTGGAAATGGCATCATTTTCAGAAATAACCTTTGCAATGGCATTTTCTATTTGGGATTCAGAAATGGTGTTATCTTCAAAATATTTGTTATAATCGAAGCTTCTATCTTTTAGATAGGATGTAATGGCGTTTTGAACTAATACTGAAGTAATTTTTTCGTCTTTAAACAGTTGAAAAATTTCAATAAGATGTTCTATTCTGTGAATATCACCATAAGCTTCAGCATCAATGTTGTTAACTAATGTTTTTGCAACAAAAGAAGGGTCTTTTATAACATCGTTTATGGCCATAAATGTTTTAGAACGCAGAGGGTCTGCCGTAAAGAACTTAGCGTCTTGAGGCAACACACCACCTTTTATCAAAATAGATTCCACAGCAAATGGCAATGTACTGATATCTACATCGATTGACTCTACAACGTTTTTGATATCTAGAAAAGGTAAATCGGGCTCGGAGATGAAACGATAATCGGCTTCAAACTCCTTTTTACGCATAGTTTTTGTCTGCTTTAAGTCAGCATCAAACAACACGGTGGTTTGGTCTGGTCTAAATTCTTTATGCTCTAAATAATAATTGAGTTGCTTTTCAACTTCCTCCTTTAGGGCTTCAACCATAAATTTGAAAGAGTTGAGGTTTTTAATTTCGGTACGAGGATTTAAAGTATAATCCCGTTTTTTACGAAGTGACACCGAAACATCCGATTTAAACTCTCCTTTTTCAAGGTTTGCTTCGGAAATTCCTAAATTTTCAACAATGCGTTGCACATATTGTGCATAAATTGAAGCATCTTCGATATGACGAATACAAGGCTCAGTCACAATTTCAATAAGTGGAACACCTGCTTTATTAAAATCTACTAGCGAGACGTTTTTCTCATGCATTAATTTTGCTGCATCTTCCTCTATATGCACTTGGGTTAGATTGACTGTAAATTGAGAACCGTCATTACGAAAACACGATACTTGTCCGTCAGGAATTATCGGGTTGTGAAATTGCGTAATCTGTATGTTCTTAGGGTTGTCCGGATATTCGTAATGTTTCCTATCCCAAGAAATGACATCATTTTCAAAAGTAGATTTTACGGCTTTTCCAAAGTAAATGGCTTTTGTGATTGCTTCTTTATTAATAGCAGGTAACACGCCCATTTGCCCCGTACAAACTGAACAAATATTATGGTTTGGTGTTTCTGTTTCCTCATTTGCACAAGAACAGAATAATTTCGTTTTTGTATTTAGGCGCACGTGGGTTTCCAGACCTATAACTAACTCTAGTTCGTGCTTTTTAAGTTGCTCGTTTAATTGCTCCAGTTTCATCTGATAGAAATTAATTTTTTAGATGACAGATGCAATATACACTCAAGTACTAGTGATTTGCATGAAAATATCGATAATGTATATTTCATTATATCGTGTCTTTTAAGAAGTTAGCAAACTTCAAAACGAGTTCGTCATTATTTTTTGCAGCAGTAATTTGTAAACCAGTGGCAGTGCCTTGGGGTACAGTTAACGTAGGGAGCTCTCCCAAACTAAACCCAACCGTGTAAGCATCTGATAAATACATGGCCATAGGGTCTTTTAAACTGTCTCCAATTTTAGGAGGCGTGCTTGGTGTTACGGGAGAAACGATGATGTCAACTTTTGTAAAATCATCTTCAAAATTTGCTATAATCTGGTCTCTCAGGTTCAAACCTTTTAAATAAATTTCATCTGAAAAGCCCTGAGATAATACCTGATTACCACCAACAATTCTGCGTTTGGTTTCCTCTGAAAAATTTTCAGATCGGGTAACCATATACGTTTCCTTTAAATTTTCACCTTCAATTCGATTGCCATAATTCGTGCCGTCTAACCGTGAAAGATTGGACGCAGTTTCGGCCATAGCTAAAGTATAATATGTAGAAACAAGGGTGTTGGCATCAAAGAAATCTAGTGGTTTTACAGTAATGCCTTTCGCTTTAATGTTTTCAATTGTAGCTAAAAAATCAGATTTTATCTGGTCATCAATTGCTTCGCTTTCAATGAAATTCTTAAAATATCCAACAGTTTTTACGGCTTCAGTATTTAAAAGGTGAGCTTCCGAAATAACTTTAGATTCATATGTGGTTTGGTCTTTTATATCCTTTCCGCTCATTACATTTAAAACGATACGAACGTCTTCAATAGATTTTGCAATCGGTCCCACACAATCGGTAGACGATGCATAAGCCATTAGGCCATATCGTGAAACACGACCGTAAGTTGGTTTTAAACCATAAACGCCATTATAACCTGCCGGCTGACGAATTGAGCCGCCTGTGTCGCCACCAATGGAAAATACTGTATAATCTAAAGCTACGTTTACTGCAGAACCTCCACTAGAACCACCTCCAACCAAATCTGGGTTTAGTGCATTTTTAACCGCTCCAAAAATGGTGTTTTCACTAGACGATCCATGTCCAAAACTATCACAGTTTTCTTTAACTACAGGAATGGCACCAGCATCTAGTAATTTTTGAATCGCAGTGGCGGTATATGCCGATTTGTAATGTTTCAATAAATCAGAACTCGCCGTGGTGTAAGTACCTTGTAGCATATATACATCCTTAATTCCAAACGGAATGCCTTCTAATATCCCAAGCGTTTCACCGTTTTCAATTTTAGCATCAACTTTCGCCGCTAATTCCAATGCTAATTCATCTAACAAGGAATTTACAGTGTTATGCGTGTTTGGTTTTAAGGCTTCTAATTTTTCTTGTATAAGCTGTGTACACGTAAATGTTTTATCCATCAATTGCTGATGAATTTTATGTATTTGGGACTCCATAACTATTCTTCGATTACTTTAGAAACTACTAAATAGCCGTTTTTTTCCTTCGGAAAGTTTTCAATAATGATTTGTTTTTCTGTTGCAGAACTATCTATCACAACGTCATCTCTCAAATCATCTAAAGACACGCAATTATTATGATGATTATTAAAAGAGTTATCATTTGATGTATTCGCATTTTTAATCACTTCAAATAACTTGTTCACAGTCTCGGATGGCTGCGCTCCTTTAATACTCGACAAAACGTCGACTGTCATAATTTTACTCATGTCTTTTTATTAAAAATTTAAGCAGGTAAAATTACAAAAGTTTTTATGCAGAATAAGGGTTTAGGGCCGCAAAGTTGGTTGCGTATTTCTATTGCTTTGGAATATTCAAAATATTAGCAATTTTGTTGTCAATTTGTATAGAAAAGCAATGGAATTATAGTAATATTGAAAGTGTGTTTGAGATGCTAAAGTTTACAAACACACAAATTTTAAGTGTTTTTCACAATTTTAGAATGAAAATTAAGCTCACTACAACACATTGCAAACTTCAGTTGGAATACCCTTTTAGTATTTCGAGGTATACGGTGAGTACACAGGATACCATTATAGTTTGCATCTCAAACGGAGCTATTTCTGGTTATGGCGAAGCTACTGTAAACCCTTATTATGGCAGTACAATTGAAGGGTTGGAAACATCCGTAAAAAGCGTTTTTGGTATTGTTGAAGCAAGTAGCGGATTACATCCCAAAGATTTATGGAAACAGCTGGAACCTATACTTCGTAATGATTATTTTGCGTTATGCGCCATAGATTGTGCATATTGGGATTTTTATGCAAGATTGCAAAGGAGCACCTTAAGAAGTTTTTGGAGCACAAACGAACTAAAACTTCCACAAACCAATTACACTATTGGAATTGATGAGATTTCTGTAATGCAGTCAAAAATCAAGGAAAATCCATGGCCTATTTATAAGATTAAATTGGGTGTTGAGCATGACTTGGAAATCGTGAAAGCTTTGAGAAGCGTAACAGATTCTGTTTTTCGTATTGATGCCAATTGTGCATGGGAAACTGAAGAAACCATCAAAAAATCAGAAGTTTTAAAAGGTTTGGGTGTTGAATTTATAGAGCAACCCTTAAAAGCAAATGATTGGGAAGGCATGACGTATGTAAAGAAAAAATGTAAACTCCCCATTATTGCAGACGAAAGTTGCCAAAAACTGGAAGATGTGCAAAAATGTGCAAAGGCATTTCATGGTGTTAATATAAAACTGATGAAATGTGGAGGTATTACACCTGCATTACAAATGATAGAAAACGCCAGAAAATATCAACTAAAAACAATGATTGGCTGCATGACCGAATCTTCTGTTGGTATTTCTAATATAGCCCAATTAGCGCCGCTTTTAGATTACTTAGATGCAGATGGCTCGTTGCTTTTAAAAAATGACATCGCCGAAGGAGTGCGCTTTAAAAGTGGCAATATTTTGTATCCTGACGATTATGGATCTGGTGTTAGGATGAAAAATTGAAAAGTGAAGTACCTTTTAGACGAGTTATAATTTATTTCACTGAAATTTGATATTGTAGTATAGCCATTCCCTTATAATCTTTTTGTTTGAAAGACACAGCATCAAAAATAGGACGATGTTGATAGCCTAAACTAAATTTATTATTGTGGGTACCATTTATTAAGAAGTTTATGGTAAAGTCATAAACCGTCATGGCATCCTCTAAAGCATCCCAATTTGAGTGTTGTATAGCAATATTTGGTTGAATAATCATGGACTGACTTAAAATTTCTGTCTGCTTAAAAGCATATCCAAATTGCGTGTACCAAGTGGTACCAGTACCAATCATAGGAAAAGCAACACCAGCGCCATTAAAGTCTGTGCCACCTCCAGTAGTGGGGTTATTGGCACCAACATTTCTTATGTAGTCCTTTCCAAAATCATAATCGAAATACCCTAAATAAGCGGTTATGGCGTTACCATTTGTAAGAGGAAGATTTAAGAACGAATCTGCCGCAAAATGGTTTGCATCATAAAATGTAGTACTTGGTGATTGTGCGTCTCCGTCGCTCATGGCTTTTTCTTGATATTGAAACCCTGCACCAATATTAAATACTTTCTTTGTTTGCATGTATGTACCCGCATGGTAAGCAGATTTGTTGGATTCAATCTCGAAAAATTGGTACTTTAGGTAGGAAGATGTTTTTACTCTAGGCTTGCCGTTTGAAAAATTCACTTCGTTATCTGGTATATTGGTAACCGCAAAAGGTCTGTTAAACGCAAGCCTGTAATCGAACTTTCCAACTTGTCCCTTCAACCACACTCCAAATAAACGTCCTAAATCATCATTTTTTTCAACAGAGTTTAAAGTAAACAACGGTGTGTCTAGTCCCATCATCGTTTTAGCCGAACGAATATTCCACCTATTTAAACCTTGCCATCCAGATTTACCAACCCCAACTTCTAAGAATTTAGCAAATTTATATTCAACATATAAATCTAGAACCTCAAGGGAGATGGTTTTGTTTTTAAAATTATAATTGTTGCCACCAAAAATGGCGTAGGCAAAAATATTAGGTGTTATTTGTGAGGATACAGGAATGCGTAGCCTTCTAATTGATATATCTAGAAATTCTGAGGCTGGTTCTTCGTATATAACTGAACCTTCGTTCAAATCAGAGTATCGAAACCATATCTGTGACGTAATATTCCAATTAATCTTGGGTTTAAAAGCATCATTATCTTGTCCAAATGTAGCGGCTGGAGTTATTAAAATAAAAATAATGGCTAATATTAATATCTTCTTTATTTCTAATTTCATTTTAAAATTTATTCTAAATTTTAAGCAAAAGTATTATCAATTGTTTCATCATAATGTGACATGTGTCATAATTTTAACGCTTTTTTCACTATAACGTTTGCGTTTTTCGAGTAAAATAAGCTATGGGTTATACTCAAAATAAAGCCTCAGAGGCATTCAGTAGTTTTTTGGTTTTAATAATTTGATAAAAAACACCCAAAATCCAATTTAAGGCACTTTTTAGTTGTTTTAAGGAGGTTTTAGGTAATTAACAATTGTTGATAATTATTAGATAAACTGTCGTAAAACATCCTAAAATGCGTTTGGATTTCGTATATTTGTTTGTATTCAGAAGGATGCTTAATCGCATCTTTTTTTGTGAAAAAGAATGAAACCAAAAATAAGATAAAATATAAATATGAGCGAGCCAAAAGAAGAATTTAATAAGCACAATTATTCGGCAGATAGTATTCAGGCCTTGGAAGGAATGGAGCATGTGCGCATGCGTCCCTCAATGTATATTGGTGATGTTGGGGTTAGAGGATTGCACCACTTAGTTTATGAGGTTGTAGACAATTCTATAGATGAAGCGCTTGCGGGTCATTGTGATAATATTACGGTAACCATAAATGAAGATAATTCAATCACTACGGAAGATGACGGACGAGGTATTCCAGTAGATTTACACAAAAAAGAAGGCGTTTCTGCACTTGAAGTCGTAATGACCAAAATTGGTGCTGGAGGTAAATTTGATAAAGATTCCTATAAGGTTTCTGGTGGATTACATGGTGTGGGGGTAAGTTGTGTGAATGCCTTATCTGAGCATTTGAAAGCGACGGTTTATAGAAATGGGAAGATTTGGGAGCAGGAATATGAACGCGGTAAAGCCCTTTATCCTGTAAAATCCATTGGAGATACGGATAAAAGAGGAACTATGGTTACGTTTAAGCCAGACCCAACAATTTTTACGCAAACCTTAGAATATAGCTATGATACCTTGGCAAGTAGATTACGTGAGTTAGCGTATTTGAATAAAGGTATTACGATACATATTGTAGACAAACGTTCAAAAAAAGAAGACGGCTCTTTTGAGGGAGAAACATTTCATTCTGAAGAAGGATTAAAGGAATTTATCAAATATTTGGATGCTACCAGAGAGCCTCTAATGAAAGATGTAATAGCTTTTGAAGGCGAAAAAAATGATATACCTGTTGAGGTTGCTATGATTTATAACACCTCTTATGCCGAAAATTTACATTCTTATGTAAATAACATTAATACTCATGAAGGTGGAACACATTTGTCTGGTTTTAGACGTGGATTGACACATACGTTAAAAAAGTATGCCGATTCATCAGGGTTGACTGATAAATTGAAGTTTGATATTGCAGGTGATGATTTCCGCGAAGGTTTAACGGCAATTATTTCTGTAAAAGTTCAAGAGCCTCAATTTGAGGGGCAAACGAAGACTAAATTAGGTAATCGTGAAGTTTCAGCATCCGTAAGTCAAGCTGTTTCTGAAATGTTAACAGATTACTTGGAAGAGCATCCAGATGATGCCAAAATTATAGTGCAAAAAGTGATTTTGGCGGCACAAGCGCGTCATGCAGCCCAAAAAGCGCGTGAAATGGTACAGCGTAAAACTGTGATGAGCATTGGCGGATTGCCAGGAAAATTAAGTGACTGTTCTGAGCAAGACCCAACAAAATGTGAATTATACCTTGTTGAGGGAGATTCTGCGGGAGGTACAGCAAAAGCAGGAAGAGATAGAAACTTTCAAGCCATTTTACCACTTAGGGGTAAAATTCTGAATGTTGAAAAAGCAATGCAGCACAAGGTGTTTGAGAATGAAGAAATAAAAAATATTTTCACTGCGCTTGGTGTAACTATTGGTACAGAAGAAGATAGTAAAGCTTTGAATCTTTCAAAATTACGTTATCACAAAATTGTTATAATGTGTGATGCCGATATTGATGGTAGCCATATTGCCACATTGATATTGACCTTCTTTTTCAGGTATATGCGTGAGTTGGTTGAGAACGGCCATGTTTATATTGCAACGCCACCTCTATATTTGGTAAAGAAAGGCGCTAAGAAGCAATATGCATGGAGCGATAAAGAGCGCGACGACATTATTGCCGAATATGGTGATGGTGCAAAAATTCAGCGCTATAAGGGTCTAGGAGAAATGAATGCAGAACAACTATGGGATACAACCATGGATCCTGACTATAGAACCATGCGCCAAGTACAAATAGATAATGGCACGGAGGCTGATAGAATTTTCTCTATGCTTATGGGTGATGAAGTGCCGCCGCGTAGAGAGTTTATTGAAAAGAACGCTATTTATGCGAATATTGATGCGTAGAAATAGTTAAGATTTCATATTATTAAATAGCCTTGATTTATAAATCAAGGCTATTTTTTTATCTATTAAAATCGATAAAAAGCATTTTTTAACGATAAAATGTTATTTAATATCGTTTTTTTTATACATTTGTATGACCAAATCTATTAACTATAATGAAAAAATTAACCTTATTTATTGCGCTAATCTTTGTTACACAAGTTTCAAAAGCGCAAAACGATCTTGATGCTTTATTAGCGGCTGGTGTAAATAATGCTGAACGTTTTGCTAACGATTACTTAATGCCTGGAACCAATGGTTTGATGCATAGTATGAATGCCAATTGGTTTAATACTGCAAACGCTAAACCTTTAGGCGGCTTTGAAATTTCAATTATAGCAAATGCTTCAATAATTCAAGACGATCATCAGTCTTTTCAAATGAATATTGCAGACTATAACAGTGATCCAGATCAAGACTTTACCATTACGTTTGCTGATCCATCATCATCTAAGTCTGTTGCTACAGCTTTAGGTGAAAACGATCCTAATATTGATATCATTATTACCTATGATGACCCTATACTTGGTGAACAACAAGAAACAATTACACTTCCTAGTGGAATAGGATCTGATACTGCTAATTTATTACCAACAGCTTTTTTACAAGGTGCGTTGGGTTTAAGTAAAGGCATAGAGATAAAAGCACGTTTTGTACCAAAAATTGATACAGATGAAGTTGATTTGAGCATGTACGGTGCCGGATTGCAACTGGATTTTACAAAATGGTTGCCAGCAGATAAATTGTTACCTGTTGCCATTTCTGGTTTAGTAGCTTATACACATTTAGATGGATCTTACGACTTAACAGATTCTTCAGGCATAAGTGGGCAGAATCAAAGATTAGAAAATAGTACCAACACATGGCTTTTTCAGTTGATTGCCTCTACGAAATTACCTATTATTAATTTTTATGGTGGTTTAGGTTATATCAAAGGTAAGTCAGAGTCGGATTTATTGGGATCATACACAGTTTCAAGCGGTCCTTTGTTTTCTGAAACCATTGTAGACCCTTTTTCAGTATCAAGCGAAGTTTCGGCTGTGAGAGGAACAGTGGGGACAAAATTAAAATTAGGTTTTTTCAGACTTAATGCTGAATATCATGTATCTGAGTTTAATGCCTTTTCAGTTGGTATAAATTTCGGATTTAGATAGGAATACCTTAATAGTTTCATAATAATTATTTAGTTTTTTTAGTTAGTTTTTATTTAATTTAGTTAAAAGTGTAACGTTAAATCGTTGCACTTTTTTCTTTTGTATTTCAATTGGTAGTAGTTTATAATTTGAGTAGTTTTGCATGACGAAAATCATAAAATAAGGCAGTTGCCAGTTTTATCTTTGTGATGTTAAAATTTAATAAAAACAATCTAAACATAAAATTATGAAAGTTACCGTAGTTGGAGCAGGAGCAGTAGGTGCAAGTTGTGCCGAATATATTGCAATAAAGGATTTTGCATCGGAAGTTGTGTTATTAGACATTAAAGAAGGGTATGCCGAAGGTAAGGCCATGGACTTAATGCAATGCGCATCTTTGAATGGTTTTGATACTAAGATTACCGGTGTAACCAACGATTATTCTCAAACAGCAAATAGTGATATATGCGTAATAACTTCTGGTATTCCTCGTAAACCAGGAATGACTAGAGAGGAATTAATTGGTATTAATGCAGGTATTGTTAAGACTGTATCTTCAAGCTTAATCGAGTTTTCACCAGAAACCATTATCATAGTGGTGAGTAACCCAATGGATACGATGTCCTATTTGGTACACAAAACTACAGACTTACCGAAAAACAAAATTATTGGTATGGGTGGAGCATTAGATTCTGCACGTTTTAAATACAGATTAGCAGAAGCCATGGAAGCGCCAATAAGTGATATTGATGGTATGGTAATAGGAGGTCATAGCGATACTGGTATGGTACCGTTAACAAGTCATGCTACAAGAAACAGCATTAAAGTTTCTGAGTTTTTAAGCGAAGATCGTTTAGAGCAAGTTGCTGCAGATACTAAAGTTGGTGGTGCTACATTAACAAAGTTATTAGGAACATCTGCTTGGTATGCGCCTGGAGCAGCTGTAAGTGCCTTAGTTCAAGCAATAGCTTGCGATCAAAAGAAAATGTTTCCGTGTTCTTCATTGCTCGAAGGTGAATATGGTTTAAATGATATTTGTATTGGAGTTCCTGTTATTTTAGGAAGTAATGGTATTGAAAAAATTGTGGATGTACCTTTAAGTGATGCCGAAAAAGCACATATGAAAGCTAGTGCAGAAGGTGTTTCTAAGACTAATGGATTATTAGAATTATAAGCAAGTAGCCTAAAATAAATATTTGTAATAAAGACTGTAGAAATGCAGTCTTTATTTTTTTATATTTGCCGCATGAGTCTCAAAAAGTACATAGGTGCCATAATTGTTTTATTGGTGTTACTTGGTATTGCAAACCAGCAACAGGCTGATGTGCATAATCAAGAAATCGTACTAGAATTTAATGAGGCAAACGTTTCTGAAGTAGATGCAGAAGTAACCATTGCAATTTTAAAAGAAGAACTACAACATTTTGGTGTTAAAGATTTTAGGGTTGTAGATGATAACAATGGTAAGCTAAAAATCACCTATTATAGTAATGCTGATGTCTTTTCGGTAAAACGCATTCTTCTAAAGAAAATCAGATCTGAATTAAACACTTCAGATGATGAGGACGCACCATTTAGCGTTCCTTTTGAAGATAATGACGTTGCTTACAACTTAGATGTACATGAAATTCAAAAAGGCAATACATCAAATTCTGGCCTCAATGGCATTGCAGTTGCAGATTTAAATACAAAAACAGATAGGTTTTCCAAACCTAAAATTTTAGTAACGGCCTCTTATAACAGTTCTAAAAAAGCAAATGTCAGTTTTAAAGAGGCATTCCGTATTTACAAAAATACGTTTCTAGAATTAAACAATGCATTACAACAAATACCCGAAGTTAGGGCAGGACCGTGCTGTTAATGGGTAATAGGTTCTTTTAGAAACCCACTTATTATTTATGTGTATCCTTAAAGTTTACACCTAAAATATAGCTTTTCAACCTAAAGGCTATAATAAAAAATCACAAATAACATTAAAATTGTCAAATCTAAACGTAAACTATATATTAGCGCGTTTAAAAATTTTGACTAAATAAACATTTAAAATGCAAAATAAAGGAGTAGTTAAGTTATTTGCTATTTTGTTTGGTTTGGTAAGTATCTACCAATTATCATTCACATTTAAAGCAAATCAAATTGAAAAAGAAGCTGAGGAATTTGCCATCAATAAATTTCCGGAAACAGAGGACGATTACCGTGCTAAGCGAAATTTAGAAGAAATTAATTATCTAGATGCGAAGGCAAATGACACTGTTTTTGATTTACTTGTTGCCGAATACACCTACAACGAAGTAAAGCAAAAAGCCATGAACTTAGGTTTAGACCTCAAAGGGGGTTTAAACGTTATTCTACAGGTATCTGTAAAAGACATATTAAAAGGATTAGCTAACAATTCTAAGGACCCTGTATTTAATGCGGCTTTAGAAAATGCATCAGAACTTCAAAAGGATAGTCAGAATACCTATTTGGAAGATTTCTTTATTGCTTTTGATGCTATTAAAGGCGATAAGAAATTAGCGTCGCCAGACATATTTTATACGAAAGCCTTAGATGGTGAAATTGATGGTACTATGTCTGACGAGGAAGTACAAGGGGTTATCGAAACAAAAATAGACGAGTCTATTGTTTCTGCTTTTGAAGTACTGCGCAAGCGTATTGACCAATTTGGTGTAACACAACCAAATATTCAACGTTTAGGGAACTCTGGTCGTATTTTGGTAGAATTACCAGGAGTGAAGGATATAGAGCGTGCTACAGGATTATTGCAAAGTACAGCACAATTAGAGTTTTGGGATGTGTACAAAGGCGAGCAATTTGGTGGGTTTTTAGGTCAAGCAGATCAGATTCTAAAGGAATTGGTTGATGTTAAAAAAGATGATGCTGAAACTGAGCCGCAAGATGAAGAGAATGCTACCGAAGATAAAATTGATGAACTTTTAGGAGAGGCTGCGACGGATTCTACAGAAGTTGATTTAACTTCTGAAAGACCGTTAATTAGTTTGATTCGGGGTTTTGGCTACCAAGGAGGTCCAGTAATAGCTTCTTTCGAAGTTAAAGATAAAGAAACTGTACTTGAGTATTTAAACAAGCCTCAAGTAAGAGCTATACTGCCTGCGGAAATGCGTTATGTGAAATTTGCATTTAGTAAGCCTGAAAAGAATGGTGAAATTGTAGATTTATATGCTTTAAAGGGGAATAGAGATAATCAGCCCGAATTAAGCGGAGCAGTAGTAACTGATGCAAGACAGCAATATGGACAAACGGGAAAACCAGAGGTTTCTATGCAGATGAATAGTAAAGGAGCGAAAATCTGGGAGGAAATGACGGGTAGAGCGTTTAATCAAGGTAGTCAAATTGCTATTGTATTAGATAATGTTGTGTACTCAGCACCAGGCGTAACCACAGGCCCAATCTCTGGCGGAAACTCCTCAATCTCGGGTAATTTTACCTTAAACGAGGCCATTGATTTAGCCAACGTATTACGTGCAGGTAAATTACCAGCATCGGCTGATATTATTCAAAGTGAGGTGGTTGGGCCATCATTAGGTCAAGAAGCTATCGATAGTGGTACCATGTCATTTTTAATTGCACTGGCAGTAGTATTATTATGGATGATATTCTACTACGGAAAAGTAGGAGGATTTGCCGATATCGCCATGTTGTTAAACATTTTGTTAATCTTCGGTATTTTATCAGGATTGGGAGCCGTATTAACCTTGCCAGGTATTGCTGGTATTGTATTAACTATCGGTATGTCGGTAGATGCTAATGTACTTATTTTTGAGCGTGTTCGAGAAGAACTGGCCAAAGGCAAAGGACAAAAGGATGCTATTAAAGACGGATTCAGTAATGCATTATCATCAATTCTAGATGCCAACATTACTACAGGATTAACGGCATTAATATTATTTATTTTTGGTACAGGTCCAATTAAAGGATTTGCAACTACATTATTAATAGGTATTGCAACGTCATTGTTTACCGCGATTTTCATTACAAGATTGCTTGTAGATTGGTACACAAACCGTGGTGGAGAATTAAACTTCTCAACAGCAATTACTAAAAATCTATTTAGAAATATCAATATTGAGTTCTTGAAAAAGCGTAAAGTGGCTTATATCATCTCAGGAATATTAATAGCTATAGGTTTAAGTTCATTATTCACTAATGGTTTAGACCAAGGTGTAGATTTTGTTGGAGGTAGAACTTACCAAGTGCGTTTCGCTCAAGATATGAATGCTTCTGAAATTACGGATGTACTTTCAGATCCTGAAGTATTTGGTAGCGCCAATGCAAAAACATTTGGTGATGCAAACCAATTAAAAATTACTACCAAATATAAAGTGAACGAAACAGGAGCTGAGGTTGATGAGGAAATCAGATCATCACTATTTAGTGCCTTACAACCATATTTTGACGGTATGACATATGAGGATTTCATCAGTGATGCAGAAGACAAAACTGTTGGTTTAATGCGTAATGACAAGGTGAGCCCTACTATTGCCGATGATATTAAAAAAGCATCATTTTGGGCAATTCTTGGCTCTTTAATCGTTGTATTCCTATATATTTTACTACGATTCAAAAAATGGCAGTATTCATTAGGCGCGGTAGCGGCCGTATTCCACGATGTGTTAATTGTATTGGGTATCTTCTCGCTTACCTACAAGTTTATGCCGTTTAATATGGAAATAGACCAAGCATTTATCGCGGCAATCTTAACAGTAATTGGTTATTCGTTGAACGATACGGTAGTAGTATTCGATAGAATTCGTGAATTCTTTAACGAGCATACCAGCTGGAAATTCGATCGGGTAGTAAACTCATCACTAAGTAGTACACTAAGTAGAACCTTAAATACATCTTTAACTACGTTGGTAGTGTTGTTGTCAATATTCGTTTTTGGTGGTGATTCCATTAGAGGATTCATGTTCGCCTTAATAGTTGGTGTTATAGTTGGTACCTACTCATCGTTATTTATTGCAACGCCAATAATGTACGATTCGGTAAAAAAATTAGAGGGAAATAAGAAAGACTAACTCAAACTTTTCCTTTGTAGAAAGCCTGTTAACGTAAGTTGCAGGCTTTTGTGTTTTTGGGCGTTCCCCTGTCGGGTCGGGCTTTCCGCTATATCTTTTTAAAATGACCTCATTGTGGGGAGTATGCAACGTGGCAATCTTAAATATTAAAGTTCTTAATCAAATTGTCTTCAAGAAGTTTAAAAAGGATGCCGCTGCAATCCCTAACGCATAATCCGCTAAGGTTAGCACTCAACCATAGCTAATACTTTAATAAATCTTTAAGAAACGAAACAAGACTAAATCGTAGAATACTTAATAACTTCGCCATATAAACCAAACTCAATATTACATTTTAAAAAAGAATCTAATAGGTTTAAGAAAAATGGACGTTAAATATGTGATCAAATGGTTTTTAATAGTGGCCATTTATAGTTTTGGTTGTCTTCTATCAGCTCAAGATATTCAAATTAAGGGTCAAGTTATTGAAGAAACAAGCAAGCAACCTCTTGCCTACGCTACTGTGGCCTTATTTGATAACACTACAAAACAAACCATCACAGGGGTAATTACTTCAGATGATGGTTCTTTTAAAATTGAAACCGAAGCAACGCAATTTTATATTCAAATAAGCTTTATGGGCTTTGTCTCTAAAACCATAAGCGACTTTAACGTTAATAGAGGAAAGGTAGATTTAGGCACAATTATTTTAAAAGAAGATGCAGAACAACTAAATGAAGTGGTAGTGCAAGCAGAAGTATCTTCATCACAATTTAAATTAGATAAGCGCGTGTTTAACATAGGCAAAGATTTAAGTAGCACCGGAGCCAGTGCTTTAGAAGTTCTAAATAACGTACCCTCAGTAAATGTAGATATTGAGGGTGCCATAAGTTTACGCGGCAGCTCTGGTGTTCAAGTATTGATAAATGGCAAACCTTCTATTCTTACTGATGATGGTGGCGCTTTAGGAAGTATTACTGCTGATATGATTGATAGAATTGAAGTTATCACCAATCCATCCGCTAAATATGATGCCGAAGGTACATCTGGAATTATTAATATAGTTATTAAAAAAGACGAACGTAAGGGTATTAACGGGGCGTTTAGTTTAAATGCAGGTATTCCAGATAATAATAGTATTGGTATAAGTTTAAATCGCCGTTCGGAAAAATTCAATTTATTTACCCAAATGGGCTTAGGAAGACGTGTATATCCTAGAGATTCGGAAAATATAAATGAGAATTTGCAAAACGGCACGTCCATAGTTAGTGAAGGTAGAGACTTAAGGGTTGAAAAGTTTTATAATATCACCCTAGGTACCGATTATTATATCGATGACAATAATGTTTTAACATTATCGGGAAATTTTGCTTATGAAATTGAAGACCAACCATCAGATATTAATTTTAAATCACTAGATGCAAATAGCGATATAACATCTGAATGGAATCGTACTGAAGCTACAGAAGCAACAAACCCTAAGTGGCAATATGAGTTAGTGTATAAAAGAGATTTTGAAGACCATGAAGACCATGATTTATTGTTGAGTGCTACTGGACGATCCTTTTCTAAAGATTTAACGTCTTTATTTCAAGACACCACTATTTCTGGAACAGATAGAGACAATACACAAAATACGCGAACAGATTACGGTTCTAATAATTACACGTTTAAAATAGATTATACAAAACCGTTTTCTGAGATTTGGACTCTTGAAACGGGTGCGCAATATCAAATTGATGATATTGGTAATGATTTTGAAGTACAGGACTTGGTAAACGGCGATTTTGTGACTGATTTAGGGTTAACCAATAACTTTCAGTTTGATCAAAAAGTATTAGGAGCCTACGCTATTGGGGGATACGAATATGAAAAATGGGGACTGAAAGCGGGATTAAGACTGGAGCAAACCGATTTAGAGACTACGCTTGTAACTACGAACGAATCTAATAATCAAACGTACACCAATTTGTTTCCAAGTGTTCATACCTCTTTTAAACTGTCGGATGCTGTGTCGCTACAAGCAGGTTATTCAGCACGAATTAATAGACCAGGGATGCGTGAACTAAATCCGTTTTTTAATATTCGCAACAACTTTAATATCCGTAAGGGGAATCCAAAATTAATGCCCGAGTTTACAGATTCGTATGAATTAACCAGTATTTTCGATATTGGAAAAACATCTTTAAATCTTGGAATATACCACCGCTATACCACTGATGTAATTGAGCGTATTTCTACTTTTGAAAATAATATTAATACAAGTATACCCGAGAACGTTGGCACCAATAGTACGTTGGGTATTGAATTTAATACCAAGTATAGTCCTGCGACATGGCTAACATTTAATGTAGATTTTAATTACAATCAGTTTGATAGGAAAGGTACTTTTGAGTCGGCAGTTTTTGATTTTAGCGGTAATCAATGGAGTTCGAAACTTATGGCGAAATTTGATTTACCTGCAGATATAGACTTAGAAGCTGTTGGCAATCACAGATCAAAAGTTAAAACAGTACAGGGCGTAAGTAGTGCAAATACGTTTCTAGACATTGGTATCCGAAAAAAAATATTAAAAGATAAAGGTGTAATTAATTTAAGTATTAGAGACGTTTTTAAATCTAGATTTTCCGAAAGCTTTATATCACAGGGTAATTCAGACGCATACAGCTGGAGCAGACGTGGTAGGTTTGTGGCTATAGGTTTTAGCTATGGTTTTGGTAAAGGTGAAGCTATGGAGTACTCGGGTGGAAAAAGGCGATAGACAGATAGATATATGTAACAGATTTATTGTAAATAAATACGATCAATTAGCAACTCAAAAGATTCTGCTTTCTTGTTACCAAATAAAAACCCGAGTTCTGCAATGGTATCACCCGAAAAATTAGGGATATCTAAAAGGCGTCCCCTAAATTTTGGAAATAAATCTTTGAAAGCTATTTCAACAGTTTCCCAATCGCCCGAAGTGGTAAAATAGGCAACATAAGAATGCCGTTGATCTAGCTGTTCTTTTACTCTAAATTGATAACGCTTACCATCACCTTTAATGCGCATTACAATTTTAGAATAACGATCTGTGGATATTGTTGCTCCGCGATACCTAACAGATGAAAACCCACCATTATTATCCAACGAAATTTCACCAAAAAACTTCCCATTGCCAGCATCATCAATTTTAAAAAGCCCTGAGGATTTCCCACCCATTACCACATCGTCAACAATTAGCCAGTTTTCAATATTGGAAGTTTTACTAAAATCAACAATAGAATGTGTTTGCATCTGTAGCATAATTAAGAATAAGAAAATCGCTAGTTTCAATTTAAATTCGTTTAATTGATTGGTACAAAGAGCGTTTTAACACCCTTTGTACCATTTTGGTAATTGCTTTTAATTAATTTTATTCTCTTTTTGAAGTGGTAATACTAAGTTCATATTATTTTTTATAGTCAAGTCAATAACGTTCCTTAGATTCGTTAAAATGTCTGAATTCCCTTCAATTTTTATTTTTTTTGAGGATGTTAGTTCATCTAATTTCACTTTGCCATATAAGTAGTTAATAAAATCTGCTTTCAAAACAGATATGGCTACATCAGATGAAGGATCGGAATAGTCTTTTAGTGCGTTTAATACGCCATTATGTAAATCTAAATTATAAGGAACTTCGTTGGTGAGATTTAAGTTTATGGAATAATTGCCCATTTGTTCTGCTTTTATTTGATCTGCAAGCATTCCTAGATATTCCATTAAAAGTTCTGTTGGTAATGAAGCTATTACTTCAGGAGAAGTAGTACTAAGATTATTTGGAACATTTCCGCCAACGCGTAATTCATTTGCAGCCGATAAATACCAATTTCTGTATAGCGCATTTTCTTCCTGGTAACCTAATTGTTCAAATGCGTCGGCCATTAATAAGTTTGCTTTTGTATTAGTGGCCGTATAGGATATGATATTATTTAAAATGTCAACAGTAAACCTATAATCACCTTCGTCGAAAAAGTCTAATGCAGTTTCTAATACTGCACCTTCTCCTCCCATAGCTTTTACGTATCTTTTTCCTCGTTCTGAATCAGGATAACTTGCTAGCTCTGTTGGGTTTGCATTGTACCAGCCCAGATTTTTAACGTAGGTCGATTTCAGATTATTAGCGGTTTGTCCATAATAGGGGCGATTGTTCCAGCTATTGAATACCGATTTTGGGAGTTCAGCAAATTCGGCAATGTCGTTTGGTCTATACCCGTAATTTGCATATCGCAATGTTGTATTGTAGATGGATTGATACAGGTCGCGCTGGTCCTTTAAGTAGGATACTACTTCTTCATTACCCCAAACGGGCCATGTATGTGGGCCAAATTGGACTTCAACTTCATTTCCGAATCTAGCGATGACATCTGCAATGTAACTAGCCCATAACTTTGCATCCCTTGTTTCAGCACCTCTAAGTGTATAAATGTTATGTTGAAGGTGATTTACTTCTTCTGCCATAGACAATGCTTTCCATTCAGGAATGTAGAACACCAACTCAGCTGGAGCTTCCGCACTTGGAGTGAAGTAAAACTCAAAATTAAGACCATCAATTATTAGGTTTTCACCTTCTTCTTTACTAATTATTTTGTTTGGTATTGGAAGGGAAGAAGCTCCATTAGCTAGTGCAGCTCCCAAGGCACCAGTAATTAAGCCTTTTTCACCTGGTTTTAATACATTTCCATATTGGTATCCAGCTCTTCTAGCCATGATATTTCCAGCCATAACATTCTCACTTACAGATTTCTCTACGAAATTTAGTGGAGCTATCAAGGGAATTCTACCAGAGCTAAAATCTTCTGGAGTGGCTAATCCAGCATCATAGATTCCAGCAAAACCGCCAAAATGATCGGCGTGACTATGGGAAATAATCACTCCTTTGAGTTTCTTTTTTCCACGGTGCTGCTCGTAAAGCTTTATTGAACTTGCTAGTGTTGCTGCCGTATACTCTACATCGTATAAAATAATTCCATTTTTCGTTTCAATGATGGTTAGATTTACTAAGTCTTGTCCTCTAACCTGATAAATGTTATCTGTAACTTTGTATAAACCTCCACGATTTACTAATTGGGCATGTCTCCATAAACTTGGGTTAACAGATGCAGGTGGTTCTTTATCTTGCATGAAATTAAAACCCGTAGCATCAAATACACCTTCAATGTTGCCTTCGTTAATTAGTGGCGCTATAAAACCTCTATCAACGCGCTCGAAAGCGCTTTTGTCATCAAAATCTAAAAATTCATAATAAGTTGCATTTTGAGTTTTTGTAAATTCGGTTGCTGCTTTCTGGTTTTCAGAGAATGTATAATTCACATTTTTTTCTTGATTACAACCTAAGAGGACTACTCCAATTAAGAGGACTGATAAGCTTATTCTTACTTCCATGTTTTTAAATGTTATCGGGTGATTTTTTCAATATTAAAATTACATAACTAGAACGGTTTCTATTTTCCAAATGTTGACGAATGCATTGATAGATATGCGTCGTTATAATGGCTTATATCCGCTGTTAAACGAAGATACCTTAAATTTATATAAAGGCAATACCTAAGACTTTAGTATTTCAAGAAAAATCACTGTTAATAACAATAACCTAAATAGTTAAAAAACAATTCCTAAATAACTATTTTAATTTTGTAAATTTGCCTGCGTTTATAAGCGCAACATGACTACCAAAACTAAGTACATTTTCGTAACCGGCGGGGTTACATCTTCACTCGGAAAAGGCATTATTGCCGCATCTTTAGCCAAATTATTACAAGCACAAGGGTATCGGGTAACCATTCAAAAACTAGATCCTTACATTAATGTAGATCCTGGAACCTTAAATCCGTACGAGCATGGTGAATGCTACGTTACCGAGGATGGTGCCGAAACCGATTTAGATTTAGGGCATTACGAGCGTTTTCTAAATGTACCTACGAGTCAAGCCAATAATGTTACCACAGGGCGTATTTACCAGAGTGTGATTCAAAAGGAACGTGAAGGTAAGTTTTTGGGTAAAACGGTTCAGGTGGTGCCTCACATTACAGATGAAATTAAACGTCGTGTACAACTTTTGGGTAAGTCTGGAGATTACGATATCGTTATTACCGAAATTGGGGGAACCGTTGGTGATATAGAGTCTTTGCCATACATTGAAGCAGTACGACAATTGCGTTGGGATTTAGGGGAGCATAACGGTATTGTTATTCATTTAACTTTAGTTCCTTATTTGTCGGCAGCGGGCGAGTTAAAAACAAAACCAACCCAACACAGTGTGAAAACACTCATGGAAAGTGGTGTTCAGGCAGATATTTTAGTATGTAGAACAGAACATAACCTTCCAAAAGATCTACGTAAAAAGTTGGCGTTATTTTGTAATGTAACTGCCGATTCTGTTATACAGTCTATAGATGCTTCCACAATTTACGATGTGCCTAACTTAATGCTCAAAGAAGGTTTGGATAAAATTGTTTTAAGTAAGCTTAACTTAGAAAGTACCAAACCAGATTTAAAGAATTGGAACAAGTTCGTAAGACGCCATAAAAACCCAAAAACCGAGATTAATATAGGCTTAATTGGGAAGTATGTGGAGTTGCAGGATTCCTATAAATCTATTTTAGAATCGTTTATTCATGCCGGTGCAGAAAATGAAGTAAAGGTAAATGTGGAGTCTGTACATTCCGAATATTTAAACGATGAAAACGCAGGTTTAATGCTGGGGCATTTAGATGGTGTATTAGTAGCACCTGGTTTTGGCGAGCGTGGTATAGAAGGTAAAATTTCGGCGGTAAAGTATGTTAGGGAACATAATATTCCGTTTTTGGGTATATGTTTAGGAATGCAAATGGCGGTTATAGAGTTTGCACGAAATGTATTGAACTTGTCAAATGCAAATTCTACTGAAATGGATCCTGATACCTTGCATCCCGTTATCGATTTAATGGAAGAGCAAAAAAGCATTAAAAATAAAGGTGGTACCATGCGTTTGGGTGCTTGGGATTGTGCATTGATGCCTGGAAGTAAGGTTGAAAAAATCTATAAAACAGAACATATTAGCGAGCGCCACAGACATCGATACGAATTTAATAGCGATTACAGATATCAGATTGAAAAAGGAGGTATGCAGGCTACAGGCTTAAACCCCAAAACCGAATTGGTTGAAATTGTTGAGATTTCAGATCATCCATGGTTTATTGGTGTACAATACCATCCAGAATATAAAAGTACAGTAGCAAAACCGCATCCATTATTTGTTGGATTTGTAAAGGCAGCATTAAAACATAAAAAATCGAAATAAATGCCATTGTGGCATTTCGTTGTACATTGGACAGTTTTTTGACAATCAGAAATCATCCTCTCCACATAGAGGATGTTTAATTTAAAACTATGGAAGAAAAGAAGTTAGATATTAACTCGGTTATAGGTTTTGTTCTCATTTTTGGAATCATGATTTACATGTTCTGGCAAAATAAACCAACGCCAGAAGAACTAGAAGCCCAAGAAAAAGCAAAACAAGAACAAGTTGCTGCGGAACAAAACGCCAAGGCAGATAAGCAAACCTTAGTAACTACTGCAGAGGATTTTGCAATCGGTAATGGGGCAGACTCGTTACAAATGGTAAAACTTCAAAATAAATTGGGTGCTTTTGCCTATTCTGCAGCAAATGCCTCAGATAAAGAAACTACCGTAGAAACAGATGTTTTCGAACTAAAATTTAACAACAAGGGTGGATATCTTTCCCAAGTGAAATTAAAGAATTTTGTGGATTACGATTCTATACCAATCTACATTATTAAGGACAACAATGCAGTTTTCAATATTAATTTTGGAACTACCGATAGTAGAATCCTTAACACACAAGATTTATATTTTACACCAACTGTTTCTAAAAGTGGAGATAATACCATAGTTTCTATGAAGCTAAAAGTTTCTGAAAATGAATTTTTAGAATACAGATATGAGTTGAAACCTGACGATTACATGATTGATTTTAGTGTAAAATCTCAAGGTTTAAACGATGTTATCAACAGTTCCCAAGCTATTAATTTAGATTGGAAATTAAAAGGATATCGCCATGCAAAAAGTATCTCTTACGAGAACAGATATACCGATATTCATTACGAACATGATGGCGGAAATGCAGATTATACAGGAATGGGTGATGCTGATGAAGATTTAAATGATGTTGCATGGATAGGGTATAAGCAGCACTTCTTCTCATCTGTATTGTTGACGGATTCACATTTTAAATCAGCAAAAATAACTACAGAAAATTTAGTTGAAGATGAAGAAAACGATACGGTGTATACCAAAATGTTTACTTCTAAAATCCCACTGGAATTAAAAGGAGGCGAGTTTAACGAATCTTTAGATTGGTATATCGGCCCCAACGATTTTAGAATTTTAAATAGCTACGATAGAAATCTAGATGAGATTGTGCCATTTGGCTGGGGGATTTTTGGATTGATTAACCGATACATTTTTATGCCATTGTTTGGTTTCCTTGGTGGGTTTATGCCTTATGGAATTGCAATTGTGGTAATGACAATTTTGGTGAAAATATGTTTATCGTTTGTGCAGTACAAGCAGTTTTTATCTCAAGCAAAAATGAAGATTTTAAAGCCTGAGCTAGATGCGATTAGAGAAAAGCATAAGGATAACAAAATGAAGGCACAACAAGAAACTATGGCATTACAAACCAAAGCAGGTGCAAGTCCGTTAGCAGGATGTTTGCCAGCTTTAATACAGTTACCGGTTTTTTATGCCTTATTCCAGTTTTTCCCTTCTGCTTTTGACTTAAGGCAGAAAAGTTTCTTATGGGCAGACGATTTATCGTCGTATGATACCATTGCGAATTTACCATTTAACATTCCTTTCTACGGAAGTCATGTTAGTTTATTCCCAATATTGGCAGCAATTGCTATTTTCTTTTATATGAGGTTAACAACGGGGCAAAATATGCAATCGCAACCGCAACAGGAAGGTATGCCAGATATGGGGAAAATGATGAAATACATGATGTATTTTTCACCAATAATGATGTTGTTCTTCTTTAATAATTATGCATCTGGATTAAGTTTATATTACTTTATTTCAAACTTGATTAGTATCGGAATTATTTTGGTAATTAAGAATTACATCTTAGATGAAGATAAAATTCACGCTCAAATACAAGAGAATAAAAAGAAGCCGAAAAAGCAAAGTAAGTTTCAAACTAAAATGAAACAAATGATGGAACAGGCAGAACAGCAGAAACAAATACAACAGAAAAGAAAGAAATAAGATAACATGTGTTCTTAAAAAGCTGCCTTTTGGCAGCTTTTTTTGTTATAACAAAGTAAACGAAATTGCGTTAGTAGTATATGAATTAAATTTTAGTATATCAATGAAAAAACTAGGTTTTATAATTCTTTTAGTGGGATGGTTTAATAGCGCTGTGGCCCAAACATTTAATCAGTTTAATGAGAATGGTAAGCGCCATGGGGTATGGAGAAAATATTTTGACGGCACCAAAGTTTTAAGATATGAAGGTGCTTTTGCAAATGGAAAAGAAATTGGGCTTTTTAAGTTTTATAAAAACATAAAAGGTAAAGCTGTTTTATCAGCAACCCGACAGTTTAATGACACTACAGATATTGCTCAAGTTAAGTTTTATACTTCAAAAGGAAAAGTTATTAGTGAAGGTAACATGAGGGGTAAAACCTATATAGGTACTTGGAAATATTATCAAAAGAATTCAGACAAGCTCTTGACGTTGGAAAATTATAATAGTGAAGGAAATCTCGATGGTGAGCGTTTTGTGTATTATGAAAATGGACAAATAGCCGAAGAAAAACATTATAAAAATGGTTTATTAGAAGGTAAAGCTATAAATTATTCGTTAAAAGGTGTAGTGCTAAAAACTTTAATCTATGTGAATGATGAACTGCATGGATCTGCTAAGTTTTTTAATCCTAAAGGGGAATTGCTTGTAGAGGGGCAATATAAAAAAGGTGGAAAACATGGTATTTGGAAATATTATGACAAAGGTAAGCTTGATGAGACCAAAGACTTTACAGTAAAAGGCAAGTATAAACCCATAAAAAAAGCCCCTTGATTTCTCAAAGGACTCTTTTCATAGACAATTTTTACTTACTAACTATAAACCTTAAAACTTGCCTATACTAAACAAACCAAACTAAACTAAATATATCTTTTGGTAAAGGTGGTTAAACAACCTTGTTGATTACGTAAATAACACCATTTGAAGCTTTAACATCAACAGCAATTATGTTGCTTACCCTGTTGTTTGTACTCGCCAAGGCTGCACCACCCATGATATTTGCTGCCATATCTTTACCTTTAATTTCTTGTATTTTTGTTTAACAAATTTAATGATAAATTAAACAAAAATGAAATTTTAGTTCATAAAAAACGTTAATTTGTTATACTTTTTTACTGTTGTTTTTAAAAAAAGAGAGTCCCTTGAAATTTCAAGGGACTCTTATAGAAAATTTCATACTTAGCAATTTTCTATCCTAAACAAACCAAACTAAAATTTTATTCTGATGGTAACAATACTTTATCTATTACATGAACAACACCATTGGTTGCATGTACATTTAGTAAACTAGGTACTAAACCGGCTGGAGGATTACTATTGGCAGCGTCTTGCACTGTTAAGTTTCCTAAGTTTATGCCTACATTTTGATCATTTAACATCTCTACATCACCCGTAACTAAATCCGTTGAAAATACATAAGCACTCGCTTTAACAACATGGTGTGTTAGTATTCCGGCTACAGCAGTAGGATCTGTACTATTTATGGCATCAGCAGTTAATCCAGCAGCTTCAAATGCAGCATCAGTCGGAGCAAATACTGTAAATGGTCCATCGGTACCAAATGTATCACCTAACCCAGCTCTCTGTAATGCAGTTGCTAACAAAGTAAATTCTCCTGGACTGCCTCCAGCAAATTCAGCTACTATTTCGTTTATTGTTTGAGTTGGGGGCAATAATACTCTATCTATTACATGCACTACACCATTCGATCCTTCTATGTCAGTATCAGTAACTGTTGTTGTACCGTTTAAACTAACAGCCCCACCTGCGTTTGTTAAATAAACAAAACCACCAAGTGTTTCAACTGCCGTTGAAGCTCCAGCAGTCGTTGGTAAATTTGCAGCCATTACAGTATCATCAATTACATGATACGTTAATACAGCATCAGCGCCGTTAACATCAGTTACCCCAGCGGCTTCAAAAGCTGCATTTGTAGGTGCGAACAATGTTAAACCGTTTCCGCTAGGTCCATTTCCTAATAACACAGATAAAACGTCGGTGTTTGCATTTTGTACTGCTGCTATTAATGTAGTAAAATTCTTGTTGAAATAAGCAGGTGCTACTATAGTTCCTACGATAGGCGCTATAGATGGTGGAATCATTACATTATCAATAATATGCGCAACGCCATTTGTTGCTAAGGCATCTACTGCGATAATTTGTGCGCCAGCAATAAATAACCCATTGTCTTCTGCTGTTATCGTCGCAGTTTCACCATTTGCCATTGTAATGTCGCCAGGGGCTACTAAATTAGATGTTACTGTTGCCGATGTAAATACATGGTATTCTAAAACGTTTCTTAACACGTCTTCTGGAATATCGTCGATGCTCTCTTGCCCTATAGCTTCTAATAATGCATCAAAGGCATCATTAGTTGGTGCAAAAACTGTAAACGTTCCATTTCCGCTCAGCGTGCTTACTAAGTCTGGATATTTCACCAAAGCAGCTTCTAAGTCTGATAAAATGTCTGGATTTGCTTGTACAATCTCCACAAGGCTATTTGTTGGCACAAATGGAGCAGGACCGTCATCATCACTACATGATAATACAAATATAGATACTAAAAATAGTACTATTAATTTTTTTGTTGCTGTTAATGTTTTCATAGTTTTTTTATGATTTTATTATTTTGTTTAACAAATGTATGAATAAATTAAACATAAAAACAAATTTTGTTTCATAAAAAAATGCAAAAATTAAACAAAATTAGCTTTTTGTGCATTTCATCGATGTTTCATCAATGAATTTAAACCTAACAAATTGTGTATCTTTGCATTCTTAATTTTTTTCACTGAATAAAATGAAAAGAGTAGTTGTAGGACTTTCTGGTGGGGTAGATTCAAGCGTTGCGGCTTATATATTAAAGGAGCAGGGTTATGAAGTTATTGGATTGTTCATGAAGAATTGGCATGATGATTCTGTAACAATCTCTAATGAATGTCCTTGGTTAGACGATAGCAATGATGCTGTGCTCGTAGCTGATAAATTAGGGATTCCTTTTCAAACAGTAGATTTAAGCGAGCAATACAAAGAACGTATCGTAGATTATATGTTCAAGGAATACGAAATGGGAAGAACACCAAATCCCGACGTATTGTGTAACCGAGAAATAAAGTTTGATGTTTTTATGAAAATTGCTTTAGATCTTGGTGCAGACTATGTCGCAACTGGTCACTATTGCAGGAAGGGTATTATAGAAAACGAAGAAGGACTAATTTATCAATTGCTTTCGGGTGTGGATACTAATAAAGATCAATCCTATTTTTTGTGTCAATTATCCCAAGAGCAATTATCGAAATCTTTGTTTCCTATAGGTGAATTAACAAAACCTGAAGTTAGGGAAATAGCGACGAAACTTAATTTGGTTACCGCAGAAAAAAAAGATTCTCAAGGTTTATGCTTTATAGGCAAAGTAAAGCTACCTGATTTTTTGCAACAACAACTCAAACCCAAAGAAGGTGTTATTGTTGAAATTTTAGAAGATGCACCAATATATCATCATCACAAAAGTGTATTTGATTCAAAAATCGAAGCATTACAATATTTGTCTAAGAAAATAGAATATACCATAAATGATGGTAAAGTTGTTGGTAAGCACCAAGGCGCACATTATTTTACCAAAGGTCAGCGTAAAGGTTTGGCTGTAGGAGGAACACCAGAACCCTTATTTGTGATCGATACGGATGTAGAAAACAATATTATTTACACAGGGCAAGGTAAAAACCATCCTGGGCTTTTAAAGAAAGCACTCTTTATCTCAAATGAAGAATTACATTGGATTCGTGAGGATTTAGTGCTGGATACTCATGAAACTATGCAGGTAGACGCAAGAATCAGGTACAGGCAGCCACTTCAAAAAGCTACATTGCATAAAGTTAATCGTGGATTATATATAGAGTTTCAAGATTTACAGTTGGCAATAACCGAAGGCCAGTTTGCAGCGTGGTATGTAAATGAAGAATTAATAGGTTCAGGGGTAATTTCATAACTTAGCGTTATGACTAATAGAATTACAAATCTTTTCAATATTAAATATCCCATTATTCAAGCTGGTATGGTTTGGAATAGTGGTTGGCGGTTGGCTTCAGCTGCTAGTAACTCTGGAATTTTGGGACTGCTAGGAGCAGGTTCCATGTATCCAGAAGTGCTACGTGAACATATTCAAAAATGTAAAAAAGCAACTAACAAGCCTTTTGGAGTTAATGTACCGATGTTATATCCAGACATTGAAAATTTAATGGATATCATTATAGAAGAAGATGTGAAAATTGTTTTCACTTCTGCGGGAAACCCTAAAACTTGGACAAAATGGCTTCAAGATAAAGGTGTTATTGTGGTTCATGTAGTAAGTAGTGTAAAATTTGCTTTAAAGGCAGAAGAAGCTGGTGTGGATGCTATTGTCGCAGAAGGGTTTGAAGCTGGCGGACATAATGGTAGAGATGAAACTACCACCTTAACTTTGATTCCTATGGTAAAGGAAAAAATACACGTACCATTAATAGCTGCAGGAGGAATTGCAACAGGAAAAGCGATGTTGGCATGTATGGTCTTAGGTGCCGATGGTGTTCAAATTGGAAGTAGATTTGTAGCAAGTGAAGAAAGTTCAGCCCACCAAGACTTTAAAAATGTTGTAGTGGATGCGAAAGAAGGCGATACGCAATTAACCTTAAAAGAATTGGCACCCGTAAGATTGATAAAAAATAAGTTTTATAACGATGTGCAGGAGTTGTATAAAAAAGGGACTTCAGTTGAAGAGCTGAAAGCACTTTTGGGGAGAGCTAGAGCTAAAAAAGGCATGTTTGAAGGTGATTTGGAAGAAGGGGAACTAGAGATTGGCCAAATTTCTGGATTAATTAATGATATAAAACCGGTAAGCACTATTGTTGAGGATATTGTTTCAGAATTTGAAGCTGCAAAAAACAGTATCAGTTCCATTTAGAATAAAACTTAACCATTTATTGAATTCTCGTGCATCCACGATATTCATTATTATATTTTGTTGGCTTTATTAAAAAATTTTCGTCATTAATGGCGTATTAAAGTTAAGATATGCATTATCAGTTCTACTAATTAGGTATAGTGTTTTTAGAATCAACAAAACTGTTATAAAAATGCTGTTTTCGAAACCATCAGGACTGATGTCATTTTAAAGTGATTTAGCTGCTATAAAACAATTATTAATTCTCTTGCTCACATAAACACTTCATTTGTCCATTTGATTATGGCGTAAACTAAAAAAGGGGAAGTTAATTTTCCCCTTTTTTTCATTTCTTGAAACACTTCGCTTAAAATTTTAAATCCCTATTAAAAAGAGAGCTAAACGTTTCTAAGTGCTATTATAGTAGTTACTAGAGATGTTCTGAGGCGTTTCAAAGGTATAAAATTACGATAAATACCTAAACGCTTTATTTGACAAGTTATTAACAAATGTTAATTAATTGATAATATAAAAAGAATGATTTGCAATATGGTAATGCAACCTGTAAACTCTACTTTTGCAAAATGCAATTACAAAACTATACTAAAGAGTTTAGATACAATTGGAAACTAGCTGCCCCAGTAATGTTAGGCATGTTGGGGCATGTATTTGTAAGTTTTGTAGACAATATTATGGTTGGCCAACTTGGTACTGCAGAATTAGCTGCAGTGTCCTTGGGTAACAGTTTTATGTTTATTGCCATGTCTTTGGGTATTGGGTTTTCAACAGCCATTACACCATTAATTGCTGAAGCCGATGCAGAACAGAGTTTTAACACCGGGAAATCATACTTTAAGCACGGGTTGTTTTTATGTACGGTTCTTGGCGTCTTATTGTTTTTGCTAGTCTTTTTTGCAAAGCCTTTAATGTATTTTATGAAACAACCTGAAGAAGTGGTGCAATTGGCAATTCCATATTTAGATCTGGTTGCTGTGTCCCTCATTCCTTTGATAATTTTTCAAGGTTTTAAGCAATTTAGTGATGGACTATCTATGACAAAGTATCCTATGTATGCTACGCTACTAGGTAACTTGGTAAATATTGTTTTAAACTACATGCTTATTTTTGGGAAATTTGGAATGCCACAATTAGGTATTGTAGGTGCTGCTTATGGTACATTAGCTTCTAGAATTATTATGGTAGGGTACTTGTGGTTTCTCTTAAAGCAAAATGAAACATCAAAACATTATGTGTCACAATTAAAATTCTTTGTTTTAGAAAAGTTAATGATTAAAAAGATTTTTAATTTGGGTATGCCTAGTGCGATGCAGATGTTTTTTGAAGTAGCCATTTTTACCGCGGCTATTTGGTTAAGTGGCCTTTTAGGGAAGAACCCACAAGCAGCAAACCAAATTGCCTTAAATTTAGCTTCTATGACATTTATGGTCGCTATGGGCTTAAGTGTTGCCGCTATGATTCGCGTTGGAAATCAAAAAGGATTAAAACAATATGGTGAGTTAAGGCGTATCGCATTTTCAATATTCTTATTCGGATTTATTTTTGCAGTTGGTTTTGCTATTTTGTTTTTGGTGTTTCACCAGCAGCTACCTAGAATCTATTTAGACGTTGGCGATGTGTCTAATGCCATAGATAACGCTGAAGTGCTCAAAATAGCATCAAAATTATTGTTAGTAGCAGCAGTGTTTCAAATAAGCGATAGTATTCAGGTTTTGGTATTAGGCGCTTTAAGAGGATTACAGGATGTAAAGATACCTATGCTGTTATTGTTTATAGCGTATTGGATTGTTGGTTTTCCCATTTCTTGGTTTTTGGGTAAAGCAGAGGTTTACGGCAGTATTGGAATTTGGATTGGGTTATTATCAGGTTTAACTATGGCCGCAATTTTATTGTATATTCGATTCAATTATCTGACAAAGAAATTAATTTTATCAAAATAAACATAAGACGAATGACATTACCAAAATTTATACTAGGGGATAACACCGAATACCCAAATGCTATATTTGTAATACATACCGAATTCCCTCGATTCATTATAAACCTTGAAAATGATGAAGTTGAATGGTTTGAAGATTTCGATGCTGAAGACCAGAAAGAATTAGAAATAGAAACAGAGAATGCCATCAAGTTGGCTACTGCCTTTTATGATTCAGAAATAGCAAAGTACGAAGAATAGGTTTAGACTATGATTGATCAAGTTTTAAAATACGACACCGAACTATTTTTGTTTTTGAACAACCTTGGCTCTGAAACCTGGGACGGTTTATGGTTGATAATCACAAATAAACTAGCTTCCATACCGTTGTATGCGCTACTTTTATTCTTATTGTACAAGAAGTTTGGAGCAAAGTCTCTTCTAGTCTTCGTTGTTGTGTTAGCATTAATGATAACATTTACTGATCAAATTACAAATGTATTCAAGAGGGGTTTTGAGCGCCCAAGACCTTGTGGTGTTCCCGATTTGGTAGAACATTTACGTTTTATTGCGGTGCGCTGCGGTAAATACGGTTTTTTCTCTGGTCATTCATCAAACTCAATGGCGGCGGCTGTTTTTGCAGGTTTGGTATTACGTCCTTATTACAAAAATCTAATTTTCATTTTATTATTTTGGAGTTTTATTGTAGCGTATAGTAGAATCTATGTTGGTGTACATTATCCGTTAGATATTATCTGCGGGATGACTTTTGGAGCGATTTCAGGATTTTTGTTTTATAAACTCTCGCGGTATCTTTTAAAGCGATTTATTCAGTCTTAATATAAACTCCGCAGCAGCAAAAGGCGTAGTTTTATTTTTTTCGACTAAAGTGAGCTGGTTTTCTAATTCTTTTTTAATCTCTGTACGACTAAAGAAATCAGACTTCAAACGATTTTCTATAGTTTGAATGAGCCAGAACTTGTTTTGCTCAATGCGCTTCTTATTAAAATATGCACTGCTCCTAGTGAGACTTATATATTCTAAAACAAGCTCCCAAATAGCATCAATCCCTTCATTTTTTAACGCGCTACAAAGCGACACTTTTGGTGTCCATCCCGATGATTTTTTAGGATAGAGGTGAAGCGCTCTGTTAAATTCTACTTTTGCCAATTTTGCTGCTTTTTGGTTATCGCCATCTGCTTTATTTATAGCGATGGCATCTGCCATTTCAATAATACCACGTTTAATTCCTTGTAGTTCATCACCTGCATTAGCCAGTTTTAACAGTAAAAAGAAATCAACCATACCGTGTACCGCAGTTTCACTTTGACCAACACCAACAGTTTCAATTAAAATAATATCAAAACCAGCAGCTTCACATAAAATTATGGTTTCTCTAGTTTTTCTTGCAACACCACCCAATGAATCACCAGATGCCGAAGGGCGTATATAGGCATTGTTGTTTTTAACCAGCGTTTCCATTCTGGTTTTATCACCCAAAATACTACCTTTTGAAATGGAGCTACTAGGGTCTATAGCCAAAACCGCAACCCGTTTACCTTTTGAAGTTAAATGTTCGCCAAATGCCTCAATAAATGTACTTTTTCCAACACCTGGAACTCCAGTAATACCAATACGAATAGAATTATTTGCATGCGGAAGGCATTGTTTTAAAATGTCGTTTGCTTGTTGTTGATGTTGTTGGTTTGTACTTTCTATGAGTGTTATGGCACGACTTAACTCTGAAATTTTTTGGTTTAAAATACCTTTTACTAGTTTGTCTGTATTTAGTGTTTTAGTACGCTTAGATTTGAATTTTGATATATAAGACGGATTAATCATCTCCGAACCGGAAACCCCATCTGTAGTTTTTAAAGCCGTCTTTTTTTTGTTTGTCACAATTTAAAGCAATGAGTCTCTAAGATAGTATTTTAAAAGATATTAGCGTAATGGCACTTTAATACGAACATCATCCCAAGCCATAGTCATGAATAGTTTATCCGTAGAATTATCAAAGGCTATGGTAAATTGTTCTACGGTTGTATCGAGATTTTCAACAGGAGCAACGTAGTTTATTACATCAAATTCTGGTTCGCGAAGTGGCTCCAAGGTTTCGTGGTTTACACCCCAAGGGTATTGTTTGGAGTTGAAGATTACGGTCCATGCGGTATCGTTTGGTACCGTCCAAAGTGTGTATTTCCCCGCTTGTATATAACCGTTGCCTATTTTAAGTGGTTGATTAGTCTCGAACGTTGTGGCTTCGTTAGCGCCAGTTCTCCATACTTCGTTGTAAGGCACTAATGCTCCAAATACTTTTCTTCCTCTTTTTGAAGGGCGATTGTAAAATACGTTCAGCTTTAAATCGTCTACTTTAAAGGCTACATTTTTCTTGGGACTTTTTCGTTTTTGCAATCCATCGTTAAAATATGAATATGCCAAAATACCGATTGCTGCCAAAAATAAAATTAAAATAATGCGCTTTAAAAAAGTATTCATGAATGAGAGGTTTTGTAACAACAAAGATACTTGATGCTTAAGTATTTGTAAAGTAGAAACGGTTATTTATTTAGGTTTGTTGTATTATAAGTTTACAAATGGAAAATAACTTAAGAGTTAGAACGAAATTAGCAAACAGACCCGCGTAAGGGATAGTAGCGGCAACTTTTGGCGAGGTGTACATCGAGCCAAAATTATTAACGGATAGCCCCGACCCAATCTAAGAAAGTAAATACCCAAATTTTTTTTATAAAAAAGCGATTTTTTTGCAACACTCTGTTTTTTTTGTCGTCTTTAAAAATGAACTAACTTAAGACCAAAAGTATAGGCATGTTTCAAGTTGACATTATTGAACAATGTAAACAGAACAATCGTAAGGCACAAATGCAGTTGTACAACCAGTACTGCAACGGTATGTACATTGTGGCAAAGCGGTTTTTGAAAGATGCAAATGACGCTGAGGACGTGGTTCAGGAGGCGTTTATTAAGGCGTTTTCTAAACTTCACCAGTACAAGGCTGAGGTGACTTTTGGAGCTTGGTTAAAACGTATTGTGGTTAATAAGAGTATCGACTTTCTGAAATCAAAAAAACAACAGTTAGTAGAGTTAGACGAGGTGCACCTTAAAGTGGTTGATACGGGACATAACGACAAATGGTTGGTAGAAGATACAATTACAGTAAACGATGTAAGGAAGGCAATTCATCAACTGCCTGAAAAATATCAATATGTAGTAATGTTGTATTTAATTGAAGGGTATGACCACCAGGAAATATCGGAAATTTTAAATATAACTGAAGTAGCATCGAGAACACAATTATCTAGAGGAAAAGCAAAATTACAGGAACTATTAAAAGCACAAAAAAATGGCACAGGATATTAGAGATCTATTCAAAAATGAAAAAATGGAACACGAGGAAATGCCAAAAAATCATGAAGCACGTTTTCTTGAAAAACTAAAAGCCGCATTTCCTGAGGAGAAAGCTTCCCCTAAATTTAGTTGGCTAAATATTGCTGCTAGTGTTGTGTTGCTAATTGGTTTAAGTTTTGGAGCGTATTCCGTGTTCCAAGTTGAAACACCAAGCGGTGAAGAACTTGTTGAAGTAAAAACCAAAACATTGGGAGATGTGTCTCCAGATTTAAAAAAGGTTGAGGACTATTATTTAGCAAGTATAAATTTAGAATTGTCTAAAATAAAGCCAACACCTGAAACGAAAGCCATTTTTGATGGGTATTTAGAGCAGTTGAATGAACTAAACCAGGAATATAAAACGCTGTCTATGGAACTTACTGAAAATGGTGCCACAGAGTTGACGATTACGGCATTAATTGACAACCTAAGATTTCGTTTAAACCTAATGTATCGTTTAAAAGATCAATTAAAAACCTTAAACGCTTCAGAAGAATCAACTGAGGCAACACAATCTATTTAAAAAAATCAAAAGATGAACAGAACAATTATAAAATTAAAAGTATTGGTACTTGCTTGTTTCGCAATAACAACATTGGGAGCGCAAGAAAAAGTAACCAAAGTATCGCAAAGTTTTAAAGTTGATAAAAATGTTACTATACACCTTAACACAAGCCATTGTAATATTGTATTTGATACTTGGAACAAGAGTGAAGTAAGTATTGAGGCTTTCGTGGAGAGTGATGAGCTTTCTAAAGAAGAGCTAGACGAAATTGCTAAAGACTGGAAGCTTGATATAGATGGCTCAACATATTTGGTAACCATAAATACAAGAGGATCTTACGCGCCCCATACTTACAGTTTTGATGCTAATGGCCAATATTCTGATGAAGTAAAGCGTGCATTGAAAAATTTAAAATATGAGTTAGCAGAGTTGCCAGAGATGGACTTTGATTTCGATTTTAATTTTGACAACATACATGTTATTGAAATGCCGGAACTTCCCGAGATGCCAGAACTTCCTGAGATGCCAGAGTTGCCTGAACTACCAGAAGGCGTTGGTGCTGTAGCTTTTGATTATGAAGCGTATAAAAAAGATGGGGATAAGTATTTAGAAGAATGGTCTAAAAAATTCGAGTCCACTTACGGAAAGGATTATGCCAAAAAAATGGAAGCTTGGGGTGAGAAGTTTGGCAAGGAATGGGGTGAGAAGTTTGGAAAAGACATGGAGAAGTGGGGCGAAAAATTTGGTGAAGAATGGGGTGAGAAATATGCAGAAAAAATGGAAGCTTGGGGAGAACGTTTTGCTGCACAGATGGAACGACAAGCAGAACAAGTAGAAAGACAAGTTGAACTTACTGCAGAACAACGGGAAAGACAAGCCGAGTTAGAGGCGAAAATGGTAGAGCAGCGTGCTAAGTTAGCCGAAAAACGTGCAGAAGCAAGAGAGAAAATAGCAGAACAACGAGCCGAATTAGCTGAGAAGCGTGCAGTGCAAGCTAAAGAAAGAGCGATAGTTGTAGAAAAATTAAGAAGCAAAAGTAGACACTCGCATGTGAAGAAAACCATTATAATTAAAATGCCTAAAAAGGCAAAAATTAAGGTAGATGTACGCCATGGAGAATTAGAATTCGCATCAGTTTTAGACGACGTGCAAGCAGATTTATCGCATACAATATTTAAAGCACAGGGCATTAATGGAAGCAATACTTCCATTAATGCTGCCTATGCGCCGGTTTATGTAAGTAATTGGAATCTAGGAGAATTAAACTTAAACCATGTGAAGCAAGCAGAGTTGAAAACCGTAAAGCATGTGGTGCTAAACTGCACATCATCAAACGTTAAGATAAATGATGTGGTTAGTAGTGCCATTATAGATAGTAATATTGGTGATGTAAAAATCTTAAATGTTTCTGATACTTTTACCAATCTCAACTTTATTTTACAAAACAATAAAGCCTATATTGTAATGCCAGAGGGTGAAAATTACAATATGAATTATAAAGGCACCCACTCTTATCTAGTGCATCCAAACAGTACTGCCGATAAAAAGGATATAAGCTCTTTTTCTATGAGTAATACCGAGAGTAACAAAACGGTTACTGTTAATGCAAAATACAGTAAAGTAATTATGGAGTAATTCCTTAGCTTTGAGGAAATTTATCGTGAATGACCTCAATTGAATTTTCTACTTTCCTTAAAAACATCAGTCCCAAACCGCTTCACGTTTTAGATGCTTCTATTCCAAAATCAAAATTCATTCCTTTAGACCTTTCAGAGGGCAATCCAAGTCTAAAAGCCATAGATCTTTCATCGTCTTTTGATTTTTCAAAATACATCAATTCATATTTAAAAACGCATAAAGCTCAAGTAGCATACGGCGGATACCAAGAAGTGCGTACTATATATAACAGAAGCGGACATTTTAATATAAGTGATGCGAAAAAACGTAATATCCATTTAGGTTTAGATTTATGGTGTGATGAAAAAACGCCAATTTATGCGCCACTAGACGGGAAAGTACATAGTTTTAAAAATAATGCTAACTATGGTGATTATGGGCCAACTATAATTCTAGAACATAATATTTCTGATGTTATTTTTTATACGCTTTACGGGCATTTGAGTTTGAAATCAATCGATAATTTAAAAATTGGAGGGTTTTTTAAACAAAGTGAACAGATAGCTACTCTTGGTGATGCTACTGTTAATGGTGATTATCCGCCACATTTGCATTTTCAAATCATAAGGGATTTGCAAGGAAATTTTGGCGATTATCCTGGAGTTTGTGCCAAAGAGGATTTGGGTTTTTATTCGGAAAACTGCTCAGACCCAAGTTTGTTGATACATTTATAAGTTAAATCTTATCTTGAGTTTTTAAATCAGCTATTGTGATTTAAGAAAATCAAAATCGTATTTTTGGGCACACCTAACTTGGAATCGTGATTTTATTTAAATTGAATTATCGATTTCCTTAAAATCATTCATCAAATTTATTATCATGAATTCTAGACAAGACCAACTTAAAGCGTTTGATAGGTTGTTAACTATAATGGATGAGTTACGTACGCAATGCCCGTGGGATAAAAAACAAACTATGGAAACTTTGCGTCACTTAACTATAGAAGAGACTTACGAACTCGGTGATGCTATTTTGGATAACGATTTACAGGAAATAAAAAAAGAGTTAGGTGATGTATTGCTACACATTGTATTTTATGCTAAAATAGGAAGCGAAACTGAAGATTTCGACATTGCCGATGTCTGTAATGGTATTTGTGAGAAACTCATTTCTAGGCATCCACATATTTATGGAGATGTAAAAGTTGAAGACGAAAATGATGTAAAGCGCAATTGGGAAAACCTAAAGTTGAAAGAAGGCAAAAAAAGTGTTTTAGAAGGTGTTCCTAGGAGTTTGCCGGCACTTGTAAAGGCTAATAGAATACAGGAAAAGGTTGCTGGTGTAGGTTTTGATTGGGAAGAACCAGAACAAGTTTGGGAGAAAGTTCAGGAAGAGCTAAATGAGCTCAATGATGAAATTAAAACAGGTAATCCAGAAAATATCGAAAGTGAGTTTGGAGACGTACTATTTTCGATGGTCAATTACGCACGTTTTTTAAATATTAATCCAGAAAATGCTCTGGAACGCACGAATAAGAAATTTTCAAGGCGATTTCAATATTTAGAAGCCAAAGCTAAAGCCTTGAATAAGCCCTTAAAAGATATGACACTCGCTGAAATGGACGTATTTTGGGAACAAGCGAAGCGATTGCCATAACAGAAGTTTTAAATCAATATTTTTAAGTGCTACGGACAAAAGAAGCAAAACGTACAAAAGGTGAAACTGACTAAAGCCCATAAAAAAAATCTTATTTATCTAGTAATAGCGGCTTTATTTATTATTCCGCAAACAAGAACACCAATACAAGTTTTTATAAATAAGGGGTTGGCGTTATTTGGACCCTCGGTTATAGAATCTTCTGAACGACAGCATATAGATTTTACGAAATGGATGCTTGTATCAAAAGATAATGAAGTTTTAAATTTTGAGGATTTAAAAGGAAAAGTGGTTTTTATCAATTTTTGGGCAACTTGGTGTCCGCCTTGTATTGCAGAATTGCCGAGTATGCAAAAACTTTATGATGATTATAAAGACAAGGTTGAATTTGTTTTTGTATCTGATGAAACTCAAATTGTCGTTCAAGAATTTTTATATAAAAAAGGTTACACATTAAAAGTATACAGGCCAAGAACCAATTACCCAGAGTTTTTTAACATTAATGGTATTCCAAGAACATTTTTAATAGATAGAAATGGAGAGATTATTATTGACAAAACAGGAGCTGCAAATTGGAATAGTAATACCGTAAGAGAAACAATAGACGGTTTGTTGTAATTTGGTTAGCATCTAGAACGTCTTAAAAAATGCTTTAATAAAACTCCAAGAAAATAGTGAAGTCATTATTTTTAGCTCCTCAAAAAAGGTAGATTCTTCATCTAAAAAACGAAACATTGTTTTAATATCATTTTTATCATAAAACTGTTGAAAAATCCATTCGCCTTTATGGTTTTCGTCATGAAGTACCTTTAAAAAAACCTTGTCATAAAATTTATATTTTTTTTTGAAAAGGTTAGCCGAAGGTATTTTTCCAGATTTTATGTTTTCAATAATTTTAGCTACCCGTTTTTCCGTATGTTTAAACGAATATCCCGATGAAGGTTTCACCCAACCACCGCCAGTTCCAATTTTGGTTACATTTTTTGTGTTAAAATCATCAAAGGGAAATGTCGTCATTGGTATATTTCCCTGCTCTGATTCAATGATTCTGTAACTATCAATTTTTAGATACTTATTTATATAGGCAGAAATAAATGTATCATAAATATCTTCGGTAACAACATTTTTAGTAAAGTAGGTAAACTCTATAAGTGCTTCATATTTTGAAAATGGTAATACATAGGTAAAAGTAGTTTGCGCGCCGTCTTTCAATCGGTAATCCATCATCGTTACTGCTTTATCGTTAAAAACAGCGTCTTGGGTTTTTATAACAACACCCTTAAAATGTTGATTAATATTGATGCTTTTATTAGCATTGTAAAATTCATCTGGAATTCTACTGTCAAAAATATGACCAGCCCTTAGCTTAGTGTTTTTTGTGATTACAACAGGTTGAAAATCAGTAGAAATACTTTCGACTTTATCGGCTATAAAATGAAAATTGTTGTAGTTTTTTAATTCAGATTTGGCATAATTATAAAAATCAATCGCTTTAATCGATTTATAGGTGTAAGGTGAAAGGTTGAGGCTGATAGTCTTTTTTGAAGTAGAAATTATTGCTTTATCCCAGGTTTTATAAGGTAAATTTTTCCATTTAGTGGGTTCAGTTTCCCAAAAACTCCAAGTTTTATCGTTGAGGTTTTTTTCAGAGGGATCTATAAGAGCAATTTGTTTTTCATTAAAGAACGCATCGGACGCCATTTCTAAAGCGAGTTGTAACCCAGCTAAACCATTACCAACAATAATGTAGTCGAAATGAGCCCTATGCGCCATTTCGAATTATTTCTTTTTGAAGTACTTAAAAGGCACAAACAACATTCCAAAACATTCCCCATCATCCTTTCCTAAATGCTTGTGATGGATTTTATGGGCTCTACGAACACCGCGCGCATACCAATTATTGGCATTTCTAAACATTTTGAAGCGTTGGTGTATAAAAATATCATGTACAATAAAATAAGACAAACCGTAAGCAAAAATACCTAAGCCTATGGGTAGCCCTGGCCAAAAACTAGTATATTTCCAAAGTAGAAAGAAGCCTATACTTACTACCGCATAGAATATAAAGAATGCGTCGTTACGCTCGAACCAACTGTCATGATCTTTATGGTGGTGGTCTTTATGTAAACTCCACAAAAACCCATGCATGATGTACTTGTGTGTAAACCACGCCATAAATTCCATAATGCAATAGGTGCCTAAAAATATGAGAATCCAATAAACTGTTTGCATACTATAAAATTACATTAAATTTAATTGATATTTTACATAACTACGTGCTAAAAGTTCTATTTTTTTTGGGTTTGAAACCCTAATGCGAGTGTCTTTTATTTGTAACGCAGGTGTTTTTTTAAGTTTCTTTAAAAGTTGACTGTAATAACGGTAAGCCATGAATACGCCGAACTTAGCCTCCATAGGTAATTTTTTAATCCCATTCAGTCCTTTTTCAAAGTCGCTTTCAATATCGTCTATAATTTGTTGCTTGGAGTTTTCGTCGAGGTTATCTAGGTCAACATTAGGAAAGTAGCTTCTGTTTAGCTCATTAAAATCCGCCTTTAAATCCCTTAAAAAATTTACTTTTTGAAATGCGGAACCTAAGGACATAGCTGTGTCTTTAAGCTCGTTAAACTTATCCTCATCACCATTAACAAAAACCTTTAAGCACATTAAACCAACAACATCGGCAGAGCCATAAATGTAGGCCTTGTATTCTTCATCAGATAAGTAATCTTTCTTATACAAATCTAAACGCATACTTTTCATAAAGGCATCTACCATACTTTTGTCGATATTGAACGTATGATAGGTGTGCTGAAAGGCATTTAAAATTGGATTTAAACTGATTTTCTCTTTTAAGGCATTTTCCAAATCTTCTGTAAAACGCTCAAAAAGTTCCTTTTTATCGTAATCATGAAAGGAATCTACAATTTCATCAGCAAATCTTACAAAACCATAAATATTGTAAATATGCATTCTTATGGAATTGGACAGCATTTTTGTGGCTAACGAAAACGAAGTACTGTAACTTTTAGTTACCACTTTGCTACAACTGTATGATACGGTATCGAATAATGCTTTCATTATGACTTGTTGTGATATTTGTTAATTAATTGTGCAACTAATTTTCCAGATATTAATGATGGCGGCACTCCTGGACCTGGAACTGTGAGTTGGCCGGTGAAGTAAAGATTATTTACTTTTTTACTTTTTAATTTTGGTCTTAAAAAGGCAGTTTGCGAAAGGGTGTTAGCCATTCCGTAGGCATTTCCTTTATAAGAATTATACTCTTTAATAAAGTCCTTAACGCAGAAGGATTCTTTAAAGATAATATTATTTGTGACATTTTGTTGGGTTAATTTCTTGAAGCGAGACATGATAATGTCAAAATACTGCTCTCTAATTTCTTCAGTATCTTCAATTCCTGGTGCTATGGGTATAAGAAAAAACCCAGTTTCACATTCCTCTGGAGCCATTGAGGCATCTGTTACCGAAGGAAAGTTTGCGTAAAACAATGGGTCTTTAGGCCATTGTGGATTATCGTATATTTCTTCAGCGTGCGTTTCAAAACTTGTATCAAAAAATAAATTATGATGCTCTACATTTTTTAATTTTTTATCAAAACCTACATAGAATAGAAGTGATGAAGGTGCAAATGTTTTTTTAGCCCAGTAATTTTCTGAATACTGTCTGTACGTTTCATCTAGCAAAGTTTCAGAGTGATGATAATCCGCACCGCTTAATATGATATCAAAAGATTTAGTTTCACCATTTACTTTTATGGATGTAGCATTTTTCCCTTCAACAACTATTTTCTCAACAGGGCTATCTGTGTAAATGTTTACACCTAAACTCTTTGACAAAGCAGTCATAGCCTTTATAATTTCATACATACCGCCTTTAGGATGCCAAGTACCTAGACCAAAATCGGCATAATTCATAAAACTGTAGAATGATGGTGTATTGCTTGGTTTCGCTCCGAGAAAAAGTACTGGAAATTCTAGTGTAGATATTAGCTTAGGATTTTTAAACTTTTTGCGAACGTCACCACTTATGGTTTTAAAAAACTGATCTACACGAGATGCGGTTTCTGGTGTAACCAGTTCAAAAGGGGAGATTCCGGGTTTTAAAACGACTTTATTTATGGCAATATCATAATTAGTAGCGGCTTTACCTATAAACTGACGTAACGGCTTGGAGCTTCCGGGTTCTATGCGCTCAAATTCTGCGCATATCTTGTCCATGGTATCACCAATCGTAATGACTTCATCTTTAAAAAATATCTTGTATGCCGGACTTAACTTATCCAGTTGGTAATAATCGGAAGTTGATTTACCGAAATCATTAAAGAATTTCTCAAAGATATCTGGCATCCAATACCAACTTGGACCAATATCGAATGTGAATCCTTCTTTTTTTAATTGTCTGGCACGTCCACCTACAGTGGCATTTTTCTCGAAGATGGTTACATCAAAACCATACTGTTTTAAGTAGCAACTGGCGGAGAGGCCGGCAAATCCTGAACCTATTATGGCGATTCTTTTTTTCATTGTTTAACAAATATATATAAAAGTTAAACAAAAATAAAACGAATTATAAATCTTTAACTAAATTTTCAATAGAGTCATACTTCTTGACGCGTTCTGGGAGTTGAACATTTTCGTCTAAGCCTATTAATTTGGGGCCTAAAAGCAGCAAATCAGTCTTCTCATTGTTTAGAAGCAATTCATCGAATTCTTCAATATATTTTGGAATTTCAATCAATTCAGGGTATACAGTAAAATATGAAATGAATGTTATTTCATCGAAAAATTCTAAAACACTTACCAAACTAGACATAGGTACACTTTCTCCTAAGAAAATAGTATGGTAACCTTTACTTCTCAATTGGTAATTTATAAATAATAAACCAATATCATGTACTTCATTGTCGGGTAAAAACAAAATAAAAGTTTTTGATACTGGTTTGGGTTCTAATATTTGTAAGCGTTCTATATTAAGTAATATTTTTTGCTTGATATGTGATGTTAAAAAGTGCTCGTGTGCAGGAGTAATAGTGTCCGTTTGCCATAACAAACCTATTTCGTTTAATAAAGGCAAAAATATATCATAAAAAATATCATTAAACGATTTGTTTTCTATGAGATTTTTGTATGTGTTGTAAAACAGCACTTGATCAAAATTAAGCATTGAGAGCTTAAAAGCATTAATAGCGTGATCCTCTACTTTTGCTCTAGATGCAATTTCTCTTACTTTTATAGGAATTTCATCTTCCGATAGATCGGCTATTTTAGATATTTTGTAGCCATTATTGTTTAAAAAAGAAATGTTTAATAACTTTTGGAGACTTGTTAAACTATAACTTCGAATGTTGGTGTCGCTCCTATTAGGACGAAGTAAATTATAGCGCTTCTCCCATATTCTGATAGTGTGAGCCTTAATTCCAGTAAGGTTCTCTAAATCCTTAATGCTAAAATTAACTTGTATATTGTTCATTAAAAACCAAATTTCGTTAAACAAAATTACGAATACCAACTGAAACTACCACAAAATAGTTGTAAAAGTTTTAAAAATTAACACTTTGTTATTTTTTTTCTTGTTAGGATCAATACAAAATTACAGGCATTTATTATTTATGTCAAAGGCTTTCTTTCCTTTAAAAAGCCTTTGAAGACCTAATATTATTAAGTATTTTTGATGTCTTGATATATTACAATTTCACAAATAGTGTCAGGAGAAATTTATGCGTTTAGTTTTTATTATTTTAACACTTTTAGTTTGTTTTTCCTGTAAAAATGATAAATCTGAGTATGTTGATATTCAAAATATTAAGGGAAACATATTTGCTTCTTCAACTAAAATTCCAGATAATCATTTTCTAGGAGATCAAGCTTGCAAATCATGTCATGGAGAGCAATTTAAAGAATGGAAAGGGTCGCACCATGATAAGGCAATGCAAATTGCAAACGATTCAACGGTCCTTGGGAATTTTAATAATACAATTTTTAAAAGCCAAGAAGTAACCTCCAAATTCTACAAAAAAGAAGGTGATTTTTACGTAAATACTGAAGGGCGGGATGGCGAGTATCATGATTATAAGATTGAATATACTTTTGGCGTTGAGCCATTACAGCAATATATAGTAAAATTTCCTGATGGGCACTACCAGTGTTTAAGGACCGCATGGGATACAGAAAAACAAAAATGGTTTGATTTGTATCCCGATTTTAAAGTGGTGCATTCAGAATGGTTGCATTGGTCTCGCGGAGGCCTAAATTGGAATAATATGTGTGCTGATTGCCATTCTACCAACGTGAGAAAAAATTACGATTTAGAAACCAACAGCTACGATACCAAATATGCCCTGATTAATGTAAACTGCGAAGCGTGTCATGGTCCAGGGAAAGATCATGTGGAGGCAGTAAACAGGCTAGGTGATAATTATACATTTGAAGGCGAGCTAAAGATGACATTTGCAACAGAGCCAAAAGCATTGGTGGATGAATGCGCAAGGTGCCATGTTCGTAGGGAGCAGTATTCAGAATATTATAATTTTGAAGGTACATTTTTAGACCATTATTTTCCTCAACTAATAGCAAATAACTTGTATTATCCTGACGGCCAAATTTTAGATGAGGTTTATGTATATGGGTCGTTTCTTCAAAGTAAAATGTATCAAAATAATGTTACCTGCACCAATTGCCACAATCCACATTCTCTGGAGTTAAGATTTAAAGGGAATATGCTTTGTGCACAATGCCACGATACTAAGGTTTATGATACAACAGAGCATCATTTTCATGATGTAGACTCTGAAGGTGCCGAATGTATAAATTGCCATATGACTGGTAAGATTTATATGGGGAATGATTACCGAAGAGACCATAGTTTTAGAATACCAAGGCCAGATTTAAGTTTAAAATATGGCACACCAAATGCCTGTACACAATGCCACACAGATAAAGATGACACATGGGCTTGGGATAATTATAAGAAAACACATGGTGAGCCAAAGTCTAAACATTTTTCAGATTTATTAGCACCAGGTTTAACAGGCGATCCACACGGATTTGAAAAACTTCTTGAACTATCAAAAGACACCATCTATCCTGAGATGGCAAGAGCTTCAGCTATAATGGCAATGGGAAATTATTTAGATGAGAATGCAATAAATAATATGCTCTCTTTTTTAAACGATGATTCTCCTCTAGTTCGTGGTGCCGTTATTGATGCGCTAAATGAAAGCAGCAGTAATGATTTGGCAGCTTTTTTCATACCGTTACTTAAGGATAAGAAGCGCACTGTAAGAGTAAAAGCTTTTTTAGCTGTGGCATCTGTAAATCAATTTCAAATACCAGAAGAATATAAAGAAGTATACAAAAAGGTTGAACAGGAATTTAATGACCACTTACAGGTAACTGCAGATTTCTCGGGAGGAAGAGCTAAAAAAGCTATGTACTACTTAAAAAAAGGAGATGTTTTGAATGCCATTGTTTGGTATGAAAAAGCTCTAGAAGTTGATGATTTGAATAATATGTTACGTATGAATTTGGCCAATTTATACTATAGAAACCAACAATTTGAAGAAGCGGAAGCAGCTTTTAAACTCATTATAAAACAAGAGCCTGACTATGCACAAACCTATTATTCTTATGCGTTGCTGCTAGCAGAATTGAATAGGACTGAAGAGGCTGTAAAACAAATGGAACTGGCCATTAAGCATATGCCCGAAAATGTAAGGTTCTATTATAATTTAAGCTTATTATATGATAAGATCAACAATTTAGAAAAGGCTGAACGGACAGCAGCTAAGGGCTTAAAATTAGCACCTAATAATGAAAGTTTACTTTATGTTTTGGCTTATATATACCAAAAACAAGGGAACATTAATAAGGCAGTGAATATAGCATCAAGATTAGTGCAATTGTACCCGAACAATCAACAGTACAGAGTGTTTTTAAATCAAATAAGTACGCCTAAATAGAGATGCTGTTTTAGGGAAAGTACTTGCTTGTTTAATTTGTGCGCACGAGAAGATTCGAACTTCCACATCCTAAAACGGATACTGGCCCCTCAAGCCAGCGCGTCTACCAATTCCGCCACGTGCGCATTAAAAGAAGTGTGTAAAAATAGAAAAAGTTAAGCAATAAAGCTTAACTTCTTCTTGTGACCGGGCTGGGGCTCGAACCCAGGACCCTCTCCTTAAAAGGGAGATGCTCTACCAACTGAGCTACCCGGTCTAAAATAAAGGCTAACTTCCCGTTAGCGGGTGCAAATATATAATGTTTAATTAATAAAACAATACTTTTTTTATATAATTTTCGTTTTTTTGTGCCTTAGTTATCTATGTTTTTAATAATCAATAACAAGCAATAAAATGATCATAGTTTTACTCGGATATATGGGTTCTGGAAAGTCTTCTATAGGACGAATTTTGGCAAAAAAGTTAAACTATAAATTAATCGATTTAGACGACTATATTGAAGAAAAAGAAAATGCAACCGTAAAAGATATATTTAGAACCAAAGGAGAGATTTACTTTAGGAAAAAGGAAACAGAATATCTTAAAGCGCTGCTAAAACTTAAAGAAAACACGATTTTAGCTCTTGGCGGCGGTACACCTTGTTTTGCTGGTAATATGGAGGCAATTTTAGAGGAAGATAATGCTGTGTCAATTTATTTGAAGGGCTCATTGCCGTTTCTATCTGAGAAATTGTTTCAAAAGAAAGCAAAAAGGCCATTAATTGCGCATATAGAAACCGAGGAGTTAATGACAGAGTTTATTGGAAAACACCTATTCGAGCGTTCTCAATTTTATAACAAAGCTGAAATAACAGTTTTAACTGATAACAAAGAAAAAGCAGAAGTTGTAGAAGATATAATTCTGCAACTATTCTAAAATAATTTGTTGTCTTTTTCCTTTTAAATCTACCTGAACATGCTCATGTAACGATGTGGATAGGGAAATACCTTTAAAATCTGCTTTTACAGGGTATTTTTTGTGATTTCTATTTACTAATACCGCTGTTTTAAACTGTTTCAGAGGAACATTTAAAAAATGTTTAACACCATAAATTAAAGTAGTGCCAGAATTTAAAACATCATCTACTAAAACAATCGATTTATTGGTGTACTCTTCAGGTTTAAGTGAAGTGGAAATTTCAGAAAGCGGATTCTCTTTATCTATCGTAACCTTACACAAAATGGGCTGTATCTCAGATATGTCTTCTAGAATCGTTTTTAATTGTTTTGCCAGTAAATAGCCATTGGTACCAATACCGGCTACTACCACCTCATTTTCATTTACATTAGCTTCATAAATCTGAAAAGCAATGCGCTTTATTTTATGCTCAATTTCTGTATGATTTAAAATAACATTATCCTTTAAGTTCATGACCTTGACATTAAAATAAAAACTTAAAATTAATCATTTTCGCTGTTATAATCATCAATATCGCGTCTATCTTTTTTAGTAGGCCTTCCTGTACCTTTTTTTCTGTAATAATCCTTAGAATATTTAAGTAGCTCTTGCGCTTCAAACTCTGTTTTAGGAGTTGTATCGGTTCTATAAATATCAACAATTTTAGCTGAAACTCTATTTGGAGGAATATCGTTTACAGTTAATTGATAATTAATTTGGTTTATGCGCAATTCAATTCTGTCTGTAGCATAAACTTCTCGACTTGGTTTCACCACATCACCATTCACTTTTATGTGCCCTTTTTTACATGCAGTTGTTGCTAAAGTTCTTGTTTTATAGTACCTCACGCACCATAAATATTTGTCTACACGCATACAATTATTTATAAAACTAACGTTAATGTTCTTGCACAAGATTACATTAAAATTGTATCTTGCGCCTCAAAAATAAGCAATAATGAGTTTAAGAAAAATCGCTTTTTTAATAATCTGCCTGACTTTAGTTTTTTCAGCTTGTAATAATGATGATGACAGTATTAATATACCTGAAGTGGTTATTAGGGATAGAGCCGAACAACAAATAGCTGATAACGACTCAATAGTGAAGTATTTAACAACACACTATTATAATGCAGGAGATTTTATCGGTAATACAAATCCTAAGATTGCTGATTTAATTATAAGTGAAATTCCAGAAAATGGTATTTTGCCAAATGATACAGATAGAGTTTTATACTCAAACGATGGGAATGATACCAATGATGCTGTGCAAACCAAAACAATAAACTTCGCCGATACAGAGTATAAATTTTATATATTAGAATTGAATAAAGGAGGAGGCACGACTTCACCAAAATTTTCTGATAAAGTAAGGGTTATATATGAAGGTATGTTACTTAATAATTCTGTTTTTGACAGTGCCGTTACACCCGTTGATTTGAATTTGATAGGTGACCGAATTACAACTTTTGGAACTATTCCAGGTTGGAGAAAAGTATTTCCTTTGTTCAACGTCGCTGAAACTTTTGTCGATAACGGAGATGGTACGATTTCCTACAGCAACCACGGAACGGGCGTAATGTTTTTGCCATCAGGATTATCCTATTTTGCAAATTCTCCATCATCTGACATTCCTGCATATGCACCGTTGATTTTTAAGTTCGAACTGCTTCAAAGTTTTGAAAACGATCATGACAACGATGGGGTGCCATCTTGGAAAGAGGATATAGATCAAGATGGTGAGTTTACAATCGATCCAGATGATCCTGAAAAGGATGGCGATGATGACACTGATAATGATGGTACGCCTGATTACGTTGATGCAGATGACGATGGTGACGGCGTATTTACTATAAATGAGGATTTAGATGGCGATGGCGATCCAACCAACGATATTGGGCCAAATGGAATACCTAGATATTTAGATCCCGAAGCAACTGAATCAAAAAATACATAAATAAAAAAACTCACCATCAAGGTGAGTTTTTTTATTTAGGCAAGTATCTCTACCTTAGGGTTAAAGGAGTAATGATAAGCTAAGTATCAGTTGGTCTGATCTTGTATCTAATCGGCTTTCTACGCCACCTATATTGTTGTTAATAAATGTTGCCTCGTTGTCACTAAATCCGCGTTCGTATCTTAAATCTATCCCTAATTTTTTCAAGTTTAACCCTATTCCAAAGTTTAAGCCTACTGAAAAATCGTTTTCTATATTATTTATAGATATATTATCAAATTCAGAATCTAGTATATATTGAAATGAAGGGCCAGCAAAAACACTAATAGGGCCCAATACCTTAAGACCAACGAGTATAGGTGCGTCTAATTTACTCATTTCAAAACTATCGTTTCTGTAATCACTTTTGGTCTTGGTATATACTAATTCTGGTCTTAAATATACTTTTTGTCCAATTTTTCCAAAGACACCAATGTGATAGCCTATGTTTCTATCGGGGTTTTCAGCATTGGAACCTATAGATTCGAAGTAATCTCCATTCCCTGTGTAATTTAATCCTCCTTTCAAGCCAAAACCAGTTTGAGTTTGCGCAAAAGACGATAATGACAGTAGAACTAAGGCTGCTAGCAGTAAAACAAGTTTTACTTTAGAAAATTGACCTTTCAGTTCTTTTTGCAATTCATTTGTACTTTTCATAATTATTCATTTTAAGATTTGATGTCAAGTCTACAATCAAAAACGTTGCCAAACGTTAAATATTTTAACAAACATCAAAATAAAAAAAGTGGTTTCTCAAAACTAATTTGAAAAACCACTTTAATTTAGCTTATACGATATAAGTTACTTTCTAGCTATTACGTTTTTAGCTTTTTCAACGATTGAAGCACTATTTAATCCATATTTTTCCATCAATTGCGCTGGTGTTCCAGATTCTCCGAAAGTATCGTTTGTTCCAACAAATTCTTGAGGTGCTGGATTATTTGTTGCCAATACGCGTGCAACGCTTTCACCTAAACCACCTAGAATATTATGCTCTTCTGCAGTAACTACACAACCTGTTTTTGCAACAGACTCTAAAATAGCCGTTTCATCAAGAGGTTTAATTGTATGAATGTTGATGACTTCTGCCGAAATACCTTGCTCATGTAAAGTTTTAGAAGCTTCAAGAGCTTCCCAAACTAAATGACCAGTAGCAACTATAGTAACATCTGTACCTTCAGTAAATTTAATGGCTTTACCAATTTCAAATTTTTGATTAGCAGGTGTAAAAATAGGAACCGATGGTCTGCCAAAACGCAAATAAACAGGGCCTTCATATTCTGCAATAGCAATTGTGGCTGCCTTAGTTTGGTTGTAATCACATGGATTAATAACGGTCATTCCTGGTAGCATTTTCATCATACCGATATCCTCGAGTATTTGGTGTGTTGCACCATCTTCTCCTAAGGTTAAACCAGCATGCGATGCACATATTTTTACATTCTTGTTAGAATATGCAATAGATTGACGAATTTGATCGTAAACCCTTCCTGTAGAAAAGTTAGCAAAAGTTCCTGTAAAGGGTATTTTACCGCCAATAGTTAAACCGGCAGCAATACCCATCATATTGGCTTCGGCAATACCTATTTGGAAAAAACGCTCTGGATTTTCCTTAATAAAATCGTTCATTTTTAAAGACCCAATTAAGTCCGCACAAAGTGCGACTACATTTGGGTTGGTTCTACCAAGCTCTGTTAGACCAGCTCCAAAACCACTTCTTGTATCTTTTTTTTCGGTGTATGTATATGTTTTCATTGTTTTAAAGTAAAGTGGTTAATAATCACCTAAGGTTTCAGGATTTTGTTCTAAGCCTATGGCAAGCTGTTCGTCGTTTGGCGCTTTACCATGCCATGCATGCGTGTACATCATAAAATCAACACCATGGCCCATAACCGTTTTTAGTAAAACACAAACAGGTTTTCCTTTTCCAGTTTCGGCTTTGGCTTTTGCCATTCCAGATAAAACAGCTTCTAAATTGTTTCCGTCTTCAATTTCTAAAACGATCCATCCAAAGGCTTCAAATTTCGCTTTAATGTCTCCCATAGGTAAAACATCATTAGTAGAGCCATCTATTTGCTGGCCGTTTAAATCTATAGTCGAAATTAGATTATCTACATTTTTTCCAGCAGCATACATAATTGCTTCCCAATTTTGACCTTCTTGCAGTTCGCCGTCTCCATGTAGCGAGTAGACGAGTTTATTATCGTTGTTTAGTTTTTTAGCTTGTGCTGCCCCAATAGCTACAGACATTCCTTGACCCAGAGAACCTGAAGCAATACGTACTCCAGGAAGCCCTTCATGGGTTGTTGGGTGTCCTTGAAGACGCGAGTCTATCAACCTAAATGTATTTAATTCTTCAACAGGAAAATAACCAGCCCTCGCCATCACACTATAGTATACGGGAGATATATGGCCGTTTGATAGGAAGAACAGATCTTCACCTATTCCGTTCATATCAAAAGTGTCTTTTCTATCCATTATTTCGTTGTAAAGTGCAACGAAAAATTCGGTACAGCCTAAAGAGCCTCCTGGGTGACCAGAATTCACCTTATGTACCTGTCTTAAGATATCTCTTCGTACTTGTGTACAGATATCTTCTAAGTGTTTAATGTTTGGCATGTTGAATTGATTATTTTTTGCGCCACAAAAATAGGTGATTAAGACAGTTTTACAAACTTAAAACACCCTATTTTGTATAAACTACTAACTACTGTTAATAAGTTTACTTTTTTTGATATAAAATATGTAGGTTTGCTCACTTGTTTTTAGGTTTATGAAATTTGATTTAAAGAAAAAAGATGTCCAAACTAAGGCGCGTGCAGGACAGATAACTACAGATCATGGGGTGATAGAAACCCCAATATTCATGCCGGTTGGAACCGTTGGCTCAGTTAAAGGTGTGCATCAACGTGAATTAAAAAACGATATTAATCCTGATATAATTTTAGGAAATACCTATCATTTGTATTTACGTCCACAAACCTATATTTTAGAAAAAGCAGGGGGGCTTCATAAATTTATGAACTGGGATAGGAATATCTTGACAGATTCTGGTGGTTATCAAGTCTATTCACTTTCAGCCAATAGAAAAATTAAAGAAGAAGGTGTAAAATTTAAATCGCATATAGACGGAAGTTACCACACGTTTACGCCTGAAAACGTTATGGAAATTCAACGAACCATAGGTGCTGATATCATTATGGCTTTTGATGAATGTACACCCTACCCATGCGATTATAACTATGCCAAACGGTCCATGCACATGACGCACCGTTGGCTAGATAGGTGTATTACTCATTTAGAAAAAACACCTTTGAAGTACGATTATAACCAAGCATTTTTTCCTATAGTTCAAGGAAGTACCTATAAAGATTTAAGAGTACAATCCGCTGAATATATTGCAAATGCAGGAGCTGTTGGAAATGCTATTGGCGGCCTTTCAGTAGGCGAGCCTGCAGAAGAAATGTATGCTATGACTGAAGTGGTTTGTAACGTGTTGCCAGAAGATAAACCAAGATATTTAATGGGAGTTGGTACACCAATCAATATTTTAGAAAATATTGCGTTAGGTATTGATATGTTTGATTGTGTAATGCCAACGCGAAATGCTAGAAATGGTATGTTGTTTACCGCTCATGGCACCATCAACATTAAAAACAAAAAGTGGGAGGATGATTTTTCACCAATTGACGAAATGGCTATTACCTTTGTAGATACTGAATATAGCAAAGCTTACCTAAAACATTTATTTTCAGTTAATGAATTGTTGGGTAAACAAATTGCTACAATTCATAACCTAGGTTTTTATTTGTGGTTGGTTCGTGAAGCAAGAAAACATATTTTAGCAGGAGATTTTTCTGAATGGAAGAATATAATGGTAAAGCAAATGGATAAAAGGTTATAACGATAATAATAAGTAGTGAAGATATTAGATTGGTACATATTAAAACGCTATTTGTTCACATTTTTGATGATGCTTTTACTGTTTATTCCTATAGGAATTACAGTTAATTTAGCTGAAAAAATAGGTAAGATTTTAGATAACGATGTGCCTTTTAATGAAGTAGCACTATTTTATTTAGATTTTACAATTTACTTTGCAAACCTGCTTTTTCCCTTATTTCTATTTCTATCAGTTATTTGGTTTACTTCCAAATTAGCTAATAATACAGAGATCATTGCTTTTTTAAGTTCAGGAGTATCTTTTTCAAGATTTTTAAAGCCTTATATATATGGTGCCACTATAACGGCACTTTTTGCACTTGTGTTAGGTATGTTTTTAGCGCCCGAAGCCAGTAAGGGGTTTAATGAATTCGATTATAAATATTTTAAAAGAGGTAAAAAGGCTGTAGATGATAAAAATGTTTACCGTCAAATAAACGACAACGATTTTATTTACGTAAGTAGCTACGACTCTAAGAATAAACTTGGACAGAATTTTACACTAGAACATTTAGACAACAACGAATTAAAATATAAAATTAGTGCAAGAAGTATAAGGTACATCGATAAAGACACGACTTATCGTTTAATAGATTATGTAAAACGAAAGGTTGGTACCTTGGGAGACACTTTGGAAATAGAACGACGCAAGGATACTTTGTTTTCTTTTGAAGCAGAAGACTTAACACCGGTAATTTATATTGCTGAAACCTTATCATATCCAGAATTGATAAATTTTATTAAAAAGGAAGAAGCCAGAGGTTCTTCAAACATAGGTCGCTATAAATTGGTGCTTTACAGAAAATGGAGCTTACCCGTTTCCATTTTTATATTAACCATTATTGCAGTAGCTGTATCTTCTATAAAAAGAAGAGGCGGTATGGGCGTTAATTTGGCACTAGGAATTTGTATTGCAATGATTTTTGTGTTTTTCGATAAAATCTTCGGAGTTATGGCGCAACAATCAAACTTTCCTCCCGTAATAGCAGTGTGGTTTCCTAACTTCATTTTTGGTATTTTAGCAATATATCTATTATATAATGCCAAACGCTAGGGTTAAAAATTATCTTCATTTACATCTTTTAGTGTTTATTGCTGGTTTTACGGCCATTCTCGGTAAAGAGATTTCTATTACGGCAATTCCTTTAGTGTGGTATCGCATGTCCATGGCTGCAATTTTAATGTTTCTCTTTATAAAGTTTAGAAATGTTAAATTGAAAATTAATGGTAAATCTATTGTAAGGCTATCAGTTGCAGGTATTATTATAGCATTACATTGGATAACCTTTTTTGCAGCAATCGATGCAGCAAATGTATCCATAGCATTAGCTATGTTTTCTACTGGTGCCTTTTTTGCTTCAATAATTGAACCTATTTTTTACAAACGAAAAGTTATAGCCTACGAAATACTCTTTGGAATCTTGGTAATAATCGGGGTTTTTATAATAACTCAAGGGGAGCTAAGGTATTTAACTGGAATAATACTAGGTGTTTCTTCAGCTTTTTTTTCATCATTATTTGCAGTATTAAATGGTGTGTTTTTAAAACAACACTCTGCCACGGTGATTTCTTTTTACGAATTTATTAGTGGTGTACTATTCATTTCATTATTTATACTAATTTTTAAGGGTGGTTTCTCCTCGGATTTTTTTAATCTAAGCACTAGGGATTTTTGGTTTTTGTTCATTTTGGCTTCTGTTTGTACCGCCTATGCCTTTATCGCATCTGTTTATGTTATGAAACTTATTAGCCCCTATACAGTAGTTTTAACTTATAATTTAGAACCCATTTATGGTATTATAATCGCATTACTACTTTACCCTGAGAGTGAAAAAATGAGTACTGATTTTTATTACGGAGCTTTTTTAATTATAGGTACCGTGTTGTTAAACGGGGTTTTAAAAAACAGGCATGCGTTTAAAAGGAAACAAATACCTTGATTTCTAAAATTCAAACAAAATAAATTCATTAGTTTTGTATGCTAACTAAAAACTGAATTAAATTCTTATGGAATATTTAGAATTTGAATTACCTATTAAAGAGCTTGAAGATCAACTTCAAAAATGTAAGGTTATAGGGGAAGAGAGCGATGTTGATGTTACTGAAACTTGCGAACAGATAGAAACAAAGTTAAAAAAGACGATGACTGATATCTACAAAAACCTTACGCCTTGGCAAAGGGTGCAGTTATCTAGACATCCTGATAGACCTTATACCTTAGATTATATAAAGGCCATTTGTGGCGATACTTTTTTAGAGTTACACGGTGACAGAAACTTTAAAGATGATAAGGCAATGATTGGCGGGCTGGGTAAAATTGGTGACCAAAGTTATATGTTTATCGGTCAACAGAAAGGCTACAATACTAAAACGCGACAATACAGAAATTTTGGGATGGCCAATCCTGAGGGGTATAGAAAGGCATTGCGATTAATGAAGTCTGCAGAAAAATTTGGTATTCCAGTAGTAACATTGCTGGATACTCCAGGAGCCTACCCCGGCTTAGAAGCCGAAGAGCGAGGACAAGGGGAGGCCATTGCAAGAAATATTTTAGAGATGACGCGCTTAAAAGTACCCGTGATTACTGTGATTATTGGTGAAGGTGCTTCAGGAGGAGCATTAGGTATTGGTGTGGGAGACAAAGTTTTGATGTTAGAAAATACTTGGTACTCAGTAATTTCGCCAGAATCCTGTTCGTCTATCTTGTGGCGTAGCTGGGAATATAAAGAAACTGCGGCCGAAGCACTCAAATTAACGGCAACAGACATGAAAAAATTAAAACTGATAGATGCGATCGTAAAAGAACCTCTTGGTGGTGCACATAGGGATAGAGAAAAAACTTTTAAAACTGTTGCTACAGCAATTCAGAAAAATTATAGTGAATTAAAAAACTTATCACCAGAAGATTTGGTAAGTCAACGCATGGATAAATATGCAAATATGGGAGTTTTTAAAGGGTAACTTCTTTAAAACCAAAACATAAAAAATCTGAAGTTTGTTCTTCAGATTTTTTTTATGGTTATCCACAACAAAATTGAGTTATTAACAGTTAGTTTGTTAAATAAACGTGTACAACCAAATCTGTATTTTTTAAAATTAGAGCCATTATTTGTATATTTTCGTAACCATGAAACAACCAAACCAATTAACGGGATATAAAGTAGATAAAAGCACAATTATCAGTCTTGAGAAGGGAAAAATACCTCCTCAAGCACTTGATTTAGAAGAGGTTGTGCTTGGTGCGATGATGATTGACAAGAAAGGTGTTGATGAGGTAATTGATATTTTGAGCCCTGATGCATTTTACAAAGAAGCGCATCAACTCATTTTTGAGGCTATTTTTCAATTATTTGAAGGCAGCGAACCCGTGGACTTATTAACCGTTTCTACGCAATTAAAGAAAAACGGAAAACTAGAAATGATTGGGGGTGATTTTTATCTTATTTCGCTTACACAAAAAGTGTCTTCTTCTGCACATATTGAGTTTCATGCACGTATTATTCTACAAAAGTTTATTCAACGAAGTTTAATTAAAATTTCAAACGAAATTATTGAGGATTCCTACGACGAATCTAAAGACGTTTTCGATTTATTGGATAAAGCAGAATCCAAGCTTTATGAAGTTACACAAGGCAACATAAAAAAATCTAGCGAAACTGCTCAAGAGTTGGTGATTCAAGCCAAGAAAAAAATTGAGGAAATTTCAAACAAGGAAGGACTAAGTGGTATTCCTACAGGATTTCACAAGTTGGATAAATTGACCTCAGGTTGGCAGCCATCAGATTTAATTATTGTAGCAGCAAGACCTGGTATGGGTAAAACGGCTTTAACACTTTCTATGGCAAGGAATATAGCCGTTGATCAAAATATTCCAGTGGCTTTTTTCTCCTTAGAGATGGCGTCTGTTCAGTTAATCACGCGTTTAATTTCTAGTGAAACCGGTTTGTCTTCCGAAAAACTAAGAACCGGAAAACTGGAAAAACATGAATGGGAACAACTAAACGTAAAGGTTAAGGATTTAGAAAAAGCACCGTTATTTATTGATGATACACCGTCTCTTTCTATTTTTGATTTGCGAGCGAAAGCACGCCGATTGTCATCTCAACACGATATTAAATTAATAATGATTGATTACTTGCAGTTAATGACAGGTGGAAGTAGTCACGCCGGAAACCGTGAGCAGGAAATCTCAATGATTTCTAGAAATCTTAAAGCTTTGGCCAAAGAATTGAATGTTCCGGTTATCGCATTATCTCAGTTATCACGTGCCGTTGAAACTAGAGGAGGAAGTAAACGCCCGTTGTTATCTGATTTACGTGAATCTGGAGCAATAGAGCAAGATGCTGATATTGTGAGCTTTATATACAGACCAGAATATTATAAAATTGATGAATGGGACGATGAAGAACGAACACCAACAGAAGGACAAGCAGAGTTTATTATTGCAAAACATAGAAATGGTGGTTTAGACAATATACGTTTGAAGTTTATCGGGCATTTAGGTAAGTTTGATAACTTGGATGACTTTGACTCTCCATTTGAATTTCATAGTAAGATGAATGCAGCAGCTAATGATGATACCTTTAAAACTGATGGTTTTACGGCGAGTCCAGATCAAGCTTTCGGAAGTTCATTTAATGAAGAAGATGAGGATAATGATGTCCCCTTTTAACATTTGATTAATTTTTCGGGTTTATTTTTTCGTTATCTTTCGACTTATGGAAAAAAAAGCCCTAATACTCTTAATTTTACTACTTCTAAGTATAAATTCTTATGCATCCTATATTCTTGTTCCCATGGATGCAGAAGGCCAGAAGAATCATTTAAAAGCTTATGGTATAACGTTCTGGACTTTAGAAAAACAGCTAAAAGTAAAATGGTTGTTAAATTATAGAGGAGGCTCATTTTTATTACCAGATACGGAAACCATTCAGCAAGAATGCCAAATAAGAGGTGTGTCGTTTGAAGTTATTTCTAATTCCAAAGCAGAGAATATCCTTGAAGAAATAGCTAGTCCTAGTAAAAATATGGAAGCTGTAGTATTAGAAAAAGCACCTAAAATTGCAGTGTATACTCCAAAAGGTAAGTTACCATGGGACGATGCCGTAACTATGGTCTTGAAGTACGCTGAAATTCCGTATGAAACAGTTTATGATGAAGAAGTTCTAAATGATGGCTTATTATTATTCGATTGGTTACATCTGCACCATGAAGACTTTACAGGGCAATATGGTAAATTTTATGGCATGTACCGCTCCTCGTCCTGGTATATTCAAGAAAAGAAGGAAGCAGAAGCTTTAGCAGCGAAACTAGGGTACGATAAAGTCTCGCAATCCAAATTAGATGTGGCATTAAAAATACGAAACTATGTTTTAGGTGGTGGTTTTATGTTTGCCATGTGTAGCGCAACCGATAGTTTTGATATTGCGCTAGCAGCCCAGGGTGTTGATATTTGTGAACCAATGTTTGATGGAGATGCCAGCGATCCCGGATATCAAAGCAAAATTGATTATGCTAAAACTTTTGCTTTTACTAATTTTTTACTGGAAAGAAGTCCAAAGGAATATGAGTTTTCATCAATAGATACCACACGAAAACGAAACATTTCAAAAACTACAGATTATTTTTCTCTCATGGAGTTTTCTGCTAAATGGGATCCAATTCCTACTATGTTATGTCAGAACCATACAGCTTTGGTAAAAGGATTTATGGGGCAAACTACGGCGTTTACTCGAGATGAAATAAAATCTAATGTTTTGGTTTTAGGAGAAAACAAAACTAACGGAGAAGCAAAGTATATTCATGGCATAAAGGGTAAAGGGTTCTTTACGTTTTATGGAGGTCATGATCCAGAAGATTATCAGCATAGAGTAGGAGATGCAAAAACGGAATTAGATTTGCATCCTACTTCACCGGGATATAGACTTATTTTAAACAATGTATTATTTCCCGCGGCCAAAAAGAAGAAACAAAAAACTTAATTTGTAGTTTCTATAATAACCTTACGTGCAAATTTGTAAATAAAACCATCAGAAACAACAGCACCGCTGGATGTTATGTTTTGATTTAATGTTAAGTCTTCTTCAGTAGGCGTAATTAGGCCTGCAAATTCATCACCGTTTATAAAAAGTATAGATTGAGAATCATAAACCGGAATAGAAACCGAATAAACGCCTGTTTCTAAACCGTCCTCTAAGGAATTATCAATATTGTTATTTTGTACTTGAAGCGAACCACTACCAACAGCATCTAAACTAAATACCCATATCACCGTATCTGTTTCAAAATCAATGTCAATACCTGCTACACCACCAGAAACATTGGTTAAATGCCATTGATAAATTTGTATTTCGGTTGGTTCTTGATTGTCTGAGCTATTATTATCATTAATGCTACAACTATAGCCCAAAAATAATACTACTAAAGGCATCAGAAACTTAATTTTCATGATATTATATATTTATTCCTTTATAAGATGTTAAAAATAAATAAAGGTTGCGTTGTAAAGTTGAAAACTTATTAATTGGTAATTTGCCTCATTTTATCTCTCAGCACTTGTTCTAAAATTGCCTCCACACCAAAGTTATTGTTGTTGGTAGTTTCAAATCTAGCTATATCTTTTACTACCGGGTGTGCGTTTTCCATGGCAAAACTATAATAAGCATTATCAAGCATTTCTACATCATTATTGTAATCACCAAAAGCCAAAGTCTCTTTGGTAGTTATTTTGTATTTTTTTTGAATATTTTTAATGGCGGTACCCTTATTCGCTTCTATTTCAGAAATATCAACCCAATGCGTAGCAGAAAGCTTTACTTTAAAATCACTTTCCAATACTTTTACGCTAGGATAAATAAATTTTTCGGAACTTTCTTCATGAAATAATGCAACTTTATATACATCTTCTTCAATACTACTGGTGGAATTAATTACTTGGTAATTGTGATAGTATTCTGATAATAGTTCCAACAAACGTTCAGATTTGCTCATTACGTAAGCTTTATGGCGAGTACAGAACACAGGATGAGCATCGTCTATACTATTTACAACAGCAATTATTTTTCTTAGGTTATCTGTTTTTATTGGATTAGAAAGCAGTACATTATCATTTTGTATTGCCAAACCGCCATTTTCTGCAACAATAATAATATCGTTTTTAATAGTCTCCAATTTACTTGTCATACCATAATAAGGTCTTCCACTTGCGGCAACAAAAATAATGTTATGCTCTTTTAAACGTTCAAAGAGCTCAAAGAATAATGAACTTACCTCATGTTTTGAATTAAGCAAAGTGCCATCCATATCTGTAACGATAAGTTTTATTTTAGATAAATCCATACAACTAAATAAAGTTGCAAAAATAACAGGTATTTAATCATTAAGAGAAAATATCATTAATTAAATATCTGTACAATTGTATTTTGGAGTGGATCATTTTGTAAAATATCAGATAAATAATTAAAAAAATCGATAAAACGATTGTTTTTTACGATAAATTACATAAATTAGCAGCCTAAACCCTAAAATCTAATCCATGAAAACGAAATTAATCTTTCTTAGTTTTTGCTTTATATTAATTTCTGGTGCGGGCTTTGCGCAAAAAAAGAAGGAGCCCAAAAGTATAATAAGCGAAGGTGTAGCCATAAAAAAATATCACAGTAAAGCAGAGCTTGATAGAATGGCCAAAGGTGAATTGCTAGTACTTTATGTAGAAAGAATAGAAAGTCTAGTTAAGTTAATGCCTTATATCGCTTTTGCAACGAAACCAGGTGTAACTATGTCAACATTAGGTATCCCAAATGATAGTGATAATAGAAAGGCATTGGATGATCAATTTGAAGCTACAGATGACTTCTTAGAGAGCACGTCCGAATTTCAAAAGCGAATATTACCGTATTCAGATACCGATGATTTAGTTTCTGCAATCATATTTTATGAAGAAACTTTAAAGTCGCTTCACGAGTATAGTGAATATCATTAATTTTTTTGCTTAAAAAACATGAAATAAACCCAGATTTTTGGGTTTTTTTTATGCGTTAATTTTCGGTAAATCCTTTTTAAAGCTGTAAATCCTCTTATTGAGTACAACATTTTTTAAAGAAAGAAAAAACCGTCTTTTTTAATTTACAACATTATAAAAGTGTATTTCATCGATTTTTTTGATTTTATTTCAATATAATTTATGCATTTCAGCGAAATAATTGGTATTTCATAGATTATTCTATTAGTTTTGATTGTATTATAATTACGCGTTTTCCTTTAATTGAAAATAATAAGTGACATGAAAAAAATTACTCAAATTGTCTTAATATCTCTGATAAGTTTTTCTTGCGGTTTCGCACAACAGGAAAAAGGAATTGTAGGAGAAATGAACTGGTTGAATAATTGGACAGATTTTAAACCAAATCAAAAGGATTATGGTGAGCCGACCCAAATCTTAACAGGTAGTATTACTGAAGATACAACGCTTAGAAAAGGTGAAGTATATTTATTGCTTGGTAATGTTTTTGTTACGCCAGGAGTAACGTTAACCATAGAGCCGGGTACCGTTATTTTTGGTGATTATAAGACCGATGCATCATTAACTGTAGCACGTGGCGCCAGTATTTTAGCGAAAGGCAACCCAACAGACCCTATCGTTTTTACATCAAACAGAAGTATTGGAAAGCCAGGTGATTGGGGTGGTATTATTATTTTAGGTGAAGCACCTATAAACAAATATGGTTCGGGATCAGTTGCAGCATATCTACCCGACCTTAAACCTGCAAATTATGCTAATACAAATTATGGAGGCGATAAAATATCTAGCTTCTCTGGAGAACTCAAATATGTTAGGATTGAGTATGCCGGTAAACGCGTTGCGCAAGATACATATTTTAACGGGTTGTTGTTGGCAAGTGTTGGATCAAGTACAGTGTTAGAACATATTATGGTATCCCATTGTGGTGAGGATAGTTTTGAAGTTTGGGGAGGTAATGTTTCTTTAAATAATTTGGTGTCTTACCGCTCTAAAGGAACAGATTTTAAATTTAACTACGGTACAGCATCTCTTATATTTAATTCATTAGCCGTTAGGTCACCATATGCTTCTAATGGTAGTGGAGATAAATGTTTAGAAGTGTTGTCATACAATAGTTTAGATGAAATAGATTTTGCTAAAAGTAAAACAGCGGTAGATGCCAGCAATCTTACATTTTTAAATTCAAGCGATGATTTAGAATCGGCTATTGCTATGAATTTGGTACACGAGGCTATTTTTGTGGGTCCAAATACCGAGTTCAATATATCCAAAAGTGTAATATCTGGTTTTAATCCTGCTGTAATTCTTGATGAAAGTATTAAGGTAAACCAAGAGAACCTAGATAAGATTAGTTTTAAAGAGATGTACTTCAACAATTGTAACGGAAACATTTTTGTAGAGAATAATTCTAATAACGATGATTTAGAAAACTACTATGGTAATCGTACGTTTTTTAATGTGTATTCTAAAAGTAACAATACTGAAACCTTTATAGCATCTGAAAACTATAAAAGACCAGATTTCAGACTAAGAATAAACAAAATTATTGCATCAAATATTGACAGAGATGCTTTAGATGATTAAGACTTAAAACGAACAATTAATAAATGATAGAACTCTAGGCGTACTTTTTGAAATGATTTCCTAAGCAATCGGGAAGATTTATTCAAATTAAATATTAGAAAACGAATTCCTAGAGGTTTTATAAATAATGGAACTGCATGAGGAATTTTACAATTCTTGACATTCTTTTTATTATACTAGCGTTGATACCCTCAACGCTTTTGGCACAGGTAGTTATTAGTAAACCTAGCTTAGGGTTTACCCAAGCTTGTGCGAGTTCTAGTTTTAACTCATACGATATAACCTTTTCATTTTCTCCAGATGGTAGTTTAGAAGCATCTAATCAGTTTATAATAGAATTATCTGACGGTAACGGAAGTTTTGCAAATGCAACAACAGTTTATTCCTCAAACGTAGGAGCTATTACAACCTCGCCAGTAACGCTAAATTTTGCAATTCCAGAAGAAACTGCTGGTGAAGGATATAAAGTAAGAGTAAAAAGCACCGCACCAGCTGCTACAAGTAGTGCATCTAATGCATTTGCAGCATATTACAAAATTCAAGATAGTCCTTTTTCAATAAACAACTTAATAGAAACAGGTGTGTATTGCCAAGGTGGAAGTTATTTGCTTACAATTGACAATCCTGGTGGAGCCATGAACGATTCTCCGCTGCAATATCCAAACCTAACATTCAATTGGTACAGAGAAACAAGCCCAACAACATCAGTTTTTGTTGCGTCAGGAGAAAGTTTAGAAGTTAGTAACCCTGGTACTTATTTCGTAGAAACTAATTATGGCACATGTACATCAAATTCATTTTCCAATAGAGTTACAGTGAGCGAAGCGTCTTCGGATACATCGTCTTCATCAATCAGCTCTAGTTTAGGCAATCCATATTGTTCAACAAACGGACCAACTACTTTAAGTGCGATTAATGGAAAGGCTTACCAATGGTTTAAAGATGGCGTGGAGATTGAGGGCGCCACTGAGCAAATGTACGAAACTAATGAAGCGGGAACATATTCAGTTAGAATAGATTTAGACAATTGCTCTGCCTCAGCATCTATAGATTTGGTAAATACAGACTTTACCAGTGAAATTAATGTTGATGAAAGAAATTTATTGCCATCAAATGAAACCTTAATGGTTGAGGTGACTACAACTGCAGTTAATCCAATATTTGAGTGGTATTTGAATGATACTCTAATTTCAGGAGCTATCGAAAACAGTTATGAAGTTTCCCAAGAAGGTAATTACAAAGTTGTCGTACAACAAACGCAAGGTTGTACGGCGGCGCAAGAATTAAGCTTTACAGTTACCGAACCATTTCCTAACGTTGCAAATATTCCAAATGTAATCACGCCAAATGGAGATGGTGTTAACGATACTTGGGTAATTCCACAAGAGTATGTTAGCGGCACAAATACCCAAGTTATGGTATTGAGTTCGCAAGGAAAAGTGGTTTTAGATACTACAGATTACCAAAATAATTGGCCAGAAAACGAATTGAGTTTTAAAGATGTAAACCCAGTTTACTATTATATAATTAAAACACCAAACCAAAAGATAAAAAAAGGATCTATTACAGTTCTAAGATAAAATGAACAAATATCTATTATATATGTTTCTAATGTTATGTACCATTCAGCAATTCCATTCTCAAGAGAGCAATGGCATTGTTGCTTTGGATTTACCTGTTAGAAATTCTTTAAAGTTTAATAGGTATGCTATTAATCCAACATTCAGTTTTGTTAGAGAACAGAACAAGTATATCAGCTTTACCAATAAAAAGCAATGGGCTCAATTTAATAATGCGCCAAATTCATATGTATTTAGTTATGCAGGTCGTTTTTCTGAAAATATTGGAGCTGGAGTAGGTTTATTTCAGCAAGATTTTGGAGTGCTAACTACTTTTGGAGGCTTACTTAATTTTGCATATAACGCAAGTTTAAGTAGAGAAAGCAATCTTACATTTGGATTAAATATTGGTGCTTATCAGAGTAGTTTAAATCAGGGCAGTGTGATTGTTAATACTCCAGATCCCTCTTTACAAAATGTGCCTTCAAACTTTTTGTTTACAATAAATCCAGGTATAAACTACGGTACTGATTTTTTCGACTTTGGAGTGGCCATAAATAATTTGGTGTCTTATAATTTAAATGATTCAAAACTAATTGAAGACAATCCAGAAATGGGTCTACAAGCGCATGTAATGTACACGGGATATATGAATACACGTGGCTTTTTTGATGAAACTCGATTTTCTACGCTCATAAGGAGTGAATTTAAAAAAGACAAAACTATTATTTCAGGACTTGCTATGTTGAATGTTCCTAAAGGAATTTGGGCTCAAGCAGGTTATAATACACTTTATGGAGCTTCTGCAGGTATTGGTATTAATGTTACAAACAACATTGCGGTAGAATATAACTACGAGCAATCTATGGGTAATTTTTCAGAATTTGGAAGCTCTCATGAGATTACCTTAGCGTACCGTTTCAATAATAAATACAGGTATACTTATGGAGACGAGGAAGAACAGAAATCTGTATTTAATATCAAAAAAAGACGATTTAAGTCAAATAATTTAACCGATGAAGATAGAGCTAGAATTGCGGAAAGAAGAGCAGAGTTAGCAGCTAAACGAAAAGCTGAAGCAGAGGCACAAAGGGCAAAAGTTGAAATAGCAGCTTCGGCCAATCAAAATGATATTTCTCAAAATGGAAATCAGAAAATAGAAGCTAAAGAAAATAGTGACGATGAAGTACAAAACGTTGAAGAGGCTACGTTAGCATTAGAAGCTGAAGCAAGGTCTAATGTTGAACAAGAGGAAAAAGCAAAAGCAGAAGCAGAGAGAAAAAGGGCTGAAGAACAAGCTAAACAAAAATTACAGGAAGAAGTATTTAAGAAGGAAGAAGCTGAAAAATTAAGATTGGAGAACGAGGCAAAAGCTAAAGCTGCAGAAGAAAAACGATTACAGTTAGAAGCCGAAAGAAGAGCCAAGGAAGCTCAAGAAACTGCCGCGGCAGAAGCCGAAAAACTTAGATTGGAAGAGACAGAGCGCTTAAAGCTAGAACAGGAGCAAAAAAGAATAGAGGAGCAAGCAAGAATAAAAGCACAAGAGGAAGCACTGAACCTGCATGAAGAAGAAAAATTAAGATTAGAGGCAGAAGCTAAGCTGAAGGCTGAAGAAGAAAAGCAAAATCTAGAGGAGAAGGAAAAAGCAGAGCAAGAAGCACAATTACAGCGTGATGCTATAGGAGAAAAAGAAAGATTAACGGCTGAAAATACTGAATTGGCTAATAATAATCAAGAGCTAAATACTGAGGCAGATGATGAAGCGGCTAAAGCTATGAATGTATTGTTAAGTGAAACTAATAGTGCAAAAGTAAATCAGGATCAACTTATGCAAAAGTTATCTGAAAAGATTGATGTGAAACAGAAAGATTTAAATGATTTAAAAGAGGAAAATGATTTAAGTGAGCAGGGTGTTTACCTAGCTCCGAAACCATTTAAAAGCTTATCGGCAGAAAATGCTGCAATACAAACATTGAAAGATGAACTTGAAAAAGTAGAGAAAGATCAAGAGATGAAAATTGTTGAGCTCGAAGCTATTTTGGTCAAACGTAAGAGAAAGTTCAAAAAAGATGAAGAAGGTATTAACGAGTTTTACTTTAACGCACTAGAGCAATTAAGAGCAGACCAACTTAGAATCAAAAGAACTAAAGAACGTTTGGTTTACAACTTAGAGCAAATAAATGAAGATACTGATTTTGAAAGAAAACGAAGAATTCGTCGTGCAGCATACGATAATCAGCAAGATAGATATAATAAAGACAAGGCAGCACTAGAAAGAATTAAGAAGTTTACTGATGAAAGCACAGTAGAATTACAAGAGGAAGATTTTGATTTTGGGGAAGAACAAACCAAAAACATTCAAATTATTAAAAATGTTATGAATGAGGATCCGGGATATTATATGGTTATTGCTGTTCATAATAATGTTGAAAAAAGAGATGAGTTTCTAACTAAAGTAGTAGCATCTGGTGAGAAGGATGTGAACTTTTTCTTTGATGTGAACACTAACAAATATTTCATTTACTATGAAAAATTTGACTCTATAGATCAAGCGAAAAACGCATTGGAAACTAAAGGAAGTAAACCCTATAACGGAAAAATGTCATTAGTAAAAATAGATAACTAGAAGAATTAAATAAACAGATTGCTATTTCTCTAGCCCCAATAAATTGAAATAGAAAAACTAACAACTATGAAAACGCCTACTTATGTAAATAACTGTATTATTGCATTAATGCTCTTAATGGGCATGCAGTTATTCGCGCAAAACTTAGTACCTTTTGTACCAAGGTACGACGAAGCGATTAAAGGAGATATGCTTTTGATTGGAAACAGTAATGTTGGGTTACATGTTACCAATCCTTACAATGGGAATGATACTAATGATAGGGTGGATGCCGCCGTTTATGTAGATATAGATGGTGATCCAACGACATTTAACTCCAGTACCGCTGATTTAGATGTACCAAGCGATACAAACTGTTATCAAATTGTTTACGCTGGTTTATATTGGAGTGCTGTTGTAAATGGTAACGATCCTATATCAGATATAAAATTTAGAACACCAGGTAACCCTTATCAGGATATAACGGGTACGCAGATATATTTTCAAAATGCAGCCAATAATAACAATTCAAACACCTATGTATATTATCATGATGTAACTGATATACTTACTGCTTTACCAAATCCGGAAGGAACATATGGTGTGGCCAATATATCTTCACTGGTAGGGCCAAAACCAAATTCGGAAGGATTGTCAGCAGGTTGGTCACTTTTCGTAATCTATGAAGATCCGTTATTGCCAAGTAAATACATCACTTCGTTTGATGGTTTTACAAAAATTACCAGTACTATAAACGAGACATTCCCAATCTCTGGATTCCAAACCATTCCGGTAGGACCTGTTCGTGCAAAATTTGCATTTAGTACTATCGAGGGTGATAGACGTTACACTGGAGATTACTTAGAACTCAATGGAAGTGTTATTAATGCAACGGATAACTCAGGAACGGTAATTCGTCCCGGAAATAACTTTTTTAATAGTACAGTTTCTATAATAGATCCTCTTACCAATACTCCAGAATTATTTTTTGACAGAAATCCTGCAGGCACAAATACTTTAGGTTTTGATGCAGGTATTATAAATATTCCAAATGCCGGTAATAGTCTTATTGGAAATGGTGATACAACTGCCACTATAAGTTTAGGAAGTAATCTGGATATTTATTACTACTATTTTAGTGCTTTTGCCATTGAAATTATTGCACCAAATATCGTATTAACCAAAATTGTTGAGGATGAATTTGGTACAAATATAGAAGGACAAGAAGTAGATTTAGGCGATGAGCTAAATTATGTTATTGGTTTTGAAAATACAGGTAATGACGATGCCACAAATCTCACCATTCGTGATATTTTGCCAACAAATATCGTATTTAATTATCCGGCGGATATAGTCTCTTTGCCTACTGGAGTTACTGTTCAAAGTTACAACGCTACAACTAGAGAAATTGTATTTAGTGTAGATCGCTCCATCGTAGAGCAAAACGATCCAGTACAATCTATTCGCTTTAGAGTAACCGTAGTTTCTGATTGTAGTTTGCTTACTGATGCATGTTCAAATATTATTGATAATCAGGCCTATTCAACCTATCAAGGTACTATAAATCCAGATTTTACAATTTCTGACGATCCAAGTTACAATAGTAACACAGGATGTTTAATAACGCCAAGAGCTACAAACTTTTTAGCAGACTTAAACTGTACGTTTGATGAGAATGTCGTGCTTTGTGGGGATTCCACAACCTTAACAGCAGGAAATGGATATGATGCATATACATGGTCTACCACTCCAGGTGGGCCAGCTATAAGCACCGGACAATCGTTTACCGCAACCTCTACGGGAACATATTATGTATTTAATCAAGCAACAGCACCCTGCCAATCTATAACGCAACAATTTGATGTGGTTCTATATGGTGCTGATGTTACTAATCCAGTAATTCCTTTTGCTGACGAAATTGTGATTTGCCCTAACGACGGTAAAGAGTTACCAAACATATTTTTATGTGGCGCCAATGATTCTAGGTTTATTCAAACGAATATTACCGATACATCTTCTATGATTTGGGAAGTGTTAGATGAATCTAGTTGTGACGCAGTTTTAAATGAGGATTGTGCAAACGAAAGTGATACCTGTACTTGGAATCAAGTAGGTACAGGACCAAACTTTACAGCAGATACAGCAGGACAATATAGATTAACATTAAACTATGATGGTGGTTGTTTCAACCAGTTTTATTTTAATGTATACGAAAACTTATTGGTGCCTACGGTAACGTCAAGAGATATTATTTGTACCACACCGGGTGAAATTGTGGTAGGAAGTGTTCCTAGTGGATATGAGTATAGTATCGATGGTACAAACTATCAAGTGAGTAACACATTTTCGGTAAATACTCCAGGAATTTATTCTGTTTATATTAGGCAAATTGGAGTTACTCCAAATCCATGTATATTCACTGTACCTGACGTTCAAATTAGAGAAAGAGACTTTACAGTACAAACCACCGTGACTCAGCCATTGTGTTATGGAGAATTGGGTAATGTGATTTTAGCAGCAAATGATGCACGACCACAATATTTCTTTTCTATTTATGATGGAGCAACATTAGTTAATAGTGTTGGGCCAATTGTTGATGATAATTATACGTTTGAAAACTTAAACCCAGGAACTTACACCATAAATGTTTCTACTGAAGATGGCTGTACGTTTACTGGCGATATTGAAATTATTCAACCTCCGTTATTAGAGGCAACTTCGGCTTTAACCAAACCATTAAACTGTACCAATGGAGAAATTACGGTTTATCCAGTAGGAGGAACGGCACCATATTATTATTTTGTTAATGGGGCAACAACGTTTCAAAGCACGCCAATTATAGATGTTCCAACAGCAGGAACATATACTATAAGAGTTGTAGACTTTAATAATTGTGAAGCCGAAACTATTATCGATGTTGATGCAATACTAGCCCCAGATTTCACAGTAGTACAAACCAATATTTTATGTGCTGATGCACCTGATAGCGGTTCTATAACCATTAACGTGGCAAACCCAAACGGAAATACATTGCGTTATAGTATTGATAATGGTATAACGTATCAAAATTCACCAAATTTCACAAATGTAGTTGCTGGCGATTACAATATAGTTGTAGAATATACTTCTGGTGCAGATGTTTGTACCACGTCATCGCAAACCATAACAATAACCGCAGTTACTGAAATAAGTGGTACGGTGGCACTCACTACGCCATTTACTTGTACAACGGATGGTATTATTACGGTGTCAGGAGTAACAGGAGGAACATCTCCTTATCAATACAGTATTGATGGTGTAAATTTTCAACCAGGAACCACTTTTACTGGATTAACGGCTGGTACGTATACTGTTACAGTAAGGGATGCCAATGTATGTACATTTGTTGCTGCACCTATAACTGTTGCAACCTTAAATCCTCCAACGGATTTAGATTTCAGTGGAACACCAATAACATGTCCTAGTAACACTTCAGATATTACTTTATCGGCTACTGGAGGATTAAGTCCTTTAGAATATCAAATTATCGCCCCTTCTGGTTCAGCAACAGCGTATCAATCATCAAACATATTTACAGGATTAACTCCTGGAACATACACGTTCCAAGTTCGTGATGCTAACGAGTGTACTTATGCTGAAACCCATACTATTGAACCATTGCCACCTTTAACGGCAAGAGCTATTGTTACTAAGGATTTAGATTGTACAGTGTTACCAAATGGAACTATTGAAGGCACAATATTAGGAGGCACAGCACCATTTACCTATGCAGTTTCTATCAATGGAGGTAGTTATACAAGTCTTGGTGCTACTGGAACAACATTTACATATGCAGTTGCTGCAGATGGTACATATCAGTTTCAAATTACTGATGCCAATAATTGTACCGCAGAAACTTCCGTACAAACAATTAACCCTATAACGCCTGTAACAGCATCTGCTTTAAAAGTAGATCCAAATTGTAATGGAGATGCTAATGGCTCCATAACTCTTTCGGCCTTAACTGGAGCCGCTCCATTTACGTATAGTATCGATGGAGGTGTAACCTTTGTGTCCACAAATGTTTTTGGAGGATTAACAGCAGGAAGCTATAGTTATACAGTAATGGATGGCAAGGGGTGTGATGTTTCTGGAACAATAGTTTTGGATGAGCCAGCACCTATTACTCCAAGTTTTAACCTAAACCCTATACAATGTAATTCTAACATTCCAGGAAGTATTGATGTTACTATGACTTCAGGTGGGGTAGCGCCATTTACATATGCTATTTTCGATAATACTTTTACCCAAATAGGTACAAATATAACTACGGCATCAACAACACATACATTTAATGGTTTAGCATTTGGTGATTATGTTATAACTATAGTTGATAGTAATGGATGTGAATATATTAGTAACGAATTACGAATTCTAACGCCGCCAAACGTAAATGTTACAGGTAATGCTACTACTGGTACATGTGCTACTGGAGCCACAGTAGATTTAGAGGTTATTACAGGGGTAGCGCCTTTTACATATGCAATATTTGGGCAACCGGCATCTGCTTTTGGGCCTACTGCTCTAACCACACATACATTTTCAGGTTTAGACCATGGCACCACTTACTTCTTTGAAGTTATTGATGCTGGAGGTTGTACTTCAATTGTAGAAGTAACAACACCCGTATTATCATCTATAAATATCAATAGTATAACTGAAAATGATGTGAGTTGTTATGGAGACTCAAGTGGCTCTGTAGATTTTACGGTTTCCGATTATGATGCCTCGGTAACCTCAATCTATTATGAAATAAGAGATGAGTTAACAAATAATCCTATTGTTCCAGCTCAAAATGGAACGTTTACAGGTTTAACTGGAGCGCCGGCCAATGGAAGTATTTCGGGTTTACCGGCAGGCAACTATACGCTTTTTGTGAGAGAAGCAAATGGCACTTTATGTACCGCGAGTAGCACATTTAGAATTATGCAGCCAGTTCAGCCCTTAATTGCTGCCGTATCAGATAATATTAATGCGCATTGTAACGCTAATGCACAAGTTATAGTAACAGCTTCAGGCGGTACCGCTCCATACGAATATGCTGCTGGGGCAGTTGGTTTTGTGCCAACTCCTTCAGATTTTGGAGTTAGCAATGTCCTTTATTTGGATTTTGCAACAAGATCAAATTGGGATATTTTTGTAAGAGATGCCAATGGATGTGAATTTAGACTCAATGAAACAATAGTATCAGATCCTGAACCAGTAATAGCAGCAACCATAAACAATCAATGTACGGTTACGGAAGGAAATTTTGAAATTGATGTATTATTAACTTCCGCTGGAATTCCACCATATAGTTATAGTATTGATGGAGGGGCTTTTCAAACTAGAACAGCACCATTTAGTATTTCAAATTTAACATCTGGAAGTCACACTGTAGAGATTCAAGATGCTAATGGTTGTGGCAACATAGTAAATGTAGATATTGCACCACCTGTTGATATAACGCCTAGTATCACCGCATTACCAACTTGTAATAATGATGATGGAGAAATCACCATTATTGGTATTGGTGGAACAGGAGTGTACACTTATACTATTAGTCCGAATCCAGCAAGCATTAGTTTAAGTGGAAATGTATTTTCAGGAGTACCTTCTGGAACATATACTATTACAATTACCGATGCTAATACCTGTTCTGCCAATGTTGAGGTTGTATTACCTGAAGCCGTTCCGCCTATGGTAACTACAACATCATCGCCAGTAACTTGTTTTGGTGATAATACGGGTAGTTTTGAAATTAGCGTAAGCGGTTATTCAGGACCGTATACCTATGAGATTTTTGATAGTGCCTCAACATCGGTTACGGGTATTGTAAATGCAAATACATCAACTAACCCACAGTTTGTTTCGGGAATAGCAGCCGGAAACTATAGCGTAGTAGTTACTCAAACAGCAAGTCCATTTTGTGCAGCAACATCAGATGTAATTATTCAATCACCACCAAGTGCATTATCGGTTATTGCAACGGAAACATCAAATGTTACCTGTGACAATGATAAAGGTACAATAACGGCAGTAGCAAGTGGCGGTTATGGTACTTACGAATATGAATTAACGGGAGCTACAACAGTAGCATTCTCTCCAAATGGTACATTTACAAATTTAGAAGCAGGAGTTTATACAGTTAATGTTCGTGATGCGGGAGGGTGTATCGCTTCCGATGATGTTACGCTAATCATTCCAAATCCAATAGATGCTACCATTTCAGCAAGTACAACAGTATTGTCTTGTTTTGGAGATACTAATGCTACAATTACAGTTATAAACACAACAGGCGGGCAAGGTTCAAATTACACCTACACTTTAAATCAAATTTTGCCGACACCTTCAACTTCAGGGCCTCAAACATCTACCGTTTTTGATAATTTGGGTGCTGGAACTTACAGTGTAAGAGTCACTGATGGTTATAACTGTGAGTTTAATACACCAAATATTGTAATTGACGAACCTACAGAATTACAGGCAACTTTAGTTAAGGAAACATCTCAAACCTGTTTAACTGAAGCTACGTTAACATTAAGTGTTTTAGGAGGAAGCGGTTCATACAGCTACAGTACTGATAATAATTTTACTTCTGTTATTGGCACTTTCGCTACTTCGGTAACCTTTTCTGTGCCAGCTGGAGATTATCAATATTATGTTAGAGACGCAAATGGTTGTATTGCTGATGTGTCCAATCAAATAACCATCGATCCACTTCCAGATTTAACCGTTAATATAGACGCGATGAATGCTACAATTAATTGTACTGGAGATGTAACGGGAGTAATTATTGCCGAAGCACAAGGTGGATTGGGTAGCTATGTATATACGCTTCAAGACACTGCAGGAAATGCAATTCCAGCGACACAAAATAGCCCTGGTGTATTTACGGAGCTTCCCGCCGGCAACTACCAAGTAAGGGTAGATAGTGGAGATTGTTTAACCACATCTGCCGCCATACCAATTACTGAACCGTCATTACCATTAGAAGTTACATTTAACACAACTGATGTGTCCTGTACAGCGGAAAATAATGGTTCTATTGAAATTCTTGCAACAGGAGGTACAGGTACAATCAAATATGCGATATCGCCTCAGTTGAATCAGTTTTTTGATGAACCTATTTTCGAAAATTTAGCTCCTGGAACCTATCAGGCAGTAGTACAGGACGAATTAGGATGTTTTGTGATTATTGATTTTAGCATAAACGAACCCGCTCCTGTGTTCTTAACTGTGGTTCCTAATTCAACTATTCCAGAATTGTGTTCAGGGGAATTAAATGGTGCCTTTAGTGTTGATATTTCAGGAGGCAGTTTACCATATAGCGTAAGTTTAGATGATTATAATGGAACATATACTACAGGAACAAATACACAAACAGTTTTCAATTTTACCGCTTTAGCAGGAGGAAATCATGTGGTTTATATTCGGGACGCTGAAGGCTGTGAAGCAGAATTTGAAATTGATTTCCCAGAATCTATTCTAATCAATCCTCAATTGGCTATAGATTATGGTTGTGTAAATAATACATCAACGAATAGAGTTACAGTAACTCTAGATCCAGATAATATTGATCCTGCCGATTTAGAATATGCATTGGATGGTGGCCCATACCAATCAGAAAATGTATTTACAAATGTATATGCAGGCTTAGACCATTACATAGATGTGAGACACACCAATGGATGTGTACAACGAAGTGACTATTTTGATATTGATGATTATGAACCAATAGCTATAGTGCTAACAGAAAGTGGCTTGAATGAAATAGAAGCGACTACAACTGGCGGCACAGGCAATTATGAATATTTCCTTAATGGAGAATCTTACGGTAGCGAAAATACCTTCAACATTTATGCATCTGGAACCTACACGGTAACAGTTGTAGACAATAACGGATGTCAGGTTGAAGCATCGATTCCTATGGAATTTATTGATATATGTATTCCAAATTATTTTACACCAAATGATGATGGCACATTAGACGGATGGGGCATTGGTTGTGCAACACAATACGACGATTTAACCTTTGATATTTTTGATAGGTACGGGCGTAAAATAGCAACACTCAACGTAAGTGAAAAATGGGATGGCACGTATAAAGGAAAGGAGCTACCAACGGGAGATTATTGGTATGTGGTGAAGCTAAACGACAGTAGAAACGATAAAGAATTCGTAGGGCATTTTACCCTCTATAGATAAATGTAGAAGAAGATGAAGAAGGATTTAAAAAATAATAAGATGCGAAAGATAGTAATAGCTTTTTTACTATTAGTTATAGTTAAAAGCTACGGACAAGAGCTAAACTTACCGGTATTTACACAGTATTTGGCGGATAACAATTTTGTAGTATCACCAACGTATGCGGGTATTGGCGATAATCTAAAAATTAGAGCAAATGGATTGACCCAATGGGTTGGTATTAAAGGTGCTCCAGATAATCAATCTATTTACGGGGATGTTCGTATTGCAGACCGAACAGGTGTTGGTCTATCATTATATAATGATAGAAATGGTAATACCATTCAAACAGGTGCAAAGTTTTCCTTTGCACACCATTTAATTATCGATTACTATTCTAAACAATATTTGTCTTTCGGAATTTCATACAACATTAATAATTTCAGAATCGATATCAATAACTTTAATACGACGTATGAGAACCCAACCATAGATCCATTTGTAACCGATGATAGAAGAACCTCAAACAATAACTTCGATATCGGTGCTTTATATCGCTTTGGTGGTTTTTGGTTGAGCTTTAATGCGAATAATATTTTACCTAAAAATTTCGATGAGTTTATAAGAAAAAAGGAGCCTAATTTATTACTTAACTATCAATTGTATTCTGGATATACAATTAGGGGACCTAAAAAAAGTGGTTTAGAATATGAGCCTTCAGTATTCTTTCAATGGTTCGGAAGCGACAACAGATCAGCTACCGATTTAAATTTTAAATTCAGAAAATATAATCGATACGGAGATTATTATTGGGGTGGAATTTCATACCGTTTCTTAAATGATCAAGCTTTAAAACCTTTGAATATAGGTCCTATGATTGGTTTTCAAAAAAATATTTTTTATTTCGGATACGCGTATCAAATCACCACAAACGAACTAGCAGCTTACAATTCTGGAACTCATGTGGTAACTATAGGGCTTAACTTTTTACAAGGTATTAGTAACTGCCCTTGCACGCAAGATCCCGTGCATGATTAGTTAATTTTAAAGGTTGTCAAAAATTAGATTCATTTCTTTTTCTTAAATTGAAACGGACAATTTAAATCTATAAAAATGGCATCCAAGAAAACGATTATTAAGAAAATACAAATTGTTTTAACCAAACATTTTGAATCTCCACAAGACGCATTTAATTTCTTCGACAAAAATGGAGATGGTAAACTTTCTAAAAGCGAAGTTGTAAAACTTTTAAAAGAAGCTGAAATTAACGGATTTATCCGCGGTTTGGTAGGTTCTAAATTAATTGAAGGCTATGATAAAGATGGCGATGGTAAAATAGATTGGAAAGAATTTAAAACTGCGGTTGCCGAAATGGCAAAAGATATTGATTAATTTTTGTTTCAAATATGAAATGTTTTCAAAAGGAAATACAATTAAAACCCTATTCTCGAGGATTCCATTTAATTACTGATGAGGTTGTATATGTGATGCCTGAAATAAAGGAAATTAATACAGGTCAATTGCAAATATTCATAAAGCATACCTCTGCAAGTTTAACAATTAACGAAAATGCAGATTATACCGTAAGAACAGACTTTGAAAGTCACTTCAATAAGATGATTCCAGAAAATGCTTCCTATTATCAACATACTTATGAAGGTGCTGATGATATGCCAGCACACATCAAGGCATCGCTTTTAGGAGCTTCTGTACAAATTCCAATTACCAACGGGAGATTAAATTTAGGAACCTGGCAAGGGGTGTATCTATGTGAACACAGAAACCATGGAGGTAGTAGAAAATTGGTAATTACAGCTTTTGGTATATAAAAAAATCCGACTCTTTCGAATCGGATTTTTAAACTATCATTAAAGTCTATTATTCTGTTTCGTAATGAAAATAAGTAGCCCAATTATTTGCTGGGAACCCGCAACCATCTCCCCAAGCTGTTTCTTCGCAATCTCCAATTTCATTGCAAACAACCGGAATGCTAATGGCTATACTTTGTTTACCATCCGTAGGGACAATTAGTATTAAGATGTTTTCGTCACATCCAGGAATAAAACTATTGTTTTCTAAAGACATCGCAACTAACATTTCAATTCTAGCAGGGTCGTATGGTCCGGTATGCAAACATTCACTACAAATGCTATCGTCAACTAATGTCCATGTTGCTATTTGAATATCCCCAAAAGTATAATTACCTAATTCAGGTGAAGCTTGAGTTCCGATAAAACCTTGATTTAGAAGCCAGTTAACAGCTCCAAAATTTTGAGGTTTTTCGAATTTTCCTGCAGGAAGATCGCCATAAGAAGAATAAACATCTCCCGTAAAGCATTCTCCTTTTTTAAGAGATGCATCTTGATCAACACACCAAGCATCCATAGATCCAGATAATGAGTTGCCAGCAGCAATTTCTATTTCAAAATAACTATCAGAAACGCCTTTAGAAGTAACACATACATCAACTTGATCGGGTAATGCTAAAGCAGTAGTTACATCACCAGTATCCTCTACGCAATTAACCACTGCATGAGCAGCAATATAACTACCTCTGGAAGTAGGAACCTCATATGAATAAGAACTCACACAATCATGAGATTTACTGTATTCAAAATGGCCATTCTTTGGGTTGCCTCCGCCTCCCATTGGAAAATCCTCAGGATTTTCAACCACAGAGAGATGCGTAGAAGTTAAGCAATAACCACTATTGGTGATGTTATAGGTAATTGTATATAGGCCTCCAGATTCTGAGACCGTAACGTCTCCAACTAATATATTTTGTCCAGCGTATAAATCTGTTTTGGATGTTACATTGCAGTTTTCAGAAAGATCAAAAGCAGCGGTATTCGCTTTTTTATTCTTCTTTTTCTTACTTGTGAGTGCGTCAGACTCCATTGCTTCGTTTGCTTCATCAATAGATTCATTTTGGCAACTTACTATGCCAAAGAGAGCAACAATAAAGCATAATTTAAATAAATAGTAAAAAGGTTTGTTTTTCATAATAGCTTGTTTTAATAGGTTGGTAAATTATTTGAGAGAACTCTGCTATTAACTACTAACTTACGCTATTAGATTCAAATCGCAATAAAAAAAAGCCAATGAACTTAAATAATCGTTTAAGCTATTCTTATAAAGAAAAGAACCTTTAATTTTTACTTTTTATCTATGATATGGTTATTTGCCATACCATAAAGGGTATTAAACAAAAAAATCCGATTCAAACGAATCGGATTTTTAAATTAAGCGAACAATATGTTTTACAATAGGCTAAGCGCCTTATTTTACTTTGTCTATAACTGCTTTAAAAGCTTCTGGGTTATTCATCGCTAAATCTGCAAGAACTTTACGGTTCAATTCGATATTATTAGCTTTAAGTTTCCCCATAAACTGAGAATAAGATAATCCGTGTTCTCTGGCTCCAGCATTAATACGCGTAATCCAAAGAGCGCGGAATGTTCTTTTTTTGTTTCTACGGTCTCTGTACGAATATTGCATCGCTTTATCAACCGCGTTTTTAGCTACTGTCCAAACGTTTTTACGACGTCCAAAGTAACCTTTTGCTTGTTTTAGAACCTTTTTTCTTCTGGCTCTTTTTGCTACAGAATTTACTGATCTTGGCATAATTTTAATTGTTTTTGTAGTAGGCGGTCGATAATCGACACTTTAGTATTTTCTCTAAAATCGTAAATCTAAAATCTACAATCGTTAATCAAATGAGCCTAACTCCAGGGTTTATAAATTGTTTTAACCAATTAAAACTGGTGTTACTTTAAACGTAACATGGTTTTAATATTATTTTCGTCAGCCTTATCCACTAATGTGTCATGGGTTAACGCTAGCTTACGCTTTTTCGATTTCTTTGTTAAGATGTGACTCTTAAAAGCGTGCTTTCTTTTAATCTTACCAGTACCCGTCAACTTAAAACGTTTTTTGGCACTAGATTTTGTTTTCATTTTAGGCATTTCTTTTCCTAGTTTTTAATTATTGCGCTTAATTATCTTCAGTTATTACTTCTTTGGAGCAATAAACATGGTCATTCTTTTTCCTTCCAACCTTGGCATTTGTTCTACTTTACCAAACTCTTCAAGGTCTTGAGCCAGACGTAACAATAAAATTTGTCCTTGCTCTTTAAATACTATCGATCGTCCTTTGAAAAATACAAAAGCTTTAAGCTTTGCACCATCTTTTAAGAACTTTTCAGCATGTTTCTTTTTAAATTCGTAATCATGGTCATCAGTTTGCGGTCCAAATCTAATTTCCTTAACCACTACTTTACTAGCTTTAGCTTTTAAAGCTTTTTCACGTTTCTTTTGTTCGTAAAGAAACTTTTTATAATCCATAACTTTACAAACAGGAGGGTCTGCTTTTGGAGAAATTTCAACTAGGTCTAACCCTAATTCATCGGCAAGCCTAAGGGCATCTCCCTTAGTATAAATACCCACTTCTACATTATCTCCAACAAGTCTCAGCTTTTGCGCTGTAATTTTAGAGTTAATTTTGTGTTTATCCTCTTGTATTACCCTTCTATTGGGCTGTCTTCTTCTTCTAATTGCTATGGCTAAATCTTTTTTTAATTAAACTTTTATTTATTTTTAGAACGATTTTAACGTTTTACTAATGTCCTGTTTTATTATTTCGGCGAAATCGTCAATGCTAATCATTCCTAAATCTTCGCCACCATGTTTACGCACGGTTATTTTGTTTTCTTTTTCTTCTTGTTCGCCAATTATAAGCATATATGGGTGTTTTTGCATTTCTGCTTCCCTAATTTTCTTGCCTATAGTCTCATTTCTATGGTCTACAAGGGCGCGAATTTCGTGATTTTCTAGCAAATTTAAAACTTTTTCAGAGTATTTTTCATATTTCTCACTAAGAGACAATATTTTAGCTTGAACTGGCATCAACCAAATCGGGAAATTCCCACCTGTATGTTCCAATAATAATGCCACAAAACGCTCCATGCTTCCAAAAGGTGCTCGGTGTATCATTACAGGGCGATGTAGCTCGTTGTCACTACCTTTATAAGTCAATTCAAAACGCTCGGGTAAATTGTAATCTACTTGAATGGTTCCAAGCTGCCAACGTCTACCCAAAGCATCCTTTACCATAAAGTCTAACTTTGGTCCGTAAAATGCGGCTTCCCCAGTTTCAATTACATAATCTAAACCTTTATCTTCAGCAGCATTAATTATAGCTTGTTCGGCCTTTTCCCAGTTATCTACATCACCAATATATTTGTCTGGATTTTCAGGATCCCTTACAGAAACTTGAGCCGTAAAGTTTTCAAAACCTAAAGAACCAAATACATAAAGAACCAAATCAATAACATTCTTAAATTCTTCGTCCAATTGGTCAGGCATGCAAAATAAATGCGCATCATCCTGTGTAAATCCTCTAACACGTGTTAAACCGTGCAATTCACCACTCTGCTCGTATCTATATACCGTACCAAATTCAGCATAACGTTTTGGCAAATCTTTATAACTCCATTGTGCGCTTTTGTATATTTCACAGTGGTGCGGACAATTCATCGGTTTTAATAAAAACTCCTCATCGTCTTTTGGTGTGGTAATCGGCTGAAAACTATCCTCGCCATACTTGGCATAATGTCCAGAAGTTACATACAATTCTTTCTGACCGATATGCGGAGACACCACCATTTCATAACCCGCTTTTTTCTGGGCTGCTTTCAAGAAATTTTCCAAGCGCTCGCGTAAAGCTGCACCCTTAGGTAACCATAACGGTAAGCCTTGTCCCACCTTTTGCGAAAACGTAAAAAGCTCAAGTTCCTTTCCAAGCTTTCTATGGTCACGCTTTTTGGCCTCTTCCAATAAATGTAAATATTCGGTAAGTTCCTTTTGTTTAGGGAACGAAACGCCATAAATACGAGTCAATTGCGGTTTGTTCTCATCACCACGCCAATACGCCCCCGCGGCACTCATTACTTTTACGGCTTTTATAATACCAGTATTTGGGATGTGCCCACCGCGACATAAATCAGTAAACGTGCTATGATCGCAAAATGTAATCGTGCCATCCTCAAGATTCTCAATCAGTTCTGTTTTAAATTCGTTATCCTTATATAAGTCTAAAGCCTCAGCCTTAGAAACAGATCGCATTTTAAAATCATGCTTGCCACGAGCAATCTCCAACATTTTGTCCTCAATATCCTTGAAGTCCTTTTCAGAAACCGTATGCTCGCCAAAATCAACATCATAATAAAATCCATTTTCAATCGCAGGACCAATAGTCAATTTAGCCCCTGGATACAATTCCTCAATTGCTTGTGCCAATACGTGTGCAGAAGAATGCCAAAATGCCTGCTTCCCCTCATCATCTCTCCAAGTGTACAAAACCAACGAACCATCAGTGGTCAAAGGTGTCGCCGTTTCAACAGTTGTACCATTAAAACTGGCCGAAATCACGTTTCTAGCCAAACCTTCACTAATGCTTTTCGCAACATCCATTGGTGTAGCGCCCTCTTCAAACGCTTTCACACTGCCATCGGGCAAAGTAATCTGTATCATCAAATCAAATTAAAAATAGGCTGCAAAGATAATAGTATAAACAAATCCACACAATATAATAGGTAATATATAATGTCAATCTAATTCTTTCTAAAATTATATTTAGAAAAGTATCGATAATAAGGGCGTTCCCCCTCCTTGGTTTCGGGGTCGGGCTCTCCGCTATATCTTTCTGCGCAGCGTTCCAGTTTTTTTTTGTGGTCCCCGCCGTTCGGGAG
>NZ_FOFN01000004.1 GCF_900111025.1 Hyunsoonleella jejuensis
ACTGCAACTGTAACAACCAACAGTACCGGACTTAGCGATCTTTGTGGCGCTACTGGTACCGAAACGGTAACCTTTACGCTTACTGATGAATGTGGGAACGCTATTTCTGCTGATGCTACCTTCACGATTGAAGATACTACTGATCCTGTTATTGACAATACCAATACTGCAGATATAGATATAGAATGTGGTTTAGGTGATACTGAAAAACGATTAAACGCTTGGTTAAATAGTAATGCTGGCGCAACGGCAACGGACAATTGTAGTAGTGTAACATGGACAAATGACTATGGTAACGACGATAATATAAAATGTATAAAAGGTGTTACAGTGACTTTTACAGCAACTGATGAATGCGGCAACCAATCCTCAACTACAGCCACCTATTTTATTAAAGATACAGTTGCTCCATCAATTGATACACCAGCAGTTAACGAAACTGTGGAATGTGATGGTTCAGGTAACATCACCGATCTTAATAATTGGTTAACTTCAAATGGAGGTGCTGTAGCAACAGATAGATGTTCTGTTGTAACATGGACAAATGACTTTACAGGATTATCCGATCTTTGTGGAGCTACAGGTGCCGTAACGGTAACGTTTACAGCTACTGATGCTTGTAGTAATTCTAGCTCAACAACGGCTACCTTTACTATTGAAGATACTACCGATCCTACTTGGGATGTTATTCCTACGGATATGACGGTAGAATGTGATGGTACTGCTGATCCAAATGGCGCTTTCGCTGCGTGGTTGGCTTCATTCTCAGGCTCTGATACATGTGGTACTGCAACTGTAACAACCAACAGTACCGGACTTAGCGACCTTTGTGGCGCTACTGGTACCGAAACGGTAACCTTTACGCTTACTGATGAATGTGGTAATTCTATTTCAACAGATGCGACGTTCACTATTGAAGATACTACCGATCCTACTTGGGATGTAACACCTTCAGATCTTACTGTAGAATGTGATGGTACTGCTGATCCAAATGGCGCTTTCGCTGCGTGGTTGGCTTCATTCTCAGGTTCTGATACATGTGGTACTGCAACTGTAACAACCAACAGTACCGGACTTAGCGATCTTTGTGGCGCTACTGGTACCGAAACGGTAACCTTTACGCTTACTGATGAATGTGGTAATTCTATTTCAACAGATGCGACCTTTACCATTGAAGATACTACCGATCCTACTTGGGATGTTATTCCTACGGATATGACAGTAGAATGTGATGGTACTGCTGATCCAAATGGCGCTTTCGCTGCATGGTTGGCTTCATTCTCTGGTTCTGACACGTGTGGTACTGCAACTGTAACAACTAACAGTACCGGACTTAGCGATCTTTGTGGCGCTACAGGTACCGAAACGGTAACCTTTACGCTTACTGATGAATGTGGTAACGCTATTTCTGCTGATGCTACTTTCACGATTGAAGATACTACTGATCCTGTGTGGGTTAATGCGCCTTCAGACCTTACTGTAGAATGTGACGGTAGTACAGATGCTAATGGAGCATTTACAACATGGTTAAATTCATTTACAGGAACCGATACTTGTGGTACGGCTACTGTTACTAATAATAGCAATACACTTAGTGATTTATGTGGGGCTAATGGATCAGAAACTGTTACATTTAGCTTAACTGACGAATGTGGAAATACCATAAGTGCTGATGCAACCTTTACAATACAAGACACCACTAATCCAACTTGGACAAACGAACCAATGGATGTAACAGTAGAGTGTGATGGCACCCCAGACCCTAATGGCGCTTTTGCGAACTGGCTAATGTCCTTCTCAGGAATAGATGCTTGTAGTATTGCGACTGTTACCCATAATAGCGTTGGATTATCAGATTTATGTGGTACAACAGGTTCTGAAACAGTAACATTTACACTTACTGATGATTGTGGTAACTTTATAACTAAAGATGCAACCTTTACTATTGAAGATACTACCAACCCTACTTGGGATGTGACACCGTCAGATCTTACTGTAGAATGTGATGGTACTGCTGATCCAAATGGCGCTTTTGCTACATGGTTGGCTTCATTCTCTGGCTCTGATGCATGTGGTACTGCAACTGTAACAACCAATAGTACCGGACTTAGTGATCTTTGTGGTGCTACAGGTGCTGAAACGGTAACCTTTACGCTTACTGATGAATGTGGTAACGCTATTTCAACAGATGCTACATTTACCATTGAAGATACTACCGATCCTACTTGGGATGTTGTTCCTATGGATATGACAGTAGAATGTGATGGTACTGCTGATCCAAATGGCGCTTTTGCTGCGTGGTTGGCTTCATTCTCTGGCTCTGATGCATGTGGTACTGCAACTGTAACAACCAATAGTACCGGACTTAGTGATCTTTGTGGTGCTACAGGTGCTGAAACGGTAACCTTTACGCTTACTGATGAATGTGGTAACGCTATTTCAACAGATGCTACATTTACCATTGAAGATACTACCAATCCTACCTGGGATGTTGTTCCTATGGATATGACAGTAGAATGTGATGGTACTGCTGATCCAAATGGCGCTTTCGCTGCGTGGTTGGCTTCATTCTCTGGTTCTGACACGTGTGGAACTGCAACTGTAACAACCAACAGTACCGGACTTAGCGACCTTTGTGGGGCTACAGGTACCGAAACGGTAACCTTTACGCTTGCGGACGAATGTGGAAATTCTATCTCTACTGATGCGACGTTCACTATTGAAGATACAACTCCTCCAGTATTTGTTGAAAGATTACCCGACGATATAACGGTAGAGTGTGATGCAATTCCAGATCCAGAAAGTCTTACAGCATCTGACACCTGTGGATCTGCTACAGTGTCTTCTGAAGACGTAATTACACCTGGAGCTTGTGATGGTACATATACTATTGAACGTACTTACACGGCAACTGACGAATGTGGTTTAACGGTATCTTATACTCAAACCATTAATGTTCAAGACACTACTGCTCCTACTCCAGTAGAGACGCTAGAAGAGAATTTAACTGTTAGCTGTACTGATATTCCAGATGTTCCAACTATTCAATTTGAAGACAATTGTTCAACGGATATAACTGTAGTTTTCAATGAAGTAAATGGATTTGATGATACCGTTTTCAACGATTATCAAATAGTAAGAACATGGACAGTAAGAGATGCTTGTAATAATGAAGAGACTTATACGCAAACATTAAATGTAATGTTAGATGAAATTATTACTCAAGTAAACGGTCCAGACAGATGTTATGATGACGGTATTATTGACTTAAATGAATTCCTTACTTCAGAAAACAAAGAAGGAACCTGGGAATTAATTGAAGGCAATACTGAGGCTGAGTTGAATGGTAATTTATTTAACCCTACTACCCTTACACTATCTGAAGACTTTAAACCTGGCAGTGAATCTATAAACTACATTTTTAAATACACAGGGTTAGATGCTGGTTGTATTAATATTACTGAAGTTAATATGGCAATAAATGCAAATTGTGTCGTACTGCCTTGTGGTAACTCAGATGTTGTTATATCTAAAGCGCTAACGCCTAATGGTGACGGCTTTAATGATAGCTTTGACATTATGGGAATTGACCTATGTGGATTTACAGCCAACGTAAAAATATTTAACCGTTGGGGAGCTTTAATCTATGAATCGAGCAATTACACCTTGGGTGAAGGCCAAGGATCATGGCAAGGAGATTCTCATAAATCTTCTATAGGATCTGCAGGTACTGTACCTAACGGAACATACTATTACATTATTAATTTAGAAAATAGTGGATTAGCACCTTTCACTGGCCCTATCTACATCGGAACCAAATAAAACGTAACCTATGAAACCTATTAAACATTATATAATTGCTTTTGCGTTATTTAGTTGTACTGTTGGAATTGCACAGCAATTACCTCAATTTACTCAGTACATGTATAACACAATTTCTATAAATCCAGCTTACGCCGGTAGTAGAGAAGCCTTAAGCATCGTTGGATTACACAGAAGCCAATGGGTTGGTTTTGATGGTGGACCAATAACACAAACACTTTCTATTCATACACCTTTACGAAATGATAGAATAGGTTTGGGATTATCTTTTATTGAAGATGATCTGGGTCCTGAAAATTTCACCTATTTATATGGAGATTTCTCGTATACAATTCCTACTGGGGCCACTGGTAAATTAGCTTTTGGTCTTAAGGCCGGTTTTACAAGCTACAGTCTAGACCCTGATTTTAGAAACTCACAGAGTTTTGACCCCTCAATTAGAGGTGTTCAAGACAGATGGACCCCAAATATTGGACTTGGTTTGTTCTATCATACAAATAGATTCTATTTAGGTGCTTCCGCCCCTAGAATTTTAAACACTGATAGAAATACGGATGACGGATTTGAAGCTTTAGAAAGATTGAGTTATTATGTAATTGCTGGTGCAGTTTTCGACATAAGTGAAACTATTAAATTTAAGCCTTCAACATTAATGAAGGCTACCAATGGCGCTCCTTTATCGTTTGATTTTACGGGCAACTTTCTTTTCAATGAAAAGTTTTGGCTAGGTGCTTCATACAGATTAAATCAAGATACTGGTGCATTTGGAGGTTTTGCAGATATCCAATTATCACGCCAATTACGCGTGGGATACTCGTATGAAAAACCTATCTCGGATATCAGAGCATACACCAGCGGTACGCATGAGGTATTGCTTATATATGAATTCAAATTCTTAAGTTCTAAACTAAAATCACCAAGATATTTCTAAAAACTGCAAGTATTCATTATGAAATTAAAGACTTACATATTAGTTTGTATTACATTAGTAATGGCATCTGCAGCGTTTGCACAACCAGGTAAACAAAAAAGAGCCGATACTTTATTCAATAAGTTTTCTTTTGTTAAGGCTGCCGAAGTTTACAAGGATCTGATAAAAAATAATTATAATAAAGATTACGCAACAAGGCAGTTAGCTGATTGCTATGCATATCTAAGAAACCCTTCTGCTGCTGCTAGATATTATAAGCGCGTTGTAGAACAAGACAATGTACCTATTGAGTATTACTATAGTTACGCTCAAGCCTTGAGAGGTATTAAAAAGTACGAAGAGTCTAGAGAATGGATGCAACGATTTAAAGACTCTGGAGGTGTAACAAATACAAATGATTTTGAGAAAGATCAAATGTTTATGGCACATGTGTTTAGTTCTAAGAAACAGTACTTTTTAAAACGCACAAGAATAAATTCAAAATACAGTGATTTTGGTGCTATAGAACATGACGGCAAAGTATATTTTGCTTCATCAAGAGATGAAGGTGTATCTGTAAAACGTTTATATGGCTGGAATGAACAACCGTTCTTAGATGTTTATGTCACCGAAAAAGGCGGCAAAAGAAGTGTAGATCATACCCAAAAACTAAAGGGTGATGTTAACTCAATTTATCATGATGGTCCGGTTGTAATTACCAAAGATGGTAAAACTATGTATTTTTCTAGAAATGCCGCTAACAAATATGGTAAGGAGAACGATAAAAAAGGTATTAGCAACATCAATATTTATAAAGCTACATTTGTAGATAGTCTTTGGACCAATGTTGAAAAACTACCTATTAGCAGCGCAGAGTATTCAACGCAACATCCGGCTTTAAACAAGGATAATTCCAAACTTTATTTTTCCTCGGACATGCCAGGTGGTTATGGAGGATCAGATATTTATTATGTAGATATTAATCCTGACGGGACATATGGTGAACCTGTAAATGTTGGTGATGTTGTAAACACGAAAGACTCTGAAGGCACACCTTTTATTAATAATGAAGGAATATTGTTTTTCTCTTCTGACGGACATTTGGGCTTGGGCTTATTGGATATCTTTGGAACAGTTACCGATGAGACTGGTACAATTACTGATGTAGTTAACCTAGGCGTTCCCGTAAATTCTGAAAAAGATGATTTTTCATTCACTATGAATGAAGATGGTCTAACCGGTTACTTCTCTTCAAACAGACGAGGTGGACGAGGTGATGATGATATTTACGAGTATTACCGCAAACCTTTATTGAATGTTCAAGGTCAGGTAGTTGATGCTATTAATACTAAACCTATTCCAAATTCTGAAATAAACCTTTTTGACGCAGATGGCAATAAAATAGCATATATGGTTACTGATAAAGACGGTTACTATAATATCAATATAGATAGAAATAAAGACTATAAAATTGTAGCGAGCTTAGATAAATACATTGACGATTACAGAGTATTCACTTCAAAAAATATTTCTAGCATTGAGTCCATAATTGTGGCAAACTTGATTTTGAATCCAGTTCAAAACGTAGAAGTATTAGCAGACTTGTCACTAAATACCATTTACTTTGATTTTGATAAGCATAACATTCGAGAAGATGCTAAAAAAGAACTAGACAAAATAATCAACTTATTAAACAATGAATATCCAGAAATGATAATCAGGATAGAATCGCATACTGATTCTAGAGGTTCATTAAGCTATAACGACAGATTATCTATAGATCGTGCAAACGCTACTTACGACTATTTGATTTCTAATGGCGTAGACCCTAGTCGTATAACAGAGCACAAAGGTTTTGGTGAAAGACGACTTACAAATGGTTGTGAAGATGGTGCAAAATGTGAGGATGAAGAACACCAACTTAACCGTAGAACACAATTTATAGTTGTACAAATGGAATAGGCATCACGACACTACTGGTGCTATAGTACTTTGAAAAATTTGTTTTATTTAAAGCAAGACCCCATGAAACCAAAAAACTACTTTTTAATCTGCTTAACCTATTTACTATCCGTTGCTGCCTTTGGGCAACAAGGGTTGCAGAAAAGGGCCGACAGCCTTTTTAATAAATTTGCTTTTGTAGATGCCGCACAAGCCTACAAGAAATTAATAGAAAAAGATTATAATGCCGATTATGCGACAAGGCAACTGGGTGATTGTTATGCATACATGCGCAATCCTAAACAGGCTATCGTATATTATAAAAATGCTGTTGCACAAGAAAATGTACCTACTGAGTATTATTACAAATACGCACAAGCCTTAAGAGGTATTGAAGATTATAAAGCATCAAGAATATGGTTGAAAAAATTTAAGGAGGCCGGTGGCGTAATTGATAAAAATAAAATTACAAGAGACCCAGACTTTATAACTGCCGTATTTAATGCAAGGCATCAATACTTTCTTAAAGATGTAAAAATCAATTCTGACTTAAGTGATTTTGGAGCATTTGAGCAAGATGGTAAAATTTATTTTACGTCGTCTGCAGATAAAGGAGTTTTAACAAAACACTTATATGCATGGAATGAACAACCGTTTCTAGATGTTTATGTTACTGAAAAAAATGCCGACACCATTGTACATAGTAAATCAAAATTAAAAGGTGATGTAAATTCCCTGTATCATGATGGGCCGGTAACTATAACTAAAGATGGCAAAACCATGTACTTTTCTAGGAATAATTTTAATGATAAAAGGCTAGGAAAAGATAAAAATGGTATTAGTAATCTTAAAATTTACAAGGCGTCTCTGGTTGGTGATGAATGGACAAACATTGAAGAATTACCGTTTAATGATGATGATTACTCCGTTGGCCACCCTACTTTAAACAAGGACGAAACAAAACTGTACTTCGCTTCAGATATGCCTGGTGGCTTTGGAGGCTCGGACATATACTATGTAGATATTAATAAAAATAATGCCTATAGCACGCCCAAAAATGCTGGAAATATTATCAATACAAAACGAAATGAGCTATTCCCTTTTATTAATACTGAAGATGTTTTATTCTTTTCTTCTGATGGCCATTTAGGATTAGGACTCCTTGATATTTTTGCCACAGTTTACGATGAAAATAATATATTAACTGATGTAGTAAACCTAGGCGTTCCTATGAACTCCAGTAAAGATGATTTTTCATTCTTTATGAATAATGATGGTATAACTGGATATATGGCTTCAAATAGAGATGGAGGTATGGGAGATGACGACATATACGCGTTTAACCGAATTCCACGTTTAAAATTAGAAGGTACCGTTATAGATTCTATCGGAAATTCTCCAGTTGAAAATGCAATAGTTACATTATCAGATATTGATGGTGAAAAAATAGCATATGTTGAAACTGATGAAAATGGAGAATATAGCATTAACCTAGACAGAGATGCAGATTTTTTAGTAAATGTTACTAAAACGGATTACCCAGAGTATAAAGCCTCGGTATCTACAAAAGGACTGGATAACACGATAAAAACAATAACAGCTAATTTTGAAATTAGCCCAATACAAAAACAAGTTAAAGATATTGGAGAAGAAAAAGAAAAAGAAAAAGAACCAGAGGTGATAATAGAAGATATTGAACCCATATATTTTGACTTTGATAGTGCTAAAATTAGAGATGAGGATTCTGACGAACTAGCTAGAATAGTTGATTTAATGATGAATAAATATCCTGAAATGACAATTAAAATTGAATCACATACTGATTCTAGGGGGCCTGCAGCTTACAATCATACCTTGTCGACTAGAAGAGCTAATGCCACATATAATTATTTGGTAAAAGAAGGTGTAAACCCATCTAGAATTATTGAATATAAAGGCTATGGTGAAGAAAGACTAACTAATGGCTGTGACGGCACAATACGCTGTACAGAAGCGCAACATCGCCTTAACAGACGCACTAATTTTATAGTGATTAAAGTGAAATAATTTAAAGAAAACTTAGTTTAATAGTATTAAAAAAACCATCAATAGGTTATGCCTTATGATGGTTTTTGTTTTTTGTGATGCGACTTTAGCTCCAATTAATTACGATTAAAAGAAATATGGTAAATATTTAAAATCGTTTTGCAGTTTGATCAAGAGAAGCAGCTGTTATGCTTAATCTCGAAGTAGTAGACCAATAAGGTGTTATTTTTTTCAATCACATCCATAAATTATATTTTCAAACCATATTACAATTCGCATTATATCAATAAATTTTAACATAAAAAACCCTCCTATTCCTAGAAGGGCTTATACCTAAAGCTAAATTTAATAACAATTAAGTTATCAACATAACCTTACTAACTAATTCAAATTAAATATTAAAACATTCAATTATAGCTACCAATCAGTTATTATCAAAAGGCTACTCGTTTATTGTCTAAAAGACAAATTACTTCTTTATAAAAATATTGGTGAAGTACCATTTATCATCTGAATCTTTCTCAGCAGAAACTTCAAAATCGGTAAAATCACCTTCTATATTCTTTTTGTGGGATTCACTTCGCATCCATGCATCTACTACTGATTTTGCAGATGAAAATCCATAAGCAACATTCTCAGATACACTTTTAGCTCCAGCGTTACTTTTTAAATAATTACTTCTTGTAAAAAAGTTAGCATGAGATACTGTTTGCGTATCTACCATATAATCGGTGTGAGTAAATGCTGTAGTTTTAATTATGGTCATACTCTTTAAAGGATTCATTCCTTTAGACAACCTATGGTTATTAATGAGCTCCAGTATCTCTAATTCAATAGACTTTGGCGTTGGAGCTTCTATATTTTCTATCAAAGCGTCGGCTTTGTCGTCTAAAGATTCAGGAGAACAAGAAAATGAAAGTACGGTAATAATTACCAAAAAAGACAATTTGGTTAGTAACTTCATGGTTAGGTAAATTTAGATTTGGGACTATAAATCTACTTTCAAAACCATGCTATTTAAGTTAAGGAAATGTTAAAATCGACTAAAAACATGTATTTCATCGAATAATAGTGTTTTTAATCGACGAAACACATGTTAAAGGTAAGTAAATATGTATTTAATCGTATTAATTATGGAGATAATCGATGAATCAACCAACTATAGTCTTCTTGTAATTTATACCTGATTCTATCATGTAACCTATTTGGTCTCCCCTGCCAAAATTCTAATTCAACTGGTTTTACTATATAACCACCCCAATAATCTGGTCTTTCCACGTCTTTACCTTCATATTCAGCTTCTAAAGCCTTTAGTTTTTGTTCTAGAAAATCTCTATTGGGAATTATTTCACTTTGGTTAGAAACTAGCGCACCTAATTGGCTCCCTTTAGGTCTAGATTCAAAATAGCCATCACTTAAATTCGGTACAATTTTTTCAGCCTTTCCTTTCACTATAACTTGTCTTTCGGCACCATGCCAAAAAAAGGATAAACATACGTTTGGGTTTTGTGCTATTGCCTTTCCTTTTTCACTATTATAATTAGTATAAAAAATAAAGCCTTCGTACGTGAATTTTTTAAGCAACACTATCCTATTTTTTGGATAACCATCTAATCCAATTGTAGAAATGGTCATGGCATTATTCTCATCTTCAGAAAAAAACTTATCCACTTCAAAAAACCATTTTTGAAACAGTTCTAGTGGGTTTTCGGGAGCTTCCTTTAATAGCAGTTCTCCTTTGTTATAAGATTTTCTATAATTGCTTAAATCGTTTTCCATATAACGAAATTAATGAAAAATTAGTCTTTATATATAATAAATAGTTTTTCTAGAACTATTAATAAAAATTAAAGACCTTTCCGTCTTCAGCGAGCTCAACCTCTTTAAAAACGGTTTTTGCCTCTTTTCGAAAAGCTTCTAGATCTGGATACCGAGAAGAATAATGTCCAAGAATTAATGTGCCCACATTTGCAAGTTTGGCTATACTTGCAGCTTCTTTAGCTGTAGAATGTTTTGTTTTTGGTGCTAGATGCGCATGAGCATCTAAAAACGTAGATTCATGATACAAGACATCTACATTTTTTATAAGCGGTGCAATATCCTTTTTATATGCGGTATCGCTACAAAAGGCATAACTTTTTGGCCTTTCTGGAGGAAATGTTACCGTTTCATTATTTATTAAAATACCATCCTCATTTTTTATATCAAACCCCTGTTTTAATTTTCTGTAATAAGCAACATCTATATTTGCTTCTTCCGCAGCATCTATGTTAAGTTTTCTATCACCTGTTTTTTCCTTAAACATATACCCATTGGTATATATGCGATGATCCAACGGAATTGTATGCACTTCAACATCATCATCTTCAAAAATTAATTCAGACTCTGTTGATGTAAGTTCATGAAAGTAAAGCTTATAATTTGTCCACGAATCGGCTAATTTCATTTGAAGCGTTACTACTTCCTTAATGCCTTTTGGTCCATAAATATGCAAATCGGCCTCACGGGTAAGTAATCGAAATGTTGATATAAGACCGACTAAGCCGAAAAAATGGTCGCCATGGAGGTGGGAAATAAAGATATGCTTAATGCGGCTAAATTTTACCTTATGTCGTCGTAGTTGAACCTGTGTGCCTTCTCCACAATCTATCAAGAACATGTGGTTGCCAATTTCTAGTATTTGCGAAGTAGTATTACCTAAAGTCCTTGGAGTAGCGCTAAAACACCCTAAAATGGTCAATTTCATGTATAATGTTGTAGTTTAATTTTGAGCAGATGAATGTATTGAATTGAGTGAAATTTAATAACGAACGAACTGATTTAAAATCTACTTCCATTAAAACCCTAAATCACGTTCCATTTCTTCCATCTCAATAATATCAAAAGCTTCTTGCTGGGTAGGCACTACTACTAGTGCTTCTGGAATTTCATCTAAATTTACTTTATCAGAAACTATAATAAAAGAATGTTTATCCTTTCTGTGAATATTAGAAAGTTGAAGAAATTCCACTACTTCATCAGCACTAATTTTTTCCAAAGAAGTTAAAACAACCATGAGGTTGTCACCTTTAAACTTAGGATAAAGCACCTGTATTTTTTTTACAAGCTCAATAACCGTAAATTTTTCTTGGGTTATAATTGTAGTGTTTCCACTTTTATCAATAATCATAAATTACTGTTTTATTTTCGAAGCTAATAAATAAATTACAGCCATTCTAATTGCCACACCATTTTGTACTTGGTCTAAAATAATGGCTTGTTTAGAATCGGCCACATCACTGGTTATTTCTACACCGCGATTTATAGGTCCTGGGTGCATTATGGTTATTTCTTTATTTAATGAATTCAGTAAATCTTTATTCACACCAAACTGTTGCGTATATTCTCTGGTAGATGGAAAATAACTAATATCCATTCGCTCATTTTGCACACGTAGCATATTAGCTACATCACACCAATTCAATGCTTTAATTAGGTTGTTTTCAACCTTTACTCCAAGCTTGTCTATATACTTTGGAATTAAGGTTTTTGGTCCACAAACCATCACTTGAGCACCTTGTAATTGAAGCGCAAAAATATTGGAAAGCGCTACTCTACTGTGCAGAATATCTCCAACAATTACTACTTTTTTACCTTTTACTTCACCTAGTTTTTCTCTGATAGAGTAGGAATCCAACAGTGCTTGTGTAGGATGCTCGTGCGCCCCATCGCCTGCATTTACAATACTTGCATTTACATGCTTTGATAGAAATACTCCTGCTCCTGGGTTTGGGTGGCGCATTACTACCATATCAACTTTCATTGAAAGGATATTATTTACGGTATCTATTAAGGTTTCTCCTTTTTTAACGGAGGATTGACCTGATGAAAAATTAATTACATCGGCAGAGAGACGCTTTTCTGCTAATTCAAACGAAAGCTTTGTTCTTGTAGAGTTTTCAAAAAATAAATTGGCAATGGTAATATCTCTTAGAGAAGGTACTTTTTTAATAGGCCTGTTAATCACCTCTTTAAAATGGTCGGCAGTTTCAAAAATAAGTTGAATATCCTTCTTATTAAGATATTTAATTCCCAGTAAGTGATTTACACTTAATTCGCTCATTATTTTTTATTTATCAATTAAATAAACTGAGTCTTCCTTATCATGCTCCTTCCAGTTTACTTTTACCTTTTCGGTATTTATTACATCTACCTGTCTCCCTCTATAATCTGGCTGAATTGGTAAATGCCTACTAAAACGTCTATCAATTAACGTCAGTAATTCTATCTCGTTTGGTCTTCCAAAAGATTGTACCGCTGTTAGGGCAGCCCTTATGCTCCTACCGGTATAAAGTACATCATCAATAAATACAATATTTTTATCCTCAACCAAAAAATCAATTTTAGTAGTATTGGCTTCTAAGGGTTTATCGCTTCTTCTAAAATCATCACGATAAAACGTAATATCTAAATAGCCAAGTTTTATATTTTCAACATTATACTCTTCTTTGAGAATCTTTGCGATTCTATTTGCTAAAAAAACCCCGCGAGGTTGTAAGCCTATAAGTACTGTATTAGAAAAATCGTTGTGTTTTTCGATAAGTTGACAAGCCAATCGATGAAGAATGATGTTTACCTCTTTTGCGTTAAGTAAAACTTTTTGACTCATATATTACCCAAACGTATCTGGAATACAAATGTAATGCAAAAAATTAAAATGCATTGTTTTAAATTCATTTTATAAAGTTTAATAGTTAAACCTTATTTTATACTAATTTTGTAATAATTCAAAATGAAGCACAATACAAGTGGACGAATATATAGATGTTGCTACAAAAGACGGCAAATTAACCGGTGAAAAAGAATTAAAGTCAATAATTCATAAACAAGGACTATACCACCATACTGCGCATATATGGCTCTACACAAAGAACAAGGAAATTCTTTTGGCGCAGCGGTCCTCCAAAAAAGCCATTTGCCCTTTACTTTGGGATGTTTCTGTTGCAGGACATATTGACGCAGGCGAAACACCCAAACAAGCTGCAATAAGAGAAACCCAGGAGGAAATTGGTTTAAAGCTGATAGAAAAGGATTTAAAACTGATTGGAGTTTTTAAATGTTTCCAAACATACCCAAATGGTTTAATAGATAACGAATTTCATAATACATATATCGCGGAACTTAAAACGCCTTTAACTAAGTTAAGCTTACAGGAAAGCGAAGTGGAATCGGTTAAGCTCGTAACTTTTACCGCGTTTAAAAATCTCATAAAAAATATTGGTAAAAACAATCATTTTGTACCTTCAAACAAAGCGTATTATCAAACTGTTTTTAAAAAAATAAAAAGTGAGGCACTATAGCGTTTTACGCTAGTTTAAAAGCTAAATCTTGCGTATCTTTACAGAAAGAAAGATACATTATGAGTAGCCATTTAAAAGTGAAAGTAGATGATCGTTTTGATTTCGATATTTGCAAAAACGACATCTCTAATTTAGATATCACTCAAGTTTCAAACTCAAAATATCACCTACTACAAAACAACAAATCTTTCCACACCAAAGTAGTAGCCTCTAATTTTACAACAAAAGAATATGAAGTATCTGTAAACAATACGGTTTACAAAGTTTCTATCTCTAATGATTTAGATATTCTTGTAAAAGATATGGGCTTCACTTTAGGATCAAAAAAGGCTATTTCTTCAATAATAGCTCCAATGCCCGGGCTAATTCTAGACATTAGTGTTGTGGTTGGTCAAGAAGTAAAGGAAAATGATCCATTACTTATTCTTGAAGCCATGAAAATGGAAAACAGCATTACCTCTCCTATCGACGGTATCATAAAGGCCGTACATTCTAACAAGGGAGATGCCGTGGAAAAAAACCAATTGATAATAGAATTTGAGTAGATATGAAAAAAATTCTTGTAGCCAATAGGGGTGAAATTGCCATAAGGGTAATGACAACCGCTAAAAAAATGGGTATAAAAACTGTTGCCGTATTTTCTACGGTTGACAGAAATGCACCCCATGTAAAATTTGCCGATAAAGCTGTATGCATTGGTGAAGCACCTTCAAATCAATCTTATTTAAAAGGTGATAAAATTATTGAAGTTGCCAAACAACTAAATGTTGATGGCATTCATCCTGGATATGGTTTTTTAAGCGAGAATGCGGATTTCGCTGAACTTTGCGAAAAAAACGACATTGTTTTTATTGGTCCTCGTTCTAAGGCTATAAAAATTATGGGAAGCAAACTGGCCGCAAAAGAAGCCGTTAAAACCTATAATATACCAATGGTTCCAGGTATAGACGAAGCTATTACAGATGTTGAAAAGGCAAAAAGTATAGCAAAACAAATAGGTTTTCCTATTTTGATAAAAGCATCTGCAGGCGGTGGCGGTAAAGGCATGCGTATTGTTGAGAAAGAAAAAGATTTAGAATCTCAAATGAAACGCGCTATAAGCGAAGCAACCTCAGCCTTTGGTGATGGCTCTGTTTTTATTGAAAAGTATGTGAGTTCACCACGGCATATAGAAATTCAAGTAATGGCAGATAGCCACGGTAAAATACTTCATTTTTTTGAGCGAGAATGCAGCATTCAACGTCGCCATCAAAAGGTAGTTGAAGAAGCGCCATCATCCGTATTAACACCAGAGTTAAGAGAGGAAATGGGGCAAGCGGCGATAAAAGTTGCGAAATCGTGCGATTATTTAGGAGCCGGTACCGTAGAGTTTCTATTAGATGCAGACCATAATTTCTATTTCTTAGAAATGAACACACGCTTACAGGTGGAACATCCCGTATCAGAAATTATATCAGGAGTTGACCTGGTTGAACTTCAAATTAAAGTAGCTCGAGGCGAAAAATTAGATATAGCGCAAGAGGATTTAAAAATAAATGGACATGCACTTGAGTTGCGAGTTTATGCTGAAGATCCTTTAAACGACTTTTTACCTAGTGTTGGCCATCTAGACGTGTATCGACTTCCATCAGGGCAAGGCATAAGAGTTGATAATGGGTATGAAGAAGATATGGATATTCCTATTTACTACGACCCTATGCTATCAAAACTAATCACCTATGGTAAAACACGTGAAGAAGCTATTATGCTTATGAAACAAGCTATTACAAATTACAAAGTTGAAGGTGTAGAAACTACATTACCTTTTGGTAAGTACGTTTGTGAACACGAGGCCTTTACATCTGGAAACTTCGATACGCATTTTGTAAAAAAATATTATTCACCAGAAGTATTACAGAAGAACACAGAAGCCGAAGCTAAAATTGCGGCATTAGTAGCCGTAAATCAATATCTAGAAGACCAAAAAACACTTCGCCTACCCGTCAATTAATTATTATGGATTCAAAACAAGAAAAAATAAATAAGCTCAAAGAGCGTATTGCACTTTCTAAATTAGGAGGTGGTCAAAAACGTATTGATAAGCAACATAAGAACAAAAAATTAACGGCCAGAGAACGTATTGACTATTTATTAGACGAAGGTTCTTTTGAGGAAATTGGAGCTTTAGTTACCCATAGGAGTACTGATTTTGGTATGGAAAACCAAATAATATATGGTGATGGCGTTGTTACTGGATATGGCACTATCCATGGAAGGCTTGTATATGTTTACGCCCAAGATTTCACGGTATTTGGTGGTTCTTTATCAGAAACGCATGCCGAAAAAATATGTAAGGTTATGGATATGGCCGTTAAAGTTGGCGTGCCTATTATTGGACTTAACGATTCTGGCGGCGCAAGAATTCAGGAAGGAGTTCGCTCACTTGGTGGATATGCCGATATTTTCTTTAGAAATGTACAAGCCTCGGGTGTGATTCCTCAAATCTCTGCCGTTATGGGGCCTTGTGCTGGTGGTGCAGTATATTCACCCGCTATGACAGATTTTATAATTATGGTTGAGCAAACCAGCTATATGTTTGTTACAGGACCCAATGTTGTAAAGACAGTAACTAACGAAGAGGTTACTAGCGAAGAACTTGGTGGCGCTCAAACACATGCAACAAAGTCGGGTGTGGCTCATAAAACATCTGCCAATGATGTGGAGTGTTTAGAGGACATCAAAAAACTGATACAATATATACCTCAAAACAATACTGAAACACCAAAATTATTAGATTACACTCTTAAAGATGAAGTTAGAGACGTACTGTCTAATATAGTTCCAGACAACCCTAACAAGCCTTATGATATGCATGAGGTTATTTCTGGAATAATTGATACAGATTCTTTTTATGAGATTCACAAAGAGTACGCCGAAAATATTATTGTAGGGTTTGCAAGATTAGGCGGTAGAAGTGTTGGCATAGTTGCTAATCAACCTATGGCATTTGCTGGCGTATTAGGTGTTCGTAGCTCCAAAAAAGCTGCACGTTTTGTGCGTTTTTGCGATTGCTTTAATATCCCACTTTTAGTACTTGTTGATGTTCCTGGTTTTTTACCGGGCACAGACCAAGAGTGGAATGGTATAATTGTTCATGGAGCAAAACTTTTATACGCACTTAGTGAAGCAACTGTGCCTAGAGTAACCGTAATTACCAGAAAAGCATATGGAGGTGCGTACGACGTAATGAACTCTAAGCATATAGGTGCAGATTTCAATTTTGCATGGCCTGGAGCAGAAATTGCGGTAATGGGCGCTAAGGGTGCAAGTGAAATTATCTTTAGACGAGAAATAATGGCTGCCGAAAACCCTGAGGAGAAACTAGCTGAAAAGGAAGCAGAATATGCAGCCAAATTTGCCAATCCGTATCGTGCGGCCAAACGGGGTTTTATTGATGAAGTAATACTTCCTAAAAATACACGCAGAAAATTACTCAAAGCCTTTGCTAGCTTAGAAAACAAAGACGTAAATCTCCCTAAGAGGAAACATGGTAACATACCACTTTAAATACAGAAAAGGAGCCTTTAAAAAAGCTCCTTTTTTCAGTTGTAATCAACAAACTTTTCTTTGATGAAAAGTTTAAACATGCGTAATAGCTTTACTTTTTTTAATTAAAACGATTAATAGCCAACCAACCTTGGTATATTAAATGGTGTTTTAACTAACCCTAATAGAAAACAGCAAAGAACTACTACTATTTAAATTGATAATAGCATTACGCAAATATCAAAAAATCAAAGCAATTCATCATATTTTATAACTACGCATTAAGTACGCAAACTAAAAAATACGGTATTTAATGAGATAGTATTGTATTGTGAAGCGCGTCTTTAAATGTTTTCTCCAAATGTTCTACAAGCGTGAAGTTGCTTTTATCAAAATCTATTTTTTTTGATATTCTGTATCGTCTACTTTCTACAGCTCTAACAGAAGTATTTAAAAATATCGAGATTTCCTTATTGGTAAACCCTATCAGTATATAATAACAAATAATAATTTCTGATTTATTCAATTGCGGATAAAGCACATCGATTTTTTTAAAAAAATCAATATTTAAATCATTTATTAATTCTAAATGGCTTTCACTCTTATCTAAGATAGTTGACGAATTAATATGCAAGGTTGTATATAATTCCTTAATTTTAAGCTTCTGTTTTTCCAAACACTTTTCAGAAGATATTTCCTTTACTTCCTTTTTCAAGTTTTTAATGTATGCCTCTAAACCATGTACTTTTACTGCAAGTTGTTCATTATTCGTCTTTATATAGTTTAGATCTTTCGCTTCACATTTTGCCGTTTTAAGCTTCATTTTATGCTTTCTGTAAAAAAACACATAAACTAAACTTAATAGCATGACTAAACCTAACAGCAAAAATAAAAACTTCTGCATTGATGATTTTTCTTTTTTTTGATTAACTATCTCTAATTCAGATTCTAAAAGAACGTTATTTATATCATAACTTGCATTAATATTGTTGTGAAAAAGTTCATCTTGAAATACCGCTAAAGAATCTATAAACTTTTTAGAAGCTTCAATATTATTAAGTTGTTTATGGGAATCAGCAGAAAGCTTATAATAGTCTTTAAGAGCATCTACTGCCATAAACTTAGTGTGTTGTGATGCATTCTTTAAATAATGAAATGTTGAGTCTAGTTGTTTTTGATCAAAATGAAATTCAGCAAAAAACAAATACATAGAGGCCATAAAAGATCTATGGTTATAAGGCAATATTGTTTTATTTTGTTTAAGCCTTTTTAGCTCATTAAAATATCTATAAGCATTTTTTAGGTTATTAAGCTGTAAGTAATTTGATGCCAACATATAATTCGCAAACATGTAATAATAACCTTCTTCATCTTTAATACTTCGGTAGTGGCTTAAATTATTCAGTATAATTGTGTTGCTTTCCTTAAATTTACCATCGAGAGACTTGTAATAAGAAAGCATTTCATCTATTTGTAGAATTGCATATTTATCTTCGCATTTTATTAAGTATTCTCTAGCCTGATCTAAATATTTTGTATCGTTAGAATCATCTGCAACTACAAACTTATCGGTATGCAAATCTAGACTCGCTTGTCCCGCAATACAATAATTTTCTTCCTCAATAGCATATCGTAAAGCCAAAATATTTGATTGATAGAATTTTGCTTGCCGATTGTACTCATCATGTATAAGGGCTTTTATAGAATAATACTCGGCAACCCTACCTGCGATATGTTGATGTATTGGTTTTGGAATACTGTCTAAAAACTTTTTGGTTTTCCTTGTGTCGATATCAACATAAGTATCGGCAGAGTCTAAAAAACGGAAATAATCTTCTGTACTCTGCTGACCACTACAAGACAAGTTATAGAGAGAGAAAGCCAAAAATACCGCTATTGTTTTGAGAGAAAAAAAACTATTATAAAGTGCCAAACTTAAAGGCTATTGTTAATATGCTAATAAACAAAAATAACAAAATCTTGACAAAGCAATATTAATCATAAAACTAAATGATAACCACTTACAGATTAAATAGAATAGATATAGCAGTATTTGTAGTATTATATCCGTTATTAGGTTCTTTCATCTCAAAATTAGATTTATACTGAAGTAAAAATTTACACTAGTACTGAGTTAATCAAATTTAATAATAATGATATTATATTATAAAATGATAAACTATAATTAAAACTTGGAAAATGCTATATGTTTGCAACGTGAAAAAGGAGAAGCATTTTAAGTTTGAGTTTATAGCATTAATGGCATCTTTAATGTCTATTGTGGCATTATCGATTGACGCACTGTTGCCGGCACTACCGGATATCGGGAATCATTTAGGGGTTGTTGACGCTAATGACAATCAACTACTTGTTACCATGATATTTCTTGGAATAGGTTTTGGTCAGTTGTTATTTGGGCCTTTGTCTGATAGTTTTGGCAGAAAACCAATCGTGTATATTGGCTTTTCATTATTTATAATAGCAAGTATTATTTGTGTTACTACCAAAAATTTTGAAATCATGGTTATAGGACGTATTCTTCAGGGGGTTGGGTTATCATCTCCTAGAAGTATAGCCTTATCTATGATTAGAGATATGTTCAGTGGTGATTATATGGCAAAAGTAATGTCTATTATCGTTATGTTCTTTATCCTTGTTCCTGTTGTGGCTCCAACTCTTGGCCAGTGGTTAATCATACTTTTCAATTGGCAATCGATATTTTATTTCAATTTAATATTTGGTGTACTTGTTATGATATGGTTTGGACTGAGGCAAAATGAAACATTGCCAAAAGAAAAGCGCATAAAATTTTCTTCCCATCTCTTTGTTGATGGCGTAAAAGAGTTTTTAAAATATAAGGATGCTGTAGCTTTTACTTTTGTTTCTGGTTTTATTACTGGCTCATTTATGGTATATTTAAGTACATCGCAGCAAATTTTTCAAGAACAATATGATTTAGCTGAAATGTTTCCTTACATTTTTGCAAGCCTAGCTATTTCAGTAGGATTTGCTACATATTTAAATAGCCGGCTTGTTGAAAGATACGGCATGTGGCGCATGGCATTTACCGCAGCCATCGCGTATTCCGTAGTGTCAATATTATATGTTATTTTATTTATTTCAGGTAATAACCCAAGCATTGTAGTTTTGTTAGGTTTTTTAGCGTTACAGTTTTTTGCTGTAGGTTTTTTATTTGGAAATCTTCGTGCCATTGCCATGGAACCTCTAGGTCATATCGCAGGTATAGGTGCTGCAATAAACGGTTTTGTAAGTACAGTTATGGCTGTTCCTATTGCTAATTATATTGGCAGTTTTGTTTCTAATTCAGTCTTACCTCTATTTATTGGTTTTTCAATATTTGGTATACTATCGGTATTTGTTTTTCTCATAATGAGAAAACGACCCGAGACAGTTACTGTTTAATCTATAAGTAGCGTTCTGTTATAACATCTATATGCCATAAATAATGGCCTAAATTAATAAAGGCTATGGCTCGAGCTGAAATTGGAAAACCACTAGCTTCTCCAATAAATTCTATGTCTTCTGGTGTTAACGTTTTTAATAGCACGGTAAAACTATCTCTTACAGATGTGAATTCTTCAAGTAATAATTCTATTGATTTTGAATTTGCATCAGAAGTCATTATAAAATCATCTTGATCAAATCCTGCCAATGGCGTAGCATCTCTTCTAGCAACACGAAAACACCGGTACATAAACACGCGCTCTGTATCAATTAAATGCTGAAAAACTTCTTTTACTGTCCATTTTCCGTCAGCATAAGCGAAATTATGTTTCTCTTCGGGTAAAGATGAAAAGAAATCAACAACTCCCTGTTTCCCTTTTTGAAAACCATCAAGTAAACCTAAATCATCAGATAGCTTATTTAAATAAACTTCATAATAGGTGTTATATTCTTGGGTTTTTATTTCATTTTTATACATAAACTGAAGTTTAAATTTCATCAAAGTAAAACAAATATAATAACTGATTAAAATTTGATGTTTTTGTTTTTAATCTTCCTGTATAATTTTATACTTTCACCAAATCTTTAATAAAATAAAATACAAATGAAAGTAATAGGTATTGGCAAAAATTATGTTAACGATTTATCAGAAATTGCGGCATTAAAAACTGGACATCAACTCATTTTTACAAAACCCGATAGCTCTATTGTTACTGAAAATAAAGATGTGCCATATCCAAATATTACAAATGAGATTGTTTATGAAGTTGAACTTGTTGCTAAAATTGGAAAAACGTGCAAAGATATATCTGAAGCCGAAGCTGCCTCTTATATAAGTGCATTAGCCATTGGCATTGACTATACAGCTACAGACGTACTAAAAGCTAATAGAGAACTAAAATGGCCATGGGCTTTGGCCAAAGGATTTGATGGTGCTTCACCTATCTCAGGCTTTAAACCTATCTCTGAATTTTCAGATTTGAATGACATCAACTTCGATCTAAAAATAAACGGAGAGCAAAAGCAAATAGGAAATACATCTATGATGATTTATAATTTCGCTGAAATTATTTCTTATGTTTCTAAGTTTATGACCTTAGAACCTGGTGATTTATTCTTTACGGGTACACCAGCTGCTGGAACGGGGCTAATTCATAAAGGTGACCATTTACAAGCTTCGATTGAGGGGGAATTGTTGTTAGATTTTAAAATGGTTTAAATCGACCTTAAATCACATTATCCATAATTTCCTGAACTACTTCAGGATTTAATAAGGTACTCGTATCACCTAAGTTACTTGTATCATTACTCGCTATTTTTCTTAAAATACGCCTCATTATTTTACCTGAACGTGTTTTAGGTAAGCCTTTGGTAAACTGAATTTTATCTAATTTGGCAATAGGGCCTACATGTTCTGTTATAATCTGATTGATTTCTTTACGTAAATTATTATGATCTCGTGTTTCACCCACATCTTTTAAGATTACATATCCGTAAAGTGCATTGCCCTTAATGTCATGAGGAAATCCAACAATAGCACTTTCAGCCACTGCAGGGTGTTCGTTTATAGCATCCTCAATTGGCGCAGTTCCTAAATTATGTCCTGATACGATAATCACATCATCTACCCTACCTGTAATTCTGTAATAGCCTACTTCATCACGCAAAGCACCATCTCCTGTAAAATACTTATTCTCAAATGTGGAAAAATACGTATCCTTATAACGCTGATGGTTGCCCCAAATAGTTCTTGCCATACTCGGCCATGGAAATTTTATACACAAACGCCCTTCTACTTGATTATCTTTTAACTCCACATTATTTTCATCCATCAAGGCTGGCTGAATTCCTGGAAAAGGTAATGTAGCGTATGTTGGTTTGGTTGGTGTTGCAAATGGTATCGGAGTTATCATAATACCACCTGTTTCAGTTTGCCACCAAGTATCAACTATAGGGCTTCTGTTTTTACCAATATTATCATTATACCAATGCCATGCCTCCTCATTTATAGGTTCTCCTACAGAACCTAAAACTTTAAGAGAGGACAAATCGTATTTATTAACTAAATCTAAACCTTCTTTTGCCAATGCTCTTATTGCAGTAGGTGCAGTATAAAATTGATTTACTTTATGCTTATCAACAATATCCCAAAACCTCCCAAAATCAGGATAACTAGGTACACCTTCGAACATAACCGTTGTTGCTCCGTTGGCTAAAGGCCCGTAAACTATATAACTATGTCCGGTAATCCAACCTATATCGGCAGTACACCAATATATATCACCTTCTTTGTATTGAAATACGTTTTTAAACGTATAAGCTGTATAAATCATATAACCAGCTGTGGAGTGCACCATACCCTTAGGCATTCCTGTTGAACCAGATGTATATAAAATGAAAAGAGGATCTTCAGCATCCATAATTTCTGGGACACAATCGCTATATGCCTCATCCAATAAAGGCGCAATCCATTCATCACGGCCTTTTAACATATTAATTTCAGAATTAATTCGCTTTACCACCAAAACAGATGCAACACCAGGACAATCTTCCAATGCCTCATCTACTATGCCTTTTAAGTCGATAGTTTTTGCACCACGGTAGGACCCATCACTGGTGATTACCATTTTACAATCACTATCGTTAATTCTAGTTGCCAAAGCAGTGGCAGAAAAACCTGCAAAGACAACAGAATGTACTGCTCCTATGCGTGCACATGCTAAAGTTGCTATTGCCAACTCAGGAATCATTGGCAAGTAAATACAAACACGGTCTCCTTTACGAATTCCTTTACTTTTTAAAACATTTGCAAATTTGCAAACACGTTGGTGTAATTGCCTATAAGTTATGTGTTCTGCTTCAGCATTGGGGTCATTTGGCTCAAACAAAATTGCTGTCTTGTCCGCATTTGTCGTTAAATGCCTATCGATACAGTTCACTGTAATGTTTAATTTTGCTCCCTCAAACCATTTTACTTCTGGTTTAGTAAAATCCCAAGACAATACCTTATCCCATTTCTTGTACCATAAAAAATGCTCTTCAGCGACTTCTTCCCAAAAGTGTTCAGGTTCTCGTACAGATTTTCTATAAACTTGATAATATTCTTCTAGGTGTTTTATGTGGTAGTTACTCATTTAGTTAGTTTTTTCATTCAAAACCTCTAAATTAATAAATAAAAGCACATTTTTTGATTTTCGGTTTTTAGATTTTCGCGCCAATCGGAAAGAGAATGAATATTTATGTTTATTAATGGTCCTAAAATAGAAAGAATAAAAGTCCTTCATGTAGCGAGTAAAACAACAATTTTAATTAAGTCGAAATACTAACGTTTTGTATTTGCTGTTTATTTGGTTTTGGTCAAATATATTCTTTAGGATAAATTAATAGCCCTAAGTTATAAGCACTCAAATTAAGCAACCAATAAAAACTTGCATAGTTACCTATCAACTTTACAAAGTGACCGACGAAAGTCTACGTTTTTGCAACACCTGATGGATTTGGTTATGAGGATGATTTAAGCTGTTCAATAACTTTATTTTTAGCCTTTAATCTTTTAGCTAAAGCAAATAAATCTAGAAAACGTAATAGTTGATTTTTTTTAATTAAACTGACTTTTGTAAGGTTTTAATAATTTAATACATATTAGATTTGTTCAAACTAATACTTATTTATATTCCATGAAAACGACTATCGGTATATTATTACTGCTTTTACAACTATCATCGTGTGTTCAATATGATAAAGAAAAACATAAGTCGCATTTATCTCACGCGCATTGGAGCTATTCTGGAGAAACCTCACCTGAGCATTGGATAGAAATAGAAAAAAATTCCGATTGTGATGGTAAATATCAATCCCCTATTAATATTATTCATAGAAGAGCAGATTCTGTAAAACTTCAAGGTGATTTAAAAATTCAATATACACCTACAACACTTTTAAAGGAAGTAGAAAACAATGGACACTCCATACAATTTGATTTTGAAGCGGGAGATTCTATAAATTATAAAAATGAAACCTATTACTTAAAGCAAATTCATTTCCATGAACCCTCAGAACATAAAATTAACGGCTTAATATACCCTATTGAAATGCATTTGGTACATATCAGCAACTCTGGAAATATTACCGTTTTAGGATTACTAGGAGAAGAAGGACAAGAAAGTCAATTGTTTGAGTTTTTTGAAAGTTTTCTACCCCTAAAAAATGGAGAAATAAAAGATATACATCAAAAAATAGATTTATCCAGTTTATTGTTAGAAGATAAGCACTATTACTCGTATACCGGTTCTTTAACCACACCTCCATGCAGCGAAAATGTGAACTGGATTGTATTCAAGGAGCCCATAGTTTTATCTGTTGAAGAGGTTATTAAACTAAGGAACAATATGCCTTTAAATAATTACCGTAACGAACAACCTATAAATGATCGTATCGTGTCCTTTCATTACTAGCAGAATATGTATCTTTAGGCTTAAAATCAATTTGTCAATTGATATTTATTAATCAAAAATTGTAATCGATTTTATGGAACATAGACAACTAGGAGCAAAAGGTTTTGAGGTAAGTGAAATTGGTTTAGGTTGCTGGCAATTAGGTTCCGATTGGGGCACTGGCATAAGTGAAGCGCTTAGTTTTAAAATTTTAAATGAAGCTACAACACATGGTATTGATTTTTTTGATACTGCTGATGTTTATGGTAACGGCCTAAGTGAAAAACGTATTGGTGCGTTTTTAAAACAGCAGGATAAACCCATTAGGGTTGCGACCAAATTTGGTAGAAACGGTAATGTTTTTCCCAATAGTTATACAAAGGATAAACTTAGAAAATCTGTTGAAGGTTCTTTAGAACGTCTAGGTATAGATGCTTTAGATTTATTACAACTACATTGTGTACCATTTGACGTTTTAAAACAAGGTGATATTTTTGATTGGTTACGGGATTTAAAAAATGAAGGACTAATACATCATTTTGGTGCAAGTGTAGAAACCATAGAAGAAGGCTTTTTTTGTATGCAACAGGAGGGCTTAGTTTCATTACAGGTTATATTTAATGTTTTCAGGCAAAAGTTAGTTACCGACTTATTGCCTCAAGCTGAAGCCAATGGCATTGGTATTATTGTACGTTTGCCTTTAGCTAGTGGCTTGTTAACCGGAAAATACACCAAGAACACCACTTTTGCTGAAGAAGACCATAGGAATTACAATAGAAACGGAGATGCGTTTAATGTTGGAGAAACATTTGCAGGTGTGCCTTTTGAAAAAGGAATAGACATTGTTAATTCTATTGAAAAGAACATCCTTCCTAGTGATTTGTCTATGGTACAATTAGCTTTACGATGGATTTTAGACCATAATGCTGTGAGCACGATTATTCCTGGAGCGAGCTCCCCAAAACAAGTTGTCTCGAATGTTGAAGCTGCTAAATTAAGTCGCCTTTCTGCTCAAACACATAAGGCATTAAGTGCTTTGTATGAAAATGAAATACACAAACATGTACGCGGTGCCTATTAACTAAGCATTTAAAAATGATAAAACATTACGCTCAATGCGTTGTTGAATAGCACTTACATCTGCCTTAACGAAAGTTTCTCCCGTAATGTTTTCGTAGAGCTCGATGTAGCGCTCTGAAACGGTTTCAATATATGCGTCGCTCATAAATGGCACGGTTTGCCCTTCCAAACCTTGAAAATTATTAGAAATCAGCCATTGGCGCACAAATTCTTTAGAAAGCTGCTTTTGTGGTTCACCCTTTTCTTGGCGTTTTTCATAACCTTCTGCATAAAAATAACGCGAGGAGTCTGGTGTGTGAATTTCATCAATTAATACGATGTTGCCATCTTTGGTTTTTCCAAACTCGTATTTGGTATCCACTAAAATGAGACCTCTAGATGCCGCAATTTCTGATCCACGTTGGAATAGTTTACGGGTGTAGTCTTCTAAAACCAAATAATCTTCCTCTGAAACAATACCGCGCTTTAAAATATCCACTCTCGAAATATCTTCATCGTGATTACCCATTTCTGCTTTAGTTGCTGGGGTAATTATTGGCTCTGGAAACGCATCATTTTCTTTCATGCCCTCAGGCATTGGCACACCACATAACATACGTTTACCTGCTTTATATTCGCGTGCAGCATGCCCACTCATATAGCCACGTATTACCATTTCAACTTTAAAAGGCTCACATAAATGGCCTACGGCTACGTTGGGGTCTGGCGTTGCGGTTAACCAATTGGGCACCAAATCTTCAGTTGCTGCCATCATTTTTGTGGCTATTTGATTTAAAATTTGACCTTTATATGGAATTCCCTTTGGCATTACCACATCGAAAGCCGATAAGCGGTCTGTAGCAATCATTACCAATTGTTCGTTATTAATATTGTAAACTTCTCTTACTTTTCCTTTATAGACGCTTTTTTGTCCTGGGAAATTGAAATTGGTATCAATTATCGTATTACTCATTATATTTTATTTTTAGCTAATAGCCAATGATTTCTAGCTCTTATATTTTTATTTTAGAATTTTAATGTCGTGCCTAAACCCATAGCCCCGATTGAGGCATTTGTTGGAGCTCCTCGCAGAGAGCGACTGCCGAAAGCGGGAAATAGCTACAAAAAATTAATCCCTATTTTCTATACTTTTATATGCTTCAATTACTTTTTTAACGAGTTTGTGACGTATCACGTCTTTATCATCTAAAAATATAATACCTACACCTTCTACGTTTTTTAAAATTAACAATGCCTCCTTTAACCCCGAAATTGTACGGCGCGGTAAATCTATCTGCCCAGGATCGCCAGTTAATAAAAACTTTGCATTTTTGCCCATACGGGTTAAAAACATTTTCATTTGTGCGTGCGTGGTATTTTGCGCTTCATCTAAAATTACAAATGCATTGTCTAGGGTTCTACCGCGCATAAATGCCAACGGAGCTATTTGAATGGTACCTTTTTCTATATAATTTGCCAATTTTTCGGGAGCAATCATATCACGCAAAGCATCATACAAGGGTTGCATATACGGATCTAACTTTTCCTGTAAATCACCTGGTAGAAAGCCTAGGTTTTCACCAGCTTCTACTGCAGGGCGGGTTAAAATAATTCGCTTTACCGCCTTATTTTTTAAGGCTTGTACTGCTAGAGCTACACCTGTATAGGTTTTACCAGTTCCTGCAGGACCTATGGCAAAAACCATATCATTTGTACGCATACTTTCTACCAACTTTCGTTGGTTTGCGGTTTGTGCTTTTATAATTCTTCCCCCAACACCGTGCACGATGGCTTCGCCACTTTGTTTTGATGTAGTGTAATCTTCGCTACTTTGGCTTGTTAAAACACGCTCAATAACGTTTTCATCCAGTTTATTATACTTGGCAAAATGTTTTAATAGCATAGTTATGCGTCTATCAAATTCTTCTAGCAAATCTTCATCGCCAAAAGCTTTAATTTTATTTCCGCGTGCTACAATTTTTAATTTTGGAAAGTACTTTTTTAGAAGTTCTATGTTGGTATTGTGGGCTCCAAAAAACTCTTTTGGAGTAATCTCTTCAAGTTCAATAATAATTTCGTTCAAAAGCGTTTATTTAATATAGGTTTTAGATGAGGAACATTAACAGCAATATCTATGGCTTAAGATGAAATGATTTATTAGATTTGTGTCTATATTTCTCTCAAATCAAAAATACATAATTTTAGAGGAGTTAACCTTAAAAACATATCAACAATTTTGCCCATGGCAATCATTACATTAACAACCGATTTTGGTGAGAAAGATCACTTTACTGGCGCAACAAAAGGCGCTATTTATAGTGAACTTCCTGATGTGAATATTGTTGATATCTCCCATCAGGTATCGCCATTTAATATCCCCGAGGCTGCTTACGTTATACAAAATGCTTACAGCAGTTTTCCTAAAGGCACAATTCATATTATAGGTATAGATTCTGAGTTGAATGTGGAGAACAAGCATATTGCCATGAAACTAGACGACCACTATTTTATTTGCGCTAATAATGGTATTATGAGCATGATTTGTTCTGAAATAGCTCCTGAAAAAATAGTAGAAATAAACATCCACGATAAAATACAAACCAGTTTTCCCGTGCTTGATGTTTTTGTAAAAGTAGCCTGCCACATTGCTCGCGGTGGCACTTTGGAGGTGATTGGAAAACCTATTGATACCATTAAACCTATCAATAATTTAAAACCTTACGTAAATGATGATAAAACAAAAATAATTGGCAGGGTAATTTATATTGATAATTACGGAAATGTAGTAACCAATGTGCGTAAACACTTTTTTGAAACGATTCAAAAAGGTCGGAAATTTGAAATAACGGCGAGACAGTATAAATTTAAAACCATTTATGGTAAGTATAGTGATGTAGTGAATTTTGATATTCCAAAAGAAAAACGTCAAGACGAAGGTAAGGGGTTAGTTGTTTTTAATTCTGGCGGGTTTTTGGAAATCGCCATGTACAAAAGCGACTCGAAAAAACACGGTAGTGCCGCTACCCTAATGGGGCTTGGTGTTAGAGATACTATTGGTATAGACTTTATAACAGTTCCTGTTGTACCACAAAACCAAGACACGTTCTAAAAAAAACAATTATGCTGGTACGTATTGTAAAAATGAGTTTTGAAGCTACCCATATTGAACAATTCCTAAGTATTTTTGAAGATAGTAAAACACGAATTAGAGGTTTTACTGGTTGTGAGTTTTTAGAATTGTATAGAGATAAAGATAACCCAGATATTTTTTTTACGTATAGCTATTGGAAGTCTGAGGCAGATTTGGAAAACTATCGCCATTCAGACCTGTTTAAAAGCGTATGGAGCAAAACCAAGGTACTTTTTAATGCAAAACCTGAGGCGTGGAGCGTTGAGAAGTTGGCGTCTTTAGATTGATGATTTACGATTAACAATTAACGATTTTTGAATAACCAGTAACCAGTAACCAGTAACCAGTAACCAGTAACCAGTAACCAAAATTAAATGCTAGCAATACTTAAAAAAGAAATCAATACATTTTTTGCATCACCAATTGGTTATTTAGTTATTGCTATTTTTTTGGTGCTTAACGGATTGTTTTTATGGGTGTTTAAAGGTGAGTTTAATATTCTAGATTACGGTTTTGCCGATTTATCTGCCTTCTTTTTGTTAGCGCCGTGGATTTTATTATTCCTAGTTCCCGCTATTACCATGCGCAGCTTTTCTGATGAAAAAAAACAAGGTACACTAGAGCTATTGCTTACAAAACCCATGTCTCATCTCAATATTGTTTTTGGTAAATATTTTGGTGCATATGTACTAATTTTAATGGCGTTATTGCCAACATTACTTTACGTTTACACCGTTTATCAATTAGGAAACCCCGCTGGAAATATAGATTTAGGTAGTGTTTTGGGCTCTTATTTAGGACTGATTTTTTTGGCAGGGGCTTATACGGCAATTGGTATATTTTGTTCTACACTATCCAATAACCAAATTGTAGCTTTTATCATCTCTGTATTTATATGTTTTTTCTTTTATATTGGTTTTGAAGGTATTACAGAGTTTACCTCAAGTGCTATTGTAGAACAAATAGGTATGAATTACCACTACAAAAGCATCAGCCGTGGTGTTATTGATACCAGAGATATTATTTACTTTTTAAGTGTTATTACATTTTTTATCCTGTTGACGAAACTTGGTATAAAAACTGGAAAACTTCAACGGAAAGATCTGACTAAAGTTGCCGGCATTCTAGTGGGTATATTCATTCTAAATATAGCTTCACATTATATGTACAAGCGTATTGATGTAACTAAAGACCAGCGTTACACCTTAAGCGCATCTGCTAAAGATATCGTGAACAAAGCCAATTCACCTTTAGTAGTCGATATATTTTTAAAGGGCGAAGATTTCCCTTCTGAATTTAGACGCCTTCAAACAGAGACGCGACAGTTACTAGAAGAATTCTCAAATGAGAATAAGAATATTATTTTCGATTTTATTAACCCTTTGGAAAATGAAGCATCTCGAGAACAAACCATACAAGTATTAACCCAACGTGGTTTAACACCAATGCAACTGGAAGTTAAAGAAAACGGTAAAGCCACTCAGGAAGTTATATTTCCATGGGCATTGGCCAGTTATAACGAGCAAACCGTAATTATTCCATTAATTAAAACTAAAATTGGCGCTTCTCAACAAGAATTGGTGAGCAACTCTGTACAACACCTGGAATATGCCTTTGCGGACGGTTTTAAAAAGTTAGTAACACCAAAATCAAAGAAAATAGCAGTTCTAAAAGGCAATGCGCAATTGGAAGATAAATACATTGCGGATATTGCTAAAACACTTGGAGAATATTACTTTATAGCTCCATTCACGCTAGATAGTGTCGCTAGCAACCCACAAAACACATTAAAAGATTTAAATAATTACGACTTAGTAATTTCTGCAAAACCTACAGAGGCCTTTACCGAAAACGAAAAGTTTGTCTTAGACCAGTACACCATGCAAGGAGGTAAAAGCTTATGGCTTTTAGATGCAGTAGCTATGGAGAAAGACAGTTTGTATAACGACGCTGGTAAAAATTATGCCATAAGCAGGGATTTAAACCTAACGGATTTTTTCTTTAATTACGGTTTGCGTATTAATCCAGTAATGGTAGCTACGCCCTACTCCGCACCTATCACGTTAGCTATTGGAGATGGTAGCGATGCCCAATACCAGCACTTAAACTGGCCATATTCACCATTAGCCACCTCTAATGGAAAGCACCCCATTACCAATAACTTGAATTTGGTGCGTTTTGATTTTTCAAACCATATTGATACCCTTAAAAACAACGTTAAAAAAACCATCCTTTTAGAAACTGCACCAATATCTAGATTAGAAGGTACACCAAGAGAGATTAGCTTAGATTTAGTGACTAAACCTATTGATCCGAAAGACTTTAAAAATGAAACACAAATACTTGCCGTTTTGTTGGAAGGTGAGTTTAAGTCGGCTTTCGCAAATCGAATCAAACCTTTTACTCTACCCAACACCAAAGAAAAAAGCAAACAAAGTAAAATGGTTGTAATTGCTGATGGCGATGTGATTAAAAATGATGTAGTGCGTAACAAATCGCAAGAATTGGGTTTTGATAGATGGACCGGGAAATTGTATGGTAATAAAGAGTTTTTGATAAACGCAGTCAATTATTTGTTGGACGATAACGGACTTATAAACATTCGTACCAAAGAAATAGATGTTGCCTTTTTAAATCAAGAAAAAATTGCCAAAGAAAAAACCAGTTGGCAACTTCTAAACATTGGAGTACCAATAGTTTTACTAGGTATTTTCGGTTTTGTATTTAACTACCTTAGAAAGAAAAAATACGCAGCGTAACTGTTAATAAGTTTGTTTCGATAAAACGCAGGTTTGAAATATATTTGTAGGTATAGATTTTACAAAACTAAACGTGACAGGATTTGCTTTTAGGAGTTTTAAAAATAATAGAATCTCATAAGCAAATACATTACAACAGACCTTTTAAATAAAAATTTACGAATGAAATTTATTGTATCAAGTACTTATCTTTTAAAACAATTACAGGTTTTGGGTGGAGTTATCAATAGCTCTAATACCCTACCTATTTTAGATAACTTTCTGTTTGAATTAGACCACACAAAGCTTACCGTTTCTGCAAGCGATTTAGAAACCACTATGTCTTCTGCTATGGACGTTGAAAGTGACAGTGAAGGTAGCGTTGCCATTCCTGCAAGGTTATTACTTGATACGCTAAAAACATTCCCTGAGCAGCCTTTAACCTTTGTTGTTGAAGACAATAATACTGTAGAAATTAGTTCTAACCACGGTAAATATGCGTTGGCTTATGCGAGTGGTGAAGAATTTCCAAGGGCTGTGGCTTTAGAAGACCCAAGCAAAACCGTGGTTTTAGGCGATATATTAGCAACAGCCATTAGTAAAACTATTTTTGCCGCAGGAAACGACGATTTACGGCCTGTTATGAGTGGTGTATTTTTTCAGTTCTCTACAGAGGGCTTAACTTTTGTAGCTACAGATGCACATAAATTAGTTAAATACACCAGAGAGGATGTAAACGCAAGTCAGGTGGCTGAATTTATTATGCCTAAAAAACCTTTAAATTTATTAAAGGGTATTTTGGCTGGTAGTGAAGATGAAGTAACCATTGAATACAACGACTCTAATGCGAAATTCACATTTGAAAATTCTGAATTAATCTGTCGTTTAATTGATGGGAAATATCCGAATTATGAAGCAGTAATTCCAAAGGAAAATCCAAATAAGTTGTCAATTGACAGAACACAGTTTTTAAATTCTGTGCGTCGTGTTAGTATTTTCTCTAATAAGACAACGCACCAAATTCGCTTAAAAATAGCTGGTGCCGAATTAAATATTTCTGCCGAGGATGTAGATTATAGCAATAAGGCAGAAGAGCGTTTAACTTGTGATTACCAAGGCGATGATATGCAAATTGGCTTTAACTCCCGTTTTTTAACTGAAATGCTGAATAATTTAAGTTCAGACGATGTACAGTTGGAAATGAGTATGCCAAATCGTGCGGGCATTTTAACCCCAGTAGATGGGTTGGATGATGGCGAGCAAATAACCATGTTGGTGATGCCTGTGATGTTGAATTCCTAACTAGAATAACAACCTCTAAATAAAAAATAGCAGTAATCATATTTTGGTTGCTGCTTTTTTATTTTAACCAAAAAAACCAATAATATTTTATCAATTACTAACGGTATGACAATTATATTTTTTATATCTAAAATCGAAGATCAAGTATAGATTCTTTACTGTCAATTTGACATTTGCAAACCCTTAATCTTCATAAAATTTGACTGGCATATTTTTTGAAAAACTATAAATGTTTTAACTATAATTCTAAAATAAATTAAGATGAAAACATTGCAACTACTGCCTTTGTTTTGTCTGTTATTTTTCAATTGTTCAGGACAAAACAAAGCTCAAAAACCTGAAGAAAACACTATTAAACCCGACGAGAACATTACCGTAAACAAGGAATATGATGAATTTGGGAACTTAAAACGTTACGATTCAATTTATTCTTACAGTTATTCTTCAAACGGAAAACTAAGCGATAGCCTAAAACTTCAATTTCAACAACATTTTAATAACCATTCCTTTTTTGAAGATTCATTTTTTGATGATTTCTTCGGAAGAGATTCCATATCTGGAGGAGGGTTTTATCCAGACAATTTCTTTCAAAAAGGATTCATGAATCATAATCAACACATCGAACAAATGATGAGACGTATGGATTCTATTCAGCGTTTATTCTTTAATGGCAATCGAGGTATGATTATTCCGCCAGAACCAGAGAAAAAAGCTGAACAAAAAAACATGAAACAGATATAATATCTTGATATTGCAAATAAAACGTGGTTATCTAGAATTAGTCCTTAAGTTCGCTAAGACTACTTCTGCGTTCTTTCTAGTAATGACGTAGCATTTGTTCAACACGTTAAATAAAATTTAAAACCAGTGCACCCGCTGGTTTCTTTATTTATATTTGGCAGATATCTAACCGATAATTATGCAAAAACATATACTTTACGCCTTAATAGCAGTATTTTCGCTATCAGTCCTTAAAGCCCAAAAGCCCAAAACACCATCGTCTTCTGAAATATATGAATCCATTCAAAAACTTAATTTTTTAGGCTCGGTATTGTATGTAGCTGCACATCCTGATGATGAAAACACACGCCTAATTTCATACATGTCCAACCAAGTAAAGGCGCGTACAGCTTATTTATCGTTAACACGTGGGGATGGAGGTCAAAACCTTATTGGCCCCGAAATTAGGGAATTACTAGGTGTAATTAGAACCCAAGAACTTTTAGCAGCCAGACGAATAGATGGTGGTGAACAATTATTCACGAGAGCAAACGATTTTGGCTACTCTAAACACCCGGACGAAACCCTAGAAATTTGGGATAAAGATCAAGTGTTGAGCGATGTGGTTTTGGCAATAAGACAGTTTAAACCAGACATCATTATAAATAGGTTTGACCACAGAAGAGCTGGAAAAACACATGGACACCATACAACATCGGCTATGTTAAGTCTAGAAGCTTTTGATATTGCGAATGATAAAACCCAATATACGGAACACTTGGAACAAGCGAGTGTTTGGCAACCTAAACGATTATTTTATAATACAAGTTGGTGGCGCTATGGTAGCAGGGAAGCGTTTGACCAAGTAGATAAATCCAATATGGTACGTTTAGATATTGGCACTTACTACCCGTTAAAAGGTATGAGCAATAATGAGCTTGCGTCTTTAGCAAGTAGTCAGCACTTGTGCCAAGGTTTTGGTCGCATATCCACACGTGGCACTCAAGACGAGTATATAGAGTTTTTAAAAGGGGAGCCACTTGACGGTAATGGGGCAACAGAAATTTTTGCCGGTATAGATACCTCATGGAATCGTATTAAAGGAGGAAAAGCCATTGGAGATATTTTAGTAGCAGTTGAGAATAACTTCAATTTTAAAAATCCATCTGTTCATGTTTCAGATTTATTAAACGCATATAGATTGCTACAAAATATTGAAAACGAGCACTGGAAAACTCAAAAAACTAAAGAATTAAAAGCGATAATCGAAATGTGCGCTGGTTTGTATTTAGAAGCATCAGCAAACACTAATTGGGCCACTGCAGGCGATATGGTTGATGTAAGCCTTGAAGTTCTAAATAGAAGTGCATTGCCAATAACCTTAGTAAGTATCGGTAATATTAATGAAAAACCCATTTCAAAAAATATTAATCTTGAAAACAATACTCGTTTCACTTTTAAGGAAGTTTTAAAAATACATGAAAACGCTACTCCAACAACACCCTATTGGCTAGATAAAAAAGGGACATTGGGGATGTATCAAGTAGAAGACCAATCGTTAATTGGAAAACCTGAAACCCCAAGGTTTTATTCTATAAGTTTCAATCTTTTAATTGAAAATACGCCTTTGACATTTACTAAACCTGTAATTCAAAGATTTTCCAAACCCGATAAAGGCGAGTTGTATCGTCCGTTTGAAATTATTCCTGAAACATCAGCAAAAATCAAAGAGAAGGTTATCATTTTTGAAAACAACCACCAACAAGATATTACTGTTATTGTGAAAGCTGGTCGGGATAATATAGATGGCGATGTCGAAGTTAGCCATCCCGAAAACTGGAACATATATCCCAAAAAACAAAAAGTATCTATTGCCCATAAGGGCGAAGAACAAACTTTAGTTTTTACGGTATTCCCTCCTGCCAACCAAAGCGAAGGATTAATTGGACCTATAGTGCATATTGGAGATAAGGATTATTCCAGAGAATTGATTGCAATTGACTACGAGCATATTCCATTTCAAACAGTCTTACTTCCAAGTGAGAGCAAAGTTGTGCGCTTAAACATTGAAAAACGTGGTGAAAATATAGGATACATTCAAGGCGCTGGTGATGTTGTTCCTGAAAGTTTACAACAAATAGGTTATAATGTTCGCGTAATTTCGCCTGAGGAAATTAACCCTGAAACTTTGAGCAGATTCGATGCTATAGTTGTTGGTATTAGAGCATATAATACGTTAGAAAATATACAGTTTAAGCAACAACAACTCTTCGATTTCGTTGCAAATGGAGGTAACATGATTGTGCAGTATAGCAAATCATATGGCTTATTATTAGAGAATATCGCACCTTATGATATTACATTATCGCATGATCGGGTTACTGACGAAAATGCAGAGGTACGTTTTCTAGATCCAGGTCACGAAGTATTGAATTTCCCAAACAAAATCACACAAAAAGATTTTGAAGGTTGGACACAGGAGCGTGGTTTGTACTTTGCAAATAATTGGAGTAATGAGTTTACCCCTATCCTATCGATGAACGATAAAGGTGAAACTCCCAAAAATGGAAGTTTATTGATTGCCAAACATGGCAAAGGGCATTATATCTACACAGGTCTAAGCTTTTTTAGGGAATTTCCTGCTGGTGTTTCTGGAGCATACCGCTTATTCGCCAATATGCTTTCGCTTGGTAAAGATGAGATAAAAGCATCACTAAAATTAGAAGATTAAACCAAATGAAGGAAGCACCAAAGCAAAAATGGATTACATTGTACACTATCGTTTTGGTAGCAAATGCGTTGTATTTCGTTATCTTTTATATTATAACAAAAGCCTTTTAAGATATGCAGTTGAATTGGGTAGATTGGGCTGTACTTGCCGTAACGCTAATTGCAATTGTTACTTACGGCACATTGCAAACTCGTGGAAGTAAAAATGTAAAGGACTACTTACGTGGTGGCAACACCTCAAAATGGTGGACAATTGGTTTGTCTGTTATGGCAACTCAGGCCAGTGCAATTACTTTTCTTTCTACGCCGGGTCAAGCTTATAATGATGGCATGGGTTTCGTTCAGTTTTATTTTGGATTGCCCATAGCGATGATTGTCATTTGTATGGTTTTTATACCGCTATACCATCGCTTAAAGGTATATACTGCCTATGAGTTTTTAGAGAATAGATTCGATTTAAAAACAAGAACTCTGGCCGCTATTTTATTTTTAATTCAACGTGGCTTAGCGGCAGGTATTACCATTTTTGCGCCTGCTATCATTTTATCAGTTGTTTTAGGTTGGGACTTACTCACTCTAAATATTGTTATCGGATTCTTAGTAATTATCTATACTGTTTCTGGTGGTACAAGAGCGGTAAATGTGACACAAAAGCATCAAATGGTAGTAATTTTTATTGGAATGCTCGTGGCATTTCTTATCATAGTAAATAAGTTACCACAAGATATAAGTTTTACTAAAGCCTTGGAAATTGCAGGTGCAAGTGGCAAAATGGAAGTTCTTGATTTTTCGTTTAGTTTAAATAACCGTTATACATTTTGGAGTGGTATTATTGGCGGTACGTTTTTAATGTTGTCCTATTTCGGAACAGACCAAAGCCAGGTACAACGTTATCTTTCAGGTAAATCTGTAAAAGAAATGCAACTAGGATTAATTTTTAATGGACTTTTAAAAGTGCCAATGCAATTTTTTATTCTCCTAGTAGGTGTTATGGTATTCGTGTTCTACCAATTTAATAAAGCACCAATAAACTTTAACCCTAATGCTACGGAAGTAGTTCTAAATTCGGAATATGCCGATGCCTATAAGGCTTTACAAAATGAGTGGGACATTATTCATAACGATAAACAAAGGGTAGTAAAAGCTCTAGGAAATCATGAAAATTCAAAACTTGTAGCCCTTAATATTGAACATTTAAATCAGCTTAACGAAAACGTTAAAAATGAAGCTAAAGTGCTTATTGAAAAAGCTGCGAAAGATAAAGACCTTAAAATAGAGACCAACGATAAAGATTACGTATTTATTCATTTTATTTTGAATAATCTCCCACGTGGACTTATAGGATTGTTGCTAGCCGTTATCTTAAGTGCAGCTATGTCTAGTACTGCCAGTGAACTCAATGCTTTGGGTTCTACCACGACCATGGATTTATATAAAAGAAATGTTTCTGAAAAAACAGAAGAGGAAATGGTAAAAGCCTCAAAATGGTTTACGTTTCTTTGGGGAATTATTGCCATCGGGGTTGCTTGTGTAGCTAATCTTGCAGAAAACTTAATACAACTTGTAAACATCATAGGATCTATTTTTTACGGTAATGTTTTAGGCATATTTCTACTAGCGTTTTTCTTTAAATTCGTAAAAGGTAATGCGGTTTTTATTGCAGCGTTAATTACACAAATTCTTGTAATCGCATTGTATTTCTTGAATGAATACGAGTATATTAACCTTCCATTTTTATGGTTGAATTTTGTTGGTTGTATTATTGTTATTTTTATAGCATGTTTAATACAAGGGTTATCTAAAAATGAACAATACACAAATATCTAAAACCATTAACTGGGGCATTATAGGCCTTGGTAATATTGCACATAAATTTGCAACTGATTTATTAACAATTGAAGGTGCAAAATTATATGCAGTAGCTTCAAGAAACCAAGATAAAGCCCATGCATTTGCTGATAAGTATTTGGCCGTAACCGCTTTCGATAGTTATGAAGCCCTAGCTAAAGATAAAAATATTGATGCTGTATATATTGCTACGCCTCATGCACTTCACATGGAAAACACGTTGCTTTGTTTAAAACAAGGTATTGCTGTTTTATGCGAAAAACCTTTTGCTATGAATTATAATGAGGTATCAAAAATGATTGCAACAGCTAAAGCAAACAATGTACTGCTCATGGAAGCATTGTGGACGTATTTTTTACCGCACTATCAATATGTTTTAAAGGCTTTAGAAGATAAAATATTTGGAGATGTTATAAAATTAGAAGCAGACTTTGGGTTTTACCGTGCATTTGATAATTCGTCCCGATTATTTAATAAATCGCTTGGTGGCGGTAGTTTATTGGATATAGGCATCTACCCTATTTTTGCAGCCATATCTACTCTTGGTATGCCAAAAAACATAGAAGCCAAAGCCGGTTATTTTAAAAATGGTGCTGATTCCTCTTGTGATATGCTTTTTGAATATGACAATAATGCAAAAGCGTATTTGAAAAGTACGTTAGTTGAAGATACAGGAACTGAAGCCATATTCTATTGCGAGCGTGGTACTATTAAAATAAATAGTATGTTCCACATGCCTACAACGGTAACTTTAATTCCAAAAAACGGTACGCCTGAAACTTTAGATTTTGGTTACAATACCATTGGGTATAATTATGAAGCTATCCATTTTAATGAACTTCTAAGGCAAGAAAAAACTGAAAGTAATGTAATGACGTTTGCCTTTAGCGAACAATTAATCAAAACTTTAGACCACGTTCGTTCACTAATTAACTTAGAGTATTAAAATTGTTTAGAAACGTCTTAAGCAAACACTCGCGTTAGCGATTACAGCGGTAGCTTTTGGCGAGGCATGCATCGAGTCAAAACTTTTAGTGGAAAGTGCAACCCGCAGGGTAACGCCCAAAATAAAAGAGCGCAACTACAACTAGCTGCGCTCTTTTAAATTATATAGTAATCTAAAATTCTAAGAGGCCAAAGTATTACATAGCGCCCCACTCTTTTAATGAATCCTGATTCATTTTTACATACCCTTTGTTGCCAGCCTTTTCTGCAAGCTCTAAAGACTGTTTTGCAGCTGCAATAGCACTTTTAGTCTCGCCAGCCTTAGCATGAACAAGGGATTGTAAACGCAACATCCAAAAACGAGGGTTATCTTTTGTCATGTCAATAGCTGTATCAATCCATTTCTTGGCCTTTTGGATATCCTTATTTTCCTGCATGTAATACTGCGCAGCAGAGAAATAATCGTTAACACTTGGCCCTCCCATTACGTCACTAATACTCTTTAATACAGCATTATCAGTAGGAACCGTAAAAGGTACAGCGGCATAAGTTTTCTCCCAAATAAACTCTAGGTGACCTCCACTATTGGTAATATTATTAATGTCCATAGCATAGGTTTCCACATTAAAATCTAATGGATAAGATTTTACAGTAGTTTTGGCCGCAACCTTGCTTTCATCCCAATTTTGTGGTACACCCCAATTTTCCGTATCAGAATAAAAATACACCTCCCAGTTTTCTTCACCAGGTTTTGTGAAAATAGCATAAGATCCTGCCTTAAGAGTTTGTCCATCTACTGTAGCTTCGGTACTAAAGGTAACAATTGTATTTTTGTTAGCTCCAGTTCTCCACATCTCACCATAAGGTACTAAACCTCCAAATATTTTCCGTCCCTTAACGCCTGGTCTAGAATATTCAATGGTAATATCCGTCAGTCCAACTTTTTGCTCCAACTTAGCGCTAGGGCTTGGTTGTGGTGTTTTAATTTGTGCCTGTACAGCATAAACTGTGGCGCAAGTCATAAATAATAATAGTAATTTTTTCATGTTCTCTAGTTATTAATTTAAATCTTTTTAAAATTAACTAATCTAAAATCGGTAATTGTTAACAAAAGCTTAAAATAAGATGATGTGTTTTACTTATGATTAGTTTGAACGTTACTATACGGGCTTATGTTTATAATTTATCCGATTTGATGAATAATTAGGGAACTAATATTGTGATAAAACCGTTTTATTATACGTTCAATGCTGAAGTATTTATATTAGTTTTTAAGTGCAAATTTAGACGTACAAAGCATGTAGCTAAGACCCAATAAGCAAACCTTATAGCTTTATATTTATTTTTGTTTAACTTTTTTTAATATATGTTAAACATTTTGTATCTTTACCATAAATAATAGAATTATGGCGAAGAAAAAATCAGTAAATAAGAACGACATCATTACCTGGTATATGGATTATGTTTTGGAGCACGATGCAGACCCTAAGACGGTATTTGCTTTTTCCAAAATTAATAACTTTGAAGAAGCTAAATTCTACGAATATTTTGCTTCATTCGAAGCTATTGAGAAAGGCATCTTTGAAGCATTTTTCACACATTCAATAACCGCTTTGAGCAAAAGCGAAGACTATAAAATTTTTGATGCTAGAAACAAGCTATTAAGTTTCTACTATACCTTTTTCGAAAACCTTACTGCGAATAGAAGTTATGTAAAACATGTATTGGATAAGTATAAATCGGATCTTAAAGGTTTAAAAATGTTATCTGGTTTAAAGAAACATTTTACGCAGTATGTGAGTGAATTGGGTATTCAAATGTTAGACATTAAGCAAGAACAGTTTGAAAAATTTCAGGATAAAGCGCTTAAAGAATCAGCATGGTTACAGTTATTGTTAACGATGAAGTTTTGGCTCGACGATACGTCTGCTTCTTTCGAAAAGACAGATATTTTCATAGAAAAATCAGTTAATACCACTTTTGATGTATTAGATATTGCGCCTCTAAAAAGTGTTTTAGATTTAGGCAAATTCTTATTTAAAGAAAAATTTCAAATGAATTAATATTAAATGAAAACCATAGATAGCATACCTACTTCAAAAATACAACGCGCTACAAAACTGGTGTCTACCGGTGCAAAGGTAGGCGTTAATTATTTAAAATACTATGGCGATAAACTCGTAAATACCGAAGACGCAGCAAAGGAACGTCTAAACCAAAACAATGCTGCTGATATTTACAACGGGCTAAAACAACTTAAAGGTAGCGCACTTAAAGTAGCGCAAATGTTAAGTATGGAAAAAAGTATCTTACCACAAGCCTATGTGGAAAAATTTTCTCTAGCCCAATTTTCGGTGCCACCATTATCGCCACCACTCGTCATTAAAACATTTAAAAAATACTTCGGGAAACATCCCGATGAACTATTTGATACTTTTAACGCAACTTCTGTTAACGCTGCTAGCATCGGTCAGGTGCATATCGCAACTAAGAATGGGAAAAAACTTGCTGTGAAAATCCAATATCCAGGAGTTGCGGAGAGTATCGCTTCAGATTTAGCTATGGTAAAACCAATAGCTATGAGCATGTTCAATATTAAGGGAAAAGATTCTGATAAGTATTTTAAAGAAGTAGAACATAAGTTGGTTGAGGAAACCAATTATATTTTAGAAGTTGCCCAAAGCAAAGAGATATCAAAAGCTTGCGCGCATATTTCAAACTTAAAGTTTCCAAAATATTATGAAGAATTATCGTCTGCACGTATCATCACCATGGATTACATGGAAGGTGAGCATCTTTCGGAGTTTACGGCTCATAATAAAGACCAACAGAAAGCACATAGATTAGGACAAGCCCTTTGGGACTTTTACATGTACCAAATTCATAAATTGAAAAAAGTACATGCTGATCCACATCCTGGGAATTTCCTGATTTCTGAAAAAGGAGAATTAATAGCACTTGATTTCGGGTGTATGAAATCCATCCCTCTAGAATTTTATACACCCTATTTTGAGCTGGCCTTACCAGAAAACATTAATAACCGTAAGTACTTTGTTAACAAATTGTATCAGCTAGAGATTTTAAGGGAAGACGATAGTAAAGAAGAATTGGAGTTTTTTACGGATATGTTCCACGAAATGTTAAGTCTGTTTACACAACCATTCCATCAGGAGCGTTTCAATTTTTCGGATGAGACCTTTTTTGGGAAAATCGCCGAACTTGGAGAGCGTTACTCAAAAAATACGGATTTAAGGAAAATGAATGGTAATAGAGGATCAAAGCATTTTATATACATCAACAGAACATTTTTTGGACTTTATAATTTGATGTTCGATTTAAAAGCAGAAAACATCAAAATCAATAATTATTTGAGATTATCCTAATATGAAATATTTTAGTGAAACGGACATACAGCAACTTCAACACATCTACAAAATCAATTTGATTAATAGCTGTTCAGGCTATAAATCTGCCAATTTATTGGGCTCTATTTCAGAAGATGGTATTGAGAATGTAGCCGTTTTCAGTTCTGTGACGCATATTGGTTCTAGTCCAGCAATGTTAGGCTTTTTTTTAAGACCCACTACGGTTATGAGAAATACCTATGAAAATTTGAAGGCTACAGGTGTATATACTATCAATCATATCCACAACAGTATTTTAAGTGATGCACACCATACCTCCGCCAAATACGATCGTGAAATTTCGGAATTTGACGTTACGAGGCTACAACCAGAATATAAACCAAATTTTAAAGCGCCCTTTGTAAAAAATACGCCAATTCAATTGGCGATGGCGTATGTTGAGGAATATGATATTAAAGCAAATAATACCATATTAGTGATTGGAAAAATTGTTGGGTTGTATGTAAATGATTATCTTATTGAAAAAGATGGATTTATAAATTTATCAAAAGCTGAAGTAGCTGCGATAAACGGACTTGATGGATACGCTATTCCAGAATCAAGAACTCGGTTTGGATACCAAAGACCAAAAATTTTAGAACACGACTCATGAATATTCTCGTAACAGGAGCAACAGGCTATATAGGCAAACGCCTCATTCCCCTATTAATAAATCAAGGGCATACCATTGTTTGTGTTGTACGAGATAGAGCAAGAGCCGATAAAAGTTATGCTGAAGAAGATAATGTGTTTGTTATTGAAGCTGACTTTTTAAAACCAGAAACTCTTAAAAATATTCCTAAAAAAATAGACGTAGCTTATTATTTAATACATTCTATGTCTAATTCCTCAAAAGATTTTGAGTCTCTTGAAGAGCGTTGCGCCATTAATTTTAAAACTTATATTGAAACTACTGAGACTGACCAAGTCATTTATTTAAGTGGTATCACCAACGAAGACGAACTTTCTAAGCACTTACGCTCACGAAAAAATGTTGAGAGCCATTTAGAATCAGAAAACTATGCACTAACCATATTTAAAGCTGGTATTATTGTGGGTTCGGGGAGCTCCTCTTTTGAAATTATTAGGGATTTAGTGGAGAAGCTCCCCTTTATGATTGCCCCAAAATGGTTAAACACCAAAACACAACCCTTAGCTGTTAGGGATGTTTTAGCATTTTTATCGAGAGCTGCAGGAAATACGCGAGTATATAATAAATCGTTTGATGTATTCGGTCCCGAGATTATTACCTATCGCGAAATGCTCTTGCAATTTGCCGAAGTACGTGATTTAAAACGCTACATCCTAACGGTTCCTGTAATGACGCCTAAATTATCATCGTATTGGTTGTATTTTGTAACATCAACGTCCTACAAATTAGCAACATCATTAGTAGATAGCATGGGTGTTCAAATTATTGGAAAACCAAGTGACATCAATACCTTATTAAAGGTAGATCCCATTACATACAAGGAAGCGGTAAAATTAGCCTTTGAAAAAATTGAACAAAATAGTATAGTTTCTAGTTGGAAAGATTCTATGGTAAGTAGCGGCAGGTTACGCAATCAATTACATAAGTATGTAAACGTACCCAAGTTTGGTTGTTTTAAAGATTATAAAGAACGTGACATAGTCGATGCAGATGAAACTATTGATAAAATTTGGCGTATAGGCGGTAATAATGGTTGGTACTATGGTACTATTTTATGGCGTATTAGAGGATATATCGATAAGCTTTTTGGCGGTATTGGATTAAGACGTGGACGCACAAACCCTTCTGAGTTAAACGCTGGTGATGCTTTAGACTTTTGGCGGGTAATTTTTGCAGATAAGTCCAAACAAAAATTATTGCTCTATGCTGAAATGCGCCTACCGGGAGAAGCTTGGTTAGAATTTAAAATTGAAGACAACAAATTAAAACAAACAGCAACATTTAGGCCCCGAGGTCTTTGGGGCAGATTATACTGGTACGCCGTATTACCATTTCACGGAATTATTTTCTCAGGTATGATTAATAAACTTGTTAACGTTGAGCCACAAAAAACAACACTTACCACAGAAAACGTGTCCGATTTGTAAACGCCCATTCACATGGAGAAAAAAATGGGAAAAGAATTGGGATACTGTAAAATATTGTAGCGAAAGATGTCGGAAAAACAGAAGAGTACAGGACTAGTTTGGTTTAGAAACGATTTAAGGGTTAACGATAATATAGTTTTAAATGCTGCTATAAAACAGCATGAACATATTGTGGCAGTGTATTGTTTTGATCCTAGACATTATCAAACTGGACCTTACGGATTTAAAAAAACAGAAAAATTCAGGGCTAAGTTTTTAATTGAAACGATTATAGATTTAAAAAGAAATCTTCACCACCTAAATATTGAACTGTTTGTTTATCAGGATAAGCCGGAATATACAATTCCTGAACTAATCGAAAAATTCAATATAACTTCCATTTATCTTCAAAATGAATGGACAAGTGAAGAAGTTGAAGTCTTAGAATTAGTAAAATTCAATTGCTCAAATAATATTTCATTTAACGAATATTACAATCAGTTTTTATTTCATCCTAAAGATATAGACATACCTTTTTCCCAGATACCTCAGGTATTTACCAATTTCAGGAAAAAGGTTGAAAAATACAGTTCTAGAAGAGCTACAAATGCGCCTGAAGCTCTCAAGACTATTTCAAACATTTCTAATAACACTAAAATCCCTTCGCTTAAGGAGCTAGGGTTTGACGATTTCCAAACACATCCAAATTCAGCGTTTCCATTTGAAGGCGGCGAAAATGCTGCATTAAATCGTTTGAACAACTATTTCTTTCAAACTAAAAAATTAGGATTTTATAAAAAAACTAGAAACGGATTAATAGGAACAGACTTCAGTTCTAAATTTTCTCCTTGGTTAGCCAATGGCAGTATTTCTGCACGAACCATTTATTGGCAAGTAAAACAATTTGAAAAAGAATATTACAAAAATCAATCTACATATTGGTTGATTTTTGAATTGATATGGAGAGATTATTTCAAATACATATCACTTAAACACGGTAACACAATTTTTAAAATTGGAGGCATTCTTAAGAAGGATTATGAATGGAAAAACGAAGATTCCCTAATAAATAGTTGGATTAGTGGTGAAACACGTTCAGCATTTGTGAATGCTAATATGATTGAAATAAAAGAGACAGGTTGGATGAGCAATAGAGGTAGGCAAAACGTAGCGTCGTTCTTTGCTAAAGATTTAAAATTAGATTGGAGAATTGGCGCTGCGTATTTTGAAGCTATGCTATTAGATTACGATGTACACAGCAACTATGGCAATTGGATGTATGTTTCTGGAGTTGGTAATGACCCAAGAGATAGAAAGTTTAATGTGGATTTACAGGCGGAACGCTATGATGCTTCGGGTAAGTTTCAGAATCTATGGTTGCAAAGAACTCTATTCTAAATGAAAACTCTGAGATTAATATTAGGCGATCAACTCAATATAAAACATTCGTGGTTTAAAAACACCAATGATGATGTGCTGTACTGTATGTTCGAAATGCGTCAAGAAACAGATTATGTAAGACATCATATTCAAAAAGTTATTGGCTTTTTTGCTGCGATGCGCCAGTTTTCACAAGATTTAAAGTCTGATGGGCACAATGTTATCTACTTTAAAATTAATGATGAAGAGAATACACAAACCCTAACTGAGAACCTATCAAAATTAATAGAGCAACACACTATTGAATGTTTTGAATATATACACCCTGATGAATACAGATTAGACAAGCAACTCAAAACGTTTTGTAAGGATCAAGATATTAAAACAGAAACCATTTCTGCAGAACATTTCTACACCGAAAGAGACGATTTAAAGCATTTCTTTAAAGAGAAAAAGCAATATCTCATGGAGAACTTTTACCGGAATATGCGCAAAAAACATGATATTTTAATGGTTGCAGACCAACCAGAAGGCGGTAAATGGAATTACGATAAAAGTAATAGAAATAAGTGGAAAGGTGATGTTGAAATTCCTAGCTATAAATTATTTAAAAACAAGGTTGAAACTGTAGTTTCAGATATTGAAAAAGCCAGTATTGAAACATTTGGCAAGTTTGAAACCAAAACGTTCTCCTACCCTATTTCCCGTTCTCAAGCTTTAGATCAACTTAAATATTTTTGTGAGCATTTATTGATACATTTTGGTGACTATCAAGATGCTATGCATACCGAAGAGGAATATTTGTTTCACTCACGATTATCCTTTGCCATGAACTTAAAGTTAATTTCTCCAAAGGATATTGTAAGAACTGTAATGAACTATTACCGAAAACACGGAGTTGGTATAGATATTTCGCAAGTAGAAGGTTTTGTGCGCCAAATTATTGGCTGGCGCGAATATATGCGTGGCATGTATTGGGCCTTTATGCCCGAATATAAAAATTTGAACGTTCTAGAAAACAACAACAAATTACCTGATTTCTTTTGGACAGGAAATACCAAAATGAATTGCCTAAAACATACCATAAATAATTCTTTAGACAACGGTTATGCGCACCATATTCAACGTTTAATGATTACAGGAAATTATGCGCTTTTAACCCAAACCAACCCAGATGAGGTCGATGCATGGTATTTAGGCATTTATGTAGATGCCGTAGAATGGGTACAACTCCCCAATACCAGAGGCATGAGTCAGTTTGCAGATGGTGGAAAAATTGCAACAAAACCTTACGTTTCCTCAAGTTCATACATCAATAAAATGAGCAATTATTGTACCGCTTGCCAATACAATAGGAATAAGAAAGTTGAGGATAATGCGTGTCCGTTTAATAGTTTATACTGGAATTTTTTGGATGAAAAACGAGAACAATTGGGAAATAATTATAGAATGGGAATGATGTACAGCCTGTTGGATAAAATGGATAAACAAGACTTACAAAATATAAAAAATAAAGCCCAACATATAATTGCACATCAAGATGACTACTAAGCCCCCAATTACCGTAGTTTGGTTAAAACGCGACTTGCGATTGCATGATAACGAAGCCATTTATAATGCCTTAAAAGCTAACAAACCAACACTTTTGCTCTATTGTTTTGAACCGCTTTTAATGAACGATCCGCATTACAGCGAACGTCACTGGAATTTTATAAAAGAATCTATTGTAGACTTAAATAAAGAGTTAGAAGCTTACAATTCTAAAATACTTACTGTACAATGTGATATTATTGCGGCAATCAACCAATTGCAAACCCTTTATTCAATTTCAGAGATTTATTCCCATCAAGAAACGGGCATATTGGTAACGTTTGAACGTGATAAAAACTTTAAGCGCTATTGCAAAAACAATCTGATAACATGGCACGAGAATATCAACAACGGCGTACAACGTGGCTTGAAAAACAGAGACAATTGGAATGAATTGGTCGATGCATTTTATGCTGTAGAACCATTGAAGTTTACACCAAAGAACAATCAGTTGTTAACTATTGAGGCAATAAAAGATTTAGAAACACTTTTTAAAATTCCAAATTTAAATGCGCAACAGTTTACTCCGTTTCAAAAAGGGGGGCGTACCACTGGTAAACGTTATTTATCTACTTTTTTTGAAGAACGCCATAGAGACTATATGCTTCACATTTCAAAACCAGAACTGGCCAGAACAAGTTGCAGCAGAATTTCACCTTATATCGCTTGGGGAAATTTATCGGTAAGAGAAGTATATCATCAAGCTTATCATCTCAAAGAAACTTCAAAACATAAAAAGGCATTAGAGGCATTTATGTCCCGTTTACGTTGGCAAACCCATTTTATTCAAAAGTTTGAAATGGAACACACCATGGAAGAAGCTAGCTTGAACAAAGGGTTTCATAAACTAAAAAAAAGCATTTCTAAAGATTACCAGCAAGCATGGAAAACAGGGCAAACTGGGTACCCAATGGTTGATGCTTGTATGCGTTGTTTAAACGAAACTGGTTATCTTAATTTTAGAATGCGCGCCTTGGTAGTATCGTTTTTTACACACAATCTTTGGCAGCCTTGGCAGGAAGCCACAACACATTTATCTCAAATGTTTTTAGATTTCGAACCTGGCATTCACTTCCCACAATTACAGATGCAAGCAGGTGAAACTGGCATTAATATGCTACGGATTTATAATCCCGTGAAAAATAGTTTGGAGCATGACCCTAATGCCACTTTTATAAAAAAATGGGTGCCTGAACTTGAAAAATTAGATACACCTTTTGCGCATCAGCCCTATTTGATGACCGAAATGGAGCAGCAATTTTATGGATTTAATTTAGGAAAGGATTACCCAAAACCTATAGTAGATTTAGAAACTACCCGCAAAAAAGCTGGAGATACACTTTGGACACTACGAAAGGATAAAACGGTACTGGAAGAGAGTAAGCGTATCTTAAGAAAACACACACGCAACAAGCGATTATCAAAATCTTAACTTCTGAAAAACAAAGCATTACAACTACTATAAATTTTATCAATAGTAAAATGTTAATTTTTGTTTAACTTTTTATTTAAAATTTTAAACATTTTGTATATTTGAGGTATAAGAAGTTTAAATGGTACTAGAAACAACATACTTCAATAAAGAACACAAACAAATACTAATTGATTTGGTTGGTAGACCTTTTACATTTTTAGAATCGTTTAAAATGAAAGGTGTAGGTTCTAAACGTATGATTATTGGAGAGGTAAGCCCAAACTTAAGTTCATACATGAATACCGTTTCAGATATCAATTATGCAAACATTGAATTACGTAAATCTGGCATACTTATATTCATAAATAAAGGGCTTAAAAATTTCACTTGGGCCATACCATATTACCAATTGGTAATGTACAAAACCAACGGTGCCAGTATTCATGCTCAAGGTAAATTCATTCAGTTTAAAAACACAAAAACCTTTAGAGAAAATAAAAAATTCTTTGAAAAAATGCTGGATGAAAAAATAAAATATGATGAACGCTTTAATTTCCAAGGTGCATGAGTTTAACTGTTGAAGACATTGACAGGGTTATTGAAATGGCTTGGGAAGACCGCACAACTTTTGATGCCATTCAGTTTCAATTTGGATTAAAAGAACAGGAGGTTATAGAATTAATGCGAAGCGAGATGAAACCTAGCAGTTTCAAAATGTGGAGGAAACGCGTTCAAGGAAGAACAACAAAACATGAAAAATTAAGAACCTTTGAAAAGGGGCGCTTTAAATGTAGTAGACAAAAGCAAATAACTCACAATAAAATTTCAAAACGCTAACGTGCTTTGATTAATAATACTGTTAAGACAGCACAAAAAAAAGAAGATATGCAATTAGAAAAATTAAAAACGAAAACAAACGGACATAAGTTAAATGGTTTTACGGTTGAAGATATTGGAGACGATCATCTTTACACTGGACTAGAAACTCCAATGAAATCTGATGCCTTTAAACTAACAGATACCGAGAAGAAGGAACGCATCGCTATTTTATTTGAGGAAATTATGGATGTGATGGGACTAGATTTAACCGACGATTCCTTAAAAGGCACACCACAACGTGTCGCTAAAATGTATATCGACGAAATATTTTCGGGTTTAAATCCGGAAAACAAACCCAAAGTAGCGTTGTTTGATAACAAATATCAATACAATCAAATGTTGGTAGAAAAAAATATCACCTTCTATTCCAATTGTGAGCATCACTTCGTACCCATTATTGGTAAGGCACATGTTGCTTACATTTCTTCAGGAAAAGTAATAGGTCTATCCAAGTTAAATAGAATTGTGCAATATTATGCCAAACGTCCTCAGGTGCAGGAGCGTTTAACGAACCAAATTGCTAATGAATTAAGGACAATTCTAGACACAGATGATATTGCAGTAATTATTGATGCAAAGCATTTATGTGTATCCTCAAGAGGTATTAAAGATGATACATCTGCTACCGTAACATCATATTACGGCGGACAATTTAATACTTCAGAAAAAATTGCAGAATTACAAAATTATTTAAACAATTAACATTATGGATTTAATTAACAGAGCATTAGAATTTGAACAAAGAAAAATGAGATCTTTATCTACTAGTGATCGTGTAAAGATTTCTAGAGAAGCAAAAGCTTTAATTTTAGATTTAAACCAAGTCTACAAGGTTAAAAAAGATGAAAAAATTATGGATATCATGAAACGTCTTACTGTTATTAAGCGTAAAGTAGAAAAACGTTTAAAAGGGCGTCTACTGTAGTGTAGTAAGAAGTAATATTAAATTTTACCTAATATATTCCCATAAAAATAGGTAATCTTCTATATTTTATTATATTGCAAAACTGTCTAAAAATAGACAACTACAAAATATAGTAAGGTTTAAAAATTATGGAGATTATCGACAAAGCTTTAGAGTTCGAAAAGCGCAGACACACTTTTAAAACAACGAGTGAGCGTATTGAATCGTCTAGAGAAGTAAAAAATTTAATTTTGGGTTTAAACGATATCTACAAAGTAGATAAAGATCCTGAGATTATGGATTTAATGAAACGTTTAACGGTAATAAAACAGAAAATAGAAAAACGGCTAAAGGGCAGGCCATAATAATAGAATGCCCTGAAACCCATGAAAACAATTATAATAGTTGGTGGAAGTAAGGGCATTGGTAACGCTATAGTTACTAAGTTGCTGGATTACTGCAAAGTCATAAACATAAGCAGATCCACTCCAGAGAAATCGCATGACAATTTAACTCACTACAGTTGCGATGTAATTCAAGATGAACTTCCTGAAATTGAGAATGCTGACGGACTTATTTATTGTCCTGGAAGTATAAACTTAAAACCTATTTCTCGGTTGAGTATTGAAGATTTTAAAAACGATTTTGAAATCAATGTACTCGGTGCCGTTAAGGTGATTCAAAACTATTTGCCGATTTTAAAAAACGGTAATAATCCTTCAGTTGTTTTATTTAGCACCGTTGCTGCAAAATTAGGTATGCCTTATCATGCGAGTATTGCAGTGGCAAAATCAGGTGTAGAAGGTTTAGTAAAATCACTTGGCGCTGAATTGGCCCCTAACTTACGTATTAACGCCATTGCTCCTACTGTAACAGACACTGATTTGGCATCGAAATTATTGCGGAATGACAAAATGATTGAGAACATAACGGAACGACATCCATTGAAGAAATTCTTATCGCCACAAGAAGTAGCGGATATGGCAGAATTTTTACTTTCAGAAAAGGCATCTTCTATATCAGGTCAAATTTTTGAAATGGATTGTGGTATTGTAAGTTTTAAAATATAAATATGAATCCAATAAAAGCATTTATAGCAACAATAGGAAGTAAGAGCGATACGAAAACACTTGATGTTGAAAGTATATATGGCATATCTATAAATGCACTTAACGGCAAGCCTATTGATCTATCAGAACTTAAAGGAAAACACATCCTCTTCGTAAATGTCGCTTCAAAATGCGGTTTTACGCCTCAATATAAAACGCTTCAAAAACTACATGAGGAATATAGCAATAAGATTCAAGTTATTGGTGTACCCTGTAATCAGTTTGGAGGACAAGAACCAGGAAATGCAAAGGAAATAGAGACCTTTTGTGAAGTAAATTACGGAGTTAATTTTTTAATTACTGAAAAAGTAGATGTTAAGGGTAAAGGACAACATCCGCTTTACACATGGTTAACCCAAAAAGTGAACAATGGTGTTAAAGATTCTTCGGTAAAATGGAATTTTCAAAAATATTTAATAAATCCTGAAGGGAAGTTGATAGATTATTTCTTTTCATCAACGAGTCCTTTGAGTCCAAAAATTGTAAAACACTTAAAATAAATTTGCTATGTTCAGTTTTTTAAAACGAAAATCAAAAAAAGAAAAATTAGAAGAAAAGTTTAAAAAATTAATGCAAGAGTGGCATCAGTTATCATCAATAAATAGGTCTGCTAGTGACAAAAAATATGCTGAAGCTCAAGAAATTGCTAAAATGCTAAGTGCCATGAAACATGAAACTGCTTAAATATATAATTATATTTTTAATAATAAACTTTGGAGCGTTAGCCATTGGCAGTTGGCTAATGGCTAATGGTCCGCAATCTAGTTGGTACATAAATCTTAACCAAGCACCTTGGACACCACCTGGATGGGTTTTCGGAGTTGCTTGGACAACAATAATGATATGCTTTTCAATATACATGGCATACTTGTATAAAAAATTAAATACCGCAACTGTAACTATTTTGTTTAGTATACAATTTGTACTGAATGTTATTTGGAATTATATTTTTTTTAATCTACACCTCGTAGGAATAGGTTTAACAACAATTGTATTATTAACAGCCGTTGTTGCAATTTTTACAGTACGATATCATAAGCAACTTAAAATAAAAACGCTACTCATACTTCCCTATTTTATATGGTTATGTATCGCGACATCTTTAAACGCGTACATTCTTCTTAAAAACTAAAAATGAAAATATATAGACTTCATAAAAAGCAAAACCTCCCCATAACAGTTGATGAGGCTTGGGGTTTTCTATCTGATCCTAAGAATTTAAAAACCATTACGCCAGATTATATGGGTTTTAATATTTTATCAGGAGCCGACAGACCTATGTTTGCTGGTCAAATTATTCAGTATATTGTAACTCCTGTGCTTGGTATTAAAACTAAATGGGTTACAGAAATAACGCATGTTATTAATAAACATTATTTTGTTGACGAACAACGTTTTGGGCCCTATGCGCTATGGCACCACAAACATTTTATAAAAGAAATTGATGGTGGTGTGGAAATGGAAGATATTATTGATTATAAGGTACCTTTTGGTCTCCTTGGCCAGCTTGTTCATCCCATATTAGTAAAACCAAAACTAGAGGAAATCTTTAATTATAGAACTGAAAAGTTAGAAGAATTGTTTGGTAAATATTAATCTTGTATAACCTGCTATTCTGAAATGATTTCAAATCTAATAAAAATATGAGATGCTGAGATAGATTCAAAGCATTAAAAATTTCTGGATACAATGAAACAACCTATAAATATATTTTGGTTTCGCCGTGATTTAAGACTAGACGATAATGTTGGGTTTTATGAAGCACTCAAGAGCAACCATCCTGTGTTACCTGTTTTTATTTTTGATTCACAAATATTAGATATACTTCCTGAAGACGATGCTCGCGTAACTTTTATACATGAAACGCTACAGGAAATGAGGAATACGCTCCAAGACGAGCACAATAGTAGTATTGCAATTTTCCATGGGAAACCCATTGACATTTATAAAGATTTGATTGATGAGTATGAGATAAATACTGTTTATACTAACCATGATTATGAACCTTATGCTAAGGAACGAGATGAAAATATAAAATCGTTTTTAAAGAAAAATAATATTGAATTTAAAACCTATAAGGACCAAGTTATTTTTGAAAAAGATGAAGTTGTAAAAGCAGATGGCGATCCATATGTAGTTTATACACCTTACATGAAGACATGGAAAGAAAAGTTTAAATCGCATCATTTAGAGATTTTCTACACCAACTCTTATTTAGATAATTTAGTTCAGCATACAAGGTTACCAAATCTAAGTTTGTCTGACATAGGTTTTAAAACGTCTTCTCAAAAAATTAAACCTTACACCGTTACGCCAACGCTTATTCAGGAATATGAAGACACAAGAAATTATCCTGCCAAAGATGCTACTTCTCGATTAGGACCGCACTTGCGCTTTGGTACGGTTAGTATTCGAAAAATGATTAAAAAAGCAATTGCCGAAAACAATGAAATATTCTGGCAAGAGTTAATATGGCGTGAGTTTTTCATGCAAATTTTATGGCATTTTCCACATACGGTTGATGAAAGTTTTAAATCTAAATACGATAGGATAGAATGGCGTAATAATGAAGATGAATTTAAAGCTTGGTGTCAAGGAGAAACAGGGTATCCGTTGGTAGATGCTGGTATGCGTCAACTAAACGAAACCGGATTTATGCACAATAGAGTACGAATGCTAGTGGGCAGTTTTTTATGCAAACATTTACTTATCGATTGGCGTTGGGGAGAGGCATATTTCGCCGAAAAACTACACGATTATGAAATGGCAAGTAATGTGGGGAATTGGCAATGGGTTGCTGGTAGTGGTGTAGATGCTGCCCCATATTTTAGAATTTTTAATCCTACTACACAAATTGATAAGTTCGACAAAGACCACAAGTATATTAAAAAATGGGTGCCAAATTATAAGGATTCCAGTTATCCTGAGCCAATTATAGAACATAAAATGGCTCGTGAACGCTGCTTAGAAAGGTATAAAAGTGCCTTAAACTAACAATTTTTAAAACTTAATTCACCTTAAAACAATGATATCACTTGCTTAAAAGGTTATGAAAGTAATTAAAAAAAGTTTTACTAATCGTTAATCAATTCTTTAGTGGTTCATCTATGGATAATCTTCGAAAATTATCTTCTATACTATTTACATATAAGATTTATTAAATTTAATTACCCATTAATTTCATACATTTAAAGCTATTATTCTTTCTTAAAACCAACTTATGACCGATTTAGAAGTTGCCAAAACCGTTACGCTTAAACACATATCAGAAATAGCAGAAACATTCGGAGTCAATAAAGATCATATTGAAATGTATGGAAAGTACAAAGCCAAACTTCCTTTAGCATACATTGACAAAGCCAAAACCGAACAAAGCAATTTAATATTAGTATCTGCCATTTCTCCTACTCCCGCAGGTGAGGGTAAAACAACGATGTCTATTGGCTTATCTGAAGGTCTAAATAGATTAGGGAAGAAAACAACAGTAGTGTTGAGAGAACCATCCTTGGGCCCAGTATTTGGTATAAAAGGTGGCGCAACCGGTGGTGGGTATTCACAAGTACTACCTATGGAAGATATCAATCTTCATTTTACAGGTGATTTTTCGGCTATAGAAAAGGCACATAACTTATTGGCAGCGATAATTGATAATAATATCCAAAGCAAAACAAATTCTTTACAAATAGACCCCAGAACCATTAGTTGGAAACGCGTGGTAGATTTGAATGATAGAGCATTAAGACGTGTAATTGTAGGTTTAGGAGGAACAACCTCTGGCGTACCTAGAGAAACAGGTTTTGATATTACAGCAGCTTCAGAAATTATGGCGATTCTTTGTTTGGCTGAAAACTTAACAGACCTAAAAAATCGATTGGGTAATATTTTTATTGGCTATACTTTTGATAAACAACCTATATACGCAAGAGATTTAAAGGCCCAAGGTGCAATGACCGCACTTTTAAAAGATGCTATTAAGCCAAATCTCGTGCAAACTATAGAAGGAAATCCGGCAATTATTCATGGCGGGCCTTTTGCAAATATTGCACAAGGCACTAATACTGTAATTGCAACATTGATGGGGATGTCGCATTCTGAATATACAGTAACCGAAGCTGGTTTTGGATTTGATTTAGGTGCTGAAAAGTTTTTTGATATTAAATGCCAAAGTGCGGGCTTAAAACCTAAAGCAGTGGTCTTAACTACTACCATTCGAGCCTTAAAGTACCATGGTGGAGCAGATTTGAAAGCATTAACAGAACCTAACTTAGGAGCTTTAGAAAAAGGAATGCCAAATTTAGAAAAGCATTTAGAGAATATTGCAAAATTTAATGTTGCACCTGTAATTGCCATTAATCAATTTACATCAGATACTGAAGCAGAGATTGAATTGATTAAGGATTTTGCAGATTCGAAAGGTATCAAAGTCGCATTGGCCAATGTTTGGGGCAAAGGCGGTGAAGGCGCTCTAGAGCTTGCACAACATGTGATTGATGTAGTTAAAAGCAATACCTCTAATTTTAAACCTTTGTACGATTGGAAGTCGCCCGTTACAGATAAAATAGCAACTATTTCCACAGAAATTTACGGTGCGCAACATGTAGATTATACTTCAAAAGCAAAAGCGCATTTGAGAAAGATTAAAAACTTAAAATTAGAATATTTACCTGTTTGTATTGCTAAAACACAAAAATCGTTATCAGACAATCCAAAACTATTGGGCAGACCTAAAGACTTTATAATTACAGTTAGAGAAATAGAGATTGCCTCCGGTGCAGGCTTTTTAATTCCCATTACGGGAGATATTATGCGAATGCCTGGGCTTCCTGCTCATCCTGCCTCAGAAGGCATAGATATAAATGACGTTGGAGAAATTACAGGATTGTTTTAATCCACTAATTTTTTTATAATATCCTTTACGGGTAAAATTGCCTTAGTATGTTCAATACTTGGTCCAGCTACCCAAACTGTTTTGTAAGTTGCCTTTGTAGCAGCATTTTTGGTAGCATTCATACCAATGGAAAAACGAATCATCTTTACCCACTTTTTGAGCTTCTTATTTTTATTAAGTAGATTTTCTATCCATGTGGATTTTGTTCCAATTTTCTGAACATAAGGCGTATTAATTACGGTACATGGTGTTCCTGAAATACGTTCTGTCATAACAATATCAACAGCACCGTAATCCACACAGGCTTGTTTATACTCTTCGGTAACATTGGCTTCTTCTGAAGCAATAAACGGACTACCAACCGAAACTCCAGCAGCGCCATAACTGAGCATTTTATCAATATCTGCCTTACACCCTACACCTCCCGCAGAAATAATAGGGATATTACAATTTGTACTCAGTTCTCTAATCAAGGCTTCTGGAGACATATTACCACGATGACCTCCTGCTTCATTATTTACGGCAATAATAGCATCTGCACCTAAACCTTCTACCTTTTTAGCAAATTTCAAATCTGTGACATCACAAAAAACTTTTATTCCAACTTTATGTGCTTGATTTATGGTTTCTTCAGGACTTCCTAAAGAAGTGATAATAAAATCGCAGCCTTCATCACAAATCACTTCTAGTTGACCTTTATACTTCATATTGGATTTGTTAACAATCAAATTAAAACCAAAAGACCCACCGCTAGGTTTACTAGCTTTTAATTCGCGTAAAGCTTCACGCAACTCATCAAGAGTTCTATAATTTAAGGCCGGAATACAACCTGCTATACCACTATTCATAGCAGCTTGTACCATGGCAACGTTAGATACCAAGAACATAGGTGCTTGAATAATAGGATGTGTAATTTGAAGTAAATCTGTTAATGCTGTAGCCATCAAAAAAAGTTTTATCAAATATACTAAAATATTATGCACGCATAATAGTTGATAATCAAGAAGTTATAAAATCCATTTGAATAAAACCACATAAATTACTGATAACATGACATTTATCATTTTTTTATTATGCATGCATAGTTAATTTTGAGCCTATATCAATAAAACCTCAATCATGAAAACTTTTTTATTTAGCCTTTTTGTATTAGGCTGCTTTACTTTTGCAAATGCTCAGACCGTAGAACTTCCTGAAACTATTATTTCTATTAATGGTGACTACTTTAATTCTAGTGATTCTGAAAATTCGTGTAATTACGTTAAAAAATTAGAACAAGCGTTGTTGGAATATGATCATTCTGAGTTATCTGACCTTTATGATTCAAAAAATGACATTTATAAGGTAACCTTTAAGATTCCACAAGGAAAAATTATAGCTTCTTTTAACAAGGATGGAAAAATTATTGAAACCTTTGAAAAATACAATAATATTCGATTACCACATTCTGTATTGAAGGCCATTGCAGAAAAATATCCAAACTATAGCATTCAGGAAGATGTATATATTGTTAAGTTTCACTGTGATGATGATGCTAAACAACAAGAATACAGAGTGAAAATTAAAAACGATACAACCATTTTAGATTTGAAAGCTAACGAACAAGGTGAGTTTATTTAATACCAACTAGTCTAAAAACTGATAATATCCACTTTTTAAATAAGCCCCTTCTGGAAACCCAACAGGATGATCTATATCGTGTTGGGTTTTTAATTTTAGTTTATATGTTCTTCTTTTTAAGGATAGCACTTGGCTATTAATATCATAAAAAGATTGCGTCGAGACTCTCGAAGAACACGAACATAATACCAACAGTCCTTTTTTAGCAGTAAGTTGTTCTCCCAAATCGGCTAATTGTGCATATTTTTTCTTTGCTAAATCTATTTCTGAGGACTGTTTAGCAAAACTAGGTGGGTCAATAACCACCACGTCAAAAGTAGTTTTATTCTTAATAAGCTTTTTTAATTCTTCAAAAGCATCACCTGCTATGGTTTTATGAGCTCCCACGTATTCATTTAGTCTTCCGTTTTGAACTGCTATTTCTAAAGCTTGTTTACTAATATCCAAACTTGTTACCGTCTTTGCGCCATTAGCCAGCGCATGAACTGAAAAGCCACCGGCGTAACTAAACACATCGAGTACTGTTTTTCCTGTACTCCACTCGCCTACTTGCTTTCTATTAGCGCGATGGTCTAAAAAATAACCTGTTTTATGCCCTTTTATAACATTTGCTGAAAAATTTACACCATGCTCTACAAATTCTACAACTTCATTTTCTAAAGTGCCATAAACCACGTCTCCGTTTATTAATTCATGTGCATTCGATTGTTCCAAACTTCTGCTTAAACGTATTACAACTGTTTTTACTTTTGAAATGTCTTTTAAGCTTTCCATGATTGGTTCTAGGTAAGGCAACCAAATTTCTGAATACAATTTTACTACCAGAACCTGAGCATAAACGTCAGCAATCAATCCTGGAAAACCATCATTCTCTCCGAAGATTAATCGGTAACTGTTCGTATTTGTTTGCAATAAAGTTTGTCGTTTTTTAAATGCAGCTTTTACTTTATTTTGAAAAAACACTGCATTGATTTCTACTTTTTCTGTTCCTGCATGCAACATTTTTATTCTGATGGGAGAATTCGCATCATACAAACCTAAACCAATTACCTTGTTTTTATTTTTACTGAAAACTATTGCTAAATCACCCGTTTTGGGATTATCATTAATCTTTGTGATGCTATTGGAGAATACCCATGGATGCCCTTTTAAAACGAATTGCTCGCCAGTTGCGTTTAGCTTTATGGCTAATCGTTTGGGAGTATATTTTGATTTTATCTTAGAGGAAAACTGCATTCACAAATTTTAAGTATTCAAAAATATTGGTTTTATTACGCATAAAAAAACGCAACCATATGAATAGGTTGCGTTCTAGTTAAGTTAAATATACAATTTATGCTTTTAACACCACTCTAAATCTAGCTTTGCCGTCATGCAAGTGCTCAATAGCTCTATTTACATCTTCCATTTTAAATTCTTCTACCGTTGGATAAATATCATGACGTACACAAAACTCCAACATTTTACGCGTTAAAGCAATACTTCCCAACGGACTTCCGCCTACTGATTTTTCTCCTGAAATCATACTAAACGCCGGTATTTCCATAGGTTCTAAAACTGCACCAACAGTATGCAGCTTTCCTTGTGGCGCCAAGGTTGTTAAAAATGCGTTCCAATCTAAACTTACATTTGTGGTATTCAAGATAAAATCTAGAGTACCAGCTATTGCCTCTAGTTCGCTTTTGTTTGTTGAATTAACCACGTGGTGGGCACCCATTTCCTTAAGTTTTTCAACTTTATTTTTACTGGATGTAAATGCTGTTACTTCACACCCCCAAGCTTTTAAAAATTTTAAAGCCAAGTGTCCAAGTCCACCTATTCCGATAATCCCAACCTTATCTGTTGGTTTAACGCCTGATATTACTATTGGGCTAAATACGGTAATTCCGCCACAAAATAATGGTCCAGCTTTAGCCATATCAATACCATCTGGTAATAAAGTTGCCCAAGACCAATGGCCTCGCACCTTGTCTGCAAATCCGCCGTGACGCCCTATAATCGTACCTTCCGCTTCACCGCAAAGATGTTGCTTTCCTCCCATACATTGATTACAGTGCATACAAGACGCGCTATACCATCCCATACCAACTTTATCACCTTTTTTTAGGCCTTTTACCTCACTTCCTACATTTAGAACTTCTCCTACTATTTCATGACCTGGCACTAATGGGTATTGCGACATACCCCAATCATTATTAATCATGCTTAAGTCACTGTGACACAATCCACAATAATGCACTTTTATATCAACTTGCTCTTTACCAATTTCTCCAAGTTCATAGTCGTACTGCTCTAATTTTGCTCCGGCTTCATTAGCCGCATATGCATTTACTTTCATAGTTGCTTATTTTTTTGGTTGAGCATTTAAGATACAAATAACATATGGCATTTTGTTATTTTATTGTAAAAATATGAGGGAAAGTTTAATTTTAAATACTGGCCAATTGAGATATACTTTTGTTGCCTTTTTTAAATTACTGAAAACGCACAAATTATTTTTTATAATACAAATTCATCGTGGGCTCCTATTAATAACGTAGTACATAACCTAATTCTACTTTACGCTCTGTTTCTTTACAATTACAATATTTAATAGCTCAAAAGAAACATGACAGAATTACGTTAACCTACATTCTCAAGCATTGAATGTCAACATTTAAAATAGTTTTATTCAAATTTTATTAGTAATTTGTGGTTGTATTATTCTAAATAGCTAGTTTTCCCTTTAAACGTTAGTAGTTTTAATTAAACTTGAAACACTAATTTATATGTTCTTAACTCAGGAAAACGTCTTACTCTCACTACAAAATAATCCAATTTTTAGGGAATTTCCTGATGAACAGTTAAGTATCCTGTTAAAAGATTCTGCATTAAAAACTTTTAATAAGCGCACTTGTTTTATAAGCTCTAATCTTATATCACATTATTTTTATGTTATTATTGAAGGGAGAATGAAGGTGTATTTTTATGATGAGAGTAAAGATCGAAAAATAACTCTTTTTATATTAACAAAACACGATGTATTTAACGTATATAATCTTTTTGATTATACGTCATACAATGTTTTCTATGAAACGCTGGATGACGTTACCGTTATTCAAACGCCTATAAATAGGTTTAAGAAATGGATGGATGACAATCCTAGGTTTAGTTCGGGCATTCTGCATTATCTAATTTCTAAAATGAAGGCACTGGAAACTTATGTTACCGCCTCTTGCTTAGATTGTACATCTACCAAACTAGCAAGACTTCTACTTAAAAATGCCGAAATAAACAGCAGTTTAATTGATGGTTTACCTCATAAAGAAATTGCCCAATATATGGGAACAACAAGAGCTGTTTTAAACAGACATCTTCAAAAATTTAAAAATAATGGTATTATCGAAATTCATAATAAAACTATAAGAATCGTTAATTTAGAATTATTAAAAAAGCATATATAAGGCAAAAAACTATATGTGCTACTAGAGTAGCATTTTCTTAGGTTTTCTATGTGTAAATTTGGTTATCTTATTTTCTCTCCCAACACAATTCTAGTTAATAAGCTATTCGTTTAATTTAATCTTATAATTATGAAAAAACTATTAACTATTTTACTCATTTTTGGGTTCGGAAGCCTCGTTTATTCTCAAATTGCATTCAATTACAAATCCGCTGATTTAAAAGTACTTGACATTTATAAAACAAAACCTATAGTAAAAACCAGTGCTGTTAATGCCAAGTATTACAGTGCCATTATACCTTTTACAGAATCAAAAAAGGTGAAATATCTAGAACAAAAAGTTGCTAACTTTAATATTACAGAGCACGAATCATTTAAAGAAAAAAAAGATGTCTATGAGATTGTTTTTACTGATCCAAATTCAAACGGCAGAATTAAAACCTTTTTTAATAGAGATGGTAAGCTTATTAAATCTTACGAGTCTTTTAAAAACGTGAGATTACCTACTGCTATATGGAAAATAGTTTATGATAAATATCCAAAATCTGTAGTCAAAAAAACAGTTTACCAAGTACACTATTCTGATATAAAGGGTAGCAAAAAACTGTATAAAGTCACCATAATACATAATAATGAAAAAAAGCTAGTTAAACTAGATGAAAACGGTAATTTTATATAAGTAGGAAATTTATAATAAAAAAAACGCAACTTTATGAGTTGCGTTTTTTTATGTTTCAAACTTTCGAAATCTAATTTATAGAGATTCTTGGGTTTGCTCGGTACAGACTTACTTTACTTCTTCGAAGTCTACGTCCTCAACATCATTACCTTCAGATTGTGCTTGCTCTCCTGCTCCTGCATCAGGACCTGGTTGTGCACCACCTGCTTGTTGTGCTTCAGCTTGTGCTTTGTACATTTCTTCAGACGCCACTTTCCACGCTTCGTTTATTTTCTCTAAAGCAGGCTCTATTTGTGCCAAGTCCTTAGTTTCATAAGCCTTCTTCAATTCTTCTAAAGCGTCTTCGATTGGCTTCTTCTTATCATCAGATAATTTATCACCAAACTCCTCTAATTGTTTTTCCGTTTGGAATATCATAGAATCTGCTTCATTCAATTTCTGAGCTTGTTCTGCCGCCGCTTTATCTGCTTCAGCATTGGCTTCAGCATCAGCTTTCATCTTTTGGATTTCTTCTTCAGTTAATCCAGAAGAGGCTTCAATTCTAATATCTTGTTTCTTACCAGTCGCTTTATCTTCAGCAGATACTTTAATGATACCATTAGCATCAATATCAAACGTTACTTCAATTTGCGGTGTACCGCGTCTAGCTGGTGGAATACCATCTAAATGAAAACGTCCGATAGTTTTGTTATCCGCAGCCATGGCCCTTTCACCTTGCAATACATGAATTTCTACAGAAGGCTGGTTATCAGCAGCTGTTGAAAACACTTGTGATTTCTTGGTAGGAATGGTTGTATTTGCTTCAATAAGTTTTGTAAATACATTACCCATCGTTTCAATACCCAAAGATAATGGCGTTACATCTAGAAGCAATACATCCTTCACATCACCTGTTAATACCCCTCCTTGAATACCAGCACCTAGAGATACAACTTCATCTGGGTTCACACCTTTACTCGGTGCTTTTCCAAAGAATTTCTCTACAGCAGCCTGTACCGCCGGAATACGTGTAGAACCACCTACTAAAATCACTTCATCAATATCACTCTTGCTTAAACCTGCAGCTTTTAAAGCAGACTCACATGGCTCAATAGTACGCTTAACCAAATCATCAATTAATTGCTCGAATTTAGAGCGTGTTAACGTACGTACCAAGTGCTTTGGTCCACTAGCAGTTGCAGTAATATAAGGTAAGTTTATTTCTGTTTGAGAAGACGATGACAATTCAATCTTAGCCTTTTCAGCAGCCTCTTTTAAACGTTGTAAAGACATTGGGTCTTTACGTAAATCCATATTCTCTTCAGCATTAAACTCGTCTGCTAACCAATTAATTATTTTCTCATCAACATCGTCACCTCCTAAATGTGTATCACCATCAGTAGATAATACTTCAAATACACCATCACCTAATTCAAGGATAGATACATCGTGCGTACCACCACCAAAGTCAAACACCACAATTTTTTGGTCTTGTCCTTTTTTATCTAAACCATAAGCCAATGCCGCAGCAGTAGGCTCATTAATAATACGCTCTACTTTTAAACCAGCAATTTCACCGGCTTCTTTGGTTGCTTGACGCTGACTATCGTTAAAGTAAGCAGGCACTGTAATTACCGCTCTGGTAACATCAGCTCCTAAATAATCTTCAGCGGTTTTCTTCATTTTTTGCAGAATCATAGCCGAAAGTTCTTGTGGCGTATATAATCTGCCATCAATATCAACTCTAGGCGTATCGTTATCACCTTTTACCACTTTATAAGGTACACGTTCTGCCTCTTTTTTAGATTCAGAATATTTATTCCCCATAAAACGCTTAATAGAATAAACCGTTTTAGTAGGGTTTGTTACCGCTTGTCGTTTTGCAGGATCACCAACTTTAATCTCTCCGCCTTCTACAAATGCAATCACCGATGGCGTGGTACGTTTCCCCTCCGCATTTGGGATTACAACAGGATCGTTACCCTCCATTACCGAAACGCAAGAGTTGGTTGTTCCTAAATCGATTCCAATAATTTTACTCATAATATGTTTTTTATTGTGTTGAATGTTCGTTTTATAAATCGATTAACAATAGTCAATCATTATGCCAATACAAAAAGTATGACATGATGTCATAAATTTATTTTAAACATTAATAAAATATTAATCACTTTGGTATATCATTTGATATTATGACAACAAAACTTAGTAATCATGAAACATATTTTATTTTTTATTGCAGTATTCGCTTTATTATTAACATCTTGTACAGGACCCCAAGGACCTCCTGGTTTTGACGGTTTTGATGGTATTAATGGGGAAGATGGAGGTCTTATAGTCGCTTCAGCTTTTGAAATTGAAGTTAATTTTAATGCGGATAATAATTTCCAGTTTGTAGAATCTTATGGTTTTGAAGTTTTGCCTTCTGATGTAACTTTAGTTTACATTGAATGGGATAATGATGCTGGTGAGCCTATTTGGAGACTATTAACCCAAACTGAGTATTTTAACGACGGTGTTTTAGTTTATAATTATGATTTTACACAACAGGATGTTAGGTTTTTCTTAGATGGGACAATAGATTTTAACACCCTAGATGATACTTGGACTCAAAATCAAGCGTTTAGAGTCGTTGTTGTTCCGGCAGATAATATTGATGGTTTAGATACTTCAGATTTAAATTTAATAATGGATGCTAGTACCATTAAGTCATTTAATATAAGGTAAATTTTTATCTAATATAGGTTGAAACATTTACACAGAGTATTAAAGTATTTTCATTAATTTGAAAGTACTTTTTTATTTTAAAAAACTTAAGGCTTCTATTTGATATATTTGCCCAACTACAACGTTTGCGTAACTATGGAATGTATTTCTGTTTTCGACATGCTAAAAATAGGTATTGGTCCTTCAAGTTCTCATACTTTAGGCCCATGGCGTGCCGCTGAACGCTGGATAAATGAACTTAAAGCTTCCCAAAAATTTAAAAACGTAGAAAGTATCACGGTTAATCTCTATGGCTCATTGTCATTAACAGGCAAAGGGCACGCTACAGACTACGCTATTATGTTGGGACTAAGCGGAAAAGATCCAGAAACCATTCCAGTAGAACAAATAGAAAGTACTGTAAACGCCATTAAAGAAAGTCATATTTTACATTTTGGAGGAGAAATTCAATTGGTTTTTAATCCAAAAACCAATATTATCTTCAATAGAAAATTTTTACCATTTCATGCAAATGGCATGAGTTTCACATCTGTAATATCCGGTAAAAAAACCACATCAAAATTCTATTCAATAGGCGGAGGATTTGTTGTAAAAGAAGAGCGTAAAAATGCAAAACGAAATTTTGAAATAAAATGTACGTTCCCCTATCCTATCGATAAAGGCACAGAATTATTAAATTATTGCAAACAACTTAATAAACCTATATCGCAAGTTGTTTTAGAAAACGAAAAGTCTATTCGATCTTCCGAAGTTATTGATAGAGAGCTGCAGCGTATTTGGGATACCATGTTAGAATGTATGTATTTGGGATGCCACACCGAAGGTAAACTTCCTGGAGGCTTAAATGTAAGGCGTCGCGCTTACGATATCTATCAAAATATAAAAAGCAATAAGCCATACAGTTCACCAGTAGAATGGATTTACAGCATTCGTGATACGGAAGTAAAATTTCGTCAAATCTTAAAATGGGTAAGCTGTTTCGCTTTAGCTGTTAATGAGGTAAATGCGTCGCTAGGTAGAGTTGTAACGGCACCTACCAATGGTAGTGCGGGTGTAATCCCAGCAGTTTTAATGTATTATTTAGTGATTGAAAACCATGATGGCAATTTTGAGGATATTAAACGCTTTCTACTGGTTGCAGGAGAAATTGGCAGTATCTTTAAAAAAGGGGCGACTATAAGTGCAGCTATGGGTGGTTGTCAAGCAGAAATTGGCGTATCATCGGCTATGGCTGCAGGGGCTTTAACCGAATTACTTGGAGGCACTCCAGAACAAGTTCTTGTGGCAGCCGAAATCGCTATGGAACACCATTTGGGTTTAACCTGCGATCCTATTGGCGGCTTGGTGCAAATACCTTGTATAGAGCGCAATGCAATGGGTGCAATTAAAGCCATAAATGCTGCTGAATTAGCACTGGACACCTCTCCCGAAAATGTAAAAGTTCCTTTAGATAAAGTAGTAAATACGATGTGGGAGACCGCAAAGGATATGAATACCAAATACAAAGAAACATCAGAAGGTGGTTTAGCCGTTGGTGTACATTTATCTGATTGCTAATAAAAATACCTGATTCATAATTACTAAATCTTTTAATGTTAGGATTATAGAAATTGTTTAACCTTAGCTGTGAAATACAAGTTAACGTTTATAATTATTTTACCATTCATCGAAAAAATAAATCATTAATCGGTTATTTACCTATATTTGAATGCATTAAGACTTAAAAAACTTACAATTTATAGCTGATTCAATAAAAAACTATGAAAAAATATCTACTCTACACGCTCTCATGCTTAACGATTGGTATTTCTGCACAAGATTATAGAGATTATTTAGGTGCAGGTCATAGTAAAGGTATTACGGTAACCTCTAGCAGTCAACTAACTAAAACAGATTGGAGAGAAAGTGCCGATGCGATAAATACAATAAATGGTAATGGCTTAGATGGAAGATTATTGGAAACCTCGCGTTTTTTAGCTCAGGCGACTTTTGGAACTGATTTAAAGTATATACAAACGGTTTCTAAAATGTCTTTTGAAGCCTGGATGGATAATCAATTTGCCATAACATCAAAACCTTTGCAGCAATTAACGCAAGATATTTTTTCAGAAGCACGTCAAATACATGTCTCCAATGGTGGCAATGCCGAAGATTTTGATAGTCCTAATTGGCAATACTTTATGTATGCATGGTGGCAAAGCAATATTAAAAATGAAGACCTGTTACGTCAACGAATTGCTCTTGCTTTAAGCGAAATTTTGGTGATTTCAAGAGATTCCAACCTTTCAGGTTATGGTGTTGGTTTAGCCGACTATTATGATGTGTTGATTGATAATGCTTTCGGAAATTTTAAAGATTTATTGAAGGATATTACACTGCACCCTATGATGGGTATTTACCTTAGCCATTACAACAACCCAAAAAGTATCCCAGAGAGAAACATCCATCCCGATGAAAATTTTGCAAGGGAAATCATGCAGTTATTCACCATTGGACTTTATGAGTTAAACCAAGATGGAACTTATATTTTAGACGGACAAGGCAACCGTATTCCAACTTATAACAATGATGATATCAAGGAGTTCGCTAAGGTTTTCACAGGCTTAGGGCCTGCAGCTGTTGAGGATTTTTCAAATCGAACTCCAAAGTTTGGATTAGGGCATTATCAGGCTAGAAAAGATGTACCGATGATAATGTATGACGAGTGGCACGAACCAGGATCCAAACAATTATTGAATGGTTTTACTATTCCTGGCGGACAATCAGGAATGCAAGATATAGATGCTGCTATAAACCATTTGTTCAACCATCAAAATACAGCACCCTTCATTGCTAAACGCTTAATCCAACAGTTGGTAAAATCTAACCCCTCGCCCGCTTATGTGTCGCGAGTAAGTGCTGCATTCAACAATACCAAAGGTGTTAGAGGCGATATGAAGGCAGTAATCAAAGCAATTCTTTTAGATGAAGAAGCAAGGAATTGTAGTTGGGTAGAATCACCAAACAGTGGTAAATTAATAGAGCCCATGATGCGCTATTTTAACGTAGTACGCCAAATTGATTTAAATAACAACGACGGGCGCTATTGGAATAATGCACAACCATTTTACAGAAACACAGGGCAAGCGCCACTATCGGCTCCAAGTGTATTTAATTTTTTCTTACCAGAATATGTTCCAAATAATGCATTTGCCAACGCTAATTTGGTGGCACCAGAATTTCAAATACACGATTCTGCTACAAGCATAAATTATCTTAATCAAGTTGATGCTTGGACCAACCCACGTTGGTATGAGGTATTAAGAACCTGGGGCTTAGAATTGGAAGGAACAACATTGGACTTTGAAGGTTTAAAATATTATGCTAAAGACAGCGATGTTTTGGTGAATCAGCTAGACAAACTATTTACCCGAGGTCAACTTTCCAACGACACTAAACAAACTATAGTAAAAGCTGTTGAAGGCATTACAAGAGGTTGGGGTGACGATGTTACCCAAGCAGACTTAAGAGTTAAAATGGCTATTTATCTTATTATGATAAGTCCAGATTACGTCATACTTAAATAACACAGATGACAAAAAAAAGAAACACAATATCCAGAAGAAAATTTATTGGTGATTCCTGTGCTGCACTAGGTTATACCACCTTATTTTCTTCACTCATCAACCTAAAAGCTATGGCTGCTGCAGCTATGGATAATTCGGCAATTATCCCTTATGGCGGTGATTACAAAGCTTTAGTGTGCCTCATGTTGAGTGGCGGAAACGATTCGTTTAATATGTTAATTCCAAAAGGGAATAGTGAATATAATGAATATGCCACCTCACGTTCCAATTTAGCGATTCCTCAGAACGATATTTTACAGATAAATCCAAATATCTCCGATGGTAGAGTGTTTGGTTTACATCCTGAACTTTCTGATATGCGCCAAATGTTTGAAAGTGGGAATATGGCGTTTCTCTCAAATGTGGGCACTTTAATAGAACCAGCAACCAAAAGCGATATAAAAAACAATGTGGTTAAAACGCCTTTGGGTTTGTTTTCGCATTCTGATCAAGTACAACAATGGCAGACCGGAAACCCAGGAGAACGCTCTAATATTGGTTGGGGCGGAAAAATTGCTGATTTGGTGCAATCCATGAATTCCAACGACGAAATTTCTATGAATATTTCACTTAGAGGCACAAACATTTTTCAACGTGGAGATCAAATAACACCTTATACCATTAAAAACTCAGGTAGTGTTGGCATAAATGGATACGGAGGCAACGGCTTTTTTAACGAATTGAAGACTGAAGCACTAAACTCTATGCTTGAAAAAGACTACCAAGATATTTATAAAAATACCTATAAAAATGTTGTAAAGGCCTCAAACGATGCGAATTTAGCATTTCAAGATGCCATAGATGGTGTTCAAGAATTTGTAACATCGCTCCCAGAAGAAAACAATCTCGCAGAACAACTACGAATGGTGGCCAAAACAATAGCCGCTAGAGATTCACTTGGTTTTTCAAGGCAAATTTTCTTTGTTGAAATTGGGGGGTTTGATAACCATGATGAATTACTCATTAATCACGGGAGCAATCTAAAAGAAGTAAACGACGCCTTGCTTTATTTTAATAGTTTATTGTTTGAACTAAATATGAATGATTATGTTACAACGTTTAGCGTTTCAGACTTTGCAAGGACATTAACCTCTAATGGCAACGGAACTGACCATGCTTGGGGTGGAAATGCATTTATAATGGGTGGAGCCGTTAATGGAAAAGATATTTATGGCAATTATCCCACACTTGCTCTAAATAGTGATTTAGATTTAAGAAGTGGTGTAATTATCCCCACCACTGCTGCAGATTTATACATGGCAGAATTAGCGCTTTGGTTTGGGGTTTCTGCTTCAGAATTAACTACTATCTTACCAAATCTATCGAATTTTTATGATACCAGTAGCGGTACACCGCCTTTAGGATTTATGAAAATGTTATGATGAAAAACTTATACATATACATAGCAGTATTCTTTGTTTCTGGCATGCAAGTCGTGGCAGCACAATGCTTTCCAGATCGCCACAGCACCAATTGGTTTGATGGTTGGGTGTCTTGTGAACCATCTCAAAACCCGATTTCCTCTTATGGCGAAACGCATTGGATAATGTACGATTTAGGCTATGACTATGTGCTTACTGAAACCCAATTTTGGAATTCCAATGAGCCAAAACATTTGGATTATGGAATGAACGAATTCAATATTGATTACTCTTTGGATGGTGTAACTTGGGATAATCTAGGTGAATTTAACTTAGAGCAAGCTTCGGGTTCATCTACCTACCAAGGAATGGAAGGCCCTAATTTTAATGCTGTAAGAGCCCGATATGTGCTAATTACACCAACATCAAATTTTGGTGGTGATTGCTTTGGCTTTAGTGAGTTAAAAATAGCTATAACCGATCCGTTTACTGTTGTAGATGAGGAAGACGGCTATAATGCTTCTGTATATCCAAATCCGTTTGTTAATACTGTATCGCTAAGAGTGGTGAGCTTATCGCAATCAGAGCCAGTTAGCTTTACACTCTACGATATGATGGGGCGCGCTATTACTTCTGGTAATATTACCATTTCAGAAGACAACCAAAACTATCAATTACCAATTAATGGATATAATTTATCCGGTGGTATCTACATTCTAAAAACCAATCAAAACGGAAAAGAAAAGTCTTTTAAAATTATCAAGAGACAATAAGTTTTAAACTACTTCTTTTCTATTTATAACGTGTTATACTTTGAATACCCTGGAGGTTGCACCCCTTTCATTCGTAAATATCCAATGGCTTGCGCTCTATGGTGCGCTGTATGGGTTTCCGCTCTCAGAATAAGATCTAAATGTGTATGCCCCTCTAAATACCAAGGTTTTACTTTATCAGCGCCACGTTTCAAATCGTTGTCATCCAATTTACCAATGCCTGCAATTACGTAATCAAAAGTTGCGTTTAAGTAATCAACCACCTTTTTCTTATTCGCTTTGGCATCCTTTGATTTAAAAGTATCTGGCTGAAACAAATTCACTGTATCTGGGCGCTCTATTAAAAAATCTGCCTTCATCACACTATTAAAATCTGGATAAGTTTTAGAGTCCAATAGTATACCAATAAAAACATTATTCGTAAAACCTACATGCAAAAAGTGTTGTGCAAAACTCAGTTGTGCTTCAGTTGGACTATACTCCAAATCTTTTTCTGGCATTGTATTAAAGACAGCTATAGTATAAGTTCTGGATGCCTCTAACCGTTTTATTAAATTAACTATAAATGTATTTTCATTACTAGGCATTTTTGAAGATAAGAATGCCAAAGGGCTCAGTCCTATCAAGCCCAATAATTTTCTTCTATTCATATATTTATTTAAATTTTTAATTTCATTCTTACTAGTAAAATACCTTCCTGTATCATTCAATTAAATAATTTTCAAGTACACTCGATTTTTTAATTACTCAAACGAATATAAAATATAACGCATCCTAATTTTTATCTATTAAACCAAAATAATCCATATACACTAACCTAACGGCGCATTAAAGAAAAGTTTAACAGTATCTGCTTTATTTAGTATTTTTACGAACTAACAAATTTGATAAGACATGTCTACAGCCAAAAAAGAATATAAGCGCGTTACCGTAAAGTCACTTGTTGATATGAAAGCAACTGGCGAAAAAATATCCATGCTAACAGCATATGATTACACTATGGCAAAAATTGTGGATAGCGCAGGTGTTGACGTGATTTTGGTTGGGGATTCTGCTAGTAACGTTATGGCTGGCCATGAAACTACACTGCCTATTACTTTAGATCAAATGATTTATCATGCATCCTCGGTAGTTCGTGCAATAGATCGCGCTTTAATCGTTGTAGATTTACCCTTTGGCAGTTACCAAAGCGACCCAAAAGAAGCATTGCGTTCTGCCATAAGAATCATGAAAGAAAGTGGCGCACACTCTGTAAAACTTGAAGGTGGAAAAGAAATTAAAGAGTCTATAAAACGTATTTTAAATGCTGGAATTCCTGTAATGGGGCATTTGGGCTTAACACCGCAATCTATATATAAATTTGGTACTTATACAGTTCGTGCAAAAGAAGAACAAGAAGCCGAACGCCTTTTAGAGGATGCAAAAATGCTTGAAAGAATAGGTTGTTTTGCTATAGTCTTAGAAAAAATACCAGCTAAATTGGCGCAACAAGTTGCCGAAAGCGTAAGTATACCTATAATTGGAATTGGCGCAGGGCCAGATGTAGACGGGCAAGTTTTGGTACTACACGATATGATTGGGATGACCCATGAATTTAATCCAAGGTTTTTACGCAGATATTTAAATTTATACGAAGATATGAGTAATGCTATTTCGCAATACGTAGATGATGTAAAAACAAAAGATTTTCCTAATGAGAGTGAATCTTATTAAGTTATCAACCTCTGCTATAGTATTCAGTTACATCTATTTTTAAATCTTTATGTAAATAACCTAATTACGCTTTGTTTATTCGGTTCAAGGCAGTAAAACAAAAGTTTCGTGTCAAACAAAACACTTTCAAACCAAAATAATCTTCAGGTTTTATTTGAAGACAACCATATCATCATCGTAAACAAACGTGCAGGTGATATTGTTCAAGGTGATAAAACGGGCGACACACCATTAAGCGATGTTGTAAAAGCCTATATAAAAAACAAATACAACAAGCCCGGAAATGTATACTTAGGCACTGTTCATCGATTAGACAGACCAACCTCAGGCATAGTAATATTTGCTAAAACCAGTAAAGTGCTGCCAAGATTAAATAAGTTATTTTTATCTAAGGATATAAAAAAAACATATTGGGCCGTTGTAAAGCAACCACCTCCAAAACCAGAGGGTACTTTGGTGCATTGGTTAAAAAAGAACCAAAAAACCAATAAATCTTATACCTACAACAAGGAAGTAAAAGACAGTAAAAAAGCCATCCTCCATTACAAAACCATAAAAAAACTAGATAATTACACATTGTTAGAGATAAACCTAAAGACTGGCAGACACCATCAGATTAGGGTTCAATTGTCAAGTATTGGAAGTCCTTTAAAAGGCGATTTAAAGTATGGTTTTGATAGAAGCAATAAAGATGCAAGCATACATCTTCATGCGAGAGCTATCGCCTTTATCCATCCGGTAAAAAAAGAACAAATTTTAGTTAGTGCACCTTTACCGAATGATGCTATTTGGAATGCATGCCTTTAATGTTTTATCTTTAAAAGATGAAATCGATCCCAGAAATAGTTGCATTACAGAAATCATTTTTCCAGAAGCAAAATACACTTGATATTTCTTATAGATTATCGCTTTTAAAGGCGTTAAGACAAGAAATTCTAAGTAAGGAACAAGATATTTTGGATGCCTTGCATAAGGATTTTAAAAAATCTGAATTCGAATCTTATATTAGTGAATTCGGTTTGGTAATTTCTGAACTTAATCTTGTTATAAAAAAACTAAAAACATGGGCTACACCAAAACGAGTATTTCCTGCTTTAATAACACTTCCTTCCAAAGATTATATCTATAAATCGCCTTACGGAACAGTTTTAGTAATCGCCCCTTGGAACTACCCATTTTTATTGGCTATAGAGCCTTTAATCATGGCAATTGCTGCCGGAAATACAGTGGTATTAAAACCTAGCGAATTAACCGAAAACACGGCAAAAACAATTACTGAAATTATAAATAAGGTTTTTCCTAAGGAAGTAGCAACTTCCGTTGAAGGTGGTGTAGAAACTGCTACCGAATTATTAGCACAAAATTGGGATTACATCTTCTTTACAGGAAGCACAAAAGTTGGTAAAATTGTTGCAAAAGCGGCTGCAAAGCACTTAACACCTGTAACTCTAGAACTTGGTGGTAAATCTCCGTGCATTATAGATGATACAAATAACTTAAAGCTTGTGGTACGCCGTTTGGTATGGGCTAAATTATTTAATGGTGGGCAAACTTGTATTGCACCAGATTATGTGATCGTTAAATCTGCTATAAAAGACGAATTGATTGAAGGTTTAAAAAAAGAAATTATAAGAAGGTATGGCAAAAATCCTAAAACATCTGAGGACTTGCCAAGAATCATAAATGCTGAAAACCTAAAACGATTAAAACAGCTAATAGAAAACGAAGTCATTTTGTTTGGAGGTGAGTTTGATGAAAACGATAACTATTTTGCACCGACCTTAATTGATAATCCAGGGCTAGACAGTGCTGTTATGCAAGAAGAGATTTTTGGGCCTATTCTACCCATTTTAACTTACGATACTGAAGAAGATATAGAACGTATTATTTTAAATGGTGCCAAACCATTGTCCTTTTACATATTTTCAAAAGACAATAACTTCATAGAACGCACCGTTAAAAAGTATCGTTTTGGAGGAGGCGTTATAAACGATTTAATGGTACATTTTGGAAACCCTAAACTACCTTTTGGCGGCATAGGAAACAGTGGTATGGGTAAATATCACGGTAAACATGGGTTCAATACGTTTTCACATGATAAATCAATTATGAAACGTGGCACTTGGTTAGACCCTTCGTTTAGATATGCACCATATAAAGGAAAAATGAACCTTTTACGAAAAGTGTTTAAATATTTAGGTTAAATAGCTAATGTAACGGGTATTCCAGTTGTAAAGTCACACCCTCTCCTAATTTTGATTGTAAATCTAAAGTTGCACCAATAAGTTCTGCTCTACTTTTCATATTGATTAAACCTGAACCTTTTTCTACAACATGAATATCAAAACCTTTTCCGTCATCCTTTGCGGTAATCCGTATGTTATCAGAACCGTAATTTATAGTAATATTCAAATTTTTTGCTTCAGAATATTTCACCGAATTAGACAAAAACTCTTGTAGTATCCTAAAAACTATAATTTTATGGTTTTTATCATTGAAATCTACCTTTTCACCAATAACCATTAATTCTGCTGAAGTAAACTTCATACGCTTTAAGCGATCCAACTCGTTAGTTATAGATTTTTCGAAACCTATATTTAAAATCACATCGTTATTAAGCGTTTTAGATAAAGCGCGCACCTCTTTTAACCCATTGCTTAGTGCCTCTGTAGTGTCTTTAAACTTATCCCTTACATCATCAGCTACTTGCATCTTTAAAATACTTAATTGCATACTTGCAAAAGACAATAATTGCCCCACGTTATCATGTAGCTCCCATCCAATATTTTTTAAAGTCTGTTCTTGTGTTTCGGTTTGTGCCTTTACCATTTCCGCTTCGAACTCGCGTTGTTGCTTTATTTTGTCTAACAACAACTTATTTTTTCGTTTTTGAAATACAATAAAAAACACAATCACGAGTGATGTAATGATAACTAAAACTAGTATCATATACACCAACATGTACCGCTCTGAAGTACTACTTACGATTCGTTCTCCGGTTTGCACCATATAAAAGCAAAAATAAAAGTTATATACATGAAAATATTTGAAAATAAGAATATTAAACGTCTCAAATCATGAAATTCTTGATCATAAAAGGATTTACCAACTTCGTATTTATAATACACATCATAAAATGACAATGGTGCCGTAATCAACCACCAAATAAATATAGTGGCGCTAATGTAAAAACTTATAGATGTATAAAAGTATAGAATCTTTTCACTTAATAAAACTTCAATAAAGTAGAAAACGGTACATACAAAAATGATTAATGCACCGGATAAATCAAGAACAGCAAAAAATGAATTAAAAAATGCTTCCCAATGCAACGCTATATATATTAAAGAAAATACTAAAAAAGCATAATGCAACGTCTTGATGATTTTTTTAAACAGAGCCGTTTTTAAAATCCTTTGATAATAAAACGCATAAAAAAGTATAGCGCCTATAACCCAATAGATATTTGCCCACCAGTGATTTTTCTCAAATTTTGTGCCTTTTAAAAAATATAAAAATTTATTTGGCCTTATAAAATAGTTATACGCACATAACAAATCTGCAAAGGCTATAAAAATTAAAAAATATATAAAATATTTAACTGGAGTTTTATTGTATTTCTTAAAATAAACTATTCCTGTTATTGCTGCTGAAAACTCTAATATGGTATATAAATAGAAGTTGTTATTTAGTAAAAAATCAATCAATACAAGAATAAATTAAATGCATTTAAGGGTATTCGTTTCCTCCTCCAGCTCCTCTATTTAGAGGTGGCGCTCCAGTATCCTCATCATCGCCCTGTAGACTTAAATTCAGGGTACTCCCTTTTGAAATATTTTTAATTCCCACTGGAGCAATAAACAAGGTGTTTCTATTTTTTAAGGCAGGATCTGGATTTTTACCATAATTTCCCATATACACTCTAATTCCGGTCATTTCAAAACCAAGGGAATCAGATTTAGCTTCGGCATAGTCTAGATAGTCCCGTACTTCACTTAAAGACCAACCAACATTAGTTATTTTCTTTCTAGACCCCTCTACTTCAATTGTTGAGTCTATTTCTGTTGGATTATTTTGTTGCCAGTTTTTAAACAACTTAGTGGCTTCGGCCACCGAAATAGTGTCTTTTGGAATTTTAATCTTGGTGTCTATGGCATGTATTTCTCCACCGGGTCTTGGGCAAAAGAAATAAGTTAACACTGCACCGATAATGAATCCTAAGATAATAGGTCCTAATTTTTTCATAAGTCATAAATTGGTTAATAATAGCTTGCTTAAAAATAGCAAAAAGATTTGATTGTGTGAGATTTCTTTTATTTTTTAGGTTGGAAACCCGAGCATCTCCCCCATTCCTACGGTAAACAACCATGAACCATATATCGCGTGCTCTATTGATACTAAGAGCGTTGACTTAGTCTTTTGATACGTTAAGGCAAATAAAATTCCTCCTAAAAATGTTAATGCTATTACTAGCGTATTTTTAAAAAACAAGTGTGCCATTGCAAAAATCACGGCATTTACAAATACCAATAATCTGTTTTGTCTAAAGAAAACACTATACCGTTTAAAGAAAAACGTGCGATAAATGAGCTCTTGCGGATACACCGAAAACAAGGCGTAAACGCACAATAAAATCAACCACTTTAGCGGTTTGTTAAGCAACACATAAAACAACGCTTCCTTATTGGTAAACCCTACAAATACCATTGTTATTATGGCAATGATTAAAAGCTTAATCATCGTTTGTTTCCAAAACACGCTCCAATTTAAATTTGGAGCTATTTTAAATTTTTGGTTTTCAACTTTTAAAAGCACATACATTACATATAGAAAACCAACAAAGCCAATACTTAACTTAATAACAGGATGATAAGCCAATGTGAAACTTACAGGAACTAAAATAAAAATAATAAAAAACTCAACGCCTCTATATACTCTTGTATGTATCAAAATCGTATGATGTTGGTTTGTTTTACTTCACTAATTACAAACATGCTATGCGTGCTACCAATATGGTTAATACGTGTCAGCTTTTTTACCATAAACTCCCGAAAAGTCGCCATATCCTTTACAATTACCTTTAAAAGATAGTCGTAATCCCCACTTATATGATAACATTCTAAAACTTCATTTAAGCTATTTACTTCTTTCTCAAAACTTACGACAAACTCCTGACTGTGCTGCAGTAGCTTTACATGACAAAACGCCACAAAATTTCTATCAATTTTCTGCTTATTAATTACTGCTGTATACCCATCAATAAACCCTTCTTTCTCTAGTTTTTTAATACGCTCATAAACGGCTGTAACAGAAAGCCCTAGCTTATTAGAAAGTTCTTTATTGGTTTGTTTACTATCCTTTTGAAGGTGTTCTAATAATGTTTTATCGGTTGCATCAAAAATCATGATTGAAAATTTTTCACAATAAGCTAATTAAAAATTAAAAATACTATTTATAAATCTAATAATTAATCTTTTATCAGTTTTATTTTCTAATAAATACAGATACTATTGATTTTATTTCTAATTATCACGAATTTAGTAATTTAAAGATAACATACTATGAGTTTCAAGCCAGCAAACAGCATTCAAGATTTACAGTACTTCGGAGAATTTGGAGGTGTAAATCCATCTATTTCAGATTCTTCAACCTATACATTTCTTTCAGCCAAAACCATGTTTGACACCTTTGAAGGAAATGCAGACGGATGCTATCTATACTCACGTCACTCATCACCCTCTAACCTGTATTTAGGGGAAGCCCTAGCTGCAATGGAACATACCGAAACAGCCAACGTTACAGCATCTGGAATGGGTGCCATTACCGCGGTTATGTTGCAATTATGCAATGCTGGAGACCATATTGTTTCAAGCAGAACTATTTATGGTGGTACATATGCGTTTTTTAAAAATTTTACCCCAAAATTTAATATTGAAACTTCCTTTGTTGATATAACGAAATTAGAGGCGGTTGAAGCTGCTATAACAAAACGTACGAAAGTGCTATACTGCGAATCGGTAAGCAATCCACTTTTAGAAGTGGCTGATATTAAAGGTTTAGCCGCTATTGCAAAAAAGTATAGTTTAAAATTGGTTGTAGATAACACCTTTTCACCCTTATCCATATCTCCAGCAATTTTAGGTGCCGATGTGGTAATTCATAGTTTAACGAAATTCATTAACGGCTCTAGCGATACTGTTGGTGGTGTAGTTTGCGGCACTCAAGAATTTATCAACGATTTACGAAATGTAAACGATGGTGCGGGGATGCTTTTAGGGTCCACCATGGATAGTTTGCGGGCTTCATCCATTCTAAAAAACCTAAGAACACTGCATATTAGAATGCAACAACACAGTAAAAATGGTATGTATTTAGCGGAAAGGTTTGAAAAAGACGGACTAAAAACCGTGTACCCCGGATTAAGCTCTCATCCATCCCACAATTTATTTAAACGTATGATGCATACTGAATATGGTTTTGGCGGTATGCTCACTATTGATGTCGGTTCTCTTGAAAAGGCAAACGAACTCATGGAACTAATGCAACACAAAAACTTGGGTTATTTGGCAGTAAGTCTTGGATTTTACAAAACCTTATTTTCTGCTCCTGGGACTTCAACATCGTCTGAAATTCCTGAAGAAGAACAAGCTGAAATGGGATTAAGCGATGGTTTAATTCGTTTTTCCATTGGGCTAGATGCCGATATTGAACGCACTTACAATATGATGCGCAAATGTATGACAGAGTTAAATATTTTGGTTAAAAAAACTACAGCTATTTAAATACCCTTTATTCTTTCCCAAAGCAATTGAAGAATATTACCTAGACTATCAAATTTGGGTTCAAAGGGCTTCATATTTAAACGGTTTTGGTCTTTAAACAATAACAGACTGAAAACAGAGGTATTCGGATTGTCTAAATCTAAAAGCGGGTAGCGTAAATCGTTATACTGATATTCGTTATCATTAAGCTTATAAATGCTATAGTAATTATTGCTAAACCATGCTAAACCCTTAATGTCATCATACGATAAAGGTGTTAAATCGCGTTGTTTAGGAACTTCCCTAAAGTTTAAAAACCTATTCTTAGTATCAAATAATGAATAATCCGCAACGTAATATGCAGTTTCTGTTTCAGCTATAGCATACCACAAAATATTGTTGAATATTGCCGGTTGCGTGCTAAATCGAGCTGCATTTATATTAGCATCTTTCAGAGATTTTCTGAATATAGTATCAATATATAATTTGTTTCCTAAGGTAAACAGCAAATACACTGAACTGATGCCTAACCCTAATTTTAGCCATAAACGCCGTTTATCTGAAGTTCTTTTGAAAAACATAACCCCTATCATACAAACTAAAAATGGCAAAGTATAAGCAGGATCTGCAACAGCTATATTGTTTAATGCTACACGATAATTACTAAATGGCGCAAATAGTTGCGTTCCATATGGTGTAAAAGCGTCTAAAATAGGATGTGTAAATAAAGACCAGAAGAACAATGAAATCCAGTCCTTTTGGGTGGTGGTTCCTCTTCGTTTTCCCAAATCATATAACTTGTGGACCAACCAGCCTAACAAAAACGCAGCTAAAATTGAAAACAATATAGAATGCATAAACCCACGGTGAAACAGCATAGCGTCTATTTCATTACCATAAAGCCAACTTCCAACCAATACGTCCAAATCAGGAATAGTGCCACCAATGGCGCCAAACAATAATGCTTTGTTGCCTATTTTTTTGCCAAGTACCGCTTCTCCACAAGCAGCACCTAAAACAATTTGAGTTAAGGAGTCCATTTCAATTTTAAATAAACATCAAAAGTAGGGAACTATTTTCCATTTGCATACCTAAAGTCAAAATCGTAACATTACGATACAAAAAAGGACCTATGAAAGACGAACAGAATATCTCTAAATTTAAAGCCGATAACCAAAATATTGTTGAAAATACCGAATTGAACATTTGGGAGGCTCTAATCCCATTATTTGCACTAGTAGGAATGCTGGCCTATAATGTTTTTGTTTTTGGAGATGATGCAATAAGTGGTTCTAATCAATTTATTCTGTTACTTGGTGCGGCAGTAGCGGCTATAGTTGGTTTTTACAATAAAGTATCCTATGCCATAATGCTTGACGAAGTTGCCGAAAGCATAAAATCTGCAACTGGAGCCATTCTTATACTTTTAATGGTGGGAGCGCTTGCCGGAACTTGGTTAATAAGTGGTATTATCCCGTCGATGATGTATTATGGTTTGCAAATTTTAAATCCCAATATATTTTTGGCTGCTTGTGTTATTATTTGTTCGATAACCTCCGTAGCGACTGGCAGTTCCTGGACTACTGCCGCCACTGTGGGTATTGCATTGATTGGCATTGGAGAGGCCTTGGGTATATCATTAGGAATGACTGCCGGTGCTATACTTTCAGGAGCCTATTTCGGAGATAAAATGTCACCGCTCAGCGACACTACTAACTTAACTCCAATAATGGCTGGAGGAGAATTGTTCTCGCACATCAAGTATATGACACTAACAACTGTACCAACTGTAATTATTACACTTGTTGTATTTACTATTATAGGTTTCACAATAGATACTAGCGGGATAACGGACACTTCGTCTATTCTAAAAACGATTGATTCTGCATTTAACGTTAGCGGCTGGTTATTCATTGTCCCGTTGGTACTTGTTTTTTTGATTGTAAAAAAAACACCTCCGCTTGTAGCGCTTCTCATTGGAACCCTACTTGGAGGCTTAGTTGCAATTATCGCGCAACCGGAAATTGTTAAAACAATATCAGGGGCGGACTCGCTTACATTCAAATCGGCGTACAAAGGCATTATGAATGCAATGACAGTGGATACTGCAATAAAAACAACTAATGAAAATTTGAATGAACTTTTCACATCTGGAGGAATGAGCGGAATGCTCAAAACCGTATGGTTAATTATTTGTGCCGTAGTGTTTGGCGGTGTAATGGACGCCATAGGTGCACTGTCAAAAATCAGTAAAGAATTACTAAACTTAGCCACAACAACCTTTGGTCTGTTTGCCAGTACGGTAATTAGCTGCCTAGCCATAAACGTTACGGCATCCGACCAATATCTTGCATTGGTTGTTCCTGGTAAAATGTTTAAAAAGGCTTACGAGGATAGAGGGCTCGCTCCTGAAAACTTAAGTAGAACACTTGAGGATTCAGGCACCGTAACCTCACCCCTTATACCATGGAACACCTGCGGGGCATACCACAGTAGCGTACTCGGTGTAAGTGTTTTCGATTATTTCTTCTATGCCATTTTTAATTGGTTAAGTCCTTTTATGACTCTTCTTTTCGCAGCCTTTAAAATAAAAATCAAGCAACTTTCAATTTCTAAATAAAGGATACCTTACCCATATTTACTCAAATTTGTCAAGTAGATAATTTTGAACTTAATTTTCTATGCATTTCTCAAAAAACAATACCGCTTTTTGAGGCCATACAGAAATGCTATTATCCGATAAACTTTTATAATTACGTTATATATAAACAGGTGATATGAAGCGCTAGTTTTGTCATGACCATAGAAAAGAAATAATCAAACTTTAAATAAAATAATTATGACCTTAGTAGGAAAAAAATTTCCAGATTTAAACGTAAATGCTATCAACGAATTAGGCGATACTTTTAAATTAAATGTATTAGAAGAAGCCGTAAATAATAATAAAAAAGTAGTACTGTTTTGGTATCCAAAAGATTTCACTTTTGTATGCCCTACAGAATTGCATGCATTTCAAGCAGCACTAGGTGAGTTTGAAAAACGCAACACTATTGTTATTGGTGCCTCATGTGATACTGCCGAAGTACATTTTGCATGGTTAAATACAGAAAAGGATCATGGAGGGATTGAAGGTGTAACGTATCCGCTTATAGCAGACTCTAACAGAAACCTGGCGTCTACCCTTGGTATTTTAGATATCACTAACGAAACTTATAACGAAGAAACCGGTGTTGTTACTGTAGAAGGTGATAACGTAACATACAGAGCTACATACATTATCGATGAAGAAGGTGTTGTACAACACGAAAGCATCAACAATATGCCATTAGGAAGAAACGTTGGTGAGTACTTACGTTTAATTGATGCCCTAACGCACGTACAAGAAAAAGGCGAGGTGTGTCCTGCAAACTGGGAAGAAGGAAAAGACGCAATGAATGCGAATAGAGATGGTGTTGCTGAGTATTTAGCAGCGCACGTAAACTAAAAACCCTTAAATATAATGATTGTCAATTCGAGTGAATTTTTCGATTGAAATGAGTAAAATTTGTATCGAGAATATTTCATTTATAATATTGTTCTCGATACAATTTCGATTACAAAAATCGAAATCACTCGAACTGACATTACGAATTTAAACAGTTATGCTAAAAGAATTAAATCAAGATAATTTACAAGACTTAGTTTCTGAAAATGATACGGTTGTTGTGCAATATTCTGCTACATGGTGCGGTAATTGTCGTATAATGAAACCTAAGGTAAAAAAGTTAGCTTCAGAATTAGAAGATGTAACTTTTATTATTGCTGACGCGGAAAAGTTTCCAGAAAGCAGAAAGCTTGCAACTGTTGATAATTTACCAACCTTTGCTACCTTTAAAAATGGTGCTTTTGTAAATCAAGTACAAACCAACAAGTTTGATGTTTTAAAAGACTTAGTACATGAAGTTACCAGTAATTAAGCATTTAACAAATTTTATAGAAGACAACGATGAGGATTTTGTTGTTGAAACTATTGAAACATTAGAAGCCTTAACAGAAGTACCCTCCTTAAAGGATGAGGAACTAGACGTTATTGGAGAACTCATCTCTAACATGTATGGCGCACTAGAAGTTAATAAAATGACCAAAGATGGTACGCCAAAAAAAGAAGCTTTAAACAGCTTTATGAAACGTGTTATGGGTTCTATTGACACCTAATTGAAAAAGAAAAATGTTATATCTAAAGCCGTCTCTTTTGAGGTGGCTTTTTTGTTTCTCCAAAATTGACTTTGTAAAAAATTTCAACTACCTTCGTTTAATGTCGGATATAAGCCCCTTGTGCTGAGCTTGTCGAAGTATTAAATAACGGCGCATATCCGTTAATACGTTGTGCTTCATTATTCTGAACACCAATGACCAATGATAAAATTCTTTAGAAAAATTAGAAAAAAACTACTCTCTGAAAATAAGTTCAGTAAATATATTCTGTATGCGATTGGCGAAATTATTCTTGTTGTTATTGGAATTTTAATAGCACTTCAAATTAATAGTAAGAAAGAAGAAATAAATAATAGAATAGTTGAGCAGTCTATCCTTAATAATTTAAAAGAAGATTTTAATAAAAACCAACAAGAAATTGAAGTATTAATATTTGCAAATAATAAATATCATCGCAATTTAAATAAGTTCATTGAAATTCTTAAGACGACTCCTAAAGATATAAAAGTTAAAATTGATGATACTTTGGCAATTGTCGCAATTGCAGCACCAACATATATTCCTACAACTTCAACTATAGATGTAATAATATCAACTGGAAAAATTGATTTAATAAAAAATGAGGAATTAAAAACTTTGATAAGTCGCTTTAAAAGAGAAGTCGCTGATTTAAGTGAAGACGAAAAGGATGTACGGATTTTGGCAAATATTCAAATATGTCCATTATTAGGACAAAACAGTGATATGATTGATGTGTATCAAAACACTTATCCTTATACAGTTGATAGGTTTAATAAGATTAAATTAAGTTCATCTTCAATGATATTAAATTCCAATTTATTAGGCTCGTTAATAGCTCAACGATTTTATTACAATAAAATGATTTTAAATGAGTTGAATAGTATTTCAGAAATGCAAAAAGAAATTCTACAACTTATAAATAGTGAAATTGATACTGAAGAATAAAAAAATAACGAAAGGCTAACAACGTATAAAATTAATTGCTAGTTCAAGCTTGCTTACGAAAATCCTAGCGGATTTTCTATACGATTTGATTTGCTAAATTAGGAACTTAAACACGCAACTAATCTTATACAAACACGTTAAACGAAACTCTAAAAAAGTCATTTCAACAATTCAATAACATCCCGAAACTTCTTTTCTTCAGCATAATCTATAGCTGTTTTCTCCTCATTATCTTTAATAGTAGCATCTGCATTATGCTTCAACAATAGTTCCACCATTTTAGTTTGTCCGTACATACTAGCGAAAATTAAAGATGTATATCCCAAATTATTTTGCGCATTAATGTTGGCGCCTTTTTTTAATAACAGTTTTGCCAAGGTTGTATTACCTTTAAAGGCTACACCAATTAATGCTGTATTGCTGGAACCATCAGTATCATCAACTGGGGCATTGTACTCTAAAAGCGTTTCAACAATATCTTTTTTATCAAAATAGGCTGCAAAAATTAGTGGTGTAAACCCTCTAGAATCTTTACCGTTTACCAAATTTGGATGTAGTTTTAACAAGGTTTCTACCCTATCTTTCTCTCCGGATTGTATAGCTCCGAAAAAATGTGTAATGTCATTCATAGTAATTCAAACATAAAACAAAATTGGGACAAACATTATAAAAACATTCATCCCAATTTCTACTATTAACCAACCAAACTATTTTAAATCAAATCTATCTAAGTCCATTACTTTCGCCCAAGCAGCGACAAAATCTTTAACGAATTTTTCTTCGCCATCGTTAGCACCATAAATTTCACAAACTGCTCTTAGTTCTGTATTCGAGCCAAAAATTAAATCTGCTCTTGTACCTTTAAACTTAAGCTCACCTGTGCTGCGATTACGCCCTTCAAAATGTGTTTCGGCAGGTGATGTTTCGCTCCACGTGTAAGTCATATCTAAAATATTCTTAAAGAAATCGTTCGATAAAACCCCTACTTTATCAGTAAAAACACCATAATCTGAATTATCAAAATTTGCTCCCAGCACACGCATACCTCCAACTAGAACGGTCATTTCAGGGATTGACAAGGTTAAAAGATTTGCTTTGTCGACCAATAAATCTTCAGCTTTTGCATCTACATTAGCATTTTGATAATTTCTAAATCCGTCTCCTACAGGTTTAAGGTAGTTAAATTGTTCTATATCGGTCTGCTCTTGCAACGCATCGCCACGTCCTTGAGTAAATGGAACGGACATATCGTATCCTGCTTTATTTAAAGCTTCTTCAATACCCGCGTTTCCAGCTAAAACAATTAAATCTGCAAGTGAAACATCGCCCTTGAACTCTTTTTGAATGCCTTTATAAACATTTAATACCTTATCTAATTCCTTTGGATTGTTCACCTTCCAACTACGCTGAGGCTCTAAAGCGATACGTGCACCATTTGCACCGCCACGTTTATCAGAATCTCTATACGTTGATGCAGAAGCCCATGCTGTTTTTACCATTTCTGAAATTGATAACCCAGAGGCTAAAACCATCTTTTTTAAGGATGTGATATCCGCATCGCTTAACGTATAATCTACTGCTGGAATAGGGTCTTGCCAAATTAAATCTTCCTGAGGTATTTCTGGTCCTACATATCTGTGTTTTGGTCCCATATCCCTATGGGTTAATTTAAACCAAGCGCGTGCAAACGCATCTTCAAATGCTTTATGGTCTTTATGAAAACGTTTAGAAATTTCTAAATACGCAGGATCGGTTTTTAGTGCAATATCAGCCGTAGTCATCATTAACGCCTGTTTACCTTCTCCCCCAGCTCTTGGAGCCATTTTTGCTTTAGACGCTTCAGTTGGTGTCCACTGGTGCGCACCAGCAGGACTTTTTGTTAATTCCCAATCGTAATTTAACAATACATCAAAATAATCAGCGTCCCATTGTGTAGGATTAGGTGTCCAAGCACCTTCAATACCAGATGTAATGGCATCTTCTAAAACGCCAGATTGAAATGTATTTTTCCAACCTGTGCTCATTTCTGCTATACTTGCACCATGAGGTTCTACACCCACATATTTACCAGGGTCTGCTGCACCATGAGCCTTTCCAAAAGTATGCCCTCCAGCCACCAAAGCAACTGTTTCTTCATCATTCATCGCCATGCGCCCGAATGTTTCACGTACATCATGTGCTGAAGCCATTGGATCTGGATGACCATCTGGACCTTCTGGATTTACATAAATCCACCCCATCATCACAGCTGCCAAAGGATCTTCCAAATCTCTTTTTGTAGGGTCCTTTTCACCATCGTATCGAGAGGCATTTTCACCCCATTCAGTTTCACTTCCCCAATACACATCTTGTTCTGGTTCGTAGATATCTTCACGTCCACCAGCAAAACCAAAGGTTGGGAATCCCATAGATTCTAAAGCCACATTACCAGCCAGAATCATTAAATCTGCCCAAGATAATTTGCTTCCATATTTTTGTTTAATTGGCCATAACAATAAACGTGCTTTATCTAAATTTCCGTTATCTGGCCAACTATTAATAGGCGCAAAACGTTGGTTACCTGTAGCTGCTCCTCCTCGACCATCTCCTACACGATACGTTCCTGCACTATGCCACGCCATTCGTATCATTAACCCACCATAGTGCCCGTAATCTGCTGGCCACCATTCTTGAGAATCTGTCATTAAATCAGTGAGATCCTTTTTTAATGCTTCATAATTAATACTCTCAAACGCTTTTGAATAGTCAAAATCTTTACCAAGCGGGTTATTTCTTGCATCATGCTGTCGCAGGATATTCAGTTTTAATTCATTTGGCCACCAATCGCGATTTTTTGTACCACCGCCAGCAGCCTGACTTTGTGAACCACTTAAAAAAGGACATTGGCTAGCATCAGAATTATTAATGTCAAATGCATCACCGTGAGGATTGTTGTTACTCATAGTTTATAGTTTTATGTTTTTAATTAATTTTCTTCTTTTTTGAATGTTATAAATTTAGTCAATAAAACAGCTAGTTGTATCCACAAAACATTTTTATATGTTATATTAAAATTGATAAAACTTATCATATATTACAAAACTATAGTTTTTACATATAATGATAGCAGCTTTAGGGTATGATACTAGGTATTCCGATAATAATTTCATAAAGATTTTTAATAATATCGTCTTAACATTTTAAATATTCTTAATTTAGACGACCTAATTAAAAAACAAAAAAAATGGCTAATATCACTTTAGGCGGAACGCCTGTAAAAACTTCTGGTGAACTACCATCAGTTGGTTCTCAGATTTCAGATTTCGAATTGGTGGCAATCGATTTATCTACAAAAACCCTTGCTGATTTTAAAGGCAAAAAATTGGTTTTAAATATTTTTCCAAGCGTAAATACGGGCGTTTGTGCTGCTTCCGTAAGACAATTTAACACAGAGGCCAGCGAACTAGACAATACAAACGTGTTATGTATCTCTAGAGATTTACCTTTCGCTCAGGATCAGTTTTGTGCAGCGGAAGGCTTAGACAATGTGGTGATGCTTTCTGACTTTAAAACAGGGAAATTTGGAAAGGACTATGGTGTGATGTTTGTAAGCGGTGGTTTTGATGGCCTGCTGTCTAGAAGTATTATTGTAACAGATACTTCTGGAAAAGTATTGCATACTGAACAAGTACCAGAAACTGGAGACGAACCAAACTACAAAGCGGCATTAGAAGCTTTACAGGATGCCTAAAAACGAATCCTTCTTGGTAAATCGCATAAAAAGTGTAGGATATGCACTTAAAGGCGCCTTATTACTTACTAAAGAGCCTAGTATAAAAATCCAGCTTGTTATTACTGTATTAGTAACTATAGCTGGATTTTATTTTGAAATTTCCAAAACTGAATGGCTTATTCAAATACTGGCTATTGCTTTGGTTATGGGAATTGAAGGCATAAATACCGCCATTGAAGAAATTGCCAACTTTATTCATCCGGAATATAATGCGAAAATTGGTTACATAAAGGACATTGCCGCTGGTGCTGTTTTTATTGCGGCTATTTCTACTTTTATAATGGGATGTATTATTTATATTCCTAAGATTTTTTAAAGTAATAATCCATCTAGGATAAACGTTAGTAATTTGTATTTTTGCTGAAACTAAATCCGCATAATGGCGAAACGAACCAAAACTAAAAAACCTACTAAATCTAAATTCAAAACACCAAGTTTTAAGTTGTCCAATCAACAAAAGCTCGTGTTTGGTAGTTTTTTAGTGATTTTTGGTATCATTCTTTGCGTTTCATTTATCTCTTTTTTCTTTACAGGTAAGGCAGATCAAAGTACACTTTCAAATTTTGCGTCACGCGATACCGAAGCACAAAATTGGTTGAGTAAAATTGGAGCATGGTTAAGCGATTTTTTTATTCACCGTGGTTTTGGTATCTCAGCATTCATTGTATCTGGTTTGGTTTTTTTATCAGGTATTTATGTATTGATGGACATCAACAGAGCAAAATTAAGAAAACATTGGTTCTGGGGGATTCTTATTATGATTTGGTGCTCTGTCCTTCTAGGATTTTTCGCTTCAAAAAACGATATACTCGGTGGCACTATTGGTTTTGAGGTAAATAGTTTTTTACAGGATTATATTGGGAAAATTGGCACTTCACTCCTATTATTGTTTGGACTAATTACTTATCTCGCAATGCGATTTAAAGTTACCTTTGATAGCTTTAAGCGCCTGTTTTCGTCAGCTAAAAACGATATAAAAAAAGAATTCTCTGATATACAAGACGATACCTTCGTTGTTGATAATAACCTTTCGGAAGAGGCAGAAGCAATAAAAACGGCGTTTGATATTCCTCTAGATGAAAAACCTGAAAAAAACCCCATAAAGCAACCAAAACCCGTCACAGAAGTTGCACCAATGGAAGTAAGCATTCCTGAATCTGAACCAGAAGAAGACACAGAGCTAGAAATTAAGGTGGAAGCGCTAACAGAAGAATTATCTGAAACCGATAATTTGGCCAATAAGTTGGTGGAAGATTTTGGACTGTTCGATCCTACGCTAGAGCTAGGTAATTATCAATTCCCTCACCTAGATTTATTAAAAAAGTATGATGCTGAAGGCATAAAAATAAATCAAGAAGAATTAGAGGAAAATAAAAACCGTATTGTTGAAACCCTTAGCAACTACAAAATAGGTATTGCAAGTATAAAAGCTACTATAGGTCCAACTGTTACACTTTACGAAATAGTACCAGACGCTGGTATTCGTATTTCAAAAATTAAAAATCTGGAAGATGATATTGCCTTATCGCTTTCTGCATTAGGTATTCGTATTATTGCACCAATTCCAGGAAAAGGCACCATAGGTATAGAAGTACCTAATAAAAACGCCACAATCGTTTCCATGCGCTCTGTGATAGCTTCCAAGAAATTTCAGGAATCTAAAATGCAGCTACCTATTGCACTGGGAAAAACCATTAGCAATGAAACCTTGGTAGTAGATTTGGCTAAAATGCCACATTTACTAATGGCAGGTGCAACCGGACAAGGAAAATCGGTTGGATTAAATGCTGTTTTAACTTCGTTATTATACAAAAAACACCCTGCAGAAGTAAAATTTATTTTAGTAGACCCGAAGAAAGTTGAGCTTACCCTTTTTAATAAAATTGAACGTCACTATTTGGCAAAATTACCAGATAGCGAAGAAGCCATAATTACTGATAATACTAAGGTTATCAATACCTTAAATTCGCTTTGTATTGAAATGGATAACCGCTATGAACTTCTTAAAAATGCCATGTGCAGAAACATTGCGGAGTACAACAAGAAGTTTAAGGCTCGTAAATTAAACCCTAACGACGGCCATCAATTTTTACCCTACATTGTTCTGGTAGTTGATGAGTTTGCAGATTTGATTATGACTGCAGGTAAGGAAGTGGAAACACCTATTGCACGTTTAGCGCAATTAGCCCGTGCCATTGGTATTCATTTAATTATTGCTACGCAACGACCTTCTGTAAACGTTATTACAGGTATCATTAAAGCAAATTTCCCAGCGCGTATTGCGTTTAGGGTAACGTCTAAAATAGATTCTAGAACCATTTTGGATGGGTCTGGTGCAGATCAACTTATTGGTCGCGGAGATATGCTATACACGCAAGGCAACGACATAATTCGCGTACAATGTGCCTTTGTTGATACGCCCGAAGTTGAAAAAATCACTGATTATATTGGTTCGCAAAAAGCGTATCCTGAAGCCTATATGTTACCCGAATATGTGGGTGAAGAAAGTGGCACAAGTCTTGATATAGACATATCAGACAGAGACAAGCTATTTAAGGATGCTGCTATCGTGATTGTAACAGCACAACAAGGTTCGGCCTCGTTATTACAACGAAAATTAAAACTAGGCTATAACAGAGCAGGACGCTTAATAGACCAATTAGAAGCCGCAGGCATTGTAGGTCCTTTTGAAGGTAGTAAAGCAAGACAGGTTTTAGTTCCAGATTTAGCCTCTCTAGATGAGCTATTAGAAAATGAAAATATTTAATTTTGTATTAAAGCAAAAACAAATGAAAAGATTAATTACCATTATATGCGTTGTGTTCATCGGCTTATCCGGATTTTCTCAAAATAAAGGCAAAACTTTATTAAATGAGGTTTCAGAAAAAGTGAAGAACTACGATAATATTTTTATCGATTTTAAGTACATTCTTGAAAATACTGCCGAAAACATCAAACAGGAAACCCGTGGCGATGTTGTACTGGAAGGTGAAAAGTATAAATTAAACATACTAGGTATTACACGTCTTTATGATGGTAAAACACTTTATACCATTAGTCCGGAAGATGAGGAAGTAACCATTAGTACTCAAGCAGAAGATGAAGCAGATGCGATAACGCCAAGTAAAATGCTATCTTTTTATGAGGATGGTTATACCTACGCCATGGATATTGTTCAAAACATACAAGGTAGAAAAATACAATATGTGAAATTAACACCCATAGACTCCAATTCCGAAATAGAATATATCCTATTAGGTGTCGATGCTACTACGAAACACATCTACAATTTAATTCAAATTGGTAAAAACGGAACTAAAACGACCTTAATCGTTAATTCTTTCAGAACTAACGAACCGTTGTCAAAAACCTTATTTACCTTTGAAGAAGATAAATATCAAGATTATTACATCAATAAAATTGATTAGGTAGTCGCCTTCTTGTGAAAATACTAGACCGTTACATACTTACCACCTACCTGAGAACCTTTTTAAGTGTTTTTACTATTTTACTACTCATTTTTGTACTGCAAATGATATGGCTGTACATTAAAGAGTTAGCAGGAAAAGACTTGGATTTAAATACCATAATGAAATTTATTATTTACGGACTTCCAAAGCTTATTCCGCTAGTATTGCCGCTTACCATTTTGTTAACCTCGATTATGGTATTTGGTAATTTTGCCGAAAACTATGAGTTTGCCGCCATGAAATCTACGGGCATCTCATTACAACGTGCTATGGCAAGTTTAAGTGTTTTCATCGTAGCTTTAGGATTTGTAACCTTCTGGTTTTCTAATAATGTTATCCCTTGGGGCGAATATAACTTCTTTAACCTAAGAAAAAATTTAGCCAAAGTGAAGCCCTCTATGGCGATTGCCGAAGGGCAATTTAATGAGATTGAATCTACACCCTACAATATAAAAGTTGCTAAAAAAACCGGTGATAAAGGTCAGTATTTAGAAGGAGTCGTTATCCACAAGAAATCTGCAGATAACAGAAGAAATGCTACAACGATAACCGCTAAAACTGGAGAACTCGTTAGTAGCGAAAAATCTGATGTTTTAAAATTAGTGCTCTATGATGGTAATTTTTACGAAGATGTATACCCTAAAAAAATAAAGGATCGCAAAAAATATCCTTTTGCTAAAAGTAGTTTTGAAACATACACCATGAATATAGATTTGTCTAACCTCAACACCGTTGATATAGATGACAAATCCTATTCCAATAAGTACAACATGTTGAATGTTTCAGAACTCGACTATACCATAGACTCACTTACTATTCAACACGATAAAAATATTGAAGAGTTTGGTAAAGTGATGTTTCAACGCTCAAGTTTTGGCAAGGTTATTACTCCAATAGAAAATATTGATGTAAAAAAAGATGTTGACATAGATGAAGATGAAGCAGAAGTTGAAAAAGCTATAAGCGTAAAACAGCGCCCAATTCCATTAGACTCTGTATATGCTGGCGAACTACAAGATTTATTCAAAACTCAAAAGAATTCTCAATTTGTAAATAATGCCATTAGTGCCGTAAATAGTATTGATCAACTTATAAAAAATAAAAAAACATCCTTAGATCCTAAGAAGAAATGGTACAGCAGGCACATTATTTCTTTTCATGAAAAGTTAGCCTTACCCTTTGCCTGTATCATATTATTTTTTGTTGGAGCACCTTTAGGAGCTTTAATAAGAAAAGGAGGTATTGGCCTACCAATGGTTATAGCCATTTTACTTTTTTTAACCTATCATTTTATTGGGATTTTTGCCATGAACAGTGCAAAAAATGGTAGCTTTAATCCAATTTTAGCAAGCTGGTTTTCTACTTTAATTATGCTGCCTTTGGGTATATTTTTAACTAAAAAAGCTACTGCTGATAGAGGACTGTTTGAAACAGAAGGCGTTTTAGAACCACTTAAAAAGCTCTTAGGAATTAAGAAAAAAGACATTGAGATAGACACCTCGGTTTTTGAAGATGACACAGATGAATACGCTACTTTAAGCTCGTATGATGATAACGAACTTATAAAGGTTATTAAAAATTACCGACAATATAATTACTCTAGAACCCACAGAAATACTGCAGTTGCTATTTTAAATTCTAGAGGCATTACCAATCAACAACTAAAGTTTAGTGGAAATTTCGATAATCAGAAATTTGTAGAAGGCATCAGGCTAAAGTATAAGTTTGACGAAGACTCTAAACTAGCATTTATACTTTATGTAATTGCCATTCCGCTTATGCTTGTTGGAAAAATTTTAGAAAACAATAAATTTTCTGTCTTAGGACTATCCTTGTTTATAATCGGAGTTATAATTGGCATCGTATATTTATTTGCGCTTATTAAATCATTTATAAGCAGTTCTAACCTCAATAAGCATTTGGGTAAGGAATCGGGGACTAATGCCATACTTTTTTTATTATTTGGCTTACCCCTATATTTTATATTTTACCTCTATCAAAAGAGAGCAACGCGTGAAGCACTGTACTTGAATCCTAAAAAGACATTTAGAAAAACGTCTGAAATTGATGTTCCAGAACCAAAGCATATCAACATAGCCGAAATATCTTCAACATTGAAGGATTATAAAGCGCATTCATTGTTTAGCATTATACTTTATAGTTTGGGGGTAGTTTTGTTAGTCCTATTCTTTGTATTTAAAAACAACAAACTACCGTCTTTACAATCAGCTTCTATCGAATTAAGTCTAATCGCTTTGGCGTTATTTATCATATATTATGTTAAATCTATCTTAAACCTGTACAAGATTTACAAAACTGATGCCTTATCAAACGAAAAACCAAAGGTTTTTCTTTTAATGTTTGGGCTTCCGTTTTATGTGATAACCCACTTTATACTACAGCAAAAAATTAAAAACGATATAGAATAATTCATTTTATAGAGTTTAAAATAAGCAATATCTTTGCAAAATGATATTTGAAGATTCCATGACTACAGAAAACACCACACAATTTCAATTAAATTCTATTCATGATGCTATAGAAGATATAAGAAACGGCAAGGTTATTATTGTTGTAGATGACCAAAACCGTGAAAATGAAGGTGATTTTGTAGCTGCAGCAGAAAAAGTTACACCACAAATGATAAACTTTATGGCTACTCATGGTCGTGGTCTTATTTGTGCGCCACTAACCGAAAACCGCTGTAAGGATTTGGAGTTACATATGATGGTACACAACAATACCGATCCTATGGAAACGGCTTTCACAGTGTCGGTAGACTTGCGTGGAAATGGTGTTACTACAGGAATTTCTGCAGTAGACAGAGCGAAAACAGTTAAAGCGCTAATTGATGATACCACAAAACCGTTTGAGCTGGCCAGACCAGGGCATATTTTTCCATTAGTAGCCAAAGAAGGTGGTGTACTTAGAAGAACAGGGCACACCGAAGCTGCTATAGATTTTGCTAGATTAGCCGGTTTAGAACCTGCTGGCGTTATTGTTGAGATAATGAACGAAGATGGCACCATGGCGCGCTTACCGCAACTTATTAAAGTTGCAAAAAAATTCGATCTTAAAATAGTTTCTATTGAAGACCTAGTGGCCTACAGAATGCAACACGATTCTTTAATTGAAAAAAAGGAAGACTTCGAAATACATACACGTTTTGGTGATTTTAGATTACGCGCCTACAAACAAACCACCAATAATCAAATACATATAGCCTTAACTAAAGGGCAATGGAAAAATGATGAATCTGTTTTAACACGCATTAACTCTACTTTAATTAATAATGATGTACTTGGTACGCTGACCAACAATAGTGATGAACAGCTTAATGCAATGTTTAAAACAGTGAATGATTTTGGTAAAGGCGCCATCATTTTTATTAATCAGGAAATACAGGCTACGAATATTTTAAATAGGTTATCATTTTTAAAAGAACATCAAGAGCCAAACAAAGTGCTAAAAGCACCAAGAATTAATATGGATACCAGAGATTTTGGTATTGGCGCCCAAATTCTACATGACTTAAACATTCATAAGTTAAGACTGATTTCTAACAGTGAAAAAACAAAACGTGTTGGCATGATTGGTTATGGGTTAGAGATTGTAGAGTATGTGAATTATTAAAAAAAGAGGAGTGCTTTGCTAATTAACAACTCCCCTTTTGTTACAATTGATGTTTCTTTATGATTTCTGAATGACTATTCTTCTAGTTGCCGTGTTATTATCATTAAATACCTTCAGTAAATACACTCCTGATTTTAGGTTTTCAATATTCAATTGATGCGTTTTTGAGACTTCTAAAACTTTATGCCCCAAAACATTGAATAATTGTATGTTTTCAATTGAAAATTTTGATGAGATATTTATTACATCTTTTGCAGGGTTTGGGTAAACTTTAAAGTTTGTTTTATTGAAATAATCTGTACTTAAACTAAAAGGTGCAGCAACAGAAAATGTTTTCTCTTCCTTATAGTAGAAATTCCATCCTGGATTCGGCGAATTCCAGGATTCGAAAGTATATACTGTTTTATTGCCATTACTATCATAAGTACTAGAATCTCTATCTTCATTAACCCATGAAGAACCATTCCATACCTGTGTAAGCAATTGAGTTTCTAGTCCATTGGAATCATAAGTAAAAAATGTTATGTCTGAATTTTCCCATATACTACCATTATATTCTTCGGATAGTGTCTCAATAATTCTATTATTTCCAACGTCATATGTTGCAGTAATTCTTTCAGATTGACTCCAAGCATTGGCAACCCAGTCGTAAAATAAAACGCTCATGGGCTTTCCTGGTGCCATATACGTATAAACTGCTTGTTCTACATTATCCCATTGGTTTGTACTGGTATTCCATTGTTGATTGGTTTGTTTTCCAACATCAGAACCCGAATAATCTTCATATAGATTTCTAAAACTATTTATATAGGACATTGAAATAAAGTTGTATATTTTATAAACTTCATCTATCAAATTGCCCGAAGCGTCATAAGTGTATTCGTCTAAGCTATTCTCCACCCATTCGTTGGAAACGCTATTCCAAAATTGCAGTTCGTCAGATATAATATTATTATTTGCGTCATACACTTTTATGTTTTGGTAAGCCAGTTCCATACCTGGCATGCTATAACCCGTTATTTTAGTTTCCTTATTACCGTTATTGGCAAATTCGAATTCTTCCAATAGTTCTAATTCCCAATCGTTTGCCGCAGTATCCCAAGTAAAAATACTTTTTGTATCGGTTTTATACGTTTGTGAAAAAGTAAAAAATGAGTTTAAAATGAAAAGTAAAAAAATTGAGTAGTGTAAAAATTGTTTCATAATTAATAGCTTTATAATGGATTAATATTAATACATCGTAATGAACCTAAATTATCATCATTTAAAGTTCAATTAAAAATTTCCTGCGAATACTATCAAGAAATTATTATGGGGGTGCTATTAATTAAAACAAACAGGTTGCGAAGCTCAATAAATCATAAAACTTCTTTTTTAAAAGACTTCAGACTCACTAAGTTAATATTTTATAAGAAGTTTTAAAAACAATTCTGTAAATTTTAAAAAAAATAAAAAGTCAACGTGGTCACAATAAACATACTAATACTCAATTTTTTATAAATTTTTTAATCTCAATTTTTTGATTTGAGTAGACATGTAGAAAATATAAACCTGAGTTTAAATTCGTTATGTCTAATTGTTTATTCGGAGAAGATTTACGAAATATCATAGCACCTAAAATTGAGTAGACTTCAATTTTATCAATCTTTTTTTTGTTTTTATACTTAGATTAATTTTGTGTAGTTGTAACGCATAGCTTTCATCTATATTTTAAAGCTATCATTTACACTTTAAAAACTAGAATATTACACCACTACAAAAACCATACAAACTTAATAGGATAAAGAAATTAAGATACAACCTTCTTAATGACCTTACACATTGTGTTGGCCCTTGCTTGTGCTTCATCTTCCGTCCAAGATAATTTTATCAGGCACGATATATTTCTTCCAATAAAAAAATCAGACTTTGAGAAATCTTGGTATTTTAATTTGGATAAGCCTGTTTTTACATCTTCAGAAATTGGATACAGTGATTTTAAATCTTTTAAATGATCCCATCTTCTAATGTAATGCCAGTTGTTATTGTAGTAATTCCAACAAGCGTCAACTCCATTATCCTTAAAACCTTGAGATACTTTTGTTGCTGTTTCTAAATCTGGTAAAAAGAAATTTAAAAAAGAGCAACTTTCTTCACCACCCTCAGGTACAGTTCTAAACGTAACTTCTGGGATTTCGGACAGTGCATCTCTTAATATTTTAAAATTACGTTTTTGAATGCTTAAAAACTGGGGTAAGCGCTTAGCTTGTGCTAAACCTACAGCCGCATGTAATTCTGAAATTCTAAAATTATAGCCCAAAAATGGATGCGTTTCTGCTCCCCTATCGTTACCTACATGATCGTGACCATGATCACTATAATGGTCTGCATTTATATAGTATTGTTCATTATTGGTTATTACTGCTCCTCCTTCGCCACAGGTTATGGTTTTTACAAAATCGAATGAAAAACAGCCCAAATCTGCAATACTTCCAAGGGGCTTTCCTTTGTAAGTACCTCCAATGGCTTGACATGCATCCTCTAAAACTATTAAATTATGTTTATTCGCAACCTGCTGAATAGCGTCCATATTTGCCATACTACCGCACATTTGCACTACCATGATAGCTTTAGTTTTTGGCGTAATGGCGTTTTCTATGGCTTTTGCATTTAACCCCAATGTATCATCTATATCTGCTAACACAGGAATTGCCCCAAGCATCATAATAGCCTCAAAACTTGCTACGAATGTGAATGTAGGCATAATTACTTCATCTCCTGCACCAACGCCAGCTGAAGCCAATGCTACCGATACTGCGGCGGTACCGCTAGACACTAATTGTACGTGTTTTGTTTGAAAGGTGTTTTGCAGTTCTTTTTCTAGTTCTTTTGCTTTCCAATGGCCTTTGCGCATACCATCAAATCCGTAGCGCATAATAACCCCATTGTCTAACACGTCGTTTACTTCTTTTCTTTCTAAATCTCCAAATAATTCAAATCCTGGCATTTATTTAATGTTTTTATCCTAACCCGCGTTAGGGATTGTAACGGCAGCTTTTGGTCCCGCCAGGGCGGGAAACCAAAACTATTAGTGTAAAGCCCGACCCAACTGCACTGAGCTTGTCGAAGTGTTGTGGGTAACGCACAAATAATTTATAATTCTATTACTGCTTCGTTTATTGGTTTTCTTACTTTTTTAAATTCTGAAAACATATCGTCTTCCGCTCTATAGCCTACTGGGAGTAATAGTACCGATTTTAAACCTTTAGCTTCCAATTCTAAAATCTCATCGTATTTTGAAGGTACAAAACCTTCCATGGGGCAAGCGTCTATTTTCTCCAATGCACAAACCGTCATGAGGTTGCCCAAGGCAATGTAGGCTTGTTTCGTGGACCATTGTTGACGTTCTTCTTTAGACATTTTTGACACCATAGCCATTAAGCCTTCCCGATAGGGTTTTAAAATGGTTTCAGGGGTATCCCTAATGTTTTTTATATTGTCGTAATATGTATTTATGTCGTTATCAACTATGTTTTCTTGAATGCAAATTACTAATAAATGTGAAGCTTCTGCCACTTGTTTTTGATTATAGCTATGTGCCACCAGTTTGGCTCTAATCGATTTATCTTTAACAACGAGCATTTTTATAGTTTGTAAACCATAGGATGTTGCAGTAAGGTTAAATGCCTGTTTTAAAATGTTTAGCTTTTCTAGCGATAGTATTTTAGAGTTATCAAACTTCTTAGTGGCATAGCGCCATTGTAATTGTTTTATTGTATTAGACATTATAGCTTATTTTTGAACAAAAATACGGTTTGAAATTGTCTTTTTATTGAAATGCGATATAAAATAAAGCTATGCAGAAATGGCATAAATTTATTTTAAAAAGTTGGCCATTTATTTGAAAGAATTAAAAAAGGGTTCTATATTTGCACGCGCATTCAAGCAAATAGCTTGATAAGGCACTCTAGGAGAAATGGCAGAGTGGTCGAATGCGGCAGTCTTGAAAACTGTTGAGGGTCACACCTCCGGGGGTTCGAATCCCTCTTTCTCCGCAAAAGCCTTGCATTTTATGTGAGGCTTCTTTTTTTTAAATCAGTTTTCCGTAATACCCCCCTTCTAAAGAAAAGAATGATGCTATGTTAAATATTGGGGATTAATACAAAAATGTGAAATGTAAAAGTGTTGCAGACTCAGAAACAAGCAGAATTCTTGTAAGACACATCTTAAATGGATAAAGTTTGAATCAGAAAATGTAAAATTTTGTAAAAAGTGTCCTGAAGACCAAAGTAGGTATAAAATGTAAACACTAAATGAGTGAATTAAAAAATAGTCTTGAATGGAGTAATGAAATATTAGATTATTTAGTCCATAAACGGTTGGACAAACCTAATCTTAAGTTCTGGCTCAGGCAAAGAGATACCAATAATCGATTTGGAGAGGGTTATTGGTTTCAAGGTACAGATGATTATATAGCTGTCGGTTTCGTGAATGCTAATGCTGGAAATCAGTCAACTAGGTCTGTTTCATTTGTAGTAACCTTTGATGAAAATGGACTTCCTAATTCAAAAATAGAAGTCATTTTTAAACAAGAGGAGAATGAGAGATTAATATCTTTTTACCGAAAGTTAGTTGAAACCTTATCAGGTTTTGAACAGAAGAGCGACATTCATTACGAGAAACAGTACTCATCCAATGATTTATTTCAATGTTTAGATGAATTCCTAACAAGGGATAAACCTATAATGGACAATTTGATAGTAGAAATGAATCTTCAATCAATTTTAGAAATCCCAGAGAAGAAGTTCGAAAGAACACTTAAGAAGACATTAAAAATACAAGCAGAGTTAATGGCCACTGACAAGCTTAGTATCATCCTTGCGAATATAACGTGGAATAGCAAAGATTGGAAAGAGGTAAGTGAAGACATGAGTGGTCATGCATGGGTTGGTGGTGATAACATACCTCACGAAAGTTGGAATTTTGATTATGATAACCCCAGAAATGAAGGGGATAATTTATACGGCTTTGTAAAGTTTACTAATGCACCAAAAGTTACTGGAAACAACAACCTCATCATATTTTATTCTCAAGGTAAAATAGTTGGCTTTTATGGCAAAACAGAGGTTCTGAAAGATTGGGTAAACATAAATGAAAGAGAATCTTATAACCTCATTGCAGATAAAAATTTAAGTGTCGTACTTCCAAACAAAATAGACAACATAAAAGACAAAGGCTATTTAGAAGGCTTGAGTCGTGTAGGTCAAATAGGGTTTAGCTATCTCAAAAAACCTGAAACTGCGATTAGTATTCTGGATGAAGCCATTGAGTTAAACCCAGAATCGAGTGATGCCTTAAATAATATTAGAAAATGGATTATGGAATATGATTCTATGAAAGACAAATTCCATAAATGGTTAATAGAAAATGGTGTTGAAAGTGGAAAAGCATCTGCTTATATAAGAGCTATTGACATCTTAATTAATAATTTTAATATTAATATTTACACCGAGAATGATTTAAAAGCCCTAGAAGACCTTTACATAGATTTAAAACTACATCAAACAGAAAAAAATGGTAAATATTATTTTGCCAAAGCCAAATCTTATGGAGAGGGACGCTTTTATTCAGCTGCTATAAGAGCATATATGGATTTTTTAAAAGGTAATACAACTAAAGAAAGTGATATAATAACAACATTAGATATGGATAAAGAAATAGATTTAAATCAAATATTTTTTGGACCACCAGGCACAGGGAAAACATATCACACCATAAATGAAGCCATTAAAATTGTAGACCCAGAATTCTATAAGCTCAATCATGACAACAGGGATAACTTAAAAGAACGTTTTAAGCTATTATTATTAAATAACGATAATGAGGATTTAGGGCAAATTGGCTTTACCACATTTCACCAATCCTTCAGTTATGAAGATTTTATTGAAGGGATTAAACCCATCGAACCTAAAGAAGATGATACACACCTAAAATATGATATTCAAGAAGGCATATTTAAAAGGGTTTGTAGACTTGCCAGTGATAGTTTAGAAGGAGTTTCAATTCATTCAGAATCTTTAATTTCTTTATCTCAAGAGGAGTATGATAAAGCTCATTTCTATAAAATGTCTCTAGGCAACACACAAGATGAAGCCGATAACGAAGTTTATGACTATTGTATTGAAAATAATGTGATAACAATTGGTTATGGAAATGGACTGGATTTTACGGGTAAAAATGAAAAAGAATTAAGAGCTTTTGGTGAAGAAAATGACCTAGACTCTTATCCTGTTACTGCTATGAATTTGTTTTCTAATTATTTAAAGGTAGATGACTATGTAGTTATATCTTATGGAAATCTTTATGTTCGGGCAATAGCTAAAGTTACGGGTGAGTATGAGTACAAAGAGGAGTCCCCATTCCCAAATAATTCAGACTGGAAACATTTTAGAAAAGTTGAGTGGATATTTGAAAATAAAAAGATTGGGGTTAAGGAGATTTACAATAAAAATTTACAACAGCAGACAATTTATAAACTTGAAAAAAAGGAAATAAAGCCAGAATTTTTTGTAAAAGAAAAAAAAGCTAACCCACTTAATCTCCCCAAAAACCCAAAGAATTTTGTAATAATTATTGATGAAATAAATAGAGGAAACGTCTCATCTATTTTTGGAGAATTAATTACGCTTATTGAAAAAGATAAGCGTGCAAATAAAGATGAAGAGTTAAGTGTTACGCTTCCGTACTCAAAAAAGGAGTTTAAGGTACCTCACAACGTTTATATCATTGGAACCATGAATACAGCTGACAGGAGCATTGAAGCGTTAGACACAGCCTTAAGAAGACGATTTTCTTTCAGAGAAATGCCCCCAAGTCCTAAATTAATTTTAACAGAAGGAAAATTAAAAAATACAGAAGGAATGATTGGTGATATCAATGTTGTTAAAATTCTAGATACTATAAATGATAGAATAGAAAAACTAATAGATAAGGACCACAAAATTGGTCATTCATATTTCTTAAATATCGAAACCGAAGATGAGTTAAAAGACACCTTTAATGACAAAGTGATTCCGCTTTTAGAGGAATATTTCTTCGGTGATTTCGGGAAGATAAGTTTAGTACTAGGAAGTAGCTTCATAACAAAAGGAACTAAAGCTGGGGTGACTTTTGCTAAATCAAATGAGTATGACCCTTCAATTGCTAATGATTTACTGGAGCGTTCTGTTTATGAAGTGACCAGTAAAGACGATTGGAATTTTAAAGCTATTTACGAATAATTAATATGTCTAGAGTCATTCAAGTCTTTGAGTTCGAAAAGCTAACCCTTCACAAGGATTGGAGAGGACGCTATTTAGAAGAACGAGAACTTGACAAACTTTATGAGTTTAATGACAAAAACAACAATGTATATTTTACAGGCATCAGGGATGGGATTAAGGTTAAAAACTATGTCGGGGTTATTCAGATTGGTGGGTTAACTATTGAAATTCTTCCAAAAACAGATAAGAATATTGCGGAGGATTCAGAGTTTAGTGCATGGCATGGTGCTTTACTTAATATGCTCAAAATTTGTAACCACATAAATGTTAATTCAGTTTCAGAAGCGAATCTGAAAAGAAAGCATAATTCACTACTGGACCTTTATTTTGAAATGTATTTAGATGAAGTTCAAAGTTTACTTAGAGCAGGATTAGTTAAGCAATACAGAAGAGACGCTTCAAATGTACTAGCTTTAAAAGGGCGATTAGATTTCAATAAAAATATACAGCAAAATCTTATCCATCAAGAACGGTTCTATACAGAACACCAAGTCTATGACTTTGAGAACTTGGTGAATCAAATTCTATTAAAGGGATTAACCATTTTAAGTACATTAACTTATAACTCTCAACTAAAAGATAGAATATCAAGGTTGAGAGTAAACTTTCCAGAAATAAAAGAAATTCCAATTCAGAAGTATCATTTCGATAAAGTTAATGAGAATAGAAAGACTGTTGGATATACCAGAGCATTGCAAATCGCAAAAATGATAATTCTAAACTATTCACCAGATATTAGGTCTGGTCAAGAAAACATGTTAACCCTATTGTTTGACATGAATAAGTTATGGGAAGAGTATGTGTACAGAATGTTATTGAGGGCTAAAGAAGATAATCTTAACGTCAGTTTTCAAAACAAACAAGTATTCTGGGAAGGAAGAACGATTAGACCTGATTTAGTTTTGACTCGAAATAAGGATGAGGAAAATGAAGAAACCTTTATTATTGATACAAAATGGAAAATTTTAGATGTAACTAATCCAAAACCAAGTGATAATGATTTAAAGCAGATGTATGCTTATAACTTATATTGGGATGCTAAACGCAGTATGCTACTTTATCCTAATTCATCTCAAACTAATGAAAAGTTTGGTTCCTTTTGGAAAGGAAGAGTAGAACCTAAGCTTAACCAATGTAAAGTAGGCTTTATAGATGTTTTGGACGAGAGCAATTATCTGAATTTAGATATTGGTGCCGAGATTTTGAGTAAGTTAAATTGATTATGTTCGGATGAAAAAATACATGCTTTCTAAATCAACATTCATTAGAGGTTTACAATGTGAAAAATCATTGTATCTCTATAAAATCATTATAGTTTAAAGGATGCGGTTTCCCCTCAATTACAAGCGGTTTTTAATCAGGGCAATAAGGTTGGGTTACTAGCCCAAGATTTATTTCCTAATGGTGTGGATGCTTCACCAGATAATCATTTTAAAATTCAGGAATCAGTTTATGAAACAAAAGAATTTATTGAGCAAGGAGAAACAATTATTTATGAAGCTACGTTTCAGTTTAATGGTGTGATTGGCGCTTTAGATATTCTTGTTAAAAAAGCTTATTGCATTTTCTCAAATAATAATCTTGGTAAAACAATCTTATATTCCTTATTTTCATTCCTATTATACCAATAAATAATATATTCTGCTGAAGCACTTTTTATTTCGTAACCTTTCCTTAACATTGGCTCATATTGTTCAGTCACAAACTTTTTAGAAAACAGCAATAAGTTTCCTTTTGAGTTCACTCGTAAACCTGGAGCTTCATTATCTGCAAATACCTTTATATCTTTTTCAAGTTTATCGCCTGTTCTAATTGTTGTCAATATTGATAATGGTTGAGGAAAATTAAAAGAATTTAAACTTACATCTTTATGGCTTAGTATCATTTCATACTCCAATGGCTCGGTCAATTCACCTTCATATACACTCCTAGAAATATTTTTAGAATCAATTTTATCATAAAAACCCACATTGGTATGAATATGCAAAGTTTTTTTAGCTCTAGTACTGGCAACATACAACAACCTTCTAGATTCATTTGCAGTATAATCATAGTTTTCAACCAACATCAGTACATGGTCATACTCTTTACCTTTAGCTTTATGCATGGTTGACACCACGATAATTTCTGAATTGGGTTTTATGGCATCTTCCATATTAATTTCTCTACAGAACTCTCTCCAATCTACTAATAGCTTTTTGTCTGGATTTGAAAAGTCAAACTTTCTAAACAACTCTATGCAAGTCTCATAGTGGATAGATTCCTTAAAACCTTCTCTAAACCACTCTATAGCCATTTCCCAAGTAGCCTCTAGAATTATCCCTGATTCTCCAACTTCTTCCCTTAATTTCTGATCAAAACTTCTCACTTCAAACAAGTCTGAAATTCGAAACCCATCAAAACCCGCCATTAATTTTACCTTATAACCCAATTCCTTTAGTAAAGAGCTAACATGCAAAGCTTGAATATTTGTTCTAGTTAAGATGGCTTTACTTCCTGACAAATGAATACCATCTAAATATTCAACCAAAGGTTTTTCTAAATGCGCTCCTTTATATTTTACAATATTAACACGTCCTTCGCCTCTTTTTCGATTAGCAATTAAACGTTGTGTTTTTAATCTATTTTTCAAATAATCTAAAATATGATTGTTAAATTCCACAATCTCATAATAGCTTCTATAATTTTTTGGAAGTGTGTATAATGTAGCAGAATATTTGCTTCTAAACTTACTCATAAAAGCATTCGAAGACCCTCTAAAACTATAAATGTTTTGATCATCATCTCCAACTGCGATTACTCGTGGTTTGTCCGCTTTTTCTATTATTAAATCTATTAATTCCCATTCCACTTTGTTTATATCTTGAAATTCATCGAACATCAAAATACTCTTATTCTCCAATGATGTAATATCAATTTCTCCTTCTTTAATAGCTTTGATACAATCTTGAATTACATTTTGAGATTTGTAAAGGTCTCCTAATTGACCTAGTAACTGAAAGCAAAAACCATGAAATGTAGTTATTTTAAGGAGCCCCGAATACTCAGGAACGAGTTTCCTAACACGATTTTTAAACTCCAAAGAAGCCGCCTTAGAAAAGGTAAGCATCATAAATTGTTCTGGCTTTATATCTTCTATAAGCAGTAAACTCGCTATTTTGTGAACCAAAACTTTGGTTTTGCCACTTCCTGGACCCGCGTAAACCAAAATATTGTCTGATTTATTATCTTCTATAACTTTGGTTTGATCGGTATCCAAATCGTCAATTATTTCCATAAAACGCTTTGGGGTAATCGACCTTTGTATTTCCTTTTTCTTTCGTGGAAAATATCGCGCTAAAAACTCTTCATAGTCCAAGGTGAAATAGTCATTTACATACGCTAAAGCCGATTCGTAATTTTGCACACATTTCTTCGCATATTCTCCCACAATATGTATTTGTTCTGTTTTATGAAGATAAAATTCATCCATTTTACTATAATTATCCTTAGTAAAAACCCTCCTATTTTTATCTACATCTGAAATATTTAGTTTATTGTAAGATACCATAAAGCCCCCTTCTAAGGTAATAGCCTTTATATCGTTTAAATACAACAAGCATACTTCATATTTTTTAGTATTCTCTTCTACCAAACTACCCATAAACTGGTTAGATTCTTTCAATTCAAGCAATGAGAATGAAACGGGAACCTCTTCTTTTTTACCTATATGGGCTTCATTTTTTATAGCTAAATTCTCTAAGTATTGAAAAGTCAACTGCGATAAATCATGACGCCATTTTAAGTCCTTAACGAGTTCTTCCTTCTTAAAAAATTCTATCTCATAAATGTCTCTTTCTTTATCTTTTCTGCTTTTCTTTATGAATCGTCTCTTATCCCAATAGGTTAGCAATGCTCTGATATACTCAACGCTTGATTCCAAAATTCCGTTATCTAACAACCTTTGATTTAATTCTCTTAATGGAATTAATAGTTTTTTTGACTTAAGGTTTTCTAGTATGCCTTTTTCAATTTTTAAATAGGCATCTAATACCTTTCTTGACCCATTTTTGGATTGTAGCAAACTTAAAAATGCCGTTAAATCTTTTGCATCACCTAAAATACCATGATCTCTTAGTATTCTTATGACATCTTGTATTCTATTGGCATTCAGAAGTGTAATATCTGCTAAATAATCAACTCTCGTTTCTCCATCAGTAATTATCCTTTTTAAAACAATAGCACAATCTTTTTTATCCTGCTCAGAAATCTTGTTGCTACCCCGAAGAATCTCTTGCCCACTACCAAAGTTTTTAACTAATAAGCTATCAGCAAATACTCTGGGTGTATTTAAAGATCTTACCAAAAACCCTTGATCCTCTAAGGCCGAAATAGCTGTTTTAACTTTAGTTTCTAAGTCCATCATTTCAGCATCCCACCCAGATTTTTTGGCAATCTCTAATGCTGATTGACTTACTTTATCTCTATACTTTGCCTGACCTTTTATTGCTCTCCAAATGTCTTTTATCTCCTTATGGTTGAGTTTCGTTTGTTGCAATAAACTAAAATGTTTGTTGAGATCTTCTTCACTGTATAGAATGTAGCATTTTGCACTAATTTTTTCGTCTCTCCCGGCTCTTCCTGCTTCTTGAACATAATTTTCAAGGGAATCTGAAATGTTATAATGGATTACTGTTTTTACATTGTCCTTATCAACCCCCATTCCGAAAGCAGAGGTCGCTACAATAATTTCATGATCCTCATTCATGAAGGCATCCATATTAGACTTCTTGCTGTCCTTGTCCAATTTTCCATGAAAATAAGTAGAATCATAACCTGCTTCATTAATTAAGGTACTAACTTGTTCTACTTGTTTTGTTCGAGAAGCATATATAATGGTAGGTTTTTCACAATCTTCAAGTACCTTCAATAAATAATTCATCTTCCTTTCTGGCTCCTCAACATTAACTACTTCATACGAAAGATTTGTTCTTCCTTTATTGGTAATAAACTCATCCAACTCCAACCCAAGTCGATCTTCAAAATAATACTTAATGTCTTTAATTACTTGAAGTTTTGCCGTAGCTGTAAAACAAGACACTGGTATTTGTGATACATGCTTTTCGCTTTCTATCTTTTTAATAAAGTCTGCAATAAATAAATAATCAACCCTAAAATCTTGTCCCCAGCTTGAAAAACAGTGTGCTTCATCTATAACTATGCGACCTACCGAACGTGTTAGTATCAATCTAAAAATAGAAGGCGACCTTAACGATTCTGGCGATAAATACAATAAATCGGCTCTTCCATCAGATACCATTTCATATGCTTCTTGGCGTTCAAGAGGCGACAACAACCCATTAATCGCTACCGCTTTTGTTATACCAAAACGATCTCTAAGATTATCTACTTGATCTTTCATTAGAGAAATTAAAGGAGAAATTACAATGGTAAGATGCCTAGTTGAAGCTCCTCTCATGAGAGCTGGTAACTGAAAAGTTAACGACTTGCCGCCTCCTGTTGGAAATACAGCTACAAACGATTTTTTATGCAAACCTGCTCTTACAGCCTCTTCCTGCAAACTAACTGTTCTATGCTCTTCAAATTTCCTGAAATTACTGTAATTGAAGTATTCTTGTAGTGCCTTTCTAGGATTCAATTTATTTGAACAATATGGGCAATCTGAATCGCTACATGATTCAAAACGTATTTCATTTAATATTTTTTCCGCTTCTGGATATTCATGTCTAACCCAAGGTGGTAAAACAGCATCTTCATCTCCTAATTTCAATAAAGTAAATACATAAGAAAGCCCAGTTGCGTAATGATTTGCATAATAGTCCAAATCAACAGTTGAACAAATCACATCACCCAATAAAACATCTATGTGAGATTCAACAAATTTGGAATCATCAAACCCAGCTAAATCAAAAAAAGTATTAAAGCTAGGGTTATTTTTCAGCAGACCATAATACACACTTTGTTCTTCCCTGCTTAATTCATTGAATCTGTTTAATTCCTTAATTAAATAATCTTGCGTTAATTTACAGTCGGAAAGTGGATTATTTACTTCCGATACGTTTACAATGCGATAGCCTTTAGTAAGTTTATGGTTGGGCCTTTTTACAAAAAGTATTGGAGACCACAATAAGGTATCTATAAGTTTCTTTCCTGAAAAAATATCGTCTCCCAACTTCTTTTTTAGTTCAGGAATGTCGTGTTTAATAATATTATGACCACATATATATTTAGCTTCCCTAATCCAATTCTCTAACCTATCACTATTTCTTTCGTGTAGTTCTTGTCCTTTAAACGTTGCTCCATAATCAATCTTATTTGTTTTAGGGTTAACTTCAATATCTAAAAACAATATGTGTTTCATTTTATTTTATGTTCTTGACATATTCAGCTTATAGCAAAAAAGAAACTTACTTTATTAACCACTATATTTCTTAATTTACCGCTATTTATTTCGCTATTTAATAAGAGAGAGTTTTGAAACATAAAAATAGGTATATAGCTTGAGAAACAAAATATAAACCTAATTTATTTTAGATATTATCTTACAAATAATCAACTTTGTATTCACCATAATATTCCATGATAAATTTATGAGCTTAAATCAATTTAAAAACGGAAGAAACTGTAAAATATAATCCATCAATATCACTTAGTGCTCTAATAAAAGCGTATTCTATAGGATGATGTGATGTCCTAACTTCAGACTAACCGATTCTACCTTGGTAATACCAAATATCTATTCTAAAGATAAATTTATAATTCAAAATTAATATGTTTGCGTAAGTTTTACCAGAATTATAAATTAGTGCTACTATACCACCCACAAAACACCAATAGTATTAACTTCAAAACCTTATACCTTGTCGGGAATATTATTTTCCAAACAAAAGTTTTAATAACAAGAAAAGTATACCAAACAAAACACTCAATCCTGGAGAAGGATTGAGTGTTTTAACTGATTGTTTGGTTTGATTGATGTGTATAAAAGCATAAACTTTTATAATACACCAAATTAATCCCAAATTGCATTGGGAGTTGTTAGCGTTTTGTTAAATTAAGCTTATCATTTGTTAATTAACAGGTTTAACATTTTTTAAAATGAAGTTATTCAGCTAGTAATTCCTTTATAAAACCTTTAAAATCCTCCTTAAATTCAATATACTTCTCCCCCGTTGCTGGTCCATTAAAGCCAGTATGTATTTTTCTCACTTTACCCGCTTTGTCTAGAAAAATAGTTGTAGGATAAGACAATACATGATTTAACATAGGTAGTTTCTCTTGCGCTTTTACTTTACTCGAAGATCCATATTGCGCCAATAGAACTGGATATGAGATATCTGTATTTTCTTTTAATCGCCTTATATTTTCAAAGGCTTTTTCTTTGGATTTTACATACTCAAAGGCTAAAGCAATAATTTCAACATCATCATTAGTATTATTGTTGTAAAAATTGGAATAAAATCGGCTTTCGTCCAGACAATTAGGACACCATGTACCCATAATTTGAACGAGTACGACTTTATTTTTAAACTGCTCATCATGTAGCGACACCATATTACCATTTTCATCAGGAAAAGAAAATTCCATCTTATCATAGCCATCTTTTAAAAACGTAAGTGAATCGGCATCTGGCAATTCATAATTTTCATTACGTTTTGCTGTGAATGGCTCTTTCCAATGATTTCCAGAATAAAACATACCATGCATTACACTATCGCTAACTTCAGCAGTAAATAAAAACGCATGCGCCCCATCAAACGTAGAAAGTTTTAATTGGTTACCATTCAAAACGCCTTCTAAATACCGGTAATCGCCCGTTGTGGTTCTAAAAGTTCCTGTAACTATATTGTCATATTGCTTAAAAATACCTTTGGCCACATAAACATCTTCTTGAGAATTTGGACTAAATACTGTTTCCCAATTTCCCGAGATATTATATCTAGTCCCGCTTTCGTCAATTTCAAACCTAGAATCGTTTTTTTTTGCATAAAATGGTACAACCCTATCTAATTCTGGTTGCACAAAATTACCTTTTAATGCGCCATCGTCAATTTTTGCAGCTATAAATCCCTCAAAAACTGGAGTTTGAATATATACCGAATCGTTTTCATACTTTACATTATTTACTGCGATAACCTCCTCTGCATTAAATATTTTCAATTCATTGTCAGACATCACCTCAAAAACAAATGGCAAATTCAAGGTTTCATCCACTTTTAATTCCGCCCTGTACTTACCAGTTTTCAATGTAACTACCTCGTGTTCCTTTTTACATCCAAATACTAACACAAACGCTATAATAAAAAACTTTGCCTTCATAAATTACCAGAATCGATTTTTGAAATTTGAAGCAAGATACACAACTGCTTTCAGACTTTTATTTTTGACATACAAAATAGTATGCATTGTTTGAATACTAACCTCAAAAAATTATCTTTGTGAGCTCTAATAGGATAATGATTTATGAAGATTTCATACAACTGGTTAAAGCAATTTATTGATATTGATTGGTCACCAGAACAAACCAGCGAATTACTTACAGATTTAGGACTTGAAGTTGAAGGATTAGAAAAGTTTCAGTCTATAAAAGGTGGACTTGAAGGCGTAGTAGTTGGCAAGGTTTTAACATGCAACAAACATCCAAATGCAGACAAATTAAAGGTAACCACTGTTGATGTAGGTGATGCAGTACCATTACAAATAGTATGTGGCGCACCGAATGTTGCCGCTGGACAAAAGGTACCTGTTGCTACTATTGGTACTACTTTATATACTGAAGAAGGTGAGGCATGGACCATTAAAAAAGGTAAAATTAGAGGTGAAGAAAGCCATGGTATGATTTGTGCCGAAGATGAACTTGGTTTGGGAACTTCACATGATGGTATCATGATTTTAGACGAATCTATTAAAGTTGGAACACCTGCTGCCACTATTTTTAAAATTGAAAATGATACTGTTTTTGAAATAGGCTTAACACCAAATAGAGCGGACGCCATGAGTCATTATGGTACAGCACGCGATTTAAAAGCGGGATTATTACAAAAAGAGATTAAGGTAGAGCTAATAACACCTTCTGTTAGTGCATTTAACGTTGAAAATAGAACATTAAAGATTGATGTTGATGTTATTGATAAGGAGTTAGCACCACGATATTGCGGGGTTACCATTTCTGGAATTAAAGTTGCTGAATCTCCAGAGTGGTTAAAACACCGTTTGCAAGCCATAGGCTTAAGCCCGATAAATAATGTAGTAGATGTTACCAATTACGTTCTACATGAACTCGGGCAGCCTTTACACGCTTTTGATGCTAGTAAAATTGAAGGTGATAAAATTGAGGTTAAAACATTAAAAAAAGGAACAAAGTTTATCACACTTGATGGTGTTGAACGCGAGCTGCATGAAGAAGACCTTATGATTTGTGATGCCGAAAAACCGATGTGTATCGCTGGTGTATTTGGCGGGATTGATTCTGGTGTTACCGAAAAAACTCGAAGTATTTTTCTTGAAAGTGCGTATTTTAATCCTGTTAGCGTTAGAAAAACAGCGAAACGCCATGGTTTAAATACAGACGCCTCTTTTCGTTTTGAGCGCGGAATTGACCCCAAGATTACGGAATACGCTTTAAAGCGTGCAGCCCTGTTAATCCAAGAATTGGCTGGCGGTGACATCACAAGTGATATTATTGATGTTTACCCTAAGAAAATTGAAGATTTTCAAGTTCGCTTGAGCTTTGAAAATGCCAAAAAAATTATTGGCGAAGAAATCCCAAAAGAAACCATTAAAAGCATTCTTACATCTCTAGACATAAAAGTGAATAATGTTACTGAAACTGGATTAGGTTTAACTGTTCCTGCTTTTAGAAATGACGTGCAACGAGAAGCTGATATTATTGAAGAAATTCTTCGTGTTTATGGTTATAACAACATTAGTATTTCTGAAAAGTTGAATGCTTCTATTTCCAGTATGTCCCGTTTTGAAGATTTTAAAATACAGAATACTATTGGTGATCAGTTGGCAGGACAAGGCTTTTTTGAAATATTATCAAACTCTTTAACTACGCCTAACTATGCCGCTTTAAGTGAGCAACTCAAAGAAACGCACAATATAGAAATGCTAAATCCGCTAAGCAATGATTTATCGGTGTTAAGACAATCCTTGGTGTTTTCTGGACTTGAAGCTATCTCCTACAACAGCAATAGAAAACGCCAAGACTTAAAGTTATTTGAATTTGGTAAAACCTATCACAAGTATTCTGAAGAAAACGTTGAAAGCAAGCATCTTACGCTGTTTGCGTCTGGAAGCCAAAGTTTAGAGCGATGGAATGCCAATACGAACCAAAAAAATGATTTTTTCTTTTTAAAAGGTATTGTTGTTGCTATTCTTGAACGCTTAGGTATTACTAGATTTAACGAAACACCTATTAAAAATGATGTGTTCAGTGAAGGTGTTTCCCTTAGTTTGGGCAAAATGAACCTAGTTGACTTTGGTCTGGTAACGAAAAGCATATTAAAACATTTTGATATTTCCCAGGAAGTGGTTTGTGCCGATTTTAATTGGGATACTATTCTTGATATGGTGAAACGTAACAAGATTACGTTTAAGCCCATACCTAAATATCCTGAGGTACGTCGCGATTTTGCTTTGTTATTAGATGATAGTATAACGTTTGAATCTATTTATAAAATTGCGAAACAAACTGAAAAGCAATTACTAAAGCAAGTAAATTTATTTGACGTTTATCAAGGCAAAAATCTGCCTGCTGGAAAAAAGAGTTACGCTGTTAGTTTTACGCTTCAAGATGAAAACAAAACACTTAATGATAAGCAGATTGACAAGATTATGAATAAACTTCAATCTAATTTTGAAAAGCAACTTGGTGCGGAGTTGCGCTAAATTATAGAAAAAAATCAAAAAGCCAGCGTGTGCTGGCTTTTTTAATCTTTAAAATATTGCGCTTTCTACAATCTTTTTAATGTTAACTTTCCACTAGCTTTCGCACTTACAACCAAACCTCCAGTAATATCGGAAGTATAGTCTCCCTCAAAAGAGTCTGTAGACTCATTATAAACCCCTGTATAATTTAAATCTCTATAAGTAAACTGCCAGCCGCTGGTTTGAGCACTTATAATCTTAATTGTTAAAGTGTTTCCATCTAATGACCATTCGTTTATTGTAGGTGTATCAGAATTACCGATTCTTTGAGTATTCCAATCCATTATACCGCATAAATCAACATTAGTACACCCTAAACTACTTTCAATAAAAACAAAATTCCTAGTGTTTTCATGAAACGAACATCCACAACAATAGCTACCTAATTTATCACAATTACTCACATTCCACGTAGGGCTCCAATCTCCAGACATGTCCAGCACCCCCTCCTGAATCCCTTGTCCTTTTATTTCAATTTTATTATTTATATCATCTACGTCGTTACTTATGACTAGAATATCATCATAGTTTCCAACCTCGGTTGGATTGAAAGTAATTTCTATCTGCTTCTGGACGAACGGATTTAATACCCCTCCATTAACCCAACCTGTTGCTGTATAACCATTCGGTAAAACTACAGGGTCTACATTTATACTCTTATTTAAATTATGATTGCTTATTGTTAAAACTCTCGTTGGAGGTGTTTCTGGATTTATAAGTACATCCCCAAAATCTAAATTACCCTCAAGGGTAATTTTATCATCTGTACCAAAACCAACAACTTCTATTTGGTTGTTAATATTATCTACGTTATTGTTAAACGTAATAGTTCCTGTATAGTCTTTAACTTCAGTTGGCTTAAAAACGACTAGCAAACTTTCAGAATCATATGCTGCAATAGGTTTTATTTGCCATAGAGAAGAAAAACCATCAGGAAAATCAATAGATGTAATATTAAGGATTTCACTTGATTTATTTTCAATCACTATGGTTTGTCCTTTCTCCTCATTAATTTTCACTTCTCCAAAATCTGTATTGCCATAAATATCAACGGTTTTTGTAGGTTCTAGTCCCACTGCAACTTCCGCTACGGCTTCGTAATCAAAAGCTGGTTTTATAAGAATTTCAGAAGGTTTTTCTCCCATAACGAGTTTTACCTCAATTTTACCTTCGGTATTTGTGTTTATGTAACCGTTAATATCGTAGTTGTTTTGAGAAATATCTGCATCACCTTCTGTAACCTCTGGCAAAAATTTTAGGTTTACGGCTTTTATCCATTTTTCATCCTTCTTTACCGCAGAGCTTAAAACACCTCTAGTAATATCATAACTTACTTCTAACTCTTCGAAAGTTTTAAAGTACGAAAATACTTCCTCTGGGTCACCTTCAAATTTCAACTCAGATTCGTCCTTACCAGTTAAATTTCCAAAAGATAATCCATTGCTATAGTTTCTTTGTTCTTCTAGATATATTTTCGAACCCATAAAGTCTCTAAGCATTAAAGCTAAGGTTGAAACATCCTCTATAGTACTTAAGCGCTTGGAAATTCCATCAGTAAGAATCTTAAGATATTTACTCGCGGTTCCTGAATAGCAAGATACAAAGATCTCGTCGGCATTACTTCCAAGGTTTATAATATCGCTTATCAATTCACCAGAATTCGGCACACTTTGTTTAAAAATTAATTTAGTGACATATAGGTTAATTTCATCCTGCAACTTTATAAATGAATTCAAGCATGTTGGCTTTGATTTTATAGTTTTAGCAGAAATTGGAATGATATAACCCAACAAATTTGCACTTACAAACAATTTATTTCTCGCTCTTACATAATCATAAAGTGGGTCATCTGAACTACCTACTAAGTTTCCATTTGAAATTGCAATTTTATAACTGCCATCCTTACTGAATGTAGATGATTCCACCTTAATGTCATTATTATCGGTAAATACTTCGTTAAATGCCCAAGAAATAAAAGAAATAGGTGAAAACACCAAACTCTTCGTCTCCAATAGTTTAGGCTCTAGAAGATATTCGTAAGTAGTCGTGTTTTGAATACTTACACCAACTGCAGCATAAAGAGGGAATTGATTTTCCCAAGATACCTTGCCTTCTCTATCAAAAGTGAATTTATAAGTACCGTTCTCTTTTCTGGTTTTGCTAGTATCCGCATCATGAGACGCTTTAATATCTACGGTGATATTTCGAACCATTGAGTTGAAAGATTGGTTATTAAGCGGCGACTTATTTAAATTCAATTCTGAAACTAACAGTTGCTTTATTTTTAAATAGTCGTCATGAGCCTTAATTTCTTCAAGAATAAACTCAAAATCGTAACCTTGAATAGCAAGTTCTGGATAGGTTAAAAAATAAAACAGTAAAATATCATCAATTTCTGCTTTATTAGATTTTAGGGTATGCGGAAAGTATCCCATTAATATTTCATCGTTTTCTAAAAGTAAAACAGGTAAGTCCTCAATATCATTTGGCGTGTAAGGATTTTTGAATATACCGTCTGATGTAATTGCAACTGTAGTGTCAATAGTTATTCCAGTAACACCCGTATAATCAATATCATCAAGCCCTTCAATACTAATTTTAATCTCATCAGGTGCTGGTTCTTTAATAAAAAAAGCTGGATCTAGAGGCTCAACATTATTATGACATGCGAAAAGTAGGATTAAGAAAGTAGAGTATAATATTTTCTTCATAAGGTAAGTATTGATTGTTAATAGCACCTTTAATATATGAATTCGTTTCCGCCAAACACATACTTATTACTGGGGATTTCTACCAAACGTTCGTTTTTCTAGTTAAAATGAAATTAAAAAGTTATTTTCTTAAGGAAATATGTGCAAAACAAGGCTTTAGCTAATTTTACATTCCATGTAATTGAATCTAATTGATTTGATTATTTTTGAGCATATGAAATCAATGTCCATTTTAAAAACTGCTGTTTTACGTAAATTAATACTATGTATTTTTACTGTAGGTATAACTGCACAATCTCAAACAACTAAAGATTCTTTAGTTAAAAATGAGAGTACCGTATTAGAGCTTTTAAAATACGACACCAAACAAACCATAAAAAGTGTAGGGCACAGTTTTATACAACCGCTGCGATGGAAAGGAAAAGATTTTGGAAAACTTGGCGGACTTATTGCCGGAACTTTGGCATTATCTAGTTTAGACAATGAGACCCATAGATTCTTTGCAAGAAATAAAGAGGATTTCCCTAAAGGCATAAGAGATTTTGGTTGGTATTTTGGTAGTCCCCAAAATTATTTTATTGCAAATGCCAGTTTATATGGTTTTGGACTATTTACCAAAAATGAAAAAGTAAGAAAAACGAGTGTATTAATCATTTCTTCTTCTATAACAAATGGTGTTATTAATAGCATCCTTAAAAAGGGCGTTGGTAGAGCAAGACCTAACAGCGGATATGCATTTAATGATTTTGAGCCTTTTTCGTCCGAGGCGGGTTTCCATTCATTTCCATCGGGACATACCGCACTATCTATTACCATGTCTCATGCTATTGCAAAACAATTTTCCAATACATGGGTTAAGGCAGGTATATACAGTATTGGGGCCATTGCTCCTATTTCCAGATTAGTTGATGGTGCCCATTGGTTAACAGATATCGCTTTTTCTGCTGCAATAAGTATCATTGTTGTAGATAGTATCGATAAATTTCTCTTTAACTCCAACGTATACGATTATACAAAGTCACCAAAAAAGATCTCTTGGAATTTTAGTTTTTCGGCTAATCAAATTGGTTTTACAGGTACGTTTTAAACTTGCTAATCTCACTTATTTTACATAACTTTAAATAAAACATTTAGTTATGTCAAACTATATCAAAGTTTTTGAAGGTAGCTTCGTTCAGGTACAACATATATTTCAATCTCTTGAAGCCCAAAATATATCAGCTATTATTAAAGACGAAGCTGAATCGGGGCGAATAGCTGGTTTCGGTGGCGCTATTCACGACTTTCAAGAAATTCATGTGCATAAAGATGAAATTAAAGAAGCTACTAAAATTGTAGCGCATTTAATTTCTGAAATGGAAGCCTAAACTAAGCCGTAACCGCATACATTTTTTCGCGTAACTCCTTAATTTTAGCATCTTGCATATACTCATCAAAAGTTGTATATCGGTCTATAATGCCATTCGGTGTTAACTCAATAACCCTATTCGCCACAGTTTGCGCAAACTCATGATCGTGAGTGGTAAACAGTACTGTGCCCTTAAAGTTTTTTAGTGAATTATTAAATGCTGTAATACTTTCTAAATCTAAATGGTTTGTTGGTTCATCTAACATTAAAACGTTAGCTCTCACCATCATCATTCTACTTAGCATACAACGCACCTTTTCTCCTCCTGAAAGTACATTACATTTTTTAAGGGCTTCCTCCCCACTAAAAATCATTTTCCCTAAAAAACCACGAATATAAACCTCTTCGCGCTCTTCTTCAGTTTGTGCCCATTGGCGTAACCAATCTACCAAAGATAGGTCGCTTTGAAAATACTCACTATTATCCAGCGGTAAATAGGACTGTGTTGTAGTAACACCCCAAGCAAATTTTCCTGAGTCGGCCTTTTCTTTTCCATTAATAATCTGATAAAACGCAGTTGTGGCCCTAGAATCCCTAGAAAACACCACTACTTTATCGCCTTTGGCTAAATTTAAATCAATATTATTAAATAGCACATCGCCATCTAGTGAAGCCGACAATCCTTCTATGTTTAAAATTTGGTCTCCTGCTTCGCGGTCTCTTTCAAAAATAATGGCAGGGTAACGGCGACTAGATGGTTTAATATCAGATATATTTAACTTATCTATCATCTTTTTTCTACTGGTAGCTTGTTTACTTTTTGCTACGTTAGCAGAAAAACGTCGAATAAACTCTTCCAATTCCTTCTTTTTCTCCTCTGCCTTTTTATTCTGTTGTGCACGTTGTTTTGCAGCTAATTGGGAAGACTCATACCAAAATGTATAATTACCCGAATAGTGGGTGATTTTTCCAAAATCTATATCGGATATATGTGTACAAACCGCATCTAGGAAATGACGGTCGTGCGATACCACAATTACACAATTCTCGTAATTTGCTAAGAAAGACTCTAACCACGTAATAGTTTCATAATCCAAATCATTAGTAGGCTCATCCATAATTAAGACATCAGGATTTCCAAACAATGCTTGAGCTAGAAGTACTCTCACCTTTTGCTTACCATCCAAATCTGCCATTAATGTAAAATGTAAATCTTCCTTTATACCCAGGTTTGATAGTAAGGCAGCTGCATCGCTTTCTGCATTCCAACCATTCATCTCTTCAAACTGCACCTGTAATTCGCCAATGCGTTCCGCATTTTCATCAGAATAATCGGCATACAACGCATCAATCTCTGATTTAATTTTAAATAGAGGTTTGTTACCCATTAAAACGGTTTCTAGAACATTGTGCTCATCGTACAAATTATGGTTCTGCTCTAGTACAGACATGCGCTTACCAGTTTCCAACGAAACATGTCCAGAAGTTGGCTCTTGCTTACCAGAAAGTATTCTTAAAAATGTAGATTTTCCAGAACCGTTGGCTCCAATAATACCATAGCAATTACCATTGTTAAATGTGGTATTTACTTCATCGAACAAAATACGCTTACCAAATTGTACAGAAAGGTTTGAAACTGATAACATAACCTAGTTTTAAAATTTTTGCAAAAGTAAAAAATATAAGCGTTACCTAAAGCATATTAGATTTAATTTTTAATGTCTATTAAAGGTCCTTTCAACATTTAACAGCGCATTAACAGCGTATTATACCTGCAAAATTTATTTTTGTATCGACAAACAATAATGTTTGCGTTTTCGAGGAGGGATATATGAAATTATATATATACATCGTATGTATTGTTCTCACGCTTGTTAGTTGCGGTAAAGACTCATGCAAGTATGCTGTTATTGGAGGAGAAATCATCAATAGGAATACAGATTATGTAGTTCTTTTTGACTCTAATAAGGTAATAGATACTGTTAAACTTGATGGCAACAGCAGGTTTTCTTATAAAATAGAGAATTTAACCCCGGGATTCTACACCTTTAAACATGGTGGCGAGATACAAATGGTTTTGCTAGAACCGGCAGACAGTGTCATGTTTCGCCTAAATACATTGGATTTTGATGAGTCGCTAGTTTATACCGGTAATGGTGCAAAGAAAAACAATTACTTAATTAACGATTTTCTGCAAAGTGAAAAAGAAGAAAAGGAAGTCTTTAAGTTATGTCAACTAAAACCTAATGATTTTGAGAGGCAAATAGATTCCATTAGAGCTAGAAAAAATAAAAATTTACAGGCTTTTAAAGAAAAACATAACACTTCGATGCTTTTCAACAAAATAGCTCAAGCAAATATAGATTACGATTATTACTCTAGTAAGGAAGTTTATCCATTTGTCCATTATGGTCGTAATAAGAAGAAAATAATCGACGCTATACCTGATGACTTTTATGATTACAGAAAAGACATTAACTATAACGATGATTTCTTTAAGGATTATTTTAATTACACCTCGTTCTTAAAGCGCAGCTTCAACAACATTGCTCTGGAGACTCATTTGGAACATGCCAAAACACCTTATAGAATATGGACTAATGTTTGCTATAATTTAGATAGAATGGCAGCTATAGATAGTTTGGTGCACAATCCTAGTATAAAAAATGAACTTTTATACCATTATGGCATGATCTTTCTTTCTAAAAACAAGAAGATTGAAGATAACCAAAAGGTGATTGATTATTTTTTAACTAAAAGTACCAATGAAAAAAACAACCAGTTAATTTTAGATTACAGTACATCTATTAATAAATTAAAACCTGGGGAACGCTTTCCTAGTGTTTTGGTACGAAATTTAGAAAATGATTTAATAGATATAAATGATGTCATCAATAAACCTACTGTTGTGTATTTTTGGTCTCATTTGTATAAAGGTTACTTCGAAGATAGCCACAGACGCGTTAAGGAACTTATAAAAAAATATCCTGAAGTAGAGTTCATTTCAGTTAACATAGACGATTATAGTAAAGATCGCTGGGTTTCTACAGTAAAAAACAAAAAACAGGCATTACAGCACGAATATATCTTTGAAGTTCCAAAAACATCCATGCAACAACTAGCGGTTTATCCACTAACAAAAGTAATTTTAGTAAGTAAGGATAATAAAATAGTTAATGGTCATTCGAATATGTTTGTTAATGGTTTTGAAGAAGAACTTTTGGGTTTATTAAATCATTAAACTGACAAATTTTCACTTTTTTCTGAAGTTTAATATTGGAATGTTTTTTGAGAACCATTAGATGATTTTATAGTTTAATCTTAAATATTTTAAATTATGGAACATCCATCTGTAAAAGTTAATTTTATTGGCAAAGAAGGAAACAAGTACCTCATTAAGTTTCCCGATTTAAAAATTCCTGTTTCAGTGAACAAAAACTTGTACGTAAAAATGTTAAATAGTGATATGTACGAGTTTATGAATTTACCCAAACAATATTCTAGAGTAAATTCGGCATAGTTTTTAATATTTTACAAGCAAAGATTAAATGTACAAGGTTGCCTTATAACTTGAAGGCAACCTTTGTGTTTTATTATGGCGTATTTCATATATCTTTGTGCTAATATTATTATCATGAGAATAGATATCATTACTGTTTTACCAGAATTGTTGAAAAGCCCTTTTGAAGCTTCTATACTAAAGCGTGCTATTGAAGCTAATTTGGTAGAAATTCACTTCCACAATTTAAGAGATTATACAACCGATAATTACAAATCGATTGACGACACTCAGTTTGGTGGTGGTGCAGGTATGGTAATGATGGTAGAGCCCATACATAAATGTATAAACAAGTTAACATCAGAGCGTGACTATGGAGAGATTATATATATGACACCAGACGGTGAAACGCTCAATCAAGGAATTGCAAATCAAATTTCAATTAAAGAAAACATCATTATACTTTGCGGACATTATAAAGGTGTGGATCAGCGTGTAAGAGACCATTTAATAACCCGTGAAATTTCTATTGGAGATTACGTGCTTTCTGGTGGCGAATTAGCCGCTGCAGTGCTGTGCGATGCTGTTATTAGACTAATTCCAGGAGTTTTAGGTAATGAAACCTCTGCCCTAACCGATTCTTTTCAAGATAACTTATTGGCACCGCCTATTTATACGAAGCCTAGGGAATATAATGGATGGAAAGTACCCGAACTATTGTTTAGCGGTAACTTACCAAAAATTGAGGAATGGCGCGAAGAACAAGCCTATAAACGCACAAAGGAGCGTCGCCCTGATTTGTTAGAAGATTAGCCAAAACATTGAAATAAAAAAAACATAAGAACTTTAGAGTCCTTATGTTTTTTAATATAAATCAGGCTATTAAAGCTATCCTTTTAACCACGCCTTTCTTAATGCAACTTGGGCATCGGTAGCGTTATCTTTTTCAATTAAACCTTCTCCAGTGGTATAACCCTGTGTGGTCGTTGTTTTTATTACAATTTCTTCACCGTTTCTATCTAAAACCACTTCTATGTCTTTTCCTGGTTTCCACATAAATACCTCTTGTAGCACTTGGTTTGCATTCATTAATGTTAATTCTGTACCATTTATAGATTTTATCACATCATTAGGTTGTGCACCTTGCTCCTCCCAAAAGCTGTTTTCTAGAACTGCGTCCGTAAAGAATATGGTTCCTTTTTGACCATCTCCGCTTACTATTGGACCATTATTCATCATAATGTAATTGGCCTTAAGTTTAGTTTCACCAATTTCTAAGCCCACTTTTTCAAAAAACTCATTATAGTTAATTGGTAAATCTCCAACAACATGTGTATTTAAAAACTCCCCAACCGAGGGATAAGTCATTGTAGTAATTTCAGCTATAAGCTTATCATCATCAAACGGTTTGTTTTTACCATATTTATTTGATAATTCTTTCATTAAAGACAAAATACCACGGTTTCCGTTACTCTCCTCACGCATTAAAATATCAATGCACATACCTATTAAAGCTCCTTTTTGATATACGTTAATGTACTCTTTCTTGTAAGGGTCTTTCAACACGTTTTCGCTCATAATGGTAAAACTCATAGCATCATTATAACGCTTTGATGTTTGGATTTTGTCCATTATTTTATTGTAAAAATCTACTTTTTCAACCAATCCTTGGTCAACTTGAAATAATGTAGCGAAGTATTCTGTTACCCCTTCATACATCCAAAGGTGTTTTGAAAATGTAGGCGTATTATAATCAAAATAATGTACGTCTTCAGAATGTACACTTAATGGTGTAACAATATGAAAAAATTCATGGGACACTACATCAACCATACTTTCAGCCAGTGCATCCTTATCCATTACTTCTGGTAAAACTACCACTGTAGACGTGTGGTGTTCTAAAGCTCCAAAACCTTTTGGCGAATCTTCTTTTCCTTCTGACAAATACAAATAAATATCATAACGCGTTGTGGCATTAATATCTCCCAAATACGCTTTTTGTGCTTTCATCATCTTATAAACTGTCTCTTTTAAAGATGCCGCAGTATGAACATTATTTGGAGAGTAAACACTTAATACTATTTTAATATCACCAACTTGAAATTCCTCTACATCTAGATTACCGTACATCATGGGGTTGTCCGTAATATCAAAATAACGTGATGCAGCGTAACTCGTTGTTATAAGTTTACCATCTTCACTTGTACGGGATGCTAAATTTTGTAACGCTGAAGTACGCACAAAATCAGCAGGAGCAGTAACATCAAGTTTATATTGATTGTTTTTAAGCGTATCAAAATAACCAATAAAACCATGCAAATTTAACACATAGTTCTCTGGCTCTATGTTAGTGCCAGAGGGAGAAAACGGCTGCTCGCCACCAATACCACCTTTTGACTCAATATCGTAAGTGTCGTTAACATAATAGGTAAGCTTGTCTAAGGCTTTTGCGTTTGCAATAGTCCACGTATTTTCATCGGTTTTAGTTACTGGCATTTCGTTACCATTATAATCAATAGCCTTAAAATCCTCAACATACTTTCCAAAATTACTTACAGCGTATGTACCTTGAACAACTCTGGGCAATCTGTAGGTAACCGTTTCAACAGTAAATCGACCTGGGTTTATAGTAACTGGCGCCTTATCGTCCTCAACTTTAGACAAATCTATGTGAGAATCTATCGGCAAATTAACTGCCAAATCGTTTGCATTATTCTTTCCTGCTCCGCAGCTAAAAAGCATTAAACCTAAACAAGCCGATACTGCAAAAACTCTAATATTCATTCTTTATTTTTTTAAATTTTTCATGACTTCAAAAATAAGAGGATACAAGCGCTTGTTTTCATAAGGTTATGTTAAAAGATACTACATACACTCAACAGCGGGTCTTTAGTGTTTTTTATTTGCTTTGAGTATATTCGCCCAATGGAACAGCCTTTGGTTAGCATACTAACACCATTTAAAAACACAGAGCGATTTTTAGATGAATGTTTGGGCTCTATTTTACAACAAACCTATACACATTGGGAATTGCTCATTATAGATGACCATTCTTCCGATGGAAGTTATAATTTGGTTGAAAATTTTGCAAAAAACGACTCTAGAATTAAATTGCTAAGCAATGATGGCCGCGGTATTATTGATGCGCTTAGACTTGCTTACAAGCAAAGTTCCGGCCAATTGATTACCAGGATGGACAGTGACGATATAATGCTACCAAATAAGCTGGAGATTTTGGTAAATAGCTTAAAAGGTTATGGAAAAAAACACGTAGCTGTTGGGTTAGTGGAATATTTTAATGCTAACGGTGTTGGCGCTGGCTATAAAAGTTATGAGCTGTGGTTGAACAAATTGACGAAAACTGGTGATAATTACAATGAAATTTATAAGGAATGTGTGATTCCTTCACCTTGTTGGATGATTTATAGAGAAGATTTAGATACTTGTGGTGCTTTTAACTCCAATGTATATCCCGAAGATTATGATTTAACATTTAGGTTTTACAAACATGGTTTTAAATGTATTCCTTGCGATAAGATTATTCACAAATGGCGGGATTACAGCACCAGAACATCACGTACGCACGAACACTATGCACAAAACCACTTTACCACACTAAAAGTGCAACATTTTTTGGATATTGATTACAACAGCTCTAAAACTCTAGTAATTTGGGGTGCTGGCACAAAAGGAAAACTTATGGCGAACCTGTTTTTAGAACGCCATATTCCCTTTAAATGGATTTGCGATAACCCTAACAAAATTGGAAAAGATATTTACGGAAAACAACTATTGAATTTTGATGCACTTGCAACGATTAGCAACCCGCAAAGCTTAATAACCGTTGCTAATAAACAAGCACAAAAAGAAATTAGGGTTTATTTAGATAATTTAAATTTAAAGCCCTTTAAAGACTATATTTTCTTTTGTTAAGTTATTACTAGGAATAAAAAAAATTACGTAGGTTTGATAAACTAAAAACATAAATGCAGTTTAAATATCCTGAACTTCTTTACGCTTTATTTTTACTGGTAATTCCCATAATTGTTCATTTATTTCAGCTTCGTAAATTTAAAAAAGTGCCTTTTACCAATGTGGCTTTTTTAAAAAATGTAGCTATACAAACACGTAAAAGTTCACAGCTAAAAAAATGGTTAACATTAATTACAAGATTACTGCTTTTTGCTGCTATTATTTTTGCATTTACTCAACCCTATTTCTCAAAAAATAATACGCTTAACAAAAAGACAGAGACCGTTATTTTCTTAGATAATTCATTTAGCATGCAAGCTAAAGGAGAAAAAGGTGTACTACTAAAACGCGCTTTACAGGATATTATAGCAAATACACCTGAAAATGAGAATATCTCTATTCTTACCAATTCACAAACTTTTAAGAACACCACGTTAAGTGCTATAAAAAATAGTATGTTGCAGCTTGATTATGCTTCAAATAGTATGTTGTACAAAACGGCTTTGCTTAAAAGTAAAAATCTTTTCAGTAAAGAGGCAAACACTCTAAAAAATTTAATTTATATCTCTGATTTTCAACAGAAAAAAGACCTTTTTAATCCAGAAAATGATTCTGCCGTAAACTATTATGCTGTAAAATTAAATCCGGTCAGCACGCAGAACACTGCTATAGATTCAGCATATATTTCAAACTCAAATCCTACAAAATTAGAACTATCAGTAGTATTAAAAAATAGTGGAAACCCGATTGAAAACCTGCCCGTTTCACTTTTAAACAACAACAATCTTATAGCAAAAACCTCAACAAAGATTGAAGATAAGGCAACAGTTAGCTTTGATTTGCCTGCAAATGAGATTATAAACGGAACGCTAACAATTAACGATACCCATTTGCAGTTTGACAATACACTATACTTTAATATAAATGCCAGTGATAAAATAAACGTTTTGGCTATAAGTAGCGTTGACACGGATTTTTTAAAACGTATTTATACCAATGATGAGTTTCAATTTAGTAGTTATACACTAAACACCTTAGACTATAATCGCATTAACGACCAAGATTTAATTATACTCAACGAGTTAGAGACTATCCCAAATGCGTTAAGTACAGTTTTAAAATCATTTACATCTAATGGTGGTACTGTTTTGATAATACCTTCTAATAATACCATTATTACTTCGTACAATACGCTACTGTCCAATTACAGATTAGGTTTTCAGGCAAAAATTTCTAACGAAAAACGAGTTACAACAATAAATTATAGCCATCCGCTGTACAACAATGGCGTTTTTGAAAAGCGTATCACCAATTTTCAGTATCCAAAAGTAAATTCATTTTTTAATTTAAGTTCCAAAGCATTTACTTCTATTCTTTCTTTTGAAGATAACAAACCTTTTTTAACAGGTAATGCAAACTTGTATCTTTTTACCGCAGCACTAAGCAGTACAAATTCAAATTTTAAAAGTTCACCGTTAATTGTGCCAACACTTTATAATATTGCGAAAAACAGCTATAAAGTGCCCAATTTGTACTATAACATTGGGGCTTCCAATAGCTTTGAAGTTAAGACTAACTTACAACAAGATGGCGTGTTAACCTTAAAACATGAACGCGAAAACATTATACCAAAACAGCAGGTTTTTAATAATAAAGTGATTGTAACTACCGGTGATATTCCCGTTAATGCCGGCATCTTTAATGTGATGAACGGTGAAACTCCAATAAAAAACGTGAGTTACAATTTTAATAGAGATGAGAGCGATTTAACTTACCAGAATCTAGATAATTTAACTGGAATAACAGTAAGTAATTCTGTGGCTGAGTTGTTCAGCACATTAAAAAGTGAGGGCAAAGTTAATGCCTTGTGGAAATGGTTTGTTATTTTTGCATTAATTCTGTTGCTAACGGAAATGCTCATCTTAAAATATTTTAAATGAACATACTTATAAAATCTGCTACAATTCTTGATTCTAAAAGTGATTTTCATAACACTACCCAAGATATTTTAGTTGAAGGCGGATTAATTACCAAAATTGGTTCCAACCTTAAAAACCCTAAAAAACACAAAGAAGTTTCATTCGACAATCTACATATTTCCTCGGGCTGGTTTGATAGCAGTGTCGCCTTTGGAGAACCAGGGTTTGAAGAGCGTGAAACCATAGATAATGGTATTAAAACCGCAGCCTTATCTGGTTTTACTTCTGTAGCTTTAAACCCTAATACCCATCCAATAATCGATACGAGTTCCGATGTGTCTTTCGTAAAATCAAAAGCTTCAAACAAGGCGGTTAAGGTATTACCTATTGGAGCGCTTACCAAAGGAAGTGAAAGTACCGATCTAGCAGAATTGTTTGATATGAAAAACGCTGGAGCTGTTGCATTTTATGACTATAAGAAACCTTTATCAAACCCCAATCTCTTAAAAATTGCACTGCAATATGCCAGTAACTTTAACGGGCTAGTGTGTTCTTTTCCTCAAGAAAACAAGATTTCTGGAAACGGTGTAATGAACGAAAACGTTACCAGCACATCCTTGGGCTTAAAAGGCAACCCCGCTTTAGCGGAAGAACTGCAGGTAGCCAGAGATTTATTTTTATTGGAATACACAGGCGGTAAGTTGCATATACCTACTATTTCAACGGCTAAAAGTGTTGCTTTAATTCGCGAGGCCAAAGCTAAAAAACTAGATGTAAGTTGTAGTGTAGCTATCCATAACCTTTACTTTACAGACGAACGTTTGACAGACTTTGATACTGATTTTAAGGTAAAACCACCTTTACGCACACAAGATGATATTGATGCTTTAGTTGAAGGTGTTAAAGATGGTACTATCGATATGGTAACAAGCGATCATAACCCATTAGATATTGAGTTGAAAAAGGTAGAGTTTGACCATGCAGCTTATGGTACTATTGGTTTAGAAAGCGCATTTGGTGCTTTACAACAAAAATTCACCTTGAAGAAAACCATTGACATCCTTACAAAAGGAAAACAACGGTTTGGGATATTAGAAACATCGATAGCAATTGGGGAGAAAATTAATGCCACGCTTTTTAACCCGAATTCAAAATATACATTTACAGAAGAGCACATATATTCTAAATCAAAAAATGCCATTTTTAAAAATCAAACCTTAAAAGGAAATGTTTATGGCATTATAGCAAACAATACTGTAGTTTTAAAATAAGATGACACAACAAGATATTCAAGAAGGTAAAGGTTTATCCATTGTGAGTTATTTGGGTATTATAGGCATCATTATTGCCTATTTTATGAACAATGATAAGAAGAATCCATTTATAAGCTTCAACGTTAGACAATCGTTAGGCTTATGGATTATGTTCCATTTATTTGCATTTGTAGCGAGTTCTTTTGACAGCTGGATGATTACTTCATCATTTTATCTGTGTTTTACTATACTCGTTGTATATGCCTTGATAAATGTAGTTAGTGGAAAAACCCAATCTGTGCCTTTAGTAGGCGACTTTTTTCAAAGAATTTTTTCAAACGTAGGTTAATCAATATGCTAAATACATCCTTATCTCTTGATTTTGTTGTAAAACCTTCTACTTTAAAAACGAATGCTCCTTTGATCATCATGTTACATGGCTATGGCAGTGATGAAAACGATTTATTTTCTTTTGCGAGCGAACTTCCTGAAGAGTTATTAATTATTTCTGCTAGAGCACCTTACAGTATGCAACCCTTCGGAAACGCATGGTATGCTATTAATTTTGATGCTGAAAAAGGTAAATGGAATGATAACGAGCAAGCACAATCGTCAGTAGAGTTAATTGCTAAATTTATTGACGAAGTTTCCAATGTTTATGCCATTAATAAAAATAGTGTCACGCTTTTAGGCTTTAGCCAAGGAAGTATTTTAAGTTATGCCGTAGCCTTAACCTATCCTGAAAAAGTTAAAAATATTGTAGCACTTAGCGGTTATGTAAATAAAGATATATTACCAGAAAATTTAGATGATAAAGATTATTCGCATTTAGATTTTTATTGCTCTCATGGAAGTGTAGATCAGGTAATCCCGCCTGATTGGGCAAGAGAAACCCAGCCTTTTTTAAACTCACTAAACATAAAAAACACCTATTCTGAATTTCCTGTAGGCCACGGTGTAGCACCACAAAACTTTTATGAGTTTAAAGAATGGCTGAACAACCGTATATAAAAAAAGGTTTAGCATATGCTAAACCTTTTTTTAATTTATGCATGCAGTAATTAACTATTCACCACCAATCTAAATCCTTCGCCGTGAATATTTAATATCTCTACTTTTTCATCAGGTTTTAAATATTTACGCAATTTGGCAATATATACATCCATACTTCTAGATGTAAAGTAATTATCGTCTCTCCAAATTTTAGTTAAGGCCAATTCACGAGGCATCAAATCGTTTTCGTGTAATGCCAGCAAACGCAATAACTCATTTTCCTTTGGAGATAATTTAACTGGTTCTCCTCCATCGAAACGTAAAAAACGTAGTTTTGAGTTTAAGTGAAAACGACCTATTTCAAATTCAAATTGCTTACTGTCCGCAATCGTTTCAGTAGCTTTACGTTGCATAATTGCCTTAATTTTCATGAGAAGTACCTCACTATCAAAAGGCTTATTCAAATAATCGTCTGCACCAACTTTATATCCCTTAAGTACGTCTTCTTTCATAGCCTTAGCAGTTAAGAATACAATAGGAACATCTGTATTTTTTTCGCGAATTTCTTTCGCTAAAGTAAACCCATCTTTATAAGGCATCATCACGTCTAAAATACATAAATCGTAATCGTCTTTTTTAAATTTTTCAAAACCTTCCATACCATTTTTGGCATGTACTACATCATAATCGTTCATCATTAAATAATCCCTAAGTACCGTCCCAAAATTTGGGTCATCTTCAACTAATAAAATTTTCTTGTTTTGTTCTTCCATAATTTTTATGATATTAAGGGAAGTCTTACTGTAAAAGTACTTCCTTTACCTTTTTCACTTTCTACTGACACGAAGCCCTGGTGGTCATCAACAATACGCTTTACATAAGCCAAACCTAAACCATGGCCTTTAACGTTGTGTATATCTCCTGTATGTTCTCTATAAAATTTTTCGAAAACACGTTTGGCAGCCGCTTTACTCATACCGCTACCTTGATCTTTAATTTTTAATAAAACATTAGTACCCACATTTTCAGTATACACATCTATTTTTGGAGCTTCTGGTGAGTACTTTATAGCATTATCCAGAATATTTACAATTACATTTGTAAAATGCGTATCATTAGCTAAAACAGAGGTTTGTTCCGCTTCTAAATGTGTTTTAATGTAACCCTTTCTGTCCTCAACAATCAATTCCACATGGGTTACAGCATCTTCTACTAAGTCGTGCAAATCTACCCTGTCCTTACTAATATTTAATTCATTCTTTTCTAGTTTAGATATTCTTAATACGTTTTCAACCTGTGCATGCATGCGCTTATTCTCTTCTCTTATCATTCTAAGATAACGTAATACTTTATCTCTATCGTCAATAATTTTAGGATTTTTAATAGCATCTAAAGCTAAATTAATGGTAGCTATAGGTGTTTTAAACTCATGGGTCATATTATTAATAAAATCCGTTTTTATTTGCGAAATCTTCCGTTGTTTTATTAATTGGAACAAGGCACTAGAATATGCAATGATTATAATAGACGTAAATACGATTGATAATAAAACCATTCCTAATATTGTAGAAAAGATAAACTTATTATCTCCTGGAAAATTAACCAACAACTTATAATTACTCTGATTGTTTTCATCATAAAAAATTGGAATACTATACGTTGATGTCTCGGTTTTTTCAAAACCATCACTATACACCTTAGTAGCTAGGTCCCTACTATAAATAGCAAACTCAAAATCTATTTCTATTCCGTTTTGTTGTAGTTTTGAAAACAATAAATCTGCAACTTCGTCTTTTGAAACCCTTTTGTGAACAGGTATTGTCTTTGCATAAGCTTTAAAATTCTTATTAAAAGAATTTCGTTCAGCTTCTTTTAAAACACCACTATTCACAATTTTTAAAATAGGTGATTTATTAACGTCTTTATCTGAAAAACCAGATCCATCAATAACCTGCATCTCAGAATTACTAATAATACGTGTAATATCAATACTATCTAAACCAATGTCAAAGAGCGATGAAGATAACTTATAGTTTTCTTCTAAAACATCACTTTTATAAATAAGCATGTCTTTTGTGCTATTGTTTCTTTGATAAATAAATAATTGAGAAACAGCAGCAGAATCTTTTTTCTTTTCACTATCTAACTCCTGAAAACGCTCAAAATAATTATCAAGTTCGTTTTGTTCAATCGCATTAGAAACATAACTTAGAGCACTTTTTACATTGAATTTAAAACGTGCTTTTTCATTTTCGTAAGCATCATTAATGAAATATGCTTGAACAAAAATTATTCCTACAAGCGATAGACTCATTAAAACAATCGATAGAACGAATACTTTTTTGCTCATTACCCAAAATTAACATTTTAACATTTAGCCAACTTATCATTTAACCTTACATTAACAAAAATGTTAAAATTAAAGTATTATGCTATCTTTTTAAGAATTTGTGCATGTACCTTTTTCACCTGAAGCTCTGTGTTTTCTAAGGTTTTATTCACTATCACAAAATCAGAAAGCTTAAGCTTTTCACTATCACTCCATTGGTTTTTCATAACGGCTTCTATCTTTTCTTTTGAAGTAGTTTCACGCTTTAAAAGGCGCTTAATTCTAAGTGCTTTAGGCGCAGTTACAGTAATTACATAATCGCACTTTTTATGGCCTCCATTCTCAAATAAAATAGCAACTTCCTTAATAACGTATGGCGCATGTTGTTTCTTCAACCATTTTTCAAAATGTCGTGCTACTCTTGGATGCACAATAGTATTCATCTGTTCTAAATAGGTTTTATCATTAAAAATGATATCAGCCAAAAAAGGTCTGTTAAGTTTATCATCAACATAGGCATTTTCACCAAAAAGCGCTATTAGTTTTCGTTTGATAACCTTCGAACGATTCATCAGTTTTTTAGCTTCGTCATCAGCAATGTAAACTGGAATACCCAAAGCTTGAAATACTTTCGCTACAGTGGTTTTTCCACTACCAATTCCTCCTGTTAAGCCAACTACTGTCATTTTAAAATAATAAACTCTATGTGTTTTTGGTTTAGTTTTATATTCTTAACACCTTTGGGGCTTTTTGTAATTTCTGGTATAAGTACCGATTGATTTTCAGTTAATTTATTGTAATCGCACTTCACTTTAAAATCACTTGGAGCTATGTTATTAAAGTTTTCTAAACTCGTGTAATACGTAACCTTTACCTCTTTAGGAAAGTATTTAATTGAAATATCTTCTGGTAAGTTTACTATTTGTATCGGTATTGTAACCGTACCTTCAGTAAACTTTCCAACTTTAGCGGTAAAATTTACTTCTTCAAATGAAAATATTAGGTCTCCATTGTGCTTATTCACCTCTAATTTTGTTACCATCGTTATATCTGCCTTAACATCATTTATAACTATAGGTTGAGTTTTTACTGAGTGTATATTCTGAACCAACTCGTGTGGCCCCACTACAGTTATTGAGTCTGGCATAACCTCATAATTATTTACAACATCAAAACCGGGCGCAAAAGAAATAGCCGCATCTATACTTACAGGCACTTTTTTCACCAAATTAGTATCAAAATTAAAAAGAAGTGTATCTGGCGTAATATTTAAAAGTATAACCTCATTCTGAAAAGGTTTCTTTTCATTTAAATAAGATACCGATTTCGCATACACAAAAGTATTGTTCTTTTTATACACCTCATTAGAAAAATCTATACTCACTTTAGGTTTTGAAAAATAATATTTCAACCATTTAAAGCCATGTGTTTTAAGTGTTATAGCTAGTTTATGGCTAGAATCATTTAAGATAATCTTATCCTGCGGTACATTTAATTTTTCAACATTGAAGCTTATGGTATTGGTGTAATCTTTTGAAAGTTTTGTGAAAATTAAGATTACGAATGCTGAAAACAGAAATAGCAAAAACACATTAAGACGTTTATTCTTAATGGAAGTCAATAATTCCGATTTCAGTTTTTTTATCATTTTAGTTTGAAGAATAATTTAGGAAAATAAGTTTCAGGATCTTTCTTTTGAAAACTAATAGCAAACGTGGATTCTAAAAAACCGGTCCCATATCCAAAAAACTGTACGCCTATAGCCCACACTGCCATAATTGCAACTTTTAAGCTTTTTGTAGTATAAAGCGCCGATAAAAAAGCCATAACAAAATATAACCCATATAAACCCAATAACCAAGTAAAACCACATAAGGCAAGTATTATAGACACATCAAAACCTATGATAAATAGGCTTGGAAACCAATATGTTAATTTCTTAGTACTTGGATGCCATTTATTTAAAATAGGACGCACCAAACCAAACTTGCGTACTTGTTGTTGAAATTTCCGCCACGAAATACGTCGTTTGTGATATACAATAGCATCGGGTATTAATTTTGTTTTAAAGCCCAAATTCAAAAGTCGAATAGATAAATCTGGGTCTTCCCCCGGATGAATCCTACCAAAACCCTTAGATGCCTCAAACGCTTTTTTTGAAATTCCCATATTGAAACTTCTTGGTTGAAATTTATCTACAGCGTTTTTGTTTCCTCTAATACCTCCCGTGGTAATAAAGGAGGTCATCGCAAAGTTAATCGCCTTTTGTAAATCTGTAAAAGACTCATGAGCGGCGTCGGGACCTCCAAAACAATCCACATATTCTGTTTTTAAGCTTTTATCTACCTCATCTAGATAATTAGTAGGCATAATGACATCACTATCCAAAATAATAAAGTAATTGCCTTTAGCGTGCTGCATACCATAGTTTCTAGAATCACCTGGACCAGTATTCTCTTTAAAAAAATAGGATATATCTAAATCAGATGTATATTTTTCAACAACTTCTTTAGAAGTTTCAGTAGAACCATCTTCAACAATTACAATTTCATACTCTAATTTAGTTTCCATGGCCTTAAAACTTGCCAATAACTCTTCTACTTCATCAGGACGATTGTACACAGGGATAATAAATGAATACTGTAATTGCATAAAACAAAAGTAACAAAAAAGCCACCGTTTTAAAGGTGGCTTTTGTATCTATCTTTTAAAATTTTATTGGTCTCCCATAAACTCGCTCATAACCGCATCACTCACGCCCATATTACTAAAACCGCCATCGTTATATAGGTTTTGTAACGTTACGCGCTTCGTTAAATCGCTAAATAATGTAACGGTATAGTTAGCACAATCCATTGCTGTGGCGTTACCTAGTGGTGACATTTTTTCAGCGTAAGAAATAAAACCATCAAAACCTTTTACACCGCTTCCTGCTGTAGTTGGGGTTGGCGATTGCGAAATTGTATTCACACGAACCTTTTTATCTCTACCAAAGAAATAACCAAAGCTACGAGCAATACTCTCTAAATATGCCTTATTATCGGCCATATCATTATAATCTGGAAAAACACGTTGCGCCGCCATATATGATAAAGCAACAATACTTCCCCACTCATTCATGGCATCTGCCTTATAAAGGGTTTGCATTACTTTATGGAACGACATTGCAGAAACATCAGTTCCTTTTTGTGTCCAGGCGTAATTTTGGTCTGTATAATGTTTTCCTTTTCTAACGTTAATGGACATACCAATAGAATGCAGTACAAAATCGATTTTACCACCTAAAATCTGCATAGATTTTTCAATCAAATTTTGTAAATCTTCTTCTGAAGTTGCATCCGCAGGTATAATTTCAGAACCCGTTTTTTTAGCTAATTCATTAATTTGTCCCATGCGCATCGCAACGGGTGCATTGGTTAATACAAACTGCCCTCCTTCTTCGTGCACACGTTCTGCAGTTTTCCAAGCGATAGAATTTGAATCTAATGCTCCAAAAATGATTCCTTTTTTCCCTTTTAGTAAATTATAAGCCATAGTGTTAGTTAGTATTATAGTTTCTATTATAATTTCATACGCCAAAAGTACTAAACTTTCAACTTTATATCGAATGTTTTCATTACAACATGTCACTTCGAGTTAAATTCTAACAGAATTTAGTATCGAGAAGCATTTTATTCCGAAAATTTATTTGTTTTCGATACGATTCAAAAAAAATTGAATCACTCAAACTGACATAAATTTTCTTGTTTTTAATTAAGTAATTCTTTAGCGTGTGCAATTGCAGAGGTTGACAATTCTGAACCCCCTAGCATTTGGGCAATTTCCACAATACGCTCATCGTGATTTAACTTTACCAAATTGGTTTGGGTTACGTTATTCACATCTTCTTTATACACTTTAAAGTGAGAGTGCCCTTTTGCTGCAATTTGTGGCAAATGGGTTATTGAAAACACTTGCATATTCTTACTCATCTGCAACATGATGTCGCCCATTTTATTTGAAATTTCACCCGATACACCGGTATCTATTTCATCAAACATAATAGTTGGAAGTTGTGTGTAATTAGATAAAATGAGTTTAATCGCTAACATAATTCGAGACAATTCGCCTCCTGAAGCTGCTTTCTTCAATTCACTAAAATTGCCACCTTTATTTGCTGAAAACAAGAATAATAATTCATCTTTTCCATTAGCAAAGTAAACTTCCGTATGTGATAATTCAATCTTAAATTGTGCATTGGGCATACCTAAATCTATCAATATGGATTGTAGTTTACTAATCAGATTTGGAATGGCTTTACTTCGCTTTTCATGAATTACACTAGCCATATTATCTAAAGCTTTCTTTTCTTTAGCTATGGCTTCTTCCTTATTTTGAATTGTGGTATCTAAATTCTCGGTAACCACAACTTTTTCGGTTAAAGCTTCTCTAATATCAATTAACTCTAAAACTGTAGCAACCTGATGCTTTTGTAAAAGATTGTTGAGTATTTGTAATTTTGAATTTACAGCTTCTAATCTGTTAGGGTCTGCCTCAATGTCTTCTTGTAGCCCTTCAACTTCATTAAAAATATCATCAATTTCTATCAAACAACTATTGATACGCTCGTACAAATCCTGGTATTTATTTGATACATCAGACAGTTTCTGAAACGTGCTTTTTAAATTGGTAATTGTAGTGATTGCACCTATTTGTTCATCGCTCAATAATTGATATGCTTCCGATAATCGTGCTTTGATATCCTCAACATTGTTCAACATTTCATACTCCTCTTCTAATAATTCCAATTCACCATCCACCAAATTTGCTTCAACTAATTCATTCAATAAAAACGAATTATAATCGTGCTCCTTTATGGCTTCTGACTTTAGTGTTTGGAGTTCGCTCAACTCTGCGTTTAAACACTTATAATGCTTTAAAGTTTTACTAAAAGTATCAACCTCTCCTTCATTTTGTGCTAGTGCATCAATTACCTGAAACTGAAAATCATTTTGTGTTAATTGTAATGTTTGATGTTGGGAATGTATATCAATTAACCTTTCTCCAAGCAATTGCAAGCTATTAAGGTTTACTGGAGAATCATTTATAAACGCTCTTGATTTTCCTGATGGTAAAATCTCTCTCCGTATGATGGTTTGCTCATCATAATCTAAATCTTCAGACTTAAAAAGAGGTTGTAGATTATAATTTGAAATATTAAAAACAGCTTCAATAACACATTTTATAGAATCATCCTTCAAACTACTTAAATCGGCACGTTTACCCAGAATTAAGGATAAACCACCCAGTAAAATAGATTTTCCGGCACCGGTTTCACCTGTAATAATTGTAAAGCCATCATTAAAATTTACCTGAAGATGGTCTATTAATGCATAGTTTTTAATGGTGAGTGATGTTAGCATGCTGTCTTTAGTATTCAGTAAACAGTGTTAAAACGTAATATTTCGCCATTTACTGGAGTGCATCGGTGCTACTTTTTGCAAAATATCTTTAAGATTTGCAATATTCACCTGTGGTCCGTCTGTAAAAATTTGTTCAATTTCATCGGCTTTGGCATCAAAAAATGTTCTAAGCAAAAAAGAATTTGGCCTTCTGCTGTTCATCGCTTTAAACTCTGATAAACTTGCAGCTATTTGCTCTTTACCTTTTTTTAGGTCATTACTCATTTCGTCTAAGCCTAGTCTGTGATAATCGTAAATAACGTTTCTAAATTCTTTAAAAGTTGTAGATAATACGTTGTCAATCAATATAAATCTCGTTTGCAACCCGTCTTCTAACTTCCAACCTTTATAGTTTTCCTGCTGTGAATAGTTTAGTATAGTTTGTGCTTGCTTGTAATACTTCTGTCCACCATTTTGCTCATAAGAATCGGCATCAAGCGCTAAAATCATATACACATGAAATGCCAACACAGAGATCAAATTCGATGTGTATTGTGTTGGATTATAGATTAAATTTTGAAATTCTAAGTATCTAAAGGTAAAGTCCTTATCATTGAAATTATAAATAGGCGAACTATATGAAGACCCATAAATAGGTCGAGAAGACTGTACTTGAATTGTAGCTTGAAATGTTTCTCCGCTATATTGAGAAATTATAATATTCATACTACAATTAATTAATTCTTGGGGTGCATAAGTTCTATCAGTCCACTTTGTATTATTGATAAACTCTGTGAGTTGCTTTTCGAGATTTTTAAAAATCTGTAAATTCTCGTTTCCTGTTTGTTGGGCATTTACAACGACAGTACAGTTAAGTTCTTGAGCAAAACTTAAACTGCTGAAACTAAAAAATAGAATAATTACAAAATTACGCATGAATATGTTTTACAATTTCGTTTAGTAAATCTTCTGCAACTTCGGCTTTAGACTTTAATTGAAACTCTGTTACATTATTTTTATTATCTATAAACGTTACTTTATTAGTATCACCTTTAAAACCTGCACCTTTATCTTGTAACGAATTTAAAACAATTAAATTTAAGTTTTTCTTTTTTAATTTCTGTTTTGCATTTTCCAGTTCGTTATTTGTTTCCAATGCAAAACCAACTAAAAACTGTTTAGTTTTAGTTTCTCCCAAAGATGCCAATATGTCTTTTGTACGCTCCAACTCCAACCTTAGTGTATCAGATTTCTTTTTTATTTTTTGAAGCGCTACCGCTTTAGGTTTAAAATCTGCAACTGCCGCTGATAAAATAGCAACATCAATAGTTTTGTAATATTTATGCACTTCTTGGTACATCTCTTCTGCACTTGTAACTGGAACTACCTTTACAAGGCTGTGAACGAGGTTTTGATGTGTGGGTCCTGTAACCAAAATAACTTCAGCTCCTAAATTTGCAGAGGCTTTAGCAATTTCAAAGCCCATTTTACCACTGGAATGATTCCCAATAAAACGCACAGGATCTATGGCTTCATAGGTTGGTCCAGCAGTAATAAGCACTTTTTTCCCTTTAAGCGGCAACTTGTTTAGAATATCGCTCTCAATAAAAGAAACGATATCTTCGGGTTCTGCCATTCTTCCTTCTCCTACCAAGCCGCTTGCCAATTCACCACTAGTAGCAGGAATCATGATATTACCAAAAGATTTTAATTTTTCAAAAGACACTCTTGTAGATTCATGTTTATACATATCTAAATCCATTGCAGGCGCAAAATATACAGGGCACTTAGCTGATAAGTATGTAGCCAACAGTAAATTATCTGATGTCCCATTTGCCATTTTAGACATGGTATTTGCAGTAGCTGGCGCAATAACAAACACATCTGCCCATAACCCTAAATCTACATGATTATTCCATACGGCGTTGTCATCTTCTTCATTTGTGAAGGATGAATATACCGGGTGTTTAGAAAGTGTAGAAAGTGTAAGCGGTGTTATAAAGTCTTTAGAGGCTGGTGTCATTACAACCTTAACCTGTGCTCCAGATTTTATAAACAACCGTACTAACGAAGCAGTTTTATAAGCGGCAATACCTGCTGTAATGCCTAACAGAACGTTTTTACCGCTTAATATACTCATATATTGTGTTTACTGAGCGTCTTCCTCAGTATGTCTAAAATAAATTTTATCTGTAAGCCATTCTTGAACAGCTAATGCATGAGGTTTTGGTAATTTTTCATAAAATTTAGATACCTCAATTTGTTCTTTGTTTTCAAAGATTTCTTCCAAACTATCGTTGTAAGTAGCAAATTCTTCTAACTTATCAATAAGCTCTTTTTTAATCTCTGTGTTAATTTGCTCCGCTCTTCTTGATATAATAGAAATTGCTTCGTAAATGTTTTCTGTTGGCTCATCTACTTGATTTCTGTCGTAAGTTACCGTGTTTACGGGAGCTGTAGTTTTCTTTAAATCCATCATTGTATATTAACTTTTAGCGCTGTAAGTTTCTAATTCTTCGTCTATTTTTATTGCCATTTCATTAGCTTCTGCAAGATACTCAGAATTTGCATAAGCCTTTTTTAAAGCATTGTAATACTCTTTTGCTTTTAATAACCTTGTTTGTCTTAATTTTAAAATCCCATTAGCAGTGCGCTTAACTTCCAAACTATTAATAGCTAGTTTGAATGCTGCATCCAGCCTATAGAACAATGCATCTTCACGAAGCGTTGATCCAGGAAATTGGAAAATAAAGTTGTCAAATGATTTTATAGAGGCCTTAAAATCTGAAATATGATTGTACTGCTTAGCTATTTCAAAAGCTTTCTTCTCTAATTTAAAATCTAATTCTTTAATAAGCGTATTTGCTTCGCTAACATATTGCGAATTAGGGTATAAATTAATAAACTCCTGCAATTTCTCAATAGCATCCTTAGTTTCCTTTTGGTCTTTAGTGTATTTTGGAGACAGCATGTAATAGCTTTTAGCACTTAGAAACGCGGCTTCCTCCTTTTTTTCACTTTTAGGATAACTAGACACAAAACGTTCAAATTGATACCCAGAAACGTAATAATCCTTCATTTCATAAAAGGATTTAGAATATAGGTACATTAGTTTTTGTGCCTGAGGCTTTCCTTTATACTTTGGTACGATTTGAGCAAAAATTCTATTCGCCTTTTCATATTTACCTCCTTCGAACAGAGAATCTCCCACCTTAAATTTAAGCGCGATATCTTCAGATTTTAAAACCTTCTGATATTCACTGCATGAACTTAAAACACAGGTTAATATTAATATGCTAAAAACGTACTTCATAGATTTTTTGACAAGGTGCAAAATTACATTTATTAAACGTAATTTAAAAATATTATTTCATAGCTAAAATAATTCTTCAAAAGTAGTAGTAATAAGGTTTAAGTTATATTTAACGTTTACTTGTTACTACGTTGCTAAAATGCTTTTACGAAGTTTGATATTTTAGTTTTTAATCCTTCTGAAGCTGCTACTAATGGTAATCTTACTGAAGCAGAGCATAAACCTAATGCTTCAAAAACAGCTTTTATGCCCGCAGGATTGTTTTCTTCAAAAATATAATCGATAACATCCATTAAACGGTAATGATACTTGTATGCATCTTTGGCTTCACCTTTTAAACCCAAACGTATCATTTCAGAAAATTCTTTTGGAAACGCTTGCCCTATTACAGAAATAACACCAGAACCTCCTGCTAGTGTTACACCCAAGGCCAAATCGTCATCTCCAGAAATAACTAAAAAATCTTCTGGTTTGTTCTTTAGTAATTGCAAATATTGATAGGTACTATTCCCTGCTTCCTTTACACCTATAATATTATCAAAATCATTTGCCAATCGTATAATTGTATCTGGCTCTACATTTTTAGAAGTTCGTCCTGGAACATTATATAATAAAATATCTATTGACGTTGCCTCTGCGATAGCTTTAAAATGCTGATATATACCTTCTTGTGTTGGCTTTGTATAATAAGGTGAAACAGAAAGAATAGCATCAATCTCACTTAAATCTGTACTTTTAATTTCATCAATAATGGCAACTGTATTGTTACCACCAATTCCTAAAACTAATGGTACTCGACCTTTGTTCGCCTCAATTACGGCCTTTGTAATGTCTTTTTTTTCTTGCTTTGTAATTGTAACACTTTCAGCAGTGGTACCAGAAATAACCAAGTACTCTACACCATTTTCAATATTAAATTCTACAATATTTTTAAGCGCATCATAGTCTACACTTAAATCACTTTTAAAAGGTGTTACCAATGCCACTCCAGTTCCAAGAAACTTACTTTTCATTTTAAATTTTATTTAATACGGTTAAATATTTCACCACCTCATTACCAAACACCTCTATTTCGCTAATTTTTGTTTTTATAATAAGATCGTTTAAACGCGTTTCACTTTGCAAAATTCCGATTTTAAATTGAGATTTAGACAATGCTGTTAATAATTTTAGCTCTAAATGTTCTTGTGTGTAATAACTAATTAAAACATCAAAAGGTTCGTTTAAAAACGTTTGTAATTCTATATTTTTTATCTCACCATTCCATCCAAAATCTTTTGCGTTAAAACAAGCGTCCCAAGAATTACCGTGGCTTTTTAAATCAGTGGTATAAGCAATTACTTTTATTTTATTTGCATGAACTTTTAAGCGCGATGCTAAAACATTAAACGCATTAAAGTCTTCAATTTCATCAAAATTCAAAATTACTCCCAAGCTTTTTGTTTTATTATTATTAACGTTTAAGCTGCGCTCTAATAATAATTTATTCAAATACTTTTTATTCGATTTTTCCTTAAAAGCTTTTAAAAACATTTAAATTTACACTTTGCGCAAAGGTAGCAAAAGTACATTCAAAATATAATGAAATTCTATATGGTAAATTCTACCACATTTAAACTTATAGTATTTGTATCTATCCTATTCATAGGTATTAGTTGTAAAACCCAAAAAGTATCCATAAAAAAAATTGAAACAAAACGCTTGGATATTAACAAAAGTATTGCTCCAGAAACTGATATTGAAGCATTTATTGCACCTTACAAAAATCGTATTGAACGCGACTTAGACAGTGTTTTAGCTTATGCTGTTGCCACCTATTCTAAAAATGATGGAGCGCTTAATACCGCTGTTGGAAACCTAATGGCAGATATTATTCTTAAAGAAGGAACCCCTGTTTTTAAGAAACGAACTGGCAAAAACATTGATGCAGTTGTTTTGAATCATGGTAGCATTCGTGCAGAAATACCAAAAGGATCCGTAAGCGCAAGAACTGCATACAATGTTATGCCTTTTGAGAATAACATAGTGGTAGTTGGATTGAAAAGAAAGCAAATTAATGAGATAGTAAATTATCTAGTTGCTAGAAAGAGAGCGCATCCTATAGCGGGACTAAAAATTGTATTAGATAACAACTATGACTTGATAAGCGCTTCGATTAATGGCGAACCTATTGATAACAATAAAATCTACTATTTTGCTACAAGTGATTATTTATACAACCGAGGTGATAATATGACGTTTTTTCAACCTAATGAAGAATTTCATGATTTGAATTACAAAATAAGAAATGCGATAATTGATTATTTCAAAAAAACGGACACTATTAACCCTGTTATTGATGATAGGTTTAGCATAAAATAATACTATGAAACGTCGAGATTTTATTCAAAAAGTATCCGCAGGGACAACTGCTTTAGCAGCCGTTGGCAGTTTAGGACTTCAATCCTTTGCCTCCAAGCCAAAAGGCACAAAAATCACCATATTACATACCAATGATGTACACAGCCATATTGATACTTTTGGTCCAGAAGAAGGCAGAAATGCCAATAAAGGTGGAGTAGCACGTCGTGCAACGTTAATTGAAAACATAAGAAAACAAAATCCAAATACGTTATTGCTGGATGCAGGTGATATTTTTCAAGGCACACCCTATTTTAATTACTACGGTGGTGAATTAGAGTTAAAATTAATGAGTAAACTAAAATATGATTTGGCTACGATAGGTAATCATGATTTCGACAATGGCATAGAAGGATTATATGCACAATTACCCCATGCCAATTTTGGGTTTGTTTCCGCGAATTATGATTTTTCCAATACCGTAATGGATACACATGTTAAGCCCTATCAGATATTTAAAAAAGACGGTGTGAAAATTGGAGTTTTTGGGTTGGGTATTGAACTTACAGGATTGGTTGAAAAGAAACTTTTTAAAGAAACCAAGTATCTCGACCCTATTGAAATCACTCAGGACATGACACGAATTTTAAAGCAAGATAAAAAATGTGATTTAGTGATTTGCTTGTCCCATATTGGATACGATTACAGAAATGATCCTAATAAAATAAATGATTTAAAACTTGCTGAAGCGACTAAAAATATAGATTTAATAATTGGTGGCCATACGCATACCTTCTTATCTAAACCTACTCTTGTTAAAAATATTGAAAATAAAAATGTATTAGTAAATCAAGTGGGGTGCTACGGACTTTATCTGGGTCAGGTTGATTTTTATTTCGATGCAGAAAAGAACAAATCAGCCGATGGTACTTCCATAATTGTCTAGTTTTTTTAAGGGCTTGATAAGTTCTAAGAATTGGTACGTCTAAAACATTATCAAACCAAAATGAAATGAAAAAACATATTCCTTTAGTATTACGTGTTATACTTGCTGTAATACTTATTCAAACTTTAAGATTTAAGTTTTTAGCTCACCCTGATAGTGTTTTTATTTTTGAAACTGTTGGCTTAGAACCTTACGGAAGAATAGGCATTGGCATAGTAGAACTTGTTGCTGGCATACTGCTTCTTGTTAAAAAAACCGCATGGGCAGGTGCGCTGTTATCTCTTGGGGTTATAGGAGGCGCACTAATAATGCATCTCACAAAGCTGGGAATAGATGTAAAAGGTGATGACGGCTTATTATTTGGTACTGCAGTATTTGCGTTTTTGCTTTCTGTTATTATAACTTACAATTATAGAGAAGATATTCCTTTTCTTAAACTTTAGTATATAGCTTTCTCTTGTTTAGCATACTTTAATTTCGCTTGTCCATAAAAAAAATAAACGCCTATAAGCTTTAAAGTTATTGTAAAAAAATTAAGCACACTTTGATGAGATACGTATAAATACGCTACGCTTAAAACTTCAGAGAATAAGATACAAATTGCACCAATTAGAACGTAAAGCGCTTTTTTACTATCGTTGCAAAAATAATTTAATAGCGCTAGTGACAATACCATTAACATCGAAATATTGTACATTATCTCTGTTAAATATTCTGAACCAAATTCGAGATAAGGATTTATAATTTGGGAAATTTTATAACCTATATAGCAATTAAGTATAAAAAGTACTATTACCGAAAATATGTAATTTTTTAGAATATATGTAAATGAAATGTTACGACCAATCTCGATTGACAGTGAAATGTATGCCAATATATATAGAGCGTTACCTATAAAATAATCGTAATAAAATGGTAATTCATCCGATATAAGTATCATCAAATCTGAAATAGAATATAAGACAAGAAATAAGATGAAAAATAACGACCAGTTTTCTTTTTCTACATTACAAAAATATGCAAGTGCCAAAACAGGAAGAATAAATGCGCTTGTATTATCTGCATAACCTAAGAGGTTAGAGAACAAAAAATACACAAACAATGTGTAAATTGAACCTATTATAGTTGCTAGTACTTTGGGGCTGCACATAATAATGATTACTAATTACAAGACAAATATAATTAAAAAATGTAATTAATCGATAAAAATTACATTTAATCGTTATTATTTTATGTTTTTTTTATTTTTTGTAAGAATTCGAGTTCGCTTATGAGTTTTATTCCAAGATTATTCGCTTTTTCCTTTTTACTAGGACCCATTTTATCACCCGCTACCACAAAACTTGTTTTAGATGAAATAGAGCTACTAACTTTACCACCGTTATCTTCAATGAGTTTTTTAAGTTCGGTTCTAGAGACATGTTCAAAAACACCAGAAACCACAATAGACTGTCCCTTAAGTAAATCTGTTTGTCCTTTAAGCTCTTCTTCAGATACACTCAACTGCACACCAAACTGTTTCAACCTTTCAATAATGCTTAGGTTTTCTTCTGAAGAAAAAAACAAGAGTACACTTTCGGCTATTTTTATGCCAATTTCATCAACCTGTTCCAAATCTTCTTGAGAAGCTTGCATCAAATTATCTATAGATTTATAGTGTTTCGCAAGTTTTTTTGCAACCGTTTCACCTACATAGCGAATGCCAATAGCATACAAAACGCGCTCAAAGGGAATGTTAACTGATGCTTTTATTCCGTTGATTAAATTATCGGCACTCTTTTCTGCCATACGTTCTAAAGGAATTACCTGTTCTTTGGTTAATTCATACAAATCAGAATAATTAGATATTAAGCCTTCTTTTACCAAAAGCCCAACAGTTTCACCTCCCAAACCTTCTATATCCATTGCTTTTCGGGAAATATAATGCTGAATACGACCTATAATTTGTGGTGAACATCCGTTATAATTTGGGCAATAATGTTTAGCATCGCCTTCGGTTCTCACCAATTCTGTATTACATTCTGGGCAATGTGTTATAAATAGTGTAGGTTCTGAATCGATAGGTCTTTGCGTAATATCAACAGCAATAATCTTAGGTATAATTTCCCCTCCTTTTTCAACAAACACCGTATCGCCTTCTCTTATATCAAGCTTTTCAATTTGGTCGGCATTATGTATCGATGCACGTTTTACAGTGGTACCTGCCAACTCTACTGGCTCTAAGTTTGCAACTGGTGTTATAGCTCCTGTTCGCCCTACTTGGTAGGTTATTTCGTTTAAAACTGTAGACACTTGTTCTGCCTTAAACTTATACGCCATTGCCCAACGTGGTGCTTTGGCCGTATATCCCAATTCTTCTTGCTGCTGTAAGCTATTAACCTTAATTACCACACCATCTGTTTCGTATGGTAAGTCGTGACGTTTGGTATCCCAGTAATTAACAAACTCTAAAACTTCATCAACTGATGATGCTAAAATAGCTTCATTAGGGACCTTAAATCCTAAAGCTCTCGCTTTTTCTAAACTTTCAAATTGCGTTGCAACCCCTAAATCCTCGCCTTTCATGCTATATAACAAACATTCTAAAGGTCGTTTTGCCACCTCCGCGCTATCTTGCAGCTTTAAACTTCCCGAAGCTGTATTTCTGGGGTTTCTATATGGTTCTTCGCCATTTGCAATACGTTCCTCGTTCATCTTGTTAAATCCATCGAACGGCAATACAATTTCTCCTCTAATTTCAAATTTTTGCGGAACATCGCCTTTTAATTGTAATGGTACCGATCTTATGGTTTTTACATTTGCCGTAACATCATCTCCCTGAATACCGTCGCCCCTTGTTACTGCTCGTAGTAATTTACCGTTTTCGTAAGTTACGCTCATAGACGCACCATCGTACTTCAATTCACAAGTGTATGCTACGTCTCCGTCCACAAGCTTTTTTATGCGCTTTTCCCAATCTAGCAAGTCTTCTTTAGAATAAGAATTATCCAAAGAATACATGCGATACTCATGTTTTACAGTATCGAAATTTTTAGTGACTTCTCCTCCAACACGTTGCGTGGGCGAATTTGCATCATAAAACTCAGGGTGGTTTTCCTCAAGTTCCTGAAGCTCTTTGAGCTTAATATCAAACTCATAATCTGAAATTGTAGGATTATCAAGCACATAATAATTATAATTATGTGTTCTTAATTCATTTCTTAGTTGGTTTATTTTTTGCTGAATATGTTCCATTAGAAATTTACACCTTTTACCATTCTATCTTTACCAAAGATATCTTGTTTTAATTCAATATTCTTAAAATTATTGTTATGCAATACATTCATGGTACTGCTACCCAAATATTCATTGATTTCGAAAAATAACTTACCGTTTTTCTTCAATGCTGTTTTTGAAAAATCGCTTATAGCCTCATAAAACACCAATGGGTTATTGTCTTCAACAAATAACGCAATGTGTGGTTCGTTCTCTAACACATTAGGCTGCATCGATGCTTTTTCCTGTTGCCTTACATAAGGCGGATTTGAAACTATAATATCAAATTTCTCAATTTCATTTTTAATTTCTGAAACGAGTTGAGGATAATCATAATTTAAAATGTCAGCCTTGATAAACGTAATGTTCACTTCATTTAGTTTCGCATTGGCTTTTGCTACTTCAAGAGCTTTTTCACTCACATCCATAGCATAAACCGAAGTATTTGGTAGTTTTTTTGCCAAAGCAATGGCAATGCATCCACTTCCTGTGCCAATATCTAAAATTCTGAATTCTGAATTCTGAATTCTTAATTGTTCAATAATCCATGATACCAACTCCTCAGTTTCAGGACGGGGAATCAAAACGTTTGTATTCACTTTAAACGGCAATCCGAAAAACTCGGTTTCGCCAACAATATACTGTATTGGTTTTTGCTGCTGTAATGCTGTTAAAGCGTTGCGAATGCCTTTAGTTGATGCTATTTCAATATTTGGAGATAGTGCTAAATCGACACGTTTGATATCAAAAAAATGTGCTACTAAAAGGAAAAAGAAGCTATTTACTTCCTCCACGCCATAAATAGCATCTAAAGCCCTATGAAATTCCAGTTGAAGATCCTTTAATCTCATAATGCTTTAATCATCCATACACTGCACGAACTATGGCCCGTATTACCCAAAGACCTTTTTAAATGGGTAAATCCAAAACTTTCGTAAATGTGTATTGCTGCCTTTAATTGTGGTGCAGATTCTAAATAACATTTTTCAAAACCCAATTCTTTTGCCACATTTAAGCATGTTTCAAACAATTGCTTCCCAATGCCCTTACCACGCACTTTGGGTGAAAAATACATTTTTTGTAGTTCGCAAATATTACCATCAAAATCCCTTAAAGGTTTCACGCCAGCTCCTCCCAAAATTTCTCCATTACTCTCAATTACATAATATATATCATTCTCATTTTGATAGGATTCATACATTTGTTTCGTTTCAGGATCTTCATATGCTGTACCCTTCAAAGGAATTTTAAATTCATGAAAACACGCCCTTATCACCGCTTCCAATTGCGCATTGTCTTCTGGTCGTATTTCTCGAATAACTATAGTATCTTTACTCACTTTAATTAATCTTTTTTCAAAAAAGTGAAGATACAGGAATTCTTAAAAACCAAAACGAAACACATTTTAATATTATTAACAATAGCGTGCTGTTTTTTCAACTGTAAAGTGAATGAAAAACCGCTTTTTATTAATGTTGAGAATATTGAAGTAGTAAAATCAACGCCACAACATATTATACTTTCTGCCGATGCTTTATTTATGAATCCGAATGATATTGGCGGTGAACTTAAAACCGATAAAATTAAAATTTTTGTAAATGATAACGAAGTAGGCTATGTATCCACAAAAAGCTTTAAAGTGCCAGCTAAAGATGAGTTTACTATACCACTAAAAGCTGCAATTCCTGTTGATAGTTTACTAAGCGGAAAGAGTATTGGAGGCCTTATTGGAAGTTTATTTAGTAAAACAATGAAGGTGCAATATAAAGGCGATATAATATACAAAACTTTAGGGTTTTCGTATACATATGGTGTTGATGAAACTGAAGACGTGAAAATTAAATTATAAGATTGACTGTTAACGAGCACTACATAAAGCGCTGTATAGAAATTGCCAAAAACGGATTAGGTATAACCAGACCAAACCCAATGGTTGGCTGTGTAATTGTAGTAGACAACAAAATTATAAGCGAAGGTTTTACTAGTAAATATGGCGGAAATCATGCAGAAGTGAATGCTATAAATGCTGTTGAAGATAAATCGATTTTAAAACAAGCTACACTTTATGTAACACTAGAACCGTGTTCGCATTATGGTAAAACGCCACCATGTAGCGATTTAATTATAAAGCACAACATCCCAAAAGTGGTTATTGGCTGTGTGGACGATAACAAAGAAGTAGCTGGTAGAGGCATCAAAAGATTAATGGAAGCAGGAGTTGATGTAATTGTTGGTGTTTTAGAAGATGAATGCAGGCAACACCATAAACGTTTTTTTACGTTTCATAATAAAAGGCGACCTTATGTTATTCTGAAATGGGCAGAAACCAAAGATGGTTTTATTGCTCCTGAAAGCAAGAATGAAATAGCACCTGTTTGGATAACACATGCACACTCAAGACAATGGGTACATAAATGGCGCACTGAGGAGCAAGCTATTTTGGTAGGCACAAATACTGTAATTGAAGATAACCCGAGCTTAACGGCAAGAGATTGGACGGGATTGAATCCTGTTAGAGTTGTAATTGATAGAGAAAATAAATTACCAAAAACTTCTAAAATCTTTGATGATTCTAGTGAAACACTAGTTATTAATAAAAGTACTATAGATTTTAAGAAACCAATAGCATCGCAGATTTGTACTGTTTTGTTTAAAAAAAATATCAACTCTGTAATTATTGAAGGCGGTGCTAAAACACTACAAACCTTCATAGATGAAAACCTTTGGGATGAAGCACGTATTTTTACTGGAAACACTTTTTTTGGAAAAGGTGTTAAAGCACCAATTTTTAAAGGAAAATTGTTTTCAGAAGAAAACATTCAAGGTGATATTTTAAAAATATATCAAAATGATTAACACCATTATTTTCGATTTTGGTAACGTATTTATTGATTTAGATATTGAAAACGGATTTCAGGAATCACTAAAAACATTAGGCATTTCAACTTTATCTAAAGATATCATCGATATTAATAAGCTCTATGAAACTGGTTCTATCTCAACTGATGATTTTATTAATTTTTATGCTGAAAAATTTCCACATTTGACAAAAGTAGAATTGATAGACCTATGGAATGTCATTTTAAAAGATTTCCCTAAACATCGCTTAGATTTTTTGAAACAGCTAAAATCTGAAAACAGATATCAACTCATATTATTAAGTAATACTAATGAATTACATATTGATTGGATAAAAGAACATGTGCCATTTTACGAAGACTTTAAAAATTGCTTTGATGCGTTTTATTTATCACACGATATTAATTTAAGAAAGCCCAATGCTGATATTTTTGAGTTTGTATTAAACACTAATAATTTGAATGCCGAAAACTGCATTTTTATTGATGATAACGCCGATAATATTGAAACTGCGAAACATTTAGGCATTAAAACTTGGCACATAACACCATGTAAAGAAGACGTTGTCAACTTATTTTCTTCTAAAAAGCATCTGTTTTAAATTTTGGATGCCGCTGATGACACATATAAAACCATAACTTCACCTGTAGAAGGCATACTTTTTAAAGAAAAGAACAGTAAGTTTTTTGGATTTGCATACCATGTTTTAAATGAAGACGCAATAAAAGTATACATCGAAAAAGTTAAAAAAGAACACCATGCTGCAAGACATTGGTGCTATGCCTACCAGATTGGAACTGAAAATAAATTATTTAGGGCCAACGATGATGGAGAACCAAGTAATTCTGCTGGTATGCCTATTTATGGACAAATTCAATCCTTTGATGTTACAAATACGCTTATTATTGTGGTGAGGTACTTTGGCGGTGTAAAACTTGGCGTTGGCGGATTAATTCAAGCATACAAAACCACAGCACAACTTACCTTACAATCCTGTGAAATCACTCAGAGAACCATTGATATTCAGTTTTTAATAACCTTTGAATACAAGGATATGAATACAGTGATGCGCATTATAAAGGAAAAACAATTAAGTATTATTGACCAAGAACTAGAGCTAAGTTGCAACATAACCATATCTGCAAGAAAAAAGTTAGCCGAAGATATTTTTAGAGTTTTTAGCAGTATTTATGGCGTTGCCATCAAAAGAAAGTAGAAATATTTAGTTAATTAAGTCTAAAATATATTTAGGAGCTCTGGTTGGTCTATTCGTTTTCATATCAATAAAAACTAAAGTTGTTTCAGCTGTCGTTAAAATTTCTCCAAGTTCGTTTGTAATTTCGTACTCAAATTCAATCTTTGCTGTAGGTTTATTTTTCAGTTGAGTTTTTACATTAATTAAATCATCATAACCCGCTGATTTTTTATAATTTATATTTAAAGAAACTACGGGTAACATAACACCTTCTTCTTCCATTTTTTTATATGATACCCCAAGCTTTCTTAACCATTCAATTCTCCCCATCTCTAGATATAATGCGTAGTTACCATGATATACCACCCCCATTTGGTCTGTTTCACCATATCTCACTCTAATTTGTATTTCATCGATTTTCATAACTTTATATCAATATTTTTTTGTAGCTTCGGCTAGCAGATAAACATGGTGAAAAATTTCTGAAAATTCAACAGGTTTTCATTTTTTTTTTTAGAATTTTGTTCACATATTTGCCACACATTAAAAGGGGGATTAAAGAGATTCTACTCTTTAATAAATACTAACGAAAACCAAGCATTAAATTAAATGAGTACAACTGCGCAATCGGTATGGAATAACTGTCTTAATTTTATAAAGGATAATATCCAACCGCAAGCATATAAAACATGGTTTGAGCCCATTGCAGCAGTAAAACTCCAAGACAATGCTCTAAGTATTCAAGTACCAAGTAAATTCTTTTATGAATGGCTTGAAGAGCACTATGTTAAAATATTAAAAGTAGCTCTAACTAAAGAGCTAGGTGAAACTGCTAAATTGGTGTATATCATTAAGATGGAAAACACTTATGGCAACAAACAACCTTTTACTGAAAAAATTCCAAGTTCTAACAGAACACCTGTAAAATCGCAAGAAGTAGACATACCACTTAACAATAAAAGTCCGGAATTAAAAAATCCATTCGTTATTCCAGGTATAAGGAATGTTAAAATTGAATCACAATTAAATCCAAATTATAGTTTTGAAAACTTTCTGGAGGGCGATTCAAATAGATTAGCGAGAAGCGCAGGATTAGCTGTTGCAGCAAAACCAGGTGGAACATCATTTAATCCGTTGTTAATTTTTGGCGGTGTTGGATTGGGAAAAACGCATTTGGCACACGCAATTGGTGTGGACATAAAAGATAAATATCCAGAAAAAACAGTACTTTATATTTCGGCTGAAAAGTTTACTCAACAATACATTGATTCGGTTAAAAAGAACAACCGCAACGATTTTATCCATTTTTACCAAATTATTGATGTGTTAATTATTGATGACGTACAGTTTCTTTCAGGTAAATCTGGCACGCAGGATGTATTCTTCCATATTTTCAACCATTTACACCAAAATGGCAAACAGGTAATTTTAACGAGCGACAAAGCTCCTGTGGATATGCAAGACATTGAGCAACGCTTATTATCTCGCTTTAAATGGGGATTGTCTGCAGAATTACAAAATCCTGATTTCGAAACACGGGTTTCAATTCTAAAAAACAAATTATACCGTGATGGTGTTGAAATGCCTGAGGAAATCATAGATTATGTTGCTAAAAACATTAAAACTAATGTTCGAGAACTAGAGGGCGCCATTATCTCCCTAATCGCACAATCTTCATTCAACAGGAAAGAAATCACTATCGACCTTGCTAAACAAATTGTAGAAAAGTTTGTTAAGAATACGAAACGTGAAGTTTCTATAGATTATATACAAAAAATCGTCTCAGACTATTTCCAAATGGATGTAGAAACACTACAATCAAAAACACGTAAGCGTCACATTGTACAAGCAAGGCAATTAGCTATGTTTTTTGCTAAAAAAATGACAAAAGCTTCTCTTGCCAGTATTGGCTCTCAAATTGGAAAACGCGATCATGCCACAGTGCTGCATGCTTGTAAAACCGTAGATAATCTTTCCTCTACCGACAAGCAGTTTAGAAAATACGTTGAGGATATCTCAAAAAAACTCTCTGTTTAATTCTATTTAAAATGACTAAAATTCTAATGGTATGTTTGGGCAATATTTGTCGATCTCCATTAGCAGAAGGCATTTTAAAATCAAAACTTCCTGAAAATAAATTCTTTATCGATTCTGCAGGAACTGGAGCATACCATATTGGTAACAAGCCAGACATGCGTTCTATAGCAGTAGCAAAGGAAAATGGGATAGACATTTCTAATTTAAGAGCCCGACAATTTGTTAAACAAGATTTTTCTGATTTTGATTTGATATATGCTATGGACGAATCCAATTTTAGACATATAATAAAAATGGCCAGAAATGACGAAGATATCGCGAAGGTAAAACTCATTTTAAACGAAATTGCACCTAACCAGAACAAAAGCGTTCCAGACCCCTATTATGGCGGTGATAAAGGATTTGAAAGTGTTTTTCAAATGCTAGATGAAGCTTGCGATAAAATAGCAGAAAAACATATTTAATTTCACTATATTCATTAATCATTTCCATAATTAATGACACCAAAAATTGGCAGACTATTTTTAATACCAACTACGCTTGGGGATAACGCACCGCTCGAAGTTTTACCTATCTCGGTAAAAAAAACAATCGAAGACCTCTCCATATTTATAGTTGAAAATGAAAAATCCGCTCGCAGATTTATTAAAAAAATTAGTCCAAAGAAACCACAACCATCTCTACAGCTATTTCTTTTAAATAAATTCACACAACCCATCGAATTACCAGAATTTCTAACGCCTTGTTTAGCAGGAAAAGACGTAGGGTTGTTATCTGAAGCAGGATGTCCTGGTGTTGCAGATCCTGGAGCAGATGTTATAAAACTGGCTCATGAAAAAGATATTCGAGTAGTGCCGTTAGTGGGCCCCTCTTCTATTTTAATGGCCATAATGAGTTCTGGGCTAAACGGGCAAAGTTTTGCATTTAACGGTTATTTGCCAATTGATAAAAATGAAAGAAAAAAAGAAATAAAACGTTTAGAACGCTTATCTTTTGAACAAAACCAATCTCAAATATTCATTGAAACCCCCTACCGCAACAATAAAATGCTCGAAGATATTTGCGCTACCGTTTCTAAGGACACCCATGTTTGCGTAGCTTGCGATATTACGCTAAAAACCGAATATATTAAAACGCTACCAGCTCAATTATGGCACAAAAAAAATGTAGACCTTCATAAAAGGCCTACAATTTTTATTATTCATAAAAGCTAAGTTTTATTTTTAAAGCGTATTGACTTTTGCTTTTTTATTAGGCTTTAAAAACGATGTATCATAGCCTGAAAATCGTTTCATGTAATTAGCAATGGTAGTCCCGTACCCATCAGCAAAGTTATCTAATCCATAACTTCTTAAATACTTCTTAACGCTACCTGGACCAGCCAAATGCGCTGCCGCTAATATACCCGATTCTGTTACTACCACACCATTAATACGTTTTCCAACAAAATTATTGATATCTCTACGCAAAATCCATTTGTTACGCTGCGCGTTAGCTATAAAAGCCTTTTCCTGAAGTTTTGGGTCACCTAAAAACTTTTCAATGTTTCTAACACCAATTAATTTTAAGGTTTCTTTTCCAAATTGATACTTACCCAAATAACCGTATGTATTTATGGTAGCGTAATTACCGCCAGATTCCTTAAAAGCAAGAGCTTCTTTAAATCCAACGAATGACCTCCCCAAATATGGTGAGAACACTTCGTAACCTTGATTTGATGCCTCAGCATTTTCGCTAATACCCACATCGTCGCCCACTGTGTAATTTAACACTAAGCCATCGGTTGAATACCCACTTAAATCTATCGTTTCTTCAGTAGACAACGACGTTTGTAAAAGTATACATATTGTAAGCGCTAAAACTAAGTAACTTGCAATATTCTTTACCATAAATTTTAAATTTCTTCAGCAAAAACTAAAACGAATTCTGCTTGAAAATTTGAGCCGGCAAAATTACGTTTTTTTTTGATTTTATCAAAACTAATCGTTGAAGTACAATTTTTACTAATGGAATAGATGAAATACAGCCCCGTTTTTGTTGAATTCCAAAGTAGGAAAAGGTATTTTTATCATATTAAAAATGTTAAAAATTGTCTTTAACAGTGCTGAATTAGTGCTTAGGTTTGACAAATTTACGTCTAAACTGAGATAAAACTGCCTATACCTTGGAATAGTTGTTAACAATTGATTGTCAGAAACTTCAATACCAGACAGCATCCCTTCTCCCCCATACCCAAACGCAACATTTAACCACTTAGGAATTTTACTGTTTTTAAAAAAAGAATGCACGTTAAAACTTAACCAATAGGTTTGTCCATTATAATCTTTTAAAACCTGCTCAATTAAGGATTTACCGAGCTTATCGGGGCGCAATTCTGCATATCGTGTTTGCCTAAAACTAAATTTTACGTCAATTCGTTGTTCATTCCACAACAATTCTTGCGAAATATAGAGTCCTGTTCCTAAAGCATTTGCACTAACATCTCCCCAAGAAAATCCCCATTCGCTCGAGTATCCATCTAATACTTCAACAGCCGTTAAAAATCCGAATCCTATTGTGGCGCCATAAAGCAATTGATGTTTCTTATCTGCGCCGCTCCATTTTAATAAGTTAGCACCCTGCCTCCCCATTTGATACGCAGTAAACACATGACCGACTTTATCCAGCTGAAGCCACTCTGCGTTATCATTTATAGTGTGGAATTTTGAACGATCAAAATCAGCATACCATAGCTCATTTAAACCGATCAACGCAGCACTAGACAAGGCAGCCTCTGAAATTACTACTGCATCTCTACGTGGTATGTTTAATGTATCGCTAGGTGTTAAAAACTTGTTTAAAGGGGATTGCGCAGGACCAGTTAGTGAGAAACATATGCAAAAGGCTATATAAATACCATAACGTAACATTATTTATTTATCCCTTGTGACGATAAGTAGCGTTGATAAGCCCTAGCATTCACATTATGTTGTGCCAATGTTTTTGCAAATTTATGATAGCCAAAACGTTTTGGGTCTGCAGCAAAATAGAGGTATTTGTGTTTTTCATAATTTAAAACCGCATCAATTGCAGAGATATCTGGCATTGCAATAAGTCCTGGTGGTAATCCTCTTTTCTTATAAGTATTATATGGCGATTCTATCTCTTTATGCACATTTAAAACGCGCTTAATAACAGTGTTTTTATACTGAGGTAGTTTATATGCAGCGAATTTTAAAGTGGGGTCCGCCTGCAACGGCATACCAATTCGTAGTCTATTCATATACACCCCAGCAATTCTTGGTTGCTCAGAACGTTCTTTAGATTCTTCATATACGATAGAAGCCAAAGCAATAACTTGGTCTGGCGACAAACCGATATCATGAGCCTTGGCAATGCGCTTTTCGTTCCAAAAACGCTTGTATTCCTTTAACATTCTATCCCTAAAATCTTCTGCAGAGGTATTCCAATAAAATTCATAACTATTTGGCAAATACATTCCTAAAGCTGTTTCGTACTTAAAACTATGGTTCTTTAAAAAAAATGTATCGGTCATAACTTTTACTAACGACAGGCTATCCGCTTCAATTTGAGTGGCCACCCTTCCTGCCAACTTTTCCAGAGAATTTTGGTTATTAAAAGATACCTTTACTGGCATGTTATTGCTTCTAATGGAATTAATAATATCATTATTACTCATCCCCTTTTTTATAATATACTTACCAGGTTTAATATTGCTTGTATATTTCTTTTGTCTTGCCAAAATATCAAACTTATCAATGTCTTTTAAAAGTGGTTTAAGTTGCTCCTTAACATCGCTATATGTATCTGTGGTTTTTACATAGATGTAGGCTTCATCGTTATTAAAATTGGTATTTGGCGCCAACATAGCACCATAAACATAATATGCGAAAAACGCTGCCGCAATCAACCCTATTATGGCAATAGCCCAAAGTATCTTTTTAATGTACATCTATTATTTTATAAGTTGTAATAAATATTCGTTATTGAATTTTCCGTTGTTAAAGTTCCAATCTTTTTTTAAGCCCACTTTTTCAAATCCTACTTTGGTAAATAATTTAAGACTCGCCTTATTTTCTTCTGAAATATTGCAATATAGCTGATGTAGTCCTAAATGCTTAAAGCTATAGTTTATTAATAAGTGTAATGCTTCAAAACCATAACCCTTATCTCTATTTGAAGTATCTTTAATGAGAATACCTACACCTGCCCGTTTATTTTTAAAATCAAAATTGAATAGATCTATCAAACCTAACGGAGCTTCGTTGTTATCAGAAATCACCAAACGTAACTGTTTTACCTCAAAAATATCTTTATGTGCATTTTCTAAATATTGTTTAATTACAAATCTAGAAAATGGCGTTTGTGTATTACTTAAGTGCCAAATACTCTCGTTGTTTTCAACTTCAAGAACAAATTCTAAATCTTCAGGTTCTAAGGCGCGAAGCGTAATATGTTCTCCTTTTAACGTTTTCATATGGTGCCCTCAAACACGAATTTTGCAGGACCGATAAGCCATACATTTTTGTAAATGCCATCTTCTATATCGAAAGACACTTGCAAATCTCCGCCTTCAACCTCTAAATCAACACGAGTGCTAGTGGTCTCATTTAAAGCATGCATCGCTATAGCCACAGCTGTAACACCTGTACCGCATGACAAAGTTTCATCTTCCACACCGCGTTCATATGTACGAACTCTAAATGTATCATCAGATAATTTCTTAACAAAATTCACATTGGTGCCTTTTTCATTATAGGGTTCGCCGTATCTAATATTGGCTCCCTTGGTTTTAACATCAAAATTGTCAATGTCATCTTCAAACTGCACGTGATGTGGCGAACCAGTATCCAAGAATACATGATTAGCCTTTTTATCAATTGCTGTTACATCTTGCATTTGTAACTTAACTATATCACCATTAATTTCAGCATGATGCAAACCATCAATAGCTTCAAATGTGGCTTTATCGGAAATAACCTCAAGTTGTTTCGCAAATGCGACCAGACATCTACCGCCATTACCACACATTGTACTTTCGTTACCATCTGCATTGTAATACACCATTTTAAAATCATAGTCATTATGGTTTTCAAGAAGAATTAAACCATCTGCGCCTATGCCAAAACGTCTGTCGCAAAGGTGTGAGACCAATTTGGTATTATTTTTGTCGAATTGTTGTTGACGATTATCAATCATCACAAAATCGTTTCCCGTTCCTTGGTATTTATAAAATTTTTGTTGCATGATAAGGTGACAAAGATATGAATATTCTAACGTTTTTTTGATTGTTAAATCGTCGTTAAAGTTGAAAACAAAATTCAATAAATATTTAATTTTAATCGTTAGAGCACATACATTAAACTGAAAATTATGAAGAAGATTTTAACATTAGTATTAGTTTCAGCTCTTGGTGGTTTATTAACGCTTGGGGCATACAAATTATTTCTAGAAAACGATAACACCTTAGTGGTTGACACTATTGACGAAAAACCCGCATTGATTCCTGCTTCGGTATCAAGCACCATTTATAAACCCTATGAAACGCCAGATTTTACACAAGCTGCCGAAAATACGGTTAATGCTGTAGTACACGTTAAGAATGTAACCCTAAGCAGAGGACAAATGACGTTTGAGGATTTATTCCTTGGAAGAAGCCCACAGCGTGCACAGTTGGGTACGGGTTCTGGAGTTATTATTACGCCAGATGGCTATATTATTACCAACAATCATGTGGTAGATAGGTCTCAGGAACTTTCGGTAACACTAAATAACAATAAAACGTATAAAGCTGAAATTGTAGGGACAGACCCCAAAACTGATATTGCACTTTTAAAAATTGAAGCGGATGAGGAATTGCCAGTAGTAACTTTTGGAGATTCTGACAATGCTAAAATTGGCGAATGGGTATTGGCCGTTGGAAACCCTTTTAATCTAACTTCTACAGTTACTGCAGGTATTATTAGTGCAAAATCTAGAGATTTATCTGGCAACCCCAACGCAACGCAATCCTTTATACAAACTGATGCGGCGGTTAACCCTGGTAACTCAGGAGGCGCTTTGGTAAATACTAAAGGGGAATTAATTGGAATAAACACGGCTATTTCGTCGCAAACAGGCTCCTATGTAGGCTATTCCTTCGCTGTACCAAGTAATATCGCTAGAAAAGTAGTGAATGATATCATGGAATATGGCAATGTGCAAAACGGCATTTTGGGTGTTTCAGGAATTGCACTAAACAGTAGAGCTGCAGAACAGATTGAGATAGACGATACAGAAGGATTCTATGTAGGTGGTATTGAAGAAGATTCTGGAGCCGAAAAGGCAGGATTGCAAAAAGGTGATATCATCAAAGAAATTGATAATGTTAAAATCTCAAAATTTGCTGATTTAAGCGGGCACCTAAAAACCAAAAGTCCAGATGACATTGTTAATGTTACTTTCTCCAGAGATGGTAAAATTAAAACTGTACCTGTAAAATTGGTGCGAAACATGGTAACATCCATACCATTAATAGGTACAGTGAAAAATGCTAAATCCAGTGATTTAAAAAAGTACAAAACTAAAAATGGTGTAAAAATTTCTCAATTAAATGAGCAATACAAAGAATACTGGAACAAAAACGGTATTAAGGAAGGCACTATAATCACCATGATTAACGACATTGAAATTAATAATGTTGATGATGTTCAAAAAGCTTTAAAAGATAAAGCTATGCGCAATTCACTAAGAATTGAATTAATTAACGAAAATGGCGAAAAAGAGCTTTATAATTTTAGATAGAAAGACTATACGTTTATAGATTAAAAACAGCACTCTTAAAGAGTGCTGTTTTTTTTGCTAAAATTACCTACGAAAACGTTTGAAATATGATACTTTTGCAAAATTAAAAACCACTAAACTCAAAAAAATGTCTACAGATGCAACTTATGAAAAAGAGTTAGCGTTCCAAGCTGATCGTAGAAAAGCGACTGTTGAATTTATAAAAGCGGTTAGCGATTTATGGTATGATAACTCCATCGAGTTAATTCTATTTAAGAATCAGCTTATCGATAAAAACGTCAGTGAAATTTTAAACCTTCACGATTATGCCGGTAAGTTTGTGCAAAAACCCATTTCTATTTTTGATTCTGTTGAAATTGCAAAAGCCATAAAGCAACTCAACATTCCACCAGCGAAACTGGATATTGGTAAACTAACCTATGAATTTCATCTTGAGGAAAATAAATTTGATGATGCCATTCACTTTGTTGCCAATAAAATAAAAGATGCTGGCAACGGCAAAACCATAGAACCCAAGGATGTAATACTTTACGGCTTTGGAAGAATTGGCCGTTTGGTCGCAAGAGAGCTTATGGCAAAAACAGGTAAAGGCAACCAACTACGATTAAGAGCTATTGTTACGCGGGGTCCAATTACTGCCGAAATTTTAGAAAAACGAGCGTCTTTATTGAATAACGATTCTATCCATGGCGAATTTTCTGGAACAGTTTCAGTTAACGAAAAAGACAGTGCGCTTATAGTAAATGGCACTACCGTAAAACTAATTTCGGCCGATGCGCCCGAAACTATCGACTATACGCAATATGGCATTAGTAATGCTTTGGTTATAGACAATACAGGAGCTTTTAGAGATAAGGATGCATTATCAAGACATTTAAAAGCTAAAGGAGTTAAAAAAGTATTACTTACTGCTCCAGGAAAAGAAATCCCGAATATTGTTCATGGTGTTAATCATAAGGAATATAATCCTGATAAAATAAATATATTTTCTGCAGCATCTTGTACAACGAATGCTATAACACCTATTTTGAAGGCTGTGGAGGATTCTTATGGCGTAAAAAGCGGACACTTAGAAACAATTCATGCTTACACAAACGATCAAAACTTGGTTGACAATTTTCATAAAAAATACCGTCGTGGTCGTGCTGCAGCCTTAAATATGGTAATTACTGAGACCGGTGCAGGAAAAGCTGTTGCCAAAGCACTACCTAGTTTAGAAGGAAAATTAACCTCAAATGCCATTCGAGTTCCCGTACCTAATGGCTCATTAGCAATTCTAAATTTAGAATTAGATAGAAAAGCGTCATTGAACAGTATTAATTCTACCATAAAAAAATATGCTCTAGAGGGTGATTTGGTAGAGCAAATAAAATATGAATTAAGTGATGAGTTAGTATCTAGTGATATTGTAGGATGTTCTGCGCCAGCAATTTATGATAGCAAGGCTACTATTGTACGTGCCGATGGTAAAAATGTGATATTGTATGTATGGTACGACAACGAATATGGTTATAGCCATCAAGTTATTAGGCTTGCAAAATATATTTCAAAAGTAAGACGTTATACCTACTATTAAAAACATCTAAATGGTATTTTCTATCGTAAATCTAACCGAATAGCCTCAAATTTTTGAGGCTATTTGATAAATAAGAGCAATTTTAAACTTAATTTTATATTTTCGTAGCCATTAGTTAACCTATTTAAACACAACCAAATGAATTCCTCAAAGTTCCTTATTACCTTTATTTGTGCAATTGTTTTTAATATTTCACTTGCCCAAACCACGCCAGAACAAGAGACATTATCACTAAATAGCGGGACAATCGATAGTCAGTTCGAATATGTATTTAAAAAATCTGGTAATTTTAAAGGCACCAACGGACAACGTTATGAAGCTGTAAAAACAGCATGGTTAGTTGCATTAAGAAATCATGTGAGCGACTCTCTTAAAGCGGTTCATAAAGATTTAAGCGACACACAAGCCGTTGTTAAAAGGCAAGCAGATGAGATTTCACAATTAAAAGGTAACCTTACTAAAACGCAAGAAGATTTAGATAAAACCAATACCGAAAAAGATAGTATGTCGCTATTCGGTTTACAAATGAGCAAAACAGGGTATAACACCTTGCTTTGGGCTATCATTGCTGGTTTGTTAGCATTTTTACTGTTCTTTATCTACAAATTTAAAAATAGTAACGCTGTAACAAGACAAGCAAAACAAAGCCTATCTGAAATTGAAGAGGAGTTTGAAGAACACAGAAAAACAGCTCTTGAGCGTGAGCAAAAAGTGAGACGTCAACTACAAGATGAGATAAACAAGCAGAAAAAAGCTTAAACTAAGAATCATAAAAATAAAAAAGGCGCAATACCTGCTCGGTATTGCGCCTTTTTTATGTATTGTAAGTTAATTCCCTTTTTTGTAATCTGCTAAAAACTTAGCTAGCCCCATGTCTGTTAACGGGTGTTTAAGTAATCCCTCAATAGAACTTAAAGGCCCTGTCATAACATCAGCACCAATTTTAGCACAATCAATCACATGCATGGTATGGCGAACAGATGCTGCTAAAATTTGAGTATCGAAACCATAATTATCATAAATATGACGGATTTCAGAAATTAAATTCAATCCATCAGTAGAAATATCATCTAGACGTCCAATAAAAGGCGACACATAGGTTGCGCCAGCTTTAGCTGCCAATAAGGCTTGTCCAGCAGAAAACACCAACGTTACATTAGTTTTAATGCCTTTGCTAGAAAAATGTTTACAAGCCTTAACTCCATCTTTAATCATTGGCAATTTAATTACAATCTGGTCATGTAATTCTGCCAAAGCCTCACCTTCTCTTATCATACCATCAACATCGGTAGAAATAACCTCGGCACTCACATCGCCTTCCACAATATTACAAATATCCACGTAGTGTTTCATAATATTGTCGTGTCCTGTTATGCCTTCTTTAGCCATTAAAGATGGGTTTGTGGTTACACCATCTAAAATTCCCATATCCTGGGCATCTTTTATCTGGTCTAAATTTGCAGTGTCAATAAAAAATTTCATTAGTTATAATTATATAGATTTTACTTTGTTTTAATGTTGTTTCCAGTAAGCGGGCGTTACCCTCAAGGGGTCGGGCTTTCGGCAGTCGCTCCCTCCTATCGTCGGGGAGCTTCAACAAATGCCTCAATCCCTAACGCAGCGAATTTACAACATTATGGCTGTTACTAAGTTACCTTTTGGCAAAATCTATTAACAAGTTTCTTAATAGTTGTCGAAGTTAAATTGAGAAATGAAATAATGTTTAGTCTACTGTCAAAATATAAGTTCTAGAAGTGCTTTCTTCACAGAGGCCATCACAATCATTAAAATCATTTTCGCAATAATTATCAGCTTGCTCTACATCTAGTGTTATAGTAAATCGATATCTACCTTTACTCCTAGGTCTGCCTTCAATTATAACATCTCTGTAATCGAAGAACACCTCTAGTCCTTCGGGCAAATCACCAAATATGTCGAAATAGTAAAAATAGTCATTATCTCTTGGTTCATTTTGTATCTCAGACGTAATTTTGGCATAGAAATGCTCATTCTGTCTTGCACGATCAATTCTAGTATCTGATAAAACGGGTTTTCTATTAATCACACATTCGAGAATATCTTGACAGCTTGTAACGAAAAAAAACAAAGCAAAAACCGAGGGGAAGATAATTTTTCTATACATAAGGTTACTTTTGTGTTAATAAAACACAAATAGCATACCAAAACCTACAGTTTATAATGATTCATTAATAATTTTTCGTAAATCTTATCTGGTAGAATGCGTTTTAATGCCACAGAAAATTTTTGCATAAACTCCCCTACCTTATAATGTATTTTTGGCTTTTCGGTATTGATGATTTTATAGACAGCCTTTGCCATTAGTTTTGGGTCACTACCTTCATCAACATGGGCATTCATTAACTCTAAAGTTTTTCCGTAGCTTTTGTTATATGGCGATTGCTCCTTTAAAGGGGCATGGTATCGTCCTGCAGCAATATTGGTCGCAAAATCTCCTGGAGCAACATTAGTCATTTCAATGTTAAAAGGCTTCAACTCCATTCTAAAGGCTTCGGTTACTATTTCTAAAGCACCTTTGCTAGCACTATAAATACCACGATATGGCAAACCCATGTAACCTGCTATTGAAGTGATATTTATAATTAATCCGGAGTTTTGCATACGCATTTGTGGCAGTACTGCCTTAATTACATTTATAGGCCCAAAAAAATTAGTATCGAAATTAGCCTTTATTTCCGCTTCTGGGATTTCCTCAATAGGTCCTGTAATACCAGCTCCAGCATTATTAATCAATACATCGAGCCGATTTTCGTTTTTAATTACTGCAGCAATGGCATTTTTAACTGTATCAAGGTTTTTAACGTCTAAGGTTAGCAGAGGAAACATGGTGTTGGTATAATTCTCAGGATTTCTGCTAGTACCATAAACCTTATATCCTTTAATATGAAGAAACTCTCCGATAGATTTTCCAATTCCAGAAGAGCCACCGGTGATTAAAACTACTTTAGACATACTTATAATTTAAAATGCCAAATTACAACATCGAAATACGAAAAGAAAATTTAAATTTAAGGCACAAAAAAAGGCAAGCTACCTACATCACACCGCTACAACCGTATACCTTTGCTGCGTTCCCGCCCTGGAGGATTCTACAGGAGCTGGTTGTGTAGGACTTGCCGGCTGCAAAGATACAATCTTTTAAAATTTTCACAATGATTTTTTAAACCGATTTTTAATAAATATATTCGACCCAAATTTAGTGCTTCTCATGAAAATATATAAACTACTCACTACCACATTATTATTGTTTGTTTTATTGTCTTGTGGCTCTAATTCAAACCAAAAGAAAAACTTTTTTAGTATCACAACGAATGCTGACAAGGGAACTATTTCTATTGATGAGACGTTAAAACTTTCTATAGAAAACAAAAGGAATTATACCATAGATTCTGTAGTGTATACACTGAATGGAAAATCTATTTCTGATGGTTATACTTTAAAAAGCCATAAACTGGGAAAATATCCAATAGAGGCTTTGGTATATTATAATGGAAATGACACGCAGGCAGTTACCTCGTCTATTACTATTTTAAACAATACCCCTCCTAAAATTTATAAATATAATATCATAAACCAATACCCACATGATATTACAAGCTATACCCAAGGGTTGGAATTTTATAATGGTAAACTATATGAAAGCACAGGACAATACAAGGAATCTAAACTTAGGCAAATAGATTACAAAACTGGTGAAGTAGTTAAAAATATAAATTTGGCAGACGCTTATTTTGGTGAAGGTTTAACCATAATGAATGATAAGATGTATCAATTAACATGGAAATCTAATACCGGTTTTGTTTACGACGTAAACACATTTGAAAAAACAGGAAGTTTTAGCTATGGTAAAAGTAAAGAAGGTTGGGGACTTACCCACAACGACACACACATTTATAAAAGTGATGGCAGCGAGAACATTTGGTTGTTAAATCCTGAGACATTGGTTGAAGCAGACAAAATACAAGTGTACACAAACAAAGGAAAAATTACCGATATTAATGAAATGGAATGGATAAATGGGAAAATATATGCTAACCGTTACCAACGCAACGGTGTTGCCATTATTAACCCAGAAAACGGCGCTGTAGAAGGTGTTATAGATTTTACGCCATTAAAGAATAAAATAACCCAACACGAAAAACTCGATGTGTTAAACGGTATTGCCTATAATCCTGATACTAAAACCATTTTTGTAACAGGCAAACGCTGGGATAAACTGTTTGAAGTTGAAGTTGTTGAATAAAAAAGACCTCATTACATAAGGTCTTTTTTATCAATATAAGTTTAAATACTACAATTTAAAATCGTACGGAAACTTTTCCTCTTAAAAAGAAAGGTACACCAGGTGTAAAATGAATTTCCTCAACTGGGTTGGCCTCATTAAACAATCTACTCTCTGTAGCAAATTGGGTTTCGTTCCAATCTACATCAAAAAGATTTTCAACAATTACACCAATAGTCCAATTCTTATGGTTGTAATTTAAATTTAAGTCCGTAACAAAATAGCCTTCTGCCACAATGGAGTTATCTTCATTTGCTGGCCGATCTTTAATATAACGGTAACTAATACCGCCAGAAAAATTGCCCAAGTTATTAACTGTAAAACCACCTGCCGAGGTTAAGTCTGGTGCAAGTGGTATATAATCTCGTCCATCGGGTTCTTCGGTGCTTCTGGCAATGGTATAGTTTATATCTGTATTAAAATACAACCAATCCGCAATTTGATAGCGTAAGCCAAAATCTAATCCGTAACGCGACGTCTTTCCGCTAGGCTCAACAATAGCTGCGTCTCCTACATATACAAACTCCTGCTCCAAAAATAAAGACCAAAGTGCTGCATTAATTACCAATCTGTCTGTTGGTTTTAAAACTGTTCCTAAATCTGTACTAAATGCAGTTGGCAATATTTGTTCACCATTGTTGGCAACTACTACCCTAGTATCGTTAGAGTGAAAACCCAATCCTGTTTTAAGAAAAAACTGAGTATTTGACGATGCTGCATAAATAAAATTTAGTTTCGGACTCAATAAGGTCTTGTTTTCACTTTTACTATCATAGGCTTCAGTAAGTAAATCCTCATAATCATAAGTAAAATAATCTAAACGTAACCCCGGGTTAATCGTCCACTTTTTCACCTTATATGTTACATCTGCAAATGAAAAAGCATTTGTCTCATCTACATTGCCATAGGCCAACCTTTCTAATAATTCTTTTCTGTTCTTAGTGCGCGATAGTTGATTTTCATTAACATCATCATATCTAAAACCAACACCAACTCTATATCTTAATTGTTGGTCATGGTCTTCTAGATGAAACGATTTTTCGTAAATACTTTTCGCACCTATAATAGTTCTTTCTTCAAATTGACGTATTTGATCTGCATTTATTGGGTCTTCCAGAAAAAAAGTGAAGTTTGAAAACAATTCAAAATCATAATTAGATACATAAGCAGAAGATGTTAAACTAGAATGCTCATCAAAATGCTTGATATGATTCATCCAAATATTTGTTCTGCTTGTATTTCCACCCTCGGTATCATCAATGGCTCCAAATCTCCCTATTAAACCCTGGTCTACAGCGCGTTGTGGTATTTGACCTGAAGCGTCCCATTTACTTTGAAAGTGGGAAAGCGATAAATTAAATTCCTGATCTTTATAATTATTGTAGTTATATCGCCCCATAACATTTAAACGATTAAAGTTCTGAGGAGAATCAAAAACACCATCGGTTAAATTCATTTCACTGGCTATGTAGGCATTACTGTTATCGCCATCCCAAATCTTAAGCATGCTCATAGCCCTTACTGTATTGAACTGACCAGCTTCAACAGAAATTACATTTTTATCAATTTTTTTCTTTGTTTGAATATCTACATAGCCAGCCGTATTAAAGTTGCCTTTGTCGGCATAATAGGAACCCTTACCAAAATCTAGATTATCAATGGTTTCTGGAATAATAAAGTGCATATCTGCATACCCTTGTCCATGCGCATGCGATACCATATTTACAGGCATGCCATCTACATCAATGGCTATATCGGTACCGTGGTCTATATCAAAACCTCTTAAAAAGATTTGTTCTGCTTTTCCTCCGCCTGCATGTTGACCGATAATTAACCCCGGGATTTTTCGAAGTATCTCCTGTGATGATTTTACAGGGCTTGTTTTTAAATCTACATTTACGAAGTTACTGAGGACATTTACTTTTGAAACTATCAAGACTTGATCTAGAGATGCCGAAGATATCTCCATAATAACTTGAATGGTACTATCTAAATGAGACTCATCGATAGTAAGTTCATAATTTTTATAACCTAATTGGTAAAAATAAATGATATCCCCTACCGATATATCATCAATTTCAAAATAACCAGATACATTGGTATAGGTATAAGCCCCTGTACTTTTGTTATAAACCCCAACACCTTGGATGGGCTTCTCGTTATCTTCGGAAATTACCGTCCCGCTAAGTTCGTGGGCTTTTATACTGCCAAAAACAGCCAATAGCACAAATGTGAAAATATACTTTTTCATTTTTTTAAATTTTTAGACATAGTCAACGTAACAATGTTGAAAATGCATTATTCATTTCGATTAAAGAGTCGATTAAAAAATCTATGTGTCTTACAACACTATATATTTAGGTGTAACATAGACATTAGAGTATATCAAGATATTTGTGGAGGGATTTTCTCTTTTTTAGAATGTTTTAATAATAAAATTTTACAGTGATTGTATATCAATGCAGTATGCTCTAAATAAACGCATATCCTTAATTTATAGTTGTTTGAACAAACATGCTTATCCACCTTAACGTTTTTGGTGCTTGGAAATTCAGTGTCACTTTCGTCTGTATCTTGATTTAGTGCTAGAGCTAAATCATCTAATAATCTATGACTATCAGACATATATGAAGGTTCAGGGAGTTTATTCAATTGCCTTGAATTAACTTCATAGTCATGAGATATGATGTAACTAGGCATGCTTAAATTATGTGAAAGATTATGACAAATATTTAGTATTTCATTTTGCAAAGGTGAACCAAGATAAATCATACTGATGAGCACCGCAAAAAATTTAATAATATGTGTTTTGTAACTTTTCAAATGATTTTTTATTCTTCTAAAAGGTCTATTAAGGTTTTTTCAAGGTTAGTAGCATAAGCTCGTATTGAAGGGTAGAGAAAAATGTTTACCAAAGGCAAATCTAGTTCTAACTCTTGTTTAAGCCTCGCTGAAATCTTTATGGCCAAAAGAGAGTGTCCTCCCAATGCAATAAAATTATCGGTAACACTTATTTTATCTATTTGAAAAACATCTTCCCAAACGGTAAGTACAAGTTCTTCTATTTCATTGTTAGGAAGTACTAGCGTTCTTATACTATCTTCTTTATCAATATTTAGTGTCTTTAAACGCTTTTTATCAATTTTACCATTAGTTGTTAATGGCATTTCTTGTAAATAGCAAAACTGAGAAGGCATCATGTATAAAGGTAAGCTAAAGCCTAGCGTATTTATAAATATTTCATCGGAAAGCTGTTCCTTTCCCGAATAAAAAGCCACTAATTTAGGTTCTTTATTTGCATGTTCTATTTTCAAGACCGCACAAGACTCAACCCCTTCAACCTCCAATATATTAGATTCTATTTCGGTTAATTCTATCCGGTACCCGCGAAATTTAATTTGCTCATCAATTCTCCCCAAGTATTCAAGTTCATTCACATCATTTACTCTTGCCAAATCACCCGTACGATATAAAACTCCATATTCAGACAAATCATTAGATATGAACCTTTCATTAGTTAAGTCTTGCATGCCCAAATATCCAGAGGCTAAGCTTTTTCCAGAAACATACAACTCACCGACGACACCATCTGGAACAATATTTAGTTCAGAATCTAAAATGTAGGCAGTCATATTAGAAATTGAATTGCCTATTGGAATGGAGCCTTCTTTATGTGTATTCGTATTGAATTTTGAAACAATACATCCAACAGTAGCTTCTGTGGGGCCATATTCGTTGTAAATATCAACATCATGATTGAAGAGCTTGGATATAGCATTACCCAAACTCACTTTAAAATCCTCTCCTCCAACAATGATTGTTTTTAGTTTTGATTCTGTAACATAAAGTTCTTGAAACAAAACCAAATGTGAAGGAGTTAACTTGATGAAATCAACCTTATTATCATTAATAACTTTGGCTAAAGACATATCGGCACCTGACAGGTCTTCTGGATAAATCATCAGAGTACCTCCAGACATTAATGGTAAAAACGTAGAGGTAATAGTCAAATCGAACCCTATTGAAGTAAACAAAGGAATTTGAGAGTTTTTAGAAACACCATAGTACGTTTTCGCCCAAAATAAGTAATTTGATAAAGCTCCATGTGAAATCATCACTCCTTTAGGCTTTCCTGTTGAACCAGATGTGAAAAGAACATAAGCTATATCATTTTCATTAATAGGAGCCTGAATTTCCTCCTGATAATTAGCTTCAGAATTGTACTGAAATCTATCCAACTCTATCTTATCAAGACCAATACTATCTGTTTTATCTTTGAAGTAGGAGTCGGTTAGAATTAACTTCGCATTACTTACGTTACAGATATATTTAACACGCTCTATAGGTTGGTCAGAAGCTAAGGGGATAAAGGTCGCTCCTATTTTAGCAACTGCCAGAATACTTATTATATAATCAGTATTCCGATAATTAAATAAAACTATGCTATCCCCTTTACCGAAGCCCTGATTTATTAGACGCTGAGCGAGTACATTTGCATGATGATTCAATAAAATATACGAAAGCTGGTTCTCTTCGCATTCTAGAGAAACCGCATTCGGTGCTGCTTTAACATTATCATAAAAATCGGAAAATACAGATCTGTATTCCGTTTTTATTGAGGGTGTTCTACCATTATATTTCTGAATCTCTTGTTTACTAATAATAGATCTTGCGGTAATTTTATCAGTTAGATGCTCAGTAATTTGGTCTAAAACATTTAAAAAATGATCTGCTATACGACTTTTCAATTGATCATTAAAAATGGAATTATTTAGATCGAATAATAAAGAAACGTTTCCAGAATTATCCATATCGTAAACATTACATCTCAACGCATGATTACTATCTGAATGGTCTGGATGTATCCATTCTGAACTTATTTCGAATTTATTGAAATTTGAAAACTTTGCATTTATGTAATTGAGCGTAACATTATATACTTTATTAATCTCTACACTAGACGACCCTGTTTTTGCATATTTTAAATATGCATTGGTCTCTAACTTTACTTTATTAATAACATCAATAAAAGTGTCAACTTCTGAAAGTTCAACAATCAAAGGAAAAAATTCAATAAAAATACCAGGTGTTTTCTTAAACTGCCTGTTTATTCTATTATGAACTGGGGCTCCAATTGCTATTTGATTTAAATCTCCAATTCTATACAAAAAAACAAACAAAGCCGATGTGAAAATATTAAATAGTGTAAGATCTTGAGTCCAACTTCTTACTTCGGGTAGTTGGGCTAAAGCTTTAATTTTATTCGTCCTTTCTTTTCCTAAATGAATGTAAATTCTATCTGAAGATGTACTTAGGTTGGAATTAGATTTGCCATATAATTTTGGTAGAGTTTTTACCTGTGTTACCTTTTCTTCCCAATAGTTAATAATGGACTTATTTTCTAATGATTTTTCATTTTCGAAAACAACATAGTCTTTAAAATGTGGAATTTCAATTTCGGCAGTATCAGATTGACTTAAAAGCGACTTGTATATCGTATCAAGGGTCTTAAAAACTATAGTAGACGATGTTGCATCGGTAATTAAGTGGTGGATATTTAAATACAATACATACTCATCATCACATTTTTTAATTAGCGCACAATAGTAAAGGCATGTTTCTAAATCAAAAGAAACAATGCTTTTTTCCTGTTGCCAGCTTTTTATTTCGGCTAAGGTTTTATTCGAAAAATCTAAAAACTCATAATTAACTACACCATCAGTTATAACCTGCATTTCAGGCTCCTCATTATTCTCAATGAATATAGTTCTTAAAGCGTCCGATTTCTCAACCAGCAAGTAAAACGATTTTTGAAATATAGTAACATCAATTTTTCCATATATTGTAAAAGCATGAACCATATTATACAAAGGTGTCTTTGGGTTCATTTTTTGCCCTATCCAAATAGCTAATTGAGTTCTCGTGAGTTTCATTCTACAGTTTTTACTTCTGCTATTGTTTTGTATTAATAAAATTAACTATATCGTCTACAGTCATAAAATTCTCAATAACCATATCTTCTGGATTCACCTTTATCTCAAACTTATTTTCTACAAAAGAAATTAACTGCACCATTCCCAGTGAATCTAAAATAGCACTACCGAGCAAATCCGTATCGCTCTCCAGTTTTTCGTCCAATTCGTCTACAAGAAGTTCGTTTTCAATATGTTCTAAGATAATTTGTTTCATTCTAATTATTCGGTGTTAAATGTTTTCTATCAATTTTTCCAGAACTGGTTCGAGGTAAATTAGTGTGTATCTGTATTATGTCTGGTATAGCATATACTGGTAGGTTTTGTTTGCAGTAAAGTTTAACTTCATGTGCTGTAAGTCTACTATTCTCAATTAATAATACCGCTGTGTAAATTAATGTTGCATCAGTTCTAGTATCAACAATTACTGCAACTTCCCTAATTTCAGGATGCTTTAAAATTGAAGCTTCTATTTCATCTAACTCAATTCGGTAGCCTCTTACCTTAACCTGCCTATCATTTCTTCCGTAAAAAAGTAAATTACCATCTTCACGCTCAGAAACAATATCTCCAGTTCTATAGAATTTAATCTCTAAACCATCATCAGAGTTTTCGGTGTAAAAGCTTTTGGAAGTTAGTTCTGGATTTTTCCAGTATCCTTGCATCATAGTCCCTGAGTTAATTAAAAGTTTTCCTTTGTCTCCCAACTTAACTGGATTATCGCATTCATCCAATACTCTAAAAGAAGTATTACCCCATACTTTACCTATTGGTAATGTGTCTATAAAGTCTGGTAAACTCCTAAAATTGTAAAATGTACATTGATTGACCTCAGCTGGCCCATATACATTAGAAAACGTAACATGCTCCCACTTTTCTATAAACGTTCTTAGATGCTTTAAAGGAAATACTTCTCCCCCAAACAAAACCCAACGTAAACTAAACATCTTATATCTATCTAATAATCCTGTTTGTAATATTTGTATTAAGGCAAGAGGGACCGAGTACCAAATACTGAGATTTTCTTCATCAATTAGTTGTGCCAAACTCGAGGGTAGCTTAGTATGAGCATCAGTAGCAATAATGGTAGTTGCACATCTTAATGGTGCTGAAAAATATCCAAAAGTAGAAATATCAAAATGTATTGGAGCATGATTACCCACTCTGTCGTTTAAAGTTACATCATAGAGACTTGCAGACAACTTAGCATAGTTTAAACCACTATTATGTGTATGCATTATACCTTTGGGTAGTCCTGTAGAGCCAGAGGTAAACATAACATATGCTAAATTATGTCCAGTAATTTTTAAGGGCTTAAAATTTGAGATATTAATAGTATAAATATCTTCCCAATCTACAGATGATATAATATCCGTTTTTAATCCAATAACTGCAGAAAGGTTGCTTTCTGTTTCTAGTAGGGATTTTACTTTACTTCTAAGTTTTGGTGAGCTAATCAAATAACGGATATCACAATTTTTCAATACATAGCTGGTACGGGTGTGCGGTGCAGAAAAATCTAACGGCACATAGGCTGCACCTGCCTTTAAAATACCATAAATAGCTATAGCGGTTTCTAAACTTCTATTCAGATAAATACCTACTCTATCACCGATTTTTACACCTTGTTGATTTAAATAATGGGCTAATTGACTTGTTTTAATGCTTAATTCCCTGTACGTTATTGTTTCCTTTCCACATTTAAAAGCCTCTTTATCTGGTTGTGAAGTGGATGCATTTTCAATAATATCTACAAGTGTAAAAATCTCCATTTTTAAAGACCTAAGATTTGAGAGATTATATTTCTTTGAATATCTGAGGTACCGGCATAAATAACACCCCCAACAGCATCTCTTAAGTCACGTTCTACCTCAAAATCTGTAAGATATCCAGAGCCACCATGGCATCTTATAGCATCTAAACTAGATTCTATAAAACTTTCGCTCAAATGCAATTTTAAAAGTGCCGCTTCCATCATGGCAGATTCTCCCTTACTTTTCAACCATGCAACTTTGTACAATAATAATTTGGAAGTTTCTAATCTAAGTTTCATATTGGCAATTCTATTAGATACAGATTGAAACTTTCCGATAGACTTACCAAATTGTTTTCTGTCTTTTACAAATTTAATCGTACTGTCTAATTGACGCTCCATTGCTCCAAGTTGGCTTCCTAAAATATTACATCTGTCGTATTCTAAGGAGCTAATAGTTATACTCCAACCAGCACCTTCTTTCCCCAGCCTATTTTCTTCTGGAATAAAACAATTATTAAATTCTAAATCACCAATCGGTACAGTACGCATACCCATTTTGGCCTTATTTTTACTTACGGTAACGCCTTCTGATTTTGTTTCTACAAGAAAGCCACTTACACCCCATTTTCCAAGTTTCGGATTTGTTTTAGCAAACACAAGAGCAACATCTGCAACCGGCGCCAAGGTAATTAATCGCTTACTTCCATTTAAAATATAGCCTCCTTCGACCTTTTTAGCTTGAGTTTCCATATTAAAAACATCAGATCCGGCATTAGTTTCGGTTAGCGCATGGCATCCGATTATCTCTCCTGCGGATAGTTGTTTCAAATATTTTTCTTTCTGATATTCGGTACCAAAATGTGCTATAGGTAGTTGTACAGTCCACATTTGGGCGTTTAAACTAAATGGCAGCCCATTATCTTTACACCCATAACCCAAACCTTCCATGGCTAGGGTAGCAGTTAAAATATCAATGTTATCCTTTGGCCCTCCATATTCCAGTGGACTTGCTAAACCTTGAATTCCAAATTCAGCACATTTATTCCAATCTTGTCTAGAGAAATGAAGATCCCTATCTCTCTCAGCAATATTATTGTTCAGATTATTATTTGCAAAATCAATTACATCTTGCTTTAGTTTTAACTGATCAGGTGTCCAAGATAAATCCACTATAAATATGTTTAATTAGTTAGTCGGGTAATTGCCTAGTTAAGGCATCACACTTTTACAGATATATGCTTTTCTAAAAAATGATAAGGGTTTCTAACATCGGTACTAATATTTTCTAAACGAACTTTTGTACCAACATTAAATTTATCAGCAAGTTCTAAAAACAAGCCCATTACAACTTTATCTTCCAAGGCTAATCCCGTAGAATCGAAAACTGTTCTTTGTTTTTTTAAATACTCAAATTTATCACTGTTTTGACTGATTGTTATGATGCTATCACCAATATCAATATCCTCCAATTGTTGGCTCTCTCCCTCTATTTTTGCTTGTTCTACAAAATCTGGAGAAACAAAACTGTCCTTCAATAGAGATAATGGTAGTTCTATCTTTCCTGGAAAATCAGATCCTACTGCATTAATATGAAGATGAGGCTTAGTGATAAAATCCTTAAAAAGCGGGCCTTCTCCAACGTCAATTGATGTTGCTGTGCATACGATATCACAATTCTCTAATATGTAGTTTATATTAGCTATTTCAACATTTATATCTAAATTTAAGTTTCTTATTCGGCTTTCAAAAGATATCATTGCATCTTTATCTTTATCAAATATTAATACCTGTTGTAATTTAAAATTTCTTGAAATTGCATGCAATTGCGTTACTGATTGGGCTCCACAACCTATTAATCCTAAAACTGAACTCTCAGGACTTGCTAGATATTTAGATGCCAATGCTGAAGCAGCTCCTGTGCGTAAAGCAGTGAGTAGAACACCGTCAACCAGTCCTTTTAAATGTCCAGTTCTTGTATCATATGAAGAGATGCTAGAAAGTATTGTAGGTAAATTAAACGTTTTCGGGTTTTTTGGATGGTATCCCACGATCTTAATTACTACCTCGTCATTTACCTTATGTATTGGCATCCATTCAACCAAACCAGGAAATTGTCCAGTATAATTAAAGCCCGATCTTATAGGGATAATACTTTTTTCCTTATCAAAGTTTTTAAATTCTAGAGATAAACGATTAATAAGATCATCCATGAGACGATTAAAACCGTGCTCCATCATGATAGTATTCACATCCGAAGAGGTAAGTATTAACGTGGTAGCTTTATTCATAGCAATAATTAAATAAAACCCAGCATTTAATTTTTAAAAAAAAAGCGGGAAAGTGAAAGTTATATATTTTGAAATGAAAAAAGCCAATGTTAAAAATTGTTTCGATAAGACGTAATGTTTTTGAGGTATGAGACATATGAATAACAAATAAATGGTAGTTAATCGATTTTTTAGGCGTTTTAATTTTTTAGGTCTTTTTTTTACTTTCTTTAATAAAAATAATTTGCAAATACCTTTTTTAAGTATGTCTAGAACCAACTTTAAAAGAAAAATAATAGGGCTTCTTACCATTTTTTTTCTTTTACCATTAATTGCACTTAGCCACATCCCTAATCAAAGTTATATATTCTTGAGAATTTATGAGAGCGACGGCATACATGGTAGATTTGAAATTAATACAAGAGAGATTAATAAAATCTTTAACACCAATTTTAAAGAAGGTATAACCAAAGAAGATGTTGCGCCTTACATATCACAACTACAAACTTATATGCTTCAAAATAGCGCTTTTTCATCGGGTACAGGTGAGCATGAAGTGAAATTTGGAGACTATGGTGTGTTTGATTTCAGCCTTGGTGACTTTGTTCAATTAAATTTTGTTTTGGAAAACACAAAAGTTCTACCAGATCACCTAAACGTTACTTACAGTGCAGTATTTGATAAAGACAATAAACATAGAGGATTTCTTATAACCGAATATAACTGGCGTGCTGGTGTAATTAATGATGAAAGAAATATAACACTCGATTTTGCACCATCCAGTACAGTTGGTAAAATGGATTTAACAAAATATTCAATTTGGAATGGTTTCTATGCTATGGTAAAACAGGGTGTTTGGCATATTTGGATAGGTATAGACCATATTCTCTTTCTACTGGCGCTAATACTACCCTCGGTTGTTAGAAGAAAAAATGACTCTATCTTTGGATGGGAGCCAGTAATGAAATTTAAGACGGCATTTATTTATATTATAAAAGTGGTATCGTTTTTTACAATTGCGCATACCATAACGCTTACGTTAGCTTCATTGGAAATTGTTATACTGCCTTCAAGATTGGTAGAATCTATAATCGCTTTCTCAATAGGCTTGGCCGCTTATCATAATATAAGGCCTATTTTTAAAATGAGGGATTGGGTAATAGCCTTCATTTTTGGGCTTTTTCATGGTTTTGGTTTTGCGAGCGTTTTGAGCGACCTAGGTTTAACAGGTGAGTTCTTAACGCTATCTTTACTTGGATTTAATGTTGGTGTAGAACTTGGGCAATTAGCTATTATAGCTGGTATTTTCCCATTATTATATATGGTTAGAAAACATAAAACCTATCCAAAATTTTTGGTATACGTATCCATTCTTCTTATTGTAATATCTTTATACTGGTGCGTAGAACGCGTTTTTGATATTAATTTAGGCATAGAAGATTGGTTGTTTAAAACAGCTTATAAAGCTGCTAAATTTTTAGGACTGAAATAATTACCCGACCTTTAAAGAAAAACCACCTGTTGCAGTGCGTAAAGAGAATTCCAAAACATCGTTGCTTTCTAAATGGAAGAACAGAAAAAAGGCCTCTGAAAATAAGGTTTTAGGTATTAGCAAAGCACCTAACAATTCAGTTCACCCATTATCATATGCCCAAAAAAGACTGTGGTTTTTACAACAATTATATCCTGAAAATCCCTTTTATAACCTATGCGAATACTATGTATTTGAAGGTAATTTAGATAAAGCTCGACTTAACACAAGCATCTTAACAACCTTTAAGAAGCATAGGATACTTAGTTCCTATTACAGCGCCTCGGAAGGTCTGCCTATTCTAAATATAGATACCTCTATTGAACCCCAGTTAATCTTTAAAGATCTAACTAATTTAAAACCAGCTGAAGCAGATATAAAATGCGAAGAAATGATGAGCAATGAGTCGCATAAAGCCTTTAACTTGTCAACCGCACCACTCTATAAAATTATTCTTTTTAAGTTAAATGATGAAAAGCATATCCTGTTTTTTAAATTTCATCATATTATTTCAGACCAATGGTCTATGCAAAATCTAAGATCAGAATTAGCAGAGGCCTACAAGAAACCAAATACTGAACAAGATATTGAGAACCAAGTAGACTTTATCGATTATGCATACTGGCAAAACAATAATCAAACATTTGAAGAACCACTAAGTTACTGGAAAAAAAAACTAGGAGGAGACCTGCCCAAACTAAATTTACCTTTAGACTTTAAAAGACCTTATAAGATATCATATCGAGGAGATTTTTGTTCTAAAAACATCTCTAAAGATTTAAGTTTAAAAGCCCTTAATATGGCAAAAGAACTTAGGGTAACACCTTTTGTTTTATTTTTATCAGTGTATTACTTAGTCCTGCACCTGTTTACTAAACAAGAGAAGCTTGTAATTGGAACACCTTCATCCAATCGTGACGAACATGGGTTAGATAACGCTTTTGGTTTTTTTATAGACACTCTGGTTCTAAAACAAGAAATTGATAAATCGCAATCATTCATTGCGTTTATCGAAAGTGTTAATCAAATGTTCACAGAAGCACTTTTACATAAGAGCCTTCCATTCGATATATTGATTAATGAACTAGATATTAATAGAGATTTATCAATTAACCCTGTTTTTCAAACAATGTTTGTTTATAGTTCTAAGCCCAAACTACCCGATTTTGGTGATGACTTAAAACTAGTTGAAAACTCTGAATACATTGCGAAAGTTTCAAAATTTGACCTCACTCTATTTGTTACTGAAACCAATAGTGCCATCAATGTTACTTTTGAATACAACACGGATATATTTAAAAAACAAAGTATATCTCGGTTCATAGAATATTATGAGGTTATTCTATCCACTATTTTAAACCAAAAAGAAGCAAGATTATCGGAGATGCCTTCGCGCACCGTTACAGACCATCAAATTATTCAATCCGCTATTCCGGAGTTTCAAAACGCCTTAAAAAATTATTCGGCTATACATCACATTATAGAAGAAATAGCAACCAAGACTCCTGAAACAACAGCAGTAACCTTTAAAGACATCGCTATTTCATATAAGACGCTCAATATTCAGGCAAATAATATAGCGCAGCGTATCTTAGAAACTAATTCAGAAGGACAGATTGTAGGATTGTGCATAGAAAGATCAGTTGACATGATTGTTGGCATGCTGGGTATCCTGAAAGCCGGCAAAGCTTACCTGCCTATAGATCCAGATTATCCTGTAGAGCGCATAAAGTTCATTCTTGAAGATGCTCAGGTTAAAAGTATTGTAACACAAGACCATAACACCCGACTGTTTGAAGAGCAAAACTTAAATTTTATTATTGTAGATGGAGCATTAAAACAAACAGAATGCATTATAAATCTTCCAAAAGTTGAAAAAACCGATTTAGCCTATGTCATATATACGTCAGGTAGTACAGGGCAACCCAAGGGAGTACCTATAACACATGAAAACATTATAAACTCTACTGCTGGACGACTAAATTTTTATGATAACAATCCAGATGTGTTTTTACTTATGTCTTCCATTTCTTTTGATAGCTCCAAAGCAGGTATATTTTGGACTTTATGTACTGGTGGAAATTTAGTATTAACCGAAAAGCGCATAGAACAAGACATTGATAAAATTGCGAATACTATAAGCAGTAACAATGTTACGCATACCCTAATGCTTCCTTCGCTATACCAAATAATTTTAGAAAATATAGACAATGTAAAGCTACAAAGCCTTAATACAGTGATTGTAGCTGGAGAATCCTGCTCTAAAGATTTATGTAACGCCCATTTTAATTTACTTACTAATGTTGCGCTTTACAATGAATACGGCCCAACCGAAGCCACTGTTTGGTGTATTGCCCATAAAATTAAAAAAACAGACCTACTTAAACCCCAAATACCCATAGGAAAGCCTGTTGCGAACTCAACCATATACATTTTGGATAAATCCTTGAACCAATTGCCAATAGGAGTACCGGGTGAAATATACGTAGCTGGTGCTAACCTTTCTAAAGGCTATATAAATCGTGCAGATTTAACCAACAACGTTTTTATTGATAATCCATTTATAAAACGCAATAAAATTTATAAAACGGGAGATATTGCCAAATTTGATAATGATGGAATCATTGAATTTCTTGGGAGGGCAGATCAACAAATAAAAATTAGAGGATATCGAGTTGAAATTGACGATATAGAAAACGTAATAAACAACACCCAAATCGTAGAAAAATGCGTTGTAATTGTTAAACAAAATACTAATGGAACAAAACGATTAGTTGGATATATAAAGCCTAAAAAGGCTTTTAATCAAAACGAGCTAAAAGCAGCTTTAATAAAAGAACTACCCAACTATATGATTCCAAGTAGTTTTGTTATAGTTAATAAAATTCCATTGCTCCCAAATGGTAAAGTAAACAAAAAAGCACTTGAAAATTATAAAATAGTTGAACCTGAAGGTGCTATAAAAATTCCAGAACAGCCAAAAAATGAAACAGAGCGAAAGTTATTGTCTATATGGAAAGAAGTTCTTAGCGTTGATAGCTTGAATACAGATGATAATTTCTTCGAAGTAGGCGGAGATTCAATTTTAAGTATTCAAATCATTGCTAAAGCCAGAAAGGAAGGTTTAAGCATTGCTCCAAATCAAATATTTGAACATCAAACCATATCAGAATTGGCGATGTTTGTATCTTCTCATGATTTAGTTAACAGCAGAAACGAATCTATCACTTCAGGCAAAATTCCGCTATTACCTATTCAAAAGTGGTTTTTCGAAACTCATAAAAATGCTCCTGAATATTGGAATCAAGGGTTTAATATTAAAGGAATTCCTGATAACATTGATGCCGTTTTTTTGGAGCAGCTAACAAAAAAACTCATTGGTAGCCATGATGCACTTCGTTCTAGTTTTTCAAAAGAAAATTCAGAATGGTACGCTACTATTTTAACTCCTGAAGACACCGAGCCATTTATTGAAATTAATCTTTCAAGCGAAAATGCTGCAAACTATAATTTAAAAATTGAAGAGAGCTTAAAGGAAATTCAAGAGGGTATTAAGCTCGAAAAGGGCTCATTATTCAAATGTATTTATTTTAATACCGGAAAGTCAAAAAGCAGTTGTATTGTGCTTCTTGCGCATCATTTAGTAATCGACTTTGTATCATGGCAAATAGTTTTAGATTATTATACTGAATCATTACTAACGGTTCAAGCAAAAACAATCATCAATACGTCTTCTATAAAAACATGGGGAGATTATTTAGAAAACCTTGCAGAATCAAACGCTATTCAAAATGAATTAAGTTACTGGAAAGAAGCATCACTACATCAAAATAAACTACCAAAAGACTTTGAGTGTACGTTGCCAATATTGGAAAAAGATATTAACCATGTAAATACCAAAATAGATAAAAGCCTAACGCAAAACTTAATAAATAAGGCTAACGAAGCATACAATACTAAAATAGATGAGCTACTTTTAACTGCCTTTACTAGTGTATTACTAGATTGGACAAATCATGAAATCGCCTCTATAAGCATAGAAAAACACGGGCGGGAAACTGGTGATACAAATATAGACTTGTCTAATACAATTGGATGGTTTACTTCTTTTTTTCCAAAACTAATAACGCTGAACAGCAACAATGATTTGGGGGCCAATATTATTGCAGTAAAAGAACAGGTAAGAAAAATTCCTAATGGTGGTTTAGGTTATGGTGTACTAAGGTATTTTACATCTCAACTTGACGCTGCGGAATACCCTGAAATTGTATTTAACTACCTTGGCCATCAGTCTACAAAAAATTCGAACATTGAATTTTTATCTAAGCACGTTAGGCACCCTTTTAGCGAAAGGCATTATTTTATTGAAGTGAATGCTCTAATAAAAAACGGTTACTTGAATATAGACTGGAGTTATGCCAAAAACGCATTTAATAGAGATACCATAAAACTATTGATTAATAAATTCGAGGAAACACTTCATAAAATTGTCGATCATTGCGTAAACAGCAACGACATTAAATATACACCTTCTGATTTTAAAGATGTGGATTTAGATCAAGATGATTTAGATACGCTACTAAATGATCTTAATTTATAAAAGCAAACAGTATATAAGAAAAAAAGTGCTTATGAATGATAATATAGCTGAAAAAAATAAGATACAAGCTATTTACCCCCTAACTACAATGCAGCAGGGTATACTTTTTCATCATCTAACGGTGAAAGATGATCAAGGGTTTTTAAATGTTCAATCCATGATTGATGGAGATTTGAATATTGACCTCTTGAAAGCATCTTGGGATTTGGCTATTAAAAGACATGAAGTATTAAGAACATCGGTACACTGGGAAAAAATAAAGAGCCCCGTACAAATAGTTAAACCCAAAAGTACTGCCAACTGGAACCTTATAGATTGGAGTGCATTACATGAAGATTCACAATTAGAGAAATTATCAGAACTTAAAATTGATAAAAAGAAAAAAGGTGTTAATTTCCAAAAACAACCATTATCAGAACTAACCCTAATAAAAACCAAAAAGGATAGATATATTTTAGTTTGGTCCTGCCACCATTTATTATTGGATGGTTGGTCTTCAAGTATTATTTTAAAAGACGTATTTTCATTTTATAAGGCTGCTTTAAACAATGAAAATGCAACATTGGAAAGTGTTCCTAAATACAAATCCTATCTTAACTATTTAAAACAAATAGACTTAAATGAGGCAAGACAGTTTTGGGTAGATACTTTTGTAGATTTTAAAGCCGAACCGCTCTTTAATCCAACTCAATTTAAAACTGAAAACCTAATAGCAAGCGAGATTTTGCTTTCAGATGATGTTGTTAGAAAAACCCAGGATTTGGCAAAATCCTATCAAGTATCTCCCAACACACTATTTCAAGGTATTTGGGCAGTTATATTAGCAAAGTGTTTTAATAGTAATGATGTTTGTTTTGGAAATACTGTTTCAGGAAGATCAGGTAATTTCCCCAATATAGAATTAATGGCTGGCATGTTTGCCAATGTACTTCCTTTAAGAGCTGCACTACAAGAACATATACAAATAAAAAATTGGCTAAAGGACATCCAAAAGCAACAATTAAATGCCAGAAAGTTCGAACATTGCAGCATTAGCGAAATTTCTGAATGGATCGGGAATTCCAAAAACAATCTTTTTAACAGCCTTTTTATATTTGAAAATTTTCCTTGGAAAGATATAAATGCAGGAAATATAAAAGTTCATAGTTCGGAAAGTGGCATTACCACAACCTATCCTCTAACGCTAATTGTGAGAGCTTTAGAAACCATTGAAATACATTTGTTAAGTGATAGTTCGTTATTTCCAAAAAACATTAATTCCTGGATTTTAAATAGGTTTGAGGAGATAATTAACCTGCTGTATGAACTACAGGATGTTGCTGTGGTTTCACTATTAAAAAGTATAAAATCTATAAACAACAATCTACAAAATGATGTAGCACATATATCTGAACGTGGTTTAGACCTAAAAGCGCCCAAAAATAAAATAGAACTAGAATTATTAAAGATTTGGGAAATGATTTTAGATAATAACAATATAAGTGTTCAAGACAATTTTTTTGAAATTGGCGGAAAATCATTAATGGTTGTTAAAATGTTCACGCTTATTGAAAAAAGACTTAAAATAAAAGTATCTCCAATTAGCCTTTTAGAACATCCGACAATAGAAAAATTATCAAAATTCCTGGCAAACGAAGATCCAAAAGCATCATGGCAGTATGTAGTGCCTATAAAAGCAAAAGGAGATAAAACGCCTTTGTTCTGTATTCATGGTGGTGGTGCATATGTTTTCTTTTTTAATCCTGTTGCAAATGCACTTGAAAAGGACAGGCCTGTTTATGCCATACAACCTTCTGGAATTAACGGGGGAACAAAAATGCACATGAGCATTCAAGAGATGGCTATGGATTATGCTAGAGAAATTAAGGACGTACAGCCTATAGGGCCTTACAATTTGCTTGTGTACTGTTTTAGTCCTGCAGTAGGCATAGAAATAGCCCATATTTTTAAGAGCAAAGGCGAAGAGACAAATTTAATAGTGGTAGACAGTATTATAAAGCAAGAAGATTTTACAGATCCTACACGTATAAAGATGCGTATATCTGGATTTCTTAACCGCTTAAAAAAGAATCCCGTTAATGCCCTTAAATTTATGATTTTAAATAATTATGAAAAATTTTTGGAACCCATAGTCATTAAATTATTTGCTTCAAAAACCAAAAAAGATTTAGAAAACACCAAGCAAAATCTAGTACGAATTTACAAGAAGTATCAATGGGATAAAAAACACCCAGGCCCAATCACGCTAATTCTAACTGATAAACCCGACCCCAAGCTAAATCCTGCATATATTAGTGCTTGGGAAGGTATTACCCTTCAAAAAATTAATACGCGTAAAACAAAAGGACATCACCATCAATTGTTTAGCTCGCCTTATGCTGAAATAATGGCTGATAAAATAGAAAAAGCAATTATTGAAAGTACCTAAAAATAGATAAATGGCTCATATTTCTTTAATAATGACTGGGCTTACCGGAAATTTACATGCAAGTCTTGAATTAGCTTCTCGTTTAAAAAACGAAGGTCATAAAATCACATATTTTGCAATAAGAGACGTTAAAAGTATAACAGAACAGTATGACTACAATTATGTTCAACTTCCAGAAATAGTACATTCTATAACTATTGAAGATTTAGGTTGCCCAAAACAGTCTTCATGGTTAAAACGATTTCTTTTCCATAAAAAAAACAAGGCTACGATTTACAAAAAAGCACAAGAATTACTGAAACTTAATCAATTTAAAACAATAATAAAATCTGGAAAACCTGACATTGTGATTGTTGATAGAGAACTCCATGAAATAATCTTCACCGTTCAGGCTTTAAAAATTCCTTTTATAATAAGTACAACGTGGTTTTCAAATAAAATGAGTTCTCAACTTCCTCCTTTAAGAACTAGTATTATACCTAACGTAGGTTTTAATGGAAAGCCACCAATAATCTTGATACATTGGTATATTATTAAATTAAAAGTAATTGCGAGAATTATGTTAAATCAGGCTCTATTTAAAGATTATAGAAGAAAAGCTTTACTTAAATACGCAAAAAAAAATAAGTTTCCATTACATAATATAATTGCGAGTAATTTGCCTGATTTATTTGCTTATAAGGATCTTACAACATTAAGCATGACAATGCAAGAAATGGACTTTAAGCATGTGCCATATAAAAAGATGCATTACTATGGGCCAATGGTATTTGAAGAGCGAAATAAAAGCAGTTATACTGAAGATAAAAATCATCTGCTTAAACTATTCAGTGAAAAAAAATCAAACAATAAAAAACTAATTTTGTGCTCGGTAAGCACCCTTGTGTCTGGCGATACAAACTTTTTAAAAAATTTAATTAAAGCGGTCGCAAAGGAAAGTAATTGGATTTTAATAATTACTCTTGGCGATAAAATTGACAAAACAAAGTTTACAAGCGTACCAGAGAATGTACACCTTTTTAACTGGGTGCCACAATTAGAAATCTTAAAACACGCAGATGTAAATATAAACCACGGTGGAATTAACAGCATTAACGAATGCATCCACTTTAAAGTACCTATGTTAGTTTATTCAGGCAAAAAATTTGACCAAAATGGTTGTGCTGCGCGCGTTCATTATTATGGCCTAGGGATTTCTGGTGACAAGGATATAGATGGCTCTAAAGAAATTAAAGAAAAATTGAAAAAAATATTCTCTGATGGCGCGTTTGAAAAAAACATGACCACTTACCATGAAATATACTTAAAGTATCGAGAAAAACGAATCTCTGATATCTTTCCATTAAACTGAATTGCAAACACGAATTACAACGAAGCCAAATGACAAGCATTCCAAATAATGCATTTAAAACCTTGGAAAAACAAGTCCATATTTGGGTGGTTAATCTCAAAAATTCTGAAAAAGATGTGCCCTTTTTCCGTAGTTTGTTATCTGAAGAAGAGCTAAACAAGGCATTAGCATTTCGATATAAAAAAGACGAAACTTGTGCCATTATCACCAGAGGAGTGTTACGCTTTTTATCAGAAAAATATTTATCAATACCATCAAACAAACTTCAGTTTAAATATGGAGCATATGGGAAGCCAGAATACAATTTAAACTCTCGCTTAAAGTTTAACGTCTCGCATGCTGCTAATTATGCTGTATTAGGGTTTGTAAATAATTATGATTTTGGCATTGATGTGGAGTATGTAAAAAGAAATTTTGATGTTTTAGATATTGCAGATAATTATTTTTCCAAACAAGAAAAAAGGGCATTACATAAAATTCCGGAAAATCAACAAACCGAAGCGTTTTTTAGAGGTTGGACCAGAAAAGAAGCTTTTATAAAAGCTAAATCCCAAGGCTTGTCTTTTCCATTAGATGCTTTTTCAATTTCTATAGACTCTGATGAAAACGCGACATTATATGAAACTGCATGGAATAAAAGCGAGAAAAACCTTTGGCGCATTGTTCCTTTTGAGACTCATATAGACTATAAAGCTGCTTTTGCAGTAAAGGGAAAGATAGATGGTATTAAGTATTTTGAGTTTGACTTAAGATGTATCGCTAACATTTAATCACTTCCCAATACAATATTTAACTACCCTTGTATTCATTGGTGCTATTGTATTTGGGCAACAAATAGCATACAAAAAATGGATAATAAGAGAAGATTAGTAACAACTATTAATAAATAGAGCAACAAATATAGCATAAAAAAAACCGCTCGATTAGAGCGGTTTCCAAATAAAAACACCAAGCATTAATTAGCTGTACCAGAGCCTAAATAAATACTGTTTGATACTTGACTACCATCAGCAGAAATAAAAGCCATAAATAGCTCTACTGTATCTCCTGCATAAGTTGTTGGGATTGGAATAATTTGAGAACCTACTGTTCTGTCTGCTCCATCAAGTAAAGAAATGGATTCCTTTTTTGAAGGATTGTAAACCAATAACATCGCCTTGTCAGTAGCATTTGCGTTACCTTCAGCAGAGTTATCATCCCAACCAAACGTTACTTCTCCAGCAGTTGCTAAATCAGTCGTTGGGTTTAGCACACCAGATAAACCTCCTCGACTTACTAAAGCGTTCGGATAGTCAACAACAAAGTTAGGTTCAGTACCTGTAATAGCATTATTCAATACATACGACATTGCAGCATTAAATTCTGTTTTCTTAACAGCTAACCCTTTATATCCTAACTTAATAAAAGGCTTTACAGCCTGTAAAAATTCTAAAGTGGCAGTAAACTTGGTTCTTTGGTTTACTTGACCAACAGTTCTTGGATTGGCTACACTTGAAGGTTTAATTCTAATGTAATCAATTCCTTTCCAGCTTCCACCGATAACGTTACCAACCTTACCTGAAAGACCTCCTAAAATACCTTGAGCAATTTTACCCATAACATAAATAATTTAAATGAAACATAATTTTCTTCGGACTTGGTACGGACTTAACACGAAGTTGTACCTTCCGCTGAAATATATGGCAAGTTTTATGCTATTCTTTTGATATGGATTTTGTTGCTTTAGATTGCTTCTTTTTGCATTTTAGAAAATAAACTTTGGATATATGATACTTTCAAATCTGCCATTTTTGAAATAATTTTATGAAGCTCCTTTTCCTTTTTATTAATTGCTGACACAATATTAATATGTTTTTGCAACTGAATTGCATCATAAAACAATGAGCTGTAGCTGTTTTTCAAAGTGTTCCTACAAGCATCTATTGAAATAAACGGAATAACACTACCTTTTAAATAGTAAGCGTAAAAACCGCCTATTTGCAACATCATAGATAAGTGAAAAAGTGTGTGTTTTACCTCTTCTGTTGTAGTAGTGACAACGAAACAGTTAGCACAGGATTTTAAGAGTGGTTTTCCGCTGTTTAGACCTTTGTTTAGAATGAAAAAATGAGGGTTCGAGTAAGTCTTTCCGACTTGGTGTGTTTTTAGTTCAAAAGTTGACATAGCTATCCAATTTAAAATTGCTTCGCTACGCTTCGCGCCATTATTTTTTTTGAAAAGAAAAAAGATAGCCATAGTTGTTGTGGCGTGGGTAAGGCTGTCAAGGTTTTTGGATAAAAGTTTTTTGAGTTGAATGTCTAAATCAAAAGAAAAAGGGTATTGAAAAAAAGTTTTATTCAAAACCCGTAGGGCTTGACCTTTATAGCCTTGTGCGGTTGGCAGAGGTAGCCACATATATTTGCCATTTTTTTTTATTTTAATATTTCAAATCGGTTTAAACTTGATTCAATTTACTTTTAACTTTTCTGGGGAATTAACACTTAAAAAAATAGGTTTCAGTTCGTATTTGAGCGTTGGATGAAGCGTTTGTATATGTAGCGTTTTAAATAGTTGTTTGATAAAACAGCATTTAAACAAGCTACTTATACAGGACTTTTAGACAATAGCTTATTGCTTTTTTGAGGCACGATAAAAAGTAATGTGCTATGGCGTATTACTACATATTCTAAACCTATTTTTTTATATCCTATTTCTTGGGTGGTGGGGAAAAGTGGTCTTTAATATTTGTTAACGAAATGAGACAAACAAAGACTTGAGGTAAGGAATACTTGGACTTAACGATGGTTTTGTGCAGTTGAATGAGATAACGAATATTATAATAAATTAACGTTACCCTTTGAATGTTCGACTGTTTAATGTTTGTTCAAAATGTAGTTAGAAGTTCGGATGTGAGCGTTGGAATAGCGGATATTTTACATAATAACAGTTATAGCGACGAAAATATAATAACACGCCGTAGGCAACCTCTGAAAGGATTTTTGCTCCTATAACTTCTATTATGTAACATAGCTTGGGATTGGTTTTGTGGCGTAATAATTGTTTGAGCGTTGGCAATGGCTCTTTGCTTTTTTATTGTACCAATTTTATAAAATAACGACGTTTAAATAAAACAAGCAATGTGCCATTATAGCGTTGGCTACAAGTATTATGACATAAAACCAATTATGCATTGGCGCGCGGAACAACACAAAAGACAGAGGATTTTGAGGTACGAAAAAACTGGGTTTTGGGTTGTGGGGAATAAAAAAGAGCCTTCCGAAAAAGACTCTTTCATTATTGCTTAATGGTCGTGATTTGAATGGTCATCACTTTCTTCTTCACCAGATTGATTCATCATCATTTCGTGGTCGTATTTACAACAACCTGGTAAACCATCATATGCTTCTTCATCACCTGCTACTTTTTCGGTATCATATCCTGAAGCTGCGATTGCTTTATGGATTGCCATTGCATCGGTTTTTGTATCATCAAAAGACACATCAATCTTCTTTTTATCGACATCCCAATTAGCACTTGCAACACCTTCAACACCGTTAGCTGCTTTTTCGATAGTGTTTTTACACATTCCGCAATTTCCTCTTACACCAAAAGACAGGTCTGTCATTGCCATATCTTTTGACATTTCAGTAGTTGTGGTTTCTGTTTCTTTTTTGGTTTCGTTTTTACAACTTGTTAAACCTAATGCTGCTATTACAGCTACACTTAAAATTACTTTTTTACTCACGTCGATTACATTTTTGTTTTTGTGTACGTGATTTTTCTTTGAAAAATTCATTGTTTAAAATTTAATTGTTATTACTTGATTTATTATTCTATTACTTGTTTTACTTCACCACAGGTTAGCATTGCTTCGCCAAAGTATGGATTGATTACTTTTTCTTCTTTGCTTAACCAATAAGCACCATTATTGTTATCTGCCATTGGACAAAATTCTACATAGACCTTTTCATTGATACCAAATAGTTGTACAGCATTGATTAGATGTGATGATAAATGTTTAAAATGGTCTCTTTGTGATTTTATATCGGACGTTTCAGAAATTGAAGTTGCAGAAGATTTTATTTCGCCTTCTAATGACATCCAATGGTTATGCGCCTTATTATCTGACAACAATTTCATATCTACTTTGTTCAATTTATTTAATAAAGTTGTTGCGTTTGCTGAAGTACTTATTGAATCTTCTTTTACTAAAGCATCTTTTAAATTGATATACGCATTGTAAACACTATTTAACTGTTGTTGAAATTTCTCTGATACTTCCAAACGCTCATTCATATTAGTGTGGTCACTTTCTTTGTTAGATGCATTGTTATCCATACCTAAATGACCTTCGTGTCCAGTCATTACTTTACCACCATCTTTATTCATCATAGACTTTTTGCCTTGTAATTGTGCTGCTGCATCAACCGTAAATGTTCCGTTAGTCACTATTTCATTTCCAACAAATAAACCTTCTACAACTTCATATTCATTACCAATTTGATTGCCTAATTTAATTTCACGCATTTCAAAAATAGGTTGGTCTGGATTTGTTTTAAGGTACACCACAGAACGTTCACCTGTCCATAATAAAGAAGATGCAGGAATTGATAATACTTCATCATTTTTAGCTGTACTGCCTTCAATATTTGCGGTTACAAACATTCCTGGTTTAAATACATCGTCCTTATTGCTTAAAACAACACGTAAGGTTACAGTTCTTGTTTTCGTGTTTAAAACTGGGTCAATGAAATCAACTTTACCTTTAAACTCTTTATTAGGATAAGCATTGGTTGTTATCATCACTTCCTGTCCTTTTTTAAAGCGGTCAATCTGATTTTCATACACATCAAAGTTTCCCCAAACTGTGTTGAGATTGGCAATTTTTAATAAGGGTTGTCCTTGTTTGATGTAATCGCCTTGCTCTACCAATTTTTCTGTAACAGTACCCGAAACGGTTGCATAAACAGGAAAGTTTTCTTTTACTTTTCCTGTTTCTTCAATCTGGTTGATTTGATTTTCAGAGAGTTTCCATAATTTCAATTTATTACGGACTGCTTTGTATAAAGCAGGTTGAGATTCTTTTAAAGAAGCTGCTGTGATTAATTCTTGTTGTGCTGCATAGAGTTCTGGCGAATAAATGGTTGCCAATAATTGACCTTTACGAACTTCTTCGCCTGTAAAACTCACATTCAAACGTTCAATTCTTCCAGCGAAATAACTTACCTGTACTGCATTGGCTTCTTCGTTTTCAGCAATTTTACCAGATAACTTTATGGTGTTGCCTTCAACATTTCCCTTGCCTACAACAGTTGTTTGAATATTGGCTAATGCCATCGCATTTTCTGTTAGTTTAAATTGGTCTGCCATTAAGCCATCACTTCCGCTTTCCGCAGGAATTAAATCCATACCACAAATGGGGCAGTCGCCTGGCTCTGGTTGCATAATCTGTGGATGCATAGAACACGTCCACATTTGATTGGTTGCTGCAACCGCATCGTGATTATGGTCTATTTCTTCATTTGATGAGCCACCAAAAAGCAACCAACCCAATAACACACCTACTACGAGTATGCCAATATATATGACTATTTTATTATTTTTCATTCTCTAATCGTTTTATCATTGCTTTCATTTCTTCTATTTCTTTACGTTGTGCTTTTATAATGTCTTCTGCTAATTTTTTAACTTCTGGGTCTTGAATATCTGCTCTTTCACTTGTTAAAATAGCGATAGAATGATGTGGTATCATTGCTTTCATCCAAAGGACATCACCAATAATTGGTGCTTGTGTTCTCACCAACCCTAATGCACCTACAAACAGAATGAAACTACTTGCGAGTATTGCGATATTCTTCTTTTTATCATTATACATTTTTCGCATAAAAAACCACATTATTACTGCCATTGTTGAAATTCCTAAACACGTCATATAGAATCGTGTTAAACTAAACCATACGTGGTCTATGGAATAGGTGTTTAAATACATTGTGATGTACATTGCTACAAATGAGCAAGCCAACATTATAAAGAAGGTTTTGTAATTTCCTTTGTTTGAGTGTTTTTTTGAATTTTCCATAATTATTTGATTTTATAGTTATACTTTAATTGTTCTTAATCGTAGTGCGTTACCTATTACCGAAACCGAACTAAAACTCATTGCTAAAGCTGCTATCATTGGCGAGAGTAGTATTCCGAAGAATGGAAACAACACACCTGCTGCAATAGGCACACCTAAAGTGTTGTAGATAAGTGCAAAAAATAGGTTTTGCTTAATGTTCTTCATTACAGCATTACTTAAATTTTTTGCTTTTACAATACCGTGTAAATCGCCTTTTACGAGTGTTATCATAGCACTTTCTATCGCTACATCTGTTCCCGTACCCATTGCAATACCTACATCACTTTTTGCCAATGCTGGTGCATCATTAATGCCATCACCTGCCATAGCAACTACTTTTCCATTTTTTTGTAGTTTCTCTACTTCTTTGAGTTTGTCTTCTGGTAGCATACTGGCTTTAAAATCTGCAAGATTTAGTTCTGATGCTACTGCTTGTGCTGTATTGTGATTATCACCTGTTAGCATTATTACATCTATCCCTTTATCTTGAAGTGCTTTAATGGCTTTAGCACTTGTTTCTTTTATTTTATCGCCTATAACTACATATCCAACTACGGTTTCATCTATTGACAAATAAGAAACTGTTTTACCCTGTTCTTGGTAAGATTTAGCTTCGTCTTTCATTTTAGAAGTAATATCCGCTTTAGCATATTCCATCATTTTAGGATTACCTAATGCTACATTTTTTCCATCAATTTTAGCTTCAACACCTTTTCCTGTAACAGCACTAAAATCTTCGGACTTTAAAATTTCTGCGTTGTGTTCTTTGCCATATTTAACTGTCGCTTCTGCCAAAGGATGTTCGCTATTTGTATTTAATGACACGATGTATTGTAACACTTCTTTTTCGCTTAAAGCATCATTAAAAGCTCCAACGGTTTCAACTGTTGGTTTTCCTTCGGTAATTGTTCCTGTCTTGTCAACGATAAGCGTATTTACCTTATCCATTTTTTCAAGAGCTTCAGCATTTTTAATCAATACACCATTTTGAGCACCTTTACCCACACCAACCATTACAGACATTGGTGTTGCTAAACCTAAAGCACAAGGACAAGCAATGATTAGTACTGCAATTGCATTGACAAACGCATACACATAAACTGGTTCTGGTCCCCAAATAGACCATACAATAAATGTGATAATAGAAATAAGAACTACAACTGGCACAAAATAGCCTGAAACTTTATCTGCTAAATTTTGAATAGGTGCACGACTTCTACTGGCATCATTAACCATATGAATGATTTGTGATAATAAAGTGTCACTTCCTACCTTTTCTGCTTTCATTAAAAAGGATTGATTCCCATTAATGGTTCCGCTACTTACTTTATCTTCTTGAGATTTGTTTACAGGAATAGGTTCGCCTGTAATCATAGATTCATCAATAGTTGTTTCGCCTTCAGTTATCACACCATCCACAGGAATTTTATCTCCTGGTTTCACTTTTAGAATATCATTAAGTTCTATCTCGTCAATACTGACTTCAACTTCTTCACCATCTACTATTTTTATGGCTTTATTAGGTGCTAATTTCAACAGTTCTTTTACTGCCGAATTGGTTTTACTATGTGCACGAGCTTCTAACAATTGACCTAAAAGCACTAACGTTAAAATCACAGTTGCTGCTTCAAAATAGACGTGAACTGCACCTGATTCTGTTTTAAATTGACTTGGAAATACGTCTGGAAAGAACATACCAAAAACACTAAACGACCACGCCACACCTGCACCAATCCCAATAAGTGTAAACATATTGAGATTCCAAGTCTTAATGCTTTTATAGGCACGTTCAAAGAACATCCAAGTGGCATAAAACACTACTGGAATTGATAATGCAAACTGAATCCAGTTCCAATATTTCTGTTCCATTATATCGTACAACGGATTGTTATTGAGCATTTCGCTCATAGCCATTAAGAAAATGGGCAAGGTAAATGCTGTGGCAATCCAAAATTTCTTTAATAGCTTTTTATACGTTTTTTCTTCTGCTGAACTATCTGCTTCCATTGGCACTAAATCCATCCCACAAATAGGACACGAACCTGCTTCTTCTTTTACAATTTCTGGATGCATCGGACACGTCCATTGTTCCTTTGAAGTTGCTGATAGATTTTGTTCTTCCACCAAATCCATTCCGCAAACAGGACAATCACCTGGTTTGTTATAGATTTTATCGCCTTCGCAATGCATAGGACAATAAAATGTGCCTGTACCTTTAGGTTGCTTTTCCTTTTTAGCTTCTGAATGCTGATGGTGTTCACCTTGTTTATGAATGCTATATCTGCCATCATCCTTTTTTAAAGCTTCCTGAAATGTTTCAATGGGAATATGGGATTCCATTTCAATAATAGCTTCTGCATTTTCCAAATTAACAGCAACATTGGAAACGTCTTTCACTTTAGAAAGTGTTTTTTCTACGTGACCTCTACAACCGTTACAGGTCATACCTTGTATGTAATATGTATGTTTCATTGTTTACTGAATTAAATAATTAATGATTGAACTTTGAACGTAATAGGTTTTAATAGACTCTATTTGGTTCATTTGAAACTTTAGCTGCAACTCTTGAATATCCAAAACATCATTAAAATCAATCGTTCCTGTTTCATAGCTTTTGATTAAAATATCTTCTGCATCTTTGGCTTGTTTTAGGTTTTTAGTTTGAGTAGTATAACTTATTCTTGCAGAAATACGCTCATTAATCGCCTTGCTTAAAAGTGTTTCCAAAGTGTTTAATCGTTCCTGTTTTTGAGCAGTAATTTCCAGCTGTTGCAACTCATTTTGTTTGGTTTGGGATTTATATTTCTTATTGAAAATTGGGATAGATACGGAAACCATTGGCATTACAATATCCTTTCCGTTATCGCTAAAATCCATATTTGGTCTTTCAGCAACATTGATATAATCTAATCCGAAACCAATCATCGGACTGCTTTCTTTTTGATTCAATAATTCTGATTGCTCTATGGACTGGTATAGTTTATCATATTTCAATAATTCAGGATGTAATGCTAAATTTTCAGAAGTAATATCAAAGTCTTCTGAAGGTATCAGTAAACTATCTATCACATTCACGGTAACATCATTACCTCTATTCAATAGATTATTGAAGTTAGTTTGTTCTGCTAAAAATTGTTGTTGCAATACGTCTTTTAATTGTTGCATTTCGTTTTGACGCATTTGTAAACGCAATACATCAACCGCTGATGCTTTACCAACCTCAACAGAAGTCAAAGCCATTGTTTCATAAGTTTCTAACAGATTGATATTCTCTGTTAATACCTTTTGTTTTGCTTTATTAGCATATAGTCTATAATAAGATTGTGAAACTGAAGACATTAGTTTTCGCTTCGCAATTACAATATCTTCATACTTAACATCTGCTAACGAACTAACGTAATTTTCTCTTGCCGAAATATTACCAAACCACGGTAACATTTGTTTTGCAGACACCTTAAAGCGTTGAGCACCTGTTCGAGTTTCTGGTTCACTTACAAAATAACCAACTCCAAATTCTGTATTAGGAACCGTATTTACTTCATTTACTTTTTCTGAAACCCTTTTGTATTGCAATTCAAATTTTTGAATTTCAGGGTTGTTATCTAATGCTTCATTAATGAGCACATCTAATTGTTGCGCATTTCCTTTGAGAACAAAGATTAAAAAACAAAGAAAAATGACTGACTTTATGTGTGATTTTATATGTTTCATTATACTGTTCTTTTAAGTTTAACTTCTGCTTTCCAACTATATAAAACAGGGACTACAAATAGTGTTATTAAAGCGATTAACATTCCACCAAAACTTGGTATTGCCATAGGTATCATAATATCACTACCTCTTCCTGTAGATGTTAATACTGGTAATAATGCCAATATGGTAGTAGCAGTTGTCATTAAACAAGGTCTAATACGTTTTTCTCCTGCTTCTACTACTGATGCTCTGATTTCTTTTTTATTTTCTGGTGTATTTCTATCAAATGTTTGTGTTAAATAAGTTGCCATTACAACTCCATCGTCTGTTGCAATACCAAAAAGAGCAATGAAACCAACCCAAACTGCTACACTTAAATTAATTGGATGTATTTGAAATAATTCACGTAGATTCTCTCCAAAGAAATTAAAGTTTAAAAACCAATCTTGACCATAGAGCCAAATCATTAAGAAACCACCAGCAAATGCTACTGCAATACCTGTAAATACCATTAAGGATGTTCCAACAGAACGGAATTGGAAGTACAGTATCAAAAAGATAATTGCCAAAGCTAATGGTACAACAACCGATAAAGTTTTTTCTGCTCGTAATTGGTTCTCATACGTTCCTGTAAATTGATAGTTAATGCCTTTTGGTACAACCAATTCGCCATTATCTATCTTTTCTTGAATTAAGGTTTGTGCATTTTCAACCACATTTACTTCTGCAAAACCATCCATTTTATCAAATAACACATAGCCAACTAAAAAAGTATCTTCACTTTTAATTACTTGTGGACCTTGTTCATATTTTATAGTCGCCAATTCACTTAACGGAACAGGGCTTCCTTTTTCAACAGGCACATAGATTTGTTTTAAATCGGTTGGATTTGCTCTTAATTCTCTTGGGTAACGAACTCTAACACCATAACGCTCACGACCTTCTACTGTTTGTGTTAATACCATACCACCAACAGCCACTTTTAAAACATTTTGAACTTCCTCAATGGTTACACCATAACGAGCAATTTTCTCTCTATCAATGTCTATTAACAAATATGGTTTACCTACTATACGGTCTGCAAAAACAGCTTCATCTTTAACACCTTCAGCTTGTTTAAGTATATCTTCTAACTGAACACCAAATGCTTCTATTTGTTTTAAGTCTTGACCTTTAACTTTTATTCCCATAGGTGCACGCATACCAGTTTGTAGCATTACTAATCGGGTTTCAATAGGTTGCAATTTTGGTGCAGATGTAACGCCTGGTAGTTTGGTAACTTTAACAATTTCATTCCAAATATCATCTGGTGATTGTATTTCAGGTCTCCAATTTCGATAGAACTCACCATTATTATCTTTTATTAATTGAGACCTTGAAACAGTATTGAAAGGTGTGTTTTTAGTATTATTTGGGTTCGTTATAAAACGACCATCTTTTAATTCAAACAAACCATCATCATTGACTTTGTAACGTTGACGTTCTCGATTTTCATTCAGCATATATTCTGACTTATACTGAATAACATTTTCATACATTGATAGTGGTGCTGGGTCTAAAGCAGATTCTGTACGACCTGCTTTTCCGACTACTGTTTCAATTTCAGGAATACTTGCAACTGCCATATCTAACTGCTGTAAAACACGCTTATTTTCTTCTACACCAGAATGTGGCATCGAAGTAGGCATCAATAAAAACGAACCTTCATTTAATGATGGCATAAATTCTTTACCTGTGTTTTTCATAATGAAAAAACCAGCAATGACAATTGCAGTTGGAATTGAAAGAAATAGTAATTTATTATCTAAACACCATCTTAAAATTCGAGTATAATACCTGATAAACAATGAGAAAACACCCAATAAGCCAAAGCAAATGACACCAACAAAGATGAGGTTCCAGAAGATACTTTTATCAACTCCTAAAGGTCTCCAATATTCCGCTAACAGAAATACTATTGCAGTTGTACATATTATGATATTAATTAAGTTGGATTGTTTTTCTGTTATTTTATTTTGAGTACTTAACAATGCTGTGATACCAAAAGCTATCAATATTAATCCTAACCAATAACCATAGATTATTGCTATTATCCCTAATACTATTAAAACGCCATTTAAAGCATATTTAAAATGCGTTTTTATGCTTTTCTTTCTGAATAAAAACGCTGCAAAAGGTGGAATTAAAAACAATGCTACAATTATTGAAGCTGTTAATGCAAAGGTTTTTGTGAATGCTAATGGTCTGAACAATTTACCTTCAGCGCCAATCATTGTAAATACAGGAATGAAACTTATAATTGTAGTCATTACTGCGGTTACGATTGCACCAGAAACTTCGGCTGTTGCGTTGTAAACTACTGTATTAATGGATTGTGTTCCATCATCTTCATCTAAATGCCGAATGATATTTTCTGATAGTATAACACCAACATCGACCATTGTTCCGATAGCAATTGCAATACCTGATAAAGCGACAATATTAGCATCGACGCCAAAGAGTTTCATCGCAATAAATACCATTAAGACTGCAACTGGTAATAATCCTGAAATCAAGACAGAAGCTCGAAGATTAAACACCATAATGATTATAACCAAAATGGTAATCAATATTTCAAGAGTTAAGGCTTCATTGAGTGTACCTAAAGTTTCTTGTATCAGTTCTGTTCTGTCATAAAAAGGCACTATGGTTACTTGCGATGTTCTTCCATCTGCCAAAACTTTTGAAGGTAATCCTGCGCTTAACTCGTTAATTTTCTCTTTTACATTATTGATGACTTCCATTGGGTTTGCACCATAACGAGCCACAACAACAGCACCAACAACTTCTGCTCCTTCCTTATCTAATAAGCCACGTCTTGTTGCAGGACCTAATGAAACTTTACCAATATCCTTTATCTTAATAGAAGTATAATCTTCGGAAGTGACTACTGCATTTTCGATGTCTGAAATGGATTTCACATACCCCAAACCACGAACTAAATATTCGGCTTGATTAATTTCCAATGTCTGTGCGCCAATGTCTTTATTGCTTTCCTTAACTGCTTTTACAACGTGATGTAATCCAATATTATACTGACGCATTAGTTCTGGATTCACGTCCACTTGATATTCTTGAACATAGCCACCAATAGAAGCAACCTCGGAAACACCACTTGCAGATGATAACGCATACTTCACATAGTAATCCTGAATACTGCGTAACTCTTGCAAATCCCAACCACCTGTTACATTACCGTTCTCATCACGACCTTCAAGTGTGTACCAAAATATTTGTCCTAATCCTGTGGCATCTGGACCTAACGCTGGATTAACACCTTCGGGTAATAAACCACTTGGTAAGGAATTAAGTTTTTCGAGAATACGACTTCTGCTCCAGTAAAATTCTATATCCTCTTCAAAAATGATATAGATGCTTGAAAACCCAAACATAGAGGAACTACGAATGGTTTTCACTCCAGGAATACCCAATAATGATGTGGTTAATGGATAGGTTATTTGGTCTTCTATATCTTGTGGGGAACGACCATCCCACTTGGTAAATACGATTTGTTGATTTTCACCTATATCGGGAATAGCATCTACTGCTACAGGGTTACTTGGCAAAAATCCTGTATCCCAATTAAAAGGTGCATTAACAGTTCCCCATCCAATAAAAAGGACAAGTAGTAAAACTGCAACGAGTTTGTTTTCTATTAAAAATTTGATGCTTTTATTTAGCATATGATTGATTTTAAACAATTAGACAATAGTGTTGTAAAAACACCGAATACAGTAAATTATCCTTACGACATAATGCCATAGGATATAAATAGTCTAATGTTTAAAAATCAAATTAAATACGTTTCGTCAATCTTGAAGATTTGCTTGACGACTAATGGTGGTTTGTATTCCTCAAAAGAAGAAACATTTTTATCTAACCCTTCAAAAAGGTTGATGTAAGTATATACAAATGAAGCAATAAATACTTGTTGCTCAAAAGAAATTTTTTCAACTTGTAGTTGTAACTCATCTTGACCATCTACAACAAATATTTCATCACTACAACAGTTCTTTTTTGAAATAGAACAGCTATCAGTTAAAGGATTCTCCATTTCCATTCCGCAAGTTTCTGCTTTCTTAAAAATAGCTGAATCCATTAAAGTTTCTCCACAATAATGCATATTAACAGAAAATGACATCGTAGAGAATAACACTACAAAAGTCATTGCTAAAGACATTATTTTATGGAAAATCTGCTTCATATTGATTGCGAAGTTACGAAATTTTAACAACTATTGATTTTGTTTAACAGAAGTTTAATTGATTAATCTGCTTAATCCCATTTCATTTTCTGCAATCTAACTGCATTTAAAATTGCTAATAATGCTACTCCTACATCTGCAAAAACTGCTTCCCACATTGTGGCTAAACCACCTGCTCCTAAAATCAAGACAATAACTTTAATACCAAATGCTAAAATGATATTCTGCCAAACAATTTTACGTGTGGAATGACTTATTTTAATGGCTCTCACTACTTTTGAAGGTTGGTCTGTTTGAATGATAACATCTGCTGTTTCAATAGCAACATCACTACCTAAACCACCCATTGCAATACCAACATTACTTGCTGCTAAAACAGGTGCATCGTTAATACCATCACCTATAAAAGCTACTTTATTTTCAGGATTTTTCTTTAAAATTTCAACTTCGTTTAATTTATCTTCTGGTAATAAGCCACCTTTAGCATTTTCAATATTTAATTCTTTTGCAACTTGTTGGGTAATCGAATCTTTATCACCGGAAAGCATCATAATATTTTTGATACCTACTTTATGTAATGCTGTAATAGTTTCTTTTGCATCTTCCTTTAATTCATCTGCTATGACTACATAACCTGCAAATTGATTATCGATTGCAACTAATACTATCGATTCTACAATAGATTCCGTTTCCGTTGGAACATTTATATTATTCGCAGTCATTAAGGCTTTATTTCCTACTAAAACTGTTTTACCATTTACAATGCCTTTTAAACCTTTACCTGCAATTTCAGAAACGTCTTGAGCTTCAAAATCTTCTCCTTTTGCTTTATACTCTAAAATTGCTTTTGCAATTGGATGCGTGGATTGCTCTTCCATCGCCATTAAGTATCGCATAAATTCGGTTTCATTCCAACCGATTGCTTTTACTTCTTTAATTTTAAATACACCTTTGGTAACGGTTCCAGTTTTGTCCATTACCAAAGTATTTATTTTGGTCATAGCATCTAAAAATGAAGCACCTTTAAATAATATTCCATTTTTTGAAGCTGCTCCCAATCCACCGAAATATCCTAATGGAATTGAAATCACTAACGCACAAGGACAAGATATTACCAGGAAAATCAATGCTCTGTATAACCAATCTCTAAAGACATAATCATCTACAAAAAAGTAAGGTATAAAAGTTACGCCAATAGCTAAAAACACAACAATTGGTGTGTAGATACGAGCAAACTGCCTAATAAATAATTCTGTTTTAGATTTACGTGCTGTAGCATTTTGAACCAAGTCTAATATTCTCGCAATAGAACTATCTTCAAAGGTGTTGGTTACCTCAACTTCAATAACACTTTGTAAATTGATACTACCTGCGTAAACCTTTGCATCTTTCTGAATAGAATCTGGTTTGCTTTCTCCTGTTAAAGCTGCTGTATTTAACGATGCTTTTTCGGATAATAAAATACCATCCAATGGAATTTTTTCACCTACTCGAATTTGTATTTTCTCGCCAATATTTACAGCTTCTGGCGACACACTTATATAATCACCATCACGAAATACATTAGCTTCTTTTGGTCGAACATCCAATAAGGCTTTAATGTTTCCTTTTGCTCTATTAACTGCTGCGTTTTGAAATAATTCTCCTACTGCATAAAATAGCATTACTGCAACACCTTCAGGATATTCACCAATAATAAACGCACCAATTGTGGCAATAGACATCAAAAAGAACTCGGTAAAAACATCGCCTTTTATAAGGCTTTTCCATCCTTCTTTAATTACAGGAAACCCAACTGGAATATATGCTAAAGTGTACCAAACTACTCGAATCAATCCTTCAAATTGAGGAATCGCATCAAAATAATCTACAGCGATACCTACCATTAACATAACAAAACTTATAATAGCAGGAATGTATGTCTTGAATGCACTTCCATCTCCGTGGTCGTGACCATCATCGTGAGAATGTTGCTCTTCTGAATTTGGTTTTAAATCTCTTAAATTGACTTTCTTTTTTTTCATTTAGTTTTGTTTTAGCAACAACTTTTGTTTTGTTGAATTGGTGGACAAGGAACTGTACCATAAGAACAATACACACAACAATCTCCTTCGATTGGTTTCAAAACCGTTTTACAATGCTCACACTCGTAAAAGAATTGACAAGCGTTAGTTGGCATATCTTCTTTCTTTTTATGACCACAGGTTGGGCAAGTGATTTCCGATTTTAATATAGTTTGCATCAATTTTAATTTTTATCAGTTACTTTATAACCCGTAGAATTAATTGCTTTCTCAATTTCTAATTCATTAGTTTTAGTTTGGTCATACTCAATGATTGCGTTACCATTCTTGTATGATGTTTTTGAGTTTACAATTCCGTTAAGTTTATTTACTTCGTGGTTTACGTGAGCTTCACAACTGGCACAAGTCATTCCACTTATTTTATACACTGTTGTTTTGATATTTGATTTATCAACGATAACAATTTGTTTCTCTGAATTTGGATAAAACATACTTGAGTAGTATGGTAATGCCAACATCACTATTGCGAATACTGTTACAACTCCTAAAAAGGTTTTTGACTGAATAAATTTTGGTTTTTTATCCGTTTCACATTCACAGTCGATTTCTTTTTCTGGTTTTAATTTTTGATACCAAGCAAAGAGAAGAACTAATATAGTTAGCCCTATTAAGTAAGGTCTAAATGGTTCTATCCAAGAAAAAGTTGAAGCTACACCACTTGTACCTGCAATTAATGCCAAAACAGGTGTGATGCAACACAATGAAGCTGTGATTGCTGTTAGGATACTTGTAACCGCTAATTTATTTTTCATTCTATATATAATAATTTTTCAATGTCATTTGGAATAGGCATACGTTTTAATGGTGGTACGTTTGCGCCACCTGTGTTACCAAGAGGAACGTGATTTATAAATGATTTCCAGCCACCAACAAGCAATCTAATAATTTGACCGAATACTTCTTTAGTATCTTTTTGTCTAAATCCAAACTTTAGCATTAGCCAATGTGAATAGGTATGCTCTATAGGATAAGATTGTCCTATTATATGACTACGTTCTAAATGATACCAAGCATTGCTAAAATGCTTATTTTCTAAACAGAAACTGTATAGTTTTAATTCTTCGTTATACGCCTGTTTCAGATGTTTAGGTATTTTAGTATTAAACTTCATATCCACTAATTTTGGATAAATGTACTTTAATAGTAAGTGCAATGGAAGTGCAATTATTAGCCACTACACTTATCGCAAATACCTTTTACCACCAAATTTACATTCTCTGACACAAAACCATCAGGTACTTTAATTTGCGGTATTTTATGTTCTGTTAGGCAAATCGTTTCATTGCAATTGTTACAATGGAAATGTAAGTGTAAATCGGTTTTTATATCACAATTACATCCCTTTTCGCATAACGCATATTTTGTTATCCCTGTGCCATCGTCAATTTGATGTACAATATCCTTTTCTTCAAAGGTTTTAATAGTTCTGTATAAGGTAGTTCTATCTGCTTTTTCAAAAGCATTTTCAATATCACTTAATGTTACCGCTATCTCTTTTTCTGCAAGAAACTTATAAATTAACATACGCATTGCTGTAACACGAATATTTTTTGACTCTAATACTTGTTCTATTGTTTCCATATTTAATCGTGGTCTTCGTTTCCAAATGGTTTAATAATAAGTCCTACACTAAATATAAAACCATCTGTAGGTGCATAAATCTCTGGAAAAACAGGATTGTCGTGTGGCGGTAAAACCAAAGGTGAAAATCTGCTTTGTCTTCTATCTGTAAAGTTTTCAAAATTTACAAATACACTTCCTAATTTAAAGTTACGCATAACCAATAAACCCATAGTTACAAAGTCTGTAGTCTCTATTCCGTTAGATAAAAACTGTTTGCCTGTATAAAAGGTTTCGTAACCAATTCGCCATTTTTCAGATTCGTACATTAATACACTACCTGCGTTGTGTTTTGCGGTTAATGGCTTCTGTGGATTACCAGGTAAATAATTTAGTTTGGTATCAATAAGCGCATAGTTTAAAAACCATCTAAAGTCTTTGTAAGTAAATTTTATATTGGTTTCTGCTCCTTTGCTAAAGATTTCATCTGGTGCATTTTCAAACTGAAATAAACCGTTATTAGTTGAATTTAAGAGTAAGCCATCATTTATTGCAGTCACATAGAATAATTGGTTTATAGAAAAACCAATCTCATCAGATAGACGCGTTTGATAATTCAAATCAAAATTAACACCATAAGAACGTTCTGCATCTACTGTAGATTTATCTATTGCAAGCACATTTTCAAAGTTAATATACTCTGCTTCCTCTGTAAAAATATCTGGAATCTTATACCCTAAACCTCCACCAATTCTACTTGAAAATCCACTATTATTTTTATAGAGTAATGAAATTCTTGGAAGTGGAAAGAAACCGAAATCAGTATTATAATCTGCTCTTAAGCCAGTTTCCAATATCCAATTATCCGATATGTCGTAGATATTATTTGCAAATGCTCCAAAGGTTACATCTTTTTGGTCTCGTTGTAATGGTGCGTTATCATTTTCATCAAAATTTGAAGTATATAGATTAGCTCCAACTATCCAATCCGTTTTTTCTGATGCTGTATTATATGTGATTTCAGTAAAAGTATTTGTTTGTTTGCCATCAAAATTAAAATCAGGAACTGTTAAATTCCTATCGAAAAAAGACACACTATTTTTAAACTCTAATGAACTAACAGAATCTAATTGTGTTTGATATACCAATTGACTGCTTAATCGTTTTGAATTATTTTCTTCTGTATATTGATGAATACCATCTTCGCCATCTTCTATTTTGGTCATATCTCCACCAATTCTATCGTCATACGTTCCATTTAATCCAAACCAAAGTGTTGTTTTATCTGATGGATAATAAAATAATTTTGGATTAAATGAAATTGATGTTGTTTTTGGTAGGTTGCTAAAGCCATCATCTTCTGGGTCGTATGCTTTTTGATAATGACCAGAACCATAAAGTGATACACCGAATTTTTCATTTCGTTTGCTATAAAATACATTGGCTGTACTTCCTAACGCTTGTGTCTGCGTGAGCATTATATCTAATGCAGGTTCTTCGTATGGTGTTTTAGATACCATATTTACTAATCCTGCAATAGCACCGCCACCATAAAGTGTTGATGAACTTCCTTTAATAATTTCAAATTGTTGTAAATCTAAAGGTGGTATTTGTAAAATACTTAACCCACTTGAGAAACCACCATATAATGGAAACCCATCTCTTAAAAGTTGTGTGTACCTACCATCTAATCCTTGAATACGAATATTGGTGCTCCCACTACTTAATGATGTTTGTTGCATTTGTATTCCTGTACTTTCTCGAAGCACCATAGAAATATTAGTAGGATTCATTATAGCTTTTTCTCCTAATTCTTCTGCACCTATAAACTCTATACGTGTCGGTATTTTTCTTACGGTTCTCGTACTTCTTGTAGATTGCAGTACTACAGCATCTAATTGATTGCCACCTTCTTTTAATTTAAAGACTAACGCTGTATTACTTGGAATTTGAATTGTTGTCTCAAATGTTTCAAAACCTAAAAAGGAAATTATTATTTGATGCTGTCCGTCTGGTATTTCTGTAAAAGTTGCAATTCCGTCAAAATCGGTTACTGCTCCTTTTTCTAATGCTTCAAAGTAAACCGTAGCACCCAATAAAGGCTCGTTTTCAGCTTCTGTTAGGACTTTTATTTGTATGTCTGATGTTTGTGCCTGTAACGATAGGCAAAGTATTAATATGAGCTTTATGCTCAATAGGTATTTATTCATTGAATTGTATTTGTAATTAACTAAATAATTGATTTAAAATCGATTTGTTTTAGCTTATTACTTGTGGCGGATGCCAAATATTGGAAAGGAAATTAAACCCGTAAATAGGTTGATATGTAGAAATTAACTCCGTTGAAATTTCAACATTGAGTTTTAAATCAAATGTCTTGATTGGTTCGTAAGTAATTGTCATACCACAACAATTACAAATACAAGTTACAGGACAAGAATCGTCGCTATCTTCTTGATGATTATGATTTGTACTTATTTCGTCTTGATGCTGCTGGTCTTCTATATTTTGACCATCAGAACAAGGCTTTGCTGAAAGCAATAGTATGATTAATGATAATATGATTGTTACAAATTTCACAATTACAAAGATAAAAATTTAATAATGCAATGGTTGTGCAAAAAATTTATGAAATTCTATTATTAACCAAATTACCATTTACCCATTTTAGAAAGTACTTTTTTATATTTAAGCATTTGTATGTCATCCTTACAGTAAGGGTGCTCTAATAATTCTTTTAGCTTACCTATAAATTCTTTGGAAACAAACCCTTTTTTCTTTAAAATCTCAAACAGAATTAGAGCTTGTTCCGCTCTGTATTTAGCTTTTTTGACAAATTCCTCACCATTTTCTGGCTTTTCATAATGATTTTGAATGTCGAAATGTTTATCAATATCGCCTTTATATCCAATTAATAATTTTTCTGCATTCTGTTGGGTTACTCCATTAGTAGTAAATACATAGTCTCTATCTTGTGTAAGTCGATTAATTCTTGTTTGGCCATCTGCATAGTCATTGGGATGAATTTCTAAATAATGTGAGCGGTCTAAAGGTAAAGTTATTACTGCTCTTGGGTCATATAACCCTTGAAAACGATTTGTTTCAAAATGCCTGATGGATACAGGATTATCGCAAGTTATAAGAGGTGCATTAGCATCGTTAATTTTAATTACATTAATAGTACAGTCATACTTATATTTTACAAAGTTTCCCCATTGTTCTAAATGATTTACTAAAAAAACCGTTCTTGAACGTTCGTTATGTTCTTTTTTTACAGCTTCAATATCATCAATGTGAAACTTCATTTTTTCACCATATAAGTTCATTTTTATTATTCCTTCTTCATCTGCTGTATGAGCTGCTCTATCAAAAATTTCATTATTCATACTCCGTTGAAGATTTAAAATTCTTGGTGTTCTAAAATATAGTGAGAGACAAACATAGAGTATCTGTATTTTTTGTTCTTGAGTTACCGTTAAAACTTTTTCATCAATGAGCAGGGAATAGACCTTTTGAAATTCACTATCTACATTTTCAGCGTAATGTTTTTCTAAAGCATATTTAACCTCATCTGATTCTGCCGGTATTGTATAAATGTTCTTCTCAAAACAAATGTCTTTTGTACTTATTTGTTCTAATAACATATCATCATCGAGCTTGTAAACATCAACAAAATAATTTCTTTTTCTACCTTCAATTCCAAAGTTCTTTAAATACGAACGTGGAATATAATGTTGTTTTATTGGGTTTGACATACTCTATTTTACTTGGTTTAATGGCATTTCTTTACTACCTATTTTATCTAATAAACTTTCGATGTTGTTTATTATCTCTTTAAAAAACTGTGGATTATCAAATACTATTTCAAATCTATTTTGTGAAGACACATATTCCTTTAACGTAAACCGATCTTTGCTAAAACTCTTTAAGTTATTGAACTTTCTATCGCTATTATTGACAGTATCGTTATTTTTAATTATACCCTTGTGATGTACAACTAAATTACGCACTTGTCTAAAATTATCAATAAAACTCCATTCAGGATTGAGTATAGAAAAATCAACTTTAGCAGACTGCTTTAAAAACTTTTTTACTTTATCAATATCATTATTACCCTTTAAATCATCTACTCTATAGTCTGTTTGTTTATAGGATGCGAACCTATCACAACCACGTTTTAAAACATCTTCAAAAAAAGAATACAACTGTATGATTTGAGCATTTCTATAATTTTTAATGTAAACATCATTAAACATAAACATATTGTCAATAAAGGAATCTTGTAAGTGGTCTAAATATTCTTCTGAATATTCTGATTTATCTACCTCTTTTGAATTTTGAAAATTATCATATTCAACCTCAATATTTTTTAATTCTCTTTCGAAATGAGTTTCCATATGATTCATATAATCTTCAATTAAATGAAATTCAAAATGGATAAAGCCAAATCCCATTATAGATGCAAGTGTTTCTTTTCTTCTTAATCTTGACATATCATTATTTTATAAAAACCATAACGCATCTTTGGCATCGTCTGGAACGCCATTATTAAAACGCGGTGCTATTTGTGCTACCATTTCAGGATATTTAATTGTGATTGGTACATTTTGTTGTCTAAGTGATTTCCAATACAATCTGCTAAACTGATATACTTGTGTTAATAGTTCTAACACTACGTCTGCATCTTCAAAAGCATCTTCATCTGGACTGCTTACCTTAATTTTTATTGGAAACGGATAACCATCTGTATCTGCATATCTCTGTGAATTAGGGTAACGCGCATTATTAAACAGTAGGAATTGATTTTCGCTAATACGTATGTATGTACCACTTACAGGCATTAACTTTTTGTTCCAATTAAGGTCGTAAGCAATAATATCTTCTGCTTCTGTTTTATTGATATTTAGAATGTAAAGCGGAATTTTTAACCCTAATGTATGCATCCCTCTAATAATTGGTTTTAGTTCCTCGTAACTCATTTCCTTATAGAAGTGAATGACTACTTTATCTGCTTCTGCAACCGATGTAAAATCTCTAATGGCTTTACATATACTTCCTGCCAATAGGTCTGTTTCGTTTTGGTCAAAATATTCGAACTTTCTAAATAAGCCATTGTTTTGAAAACTAAAGGCACTTGCTATATACCGCCTGTTTTCGCCTTGATTGGTAAATGCACCAACACCAATTACTAATTCTTTTTTATCGGTTACTGCAAGTTTCCAAGGTGCACCACCTAATTTGGCGTGAATTGCTAATGCCATATTCTGTAATGAGAATTGGAAGTTATATTGGTTCTCGATATTGACTACCATTTTCTCATAATCTACAACCTGTGTAACAATACCTTCGTTTAAAAAGAGTTCTTTTATTTGAATATAGATGTCTCGGTCTTCGGGATTTGGTGTAAACTTATCGAATGGGCTTAAATAAAAAGCTGCATAACTTACATTTTCTTGGTCGAACGAAAGGTTCTCCAACTGCTCTGTGATTTCTGGTATTGGGTTGTTTTCGTTGGCAAACTCAATAAAATGTTCTTTAGACGTTGAAGCCTTAATATTTACATAAGCCTCAATCCCTTTAAAATACTTTTTATCCGCAGTAACACCAGTTTTAAGGTTGTTGTAAAAGGTTTTAATTGCTTCTTTATGTGACGTATGGTACACAAAGAAAAACTTAATGTTTTGGTTGTTGGGTCTTTTGTAAGGGGCGAGGTTATTCATTGCCAATTTAGGCACTAAATGTGTTTTTTTATTACCGTATTGGTCTTTACCAAATTCCAATAATCCTACTTGTGGGTCGATGTGATTAATACGATTAAGTGGCACATCTATAAAGGCATCAGTCTTAAATGGAAATATGGCTTTAAAATCTTCTGCAAACAGATAGTTGGTTGCAAAATTATTAATAAGTGCTACGTACTTTTGATATTTATTAATTGGTCTTATAGGTTCCTCAATAGGTATATCTAATGCTCGTGCTAATGACAAATTAAAAATTGGGTATGCTTGCTCAAACTGAATAGCATTGTAAAATTCTTCTTTTTCCTCTGTATCGAGGTCCATTTGGTAATTGAACGTTTTTTGACCATATACACAACGTTTTATTAACTCTGAATCCTCTATATCCTTAACCGATGTTGTAAGGACTTTTGAAGTACCATCGTATGATACAATTAACTCTGGTAAGTCTGTGAGTTTTGCAAACTGTATCTTAAATGAAAATTTATAGTAGAGGTTATAGTCTGCTGTATTCCCTTTTTTTGAAGGCATCCACACTTGTACATCACCAACGAAGTTTTTTACTACTATATAGTCTTTCGATTTAAAATAGCTTCTTAATTTATGTTTAAGGAATTGCTTATAAATTCTTAATTCTCTACCATCTACTAAATTTAGCTTAATGCTTGGTGCATCTGGTATTTCTGTTGTAAATGTTGTAAATATTTGGTCTTTGTTAGATAAGTCTGCATCTGGAAACACCTCTTTTATCTGCCTTGAAAATTTAGATTTATGGATTGGATGACTACCTTCAATATCCTCTAAAGTTAAATAAATAGTAGGCGCACTATTAGGCCATTTAAAGTTTAGTATGTTGGTTTTGAGGTGTTCTTGCATAAATGAAATTATATTGTAATTTTACATAGAAGGTTGAACTTTATTATTGTTATCAACTAATAAATCTTTGTTTAGTAGTCTATTTACAGACTGCATATCTTGGTATGTAGATTTAGCACGCTCTATTATTTTTTCAATAATTTTATCAGAAACTTCCATTTGTTTCACCAAGCCTAAACCAACCAAATAATCTAATAAAAAGGATATATACAATAGTTCAAACTGTGAAAAAATATTGTTTTTTGTTTTAGTGCGATGTATTAAATAATCTCGATGACGAACAATCTTTGATACATATGTTTTAATATCATCTTCTGGAATATTAGTTATATCGACTAATAATTGCTTTTGTTCTAATAAATCTTTGGCAAAAGATGAGTTCTTAATCTTATTACCAAATTTCAAACTATAAGCTTCGAAAGCTGTATAGGAATTTGTAAATCGCCTACTATGACTCGTTTTAACCGAGAGTAAATTTTCGATAATAATATCAGCACAATAACCTATGCCTTCATTGTTATACCAATGCTTAATTATATTGGACAAATCATCTTTAATAGTATCATAGTCAAGCGCTATAAAACCAGATATGTTTTCTTTGTTGAAATCATCCTTGTAATATAACGAAGCCCAATTACCACAGCTTAAACATTTAAAATTAAAAGCTTTAAATTGTACAGACTTACCGTATAAAAAATGAAATAATTTTTGAAATGAATTATATAAATCTATACTCTCAAGAATACTCAATTTTTTTTCTGATTTAAAATCGACATATCCAACATTGTCCATTCTAAAAAAGTTGTGGTTAGAAGTATATGATGTTGATTTTGTGATTTTAATAGATAAGTCTTCAGTAATATTCGTATTGTGGACTACGTCATCCTCTTTTTCAAGTTTGTCTTCTAAAGAATTATACCAATGCATTTTTCTAACCCAACTCACTATTGCTAAATTGTCAATTTGAAATTCATTAATTTTCAAACCTATAGGTTCAATTAAATGATATGCACAAGCAAACGTATATTTAGGCTTATAAGTTTTAGTCTCTACTATTCCATTGCTACTGTTTTTAATCTTGCAGTTTACAAAAGTTAAATAGCCTAAACCTGTAAAAACCCCATAAATTAACTCTATTTGATAGGCAGGTAATCTTTCTGACAAATTGGTCGTTATGTGTACTTCATCATTAATTAACTCTAATACACAAAAGCACTTATTATCCTCTGCAGATTTAAACCATACCTCGCCATAATATTTATTCTCTTTAAACATAAATTACTTTAAATCCTAACCCTTTTTTACAATCTTACTAATTTTTTCTTCAGCTATTTTGAGGATTTCCGTACGCTCTTTTTCATTTTTGAGCATTAATACAATTTGTTCGGACATCCATAGCTTAATTAATTCGTTTTCGTCTTCTTTTAATGTTTTGGCAAAAGCAACTACTTGTTCGCGTCTTGCCATCCGATTTCCTCGTTCTATTTTACTTAAATAGGCAACATCCATATTTAGGTTTGCAGCCATTTCCCTTAATAGCAAATTGCGTTTTTCACGCAATGAACGTATGTACTCTCCAAACTCCATAATAGAATTATTTAGACTTGTCAAATTTTGTCTAATTTAACAAAAGGAAACCAAAGGAAAGTAAAAAGATATAAACAGTTATTAACAGGTAATGAGGATATTAAGGATTTGAGGAAGTCAATTTAATCATATCCTTAAATCCTTAAAATCCTTAACTATGTCTTTGCAGGATTTGAATAGTTGTTGTGTGCTTCTCTGTATATTAAACCTGCATCAACAAATTTGGTAATATAGCCTTCTGCGGTTTTGTGTGGGATGCTTTGTTTTGTGGCTAAATCTAAATACTCTTGTCTGCTAAATTGCTTTGGCAAACTTTCTAAAAAGCGTTCTTTTCTATTTAAGCGTTTTGTTGCTTTTTGCTCTATTGGTAAATCATTAAATACTTTACTACTGTGTTTTACTAAAATTGAAATTATGGTTAGTGCATTTTCAAAATCTATATCCTCACATTCTTTAGTTGCGTTTACATCACCATCCTCCATAATTCGGAATGCTGTGAATAGCATCATTATCCTAAACGCAATTAAGCCTAATCGCCTTATTGTTGCGATGTACTCTTCGGGTTGTAGGTTGATGTATTTGGTCTGTAAGGATTCAAAGAACGTATTGAATTGCTGTTGTTGGGTTGTGGTTAATCGTATTTCAATCTCTGGGTTGTTTTTTAGCGTTTTGTACAATTCTAAAAACTCACTACCTAATTGGTTATAGTAATCATCTAAACCTAACTTATTACTATTTTGAAATACATTTTTCCAAGTTGGTTTTATATTCATATAGTAAAACATAAAGCGACTAAATAGCCCATTTTCTGCATTGGGTATTAAGGTTGCCACTTGTTTAGGTGTACCTGATAATACTGTTGACAAGCACGGTTTCTCAATATCTACATATTCTCTATCTGTTCTACGATAATAGCTTATGGTTTCGTGATGAAATGCTTTACGAAATCCATCGGAATAATTGCCATAATCACTTTTAAAGGCTTGTGCTAATGTATCGCCTTCGGTTTCAAAAATTAAACCTCTGCCTTTATTATCAGAAATTAATTGATATACGCCTGTTACACTATTGTTAGCAGGAATGAACAGCATTCGCTCTGGCGGTTTACTCGGTTTTTCCAAGTTTTCATCTTTGCCTTTATTCATATTATAAGTAGCAGTTTCTGTTTGAAATTGCTGCTTTAATACTTTGGCTTGTTCTCGTTTTAATTTATGAACAGGCTCTACCAAATTTTTAATTTGGTTAAGTCTTCCTTTACCTGCAGATGCAGGTGCGGTTACAAATAAATATAAGTTGCTGAATACTCTACGTTGGTCATAGATACCAAAGAGTTTAGGAAAACACGCACTAAATGCTGTTAATGCACCTAACAATAAAATGTCCTTTTCTTCTTGTCCATTAGCAGGATTTACAACTTGTTGTAAAAACTGTGGCAAATTCTCATATACCGTTTCTGGTATTGTAGGCATTGATTGGTTGGCTGTATCGACAACAGTTGCAACGTTTGTTGCAACTTCGTTGTTATACTGTTGTTTAGTCGGTTTGATACCTGACTGATGTGCATAGTGATAAAAGGTAGCAATTGTAATTCCGTGTCCTTTTGCGTTTGAGCATTTATCGAATTGTGCATCACACTCTTTAGCATCGTAACCTGCATAATTTTTACTCATACGGTGGAAATAATCTCTACCTATTTCTCCATATTCTTCGGCTAAAGCAAAGCCTAAATCTCGCCAAGTGGCATAACTTCCTGTTATGTCTGTACCTGATTGCTCGATTGCTGAAATGTAGGATTCAATGTCGTTATCAGCAACTGCAACAACATTAGTTGTTGCGGTGTTGCTTTTTGGTTGAGGTTGCTCTTTAGGAACTTCCAACCAATCTTTTGGGTTAAATATTTTAGTCATAATGCTTGATGTCTTTTATGTAGAAAGGCTGTTGGGTCGTATGGTAAAAAACACGCTCTGGAAACGTCTTTACCTGACTGGTCAACCTCAATGTTATAATTGTGTTTAATGTAATTTGCAACTGCTGTGAAATATTCTGAATGTGTTACTTCTGAAATATCTATTCTAATAATCCATTTTAAACCATCACCAGATGGTGATATGAATAGCATTTCGGTTTCAAAATATTCATCATTTAAGAGCTGTGTTCTTAACTCTTGTAGATTCTCTAAATGGTCAAAATCAATGGTTAATAAATTAGAATGCTTTATCAAGTTGTTATCGCTTCGTTTTTCAAATGTTCCTGAAAGTGTTACGTAATCAAAGCGATTCGCTTTGAATTTACGTGCTTCTTTTACATTGGTAATTGCTCTTAATTCTTCAGTAATGCTTTTGTATTTATCACTTGTGATTAATGCAAACACTTGATGCAATCGCAAGGTTTCCGAGGGAAACACATTGCGAACAGGCGCTTTAAAAAAGCTACAGTTGGCATACCAGGTATCGTCTGGTTCATTCAACCATTCCAATTCGTCTTTTTCCTTGACTTCTAAATTTAGATGTAACTCTTGATTTATCTTCCGGTACAAATCTTCTTCATCGGTTATTCTAAAATGGTATTGTGCAAAATCAAATACATCACCTTTAAAGGCTTCTAATTCTGTATCTCGATGTGTTGCTATTACACCATCAATATGAATCCGTAAGGTTTCTTTACCACCATTAAATGGATTGCGAGTTATCCCACAGTCCCTTCCTTTTACAGAAAGGACTGTTTGATTAGGATAATACTGTCTCAACACATAGGCATAGATTTTTAAACCATAATGTGTTTTGTCTAAAATTGCTTCTCTACTTATTTCCATCTCGCTTGAAATTATGGTTGTAGTAGTTGTCTTGAAGCAACTGCTCAATGTCAGCAACTCTATAGTAAAATTTACCTTTTACTTTGCTGTAAGGCAAACTGCCATTGGTTCTTAAAGTTTGTAGTGTTCGCTTACTTATATGTAAGGTCTGTAATACATCTTGATTGTCTATCCACGTATCTTTTAATACTTCTGCTCTCGATTGTCGTAACAATTCGATACGTGCTTTAATGTCCTTTATTTCTTGCGAGAGCGTTAAGAGTAAATCGATTATTTCAGTCATAACTTCACCGCTCCTTTCTTAATTAGGTAATCGGCAGCTTGCTGTTCGATTTCGTCTCTTGAGTCCATACGGTTACGCAGTAACCAATGGTCTAACTCTTCTCGTTGGAAATAAATCTTTTTACCATTCGGTTTATAATGTGGAATGGTTCCCGTACTTGTAAGTTTATACAAGTGAGATTGTGATAATTCTAAATACTTGCAAGTTTCATTAAAGTTTAATACTTGCTTTTGCATTGTTTGTTGCTCTAATAAGAGTTTTTCAATGCGGTCTAACTTTTCGATGATATTTGTGTCCATCGTTTATTTTGTTTTAAATAAATGAGGACATCTGGCCAAATGTCATTCTTGGTTTTCAAGAACAGGACAAAGGTTGAAAATTGGCTTCCCGATTTTAGTAAGAGTGTAAAACAAGGGTAAGACAACAGTAAGATTTCTTACTATTCTTACTGTTTTTTATTGCAGTTGTTGGATGATTTTATCTATTTCTTCCTTTTCTTTAGGATTATGAACTTTGTTTTTGTGAAGATTATTCGCCTTTAGTGGTGTATCTGTTTTAGTAACAAATTTTTCAGAACGTTCTATTGATGTAGGATTAAAACCATTAAAAAATGGCTTTAGTTTCGTTACAAGATAACTAAATTGTGTGGTCTCGCATTGAAGATAAATTTGCGATTCTGTATTGGTAAAATCTTTTGCTAATAAGAGTTCGTGCAACTGTTCAACAGTTGTACGGTTATCTAACAAATCTATTTTTAGATTTATTTGTTTGAGCACAGTTAGCAAAGTTGAAGTGTCGTTGCTTTTATATCCAAAAGAGGTCTTTGGTTTTGCTTTAGATATTGATGTTTTTTTGGTAGCAACTTTTTTAGTAGTGCTCTTTTCTATTAGGCTAATATCAAAAGTTTCATCATTAAAGTATTTTTCTCCAATTTCAGCAATTGAGAATTTTGTGTTTACGGAAAACTGACCGTATTGCTCTTGTAGTTCAGCATACAACCTTATTACAGATACTTTTAAGTAGTTTATGATATAATTGTCATCATTGTTGAAATCTGCTGTTATTCCTCTTTTATTGATATAAGTTGAAATGTCATTTAAGTACTTATCAAATTTATTAAGTAGAATAGTATAGCTGTATTTATTTTCTGGTGTAGTTGCATTTTTAGGAAATTCTTTTTCAAATGATGCTACTGTATTTTCTGTTTCATTAAATATTAGCTTTTGGCAGTATTCTTTTTTAGCATTTAAAGGCTTTTTAAAGTTTACTTTAAAAACTGCGTTATTAGCTTTTGGATTCAATTTAAAATCAGACAGTAAGTATTTAAAATCTTTTTCCTGTCTATTATCCCTATGTAAGCCATTGGTTATTGAAACTAATCTTGAAAATACACTTCCTTTCATTATAAATCCAGTTGAATACGGTTAGCAGCTTCTTTCTTTTTATCGTCAATTACTTTGGCATATATCTGTGTAGTGCGTAACTCTTTATGACCTAATAATTTTGATACTGTATAAATATCTGTACCCAAAGTTAATTGCAAGGTAGCGTAGGTATGACGCGCACAATGAAAGGTAATAGTTTTAGTAATACCTGCTTTCATCATCCATTGTTGTAATTTTAAATTAGACCAGGCACTATAATGTAAGCCATCAAATACTTTATCGTCTGGATTACCTTTTTCTCCTAATAGATTTCTTGCTTGGTCTGATATTGGTAAGGTTTCGACACCTTTAGTTTTCTTTTGTCTAAATCGGATATAATATCCCATTTCTTTTGAGTGCTGGATTTCTGACCATATTAGTTTTTCAATATCTGACCAACGTAATCCGGTTAAAGCTGAAAAAATAAAAGCATTCTTTAAAATAGGCAGTTCACATTCTGTATTAACTGCCTTTTGTAATTCATCAAGCGTTAAAAATTCTCGTTGAGGTTCACCTTGTTTAAAATACTCTACACCATTTGCAGGATTTACTTTTAATATGCCATCTTTGACCGCCTGTTTTAATGCAGCTGAAAATTTACCGTAATACGAATATTTTGAATTTTGAGACAGTTGCTTACCTGCTCTACCTATTGCATCTTTATCTAAATACTCTTTGAAACGCTCAACAAACGATTTGTCTATATCTTGAAAACTAACATCTGTTGGACAAAACTTTTTTAAATGTTTTAGCATACTATTCCAATTACCATAATTGCCAGAGCTTGTATTTTTCTTTTCTGCTAAAGCTGTGATATAAGTAATAAAACTACCTTTTAGCTTTTCAATATCTTGAAAGCCATAAATACCATTTTGAATTTCTATTTGTCGCTGTGCACATATAGTTTCAGCCAATTGTTTGGTTTTCTTATTAACCTCTCTTTCAGTTTTGGTTTTAGGATTAGGTGTAAGGTATAAGCGTAAGTATTCTGTTTTACGTTTGCCTTTATGATAGTAATCTAAATACAGACTTATTTTGTCGTTCTTCTTGCGTTGTCTTAATGTTACTTTCATAATGGAATTAATTAAAAAGGTTTTCTATTTGCCATCTGGCCACAATACGCTTTCTACCAAAAGGAACTGCTTTTAAACGTCCTTGTTGAATCATTCTTTGAATGGTCCATCTACTCACGCCAATCAGTTGTGAGGCTTCTGTTACGCTTAAAAAATCTTTGTTATTTACAGCATTAGGATTGCGAACTTCAACAACTTGTTTTTGCTGTTGCATATCTTCAGTAAGAGTAGCTTGAATTTTTTCTTGACGTTTGCGTGCCTTATAAGCTCTTTTTGCACAAGTATCGCCACAGTATTTAGTAACTGTTGTACGTGCTGTAAATGCATTACCGCAATGCTTACAAGTTTTAGGAATGAATAAATTACTGCTCATAAATGGTGCGTTATGTAGCGTAATGGTGCAACGTGGTGCGTTATGGTGCATCATTTCGCCAATATCTTAGCCAACAGAAATGGGCAACAATTCTATATTTCAGGCAACAGATATACAACAAATTTAAACAAAAAAGAGCAAATAAACAACAAATAAAAGAAGACAAAACACTATAAAGCCAACAATAACAAGGGATTAACAAATAAAAAAAAGTAAGTTACTTCCCAATACAAAAATTAGCAAAAATATTACCTAGCAAATCATCATTTGTAATCTCACCAGTAATCTCTCCAAAATGATATAATGCTTGACGAATATCAATAGCTAACAAATCTCCTGATAAATTTGTTTCCAAACCTTCCTTTACTTTTTGTATCTCTCCAAAAGCTTTCAGTAATGCATCATAATGACGAGAATTGGTGACTATAGTATCATTATTTCGCAAAGCACCAGTATTTACAAAACTTAATAATGCTTCTTTTAAGTCGTCTACTCCTACTCCATTTTTAGCAGATATCAATTTAATACCTTTAAATTCATCTTTAATATTTACAGTAGAGACATCATCTAACTTATCTACTTTATTAGCAATTATCAACAATGGTTTTTGTGGATACTTGTTCTTTATTTTTTCTATTTCAACTTTAAATCTAGCACTTTCCGTTTCAAAATCTGTGGCATCAAATAAGTAAATCACAACTTGAGCTTGGTCTATCTTCTCAAACGTTTTTTTAATGCCAATACGCTCCACTACATCTTTGGTTTCTCGAATTCCTGCGGTATCTATAAACCGAAACCCAATACCACCTATTGTAATTTCATCTTCTATAGTATCTCTTGTTGTACCGGCTATTTCTGAAACTATGGCGCGCTCTTCATTTAACAATGCATTCAGTAATGTAGATTTTCCAACATTTGGCTCGCCAACAATGGCTACAGGAATACCATGCTTAATTACATTCCCAACCGCAAACGAATCAATTAATCGTTTTAAAACAAAGTTGATACGCTCAATTAATTCCTTAAATTGTGTTCTATCTGCAAATTCTACATCTTCCTCGGCAAAATCTAGCTCTAACTCTATTAGTGATGCGAAATTTAAAAGTTCTTCGCGCAGTTTAGCAATTTCTGAAGAAAACCCACCTCGCATCTGCTGCATTGCTATTTGATGGGATGCAGCATTATCACTAGCAATTAAATCGGCAACAGCTTCCGCTTGACTTAAATCTAATTTCCCGTTTAAAAAGGCTCTTAACGTAAACTCCCCTGCATCAGCCATTCTACAGCCTTTCCGAAGAAATAATTGAATGATTTCCTGCTGGATATAATTTGAACCATGACACGATATTTCCACCACATCTTCACCTGTATATGAATTTGGGTTTTTAAAAACCGACACTAAAACCTCATCTAAAGTGATACTATCATCTACAAGATGACCTAAATGTATGGTATGCGTTTTTTGTTTGCTTAAGAGTTTATCAGAAACTGACTTAAATTGTTTTTCTGCTATAGAAATAGCATCCTTTCCTGATAAGCGAATTACAGCAATAGCACCTGCTCCTGAAGGGGTTGCCAAAGCTATGATGGTGTCTTGTTTTATCATAGAACAAAAATAGTAAAATGCATTACCAATTTAGATACTAGGTGTTTGAAAATGATACGCTTATTTGAACAGCAAAAACCCTATAACAGAAGTGAATTCTTAAACACAAATAGGGTTTTTCTAATTATTCCAATATACAAGTATGACCTTCTCGTTTCTAATGCAACTTAAACTAAAGTTAGTAAAAACAATATGTATTTAAATTTCCTTGAGGACGTAAATATTCCTTTCCTGAAAAAAGAATATGCCTGAATTCGATATTAAAAATAATTTTCAAATCAGGTAAATAAATGTAGAAATGAAAAACTCTTTTTATGCGTCTGAAAATATTAGCTTTAGTAAGCTCTATATTGCATTTTTAAAACTATCTTATTTTTAGCTTAGACCAAGTAAATTCCGTCTGATTTTATTTCAATCTGCCGTTGCTTGTACAAAGTCCCAACTGCTTTTTTAAAACTCTTTTTACTCATTTGCAGTTGTGCTTTTATATCTTCGGGGTTAGATTTATCAGTTAAATTTAAAAAACCAGAATTATCTTCTAACTCTTGTAAAATACGTTCAGCATTCGGTTCAATATTTCTGTAACCGATTTTCTCTAATGAAATATCCAGTTTATTTCCAGGTCTAATCTTTTTTACTACACCTTTTAACTTATCTCCAACACTTATATCCTTAAAAATATTATCCTTATAAATTAAGCCAGAATGCTTTTTGTTTACAATTACGTTCCAACCAATATCCGAAGGATGTGATGCAATTAAATCTACCTCTTCGAATTGTTCAACGGTTAAAGTTTTGTTGTCTAGAAAACGATTAGTTTTACTCGAAGCTACCAAACGTTCGGTTTTTTCATCTAAATAACAATGTACCAAGTACCATCCGCCAGGTTTCATTTTAAAGGCTTGCTCTTTAAAAGGACAAAATAATTCCTTTACCAATCCCCAATCTAAAAAAGCACCAAAATCTGTGACTTGATTGCATCGTAATAAAGCAAACTCATCTTTCTTAATATAGGGAATATCGGTAGTTGCAACAGGGCGCTCTTCATTATCCAGATAAACAAAAACATCAATTTTATCCCAAATCTTAAATTCAGAAGGCACGTATCTGTTTGGTAACAATACTTCTTCGTCATCTGCATCAATTAAGTACACACCATGATCGGTTTCTCGAAGTATTTCTAAGGTATTTATTTCTCCTAATTTCATAGTGAACAAAGGTATAACTTTAGCAATTATAAAACGAATACCAACAAAAAAAGCGTTGCAGTAGCAACGCTTTAAATTCTATGTTGTATTTCTACTAATAAACGGACTCTTTTCCGAAATGTTTAGTTAACAAATAATATACTACTGCTCTATATTTATTTCGGTTAGACTGCCCGTATTGGTCCATCACCTTAGCAATGGCTCCATCTAAATCATCACCAGCGCTCAACCCTAGTTTTTTTATTAAAAAATTGTTTTTTACGGTTTCTAACTCAGAAGGATCACTTCCAGAAACTGTTGAAGCGTCCGCATTGTAGATTGAAGGGCCACAACCAATAGTTACTTTAGTTAATAAATCCATATCGGCATTAACGCCACATTTGTCTTTTAAATCTGCAGCATACTTTGCAATAAGTTCGTCACGTTTACTCATGATAAAAAGTGTTTTTTTAAGGTTAATATTTCTCTGTCTTAAATATACTTAATTTTTAGACACATTAACTTATGTTAAGTCACTTAAAACTACTTGATAAAGTTAAAATATTCTAAAAGCACCTCATCATTCAAGTTTTGCGGTGTAAAAACCTCTAAAATTTTAGGTTGCTCTGATGTTTTAAAAAATCCTTCGAGTGCATCTTTTAAGGCGATAATATCAGAAGCAGAGACGTATTCAAAATTAAACATATTACACAAATGCCTTGCATTTAAATGGTGTCGCGTTTCAAAATACCTATTAAAATTCTCAGTGTTTTTATGTCCTCGAAGTATTCTAAAAATACCACCACCCTCATTATTGATTATAATAATTCTAAAATCACTAGGAATATAATTGTTCCAAAGTGCATTGCTGTCATAAAAAAAGCTTAAATCTCCAGTAATAAATACCGTTGGCTTAGTGTTTGCCACGGCGCAACCAATAGCTGTAGAGGTGCTACCATCTATTCCACTTGTACCCCGGTTACAAAACACTTCTAGCGTATTATTAATTTTAAACAGCTGCGTATATCGAATTGCAGAACTGTTTCCTACTTGCAATACCCTGTTATCTGGTATGGCACCTAAAATTGCATCAAAAGCTTTAAAATCAGTAAACGGTATTTCCCTTAAATACTGTTCATGTTGCTTTAAACGATGTTTCTTTATCTTATGCCAAAACGATTTATAATCGCTTTTCTTATAATGCGTAAGACTTGGTAAAAACGCCATAAAAAACTCTTGTGGCTTTAACTCTATATGTTTGGTTAAGCAGAAAAACGTATCGTTAGCTTTCTTTTCATCCACATGCCAATGCTGTTTAGGTTTAAATTTTCTAAGTAACGCTTTAATTTTTTTTGATACGATTAAACCTCCAAAAGTGAGCAAAATATCAGGTTGTAATGCTTTTTGTTCTTCGTCCGATAATGGCGCAATAATTTGGTCTATACTCGGAAAAAAGCTCTTGTGATTTAGGTTTGAAGTTGTTTCAGTGAAAACTATCACGCTATCGTCTTTTGCTAACTCTTCAAAAAAAGCATTATCAATTTCATTTGGATGATTTACACCAACTAAAATCATTTTTTTTGAAACGGAACTCCACTCGTCAATACAGTGTTTTAACTCTTGAGAATCAAAACCGTTTTCCACTTTTTTTGCTTCAATATTTTTAGGTTTAACCGAAAGTTCCGAAACGGTTTGATAAAGCGGCTCATCAAAAGGAATATTAATATGCACAGGCCCATTTTTCAAACTAGCAATATTTAGGGCAATATTTATCTCTTGTTCGTTATGTTCTTGTATATCTTTTTGCAGCCCTAAAAAACGCTCTAATTTGTTTTCTAGATTCTTAATTATTGGCAAATCATCATTACTCGGAATATTCTTTTCGTCTTTTAAATCCAACTTCAAATTAGCTGAATATAAAATATGATTCTTGTATACATTTTTTTGATTGATGGTTTGCCCATCACCTACACCTATCAAATGTTTTGGTCTATCTGCTGATAAAACTACTAGAGGAATGTCGCTGTAATATGCTTCGGCAATAGCAGGGTAATAGTTTAACAAAGCACTTCCAGAAGTACATACCAAAGCTGTTGGCGCTTTAAGCTGTTGTGCAATTCCCATGGCGAAAAAAGCAGCGCATCGTTCATCTACGATACTATAGCATTTAAAAAATTCATCGTTTGTAAAACCAATAGTTAAAGGTGCACTTCGGCTACCTGGAGAGATAATAATATGTTGTATCTGTTTCGCTTTGCACAACTGAATAACAGTTTGGGCTAGCGGGATTTTAGGATATATCATTTAACATTAATCTTATTGCAAAAATAAGGAAATGCTAAACAACTATATTTAGCTATAACACGTTTTTAACGACTTTAGATTTAGAAACTGTTTCCTCCCACTCTTGCTCCGGTTTCGATGTTGCTGTAATACCTCCGCCCACGTATACAATGGCTTTTTTATCTTTTAACTGCATACAACGCAAATTAACGTAAAGCTGTGTGCTTTTTTTCTTTATAGAATAAGCTCTATTCTCAATATTGCGTGCTCCGGTTCTTGGTTTTGTATCAATCTCAAAGTTTAATTCCCCTAAGAACCCAGTGTAAAATGATCTATTATAATTTTCATTTTCAAGAATAAAATCTTTAGCTTTTTTCTTAGGCAAACCACAAACAGCAGGTGTTGGATGTAAATTTTCCAGTAATTGCTTCAAGCTTAAATTTTGATGGATTAAATTTCCTTTTATAAGTGTGCGTAAGTGCAACAGATTTCCTGCTTTTACAGTTTCCACTTCAGAAGTTTTAATATTTTCAACTGTAGATTTTATATTATCCAAAATGAAATCGGTAACAAATTGTTGCTCTTGCAGTTCTTTATCTCTCCACTGTACTTCCAAGCTACCATGATAATCTTGAGTACCCGCCAATGCCATCATAGAAAAATGGCGACCTTCTATCTTTAATAATGTTTCTGGTGTGGCACCAAGCCATAACCCAATTTTTGGATGGTACCAACAATATACAAATGCCGACTTGTATGACGCTAAAAGGTTTCTATATATTGAAAAAATGTCGGTGTTCTCAAGTTCAATTTCCTCCTTACGCGAAAGCACCACCTTTTGAAAATCTCCATTTTCTATAGCCGCAACGCCTTTCTCAACCAAACTTATATGGTGCTCTTTTTCGGTATCTGATACTTGAGTTGCAATATGATTCAGTTTACTTATCACATTCATCTCAGAGTAATTTACTGCTAAAGATTCTGATTGTTTCGAAGGGATTATAATAGTATCAGATTCATTATCAAAGGGAGAGAATACAAACCCTGTTTCTTCAAATTTTGATGTAATAAAAAGCTCATCATTATTTTGAAGCATTGCTTTAACTGCATTACTATTCGGTTTCCTATAAACTACAAATGGCAATTTACGGTTGTAATGTTGAGCAATAAACTGAAAGAAATCATTTAAAGCCATCAACCTATTTTTTCTTTGGAAGTGTTATGGTTGATAATTTACAGATTGATATTAAGTTATCATCGTCATCCGTAACTTTAATATCTAGCAATTGAGTAGTTCTGCCTTTGTGCAAAAAGGTTGCTTTAGCATACACATTACCTTCTTTTATACTTTTTAAATGGTTTGCGGAAATCTCTATACCTCTAACAAAATATGTATCTAAATCTGTAAAAATATGTGATGCAAAACTCCCCACGCTTTCCGCTAATGCTACGGTAGCACCACCATGTAATACACCATCGGGTTGATGAACCCTTGAGTTTACAGGCATTTTTGCCACCAAGAAATCTTCGCCAAAATCTATTATCTCTATCCCCAATGTTTCCATCAATGTGTTTTTGCAAGTTTTATTTGCTTGTTTTAAAACCTCTTCTTTGGATAATTGCATGCGTATTTTTTTATTTTTAGTGTTAGCAAAAATACGAAATGCAAGACATTATCTTAGAAAATACGAAAGCGAAATTGTTACCACTTGCATTGAATAAACATCATTTTTTAAATGCCATAGCAAAAGAGCCGAATCTGGTGCAGTACTCTCCAAGTAAAATTGATACGCCTAATGATTTAACAGCTTATGTGGAAATGGCTATAGATTAGTGAAAACTAAAACCGAGTTTCAAATTCTAATTACATAAACTACATCTTTTGAGTTTTATTCTCCTTTTAGATTTTTGCAATCAATACTCTTTAAAAACAGGCATCTAAAGAAGTTAATCGCTACAACATTACATTTTAGCCAAAAAATTACACGCAAAAATCTTAAAATTTTAAATTAGAAAATATTATAATTTTTCCTATATGAAATATCTTTTTATGTGCATGTTATGTTTAACTATTGGCGTATGCCATTCTCAAATGATTTCAGGGGATGATAAATTGCATTTTGGTGCGGGTGCTGTTATTTCAGGTTGTACTTATGCGGTAGTATATTCAGTAACTAAGAATAAAAAGAAAGCATTTTGGTATAGTTTAGGAGCCTCTACAATTGCAGGTTTAGCCAAAGAAGTGCGCGATAGCGGGCAACAAAACAATAAATTTGATACTGGCGAATGGATAGCCACTACAGCTGGGGGATTAACCGTTAGTACAACCATCAGTTTGTTTAACGGAAAAGGTAAAAGAAGAAAAAATGCCTTTTTAACTGATTAAACTCGCTCGATTCTAGCTCCTATAGCACGTAACCTTTCATCAATGTTTTCGTAACCACGGTCAATCTGTTCAATATTTTGAATAGTTGAAGTTCCTTTTGCAGATAATGCTGCAATTAATAAAGAAACCCCAGCTCTAATATCAGGTGACGTCATGGTCGTTGCTTTTAAAGTCGATTTAAAATCATGACCGATTACTGTTGCCCTATGCGGATCACATAGAATAATTTTCGCCCCCATATCTATCAATTTATCTACAAAGAACAAGCGGCTTTCAAACATCTTTTGATGGATTAAAACACTTCCTCTAGCTTGTGTAGCAACCACCAAAATAATACTTAGTAAATCTGGTGTAAACCCTGGCCATGGCGCATCAGAAATGGTTAGAATAGAACCATCAATAAAACTCTGTATTTCGTAACCATCCGCATGCGCAGGAATATGGATGTCATCACCTTGTTTTTCAACAGTGATACCTAATTTTCTAAATACATTTGGAATCAATCCTAAATCATTCCAGCTTACGTTTTTTATAGTAAGTTCACTTTTGGTCATAGCCGCTAATCCAATCCAGCTGCCAATTTCAATCATATCGGGAAGCATCGTATGGTTTGTGCCTCCCAAATTCTCCACACCTTCAATAATTAGCATATTCGACCCTACACCACTAATTTTGGCCCCCATCCTATTCAGCATTTTACATAACTGTTGTAAGTATGGTTCGCATGCAGCATTGTAAATTGTGGTTTGGCCTTCGGCTAAAACTGCTGCCATAACAATATTTGCAGTACCAGTTACCGACGCTTCTTCGAGCAACATATATGTACCTTTTAACTTTTTGGCCTCAACGCCGTAGAATTGCTCTTCCTTACTGTAACCAAATTTGGCACCAAGTTTTATAAGCCCTTCAAAATGTGTATCTAAACGACGGCGCCCAATTTTATCGCCTCCAGGTTTTGGTATATAACCTCTACCAAATCGTGCCAACAAAGGTCCAACAATCATTATTGAACCGCGTAACCCACGTCCGTCAATCTTAAACTGATCAGATTCCAAATACTGTAAATCTACGTTGTCTGCCTGAAACGTATAAGAGCCTTTTGATGTATTTTTAACCTTTACTCCAAGTTTCTTTAATAAACTTATGAGTTTGTTTACGTCAATAATATCAGGAATATTATTAATAGTAACTTCCTCTGGAGTTAGTAAAACTGCACAAAGAATTTGAAGTGCCTCATTCTTTGCTCCTTGAGGTTGTATGCTTCCTTTTAGCTGATGACCTCCTTCAATTTTAAATGTTCCCATCGATACGTTTAGTGGCGTTTTCTAGAACGGTTAGACCCTTTTTTCTTTTTGTTGGTATTGCTGTATTTACTTTTAGAACGCATTAAACTCGTAGAATCCGATAGATCTTCTTCAGAATTCCTTAAATCAATCTTACCGTTTGACAATTCGTAAAGGTGGTCGAAAATTACAATATCCTCAACAGTATCCTTATTCCAATTTAAAAAACACTTTTTCATGTGGTTCGCAATGGTATAGACCAATGCTTCCTTTAACTCGCCTTCTTCCCATGTGTTGGCTACATCAATCATCGTTTTGATGTTATTCCCATAGAAACGATATTTCGGGTGGTTTTGTGGGTATTTTAAAGGGTCTGGACGTTCAGAAAGCACCTCTTTGGAAGGCTTTGGAAATGGAGAATCTACATCTAATTCAAAATTAGACATAATGAATAACTGATCCCATAATTTATGCTGAAAGTCTGGAACATCGCGCAGATGTGGCTGCAAATTGCCCATTACGGAAATAATAGCTTTTGCTAATTTTTCGCGTTCTTCTTTTGTTTCTCTTGTTTTTGCATGGTTTATCATTTTTTGAAGATGACGACCATATTCAGGAATAATTAAATGTTCCCGTTCTGTATTGTATTCTAAATTATCAATCAAAATTAAAAGTGTGGTATTAAAATTCTATGAAGTAATGCGCAAAATACGAAAAAAAACTAAAGACTAATAACGTCATCTATTTTTTCTGCGACCTCTTTATACTTAGCAATTACCCTATCAGGATTCTTCATTCTTACATTTATAGAAATGCTGGTATATTTTCCGTTTTTAGATTCCGTCGTGTTAATTACTGCTCCCATATTATTAAAAAGCGCTTCAACTTTCTGTATTTGAGACACATTGGTTTTTATAATGAATTTATACAAATATTCAGAAGGCCACAATGCCGTGTCTAATAGTTGCCCTCTAAGTTTTTTATAAAATTCGTCTTGATTTGGAGTGTTACTCATATGCTTTTTTTGAATTGCAAATATAAGCTTTCATTTCCATTTTTTTTACAGCAATTAAATTCCGATTTTTACATTCAAAATTAATTTGTATTGACTCCGAGAAAAATTGTTATTACGGGTGGCCCGGGAACAGGAAAGTCTACCATTATTAATGAGCTTTTAAAAAGAAACTACAACTGTTTGGAAGAAATTTCGAGACAAGTAACACTCGAGGCTCAACGAGAAGGTATAGACCAACTTTTTTTAACCAATCCATTAGTGTTTAGCGAATTGTTGTTAAAGGGGCGTATCAACCAATTTAAAACATCGGAAAACTTAAATAGTGATCTTGTTTTTTTCGACCGTGGAATTCCTGATGTTTTGGCTTACATGGACTACATAGGAGATAGTTACCCGAATGATTTTGTCTCTGCTTCAAAAACATTGGTGTATGACGATATTTTTATCCTAAAGCCATGGAAAGCCATATATAAAAGTGACAATGAACGTTACGAGAACTTTTCTCAAGCCGAAAAAATACATGACTATCTTCTTGAAACCTATCAAAATTATAACTACAAACCTGTAGATGTGCCATTTGGTGACGTGGAAGAGCGTACAGATTTTATTTTAAACACCCTGAGTTTATAGTGAATACTCATCCCATAAATATTCTAGAGCGCTATTGGAATTTCACTTCCTTTAGAGGAAATCAAGAGGCGATAATCAATGCAGTATTAGATGGTGAAGATGTATTTGCCTTAATGCCAACAGGTGGTGGAAAATCTATTTGTTTTCAAATACCTGCATTAGTTAAAGATGGTATTTGCATTGTGATTTCGCCCTTAATTGCATTGATGAACGATCAGGTTAATAATTTAAACCAAAAAGGGATTAAAGCTCTAGCCATAACTAGTAGTATTTCTAAAACTGATTTGGACACACTTTTAGATAATTGTATTTATGGCAACTACAAATTTTTATACCTCTCTCCCGAACGTTTACAACAAGAATTAGTGCAAGATCGTATTAGGCAAATGAAAGTGAACTTGATTGCTGTTGATGAAGCGCATTGTATCTCGCAATGGGGAAATGACTTCAGACCTTCATATGGCAATATTATAAAAATGAGGCATTTAAAGCCCTCTACCAATATTATAGCTTTAACTGCTACTGCAAAACCAAAAATTGTTGAAGACATTATTACCCAACTAGATTTTATCAAACCTAAAATATTTAAACAGTCTTTTTTTAGGGATAACTTAGGGTATATGGTCATGCATGAAGAAGATAAATATTACCGTCTTGAATCTATATTAAAAAAATATAGTGGCCCCTCTATTGTTTATGTAAGAAACAGAAAAGCAACTTTGGATATAAGCACACTTTTAACTTCAAAAAACATTACATCCACCTACTATCACGGTGGCTTGAACAATACAGAAAAGAGCACCAACATGAACAGTTGGATGAACAACCAAAAACAGGTTATGGTAGCCACAAATGCTTTTGGTATGGGCATTGATAAACCAGATGTAAAAACAGTTATTCACTTAAACCTCCCTGAAAGTATTGAGAGTTATTTTCAGGAAGCAGGACGAGCAGGCAGAAATGGCGATAAAGCTTTTGCTGTTGTTTTAAAAAACAAGAATGATGAAGTTCTGGTTAAAAATCAGTTTTTAAAGATATTGCCCTCCGTAGATCTCATTAAACAGATTTACAGAAAACTATGCAACTACTTTCAAATCTCATATGGCGAAGGCGCTTATTTGACTTTTGATTTTGATTTTGGGCATTTTTGCAAAACCTACAGTTTTAATACCGTACTATGCTACAACGCTCTATTAATCCTAGATCGGAATAGTATAATTTCAATGTCTAAAAAATTTAAAAACAAGGTTTTAGTTAAATTTATATCAACTAACACTTCAATATTTAATTACTTGGATAAATACCCTGAATACGACGTCACGGTTAAATCGATTCTTAGATCTTACGGTGGTATTTTTGATCATGAGGTAGATATCAATACAGCTAAAGTTGCAGATAAGGCATCAATAACAGAACACGAATTAATTCAGCAGTTGAAGCGACTAGAAGTTGATAACATCCTCTCACTTAACCACTCTAAAACCGATGCGCAAATCACATTTATTGAGCCTAGGGAGGATGATAAAACTATAAACAGAATTGCCCCTATAATAAAGCAACAGAATGCACTTAAGGAAACACAGATTAATGCTGTAATTAATTATATAAATAACGATAATGTTTGTAAAAGCATGCAGCTCTTAAATTATTTTGGCGAATCTAACACACAACCTTGCGGTATTTGCTCGGTTTGCCTTAATACCCAAGCCCTATCTTCTTCGAAAAAAAACAAAGAAAATTTAAAGAATGAGGTTATAAAACTTCTAGAAAGTGGTGATAAATCCTCAAGAGAGATTAGCAAAGCATTATCTTGCCATGATACTGAGACAAAACGTATTTTAAAACAGCTTTTGGAACATCAAATTATTACTATTACAAAAACAAATACCTATAAACTAAGTCATATATGAGAGATTTAAGAATTGTATTTATGGGCACTCCAGATTTTGCAGTTGCAACTTTAAAAGCGCTTGTAGAAACCGACTATAATATTGTTGGTGTAATTACAGCACCTGATAGACCTGCTGGCCGAGGCAGAAAACTTAATGAAAGCGCCGTTAAGAAATACGCAACAGAAGTTGGCCTGAACATATTACAACCAACTAATCTTAAAGGTAATGACTTTATTGACGCGTTAAGAGCCCTAAATGCTAACTTACAAATTGTAGTTGCCTTTAGGATGCTTCCAAAAGTAGTTTGGCAAATGCCAGAATACGGCACATTTAATTTACATGCATCGCTTCTACCAAATTATAGAGGCGCAGCACCCATTAACTGGGCTATTATTAATGGTGAAACCAAAACTGGTGTTTCTACATTTTTTATTGATGAAAAAATTGATACTGGAGCAATGATATTTCAAGAGGAAATAGAAATCGAACCTCATGAAAACGCAGGAAGTCTGCACGACAAATTAATGAATCTGGGCAGCTCATTAGTTTTAAAGACTGTAACGGCTATAAAAAAGGGAGCGGTAGCAACTACACAGCAAAACGAAAATAGTAACATTAAAACGGCTTACAAGCTTAATAAAGAAAACTGCAAAATTTATTGGAACGATAGCATACACGATATTTACAATAAAATTAGGGGATTAAGCCCATATCCCGCGGCTTGGTGCGAATTGATTAATGGTGATGATACTCTAGATATAAAAATTTATGAGTCTGAAAAAGAAATTGAAAACCACAGCACCCCTGTTGGACAAGTAATTTCCTCAAAAAAAAGCATTAAAGTTTCCGTCAAAGAGGGTTACATAAAAATCACAAAAATTAAACTTCCTGGAAAGAAACTTATGGACAGCAAATCCCTGCTTAATGGTTATAAATTTGAAAGGGATGCAAAAATGCGCTAAACCCTTAGTATTACTCATTTCATTAAAACTTCGATAAAATGCGGTTCCTTTATTAACAAATGCCATAAGTTATCAACAAAACCTCGTATTTCCCTTGCTATTACTTGCACGAAAGCATAATCCGTATAAATTTGTAAAGGATTTAACAAAAAAGTTTAACCAATTTATTAATTATTAAAATTTACATTATGAACAAAACAGATTTAATCGATGCAATGGCAGAACACGCAGGAATCACTAAAGCAGCCGCTAAAAAAGCTTTAGAGTGCGCACTTATTGAAATAGAAGGTGCTTTACAAAAAGGAAACAGAGTTTCTTTAGTTGGTTTTGGTTCTTGGTCAGTTTCTAAAAGATCTGCTAGAGAAGGAAGAAACCCACAAACTGGTGAGACTATCAAAATTAAAGCTAAAAACGTTGTTAAGTTTAAAGCTGGATCAGATTTATCAAGTGCTGTAAACTAATTAATAGTTTCAGAAAAACATAGAAAAATGCTTTCCGAAATGGAAAGCATTTTTTTTATGTATATGTTAAAAGTTGCTTTTTTAATAAAATTACCTTAGTTTTAGTTATAAAATTTATTGAAACATGACGAGCACTACCCCGAAAAAAGGTGATTTGTTAATTGCAGAACCAGCCATAATTGGAGATGTTTCTTTTAACCGCTCCATTGTGTTGTTAGCAGACCACACCAAAGATGGTTCTATTGGATTTATCCTAAACAAACCCTTAGAATACACTATAAAAGACCTAATTCCTGAAGTTAAGGCTGCTTTTAAAGTGTATAACGGTGGGCCGGTAGAACAAGACAATCTTTACTTTATTCATAAAGTACCAGATCTTATACCAAATAGCATTGAAATTTCATTAGGTATATACTGGGGAGGCGATTTTAAGAGAGTTGCAGAATTAATTACTAACGACATCATTAATGAAAATGATATTCGTTTCTTTTTAGGGTATTCTGGTTGGGATTCTAATCAACTAGAAGATGAGCTGAAAGCAAATTCTTGGTTAGTTTCTGAAAACATCTACGAAAAAAACATTATCGAAAAAGATTATGCCTCTTTTTGGAAAGAAAAAATGCTGGAACTTGGTGGCGAATATAGTATATGGTCAAACGCTCCTGAAAACCCAAATTACAACTAGGATAGTCTTACCATAGTATTCAACTTGGTAAATAGAATTTTGGCAACCTCATTCTTAAACTCCTTTTTTCTATATTTTGAAATAGGCTGAATTCCAGTGATTACATTTGTAATAAAAATTTCATCGGCTTTTTGAAGTTCAAATGGAGAAATCGACATCTCCAACAATTCAAAATCTTCCAGTTTTTTTATAATATTTAAAACCTGAGTTCTCATTACACCTTTTAAACATCCATCAGTTAATGGCGGTGTTTTTATAATATTATCCTTAACTAAAAACAAATTGCCATTTAAGGCCTCAACTACATTTTTGTTAGTATTTAGCAGCAAACAGTTATCCAATGCATTCTCGTTAGCAAAAATACTTCCAACAACGTTGATTGCTTTATTATTTGTTTTTAAAGTAGATAACAACGAGGGAGCTACAAAATAGTCCTTAAATAAATCTACCTGATATGTGTTAGTATTTAAAATATAAACATCACTATCTAAAGGTTTTACGTTTATACTGTAACTAATTGTATTATGTTTTGGCAAATACAAACCACCTTCGTTTCGGTGCACAATAAGTTTTACCCGTGCATTGTTATCTTCAAGATGATTAGCTTCCAAAGTATCCTGTATTTGGCTCTCTAAAAACTCCATAGTAAAATGCATCGGGATTTCCATTCGCATAATCCGCATCGAAGCCATTAACCTAAAATAATGGTCTTCCCAAAACAACACCTTACCATTAGCTACCTTTATGGTTTCAAAAAGTGCATCACCATAGCTGTAACCCCTATTGTGTATTGAAATTTGGTTGCTATCTTCTACAAGTGTTCCGTTAAAATTTACCATAAAAAAAGCCCGCTACTTTTAAGTGTTTAAGTGCGGACAAATATAAGATTAAATTAGTGTTTTTATGCTGAACCCAATACTTGTTTTAAATCAGATATTTGATTTTCCCATAGCATTTTTGCTTCGTCTACCTCATCTTCTTCTGCAAAATCGGTCACCATTAAAGATACATCCTTGGTAATTTCATCTACTTGAATTCTAATTTCAAAATAGCAAGACGCGCCATCTTCCTCATCTGCCAACCATCTAAACTTCACACGCTCGCCACTTTTTTTACTTAATAACTTTGCTTTCTCTTCACTATCGTCCCAAATAAAGGTAAACAGTTCTCCTCTAGAATTTACATTATCTGAAAACCATTCTGATAAACCTGAAGGCGTTGATATGTACTGAAACAATAATTGAGGTGATGCATGTATAGGGAATTCTATTTCAAATTTAGTTTTATCGTCCATGAAAGTTTATAAAATTTTATGTTGCTCAATATATACATTAATTCATGAGATTTGCAATTATTTTTCATAATATTTTGCATAACTTATGCTTGTCTACATGAATTTTGTTTTTATATTTGCAACCTCAAAATGGCGAGGTAGCTCAGTTGGTTAGAGCGTCGGATTCATAACCCGGAGGTCTCGAGTTCAAATCTCGATCTCGCTACAAGTTATACAAAGAAAAGTCAAGGAATAAATTCCTTGGCTTTTTTTTATTTCTAAAACAATTACGCTTTTCTAGAAACTATTTATAAATAAATTAACATTATTGAGAGAGGTCTTTAAAAAAATTAAAATTAACAAGTAATCCTCCTGTATACCATTCGTTGGTATTTTTCTGCTATCTCTTTATGTAATCCCTTATCCAGTTGCGCAATGATTAATGCCTTTTGAAAATTTAACTTTATCGTTGAAAACGGCTATTACATTTAGTTTTAAAATTATTCAATTAAGGCCTTTATTGAATGACGCTTTGAGACTTAGTAATGTTTCTAGAAATATCTTTATTACAATAGTGCCTTAGTTATTCATGTATTTAAAAGTTTAAATCAAAAGCTTAATAATAAATAGTTTGAAAGAAGACAAGGTGATGTAATTACTACTTACGCTACAAAAACTAATAATTTTTGGGGATGGAAGTAGAAGTTAAATTGAAAAAGTGATTTATCTTCCGCATATAAATGGGCCCAAACTCTCAGGAAAAAGTGAATTTGTATATGACTTGCGTAATAATTTGATAGAATGCATCCCTTTATACACCTATGTTTAATTAGGATATCGGATAATATTTATTACATTTGTATGATGTATGATGTCTAATAAATTAAACAAACTATGTTTACAGCCTTAGGCCAAAACAAATCACTTACCCAGCAGGTGGAGTATGAATTAACCGAAGCTATACGAAACGGAAAATATCTTCCTGGAAATAAAATACCGTCAGAAAACGAACTTTGTGAAGTATTCAATGTAAGTAGAACGTCCGTTCGTGAGGCGGTAAAAAAAATGAGTGCCCGCGGTATTGTGGATGTTAAAAGAGGTAGTGGTGTATACGTAGCAGAAATAAGTTTAAAAAATGCTTCAAAAAACCTCAACTTGTTTTTTGAGCTATCTACTGATAAAAATATCATCCTTCAAACCATTAACACAAGACTTATTTTAGAACCTACTCTAGCATCTCAAGCAGCTATTCACAGAAATAATAGACACTTAGAGCTTTTAAAGGATAACATGATTCAAATGAAAAAATGTGCTTTAAAGGATAAGAAAAAAGAGGCCGAATTAGATAACGATTTTCATAAAATAATTCTTTCTATAGTTAATAATGACGTATTGGAGTTGCTATTAACTCCAATCTTTAATTTGATACCAAAATTTAAGACTGCTGTTTATGTAAAGCCTTTAGAAGGCCATCTTATGAAGGAAAAAAAACTGATGCTAAATCATCATGATAATATTCTTCAGGGCATTATTGAGGGTAATAGTGCTAAAGCTAGTGAAGCTATGCGAAACCACATACTTGAAACACAAAATAACTATACTAAATCTTTACGGAAAAAATGAGTTTCATAACTTTTGGAGAAATCATGATGAGATTAACTCCTAGTAACTATAGCAAAAAAATAAATTCTTCCAGTTCTTTTAACGTTGATTATGCAGGTTCGGAATCTAACGTTGCCAGTTCTTTAGGGGTATTAGGAAATAAGGTGAGCTTTGTTACTAAACTACCTGAAAACCAGTTAGGAGATGCGGCAATTCGTTCTTTAAGAGCTTATGGAATTGATACAAATAACATTCTACGTGGCGGACATAGAATTGGCACCTATATTATTGAATTAGGTGCTTCAATTCGACCTTCAAGTGTTATCTATGATCGTAAGAATTCTTCCTTTAGTGAAATTGAAAACGATGAATTTAAATGGGAAAACATCCTAAAAGATAAAAAATGGATATTTCTATCGGGAATAACACCTGTGCTTTCAAAACAATGTGCTGAGGAAACTATAAAAGTGTCTGAAATCGCTAGAAAATTGGGAGTTAAGGTAGCCTTTGATATGAATTACCGAAGATCATTATGGAAAGACCCTGCAGATGCTCGTAAAATATTTGATAAGATTTTGGTAAATACAGATTTATTATTTGGAAATGCAGATGTTTTAAAGGATGTATACAATATGAATCCCACAAGTTCCAGTCGCTTGGATATAACCAAAGAAACGGCCCATATGGCATCTGCTAAATTTGGAATTAAGCATATAGCATTTACAATTAGAGAGCATAGTTCTGCAAGTGTAAACAAAGTATCAGGATTTTTTCTATCCAATTCTAGGTATTATAGTTCTAAAATTATTGAGGTTGCAATTACAGACCGCTTTGGTACAGGTGATGCCTTTGCTGCTGCTTTTTTACATGGTATTATACAAAAATGGAATGATAAAAAAGTGATAGATTTTGCTACTGCAGCATTTGCATTAAAACATACCATTCAAGGCGATCAACACACAAGTAGTGAAAAAGAAATTATTTCTATCATGAAAGGTCATATTAGCGGACACGTATTAAGATGAAAAGAGAAGACATAGCAGCAATTATTAAGAAAGAGCGGGTTATTGCAATTGTTAGAACAAAAGAACAATTACAAATACCAGAACTTATTCAGGATTTAGTAGAAGGTGGTATTAAGGTTATAGAAATAACATCAAATACACCACGGTATTTAGAAGAAATAGCCAAAGCAAAAAAACGATATGCCAATTTTGACATTATTATTGGAGCTGGTACCGTTACGAATGTGCAAATTGCTAATGCTGCTATAAAAGCCGGTGCTCAATTTCTTGTGACCCCAAACACCAATACTGAGGTGTTAGCGCTTGCACATCATAACAATATCCCCGTAGCCATGGGTGCCCTTACACCAACTGAAATCTGTCTAGCAGCAGGATACGGTGCCGATATAATCAAATTATTTCCAGCAGGAGACTTGGGTATTAGTTATTTCAAATCTGTAAAAGCTCCGTTAGACACAATCACTTTTTTTGTTGTAGGCGGTATCAACCTATCTAATATTGAAGAGTGGATTGCAGCCGGAATATCCGGTGTTGGATTAGGAGCTGCACTAACGAAGCAAGACAAAAACACCTCAGCGGATAGCTATAGAGGAAACACTATACAAAAATTTGTCAAAATTATAAAAGAATCGCAATGGAAGAATTAGAAATTACCAAAGTAGAACTGTTTAAAGTTCCACCTAGGTGGTTATTTGTAAAAATAACAACTAAAGGTGGACTATTCGGTTGGGGAGAACCTGTTGTTGAAGGTAAAGCCGACTCCGTTGCAGCATGCGTTAAAGAACTTGAACAGTATTTAATTGGAAGAACCGCAAATAATATTGAAGACATTTGGCAGGTATTATATCGAGGAGGATTTTATAGAGGCGGAACAATTTTAATGAGTGCCATTTCCGGAATTGATCAGGCTTTATGGGATATAAAAGGTAAACATTTAGGTGTTCCTGTTTTTGAACTCTTAGGTGGTGCGGTTCGACAAAGAATGAAAATGTATTGTTGGATTGGTGGAGACGACCCTAAAGTGGTATTGGAACAAGCAAGAGAAAAAATGAATCAGGGCTATCGTGCCGTAAAAATGAATGCTACTGGCCCAATGCGATGGGTATCTTCTATTAAAGATATAAAAATGGTAGCAGATAATATGAGGCTGCTTAGAGAAGAATTTGGTTATGAGTTAGACGTTGGCTTAGATTTTCATGGAAGAGTGCATAAACCTATGGTTAAAAGGCTTATTGATGAACTTGCGCCTTACGATCCCATGTTTATTGAAGAACCTGTTTTAAGTGAAAATAATGATGCTCTAAAGCACATTTATTCTTACACTAGTATACCCATTGCAACCGGAGAACGCATGTTATCTAGGTGGGACTTTAAAGATGTTTTACAACAAGGTGTTGTAGATATTATTCAACCAGATTTAAGTCACGCTGGTGGCATCTCTGAAGTGAAACGCATTGCAACCATGGCTGAAGCATATGACGTTGCCCTTGCGCCACATTGTCCTTTAGGCCCCATTTCACTTGCTTCTGCACTGCATATAGATTTTTCCTGTGCCAATGCTACAATTCAAGAAAGCAGTCTCGGAATTCATTATAATAAGGGATTTGATTTATTGGATTATGTAAAAAATCCTGAAATATTCGATGTTAAAGATGGTTTCATGGACTTATTTACCCAACCTGGTCTAGGTGTTGAAATAGATGAGGAAATTCTAAAAGAAGGTCAAAAAATTGGTCATAATTGGGCTAATCCTATTTGGAGAAATGATGACGGAACTTTTGCTGAATGGTAGTAAATCACTGTAAATATAATTTCTAAACTTTCCAATACGTATATTACTAGTAGTACAATATTTCTAATACCATATCTTTATGAATAAATAATCTGTGTTCTTACCTGAATGTGAATTCATTTGGCCTTGCTAGGTAAACGTGCGCAACAGGCATTATTTTATCTTTTGATTTCTCCTAATCCGCTACCGCGAACCAACACTTCAACATCTTCTTGTGATACCATATTGGCATCGCCCTCAACGGTATGTTTTAGCGCGCACGTAGCTGCTGCAAAATTTAAGGCTTCCTTGTCATCTTTTTGATTTGCCAATCCAAATATTAATCCAGCTGCGTAGGCGTCTCCAGTACCCACCCGATCTACGATATGAGTAACATCGTAAAATGGTGTAGTTAAAAATTCTTTACCGTTCCACATCTTACCTTTTATACGATTGTGAGAAGCACTAATTACCTCTCTATCCTTATCAATTATTTTTTGGACTAATGGAAATTTCTTTTGTAAAGCTTTTGCACTTGTAGCGAAATCTGCATCGGGTTGACCAATATTAAAAATATCGTACATATCATATGTACTAGCGATAACGATATTAGACCCAGCTACTAATTCAGGAATTATCTCTTGTTTTGATAAACCATACTTCCACAAACTCTTTCGAGAGTGAATATCTCCAGAAACCATAATACCAAGGTCGTTAGCAACTTGGATTGCCTTTAGGCAAGATTTAGCCGCACCTATAGAAACTGCTGGTGTAATACCCGTCCAATGAAACCAATCCGCCCCTTGCAAGACCTCTTCCCATTTGATCATTTCTGGATGTATTTTTGAAAAAGCTGAATCCTCTCTTTCATAAACTACTTCACTTGAACGATGTACTGCGCCTTTTTCCAAAAAGTAAAGCCCCATTCTAGAATCTCCATACAAAATGTAATCTGTATCTATCCAGTGGTGTCGTAAATATTGTGTTGCAGATCTACCGATAAGATTATCTGGAAGCCGAGTGACATGGCAAGCCTTCATGCCCATGTACGCCAAAGCAATGGCCACATTTGCCTCACCTCCCCCATAATCAATATCCAAAGATGTAACCTGGGAAAACTTTGCATGACCGGGAGGTGACAACCGCATCATCACTTCTCCAAATGTGACAATTTTTTTTGTTTTCTGCATCATTTTAGCACAGTTTAAATGTATATAGTTCTTGATTTATAATAAATCAAGAACTATATACTACAAAAATTATATTCTAAATAATCCTCTTTATAGGGAAAAACAGTATACTAATTAATGTTTATATTCCTAATCCTTGTCCACCTCCTACTTGTATAGTCTCAGCTGTCAAAAATGCAGCATCCTTACTTACCAAAAATGAAATAACAGAAGCCACTTCTTCTGGTTGCCCTAGCCTACCTAAGAGAATGTTATTTTTCCATGATGCAAAAACCTCTGGCTTTGTTGATTTAATTTGTGCATGGAATGGCGTATCAATAGTGCCAGGAGAAACCGCATTAACCCTAATACCATATTCTGCCAAATCTTTTGCCAAAGCTCTCGTTATAGCATGAACTGCTGCTTTAGATGTGCCATAAATACCTGCTCCTGGACCACCAGCGTTCCAGCCCGCTATAGAGGTATAGTTTATTATTGAGGCATTATCACTTTTCTTTAAAAATGGTATTGCTGCTCTTGATGCAAAAAATGTTGAATCCAAGTTTAGTGCCATAACAAATCTGTAAAACTCTGTTGTCATGTCTTCAAATCTAGAACGACCGCCTAGACCTCCAGCGTTATTAACAAGAACATCTATTTTTCCGTATTTTTCTCCAATTTTGGTAATGTTATCTGTTACTTGGTCTTCTTTTGTAACATCAAAACCATAGTAATCAGCCGTTATTCCTTCGGCTTCAAGTTCTTTAACCCTCTCATTACCTGCTTCATCTTCAATACCATTTAAAATTACGGTGTAGCCATCTTTACCCAATCTTTTTGCTACTTGAAAACCTATACCACCTGTTGCACCAGTTATTACTGCTATTTTTCCATTTGAATTACTCATATTCTTTAAATTTATTTTATTCTTATTTTATTGAAGTTACTCTACTGATTTAATATTTCTTGCAAAAAAATAAATTGCACCCACACCAAGCGGAACAAATATGGCGATTGCTACGAAAATTGGTGTATATGAAAAGTTTTTTACAATAATAGGGACTAAAAAGTTCATTACGATTACCGAGAAAACACCAATCATACCTCCAAGCCCTGCTAATGAACCTACAGATTTTCCGCTAAAGAAGTCACTCGGAAGGGTTTGTACATTACTAATCGCAAATTGAAATCCAAAAAGCACCACAAATACGATTGCAACAAATTTTTCAGCTGTATTACCCATTAATACTGTAGCTATTAAACCCAATAGCATTATAACGCCACCAATAAAAATTGTTGTTTTTCTTCCTTTATCTATTGAATTTGTTTTAGCAATTATCTTACCTGAAACATATCCCCCTGCAATACTTCCTATGGCTGCACCAACGTACGGCACCCATAAAAACATACCTACTTCTTTCACATTAAATCCATAAACATCAAACAGGTAAATAGGCATCCAACCAACAAATAACCACCAAATTGGCTCTAAAAAGAAACGGCCTATAACTACTGCCCAAGATTCTTTAAACGAAAGAATTTCCTTTAAACCTTTACCTTTAGTTTCTTCTGTAGCATCTTGGTCTGCTTTACTTTGACCTTCTAAAATGAATTTTTGTTCTTCTTGGGTTATCCATGGGTGTTTTTTTGGCCCTGCTTTATTGATTAATAACCAGGGAATTACCCATAGAATACCAAAAGAACCGATTACCATAAAGGTGATTCTCCATCCGAATGCCACAAACAAAGCAGCTATAAGCGGTGGTGCAACTACGGAACCTATAGAAGCTCCCGCATTAAATAATCCTTGTGCAATGGCGCGTTCCTTAATTGGAAACCATTCTGCATTACTTTTTACGGCTCCTGGCCAGTTTCCAGCTTCTGAAATACCTAAAGTACTTCTAAAGAATCCTAGCGAAAATAAGCCACTTACAGTAGAGTGTAAGAATGAAGATATACCCCAAACGCCAATACTTATAACATAACCTATTCTAGTGCCTACTTTATCAAAAAGTTTACCCGAAAACAGTTGTCCTAGAGCATAGAAAACCATAAAGATGTTCAAGATTAATGCATAATCATCCTTAGTTAATTGAAGTGAATGCGCTATAGTGCCTTCTTTATCAATACCGCCCCACATGATACCAAGAGCGCTCCTATCGATATAATTAATAACTGTTGCTAAAAAAATCAATCCAATGATTGTCCAACGTAAACCTTTTATTTTCATATTTCTTAATTTTAAACAATACATTCTAACCACAACCAATAATGGTTATGTAAAAAAGGACTGTAAGTTGTTTAATTCTTTTTGTAAACTTCTATGAAGAAATATCTTTTTAATGAAGAATTTCTTCCCTCCTAATTTATTTTAACTGAAAAATAAAAGCGTGCAATTTTATTTTTCAGACCTTTTTATGCCGACTTAATGTTATAGCAATATTGGTACAAAACACTGAAATGATCCTTCATTTTTTGCCTTGCTAAATCAGGCTTTTGTTCTTTAATAGCGTTATAAATTGCTTTGTGTTCGTCTATTCCAATTACGGCCTGATTTTTATCGCAAACATGATACTTCCCAAAATCAATAATGATTTGTGGTGTTATAGTAAGCATAAACATAGTCATAGTTGCATTCCCACTTGCTTTAGCTATGGCTAAATGAAACAATAAATCTTCCTGAACAGCATCTTCTCCAGAAAGGACTTTTTCTACATACGCGTCAAGCGTTTCTTTTATATGCTTTAAATCCTCTTCAGATCGTCTTAAAGAAGCCAACTTTACTGTTTTAAGCTCTAATAATATCCTGGTTTCCACTAAAGATTTAAAATCTGGTGACTCTAACCTTAAAATATCATCAATCATTCCATTCATGGCTACTACACCAATATTTGCTACAAACGTCCCACTTTGTGGGATAGACTTGAGCAATCCATAGAATTCAAGTTTTTGAATAGCTTCCCTGACATTACTTCTACTTACTCCAAACTTTTCAGATAGCATACGCTCTGAAGGCAACTTATCTCCCGGCTCTAAATTTTTATAATTTATGAGCTCTTTTATCTTAGCGATGATAGCATTTTGTACGTTTTGATTATCGCCTATGGTTAATGATTCTAATTTCATTTAATGACTTTCTTAAAATTGATATAACAAACTATACCGATAAAATTAAACAAAAAGGATTAAACATCAATTAATTCGGTTTTAAACTGTTATATTAAATTTATTCATTACAACGGATGACTCCTTAATGAGATACCTCTAATTCGTAAAATCTAACTTTTGAATAGGCGCCTTCATCCCTTGATTGAAAGTAATTGCCTGCTTTAAAGTAATTTTCGAAAACACCCCATCGTCTCATATGGATATTCTCATAAACCTTATATTCATTCTTATTAAGAATAACAACCATTTTACCTTCTGACACTTTTACCTCTAGTATAAACTTTTTGAACCCCACTTTCTGTTCAAAATTAAAACCTTCATCGTCATCCCATGCTTCTTCATGTAAAATTTCTTCATCGGTGGCACTTAGATTTTTAAGCACTTTAGTTTTTACTCTTATTTTCCCATTATCCCAATATATCTTCAAAATAGGTGGTGCATTATTATCATCCGCTCCTATTAAATCACGCTGTTCGTTTGTTAAACGCCCATGTATTTGCATAATAATAGTACGATGGTATTTACCATCCGAACCCTTTGATGACGCCTCCATTGCTATTTTGCCTTTCATATATCCTCCTTGAGGAAACGTCCAGTTTACATTATTCTCACCAGTTACCATTTGTTCTCTTAACTCAGAACGCGTATACTTTGTATTCTTAGTTTTTGATGCTGTTGGCATTGCATGAAATACGATTGCACCATGAGTAGAGTCTATATACATATATGGCTTTGCTACTTCAATATTGGCAAAATCATTAATTTCTGGTGGCTCTATCTCATACGGCTTACCTTTTTCATTAAGTACTGGCAACGTTACTTTCCAATGGCTTAAATCTATATCAGGCAACCGTACTTTCTTCTTATTTTTTTTCTTCTTTTTTTGTGTTTTTTCTGTTTTAACATCCGACTCTGTAGCCCTACTTTTCTTTTCTTGAGAAGTAGCGCTAACAGATAGAAGTACTATTATTATAATAGCCAATATTTCTTTTCGGAAGTCCTTCATTTTTTAATTTAATTAATCTTCAATAGCTATATAAAATTAAAATCCTGGAGTAATAATGTCTATATTATCGATAAACACTTCGTTACTACTATCAACAGCATTTAAAGCCCTAACATAAATTACAGCAATGTTTGCTGATGCTTCAAACGTAAATGTGGTTGTTGTAAACGTATCATTGCTGCTTGAAGATTTAGAACTATTAAAATCATTATCTATTAGATAATAAGCGTCAGTATTATTAGATCGTGCAGGTTCTGAATTTATAGCCTCTTCAGTAGTAATTTCATTATTTAAAATAAATACCTCTGTATCAATTCCTGCTGCTTCAGATCGTGTATCGATTGTAAATGTATATTCCACACCAGGTTCTACAGCTACTAACTGATATAATCTCCGACAACTATTACTTAGCTTTACACCGCGTCCACCTCCTGCATTTGGGCCAAATTTATTGCCATCACTGGTAGAACCCGGTTGCTCATTCGTACAAAATGTTGCATCTATATAAGCATTTAAATCAGAATTATTCCAAAGCGCTCTATAAGGACTATCTATTTCCCCAAGTACATCGTCTATAACAGTGCTATTAGGGGTCATATCCCAAGCATCGGCATTATCACCTGTATTTGAAGTATGATCATTACACTGACTATTTTGCACAATAACTTTAAATGTTGCTTCCACACCTCCTACTGGAACTGGTTTAGTAATGCTCCTAGATACACCAGCTGCATTAGTGGTTGTTAATGTAACATCATAGGTTCCAGGAGCTGCGTAAGTGTGGGTTGGATTAAGCTCTGTTGAGGTATTACCATCTCCAAAATCCCAGCTATGTGAAACGGCTAGAATTGAAGCATCCGTAAACTCTGCTGTTAAAGAGGAGGTTGTAAACGTAAAATCTGGAACTGTAGATAATACTAATCCTTCAATATTTTTGCTTATGGTAACCTCTGCTCCTAAGAAATTAGTTGCTGTTAACTTCACTACAAAAGTTTCTGCTGTTTTATAGCTGTGTACAGGGCTAAAATCAGGATCATCCGTACCGTCTTCAGAGTTCCACTCAATCGTATCGCCGTCACCAAAATCCCAAACTAAATTACTCGCTCCGTTTGTAAGATTTTCAAAGGTTACTTCAGAATCTACTATGCTAAAATTGAAATCAACTAAAATAGGTGCTACGTTTGATGTTGCCGTCGCTTCTAAACCATCTGAACTTACAGTAGTAAGTATTACCTCATATAAACCACCGGTTGAATATTTGTGGTTAGGGTTAGCTTCAGTAGATGTATTGCCATCCCCAAAATCCCAAAGATATGAAACCGCGTCGGTTGAATAACTTCTAAATATTATAGATAGATTATCGTTGGCATCAGTACTGGTTGTAAACAACGTATTTGGTTGTATATCATTTATGTTTCCGCTTGGGGGTACAAATTCTTCATAACCACTATCATAGCATGATATGAGTCCCAAAAACACAAATAGTAGAGCAAAAAAACTTCTATTCAATTTTTTAATTATTTTATAAATCATAATCTTAGATTTTATATCTCTTTTTATTGTTTTACTGTGATATCGAATGCATCCAATCTACTCTCAACTCCTGAGTTTGTAACGAAAATAATCACAGACTCGTTCTCTCCAGCATCGAATGTAATAGCATGTTTTTTAAAAACATTATCAACACGTCCTACGTTGTCATCCGTTCTTGAGGCGATGATATTCGCCGCCAATAGTGATTCGGCATAATTTGACGTATTAGGACTTAACACAGACACTGTTAAATCACCAGAAGGACTCTCTTCAAATGCACTGAAATACGTTAGTACATAAGTTGCTCCTGGAGTAACTTCTATCTCTTGATATGCTACCCTAGATCCATCAGCAGGAAATTTCGCTGCTTGTCTGCCATCAGGTAGATTTGGTGGGTCTACCGGATTAGAATCTGTATTAATTTGTATTACAGTGGTACCTCCTCCTTTTGGACTCCACGCAGAATTGCTAGGTACTCGCCATGAATCTCTACCATCTCCAGTACCATCAAACAAGCTATTATCTTCAAAACTAGCTTCAGCAATCTCAGGTACAGGAATCATAGGCACAGCCTGATTTACCGTTATTATTTTTTCTGTAGTATCAGATTTTCCTAAATTATCGGTTACTGTTAAAGCAACAGTATAATCACCAGGATTTGGGAAAGAAAAAATTAATTCTTGATCCTGTAACGTGGCTGGTGGCAAATTAGCAATTTGACTTTCTAAATCTGCAACCGCTTCCAGAGTCTCGTCTGAAAGTGCTGCTTTTGCTGCCTCTAATTGTGTTTTTAAGGCTTCTATTTGCGCCTCAAAAGCATCTATTTTAGCTTGATCTGTTTCACATGGAATTCTAAATTCCAACTTAGCAATTTCATCTTCCAGAGCAACAACTACAGCTAACTGAGCTTCAATAGACTGCTGTAATACAGGTAAATCTTTATTGATTAAAGCGATACCATCTGAAGGTGTAACAGACCATTGGTACATGGTACCATTTACAGCTAGATTAGAGCCAGCTTGAAATTTAAAATCATAATTGGCTGATATTTCTACATCATTACAATCAAACTCTGAAGAGGTTACGTCTGTAACACTATAGAACGGTGTTGGCCCGGTAAAATCTGGCAAGTCACCTACATCTGCTAAATCATCACTAACACATGCCGTTATAGATACAAATGCACCTAGAACTACGTATTTTATATTTAATAAATATTTTTTCATAATTATAAGATTTTAGTAGCCGTCGTTTTGTCTGTAAAAACCAGGTAAATTGTCTATTTCTCTTTGTGGGAAAGGAAGATATTTCTTTTCGTTTGTATAAAATAAACTGTTTCTATTTGAAAAATCAGTTAAAACCCTATCGGCTTCTCCAAATCGTATCAAATCATATAACCTTTGGTTTTCATATACGAATTCCACTTGTCTTTCGTCTAATAACTGTTGCTTAGTTAAATTCACAACCTCATCTAAACCAGCTCTTGCCCTAACTTGGTTAAAAGCATCAATAGCTCTTTGGTCTGTAGTACTTTCTGCACCGCCTAAAATAGCTTCTGCATATAACAATAATACATCAGCATATCTTAAAACAATCCAGTCATTATCTCCTATTTCACCGTCTGTCGGGAATTTTGTGTTAAATACGTCAACTGTTGGATTGGAAAGAAAAGAACCATAATCGAGTGGGTTTAATGAGGCATAAAACCGTACAGGCTGTAATTCTGGAGTCATAACTTGCAGAAAATCAATTGTCGCAATATTTATACCGTTTGATGGCCCTTGAAGCGTCATAGCAAAACTGTGTGATTCTGAATCTGTTTCTACTTGGTCATCTAATCCACTATCGCTAGTTGCATAATTATCACTACTCACCAAATCATAAGCGATTGAAAAAATTATTTCATCATTGATTTCTAAGCCAGAATTATTTCTCCAAGTTCCGTCTGGTGTGCCATCTGCATCGGATAATTCTCCATTAAATTGATTTCCAAATACATTTCCAAAATCATTGACTAAAAGAAATCGATATTGATTATCATTTGCTCCAGCTGGCCTTTCGGTGAATAATAGACCGTAATTAAATGATTCATTGTTTTCTACTACAGATGCTAACAACAATTCGGCCTCCGCATAATTTGGATTAGGCTGACTTAAATAGGCTTTTGCAGCTAAACAAATAGCAGCTCCTTTTGACGGTCTGTACCTGTTCTGCTCTACACCATCTAAATAAGCAATTGAAGTTTTAAAATCATTAATAATTTTCTCATAAACTTCAGCTTCTGGTAATTGAGGATACTCTAACGCTTCTTCAGTTGTAATATCTAAAACTTTATCAACAAAAGGCACATTTTGATACGCCCTTACCAAGTTAAAATGACATAAAGCTCTCATAAAATAGGCTTCTCCAACTGTATACTGCTGATTCTCTGGAGCTAAAAACCTATTATCGATTATAGTATTTGCATGCTTAATGGTATGCATATTATTAGAATAATACGTAGCTACATCGCCATTGTTAGGATCTACATTATAAGATGCTATTAATGGAAAATTACCGTTTTCTGAATTTGCCCTTACATTGTCTGATCTTAACTCAGTTAATAAAAACTCATTTGCCGGTACTTTTTGGTAGGCATCTAATACGCCGTTGGCCAAAAATATAAAGCCATTGCTAGTCTGCAGTAACTCTTCTACTGAAAGCGCAGTAGGGTTACTAAGGTCAAGTTCTTCTTCACAAGCTGTTAAAACAACCAAAAGCGAAAAACAAACTATTAATTTTATATATATCTTTTTCATAATTAATTAAAATTGAAAATTAATTCCTGCTGAAATTGTTCTTACTATCGGTCCATCACCTCTTTGATAACCTGCTGTTAGCGGCGTATTTGCATTACTTGATGTTTGACCTGCTGCATCTGGATTAAATCCTTCATATCCTTTAGCCATAAAGAATAACAAGTTTTCACCTGTTACATAAAACCTCAATCTATTAATGTTATATCTTGAAGTAAAAGATTCTGGTACCGTATATCCTAAGGTTACATTTCTTAAAGCTACAAAAGAGGCATCTTGTATATGATCGTCTGTAAACCTTCTATGTACCGTTAAATCTCTATCAGGAAAACTGGCTAGCTCATTTACGGCAGATTCACTTGCATAATACAATTGATCTAAATCAGCAACTCGTACTTCTGCTCCATGTGACCCTTGCCATTGGAATGAAAAATCAAAATCATATAAGGTGAAATCTGAATTGAAGCCCCATGTGAAATCTGGGTAAGGACTTCCTAATTCTGTTCTATCTTCGTCATCAATAATACCATCGTTATTCAAATCTTTAACATATACATCAGCAAAGTCGTTATTAAATCGATTAAATGGATTATCAACCCATTCTAAAGGTATTTCTCTATCGTAAACCCAACCATAAAACGATGTTATGGGTTGGCCTACTCTTGCAATAAATTCTGTTGGTCTTGTATCTTGATCAATTCTAGAGATAATTTGTTCGTTATTACCTAAACTTACTACCTCATTTCTGTTTAAAGTAAATTGACCTGACGCAACCCAACTTGCATTTTCGTTAGCAAAAATCCTTGAACTTAAAGCTAATTCAACACCTTCGTTTTTAACCTCACCAATGTTTTGTAACCAATTATCAGCACCATAAGTTGCTGCTATTGGTGCAAAAAGAATTAGGTCTTCACTTGTTCTAATGTAATAATCGGCAGTTAACTTTAATAAGTTTCTTCCAAATGTAATATCTATTCCAGGGTTAAATTCTAATAATTTTTCCCATCCTAAATTTTGGTTTGCTAGAGTAACACCCTTAACCCCTGTCGCTCCATTATAACCAATGGTACTAAATGTTTCTTCAAACCTGTAGAGCGAATCAAAAATATTATTGGAAATCTCGTTTGAACCTGAAACACCGTAACTTGCTCTTAATTTTAAAAACGTAATAACATCGCTAGAGGATAAAAAATCCTCACTTGAAAGAATCCAACCTGCCGAGGCTGCTGGGAAGAATCCAAAACGAGTATTTGCCCCAAATCTAGTACTACCATCTGTACGAGCAGAAAGTTGTAGTAAATATTTTTCGTTGTAGTTATAATCTAATCGTCCGAAATAAGACACTAGTTTATCAGTTCCATTATCCGTGAATGTAGTACCTCCATCAGCAATGGCAATGTTATTATTAAAATCATCCGTAAATCCTACCGCTTCAGATTGTTGTCTAAAAAAGTCTCTTCTTGTATATTCAAATCCAGCTATAGTATTAAAATTGTGCTTGCCAAAGCTGTTCTTATACGTTAGAATCGATTCAAACGCATACTGATTTAGCTCGTCTCTTCTTTCTAAGCGATACGATTCTTGATCTCTATTTTCTTGACCAAAAAAGTAATCAGCCTCATTTGTTTTATTATGTCTAAAGACACTGGATACAGTTTGCCTAAAGTTAAGACCCTTTGCTAATTCAAAATCAACATAGGCAGATGCATTGAAATCTAGTTTTTTCTTTGTTCTAGAACGCTCTAGAAAAAACACTAATGGGTGCACATTCTTAGTGGTTGATAAGGTTAAACCTCCAGATGTTAATGGACTTACTAATGGCAATCCCGTATTAGGATCTCTAGCAATAGCTCTAGGATTATTAGGGTCTACTGTGAAAACATGATCAAAAGCTCTAGAAAATCCGTAGCTTCCTACCCCGATGTTCTCGAATTGAAATCCTGCATCTCCTGGATCTGATTGTGTGATATAATCAAGATGGTCTTCGTTTAAGCGAAGTGGTAAATGCCCGTATTGCCTTAGCGGATCAGTAAATCTAGCAGGCAGTCTATCTTGATCATTATAATTCACACGTAATGAAGTACCAAATTTAATTTTTTTGTTTTTAGATTTGCTATCAACCTTTATTCTCGCATTAAATTTTTGAAAGTTATCTTTCAAAGCAATCCCTTCATCTTCAAGATATCCAAGAGAAGCGCTATATTTGGTTAATTCTGTACCTCCAAGTCCGGCTAAAGAGTGGCTTCTTATAACACCTCCAATAAAAATTTCATCTTGCCAATTTTGCTCACCATCGCCGAGTGAAGCAATAAACTCTTGGGCTTCAAGTTCTGCAAATGCGTTGTTGTAATCACCTATAATTCTATCATAATTTGGGCTATCGCTTGAAATGGCATCAACCACACTTTGTAACCCGTTTAATCTTGTTCTTTCTTGTGCTATGGTTGTATTAAAGTTTTTATTCTTATTGGCATATTTATAACCAGTAAACGTGTTGTAAGAGAACGATGTTTTACCTACAACACCTTCCTTTAGGGATACTAAAATTACACCATTTGCACCACGAGAACCGTAAATAGCAACAGAAGATGCGTCTTTTAAAACACTTATAGATGCAATGTTATTATTATCAATGGTCGCTAAAATATCAGCATCGTTACCCAATACTATACCATCTACAACTATTAAAGGAGAAGACGATCCAGTAATTGATCCTGGTCCCCTTAATGTGATTTTTGGATCTCCACCAGCTTCTGAGGCAACAGTTTGAATTCTTAAACCTGCAACTTTTCCTTGTAGTGCGTCCTCAACACGAGGTACAGAAAAATTTTGAATGTCCTTCGCAGATACCTTAGTTAAGGCACTGGTTACATTTCTTTGTTTTTGATCTCCATAAGCTACAACTACAATCTCATCTAACTGACTAATATCTTCAGCCATAGAAACATTTATGGTAGTACCATCTCCAACAATTGTCGTTTTTGATGTAAAACCCACATAGGAGAACTGTAAAACATCTCCTTTCGTTGCTTTGATTTGATAATTTCCATCAAAATCGGTAGTAGTTCCAGTCGTTGTTCCGACAATTATGATATTAACACCTGGTATGGGTATATTGTCTGCAGCCGAAGTAACAACACCACTAATGGTTTTACTTTGGGCAGTAATTGTAATACTCACAAGAAGCATTACTACTAAAATTAGCTTAGTTCTTAAACTCATAATTAGTTTTTTTGTTTAACGTGTTTAGTTATGGTATTGATAAATACCTTTTTCAACATCACTTTACAAACATAATTATTCAAGCTTTTTTTGTAATTTTACTTGATAACATATTATTGTAAACGATAATGTGTTTCTATTTTACTTCCCTCCTAAAAGAAGTAAATCGGTTTAGAAAGGATGGGCGTGCACCCATCCTTTTTTTTACAAAGTTTTTTTATAGACGTTTTTTCTTTTGAAGTATTATACATTTAGTTTAGTTATTCCTAGTTAAAACTGGTTAACCAGATTGGTTTTCCAAATATATACTAAATTTTTGTTAAAACAAAGAAAATTTAAGTTTTAACAATTTTACTCTATAAAATACGCTTCAATACGGTTAAAAATTCTTTCTAATGCCACTAGTCCTTATCTCCAAAATAAGATACCCCATCACCACTTAAGAAATCTTCTCTAACTGGGCTAAAAGTGTCAATTAGCATACCTTCTTCCAAACACACAGCGCTATGCAGTAAATTTGGTTCAATATATACGCCATCTCCAGCTTCAACAATTTGCTTTACGCCATCAATTTCAAATTCAAATTTACCAGAAACACAGTACGTAGCTTGTGTATGGAAGTGTTGATGTGGAGAACCTAATGCTCCTTTTTCAAATTTCACTTTTACCATCATAATTTGGTTATCATAGCCCAAGAACTTTCTTGATACTCCTCCACCAAGTTCTTCCCATTGCATATCTTTTGTGATGATGTACTTTTCACTAAATCGTTTCATAATTAATAATTTAAATGTTTTCTGTTAATAAATAAGAGCCTTTCCAAATATGCTCCTTATTGTTAATTGTTAATTTATGTTCGGTTGCTTTATCATTGTTTTCGTTCGAAATGATAAACATTTTTGCTTTATCATTATCAGTTTCAATCTTTACAGCCGTATAATCTTTTGAATTATGAACAACTGAAATATTTTTAACATTACTATAGGCATTTATGGCAGATTCTGAGACTGCATTATAAGTTCCATGAGACTCTACAATTGAAACGAATAAAGCATCTTTAGCATTCTTTTTTCTTATAATTAATGTAGGTTCATTTCTAAGATTATAATCTGGGTCGTTTGCACCAATTCTCCCCAATATGATATTGTCATCTGGTGACGTTACAGCAGAATATGAGTAGAACTTATTGTTGTGTAACCAATTTAACTTAATGTTTTGGCCATTTGCAGTTGCCGATGCTTCCTTATATAAATGTTGATATCCGTTGTTATTACCTAAAACCTCAGGCTCCTCTAGTTTTAAATATTTAAAACTAGTTTGCATAATCTGACCCAAATAGTAAAACGGCAAATCGTACTGATTGTGATTTTCTGAATTCACCCTCATAATATCCAACACAAGTGGATTGTTATAATCTTTATTATTGATTACAACCATTGTTCTATGAAGTTGAGTTCCTGGATAGGCATTATTTTCTTTAGCGCTAGCCACCTGAAGATTCACATCATCAACATTAAAGATATATTTTTCAGAATGATACTTGCTTCCTATATCATACTTTCCTTGAAAATGTGAAGTTTCATTTTCAACTACAGTATTGTGGGCAATAGTTTGTTTTGCCCAAGTTTTATTTTCTTTGAGATAATTACCTCCTCCTTTTTGCTCAATATTCACAAATCTTGCCAATCCATAATCTTGAACCACTTCATCACCTTCATCAAATAGCGAATAAGACAGTTTATCAAAATGACCATGGCTTAAACCATGCGCAGTATATTTATAAACCAATTCCCAATCACCGCTTCTAATTATTCCTACTGCTCCTTGATTACCTTTTGGCCCATCGGACAGCTCTATAGATTCTTTAATAAACGGTTTTACTTTACCTTCCTTAATACCTAAAGCTACAGCTAAACCTGCATCATTTAAAGCTACCTTATCTTGTTTTTGGGCTATACTTAGTAATTGCGGATTATTTCCGCCGAAATGATATGCAATATTAACTGCTGACACCAATGCACTTGAATAATAAGACATTCCTTTTTGTGCATCGTTCAATAGAAAAAATTCACCATCAGCATCCGAAAGATTTATTAAAGCATTAACGCTTTTTAACAACACACTATCTTTATACTGAAACACTTTTAATTCAGGTTTTTTATTTTGAAGTGCTTGTGCAAAGATTAAAAACGGATACGATGCATAGCGCTGGTAATAGGGCCCTTCGGTGAAATATCCATCTGGTGAAAACGGTTCGTCAAGGTTCGCAAAGAACCCGATTTTTCCATCCCTATTGATGTAGCCACCATCGTTATCCTTCATATTAGCATCAATATTTACATCTTTTAAGCCGTATAAGGCACGCTGCAATAAGCTATCATCATCCATGGCAAGCGCAATCATTCCTACAGCAACATTTCCCCAGGTACTGTGGTTATGAACTCTATTAAAAAATTGTGGGTTTTCTTTTGAGATAAAATCTGCAAATGGTCTAAACAAATCGCTCTCTAGCGTAATTCGTTCCTCTTCGGTTAAATAATCGTATATACAATCGTAAGCTTGACTTGTATAAACCAACCAATTAGAATCATTTAAACATTGCCAAAATAATTTCCCTCTAGAATAAGATCTAGGTTTTGGGTGAACTGATAATGTTGGATACATTTTTGCATAAGCAAATAGCATATTTTTAACATACTTGGCATATTTTTCGTCATCCAAAATTTGATACAATACACCGGCCTTTTGCATTACAAAGAAGTTTTTCTTATGTCTTTCATGAGTATATCCTCCAGAATAATCCTTAGGAATAGGCACTTCTATACCGTTTTCAATTTCAGTGTCTATTTCGTTTTTTGTCATTGCTAAAGTTTCATCAAAAATAGGAATAGCACCTAAATGTTTTTTGATGTCATTAACTCCAGATTTTGTTAAAATCAAGCTCGGGTGATCGCCATTATAATTTTTTTCCTCAGCATTTGCCACTTTTTCGTTTGTACATGAAAAGCATAGATACATTACTGAAAGTAAACCCAAAGAAAGGCTGTATTTAACAAAATATCTTTTTGTAAGTTTCATTTAATTTTAATTTATTGCAATTCCAGAGATTACAGTTGCTTCTTTAAACCATACCTCCGTATAACTCCCATTTACGTATTGCTTTGCTATATCTCCATCAAATGTTTTAGATTTAGTGGTTTTGCCATTGGCTTGATTATACGCGCCCTGTTTAAAATAATTTAGCTCACCCTTATAAGCCATTTCTTTTTCTTCGCTTATACTTCGTCGAGAAGCATAAATCTCTATAATATGTTGTGGAATATCTGACTTATTCTGGTAATCTGATTTTATTAAGCCTTTTGCGAATTTTTTAGTTTCATTATTGGCACTGGTAAAAGTGAGATACATTATACCCTTAGAAACATTTACTTCATAACTAAATTCTTCTCCCAAAGCAATACCATTTTTAGGTTCTTCAGGGTAAGTGTCTGGACTTTCACCAACAACTGAAAAATCATACCCCCAAACCGCTGTTGATATATCCCACCTTCCTGAATTATCACCTTTTGTATTAATTTCGTAATTCCAGAAAACAGATCCTTTAGTGTGCTCAGGAAATTTTTTATAAAAAATTTTTAGAGGTTCGTTTTCATGACCTTCGGCGCTATGAATTTGACCTATTACCACACAATACGATGAAGAAACTCTTGCATCACCTGTAGTAGAAACATGCTGCACTCTCAGTGTACCTGTTAATCGACCACCTTCACTAGGTTTCCAATAGTGCTTTTGATGTAATTCCGTTCTTGTGTTTTTTGATGTTTTTGATGTAATACCCGAATTTGGTGTTTTATAGACCACCCAGTCTGTTTTTCCATCATTCTCTACATAGAAGAAATCCTTCTTTTGATAATTCACCAAATCTTCCGAACTCGTACCGTCTCCTAAAAGTATTTTCCACTTATCCATAAAAGGAATAACATCACTCGGATATTTAATTGTAACTTCTTTTTTGGTGATATTACCTAAGTGCTTTTTTGAAACATCTTTACAGCCAAATACAATAAAACAAAATACCAATATGGATACGAGTTTTTTCATTTTAAGTTATTGGCATTATTAATACATCAATGTGAGTTTTAAATTCTCTTCAGTTTTTAATTGTCCTGAATTAATTAAACTGTTTTTTGATGCGACATTATTTTTTGCGCCCCATAAAACTGAAACAAACTGCACGGGGTTATTTTTAAATGTATTTCCTGTAATATTAACATTAATGATGCCCCTATGATTTAATAGTATTTTGTTCTTTTCTTTAGCACCACAATTTATAAACGTACTGTTGGATACTAATAAGTTACCCCCAATCGTAGATTCATCATACCCTCCACGATAATAATCTATCACATTCTTCTTTACATTTGTGAAGTTACAGTTTTTTATCGTTAGATATTCGGTATTATAATCACCTTTATCGTTTGTTTCTTCTGATAACTCTATGCCATTTTCACAATTTGAAATTGAACTGTTTTCAAATGTGATACGTTCTGCAAAAGACTCTTTGTACACTTTAAGCACGTAGCCAAAGTTACTAATTTCAGTATCCAAAACAGTTAATCCGAAATGATTGGACATATTTTCCTTTAAACTAGCAAAACCATAGTTTGATGTGTTTCCGCTCAATGATAAGTTAGAAACAGTAAGCTTTCCTTTAGACTGTAATGAAAATAATGGCGTGTTAGATGGTCCAGAATATATAACTTTCGCCATTTCACCGTTTTGAGATTTTACAGAAAGGGTTTTATTAATTACGATAGATTCTTCTAGATTATAGATACCTTTAGCTAAAGCAATAACATCGCCATTGGCAGCTTCTTGTATTTTGGCTTTTAATTCTTCTACACTATTTGCATTATGTATTGTGGGCTCTTTAGCTTCTAACTCATTAGAAAACCAAGTAGCACCATATTTAGATTTATCTAAAATATTTGGAACCTTCGTAATTTCTCCAACTGTAGCCCCAAGTCCTTTACCGTCTTGTCTTGGATTACCAAATAAATCAGTTTTAATAGTGTCAAAACCAAAACTATCATAAGGTTTAACATCGCTAGGGATACCAACAGGTATTAAGATATTATCTGATAGTTTCTTAAGTTCTAAAGTAGCTTCAATAATACCTCCATTAAATTCTTTGAAAGCTACACCTTGGTTATCAATAATATTGCTTTTGAATGTTACACCATCTGCTTTGTCGTTTTCTACAACTACTTGCTCCAATCCTTCTGAATTATAAATTACATTATTGGCAAGGGTAGTTCTTATGGCTCTTGCTGAACGAATTTCAGACTTTGGCAACACATCGGCTTGTGAAATATTTGTCCCAACACCAAATTGCCATGGCGAACTGCAATTAACGTAAGTATTGTAAGCTACAACCACGTCTGTAACCTGATTATAACGATTTAATGGTGATTTTGGAATACCATTCATAACCGCTAACGGACTCCTAAAACTTCTACCTTTTAGGTTATAGAAGTAATTATTAGTTACCCAATGCCCTGTATTTATTAATCTTATGCCTCCATAATTCTCATTAATACCATCTCCTATAAAGTAATTACCATCAATAACAGCATAATTGCCATGTCGTGTTACAAGAGACCCTTCACTTTTATAGAATACATTATTTCTAAATTCGTTAAAGTTTGTTTTACTGGAAATAATTTCCACCTCACCATTACATGCTTCAAATAGGTTATTTGCAACAAAAGTGTGACTTGGCGACATAGATGTGTAGCTATCGCCTAACTGAATAGTTTCTCCACTTGGCCCTCCTTTAACAGGTCTTGGCCCGAAGTGATTATTAACTATTTGATGATAATTATTTATACTTTCAATACCGGCTATATTAATTCTTATGGTAGGTCCTCGATTTGTTTTACCAGCTATATAGCAATTACTTAACTCATTATGTCTTCCCCAGAAATTTACCCACAAATCACTATTGTCTCGTTTTGGCTTGTTAAAATCCTCTATGACACAATTAGTAAATTTACAGTAACTTGCTATTTCATCGGGCGCATCTTTATGGCTAATTTTAAAATCTATAACCGCATTTGATGGTGAAAACCCATTCTTAAAATGTAAGCCTTCCACAACTAAGTATTTGCCTCCAAATTTTAAATACGATTGTCCTTCTATTGTAACCTCACCAGCCGTTTCTGCTTTTAATATTATTGGATTTTCTTCGGTTCCGTTCCCCCTAAATTTAATTTCAACATCTTTCCATGTACCATTTTTCAATAGTATTATATCTCCCGGTTCTGCCTTTTCTATGGCTTTGGACAGCTCATCAAGGTTTGACACTAACTCACTTTGCTTATTAACCGCATTATTGCAGGAAAAAAACAAAATTGATAAACTTAAAATCAAAGAAATTCTACTAACTATTTGCATTGAAAAATGATTAAAATAAAAAAGAAAGCCTTTCAAAATGAAAGACTTCCTTAAAACTAAACAAATAAACTATTTGACTACTATTTTTTGAGATAAACTACCACTATTAGTAGCAATTTTTAAAATATACATTCCGGAACTTAAGTTAGAAATATTAACTTCTCTACTTATTAAACCATTTTGCCTAAAAACTTCTTTTCCTAAAAGACTGAATATTCTAACAGATTCTACTTGGATGTTATTAGATTCTATAGTTAAAATATCTTTAGCAGGATTAGGGTATATTCTGAATTTTGAAGCTAACTTATCTTCTGTAGATAATTGTGCTGTTTCATAAAGCTCAATGTTATCTATAAATACTTCATTACTACTATCAATCGAATTTAATGACCTAACATAGATTACAACAAATGAACCTGATGCAGTAAACTCTATTGTATTTGTAGTAAATGTATCTTCAGTATCTGAAGATTTAGTACTATTAAAGTCATTTTCAATTTTTAAATAGGCGTCCACTCTAGGATCAGCAGCTCCATTTTCAAGCCCAACTTCAGTCACAATTTCAGTATTTAACATAAACACTTCAGGATCAAGATTATCTACCTCAGAGCGTGTATCAATAAAAAAAGTGTAATTTGTTCCTGGTGTAAGACCCTCTACTTTCTGATACAAACGGCGACTGGCTTCAGGTAACTTCAAACCTCTACCAACCTCAGCCTTAGGACCGAATTTATTACCGTCACTAGTAGCAGCAGGTTGTTCACTATCATCACTAAAAGCAGTATTTAACCATGCATCTAAATCAGAGTTATACCAAATAGCTCTGTAAGGACTGCTTACCCCTTCATCTAAAGTTGAATTCGGTGTACAATCAAAGGAATCAGCATTATCGTTTGCGTCAAATGTATGAACTCCCATAGTACTGTTTAATACGTAATTGGTTTGTGCCCATCCATAATTAAAACACAAAGAGAACAGAACAAGCGCCCAAAGTGTATAAGATTGTTTTTTAGAAAAAAGTAATTTTTTTTTCATAATTTTAGTTTAGTTATACATTCGTTTATTGGTTTTCCAAACTGGTAAACCAATTTGGTTTCCCAAATATAATTAATATTAGGTATTTACCAAATTTTATTTTGTTAAAACATTAATGCTTAATCAAAAAATGCTGTATAATTTATCTTTTTTAGATTCAATTTACTTTTGTTAGCAAAATTTACGAGATATATGGCCAATATGCACGAAGAAATATTAATGCTAATGCCTCGTTTTTCATTTCTTTAAAAGCAAATCTCCAGAGCATACAACTATTTAGCAACATGATATACGTATTTTGTTTCTATATAAAATGGGGTGAGAACGATAATTATATGATATGCAATACTTTCTATCTCGAATCTCTTTTCAACTAAGTATTGTATATTGACTACATGGTATATTTAATTTACGAGAATCGGGTAATTCTCCAAAAGTTGCTATGATTTGTTAAAATCGCGTAATCGAAGTAATGTTTGTAAGAAATAATAATCCCCATAAACTATGGGTTCATCCATTTCATCACGTTTAGACCAATCTCCAAAACTATGATCTAGTATAAAAGGTACATTCAAATCCTTTGGTAATATATAATTTTCTGTTTTCAAACTTTTTGTTACCTTTTTGCTATAATCTAAATATACTTCGTTTCCTGTGTATTTATATAACTCAACCAAGGCTGAAGCTACAATTGTTGCGGCCGAAACATCACGGGAAATATTTGGAATATCAGGGTGTGCAAAATCCCAATAAGGAATGCCATCTTCAGGTATTTTTTTGTGATTTATAAAATAGTTTGCTGTTTGTACGGCCCGGTCTAGGTGCTTTTTGTTTTTTGTATACCTGTAAACTGAGGTAAAACCATTTATTGCCCAAGCCTGCCCTCTAGCCCATTCCGAAGCATCACTATAACCTTGATGCGTTAAACGGTTTTGAACTTTCCCAGATATTGTATCGTAATCTAAAACATGCCAAGTGCTCCCATCGGGTCTAAAATGATTTTTTAAAGTGGTATTGGCGTGTTTTACTGCAATGTTGTGGAATGTACTATCGCCAGAAATTTTAGTTGATCAAACAGTAACTCTAAATTCATCATATTATCTATAATAACTGGAAATTTCCATCTGTCTTTGCCAAAATCCCAAGAACAAATACTACCCACATTTTCATTAAATCGTGTACTTAATGTTTCGGCACTTTTAATAATTATAGTTTTATATTCTGGGTTGTCTTCAACTTTTAAGCCATTGCCAAAAGAGCAATATATCTTAAAACCCATATCGTGGGTTCCATCATTATATTTTTCTTTTTCTATAAATGCTGTCCATTGTTTTGCACGTTCTTTATACGCTTCGTTACCTGTTAACATGTAAATCTGCCAAAAGTTACCAGCAAAAAAACCGCTTGTCCAATCTTTAGATGGTTTATTATTGATTTCCTTTTTGTCTGAAGCATAACTTCGTGCAAAAGCAGTAGAATCTAAATTATATTGCAAAAACTTTGTATATCGGGTTTCAAGCTGTGTTTCAGCATCAAATTGAGTAGCGTCTAAAATTTTTTTATCCTCAGATTTGCATGATAAACATGCAAACCCAAGGATAAAAAGTAAACAACTAAATCTAAACATAATATGTTTAATAACTAAAATTTTTAGTTACTAAGATTAGGATTTCTATCTATCTCATCTTGAGGTATTGGTGTATCGTAATCAACAGAAGCATTCCAATCTGGTTTTGCCCCCTCATAACCCGAAGCACTAAATACTTGGTCTCCTAACTGTCTTCTTTTAATATCGTACCATCTTTTACACTCAAAAGCTAGTTCTATTCTACGCTCTTCTATTACATCAGCAACCGTTATTAAGGCAAGATCTGCAGGAACTGCACTAGGTGGAACTGTTTCTGGAACATATCCTCCATTAGTAGTCTGCCCTCCATTACGCGCTCTTCCTCTAACTTCATTTAGAAAATCTAAAGCGTCTGCAGCACCAATTTCTACACCTGCTTCAGCTGCAATTAGCAACACCTCTGCATAACGTATCATTGAGTAATTATGACTTGTTGCTCTTTTATTTCCTCTAGCGAAAGCCCCGGGAAAACGCAAATATTTAGCTATATACGGTGCATTCACTGCATGTTCGTGGCCACTGTTTGTAAAACTAGTATAGTCTACAGTTGATCCAGCAATTAAAGCTTCTGTTTGGAAACTAACACGTCTTCTATAATCGTCTGGATCAAAAGAATTGTATACTGCTAGAGTTGGCGTTGAAACCGACCATCCTCCGCCTGCGCCATCATTGTCACCTCTAATACCTGTCATTGGTGCTATTTGGTCGTACGCGTTATCAGGAGCTTCGTTATTGTTATAATCTAATACGAAGATAGGCTCTTTAGACGCATCTATTTTATCAGCATTAAATAACGTTTGAAAATCAGGATCTAAATCTACATCATAAGTCCCCTTGTTGGTAATTACTTCTTTAGCTTTATCATAAGCCATTTGCCAATATGGGCTACCTGGAGTATTTCCTGCCATTGTTAAATAAACTAATGCTAGATATGATTTTGCAGCAGCCTTGGAAGGCGTTGCCCTAGTAGCTACCGTATTTGTTAACCATTGTTCAGCATATTCTAAATCGGCAATAATTTTTTCATAAACTTCAGCTTCAGGAGTATTACTTATGTTTGTTGCTGCTGTAATATCATCAACAGGAGCATCTATGTAAGGAACATCACCAAATAATCTTACTAAATGAAAGTAATAAAACGCTCTTGCAAAATATGCCTGTGCAGTTATTGGATTTTTAACATCTTCAGCTGCAGATACTTGTTCTGCTCCAGCAATAGCGTTATTAGCGGCTGCAATTCCCAGATAAATTCTTGTCCAAGGATCAAATACCATTTCGTTATCACCTGTTATGGTATGCATGTTCATCTCTACCCTTCTTGTTTGAGTAGAATTAAGATTAACCATATCAGAACGCAGCATTAGCGCCACAGATAGTTTTCTTCCCCAAATCTCTTCGTTAATTGCATGAGTAAAAGAGGCATTTACAGCTAACTGTATATCTTCTGGAGTTGAAAAGAATCCTTCTGGAGATAATAAGCCTACAGGCTCTTCTTCCAAATCCGAACATCCCATTATTGATAATCCTATCAATAACAATAAAATTTTGTGTGTATTCATAATTTCTTTTTTTAAATTTTTTTTTTAGAATATAACATTTAAACTAAAATTCACCGACTTAACTGTTGGGTAATTTCCAAAATCAAATCCTCTAACGGTGTTACGCGCTGTGTTATTATTACCAGCAGAACCAAAATAATTAACTTCAGGATCTAAACCAGAATAATTTGTTATTGTCAATAAATTTTGGGCACTGACTGATAATCTTAGTCTTTCAATACCCAACTTTTCAATAGCTTCTGAAGGGAAGTTATAACCTACCGCTATATTTTTTAATCTAATATAGCTACCGTCTTCTACAAAACGAGAAGAAATTTCTCTAAAACTATTATTTCCTACGCGAGGTTGGTTCGTGTCGGTATTTGAAGGTGTCCAGGCATTGTTAAAATAATCATAAGTAGTATTAGCATCACCATTGGTTAACTGTACATTGGTCATGTTAAAAATTTCTCCACCTTGAGAGCCTTGGAAAAAGATATTAGCATCAAAGTTCTTGTATCTAAAGCTGTTTGTGATACCCCATGTAAAATCTGGGTTAGGGTTACCGATGATTTGTCTATCATCATTTGTAATATCACCACTATCATCTAAATCTAAAAACAATGGATCACCAGCCACTCCACCAGCTATGGTAGCTGTACCTTCTGGTAAAGTACCTCCTTGATATACACCTGCATAATCAAATCCAAAAAATTGACCTACTTCTTCACCCTCTCTTAAGATAACATTATTTCCAACACTAAAATAACTTGGAGCACCATTTTGAAAATAATCATCCCCGTTAATTAATTTTTCCACTGAGTTTTTATTTCTAGCGAAAACTGCATCGGTAGTCCAACTAAAATCATCGGTAGTAATATTTCTTGTATTCAAAGAAATTTCAAATCCTTTGTTGTTAATTTCACCCACATTTTTTAATATTTGATCATTATAGAAGCCTAAATACCAAGGTAAACCTCTATCTATCATGATTAAATCTTCTGTATCGATGTTATAGTAATCTAATGAAAGTGATATTTTATTATTGAGCAAACCTAAATCTACACCAACATTTGTTTGGTAGGACGACTCCCATTTTAAATCTGGGTTAGCAGGTTGGTTTGGTGTAACTGCAGCTACTGTTGAACCATTGTTAGACGCATAAATACTTGCCAAACTTGCTAAAGATTGGTATGCGCCGATTGATGGGTTACCAGTAACACCATAACTTAATCTTAATTTTAAGTTAGAAATAGTTTCGTTATCATTTAAAAAATCTTCATTAGATATTTTCCATCCTAAAGCTGCTGATGGGAAAATAGCGTATTTTTCATTTTCAGCAAAGTTGGAAGCACCATCTCGTCTTACTGTGGCAGTAAGTAAATATTTATCATTCCAATCATAGTTTATCCTTCCAAACTGAGATTGAATTTCTGTTTCATTAATATAAATATCACCCGATCCTCCGTTTAATAAATTTGTAGCAGTCCATAAACCGTAATAGGAGAAAGAATCTGAAATGGTTCCTGTACCTTCACTATAAAATCCTTTATTAGTTGTTTTTTGATATGAGTAACCAGCCAATAACGTTAAGTTGCCTTTTCCTATTTCTTTATTATATGTTAGGTAATTTTCACTCAAGAGAGTTTTAGTTTTATCTTCTGTCATAATTGCTCTACCGCCAACACCGCCAGCTGTAATCTGCAAAGTACGAGGTAAATAAAGCCCTCTAAAATCATTATCAGTACTTAAACCAAAGGTTGTTTTAAACGTAAGTCCTTCAATAATTTCATAATTCGCATAAAAATTAGCTCTGAATCTCTCTGTTTCAGTATCATCATCTCTTTGAGTTGCAACAGCCCATGGGTTGTCAACAGGATCACCTATACCATCGTTTATTGAAAAGCTTCCATCTGCATTATAGATACCTTTATCTGGTGCAAAACGCATTGCTAAAGACACTACATCATCTCCACCTGCACCAACACCATCAGCACCGGTTGATTGTGTAGCCACTCCATTCTTTTTATTTATAGAACCTACTAAATTAAGTCCTAGCTTTAATTTATCGGTTACTTGTGCATCTATGTTTGATAAGAATGCTACCCTTTCATAACCAGAATTAACCAGAATACCATCTTGCGTAAAATAAGTACCAGAAGCATAATAATTTACTTTTTCCGAACCTCCTGAAAAAGAAAGCTGATTATTTGAAGTATTGCCTGATCTGTATATTTCATCTTGCCAATCTGTATTCGCAGTTCCTTGAGGGTAAGGAGTGGTATTACCCTGATTTGCTCTTATCTGATTTTGATAATCTGCAAAATCGTTGGCATTTAATAAATCTAAACTATTCGAAGTATTTTGAATAGCGTAGGTAGAATTGAATTCTACATTTAACTTACCAGATCTACCCTTTTTGGTAGTTACCAAAATAACACCATTTGAACCTCGTGAACCATAAATAGCCGTTGCAGATGCATCTTTTAAAACCTGTAAAGATTCAATATCACCTGCTTGGGGCATATTAGCACCAACAAAACCGTCTACAACAATTAGAGGCGAACTACTGGCGTTAATGGAGGTGTTACCCCGAATAGAAATACTAATAGGAGCACCTGGCTCACCACCATTATTCGATTGTACATTTACACCTGCTGCTCGACCTTGCAGCGCTTGTTCAGCATCTAATACAGGAAAGGCTGTTAATTCATCTGATTTCACGGAAGAAACAGACCCTGTTACATCACTTTTTCTACGAGCACCATAACCTACTACCACAACTTCTTCTAAAGCTGCTAAGTCTTCTTTTAATTGTACATCTAGTCTGTTTGAACTACCAACGGTTGCTTCGAACGTGGAATATCCAACGTAACTAAAAACTAGAACCACGTTATCTCCATTAACATCAATGGTATAATTACCATCAAAATCTGTTGACGTCCCTATGCTAGTTCCTTTAACAATAACATTAACCCCCGGTAATACCGATCCATCGGATTGAGACGTTACTGTTCCTGATATTGTTTTTTCTTGAGCGCCAACAATTAGCACAAAACAAAAACTCAATATTAAGAAACATGCTCTTCTTAATTGATTTGTTTTTTTCATTAGTTTAATTTTAATTAATACTTAGTTTAAGTTAAATTGTAATACTTTTATTTGGTTTTCCAAACTGGTTTACCAATTTGGTTTTCCAAATATATAATTTTTTTCTTAACAACAATGTTAATTTTTATAATTGTTGTAATTCTTGAATAAGCCAACAGCACAAAGAAGGTTATGGTTATGTTTTACTCTAATGAAGAACAATAAAACAAAGACCATTGGTGACTAGCTTAAGAAATGCACTCATAACGTATATAAAGTCTTATATTTTTATGTTTAATTATAAAAACTAACATTAAGAAGTAATGCAACTGAAATAACAAATAGTTCAAATACAAAGCTTTAAAATAGTTAATATTATATTATACCATAATAATGAATAAAATCTGAGGGCCATTAATAACTTATTTACAAGAGCCAAGTCTTAAGTGTATCCTTCTAGCAGCTGCTGTAATAAAATTGTATCTCCTTAAGTTAGGACGGGTATAAAATGAATTGAAAAAGAGTACCTACCATAAAATACTTATGTCTTCTTTTTTTATAAATACCATGGTTTATTATTTAGACGCTCTAGCCACATCAACGGGATGTAGGCGTATATACTGTTTGCCGTTTAATTGCCTTCTTAATATAAGAGCTCAAATATCTATAAAATCCAAACAACAGCTACTAATTTTTTAACCTGTAAAGCTTTTAGTACCACAATGACATGCATAGGTTTTTTAGTCTAAAACAGCAACCATATAGAAATTCCATTTATAAAATACCATTAAAACCCTGATATTTAGTATATAAAATTAGTAATTATACTATACTTATTTCTACCGCTAAAAACATTTTTATATTGCATTTCATCGATTTTTTTTGCTTTTCATGGAGTTTTTATTTCTAAAATTCTATATTAGCCCTCTAATTCATTAACTCCCAACTCTAATGAACAAAACTACCTACAAAAAAATTGGAATACTTGTTATTTTCAATTTATTATTCAGCTATGGTTATTCGCAAGTTAAAACTCAAACTCCAAAGCGAATTGCCATTTCAAATCCCTCAACTTTAACGTTACAGAACATCCAAAACGCTGGAATAGACTTATCATGTGGCCCTAAATTCGTTAACAATACCTTGCAAATGGAATTAAGTTATGCAGAATTGTTACTTTTAGATAACAATGGTATTACTTATAATGTTTTAATAGATGACTTAACAGGTTACTATAAACAAAAATTTGAAGCTGAACTACCATTAGCCAAAACTGCTTTAAGACGAGAACAAGATATCACTAGGCTTAATAGGGCTAAACGAAGTGCAAACAAAACTTTAAGTTTAAAAAATGCACCTATTAATAATCCTGCACAACATGATGAATGTAGCGAAATAGATTGGTCTGCTCCTACAAATTTCAAGTTAGGTAGTATGGGAGGTGCATTCACGTTGAGTGAAGCTTATGCAGAACTAGATTTAATGCGTAGTATGTACCCAAATCTTATTTCTGTGAGAACGGATGCTTCTACATCAAATACTAAAACTCATGGAAATACAACAGGAGGTACAACCTGGGCAGGACAACCAATATATTATGTAAAAATTTCAGATTTCCCAGATTTAGAGAAAGATGGGAACGGAAGTGATGAACCAGAAACACTAATTACGGGCGCTATGCATGCTCGAGAGATAAGCAGTGTTATGAATACTTTCTATTTCATGTGGTACATACTTGAGAACTATAATACTGATCCTTTTATAAAAAACCTTGTTGATAACCATGAAATTTACATAATACCTATTAGTAATCCTGATGGGTATCGATGGAATGAAGTAATAGCTCCTTCAGGTGGAGGATTACAACGTAAAAACTTGAGACCTGGTGTTGCCGATAACGGTACAACAAATTCATTAAATAATGTTCGTGGTGTAGATTTGAACAGAAACTTTAATTACTATTGGGGTTGGGATGATTCTGGATCATCTCCTAGTCCAAGCAGCAATACATATAGGGGTCCTTCCGCAGGTTCTGAACCTGAAACTCAAATTGTTCAAGAATTTATTACTAGCCACAATATAAAAGTTGCAGTTAATCATCATGGTGGTTTAAATTCAATTGTAACGTCCTCTTATAATGGTGAATCCACAGCAGCAGATTCTGGAAGAGAAGACGAATATGCTAAAATTTGTCATGATTTAACCCATTATAATAGATATATTTATGGGTCTGCTCCAAATACACTTTACGAAGCAAATGGAGATGTAAACGATTGGATGCTTGGTGGACCCGCTGTAACTTCAGGGGGACAAACAAATTCTGGTTCTGGCATGGACGTTTTGGCATTCGCTCCAGAAAACGGTGATGATTTTTGGCCAACTACTACCTTAATTGTTGATATAGCAAGACGGGCAATGAGAATGAATTACCTTTCAGTATTATATTCTGGGAAATTCGCCAAACTTCATGATTTAAATGCCAGCAGTATTAATACCACATCAGGAAATTTAAATTTTGGCGTTGAATACTTGGGAAAAACATATGATGATATAACATTATCTGTAACGCCTGTTTCTTCAAACATCACATCAATGACTTCACCATCTGTACAATCAGGATGGTCAAAATTAGAGCAACGTAATCTAAGTGTACCTTTCAGTTTAAATCCAGGCATTCAACCTAATGATCAAATAGAATTTCAAGTTACATTAAGTAATGATGATTTTATAATTTATAGAGCAAATTTTATTAAGTATTATCAGCCTACTGTAATTTTTCAAGATGCAGATAATATATCCAATTGGAATTCTACCGGTAATACAAATTGGGGAACAAGTACTGATGCTTTTATTGGCTCTACATCGATTACAGATACCCCTTCTGGTTCTTACGGAAACAACGAAGAAAATATTTTAACGCTTGGATCAGGAGCATCTAATACTGAGTTAGACTTATCATTATCTACAGCAGTATTAATTCAGTTTTACGCAAAATGGGACCTAGAAAGAAATTATGATTTAGTACAGCTAGAAGCAAAATCTGATAACGCCGCAACTGGTTGGATTCCACTTTGTGGAAGATATAATAAACCAGCAGCGACCTCGCTAACTAATTTTCATTTAACAAAAACTACTGGAACACACCAATCCGGCAATGGAGAAACTGTTTATGATGGTGACTCCATGGATAAATGGGTAATGGAAGAGATATTTATAAATGCTACTAATAATACTGCTTTTCTTGGACAAAGTGATGTAGAGATTAGGTTTAGATTAAAAAGTGATTCTAGTAATAGAGAAGATGATCTAACAACCACTTTTGATGGGTTTTATTTTGATGACTTTAAGGTTATTAGCCTTAATGACAATATTCCCCAGTCTATAACCTTTACTCCAATAGATGGCCAATTAACCATAAGTCCAGACTTTACAATAAATGCTACTGCTAGTTCTGGATTGCCCGTAACATATTCCATTTTGTCTGGTCCAGCAACTATAACTGGTAACACGATTTCCTTAACTGGTAGCACTGGTACGGTAATAGTTCAAGCAAGTCAAGCAGGAAACGCTAGTTACATAGCTGCAAATAATGTTACTGAATCTTTTGAGGTTACTTTACCTGTTTGCACGGGAACAACAATATCTAGTTTCCCATACAATGAAAACTTCAATTCAGGATTTGGTGATTGGACTCAAGATAATGGTGATGATGGCAACTGGACGAGAAGAGCAGGTTCAACATTATCAGGTAATACTGGTCCAAGCGATGATTACACTAGTGGACAGGAGTATGTTTTTGTAGATGCCTCCAATGTAAGTGGTTCAGCACCAGAAAATATCGGTCAAAATGCAACAGCATATCTAATTAGTCCATGTTTTGACCTATCTGGCTATCAAAATGCTAGCTTTAGTTTCTACTATTATATGTACGGTGCCCAAATGGGGACTTTGTCAATTGATATCTCTACTGATTACGGTAACAGCTATTCTCCTATACCAGATAGTAAAATAACTACAAATGGTACAAATCCTGGTTCAAACCCAATTTCTGGACAACAACAAAGTGCAGACAATCAAGCTTGGAGACTTCAAAGTATTGATCTTTCTGACTATGACGGACAAGTAATACAATTGAGGTTTACAGGAATCACTGGGACATCTTTCAGAAGTGATATAGCATTTGATGAGATAAATTTTACCGCTAATGCAGTGTCATCTACAACGTGGTATGCAGATACAGATTCGGATAGTTTTGGAGACCCAAATGTGAGCCAAGTAGCCGCAACTCAACCAGTAGGGTTTGTAGCAAATAATACAGACTGCGATGATACTGATGCCAATGAATTTCCAGGACAAACGTGGTATATTGATGCCGATGGTGATGACTTTGGCACCTCATCCTTAACGGCATGTGAAAGGCCTACTAACGGATTCCTTTTAAGTGAACTGTCGGGTACAGGTATCGACGATTGTGACGATAATGATGCCGACGAGTTCCCTGGTCAAACATGGTACATCGGTGTGGATAATGATTCTGATACCTACTTCGGAAGTGTAACTTCGGTAACCGCTTGTGAGCAGCCTGTTGGGTATTCGCTTGTAGCGCCTGCTACTCCGGATTGTGATGATAACGATGCCGACGAGTTCCCTGGTCAAACATGGTACATCGGTGTGGATAATGATAACGATACCTACTTCGGAAGTGTAAGTTCTGTAACCGCCTGTGAGCAGCCTGTTGGGTATTCGCTTGTAG
>NZ_FOFN01000002.1 GCF_900111025.1 Hyunsoonleella jejuensis
GCCTTTGCTATTGCAAAAAGTGGATTGCCTTATGATGAGAACTTTGTTTCAAAATTAGCTCAATAATACTTGTTTTTTAACTCAGTTCTTTGTTGGCGTTAGTGTTTTTAATCTACGATCTGCTTTGGATCTGCTATTGCGACGGACTCATTTCTACGCATCAGTCGGCACAGGAGTAGAGCCGGCGTGCCTAGCCCAATTATAGTTCACCCGAATTTTGCGGGCAAGCGTGATGTCCGTTGCGTGCTGTTTATTTGGGTCTGGATTCGTGTTGATGAAAATTCGTTAGGCTTTTTGTCCGCGTTGTTGGAAACTGATTTTAAAGGGTCCATTGAGAGCATTGTTTGCGTACTGCTACGACGCGTTGCAACATTAACGCCAACGGTTTTGTGTATGATTTCGTTGCGTGGTTTAAGCACTAAATTTAGCAAATAAATCACAGATAGAAAGTCCGCGAGGACTTTCGTAAGTAGGCTATAACTAGCAATGAATTATACACGTTGTTGTGCTTTCGTTATTTTTTATCGTAATTCTCTATTGCTAATAATAATTCATTTCCAAAAGTTACTTGTTCTTTATAGAAACTTGTCAAGTCGGCAGTAAATAAGAAACCTCTATATAAAAGGGACAATACAATATCATTTCCTTTATGCTCACAAAGTTCATCTGTATAATTCCCAACAACTTCATTAAGTTTTTGATTTGGCCTTTTTTCAAGTTCAATCCATTCTGAAAAGAAGCCACTTTTGTGTAATTCTAAATCCAAATCATTTGCCCAAACTTGTAGACTTGTTTCCTCAAATATAACTTTATCTACTGCATTGTAATAATTGTAAATCAGTTCTTCAACTTTTGGATTGTCAAGATGTTGTAAATAACCAGAATTCTTTAACGATTCAAATCCACTACGATTATAATTCAAGGGTTGCTCAATAATCATAACAAATACAGCAGAGGTTATGGCTTTTTGGTCATTCCAGTTTTTATTTGAAATCAATTCTGTTGCATTAGCACACAATTGTGATTGTTCAGTTCGTGTTTTAATCATAAGCTCACTAACTTTTAAATCACTTTCTACATTTTTAGCAATTTTATCTAAATAATTTTTGAGTGCTTGTTTTTCATTTCTGACTTGATTTTGATTATTTACTTGAAGCGCAATTAAAATCCCAATAACAACAAGGATAATTTCTCCGATTGCATAAATCAAGTACTTACTGAATTTGTTTTCAGTCAGCATTTTTTGTCTAATTTTTCTAAAGAATTTTATCATTGGTTAGCGGTTTCTGATAATGAAGCACAACGGTTTTGTGTATGGCTCGTTGCGGAAAATCAGCTATGATTTTCCGCCGTAACCGAAAGATAGCAAATTGCAATGAATTCCGATTAGGAATTCAGCCGCAATGAGCTATACACGTTGTTGTAAACTGTGCTTTTTTAGTCATTTGTAATTGCTATAAAATCTTTCTCGGATAATATTCTAATGTCAGTTCCTTTTTCAATTAGTTCTTCAGCTTTTCGGTGTTTTGAACTTTTGGAATAACCTGCGAGTTTTGTTGTGTCCTGAATTCCAACTACAAGCATTGTTGTTTTTTTACTCACGGAATTTCCAACATTACAGCCTAATTCAGATGCTAATTTTCCTGCTTCTGTTCTTGGCATTGATAAAGCTCCAGTAAAAACAATATTTTCTCCGTAAAGAGGTCCATTAGGATTTCCGTCTAATTTTATACTTGTGGAACCGCTTGCGTAAATATTAATGGGTTTTCTTACTCTCGAAATCCAATCCGTTAAATTCATTTCGCTTTTGTCGAATGCTTGAAGCATTACTTTTCCAGTTGCAATTGCATCTTCGAGGGCATTATGATGTTCAAATTCAATTCCTAAATGGTCAGCAACATTGGCAAGTCCATAACCAGAGTAAGCAAACTCTTCCCAAGTCCGTCTCACGATTTTTGCTGAATCAAGCCAATTAGTTTCTATTAAATCCAATTCGTAAAGTTCGCACGCACGATTGATTGCAATTCTGTCAAATGGCATATGATGTCCGACTACTTTATTTTCCAGAACCTCTTTTAATTTCGGATAAACTTGGTCAAAAGTCGGTGAGCCTTGAACCATTTCTTCTGTAATTCCGTGAATTGAAATGTTCATTCCGTCGAAGTAATCGTCTGGGTCAATCAGCGATTCCCATTTTTCGGTTAGCTCTCCGTTTTCGAATTTGGCAAGTCCGATTTGACAAATACTTGAATAGTCCGCATTGGCTGTTTCAACATCTAAAACGTAAAATTCATTCATTGGTTTTTGGTTTGGTCAGCATTGTTTACAACTCGTATATATATACAGTTAATACGAAGATAGAAAATTTGTGCAAATTATTCTAATCTAGCTGTACATGCTGTACTACAAGTTTTCAACAGTCATGCATTTTGTATATCAAATTTGTTATTTTTGCATGGTTTGATATATAAAATACCCGTATGGTTTTACAGAATTATACTTTTGAGCCTAATGTGCTTCGCCAGAAAAAAATAATCTTAATAAAGTTTGATTTTAACGAGCGTTTAAAAAACGACCTACGAAAAAAATTTCCTTCCGCAAGATGGAGTAACACTAAAAAATCTTGGTACTTACCAGATTTACCTTCGGTGAGAACGGCGCTTAAATTAGAGGCACAAGATAGAATGTTAGAAAAAATTTCTATAATTCATCCTATAAACAAGGAAGCTTATGGCAATCTGCACAAACAACTTACACTTAAAAAATATAGCAGCAACACAAAGCGCATGTATATGAGCGAGTTTCTGCATCTCTTAAGTTTGTTAGGAGACTTTTTTGTAGATGATTTATCGCCTAAACGCCTTAAGGATTACTTTTTATATTGTGTAAAGGTGGAAAAAATGAGTGAGAGAAAGCTTAATGGGAAAATTAACGCTATAAAATTTTACTTTGAGCAAGTATTGCACCGCCCTAAAATGTTCTTTGATATTCCCAGACCCAAGAAACCTATTACCTTGCCTAAAATGTTAAGTAAATATGAAGTAAAAAAAATACTCCTTGTTACATCAAACCTTAAGCATAAAATTGCCTTAAAGCTATCTTATGGCATGGGACTTCGGGTATCTGAGGTTGTAAACTTAAAAATTAAGGATATAGATAGCAAACGCATGCTAGTGCATGTAAGAGGGGCAAAGGGCAAAAAAGATCGTTACGTGCCCTTACCTAAAAGTTTGCTTAAAGACCTTAGGGAATATTACATTTCTTATAAACCAAAAGTATTTCTTTTAGAAGGGCAATATGGCGGAGCCTATGCAAAATCTAGTGTGCAACAAGTTTTTAAAACAGCCATGAAGAAAGCAAGAATTAAAAAAGATATAGGCATACATGGTTTACGCCACTCTTATGCAACCCATTTGTTGGAATCTGGTGCCGATATGCGTTTTATACAAGAATTGTTAGGGCATAATTCTATAAAAACAACGCAGGTATATACAAAGGTAACCACCCAAGCACTTCATAAAGTTATTAGCCCGCTAGATACCCTTTAATTTAAGTTATTAGGGATATAGGCATCCTTAAAACTTTTGCTGCGAAATTAATTTAAAGCTAATAAAAGTGATGTTTGGCTGTATAAAAAACTTACAACCACTTTTTGCGTTTAAAATAATAGAGTAGCCCAAGAAAAATAAGAACCATAACGCCCCACACAACAAAGTACCCATATTTAGATTGTAATTCTGGCATATACTGAAAATTCATGCCATAAATACCTGCGATAAAAGTGAGCGGAATAAAAATAGAGGCCATAATGGTAAGCACCTTCATTACTTCGTTCATTTTATTGCTAATAGTGGTCATATACATATCCATTAAACTCCAAATCATTTCACGATAAATATCAATATTTTCTGAGACTTGAATAAGATGGTCATAGATATCCCTAAAGTAAGTAAGTGTTTTGGCATGTATGAGGTTGCTTTCATTTTTTTCTATACGGTTAAGCACCTCCCGTAATGGAAATATGGCGCGACGCACTCTAAGTATTTCTCGTTTTAACTCTTGAATGCTTCTACTGGCATCTTCTTCAATTTGGCCCGAGAAGATTTTAGTTTCAAAATCCTCAATTTTATCCCCAAGTACTTCTATTACGCCAAAATAATGATCAACTATTGCATCAATAAGGGTATATAACAAATAGTCGGCATCCATAGTTCGTACACGCCCTTTGGCATGACGAATACGATCTCTAATGGCATCAAACACATCACCTTCTGCTTCTTGAAACGTTAGCACGTAATTTTTACCTAAAATAAAGCTTACTTGCTCCGATACTATAGTTTTAAATTCATCATAATACAGCATTTTTAGTACAACGAATAGATAGTCATCATACTCATCTATTTTTGGACGTTGGGCGATATTCACAATATCTTCCATTACTAGTGGGTGAATATTGTAGTTGGTCCCAAGTTTTTCAATATCATTTACATAATTGAGACCGTTTATATTTAACCATGTAACAGAATCTGAATGCACGAACTCAAAGCTTTCCTCAATACTTTGAAGTTCTTTTTCGGTGCAATTTTCTTTGGTATAATCAAAAGCCTCAAGAACCAGTTTAGATTTAGAACGTTCTCCAGTATAAACTACACTCCCCGGGATTTGTCCTAGCTTTTTTTTAGACCTATAGATTCTTTTTCTTGGCATTTTACAATGGTTAGTCTAAAGATAAACAAATTTAAACAGCATCTGCACCATCGTCGTCAGTGTTTTCACTTTCAATGGCATCTTTTTCAACCAATGTTACTGCTTTTTGGAGCATGAGGTTATTAGGATAAGTAACCAAATCTCCGTTTTCTAATCTTAAATGGAGTTGAAAAGCCCTAATATCTTCAATTATGGCTGTTACAGGAAAATCCTTGTCGTGAATAGCAATTTTATCGCCTACTTTATAAGGGAAATTAAAGAACATAATAATGCCAGAGGTTACGTTACTTAAAATAGACCAAATAGCAAAAAGCGCAATACCTAGAATGGCAAAAACAGAGGAAAATATAACGGCTATGTCCTGGAATTGTGCACCAAATACAAAACACTCAATTAAAACACCAATAATAAGTAACGATACACTCACATACCTGCGCATTAACCGTATTCTAGCATCGTTTATACCGCTTTTTCTGCCTATTTGTTGTATAAGCGTATTGGTTAGTAAACCAATAATAAGTAAAACAACGATTACAATACCAGTTTTTATAAATTGCGTCTGGTACGTTTCAAAAAATTTAATAATCATAATTAAGGGTAAATATGATACAAAGATACACGCAAATTAGTTTAATTGTAATGTATCTCTTAAAACTTCACTAGCATTATCATTTTTTTGCCAATAAGGAGATTTTAGGGTTTTTAATTTACTCGCCGTAGTCGTCATGGTTTTAGGGCCACTCTTAAATGTTTCTTTCCATCCCAAAACCTCATAAGGGAATGTAGGATTAAAATTAATAATTAAAGTTCTGCCCAAACTTCCGTAAGTTAAGGCATAACTATTATTCGTTAGTGTTGCGCTGGCAATATAAGGTTTAATGGTTTTATGTTTCATCCGTAAATACTCAAACGATGGTATAATGCTTATATCTCCAGTAGGTAGCGATTTAGGATTAATGCGTAACTGGGTCCATAATTCGTTCTCCAATATGGTTTTTTCAAGTTTGAAGTTTTTATCGGCTTCCCCTTCAAAATATGAATGCGACATAATATTGAATTGCTCCCTGTTGTTCAGTTGTGCATATATCTGCCCGCACCATTCCTGAATAGAACTTGATAGTTTTAAAGCATGCTGATTATTAGCAACCGGATAGAACGTACTTTGCATTATAGAATAGGGGTAAATGCCGGTATTAAATTTTTTGGTGGCATTAAGTTTTAATACAGGAATGTTTGTAGCATTCTGGTTATTTGCCTTTACCTGAACGTCTGGAAGAAAATCCTCGGTAACATAAATTAAAACTGCTTTTCCGTCTCGCATTTCACCATAGCGTGCCTGTTCTAATGTATAGGATGAAATTTCCGCTTCGCCTGCATACCAATAATCTTTAAATTCCTGAGATAAGGGTTCCGCTACTTTTGTATGTTGTTGTGTGCTATTTGAAGCTAAGAGATGGTCGGTTTTTTTAACTTTTTTACAACTTTGAAGTGTGGCTAGCGCAGAGATAAGTACGCACGTAATTGTGCCTAATACAGCAATCTTTTTCATAAGAGTCTATTTTTTGTAAAATTACAAACTAGCTAAAGGTCCGCAATGGTATTTAACGTTTTGTAAACAAGGTGAACAGGAAGCCCCATAACGTTAAAATACGAGCCTTCTATTTTGGTAACGCCTATTTGCCCAATCCAATCTTGTATACCATACGCACCAGCTTTATCAAAGGGTTCACAAGTGCTGATGTAATACTCAATTTCTTCATCCGTAAGCCGTTTAAACGTTACTTTGGTAATATCATGCAGTGTTTTTTCGTACTGTGGCGTTGTAAAGCACACCGATGTAATTACTTCATGAGTGGCATTGCTCAAGGATTTTAAAATTGAAAACGCTTCGTCTTCATTTCGAGGTTTCCCTAAGGCTTTATCTTGATGCCAAACAATGGTATCGCTCGTAATAAGTATATCGTTGGGCTGTAGTTCATTTTTAAACGGTAACGCCTTGAGCTGTGCTAAATAATTACTTATTTCAAAATGGGTTAAACGTGCGGGATATTCTTCTTCTACGGGTTTCAATCGTATCTCAAAAGCAACATCTAAATCTTTAAAAAAAGCCTGACGTCTCGGAGATTGAGACGCTAAAATAATATGATGATGTTTGAGTTTTTCTTTGAGCATTAATTGAGTATAACAAACTTGTATAAAAGTAAAGAAAGCATTCCGAATAGCATAATCCATTTATACAGCGATGAAATATGATGAAAATGCGCTTTTGATGTGGCGTTAACCAATGTAATAATAGCATAGATAAGCGGTGCAATAACCAATACTAAAAAGTAAATTAGCATGATTTGGTGCTTGTACAATTGCGTAACCGTATAATGTGTAATAACAAATAGCGGTATGATATTTAAAACTATAAGCAGGTTTTTGCTACGCTCCCTTCCAATCGCAATAGGCAAGGTGTTTAGTGCTGCTTTGTAATCGCCATCCGTATCCTCAATATCTTTTGTAATTTCCCTTAGCAGTGTCATCATAAATGCAAAAATGGCGTAATCCAAAATAATTTTAAAAAATGTAAGCTGAATGTCTCTATTGATTTCGGTGAGGTTAGGGGTAAGTTCAAACAACCCAACTATTAGGATGCTTGAGGCCACTAAGGCAGAAATCGTAATATTTCCAATAAGTAAAATGCCTTTTAAATAGGACGCATAAATATAAAGCAATGCCGAAACCACAACAAAAATGGTAAAAAACGGACTTTTGCCAATACGATACGACAGGTAAAAGCCAATTAAAACCCCAATAACATTAAAAGCGATAAATAGGTTATATGCTGTTTTTTCTGAAATGGCTTCCCCTATAATGAGCTTGTTTGGTTTGTTGATAGCATCGGTTTCAATATCATAAATATCGTTAATAATATTACCTGCTGCGGCAATACAAATAGTAGCGAGAATTAATAAAGTAATTTCAAACCCATCTAAAGCAGTGTGCACTCCAAAAGGCTCAAGTAGCGCGTACTTAATTAACAATTGCACAAGAGCAATCATCAATAGGTTTTTCCATCGCATAAGGTTAAATAAATTCCAAAAACTAAATTTCAAAAATAAAATATTGAATTGCGTTACTACCTACTGCTACTGCACACGATTACTGAACTCAATCATATTTCGCATTAAAATTGCCACTCCACTTTCCTTGAACTTTCAATACTTGTTCAATGACATCGCGAACAGCGCCATTACCTCCGTTTTTGTGAGATACATATTTGGCTATGGCCTTAATTTCTGGCACCGCATCTTGCGGACAGCAGGGGAGACCAATACTTTTCATTACGGGATAATCCGGAATATCGTCGCCCATGTAAAGCACCTGTTCCGATGTTACATTCTTTTTAGAAAAATAATCATCCAACTGCTCAATTTTATGGTGCGCACCCAAATAAATATCGGTAATGCCTAAACCTTCTAAACGTAGGCGCACCCCTTCATTTGTACCCCCAGAAATAATGCAAATATTATAACCCTTATCAACCGCAGTTTTAAGGGCGTAACCGTCTTTTATATTCATGGTGCGCAACATCTCACCAGAAGAGGTTATGTGCACTGTACCATCGGTAAGCACACCATCCACATCAAAAACGAAGGTGGTAATTTGGTGTAAGTATTCTTTGTAGCTTTTGTCTTCCATAAGTTGTTTTTTGTTGCACTATCGTGTTGATGTGCCATGGGTGTCTTGAATAGACTTGGTTAATAATTTATAAATATCCTTATGTTGCTTTTTATTTAAAAGTTTTAAATGTGCTGCAATGGTCTTGGTATCGTTGCGTTTTGCAGGCCCTGTTTGCGCCATATAAGGGGAAATCTCTTGAACTTTTTTTGCGGTTTCTAAAATTAGTGGTTTTAACAAATCAAATTCCGCAGCTTCCGATTCTGTAATCTCATGCCCAATTCTGTATAGTTGATTTGTAAAATTATTAACAAAAACTGCTGCCAAATGCAATACTCTGCGCTGGTCGCTATTTACTTTTTTAACAGGACTACCAATACTTTTGGCGATATTTTTTAGGATTTGATAATCGCTCTTATCTATAGTTTCAATACAAATGGGCACATCTTTAAAGTTAAGTTCTGCGGTTTTGCTAAAAGACTGTAAAGGATAAAATACACCGCGTTTGTGTTTCTTATCTAAACTATGAATGTTAAGGCTGCCGGAGGTATGCACTACTAACTTGTTTTTAAAAGGTAAGACTTTGGATAGGTTTGCAATGGCATTATCGCTAACGGCAATAATATACACATCGGCATCTTCTAAAGTATTTAAATCATCAGTAATGCTTACTAGGTTTTGGTATTGAGATATAGAATCAATACCCCGGTTAAACCATTGTTTTACAAATATTTGATTAGACTTATTAAAAGCTTTAAATAAATGTGTAGCAACATTGCCAGCACCTATAAGTGTTACTGAAATCATAATGCTAAAATAAGCAAGAATTACGATTTACAGTTTATGTTTTATGTTTTTTTGATGACCTGATACGATTTAAAACTATACTTTTGAAATATGACAAAACGCGATTTGAAAACCAGGGAAGACGTACATCTTTTAGTGTGTGCTTTCTACAATAAGGTGAGGAAAAATGAAATTTTAGGACCTTTTTTTAATGAAACTATTAAGGATTGGGATGCGCACTTGGAAGTACTCACAACGTTTTGGGAATCGAACTTGTTTTTAAAAACTCGTTATTCTGGAGATCCACTGCAGGCGCATGTAAACATTGATAAGGCCTTTAACCATAGTATTTCTGAAATGCATTTTGGTATTTGGCTCAATTTATGGTTTGAAACTATAAACGAACATTTTGAAGGCGATTATGCTGAAAACGCTAAACGGCGCGCCCGAAAAATGGCAACTTTTATTCATTTAAAGATTTTTGAGGCTAGGAGCTAGTTATCATTTAAGTTACAGCAAAGAATCTCATTTAATATAATATATTTTTCGCTTTACCCTTAATAACGCAAGGCTTTTTATAGCAGTACCTTCTTCATTTTATAATCATCCATCACAAATCCATTACCGATATCAATTACAATCGCCCCTAAATGTTTAAAACCTAAGTTTTCATAAGCCTTGATAGAGTTGGTATTGCCTTTATTTACAGTAAGCGAAATGCTATTACAGCCCCATTCGTTGGCTTTGTTTTCAATAAATACTATGGCACTTTTACCAAAACCTTTACCGCGTTGAGATTTTAATAGGTAAATTTTACTTAGAAATAAATCTTGATCTTCTTTCTTAATCGCTATGTAACCAACCGCTTTGTTATCAAACATTAAAATATAATAGTGATACCCTTCTAAAACCTGTTGTTTAATGGTTTTAGCCGACTGAAACTTATTCAGCATATAATCCACTTGGGGTTTCCCAATAATGGAGGTATAGTGCTCTCGCCATATGGCTTCAGCTAACATTTCAACTGACGTAAAATGTTCGGATGTAGCGGCTTTTAAAAATGCAATCATATCACATATAAAAATATCATAAAGAAATGAAATATAGCACCAGCCAAAACAAAAAGATGCCAAATAACATGATTGTATGGTATTTTTTCAACAGCATAAAAGATAATGCCAACTGTATAAGCTAATCCGCCAGCAAATAACAACAAAATACCATTACTGTGCATGAGGTTGGATAAATTGGTAAAATCAAAGACAATTAACCAACCCATAGCTAAATAGAGCAAGGTTGAGAACACCTCAAACTTTCCTGTAAAAAATAATTTAAGAACAATGCCAAATGCCGCAATGCCCCAAACCACATAAAACAGGGGCCAGCCTAAACTTTGTTCTAAGGTAATAAGAAGTACAGGGGTATACGTGCCGGCAATCAATAAATAAATGCTTACATGATCTATAATTCTGAAATAATGTTTTTTAGACTCGTTTCTAACAGCATGGTATAGCGTAGAGGCCATAAAAAGTACGATTATTGAAACACCATAAATAATGACACTTCCCAGGCTATATGCCGTTTTCTTGGTTTCAAAAACAACCAGAAGTATCAGTGCAACAATTCCAAAAATAGCACCAATGGCATGACTTGCAGTGTTCAGTTTTTCTTCAAAAGCTGTTTGAACCCTCATACTTAAGGCGCTTTAGTTTTTCCGTAAATCCATTTATCGGTCAGATCTAAAAAATTGATATCTAGCGCAGGTTGCTGTCGTTCTAAACGCCCACTCTGGAAGTTGCGCTGTAAAATGTCCTCGATTAAATAATCTTCCTTGTTATTCCAAGGGTCGTATTCCTTTTTTAGTTTAATATCAAAAACGTTCGCCGTGGTATTGTACCAAAAGGCGCGCCAACCGTTGCGCAGCTCCTTTACCAAATCAAAGGCGGTACGCCCCGTTTGCCTATGAATTAGTTTTACTAAAATTTGTCCTTCGGTACGGGTTAGTTTTTTTAGCTCATCTGAGAATTCACCCTCAATATATTTTTGCACACGCTTGGTGTAGCGTTTTCTTTGTCGCTTTTTAGTTATGGTTTTTAAACGTTTGGTTAAGGAGTCTAAACGTTCTGCGGCCATTTTAGCATAAGGATATACTTTAATGGTCTTTCGGCGTAAAATTAAATAGCGAATACGATCTTCTTTACTGTTGAATTCTAACTTATGCAGCAGCATTACTTCATTTAAATCAATCGCCGTTTTGGGTATAGAGTCGCCCTCTATAACAATATAAGTTACATTGGTGCTGTCTTGCTCAACCTTGTTTATTTGTGAGAAGGTTAAAAAAGGGAAAAACAAGCATATGTATATTAAAAGCTTCATGCTAAGTTTGTTGGAGCAATTACGGTTTCAAAATTAATAATTTACATTCTCTTAAACATTCATTTTGTATTTATATTATTATTTTAGTGCAAAATCTTGAACACATGGCGAAAAAGTCGATTTTAAACAAAAAATCATTAGAATTTTTAGAGAAATACTTAAATAATGCGGCTCCTACGGGTTATGAATGGAGCGGCCAAAACTTATGGATGGATTACCTAAAACCCTATGTTGATGAGTTTATAACGGATACATACGGTTCGGCTGTAGGCGTTATCAATCCAAAAGCAACCTATAAAGTAGTTATTGAGGGGCATGCTGATGAAATTTCTTGGTACGTAAACTATATAAGCGATAACGGTTTAATTTACGTAATAAGAAATGGAGGTAGCGACCACCAAATTGCACCTAGTAAGGTGGTGAACATACACACTAAAAATGGTATTGTGAAAGGTGTATTTGGGTGGCCAGCAATTCATACACGAAATAAATCTAAAGAAGAGCCACCAAAACCAGACAATATTTTTATTGATTGTGGTTGTGCAACCAAAGAAGAAGTAGAACAACTTGGGGTACATGTAGGGTGTGTAATTACCTATCCGGACGAGTTTCACATTTTGAACAAAGATAAATTTGTATGTCGCGCTATTGATAATCGCATGGGCGGATTTATGATTGCGGAAGTAGCGCGCTTATTAAAAGAAAACAGAAAGAAACTACCTTTTGGTTTATACATTACCAATGCCGTACAAGAGGAAATAGGTTTACGTGGGGCACAAATGATCACAGAAACCATTAAACCTAATGTTGCCATAGTTACTGACGTTACCCATGACACAACAACCCCAATGATTGACAAGAAAAAGGAGGGGCATTTAGAAATAGGTAAGGGGCCAGTGGTAGCGTATGCTCCAGCAGTGCAACAAAAATTACGTGATTTGATTACGGATACCGCAGAAGAGAAAAAAATACCATTTCAACGCTCTGCATTATCAAGGGCAACAGGTACTGATACAGACGCTTTTGCCTACAGTAACGGCGGTGTGGCTTCGGCATTAATCTCATTGCCATTACGTTATATGCATACTACTGTAGAAATGGTGCATAAAGAGGATGTAGAAAATGTAATTAGATTAATTTACGAAAGCATATTAAAGATTAAAGACGGTGATAGTTTTAGTTATTTTGAATAGCTAAAATTCGTGTAAATTAAAAAACATTTATCTTGTTTTATAGGTAAGATGTTTTATATTTGCACCGCTTTTAAATTAAGTTTTAAAATGCTAATGGTCGCGTAGCTCAGCTGGATAGAGCATCTGCCTTCTAAGCAGACGGTCACAGGTTCGAATCCTGTCGCGATCACGAATAAATAGAAAAGCCGAAAACGAAATTGAGTTTGCTCAAAAAATTGTTTTCGGTTTTTCTGTTTTCAAAACGGAATGTTTTCAGGATATACAATCCTCTTGCAATTACAGAAGCCTTTGCTATTTTTAGTGAGGTTTTTTTGTTGCTAGCGCTTTTTGGCAGTGTATTACTATTTTATTGCCGTTTGCATCTGTCGTAAAAAACAAGTAATCGTTCCCGCCATCTTGAATTTTAAATTTTTCACGAAGTTGCTGAACGGTTTGGGGAAAATTTCTTGTTGTTAAGTTTGCTTTCTTAATGTTGAGTTGCTTAATTTCTTTTTTGTTATAAGGCGCTATCTTTTGAATTATAAAGCACCTTCCAGGAAAATCAATAAGATTATCTGAGGTGTATAAATGCGAATGTTGATGTAGCTTATTTACATTTAGTTGCAGCGATACTTGGTTAAAACCACCAGATTTTAAAATAGCAGTATTCGGCTCGTACAAGTATGTGAGTGGTTTGCTGTAAGTTGTTTTTGTTAAATGTTTTTCTTCTAGTTTAAAACCAAATCTTTCAATAGAGGCTTTTTTTAAATTGACAGTTTCAATTGAAATGACACCATTAAATCCATTTTCTAATATCCAGAGCAATTCTTTTACTTCATTATTTATGGCAACAACATGAATGGTTTTTACATATTTCAATCCGTTGTTACCAGCGGAAATATCTAATAAGGGCGATGTTTTAATCATCACATTCCTGCTGTGGCGGAATAATAACTCTAAATTTTCAGGAACATTAGGTAGGCAGTCTCTTAAAAAGAACACTTTTCCTTTGGAATCATGTCGTCTAGATGGATCTATATAAATCCAAGAGTAATGAAGATCATCATTCTGCTGTAAATAGCCTAAACCATCAGTATTATGAGTTTCAATCTTATCAACTTTTAACTGCTGATAATTATGTTTTACAATTGTTGATAGTTCTGGATTAATTTCGCAATGTACAACCTTTTCAAACTGCTTAGAGAAGTAAAAAGAATCAACTCCAAAACCTCCAGTAATGTCAATAAGGGTATTTCCGCTAATTAATTCAGATTTATATTTTGCAGTAGTTTCAGATGAGGTCTGTTCAATATTAAGCTTATTGGGGTAGTAAATATTCTTAGTTTTAAACCAAGTTGGAAGCTTCTTTTGGCAGCGTTTTTTAGCTTCAATTTGCTCTACTATTTCATTAGTTTTTACATTTGAAAAGTTGGTGCCTTTCAGAAGTAAAGCATTTGTATCAGAATTAATATTTGAATTTATAAAATTCTGTATTTCAGTATTTAAAATATATTTATTCAAATAAAAACTATAAGTCTTTAGTGAGTTTTTTAACAATCTTATTTTCAGATAAAAATGCTTTTAGAATTACTTTAATGGCAGTGTAAGCGGGTATGGCAATTATTAAACCTATAACTCCAAATAAAATTCCTGTAATAAGGATAACCAAAAAGATTTCTAAAGGGTGGGATTTCACACTTTTAGAGAAAATAATAGGTTGACTACCAAAATTATCTACCAATTGTCCGATAGCAAAAACCAATAAGACCCAATAGGTTTTTGGTAAAATTATTTCACTAAAGCTTTCGCCTAAATTACTGGTCATAGTTAATGTAAGCATCAAAATTGCGCCTATAACCGGCCCCACATAAGGAATTAAATTTAGAAGCGCACACAAAAATGCAATAACTACCGCATTTTCTACACCTATGATTAACAATCCAATCATATAAATAATAAATAAAATCAATATTTGAAATATCAACCCAACGAAATAGCGCGATAATAAATCTTTTATTTTGGTTGAAGATGTTTTCCAGCGTGACTCTTTATTATCAGGAATAAAAATTAAAAGACCGCTTTCAAACAATCGGCTGTCTTTCAAAAAGAAAAACGAAATAAACAATACAGAGAACAGCCCGATACTAAAACTACCTAAACCACTTAAAATTGAATTTAAGAAATTGGGGATTAGCGCAAAGTCTATTTTTGAAAGTAAATTAGAATTTTTAAGCGATTGCTCCACATCAATATGGTGCAAATCAAAATAGGTTACAATTTCTGTGTAAAGATTTTCAATATCACTTTGAAGTTCATCAATATTTAAAAGTGATAAATTATGTCCTTGTTCAATTATCAATGGAATAAAAAGACCTACCAACCCAGAAAAAAGACCCAGCAATAGAACCATTGTAACAACAACAGCTATGGTGTTTCTAAATTTTAGCTTTCGCTCTAAAAACAGTACTATTGGGCGCCCAATTAATGAAATAACGGCGGCAATGGCAATGTAACCAATAACCGATTGAATTTTAAAAAGAAAATAGAGTAGTACTAACACCCCACAGATGATGGCTACTGCCCTTAAAATTCCGTTAGCTATAATTTTTGAATTCATGAAGTAAATATATGAAGATTTACAACAATTGTTTAGTGATTTCGTAAAGTGCGATATTAGTGGCTTGTACTACATTCATACTGCTATTTTGTCCAAACATATCAATATGAATGATTTGGTCAGATAGGTTCAGTATATCTTCTGAAACTCCGAAATTTTCATCACCAACAATTAAAGCAATTGGTTTTTCTTTTGAAAAATTATGGTTATGAACAGGCATACTGTTTTCGGTAATTTCAAGTGAAACAATATAATAGCCCTCTTTTTTTAGGGTCAATACGCTATCAATAGCGTTTTTAGCTATTTGAAAATCAACAACTTTTTCAGTTGCTCTTGAAGTTTTTGTCATTTTCCTTCCAAAGGGGATATGGTCGCCACACAAAATAAGCTTTTCAATGCCAAAAGCATCCGAAATTCTAAAGAGACTTCCAATATTTGGAGCATTAGTAACATTATCACAAACTACAATAATTGGGAATTTGTGTTTTTTAAAATGTGTCGTGTAGTGGGTGAGTTGCATTTTCGTTAGCAGTAAAAGTTTTGCGTTTGAGTAAGAGTTCCCCTTTTGGGGGTTAGGGGGCTTTTATTAATGCTCAAAAGCATACTTCACAATATTAGCACCCATTTTAAGGGCCTTTTGCCTGACATCATCAGGGTCGTTATGTACTTCGGGGTCTTCCCAACCATCACCTAAATCGCTTTCAAACGTAAACAAAAGCACTAACCTGTCTTCATGAAAAATACCCATGGCCTGCGGTCGCTTTCCGTCGTGCTCGTGTATTTTTGGTAAGCCTTTGGGGAATTTATAGGTAATATTGAAAATAGGGTGGTTTTCTGGAATTTCAATTAAATCGTTATTGGGAAATACTTTTTTCAGTTCTTTTCTCAAAAAGGGTTCCATACCGTAATTGTCATCAATGTGTAAAAATCCTCCAGAAATTAAATAATTGCGCAGGTTTTCGGCATCATCATCACTAAAAAATACATTTCCATGTCCTGTCATATGTAAGAAAGGGTATTGAAAAATATCTGAACTACCAGCTTCCACTGTTTGTGGTTGACTTGAAATTTTAGTTTTAATAGTCTCGTTACAGAATTTAATAAGATTTGGCAGTGCTGTTGGGTTACTGTACCAATCGCCACCACCTTTATATTTTAATACAGCCACTTCTTGCGCAAAAGAAACAAAAAACAATAAACATGAGATAAGGGACAAGAGATACTTCATAAATACAACGTTTTTACATTTCATTTACAAATGCTACCGAATGGCAAGCAACTATAGCAGCAGTTTCGGTTCGCAGTCTAGTTTCGCCTAAAGTTACGGGAATAAATTTGTTGGCCATAGCTATTTCAATTTCTTTAACACTAAAATCGCCTTCGGGCCCTATAAGAATCGTTATGTCGGTTTTAGCCTGCAATAGTGTTTTCAACACTTTTTTGTTAGTCTCTTCGCAGTGTGCAATAAACAATTGCCCATCAAAATCTTGAGATATGAAATCTCCAAAACCTACAGCATCATTCAATTTAGGTAAATAGCAATTGAGCGACTGTTTCATGGCAGATTGCAAAATACGCTCAAAACGTTCTTTTTTAATGACTTTACGCTCGCTATGGTCACAAATTATTGGAGTAATGGTGTCTATGCCAATTTCTGTGGCTTTTTCTAAAAACCATTCGTAGCGGTCATTCATTTTAGTAGGTGCAACAGCGAGATGCAAGCTGTACTCTCGTTTTGGCTGCTTTTCTTTTGAAATAATTTGGGCAGTGCACTTGTTGTTGGAAACAAAATCGATTTCAGCAATAAACAACCAACCATTTCCATTGGTTATATGTAGTTGGTCTCCAACAGATTTGCGCAACACTTTTATGATATGCCTGCTTTCTTCTTTTTGAAAAGCGAATTGCGAGGTTTTTTCGTTAATGTCTTTATTATAAAATAGTTGCATTTTAAATTTACAATATTTGACTTATTAGATACTGCTTAAAGCAAACTGTAATCTTAAATCTTCAATCTAGCCGAAGCCATAATATCTTGGTCCGCAAAACTGCCCTCTAAAAATTTTAAATAGCCTACAATAGCAATCATAGCAGCGTTATCGGTGGTATATTCGAACTTTGGTATATATGTGGTCCATCCAAATTTTTGTTCCCCATCCTTTAAGGCTTTCCTAATGCCTGAATTTGCAGAAACACCGCCACCTATAGCCACATGCTTTATTCCGGTTTCTTTGGTAGCTTTCTTTAGTTTATCTATTAAAATTCCTATAATGGTGTACTGTATTGAAGCACAAACATCATTTAATTTTTCCTGAACAAAGTTAGGATTTGCTTTTGTTTCCTTCTGTATAAAATACAGAATAGCGGTTTTTAAACCAGAAAAACTAAAATTTAAGCCATCAACTTTGGGCTTGGTAAACTTAAATGCCTTTGGGTTGCCCAGTTGTGCGCGTTTATCAATTTCAGGGCCAGCAGGATAGCCCATTCCCAAGATTTTTCCACTTTTATCATAAGCTTCACCTACAGCGTCATCAATGGTTTCACCAATTACGGTCATCTTAAAATAATCGTCTACCCTAACAATTTGTGTATGGCCTCCAGAAATGGTCATTGCCAAAAATGGAAACGGTGGTTTTATAAAATCGTTTTCCTCTATAAAATGAGCCAAAATATGGGCTTGCATATGGTTAACATCAATCAACGGAATATTTAAACCATAGGCCAAAGATTTCGCAAAGGATGTACCGACTAGAAGACTCCCCATTAATCCAGGCCCTCTTGTAAAGGACACAGCACTAAGTTGGTCTTTAGTTATACCAGCTTTTTTTAATGCTTGATGTACTACTGGCACGATATTTTGCTGGTGGGCACGTGAGGCTAATTCTGGTACCACACCACCATAAGCTTCATGTATGTTTTGGCTTGCTACAACATTGCTTAATACCTTGCCGTTATGTATTACAGCAGCCGAAGTATCATCGCAAGAAGATTCAATACCAAGGATAAAAATATTTTGTTCTGCCATTACTTAATATTAGGCACAATAATTGTTAATTTTGAAAACAAGTTAAACACCCGTTTTTCTTTTAGAAATTTTAAAATACAAAACTAGGTATAATTTTAATGTTAACTAGCCTAAGTTTTGTGTTTCTGTGTAACATAATGTAATTAGACAAACCATTAAAAAGGCCCTTAAAATACTATATAAGATAGTAGCAATATTAGTATTGCTGTTTGTTATTTTGGTGCTAATTCTTTCCATTCCATCGGTACAAACATCTTTGGGCAATTATGCTACCAAACGCCTAAACGATGAGTTTAAAACAAATATAAATATTGAAAAAGTAGGACTTCAATTTAATGGTGATGTAGAACTTAAAAATATTTATGTTGAAGATTTTAAGAAAGAAACGCTCATAAGTATTCGGGAACTAAACACTTCTATTCTAAGCTTTTCAAATTTAATTAATGGGCAATTGGTATTTGGAGATATTGATATTATAAACTTAATCTTTAATATTAAAACTTATGAAGGTTACAAAGACACCAATCTTGATGTGTTCGTAGCTAAACTGGAAGGTGATAATTCTGAAAAAAGCGATGGCAGTTTCTTGCTATCCTCTAGTGACGTTTCAATTTACGAAAGTACGTTTAGGCTATTAGATGAAAACAGGGAGACTACCAAAGTATTAGAGTTGGAAGATTTAAATATTAACGCAACCAATTTTTTAATTAGTGGTAGTGATGTAAGCACACGAATAAACACATTATCGTTTCGTGATAGCAGGGGTGTAGCTGTTAAAAATTTAATGACCAATTTTAAGTACACTCTTTCAAGTATGACGTTTGATAAACTTGAACTAAAAACCGAAAATTCCACCTTAAAGGGCGGCTTAAAATTCCTCTACAAAAGAGAAGACCTGCAATATTTTACAGATAAGGTATTATTGGAGGCATCATTTAAAGACTCTAGTGTTTTAATGGATGAATTAAACACGTTTTATGATGAGTTCGGTAAAAATCAATACACAAACTTTAACGTAAAACTGTCTGGAACCTTAAACGATCTAAAAGCAGAAGATTTGGTTTTAAGCACAAGTAGCCACACAAAAGTGTATGGTGATATTGTTTTTAAAAACTTGTTTAGTAAGGCAGCTAATGATTTTTTAATGGATGGTAAATTTACCAATCTTACGTCTACCTATAAAGATTTAAAAGCGTTGTTGCCAAATGTATTAGGCGATGCCATACCTTCATCGTTTGATAGGTTGGGTAAATTTAAAATCAAAGGTAATTCTCAAATTACGGCGTCAGAAGTAAGGGCGAATATTAAGATGGATACGGAATTAGGCTTTGTAAATTCAAACCTACACATTACCAATATAAATGATATAGATAACGCTTCGTATAAAGGAAGAATTGTTCTAGATACTTTTAATTTAGGCACGTTTATAGAAGACTCTAAAGTTGGTAAAGTATCTTTAGATTTAAATGTTGACGGAAGGGGATTATTAGCCGAAACTATTGATACTGAAGTTAAGGGCGATATATATGAGCTAAACTACAATAATTACAATTATAATAAAACTCAGGTTTCGGGAAAAATACGGAACAAGATTTTTGATGGTATTCTTTTGGTAAACGATGATAATTTAAAATTAAAGTTTAACGGATTAATTGATTATTCTGAGACTATAAACAAATATGATTTTGAAGCCGATATAGATTATGCCAATCTTAACAGGCTTAATTTCGTGAAAAAGGATAGTATTTCTATTTTTAAGAGTACTGTAAATATGAACATGAACAGTAGTAATCTTGATGATGCCTATGGCAGAATTACTTTTAGAAATACATCCTACAGGAATGAACATGACATTTATAATTTTAAAAGTTTTAAGATTGCATCGCGTTTTCAAGGTAGCACGCGATACGTAGACATAGATTCTCCAGATATTATTGAAGGTGGCATACACGGAGAGTTTTCGGTAAGAGATATTATTAAGCTTTTAGAGAACTCGGTAGGTAATATTTACACAAATTACAAACCGCATGTAGTAGCCGATAATCAGCGTATTAATTTTAATTTTAAAATTTATAATAAAATTATTGAGGTAATTTATCCAGAAGTTGAATTGGGTAAAAACACATTTATTCGAGGAAGTATTCATAGTGAAGCCGATAAATTTAAGCTTACGTTTAAGTCGCCCCAAATAAAACTGCTAAATAACTTTGTAAAGGATATTGAGTTGCAGGTAGATAATAGCAATCCGCTTTTTAACACCTATGTAGAGGTAGACAGTATTAATACAAAATATTACAATGCATCAAAGTTTAGTCTTATTAACGTTACGGTTAACGACACATTATTTATGCGTTCAGAATTCTCGGGAGGAAAGCGCAATAACGATAAGTTTAACCTAAGTTTTTATCACACCATAAATAAAGAGAACAACTCTGTAGTTGGGTTTAAAACATCAGATGTAATAGTAAAAGATTATAAATGGTACATTAATGGTAGTGATGATAGGTTTAATAAAATTTCGTTTAATAAGGATTTATCTTCTATAGAAATAGATAGGTTAAATATTAATCATGGTAGAGAGGAAGTTACCCTTTCAGGGTTTATTAAAGATTCAACCGAAAAAGATTTAAAACTAAAATTTAAAGATGTAAGGCTTTCTAAAATCACTCCAGATATTGATAGTTTAAAGCTTAATGGTATCGTAAATGGGGAGCTTGATATTCTTCAAAAGAATGGAAGCTATCTACCTAACTCCACAGTGATTGTTGAAAATTTTAAAGTGAATAATTTCCCGCTGGGAGATTTTAATGCTCAAATTATTGGTAACGAAGACTTAACAACCTATAATGTAGATGTAAGTATAATAGATGAGGTTAAAAGTACATTTTCTGCAATTGGTAATATTGATGTAGGTAGAAATCGTTCTAAAATTGATGTAGATTTAGAATTCGACAGATTTAACCTTAGCCCATTAAATCCGCTCTTGTCAGGTGTGTTATCAAATATTAGGGGAGAAGCAACGGGTACAGCAAATGTTGTAGGAAACCTAATTAAACCTGATATTATTGGTCAATTAAACTTAAATAATGGCGGGTTTACAATACCTTATCTTAACGTGGATTATCAATTCAACAATAATGTAAAGGTAGGTTTAGAAGAGCAGAGTTTCTTGTTCAGTGAAATAAAACTAACAGACACAAAATATAATTCTACAGCGCAATTAAATGGTAAGCTAAGCCATAATAATCTATCAGACTGGAGACTAGATTTAGGATTATCAACCGAAAGATTGTTGGTTTTAGATACGAAAGAAACCGAAGAGTCCTTATATTACGGTACCGGTTTTGTTGGAGGCTCTGCCAGTATTTTTGGTCCTACTGAAGAATTGGTAATTAGCGTAGTGGGTGAAACTAAGAGAGGCACAGTATTTAAGATTCCTTTAAGCGATACGGAGTCTTTTGGAGATAATTCCTTTATACATTTTATAACACCAGAGCAAAAACAAGCAAGGGAAAAAGGTGAAGAATTTGTTTTAAACGATGTTGAAGGTTTAGAGCTAGATTTTGATTTAGATGTAACGCAAGATGCAGAATTAGAGATAATTATTAATAAAGAAACAGGGCATGCCTTAAAAGGAAGAGGTGTTGGCGGTTTACTGGTCGAAATAAATACTAACGGAAAGTTTGATATGTGGGGTGATTTCTCGGTTTTTGAAGGTGTGTATAATTTTGCTTATGGTGGTTTAGTTCAAAAACAATTTATTGTACAACCAGGTGGTACTGTGGCTTGGGAAGGAGACCCTTTAAAGGCACAAATAAATATGCTTGCCACATATAGAACACAAACCAATCCGTCTCCATTATTAGACAACCCAATAAATAGAAGTATTCCCGTAGAATTAAATATTACACTTACGGGCGATCTTGAAAGGCCGCAACCAAGTTTTGATTTTGAATTCCCTAATGCAAATTCTACTATAAAATCGGAGTTGCAGTACAGACTGGATTCTGATTCCGAAAAAGAAAACCAAGCATTATATTTTTTGGCAACCGGTGGTTCTTTTCAAAATAGAGGTTCGGGCCAATTAAATGTATCTGGTACTATTGCAGAACGCTTAAACGGTATTGTAAATGGTATTTTTACAAGCGAGGATGGTAAAATAAATTTCGGATTCAATTATGAAGCAGGTCAGAATAGGCCAGATTACCAAACCGATGATAGAGTAGTAGCTACGTTTCAAACCCAAATTAATGACAAAGTATTTTTTAATGGAAGTGTTGGGGTGCCAGTTGGCGGTGCAAGTGAGTCGCAAACAGTTGTTGCCGGAGATTTAGAAATAAACTTTTTACTAAATGAAGAGGGTACGCTATCTGCCAAAGTATTTAACAGGGAAGTAGATATACAAAGTTTCGGACAAGATATTGGTTATAAGCAGGGGGTTGGTCTATCATATAATGTAGATTTTGATACCTTCCAAGAACTAATAAGGAGTTTATTTAAAAAGAAACCCAAATCCAAAGAAGTTTTAAACAAGGATAACGAACAAGTCGAAGCCGAAGCACTACCTGATTTTATTTCGGTAAAATCTTTAAAAAAATAAGATTAAAATACGTCTTAACCTTTAATATTATTACTAAGTCCCACTTTGTTATCAACTAAAACGTTATAGTTTTGTTATAGTATTAAAATATGACATATGTTATAAAAAAATGGTTTTTGTTTAGTAATTTTACCTCGAAAAAAGAAAATTGATGTCTACAAAAATAAAGAAAATAGGTGTTTTTACTTCAGGAGGAGATTCTCCTGGAATGAATGCTGCGGTGCGTTCGGTTGTTAGAACATGTGCTTATCATGGTGTAGAATGTATAGGGATATACAAGGGCTATGAAGGTATCATGAATGGCGAATTTGAGGTTATGGGACCAAGGAGTGTTAAAGGCATTATTAATAAAGGAGGTACAATTCTTAAATCTGCGCGATCTAAAGAGTTTAGAACCAAAGAGGGTCGTAAAAAAGCTTTTCAGCAATTAATAAAAGCTGAGATAGACGCACTCGTAGCCATTGGTGGTGATGGAACGTTTACCGGAGCGATGATTTTTAATGAGGAGTTTGGTTTTCCAGTGATGGGAATACCGGGTACTATTGATAATGATATTTTTGGAACCACACATACTTTAGGGTTTGATACAGCATTAAACACGGTGGTTGAAGCTATTGATAAAATTAGGGATACTGCAAGTTCGCATAACAGATTATTTTTTATTGAAGTTATGGGACGAGATGTTGGGCATATAGCACTTAACGTAGGTATTGCTGGTGGTGCTGAAGAGATACTTATACCTGAAGAGGATTTAGGGCTGGACCGTTTAAAAGAATCTTTAAATAAAAGTCGTAAATCTGGAAAATCGTCAAGTATTGTTATTGTTGCAGAAGGTGACAAAATTGGAAAAAACATTTTCGAACTTAAAGAGTATGTAGATGAAAACATGGAAGGTTACGATGTTAGAGTCTCTGTATTAGGGCATATGCAAAGAGGAGGCTCACCATCTTGTTTTGATAGGGTTTTAGCAAGTAGAATGGGGGTTAAAGCGGTAGAGTCTTTAATTGAAGGCAAAACAAACTATATGGTAGGTCTAAAAAACAACGCAATGGAATTAACACCTTTACATAAAGCCATTAAAGGAAAATCAAAAATTAACTTAGAATTACTTCGTGTCTCAGACATTATGAGCACATAACATTAATAAATAAGAACATGTCAAAATTAAAAATTGGAATTAACGGATTTGGAAGAATAGGTAGAATCGCTTTTAGAGTAGCAGCTTCTAGACCTGATATTGAAATAGTTGGAATCAACGATCTACTAGACGTTGAGCATTTAGCGTACTTGTTGAAATACGATTCTGTTCACGGTAGATTTAACGGTACTGTAGATACCAAAAACGGCAACTTGGTAGTGAACGGTAATGAAATTAGAATTACTGCAGAACGTAACCCAGAAGATTTAAAATGGGATGCTGTTGGAGCAGAAATTGTTCTGGACTGTACAGGTATCTTCACAACATTAGATAAAGCACAAGCACATATTAAAGCAGGAGCTAAAAAAGTAGCTATTTCTGCACCGTCTGCTGATGCACCAATGTTTGTTATGGGGGTAAACCATAAGAAAATAACTGCAAACGATACAATTGTATCTAATGCATCATGTACTACAAATTGTTTAGCGCCTTTAGCTAAAGTAATTGATGATAACTTCGGAATTGTAGAAGGATTAATGACAACAGTGCATGCAACAACTGCCACACAAATGACAGTAGATGGGCCTTCTAGAAAAGATTGGAGAGGCGGTAGAAGTGCATTAGCAAATATCATTCCTTCATCTACTGGTGCTGCAAAGGCGGTAGGTAAAGTAATTCCTGAATTAAATGGAAAGCTTACAGGTATGGCATTTAGAGTGCCTACTCCAAACGTTTCAGTAGTTGACTTAACAGTTAAAACTGAAAAAGCAGCGTCTTGGGATGAAGTAAAAGCAGCTTTAAAGGCAGCTTCTGAAGGAGAATTAAACGGTGTTCTAGGATACACTGAGGAGAAAGTTGTATCTCAAGATTTTGTATCAGAACCATTAACAAGTGTTTTTGATGCTGACGCTAGTATTGCTTTAAATGATAATTTCTTTAAACTAGTATCTTGGTATGATAATGAGTTTGGATATTCAACTAAATTGGTTGACTTAGCTCAATACATTGCGACTGTATAATTAGAGAATTTAAATTAATAATAACTCCACAGAGTTATTGTGTTATAGCACAGTATTCTGTGGAGTTTTTTTTACCATATAACTATGATTTTAATTGTTGACAGTGGTTCTACAAAGTCCGATTGGTTGGCTGTAGATAACAACGGAAATAAATTGATGGAAAAGGTGCGCACCAAAGGACTTAATCCAGCTATTTTAAGTGAAAAAAAACTATATAAAACAATTAATAAAAGTGAAGAACTTATTTCCAACAGCCAAAAGGTAACCCATATTTTTTTCTATGGAGCAGGCTGTGGAACAGAAAACCCGAGGGCATTATTAAAAGAAGTGTTGGAAGATATATTTCCAAATGCTGAGGTTTCTGTAAACGAAGACACTCTTGCGGCAGTTTATGCGCCAATAAATCATCCTAATGAAGCTGCAGTTGTTTGTATTATGGGTACTGGCTCTAACTGTAGTTATTATGATGGCAATACACTACACCAACGCGTTAACTCTTTAGGATACATTCTTATGGATGATGCCTCAGGCAACTATTATGGTAAGCAATTAATAAGGGATTATTATTTTAATCATATGCCAGAGAATGTAAAAATAGCATTTGGTGCAAAATACAACATGGATTCAGACTACATTAAATATAACCTTTACAAGCAACCAAGTCCAAATGCATATCTTGCTAATTTTGCCGAATTCATGTTTTTACATAAAGATTCAGAATATACCATAGAACTTATTAAAAAAGGGGTTAGGCTGTTTGCCAAAAATATGATTATGCAATTTAAGGAAGAACTAAAAACTGTTCCTGTACATTTTGCTGGATCTATTGCATATTTTTCACAGAAGGAAATTAGGGAAGTAGCAGAAGAAATGGGATTTAAAGTTGGTAATTTTGAGCGCAGACCTATTGATGGTTTGGTACCCTTTCATACAAAGGATTTATAATTTATCGAGTAAAAGACAGCGTTGTGCATAAACATGCAATAGTTTATATTTCAAATAATGAGAATAAAAAGAAACTCATAAAATATATAACATCGGGTAAGTTTTTCCCAGAACTGGCATCTTTTAAAGGTGCCATTTTTTCTGAAATCACTATTAATAAATTTATTGATGAAGAAACGCGACACGGACGCTATGATGTTAAAACTGCAACCAATAATAGTCTAAAAAATTCTTCTGAAGGTGAACGAAAAAGGGCATTGCTAAATCATATTTTATCAGCAAAAAATCATGATTATTTAGTTTTAGACAATGTATTTGATTGTTTGGATATAGATACGCAATCTAAAATTCAGTCAATGCTGACTGAAATATCTAGAGAAACTCAAGTTATTCAAATTACTACAAGAAAACGTGATTTCTTATCATTTATTGATAAGATATATACTGTTGAGAATAGTGTTTTAAAGGAATATACTAATAAGGAATCGAGTAGTAGAGAGTATTTCATTAAAGCATTACCGCAACCTTACAAAATAGAATTTGGGTATTTTGATCCTTTAATTTCCTTAAACAACTTAAATCTAAGCTATGGCGAAAGACCTATTTTAAATAACATTTCGTGGAATATAAGGCCAAATGAATTTTGGCAATTAATAGGACCTAACGGGTCTGGGAAAAGTACAATATTATCATTGATTTCTGGAGACAATCCAAAAGGTTACATGCAAAATATGACCTTATTTGGTATGAAAAAGGGGAGTGGTGAAACCGTTTGGGATATTAAAAAACATATTGGTTTTTATTCATCTGAAATGTTAAGAGGTTTTAAGCGTAAAGATTCTATAGAAAGTATGATAGTTTCTGGTTTTTTGGATTCTATAGGGCTTTACAAATATCCAACCGATGTTCAACTAAAAATCGCTCGTGAGTGGATAACCTTATTAAACATGACGAAGATTAAGGATAAAAGCTTTCATTTTTTATCTAGTGGGCACAAACGCTTGGTACTAATAGCTAGAGCCATGGTAAAACATCCGCCACTATTAATCTTAGATGAACCCACAAATGGGCTAGACGATAATGATGCGCGAATCTTTTCGGAACTAGTTAATAAAATTGCTAAAGAAAGTAGTACTTCAATTATTTATGTTTCACATAGAAAAGAAGAATATATTACCCCAGATTTTGTTTTTGAACTCATTCCTAGCGAAGTAGGTTCTATAGGCGAAATGCGCTTTCAAAAATAATTACTCTAAACTGCAGGCCTAATATCAACTGCAACTTTTAATTTATTTTTACCTGTACTAAAAATAACTCCTTTTAGAGGTGGCACATCATAATAATCTCTACCATAAGAAACTACAATATGCTGATTTGAAGGGATTTGATTATTAGTAGGATCGAAATCCACCCATCCAAAATTGGGAATATAAACCGAAAACCAAGCATGAGAAGCATCAGTACCAATAAGCTTTTCTTGTCCTGGAGGAGGCAAGGTTTCTATATAGCCACTAACGTATCGAGCGGCTAATCCAACCGAGCGTAAACATGCAATTGCTATTTGCGCAAAATCTTGACAAACGCCTTTTTGCAATTTCATAACCTCATTAATGGGGGTAGCAACATTGGTTACTTTAGAATTAAATTCAAAATCTTGAAAAATACGCTGCATTAATTCAAATGAAGCTTGGAACACAGAACGATTTGGTTGTAACGAAACTTGCGCATATGCTTTAATTTCTGGCGAAATATTTGCAATTAAAACAGATTCTAGACAAAATTGTTTTGCTTCAAGGATATCGCTAGAAGTAGTATCCAAGATTTTTAAAGTCTTTTCTAAAGTAATATTTTGTGCTTCAATATCATCGTAAATATTTGGGATTTCGTTGCAGTTTCGTTGTACTTTACTTATAGCTTTAACTTTAAGCTCAGTATGCTGTTTCTGTATCGAAAAGCGGGTAATTGTATTTCCAAAAAAATCTATTTTCTCTGATAATTCGTCTGGAGTTGGCGTTATTTGCAAATCATATTCCAAAAGTGTTTGACCTAAAACATTTTTTGGTTTTAAAGTGGCTATATTATGACAAAATGATACACCATGTTCATAATTATAGGATGTTGTATGTGAAACTTGATAAATCATTTAAGGCATCGGAAAATTTTGATTTACCAACTGTTTTTGACGGTAGGCATGATTAAAGTAGGTGTCTGAAAGTGCAATTGAGCTTTTGTGTAAGTTATTGCTTATTTCAGCCAAAACATCTTCTAATTTTATGCGTAAACTTTCAATATCATCTAATTGCAACAAATCGCTAATTGTTGCTTTTTCTAGAATTTTATTAGCTTTTGAAATATAAAAACTACTTGAATTTATTTCTGAATTACTTTCCGATTTAGGTAATCTGTCTATGTCTTTTTGAATTCTTCGCAGTTGGTATGCCAATGATTTTGCATATTCAGTATTTAAAACCATAAGCTGTATTACATTTTCGATGCTTAAATATGAACGGTAACTGTATCTGTAAATGTTTAAGCTTTCGTTACTAGTTAAAAAAGATTCTAAGATTTCATATTGTAATTGTTCATCATAATTAAAAACTAGAAGTGTTCTTAATTTTGCAATATTCATCATAGCTTGTTCAGTTTGCAAACCGATAAAGTAGAGAAGAAGTCCTTGACTTACTAGGATACTTTCTTCAATAAGCCCCATAAAGGCAATAAGTCTAGTGATAATACGGTCTAAAAATTTGGTAAGATCTGCTACAGTATAATTTTCGATTGCCTTAAACTTTGTCCAAAGTTTTTTGATACCATCGAAAACGCGCCACATATCTTTAGACCATAAACTACGTAGAGAATAGTACGAGTGATCAAAACTAAACATTGTTTGTGCAAAACCACCTAAACGGTCTTCGTCTAATAGTAGTGAAATGATTTCTAAAAGTGGGTCTTGCAGGGTTTTATCAGAATCTTTACCAACAAATCCAGGAAAAGTTGATGTAATATTAGTTATGGATTTATACAGGTAAACTAAACTAATAGATTCAGCAGATTCGTTATTGTATTGTTCATCATTCATTCGGTTTAAAACCATGCGTAAATACCTAGCAGTTGTAATGGCACGACCTAAATATCTACCTGACCAATATAAATTTTCAGCAGTATTACTGGGTAAATCATTTACATCGGAAAAAGATAATTTACAGCTATTGTCCCAAGAGTAATTTTGAATACTATTTTGAAATTCATCTGAAATAATCCAAAAATCTTTACTTACACCACCGCGTTGATTTGAAACAAATAAATTTTCGCGTTCAGCGGCAACTCTTACTAATCCCCCTGGCATAATACTATAGCTTTCCTTTTTAGCAACAGCAAATGTTCTGCACATTACTTTACGAGGTTCTAAAGCTGCATTCTGAAAGTCTGGTGCTGTTGAAAAAGATATTTTCTCTTGCGCCACAAACTTATAAGGTTTTAAAAGGATTTCATTTTTTAAGTTATTTAATGCAACATCGTCTAAAAACTCGCAAAAATAAATGTGTTCTCTATTAGAGCGATCAATTCGTTTTACTACGAATTCCTTGATATTGTTAAGTACATGGTTACGCTCCTTTTCTTGTCCGCACCACCACGATGCTATTTGTGGTAATATTAAATCCTCATTTAAAAAATAATTACAAATACCATTCATAAATGGAATTAGTCCTGAATTTTCTAAAACACCGGCGCCAATAGGATTTACTATAGAAACTTGCTTATTTCTTACTACATCTAGCAAACCTGCTACACCCAAATAGGAATCTTCACGTAACTCTAGAGGGTCCATAAAAGCATCATCCACACGTTTTAGTACAACATCAACTTGTTTTAGTGCTTTAAGGGTTTTCATCCATAACTTACCATTTCTCACTACAAGATCATTTCCTGTAACCAATGGGTAACCTAAAAACGAAGCCATATAAGCATGGTCAAAATAGGTTTCATTAAGCGGTCCTGGTGTTAGAATAACTATGCTTGGGTTGTTTGTATTATAAGGTGCAGCATCTAAAAGCATTTGATTAAGCTCGTTAAAAAAATGCGTTGGTTGTATTACATTGATACCTTTAAACAAATTTGGCATCATTCTGCTTAAGGAATATCTGTTCTCTAGAGCATATCCCATTCCTGAAGGTGCTTGTGTACGATCGTTAACCACCCACATACGCCCGTCAGGTCCCCGAGCTAAATCAGCAGAGTGAATTAATAGTTGTTTAGATGTTTTATATTGAATTTGATCACACTGCCTTAAAAAACCACGATGTGCAAATACCACTTCTTGTGGTACGATGCCATTGGTAATAAGCTCTCGTTTACCGTAGATATCTTTAAGGATAAGATTGAGAAGCTCTGCCCGTTGAATTAAACCGCGCTCAATAGTTTGCCATTCAATTTGATGAATTAGAAATGGAACAATATTTAAACGCCATGAGCGATGCATCCCTTCAGGATCATTATAAACATTATAGGTAACCCCATTTTCCTCTAATAGCCAATTAATTTCGTTTTGTTTTTCTCTAAGATTATCATTTCCTAAATGTGTAAGGTTTTCAAGTAGTTTTTGCCAATTAGGATTAATGCTCATATCAGATTTCAAAACTTCATCGTAATTTTTAAAGTTTGAAAAATAATTTTGAAATAGTATGTTTGAATTATTGGGCATATGTTATTTCTTTCTTAAATCTAGAGTAACAGGAAATTCGTTATTTACAGGCAGTTCTTTATATTTAAATTTCTTAGGGTTAGTTTGCTTCTTTATAGTTTTGAATTCTTCCTTGCTTATAGTGTCATTTTTATCTGGAAGAATATCTCCTTGTGTATGGTTAAAACTCCAAAATCTATTTATTCTTCTTGATTCGGCCTCTAAACTATTTACTGGAAATGATTCATAGGATCTACCTCCAGGATGTGCTACAAAATAAGTGCAACCGCCAATAGATCGTTTATTCCATGTATCTACTACATCAAAAACCAAAGGCGCATCTACACCTATGGTAGGGTGTAGTGAAGAATAGGGATTCCAAGCTTTATATCGTATACCAGCCACGTATTCTCCTTTTATATCAGTAGGTTTTAAATGTACTTTTACACCGTTGCAAGTTATAACATATCTTTCATTTGTAAAGTTGGCTACTTTTATTTGGATACGCTCTAAAGAAGAATCTACATATCTTGCGGTACCGCTACCACTCATTTCTTCTCCTAGTACATTCCAAGGTTCTATGGCTGCTCGTAATTCAATATGAATATCGTTAATTGTGACCATGCCATGCAACGGAAATCTAAATTCAAAGAATGGATTAAACCAATCCTCTTTAAATGCGTACCCTGCCTTGTTCAATTTTTTTACTATTCCATTTATGTCTTTTCTAACAAAATGTTCTATTAAAAATTTGTCGTGTAATTCTGTACCCCATCTTACCAAATCATGTTCATAAGGTGTTTTCCAAAACCATGCTACTAGTGTTCTAACCAATAAGTTTTGCATTAAACTCATTTGTGGATGAGGCGGCATATCGAAAGCACGTAATTCTAAAATACCTAAACGACCACTGCTAGAGTCTGGTGAATATAATTTATCAATACAAAATTCAGCACGATGCGTATTCCCTGTTAAGTCGGTCAATAAATGTCTAAATAGTCTATCGGTTAACCAAAAAGGAACATCCCCGTTTTTAGGTATTTTACTAAAGGCAATTTCAAGTTCGTATAAGTTTTCCATACGTGCTTCATCGATGCGAGGAGCTTGACTTGTTGCTCCAATAAAAGCACCTGAAAACAGATAGGACAACCCTGGGTGGTGTTGCCAAAATGTAAGCAAACTTCTTAATAAACTTGGTTTTCTAAGTAGAGGACTATCTGCAGGGGTTATACCACCTAAAGTTACATGATTTCCACCACCAGTTCCAGTATGCTTTCCATCAATCATAAATTTTTCAGTACCCAATCGAGACAATTTCGCATGCTTGTATAAAGCGAGTGTATTATCTGTTAATTCTTGCCAATTTTTAGAAGGATGTACGTTCACCTCAATAACGCCAGGATCTGGTGTTATTTTCATGGACTGAACACGATTATCAAAAGGTGCGTCATAGCCTTCAAAAACTACTGGTATATTAAGTGTTTTTGATGTGGCTTCAATAGCTGATACCAATTCTAGATAATATTCGATAGCATCTAACGGCGGAAGAAATATATGTAATTTATAATCCCTAACCTCAATACACAAGGCAGTTCTTATAAAATATTCAACTTTACTAGATTTTCTTTTCTCTTGAAAACGTTTCGAAACAATATCAGTATAAATTGGTAATTCATCTTGTTTTGAGAACTGATCTGGTTGAAAATTAGGAAACTCTTTTTGTTTTGGTTTCTGTATAAGAGAGCTCAATGGTAGACGCAAACCAATAGGGGAGTTTCCCGGTAATAAAAACAAGTGTTTTCTTCGAAATTCCCAGTTGCAACTATACCATTTTCCTTCAGAATTATTTAAAGGCAACACATAGCCAACAGGTTTGGTTGTACCGTCCTTTAAAATATTTTGAAGTTTTTCTTTAACCAATAAATTACCATCTTCTTTTGTAGGATCAATATCTAAAGGTATTTGTCCTTCCTGCCAAAGAAAATAAAAGCTATCTTCGAAAGTAGGTTTTATATGTTTATCTGAAACGCCTAAATATTTGGTTAGTGTTTTTATAAACCTTTTATCAGCATCTTTTGGCAGCTTTTTATTTTCAGAAAATAATGATAATAGCCTTTTATTTTGCCAAATAGGCTTGCCATCTTTTCGCCAGCAAATTTCAATTGACCATCGTGGAAGGGGTTCATTAGGATACCATTTTCCTTGTGCTTGATGTAAAACTCCACCTTTACCAAAATCTTCGTATAATCTCGTAGATAGTTCTTTGGCTAATTCTCTTTTATGTGGGCCATCAGCATCTGTATTCCATTCGGGAGCTTCCATATCATCAATGGAGACAAATGTTGGCTCTCCTCCCATAGTAAGACGAACGTCTCCTTTTTCTAGCTCTTCATCTACTTTGAATCCAAGACTATAAATAGCATCCCATTGTTCATCAGTATAAGGCTTTGTTACCCTTGGTGACTCAAATATACGTTTAACAGTATTTTCATAATGAAACTCTGTTTCGCAAACATCTGTCATCCCAGAAACTGGAGCTGCGCTTTCAAAAGAAGGTGTACAGGCCAACGGAATATGCCCTTCACCAGCTAAAAGCCCTGAAGTAGCATCAAAACCTATCCAACCCGCACCGGGAATATAAACTTCTGCCCAAGCATGTAAATCGGTAAAATCTTCTTCTGGTCCTGAGGGGCCATCTAATGATTTTTCATCAGACTTTAATTGTACTAAGTAACCAGATACAAAACGGGCACCAAAGCCTAAATGCCGCATTACCTGTACAAATAACCACGCATAATCTCTACAAGAACCTATTTTACTTTCTAAAGTTTGTTCACAATTTTGTACACCCGGATCTAACCTAATACTGTAGTTCAGGTATTCGTAAATTTTTCTGTTTATATCGATTAAAAAAAATATTGTTTTCCTTGAAGTTAAATCAACTGTCTTAAGAAATTCTTTTAATAGGGGGCCATTATCTGTTATTTCTAAATAGGGGAGCAGTTCTTTTTTAGTTGTTTCGGTGTATTCAAACGGAAAATCCTCAGCATATTTTTCAACAAAAAAATCGAAAGGGTTAATAGTTTTTAAATCTGCGATAATTTCAACATCCACAGAGAGTTCTTTCGTTTTTTCTGGAAAGGTTAAGCGTGCCAAATAGTTGCCAAAAGGATCTTGCTGCCAATTAAAAAATTGATTTTCAGGTTTTATTTTTATAGAATATGCTTCAATTGGTGTCCTGCTATGTGGTGCTGGACGTAATCTAAATATATGTGGGGAAAGCGATACTAACCTATCATATTTATATACTGTTTTATGAGAAATTACAATTTTTAAAGCCATAAAAATAAAGTGTATTTAAACCTAATTTCATTGGAAAAGTACTAATAATAAACTGTTTTATGTATATGTACTAATGATTAAATAACTAACTGTTTTACGATTTACGAGATATTAAAGAATATTAAACACAGTTTATGAAATTTTAAAATAAAGATTTTAATTTTTAGAACTTTGCAATTGCCAAATAAAAAAATATTGTAAGTCTACGGGTTATAAATTTTATTTTCTTGCTCAGCAACCCTTATAAAAGTAGTACGTTTTGTTAATTCCTTCAAACGGGAAGCCCCAACATACGTACAGGTGCTCCGCAAGCCACCCAAAATATCCTTTATAGTATGCTTAACAGCACCTCGATAGGGTACTTCAACAGTTTTACCTTCACTGGCTCTATAGTCTGCCACTCCTCCAGAGTGCTTATCCATTGCCGTAAAAGAACTCATGCCATAGAACTTCTTATATTTCTCGCCATTTTTTTCAATAGTTTCTCCGCCACTTTCATCATGTCCGGAAAGCATGCCACCGAGCATTACAAAATCTGCTCCAGCTCCAAAAGCTTTGGCTATATCACCTGGGGTTGTACAACCACCATCGCTAATAATTTGTCCACCTAAACCATGAGCTGCATCGGCGCACTCTATAATGGCCGAAAGTTGTGGATATCCAACACCAGTCTTTACACGTGTTGTGCATACTGAACCAGAGCCTATACCTACTTTTACGATATCTGCTCCAGATAAAAGCAACTCTTCAACCATTTCGCCAGTTACTACATTTCCAGCTATAATTACTTTTTCTGGATATGTTTCTCTAACGCTCTTTACAAAATCTGCAAAATATTCAGAGTACCCATTGGCCACATCAATACATATATATTGAAGTTTTGGATTAGATTTTATATGATTTGAAAGTCGAATAGTATCCTGTTTACCAATACCCGTGCTAATAGCAACACGATTTTCTATATTACTTGGTGCATTATTAAAGAAATTAGACCATTCGTCTGTTGTATAGTGTTTATGTATGGTGGTAAACAATTTTTCTTTGGAAAGGGCTTTTGCCATTTCAAAAGTGCCAACCGTATCCATATTTGCTGCAATTATAGGTATTCCAGACCAAGTTATAGGACTGTGTAAGAGTTTGAATGTTCGTTCTAAACTCACTTCTTTTCTGCTTTTTAAGGTAGATCGCTTAGGGCGAATCATCACATCTTTAAACCCTAATTTAATATCATATTCAATGCGCATGTAGTAGTTATTTTTTTTGAAATCAAAATTAGAGTTTTTAATCACTATAACGAAATTATATTCGATAAGCGCTAAAAATTCATATTCTTTCGTATCTTTAATAATTAACTGATTATTACTGATGGATTTTCCCCCAAAATCGAAATTAGGATTTAAACTTTGGACAATTGGTTCTACAATAGGTCTATTTGTTCTTGGGATTTTATTTTTTGTTGGTAAGGGCATTTCAGATAATCCAGATTACTTCTCAATCTTTTCTTTATTACTTTTAATTCTTTTAGTTGTTATTTTGGCGGCACTATTGTACACCATAAGAACACAAATAGATAATGATGTAGTAGAATCTTATTTAAACAGTAAAATTCATAAATTAGAATTAGAGCTTGAAAATACGTTAGAGACCTCAGATCATAAATCTATTTATTTAGAAAATATAAGTCATGAAATTCGTATTCCCTTAAGCACGATTTTAGGAATGATTAAAATGCTGAAGAATACAGATTTAGATTTAGATCAAAAAGCGCAAGTTGAGATTGCGGAATACTCATCCGAACATTTATTGCAACTTATAAATATGATTCTCAACAACTCAAAAGGTGTTGATACAAACTTAAAAGTAGAAAGTGTTCCTATTAATTTAGAATCTGATTTAACTAAGCTTTTCAAAATATTTGAATATCAAGCTTGGGAGAAAGGTTTAGAGTTCAATTACAAATTTTCGATTGATAAAAAGAATGATTTCTTGCTATTAGGCGATATTGCCAAAATTCAGCAGGTGCTTATTAATTTAGTTAATAATGCTATTAAATTCACGAATACCGGAAAAATAGAGATTACGATAGATCATACAGTGACTTATGATAATCTTCAGGTAGTTTCGTTTTACGTTAAAGACTCAGGTGTTGGAATTAGTGATGTTGAAAGAAAGCAGATTTTTAAAACGTTCCATGAACGTCGCTCAAATAATTTAAGACATTACAAAGGTTCTGGCGTTGGTCTTTTCGTGACAAAAAAGCTTGTGGAGTTAATGGGAGGAGAGCTTAAGTTTGAAAGCAAGGAAAATGAAGGATCTACGTTTTATTTTAGTTTACAGTTACAAAAAACATTAAATGTCATTGTAGAGCCACCTAAGGAAAAACCGATTTTACTAAATAAATTTGATTACCGGTTTAATGTACTTGTTGCAGAAGATAATATTATGAACCAAAAAGTTATTAAATTTTTATTAGAGCAACATGGCGCGGAATGTACTTTTGTAACAAATGGCTTAGATGCTGTTAATTTATATAAAGTTATTAATTATGATATGATTTTTATGGATATTTATATGCCAAAAATTAATGGTTATGAGGCCACTAAAATCATAAAAAACTCTGATAAGTATGCTAAAAATAACATTCCTATTATCGCAGTATCAGCCAGTGCATTTGAGCAGGATATAATAAAAGCCAATGAAGCAGGTATGGATGAGTTTTTAGCCAAACCTATTGATAATGATAAGTTAACTAATGTGCTACGAAAGTATACTCTAAAAAATGAAGAGCAGGTTTCTTAAATAGTTATTTTACAGCTATCATACTGATTTCTACATTAACATTTTTAGGCAACTTTGCCACCTGTACGGTTTCCCTAGCTGGCGCCGTAGCGTTATCAAAAAAGCTTCCATATACTTGATTAATGGATGAAAAATCATCCATATTGCTAATAAATATAGAGGATTTCACTACGTCTTCAAACGAATAGTCTGCAGCATTTAAAACTGCTTTTAAATTTTGCATCACTTGCAAGGTTTCAGACTCAATATCATTTAAAATTAATTTATTAGACATGGGGTCTATGGCAATTTGTCCAGAAATGTACAACGTATTTCCAACCAAAACAGCTTGATTGTATGGCCCTAAAGGTGCTGGGGCTTTATCTGTAGTAATTATTTTTTTCAATGTTAAGGTATTTTATATTTTGATATATTATCTTAGAATTTGATCTGGTTGTCTACGCTGCTCGTATTTTAAATCCTTTAACAAGTTAGATTTAATACCAATAAAGAAATTCCAAGAACTTCTAGCGCTAAAGGGTACCCAACTAAAATTCATACGCCAACTTAATAAGTCACGTTCAAAGCGCAACTGTGTAAACGTAAATCCATTATTTTTAAAATCGTAGCCAGAAGATCCACCAACCGACCATTTTGGAGATAATTCAACATCTCCAGAAAACATTAAAGAATGAGAGGATATTTCGCTATTTCGTCTTTGATTAGAGTAATTTACTGCATAAGCCAACCTCAAACTCCAAGGTATTTTAAAATTATAAAACTCCTTGTTTTCATCATTTTTATCTTTATTGGCATCTAAGCGTTTGTTTGTAAAATCCTCAGAGCGCCCAAACAAATCATCGGCCCTTCCTCCATTTCTAATATTCTCTTCTATATCTGGATCTCTTTCTTTCTCAGAGCTACCTTTTTTATTGTCACCAGATCCACCTGAAATTGTGTAGCTCGCATTAAGATTTGCACTGGTAAGCCTGAATAGACTTCCACCATTATCAATATTAAACTTATCAATCCTTCGGTTATTGTTATCAAGAGCATAAGGATCTAATGTAGCGTTAAAATTCACACTAAGTTTATTATCGAAAAACTGAGTACCACCGTTCATCCTAACAGGACTCCATTGTAGAGAGTCTCCCGCAAAATTATAAGCTGTTGAAAAATTGAGGTTATTCAGCAGTTTAATTTTTTTCGGATCGGTTTTCGTAGTGTCTTTATCTCTTACTTTAGCTTCAAAATTATTGGATAGAGATATGCCCATAGAGCTAGAAAACCGTTTATTTGGAACCCCAAACAAACTTTGCTCAAACCTCGTAAACTCTTCGATTTCTCTTTGGGTGTTTGTAGTACCATCTGCATCTATAATAAAATCACCTTCATAAGAATCGTAATATTTATCAAAAGCAGGATTAATATTATAGCTAACTGAAGGTCGCAGCACGTGTCTAATAGCTTTAAGTTTTTTATCCTCACCTTTCTTTTCAAAATTAAACATACCATAAATTGTAGTACCAATACTTGTACTGAAATTATAGGTTCTGTAAGAATCAAATCCTCTTATGGTGTCTGTTATAGTTTCTCTATTTTCTAAGTCAAAGCGTTTATCAATAGTATTAAATGTCCAAACTTCATTAAAGTTAGTGCTCGCGCTAACACTAAAATGTTTAAAAACCTTAAAGTTTGTACTAACAGGAATCGAATGTTGAAAACCTGCTTTAGCATCACTAAACATTTCTTTTTTAAAGAATAGAGAGTCTGTCGTTTGAATTCTATTTTCGCCCCGAACGCTATACTGAAAACTCAAATTTTGAATAAGTCCTTTTTTAGAGCCACTTTTTGGGGCAAAGAGGAAGACGCGACCCATATTTCCTTGAAATGTTGGAAGCGTCATATTTATTTGTTGGGTTTGCGTGTTTTGTGAATGCGTAGCGGTTAAACTAAAATCTACTTGTGGTTCACCTTGAAAAGTTTTTGAATAGGAAACTGATGATGCCAAAGTGTTATTTAGAAAAGCTCCCGTTGTAGCTTGATTTAGGGAAGCTCTATAAAATGTACTACTACCAAGGTTTACCGAGGCTGAAAAACGGGAGTTAGGGCTTGCTTTTGCATCTTGACTGTGTGACCATCTGAGGTTATAAACTGTAGTTCTGGCATAATCTGGAAAACCGCGTTCACTTGTAATGAGGTTCTCGTATCTAAATCCAAAATTCCCTCTAAATTTATATTTTAAGGCGTATGTGCTTTCAGCTCTTACACCATAACTGCCATTGGTATAGTAGTCTCCCATAAGTGCTAAATCTACATGGGGGCTAACAGCAAAATAATACCCTCCATTTTGTAAAAAGTAACCACGTTCGTTCTGCTGTCCAAATGTAGGGATTAGCACACCAGACGCCGCTGTGTTTGCAGGCCGTTGCGGAAAGAAACTAAAGGGCATCCATATAGGCGTTGGCACATCGTATATAAACATTTGTGCAGACCCTGTCACAATTTTTTTCTTGGGTACTATTTTAGCTTTTTTAAGAAGTATATAATACTCAGGGTCATCTAAATTTTCGGCAGTAGTGTACTTAGAATCTTTAATAAAATACACCGAATCATTTTCCTTTTTTGTTAACTTGGCAATTACAGTACCCTCTCCTTGTTCTGTGAGACTGTTGTATATAAGTGCTTTTTGGGTTTTCGTATTAAATAATATAGAATCTGGCTTTACTACATTGCCTCCTTGATCAAACACAGGTGCTTGCAAATACTCACCTAAAGAATCAATGATTCCTCTAGCATAAACTTCGTTTTTCTTATAATCTATAGTTATGTCTCCTGCTTTAATATTTATGTCGCCGTAAGTTATTTCAGCTTCATTATAGAGGTACAACTTTTGCTTTTTTTGGTTCAGAGAAGTATAGTCTATTGCTTTATAAGTAACAATATTATCTAGAAATTCTTTCTTTTTTGGATTTATAGAATCTGTAACCGTTGTGTCCTTTTCTACGTTTGGTAATTCTAAATTTACAATACTATCCTTAAGCTTAACTACAGTATCAAGTTTTTTTTCAGGTTTGGCTTCAATGGGGTCTCCCTTTTTTGGGATGTCTTGTGCGAAGCTAAAAGTGTTGATAAACACTGTAAAACTCAAAGCAAAAAGTATTTTAAATTGGTTTGTACGCAACGCTTTTAAATGTATTTTTGTAAAAGTATGGCTCGGTTTTTGAAACGCCAAAATTACATATATTTTTTTGGGTTTAATTTATAATACATGGAAAATTTTCATTTGAAATAAACCCATTTATTTAGTCGTTTAAGCTTTACAGGTAATCAAAAACTAAGCCTTATTCGTTAAAATTGAATTATTGATTTAAAATTTAACAAATACCACATGAAAACGAAGACATTATTGGGTTTCGTATGTTTTATAATAGTATTAACATTTGCCCCAACTGTTAATGCACAGGCAAAGGATAAATTTGTAGTTGTTCTTGATGCAGGCCATGGTGGCAAAGATCCTGGAAATCTTGGGAATGGCTATAGGGAAAAAGACATTGCATTAAAGGTAGTCTTAGAAGTAGGTAAGCAACTAGAAAAGAATCCTGATATTGAAGTCGTTTACACAAGAAAAACAGATGTGTTTGTAGATTTATTTGTTAGAGGTAAAATTGCAAATAAGGCTAAGGCCGATTTATTTGTTTCGGTACATTGCGATTCCCATACCTCACAAGCCTATGGTGCGGGTACTTTTGTTCTAGGGTTGCATAGAAATAAAACTAATTTTGAAGTTGCCAAAAAAGAGAACTCTGTAATTTTTATGGAGGAAGATTACAAAAAGAACTACGCCGGTTTTAATCCTAACGCACCTGAAGATGCCATTTCTATTATATTAGGTCTCGAAGAATATTTAGATCAAAGTATTTATTTAGCTAGTTTAATTCAAGATAACTTTGTTAAACTGCAGCGCAAAAATAGAAAAGTAAAACAAGCAGGTTTTATTGTGTTGCACCAAACCGTGATGCCCAGTGTTTTGGTAGAACTTGGCTTTTTAACAAATAATAGGGAAGGAAGCTATTTGAATTCCAGAAAAGGACAATTAGAAATGTCCAAATCTATTATCGATGCTATTTTAAAGTATAAAAAATCCATTGATTTGAATATTGTGAATGAAATAAACAATAAGGACTTGGTTGATGAAGACGAATTGAACTTTGATGATATAACCTTTAAAGTGCAAATTGCCGCTAGTTCTCGAAAATTAGAACCTAAACCGTATAATTTTAAAGGGCTTTCAGATATTTCTAGAATCCACCAAGGCAATATCTATAAATATTATTATGGCAGCACTTCAAACTACAATAAGGCGAAATCGTTAGTTCAAGACGCTAAAGCCAAAGGTTACGCCACTAGTTTTGTCGTTGCTTTTAAAGACGGCAATAAAGTTCCGCTTGCCGATGTCCTAAAAACAAGATAGAATTAACAAGTTACTAACTAAATTTATTTTAAATTTGTTTTTAAAAGAAAGCAAATTTTGAAAATTTCTAGAGAAGTAAAAGTTGGAGCATTGGTCATTTCTGGCATCGTGCTCTTTATTTATGGCTTTAATTATTTAAAAGGTAAAGATTTATTTAGTGCTTCAGACACTTACTACACCGAATATGGTAATGTTGAAGGTTTAGTACCTTCTACACCCGTAACTATAAATGGTCTTAGCGTTGGAAAGGTTACTAGCATTGGATTTAAAGGAGATGGGACAGGTAAATTGACTATTGAATTAATGGTTAATAGCGATTTCGAATTTTCTAAAAACAGTACGGCAGAATTATACGAAACCGGCTTAATAGGAGGAAAAGCTATTGCTATAATACCCGCATTTGATGGAGCTGAAAAAGCCGAAGATGGCGATTTTCTTAAAGGTGAAGTCAAGCCGGGTTTAACAGAATTAGTAAACCGGCGCCTAACACCGCTACAAGAAAAGATTGAAATTATGATGGTAGGCACGGATTCATTGTTAAGCAACATTAATGATGTTTTTGATGCACAAACCAAAGCAAATCTTAGATCAAGCATATCAGGCTTAAACGATATAATTCAAAACTTCAAGGAAGCATCAAAATCAATTGATTTACTTGTCGCTAGCAATGAAAAAAAATTAAATAGCACCCTTACTAACGTAGATAATATTTCTTCAAACTTATCAAAAACAACTGAACAACTTGCGGAAGCAGATTTAAAGCAAACTATTGAAACTCTTGAAGCTACTATTCAAAATTTCAAAAGTATTAGTGGTAAAATAAATCAAGGTGAAGGGTCAATCGGAAAGTTACTCAATGATAAAACGCTCTATAACAACTTAGAAGGCGCATCAAGAGAAATGGAAGCTTTAATACGTGATATAAAATTACATCCAGCACGGTATAGACGTATCTTGTCTAAAAAAGAAATTCCTTATGAGGAACCAGCTGATACTAAACAGAACTAAATTTTAATATGACCTATTTACCCAATATACTTTTTGCTATTGCACTTTTATTAGGAGTTGGCTATTTCACCAAAAATGTTAAAAAGCTTATTCGAAATATCAAATTGGGGCAAGAAGTTGATGCTAGCGATAATAAACCAGAACGCTGGAAAAACCTTGTAAATATAGCACTAGGGCAAAGTAAAATGGTAAAACGTCCCATTTCGGGCCTTCTGCATGTAATTGTATACATCGGTTTCATCGTAATTAACATTGAAGTTTTAGAAATTATTGTTGATGGGTTGTTTGGTACACACCGTATAGGTTTAAAAGTATTGCCTGTATCTGTTTACGGTTTTTTAATCGGCACATTCGAAATATTGGCTTGCCTGGTGCTCATTACAGTTATTATCTTTTGGTTGAGAAGAAATGTTTTAAAGTTGGCTCGTTTTATGAAAAGCGAAATGACAGGGTGGCCGAAAACAGATGGGAACTTAATCTTATATTTTGAGGTTGTATTAATGACGCTATTTTTAGTCATGAATGCTACCGACACAGAATTCCAAGCATTAAATTCAGGAAATGTAATAAGCCAATACATAGCACCTTGGTTCTCAGGATTAACTGAAGGAACGCTGCATATTATAGAACGTGGTGCATGGTGGTTGCATATTCTTGGAATTTTAGTATTTCTTAATTACCTCTATTTTTCAAAGCACTTGCATATCCTTTTGGCATTTCCAAACGTTTTTTATGGCAGTGTAAAACCCAAAGGACAGTTTGATAATTTAGAAGCTGTAACCAAGGAGGTGAAGCTTATGATGGATCCAGATGCCGACCCTTTTGCTGCTCCAGCCGAAGGAGCAGAAGACGAAATACCTGCAAAATTTGGAGCGAGCGACGTGCAAGATTTAAGCAGAATACAATTGTTAAACGCCTATACCTGTACAGAGTGTGGCCGCTGTACATCAGCATGTCCTGCTAATTTAACTGGTAAGAAATTGTCACCTAGAAAAATCATGATGGACACTAGAGACAGGCTAGAAGAAGTAGGTAAAAATATCGATGGCAATAACGGCGAATTTAAAGACGATGGCAAACAATTATTGGGTGATTATATCACTCCTGAAGAACTTTGGGCATGCACCACTTGTAACGCCTGCGTAGAGGAGTGTCCGGTAAGCATCAACCCATTGTCTATTATTTTAGACATGCGTCGCTACTTGGTTATGGAGCAAAGTGCAGCGCCTTCAGAATTAAATAATATGATGTCTAACATCGAAAACAACGGTGCGCCTTGGCCTTATAATCAAATGGACAGATTAAACTGGAAGGACGAATAATTAGGGCGTTACCCATAAAGGGTCGGGCTTTCGGCAGTCGCTCTCTCCTGCGTCGAGGAGCTTCAACAAATGCCTCAATCCCTAACGCGAGTACCGTCCAAAACATAACACAAACGGCTACAATATTTATATTGTAACTTTTAAAAAGCATACACTATGAGCGAAACACTCAAAGTAAAAACAATGGCAGAATTCATGGCAGAAGGTAAACAACCAGAAATTTTATTTTGGGTAGGTTCCGCTGGAAGTTATGATGATCGTGCTAAAAAAATAACCAAAGCTTTTGTAAAAATCCTTAATGCCGCAAATGTTGATTTTGCAGTTCTTGGTCAAGAAGAAAGCAGTACCGGTGATGTTGCTAAGCGTGCAGGAAACGAGTTTTTGTTTCAAATGCAGGCCGTAATGAACATAGAATTGCTAAATGGCTATGAGATAAAGAAAATAGTAACCTGCGATCCACATTCCTATAACTGCATTAAGAATGAGTATCCAAGTTTAGGCGGTAATTATGAGGTATTACATCATACACAATACATCAAAGATTTAATAGCATCTGGTCGATTAAAAGTGTCTGGTGACACTTATAAAGGCAAGCGCATTACATTTCACGATCCTTGTTATTTAGGTAGAGCCAATAACGAATACAACGCCCCAAGAGATGTTTTGCAAAACACTAAGGCAGACTTAGTGGAAATGAAACGCCATAAAAGTACGGCATTGTGCTGCGGCGCGGGAGGAGCTCAAATGTTTAAAGAACCTGAAAAAGGGGACAAGGATATTAATGTACTAAGAACTGAAGATGCACTAGAAACCAATCCTAATATTATTGCAACTGGCTGCCCATATTGCAATACGATGATGACAGATGGTATTAAAGCTAAAGAAAAAGAGGCAGAAATTCAAGTTTTAGATATTGCTGAATTAATTGCTAATACAGGAAATTTGTAAAATATTGTCACGCTGAACGCAGTCGAAGCGTTTTTTAAATCATAAATCGACATTCCAAAATCGTAAATACATATAATGTTAGTAGATTTTAACACATTACCAGAAGAATCAAGAGTTTGGATATATCAAGCCAACCGGTCTTTAACTTCAGAAGAAATTGCTGAAATAGAAGATAAGTTAAATGTTTTTATTGAAAACTGGACAGCACACGGTAGCGACTTGCAAGCAGGCTACCTTATTAAATACAAGCGATTTATAGTGTTAGGTTTAAATCAAAACTTAAATGTAGCCACAGGCTGTTCCATTGATGCCTCTGTACATTTTATTCAGCAGTTAGAAAAAGAGTATAATGTTGATTTAATGGATAAAATGAATGTATCTTACAAACAAGGAGAATTCATCGCTTATAAGCCATTAGTAGAATTTAAAAAGATGGCAAAACAACGTGCGGTTTCAAAAAATACCATAGTTTTTAATAATCTAGTGAATAACATTGCTGAATTTAAGGAGAATTGGGAAGTCCCTGCAAGTGAAAGTTGGCATGCTAGGTTTTTGTAATTTTTGTCATTCAGCGCATACGAAAACCCTCAAACAAGCTATTCTAAACCACCTTCTTAATCACCCGCAACTTATGCGTATGAAGCTTTCTATCCACATTATAAATTCCAGAATGATCTAGACGATCTACCCTTACTTTGCCGTGAGCGTGTATGATATAATTATCTTTCATAATAATACCTACGTGAATGATATCACCATCAGAATTGTCAAAGAAAGCTAAATCTCCAGGTTCACTTTCCTCTATAAAGCTTAGGGCTTCACCTTGCGTAGCTTGTTGAGACGCATCGCGCAGTAGCCTGTAACCATTCAATTTATATACCATTTGTGTAAAACCGGAACAATCAATGCCAAATGGTGTTTTTCCACCCCATAGATATGGGCTATTTAAATATAAAAAAGCAGTTTCTACAATGTTACTCTTATGAATCACGCCTTCAATAAGGTGACCATCAAACGTATGTTTTAAAATAGATAAGCCATTTAGGGTAGCACCTAATTGAATAGGATAAAGTTGTTGGTTTTCATCTTGCACAAATTCTACCAAATCCTTAGAAAGTTTAGGGGTTTGTGTATCAAGTTGATTGTAATCTTCGGCTTCAATTTCCAAATACTGCTTATTATCAATCCAGCCTTCATATTTATCAAAAGCCAATCGGATTTTACTCCAATTTTTTCGTTTTTCAATCACTTTAAACCATTCGCCATACAAGACTTGTGATACTAATTCACTTTTATCAGAGGCCTCAAATCTTAAAGGAACGATACTTAAATTACAAATTCCGTATTGCATTCACTTAGTTTAGTTGCGTTCAATAACCATAGCAGAAGCGCCGCCTCCGCCATTGCAAATAGCTGCCGCACCAATTTTGGCATTGTTTTGTTCTAGAACATTGAGTAGTGTAATTATAATTCTAACACCAGAACATCCCAATGGATGTCCTAAAGAAACGGCACCACCATTTACATTTACGTTATGGTCCTTTAATCCTAATATTTTCATGTTAGCTAATGCTACAACCGAAAAGGCTTCATTAAACTCAAAATAATCTACATCATCTTGCGATATACCAGCTTTGGCAAGTGCTTTAGGCAATGCTTTGGCAGGGGCGGTTGTAAACCATTCTGGTTCTTGTGCAGCATCGGCATAGCTTTTTATTGTTGCCAAAATATCCAACCCAAGTGCTTCAGCTTTCGCTTTACTCATTAACACTACAGCCCCAGCACCATCATTAATGGTAGAGGCATTAGCCGCAGTTACAGTACCCTCTTTTGTAAATGCAGGACGTAAACTAGGGATTTTATCAAGTTTTACTTTGGTAAATTCTTCATCTGTATCAACAATTAGAGGTTCACCGCGACGTTGTGGTACTTCTACAGGAATAACCTCATTTTTAAACTTTCCAGAGCTCCATGCCTCAGAAGAACGCTTGTAAGACTGAATGGCATAAGCATCTTGGTCGTCACGAGAAAACGCATATTCATTAGCACAAGCATCAGCACATACGCCCATAGCATTTTGATCGTAGGCATCAACCAATCCGTCGCGTTGCAAACCATCAATTAATGTATTTGGGCCAAACTTAGTACCGGTTCTAGCATATAAATAGTGCGGAATTAAACTCATATTCTCCATACCACCGGCCACAACAATTTCTGCATCTCCTAAGCGAATGGCTTGTACACCGTGCATTACAGCTTTCATACCAGAGGCACAAACTTTATTAATGGTTGTACATGGAACACTATTGGGTATGCCTGCGCCCAATGCAGCTTGTCTAGCTGGTGCTTGACCATTTCCTGCTTGAACAACATTACCCATAACAACTTCATCAACCATTTCTGGTTTCAAATTAATTTTATCTAACGCACCCTTAATGGCAACCGAACCTAATTTAGTAGCTGGTACCGTTGATAATGCACCTAAAAAACTGCCTATTGGCGTTCTTGCTGCGGAGACAATAACAACTTCTGAGTTCATAATGAAAATTTAAAATTAGCTAAGGCGAAAATAATCATTTTTTGACAGATAGGATAAGGATTAATTAGATTATAAGATTCTTGATAACCCCTAAATTTATTACATTTGAAAATATATAATCTTTACATGAAAGACTTTATAAATAAGCTCTACAGAAATCATTCATTGATTTACAAGGCTCTATTGTTTGTATGTACTACGTTTTTAATTGTGTATTTATTTCCAAAAAGTGGAAAGTTTAAATATAGTTTTGAACGAGGTAAGCCATGGCAATCTGAAAACCTATATGCGCCTTTCGATTTTGCAATAAAGAAAGCGGAAGAAGAGATTAAAAATGAGAAGGAAGCTATTGAAGACCAAGCACCTATATATTTTGATGTTGATGAAGCCGTTACAGAAAACGCATTAAATGCTTATGACAATGTATTTGATAATACGTTTGCAGATTCGCTTATTTCAAAATCTGAAAAAGTAAAGCTGAAAACAAAAGGAAAGGCAGTTTTACAAGCTTTATACAATTATGGCGTGCTTACCGATACCTATACTTTTGAGAACGATAGAATAGTTGAAATACTTAGCGGTAATGTAAAAAAGCAAAATGCCGTTTACGGCGATCTCGTAGCGCAAGATGATGTGAAAGCATTTATCGAAAAGAAGCTAAAGGCAGAAGGGATACAAGACTACAATTCTAAGTTTACATCCTTATTTTTTGATGTTGTGGAGCCAAACCTGACGTATAATAAATCGTTTACTGAAAAGGTACTCCAAAACGAACTGAACAAAATATCCTATACTAGAGGTAGCGTGGAACGAGGTACGCTAATCATTTCAAAAGGAGAAGTAGTTGAAGGTGATAAGTTTCAAAAATTAAAATCGCTACAGTCTGAATATGAATCCCAGGTTTGGAGTGAAGCTAACTACAATTGGATTTTATTCGCTTATACCTTACTGGTGGCACTTGCATTATTAATGCTACTATTATTCTTAAGAAAATATAGAATAGAAGTTTTCGAGAACAATACAAAAGTTACATTTATTTTCTTCAATATTCTATTGATGGTATTTATTACCACTCTAGTAGTTAATTATAATTCTGAATATCTTTATGTAGTTCCCATTTGTGTGTTACCGCTTGTTCTAAAAGCCTTTTTTGATGCGCGATTAGGCATGTTTGCACATGTTATCACCGTTCTGTTATTAGGCTCGATAGTACCCAATAGCTACGAGTATATGTTTTTACAAATACTTGCAGGAATTGTAACAATTTTAACAGTTTCAGAATTATACAAACGGGCAAATTTATTTATTTCCGTAGGGCAAATTACCTTAATTTATATTGTGGCATATTTTGCGTTTTTCGTAATTCATGAAGGTAGTATTGAAACTATTGATTGGAATACATTTTTACTCTTTATATTATGTGGACTTGCAACACTTTTTGTGCAACCGCTTATTTATGCCTACGAGAAGTTATTCGGTTTGGTTTCTGATGTGTCTTTATTAGAACTTTCAGATACGAATACAAAACTTTTAAAAGAGTTGTCTAACGTGGCTCCTGGAACATTTCATCATTCCCTAAATGTAGCAAATTTAGCCGAAGCTTCGGCTAATGAAATTGGAGCCAATGCCATGTTAGTTCGGGTTGGGGCATTATATCATGATATTGGTAAGATGATTACTCCAAACTATTTTATAGAAAATCAGTCTACAGGAATCAATCCACATGATGAGCTTTCATCAAAAGAAAGCGCAAGGATTATAACGGACCATGTGATTAACGGTATTGAAATAGCAAAAAAGAATAATTTACCAGACCGGGTGATAGATTTTATTAGAACACATCACGGCACTAGTACTGTGTATTATTTTTATATGAAAGCTAAGGAAATGGATAAGGATATTGATCCAAATTTGTTCAGATATCCGGGACCTAAACCTTTTAGTAAAGAAACAGCAATTTTAATGATGTGCGACAGTGTAGAAGCAGCATCAAAAAGCTTAAAAAAACCTACTTCTACTAAAATAGATGCTTTTGTTGAGAACATTATCAATAAACAGATTGAGGAGGAACAATTTTTAAATGCAAATATTACATTTAAGGAAATTCAATCTATAAAGAAAGTGCTAAAACACAAGCTTGCAAATATTTACCATTTAAGGATAGAATATCCAGAATAAATTTTTTAAAAATATAAATAAATAGTTGCGTTCTTATAATGTTTAAATTACATTTGCATCCGCAATTTTAGGTTGCGAAAGTTCTTTAAAGAATAGGAGAGGTGCCAGAGTGGTAATGGAGCAGATTGCTAATCTGTCAACGCGTAAGTGTTGCCCGGGTTCGAATCCCGGTCTCTCCGCAAGGGTTGTTTAGAAATTCCAGCGCGCCAGCTGGCTCTTTCGCTAAAAATGTCTACTAGACATTTTTTAAACGCTCAGCCCGGGGTGTAGCGTAGCCCGGTTATCGCGCCGCGTTTGGGACGCGGAGGTCGCAGGTTCGAATCCTGCCACCCCGACAATATAACAATCAATTGTTACCAAAAACCTGTTAATCTTATGATTTTCAGGTTTTTTTATTGAGTATATCCAGCCTTATATAAACCTTTTTATGGATGTGCCTGTAGTTGCGCATACAACCCTCATATATTAAATTAAGTATAAACCTTTTATAAGCGATTTTTAGTTTTGTCTTCACGAACTAATAATTGCTGGCTAAAACTCAAATACACGTAAGTGCAATATTTCCAGTTATTTTCCTCTGCTAATACTTTTAAACAATAAATTTCATTTAAGTCTCCTGTTCATTTTAGAGTATGGTTTAACCTATATTTTTATGTAGGTGAATTTAATTCAGTACGCTACACATTTTAGTTTAAAACGATTATTAATAGCTCATAATTATTTTTAATGACAAAAGTCATATTATAAGACCTTCTATTCATGTAGCTTTAACATCAGTATTATTTTGAATTTATAATTCTTTTAGAACGATTCGAAATATTAAAAAGCAGCTTCTAAATAAGCGGTGTTCATTGAAGAGGAAAAAAAGAAGCTTTACTTAAAAAGCAAAACCATCTGAAGTTAATGTAATGATTTGATTTTTAGTCAATAACATTTACAGAAGATATAAGTATATCATATATAATTAATTATCACAGTGTATCGATTTAATAATTTACACTAATGAATTAATTTATTAAGTATTACGAAAAAAGAACATCAAAATTTCTCATCTCATGAGCACGTCCATATTTCAGAAAAAAACAGAAAAGAAAAGCAAGTCAAAAACCTTTAAATACCCAGGCAAGCCAATTGCCACAGATGGAAACACCGCAGCAATTATGTGCGAACGTGAATCTACAGATGCGGCTGGCGCATATCCAATTACGCCCTCTACCCAAATGGGTGAGTATTGGGCAGATGCAGCTGCTAAAGGACATTTGAATATTTCAGATAGACCATTAATATTTATTGAACCCGAGGGTGAACATGCCGCTGCTGCTGTAACCGCAGGTTTATCTATGACTGGTTTGCGTGCGGCTAACTTCTCATCTGGCCAGGGTATAGCGTATATGCACGAATCGCTATATGCAGCGGTAGGCAAACGTCTTACTTATGTTTTGAATATTGGTGCACGTGCAATGACCAAATCTACGCTAAATGTACATGCTGGTCATGATGATTACCATGCGGTTGATGATACTGGTTTTTTTCAAATGTTTGCAAAAAAAGCACAGCATGTAGCAGACCTTAATATTATTGCACATCGCATTGCTGAGTTAGCACTTACACCTGGAATAATAGCTCAAGATGGGTTTTTAACCACGCATTTAATAGAATCATTTCTTTTGCCAGAGCGTGAATTGATAAAAGAATACCTAGGACGGCCTGACGATATTATAAAAACGCCAACACCTGCGCAACGTATTATTTATGGGGATACACGTCGCCGTATTCCTGAAATTTGGGATGTAGACAACCCATTGATGGCTGGTATCGTTCAAAACCAAGATTCATACATGCAAAGTGTTGCTGCACAACGTCCATTTTTCTTTGATCACATTGAAAAGCTGACGGATCGCGCTTTTGAAGAATACTATGAGCTTACGGGCAGACGCTACCAACGCGTAATGACGTACCGAGCAGAAGATGCTGATTATTTAATTTTAGGACAAGGCAGTCTGGTACCAAGCGCAGAAGTAGTTGTAGATTATTTACGTGAAACACGAGGTATTAAAGTGGGTGTAGTTGATTTGGTGATGTTCCGACCTTTTCCTTCTGACATGCTAGGAGAAATATTAAAAGGTAAAAAAGCAGTTACAATTTTAGAACGATTAGACCAACCTTTGGCTGTTGATTCACCGATTGCTCGCGAAGTGCGTTCTGTTTTAAATAAATGTATAGAAAATGGTATAAATAAAAAACAAAAACCGTACCCTGAATTAACTTCTTACACTTTAGGCGATATTCCTGCTATCTATTCAGGAGCCTTTGGTTTGGGAAGCCGAGACTTGCAACCAGAAGGTATTATTGGAGCAATTGAAAACATGTTGCCTAGTGGCAAACAAAAAAAGCAATTTTATCTGTCCATAGACTTTATTAAGGAAATACCTAATTCCCCTAAACAAAAAGCATATCAAGAAACCATTCAAGACGCTTATCCAAAGGTTAAGGAATTAGCTGTTCGGGGGTCGGAGAACCCTAACCTTATGCCAAAAGATGCCATTACGGTACGTTTCCACTCTATTGGTGGCTGGGGTGCCATTACCACAGGTAAAAACCTTGCAATGACCTTGTATGAATTACTTGGATATAATATTAAAGCGAACCCAAAATACGGGTCGGAGAAAAAAGGGCAACCTACCACATATTATTTAGCCGCTGCGGCTGAACCCATTCGTATAAATTGTGAATATTACTTTGTTGATGTGGTGCTATCGCCCGATCCTAATGTGTTTAAACATACTAATGCTCTTGCAGGACTTAAAAAAGGAGGTAGCTTTATTATTCAGAGTGATAAAAATTCTCCAGAAGCGGTTTGGGCTGAAATCCCTGAACATTATCAAAAAATAATAATTGATAATGATATACATATATTTTATATCGATGGATTTAAAATTGCAAGAGAAGAAGCTACTGACACTGAATTGCAATTACGTATGCAAGGAATTGCTTTTCAAGGGGCATTTTTCGCCGCTTCTCCACTAATGAAGAAATCTGGTCTTTCAGAAGAAAAACTCTTAAAAGCTATTGAAGATCAATTACAGCATAAATTCGGTTCAAAAGGTCAACGTGTGGTTGACGATAATATGCGCGTAGTAAAACGTGGCTTCGATGAAGTTCATGAAATTACCAACAAGGAATTGAGCACCAAAAACAAAACAAATGGTAATGTTTCTGAAAGTGTGCCCATTCCAAGAATGATAAAAGAAATGCCTCAAAGTGAATCTAAACTTAGTGATATTCATCGTTTTTGGGAACAAACAGGCAATTTCTATTTAAGAGGTATGGGAAATGATAACCTTACCGACCCGTTTATCGGGCTAAGCGTTATGCCAGCAGTTTCATCTGTATTTAGAGATATGACAGGTATTCGGTTTGAACATCCAGAATGGATTCCAAATAATTGTACGGCTTGTGGAGACTGTTATACTGTTTGTCCAGATACAGCTATTCCAGGGCTGGTAAGTGAAGTGTCTGATGTGTTTGATACCATTGTAAAACGGGTTAAAAAGAACCACGGCAAAGTTGAGTATTTACCAAAAGCTGTTAGAAAACTAGAAGGCCATGTTAGAAAGTTATTTTCAAGCTCAAAAAATGGAGCAACAGTGAATGATTTTATGCATCATGCCATTGATAAAACCCTAGACGAGTTTGATAACAGCAAAGAATTAACAAAAGAATTTGACTGGTTTAAAGAGGAATTGGGAGAATTTAAATTTGCTTTAACTCGACCATATTATGATTTACATGAGAAAAAAGAAGAACATAGTGGAGGGTTATTCAGTATAACCATTAATCCAACTACCTGCAAAGGTTGTATGGAATGTGTGCAAGTTTGTAATGACGGAGCACTTATTACAATTCCACAAACCGAAGGCTCTGTTGCTAGGTTGAACAAGGAATGGGACTTCTGGTTAGACTTACCAAATACCCCTCAAAAGTTTAATCGTATTGATGACCTCGAGGAAAAAATCGGTCCACTCGAAACCATTTTATTAAACAAAGAGGCTTATTTGAACTTTGCAAGTGGCGATGGAGCTTGCTTGGGCTGTTCTGAAAAATCAGTGGTACATATTTTTACTGCAACAGTAGAGTCTCTCATGCAACCACGTATTGCAAAACACATGGCTCATTTGGAAGAATTGACGGATAAACTCGAAAAACACATTCAAGTTAAATTGATGAATCGGGTAAATTTGACAGATTCTGATACCATGTCTAAAATTGTTGCAGAAATGCAAAATTCAGATTTAACCATGGCTGAAATTACCCGTAGGTTGGAATCTGAACAAGGTGGCGAACCTGTTGATCAAGAATGGCTACGTAATGTAACGCAGCTTTTAGCACAATTAAAAAAGCTAAAGTGGAAATACACCAATGGAGCCACAGGTAAAGGAAGATCCAATATGGGTATGCTTAACTCTACGGGTTGTACATCCGTTTGGGGCAGTACTTGGCCATTTAACCCGTATCCATTCCCTTGGGCAAACCACTTATTCCAAGATTCCACTTCAATGGCAATGGGAATCTTTGAAGGCCATATGGCTAAAATGGCAGATGGCTTTAGAGCTATTCGTAAAGCAGAATTGGAACTTGAAGGCAAATACGATGCCAGCGAGCATGATGAATTCTTTACGTATTTCAACTGGCAGCAATTTACGGATGAGGAATGGCTACTTTGTCCGCCAGTGGTAGCACTTGGCGGTGATGGCGCCATGTACGATATAGGGTTTCAAAATCTATCACGTTTAATGGCATCAGGAAAACCAATAAAAGTAATCGTTGTTGATACGCAAGTATATTCCAATACAGGCGGGCAAGCTTGTACTTCAGGATTTATCGGTCAGGTTTCAGACATGGCACAATACGGTAAGGTATGGAAAGGTAAAAGTGAACCTAGAAAAGAGATTGGTCTTATTGCAATGGCGCACAGAAACACCTACGTTTTACAAGGCACATTAGCTAATACAAGCCAAATGATTGAAGGGTTTATTGATGGTTTAATGACGAAACGCCCTGCGCTTTTCAATCTATATACTACGTGCCAACCTGAACATGGTGTAGGCGACGATTTAGGAGTGCATCAGGCAAAACTTGCTGTAGAATCTAGAGCGTACCCAATTTTTAAGTACAATCCAGATAATGGTATAAAAGCCAAAGAGGCTTTTGACTTATCCGGTAACCCTGCACTAGATCAAATTTGGCCAACATATAATTTGAAATATCTAGAATATGGTCAGGAACAAAGTATGACATTACCAATGACGTTTGCAGACTTTGCATTAACAGAAGCGAGATTTAGAAAACACTTTAGAAAAGTGCCTCGTAATGCGTGGAATGAAAATATGATGCTATTGGCAGAATTTTTAGAATTGAATGACAGTGAACGTGAAGGTAAATTCCCTTATATCTGGGCGGTAGATAGAAATCAAAAGCTCAACCGCGTTTTGGTAGCAAAACCGATTGTTGATTCATGCGAAGAACGACGCGATTTTTGGTTAATGCTGCGTGATATTGCCGGAGTAGAAGCAGAAAAGCCAGAGGAAGAAAACCTTGAAGAAAAAATAAGAAACGAGGTGGTTGGAAATATAGCACAAGGGTTAATGAAACTGGCCGGTGGAAATGGTGATGGTATTCTTAAAATGGCAATGGAAAAACCAGCAACAAATGGTGAGATTTCAGTAGAAGAAAAGCCTTCAAACGGAGAATACATGGCGCCATGGTTGGAAACAGACGAGTGTACTTCGTGTGATGAGTGCATTAAGCTTAACCCAAATATTTTTGCTTACAACGAAGACAATAAGGCATTCATAAAAAACCCAAAGGCAGGACCTTATGAAGACCTGGTTAAAGCTGCTGAAAAATGTACAGCTGGTGTTATTCATCCAGGATTACCAGCTGACCAATTGGCAAAGGATATGGAAAAATGGATAAGCCGAGGTGAAAAGTATAATTAATATACAAATGGCATAATGGCATTTTTTAATTTTCATAAAGATACTTTTAAACATGGTATCCATCCGCCTGAGAGCAAGGACGAAACTCGTAGTTTGGCTATAAAGCAATTTCCTTTTTCTCCAGTCATTATTTTGCCAATGGCGCAACATATTGGTGCACCTTCGCAAATCATTGTGAGGGAGGGTCAGGAAGTACATCGGGGGCAATTATTGGCAAAAGCAGGTGGTTATGTTTCTGTACCTATGCATGCTCCAGTTTCTGGGACTATTCGAAAAATTGCCAATGTCCCAACTATTTCTGGTAAAATGTCTGCCGGTATCTTCCTTGAAGCATTTCCTTTTTCAACTCAGGAAGTACTTGAAGGAAAGCCAATTGACCCTGATACAGCTACATCTGAAGAAATTTTACAAGGCATTCAGGATGCTGGTATCGTAGGACTTGGCGGTGCAGCATTTCCAACACATGTAAAATTGAAAGTTCCTGATGGAAAAAAATGCGACACTTTGATTATTAATGGTATTGAATGTGAACCTTATTTGACAACCGACCACCGAGTTATGCTCGAACAGGAAAAAGATATTTTTACAGGTATTAAATATTTATTGAAGGCTACAGGTACACAAAAAGTTGTTATTGGTATTGAAGCTAATAAGCAAGATGCCGCTGATCATTTGAAAAAGCATATCCCTAAAGGTTTACCTGTTACCGTAAAAGTACTCCCAGTAAAATATCCACAGGGTGCAGAAAAAATGTTGGTCACTGCCATTTTGGGTAAAGAAATTCCATCAGGAAAGCTTCCTATAGAAGTTGGTGTTGTTGTTGTAAATGTTGCAACAACTGCAGAGATAGGGAGATTATTGCCTCATGGTCAAGGTATTCAGGAGCGCGTTATTACCATTGCGGGTCCTGGGGTAAAAAAGAAAGGAAATTATACTATTCCAATAGGCACGCCTTTACGCTTTGTTCTTGAACAAGTGGGCGTTGATGAAGACATCAGTGAAGTTTATATGGGTGGCCCAATGATGGGAGTAGCCGTTTCAAATCTCGACATATCAATAGTAAAGGGCACTTCGGGAATTCTAGTATTTACCAATAAAGATGTTTATAGAACGCCTAAAGTATATCCCTGTATTAAATGTGGAGCTTGTTTAGATGCTTGTCCAATATTATTAAATCCATCAAAATTAGGCATATTGGCCAAGTTTGAAGCTTATAATGAAATGGCTTCAGATTTTAATCTTATGGATTGTTTTGAATGTGGATCGTGCACCTATGTATGTCCATCCCATATTCCACTTGTGCAGTATTTTCGATTGGCAAAACGAATTGTAAGAAAGCGTGAAGCTAACAAAAAGGAAAAAATAGATGCTTAAAAAAACCTTAGATATTAGCTCATCGCCCCATATAGTTAAAGGGCGAAGTACAGAAGACATCATGAAAAATGTAGTATGGGCATTATTGCCAGTTGTATTTTTCTCTGTGTATTCTTTTGGTTTAAATGCGCTACTTGTCATATTTACGGCAACTTTTGCCAGTGTATTAACCGAGCATTTTTTGTGTAAAATTTCCAAAAAAGAAACTACTGTTAATGATTATTCAGCGGTAATTACAGGGTTACTATTGGGGCTTTCTTTACCTCCAAGTTTTCCGTTATGGATGGCTTTTGTAGGTGGTGTTATCGGGATTGCATTGGGTAAATATATTTTTGGAGGGTTGGGCTACAATGTATTTAATCCAGCACTTGTGGCCAGAGCCGTTTTGCAGGCCGCCTTTCCAGTGGCGATTACCACATGGCACCCTGCATTTCTAACCAACCGATTCTCAACGATTTCAGAATCCATACTTACATGGCCATTTATGGAACCTCAATATGATGCTGTCTCAGGAGCGACCCCACTTTCGGCTTTTAAATTTGATGGCATAACAACATCAACAGCAGAATTGGCCTTTGGTCAGATAAGTGGTTCTACAGGAGAAACCTGTGCCATAATTATTGCTTTGGGTGGTATCTATTTAATTGCAAGAAATATGATGTCTTGGAGAATTCCAGTAGCAGTATTATTAAGTGCCTTTTTATTAAGTGGCGTATTGTATTTATTAAATAGTGAACTATATCCATCACCTGTTTTTATGCTTTTATCTGGAGGATTGATGCTTGGTGCGGTATATATGGCAACTGATATGGTTTCATCTCCAATTACACCACTTGGTTTGTGGATTTATGGGGGCATTATTGGTGTTCTAACTATTATTATCAGAATTTGGGGTGGTTTGTCAGAAGGGGTTATGTATTCCATATTACTAGCTAACGCTATTTCACCACATATAGATTCGATTATTAAAAATCGGGTGTATGGAACCAAACGAAAAATAAAAGCCATATGAGTGAAGTTGCTAACATGAAAACACAAAACCTTGCCAGTAGTAAAAAAATGTTGTTGGCAATGGTGGGTATTGGTATCATAAGCGCCTTGCTTATAGTAACAACTTTTGAATTAACATTACCTCGTGTACAGCGATTAAAGGCAGAAGCTTTAGAAAAGGCGATTTTTGAAGTGCTACCAGGAACTGTTACTACCCAAGCATTTGGAATAGATGCAAATGGGGAATTATTTAAAATGAAAGAAGGGGATAATACTGAAACAGCTATATATGCCGGATATGATAAAAATAGTAATATTATTGGATATGCCATTGAAGCGTCAGGCCAAGGTTACGCAGATATTATAAGAATACTTTACGGATACAAGCCAGATAAGGAAATACTTATTGGATTTCAAGTTTTAGAAAGTAAGGAAACTCCTGGGCTTGGTGATAAAATTGAAAAAGAGGCACATTTCCTCAACAATTTTAAAGCACTTGACGTGAGTTTATCCAAAAATGGAAAACTAAAGAACAAGGTAATTACCGTAAAACAAGGCGAGAAACAAAACCCATGGGAAATTGATGGTATTACCGGAGCCACAATTTCTTCAAGAGCTATAGGAACTATTATAGGAACAAGTACATCAGAATTAGTTCCAATTTTATACAATCATTATAATAAGAATAATCAAAAACCAAAGGAAAGCAATGAGCAATGATAATGCTTCATCAAAACAAAAGGTAACCACTACTGATGAGTTTATTAAGGGTTTGTGGCGAGACAATCCTGTATTTGTACAAGTATTGGGAATGTGTCCGGTATTAGCTGTTTCTAATACGGCAGAAAACGCACTAGCCATGGGGTTAGCTACCGCTTTTGTTTTATTGATGTCGAATATTTTAGTCTCCTTGCTAAGAAATTTTGTTCCTAAACAAGTGCGTATTGCATCGTATATTCTTATCATCGCCACTTTTGTTACGGTAACTGATTACGCCATTCAAGCCATTAGTGTTGAGTTGCACAAAAGCTTAGGTGCATTCATATCCCTAATCGTGGTAAACTGTTTGATTTTGAGTAGAGCAGAGGCATTTGCCTCAAAAAACACTGTTTGGAAATCTATTTTTGACGCTTTGGGAATGGGCTTAGGGTTTACGTTTGCACTGTTTTGCCTAGGGGCCGTAAGAGAAATACTTGGTAATGGCTCAATATTTAATATAGCCCTTTTTCCTGATGGCTTTCAAAGTTGGATAGTAATGATTTTACCTGCTGGTGGATTTTTTACACTGGCAATCTGGCTACTTATAATTAATGGGATACAAACAAAAAAAGAAAAATCATGAATACAGAATCTTTAGGCACTATTTTTCTAAATGCATGTTTGGTCAACAATTTTGTTTTGGCGTATTTCTTAGGGATTTGTCCGTTTTTAGGTGTATCTGGAAAAATGGAAACTGCCACGAAAATGGGTGGAGCTGTAATGTTTGTAATGCTTATCAGTTCTATGTGTGCTTATGGAATTCACGCTTTTTTAATAAGCATTGGCGCGCCCTTTCTACAACTAATTAGCTATATTGTTGTTATTGCTTCAACTGTGCAGTTAGTTGAAATGTTCATCAAGAAGATAAGTCCCGCATTATTTAGGTCTCTTGGGATATTTCTGCCACTAATTACAACGAATTGTGCCATTTTAGGTGTGGCATTATTTCAAACAAATAAAGATTACGGTTTTTTAGAAAGTATAATATATGCGCTTGGTGCTGGTGCGGGATTTACATTAGCACTGGTATTAATAGCTGGATTAAGAGAACAATTAGATTTCGCTGAAGTCCCAAAAATTTCAAAAGGAACTGCACTAACACTGTTTATAGCAGGTATTTTGTCATTATGCTTTATGGGCTTTGCAGGTTTGGGTGCATAAAAAAATAACAAATGGTTAAATCGCTTATCATAGGAATTGGTTTTATAGTAAGTATAGCAGTGGCTTGGGTACTTATACAAACGCTTTGGAAAAAGGTTTTTAGAGAGGAATATACCCATGATGATGTTTTGGCAGGTAGAAGAAACTGCTCCAATTGCGGCTGTACCACAGTTTGTAAGCGAAAAGAGGAAGGGAAAATAAATCCTAAAATGTATTGAATAAAAAATAACAAAAAAATAAAAACACATGGCACATTTATCAGATTTCGATACCGAAAAACGCTATAAGGCGGTCGTAAAAGATACATCACGGTTAACTCCGCAAGACAGCGAAGAAGTGCGTGAAATTATACTAGAAGTAAAAGATTCAGAGTTTGAATGCGAAGTAGATCAAAGCTTTGGAGTATTAGTGAAAGCTACAGGCGATTTTGGCAACACACATCATCATAGGCTTTATAGTGTTGCTGACTTGCCATCTCGAATTAACGGTAATCCAAAAATTACCATGTTAGTAAAGCGCTGCTCGTATATTGATGATTTCAATGGTGAAGAATATAAAGGTATTGCTTCAAATTATTTATGTGATCGGAAAAAAGGTGATGAAATCACTGTAACCGGTCCTTTTCAGCTACCTTTTAGAGTTCCGGAAGATACTACCGCTAATATGATACTTATTGGCATGGGTACAGGTATTGCGCCTTTCCGTGCCTTTATTAAACATATTTATAAAAACGTGAATAATTGGGAAGGTAAAATCCGGTTATTTTATGGTGCTCGTAGTGGTTTAGAACTGCTGTATTTAAATGATAAAGACGGTGATCTTACCAACTATTATGATAAAGATACATTTGAAGCATTTCACGCATTGAGCGACAGGCCACATTGGGCGGATTCTATTGAGATAGAAAAGGCACTTGAGGAACAAGCTACCGAATTAAAGGAGTTGCTTTCAAAATCTAATACCTATGTGTATGTAGCAGGATATGCAAACATACTTAGCAAACTCAATACATCATTTTCTAAAATTTTGGGATCAGAAGAAAAATGGAAACTGCGTAAAGCCGAACTTATTGCGGGTAGAAAATGGGCTGAAATTATTTTTTAAGGTTTAGAATCATTTTGTTTAATTAATTTATGAATTAATATGTCTATCATTACTGCGATTGCCGCACTTGGAGGATTAACCTTGCTTCTAGCCATAATGCTTATTGTTGCGAACAAAAAGCTCTATGTCTATGAAGATCCTCGTATTGAGCAGGTTGAAGACATGTTGCCCCATGCAAATTGTGGGGCATGCGGGTATCCAGGTTGCCGACCGTTTGCTGAAGCATTGGTTCATGAAAATACATTACCTGGTAAATGTACGGTTAGTACAGATGAAGGTAGGCAATCAATAGCAGAATTTCTAGGTGTTGCTTTGGGTGCAGAAGAAAAGCAAGTGGCGCGTCTCGCTTGTGCCGGTGGAACCAACGTTGCTATCAATCGTGCCCAATATGTTGGAATTGAAAGCTGTCAGGCAGCAACTCTGGTCTCGGGTGGCGGTAAAGGCTGTTTTTGGGGGTGTTTAGGGCATGGTGACTGTGAAGTTGTTTGCGATTTTGATGCCATTACAATGAACGAACATGGTTTACCAATAGTAGATATAGAGAAATGTACAGCATGCGGTGATTGTGTGGAAGCTTGTCCCAAAGATTTATTTTCTATTCAACCCATAAGCCACAAACTTTGGGTGGCTTGCAAAAACCTTGAACACGGCGAGGCTGTACTTGAAGATTGCCAAGTAGGGTGCACCGCATGTGGTAAATGCGCCATGGATGCTGGAGAATTGATTACTATGGAAAATAATTTACCTGTAATTAATTATGCTGATAATCATAAAACTAAAAAACCTATTCAACGATGCCCTACAGGAGCTATTGTATGGTTAGAGGATAGCGGAGTAGTAATTAAAGGAAAAGAAAGTAGAAAAATTGTTAGAAAGGGCGCCAGATCCATAGGGAATACATAGAAGTATTGCAACTTAATTTTAATTAATGAGTATTACAAAGCTTGGAAAATTAGCGTCTTGAGATAATATTGTCCTTTTCCAAGGCCTTAACCAATTTTTTTACGTGCGAATCAATCACATCAGCATTATTTTCAGGATCAATTAAATCGAAAGTGGCTCTCCATATCAAGGATTCGTTAGTATCTTTTTTTAAATTGTAAATAGAGGTTTCAATATTGTAAACCTTATACTTGTTATAATAATCCTGTTTAAAATAGGCATCTTGATATGCCAAATAGTATCCGATAAATTTTCTTAGATGATAATCAGTTTTTGGAGAATCGGTTGCATACGATTCATTTTTGTCAATACCTTTAACTAAGGATACCAGTACGGTATCATAACCATTAGACAGCAGTTTATCTACTTGATTTTTGATATCTTTCTCCGTTTGCTTAGAATCAACAAATGATTTTTCAAAAACTACAGAACTTTGTAAAGCTTTTATGTTTCTGGAATTCAAGGCTTTGACCAACTGAAATTCATAAGTTTTACGGGCGTCATAATTTTGTGTCACACCAACAACCAATATTTTTTCAGGAATAAATGTTTGGAAATCAGGATTTTTCCAAGTTGTATTTAATTTTGTTGAAGAACAGCTTAGTGCTATTACCATTAAAATAAAGATAAATACATTATTGGTTATTATTAGTAAATAATTAAATAGCGTTTTCATTTAGATTATGCTCTAAAAACATTGGACTTATAAGTTGCTGTTCTTCTAAAACTACTATAACAAGCCTTACATAATCGTTTACGCTTTCAACAACATTTTGTGGATCCATAATATCTATATAACCCTTCCAGATAAGTTCTTTGTCTTTGGTAGGGCAAATACAGTACATGGATGTTTCGGTATGGTAAACAGTATATTCTTCGTAATAATCTGGATTATAATAAGCGTCTTGATGTTTCAAGTAATCTTCATTAAACTTCTTGTATGTTGCATCAAAATCATCAAAATCTTTTTTGTATTGAATTTTATCTTCAACACCAATAACTTTGGTAAACAAAATAGTATCAAAGCCATCATTAATAAGTTTTGCTTCAAGGCTTTTCAATTCTTCTTCAGTCTTTTTTTCAACTACAAATGTCGGTTCAAAAAAGTTTAAACTCATCACAGATGTGATACCCCTTAACGCAAGTTCATCCTGTAATTGTTTTTCGAATTTTTGTCTAGCTTCAAGGTTCGAAGTCATACCAACCAACAAAACTTTGTTCGGACTATAGGATAGTATATCTGGGTTTTTCCAATAGTCAACCAATTCAGCCGAAGAACAACTAAATAACAGTAAACATACTAATGTTATAGATATTACTTTCATTTTACTAGCCTGATTATTGGAGTAGTTTTTTTTGTTTTTTGTCTTTAATAACACCTTTAACCATGGTAAATAATTCTCGTTTTAAGGTTCTGTAATTGTTTAGAAACTCACCAATAGAAATAATGAGCTTACTATGTTTTTCTTTGTATGCCTTTTCTAATTCTATTTGGTTAATGCCATCTACCATTATGGTAAGTTCTCTTTCATGTTCCTTAACAGTTTCTATTAATTCATTAGTCTGTTTTTCAACCTTACTCAATTGGGTTACTAAATCTTTACTCTTATTAAAATGTTTAGAATCGATAAGCTGAAGTGTGTATGATTTTATTAAATCGTTAAAAAACAGTTGTTCGTCCTTTGCGAATTCTAGTTCAGACAACCATTTTTTTGAGGCGTTATGCATGGTCTCAGTACTTAACCACGCCACGTATTTTTTATTTATTTTTTTTGCTTCCATGATTTAAAATTTGAAGAGCAGAAAGCGTTACATTATAAGCATAACGCTTTCTGCCCGAGGGAGATTAATTAATCAATTTTAATGACTTTTTTAGCAGGCTCTTCTAGATTTGCTTCTTCTCTTTTAAGTAATTTCACTTTTAAAATACCGTTTTTGTAAGTTGCTTTTACGTCTTGATTTAAATCCACTGAAGGTGGAAGCATCATTGATCTTTTAAAAGATTTATAACTAAATTCCTGTCTAGAATACTCATCTTCACTTTCTTCTTTTTCTAGTTCTTTTTGTCCGCTAACATGTAAAACATCATCTTCAATAGTTACTTCAAAATCTTTTTTATTAAATCCTGGAGCTGCTAATTCTATTTCAAAATCATCTTTGTGTTCTTTTACATTTACAGCAGGCATCAAACTATCGTCCTCAAAGAAATCATCCTTAAAAATATCATCAAACCTTACGATATCATTTAAGTTAGAAGGGAATAATCTACCACCCCAAGGTCTCAACAAATTGTTGCTCCATGGAGTTAATAATTGGTTCTCAAATGGCAACAAACCATTTCTTTTTCTTCTGCGTTTTGTTAATGTAGCCATGATACATATTTTTAGGTTAAACTTATTTTTTATTACTAAATATATTTACTTATATAAGTTTCTACAATGATATATATCAGTCTGTTAGCTTCGATGTAAAGTATTTTTTTAAAATTATTTAGTCTGTTATCACACTTTCTAGATACTGAAACAACCTAAATTTTAGATTGTTAATTTCGCTGTGATGCTTAAACTGTTGGTGTTCCATCTCATCATGTTTTCTTGTAAAAAAAGTGTCGCAGGCCAAGTCATCACATTCCATTTTATTTTGAATATGATGCGCATGTGATTTCAATGCGGTAAGTAGGGTATCGGTGTTTTTATTCGCTGTATTTATCTCATGTTTAAACGCAGTAAGTCTTTCATACAGGTTCATTATATTGGGCTTAAAAATGGCCCTATCCAGTAAAATATTTAAAAAATCTAGTTCGAATTTTAAATTTTCAAGCTTAGCAATAGCGCTTGCTGTATTATACTGTAATTCTTCAAACGATTTATCGCGATTGAAGCTTTTATACGTTTCTAGTGTTTCCATAGTCTTTTTATTAAAGCATTACTTTTTCAATATCGGTGAGTTTTGGTATGGTTACATTCCAACCAAAAAGGTTTTTTATTTTAGAACGAAAAGCATCTAAAGCCATTGGCTCACCATGAACTAAAAACACCTGTTCTGGAATATTCTTAATGTTGCTCATCCAGTTTAGTAGCTCGTTTTGGTCGGCATGCGCCGATAAACTTTCTATATGCTTAATGGTTGCTTTTACGGGATAATATTTACCAAAAAAGCGTACTTCATGAGCGCCTTCCTGTAACTGCCTTCCTCTTGTACCCTCGGCTTGATACCCTACCAGTAACACTGTTGTTGAAGGTTCGTCTATAAGTTGCTGCAAATAGGTTAATACACGACCGCCAGTTACCATGCCACTTCCCGCAATAATTATTTTACTTCTTTTATCATCAATAGTTTCCCAAGTTTCTCTATAAGATTCTATAATATTTATATGGTTGCACATGGCATTATAATCTGCCATAGATAATTTGTGCCACTTGGGGAAACGCTGAAACACTTCTAAAACATTATTGCCCATAGGGCTATCTATAAAAATAGGGATGTTTGGTATTTTATTCTTTTTATAGAGTTTCCAGAGTAAATACATGAGTGTTTGTAAACGTTCTACGGCAAAACTCGGGATGATTAAGTTTCCTTTTTTATGTATGGTTTCCTTAATTAGTTCTGTTAGAACAGCTTCAATATCTTGTTTTGGGTGCAATTTATTGCCGTAAGTGCTTTCAATACATAAAATATCGGCCCATTCAGGTTTTTTAGGATCTTCTAATAAATAATCGTTTGGCCTGCCAACGTCTCCTGAAAAGACAAACCGTTTTCCGTTTATATCCAATTCAATAAACGTAGCACCTATAATATGCCCATTATACTGAAAACGATACGAGATGTTTTCTGAAAGTAAAATCCATTTATTAGGCATTTCTACTTGAAATCTATTTACCGTTTTTTCTGCTTCGTACTTGGTGTAAAATGGCAACGCAGGATTATGTTTAGTGTATTTTTCCTTATTCGCCTTTTTAGCTTCTTCTTCATGGATTTTGGCACTGTCTTTTAAAATAATTTCGGCAATGGCTAGAGTAGGAGCAGTACCTATAATTTTACCAGCGAAGCCTTGCTTTAGAAGCCTGGGTAAATAACCAACATGATCTAAATGCCCATGCGTTAGCAACACCACATCAACACGCTTTACATCAATAGGTAGATTGCTCCAATTAAGTTCGCGTAACTCTTTTAGACCTTGAAACATGCCACAGTCTACCAATATATTTTTTTCTGAAGTTTCTATCAGAAATTTAGAGCCTGTAACAACACCAGCAGCTCCCAAAAAATTAATTCTGGCAAAGTTTTCCATAAGTGCTTTTTTAAGTGTTACATAACATTTTTATCTCGTTCAAAATTCTTTCCTTTCTCGTTTCAGAAACTCCTAAATGGTCTAGATAAAAAGCATCGCCTATTAATTCTCTGCATAAAACCACATCTCTACTTAACAAAAATTGTTTTTCTCTATTGGTTAGCAATGTTGACACTGTAATTGGATATAACCCTAGGCGATCTATCCTGTCTTTTAACCCATTATTTTTAGGATGGTCCCAACTTAGTAAATACAGGTCTACACATGTGCCGTATTGAAGCGCATCTTTGGTGAACCGTGTATTTGTTACAACCCACCCTTTTGTAAGCATTGGTTTGTTTTTTGCGCTTCCGTTCCATTGAGATTTTACATCATTGTAGCGCGAGTGTATGTATAGTGGGATTTTAACGTTGCAATTAAGTCCTTCTTCATTATGAAATTTACACTCAACAACAATAGCTTCGTTGTCTTTTTGTGCTAGAATATCTATTTCGTGTTCTACACAATGGCCTTGTAAAAACTTACCCACTTCGGTTTTATAACCAGAATAATGTAAAATAGCACTAATGAAACGTTCAAACGGAAATCCTGTGGGTCCCAACTCATAAATGGCTTTCTTAAGTTTGTATTTTGAAGCTAAATAACTTTTTTGCTTCTTAAGAAGGGCAAATGCCCTGTTATAGATTTCTTTTGTTGAAATACCATGATATAATTCGTCCCTAACTTTATTTATAATGCTATTTATGGTTTTGCTATCTGCACCCGTGCGTTTTAAAGATGACTTTAATTTATCCAAAGAAAATTTTACTTTTTTCCCGGATGTTTTAATGATTTCTATAGAATTCGTTTCCATCTTTTGATGCTTTCAAATGTCATTTAAGAACTATATATACTATTGACTTTAAAAAAGGTTTCAACCCAAGATTTAATCTGGGGTTTGGTCATACTATCCGATTTTACGACATCTTTTACGTTTTCACTTAAATCTTTATAGCGCTTTCCCATATACTTATATAATTTGGAACAGGCTTCCGCAGGGCCAAACAATACTATGGCATTTGCTTTTTGAATTTCTAGGATTATTGCCTCGAAATATCTTTTAAGCTGATGTTTTTCGCGTTCTAAATATTTGCTGTCTTGAACCACATCTTGAGGCCCTCCTTTTAATCGTGTGCCTGAGCCGCCATGAATTCGAAAATCTTCTATGTTAGACAATAGGGTACTTACACTTGTTTTTCCGTTATGGATTGTAACTATAATAGCCTTTTTTTTATCCAGCCATACACCTGTTTTCATTTTAATGAGTTGTTTAATTTTTTAAATCGTGCATTACCAATAGTGGTATTTTAGTATTATAGCCAATTACTTTTACTAATGGATGCGATAATATGCTACCAAAAAACAGATGCTTTTTATTGATAAAAGCCACCATATCGCTTTCTCTACTTTCTACAAAACAATTAATCGCAGTAGGTATATCCATTTGACTTAGGGTATGGAAGGTATGGTTTGTATTTTTTAAATACTCTTCAAGCAGTTTTTTGTGGTTTTGTTGTTTTTGACTAAGTGCTGTAGTTTTTGAAACATGCAATACTTTAATTGACGCATCACACTTTTTTGCTAAATCGATTAGATGATTTAATTCTCTTCTTTTAAATGGCGTTTTATAGCCGGTGGGGAAAACAATTTCCTTTGGTAGTTCAAGTTTAGCTGTTTCTGGTACTACAATTACGGGGCAATGCCTTATTTTTTCCATAACCTCTATTGCTACTGTACCAAATATTTTATTTCTGGAGGCTGTTTTGCCTTTTGTACCCATAACCACCATTTCTATGTCTTTTGCTTCAACTATGGTTTTTATACCCTCAACAATACTGTTAAACGTAGAAATCGTTGTGAAATGGTGTTTTGGGTTTTTATAATCTCTTAAAGCAATCATATCTAAAACTTTAGCCAACCCATTTTCAGAATCTAATTTTACGGTTTCATACATTTCGCTACCAGGTTGCATGTTCATTAACGATTCCATAATATTAGATGTAGCGCTAAAGACATTAAGGATATAAAATTCGCACTGTTCTTTTTTATATAATTCTAAGGCATAGGTAATGGCATGCCACGCGTTCTTGGAAAAATCTGTCGGGAATAGTATTTTACGTTTCATGATATTTTGCTAATTCTCTAATTTAACTTACAACTAATAGCGTAATAATTTCCCTTAAACCTATTCTGGTATTACCACAAAAGGCACAATAGGCCTAAAACCTATTTTTTTAATAATGGGTTCGCGTATTATTTTTTCAATAAAACTACGCTCATAATTTACCATAGCGAGCATGTCTATTTCTAATTCTTCAATAAAATCATTTATCTCTTTAGATTTTTTAGCATACTTTGGCATCCAATGCAAACTGTGCTCATAATCTATTAAATGCTCTTGTAATACTTCTAAATTATACTCTTGTACATCGTTAAGCTCTTCCTCTTCATTGATGTGTACAATTCTTATTTTAGAGTTGTATAAATCTGCAAATTCTTTCAAGGGCTGTATGTCGTTATCGTTATAAAATCTATTAAAATCTGTGGGAAACGCTATTTGCTTCGGCACTACAAAATTGTAATCTTCAGGAACTATTAATATCGGGCAATCTTTTATGTCGTTTACAATACGCACCGTATTGCTGCCAAAGAAAATCTCTTTAGCACCGGTAGCGCCTTTTGTACCCATAATAATCAAATCAATATTGCATTTTTTAATAGCAGTTTTTATAGCCTTGTTTAACTCTTCGCCACTTAGTATTATTTCAAAATCATGATTTGCATTGGCATTATTGTTTTCTACAATATCTTTCATTTCCTCTAACTCCTTTAGAGCATTGGCTTTCATTGTTTTTAACAATTTATTTGAAAGATTAGACATTGCAGATGCCTTTAATGTTGTAGCATTTAAAAGATAAAATGAACACTCCTCATCTTTAAAAAGTTTCAATCCGTAACCTATGGAACCCCATGAGTTAGCTGAAAAATCGGTAGGAATTAAAATATGACGTTTCATTATTTAAGTTTTAGCCGTTATAGATGGAATAACTAAGAATGGGATATCTAAATGAAATCCTATTTGATTGATTCTTGATTTAAAAAACAGATTTTCAAAAAATGAATGTTTATTATTTATCATAATCAACAAGTTAATTTTAGCTTTAAGCTGAAAATTTGTGATGGCTGTTGAGACATTCTGATTACGCACGCTATGAAATATATGTGCCGTTTTCTCAAAGCTTTTTTCCAAAATTTGTTTGTGGGCTTTTTGAGCTTCAGACAAATCATAACCATACGAAACATTCAATATATTTATTCTGGTATTGTAAAGAGAAATCACATCAAAAATAGGTTTTAAGTGATGCTCTTGGTAATGGATCTCATAGTCTGTAGGAAACAAAACCTCATGTGGTTTTTCAAAACTAAAACCATCTGGAATTGCTATTATGGGGCACTTTACATTTTTAAAAATATGTACAGTGTTTGACCCGAATAAAATCTCTTTCGCGCCAGTAGCGCCTTTTGTTCCCATTATTATAAAATCAATAACTTTCTCTTGAACAATATCCTTTATTTCAGAAACAAGAGTATTAAAAGCTGCAATGGTTTCTATAGTGTGTTTTGGGTTATTAAATTCTTTTTGGATGTTAGTTTTAAAATCGTCAAGTTGTTTAAGAGAATTCTCTTTAACGGCATCATATATTCCGAATTGTGCCGGCTCTACCAACACATATTCTACATGATAAATTGCTGGCGTGTATGTGTTTAAAAGGTAAAACGTACATGTTTCATTCTTAAAAAGTTGTAGCGCATACGTTATGGCACACCAAGAATTATCGGAAAAATCGGTAGGAAGAAGTATTTTTTTCATGGTGTTAAATTTTATCTATTTGCGTTTCAAATTCTGTAAGGATAAAAATGGAATATCCAGGTTTAAACTCAACTCATCCAGAGGAGATTGAAAAAGGATATTTTCTAAAAAAGAATGTGTTGTGTTTACCATTACAAGCATATCTATATCTTTTTCCTTGATGTACTTATATATTGAATTAATAATGTGATTACTGCTTTCTATTTTAAAATTCACATTGGTTTTATAGAGCTCTGCCTTAATAAAATCCATATTTTCTTGCTGTCTACGAGACAGTGTGCTACTTTTTGAAATATAAAGCATGTCTATCGTAGATCTGTAAGAAGAGGCCATTTCGCAAAGTAGCTTTAGTTCTCGTCTTTTATAAGGTATCATGTAGTTGGTTGGAAAAAGAATATGCTTGGGTTGTGTATATTTATAATTTTGGGGTATAGACAATACAGGACATTGCACATATTTTAAAACCTGTAATGTGTTACTGCCAAAGGTGATGTTTTTGTCGTTGGTTTTTCCTCTGGTGCCCATAACTATGACGTCGATATTATGTTTATCCACAATTTTATCTGCTTCATCTAAAAGCAAATTATTGGCAGAAATAATATTAAATGTGTGTTTGGGGTTGGATTTGTCGCTCTCAATGGACGATTTAATCTTTTTAAGTTCACTAAGTGATGTTTTGTGAACTGCATTAGTAACTTCATCTAATGTTTCCCTATTTAGTATAACCTCATCAGAATAAATCTCATTTTGGAAAGCATGCATGATGTAAAATTCGCTTACCTCGTATTTAAATAACTCAGTAGCGTATTGTATAGCGTTCATAGCATTTTTAGAGAAATCGGTAGGAATCAATATTTTTCTCATGGCCATAGGTATTATCTCTAAATTTAAACATCTGAGCAGACCGATACAATGATATATATCAGAATTAGGGATTAAGAATAGGAATTTACTAGTGCTGAATTATATGGTATGTTTAAAAAAAAAAGGAATGCCTTGTTTAGCATTCCTTTTTTCTCTCATTACTTAATTATGTAAATTGATTAATAGCCAAAATTAAATAGAGAAACAGGAAGTTTACACTTCCTGTTTCCCTTCATGGAAATACTTGATTTTATTAATTAACCTTCTCTAATCATTAATATCCCTTATGAAAGCCATATTAAATTTTCAGTTAACTAATAGCTTCAAATACTTGCAGTACAGCACCATACATTTGTAATGTAAAACACTGTGTTTTTAGAAACAGGAAGTTTACACTTCCTGTTTCATTTAGGAGTTTAATTTTATTACCTGATCATCAGTATAATTATTAAGCTATTGTCAAAACAATTAAAAACCAAAGCTAACCAGTTGCCAAAAGATTAATAAAACTGATTAAACAGGTGATGTACTAAACTCAAAGATTTTAAACTGCTAATATGCAAAGAACGTAGTAATATGATGCTAATTTATATCACCAAAACGAATGGGTAAATGATATTCATCAGTTTTGATGTTAAATTGGTACAATGCCATAAACTATATTAAGCAAAAACAAACCAGTAAGAAAAAGTAAGGTATATATAAGTTGTACCAATTTTACATTAACAAATTTTAGTAAAGCAACCGTACGCTTTGGAAAAATGAAAAGTGAAAGGCCAATGAATAAAGATATCCATCCAATAAATGTGATAAAAATTCTCCAATTAGATTCCCATATATTATGAAATAAAATATTTAGCAAACCAACAATTATTGCTAAAAACGAAGCTAATATTAAAAATTTCTCATCATGTAAGTCGTTAAAAATTTGTTTAATGCGTTTTGGATTGAAACTTAGTATAACAAAGAATATAATAAGATACCAACCCCAAAATTTTGCTAGAAATATTGAACTATCCATAATGCATTAATTTTTTTCGTGTAATACTAAAAAAGGAATTTCGATATGATAACTTATTTCTTCAACTTTTGAATGAAATAAAATTTGTTGAAAATAATTTAGGTTTTTAGCAACCATACATATCATATTAATGTTTCTACTTTCTACAAAACATTGTATAGCATCTTCTACTTTTTTATTTGTTAAATAATGAAAGCTATGTGTTAAATGATCAAAATAATTATCTAAAAGTTCCCTGTTTTTAGTTTGATCGTAGTTTAGCTGTGCATTCTTTTTTTTAATATGAAGAATTCTTAAAGCAGAATTATTGGTTTCTATAATTTCAGAAAGAGGCCTTAATATTTGTGTTTCATAAGCTAATAAAAAATCGGTTGGAAATGCAATTTCCTTAAGTTTTGTAAACTTAGCACTTTCGGGTACTGCTAAAGTAGTGCACTTAACTTTGGTAATAACGTCTCCCGTATTGCTCCCCATTATTTTTTTTAAACCAGAGGCGCCTTTTGTGCCCATAACAACACAATCTATATTTTTATCTTCTACATGTTTTCTAATAGATTCTATAAAAAACCCAAAGGCAGAAATGGTGTAGAACTTATGTTGTTTGTTCTGTGAAAACCGTTGAGCGATGCGTTTCAACAATTTACGCAGCTGTAATTTTGCAGGTTTTGTATAAACAACTTCTATGGTTTCCTCTGGTGCAATGTATGGAGATTCGTTAATCATTACGTCATCAAATCTATTTACATGCATTAGGTAAAAATTGCAGTTTTCGTTTGCGAAAAAGTCAATAGCATACGTAATGGCATTCCAGGAATTTTCTGAAAAGTCGGTGGGTAGTAATATATTTTTCATTTGTTAGCATATTTACACCCACTAATTTACAGTGTTGTTACCGCTGGTAAAATGATATTGGTCAATTTACAACCACCAGTATTCCTAACTAAGTTACCTGTTTTAGTTTTTCAATATCAATTACCTTAATGTTTCTACCGTCTGCTTTTATAATTCCCTGTTTTTTAAATTCGGTTAGTGCCCTAATTAGGGTTTCTGTTGCAATACCCGCTACGCTGGCCAAATCGTTCCTAGAAATTTTTATGGGATCATCTGGTTTACGGTTCATCTTTTCAGCAAACTTTAAAATGGTGGCAGCGGTTTTTTGAGATACAGTGCCATAAGCCATTTGTAAAAGCTGTGTCTTAACATTCGATATATCGTCGGTTAGCAGTTCTATAAGTTCTATAACCAATTTGTGGTTTTTATTTAGAATACTTTTAAAGTCTATAATTGATAACCCTATTAGTTTAGTATCTGCAATAGCTGCGGCAGTTTCCTTGTAAGTGGTGTTTTGGGTAAACGATGTATAACCAAATAAATCATCTTCTTTGTAAAGTGCCGTAACCAATTCTTTACCTTTTTCATCTCTTCTAAAACATTTTACAGCGCCTTTGCTAATTAGGTAAATATAGTTCGAATGGTCGCCTTCATTATAAATAACCGCTTCATTTTTAAATACAGATGCTTCACCATAATCATCAAAAAAAATCTTTAAATCGTTTAGTGTTTTTAGCTCATCATCTGGTTTGGGAGTTTCAATATTATCATTTTGTTTTATATCTTTAAGTATAGATACTTTGGCTAAACGACTTTCTATGGCTGTTACCAAGTCTTCTTCGGTAAAGGGTTTAGTTATATAATCGTCTGCACCTAAATTCATCCCTTTTCTAACATCACTACGTTCTGTTTTAGCAGATAAAAATATAAAAGGTATGTGCTTTGTTAATTTGTTTTTAGAAAGGATTTTAAGCGCAGCATAACCATCAAGTTCTGGCATCATAATATCGCATATTATAATATCCGGATATTGCTTTTTAGCAAGTGATACACCTATTTTTCCGTTAGAAGCTGTTAAAACTTTATAGCCAGATAGTTCTAAAAGTTCTGCAGTATTTTCTCTTAAAACAGTATCATCTTCTATAAGTAAAACAGTTGTCATTTTTCTATCGTGTTTGGAAATTTAATACTAAAGGTAGTTCCCTTATGTTCTTCACTTTCAAAGCAAATAGTTCCACCCAAATTCTCTAAATGATTTTTGGCAATATTCAAGCCAATACCTGTGCCTTGCGTATTGATAACATTTTTTGCTCTAAAATACCGTTCAAAAATACTGTTTTGGTCTTTTTGGGGTATGCCTATACCTTCATCCTTAACTTTTATTGTTGTAAAGCTAGTATCTTGATCTATTTTTAAATAAATAGCGGTGTTTTCGGGTGAATATTTAATGGCGTTATGTAATAAATTTGATAAAATTAATTGAAGGATTTTTTCATCTTGATAAAGTGATATGTCATCAATATTTTCAGGGTATTTTATCTGTTGGCCTTCTTTTAAAAGCATATTGGCGTTGTAAACTACCTCATTAATTACTTTACTTAGTTTAAAATGAGTGAATTTGTAGGTTACTTTTCCAGTTTCTATTTTTTCAACCGAAAGGAAATCGTTTAATATATTATTTAAAAAATGAACCTTTTCGGATATGGTTTTTAAGTGTTTGTCTCGTTTTTCTTGGTGTTCGGTTAATTGGTATTTACCTAATAATTGCGTAGACGTTAAGATACCGCTTAAAGGCGTTTTAAACTCGTGCGATACTAAGGATAAAAAATTTGTCTTTAAATCGCTGAGCTCTTTTTCTTTGCTCAGTGCTATTTTAAGCTGTTGGGTTCTTTCTTCAACTTTATTTTCGAGTTTGGTGGTATAGTTTTTTCGTTCGGTAATATCTAGTATTATAGCAACAAACACCTCTTTTTCACCTAAATTTGAAAGCTGCAAATGTACTTCCACCGGATATGTTGTGCCATCCTTACGCTGGTGTACGGTTTCAAACTCTAATTTTTCATCTACCTTGCTTAATAGAACACCAATGGTTTTTTTAAATTCAGCTTTATTATCATTAGGCACAATATCCAATGGTGTCATTTTCCTTAGCTCTTCGAAACTGTAACCAAGGTTTTTTTGTGCGCCATGGTTTACGTTAATAAATTTTAATGTTGCTACATCATAAACATATATTTCGTTTAACGATTCATTAAAAATAGTGGCAAGATGGTGGCGTTCTTCCTCTGAGTTTTTTCGTAATGTCACATCATTTTGAATGCCAATAAAATTTGTAACAATTCCATTTGTATCCATTATAGGAAACACATACAAATCGTTCCAAAACATGGTACCATCCTTTTTGTAATTTCGTAGGGTAGCTTGACAACTCTCCCCATTTTTTATAGCTTCCCTTAATCTTTTTAAATCTGCTTGGTTTCTATCCTTACCCTGTAAAAACCTACAGTTATGGTTTAAAATTTCAGTATCAGAATATCCAGTAAGTTTTTGAAATGCTGAATTGAAATAAATAATGGGATTATCCCTTTTTAAGGCATCTGTAATAATAACACCGTTTTTAGCCGATTGTAATGCCTGGGTTCTAAGCATTAATTTTTTCTCAATGGTTTTCTTTTCTGAAACATCCCTAACCAATACCAATACATAAATTTTGTTATAAATGGTAAATGGGTTCAGTTCAACTTCAACGAGAAAAATACTACCATCTTTTTTTAGGCCGTAAATATCATTTGCTACTCCTAATTTTCGTCGCTTTCCTTTTTTTATAAATTTTTTGAAATATACCGATAGGTTTTCGTGATAACTAGAAGGCATTAATACATTTAAATTCTTATTGACTAACTCATCTTTCGGATACGCAAAAATAGTTTCAGCCGATTTATTCACCTCCATGATTATTTGCTGACAATCCAATATAATCACGCCCTCCGAAACGGTTTCTAATAGAATATTAAATATTTCTTGGTCTTGCGGAAACATAAAGCAATAAGCTTTTGGTAGTATCTTAAAAATACAAAAAAATGGGGTTATAGTTTACTGATTTTTATCATATATTTTTAAACTATAAGCCGTTATATTTAAAGGTAAATTTGTGAAAATGAAAACTGTAGCAGATGAAATGGCAAAATTCTATCAAAATTTGGGTAAGCTGTTTTATGCCGTTGCTGCAACTGATAAAACCGTAGAGGTTACCGAATTCAATACGCTAAAAGACCTGGTAAGGCAGCAGTGGCTGAATACCAATCTGGTTACAGAAAGTACACATACCGATGCTGTATATCAAATTCTAAATGTTTTTGAATGGTTATATAAGAATGAACGACTGAATGCTGAGATGTATTTTGATGATTTTGTAAAGTATAAAAATGACCATAAACACTTATTTACCAACGACATAAAAAAGCTTATTATGCAAACTGCGCACAAAATAGCCTATGCATTCTCTAGAGTGAATAAGTCAGAGCTCATTATGCTAGCGAAATTAGATATGGAATTAAAAAAATAACAAGAAATGAAAGATAATTTTAACGCAATTATAAATTCTACCACACCTGTGTTGATAGATTTTTATGCAGATTGGTGTGGGCCGTGTAAAATGTTAGCTCCAATTTTAAAGGACGTTAAGAAAGAACTTGGAGATAACATAAAAATAATTAAAATTGATGTAGACAAGAACCAACCTCTGGCGGCTGTTTATCAGGTACGTGGTGTACCCACGATGTTACTCTTTAAAAACGGAAAGCAAGTATGGCGACAATCTGGTGTGCTTCAAAAGCATGAAATTATCAATATTATAAAATCTAATTTATGAGCATCCACCTAGAAGCAAAAAAGGGAGATATTGCAGAAACTGTTTTGCTTCCAGGAGATCCTATGCGTGCAAAATGGATTGCTGAAACATTTTTAAAAGATTACGTATGTTATAATGAAATACGTGGAATGCTCGGTTATACGGGACTTTACAATGGCAAGCAAGTATCTGTTCAAGGTACCGGAATGGGCATTCCTTCTACACTAATATATTGTCATGAGCTTATAAACGAGTATGGCGTAAAAAATCTTATTAGAGTAGGTTCTGCGGGCTCATATCAAAAACAAATTAAAATACGCGATATAATCATTGCAATGGCGGCATCATCAACTTCTGGCATTAATAACTCTCGTTTTATTAATGCCGATTATTCTCCAACTGCAAATTTTGAGTTATTCATGAAAGCTGCACTTTATGCTAAAAAAAACAATATCCCTATTAAAGCTGGAAACGTTTTATCTGCTGATGAATTTTATGAAGATGATTTCGAGTCGTATAAAAAGTGGGCGAAATTTGGGGTTCTATGCGTTGAAATGGAAACTGCAGGCTTATATACCATTGCCGCAAAATTTAATGTAAACGCCTTGTCAATTTTAACGATTTCAGATTCTTTGGTATCTAAAAAAAGTATGACTGCAAAAGACCGGGAAAGTAGTTTTAACCCCATGATTAAAATAGCTTTAAGTACCTTGTAAATTAATGTATAGGATGTTTGATCACTGAGCAATATCATTTCTTTTAGGTTATAAATACAATACTTTTAAAACCATATAATTCTGGGATATATATAAAATTTATGTATTTAGTTTGAAGTACTTTTTCACATAAAACTGGCATATTAATATGAGGCTATTTAATTTTTTTTGTGTTGCAATAATCTTAATTTCTTGTTCTGAAAATAAAGACAAAATATTTCCTTCGGAACGACATTTAACAGAGTCTGTGTATTCATCAGTTACTATTCAACCTGATAGTTTGTACCAAGCTTTTGCTATCGTAGCGGGTATCTTAGACAAAACCTTGGTAGAAGAGGGCGACCATGTTTTAAAAGATGATATTTTACTGCAAATTATAAATAAAACACCGGAGCTAAACGCTCAAAATGCTAAATTGGCTTTGAACTTAGCACAGGGAAATTATAATGGAAGTACTACAGTATTACATGGAATAGAAAATGAAATTAGTGCTGCAAAACTGAAATACAAACACGATTCTATTAACTATTTCAGGCAAAAAAATCTATGGAAACAAGGTATTGGTTCTAAAGTTGATTATGATACAAAAAAGCTTAATTACGAACTGGCATCAAATAATTTAAGATTATTACAAAATAAGTACCATAGAACAAAAAATGAGCTTATAACCCAAGTTAGGCAAGCACAAAACAACTACCAAACATCATTAATAGCCACTAAGGATTTTGCAATAAAAAGTAAAATTAACGGCAAAGTATATGCGCTTTACAAGGAGCCTGGTGAAATAGTCACAACCATGGAACCCTTAGCTTCTATTGGAAGTGCTAAACGTTTTGTTGTTGAAATGTTGATTGACGAGGTTGATATTGTTCGTATATCCAAAAACCAAGAAGTACTTATTCATCTAGATGCATATAGCGGAAAGGTTTTTAAAGGAAAAGTATCAAAGATTTTTCCACAAAAAGATGAACGCAACCAAACTTTTAAAGTAGAAGCTGTTTTTGTAAACCCACCAAATGTTTTATATCCTGGGCTTTCTGGAGAGGCCAATATTGTAATAGCCAAAAGAGATAGTGTGTTAACCATACCAAAAGCCTACTTGATAGATGCTGATAAAGTAAAAACTGATGACGGACTGGTAACTATACAAACTGGAGCACAAAATTTAGAATATATCGAAGTGGTATCTGGTATAAATAAAGACACCTACATTTATAAACCAAAATAATGACAAACTGGAAGGTAATACTAAACATTGCCAAAACACATTTGCTTACTAAAATTAAGCAAACAGCAACGGCCGCCCTGGGTGTAACTTTTGGTATAGGGTCTTACATTACATTAGTTTGTTTTATGACAGGATTAAACGCAATGCTGGACGATTTAATTCTAAACCAAACACCCCATATTCATATTTATAATGAAATTCAACCCTCTAAAGAGCAACCTATTTCTTTGTACGACAATGTAAAGGGAAGTTTTAATATTATACATTCCGTTAAGCCCAAACTCACCCAAAAGAAAATACACAATGCATTACCAATTATTAAATATTTAGAAGAAAACGAAGATGTTCAAGGGGCCCTTCCGCAGGTAAAAGCACAAATATTCTACATTGCTGGTTCTATTGAGCTTACAGGTAACCTAACAGGCATCAACCCTATGGCCGAAGCACGATTATTTAATATTGATGATTATATCGTTGAAGGATCTGCAGAAGCCTTGCAAAACACTAATAATGGTATTTTATTAGGAATAGGTATTGCCAAAAAAATGTCCTTAAAAATTGGAGATAGGGTACAGGTAAGCCCAATTAATGGCGGGGTTTTTCCATTAAAAATAGTAGGTTTTTATCAAAGTGGTGTGGCCGATATTGATGCTATTCAAAGTTTTACCAATGTAAAAACCGTACAGCGCATTTTAAGTAAGGCCAATAATTACATTACCGACATTAATGTAAAGTTGTACGACATAGAAAAAGCAGTACCATTATCACAAAAAATAGAACAACAATTTAAACTTACTGCTGTAGATATTAAAACAGCGAATGCCCAGTTTGAAACAGGAACAACCATACGAAACCTCATTACATATGCCGTTTCTATAACATTGCTTATTGTAGCGGGGTTTGGCATTTATAATATTTTAAACATGCTTATTTATGAAAAAATGAATGATATAGCCATATTAAAAGCTACAGGATTCTCTGGTAAGGATGTGCAGCTTATTTTTATGAGTCAAGCCATGATAATTGGGTTTGTAGGTGGCATATTAGGTTTATTAATTGGTTTGGGGTTAACAAGTTTAATTGATATTACCCCCTTTAAAACGGATGCTTTACCTACAGTAGACACTTACCCCATAAATTTTAATCCCATGTTTTTTGTAATCGGCTTTTCGTTTGCAATGGTTTCCACATTTTTGGCAGGCTATTTACCGTCAAAAAAAGCAAAAAAGATTGATCCCGTAACAATTATAAGAGGCCAGTAACATGAGTATCGTACTAGAAGCAAAACACATCAATAAGTATTTTAAGAAACCTGTATTATTTCATGTTTTAAAGGATATCAATTTCAAAATAAAAAAAGGCGAGTTTACTTCGATAATGGGAAAATCAGGTTGCGGAAAATCCACCTTACTTTATATTTTATCTACTATGGATACCGATTACGAAGGCGAACTTTTTTTAAATAATAAGCTTATAACAAATCAAAATAGAGACCATCTTTCATACATAAGAAACAAGCACATTGGTTTTGTGTTTCAGTTTCATTATTTATTATCTGAATTTTCGGTGATTGAAAACGTTATGCTGCCGGCAAAAAAACTAGCCGAAAAATCGCATCAGGAAATTGAACACGATGCCATTGAAAAATTAAAAATGTTGAATATTGAACATTTGGCAAATAAACGGGCATCGAGAGTTTCTGGAGGCGAAAAACAGCGCATCGCTATTGCAAGGGCCTTAATAAACAATCCTTCTATAATAATGGGCGATGAGCCTACAGGGAATTTAGATAGTTATAACGCCACAAACGTGTTTAATATTTTTAAACAATTAAGTCATGAACAGGGGCTATCACTTCTAATTGTAACCCATGATGAGGATTTTGCTAAAAAAACCGACCGGATTATTCAAATGGCAGATGGCAGAATCGTCTCTTAGTGGCTTTAAATTTCGTTAATTTTTAGTATTTTTTCTTATGATAAACAGCTGACATTTATCATTTTTAATTCATGTGATATAAATTAATTTTAATGGATAAACCTGAATTTCTCTAAAACCTTATTAGATGTCATTTATAGATTACTATAAAATATTAGGCATTCCAAAAACTGCATCTGAGGCAGATATTAAAAAGGCCTACAGGAAATTGGCTCGTAAATACCATCCTGATTTAAATCCTAATGATAAAGTAGCCGAAAAAAAATTCAAAGAAATAAATGAGGCCAATGAAGTACTAAGCAACGCTGAAAACCGTAAAAAATATGACCAATATGGAGAGCACTGGCAACATGCAGAGGAATATGAAAAAGCAAAAAAACAACAGCAACACTATCAAACAAGTTATAATGACGCTTCTGGAGGATATTCAGAACAGGATTTTTCAGATTTTTTCGAGAACATGTTTGGCAGTAGTGCCTACTCAGGATCAAGAGGAAGACAAGTAAAATTTAGGGGTGAGGATTATAATGCAGAATTACAACTAGATTTATTAGACGTTTACACTACACATAAACGTACCCTAACGGTAAACAATAAAAATATAAGAATTACCATTCCAGCAGGGGTAGAGAACGGACAAGTTATTAAAATTAAGGGTCATGGAGGTAAAGGTGTTAATGGTGGGCCAAATGGTGATTTATATATCCAGTTTTCAATAGTAAACCATTCAAAATTTAAAAGAGATAAAGATAACTTACACCTTACTGTAGATTTAGATTTGTACAAAGCTTTACTTGGCGGGGAGCTAACAATAAACACTTTTGATGGTAAGGTGAAGCTTAATGTAAAGCCAGAAACCCAAAATGGTACTAGAGTAAAACTTAAGGGCAAAGGATTCCCTAGATACAAAAAAGATGGACAGTTTGGAGATTTGTATATTACGTATGAAATAAAACTCCCTACCAAACTTTCAACAAAGGAAAAAGCGCTTATTAAAGAATTACAAAAACTGCGAGACTAATGGAGACAAGAGATGTAATATCCATACAAACCCTTTGCAAACGTTACAATGTTCCTGTATCGTTTATAAATACATTGCAAGAATTTGAGTTTATTGAACTTATTGTTGAAAATAACAATCGTTTTTTAAAAACCTCGCACATTAAGGACGTTGAAAAAATAATGCGTTTGCACTATGATTTAGATATAAACTTGGAAGGCGTAGATGTGATTTATAACCTACTAAAACAGGTACATACTTTAAAAAGGGAGATAACCGAATTAAATAACAGGTTGCGATTGTATGAAGATTTTTAAAACTATAAAATGGAACAAATAAAACGTTGGATTGTTGATAACCCAACCGCGTATAGTATATTAAAATATATTTTACTGGTTGCATTTGTTCTTGTTTTAATTCAGCTTGTTCGACGTTTTTTAAGAAAGCAAATCCCAGATAGTTCAGCACGTTACAAATCTCAAAAAGGTATCGAAATTGTGGGGTATGTTATTTTAATTATCCTATCATTTTCATATTTCACGGGCAATATTAAAGACTTTACACTAGTTATTGGCTTATTTACCGCAGGTATTGCTTTTACGCTTCAAGAGCTAATTTTAAGTATCGCGGGTTCACTCTATATATTTTTGGTTAAGGTGTATAAACCTGGTGATCGCATAGAAATTAATGGCATAAAAGGAGATGTAATTGATGTGGATAGTATTTACACTACCATGATGGAAATAGGGCAATGGGTAAGCAGTGACAATTATAGTGGACGCATTGTAAAACTAAGCAACGCCTTTGTATTTAAAGGCCCTATTTATAATTATTCACAAGATTTTCCTTTTATATGGGATGAATTTAACTTGCCTATTAGATATGGTTCAGATATTGAATTAGCAAAAACAATTATTATTAAAATTGCTTCTGAAACCCTTTCTGACTACACAAAGAATTCAAAGTCGCAATGGCATGACGTGGTTAATAAATATTACATTGAAGATGCTATGGTAGAGCCATCTCTAGCAATAAGCCTAACCGATAATTGGATTCAATTTAACGTAAGATATATTGTTGACTACAAAAAACGGAGATATACAAAGCATTTATTAAATGATAAAATTAGGGAAGAAATTGGAAATACTGAAGGCAAGATTATTTTGGCATCAACTACTATAGAAGTAATTAAAATACCAGAAGTAAAAATTAAAATGAATGATGCTCATTGAATATTTACATTATTAAATGAAAAATAAATCGCTTAGGTCTCAAGATCACTCAAGTAATAAAACCGAACTAATTTTTGCAATATTGTGTGGTATATTTCTACTAACAGGTTTTCTAGTCCAAAAATTAGCGCAGTTCCCAAACTGGATTTATTTAACAATCTACATAGCATCATGCGTTTTTGGAAGCTATTTTATAATTATTGAAGCCTTCAAAAAAGCGCTGAAAGGCATATTTGATATTGACTTTTTGATGATTGCTGCTGCAATAGGGGCAATCTATATAAATAGATGGGCAGAAGGGGCACTACTTTTATTCTTGTTTAGCCTTGGGCATGCTTTGGAACATTATGCCATGAACAAAGCTAAAAAGTCCATTGAAGCTTTACATAAGCTTTCTCCAAAAACAGCACTTTTAAAAACCGGTAATAAGATTGAAGAAATACCAATTGCAAACTTACGCATCAAAGATATCATTGTAGTAAAACCTAATACTAAAATTTCTGCAGATGGGGTAGTAATTAGGGGCAGTGGCAGTATTAATGAAGCTCCAATAACTGGAGAGAGTATTCCAGTAGATAAGATAGCTCTAGAAAATAGTAATGATTTGCCCAATTTTAAGGATATCGATAAAAAGCATGTGGTTTACACAGGAACAATTAATGGGGATAGCAGCCTTGAAGTTTTAGTTCTTAAACTAAGTAAAGATTCTACAGTTTCAAGATTGATAAAAATGGTAAGTGAAATAGAAACCCAAAAATCGCCAACACAGCGGCTTACCAAAAAGTTTGAAAAATGGTATGTCCCGATAGTAATATTGGTTGTTGTGCTATTATGCTTTGCGCATTTACTAATTGATGAAGATTTTAGCCAAAGCTTATATCGTGCTATTACCGTATTGGTAGCTGCAAGCCCATGTGCATTGGCAATTTCAACACCTAGCGCGGTATTAAGCGGCATTGCAAGAGCTGCTCAAAAAGGAGTACTTATAAAAGGAGGGAAGGCACTAGAGGATTTGGGTGAAATCACCACTATAGCGTTTGATAAAACCGGAACCTTAACCGAGGGTAAACCCAAACTCACCAATGTAATACCGTTAAATAGCTTTGATAAAAAAGCATTCTTAGAAATAGTCCTAGAAGTTGAAAGTTTGAGTAGCCACCCGTTAGCAAAGGCAATTGCAAATGATATAAAGACAGATTATAAAATAGAAAATAAAAACAGAGCTTCTAATATTAATGCCATTCATGGAAAAGGCATATCAGCTAGTTTTAATAACGAAACAGTTTTTATTGGAAATTTAGAAATGATAAAGGAAGCTGGAATATCTATAGACAACTTAATCACGTCAAAATTGGAATCTCTGTCAAAAGAGGGACATACAGTTATGATTGTTGCCTTTAAGAAAGAAATTATTGGCCTAATTAGTGTTATGGATTTACCCAGAAAAACGTCTGCTTCTACCTTGAAAAGATTGAAAGCTATTGGAATTAAACAAATGATTATGCTTACCGGTGATCATCAAAATGTTGGTAATGCAATAGCGAAACAAATCGGTCTAACTGGTGTTAAAGGAAATTTACTTCCTGAAGATAAAGTATCAGAAATAAAAAAATTAATCAAATTAAATAATAAAATTGCAATGGTTGGGGATGGTGTTAATGATGCTCCTGCAATGGCAATAAGTACTGTAAGTATTGCAATGGGTGCAGCAGGTAGTGATGTTGCGTTAGAAACTGCCGATGTAGCATTAATGTCTGATAAAATTGAAAACTTACCATTTGTTATTGGTTTAAGTAGGGCATCAAAACGAATTATAAAACAAAATATCTTTATTAGTATGGGCGTTGTGTGCATACTGGTACCCGCAACAATTCTAGATCTCACTAACATAGGCTTAGCAGTTATATTTCATGAGGGCTCAACATTAGTTGTCGTTCTCAATGCCTTGAGATTACTTCGTTTTAGAAAAGAATAATTTAAATATTCGGAAATCATATCTGCCATGATTTAAAACTGATTTTTGTCATTTATAAATTTAAATACAACTCATATTTTTATAAAAATCAGAAAACAGGCATGCTTACATTTAAAAACTTCAATATTGCCGATTGGTTTTCATTTTATAGAATATTTATCGCACCATTTTTACTAGTTTTAATATGGTTTGATTTACGTTGTCTTTTTACATGGCTTTTATTAATAAGTTATGCTACAGATGCTATTGATGGTTTTTTAGCAAGAAGATTAAATATAGCAAGCCCCAGAGGCTCACAACTCGATTCTTTTGGAGACCAAATCACACTTATTATTGGGTTAATTGGATTGTTTTATTTTGAAACTGAATTTATTAAAACAAATCTTGTTTTAATACTTGTTGCATTTATACCTTACATCGTCCAAATGCTTATCGCTTATTTTAAATATGGCAAAGCCACAGCATTTCATACCTATTTGGCGAAATTTTCTGCAATATTACAGAGTGTTTTTATCCTATGGTCGCTTTTCTTTTCACCGCAATATGTCTTGTTTTATGCAATGATTATAATAGGCTTATTAGAGACTTTTGAAGAGATTATACTAATTTTTATGTATGATAATTGGGCTTCAGATGTTAAAGGCATTTATTGGGCTTTACGAGATAAACGCAGGTTGAAAAAACTTTAATGTTATGACAAACCGCATTGATGAAACTCTTGCTGAGTACACTATAATATCCATTGGGTACCTAATAACCCACCACAATAAATCCAAAAAAAAAGGAAAAGCTTCAACTTAAGACTGCGTAGGTTTTAAAACAATTTAAAAAATAATACAACTGATGAGCGTCATTTTTAAACTTATGTAAAAGACTTAGCTTTATTACATCCTACCGTAAAGACTTCAATCATGAGAACACTAATTATTGGTTTATTGATATTGGGATTAACCACCCAAGTTTATGCTCAAAAAACTGAGATGTTTCCAGCAGTTCATATTGTTCATAATTACAAATATTTAAGTGAGGTAAACGCAGCCGAAACAGCAATACCTGTTGAGGAACTTCACCTAAAAGTAAGTGATTTTGATGTAAAAAAATTAGATATTTATACAGACGAGTACGAATATTACAATGTCCATTTTATAATTCCCGAAGGAAAAATATTGGCATCCTATGATAAGGATAGTAATTTAGTAAGAACTATAGAAAGATATAAAAATGTTGATTTACCACTATCGGTTATGGAATCGGTGGCCAAAAGATTCCCAAATTGGACTATTTCAAATACTATTTATTTAGTGAGTTACCATAACACGGGTAATCTAAAAAAACTTTACAAACTCAGGCTTGAGAATAACGATAAACATATTAATGTGAAAGTTAATGAATTTGGAATTTTTCAATAACACTAGTTTTTAAACCTGTATTAAACGAGCAACTATTTAAGAAGTATCACAAGAGAAAGTACTTCAAATAATTTTGAATGTACCTTTCTTATTAATAAATATTAAGGCATATAGTAATGAAAGATTTGAAAAAATTTGAGGCAATTTATATTCTAAAAAACAATTACATAGGTAATCTGTCATATGTCTGGCAAAACAAACCTTATGTGGTACCAATTACGTTTTATTATGATGAAGAGGAACACAGCATTTTAAGTTATGCAGGTGAGGGGCATAAAATAAAGGCTATGCGCATAAATAAATACGTGTCTATGGGCGTCGCCCAAATAGAATCTGTGAATAAATGGCAATCCATATTAGTACATGGCACGTTTGAAGAGCTAAGTGGCGCCTATGCGAAACAAGAATTGCATGAGTTTGTTAACGGCGTAAAAAAAACAATGTTTATAAGAGATGATAAATATCCAGATTTGATTAGTGAATTTTCAAGTAAAATAAACTTTGGAAAGCCCATTGTTTATCGCATAAGAATATCTGATATTACAGGAAAAAGCAGAAAGTATTAATTTTTTTTATCCTATGAGGTTAGCCTTTGGAATCTTGTTGTCACTTCATGGTGCAATTCACTTAATAGGACATCAGTTTCTAGAGTTTTTAAATTTAATACAGAGGGCGACCTTATAAGTTTTGACACCTATCCGTTTCTTTGGAGGTAGTCCAGATGCTAAGGAAGCAAAATGGATTGTTGATGTTGTTGTCTACAAAACGTTTGACAACTACAGAATTCCCAATAAATTCAAAGTAAATTGGCAGCTACAGGAAGCCGATTTTAATTGGTTACAGCTTGAGGTAACAGACATAACATGTAATACAAAAAGCATTTATAGATAACAAAAGAGTGTATTATAGTAATTTTTTGTTTCCTGATAAATATCATTTAAAAAAAAAAAGTGTCGTATTACATTTGTTAGGTAACAACGCTCCATTATGAAAACAATTCTCTACGCTACAGACTGTACTAATAACGATGCCTCATCATTAAAATATGCTTATAGATTCAGTTGTATAATGAATGCCAATTTACACGTTCTGCATGTATATAATCTTCCTCCAATTTTATTTTCAACAATAAAACCTTCAGAATTATTAAAACGAAGAATGCGCGAAGAACGTGTAGAGCTTTTAGAAAAATATTGCAAAAAACACCTTAAAAATGAGTTTCATAAAGAACCAATTACTACTCATGCTGTTGAGAATGACTCTGTCTCTGAAACTATTTTGCGCCTTTCAAAACACATTGCGCCAGATTTGGTTATTATAGGAATGAAAGATAGGCATAGTATGAGAGGTTATTTTTCTGGTAATATTGCAAATACACTTCTAGATGTAATAGAGTTGCCTCTGTTAATAGTACCAAATAGTTTAGTTTATGATACCATATCTACGATTATATATGCTACAGATTTTGAAGAGGATGACATTTTATATTTAAAAAAAATCATTGAAATTGCCAAACCTTTTTCTGCCCTAGTAGAAGTTATTCATGTCTACGAATCTGATGAATATCCTGCCAAAAAATATATGCAACAGTTTAAGCATGCACTGCAGCAAGAAGTATCTTATCCAGAAATTGTTTTTAAAACTATAGCTTCAACCAGTGTAAAATCTGGAATATTAAGTGTTTTAAATAATGAGGATGCCGATATGTTGGTTATGCTAGAGCGTAAACACGAGTGGAGTTTTTCTAACATATTTCAGAAGGATTTAGTAAAGGATATAGAAATCTCGTTAAAAATTCCATTGCTGGCATTTAGTAAGCAGCGTAAGAAACTACAAAATGCCAATGCCAAGTGTAAGAACGAAAATGGCATATTAAGCTTTGGTTAAATAAGCATCAAAATCAAGGCTATTTAAATTGTAAATCATTTTTTTAAATGGCCTTAATTTATTTATTTTTTGAATCAGATTTTTGATTTCTTTCTTGTCGTTCTAATTTTCTAAAATAGCTTCGGGTTAAAAAATTGTGTTTTAGAGCTTCCATGTTTTGGTTAAATTTTTCAGTTCCCTCATTTATGTTTTTAATAGATTGCTCAAGGTTTTTTACGAACTCTTTATCATTAGACAAATAATTGAAAGTGCCGTTACCATCCTTTAAATTCAACAGTGCTTCATCTAAATTTTTGATAACCTTTTTTATGTCTTGACTACTTTCGTCCAAGTTTGCAATAATATTTTTTACTTTTTGAGCCTCAATAGAATCATTAAATAAAACACTTGCGACACTCTCATTTAAATCAAAAGAATTAATAAGTGTATGAATATCTTCAATAGTTTTTTTGGTTTCAATACTAGCTGTTTTTAAATTAAAAATAGTTTGCTTTACATTTTTTGCAGTAACCGAATCATTTATCAACATCCCTATAGTGCCCTCCCCGTTGGTAATTGTATTAGTAATATCTAATAGTTTTGCTGTTAGTAATGCTGCATTTTCATTGGTAACGTTTAAGGTATTAAGCATATCATCCGTTCCTATTTTAGTGTAGGACTTTATTATATCACCCTGGGAAACAACCGGTGTATTTCCATTTCCTGGAATAATATTTACAATCATATTTCCTACTAAACCATCGGTTCCAATTGTGGCAATTGCATCCTTTTTAATATGTTTCACCATTTTCTCTTCAATGACCATTTTCACGTTAATGGTAGAATCGTTAAGCATTGTAATTGCTTTTACAGTACCGACATTTATACCAGAATATCTAACATTATTACCTTTTAATAGGCCATTAACATTATTAAAGTTTGTACTAATTGTAAATGTTTTAGCAAACATGTTTTGGCGATTACCTATTAAATAAATAGCAACTACAAATAGTAGCAATCCTGTGATCACAAAAATGCCTAGTTTTAGTTTTTCGTTAGTTGTTTTTTGCATCATTGCTAAATTTTAAATTATTTAAAAAACGCTCTTACCTTTTCATCACTTGATGCCTTTAATTCTTCAAAAGTTCCTTCTGCGTAATTAACACCATCAACTAATAAAATCATCCGCTCAGATACAACGCGTGCACAATCTACATCATGAGTAATAATCAAAGATGATGTTTTGTATTGCTTTTGTATATTGCGCATAAGTTCTATAATTTCTTTTGCGGTTATAGGGTCTAAACCACTTGTGGGTTCATCATATAATATAATTTTTGGCTTTAAAATGAGGGTTCTGGCTAAAGCCACACGCCGTTTCATACCTCCAGAAAGTTCAGATGGCATTAAATCTATAGCATGAACTAATCCAACACTTTCTAGTGCTTCTTTTACAAGTTGGGTTGTATCAGTTATATTGCCAAATTTGTGCTCGTGTCTTCGTAACGGAAACTCTAAATTCTCTCTCACCGTCATAGAATCGTATAAAGCACTTCCTTGAAACAAAAAGCCAATTTCTGTACGCAATTCATCCAGTTCAGTTCGGTTGAGTTCTAATAGATTTTTATCCATAATCTTTATGCTTCCAGAATCTGGTTCCATCAGGCCTACCAAGCATTTTATCATTACCGACTTTCCTGAACCAGATTTCCCCATAATAACAAGGTTTTCACCCTCGTATAGTGTTAAATGAAATCCGTTTAATACATGATTATCACCAAAAGCTTTTTTTAAATCTTTAATTTCCAACATGCGCTTTTTTGAAATTAAAGTTTCCGTTTTTGTTTGTATGTGTTTTGTACTATTCATCTTTTAAATTTCAAAAAATATATCGGTTACAAAAACAGCTATAAAGTCGATTACAAAAAGTAGCATTGAAGAAAAAACAACTGCCGAATTTGCAGCTAAACCCACGCCAACAGTTCCTTTTTTGCAATAATAACCTTTAAAACAGCCCACTAATCCAATAGCAAATCCAAAGAAATACGTTTTAATAGTTGCTGGAATAATATCTCCAAATTCAAGTGAATTAAATACCTTGTTGAAATAAAGTAAAAACGACACATCGCCTTTGGCATTTTCAACTAAATAAGAACCGTAAAGTGCAATGGTATCTCCCAAAATAACCAAAATAGGAAGCATAAGTGTTGCCGCCAATATTCGGGTAACCACCAAATATTTAAAGGGGTTTGTACCTGAAACTTCCATGGCATCAATTTGCTCTGTAACCCTCATAGAACCTAGTTCTGCACCAATACCAGAAGCAATGCGTCCTGCAAAAGTAAGAGCAATAATTACGGGGCCAATTTCTCGTATTATGGAAATACTAACCATAGAGGGCATCCACGATTCTGCACCAAATTCCTCTAATGTTGGTCTGGTCTGTAAAGTTATGACCAAACCAATAATAAATCCCGTAACCCCAACTAATAAAACCGATTTATTACCTATATAGTAGCATTGCCTTAAAAGTTCTTTAAACTCGAAAGGTTTTGAAAAAAGCTCTTTAAAAAACCGACGTGCAAAAAAAGTAAGTTCGCCAATTTCTATAAAGAATGACTTTATTTTATTTGTCCTTACCATAAGCATTGATGCATCTTTAAAGTTATTGCATTCATCATATATATAAAATGATTAAAATCATGTGGACGCTGATGTATATCATTGTATTAGCAATTGGTTTTTTCTAAGTTTATTTTATTTTATTTAATTTAAAGATGAAATTAGGTTTAGTATTGTCTGGAGGCGGCATGCGAGGTGCTGCACATATTGGAGCTATAAAGGCTTTAGAAGAGCACAATTTGCAACCAACACATATAGCTGGAACAAGTGCAGGAGCAATAGTTGGTGCCCTATATGCATATGGCTACAGTTGGGAGCATATTTTAAATTTTTTTAAAAACATTCAGATACTAAATATTAAAAATTATGCCCTTAATAAACCTGGATTTATAGATACCGATAAGTTTTACCCCAATTTTAAAAGCTACATTAAGAATGATGATTTTTCATTTCTTAAAAAACAATTGAGTTTTACAGCAACTAATATTTTAGATGGAAATTTGGTTGTTTTTAATAAAGGAGAATTAATTAAACCTATTTTGGCTTCAGCCGCAATTCCAGGAATATTTGCTCCCATAAAAATTGGAGATTCATACTATGTTGATGGCGGCTCTCTTAACAATTTTCCTGTTGAATTATTACAAACAACATGCGATAAGATTATTGGTGTTTATGTAAATAGTTTTGATGTTATAGAGATTGATGATTTAAAACATTCTTATAACGTTATTGAACGAGCATTTAGGTTGAAATCGGTTCACGAAGATCGAGTAAAATTCAAAGATTGCGATTTGATTATATCTCCAAAGGAACTAAGCAAATACGGCACCTTTGATAAAAAGCATCTTAATGCTATTTTTAATATTGGCTACGCAGCTACTACCAAAGCTTTGGCAGTAAATAACAAACTTTCAACAAAGACTCTCAATGATTAATTTTTATCATTAAAGTTGAGCAATATCATTGTATGAATAACTACGGTTAAATACATTCATGGAAAATTAAGGATATGATATTTTTTATAAGTATCGCTTTAGTTTCACTCCTAATTTTTGGTGTGTTATTCGTACCAGTTACAGGCTGTATCGATACAATTTCAAACCAATATTACATAAGAATTCATGGATTGGCAAAAGCGAATTTAGAAGGACATAAGACCGAAATAGTTAGAATACGGTTGGTAGTTTTATTTTTTCAGTTTTATCTATATCCTTTAAGAAAAAGGAGAGTAAAACAAGAAGAAGCTAAAAAAAGCAAGGGTAAATTGAAGTTGAAAAAGCGGATGTCTTTTAAAAAAATGTTCAGAATAATTAGAACATTCAAAATAACACGTTTTTTGTTAGATATAGATACTGATGATACCATTTTAAACGCCAAATTATATCCATTATTCAGTTTATTGAAGTATAACGGTGCTAATTGTAATATTAATTTTCAAGGACGAAACCAATTGGTTCTATACGTTAGAAATAGGCCAATTCATATTATAAAATCAATTATTAACTTTTAAAAATAATATTATGGACTTACATTTTGAAGAATTAATAGGTCAGATTACTGACTTCATTAAAACAGAAGCCAAAACAGAAACTGTTGTTGGAGAACAATTTGAACTAGGACAATTTAAATGCGTACCCGTAATTAAAGTAGGTATGGGATTTGGATCTGGTGGAGGAGAAGGTGTTGAAACTAAGTCTAAAGCTAGAAAAGGTCAAGGTGCTGGAGCAGGAGCGGGTATAGGTATTGAACCAATAGGGTTCTTAGTAACGAAAAATGATGAAATCTCATTTATTGAAGCAGGAAAAGCGCATGGACTTGCTGCAGCTTTCGAAAAAGTACCTGACATGATTGAGAAAATTGTAGAAAAAAAATCTAAGGAAGAAATTGTCAACTAAAACAAATTTAGCAGATTAAAAAAAGCCTTAAAACAAAAATTTTAAGGCTTTTTTGATTTTTATCAGAAAAACAGGTTACTATTCGCCAATTCCAAGCTGTCTAAATGCTTCTTGTTGTTGTTCTTGATAAGCTTCCCAACCACCAGCAGAAATTATTTGGAAAATAGATGCGCCTAAAGCAATAACTCCTAAAACCAATCCAATAATTGCTATGATTTTAGCTGTTTTTACCTGCCCAAAATTACTATATAATTCAGGGTTCTCTTTATATAAATTGGTGTCCTTGTTTACTAAATATAAAGCAATGCCAGAAAAGAGTAATCCTCCAATACCCATGCTGCAGCAACATGCTATGTAAGAAATAATTCCAAGAATTAAGGCAATAGTTGCATTAGGTAATTTTTGTTGTTCCATAATGTGTGTGTATTAAGTTAAATTTTTAAAAGCAAAGCTTCCTATGATAAGGGCAACGTTAAGAATTGCCAATGTTATAATGATTTTATTTGAAAATTTAAACGGCTTGAAAGCATTAATACCAACAATTAGAAAAAGAAGTATAAGCGTGTAAATTGCAGGATACATTTTTAAAGCCGCAATAAACTCGCCATGCAGCAATAAAGAAAAACTGCGCTGTAAACCACAACCCATGCACTCCACACCTAATAACTTTTTGTTTAAACAGGGTAGCATGAATTTTTCAAGATCGTTTATTAATAGCACTTTAATATTATTTTGTGCTAAATATAATGAAAATGAATAAAAATAGAAGGTGCAGCCAGTTAAGAAATTACAAATTAATTACCAGATATTATCATCTTTTTATGAACTACTTGGTTATTTTGTAATTTTAATGATAGAATGTAAACCCCTGAATTTAATAGCTTGGAACTAATAATATTCTTTCTTTTGTTAGAAAATAAACTATTTGTTAAAACTCGCTTTCCAGTGATATCATAAACTATTACTTGTTGAATTTGGAAACGCTGCGGATTAATAATTTCTATTTCCGAAGTTGTCGTGTTTTCAAAAAATTTAAAATCAGAAATACTTATGATGTCTTTGCTTAAAGTACTTTGTTTACTAAAAGAAATTTCAAATCTTTCATTATGTATACCTTCTCCTAAAACGATGCTAAATGTATTGTTTTTTATGTTCGTGTAGCTACCGCTAAGTTTATCATGAAGATAAATAGGTATATTTTCTGGTATTGCTGTCAAATTATATACCGAAATATCAAAAGGCGTATTGTCTTTGTTTGCTTTTAAGCCTAAAGCTATTTTTACATCTTCATTGTATTTTATAGATTTTAATACTAATTCTTTGTCTTCTGAAAGCAAATATGCATCCCTAGTTAAACCACCTTCATAATTTCTACCATCAAAAAACCTATTGTAGGTGTTATTATTGGGCGTGCCATTTCTAAAAGCTATAACACTTTCTCTATAAAAGGTATTATCAATTTTAGTATGAATTCTTATCTCGGGAATAACTATTGGATTGTTAATTATATTTAGATAATCAATGCCGTTGTGGGACATGGCTATGACTTCCTGCTTTTCATTTTCTTCACTTTTACCTTTCGTTTGGTTTTTTGCAAAAACAGAACCATTACCGCCAGTTGTAGAATCTTCGGCAAAATATAATCGCATGGCATTAGTAAACACCGCAGTACCACCTCCGGGTGCGCCGCCATTATCTATGCTACTTACTATAAAGCCTTGGCCTATTGCAGCATATCGTCTCGCATTGTTTGTTGTAAAATCTTGGGTATTACCTGTTGTAGTGCCATTTACACTACCATCTAAATTGTAGTTTTCAAAAGGCGCTGTAACGTAAGACCCATTATCAGCTAGATTTGTAGGATCCCCAGGAACATAAACGCTATAGCCACCTTCATAGTCTGCCAAGTTGTGGGAATTAATGTTTTTTTGCTCCCAGAAGAATGCTTCACCATTAAGAATATTTCTATTATTTGTACCCGTAAACGAAGTAGAACCAAAACCGTCGGTTAAAAATAATTTTAAATCTAAAGCGGAAGGATAAGGGTTACCGGTAAGCGTTTCTACTTGGGTTGTGGGTCCAGAACTTGGATCTGCATCAACCCCCGTAAATGTGCAATCTATTGAAATATCTCCAGTATTAGGTCGCCCTCTTAGGTCTAAAACATTATTAGCATTTGGGCTACCTTTTAAAGTAAAACCGTATCCTGAAGGAATGTTTCCTGTATTACCTTGAAAACTCCAACCATTATAACCGCCTGCAGATATTAAGGTGTAAATCCATTGTCTAGACAATCGAGTTGCAGTACCATTATAAGATCCCGTATATGCATAGTTTGTAGAGTTTATATTGGTTAAATCGGTATGATCCAACGGGTCGTGAATAGTTGTTCCATCAAAATCCACATTAGCATTGGTAGTGCCATCTATACTTACGCCAACAGGGGAACACCAGAAATTATACTCATAAATTCCTGTGGTTTGATTTTGATATATTGAAAGTTCACCTGCATCAGAATTTTTAATATCAGTATTTTGAATGAGTTGCGCATCGCCTCTCATGTATATAGTTGATGTTGGCGTCTCTAACCTAATATCATCATTTACAAAAAGCACTACGTCTCTTGCATAAAGATAAGCATCGTTATCTACATATAAATCTTGGGCAAAACCAAAACTTAAAATAAATACAGAAATAACAAAAAGAAGATATCTTCTAATGTTTTTTGAAAAACCAAGTGGTTTTAACGTGAGAAAAATCATTTAATTATAGCAATTTACAGCGCTAATATATAAAAAAATATCTTTATAACTGGTTTTTTGAGCATTTCGTCGATTTTTTATATAATATAATAAGATTAGGTTTTTTTAGAGGTCTGAATATTTTCATATAAATTTGTGACTTATCAGATACGTTATGAAATACTTCAATTATTCGCTTATTCTTCTAGGGGCTATAGTAGCCATGTATGCTAAAGCGGGTGAGCAACAAAACCAGTTACTCTTAATTTCCGGTATTATAATATTAATGGTTGGGGTTTACAGGATATCAAGAACAATTCCGAGTAAAAGAGATAATAATCAGGATGAAGAAAACAGATAAGATAATATGACACTTAAGATTGGTGATAGCGTTTCTGTTTTAGATGAGGATTTATCCGGTGTTATCAAAACGCTTGATGATCATGCGGTAACCATAGAAACTAAAGATGGATTTTTATTGAATTTTGATAAAAGCGAATTGATTTTAAATCAAAATTCTATAATAGACCATGCTGTTGAACGTTCTCAAATTCATGAGGTAATTGCTGAGAAAGAAACCAGAAAGCGAAAGCCGTCTGTAAAAGTGAAACCTAAAGAGCGTGCTCAAGCCGCTATGGAGGTAGATTTACATATTCACCATTTGGTGACATCTTCTCGAGGTATGACTAATTTTGAGATACTGAATTTACAAATGCAAACTGCAAAACGCCAATTGGAATTTGCAATGAAAAAACGCATACAGCGCGTAGTTTTTATTCATGGCGTAGGCGAAGGGGTACTAAAGGAAGAATTAAAAACACTTTTTAGGCGTTATGATAACCTAAAATTCTACGATGCAAATTATCAAAAATATGGTTTAGGTGCTACTGAAGTCTATATTTTTCAGAATAGCTAATTAAGGGAAGTCGGGTGTTATTTTTCTGTCGTCACTTAAACCTGAAACTCCAGTTAATGTCCCAAAATTAAACTCTTGCTGTGAAACAAAACTTATACTTATTTCTGAAACTATTAACCTTACTCTTAAGGATTTAGAAATAGTATGTTCTCTATATTTAGTAGCAGGTGTAGTTATTGCTACATTAGGATTAAGATAATCTGCACCAACATCACTATTGGTTATATCGTTTACCGGTCTTTGGTCTTGGGTATCATTTTCCTCATCTCTTGTTAAAACATCATCGCCGTCATCATCATCGTCTAAATAATCAGGTGTACCATCTCCATCTGTATCTTGGGCATCCGATAGGTCGCCATTGCCATCAGGATCTGGTTTTTCAGTTGTAGTTAATACGTTGTCACCATCATCATCCTGATCAATAAAATTTGGCAATCCATCATTGTCAGTATCAAACCCATCTTCAATCATGCCATTGCTATCACCAATATTAGCATCGTTAGGGGCATCGTCTAAATAATTTAACACACCGTCATTGTCATCATCCGCAATTGGGTTAATACCGTTGGTACTTTCTAATTCGGCAGGAATCCCGTCATTATCATCCTCAGTAAAAACCCTGATAATAGTAGCAGTAGTAGAATCATCACTTTCATCTTTATCAATGTTTAAATCAGCAGGTGGGATATCTTTACAAAATATACCTTCTGTTGGAAAGTCTGCTCTATTATAAGTCCTATAGGTAAAGGTGGCGTTAGCCTTTGGGATAACTAAAGAGTCATTTTCTGGTTCATCCTCAAAAATATCTTTTAGGGTAAAATTTTCAATTAAAACAGAAACCGTTTCAGAAGGGTCTTCCTTTGTTTTATAAAAAAGCAAGTTTTCTGATCCACAAGCTTCAAATTCATCATCAAAATCGAACTCAAAATCGATTACATCTCCATCACTACATGCAAAAACAACAAGAAGGCCACATGACAAAAACAAAAGAAAGCGATTCCTCATAGAATTTTATTTTAAGCAAAAATAAAAGAATTGACTTTATAACGCGGCGATTTAGTAATAATTTTATTTAGAGTATTTTTGTTGGAAATTTAACAAAAATGCAACAGGTGTATTTTGATAATGCAGCTACCACACAACTGCGAGAAGATGTTGTTACAGCGATTACTGAAACTTTAAAAAATAACTATGGAAATGCCTCATCTTCATATAGTTTAGGTAGATTGTCTAAATCTTTAATTGAGAATTCTAGAAAAACTATTGCAAAAATTTTAAATACCTCAGCAAGCGAAATAATTTTTACTTCTGGAGGCACAGAGGCCGATAATTTGGTGCTGTATAGCACGGTAAAGGACCTTGGCGTAAAACATATTATCTCAACTAAAATAGAACACCATGCTGTCTTACATACCATAAACGATTTGAAGCTTACCCATAAAATACGCGTTAGTTTTTTAAATTTGGACAAGTTTGGCAGGATTAATTTGGAAGAATTAGAACAGTTGCTAATTGATAGCCCAAAAGCTCTTGTGAGCTTAATGCTGGTAAATAATGAAATAGGTAATATTTTAGATATTAAGGCTATTGGAGAAATGTGTAAAAAATATAATGCGCTATTTCATTCTGATGCAGTTCAGGCAGTCGGCCATTACACGTTAGACCTGCAGGATATAAACATTGACTTTTTAGCTGCAAGCGCCCATAAATTCCATGGACCTAAAGGTGTAGGTTTTGCATTCATTAGAAAAAATACAGGAATAAAACCTTTAATTCTCGGTGGAGAGCAGGAGAGAGGCTTACGCGCAGGAACGGAAAGCGTGCATAATATTGTAGGTTTAGAAAAAGCGATGCTGTTGGCTTATGAGAATTTAGAAAAAGAGACAGTGTATATTAAGTCCTTGAAGTCGTATTTTATTTCTAAACTTAGAAAAGAGATACCGAACGTGGGTTTCAATGGGCTTTCAGAAGATATGGAACAAAGCACCTATACGCTGGTTAATGTGCGTTTACCCATTCCTGCAAATAAATCAGCAATGTTTTTATTTCAACTAGATTTAAAAGGTATAGCCTGTTCTAAGGGTAGCGCTTGTCAAAGCGGAAGCAACCAAAAGTCTCATGTATTAAGTGAAATTTTAAATGATGACGATTTAGAGAAACCTTCGGTGAGGTTTTCGTTTAGTGCATTTAACACCAAAGCAGAAATCGATTATGTTATTGAGGTTTTGAAAAGCCTGATTTAAAGGTTCTGTCCTTTTTTTATATCAAGTAGAATTAGCTTAATCTCCTCTAAAAGTAGTTCTGTTTTATTGATAGTGCTTGTTTCTGAAGTCTCAGGTTTAGATTGCAATAATTCTCTTTGTTCCAATACTTTAGATTTGAAATTATGGGAATCGACAATGCCAATAAGCTTCATGTCACTTCCTTTAGGATTACTATTTCCGGCAGTTTCAATTTTTAGAATCCTTAAATCTAAATATTTCAAAATAGGGTTCTCAATAAAAGTTAAATCCTGAATATTCTCTAACGGAATCGTTTTTTCAACTCTAAAAAACACACCTTTCTTAAACTCTAGGTGTTTTGTGGTAAGTTGGCACTCCAAACTCTCATAATATCTTTTTCCAACATACCGACCTAACCCTAATAACCAAATGATTAATATAGGTATACCAATAAAAGAAATTAACAGGAAGAAAGAAACCACCAAGACGACATAGGTTTTGATGTTTCTATTAAATGTTGCTTGTTGTATAATTTCTATTTTGGCTGCCATATATGTTTAATCCTGAAATTCTCGTTTTATGGTATAGGTATTGGTCTGGTTATCCTTATTCTTAAACGTAATTTCTAATACGTCTGAAGACTTAAAAGGTGATTTCTTAGAAATCATGTCACATATATTAGTAGTTGTTAAATCAATATCGTTTATGCCTAGAATTTCGTCGCCGTAGCTTATTTTATCCTTTAGTTCTTCATCCCAAACTACACCTACAATTAGTTTATTGTTTTCTAGAACAGGGGTAAAGCCTAATAATTTTTCCTTTAAATCATTGGTTTCATTAAAACCATTAAAATAAAATCTTTTCTTTTTAAAATCTAGGGTTACTACGCCGTATTTTAAGATGTCGGAACCGATTCTTGAATGGTCATCGTCTGTGGTGAACGTCGAAACATTCTTAAAAAGACTACTGTTAATTAAAATCTCAGGAATTTTTAATCTATATTTCGTATTAGTTTCAGACGCTCCGAAAAGCCCCATGCCCGAAACACCTTCGTTACTTAACACTGATGCTGCCACTTTGTGTTTATTAAATAAATCTAACCTTCGTTTACTCATATCGTAAAACCCGCTGGCTCCAGTATCAAATAATAGTTTTTCAGTAACTGTAACGTCTCCCTTAAGCTTAATTTCAATATATGGGCTACCTTGAGCGTTTACAATAAACAACTTCGTAGGTGCTTCATCTCCTAATCTTAAGTTTTTAAGTGAATTTGTAAGTACTAATTCCTTTGTTTCGGGATTTATTTGAACAATTGATTTTTGAAGTAAATTGCTTCCTATGATGCCATCTATTTCAAAACAATCAAATAGTATATTTTCAGATTTGTCAAACACCAAAGCACTTGTATTACTAAATGTTATATCTCCAACTGTAATTTCTTTAAGCGTAATTAAATTCATTTTTTGCTTTCTATCATTAGAATCTGATATTGTCAAAGCTCTTCCAGAAGAATATTTCACAACACTCAACAAGCTTGTTGATATTACATTTGGTGCACCTGTATCAAACAAAAATTGATAGGTACTGTCTTTAATTGTTACAGGTATGATGATTTTATCATTTACATTTTTATACGTTATGCTTGTGAAGTATTTTTTGGTATTAGTATCGCCGGTTTTAAACTTTGTTTTTTGCGCAAACCCTGCTGATATGCACAGAAAAAACAGACAGAATTTAAATAGGCTTTTGTTCATATCTAAAACTTCATTGTGGTTCTAACATTAAAAACTCGCGGTGTTAAAAAGTTGGGAATGGAATATTGACGCTTACTGTACACATCGCGCACCCAAGTATTAGTAATAGAGTTTTGAACATCAAAAATATTGAAAATCTCAAAACCGAAAGCCAATTCTTTAAAAGGCTTTTTCCAACCGCTTTTGAATTGCTTGTCTTGATCTACTAGAACAAATTGAAACCCAACATCGGCACGTTTATAATCAGGCAATCTTAATTGAAAATCATAAGGGTTGGCATAACTAGGTGAGCCCCCAGGCAATCCAGTGTTATAAACCAAATTTAAATATACCCGCATGTTTGGAATATTTGGCACATAATCTTGAAATAATGCTGCAAATTTTAAACGCTGATCGGTTGGTCTTGAAATATAACCCTGATTATCAATATTTTCTTCGGTCTTTAAATACCCAAAACTAAACCATGATTCTGTTCCAGGAACAAACTCACCATTTAACCGCATATCTAAGCCATAGGCGTAAGCTTTGGCATTGTTTCTAGCGCGATACCTAATGCGCACATTCTCTAAAGTATAAGGATTTACATTTGTAAGATTTTTATAATATACTTCTGAAGTCAATTTAAAAGGTCTGTCCCACATTTTAAAACTATAATCATTTCCTAAAACCAAATGAACCGATTTTTGGGCTTTCACATTTGGTCTTACTGTGCCTGTAGAATCTCTTAACTCGCGATAGAAAGGTGGTTGATAATACAAACCCGCTGCTGCTCTAAACAACATATCTTTCTTCCAGTTGGGTTTTATCGCAAATTGTCCTCTTGGGCTAAACACGGTTTGGTTTGATGAAGTGACACCTTCACCTTTAACCCCCCAGTTATGGGCTCGTATTCCTGCATTATACCAAACATCACTTTCGCCTAGAGTAGAGCGTTTGCTCCATTGTACGTAAGCTTGTAAGCGGTTAATCTGCGTATTATTTCTTGCTCTAACATTGGTAAAGAGCGTTATGGGGCCTTCATAAGCAATATAGGGTTGCTCGTTTCTGGGAATGGTTCTTGGCGGTCTTATGGAAAACCCTGCAGAGTCAATAACCTCCCATTCTACAAGGCGATCGCGTATGTCTTCGTGTGTATATTTAACAGACCACTCAAATCTATTATCATTAATCTTTAAATCACCTTTGGTTTGAATAGTAGAAATCAAGGCGTCCAAATCGTTCCTACCATGATTTAGTTGACTGCCTATCCCTTCACTAAATTCTACTTCACCTAAATTTTCATCACCAATATTCCCATTTACTTCGCCTAAATTATACTGTGCCAAAATATCAAAGTACTCTTCTTCTGTGGTATGGTAGGTTGATGCCGTAAGATTTAACGTTAAATCTTCATTAGCGAAATACGTGCCCTGAAATGCACCAAAATACGTTTGGTATTCTGTTTTTTCCTGTCCTTCGTAAAATACAATAAGCGCCACAGGATCAGCAAGTGTTCCAAAGTTCGTTTGCCTTGTAAGAGGCTCGTAATCATATTTATTTAGTGAAGCATTTCCTAAAAAGCTTAAATGAAATTTATTTGTTAATTTATAGGTAAAATACCCTTGTAAGTCAGCAAAAACAGGACGGAAGTTAGTTTGTGTTTGTTTGGCATCAACAAATAAATTATTATTTCTGTATCTCGCACCAACAATACTGGTGAATTTAGAGTCTTTATTAATATTTTCAACAGAGACAGCTGCCCCCAAAAGACTTAAATCGGCATTTACCTCAAACTGATAAGGCGTTTTGTATGTTATATCCAGTACTGAAGACAACTTATCCCCATACTTAGCCTGAAAACCACCGGCCGAAAAATCTACATTCTGTACCAAATCACTATTTACAAAACTCAACCCTTCTTGCTGGCCAGAACGCACCAAAAAAGGACGATACACTTCAATACCGTTAATGTAAACCAAGTTTTCATCGTAATTCCCGCCCCTTACCGAATACTGTGTGCTTAGTTCATTATTATTACTAACACCAGGCAATGTAAGTAGTAAATTCTCCACACCAGCGTTTGCGCCAGGTATTTTTCTTATGGTTTCTGGTTGTAACGTTATAATGCCTTCAACTTCTTTTCGTCGGTCTCCAGAAATTACAACTGCCGCAATTTGTTGTATTGTCTCACTTAAAACTGGATTAAACTCTTTAATTACTCCATTTTTCAAATTAAAAGTAACCACTACTTTTTTATGTGAAATATGAGTAAATTCAATGGTTACATCTTGATTGGCAGGAATATTTAAGGAGTAAAATCCGTTTTCGTTAGTTGTAGTGCCTATAGTATCGGCCTTAACTGACACATTTTGAAGCGGTAAATTGTTCTCATCAAGAATAACCCCTTTTATGGTAGCTTCTTGAGCAAAACCAATTAGGAATGAAAAAAACAAAAGTAATGTGGCTAGTTTATAATGCGTTTTCAAAGGTGTTTTAGTTTATTTTCTATAAAATGTAGTTTCAAAAGTAGAACTATTTCCAACATTATCCGTAACAATCAGCTTCAAATTATTTTTAGTATCAGTGATAACACCATCATTAAAATCATGAGTAAGAGTTTTGGTTTTATAATCATAAGCCATTAAAATCCATTTTCCATTTACCATAGCCCTATAATTTGAAATACCAGAGATTTTATCGTCTATTTTAATTTTTAAGTAGCGGTATTTACTTAACCATTGCCCTCTTTTAAAATTGATAGGAGTGATGGTAGGTTTTTCATCATCAGAGGCCAAAGTGAATGTTCCCAAAGTTTTAGTTAAGGTTGTTAATGTGTCTCCTTCGCGCTTTGTAAACGAATAATACGGTGTTTTCTTGTACCCGGATAACCTTGCGATAAACAATTTGCTTTTATCTTCAGGTTTGTATTTACTGATGTCGTATGCAATTTTAACGCTCTTCTTTAGCGGTATAACATCTTTATGAAGTGTTAAGGTATCTGCCTTTACATTAAAATCCATATAAAAGTCTTCATAGAATGTATCCGAAAAAATATCCACGTTTATACCTTTTTCTTTTAAAGTTGTGCTTTTGTCGGCATAAATATAATATGGTGTTTCGGTTTTTGATTGCGCTTTAAAGCTCTTACTTATTTCACCTTTAATAGATAGTGTCACCCATGTTGTATTGTTTTCAAAATCGCTAACTTTTATTTTATATACTGAATAAGTGCTATCTTCTATAGTTAGAGCACCTTCTTTATAAACGTCTTTATAAATACTCAAAGGGTTGTTAATCCTAAATAATTTTTGAATACGTTGTTTACTGGTTTTAAAGTGGTTATAATCTATTAATTGATTAATATGTTTAGTCTCATCAAATGAAAACCTTTTAAAGTCTAATTCGAAATTCTTACTACCATTTACAAAAGTTTGGATGTTATAAACGCCATTTTTATTTGCCGCTAAATCTTGTCTGTCCCAAGTGGTAATTCCGAAACCTATATTTCCAAATGCTTTAATATTTTCAACGGTATAATCGCCGTTTTTTAGAGGAATCAATCTTAAGTCTTGTTTTTTGTTAGAATTATTAACGTATGAGTTTTCATCTAGTGGATACACGTAAATGGATGTTATGGTAGGTAATTTAGAATCCTTAATATCTATACCAAAAAGCATAGGGTTTATGGGGCGTTCTGCATTATCACGAATTTCAAAATGTAAATGTGGGCCACCTGACCCCCCGGAGTTACCACTGTAGGCCACTAAATCTCCCTTTTTAATTAATAACTCCTCGGGATTTGGAAAAGTTTCCACCTCATAAGATTCTTTTTTGTACTGCAATGTTTTAATGTAACTTTCAATTTCTGGGGCGAACCTATTTAAATGCGCATAAACGGTCGTGTAACCATTTGGATGCGTTATATATAGCGCTTTTCCGTAGCCATAATGCGAAATTTTTATTCTGCTTACATAACCATCAGCTGCTGCTTTTACTTTTAGTCCAATACGCTGTTGGGTTTTTATGTCCATTCCTGAATGAAAATGATTAGAACGTAATTCGGCAAAAGTACCCGAAAGCACAAGAGGAATATCGAGCGGACTGGAAAAATAATCCTGCGGATATATGTTTTGAGCGTTTAACGAAACTGAGAAAAATAGTAAAAGGGCAAGAAGTATTCTCATAGTGATGTATTGGGCTAAAATATTAATTTGTCATCAATCGGCAAAGAACGAAACAAAAATCACGCCATGGGCATGTAACATATAGGTTTTAATGGATAATAATGCAAAAAACGTTAAAGGAATAAGAAACTGCTTTGGCCGGCACACAAGCGTTAGCAATTGAATGACCGTTTGAAATCCCCGACTCGGGTGGAATTCTGCAGTGAAATATTTATATTCATGAATTCACCGGTATAAAGTAGAAATCAATGAGTAAAGGTCGCCTCATCTGCACTGAGCCTGTCGAAGTGTTGTAGGGAGCCCCATAAATAAAGGCCACAAGCGTGTTAAAAAAAATTATGAAAAAACAATTGCTATTTAGCCTTAGGTATGTTAACTTTGTTTACGAAGTATTGATTTTTGTAAATGAGTAATATTGAAGGAATTGTCGATTCTTTAGAATATAAAATTAGTAAGGTGCTGCTTAGGGTAGATCATCTAAAACAAGCTAATTTGAAATTAACTGAAGATTTAGCCAAGGCAAGACAACAAATTCAATCCCAAGAACGTTTAAATAAGGATTGGGAGGAGAAATATGAAGCTCTAAAAATTGCGAATTCAATGCTTGGTAGTGACGATAATAAAAGAGAAACTAAGCTTAAAATAAATGCATTAATTAGAGATATTGACCATTGTATAGCGCAATTATCAGATTAATGTAATGTAGAATCAATGTCAGAAAAGCTTAAAATAAAGCTATCAATAGCAAATAGAGTATATCCATTAACTATTGATGCAAAGCAGGAAGAAGGGTTGCGAAAGGCAGCGAAGAATATTGAGACAATGATTAAACAGTTTGAGCAAAGTTATTCCGTTAGAGATAAACAAGATGTGCTCGCCATGTGCGCTTTACAATTTGCATCTCAAGTGGAACAAAAAACTATAGATAAAGAAGTGCGAAATGAGGTTGTTGAGGAAAAGCTTGATGCTATCAACAAAATGTTAGAAGCTCATTTAAGTGCTTAACGTTCTTTAAAATAAAAAGTAGAAGTTACTACCTACATCGGTTATTTTTTTTGATAAACTCAACGTTAATTCTTTAAAAAGGGTGAGTTGAAGTTGTAAAAGCATGCTGCTAGTACTTAGGTGCTTGGGCAGACCCTTGATCAGCTTGTTAGCCCTAAACTTGTTTTTAAGGAGTTTATACAAAACACTATACTGATGTAGGTTTTTTTATATATATAAATCAACTAAATAAAAATGGATAATCCAATTATATTAATTATAGGAGGTGTAATTGTTGGGCTTGTAATAGGATTTATTATAGCCAAGGCAATAGAAAAAAATAACGCATCAAAACTTATTAAAAATGCTAAAAAGAATGCGGCAGCAATATTAAAGGAAGCCAATAGTGAAGGTGAGTCTATAAAAAAGGACAAAATTCTGCAGGCTAAGGAAAAATTTATCGAGCTAAAAGCGGAGCATGAAAAAGTAATTTTATCGCGTGACAAAAAAATGGCTGAAGCTGAAAAGCGCACACGCGATAAAGAGTCTCAGGTTTCTAACGAACTTTCAAGAAACAAAAAACTTAACGCCGATATTGAAAACAAAATAAAAGATTACAACCACCGATTGGACGTTTTAGAAAAGAAACAATCGGAGTTGGATAAGCTGCATAAAAGCCAAGTGCAACAATTAGAGGTTATCTCCAGTTTGTCTGCCGAAGAAGCTAAAGAGCAATTGGTAGAATCCTTAAAGGGTGAAGCTAAGAATGATGCCATGGCCTATATACAAGGCGCGTTAGAAGAAGCAAAATTAACGGCTGAACAGGAGGCTAAAAAATTAATTATTAATACTATTCAACGTATAGGAACGGAAGAAGCGGTTGATAATTGTGTCTCAGTTTTCAATATTGAATCTGATGATGTTAAAGGGCGCATCATTGGGCGAGAGGGTAGAAACATTAGAGCGATAGAAGCAGCCACTGGCGTTGAAATAATCGTAGATGATACGCCTGAAGCTATTATTTTATCTTGTTTTGATTCGGTACGTCGTGAGATTGCAAGACTATCACTCCATAAATTAGTGACCGATGGTAGAATTCACCCAGCTAGAATTGAAGAAATTGTAAAGAAAACTAAGAAGCAAATAGAGCAAGAGATTATAGAAGTTGGAAAACGTACTGTAATCGATTTAGGGATTCATAACCTGCATCCAGAATTAATTAAGACCGTTGGTAGAATGAAATACCGTTCGTCTTACGGACAAAACCTATTGCAGCACTCTAGAGAAGTAGCTAAACTTTGTGGTGTTATGGCTGCTGAGTTAGGATTAAATCCAAAGTTAGCTAAACGCGCAGGGTTACTTCATGATATTGGAAAAGTGCCAGATGCTGAAACCGATATGGAAACACCACATGCCATCTTAGGAATGCAATGGGCAGAAAAATATGGCGAAAAAGATGATGTATGTAATGCCATAGGCGCTCACCATGATGAAATTGAAATGAAATCGTTATTAGCGCCAATTATTCAAGTATGTGATGCTATTTCTGGTGCACGTCCAGGAGCACGCCGCCAGGTACTGGATAGCTATATTCAACGATTGAAGGATTTAGAGGATATTGCTTTTGGTTTTAACGGTGTTAAAAAGGCTTATGCTATTCAGGCGGGTAGGGAACTACGCGTTATTGTTGAAAGTGAAAAAGTTAATGATGAAAGAGCATCTGAATTATCATTTAATATATCACAAAAAATTCAAACGGACATGACGTATCCTGGTCAGGTAAAAGTAACCGTAATTAGAGAAACAAGAGCTGTAAATATTGCGAAGTAATACATTTACTTTAAATACGGAAGTTCAACAAGTTAAAAAAACCGGCATCTGCCGGTTTTTTTGTTGTTATACTAAACTTTAAATCTATCTTCTAGGATGATATTTCTCAACAACTTGGGCTAGATGGCTTTTGTCTATATGTACATATATTTCGGTTGTTGTAATGCTTTCATGCCCAAGCATGAGCTGAATAGCCCTCAAATCTGCATTATTCTGCAGTAGGTGTGTTGCAAAAGAATGACGAAAAGTATGTGGGGATACATTTTTTTTTAGTCCTATTTTTTCAACCAATTGTTTAATAATTGTAAATATCATAGCACGCGTTAACTGCTTACCTCTTCGATTTAAAAACAAGGTATCCTCAAAGCCTGCTTGAATATTCATATGATTTCTCACCTCGTTCCTATAAATATTAATATACTTTATCGTTGTATCAACTATAGGCACAAAACGTTCTTTGTCTCCTTTACCTGTTATCTTGATAAAACCTTCCTCAAAAAATAAATCCGATAGTTTTAAATTTATCAATTCGCTTACACGTAAACCACAACCATATAAAGTTTCCAACATTGCTCTATTGCGCTCACCTTCGGGCTTGCTTAAATCTATAGCCTGTATAATTTGGTCAATTTCATCTTCAGAAAGCGTATCTGGAAGTTTCCTTCCTATTTTAGGCGATTCAATTAACTCTAGAGGATTATCTTTTCTATAATCTTCAAAGATTAAATAACTGAAAAAACTTCGCAATCCTGAAATTAACCTAGATTGAGATCTTGCGTTTAATTGTTTGGCAGAATTATATATAAACTGTTGAATAGTTTGCGATGAAATAGCAATAGGAGAAACAGACATTTCATTTTCTTCTAAAAAAAGTATCAATCTATTAATATCGAGGCAATAACTATCAATCGAATTTTGGGACAAGCCACGTTCAATTCTTAAATACAGCTGATAATCTTTTAGTGCGTTGTGCCATTTCATGCCTTAAATTTAAGCATAAAAAAAACTACCAATTGGTAGTTTTTTTTATTATAAATTTTACTCTTACAACCCTGGGTAAGAATCGGTAAGAATTTGTACAATATCAATTATGTGACCCACTATGAAATATCCAAATGTAATAATATACAATACATTCCAATACCAAGGGCTACCAATGTACCATCTGTGAGCAGCAAATCCACCTAAAACAAGCCATAATGCAGCAGCTACCCATTTATCTTTAGCTTTAACAGCTACCGCAGGAGCATAAATCTCTTCTGGTTCAATATTAGTTGAGATTTCAGTATTTGCCGGTGTAGTTTTAACTCTTTTTACAGGAAAAGAGGCATAACAAGTAGAGTAGCTTAGCATTAGAACTAAGAAAGATAATAATAATTTAATTTTCATAATTAATTGGTTTATGTTTGTTCTGCTAATTTAAACAAAAAACAATTTCATGTTGAGAATAAGACTACTTTTTTTTATGACTTTTTTTGTTTCCTCAGTTGTGAATACTCAAAACAAATTTGACTATGTAGGTGGAGTAAAATTAAATGATTCATTAATCATAACTTACAAAGTTAATTTTGAGGAGAATAAAGGTCAGGTTAAAGGGTATTCAATAACTGACATTGGCGGTGAACATGAAACTAGATCTAATATATTTGGAGAATACAACAAGGATGAAAAGACTTTGAGTTTTAGAGAAATTGGTATTGTTTACACTAAATCTCCAATTTCTCAAAATGATTTTTGTTTTTTGAACACAACTCTAAAGAATTTTGTATTTGGTAAGACCAAAAAAGTTAGAGCTAATTTTATTGGCCTATTTTCAGATAATACTGAATGTATAAATGGTGAACTTATTCTAAGCACACAGGAAAAAGCAGAACAAAGAGTGCAAAAAGTGGTGAATAAAATTAATAATTCTAAAAAAATTACTGATAGTGTAAAACAAAAATTAAATGAATTTAATTTAATGAATGTTTTAAAAATGAATATTTTGAAGAAGGACCAGACTCTAAGCATTTTTTCTAAATCTAGCTCAATAAAACTTATAGTATTTGATGGCGGCAAATTAGATGGGGATGAAATAAATATTATGATTAATGGTGAAACTATCTTGAATAATTACAGAGCAAATAAATCAGAAAAAATAATAGTATTAGAATTAAAAAATAAAAAAACATCTATAGTTATTAAGGCAAATAATGAAGGGGAAATAGCACCTAATACTGTTGTTGTTAAGCTTGATGATGGCACTAATGAAATAAAGGCTCTGTCTAATTTACAAACCGGGGAAACTACGCAAATAGATATTTTAAGAAACTAATATGATACTTGAACCTCTAATGTTTATTACTAATTTACTTGTCAATGAAGTATTAAAATTACTTTATTGTTAATTACATTGTTAATAAACACAGAGGGGTTATAAAATGACTGTAAAAAAATTCGTAAATTTAAATATTAATTAATTTAAAATTTTAACCATGAGAATTAAACTTTTTATTGCTGTATTACTTTTTTCAGGATCCCTGTGCTTAAATGCACAAACGTTTAAGATTGGTGCTTCTGCCGGTCTTCCAACTGCAGATGCTTCAGATATTTCATCTTTCGTTCTTGGCGTTGACGCTTATTACTTTTTTACCGATGTAGATGCATTGATAGAAATTGGACTAAATGCTGGATATAGAAACTATTTTGGAAAGGAATACGAATTTGGCAACGTTACTGTTGAAGCCGAAGATGTTGGGTTTTTACCGTTGGCACTGGCTGCTAGACTAAAATTATTCGGACTTATCTCTGGAGGTGCCGATGCTGGATATGCTGTAGCCTTAGAGGATGGTCTTGATGGAGGCCTTTATTTTAAACCTGTTGCAGGTTTGGATATTGCAGATACTATTGAGCTTAATCTAGGACATGAATTTATATTTGCAGATGGTGCTACTTGGGGCAATTTTTGCCTCGGTCTTCTATTTGAGTTTTAAATCTTAATAACGATAAACAAAAAAAAGGAAGCTAATGGTTTCCTTTTTTTTGTTTTATTTATTTTTACTGTTATGAAAAAACTAATGATTATTAACGGTCCAAATCTCAACCTATTAGGAAAGCGAGAACCAAATATATATGGAAGCCTAAGTTTTACAGAATTTTTAGATGAAGTTAAAGAAAAATATCCGGAAGTTCATTTAGAATACTACCAATCAAATATAGAAGGTGAACTCATAAATAAACTGCACGACGTTGGATTTAGTTATGATGGTATTATTTTAAACGCTGCTGCATACACACATACTTCGGTTGGTATTGGCGATGCCATTAAAGGTATCGAAACACCCGTTGTAGAGGTTCATATATCAAATACTTTCGCAAGAGAAGAGTTCAGGCATCAATCTTTTATTTCACCAAATGCCAAAGGTGTTATTCTCGGTTTTGGTTTACAAAGCTATGAGCTAGCCATACAGAGTTTTTTATAGTTAATATTAATTTATGAAAGAGAGAGTTTCATTTTTAATCATTCTATTTGTTATTGGAATTGGAGCTCATCAACTAAAAGCACAATCTCAAGTTGATTTTGGAGTAAAAGGCGGACTTAATTTAACCTTTTTCAAAGTAGCTGAAGGTAATTTTGGTGATAATCCCGAAACTGCTACTGGCTTTTATGGCGGACTCTTTACGGATTTTAATATTGATAACAATTTTTCAATACAACCAGAAATTTTATATATCGTTCTAAACGATTTCAATTTTATGAATGCGCCAATTTATGCAAAATATCAAGTGGGGGATAACCTTTACTTATCGGTTGGCCCTAGTTTAAATTACTTCTTTGATTTTTTTACAAACAAATTTAAAATACGAGGAGATATTGCTACATCATATAATATCACTTCTAAAATAGATTTGCATGTGAAATATACTTTGAGATTTCAAGAAATTACGCCAAATGGTTTATTTGTAGGTGTAGGGTTGAAACTCTAACCTTTAGTCAAATTATCCATAAAACAAAAAAAGTTCCAGTTTTGACTGGAACTTTTTTAATATATATATTCTAATTATCTATATATGAATCACCTCATCATAGGCTGCAGCTACAGCTTCCATAACAGCTTCACTCATTGTTGGATGAGGATGAATCGCCTTTAAAACCTCATGCCCCGTAGTTTCCAATTTTCTACCTAAAACAGCTTCGGCTATCATATCTGTAACACCGGCACCAATCATGTGGCACCCTAACCATTCCCCATATTTAGCATCAAAAATCACCTTTACGAATCCTTCTTTATTTCCGCCGGCACTAGCTTTACCAGAGGCAGAGAAGGGGAATTTCCCAACCTTAATATCCAAGCCTTTTTCTTTGGCTTGTTTTTCCGTTAAACCTACACTAGCAATTTCTGGTGAACAATAGGTGCATCCTGGAATATTGCCGTAATCAATTGGTTCAACATGATGACCAGCAAGTTTTTCAACACATAAAATACCTTCTGCTGATGCCACGTGCGCTAAAGCTTGTCCTGGTGTAACATCACCAATTGCATAGTATCCTGGAATATTGGTTTGATAAAAATCATTTACCAAGATTTTATCCCTATCTACAACGATACCAACATCTTCTAATCCAATATTTTCAATGTTAGTTTTTATACCAACGGCAGATAAAATAATGTCCGCTTCTAAAACTTCTTCACCTTTGCTAGTCTTTACTGTAGCTTTAACTCCTTTTCCTGACGTATCAACAGATGTTACTTCGGCAGATGTCTTAATTAAAATACCGTTTTTCTTGAAAGAACGTTCTAGCTGTTTCGATACCTCTTCGTCTTCAACAGGAACTATATTTGGTAAATATTCAACAATGGTGACTTCCGTACCCATTGAGTTATAGAAATATGCGAATTCAACGCCAATAGCTCCAGAACCAACAACAATCATTTTCTTTGGTTGTTTTTCTAAAGTCATGGCTTGTCTATATCCTATTACCTTTTCGCCATCTTGTGGTAAGCTAGGTAACTCACGAGACCTTGCTCCAGTAGCAATAATAATATGGTCTGCACTATATTCAGTGCCATCAACATCAACTTTTTTACCAGGTTTTAGTTTGCCATAACCTTCAATAATATCTATCTTGTTCTTCTTCATTAAAAATTGAACACCTTTACTCATACCATCAGCAACACCGCGGCTTCGTTTTACAACAGCATCAAAATCATGTTCCGCATCCTTAACTTTTAAACCGTAATCTTCTGCATGTTTAAGATATTCAAATACTTGGGCAGATTTTAATAAGGCTTTTGTTGGGATACAACCCCAATTTAAACAAACCCCACCAAGGTTTTCTTTTTCAATAATAGCGGTTTTAAAACCCAATTGCGATGCTCTAATTGCTGTAACATATCCACCAGGACCACTTCCAAGAACTATAATATCGTATTTACTCATGTGTTAAATTTTAAGATGCAAATTTACAAAATCGGATTTTAAAAAGTTATATACGGCGCTACTAATTTGTATCTTTTGCTACCTTTGTGTTTGAATTTTTGAAGATTATGAATATACCTAGAACTAGTTTTCCTCGCGTAGTTATTATAGGCGGTGGTTTTGCAGGAGTAGCATTAGCAAAAAAACTATCAAAGCAAGAGGTTCAGGTAGTATTAATAGACAAGCACAACTATCATACATTCCAACCACTTTTATATCAGGTATCTACAGGCGGCTTGGAGCCAGATTCGATCGCCTATCCGATAAGAAAAATTTTAAAGGATTTCCCTAATTTTTATTTTCGATTAGCTTCAGTTCAAGAAATTGACACAAAAAAAAATAAAGTAAAAACCAATATAGGCGATTTAAAGTTTGATTATTTGGTGGTAGCCTCTGGTTCCAAAACTAATTATTTTGGAAATTCTGAAATAGAGAAATACAGTATGGCCATGAAAACCATACCGCAATCTCTTAATCTGCGTAGCCTAATTCTTGAGAATTTTGAGGACGCGTTGCTAACTTCAGATTTAAACGAGCGAAATGCTCTAATGAACTTTGTAATAGTTGGAGGAGGACCAACCGGTGTGGAATTGGCAGGAGCTTTGGCAGAAATTAAAAAAGGTATCTTACCTAAAGATTACCCGGATTTAGATACCCGTTTAGCGCAAATTCACATTGTGCAATCTGGAGATTGTATATTAAAGGGAATGAGCGAAAAGGCATCACGAAAAGCTGAGGATTTTTTAGAAAAACTAGGAGTTAATATTTGGAAAAATGTACGCGTTACAAATTATGATGGCAAGACAGTTACGACAGATACGGATTTAACTTTTGAAACAGCTACACTAGTTTGGGCAGCCGGCGTTAAAGGTGCAACCATAAAAGGGTTGGATTCTGAAGGTTTTATTACACGTGGTAATAGAATTTTGGTTAATGAATTCAATCAAGTTAAAGGCTTCGAACACATTTTTGCTATTGGCGATATTGCCTGTATGGTTTCGGAAGAACACCCCTATGGTTTCCCTATGATGGCGCAACCTGCAATACAACAAGGGAGTCAACTCGGTAGTAATTTAATAAGGATTATTGAAGAAAAACCAATGCAATCGTTTAAATACACTGATAAAGGTGCTATGGCTACAATTGGTAGGAATAAAGCTGTTGTAGACTTAAAAAAATGGAAGTTTCAAGGTGTTTTTGCTTGGTATATTTGGATGTTTGTTCACCTCTTCTTTCTTATTGGTTTTAGAAATCGCATGGTGGTTTTCGTAAATTGGGTTTATAATTATGTGCGCTTTGATAGGGAAGCACGTTTGATTATTCGTCCTTTTAAAAGAAATTAGTATTCTTTTTTCACTCTCTTAACATAGTATAAGATACGATGTCAGTTTTTTAATTACATTGAAGAACTATTAACAATCAAATTTTTATTAAAAATGAAAAAATTAACTATCATCACCATGATACTGTTGTCAGGTATCATCTACTCTCAAACCAAAAAAAATGGTACAATCTATGAAGAGCATCCAGCTATTGAAATTGCTGAACAAGCACAACAGGCTTTTATAAAAGGGGACACCACTAAGCTTAAAAGTCTTTTAGCAGATGATTTTAAATCATATAATGGTATGAATACAAATCCTGATAATAAAGGTACTGACAAGTCAACGCTGCTAAGACAATCTATTTTTTGGAAAAACAATGCATCTTATTTGAGTATTGAAAGATGGCCGGGAGCATATCCAGATGCTCTAGAATATAAAAAGGATAACAAAGAAAAAGATGTTTGGGTGCAAACCTGGGATATGCTGAAAGGCGTTCATAATGAAACAGGAGTGAAGCTAAATATGCCACTACATAGACTTTTTGTGGTAAATAAAGACAATAAAATTAAAACGATGATAACCTATGATGACGGTAGGGTTTTTCAAACTTTAAGATCTAGCTTTACGCCAAGAACTAATGGTACAATATATAATCATCATGACAATATTAATACCGTTAGAAATATGGTAGCCGCCTTAGAACATGGGGATGCTGATAAAGCCTTTGGTTATTTTACTGAAAACGCAAGATTTTCTAATCTCGATATGCCACGTGGTGAAACAAATTCTTTAGAAGAAGAAAAAGAAGCTTTTTTAAAAATGCTAGAGTCTTGGGATATTGAACGTATTGATGTCGTAGGTTACCCAGATTATTTAGAATATGAAATAGGTAACGGAAAAGTTGTGCAATCTTGGTGGGACTTTAGAGTGAAAAGAAAATCAGATAATAAGAGAGTTACTATTCCTGTATTATTGATTCATGATTTTAATGATGACGGTGAAATTACAAGAGAAGCCGGTTATTACACAGTAGCTGCGATGATGGAAAAATAGTTTATAAATCCTTATAATTTAAAACCCTCAATTTAAAGTTGAGGGTTTTTTTATAAATCATCGGTGAAATGTTTTCTTTCTTTTTTATTGCCAAACTTGTCTTTATTATAACTGGAAGAATTCCCTTTTGGAATAGACAAGGACGTCCACTGTTCTCCTTTGATCAACTTACCTAAAAATACAATTTGTCCCACATGGTAAGAGTAATGCGCTAGTTGCCTATTAATGGCTTCCGTAACTGTATGACCTTGATTTCTTATATAAACAATATATTCCAAATCTTTTTCCTCCAAAGATGTAATCGCTTCGAAGAGGCATTTCCATCCTTTATTCCAATATTCAACTATATCATCTTTAGAGGTAAAGCTATCGACAAATTCCATATCTCGATGTCGCCACTCTTTTTCACCATCCTCAGTTAAAAAATTAGTCCAACGACTTAACATATTGCCGGCTAAATGCTTTACAATTATTGAAATAGAATTGGAATCCTTAGCGAACTCCTTTTGCATTTCTTCAAAGCTTAAATTCTTAAAGGTTTTATCTCCTAAAGATTTATAATATTGAAACTGCTTGATAATACTTGTTAAGTAACTTTCCATTTCGCTAAAAACTTCAAAATATAATTACCTGCTCTTATTTTTGGAACCTTATAGTTACCTTTTGATTATTCTTTTGGTATAAACTTAAGAGCCACTCCGTTTATACAATGCCTTTTTCCAGTAGTTTCTCTAGGGCCGTCATTAAAAACATGTCCTAAATGTCCACCACAAGTAGCACAATGCTCCTCAGTTCTAGCATACCCTAAATTATAGTCGGTAGAAAAAGCCACGTTGCCTTTTATTTCCCTATCAAAACTAGGCCATCCACTGCCGGAATCGTATTTATGTTTACTTTTAAAAAGCGGGGTATCGCAACCTTTGCAAACGTAAATTCCCTCTTTATAGTTTTTATTTAGCGGACTCGAAAAAGCACGCTCGGTGCCTTCTTTTCGCAATACGTAATATTCCATATCCGTAAGTTGTTCTTTCCATTCCTCATCAGTTTTAGAAACCTCATAAGTTTTTTCCTTATCTTTTTTTGCGTCTTTTTGGGCATTAGAATTACAATTGAAAAAAAAGGAAAATAGAATTAGTAACAAAAATTTATTCATAGCATTGTTTTTTTATTGTTAAGTCGATAAAAGCCACTTTTAATAACACATAGTATTTTTTGAATGCGTCAAATAATATTCAGAAAACATTAATTTATATTTATTAATTAAATTATGTTTGTAACAAATACCTTGAGTGACCAATAAATATAATACGTGTCTTAAAATTATAAGTATTGATTTTGTATTTTTAACTTTAAATTTAACGTTATCATGAAACAACATAAGTTTTTTATAGGATTTGTTATGGCGCTAATGCTTATCGCATGTGCCACAAACCCTTTCACAGGTAAAAAAACAATGGCATTAGTGTCTAATTCCCAGCTATTCCCTACGTCATTTTCACAGTATAATCAATTTCTAAACGAAAATAACGTCGTTACGGGAACTAAAGATGCAGAAATGATAAAACGTGTTGGACAACGTATTGCTGTAGCTGCAGAACGCTACCTAAACGCAAACGGGCATCATGGCTATTTAAAAGACTATAAATGGGAGTATAACTTAGTACAAGATGAAACAGTGAATGCTTGGTGCATGCCAGGTGGCAAAATTGTGTTTTACACTGGTATTTTACCAATCGCAGAAAATGAAGCCGGTGTTGCCGCTATTATGGGGCATGAAGTGGCCCATGCTTTGGCAAATCATGGTCAGCAGCGCATGAGTGCAGGCATATTGCAACAAGTAGGAGCAGTTGCAGGGAATGTAGCCATTCAGGATGATCAAACTAGGGCAATATTTAATCAAGCTTATGGTATTGGATCTCAAGTAGGAGTGATGCTTCCTTTTAGTAGAAGCCATGAAACAGAAGCCGACTTAATAGGCACTTACCTTATGGCAATTGCTGGTTATAATCCATCGGAGGCTGCTGAATTATGGAAGCGTATGAAGAGTAAAAGTGGTGGGCAAGCACCACCAGAATTTATGAGCACACATCCATCAAATGATACCAGAATTGCAAATTTAACGAAGTGGGCGCCTAAAGCTAAGGAAGAGGCCAAAAAGTATGGTGTTACAACATTTAGGAATTATTAAGATATAGAATAAAATAATTGTTTATTTTCGAAGTCACGCAACTAATGCGTGACTTTTTTTATGATTCAACTTGAAAAGGGAAGCAAAAAACTTTTAAATGCATGGGCATTTTACGATTGGGCAAATTCTGTATATACGTTAACAATTGCATCTTCCATTTTTCCACTGTTTTATTCTAGCCTTTTTGATACTAAAGAACAATTAGTATCAGCTTTTGGTTTTGAAATGAAACAAACTGTTCTTATATCAATAGTTACGGCGTTCACCTTTTTGGTGGTTGCATTTTTGTCACCTTTATTGTCTGGTATTGCAGATTATGTAGGCAACAAGAAGAACTTCATGAAATTCTTTTGTTATTTAGGAGGTTTAGGGTGTATTGGCTTATACTTTTTTAATTTAGATCATATACATATCAGCATCCTATTTTATTTTATGGGATTGTTAGGGTATTGGGGGAGTTTGGTGTTTTATAATTCCTATTTACCAGATATAGCTTATCCTGAACAACAGGATGCCATTAGTGCGAAAGGTTTTTCTTGGGGATATATTGGAAGTGTTATATTGTTGATTTTCAATTTAGTAATGGTACTGTTTCCTAATTGGTTTGGTTTTGACATTAGTATTTCTGAGGATATCAAATTAAATGGAAACGAGACCGAAATTGCAGAAGCGTTAGAAAAAGCAAAAAACGTAGCTTCGCTTCAGGCTATGAAAATTTCGTTTATCACTGTTGGTTTATGGTGGATTCTATTTAGTCAGTATACATTTTATTATTTGCCAAAAGGAAGTTCAAAGGGGCATAAAGTAACCAAAGCGGTCGTGTTTAATGGCTTTCGTGAATTAAAATCTGTTTGGGCTGAATTAAAAGGAAATTTAAGGTTAAAGCGCTATTTAAATGCGTTTTTTGTATTTAGTATGGCGGTACAAACTATAATGCTCATGGCTGTTTACTTCGGTGAAAAGGAGATTTTATGGGAAAGTGATGGAGAAAAAACTATTGGTTTAATAGGAAGCATTTTGGCAATTCAGCTTGTTGCAGTTTTAGGCGCTATATTAACCTCTAAACTATCTGAAAGGTTTGGAAATATTAAAGCTTTAATTGTTATTAATTTTATTTGGATGGCATTATGCTTTTATGCCTACTTTATGAAAACACCAGTTCAATTTTATATCGCAGCTACGATGGTTGGGTTTGTAATGGGTGGCGTGCAATCCTTAGGAAGATCTACATATTCTAAATTTTTACCTGATACTACTGACACAGCCTCATATTTTAGTTTTTATGATGTTGCGGAAAAAATCGGTATCGTTATTGGTATGTCCATTTTTGCAGTGGTAGATGAGCTATACACCATGCGCTCCGCAATTTTATTTTTGTTTGTATTCTTCTTAATGGGAATCGTTTTATTATTTCGAGTACCAAAATCAACGTCATAAAAAAAGCCCTTCTGCATAGACAAAAGGACTTTTTCAAACTCAATATTATTTTTAAGATTCGGTAGTATTTTCAGCCTTCTCAATCTCTATACTTAATTCATCCGTTTTCTTATCTAAATCGATAATAATCTTATCGCCTTCACGTAAATTAGATGCCACAATCTCTTCTGCTAAAGCGTCTTCAATATATTTCTGAATAGCCCGCTTTAGTGGTCTTGCACCGTATTGTTTATCAAACCCTTTATCGGCAATATAATTTTTAGCCGGCTTAGTTAATTTTAAATCATATCCCAAACCTTTAATTCTTGCTAAGAGCTTTTCTAATTCAATATCAATAATTAAATTGATGTCTTCTTTTTCAAGCGGATTAAACACTACCACGTCATCAATTCTATTTAGGAATTCAGGAGCAAACGATTTTTTAAGTGCATTTTCAATAACTTTAACTGCATTAGCATCTTCTTGTGCTTTTTGAGAAGCTGTACCAAAACCAATCCCAGTACCGAAATCTTTTAATTTTCTAGCACCAATGTTAGACGTCATAATGATGATTGTATTTCTAAAATCAATCTTTCTGCCCAAACTATCAGTTAAATGTCCATCGTCAAGTACTTGAAGCAACATGTTAAACACATCTGGATGTGCTTTTTCAATTTCGTCTAAAAGAATTACAGAATATGGTTTTCTGCGAACTTTTTCGGTTAACTGTCCACCTTCTTCATAGCCAACATATCCTGGAGGTGCTCCCACTAAACGCGAAATGGCAAACTTCTCCATATACTCACTCATATCAATTCTAATTAAAGAATCTTCGCTATCAAATAATTCACGAGACAATACTTTGGCTAGCTGCGTTTTACCAACACCTGTTTGCCCTAAGAAAATAAACGAACCAATGGGTTTGTTAGGATCTTTTAAGCCAGCGCGATTACGCTGAATAGCTTTTACCACTTTAGCAACAGCCTCGTCTTGACCTATAACCTTACCTTTTATTAAGTTGGGTAATTCGGCTAGTTTATTAATCTCGGTTTGTGCAATTCTATTTACAGGTATTCCCGTCATCATAGAAACCACGTCAGCTACATTGTCTTCGGTAACAATCTCCCGATGCAATTTGGTTTCTTCTTCCCACTTTTCTTGGGCAATAGCTAAATCTTTCTCCAAACGCTTTTCATCGTCCCTAAGTTTAGCAGCCTCTTCATATTTCTGTTTTTTAACCACAGAATTTTTAGTTTCCCTTACTTGCTCAAGTTGCTTTTCAAGCTCTAAGATTTGTTGAGGCACATCAATATTGGTAATATGAACACGCGATCCAGCTTCATCTAACGCATCAATAGCTTTATCTGGAAGAAACCTGTCCGTCATATACCTATTGGTTAGTTTCACACAAGCTTCAACAGCCTCAGGCGTAAAATCTACATTATGATGTTCTTCGTATTTTCCTTTTATGTTGTTTAATATTTCAATGGTTTCCTCAACAGTTGTAGGTTGTACAATTACTTTTTGGAAACGGCGCTCTAGAGCACCATCTTTTTCAATATACTGTCTATATTCATCAAGAGTTGTAGCGCCTATACATTGAATTTCCCCACGTGCCAAAGCTGGTTTAAACATGTTTGAAGCATCTAAACTCCCTGTAGCGCCACCAGCACCAACTATGGTGTGAATTTCATCTATAAATAAAATAACATCATCATTCTTTTCGAGCTCGTTCATAACAGCTTTCATCCGCTCTTCAAATTGTCCACGATATTTTGTACCAGCTACTAAACTTGCTAAATCGAGAGTTACAACGCGCTTGTTGAAAAGAATTCGTGATACCTTTCGCTTTACAATTCTTAGCGCTAAACCTTCAGCAATGGCAGATTTACCAACACCAGGTTCACCTATTAAAAGTGGGTTATTTTTCTTTCTTCTGCTTAAAATCTGTGACACGCGCTGTATTTCGGCTTCTCTACCTACAACAGGGTCAAGCTTACCTTCTTCAGCTAAAACCGTTAAATCACGTCCAAAATTATCCAAAACAGGTGTTTTAGACTTTTTGTTGGACTTACCTGAAGGCGTGTTAAATATATTGTCCTTTTGAGATTCCTCGCCTAAATTTGAATCGTCATCTTGAAAAGATTCAGCTTTAGGTTCTATATACTCATCATTTTCGTTTGTAATCATTTGTTTAAATTGTTCTTTAACATTATCGTAGTCAACTTTTAATTTATTAAGTAGTTTGGTTGTTGGATCATTTTCGTTTCTAAGAATACACAACAGCAAGTGCGCCGTATTTATAGAAGTGCTTTGAAATAACTTCGCTTCCAAAAACGTGGTTTTTAAAGCACGTTCTGCTTGTCGCGTCAAATGCAAGTTTTTCTTTTGGTTGGAAGCTACACTTATATTTGGATTTGCAGGACTTAAAATTTCAACCTTTCGGCGCAAATGGTTTAAATCCACATCCAATGCATTTAATATATCAATAGCCTTACCGTTTCCATCACGCAACAATCCAAGCATGAGATGCTCGGTACCAATAAAATCATGGCCTAAGCGCAATGCTTCCTCTTTGCTATATGCAATTACATCTTTTACTCTAGGGGAAAAATTATCATCCATATCTAAATTCCTTTCTGCACTAAAAATACTAAATTACTTTTACTAATGGCAAAAACCATACCTGAAAATAAAGTAGTGGTGCTAATTGACGAAAAAATAATCAAAAAATCAAAGTTTCCAGGCTCATAGTTATTAACGAAAAAAAGGGGTTAAATTGTTAATAAAAAGTCCTAAATTGAAAGAGCAAAACACTTATTCTCACTGATGAAATTCGTATATTAGCATGTTTTGAAAAATTCGTAAAAACTAAATTAAATTATATATGGCAGAAGGAGAAAAACTGATACCTATTAACATTGAGGATGAAATGAAATCTGCGTACATTGATTACTCAATGTCGGTCATTGTGTCACGTGCGTTACCAGATGTAAGAGATGGCTTAAAACCGGTTCATAGACGCGTATTATATGGTATGCACGAACTTGGGGTTAGAGCCAATTCGGCACACAAGAAATCTGCAAGAATAGTAGGTGAGGTTTTAGGTAAATATCACCCTCATGGTGATACATCGGTTTATGATACTATGGTGCGTATGGCTCAAGAATGGAGCTTGCGTTACATGTTGGTCGATGGCCAGGGTAATTTTGGTTCTGTGGATGGTGATAGTCCTGCAGCAATGCGTTATACAGAAGCAAGAATGCAAAAGATTTCGGAAGAAATGTTGGCGGATATCGACAAGGAAACCGTAGATCATAAGTTAAATTTTGATGATACACTACACGAGCCAACCGTTTTGCCTACAAGAATACCAGGGCTTTTAGTAAACGGCGCTTCTGGAATTGCCGTAGGTATGGCTACAAATATGCCCCCTCACAATCTAACAGAGGTTATTAATGGCATTATTGCTTATATCGATAATACTGATATTGATATTGACGCGCTAATGCAGCACGTTAAAGCTCCGGATTTTCCAACAGGCGGTACTATTTATGGATATGACGGTGTTAGGGATGCATTTCATACCGGTCGAGGAAGAATTGTACTTCGAGGTAAAGCAAATATTGAGGAAGTTAACGGGCGAGAATGTATAATTGTCGACGAAATTCCATACCAAGTTAATAAGGCAGAAATGATTAAAAAAACTGCCGATTTGGTTAATGAGAAAAAGTTGGAAGGTATCTCTACAATTCGTGACGAATCTGATAGAAAAGGGATGCGCATCGTGTACGTTTTAAAGCGTGATGCCATTCCAAATATTGTATTAAACAAATTATACAAGTACACAGCTCTACAGTCCTCATTTAGTGTTAACAACATTGCTTTAGTTAATGGAAGACCACAGCTTTTAAATCTGAAGGATTTAATACATTATTTTGTTGAACATCGGCATGAAGTAGTAGTTAGAAGAACCACCTACGAATTGCGAAAAGCAGAAGAACGCGCTCACATTTTAGAAGGCTTAATTATTGCCTCTGATAATATAGATGAAGTGATTCAAATTATACGGGCATCGTCAAATGCAGATGAAGCACGTACAAACTTAATCAAGCGTTTTGAACTTTCAGAAATTCAGGCACGCGCCATCGTAGAGATGCGTTTACGCCAGTTGACAGGACTGGAACAAGATAAGCTGCGTTCAGAGTACGATGAAATTATTAAAACTATTGCCGAATTAAAGGATATTCTTGATAAGAAAGAACGTAGAATGGCTATCATTAAAGACGAATTAGAAGTAATTCGTGATAAATACGGTGACGAAAGACGTTCTGTAATAGAATATGCTGGTGGTGATTTGAGTATTGAGGACATGATTCCTAATGAAAAAGTGGTGATTACCATCTCACATGCAGGTTATATCAAACGCACATCGCTTAACGAGTACAAAACACAAAATAGAGGTGGTGTAGGACAAAAAGCATCCACTACACGGAATGAAGATTTCTTAGAGCATTTATTCGTTGGCACCAACCATCAATATATGTTATTCTTTACGCAAAAAGGAAAATGTTTCTGGATGCGCGTATATGAAATTCCTGAAGGCGCAAAAACATCTAAAGGTAGAGCAATTCAAAACCTTATAAATATTGAGCAAGATGATAAAGTAATGGCTTTCATCTGTACACAAGATTTAAAAGATGACGATTATATCAATAGTCACTATGTGATTATGGCAACTAAAAAAGGGCAAGTTAAAAAGACATCTTTAGAGCAGTATTCCCGTCCTAGAACTAATGGTATTAATGCCATTACGATAAAAGAGGACGATGAATTACTAGAAGCCAAATTAACAACTGGTGAAAGCCAAGTAATGTTAGCGTTAAAATCCGGTAAGGCAATACGTTTTGAAGAGGCTAAAACAAGGCCTATGGGCAGGAACGCCTCAGGAGTTCGTGGAATTACCCTTGCCAATGATAACGATGAAGTTATTGGAATGATAGCTGTTGATGATATGGAAAGCAATATTCTTGTAGTTTCTGAAAATGGCTATGGTAAGCGTTCTAGTTTAGATGATTATCGCATTACAAATAGAGGTGGTAAAGGTGTAAAAACCATTTCAATAACTGATAAAACTGGCAATTTAGTATCTATTAAAAATGTAACAGATAACGATGACCTAATGATTATCAACAAATCGGGTATTGCTATAAGAATGGCAGTTGAGGATTTACGGGTTATGGGACGCGCCACTCAGGGAGTAAAACTAATCAATCTTAAAGGTCAAGATTCCATTGCGGCCGTAGCAAAAGTAATGCACGATGAGGATGATGTTGATGATACAGAAAGTATTGAGAATACTGAACCTACAAACGATGGCACAACTGTTGATAATAATAACGAGAACAACAATAATGAATAACAAATTAAATTAAAAAATGAAAAAACAATTTATTATAGCTTTGGCTATTTCTATAAGTGCATTTTCTTTTGCCCAAAAGAAAGAGTTAAAAGCTGTCGAGAAAGCTATTAAGAATAATAATTTTGCTGAGGCTAAAGCTGCTTTAGCAGTTGTAGAACCAATGCTTGCCTCATTAGATGAGAAACTAATGAGCAAATACAATTATTTAAAAGGTGTTACCTTATATGCTAATGGTAATGGCACCAACGCAGATCTGGATGCTGCAATAGATTACCTAGATAAAGCTGAAAGCGGATACAAGGTTGAAGTTACCCAATTAAAAAATGATATGGTTAACAAAATACTGGAAAAAGGCAACAAGGCTTATGAAGGTAAAAAATATGGTGCAGCTTCAGAATATTTTGAAAAGGTGTATAATATGAGAAAGCAAGATACCGCATATCTTTATTATGCTGCCGCAACTGCTGTAAATGCTCCAGATTACGACAGAGCATTAGTGCTTTACCAAAAGTTGAAAGATTTAAATTATACAGGTATTGAGACTAAATACTATGCTGTAAACAAGGGGACTAATGAAAAAGACGCTTTTCCTAACAAACAACTTAGAGATGTAGCTGTTAAAACATCTAAAACCCACTCTAACCCTACCGATGAAAAATCGGATTCAAAACGAGGAGAAATTGTTAAGAATGTTGCATTAATTTACATATCTAAAGGTGATAACGATAAAGCAATTCAAGCAATTAAAGATGCTAAAGCAGAAGCTCCCAATGACATAAATTTAATTCTTTCAGAAGCAAATATCTACTATAAAATGGGAGATACTGAAAAGTTTAAAGAACTTATGGAAGTTGCTACGACAATGGATCCAGGTAATGCTGAATTACAATATAATTTAGGTGTAATTTCTGCAGAATCAGATCAACCCGATCAAGCACTCGCTTACTATAAAAAAGCTATCGAACTAAATCCAAATTACACTAATGCTTACATTAACAGCGCCGCAGTGGTATTAGGAAGAGAAGAAGGCATAATTAAGGAGATGAATAGCTTAGGCACCTCTGTAGCTGATGATAAACGCTATGAAGAATTGCGTAAACAGCGTCAAGAATTATATAAAGAGGCCATCCCTTTTTTAACAAAAGCTTTAGAAATGAACCCAAAAAGCACAAGTGCTGCAACCACTTTAATGAATATTTATAGCGTTATTGGAGAAACCGATAAGTATAAGGCTATGAAAGCTAAAGTTGAAGAAATGGGAGGGGGACAGTAAATTATCTCTTCTAATAAATAAAAAACCAGAGCATCTGCTCTGGTTTTTTATTGTAAATTAATTTTCAAAAGCTTGTAATGTTTTAGTAATAATAGATACACAATCTAATAATTGTTCATTAGTCATTACCAATGGAGGAGCAAACCGAATGATGTTTCCGTGTGTGGGTTTTGCTAATAAGCCATTATCTCTAAGTGCTAAGCATATGTCCCAAGCTTTGTTGCTTTTTTCGTCGTCGTTAATAACAATGGCATTAAGCAAACCTTTTCCTCTTACCAAATTAACTACATTGCTATTTGTAATGTATTTATTTAGTTCATCCCTAAAAAGTTGTCCCAAATTATAGGCGTTTTCAGCTAAATTTTCATTTTGTACAACATCCAGAGCCGCCATGGCGACGGCAGCAGCAACAGGATTACCGCCAAAAGTACTGCCATGATTTCCAGGCTTAATCACATTCATAATATCATTATTAGCCAAGACGGCACTTACCGGATAAGCACCCCCGCTCAACGCTTTCCCAAGAATTAAAATATCCGGTTTTACATCTGGGCTACTACTACAGTTTTTATCTGCGCAATTACAATTACCGCAAGTTGCCAATAATCTTCCAGTTCTCGCGATACCTGTTTGTACTTCGTCGGCAATAAACAATACACTGTATTTTTCACATAAGGCCTTCGCTTTAATTAAGTAATCTTCGCTAGGTACATAAACGCCTGCCTCGCCTTGAATAGGCTCTACTAAAAATGCTGCAATATTAGAATTGCTTTTCAAAACATTTTCTAGAGCTTGTAAATTATCGTATTCAATTTTAATAAAACCTTTGGTATAAGGTCCAAAATTTTTTCGAGCTACAGGATCGTTTGAAAACGAAATAATAGTTGTAGTCCGTCCATGAAAGTTGTTTTCACAAACAATTATCTCAGCTTCATTTTCATCTATACCCTTTACTTCATATGCCCATTTTCTTGCTAATTTTAAAGCGGTTTCAACAGCTTCTGCACCAGTATTCATGGGTAATAGTTTATCAAACCCAAAAAGTTCGGTAGCATACTTCTCGTATTTACCTAACATATCGTTGTAAAATGCCCTTGACGTGAGCGTTAAGGTTTGGGCTTGCGCAATCATTGCATTTACAATCTTTGGGTGGCAGTGCCCTTGGTTTACAGCGGAATAAGCCGACAAAAAGTCGTAATACCTTTTTCCTTCAGCATCCCAAACATAAACGCCTTCGCCACGACTTAAAACCACGGGCAAAGGATGGTAATTGTGAGCGCCATACTTGTCTTCTAGCGCCATTGCTTGTTCTGATGTTAATTTTTCTAAAACAGCCATTTCTTTATAATTTAAAGTTGAATGCCCACCAATTAGGCCACTTGTTAGAACCCAATATTGGTGCAACATTTCTAATTAATCTCGCTTAGCGAGTAAAACAACCATTCCTTCTATACCTTTATTCTTTCGAAGAACTCGAAAAAGCAGCGTGGGAGAGAAATCATCCCTAGATAGGTGTGCAATTTAATAAATAATCATGGTTTTTCAGTACTCATTTAAACTTCCTAAAAAAATAAGTATTTTATTTCGCGCTATTGTTATTTTTGCAACATGTCTAGAAGAAGGAATTCAAAAAGAAAAGTTTTTGAACATTTAGAGGTCATTGATGCTGGTGCAAAAGGAAAAACCGTTGCTAAAGCACCTGATGGTAAGGTGATTTTTTTACCAAATGCAGTGCCGGGTGATGTAGTAGATGTGCAAACCTTTAAAAAGCGTAAGGCCTACTATGAAGGTAAAGCCACTAACTTTCATAAGTTATCTGATAAAAGAGTAACTCCACAGTGTGCCTATTTTGGGACTTGTGGTGGCTGCAAATGGCAGGATATGGGGTATGAGCACCAATTGTTTTATAAGCAGAAGGAAGTTGTAAATAACTTAACCAGAATTGGCCATGTTGAATTACCTGAAATTACTCCAATATTAGGCTCTGAACAGCAATATTTCTACCGGAATAAAATGGAATTCTCTTTTAGTAATAGCCGTTGGTTAACGCAAGAAGAAATTCAATCTGATGATGATTTAGGTGATAGAAATGCTCTAGGATTTCATATTCCTGGTATGTGGGACAAGATTTTAGATATTGATACTTGTTATTTGCAAAGAGATCCATCGAATGCTATAAGAAATGCTGTAAAGCAATTTGCTGTTACGCATAATTTAGAGTTTTTCAATACAAGACAGCAAACAGGGTTTTTGCGTACAATGATGATTCGCACATCAAGTACGGGAGACATCATGGTATTAATTCAGCTTTTTAAAGAAGATGTTGAAAAACGCGAATTACTTTTAGATTTTATAGCTGAAGAATTTCCTGAGGTAACATCATTGCAATACGTCATCAATGGCAAGGGAAATGACACAATTTACGACCAAAACGTTATTTGTTACAAAGGGCAAGATCATATTTTCGAGGAAATGGAAGGTTTACGTTTCAAAATAAATGCAAAATCATTCTATCAAACAAATTCTGAGCAGGCTTATGAGCTATATAAAATTACTAGGAACTTTGCTGGTTTAACAGGTAACGAGCTGGTGTATGATTTATATACAGGAACTGGTACGATTGCCCAGTTTGTTTCAAAGAATGCTAAAAAAGTAGTAGGTGTAGAGTCTGTTCCTGATGCTATTAGTGCTGCAAAAGAAAACGCACAATTAAATAACATTAATAACGTTGAATTCTTTGTTGGCGACATGAAAAAAGTATTTAATGATGAATTTATTACGGCACACGGGAAGCCAGATGTAATAATTACCGATCCGCCAAGAGATGGTATGCACAAAGATGTGGTAGCACAATTGCTAAATATCGCTGCAGAAAAGATTGTTTATGTAAGCTGCAATAGTGCTACACAAGCGAGAGATTTGGCATTGATGAACGATATGTACAAAGTAACCCAAGTACAGCCTGTAGATATGTTTCCACAAACATTTCATGTGGAGAATGTTGTACTTTTAGAAAAAAGATAAAAAACTTGTCATTCCGAACTTGTTTCGGAATCTATTTTGAAAATGAGATATATTAAACTATCAATAATACTCTTAGTATTTATAGTCGCAGTAACTCAGGTAAGTTGCGAACGTGATGATTTATGCCCTGAAACAACACAAACTACAGCTAGATTGGTCATGGAAGCCTTTGATGTGTCTTTACCTGATGATAGTAAAAATATTTTTGGATTACGAATTGAAGGTATTGATGATGAAGGTAATGGTATTGGTGTTTTAGATGACTATAATGTAGTGACTTCAAGTAATTTGGTATTACCTCTTAGAACAGATGAAGATGTAACCAAATACAAATTACATCGTGATTATACTGAAGATGATGATGGTAATCCAAATGGAGGAAACGAAGATATTATAACCATAACATATATAAGAGAAGAGGTTTTTGTCTCTAGAGCATGTGGATACAGAACCATATTTAATAACGTACAAATTAGAGTGGATGTAGAAGATCTAGATGATGACGAATGGATAAGATCGATACAAACCGAAAATGATAATCAAGTTGTAGAAAATGAAGCAGAAGCACATTTTATTTTATTGCATTAGTATACTGCTGTTTATTTTGGTTTGCTCGGTAAACGTACAAGCGCAGAATGATAGTATTCCAAAAAAAACAAACGATTCTACGGTAGTAAAGCTAAAATATGGTTTACGTATAGGTGTGGATACAGGTAAATTAATACGCTCTTTTCTAGACGATGGTTATACAGGTATAGAATTGGTAGGTGATTATCGCATCACCAAAAAACTTTATATCGCTGGAGAGCTTGGGAATGAGGAACGTATAATCATCACAGATTTTTTAAATACCACTACCAAAGGAAGTTATTTTAAGGCTGGGATTGATTATAACCTTTATCAAAACTGGTTAGATATGGACAATATGGTATATTTTGGATCGCGTGTGGGATTTAGTTCATTTAATCATACGATTAACGAGTATTTAATTTACAGTACAGATCAATATTGGGGAGAACAAAAAAGGCTGGAAACACCTATTGAAAAAGACGGCTTAACTGCTATTTGGACTGAAATACTTCTTGGAATTAAAGCTGAGTTATTTACTAATTTATATTTTGGTTTGAATGTGCAACTTAAAGTTAAACTTACTGAAACCAACCCCGATAATTTTCAAAATATTTACATTCCAGGGTTTAATAAAACCTACGACAGTACTCGTATTGGTGTAGGCTATGGTTATACCCTATCTTATCGCATTCCTTTGTATAAAAAGAATAAAGTTATTGCGCTAGTAGAGTAAGTGGCATTCCTATTTAAGTTTTAACCTGTTGATTTTCATTTTTTTACATAGAACAACTCTTTTTTCCTATAAGGATCAAGCTTCTTGTATCTCATATGCTGCCCCTGCAACATAAAACAACTAAAAAATGAAAATCACTTCATCATATAAACCGAATTGATGTACCCCTCACCATCATATTCCCCTACAGGATGATCTGGGTCGGTAATCCATTTTCCATTAACAACAAAAATTTCATAGTCTTTCAGAATACTATATCCAATAACCCCTAAGATTTTTATCTTTTTACTTTTCTCAATATGTGATAAATTAATGACATCTGAAACCTTATCGTAAAACTTAAAGCCATTAAGATAAAACTCATCAATCTGTTTTTCAAAGGATTGGTCTAAAACAGCATTCACACCTGATGCATTGTTTTGTTTTCTATTAAATTCATAAAGATTATCAAAATGTACACTGTTTAGAATTAACGCCTTAGAACCGGTATCGATAATAAAATTGCCTTTATTGTCTTGTAGTTGGGCTTCAACAACAATGAGATGATCTACCAATTTAATCGGGATGCGTGTAGTAAACTGGTTTAAAACTTCGGCTTTTGGAAATACAATCGGAGGGTAGGCTTCAGTACTTGTATTAGCAAAACATATACTTGCTACACAAAAAAATACTATAAGCCAAAGTCTTTTCATACTATAAAGACTCTATAAAAGCTAAAATGTTACATGGTTTCACTACAAATGTATCGACATAAAAGCTTTAAGTTTGCCCCAAGTATCCAAAAGCTCTAAACCCGTCCAACCGTGTCCCGCATTTTCATACAATGTAAACTGGTGCGTAACATTTAATGCCTGCAATTTATCTCGCATATCTATACCTTGGGTTGTGGGAACTAAAGGGTCTTGCCCGCCGTAAAACATAATGGTTGGAGGAGCAGATGCCGTAACTTGATGGAACGGACTTACCTCTTCCAAAAAACTTGTAGTTGGTTCTACACCAAAAACATCCAATAATTCTTGAAGCGCAGGATTTGTATTATTTACGTACTCTGGATCGGTAAGGTTAGTAGGGCCAACAATGCTGCAAACCATATCAACCTTAGCGTTAGTGTCAAAGGCGTAACTCCATAATAAAGATAAATGTGCACCTGCACTTGTACCAATAAAACCAATATCTTCGGAAATAGAGTATTTGCTTTTATGCTCTTTTAAAAATACTACCACACTAGTAATATCCTCAATTTGCATAGGGTATGGAGCATTATTTGCATCTGCTAATCTATAATTCATATTTACAACAGCAACATCAGTAAGTTCTTGTGTTACCAATTGCTTAATGGGTTCCATATTAGCTTTACTGCCAGACGTCCAACCGCCACCATGTATCAAAATTACCGTTTTTGTAGCCGATGTTCTATTAGCAGGAAGATATAAATCGAACTTTTGGCGTTCGTTTATTCCATAAAAAATATCGAGCTCTTCATAAGCCTTACTAGTATCTAAAGTGTCATTGGGATTTTCAGAACTATCAGTTGTTTCATTAGAGCAAGCCATATTTAGAAACACTAACAAAACACTAACAAAATATAACTTTACTATTTTCATGACAATTTTTTTAATTACTTTGTAAACGCTGGCGCAAGATAAATATTATGGCGGAATTTATCAGAATATACGAAGAAAACCCTAATCCGAAGGAAATTGATAGGGTAGTAAAGGTACTTAAAAAAGGAGGGCTTATTATTTATCCAACCGATACTGTTTATGGCTTAGGTTGCGATATAACCAACCTTAAAGCGTTGGAGAAGGTAGCCAGAATAAAAGGTGTTAAGCTGGAGAAATCTAACTTTTCCTTTGTTTGCCATGATTTAAGCAACCTTAGCGATTACGTAAAACAGATTGACACTTCTACATTTAAAATATTAAAACGAGCCCTTCCAGGAGCATATACTTTTATTCTTCCAGGTTCCAAGTCGTTGCCCAATCCGTTTAAAAAACGTAAGACCGTGGGCATAAGAGTGCCTAAAAATAACATTGCTTTAGAGATAGTAAAACAACTAGGCAACCCTATAATCTCAACATCAATACGAGACGAAGACGAAATCTTAGAATATACTACAGACCCCGAATTAATACTTGAAAAATGGGAAAATCTTGTGGATTTGGTGATAGATGGTGGATATGGTGGTAATGAGCCCTCTACCATAGTAGATTTATCAGATGGTGAACCCATAATAATAAGGGAAGGTAAAGGGAGTTTAGAGATTTTATAAAAAGTAATATTGACTCCAACGGCAATTTCATCATTAAACATAAAAAAGCCCAATCTAATGATTGGGCTTTTACTATTATATAAAAATAATTTCTTAGTTACCTCCAGCTTCAAGGTTTTTCATTTCCTTTTCAACCAAATCATAAAACTGGTCTAATTTTGGAAGTACAACAATTCTAGTACGTCTGTTTGTTGCTCTATTTTCAGCCGTATCATTATCTACTAATGGTACGTAAGAACTACGTCCTGCTGCTATTAATCTTCCAGAATTTACACCTAAATCTTCTAAAACACGAACTACAGATGTTGCTCTCTTTACACTTAAGTCCCAATTGTCTAACAACACACCTTTTTGGTAAGATCTACTATCGGTATGCCCTTCAACCATACATTCAAAATCAGGCTTTGCTTTTACAACTTTCGCTACTTTTGCTAACACTTCTTTGGCTTTGCTAGTTACATTATAGCTTCCGCTTTGGAATAATAACTTATCTGATATAGAGATAAATACAACGCCTTTTTCAACGTTTACTTCAATGTCTGGATCGTTAATACCAACCTCACGTTTAAAGCTAGTTACTAATGCTAAGGTAACACTATCCTTCTTAGTTAATGCATCCTGTAAACGCGTAATTTTTAAATCCTTCTCCTTAATGCTCTCTAAGGTTTTTTCAACATTACTAGCGCCTTTAGCAGATAAGATTTGCAGATTATCATTGTACTTCTTCAAATCAGAAACCTGTCCTTCCAATAAAGATACCTTAGCTGTAGCAGAGGCTCTTTCTTCTAAACAAGAATTCAATTTAACTGTAGCGGAGTTTAACAAATCTTGCGTTTCTTTTTGCTTTTCTTCAAGTGCTAAGTACTCTTTTTTAGAGACGCAAGAACTCAATACAAATAATGCAGATAAACTAAGCAATAATAATTTTTTCATAATAATAATATAGGTTTTTCGGATTAAATAATTGCTAATTGATTTTGAACAAAAGTATATAAAAAACAAGGGATTTTAGAACTGTTAACAAAACTTTTACTAACCGAGTTATAAACTTTTGTAAAACCTTTTTCTATTTACGAAATATTGCCAAACTATAGATGTTTTACGGTAATATTTTATTTTATTACCTATCGCTTTTCGTTTTACTATTAAGTAGGGTAGATGCGCATAAAAACTAAAATGTGCTTTGATAATAGCAATAAAGTGTTTTGGTTTTAGTTCCACTAAAAACTTAATTCCGGCAATTGCGTCTAACATTAATCTCACAAAAACTAAAAAGAAGGTATTGCCTCGTGCGTTTTTCACAAGAGCAAACAAACTATTCCTAAAATTTAAAAATGTCTTTCTAGGATTACTGTTGCTTAAGGTAGCGCCACCAACATGATATATTTTTGACAGTCCGTTGTAAATTACATCATACCCTTTATTTTTAGTACGCCAGCATAAATCTATTTCTTCCATATGCGCAAAAAAAGATTCGTCAAAACCATTCAACTCATCGTATACGCTGCTTCGAATAAACAAACATGCCCCAGAAGCCCAAAAAATAGGAACAATGTCATTATACTGCCCAGTATCGTTTTCCAAAGTATTAAAAATTCTTCCTCTACAATAGGGATAACCAAACTTATCAATAAATCCACCTGCGGCACCAGCATACTCAAAACAGCTTTTGTTGTTGTAGTTTAATATTTTAGGCTGGACAATGGCTGCAGAAGGATTGTCTTCAAACGTGTCTTTAATAGGTGTCAACCAATTTTTGGTAACTTCTACATCACTATTCAATAAACAAAATACATCTGCCTCAATATGTTTTAAAGCGTCGTTATAGCCTTTGGCATACCCACCATTTTCTTTGTTTTGAATGATTTTTATACTAGGAAAGTTCGCTCTTAAAAAAGTAATGGAATCGTCTGTTGAGGCATTATCAGCTACATAAATAGCAGCACCTTCAGAATAGGCCACAACCGAAGGTAAAAACTGAGCCAAGAGTTTTTTCCCATTCCAATTTAAAACAACAACAGCTATTTTCATCTTTTATATGCTGGAATATCCCTTAAAAATTGATAGAGTTCCTTTTCGAAATTCATTTGGCAATAATAATGATTTAATCCGTTAGTTACCATCAAATAATCAGCCTTTAAGGTCAAATTATAACGTGCAATTTGGTCGAAGACAGTTTGGTTAATATCTATTTGTGGGGCTTTGCATTCCACAATAAGATAGATATCTCCATCAGGTTTAAAAACTACTATATCGTAACGTTTCCTTAGATCGTTAATTTTTAATTCTTTCTCTACGTTTATTAGCGATTTGGGAAACCCTTTATCTTCAAGTAAATAGTGAATACAATTTTGACGCACCCATTCTTCGGGTTGTAAAACCACAAACTTTTTACGAATGATGTCGAAAATTAAAACTTTATTTTCGCTACTTTTGAATCGAAACCTATATGTGGGAAAATTTAATTTGTGCACATCGCAAATGTATTATTATAATGGTATTTTAAATACTTTTCGCAGAAAATTTTATTGAGATTTGGACGAGATAAAAGAACTGGTAACTGATATAAAAAACAGAAAATTAAAGCCCATTTACTTTTTAATGGGAGAAGAGCCGTACTATATTGATAAAATATCAGATTTTATTGAAGATACGGTTTTAACGGAAGAAGAGCGTGGCTTTAATCAAATGGTGCTATATGGTAGAGATGTCTCTATTGAAGACATAGTTAGTAATGCCAAACGCTACCCAATGATGGCGGAATACCAAGTGGTAATTATTAAAGAAGCCCAGGATTTATCGCGTACCATTGAAAAATTGGCAGCTTATGCAGACCAGCCACAACCCACGACGATTTTGGTAATTAATTATAAGTATAAAAAAATCGATAAGCGGAAGTCGTTATATAAAGCCTTAAAAAAAACAGGGATTATTTACGAAAGTAAAAAGCTGTATGAAAACCAAGTTTCTGATTGGATAAGGCGTGTGCTTTCGCCCAAGGGTTATAGTATTACCCCAAAAGCTGCACAAATGCTTGTTGAATTTTTGGGTACAGATTTAAGTAAAATAAATAACGAGCTAGAAAAATTACAAATAATATTGCCAAAAGACAGGCAAATAACACCAGAGGTTATTGAGGAAAATATTGGCATTAGTAAGGATTACAATAATTTTGAGTTACGCAAGGCAATAGGAGAGCGCAATACATTAAAAGCCCATAAAATAGTTAATTATTTTGCTGAAAACCCTAAAGACAACCCTATGGTTGTTACAGTATCGCTACTCTTCAACTTTTTTTCACAGCTTTTGCATTATCATGGATTAAAAGACAAATCTCCAAGAAGTGTAGCTACTGCACTTCGCATTAACCCTTATTTTGTTAATGAATATGTTACATCGGCAAGAAATTATCCAATGCGAAAAGTAAGTGCCGTAATTGCTGTTTTAAGGGAGTTTGATGTAAAAGGAAAAGGTGTTGGCGCAAATGCAGTACCTCAAGGTGATTTGTTAAAGGAGTTATTGGTAAGAATTTTAAATTGATGGATGTAGCGATTCACGATAGCTGGAAAACACATTTAAAAGAGGAATTTGAAAAGCCTTATTTTAAAGATTTGGTAGCATTTGTAAAGCAAGAATATAAAGCGCATCAATGTTTCCCACCAGGAAAAGATATATTTAATGCTTTTAATTTTTGTGGTTTTAATGATGTAAAGGTAGTTATTATAGGCCAAGATCCTTACCATGGTCCTAATCAGGCAAATGGCCTTTGTTTTTCGGTGAAAGATGGCATTCCACATCCGCCTTCGCTCGTTAATATATTTAAGGAAATAGAAACTGATATTGGAAATCCCTATCCTAAAAGCGGTGATTTATCGCATTGGGCGAAACAAGGTGTGTTGCTATTAAATGCTACATTAACGGTTAGGGCACACCAAGCTGGAAGTCATCAGAAAAAAGGTTGGGAGACTTTTACTGATGCGGTGATTAAAGCTGTAAGTTCAAAAAAAGAAAATGTTGTTTTTTTACTTTGGGGAGGTTATGCAAAGCAAAAATCCAAATTAATTGACACGAGCAAACATCACATACTCACATCAGGCCATCCATCACCACTAAGTGCCAATAGAGGCTATTGGTTTGGGAACAAACATTTTAGCAAGACTAATTCCTTGTTGATAAAAACCAAAAAAGATATTATTAATTGGTAGATACTAGCTTCCTGTAGGCGCTAGGTCTTCATTAAATTCTATAAGCACCCTGTTTGACTTAAGGACGATTGGTTTATTTTCCTGTTTTTTTGCTTTTACAGTTTTATTACAACTGAATTTAAGCAACAGAAGATTAATTAAAACCAAACAAGAAATAACAATAGTAGTTGTTAATAACATAGGCAATTTAGATTTAGTTCGGTGAAAGTATTAAAAAAATCGTTAAAGTGCAAATTTAAACAATTTTATATAGACCTTAATACAAATTTAGCGAATAAAATACTACACGCCTATAAGTAGAACTACTTAATTTTCACTTTTATTAATTTGTTTTAAATACACTAGCTGATTTAATATTCTTTCAATATTTTCTTTTCATATTATTATTTTAATAACTCCAAGGTGCTTTACAAAATATAATTTATTTTTGACCAAAATATTATAAGTATGATCACACCAGAATGGATAACCGTAAAAGAATATGAAGACATCACTTATAAAAAAAGCGATGGTGTAGCAAGAATTGCGTTCAATAGACCAAATGTAAGAAACGCATTTAGACCGAAAACTACAAGTGAGCTTTATGATGCGTTTTATGATGCTAATGAAGACACTTCTATTGGGGTAGTGTTACTTTCGGCTGAAGGCCCTTCAACAAAAGATGGTGTGTATTCGTTCTGCAGCGGTGGCGACCAAAAGGCTAGGGGACATCAAGGTTATGTTGGTGAGGATGGATATCACCGTTTGAATATTTTAGAAGTGCAGCGGTTAATCCGCTTTATGCCTAAAGCAGTAATAGCTGTTGTTCCCGGTTGGGCAGTCGGTGGTGGCCACAGTTTACATGTGGTTTGCGATTTAACCCTCGCAAGTAAAGAACACGCCATTTTTAAACAAACCGATGCAGATGTAACTAGTTTTGATGGCGGTTATGGTTCCGCATACCTAGCGAAAATGGTAGGACAAAAAAAAGCACGTGAAATATTCTTTTTAGGAAGAAATTACTCTGCCCAAGAAGCTTTTGAAATGGGCATGGTGAACGCGGTAATACCGCATGATAAACTGGAAAGTACAGCTTATGAGTGGGCTCAGGAAATTCTAGCAAAATCACCAACATCTATTAAAATGTTAAAGTTCGCCATGAATCTCACCGATGATGGTATGGTGGGCCAGCAGGTCTTTGCAGGTGAGGCTACACGACTAGCTTATATGACCGATGAGGCTAAAGAAGGTAGAGATGCATTTTTAGAAAAGCGCAAGCCTAACTTCAACAAAAAATGGATTCCATAATGAAAGACGTTTCTGTTTGGATTTCAGCAATGCGTCTAAGAACATTGCCTCTGTCAGTTTCCGGTATTATAATAGCATCAAGTTTTGCTGAATATAATGGGTGTTTTGACTGGCAAATTTTTATGCTTGCCATTTTAACAACCATAAGCTTACAGGTGCTTTCTAATTTAGCTAACGATTACGGTGATGGCATAAAAGGGACAGACGATGAAAACAGGATAGGGCCAGAACGTGCCCTACAAAGCGGTAAAATAACACCAGCCATGATGTTTGAAGCCATTAAATTGAATATCTTAGTCTGTATAGTACTTTCTTTTCTTCTTATTTTTTCAGCATTTGGTTCGCAACATTTTCTATTAACATTATTGTTTTTTACTTTGGGGATTGGTTCTGTTATTGCCGCAATTCGTTATACCATAGGCAGTAAGGCTTATGGCTATCGTGGACTTGGCGATGTTTTTGTATTTATATTTTTTGGATTGGTTAGCGTTATTGGCTGTTATGTATTATATGCAAAAACCATACATCATGTGGTGTTTTTGCCCGCAATAACTATTGGGCTTTTGTCAGTAGCGGTTCTTAATTTAAATAACATGAGAGACATCGTATCAGATAAAGCCTCAGGCAAAATCACCTTAGCTGTAAAACTGGGTATAGTAAACGCAAAAAAATATCATGTTTTCTTAATAGCTTCAGCAATAGTTATTTCACTTTTATTCGGTATCTTATACTATACATCGCCTTTTAATTTAATATATTTCATAGTGTATATTCCATTGATAAGACATATTAAAACGGTTAAACGGAACCAAGAACCTAAAGCATTAGACCCAGAGCTTAAAAAAGTGGCACTTTCTACATTTTTATTGTCAGTACTTTTGGCAATTGGGCACCTCATGTAATAAGGCCTATTGTTTCAATTTTACATCAAATTGATTATTTTAGTAAAAAAGTAATTTATAATGAAAATCACATTTTACGGACATGCAAGCCTAGGATTAGAAGTTGGGAATTTTAATATTCTTGTGGATCCTTTTATTTCAGGAAACCCAAAGGCAAGCCATATCAATATTGAATCACTTAAAGCTGATTATATTTTAATAACTCATGCACATCAAGACCATATTCTAGATGTTGAGACCATTGCGAAACGCACAGGGGCAGTAATAGTTTCTAATTATGAAATTGTAACGCACTATGAGGCTAAAGGGTTAAAAGGGCATCCTATGAATCATGGTGGCTCATGGGAATTTGATTTTGGTAAGGTAAAATATGTAAACGCTATACACACCTCTTCTTTTCCCGATGGTTCTTATGGCGGACAACCAGGAGGATTCATTATAGAAACCGAAAATAAAACCATTTATATTGCTGGAGATACCGCCCTCACTTATGATATGAAATTAATTGGTAAGGCCTTCGATTTGGATTTAGCAGTACTACCCATCGGTGATAATTTTACAATGGGCGTTGATGATGCCTTAATAGCTTCTGATTTTGTAAAGTGTAATAGTATCTTAGGCTATCACTACGATACATTCGGGTATATAGAAATAGACCAAATTAAGGCAAAGGCTAAATTTGATACAGCATCTAAATCACTAACGCTTTTAGATATTGGAGCCTCAATAGAGCTATAACAACACTACCCATTTCTGTACTATACACAAAACTCTGTTTGTTCAAATACAGTTATGTCACTTTTAACTTAGCATGATTAACGGGTTAATACTAAGTATTTTTAATCCTTATTGTAGGATAAGAAAGAACAATAACTAGTTATTTTATTTTATATTTAATAGTATTACTTTTATGTTAGTAATTAATACTATTTATAATGAGATTAAAGCTTTCGTTTTTAACTTTCGTACTATCAATAACGATAAGTAATGCGCAAATAGACCAATCACAAATAGGTGCTTGGTATATGTATTTCTTTAATAATCAATTTGAAAAAAGCAGTTTTGGTATTCAAGGTGACGTACAATATCGAAATTGGAATGTTTTAGGAGACTTAGAACAACTTTTAATTAGAACAGGTTTTACTTACACGCCAAAAGATTCTGGAGTACTATTCACTTTAGGATATGCCAATATTACTACAGGCACATTTGGTGGAAGTAATGATACCACAAGTGAAAATAGAATCTACCAAGAGGCATTATTTTCACAAAAATTAGGCGGACGGTTTTATATAGCGCATCGTTTTAGGTACGAACAACGCTTTGTAGAAAATCAAGATTTTAGAACAAGATACCGCTATAATGTATTTTTAAATATTCCTCTAAATAAAGCGGCATTAGTAAAACATGCCATATACTCAGCATTTTACAATGAAATATTTATCAATGGCCAAACAGATATTGGTAACAACAATAACGTACAGATTTTTGATAGAAATAGAACCTATTTAGGCTTAGGGTATGTCTTAAAACCAGGGCAGCGCATTCAGCTGGGTTGGATGAATCAAAAAACCGTAAACTGGGGCAAAGGACAATTACAATTTAGTTTCCATCACAACTTTTAATATTTATAATTAAAACAAAAATAGCGCTATGAAAACATCATTAAACATTTTAAGTATTGCAGTTTTAGTAAGTATTGTATTATCCTGTGGCAATTCAGATAAGAAAACTGATGCAGTTGAAACAAATGCTACTATGGTAAATATTGAAAAACCAATAAAGAGTGTGCTTACTGCAGATGAACAAGCAAGTATGACGCCAGATGAAATTATTGGCAGACTAAAAAAAGGGAATGAGAACTTTGTAAATAATAATTTGACGCAAAGAGACCATTCAGAACAACGTCGTAAAGCTGCTATTGGTCAATATCCAAAAGCTATTGTACTATCTTGTGTTGATAGTAGAGTACCTGTTGAGGATATTTTTGATTTAGGCATTGGGGATATTTTTGTGGCTAGGGTAGCAGGGAATATTGAGAACAGAGATATTGTTGGTTCCATGGAATTTGCTTCAGCCGTAGCTGGGTCTAAGCTTATTATTGTTTTAGGGCATACCTCATGCGGTGCAGTAAAGCATGCTATAGATAATACCGATGCAGCTTCCATGAATATGAATGCTTTAAACAATTTATTAGAAGAGATAAAGCCATCTGTAGCTTTAACAGAAAAAGATGGAGATATATCCTCTAAAAACACAGCATTTACTAATAGGGTTATCAAGAATAACGCAATAAAAACTGTAGAAGATATTCGAAAAGCATCGCCAAAAATAGCTGAACTTGAAAAAGAAGGGCAAATAAAACTAGTTGCAGCAGTTTACAATATGGAAACAGGTAAAGTAGAATTTATATAATTACCACATAAGTTCATTAAAATAATTTAAAAGGGCAGCTTTAATATTTAAAGTTGTCCTTTTTTACATTTTTGATATGTATTTTTACGGCGTTATTATGACTGCTAGTTTCAAAAAACATATTCTTAATTTTAAAACGCCAAGTGGCACATCTAGAGGAATTTTAAAAACCAAGGAGACTTGGATTTTAATTATTCAAACTAAAGGAAAAGAGGGGATAGGTGAATGTGGCATGTTTAAAGGGTTATCTATTGATGATCGTCCAGATTTTGAAGGTAAACTAAAATGGGCATGCACCAATATTAATAAGGGTTTAGAATTTCTAATTTCTGAATTAACAGAATTCCCAAGTATTCAATTTGGATTAGAAATGGCTTTTAAATCACTACAAAGTCAAGACAAGTTCGATTTATTCCCTTCGGAATTCACAAGAGGCAACGCCTCAGTATCTATAAACGGTTTGATATGGATGGGAAGTGAAGCATTTATGAAACAGCAAATCAAAGATAAAATTGCAGCCGGTTTCAACTGTATAAAACTAAAAATAGGAGCCATAGATTTTCAAAAAGAAATCGATCTCTTGAAATCCATTAGAAAACAATTTACTTCAAAAGATATAGAATTACGTGTTGATGCTAATGGTGCTTTTAGTCCGAATGAAGCCTTAGAAAAACTTAAACGTCTCTCTGAATTGGACTTACATTCCATAGAACAACCTATAAAACAAGGGCAAATTGATGATATGGCTTCACTTTGTGAACAAACACCATTGCCCATTGCTTTAGATGAAGAACTAATTGGTGTTTTTGATGTAACAAAAAAAACAGAATTACTACAAACTATTCGTCCGCAATATATTATATTAAAGCCCACTTTAGTTGGTGGTTTTAAGGGTAGTGACGAATGGATTACGAGTGCTGAAGAGAATGGAATAGGATGGTGGATTACCAGTGCTTTAGAAAGTAATATAGGCCTAAATGCAATTGCGCAATACACCTATAAAACAAAGAATAAAATGCCACAAGGTTTAGGAACAGGCAGTTTGTTTACTAATAATTTTGAATCGCCCCTATATGTTGAAAACGGGCGTTTGCAGTACAACAAAACAAAAAACTGGAAAATTAATTTATAAATTATGTACATAGAACAGGCTTACAAAGGATTAACAGACGCATGGCGATACATAGTAGGTGGTGCAATTATTTTTATAGCGTGGCAAGTTTTAGGCTCTGTGCCATTACTTATAGGGTTGGGTTTAAAAGTGGAGAGTTTAGCAGATTTTCCAACAGATATCCCAGGAATGGCAGCCTTATTAGGCCAGAATTTATTTCTGTTTTTAATGTTATTATCTTTTGCAATAGGAATAATAGGGGTTTTTATAAGTTTTAAGTATTTGCACAACTTATCGTTTACTCAATTTACAACAACAAGAGCTAAAGTAGATTGGAAAAGGTTCTGGTTTATTTTTATCCTTTGGGGTGTAATTAGCAGTAGCTTGGTGCTTATAGATTTCTTTTTTATTACGCCAGAAGATTATGTTCTAAATTTTGAGTTAAAACCTTTTTTAATATTATTAGTAATGGGCATTCTAATGTTTCCGTTACAAACGAGTTTTGAGGAATATGCCTTTAGGGGATATGGAATGCATTTTTTAGGTACAATAGCTAAAAACCGTTGGTTACCACTTATTATTACGTCGGTACTTTTTGGTGTAATGCATATCTTTAACCCAGAAGTAAAGCAACTAGGGTACATTATTATGGTGTATTATATAGGTACAGGATTTTTCCTGGGTATTATTACATTAATGGATGAAGGCCTAGAACTAGCTTTAGGATTTCACGCAGCAAATAATTTGTTTACAGCGCTCTTGGTTACTACGAGTTGGGGCGTGCTTCAAACACCCTCAATATTATTAAATACAACAGAACCAGAAAAAATAGCACTTACCGAAATTTTTGTTCCTGTTTTTATAGTATTTCCTACACTTTTATTTATTCTTGCCAAGAAGTACAAGTGGACCAATTGGAAGGACAAGTTATTCGGGCCAGTTAGTGAACCACCTAAAGAAGACTATAAAATTTTAGAAAAGTAATATATATTTATGACGCCAGATTACACCAAAGTACATAACAGATTTAAATTAGAAGGGTTTCATTACAATCATGAGGATTTAATGGAAGTTGCCTACAGTTTTGTAAAAGAAGGATATCCCTATCAACAAGAGCTAGGAATGTTTCTTTTAGATTGGTTAGACAATAAAGACACCATTAAAGTAAGAACATCAGGTTCTACAGGTAAACCTAAAACTCTGAAAATCAAAAAACAAGCAATGGTTAATTCAGCCATTACTACAGGTGATTTTTTTGATTTAACACCTGGTAAAAAAGTATTAAACTGTTTGCCTTCTAATTTCATAGCCGGTAAAATGATGATGGTGAGAGCTATAATTCTAGGGCTTGAAGTAGACATGGTAGTGCCATCGTCTTTACCTAGAATTGATTACGAAAAGGATTATGATTTTTGTGCATTTACCCCAATGCAACTCAAGAATTTTGCAAAGTATTTAAAATCTATTAAAACCGTAATAGTAGGAGGTGGGCGTGTTTCAAATCATATCAAAACATTAATAAAAGATAAAAAGCCCAAAATATATGAGACCTATGGCATGACGGAAACGGTGTCTCATATTGCGGTGAAAAAGTTAAATAACTTCACTGGAGATGCATCGGATAAATATTTTACCACATTACCTGGTATAAATATATCTATTGATGATAGGGGCTGTTTAGTAATTGATGCACCAAAGCTTTCTGATGACACTATTGTAACAAATGATTTAGTTGAAATTCATTCTGACAACCAATTTGAATGGATTGGTAGAATTGATAATATGATTAATACTGGAGGCATAAAAGTATTTCCAGAGCAGATAGAGGAGAAGCTTCAGGATAAAATGAATGGTCGACAATTTTTTATCTATGGTATAGAAGATGACACTTTAGGTGAAAAAGTAACAATGGTAGTGGAAGGTTCAGAACAGGACTTGGATAAAACGCTATTTGATGCTTTAGATAAATTTGAAAAACCAAAAGATATCTTATTCACAAGAAAGTTTAAAGAAACTGCATCAGGTAAAATTCACAGAGCCCATACGATCAAATCTATTTTAGAGGCATAAAAAAAATCCGAATCTTTATGATTCGGATTTTTTATTCTATATCTGTTAAAAAACTAATCTGTGGTTTCTTCCATAGTGTGGTACACGTTCTGCACATCATCGTCTTCTTCTAATTTTTCAAGTAGTTTATCTACATCGGCAGCTTGTTCAGCCGATAGTGGCTTTGTAACCTGTGGAATACGCTCAAAACCTGATGATAAAATCTCAATATTGTTTTCCTCTAAATACGATTGAATTTTACCGAAGCTCTCAAACGGCGCATAAATTATAACACTGTTTATTTCGTTACCATCTGCATCTTCGTCGGTATCTTCAAAAATTTCTTCAACACCAAAATCTATAAGTTCCAATTCTAATTCCTCTAAGTCGAGTGCTTCACCTTTAATCTTAAAATTACAGGTATGGTCAAACATAAACACCACAGAACCCGACGTACCCAAACTACCATCGCATTTATTAAAATAACTGCGCACATTGGCTACTGTTCTTGTGTTGTTATCAGTAGCTGTTTCCACTAAAACTGCAATACCGTGAGGTGCATAGCCTTCAAAAACCACTTCTTTATAGTCACCTTGATTTTTATCGCTCGCACGTTTTATGGCACGTTCAATATTATCCTTAGGCATATTTACAGATTTGGCGTTCTGTATTACAGCACGCAACCGGGAATTACTGTCAGGATCGGGACCACCTTCTTTAACAGCCATTACAATATCTTTGCCAATACGTGTAAAGGCTTTACTCATGGCAGACCAACGTTTCATTTTTCTTGCTTTCCTAAATTCAAAAGCTCTTCCCATAATATTAAGTTATAAGTTATACGTATTTAAGGTGCCTAAAGTTCTATTTTAAGCAACGCAAATTTAAAAATAATGTTTGAATGTTGCCGAGGCTGTAAATCGAAATTAATCTTCTACTGGTTCCACAATAAGTTCTATGGCTTCCGCTAATTTAAAATCTTTTATAGTGACGCCATCTGCATCGTGCGTAGATAATGATATGGTAAGAACGTTATAAACATTGCTCCAGTTCGGGTGATGGTTCTGGGCTTCACATTCAAACGCAATACGGCTCATAGCGCTAAAGCAGTCTTTAAAATTCTCAAATTCAAACTCGGCATGAATGGCATTATCGTAAAACTCCCAATCTGGAAATCGCAATAATTTGGCTTCTATTTCTTGTTCTGAAAGTGCTTTCATAATTCGGTGTTTTTATAGTAATGTTTCTAAAATAACAATTTTAGATTATAATTTTAGTTCTTTTAATAAATCCTGGCTTTGCGATTGTAGATGTTTAGGCAATGTGTTAAACTTGGGTAATACCGCTAAATACCTATCGTTATTTGTAGTATACACCCGTTTGTAAACTGCTTGTTTGTCTAATTCGAATGATGCGATAATTTCTTTTATAAATTCATCGTGATGCACCAAATCAGTACTTCCTAGGTGAAATACACCATATTTATTTCTATTGATGATATAATGAATTTGTTGCGTTAATTTTAAATCGGTAGCAACGTTCATTATCAAACTAGGAAAAATTTCTACAGGCTCCTTTTCCTTAATATTTTGAAGGATCTCGTTAATTCTTGGGGATTGATTACCGAAAACCATAGGCAACCTTAAAATAGCTGCCTGCTTTTTAGGCAAGCGCAATAGCATGTTCTCTATTTTTATTTTGAAGTGACCATATATGCTATTGCTTAAGGTTTTATCTTCCTCGTAGCTTGGATATTTGCTATAGGCATCAAACACATTGGCGGAGGACAAGTACAATATTTTTATATTCTTGCTATACACATATTCGGCGAGGTGCTGATGCAACAGGACTTGTTTTGAAAAATCACCTCGAAGTGCAGAAATTATAATGGTAGGTTTTACAATGTCTAGAATTTCATAAACATCATCCTCTTCAAAATTATATTGAAAAAAATGATGGTTCTTTTCCAGGTGCTTATTTGACGTGTTGTAAGTAGCGAACGTCCTAAAATAGGAGCAGAGTTCCTTATAAATAGCGCCACCTAAAAAGCCGCTGCCACCAAGAATTAAAATTGTATGTTTATATGCCTCCTTCATTCGCTAACTACACCAATAAACAGATTATCCTTTATAAAATGGAAGCTTTACAACTGTTGCAGGAACTGCATTTTTTCTAATTTGAATATTGATTTTACTGCCAGGGCTAGCAAAAACAGGAGGGACGTAGCCCAAACCAATACCTTTGCCAACTGATGGCGCCATGGTACCTGAAGTAACGTTTCCGATGGTGTTTCCATTTCCATCTACAATATCATAACCATGACGAGGAATACCGCGGTCATCTAATTCAAAACCAACTAATTTACGCTCCGGTCCGCGTTCTTTTTCAGCTTTTAACGCTTCAGAATTCGTAAAACCTTTTGTGAATTTTGTAATCCAGCCCAAGCCAGCTTCAATAGGAGAAGTGGTATCATCAATATCGTTACCGTAAAGGCAATAGCCCATTTCTAAACGCAATGTGTCGCGAGCCGCTAACCCAATAGGTTTAATACCAAAATTAGCTCCAGCCTGCAAAACTTTAGTCCAAATTTGTTCTACTTCGCTATTCTTGCAATAGATCTCGAAACCACCGCTGCCTGTATATCCTGTAGCTGAAATAATTACATGGTCGATTCCTGCAAAATCACCAACCTCAAAATTATAAAACTTGATTGCCGATAAATCGTGGCTGGTAAGCGATTGCATAGCTTCGATAGCTTTAGGGCCTTGAATGGCAAGTAGGGAATAGTCTTCACTTAAATCGCGCATGGTAGCGCCCACGTCGTTTTTAGACTGAATCCAGTTCCAATCCTTTTCAATATTGCTGGCATTTACCACTAGAAGATACGTTTCCTCCTTAACGCGATAGATAATTAAATCATCAACAATACCGCCGTTATCGTTGGGTAAACAACTGTATTGTGCTTTTCCTACAGTAAGTTTAGAAGCGTCGTTACTCGACACTTTTTGAATGAGCTCAAGCGCATGTGGTCCTTCAATTAAAAACTCACCCATATGCGATACATCAAACACACCAACGGCGTTTCGTACGGTTTCGTGTTCTATAGTAACGCCTTCATATTGTACAGGCATATTATAACCCGCAAAAGGTACCATTTTAGCACCAAGAGCTTCGTGAATTTTTGTTAAGGCTGTATTTTTCATATTATTTAATTATTCTTTGTAAGTATGTAAACCATAAGAAAGCAAATTAGTAAAATGCAAAAACCAACAACAATTCTATGTTTTGGTTTAAAGAAGGAAATAATGTTTTCAAAAAAATTCCCTAAATACTTTATGATGCCAACTAATAGGTCTTCCATAAATTTGGAACACAAATGTATTGAAATAAAACAGATTTATAAATTAGCAGCAGGGAAGTATTTTTGGTATATCGTAAAATTCTATTTTACATAATATAAATTATAGTACATTTATAGCAAATAGGCGTCGTATACGCAGTATTTTACATAATTGTCGATGTAGTTCCATGTTATAACATCGAAATAACGCGAGTAATTATCCATCGCTTGCCATAGTTTATCCTGAGCGAAGTCTAAGGACCAAAATAAAAGTTATGACCATATTAATTTCGATGACTTCTGTGAAATATTTATCACCAAAATTCTATTATGTAAAGAATAATATTACCCAGAATACTGCAATCAGTTAGAGAAGTCATGTACTGATTCTCTTTTCCCGAATCTTAGGGCAAAAAACCTATAAATCGTTGGAATAGGGTCTTTAATGAAAAATTTTAAACTGGAATGTGTTTTTAAAAATTGCCACCTAAATAAAACGTTCTTTTCTTGTTTTACTTTTAATTTTAAACCTTTTAGACTATAATAAGTACATGCATTAAATTTTTGCCTTGTCAAAGTTTGCCCTATACTCAACTTATGAGATAATTCTGGAAAATTGATACCCGCGTGTAACGAAGCCTCAAGCGACAACCAAAACCTAGGATTAATCTCAATAACTTTGAATTGTTGTACATTCACGTCAAATCTCAAATCAATATGTGCAATACCTGACCAATTAAGCGTTTTCATGAGCTTTTCTACCACGGAGAACAACTTGGGTTCTTCAATAAAAACATGAGCATAAGAAGGTGAAAAATCAGAAGCTTCATTAACAATACCTTTTTGAATGGTGTATGCTAAAATTTCACCTGCTTTACACAATACGCTGCAATCAATATCGTACCCTTCTATATATTCTTGAATAACGTGTGTTCCTAAAAAAATGTTATTTTTAAAATGGGTTTTAAGAGTATCCTTATTTTTAAAAATATGGATATGCTCACCCCCAGCAAACCCTATTGTAGGCTTACTTATTACAGGAAAATTTAATGTTTCCATTTTGTTTAATTCCTCCATATTGGTTACAAGTACCCTTTAGGATGTGGAATGTCATACGTATGTAAATGCTGAGACAGTAGTCCTTTATCATTAGCTGTATCAAAATTGTGAAGCTCAGGTAATAGCATTAACTTTTTTGCTGCTTTTAATTTGCTCTTGTATAGTATTAGTTTTCGAATGCTACCCGCAGAAACTGGCAAAATGAAATCAATACCGTGATTTTTCACTGTGTCGTCAATCGTATTAATATAATCTTCATCACTTTCAGTTTTTGGAGCATAAGAAAAGTGATTCACTAACCTCGAAAAACGCATTGGCGTGTATTTTAGATTCGAAAGCAGATATATTTTATACTGATTTGAAGTTGCCAAACAATTGATAACAGGTATTGCTAAATGGGAATGACCATCAGGAATCAATACCGATATACAGTCCTTTTTTTTCAATTTTAGTCCTTAATTTTTTCGTTTTTCCAAAGCATTGGAAGAAAAAACATATAACCGACTAGATTATGATAACCTGTGTCATATCTATTTGTTATGTCTTCTTTTGAAAGTAACTCACCATTTATTTTTAAAGAAATAGCATAGTTGGTATGTTCATCATATTGAGCCCAGCAAAAATACCATTGCGGAACCAATCGGGCATATACAACAGAACCTACCTGAAATAGAAGAAAAAGCATTCCAAGGGCATACTCAAATTTCATTCAAGTTTTATTTTAGACGGTTTATTATATAAATGTAATGAAAGAAAAGGATGGTCAACCTAAATAAATTTAAAAATTTGTTGTAACTCAAATTAGATCGATAAAAAATAGCTATCAACCAAACCAAAGCCTAATTGATAGCTATAACCACATTGTATAATACAATAATCCTATTTTAATTAATAGCCTTTAAATGCGCATATACCGGGTTTCCTTTTACTCGTAGTTCTATTTCTCTTTGAAAAATCTTAATTCCTTTTACATTGTTAAGTTTTCCGTCTGGAGCAAAGGCTTTTACAGCTAAGAACTCGCCATTTTCATTTATAGCTTTTACATTAATAATATTACCAGATCTACTTACACCTTTTACATCTAGCCTTAAATTATCTTTAGTTAAGGCTTTAATATCGTAAATGGTACCATCTGTTCCAATAGCTTTTACGGGTGCGTATGCATCGGTACTCTGTAAAATTTTTACAGGTAATTCTACTCCGTCCACAAATGCTTTAATATTCATAAAACTATGGTCTTTAGAATCTTGTGTTGCTTTTACATCAAATTTGTTACCATCAGCATCAAAGGCTTTTATATCTAGATTTTCTCCATTAGTTGTTACCGCTTTAATATTCCAAATAATTCTTTTAAAATCGCTTTTGTATATTTTTTTCTTTTTTGCCTTTGCAGGTATTTTAAGATCATCTTCATTAACTGCGGGATGCATTGCTTTTACATGTGCATGGATACCCACACCTTTTAAAGACATTTCTCTGTCTTGGTAATTAATTTTTACGCCTTTGATATCATTTAATTTGCCGTCTGGTGAGATCGCCTTTACGCCATAGTATTTCCCATCTTTGGTAATGGCTTTCATTAAAACCACGTAGCCAAATCTTGCAACGCCTTTAACATCTAGTTTTTTACCTTCTGGAGTTATAGCTTTAATGTAATACTTATCGCCATCTTGATTAATAGCGGCCACAGGTACAAATTGATTTTTACTCTCTAACATTTTAACTGGTAGATTTTTGCCATCTATAATAACTTTTACATCTAAGAAGTTATCCTGATCGGAGTTTTGAATGGCCTTTAGTTCGTAAGCCTTTCCTTGATCGTCAAAGGCTTTAACATCTAAGCTTTTTCCATCAGGCTGAATGGCTTTTACATTCCAATAGATGGTGCTAAACGTTTCAGCGTCCTCAGCATCCTCGGTATCTTCTAATTCAGTTTTAATCTTATTGGCTTTTGAAGTGCCATTATTACAAGATGTGAACACAAATAAGAATGCAAGAATAAAGAAACTATAACAGGTAGTTTTAATAAATGAATGGGTTGAAATTTTCATAATTAATATAACTTTTGAATTAGCTAAAATTATGAAAACCTGATACCATTTTTTATGATATTAGTCATGTAACACCGACGAATATTGATGCTACTGAACGCTTTGGGTGATACAGTATACTTAAAGCGAAGATAACATTTACTTTACCTGAATAAAATCCGTATAAAGCGCATAACGCTCAAAGATCTGATTTACATAATTAGCAGGTTCAGACCCCCGCACATAACCATACTTAATAAACGGTTTTTTGTAGTTTCTAGGTGAGCTAAGAGCTTTAATCATCTTTTCAACATGGTTTGTCCATATTTTGGGATTCAAACCATTTTCTTTAGCTAAACGCTGTGCGTCTAAAACATGACTATAGCCACAATTGTAGGCTGCCAATGTAAATTTAATGCGGTTAAGCTCATCAGGAATATCGGTAAATCTATTGTAAATCGTTTTTAAATATTTGGTACCACCTCGCATACTCTCATTAGGGTTTGTAACGTCCTTTATACCTAATTCTCTTGCTGTTGCTGGCATTACTTGCATAAGACCTCGGGCACCGGCCCATGATGAGGCCCCTGGGTGAAACCTTGATTCTTGATATACCTGGGAAGCTAATAATCGCCAATCCCAACCTAATGATTTGGCATACTGTTTAATTAAATGGTCATACTGACTAATTTGGTTGTTTTTTAAGCTATAATAATCGCTGTGTGTGCGTCTTTTAAATGAGCGTTTATTTTTAAAATACTTATTATAAATAACATTGTACTCGGTTTTCTTTCTCTGGGAAACAATCCATTTATTAATGGCTGCTTTGAGTTTTGGTGATTTTTTTCGTACTACCCATGCAATGCGTTGAGAAAATGAAATGGGTACGTCTATGTTTAAAATAGGATTGTCGGAAGCATTTATCTTTGCTAAATTTTCATCTGCAATGGTATACTTAATTTTACCTTCTGCAACCATATCAATTATTTCCCCTGTTGATAATTGACTGTCTAGCGTATCAATGATGATGTTTCCTCCTATTTCATTAGACAAACTGAGTAAGCGCTCATAATACGCAGAGTTTTTACGTATAGAAACCGTATCATTAATCAATTCCATAGGGCTATGTATCAATTGTTTGTTTAGGCGTTGCCATGATAATGTTCTATAATTATCCGGTTTTTTCTGCACAAGAACTTGCTTAGTGATATATAAATATTCTGTAAAGTCTACTTCCCATTTGCGTTGGTTTGTTACCGTCATACCATGTGCCACTAAATCTACATCACCCCTATTTAAGACTTCAAATTCAGCATCTAAATTATGCGAAACCACTATCTCTAATTTTAAGTCTAAATGATCTGCAAGACGTTGAAGTAGTTCATATTCAAAACCCATAGCTTCGCCCTTGTACAAGAAATAACTGGTGCTACTATAAACCACTAAAGCTTTTAAAACACCATCTTTTTTAATGTCATCTAAATCTTTGTCTACGGAATTTGCGACGAAAGGGTTGTAAACTTCTGTGTTATCATCAGTTTTAGGGTTGCTTTGATTTTTGCATGACACAACATGCAATAGCAATAATACTAAGAAAAATTGTATGGAACGTTTCATCTCTTCAACTCAAATATAACGATATTTACAGAATTTAGAAATGAACTTCTCATAGCTATTACTTATTGTTTTATTAAAAAAGCCTAATGCACAATAGAGTTTTAATACTCACGTTATTTTTCTTTAAATTGCGCATCGAAAAAAAATGACCCGTCTGTTATAACATGAAATTCTTTAATGTAGCCGTTTTTTTACTGTTATCTTTTAGTACATATGCCCAAAAATATGACTTCTTACAGCCTATTACTATTGATATTGTTGAAGACTCGATTACTACTAAATTAGATTCTAGCACTATAAAAGCTGTAGATGTTAAGGGCGAATATTGGATAAGTACAGTTTACAACCCCTACAAATACGCTGAGGACTTAAAATTTCCTTTAAAAATAACCTTTGAAGACTCTACCTACCACTCTCCTATAGGTATAAAAAAAGTAGTAACCTCTCGTTATGGATGGCGCCGTGGCAGACCGCATAAAGGTATAGATATCGATTTGGTAACTGGTGATAGTATTTTTTCAATGTTTGAAGGTGTTGTGAGAATGTCTCGTTATACCCGCGGTCATGGCAGGACTGTTGTGGTGCGACATTACAATGGTTTAGAGACGGTGTATGCTCACCTATCGGAATATGGTGTTAAAGAGAACGACACCGTTGCCAGGGGCTCATATTTAGGTAAAGGTGGTGTTTCTGGAAATGCTCGGGGTAGTCATTTACATTTGGTTGTAAATTACAAGGGTGTATCTATAAACCCGGAATACCTTTTTAAATTTGATGAAGAAAACACCATTAGAGCCAAAGAACTTTGGATAACTAAAAAATGGACACAACCTATTGCTCATAACTCTAAAAAGCAAAGTAAAATAACACCACTATTAACAGAGCAAGCGGCTATTGCCAGTTTAATAAAACAACGTTCTATATATATTGTAAAACCTGGAGATACGCTTTCTGGGATTTCTAAACGTAATGATGTGACGATAGCGTCTTTATGTAAAGTGAATACCATAAAACGAAACTCTGTGTTAAGAATTGGGCAGCAATTGGTTATAGAAAAATAAGCACCTACGCTACTTCTAACTTATACCCTACACCATGTACATTGGTAAGTTTAATATTAGCATCAGCCTGCAGTTTTTTTCGTAGTTTAGAAATGTAAGTATCTAAACTTCTGCCAACAATTACACCGTTGTCTTCCCAAACGCGTTTAGTAAGTTCTTCACGTTTTATAACCGTATTAGGTTGTGCTACAAAAATATCCAGCAGTTCACACTCTTTTTTAGAAAGTTTTATTTCTACAGCCTCTTTTATTAATTTATTTTGTTCTGGATAAAACATAAAGTCGCCTAAAGCTGTATAAGGCTCTGACATTTTATTTTTAGTGTTTTTAGGTTGTATTTTATAAATAACCAAAATCAATATTAAAAGTACAATTGGCACTAGAACATAGACTGCTTTATGTATTTTAAAAGTTGGTGCTAAAAAATGCACTTGTATGGTATAACACCCACTTACCAGTTCTCTTCCACTGCAAGGTACTAAGCTCTCTTCTGCATCTAATCTAATGGCATAACTATATGCTACTTCATTTTTATTACATTCCAAAACTTCGGTAATATAATGTTCAGATATATGAGCTTTTTTAAAACTTGTTTTAAAAATACTGACCAAAGTATCTGGTTGAATTACTAGTGGTTTTTCAAAAGTTAGTTGATAGGTGTTGTTATCTAAAGCAATTATTGGTTTCACAACAGATGTACTGTCGCCACTACTCAACAACAGTTTGTCACCGGCATCACGAAGAGCTATCTTAATAACCTTATCGTTCTTATTAGTGTTTACATTACATGAGAGACAGGTATATAATACCGTAATGCAAAGCATGGTTTTTATAAATTTTGAAGTTTTTATTTTCATCATACCATACAAAGAACATACAATTTTATCATATTTTACAATGGTTTACACTTCTTTTACATTTTTTTGACACTTTTATGATACCACTATTTTAGTTTTGAGATGTATTAATTTTTAAATCATCAAAAAATGAAAACAGTTATCACGTTAGTATTTGCAGCAATGTGTTTGAGTTGCATGCCTAAAAACGAAAATAGTAAAGAAAAATTAGTGGCAAGTTTATATTCAAAGGCCGGTGCCAGTTATGATCCTCAAACTAATTTCTATACCTCGTTCAACTATTTTAACAACAACACCAATCCGTATAATACTAAATTAAGACTTCAACCTAGTAAAGAAAACAATTACAATTTAGTTATTGATATAGAACTGAACAACGGCGCCTACTTTGTCTCACCAAATTCTAAAAGAGATTTTAAGGGTAAATTCACCGTTACATTTCAAGACGCACCACACATTACCCTTATTGATAAGCTTATTGAATACCCTCTAAGCGTTGAGGAATATGATGAGCATCCTTTTGTAAATGGAAAAGTAAATTGGGTACGGGAAAATACTACCTACACACAAAAAATAAAAGTTATCACCGATAAGGATTTCACTGTTATGGGCACCATACAATTTACCATTGAGCCCCGATGTACTTTGGAAAAAATTCCAATTGTAATATTTCAAAAAGATGGGAAATTAAAATTTGAAATAGATAATTGTTAAAAACAAACGTTTACTTTTCAAGTAGCATTATCTGTAGTAATTAAATAAAAATCCCCAAGATGATATGTTATAACGCTTGGGGATTTCTGGTAAAATAATAAACACTAAAAAGTTTGTGGACTATTTTGTAATACAATATTACGTTTACCAATTAACAGACCGTCTTTTTTCTCTAATTTCAAAATATTATTGATACCACGTTTGGCTATTTTTTTACGACATGATTTTCTCAAGAATGGGTCGTTATCAAAAACAAAATGGTTAATGGCGTATGCTTCTGTGGTATTGGGCTCTTTTACATATCCGTGAATCTGCATTAAATCCTTTGTACCCCAATGGGTTCCCGGAACAAAAGTATAAAATGTATACTGGCCATCAGCGTTTGTTTTAATCCATCCTTGGTGTCTTAATGTACGTTTACCATTAATTTTTTCAGAATGATAATCGCCTTCTTCATCTGCTTGACAAATGTATAGTACCACATTTTTTGCAGGTGTAATACCATCACTTTGATAAATGGTTCCGGTAATCTTCAACTTTTGAGATTGATTTTCAAAACCAGGAATGGTATCTGTATTATTTAATTGTTTATCGGTATAGTCAAAAATAGCATGACGCTTTTTATAATTATCCGCTAATTCTTGAGCATTTAATGTGTTACCAAAGGTAAACAGACCTGTTAAAAATAGAAGTGTAATTAATCGTTTCATGGGGCATTACTTTTTTAATCTCCTCAAAACTAATTAAGTACCTAAGCGCCTAAATAAAAAATCGGGGAAAAGTACAAATCACAGGTTCATTGAACGAGTACATATATGAACTGCAAAAAACACCGATGAAATAAAAAATTTTACATCTTAGCTAAAAACTAAAACATACCTGGAATCCCGGGAAGCTGACCTACTAAAGCCAAAGCAGTAACACAAATAAGAAACATAACACCTGGAATAATTAGTCTTTCCTTTAATGATAATTCTTTAGCTCTTTCCTTATCTCCTATCAATCCCAAATTATCAAGTAACATAGTTAAAGCCCATCCGAAAACTGGGTTTACAAATGCGCAAGCAAAAATACAAGTTCCAGCACTTAAAGAATCGTTTTGTTTTTTTACCATTTGCATACCCGCTTCAAGTAATGGTAAAAACACACCAACTATTAATGCTACACGAAGCACGGGCTCCCACATGGCTAAATCCATTGGGTATCCAAAAACTGAAGCTAGAACACACAATATTGCCGTAAGTATGGCACCGCCTGGTATTGGCCGTTTTGCTATAGCCGCTGGAATCATGTATGTACCCCATGATGAAGCAATGTTACCACCTCCTAAAAATGTACCTACCATTTGCCTGATTGAAGATACCGTCATGGTATCATCCACATCCATTAGTACATCTTTTGCTTTTTTGGGGTAATTTAATTCTTGAAAAACACGGTGCCCTAAGTAATCTGGAGACCACATGGCTACTGCAAGAATTGCAAAAGGAATTACAGCTATAAAATGCCCCAAATCTGGCCAACCCAATTGCCAACCTGTATCTTCTCCCCACCACCAAAATGGATTCATATGTGGAAGTCCTGGTGATGTGGTAAATTCAAAATTAACTCCCATAGCATAAGCTATTATACCAGCTATTGCAGAACATAACGGAATAGCCAACCAGCGTTTTTTAATTCGAGCCAAATAAGCGTAAATAATAATTGTAACTCCTATTACTACAAAAGAAACAGCACTTGCATTAGAATTACTAGCCCATGATTCTAATTTGGTTATTTGCCCAATAAGACCAACGGCACCAAGATAAATAAGTAAACCACCTCGTACGCCAACACCTGTTAATGTCATTAATTTTGAGCCACCTTTAGTGATACTTAATATGAGCCCAAAAACACCTATTAGTATCCCTAACGCCAAGGGATGTCCTCCAGCTGCCGCAATTATTGGGATTAATGGTATCATTGGGCCATGAGTACCAGCCAAGTTTGCTCTTGGGTTAAGTATTGCTGAAAAAATAATTACAAAAATACCACCAGCAATCAATAATTCGTATCTCACGTTTTCTGCAACAAATTCTGGTGAAAGACCAAATTGTGCAGCAAATGCTGCTACCATAGCAGTTACCATTACCACTTTGCCTATGGTGGCAGCTAAAGCAGGTACTAAATCTTCAAATTCAATATGAAAATCTCTAAACGGTAAATGGACTTTCCATCTACGGAATTTCATGATTAATAATTCATGCTCTAAATAATCTTGCCTTTTTTCAAATTCACTAGATTTTCTCCGCTTCTCTTTATAAGAATTCTTATCACTTTTCTCCATATACTGTTTAAGGAATGGTGTACATTTTTCAAGTGTTTAAAAATACTTTTGAATTAAATACTTGAATATGAGAATTGTCAGGTTTATATAACTCTTTTTAGTTTAAACGATACTACTTAAAAAACATTAGCCATAAATATTGAGTCTTCAGTAAATGCAATACACTTGCTGTTTTTTGTTGTAGTTTTGGTATTTAAACCAGTGAATACGCTAAAAGCTGGGAGAATAAGTTGATGCTCAGTAATTTGAAAGCAAGGTAATTTTATCCGTTGACGCCCTTTACCTTTTAAAAGTACTCCAGGGTGCTTATGACCTGAAACGTAGAATTCGTTTTGACTAACGACTTTTACGTCATGCGTGAATGTAAATGGTGCTATCTCTAAATAATTAGGTTTGATATCGATATTCAAAGTTTCATATAATTCAAACGAATTTTTATCATGATTACCTTTTATCAGAGTAATCGATACACCATTAAATTGCTGCATCCACTTTTGAAAGGTTTTTACATCTTCATTAAATTCTGCATGAAACAAATCGCCAACAATAAGTAGTGTTTTGGGCTGAAAATGAGAAATTAACACCTTTAAACGTTTTAAGTCCTTGTGAAGAACTTCTGAAGAGATAGGAATCCCACTTTTTCTAAAATGGGCAGTTTTACCAATGTGCAAATCAGATAAAATTAAAGTTTTTGTTTTGCTCCAAAATACAACACGTTGATTTGTAAGTATAAGCTCTTCTCCTTGTAAAATAATATGTTCTGTGGCTATGGTCATTAATATCAATTAACTTTCATTGCTTGTTGTTGCATTCTCTGAATGCGTTTTTCTAAACTTTCGTAACTCATAGAATTTCGCAAACTATCTGCCTTTATCGGAAAACTTAACGGCGTAAATGTTTTAGCGCGCTTTAAAATAATTTTACTTTTTGAAATTCGTTCAAATGCGGCTTGTAATCTTACTTCTTCTAACTGCTGATTAAAAACTTCTGTGTAGGCTTGTCTTAATAATAGATTTTGTGGCTCATTGTCTTCTAAAACCCTGAAAATTAATCCAGAAGAGGATTGTAAACTTTTGTTATTTTGCCTACTTCCGGGTCTGGATTGTACTACCAATCCAGCGATAACAGCAATATCCCTAAATTTTCGAGATGCCATTTCTGAAGCATTGATACTCGCGGCAACATCTTCCATGAGGTGTTCTTTAGAAAGCAACACCTGTATATTACTTTCATCTAACGGAAATGGTTGATCGCTCAATAATTCAAACCCATAATCATTCATTGCGATAGTATAGGTTAATGGTTTTATTTTACTTAACCTATGGGCAATTAATGCTGAAATAACCTCATGTACCAAACGCCCTTCAAACGGATACATAAATAAATGGTGGCCCTCTTTGGTTTCAATAAGTTCGACCAAAAACTCGTCCGATTCAGGAATATGTGAATGCGATGACTGCCTTGAAATTAAAGGATGTAGAAACTTTAGTTCCCGTTCTCTAGTTCCGGGGGATAACGCATCGCCTAGTTTTATCCTTAAAAAATGACTTAAATATGATGTTAATGGCAACCTACCACCTAACCAACTAGGGGTTATGGCATTTTTAGCATTACTGCGTTTTACAAATACCGTCATATCTTTTATATGCACCATTTCTAAAACCCTACCCGCCAAAATAAAACTAGATTTTGGTTTCAGTTTTGAAATAAAATATTCCTCAATCATCCCAATATAACCACCAGATAAAAACTTTACACGAAGCATGACATCGCTTACAATGGCGCCTATATTCATGCGGTGCAGCATACTAATACGTCTGCTTTTTACCTTGTAAACCCCATCTTTATCCTTAACAACCTTATGAAATTCTTCATAAGCTTTTAATGTTGAGCCGCCTTGAGTTATAAATTGTAAGCCCCAAAGAAACTCATCTTCAGTAAGATATGAAAAGGCATGTGTTTGCTTTAAAATTTGAAATGCTTCTACAGTCTTAAATCCCTCTCCTACAGCTAAAGTGACCAAAAACTGCACCATCACATCGTAGCACAACACCATAGGTTGACGGGCTTCAACCTGGTCGTTTTTTATAGCTTCTTTTAAAGCTGCAACTTCAATTAATTCTAAGGAATGTGTTGGTACGCAATATATTTTTGAGATTTCATAAGGTGAGTGACCACTCCTGCCTGCACGTTGCATAAATCGGGCTATCCCTTTTGCTGATCCTATCTGGATGATACAATCTACAGGTTTAAAATCAACCCCTAAATCCAGAGAAGACGTACAAATCACCGCTTTTAAATTGCCTTCTGCAATGTTGTCTTCAATCCAATGCCTTAGTTTTAAATCTATAGAACCATGATGTATGGCCAACTGACCTGCTAATTCTGGAGCTGCTTCCAGTATAATTTGATACCATAATTCACTTTGTCCACGGGTGTTTGTAAAAATAAGTGTGGTTTTGTTTTCTTGAATAATTGGCACAATCTTAGAACTCATGGATTTGCCTAAATGTCCCGCCCATGGTAATATTTCAACTTCATCAGGTAAAACAGAAATCACTTTTATTTTCTTCTTTTCCTTGGCTTTTACCATTACCGTTTTATGATTAGGGTATGGTATTAAAACATCCATAGCTTCTTGAAGATTACCAATGGTAGCTGTTATACCCCAAATGCTTGCTTTGGGGGCAATTGTGGCTAATCTAGAGACCGCCAATTCGGTTAGCACACCTCTTTTATTTCCTAGAAGTTCATGCCATTCATCAACCGCTATGCATTTTAATGAAGTAAACCATCTGGAGTTCTTCTTTTGGGAAAACAGCAAGTGCATGGTTTCAGGTGTAGTTAATAAAACATCGGGCATTAAACGTTCCTGCTGTCTTCTTATGTTTTGAGGCGTATCGCCGTTTCGCACCTGGACGTCCCAATCTAGACCAATTTCATCTATTGCTATTTTCATAGCTTTAGCTAAATCCTTAGCTAAAGAACGCAGCGGACTAATCCATAATAATTTAAGCCCTTTGTCATATTGCTCTGGGTGATTTAAATAATCTATCACCACAGCCAAAAACACCGAAAATGTTTTCCCAAAACCTGTTGGCGCAACTACAACGCCACTAAACCCATTGGCATATTTTTTCCAAGTCTTCGTTTGAAATTGAAACGGGTGTTGCTCCTTTTCATCAAAATAATTTTGAATAATCCTGTAACCGTCGCTGTCTTCAAACTTTCCCATTACTGCGCGTGTATTAAGTTTTTAACAGAAGTGATGGTGTCAATTTCGTCTGCAGTTTTATCCTTCCGCCAACGTTTTATTCTGGGGAAACGTAACGCAACTCCAGATTTATGACGATTACTCAATGCAATACCTTCAAAAGCGATTTCAAACACCAGCTCAGGTTTTACGGTACGTACTGGTCCGAATTTTTCAATAGCGTTTTTGTTCACCCACCTTGAAATTTCGGTAATTTCTTTATCCGTTAATCCAGAATAGGCTTTAGCTACTGTTACCAAACCGTCCTCTTTTTTAACCGCAAAGGTATAATCGGTGTATTTAGAACTACGCCTACCACTACCCTTTTGTGCGTAAATCATAACTGCGTCAATTGTTAGCGGGTCTACCTTCCATTTCCACCAATCGCCTTTTTTTCTTCCAACATGATACGAAGACCTCTTCTGTTTTAACATCAGACCTTCAGAATTTATCGAACGCGCATTTTCTCTAATTCTGTGAAGTGCGTCCCACTTTTCAAATGTTATCATTTGAGAGAGTTGAATATTTTTTGGCAGTGCGATACTTGAAAATAACTGCTCTAAAATAGCTCTTCTTTTTTCTAGTGGATGCGCTCTAATGTCTTTAGCATTAAACTCCAAAATATCATATGCATAAAATCCGATAGGCACTTCCTTTAATAGTTTTTTGGAAATATTTTTTCGATTTAATCGTTTCTGTAAATCATTGAATAACAAAACGTTGCTATCCTTTAATGCAAGTATTTCTCCATCTACTACGAAATCATCTTTGAAGGTTTTCATTACCGCTTCAATCTCAGGGAATTGACGTGTTACAAGTTCCTCACCTCTTGACCAAATATAAATTTCTCCATTACGTTTTACTACCTGTCCGCGAATGCCATCCCATTTGTATTCTACTTGCCAATCTTCAGGTTGACCTAAATCTATCAACTCCTTTTCCAAAGCATAAGCTAAACAAAACGGATAAGGTTTAGAATTATCATAATTGATATGGTCGCCATTTAAAAGCGCTTCAAAAGAAATCGTATTAATATCCCAATTCCCAATAATACTGTGCATGAGTTGATTTGCGTCGATACCCGAAAGTTTTGAAAGCGCGTTGACGAGCGTTTTCTTTGACACCCCAATTCTAAAGCTACCACCAATGAGTTTATTAAAAATAAAGCGCTCATGCATATTAAGACCAGACCATGCGTTTAACACGTATGCTTTTTTTACTTCATCCGATTTTGATTTTAGCGCGATTATATCTTGCATCCAATCGTCAAGTGTTTTCTCTATTCTATGCGTTGGTTCAGGCAAAAGTAACGCGAGTGTTTCCCCTAAATCTCCAACGGTGCTGTAGCTTTCTAGAAACAACCATTCTGGAAGTTCAATAATTTCCATGCACCACTGTTTCATTAATGTTGTTTTTACAGGCCGTGGTGGACGTTTACCTGTAAATATAGCAATGAGCCATAGCTTATCTTTAACAGAGGCTTTTGTAAAATAATCTACCAATGCTTGTATTTTCGCATTGGTTTTATTGGTGATTTCTATGGCGTTAATTAAATCAACAAAGTCTCTCATGCTGTAGCTTTTGTTTCCGCATCATTTAGTTGCTCCTCACCATATTCGGTTTTAACTTCTGCTGCAGGAATGCCTATTTCATTTAAATATTTAGCGAATGTAGCTTGAGAACCATGGGTAACATATACTTTTTTTGCCTCAGTGGCTTTCACAGCATCAATTAAACCGTTCCAATCCGCGTGGTCACTCACCGGAAAACCTGCGTCTACGGCACGCCATCGTCTATTACCGCGTATTTGCATCCAGCCCGAACACACAGCGGTCGCTGCATTAGGAATACGTTTTAATAAGCGAGATCCTAATAAAGCTGGTGGTAAAATCACGATTTTATTTTGAATATCGGTTTTGTTGAAATCAGCTGTTATTAAGCTTGTTTTTGGCAAAGTTATATCTGTGCTTTCTATAGCTTCATTCAAATTATGAATGGCACTGTGTACGTATATATCATCAACTCCATCTAGCATTTTCATGATACGCTGTGCTTTCCCAAGGGAATATCCAAAAAACACACTCGTTCTATTATTTGCTTGGTTTGTAGCTATCCAATTGCGCATCTGTTGTTTTAAAACGGCATCTGGTAGCCATTCATAAATAGGCAGTCCAAAAGTGCTTTCGGTAATAAATTCATGACATTTTACAGGTTCAAATGGAATGGTGACATCATCTGAAGTTGTTTTATAATCCCCTGTAAAAACAAGGACAAAGCCCTTGTATTCTAGACGAATTTGTGCAGAACCAATAATATGTCCAGCGGGATGAAAACTTACTTTAACACCATTAATATTTATGGGCTCATTATACCCTAAACTTTCAATATTGATTTCTGCATTGATGCGATGTTGTAAAATAGGTTTTGAATGATGGTGGCATAAGTACCGTTTCATACCCCAACGTGCATGATCTGCATGCCCATGAGAAATCACAGCATAATCCACAGGATACCACGGATCGAGATAGAACCTTCCTGGGATACAATACAGTCCTTTTTTTGTAAAACGGATTAATTTCAAAAAATGTGCAATTTTTAATAAAAATACAAATTAGATGTTAGTTGTTCACTTTACTATTACCTTTTTAGAAAAAAATGAGAGACTTATTTTAAGATTACGTTATCTAAAGCGTTATGGTTTTAATGATTTCAGTTAAGGCTATTGATGAAAAAGCTTTAAATTCACAAAAAATAAAAATGTATTTATATGTCTATACTCACAATTCTCTTAAACATACTTTTGCCTCCGCTAGCTGTTGTTTTAAAACATGGTTTAAGCGGCAAATTTTTAATTAATGTATTGCTTACTTTAGTTGGGTGGTTACCCGGTGTGGTGCATGCATTTTATGTAAATCAAAACAAATAAAAAAAGAGGCACTACGGCCCCTTTTTTTATCTTCAGATAATTTCCATTATGAAATTTTAATCGTGCGTGCTGGTTTTGGCTTAGCTTCTTCACGCTTTGGCAACTGAATGCTTAAGATACCATCTTCATATTTTGCCTTGATCTTATCATCATCGATGGAATCTGGTAAGGTAAAAGTTCTTTTAAAACTTCTATAGCCAAATTCTCTTCTGGTAAAATTATCCTCGTTGTTCTCAGTTTCTTCCTTTACTTCAGCGGATACAGATAATACATCTTTATCTACGTCTATATTAAAATCGTCTTTTTTCATTCCTGGAACAGCCATATCTACAAAATAATCATCCTTTGTTTCTCTTACATTAACTTTAGGAACAGCAACTCCGGATGTAATAGTATTTGCTAATACAGGTTGAAATGGATTAACATTAAATAAATCGTCTATCCAGTTAGACCAATTACCATGTGAAACGCTTAATTTTTTGTTAGTGTCATGTCCGTTTTTTGGAATATTCATTAATGTGCTCATAATTCTATAATTTTTTTGTTATACTTTTAGTTTTAATAACGAGTGAAGCGTTTTAAACTTCAGTCTAGTATAAGCAAATGAAATGCCAAAGGCCAAAGCCTTTTTATATGCGTCAAAATGACACTTGTAGTAATTATTTTTGTGTCAAAACGTCACTATTGCCCTTAAAAAATAGATTAAACTCTAAACTAGGATTGTTCGTCTTCTGAAGAAATGGGCTCTACTTCTCCAGTATATCGTATAAAAAATCGTGAAGTACTTCTTAAAACTATTTCACTATTGTAGTTAGGGAATAATGTAATTGTAACATTAAAATTTTCTAAATTGCTCTTAGCTTTAAACGAAATAATTTTACTGTTGCTTTTTCCCTCTTCAATCCTATACTCATCCATTACCCCATTAAACTGTATTGCTCCATCTCTACCGTCATAGGCTATCTGCATTTGACGTTCGCCATAATATGGTAAATATGAAGTGACACTATCACCCTTAATCGTTAAAAAGTTTGGGTTTCCAATTAAATTTATGGCACTAGCGCTGTTTCCAGCTGCTAACAATTGAGATGATAATACCTGAGACATTGCATTTGTTAATTGAGGGTAAGCCCACTGGCTTTCAATTGTAAACTCTCGAGAATTTACCAAATCATTAAAAGCCTTTGTTTGAGATGGTGCTATTATTTCTTTTGAAGATTTACAGCCTATTACTGTGACCATAAGTACGATTAAAAACAAACCTATACGCTTCATAACTTTAGTTTTATTTCAATTTACGAAATAGAGAAATACAATTGTTATAAATAATAGTTAAAATCAACCAAACCCAAAGAAGTCCATTTTAAATAGACTTATTGCGGACTCCTAACTTTTAAAGATGCTAAGATTAAAAACAGTAAAAAACCTAAAGTAAGATAACTTATGTTGGAATAAGAGCCTAAAATAGTATAGCAATAGCTAAACAAACTTGGAGCAATAGCACTTGCTATTACTAGAAAACTCATCGCTTTCCCAGTAATTGCGCCTAAGTGTTTTCTGCCGAAATATCTAGGCCATGTTACGGCATTTACTACAGCAAATAAACCACCAAATACACCTAAACCAAAAATTAAAAGATATACACCAAATTGCTGTCCTAAAAATAATAAACCTAATGAAGCCAATACGCCCGCAAATAACATACTGTATAAATACACAATGTGACTTATATAATCGCTCAAAATATTACATGTTGTTGATACAATAATAGCTATAACAGATATAGGCAAAAACACAGCAATGGCCTGAAGTTTTGTATAGTCTTGACTGGAAAAAATTGAAATCACATGAAATGTAAATCCTGTTACAAAAAAACTATTAAAAGCCAAGGCTAAACCAATCATCCAAAACGCACGCGTTTGTTTAGCTTCCTTTAAAGTGAAATGTTTTTCTTTTTTGCTTACTTTTTTAGACTTCGTTTTTTTTATTTTCCCATCTGGTTTTAACCCTAATTCTTCAGGGTTATTTCGATAAAACTGAATTACTACTATACTAAATATAAAAAGACAAAGTGCAAGTATTTGCCACGAACCTTCCCAACCATAATTATCCACCAAATAATTAATGAAAATAGGCGCACTTGAAAAACCTAAGGATACCGTAATACTACTTATTGCATTTATTTTACCCCTGTGTTGATCAAACCATATCATTATCATATTTCTGGAAGACATAGTTAATACGCCCTGACCAAAAAAACGAATAGCGAAAAACAGTAGCGTGATTATTACGAAAGGGATACCCCATGATTTTTTAACATTGAGAATAGATTGTATGGCTTCACTAATATGAACAGATTTTGAACATAATAACAGTGAGAAACAGAGAAATAGGGCAGAAAAAAAAGCAACGTATCTTGCACCAAATCTATCAAATAAAACACCTGCCCTGGCTACAAAAAAAGCACTTAACAAAGTACCAAACATATAGGCATTACTAAACTGATTCCTAGTTAATCCTAGCGCATCTTTAACGGGGTCGGTAAAAACCGAAACACCAACGGTCTGTCCTGGAATACTCGCCAAAATACCTGCGCTTCCAACTACAAGAATTATATATCCATAGAAAAACGGAAATGCTTTTGGGTTTACAAAGGAAAACTTATTTAAATGTTTCATAGCGATAGATGCATCTCAACTAAATGGGTGCGTTCAATATGCTACTTATAGATGCTATACAATCCTCTTGCGATTTCACTTTGGTATGAAGCGCTAAACTACCATTGCCATAAGGCCCATAAATAGCTTGATTATCTCTTGAAAATAAACCAACGGTTGGTGTTAACGCTGCGCTTGCTAGGTGCATTACGCCATTATCAGCAGCTATAAAAATTGAAGTGTTTGCAATAATGCCACCCATTTCGCGAATATCTTTACTATAAAAGTTAGGTGCCTTGAAGTTTATTTTTGAAATGTTTTCTATGGGTAACATTTCAATAATATTATATGCTTTGGCAAAATTATCAGTTAGTTTCGCATAGAATGATTCCCACCACTCTTCCGAGTAGCATTTATTACCTGTAGCGTTCGTATAAATACAAATGGTTGGTTTTTCATTTTTCACTAAATTATTTAATACTTGTTTGCCATTTGAAATTTCATCAACAGAGAGCTTTAAATTTAAAACCGGGAGGGGATTATAATTTTCTGGATATCCCAACTTAGAAAGATACCATCTTAAATTGTACACCGGATATTTAGAAATATGCAGGTAATCGTCATACCTTGCCTGTATATCCTTGTGAACATCACCAAAAACCTTAAGTGGAGCTTTGGCTAGATTTGTTAACAATCTACCAGACGATGAATCCTTATCGCCATTAATTACCATATCATAACGTTTTCGTTTTATGGAAACCCAACACATGACGTACTTGAATAAATTGCTAAAAGGTTTTCTAGGTAGTTGATAGATTTTATTGATAGATGGGTAATTTTCAAAAACTGGATACGCTACACCGCCTTTTACAAACAAATCAATTTCACATTCTGGAAACGTATTTTCTACCTCTTGAACTAGTGGTGTGGTTAAAAGCTGATTTCCTAGACGATGATTTGGTCTTATAATTAAAACCTTTTTTATAATAATATTTTTACCAACCTCAAGCGTTGGCTCTAAATACGAACTCCCTACCCTCTTGGTAAGTGCATTCATTACCAGTCGTCGCTTTTGATTAACCCAACTTTTAAAGCTCATTACATGTTTTTAAGTTCACTTACCAAATCGGTTAATGCAGCTTTAGCATCACCGAATAACATCGATGTTTTAGAATTGAAAAACAATTCATTTTGAATTCCTGCATAACCAGCATTCATACTTCGTTTGTTGACAACGATGTGTTTTGCATTTTCAACATCTAATATAGGCATTCCATATATAGGGCTAGAAGGATCGTTATGTGCAGCTGGGTTAACTACATCATTGGCCCCAACGACTAAAACCACATCGGTATTCGTGAATTGAGGGTTAATATCATCCATTTCTACCAATAAATCATAATCTACATTAGATTCAGCTAATAAAACATTCATATGCCCAGGCATTCTTCCTGCCACAGGATGTACCGCATATTTTACGTTTACCCCCTTTTTCGATAAAATTTCTTCTAATTCATGAATAACATGTTGCGCTTGGGCAACTGCCAATCCATAGCCCGGAACAATAATCACATTAGTAGCATAATTCATCATTATCGCAGCATCACTGGCTGTAGTTTTCTTAATAGTTCCTTGAGTTTTACCAGACCCAACAACAGCCTCATCGCCGCCAAAAGCACCAAATATCACCGAAGCAAGTGTTCTATTCATGGCTTTACACATTGCTACAGTAAGTATAATTCCAGCAGATCCTACTAAAATACCACCAACGAGCATAACCATATTATCATAAAGAATTCCTGTAATAGCTGCGGCGATACCCGTAAGTGAATTTAATAACGAAATCACTACAGGCATATCGGCACCTCCAATAGGCAGCACAAACAATACGCCGTAAATAAGTCCGCCAACTAAAATACCATATGTAAACAGAGGGCTGTGGTTTCCTGTAACTATCATAAATACCGCAATGGCCATAATAGCTAAAAAGAAAATATTATTAATACTATTATACTGAGGTAATTTCACTACACTTTTTAGCGAGCCATTCAATTTTCCCCAAGCAACTAAACTACCTGAGAACGTGATGGCACCGATGATAATACCGGATACAATAGTGGTAGCTTGAAGCGTGTCGTCAACCGATTTACTAAATTCTACCAACCCGATTAATGCAGCACTAGCCCCTCCAAAGCCATTAAATAAGGATACAAGTTCTGGCATTTTTGTCATTTCAACCTTAATAGCTATTAAGTAGCCAATAATACCTCCCAAAGCAATGGCAACCCCAATAAGAATGTAGATAAACGGTGCGACTTTTATATCATGAATAAAAATAGTACCAAGTATTGCCAGCCCCATACCAATAGCTGCAACCATATTACCGCTTTTAGCGGTATCTGGATGACCCAATCGTTTTAAACCTACAATAAATGTTACTGTAGCAATCAAATAAATTACGCTTAATAAAACACTCATTACTTTCTCTTTTTAAACATTTGTAACATTCTGTTGGTAACCGCAAAACCTCCAACAACATTTATAATTCCAAATACAACAGCTATAAACCCAAGTGATAATGCTAAATAATCATCAGGACTAGAATGAAGCATAACTAATATTGCTCCTACAATTACAACACCACTTAAGGCATTAGCGCCAGACATTAATGGGGTATGCAAAACAGCAGGAATACTTTTTATAACCTCTATGCCAACAAAAATGGCTAAAATAAGTATGTAAACAATCTGTAGATTATCACTAATAAATTGAATGAATTCGTTCATGATTTTAGTTTTTTCGGATAGTTCCTTCTTTAATAATTAGAGTTTCATCAGTTATTTCTTCTTCTAAATCCCAATTAAATTTGGCGTCTTCAGTTAAATGCACTAAAAAATTATAGATGTTCTTTGCATATAATTCACTCGCGTTGGTAGAAACACTTTCAGGTGCTATAGTAGTTCCAATTACCTTTACTCCGTTTACAAATACCGTTTCATTAAGTTTGCTCAACTCGCAGTTACCACCTTGTGCCGCAGCCAAATCGATAATAACAGCACCATTTTTCATCTGTTCTACCTGTTCCTTCGTGATTAAAGTTGGCGCTTTTCTCCCTGGAATATTTGCAGTTGTAATTACCAAATCTGCTTGAAATAATGATTTGTTTACAGCTTCCTTTTGCTTTCTTACATAATCTTCTGAAGCCTCTGTAGCATAACCTCCTTCAGATTGCTCGCCTTGATTGTCGACTGAAATAAATTTAGCACCTAAAGATTCTGCTTGCTCTTTTGTTTCGCTTCTAATATCGGTGGCCTCTACAACAGCTCCCAATCGTTTTGCTGTAGCTATTGCTTGTAATCCAGCCACACCAACCCCGTAAATCAATACTTTAGATGGCGTGATAGTACCTGCGGCAGTCATCATTAACGGAAAAATCTTAGTCATTTCATAAGCTCCAAGAATTACAGCTTTATAACCTGCAAGGTTATTTTGAGAGCTCAATACATCCATATCCTGTGCTCTAGAAATTCTTGGCATCGCGTCCATGGAAAAGGCTGAAGCACCTTTAGCAGCTATAGCTTTAATGAGTTTTGGGTTCGACTTATGATAGAGCTGACTTATTAGAACGTGACTTTTATCCACTAATTTTAAATCCTCTTCATCAAACGGATTAATCTTAATCAGAACATCAGCTTCCTTAAATACAACACCTCGTTTTTCGATATTAGCACCAACTTCAGTAAAATTCTCGTCTTTGTATGAAGATGCTTCTCCAGCTGATTCTTCAACTATTACCGTAAAGCCTTTTGCAATTAATTGTTTAGCAATATTTGGAGATAATGAAACCCGCTTTTCGCCTTTTTGGGTTTCTTTTAGAATACCAATTTTCATTTTGGTTTGGTTTGTTTAGTTTGTTTTTTGAAAAAGAAATAAAGCGTTTTAATAGAATTAGTACCCTATAACAACTTGTTAACTTTAACATAAAATTAAGAAACAAAGATAACCAAATAGCGCTATTCTACACTCACAGAAAAATACTTTTACGAATAGTTTAGTATAACCCAATTTTTGTTGAAAAGCTTTTAAAAATAAAGGATATACATCTAAATTTAGTTATTACAAAAATTGGTGGTTGTTTAAAAAATCTATTCCTTTAGCTTAGACTTATAGGTAACGTTTAAAACGAGTCCTGTTATTATTAAAGCGATTCCCAAAAGACTCCAAAATGAATATATTTCACTGAATAAAGCTACACCCAGCAATAACGTGAAAACCACTTCTAAATATTTAAAAGGAGCAATTTTAGTCGTTTTTACTATTTGAAATGCCTTTGTCATATAAACCTGCCCGAAATACCCAAAAAAGCCTAATCCAAAAACCATTAGCCATTCCCAACCTTTTGGAGTCACCCAATAATTGAGTGCCAACAAACCTCCCACTATTGTCGAAATCACCATAAAGTAATTTACAACTACAACGGGGTGGTCGCTCTTGCCTATTTTATTAATAATTACATAAACCAAACCAACAAAAACAGCAGAAACAAAAACTAATGATAGGCCATAAATACTTAATGATGCATCAAATCCTTTTAAAACTATAACGCCAGAAAAAGCGATAATAAAGAAAAGCCATTGTATAGGACGAATAGCTTCTTTTAATAAAATTACTGCAAAAATTGCTGCAAAAATTGGACCCATATAGCGCAATGAAACTGCAGTGCCTATTGGTAAGTATTTAGTTGACATAAAAAATAGCGTCATAGAAGTAACACCTACCAGCCCTCTGACGATGAGTAGACCTTTTTTATTTCCCAATATAGGGATATTGTTTTTAAGCAAATAGCCGAAAGTAAAAAAGAGGCAACTAAACGACCTGAAAAACACTATTTGGAAGGCATTCATGTGCACCAAATGTTTCACTATACCATTCATACAAGCAAATGATAAAGTACTTACTACCATGAATGCAATAGCCTTTTTAAGCTCCAATGAATTTAGTGGTTAAGAGGTTACTCTTTTGGCGCATATCCGTGAATTTCTTCAAACACCTCATCAAAATTTACTCGTAAATAGGAATTTAACTTTTTACGATAATCGCCACGTAACCATTCTACAAAGTTAAAGGTACTTTTGCTAATGCATTTGGTATAACGTTTAATTCTAAAATCTATATCATCTCCCAATTTTTTGGCCAGCGCCAAAGCATCATAAACATCCTCACTGTTTTCAATACAAATTTTTGCATGTTGTGCGATAGAACGCTCTAAAACAACCTTTGTGGATTCTCCTGCTCTTATAGCATCTACATAGGTTTTTTGAATGTCAAAGTACACCTCTTCTGAATTACCAAATTCTGCACGCAAAGCATCTGGCATTTCATATCTAAAATTACTTTCTAGCTCTTCGTCGCTCAACAAGGAATCTAAATAATAATTAGGCGATTTAAAAATACGCTGCCAATCTAGGTTATCGCCCCATGGGCCAAACCTGTGGAAATTATTCCCCAAATCGATTACCTGAAATGTATCTTTATTCTCTAAAACACGAGAGCCGCGACCTATCATTTGATAATACAAGGTTAGAGATTTTGTAGCACGATTTAAAATGATACTTTCCACTGTAGGCTCATCAAAACCAGTGGTTAAAATACTTACGGAAGTTAGTATAGCATCAGGGGTTTTCTTGAACCATTTTAATATCATGGCCCTTTCCTTCTTAGTATTAGTATTATCTAGGTGTGCGATGGGATATCCGGCTCTTCTAAACGTATCATATACATGCAATGATGTATTAATTCCGTTATTAAATATCAATGTTTTTTTGCCTTTAGAGCGTTCTTCGTAAGCACGCAAAAGCTTGGTGAGCATATTATCATCGGTATATAAATCTTCAGATGACTTTACCGTATAATCGCCATTGGCGCCTACTACAAGACTCGTTAAACCAACATTGTAACTAAACATTTCAGCACGTGCCAAAAATCCTCTCTTTATAAGAGATTCTATAGACTCTCCAACTATCAACTCATCATAATTATCTGTCATTGGCAATTCCATACTAGAACTCAATGGAGTTGCAGTGACACCTAGTATAAACGACTGACTAAAGAATTTAAATAACTTAGTGAAAGAGTTATAATGTGCCTCATCAATAATTACTAAACCAATATCAGAGATATCGAGTTTATCATCGTTCAAACGATTATTTAAGGTTTCAACCATGGCTACAAAACAACTATATTCACCTTGGTCGCTTAAGTCTGCCTTACTATCTATAACTTTATTTATTACACCAAATTCTGTTAGCATATTCGAGGTTTGCTTACACAATTCTATACGGTGTGTCATTACCAAAACCTTTTTCTTTTTGGTGTTTAAATATTGCCTAACAATTTCAGAAAATATTACAGTTTTTCCTCCACCCGTTGGCAATTGGTATAGTAAATGGTAATCTGCTGGAGACTCTTCAAAAGCGGTAAAAATTTTATCTATAGCTCCTTTTTGATAGCTATAGAGCTCTTTTCCGGTTTTTCTTTCTAAGAGTTCAGTTTTAGAAATCGACATATGTACTGTTTAGTAAATTGCAAAAGTAACACCTTTCTTGGGTTTATTAAAGTTGTTTTCTCTAAAGTTATCCAATGGATTGTTGATAATAATTTTAATCTTAGAATGTTAAAAATTCATAAAAGCCATTTAAAACTGTAACAAAACGTTCCCTTTTTATTCTTATGAACTAACCATTACAAATTTTTAGTTTAATCTTAAACATATCTATTAAAATGAAATCTTATCTTTTAAAATTGAGCAGTGCTTTATTCTTATTTTTGGGCATGATTACACATTCAAGTGCACAAGATGTGACAGGGTCTTGGAAAGGAACATTATCTGTTCAAGGCATGGAAATGCCATTAATTTTCGATATTAAGGCAGAAGCCGACAACCTGTCTTCGACTATGGATAGCCCTTCACAAGGGGCCACTGGAATACCCATGGACGAAACCACTTTTACAGCTGATACCCTTACAATTAAATTCAATCAAGCTGGTATAAAGTATGTAGCAACATTGAAGGATAACATGTTAACAGGAACATTTCACCAAGGCGGTATGGAATTCCCCTTAAACTTAGAAAAAACAGTGAAAACCCTTCCAGGCAACACAGATTTACCAACCTCTGACGAAGACCTCGCTAAACTTGCCAATTGGAATCCCACAAATTATAAGTATTCGGTGGCAGACTATTTTGCAAAACCAAAGGCGAGCTCATTTCAATTTTCACCAAACGGCACCTATCTATCGTACAGAGAAAAAGATGAAAATACAAAAAGTCATGTGTACGTGAAAAACACAGAAACTGAAGCGGTTACTCGGGTTATTGAAGAAAAAGAAGAATTAATAAGAGGTTATGGATGGGCTAACGATAATCGTCTCATATATGTTATGGATAAAGGCGGTAATGAAGATTATCATCTGTTTGCTGTAGATATAGACGGATCTAACCAAAAAGAACTCACTCCTTTTGATGGTGTAAAGGTGAATATTTTAAATGGTTTGAAAGAGGATAAAGAGCACATGATTATATCTATGAATAAGAACAATCCTCAAATTTTTGAACCCTATAAAATTAATATCATTACTGGTCAATTAAAACAGCTTTATAAAAATGATGACGCAGCAAACCCAATTAATGGCTACGAGTTTGATAAAGACGGAAATCTTAGGGGATTTTCTAAACTTCGTGAAGGTGTAAACGTAGACCTATATTATACTTTTGATGGAGAACATTATGAGGTTATAAAAAAGTTGAATTGGAAAGATAGTTTTAGCATTTCGTCTTTTAATTACGCAACCGATTATCCACATGATGTTTATGTTGTTTCAAATTTAGATAGTGATAAAACACAAATTTATTTGTATGATATCAAGGAAGACAAAGTCATAAAAAAGTTGTTTTCAAATGAAAACTACGATGTTTCTGGCTTGGGACTATCCAGAAAAAGAGGATACGAACTAGACTATTTTTCTTTTGAAGGTGAAAAAAGACAAATTGTTCCAGTGAGTGACTTTTATAAAAAGATTCATAATAACATAACTTCGAAATTTCCTGGATACAACTACTCAATTCCCGATGCAACGGATGATGAACGTAAATATTTAGTTTTTATCCAAAGTGATAAATTATATGGCACCTATTACTCCTATGATACGAAAACTGAAGAATTCAAATTACTTTACAATTTGATGCCAAATTTAATTGAAAAAGACATGGCCGAAATGCGCCCAATTACATTTAAAAGTAGAGATGGAAAAACCATTCATGGTTATATTACTCTGCCAGAGGCCGCATTAAACGGAGAAAGCGTACCTGTTATTGTGAATCCGCATGGTGGCCCTCAAGGTATAAGAGACTCTTGGGGTTTTAATCCTGAAGCGCAATTATTTGCTAGCCGTGGATATGCTACATTACAAGTAAACTTTAGAATATCTGGAGGCTATGGTAGAGAATTCTTAGAATCTGGATTCAAGCAAATTGGTAGAAAGGCTATGGATGATGTAGAAGACGGTTTACAATATGTAATAGACCAAGGATGGGTTGATAAAGATAATGCCGCCATTTATGGTGGTAGCCATGGTGGTTATGCGGTATTAAGAGGCATGACCAAAACCCCAGATTTATATGCTTGTGGTGTGGATTATGTTGGGGTATCAAATATCTTCACATTTTTCGATTCGTTTCCAGAATATTGGAAACCATATACAAAGCTTGTAAAAGAAATATGGTATGATTCAGATATTCCAGAAGAAAAAGCAATTATGGAAGAGGTATCTCCGGTATTCCATATTGATAAAATTAAAAAACCTCTGTTTGTAGTTCAAGGTGCAAATGATCCTAGAGTGAACATTAATGAATCTGATCAAATTGTATCTGCATTAAGAGCTAAAGGTGTAGATGTACCATATATGGTAAAGTATGATGAAGGGCATGGTTTTGGAAAAGAAGAAAACCGAATTGCATTATATGAAACAATGATGGGGTTTTATGCAAAACACTTGAAACCTGAAATAAAACAGCCTATAAAAGATTAAAAGTTAATAAGCTCTATAGATAAAAGCCGTTTGTTTATTCAAACGGCTTTTTTTGTGTGTTTTTAAAAACTATTTTTGTATTTCTTAAATATTCAATTATGCAAACCAACGATAAATCGGGAGTTACGGAATATCTTGCTTCATCAGAGCGCTATGATAAAATGACTTATAAAAGAACTGGTGAAAGTGGTGTACTTTTACCAGCAATTTCATTAGGCTTATGGCATAATTTTGGGTTTGTAGATAGCATTCAAAATGCAAGAGACGTATTGCGTTGTGCTTTTGATTTAGGTATTACACATTTTGATTTGGCGAATAACTATGGGCCGCCATACGGTTCTGCGGAAGAAAATTTTGGAACGATTTTAAAGAAAGACTTCAAATCGTATCGTGATGAATTGTTTATTGCGAGTAAAGCAGGATTTGATATGTGGCCAGGGCCTTATGGCAATTGGGGTTCACGAAAGTATTTAATGGCAAGTTTAGACCAAAGTTTAAAACGTATGGGGTTAGATTATGTTGATGTATTTTATCACCACAGACCAGACCCTGAAACGCCTTTAGAAGAAACCATGGGCGCGTTAACTGATATTGTTCGTCAAGGAAAAGCCTTATACGTTGCCATTTCAAACTACCAACCTAAAGAAACACAAAGGGTTGCAGCACTTTTAAAGGCTTCTAATACGCCTTTTATACTACATCAGGCACGCTATTCTATGTTCGACCGTTGGATTGAAGATGGACTTTTAGATACTTTGGAAGATAATGGTGTTGGTTGTATTACGTTTTCACCTTTAGCACAAGGTATGTTGACGGATAGATATTTAAATGGTATCCCAAAAGACTCTAGAGCAGCTAAAAGTTTGACATATTTAGATAAAGAAACAGTAAATAGTAATATTTCTAAAATTAAAAGTTTGAATATCATTGCTCAAAATAGAGATCAGAAGTTATCCCAAATGGCCATTGCTTGGATATTGAGACACAAACAGGTGGCTTCAGTTTTAATTGGGGCAAGTTCAGCTGATCAATTAAAAGAAAATGTAAAAGCCTTGGATAATTTGAGTTTTACAGATGATGAGTTAAAGTTAATTGATAACATTACAGGATAATTCACTCCTTAATTATTACAACAGTAACCTTAACGCCTGTAGCTAGTGCCCATACCTTATTAGAAATTCTGTTGTCATTCTCGTCCACAATACGATATTCTGCGGTATTTGGTCCAGAAGCCCCAGTATTAAGAGCTTGAAATACAATTTCGTTAAAGCCCTCTTTTAAATCAAGTTTAAATCCGCTAAACCCTTGCGTTAAATAAGCTCTTGGTTGTATTATATCGCCATTTACATAAACACGTAATAAATCACCATCGATGGCAGAGTAATCTCTATACATTATCCGTATAGATTTTGCAGTAGTTCTATAATCACCCCAATAGGCATCTTCTTTTAAACCAGAATTTTCGCCATGACCTTCGGGAAGTAATGTTTTTTCAATTTTATCAAGTTTCTTGGTATATAATTCTCCAGGATTACCAAATTCCTCTTGAGGAAACATGGAGAATTCCCTTTTAGGTAATTCTAATTTCCCAACTACTTTTGGAGACTTAACACCACTAAATTGATCATTCTGTTTAGGTTTTTCAGGAGAAATCTTTTTACTATCCGTGGAATCTTTTGGCGCTTCAATAGCAGGTATAATCGCACCAGATTTCTTTTTAGAATCTATTTGTGCGTTACCGATAGCCGTAAAAGCAAAGACTAAAAAACAAGTAATTATAATTCTCATATATCCTTTAACTTAAAGGTTTAAGTATTCAGAAACATGCTCCAAAGATATTTTTTTATCTTAAAACCTGGTATACATGCCTCTTATTTTATAACTATTTAACAATAACTATACCTAAATAGTCTCAACACCCCTTCTCTCCTTTCTAAAAACACTAAAATCTGTTAAAAACTGTTAATTTATTACTTTGTTATACATAGTACTGTAACAAAAATGATTTATGCTCGTCTATTCTATATACATCAATTAAAAAACAACAATTATGAGAACTTTAAACAGTAACCAAATCACGGAAACATTAAACAGTAGTAAGTCTAACGTATGGAATAGCAAAAGACGTTATAGATAATCGTAACTTTTATTCCATTATTTAATTCATCAATCAAAAAAACATCATTATGAGAACTTTAAACACAAATCAAGTAACAGAATCATTAAACGGATCGAAAACCAATACTTGGAACAGCAAGAGACGTTATAGATAATATAACGTCTTAAACTTCCTTAACAAAAAACTTCGGTAGTAATATGGAGGAATCCTTATAAAACTAAACATCATCAATCAAAATGCGAACAGTTATCAAAATATCAAAACACCTTAAGGGTATTACGGAAGAAAATTTATTTTCCAATAAGCGCATCTTAAGTTTCCCAAGTAATCAAACATCTTGGGCTCGACTACATCATCAGATGCGCTAGTAAAACACTCTTGATTTATGGTATCGTTTTTGTTTCTTAACTGAACATTAACAATAACACTTAAATCATGAGACGAACAAAAGAACGCCCAGAAGTAAATGCGGGGCCTATGGCAGACATCGCATTTTTATTATTAATCTTTTTCCTAGTAACAGCAGTAATTCCCAAAGACCAGGGGATTTATCGTAAACTTCCAAAAGAGTGTCTTCCAGAAGAAGATTGCAATATCCTTATCCCAGATAGAAACATATTAAAAATCGTCATCAACGCAAAAAATGAAGTTATGGTAGACGATGCTATTGTTTCAGTTTCTGAAGTAAAAGACCTTGCAAAAGCCTTTATTGATACTAATGGAGACGGTAGTTGCACCTATTGTAATGGCGGTAAAATTGAAACAGCTTCAGATAATCCTTCAAAAGCTGTAATTTCATTAAGATCAGACCGAAATACCAATTAGAATCAATTTATTGAAGTTCAAGACGAACTTACAAAAGCGTATTTTGAATTGCGAAAAACCTACTGCGAGTCTGTTTTAAAAAAACCAATCGACAAGTTAACCGAAGATGAGTTACAGCAACTAAAAAACGCTTATCCGTTTATTCTTTCTGAAGCAGAAACCAGGTAATCATTAGAGTATATTTAAGTTTTTGTGATTAGAATTTTTGTAGGCTATTTTTGATGCAGTATGAGGCAAAATTTTTAAGCATAGCGATGTTACGTTTCAAAGTTTCAACGAAATAATGCGCAAAAAGAGGCGCAAAAAAATAATTGACGAAATCTTAAATAGACTCTTAGTCTATTGGAATACCGTAATCGATACAAACACGCTGCCTGCCCCAAATTTTAGCAGCTTTTACATCAATGCCCATATAAACATCAATACGGTTTCGCCAACGTGAATGCATTTTATCTTTCACTAAATAAATACCCTCTAATCCCTCAATGATTACGGGTGTATTATGTTTTAAACCCAGTGCCAACAAATCTCTAGACACCGCAATATATTTAAGTCCTGGTTGTAAAGTATCCCCAAAAGCAGTGATATTAGGGTCGCCATCCGTTTGATACGCTAACGAATTATATGCCGTAGCAGTAACCATTCGCGAGTGCCAATTATAAGAATCGGGTATATCCTCTGCAGAATTTTTACAACTAAATACAGCTGCAAGACATAAAATGCATAAGTATTTTAGAATTGTTCTCATATATTATTTTTTGGCGTTACCCCAATTGGTCGCTGAGGCTCCCGAAGTGGGGTCGGGCTTTACGTTCCAAGTCCTCGCTGCGCTGTGGGCTTTCCACTGCAATCCCTAACGCCACTATCTGCTAATGCAAATTCTCATCACAAACTTTCAGTATTCTTGTAAAAATCAAAATACCTAATACGCCAACAACGCCAACAACTCAGTTTCAAATCGTTCTTTAGGCAAATATTGGTCTTCCAAATCTTTAGCAAACGGTATCGGCGTTTCTATACTCGCCACACGTTTTACAGGCGCATCTAAATACTCAAAACATTGCTCCATAATCAATGCTGAAATATCACTGGCTATACCGCCAAATAAAGAATCTTCCTGAAGAATAATCGCTTTTCCTGTTTTCTTTACAGAGGCATAAATTGTTTCCGCATCTAAAGGCTCTAGGGTTCTTAAATCAATAACATCAGCTGAAATATCAGGATGTTTCTCTAAAGTTTCCAATGCCCAATGCACACCGGCACCGTAACTAATAATTGATATGGTATTACCCGGTTTGATTAAACTCGCTTTTCCAAATGGTAATGTATAATAATCGGTCGGCACATCTTGCCGCACACTTCTATATAAGCCTTTATGTTCGAAGAACAAGACAGGATTAGGGTCATTTATTGCTGTATTCAACAAGCCTTTTGCATCATAAGGAAATGCTGGGTATACCACTTTTAAACCGGGTGTTTTCGTAAACCAAGCTTCGTTAGTTTGCGAGTGAAACGGACCTGCACCAACACCACCGCCACAAGGCATACGTATCACTACATCTGCCGCTTGCCCCCAACGATAATGTGACTTCGCCAAATAATTGACTATGGGATTAAATCCAGACGATACAAAATCGGCAAACTGCATTTCCATAACGCTTTTCATGCCTGCTATAGATAAACCCATGGCAGTCTCAACGATTGCAGATTCACATATCGGTGTATTTCTTACACGAGCTTTACCAAACTGTTCTATAAAACCTTCTGTTATTTTAAAAACACCACCATATTCTGCTACATCTTGCCCCATAATTACAAGATCATCGTGCTGCTCCATACTTTGTTTTAACCCTTCAGAAATCGCATCAACAAATCTAACCTCTTGAGATTCGGAATTAGACTTAACCTCCTTATAATCAAATGTTTTGTAAACGTCATTTAACTCATTTGTTTCTGACGATGATATGCTATCTTCATTAAAAGCAACATCTAAATGTTCATTTAACTCATTAACAATTTTGGTTTTTATGTCCACTTCAAAAGCTTCATCAATAATACCTTCATCCTTTAAATAACTTTGAAAGTTTTCTATGGGGTCTTTCTTAGCCCAACTATCCAGAAGTTCTTGCGGAACATACTTTGTACCACTCGCCTCTTCATGTCCGCGCATTCTAAAAGTTTTGAATTCAATCAACACAGGGCGCGGATTATTGCGAATGCTTTCAGCTATATCATTAACTTTAATATAAACTTCAATAATGTTATTACCATTAATAATATGCGATTCTATGCCATACCCTAAACCTCTATCGGCTAAATTTTCACAATTATACTGCTCAGATGTTGGTGTAGATAAACCATAACCATTGTTCTCAACACAAAACAAAACAGGCAATTGCCATACGGACGCTACGTTTAGCGCTTCATGAAAATCACCTTCACTTGTGCCGCCCTCACCTGTAAACACTGCCGTAACTTGATTTTTATCTTTCAGTTTTGAAGCTAAGGCAATGCCATCTGCCACACCCAGTTGTGGCCCTAAATGCGAAATCATTCCAACGATCTTATAGTGCTGTGTTCCAAAATGAAACGAACGATCTCTTCCCTTTGTAAAACCAGAGGCTTTACCTTGCCATTGTGCAAATAATCTGTATAACGGGATATTCCTAGTAGTAAACACACCAAGATTGCGGTGCATAGGCAATATATATTCATCTTGTTTTAAGGCCATTGTAACACCTACAGCAATGGCTTCTTGTCCAATTCCCGAAAACCACTTGCTTATTTTTCCTTGGCGTAATAGCACTAACATTTTCTCCTCGATGAGTCGAGGCCTCAGCATATTGGTGTAAAGTTGCTTTAAAACATCAATATCTAACCCATGAGAGTCATAGTGAAGATTTGGTTGCATTTTTGAAGTTTTCATAAAAAAGCACTTATTTCACTATCAAATATACTTGAATTTGATATTATTTATTAAAAAAATGAATATATTTCAATAATAAACCCATTGAATGTTTTTGTACATTTGTGGCTATTACATTAGATTATTTATCCTATGAACAGCATACCAAGCGTAGATTTACGCGATTTTATTTCAGGAGACCCCAATAGAAAACAGGCTTTTGTAAATGCCATTGGAAAGGCATATGAAGATATTGGTTTTGTGGCACTAAAGGGTCATTTTTTGGATGATGCTTTAGTAAACAATCTTTACAGTGAAGTAAAAAACTTTTTTGATTTACCACTTGAAGTAAAGCAGAAATACGAGATTCCCGAAATTGCCGGTCAGCGTGGTTATGTATCCTTCGGAAAAGAAAGTGCTAAGGGTAAAAAAGAAGGTGATTTAAAGGAATTTTGGCATTTTGGACAGTATGTTGATGCCAATGAAAAAGAAAAATACGGCTATCCGGATAACGTTTTAGTTAAGGAACTTCCAAAATTCAACGAAATTGGAAAACAAACCTACAAAATGCTTGAAAAAACAGCTAAATATGTGTTACGCGCATTGGCTTTACATCTGGGTTTAAAAGAAACCTATTTTGATAATTATATAGAAAATGGAAATTCCATTTTACGACCTATCCACTACCCGCCCATTAAAGAAGAACCTAAAGAAGCTGTTCGCGCTGCGGCTCATGGTGATATTAATTTAATTACGCTTTTAATGGGAGCACAAGGTCGTGGATTACAAGTTCAAAACCACAAAGGAGCATGGATTGATGCCATTGCACAACCTGATGAACTTATGATAAATGTTGGTGATATGCTATCAAGGCATACCAATAACAAACTAAAATCTACAATACATCGTGTGGTAAACCCTCCAAAAGAACTTTGGGGAACTTCGAGGTATTCCATTCCTTTCTTTATGCATCCCGTTAGCGATATGAAACTTGATGTTTTAGAAAATTGTATTGATGAGGATAACCCAAAGCTGTTTGAAGATATTACTGCAGGTGAATTTCTAACCGAACGCTTAATTGAATTAGGACTGATTAAAAAATAGTTTCGAGTTTCAGTCTCAGTTTACAGTTGAATTTACTGGAATACTGCGACCGAACACTACGACTGAATACTGAAGTAATGGATTTACAAGACCAATTAAAGAATCTCTTTCCAGATCACGAGCCAGAAGAAAATACAGAAGATACTAATGAAACCTCAGATATCTGGATGCAAGACGACCCCATTATTTGTAAGTACGAAAAACGAAAAGGAAAACCAACAACCATATTGGAGGGTTATACAGGAGCTACAGAAGATTTTAAAACTTTGGCAAAAGAAATTAAGAGAAAGCTTAGTGTTGGCGGAAGTTTTAAAGATGATAAAATTATAATACAAGGCGATTACAGGGATAAAATCATGCAAATATTAAAAGATAAAGGTTTTACTGTTAAGCGCGTTGGCGGATAAATTATGGGTGAAAAAATTCTACATATTACAAATGGGGGTATCTTAACGTCGTACTTAAGTGAGTTACAGATTGAAGGTGAAATTGTTACATGGCAGGAAATGCTTTGTGAAGGGCCTATTCAAGAAATGATTCATACCGATGAACTCATTGCGAAAAGAGGTGAATTTTTAAAGAAATTCTACAACATAGATCTCGATTTAAGCAAAATTGATTTCGCATTAACCCAACTGGATAATGCTAGTGAAAGATATACAAAAGTTGTTCTTTGGTTTGAATACGACCTTTTTTGCCACATTAATATGCTAGCAGTAATAAATTTGCTGAGACAGAAAGACATAAAATTACCAACATATTTGGTATGTAGCGGTAGAGTTTCTGGTAGTAAAGAATTGAAAGGATTGGCGGAATTAAGTTCCAGTCAATTAATGGCACATTATAAAAACAAAGTAAGACTTAGTGATGAAGATTTAGACTTAGCAACAACACTATGGCGTATTTACTGTGGAATTGACCACAACCTTTTTAAGCCTTACATAGTAAAAACCTCATCATTTAAATATATGAGCAACTGCTTAAAGGCACATTTAGAGCGTTTCCCAGATTCTATAACTGGGTTAAATGTATTAGAAGCCAATATTTTAACTATTATAAAAGAACAAGATATAAAATCTAAGCATCATTTACTGGGTTATGCCTTAAATTATCAAGGTTTTTACGGTTATAACGATTTACAGTTAGAGCGAATTATAAACAATTTGAGTCCGTTTTATATAGTTAACGAAAATAACGTACAACTAAGCCGAAAAGGCCATGAAGCCTTACTTGGCCAGCGAAATGTAGCAAAAGACTTTAAAAATAATATGACTTTTGGAGGTGTTAAAAAACTAGACTTCCAATTCAGTAAAGCAGAAAACAAACTTATAAAGTCTCCATTATATGCCGATTAAGGAATCTGAACTTATTTTAAATCCTGATGGGAGTATTTACCATCTTAATCTAAAACCAGGAGACGTTGCAGATAACATTATTTTTGTTGGTGATCAAGATCGCGTAGACTTAGTCTCTAAGCATTTTGAAAAGATTGAATTAAAAACTCAAAAACGAGAATTTAAAACACATACTGGTACCATTCATGGAAAAAAAATATCAGTTATATCAACCGGTATTGGAACAGACAATATAGATATAGTTATAAATGAACTTGATGCGTTGGTTAATATCGATTTCGAAACTAGAAAAATCAAAAAGGAATTAAGAAGTCTAAACTTTATTAGAATAGGTACTTCTGGGGCATTACAACCAGAAATCCCAATAGATTCCTTTGTAATTGGGGCTTACGGTCTAGAATTAAGCGGAATGCTACATGCATACCAAACTGAATCAATTTCAAACCCAAATATAGAAGATGCCTTTATTGCCCATACGAATTGGGAAGCCAACAAAGGCAAACCTATTGTTATTAAAGGCTCTGAAGCATTAATTTCTAAATTTAAAAGTGCTCAAACTTTTGAAGGACTTACCGCTACGGCAAATGGGTTTTATGGCCCTCAGGGTCGTGTTTTAAGGTTGGCGATAAGCGACCCTATGTTAAACAAAAAAATGGATAGCTTTAATTTTAACGGCTTAAGAGTTACCAATTTTGAAATGGAAACCTCTGCAATATATGGTTTATCACAACTTTTAGGGCATAATGCTATTTCGTTAAATGCTATAATTGCAAACAGACCAAACTGTAGCTTTAGTAAAAACCCTAGGCAAGCTGTAGAACGTTTAATTGCCTACACTTTAGGTAGGATTTATTAGATAGAATTTAAATGAAAAAAGTAAATATAGGCGGTGTGCCAGAACATTTTAACTTAGCCTGGTACTTAACGCTTAAAAATGGCGAATACAAGAACCAAGGCATCAATTTACGTTGGCAGGATTATTATGGCGGTACGGGCGCTATGTGTAAAGGACTGCGCAATGGTGATATTGATATTGCCGTAATTTTAACAGAAGGTATTGTAAAAGATATTATTGCAGGAAACCCAAGCAAGATTGTGCAAACCTTTGTACAAACACCGCTAATTTGGGGTATTCATGTCGCCCATAACTCAAATTATAAAACCGTTGCAGACCTAAAAGGCACAAAGGCGGCAATTAGCAGATATGGTTCGGGCTCTCATCTAATGGCATACATTAATGCACAGAATAATAATTGGAATTTAGAGAACGATTTAAATTTTGAAGTTATACAAAATCTGAAAGGTGCCGTTGAAGGACTAACCAATGGTGATGCCGATTATTTTCTATGGGAAAAGTATACCACTAAACCTATTGTAGATGATGGTATTTTTAGGCGTATCGGCAATTGTCCCTCACCATGGCCTTGTTTTGTTATTGCGGTTAGAGAGGAATTTATTGAAGAGCATGAGGATGATTTAAAAACAATTTTAAGTATTATAAATGCTACAACTTCAGAGTTTAAGGATATCCCGAGTATAGACAGAATGATTGCTAACCGGTATGAACAACAACTAGAAGATGTACAAGATTGGCTGGCAATTACAGAATGGTCTCAAGAATTATTAGATGAACCCACTATAATTAATGTTCAAAATCAACTTAAAGCTCTAGATATTATACCAAAAGTAGTTGATTACCAGTATTTAATCCATAAGCTGTAACGTATTATACGTTTTGTTTTAAACTAATGTTAATTAATTCCTAGAATTATTTCAAATATATATTTTCGTAAAAATTAAAAACCTAAACATGAAAAAAATTCTAATTGCTCTAAGTATTACGCTTTGTTTTGCTTGCAATAAAAAAGAAGAGCCTACCATAGATTACGCAGTGATCTCTGGAAAAATAACAAATAAAAACGGTGTTGTAACCATTAATAGTTTTGACCGTACCTTCAGTGAACCTTTAGATGTTGCTGCTGATGGCAGTTTTACAGATACGCTTAGCACTGACAAAAATTCGTATGTGATTTTTGATGGTACAAATCCTGTGTTTATTTATGTAGAACCTGGTTATAATGTTAATGTTAATTATGATGCTAAGGATTTTGAAAACACAATTACATTTTCTGGTGAAGGTGCTGTAGTTAATTCATATTTATTGGCAAAAAATAAAAATGAAAAGGCGTTATTGGGAAATCGTTATGATGCCTACTTACTCGATGAAGCAGATTTTAAAGCTAAGTTCCAAACTATAAAAAAATCTAGTGATAGCTTATTGAATACTTTTGAAAATATACCTGATGATTTTAAAGCTTTAGAAAAAAGAGATTTAAATTATAATTATTTGGCAAGATTAAGTGAGTATGAAAGATATCATCAATATGTAACTAAAAACCAAAGCTTTAAAGCTTCCGATGATTTTTTAAAAGAGTTGGAAGGTCTAGATTACCTCAATGAAGATGATTATTTTTTCTCAGAAAACTATAAGGTCTTGGTTACTAGTCATTTTAGAGAAGAAGCAGATAAACTAGCTAAACAAGATTCTATCGAAATAGATATTGCGTTTCTAAAAACATTAAGTGATATTCCAAACGAAAAATTAAAGAATAATTTATTATTTGTTTTTGCAAATAATAGCATGAGCTATACAAAGGATATTGATGCGTTTTACACACTGTATTCTGAAAATTCAACTAACGAAAAGAATAATGCCATAATCAAAAAACGTTATGATAAGCTTGCAGGGTTGTCAAAAGGGAAACCATCTCCAGAATTTGTAGATTATAGAAATCATGCAGGAGGCACAACGTCTTTAGAAGAATTAAAAGGTAAATATGTTTACATAGATGTGTGGGCTACTTGGTGCGGGCCATGTATTAAGGAAATACCTTCGTTAAAAAAGGTTGAAGAAGATTATCACGATAAAAACATACAATTTGTTAGTGTTTCCATCGATAAGGAAAAAGATTTTGAAAAATGGAAAAACATGGTAAACGAAAAGGAATTAGGTGGCATTCAATTATTTGCCGATAACGACTGGAGCTCCAAATTCGTTAAAGACTATGAGATTCAAGGTATTCCAAGATTTATCCTTATTGATCCTGAAGGAAATATTGTAGATGCTAATGCACCAAGACCTTCAAATCCAGCTTTGACAGATTTATTTAAAGCATTGAATATTTAATATAAGAAAGTTCAAACCATAAAAACCCCTTAGTTTAGAGGGGTTTTTTTATACCTTTTTTTAGGAAGTAAATATGGTTCCATATTGTAATAGAGCGATGAGATGGAAATGTAAGTTCATTAATTTTGCTGCTCTTTTTGCTGTTGCTCCGTCTCCTTTGCATGTTCTGTTAGTTGCTCGGGTTGCTTAAATAAATCGATAAATGCCTCACCTAAATATTCTATTACATGACTTGCAATTAAACTTTGATACCCAAAATCTTCAACCGCGATATCAGCAGATTTACCATGTAAATACACACCAAAAATGGCAGCTACAGAAGGATGGTAACCTTGAGCTATCAGTCCTGTAATGATTCCAGTAAGTACATCACCACTACCAGCTGTTGCCAGCCCCGGGTTTCCTGTAGTGTTTATATAAAGTTTTTCATTAAAAACAGTAATGGTGTTTGCACCTTTTATCACAACAATTAGCCCATACTTCTTTGAAAATGCTTTAACCTTATCTAGCTTATCAAAATCATCTTTCCACGCCCCTATCAAACGTTCTAATTCTTTAGGATGTGGCGTTAAAATAGTGTTTTCGGGCAACAGTTTCAACAATGCTTTCTTTTTAGCTAGTATATTCAAACCATCAGCATCAATTACCAGAGGTACCTTGTTATCTTTTAAGAAATTTTCAAAAGCTGTAATAGTTTGTTTATCAGTTCCCGCTCCAATTCCAAAGCCAATAACTGTTGGTTCTATTTCGAAATTTATAGCAGTAATTTTTTCTTCATCATTATCTGTAATCACCATAGCTTCAGGAAACGATGCTTGTAAAGGCATATAACCGCATTTTGGCACATAAGCAGAGACCAAGCCAGCACCTGCGGATAACGCCGCTCTACTGGTTAGGGTAACTGCTCCAATTTTTCCGTAGCTCCCACCAATAATCAATGCATGACCAAATTGACCTTTATGTGAAAATTTATCTCGAGCCTTGTAATTTGGTAACACTTCGTGCTTAGCAATGAGTTGTACTTCAGTTTCTGTGGTGTACAAGTATTCTGGATCTAAGCCAATATCTAAAATTTCCCATTGCACGGTGTATTTAGCTGTTTCAGGTAGGAAAAACACCAACTTAGGCGAGGCAAAACTTAACGTAAAACCAGCATAAACAACAGCTTCTGGGTCTTCAACAGCTTTGTCTGTGTATAGTCCCGAGGGAATATCTACAGACATTGTAAAGGCCTTTGTGGTTTTAAAATGCTGGAATAATTGTTTTACCCAATCGTCCACTGGTCTATTTAAGCCAATACCAAATACAGCATCAACGATAATGTCGTTAGGATGAATCTCTGGAAAATCCTCTGCACATTTTAAAAGCCTTGGCCATTTTTTAGTGGTATTTTTAATTCTATCGTAATTAATCAAAAAATCTTTAGAACGTTTATCGCTATAGTTCACCACGTATGTGTGTACATTATAACCGTGCGTAACTAAATGGCGAGCCAAAACCAAACCATCTCCTCCGTTATTGCCAATACCACAAAACACATGCACTGGTACTTGGGCCCCTTGCATACGCATGTGCATCCAATTAAAAATTTGGGTGCCTGCACGCTCCATTAATTCTGTTGAAGTAATATTTTGTCGTTCTGCCGTTAACTTATCACCTAAATAAATCTGCTCTCTAGAAAATATTTTCATAAAAACTGTATTATTGATTTTTCAATTCCTGCCACTTATAGTCGATTATTTTAAACGAAAAATTGGTGATTATAAGAATATTGCAAAAAAATAGTTTTTGTTTTTTTATTAGGTTAAAAATAATACTTTTGATGTGTTTATATCACGAAAATGATTCATTTAGGCCAAAATATAAATTTCAATGCACTTTCTACAAGTGCTGCTTCTATTTTTGCTACAACTACAAATACCACAACCCTTTGGGGTTACTAGTTATATATTTTTCAGGCTTTTCGTGTAATTTTTACAATTACATCTTTTCAAATTTTACGTTTAAATTTCAATTCATTAGAAAATGAAAGTTTTAAAATTCGGAGGAACTTCGGTAGGTTCCTCAAAAAATATAAATAAGGTTATTGACATTTTAGATGCTTACGCAAAAGACAGCAAAGTAATTTGTGTGGTATCAGCAATTGGTGGTATAACTGATAAATTATTGCTTGCAGGTCAGCAGGCGCAAGCGAAGGACAACAGTTTTAAAGATACCTTAAAAGGTATAAAGGATACGCATTTTTCCATTATAAAGAAATTAAATCCCGATAACAATGCAGCAATTTTAGCTTATGCGGAAGATAAGCTAAATGCACTAAATAGTTTGCTGGACGGTATTTTTTTAATTAATGAAATCTCTCCAAAGACCTCTGATAAATTAGTAAGTTTTGGCGAGTTGCTTTCCTCTTTTATTATTGCCGAAACCATGAAAAACAGAAGGCTTTTAGCAAAAAGAAAAAATACTCAAGAACTTATTGTAACGAACTCTAATTTTACAAAAGCTGAAGTAGATTACAGCGTTACAAATACTAATCTTAAAGAATATTTTAAAACTGCTGAAGAAAGCATCACTATTCTACCTGGATTTATTGCTAATTCAGCACTTGGAGAGCAAACTACTCTTGGACGTGGAGGTTCGGATTTTACTGCTGCAATTGTTGCCGCCGCGTTAAAAGTAGAACAATTAGAAATTTGGACAGACGTTAGCGGCATGTTTACTACCAATCCAAAATTAGTAAAGCAAGCACGCCCAATCCAAACCATTTCGTATCGAGAAGCCATGGAGCTATCGCATTTCGGTGCTAAAGTTCTATATCCGCCAACTGTACAACCAGTTTTAGATTTAGACATACCTATTCACATTAAAAACACCATGGTGCCCGAAGCTATTGGCACCATTATTTCTAAGGATGCCAGTGGCACTAGTTCTCCTGTAAAAGGCATCAGCAATATTTCAAATATTGCATTGTTGACGCTTCAGGGCAGTGGTATGGTGGGTATTCCTGGGTTCTCAAAACGTTTGTTTGAAACCCTTTCCAACGAAAAAATAAATGTAATTTTAATTACGCAAGCATCTTCAGAACATTCTATTTGTTTAGGTATTGAAGCCAAGGACGTAGAAATTGCTAAAACCGCAATAGACATTACATTTGTAAACGAAATTGCGCTTCATAAAATTGAACCCTTAATTGTTGAAACTGGTTTATCTATTGTCGCACTTGTTGGTGATAACATGAAAAATCATCAAGGGATAAGCGGCAAAATGTTTTCATCTTTAGGAAAAAACAATATCAATATTAGGGCTATCGCCCAAGGTGCTTCAGAACGAAATATCTCTATTGTTATTGAAGAAGGCGATGTGAAGAAGGCGTTGAATACGCTGCATGAAACATTTTTTGAAAGTATCACAAAACAGTTAAATGTATTTATTACTGGCGTAGGCAATGTTGGTGAGCGCTTGGTAGAACAAATAAAACAACAGAAAAAATATCTCAAGGAAAATCTTAAAATAAACCTTCGGGTGGCTGGATTGTCTAACTCCAGAACTATGATTTTTGATGAAGATGGTATTAATTTAAAACAGTGGAAGGCTCAATTAGCCAACGGAGAAAAGGCGTCTTTAAATGGTTTTTTTGAAAAGGCCAAAGCGTTAAACCTACGCAACAGCATATTTGTGGATGTTACCGCAAATAAGGAGGTTACTAATTTTTACGAAAACTATTTAAGAGAAAGCATTGCGATTGTGGCATGTAATAAAATTGCCTGCTCTAGTGCATTTGATAATTACAAAGAACTGAAGCGATTATCTTTAAAATACAATGCGCCATTTTTATTTGAAACCAATGTGGGCGCAGGTTTACCAATAATTGACACTTTAGGTAATTTAATGGCTTCAGGCGATAAGGTAACATCAATTCAAGCCGTATTATCAGGTAGTTTAAATTTTGTTTTTAATAACTTCGATGATTCAACAAAGTTTTATGATATTGTAAAACAGGCTGCTGCAGAGGGCTATACCGAACCAGATCCGAGAATTGATTTAAGCGGTGTTGATGTTGCAAGAAAAATTTTAATTTTGGCTAGGGAAAGTGGTTTAGAGATGGATTTAGAAGATATAGAGAATATTCCATTTTTATCCAAAGCAGGGATAGAAAGTGGCTCTGTTGATGATTTTTATAAAACCCTAATTGATGACGAAGCACACTACCAAAAGTTATATGCTTCGGCTAAGGCAAATAACTGTCAACTAAAATATGTAGCTAAATTAGATAAAGGAAAAGCCAGTGTGAGTTTACAGGAAATTCCTGAAGGTCATCCGTTTTACAATTTAAAAGGAAGCGATAATATTGTGATGTTTTATACTGAACGCTATTCGCAGCAACCTATGATTATTAAAGGCGCTGGTGCTGGTGCCGATGTTACCGCCTCTGGTTTATTTGCAGATATTATCAGATTAGGAAACAATTAAATTTGGTCTAAGGTAACTTTGATAAATAAAAATGGAATTACACAAAAATAGTGCTATATCTTGCTCAAGTGCCGCCGAAAACTATTTAATAAATAAGATGAACGAAATAAGAATATTTTCTCCAGCTACCGTGGCAAATGTATCCTGTGGTTTTGATGTTATGGGCTTTTGTTTGGACAATGTTGGCGATGAGATGGTGATTCGCAAAATTGACAAGAAAGGCATTTACATATCTCATATTGAAGGGTTTGATTTGCCTTTGGAAGTAAAATTAAATGTTGCTGGGGTTTCCGCTTTAGCAATGTACGATACGCTTAATGTAGATTTTGGTTTTGAAATTGAAATTTATAAAAACATAAAACCAGGAAGTGGCATTGGCAGTAGCGCAGCAAGCGCAGTAGGAAGTGTTTTTGGTATGAATGAACTTATAGGAAGGCCGTTTAACAAAACTCAATTAACAGAATTTGCAATTAAAGGTGAAGCCATTGCAAGTAAATGTGAGCATGCGGACAATCTAGCCCCTGCCCTTTTTGGAGGATTTACATTAGTAAAGAGTGTATCACCATTAGAGGTTTTAGAAATACCAACACCAAAGGATTTGTTCGCTACCATTATTCATCCGCAAATAGAAATAAAAACCTCTGAGTCTCGAGGCGCATTACCAAAACAAGTAGATTTAAGTGATGCCATTACACAATGGGCAAACTTAGGAAGTTTTGTACATGCACTCCATACCAGCAATTACGAACTAATAAAAAGATCGTTAAAAGATATTATTATAGAGCCCCATAGGAGCAAATTAATTCCACTATTTGCCGAAGTTAAGAGTGCCACTCTAGATGTTGGCGCTTTAGGCTGTGGCATTTCTGGTTCTGGACCTTCCATTTTTGCATTAAGCAAAGGTTTGGATACTGCAAACAACGTAAAGAAAACTATGGAAAATGTATATTCAGATTTAGTAATAGATTACGATATACATGTTTCAAAAATTAATACTGAAGGCGTAAAGATTATTACTTAGGTTTAGATAAATCTCCTTGAGGCCTTCTAATAGTTCTCGGGACGACCAATCTCAAAAATTTCAATGTATTTAAAATTAAATGTCTTCTTCTACAGAAATAACAACACATGAATTACTATTCACTAAATAAAAAAGCACCTAAATCAACATTTAAAAATGCAGTAATAAAAGGTTTAGCACCAGATAAAGGCTTATATTTCCCAGAACATATTACGCCTTTACCTAAAGCTTTTTTTGAAAATATTGATAGCCTTTCATACCCTGAAATAGCATTTGAAGCTATTAAACAATTTATAAGTCCTGAAATCCCCGAAGCACAATTAAAGACGATTGTGGAAGAGACGTTGTCTTTCGATTTTCCAATTGTAAAACTAAATGATAGCATTTCCACGCTAGAGTTATTTCATGGGCCAACCATGGCTTTTAAGGACGTTGGTGCGCGATTTATGGCACGATGCTTAGGGTATTTTAATCAGGATAATGACAAGGAGGTTACCGTATTAGTTGCAACCTCTGGAGATACTGGTGGCGCTGTGGCTAATGGATTTTTAGGAGTAAAAGGTGTTAAGGTGGTTATACTTTATCCTAGCGGAAAAGTGAGCGATATACAAGAAAAACAATTGACCACATTAGGGCAAAATATAACAGCGCTCGAAGTAAATGGTACGTTTGATGATTGTCAGGCCATGGTAAAAACGGCATTTTTAGATGAAGCTTTAACTAAACAAATGCAATTAACTTCTGCGAACTCCATAAATGTGGCACGTTGGTTACCGCAATTATTCTATTTTATGTTTGCTTACAAACAGCTACATAACGATTATGATAATATTGTATTTTCGGTTCCTAGCGGTAATTTTGGCAACATTTGTGCAGGTATGATGGCACAACAATTAGGGCTTCCCATTAAGCATTTTGTAGCATCAAATAATGAAAATAATGTTGTAACGCGTTATTTAATATCTCAACTTTATGAGCCAAAACCGTCCATACAAACCATTAGTAATGCTATGGATGTTGGGGCACCAAGCAACTTTATTCGTATTCAGGAAATTTACAAAAACAAGTTTGAGACACTAAAAGAGAACATATCGTCGTATAGTTTTACAGATGAAGAAACAAAAGATGCTATGTTAGAAATGTATAACGATTTTGATTATGTAGCAGATCCACATGGCGCTGTAGGCTATTTAGGATGTAAAGCCTATTTAGAGGAAAATACCAATGCACATTGTGTATTTCTAGAAACTGCACACCCTACTAAGTTTTTAGACGTAGTTGAAGCGGTTATTGAAGAGAAACAAGCGCTACCAGAACAAATTCAATCCGTTATGGGTAAAGAGAAAGTTGCTACTAAAATTTCGGCATACGAGGATTTGAAGCGTTTCCTATTACACTAGAACGCCATAACAGAACTATAAACTATAACACCAGACATTTGGACAATGTATCTTGGTAGATAGCTTCATATTGAGGTACTATTGCATGCAAATCAAATCTCAAAGCTTCTGTTCTAGCGTTATGCTTAAATGATTTTAAACGTTTTTCATCCCCTAGGATGTAAAGTGCGTTTTTAATCATATCATCAATATCGCCTACATCACTTAAATAACCAGAAACACCATGAGTGTTAACCTCAGGAATACCGCCTGTATTACTTGAAATAACGGCCACACCCGAGGCCATAGCCTCTAAAGCGGCCAAACCAAAGCTTTCGGTCTGCGATGGCAATAAAAACAAGTCGCTAAAACATAGAATTTTATCAATTTCGTTACTTCTTCCAAAGAAAATTACCTTATCCAAAATTCCTAAATCCCGACATTGGTTCTCTATATTTTCTTTTTCAGGCCCCTCGCCTATAAACATCAATTTTGCAGGCATTTCCTTCTGGATACCGTAAAACACCTTGATAACATCTTGAACACGTTTTACAGGTCGCAAATTACTAATATGTGTAATAATTTTTTCGTCATCTTCTGCCATCATACCTCTTTGGCAATCGGTAAAACTATGATTATATTTATCTAAATCTATAAAATTAGGAACCACATGAATATTGTTCTTAATGTCAAATAAGCGTAGTGTATCTTCTTTCAAACTTTGTGACACAGCAGTCACCGCATCAGATTTATTAATACTAAAGGTTACTGCGGGCTTGTAGAACGGGTGACTTCCCACTAGGGTAATATCTGTACCATGAAGCGTTGTAACTATTGGTAAATGAATACCCTCTTCCTGTAACATTTTTTTAGCCATATAAGCCGCATACGCATGAGGAATAGCGTAATGCACATGTAAAATCTCAATTTTATGTAACTTAACCATATCTACCAATTTACTAGACAGTGCTAGTTCATAAGGCTGATAATGAAATAACGGATACTCAGGAACATTTACTTCATGATAATGCACATGATTGCTTAACAGTTCTAGTCTAACCGGTTGATTATAGGTTATGAAATGAATTTCATGACCACGTTTAGAAAGTTCTAAACCTAATTCTGTTGCCACAACACCACTACCGCCAAATGTTGGATAACAAACAATTCCTATTTTCATATATTTTGTTTTAAGTGTATTAAGTTACATGTGCCAAAGCTTAGTTGATACTAAACTTTAAACGCGTATAACTTAAAACTTTAAGTACTTTAATTTATCAATCTTCAATTGCTTCATAAATAAAGCGCTGAATTTCTGTTCTAATATTTTTCCTAAGCAATAGATTTTTTCCAGCATTTGGATACGTTCTATTTGCTAAAAACACATAAACAATTTCTTCTTCCGGATCTGCCCAAGCATAGGTTCCTGTGAATCCTGAGTGCCCAAAACTAGTCATTGAAATACAACCGCAAGTTGGACCTTCTTCATCTAATTGTGGTTTATCAAAACCTACGCCTCTCCTATTATCTTTTTCACAATAGTAACAGGTATTAAACTTATCAATAGTATTAGGACTCAGATACCGTTTTCCTCCATAAAACCCTTTTTGCAGATACATTTGCATAATTTTGGCAACGTCGTTGGCATTACTGAATATACCTGCATGACCACCAATACCATTCTGCATTGCTGCTCCCATATCGTGCACGTAACCTTGTATTTTTTGGTAGCGGTAATAGTCGTCAACCTCAGTAGGCACAATATGTTGATTGCTTATTTTTCGATTGGGATTATACATGGTATAATTTGCGCCTAAAGATTGATAAAAATGTGTTTGCACTAACTCATCCAATCTTTTGTCGTAATGCTTCTCAATAAATTTCTTTAAAATATAATAAGGAAAGTCACTGTAACGATAGCGTAAACGGTCTAAAAGCTCTGACTCGCGAATTATCTTTTGAATAGAATCCTGATAATCAGTTCTTAAATATAAATTTTTGGCAACTTCAACGTTATAACCTTTACTACGTTTTGTTTTATAGTATTTTCCGCTAGGGCGTTTAGTGACACTGTCTAAAGTGTGATAATAAAATGGTTCCCAAGGCCGTAAACGTGCATAGTGCGACAACATTTGTTTTATGGTAATATCTGCTTTATTTGAGCCTTTATATTCTGGCAATAATTCAGACAGTGGGCTATTAAGTGACACCAAACCCTTTTCTTCCATCTCCATAAGTAATGGTAATGTGGCTAGGATTTTGGTAAGTGAGGCTACATCGTAAATATCATCAAAAGACACTTTTTGTTTGCCTTCGTAGGTGTGTTTTCCAAAGTTCTTATTATAAATTACTTTGCCTTTTCTAGCAATAAGCAACTGAATACCCGGTGTCATCATAGAGTCAACCGCTACTTTTGCTATAGAATCAACACGTTTCAATTTTTCAGAACTCATACCTACACGTTCAGGAAGTGTATACCCCAAGCGCTTTAAACTATTAATTTCTAAACCTTCTCCTGCTTTAAAAAACTCACCAACAGACACCGGTAGTTTTCCTTTAGAAGCAATAGCTCCAAATAAAAGTTGGGCAGATTTTTGCTGTGAAATTTTACTATTTTGATAGCTTACCACAATACTTTCAATATTTTCAATACTTTTCAAATCATTTAATGCGTAAGGCTTTACAAAAACATCTAAAATAACATCATGGGTACGGGCAATTTCGTGAAGCCAAACCAATTCCTCGCTTGAAAACTTATACGATTTCCATGGATTTTCATCTGAACGATGAAATCCAATTATAACCGTATTGTACGATTGAAGTTTTTTCATAAGTTCATCAAGCTTACCTGCTTCAATCCTATGGACTTTTGTATATTTTTTTAATTCATTATAAAAATGACTGCCACTGTCATCACCTAAAGCAACATACGCCAAGGTTTTCGTTTCTAATTGTTTTAATGGTACTAAGTTACTTTGGTTCTTCACTACAGTAATTGCATTTTCCAACAATTCTTCATAAAGTACATCATCTTCTAAACGATTCAAATCCTTATCTAAATTATATAAACCAATCGGCTCGTAATTATTTAGCCCCACCTTATACTTCGCCATTAAAATCTTTTTAACAGAATGTGCTAAACGTTCTTCTGTAACTTCGCCATTATTGTATGCATCCATGATTTTATCAACACCTATTTCTACATCTTCAGACATCAGCATCACATCGTTCCCTGCTTTAAAGGCAGCCAAATCTATATCGCCCGTATCACTAAAATTCGAAGCACCTTTCATAGTTAAGGCATCTGTAAATATAAGACCTTTAAAGCCTAAAGAATCTTTTAAAATATCTGTAACTATATGTTTTGATAATGAAGAAGGGAAGCCTTCGCGAGATTCTAAACTCGGTACGTTTAAATGTGCTACCATAACACTGGATAGCCCCTTACTTATAAGTTTTTTGTAAGGATACAACTCTACGGAATCTATACGTTTCGCATCAAAACTTATGGTAGGTAAAGTGTGATGTGAATCTGCTTCGGTATCGCCATGACCTGGAAAATGTTTAGCATTAGCCAAAACACCAGCCCTTTGCATACCTTCCATAAAAGCCAAAGCTTTTTCTGTGACATTATCTCTATCTTCTCCAAAAGAACGATTGCCAATTATTGGATTTTTGGGATTTGTATTAATATCAACAACTGGAGCAAAATTGAAATGAACACCTAAGCGTTTGCAATGTTCCCCTATTTTTCTCCCAGTCTGTTCTACCAATTTGTTGTCTTGAATAGCACCTAAAGCCATATTGTATGGAAAAGCATAAGTTGAGTCTAAACGCATGCTTAAGCCCCATTCTGCATCCATACCAATAAGCATTGGCAGGTTAGATATAGCTTGTAATTCGTTATTTAAACTTGCTTGACGTTTTGGACCTCCATTAGAATAAATAATACCTCCTATATGATTTTCTCGTATCAACTTAATCACCCTATTCTTTATAACCGAATTTTGATTAGACATCACTTGAACCATGTATAGCTGTCCCACGCGTTCTTTGAGTGTCATGGAATTATAAACACTATCTACCCATTTTATTTGGGCTTCTAGGTCTTCAGATTGTAGTGGGTTTATATTGTTTTGTCCACTTATTAAAGCACAAGTAAACAATAGGATATATAAGAAATGGCGCATAGGGGATTAATTAAGCAAATCAATTAGTTAACTAGTGACTAATAATCATGCCAAAATAACACTTTTAAAAAAAAGAGGAAAACACTTTATGATAGTTTTAAAACTAATCTGTGAACATCCGATTTAACTGTTCCTTCTTTGACCCAACTTTTACTTTAGTTTAGCCTTATGATTTATTTTTTTATTTTTCGTGTAGCTTTAATAGTCGCATACTTATCCCCATAAATTATAAAAGTCCTTAACGTTATGGCTAAGGACTTAATTTATTTTAATGTTATAACCAGTTTTACCAAAACAACGCGTAAAGCACTGTTAAAATTAACAAGACAGCAAACGAACCTATATTAAATAGTGGTGATGTTTTAAATAGTTGTTTTGTAATAGGAATACCTTTTGCATCATCGGCTCCTTTGTGTTGTACATAACTGAATAAAGCAATTACCCCCATAGTTAACAAAAGTGTATACCCCATTTGATCCATAAAAGGCACATCAACAAAAAATGACGAACTAGACCATCCCTTAGGGGCCACTTTAAAGTACATTGCAATAGGAATTGATGCTAATGCCCCAATAATTGCAGCTTTGTTTGTAGTTTTCTTCCAAAACAAACCTAATAAGAACACAGCTAAAATACCCGGGCTTACAATACCAGTATATTCTTGTATAAATTGGAATGCCTGGTCTAAATTGCCTAATAAGGGAGCGACTATACATGCTATCACTAAAGCCACAAAAGCTGAAATTCTTCCAGTATTCACTGTTGCTCTATCACTAGCATCCTTATTAATGTATTGTTTATATATGTCCATTGTAAAAATTGTCGATGTAGAATTTAACATTGAAGCCAACGAGGATACAATGGCAGCAGCTAAAGCCGCAAAGGCGACACCTTTTAAACCAACAGGCAAAAATTGTAATAACCAAGGATATGCCTTATCTGCTTGACTTAATGAAGGTAAATTTTCAGAGGCGCTTACACCTAGTCTTGCCATAATTTCGGGATCATTTATCATTACATAGGCTGCTATACCAGGAATTACAACAATTAATGGGATAATTAATTTCAAAAACGCAGCAAACAATATACCTTTTTGCGCTTCTTTAAGTGATTTAGCAGCCAAAGTTCTTTGAATAATATATTGGTTGAACCCCCAATAATATAGGTTGGCAACCCACATACCCCCTACTAATACGCCTAAACCAGGTAAGTTCTTATATTCTGGATTAGATTCATCTAAGATCATTTCAAAACGCCCAGGAACAGTTTCGAAAACTGTAGTTAAACCAGATATAAAGCCTTCTCCACCAGATACGGTGTTTAGAGCTAAATACGTGGTAACCAATCCACCTAAAACCAAAAATATGACTTGAATAACATCCGTCCAGGCAACTGCCGAAAGACCACCATACAAAGAATAAGCCGCTGCGAATAGCGCTAAACCTATTACGCCATAAATCAGTGGAATGCCCATTATGGTTTCTAAAGCAAGAGCACCCAAATAAAGTACGGTAGTTAAGTTTACAAAAACGTATAGTGCTATCCAAAAAACTGCCAATATGGTTTTTAAATTAGTGGAATATCTTTTTTCAACAAATTCAGGTATGGTGTAAAGCCCTTTTTCTATAAAAATCGGTAAGAAATATTTACCAACAATTATTAAGGTTATGGCCGCCATCCATTCGTAGGAAGCAATAGCTAATCCTGAAGCAAAGCCAGAGCCAGACATACCAATAAATTGTTCTGCAGAAATATTAGCCGCAATCAAAGAAGCTCCAATAGCCCACCATGGTAAAGATTTACTCGCCAAAAAATAATCTTCAGCATTTTTTTGATGCCCTTTTTTATCTCGGGACACCCATAAACCTACACCTAAAATTAATATAGCGTAAGCAATAAAAACTACATAATCCCAAGTATCAAATCCTGATGTCATAATATTTAGTTTAGTTGTTTAATGCATCAAATATATATATTTATAATTAAAGATTTTTACGTTTGATGTACATTTAAGCAGAACACATTAACATTTTATCATACTAGTAGGGTCTAGTAGGTTTTATGCAGATAAAATTTATATCTTTGTACTAATAATGATTACAATAAATAAAAAAATAGGAGTTCCTAAATACCAACAAATCGTTTTTTCTATTGAAAAAGCAATTGTACGAGGTAAATTAAATAAAGGAGACCAAATACCTTCCATAAACGCAATAAAAAAAAAGCACAACCTATCGCGTGATACAGTCTTAATGGCTTTTAACGAATTAAAGAATAGGGGCATTATTCAATCCGTTGTTGGAAAAGGTTACTATGTTACTAGTGAAAACATAAGTATTAAACAAAAGGTATTACTACTATTTGACGAATTAAATGCTTTTAAGGAGGATTTATTCAATGCTTTCATTAGTAATTTAAGTGAAAATATTGAAGTTGACATATACTTTCATCACTTTAACCTAAACGTTTTCAAACGAATAATAGAGGATAATAATGGTAATTACAACAGTTATATAATTATGCCTGCAAATTTAAAAAATACTGATAAAACAGTTAACAAATTACCAAAAGAGACGGTGTATATTCTCGATCAGATGCCTTGCGAATTGAAAGATTATTCAGGTATTTATCAAAATTTTAGAAAAGATATTTATAATAATCTAGAGAAAGCCTTTAGTCGCATTGTCAACTATAAAAAGCTATTACTAATATTTTCTAATGATAAGCAGCCTCAAAGTATGAAAGATGGATTTATCGCGTTTTGTAAGGACAGAAACATACCTTTTGAAATCTTAAATTCCGTAGATGATTATATGATAAAAAAAGGTGATTTATATGTTGTACCTGATGATAAAAGCCTGCTTCAAATTATAAAAAAAATGAAATCTCTCAATTTTACTCTAGCTGAGGATATTGGCATTATTTCTTATAATGACACATTGCTTAAAGAAATTGTTGAAGGTGGAATCACTACGATTTCTACTGATTTTACAGCTATGGGCAAACGTTTAGCAGAAATGATTCAAAATGAAGAGCATCAGCATATAGAAAACGTAAATCACCTAATTTTAAGAAATTCCCTTTAAAAATATTCAATTGTATCTAGTAAAAAACAATAAAGCGCAAAACCTTCTAGAAATTAATAATTCTATAAATTCGGTTTACGGTAAAACCTATTTAGACCGAGGTTTGAGTCTTCAAGAGGTTACACTTGGCGCTCATAAAATTATTCGGAATTTATCACCCCTAGATTATTCAAAGACCTATATGATGAATAGTATTGAAAAAGTGGTTTTAGGAGAGCATCATATTTCTACAAGCACGCAAAGTATTGAAAATGGTAAATCCATTAAAATCAAAAGTCAATTTATTGATGATTGCTGGATTTTATATTCTGATAAAGTTGTTTTTAAAACACCTCAATACAATTTACAATTAGATACTAACGGGAATAATAATTTTTTACAAGAGCTTTCCCCACCAACAGAAAACACAAAAGCCTTAAGGCTTACAAAAGGGCTTTAAAGTAGCTTTAACAAAAAAAGATTACAAAAATTAAAACCAAACGAAAGCTACAACATCAATTGGTCACTGAATATTAACAGTAACTAAACTTCAATTGTAATGAGCGACAAACTGATAAAGGATGTAAAAAAAGCATATATAAAAGCCTTTAAAAAAGAGCCGTTGTTAATATTTTCTCCAGGTAGAATAAATATTATAGGTGAACACACCGATTACAACGATGGCTTCGTATTTCCGGCCGCTGTTGACAAAGGTATTGCAGCGGCGATTCAGAAAAGTGATACTGGTAGCTCTACTGCAATTGCATTAGATTTAGACAGTACTATTGAGTTTGAACTCAATAAATTAAGGCCTTCTAAACAAGGTTGTTGGGAAAATTATGTGTTTGGTGTTATTGCCGAAATACAAAACAGGAACATTGTTGTGGGTGATTTTAACATCATTTTTAAAGGCAATATTCCTGGAGGTGCTGGTATGTCATCTTCTGCTGCATTAGAGAACAGTGTGGTATATGGTTTAAATGAGCTTTTTGATTTAGGTCTTACAAAGCATGATATGATTTTAATATCACAGAAAGCAGAACATAATTATGTTGGGGTGAAATGTGGTATTATGGACCAGTATGCAAGTATGTTCGGGATAAAGAATAATGCCTTGCATCTAGATTGTCGCACGGTGGAATCCAAACCTTATAAAATTAATTTTAAGGACCATCAATTGATGTTGATAAATACTAATGTAAAACATAGCTTATCTGATAGTGCATACAATGACAGACGTTCGGCTTGTGAGCGCATTTCAGAATTACTTGGTATAAAAGCGCTTAGAGATGCTACAGAAGCAGATTTAGAAACTATAATAGACAAAGTTACTCCGGAAAACTATCAAAAGGCTTTATTTGTGATTCAAGAGAATTCTCGGACGCTGAAGGCTGCAAAGGCTATTGAAGATGATGATTTGGAAAAATTAGGCGCTTTAATTTATCAATCGCATAATGGATTATCAACGCAATATAAAGTGAGTTGTGATGAACTCGATTTTTTAGTAGAACAAGCCAAGAAAAACAAGCATGTTTTAGGTGCAAGAATGATGGGTGGTGGCTTTGGAGGTTGCACAATTAACTTAATAGCTAAAAATGAAGCTAAAGCATTTGCAGAAACCGCATCTAAGGCTTACAAGAAAAAATTTGATAAGGAATGTTCCGTATATTTCGTAAAGTTATCTGATGGAACTCATTTGGTTAAATAAACAATCTATAATGCGTTTTAAAATGGAAGATACCAAACTACAAGATTATTCACATAAACGATACAATATATTAACCGGAGAATGGGTGCTCGTATCTCCACATCGCGCAAAACGCCCTTGGCAAGGACAAAATGAGGCGGTTAATAATGAAAAGAGGCCAACGTACGACGATAAATGTTATTTGTGTGCAGGAAACACGCGTATAAATGGTGAAGTAAACCCCAAATACGAAGATGTATTTATTTTCACGAATGATTTTGCGGCTTTACAAAGTGATTCTCCAACTTTTTCGGTTAATGACGGACTTTTAGTTGCACAGAGCGAAACAGGTATTTGTAAAGTGATATGCTTTAGTCCTGATCACTCTAAAAGTCTGGCGGATATGTCTTCTGAAGAAATTCAAAAAGTAGTTTATGCATGGCAAGAACAATATAAAGAACTAGGCAGCAATCCAAAAATCAATTACGTACAAATTTTTGAAAACAAAGGAGCCGTTATGGGATGTAGTAACCCACACCCACATGGGCAAATATGGAGCCAATCCACATTACCAAATGAAGTCGATAAAAAAAATACGCAACAATTAAACTATTTTAATAACAACAATAGTAGTTTATTAGGTGATTATTTGACCCAAGAATTAGAAAAGAATGAACGTATCATTTTTGAAAATGAAGGTTTTGTAGTATTAGTTCCATTTTGGGCAATATGGCCATTTGAAGCTATGATTGTTCCAAAACGACATATGAGTAATATTTCAGAAATGGTGGATACCGAAACATTGCAATACGCTGAAGCCATCGCTATATTAACTAAAGCCTACGATAAAATCTTTAATACATCATTTCCTTATTCAAGTGGTATTCATCAATCACCAACCGATGAAAACAATAATACACACTGGCATTGGCACATGAGTTTTTATCCCCCATTATTAAGAAGCGCTACAGTTAAAAAATTTATGGTAGGTTATGAAATGTTTGGTTCTCCGCAACGCGATATCACTGCTGAAACTGCTGTAAAAATGATGAAAGCATTGCTATAGTAAATACTTGTAGTCTTCAAAAGTAAATTTAATGACTCACAATAGCACTTATAGCTTAACGATAAGCTATTTAGCAGGGCGCTCTTTATAATGATAAATTGTTAAAATATTATAAATTACAGGTATTAGTGAGTTAAAAAAGTTTACTTTGAACTTTATAAATTTTGAACTCTTGAAATACATCATCTTACTTCTGTTTCCTATTATAGGATTTTCGCAAAATATAAAAGGAAAAGTTTACGACAACGAATCCACTGTTAAGGGTATAAAAGTTTATAATGTTAGTAAGAAAATATTAACATATACCAACGAGGATGGTAATTTTGAAATTTCAGCCATTGTTAGTGACACATTACTTTTTGAATCTTTATTTCATCATTCTAAAATAGTAAAACTCAAGCAAAGCGATTTTGAAGATGTGAGAGTTTTTGAGTTAAACAAATCAGTGAATGAGCTTGGTGAAGTACTCATAAGCAATGACGATGAAGATTTTAATCCTTTAGAATATACACAAAATGCTGAGCGTGCGTTAGATAGAGATATGAAAAACAACATGCAATTGTATATTCCTCAATCCTCTTATTCTAGCGGGCTTAACTTTGTAGAAATAGCAAAAATGATTGGTAAACTCTTTAAAAAGAAAAATAAGAGCGAACACATTGAATATATTACTTACAAAGATTTAGATTCACTGTTTAAAGTAGACGAATTGTTTAATTTAAATTTAATTGAAGAAGATTTAAATATACCAGAAAAATATGCACATTTATTTTTGGATTATTGTGAGACCAAAAACCTGAATAAAGATCTCATTACCGAAAAAAATAAAGTTATTCTTCTAGATTCGATGGTGAGATTCAGTAAAGATTTTATAAAAATTACCGAAACATTTGAAGCCTCTAAAGATTCGTTGCGCTTAAAAAACTAATATCATACTAATTCTTCGTTTCAAAAGTTATATTTTTAGCCATATTTATTTTTGATACCCAATGAAGAAGTACATCTACATTTTACTAACTATTTGTTTTTTGGTGCTTTGGAGCTCCTGTAGAAAAGATTTTGAATTTTCAGCAAGTACAGGAAGCCTTGAGTTTTCCAGAGATACTGTGTATTTAGATACCATTTTTACAAATATAGGTTCTAGTACGTATAACTTAAAGGTCTATAACAGAAGTAATGATGATATATTGATTCCTACCGTGAGATTAGGTTTAGGAGACGCATCGCAATACCGCTTGAGTGTTGATGGACTTACAGGAAAAACTTTTGAAGATATTGAGCTTTTGGCAAATGATAGTCTATTTATTTTTATTGAAACTACAGTTGATATTAATAATTTCCCAAACCCTGATGGCGAGTATTTGTATACAGACCAAATAGAATTTGATTCTGGCGGAAATTTACAAGAAGTAGAATTGGTTACGCTTATTAAGGATGCAACATTTATATTTCCAGATAGGGATAACACTACAAAAATACAAGAAACTATTAATTTAGGCACAGAAGATGACCCTGTAAGAGCAGTAGGTAGAGAGTTAATGAATGATGAACTTATCTTTACCAAGGAAAAACCTTATGTAATTTATGGTTTTGCGGCTGTACCTGAAGGACAAACACTTACCATTGAGGCTGGAGCAAGATTACATTTTCATGAAAACTCTGGAATTATAGTGCAATCAGGTGCTTCCATTAATGTAAATGGAGCATTAAGTACAGACCAAGAACTTTTAGAAAACGAAGTTATTTTTGAAGGCGATCGTTTAGAACCTAACTTTTCAGAACGCCCAGGTCAATGGGCTACTATTTGGTTACTTGATGGTAGCGTAAATAATACATTCAATTACGCAACAATTAAGAATGCTATAGTTGGTATTTTGTGTGATGGTGATGCTAATGCAACTGACGATAAGCTTACTATTACCAATTCGCAAATATATAATTCTGGTAGTTTTGGTATATTAGGCAGAAACACTTCTATTACAGGAGAAAATGTAGTTCTTAATAATGCAGGTCAGTCCGTACTTGCAGTAACATTAGGAGGTAAATACAATTTTACGCATTCTACTATAACAAACTATTGGCAAAATGGTCCACGCCCATTACCTGCCCTTTTAATAAATAATTTTTTGAGAGTATTAGACGAAAACGAAAATGAAGTTGAAGTTATTGCTGATTTAAGTGAAGCGAATTTTAATAATTGTATTATTTACGGAAATGATAATCCAGAATTTTTAGTAGATCAATCTGAAGAGCAAACAGTAGATTTCAATTTTAAATTCACGAATTGTTTGGTGCGTTTTGATGATAGAAACGATAATTTTACAGGACCAAATTTTGATTTTGAAAACATGGGGTTATACGAAAATGTTATTTTCAATGAAGAACCCAACTTTTTAGAACCCAATGAAAATATGTTAATTATTGGTGATGACTCTGCTGCTAACGGACAAGGAAATACCACCTTTGCAAACCAAGTGCCAACAGATATTTTAAATGTAAATAGAACAGCTTCTCCTGATATTGGTGCTTATCAGCATATTACGTTTCCAGAAGAGGATTAATATATAATGGTACTAAAAAACTGTAGTATAAAAAAATCAAATCAGTTCGGCAAAGCGACAACGCGAATGATTACTCACGCTCTAACTGCGCTTTATAAACATCTAAATTAGCTTTAGTTTCCTCATCCAATTCAGGTTCTTGTATATCGGTATATTGGCTTAATACATCGTACATAATTTTAGCCACAATATAGCGTGCTGTTGGCTTATCATCGGCTGGAATATTATACCATGGGGCATGTTCTTTAGATGTTCTATTCATCACATCTTCATAGCATTTCTGGTATTTATCCCAAAGTTCACGCTCCTTTAAATCACCAGCTGAGAATTTCCAATTCTTTTCCTGTTTGCGTAAACGTCGTAATAAGCGATACTTTTGTTCATCTTTTGATAAATTCAAGAAGAACTTAAAAATTATTGTGCCATTTTCAGCAATGTGCTTCTCAAAATTATTAATCTGTTCAAAACGCTTATCCCAAAACGCTTCATTTATGTCTTCAACAGAATTTACATCTGGCAAATTTTCATTTAAAATATAATTTGGATGTACTCGTGTGACCAAAACATTTTCGTAATGCGTACGGTTAAACACCCCAAATTTCCCACGTTGTGGCAATGCAATATAGTGCCTCCATAAGTAATCATGACTCAACTCTAAATCTGTTGGCACTTTAAAACTGTGCACCTCTACACCTCTTACATTAAAGCTTTTAAATACTTCGCGCACCAAACTATCTTTACCAGAAGTATCCATTCCTTGTAAACATACTAAAACCGCATATTTATCGTGCGCATACATCGTATTTTGTATGTTGCTTAATAATTTACGCGTTTTTTTTAAGGCACTTTTCACATCATCTTCGGGAACTTCCAAATCATACGACGTTGGTAAATCTTCGATATTTATTTTTGAAATGATTTTAAACTCTGATTCTTTAATGTTTTTCATACTTAAAATGCTACAATATTCGCTGTGGTAAATATAAGACTTTTCATGTTTTCGATGTATTACAATCAGTTTCATAATGATTTGATTATGTTTGTACACCTACTTATGTTATAATTATGAATAAATTTTACTTAACCCTACTACCAATTCTCTTAATTTCCTGTAGTATTTTTGCTCAAAACGATTGCGAACGTGCTAATTCCCGTATTGTTGCTGCATATTCCCATGTAAAAAAAGCTTATGATTCTAGAAATATTACCGACATAAAATATTTTTCTGTCCGGTCTAAAGAATCTTTTGAAAACTCTAAGATAGATTTAGAAACCTGTGGTTGTAAAATTGCGCATAAAAAAGCGCTGGATGCTATTAACCTTTTGACTAAAGTAGCTACAGTAGATATTTATGAAGATGCTAGGTTTTTTGTGAAGCGCACGAGAGATATAGCAAAAGAGGCAATGATTAGTATTGATGAATGTAGTTACAAAAGCACAAATAAAGTTTCAGTAAATGAATCGGCAGCAATACTTACTAATAATGATCAGAATATGCTAGATTTACAAAAGCAACAATTAGTACTTAAGCAACAACAAGATGCCCTAGAGACAAAAGCAGAGGAAATTAAACTACAGCTAATGTCTGAACAACTCAAGAAAAACAGAGCATTAATAGAACGTTATAAAGCGATAATTACTACAAACATAAAAACATTTAATCATTCTTTATCATCAATGTCATGCAATGCCAAAACTATTGCTCAAACCAACACCAACATTGCCGTAAACTTAGATAATAAAAGCTCAAAGGAAATAAGTTTGTTCTATAAAAATAAACTGCAAATGATCACTAACGAATACTTAATGTTGTTGAGTTCGTGTAATTAGATTATTTACTAGCAAATAGTTTTACATCTTGCTCACTAACTTCTGAACCTCCAAGAATAATTAATCGTTCCACTACATTTCTCAACTCACGGATATTTCCAGTCCAATCGTAATCCTGTAAAAGTTTTATGGCTTTATCAGAAAAACTTTTTTGGGCTGTTCCTTGCTCATCGGCAATTTTCTTTGCAAAGTGATTTACTAAAAGTGGAATATCATCACGTCTTTCATTTAAAGCAGGTACTTTTATTAAAATCACGGCAAGTCTGTGATATAAATCCTCACGAAACTTTCCATCTTCAATTTCCTTTTTTAAATTCTTATTGGTAGCAGCAACAACGCGAACATCAACTTTAATGTCTTTATCGCTACCTACACGTTGAATTCTACTTTCTTGAAGTGCTCGCAACACTTTTGCTTGTGCAGACAAACTCATATCCCCAATTTCATCTAGGAAAATAGTACCGCCATTCGCAGCTTCAAATTTACCAGCCCTATCTTTATTTGCGCTTGTAAAAGCACCTTTAACATGTCCAAACAGTTCGCTTTCTATCAATTCACTCGGTATTGCAGCACAATTTACTTCTATAATAGGACCTTTAACGCGCTCGCTCTTTTCATGCAACCAATGTGCCACTAGCTCCTTTCCTGTGCCATTAGGGCCAGTTATCAAAACTCTAGCATCGGTAGGGGCCACTTTGTCAATCATATCCTTTATTTGAGAGATGGAATCACTTTCCCCTATCATCTCATATTTCTTGCTTACCTTTTTCTTTAGAATTTTATTTTCTACAACTAATTCTTTTCTATCTAAGGCAATTCTAACAGTATTTAATAATCTATTTAAATCTGGTGGTTTGGAAATATAATCAAACGCTCCTAAGCGCATCGTATTTACCGCAGTATCTAAATCGCCATGACCGGATATCATCACAACAGGTGTTTCAGGTTTTAATTTACGGGTAGCTTCTAGCACTTCAACACCATCCATTTTTGGCATTTTTATATCGCACAGCACCAAATCATAATCCGTTTTTTTAATTTTATCCATTCCAGCCAAACCATCCTCTGCTTCCTCAACTTCATAAGTATCATTTTCCTCAGAAAGGATTTTCACCAACACACGTCTTATAGCCGCTTCATCTTCAATAATTAATATTTTAGGCATATTTTATATTTTAAATTTAATTCCTGATCTTAAATAAAACGCATTTACCTCGTCTAATTTAAAAACTTCATCTCTATTTTCATTACGCAGTACATTATTTAGTCTAAACGTATATCCTGTATACAAATACCCTACCAAATTTTTGGTGAACAAGTATTCGTAACCTAATCCTCCAATAGCCACAGAAAGTGAAATATGATCTACACTTTGTCCGTTTATAACCGACGGTTCTTGTAAATGCGCTAAATAACCATCTAACCCAACAAAGGCCTGAATATTATTTTTATTATCTATAGCGTACTTTATATTCGATTTTGGCACTCCGGCATTAAAGCTCCATTTTTCATTTATTTCTCTGTAATAACTCACAAAAGGCAGTGGAAATGGTAATCCTACCGTTGCATTGTAAGTTAAACCCAAAATTAAGCGGTATGGGCGTTTTAACGTTTCATCATCTCGCCTATCATTAATTACAAAAACACCTCCATTTAAAAAATAATCGTCGGAAACCAAACGCTTAGTAAGTGTTGATGCAATTCTAGGATTAAATTTTAAACCTATGCGTATATTTTTATTCCATTTAAAGGTATAACCAATATTGGCATCTATAATATGGATTCGTTTTAAACCTCTAGTGTCAAACGGATAGTTTTCTTCCAAATCTAAAATTACTTTATTGTATTCAACGCCTAAAACTAGGTAAGTGTCTTTTTTTAATTTTAGTGGATAATTTAATAAGGCGCGCAATCTGGTATAATCATCATCAGTATTACTTTGAGGTATAAATGAATATTCCAATCGTGCTAAATCTGTAAGTTGAGCGTGCCCATTTTGTATTCCCAATACGCATAGCAAAAATATCATAAAACATGAAAACCTGTGCGACATTTAGTTGCTTCGTTATTTGATTTCTGAAAGATTTGATTTAATATGAATATCTCTTTGAGGAAATGGAATTGTAATATTATATTCTCTAAAAAGTTTATCTATTTCAAATCTTAGATCACTTTTAGGAACTGCTCCAATAAAACTATTGTTAAGCGTAAACATCAATCGGAACTCTAAGGAGCTATCTCCAAAATTATCGAAAAACACTTGTGGTGCAGGATGTTTTAGTACCATTTCATGAGATTCTGCTGCTTGTAACAATAATTTTTTCACCAGTTGTACATCGCTACCATAAGCAACCCCAACATGAACACTTTCCCTAGTTACCGAGCCATTTTGAGTCCAATTATATAAACTATTTGTAAGGTATAAATGATTTGGTATAATAAGCACCTTGTTATCGATAGTTACGGCCCTTGTAGTACGTAGTTTAATTTCTTCTACGCGTCCCACTTTACCTTCTAGCTCAACGATATCGCCAACTTGAACAGATCGGTCAACTAAAATAAAAATACCCGAAATTATATCTTGAAATAGTGTTTGCAACGCTAAACCCACACCGATTAACAGGGCTGCAGATGCTGCAAATACCGCGGTAACATTCACACCAATTGAATCGAAAACCACAAGCATTACAATAAAATAAATAACCCACCTTGCAAAAGAAAATACAGTGTTAAATTTCACCTTGTCTTCTTTGGGCATTTTTCTTGTAACAAGTTTTTTTACAAATCGTAATACGAAAGATGTTATAATAAGAACTAAAACAACCAGCAACACATACCCTACCGTTAATACAACCTGATGTTCGTCGTTACCTTGGCCCACAGGAAAATCTAAAATTTTATAATTCAGAAAATCTGAAATAGCCTGTCCTACGGTAGTCTCCTGTAATACTTCACTAATACCGTCAACTTCCTTGTCCTTTATATCTTTTAGTTTCTCTTGCATTTTAATACTTAATCCACTTTAATAATTCTTTATAACTTGGTTTTTTGCCATACATTAAAATACCGACCCTGTATATTTTTGCCGCAATCCAAACGGTAAACATAAACGTACCAATAAGTAATCCTAAAGATAACAATTGTTGCCAAATTGGAACACCAAACGGTATGCGCATTAACATAACTACTGGAGAAGTAAACGGGATAAATGAAAAAACAGTTGATACCGTGCCATGTGGGTCTTCAATTACAGTAAAAATACCAATATATACTGCCAATATTAAGGGCATAATAATAGGAAGCATAAACTGTTGCGTATCTGTTTCATTATCTACCGCCGCCCCTATTGCAGCATAAAGCGAACTATACAACAAATAACCGCTAATAAAAAACAGAACAAATGCCACAATTAAATTAGTAAGCGGTAAATTAAAAAATCCTTGAATTGCCCCTAACAATTGATTGTTTACCTCAGGGTTTTCCATAGCCTGCTGAATGGCTGCTTGTTGCGGCGTTTGCATTTGCGCCATATCGATCCCAAAAATTGCCGAAACCACAAATAGCAATATACTACCAAGAATTAACCAAATAGCAAACTGTGTAAGTCCAGCCAAAGATGTGCCAATAATTTTACCAAGCATTAACTGAACAGGTTTTACAGAAGATATTATCACCTCAATAATTCTACTCGTTTTTTCCTCGATAACACTGCGCATTATCATATTGCCATAAATGATAATAAACATGAATAACAAATAGCCTGCGGCACCACCAAAAATAAGTTTTATTATACTATCCGTTTTAGAGGACGTTTCTCCTGTAAAGTTTTCTTGAAAAATATCAACATAGACTTTCGAAGATTCTATTTTTTCTACATCAACACCAACCTTTTCATAATTCATTAACGTTAAGTGTTTTTCTAGTTTGTTTTCCAATCTGGAAATGACAGTTAAAGATGGGGATTCTTCTGAGTAAAACTTTATGCTATTTGAAATATCTTCAACGGTAGATTTATCTTGAATATGCAAAAGTCCATACCCTGAAGTTTCAGTAACCAACAATTTAGCATCTTGAAGCGACAGCCCTTCCAGAATATTATAGGTGGTGTTGTCAGTATTCGTAAAAATAGTTGCAACTTGTCCCGATTCATCTAAGATTGAAATAGTTCTTACTTTATCATTGTTTAACTGCGATAAATAGGCCACAACGCTAATGAGGGCAATCATGATGATAGGGCTCAAAATCGTCATGATGATAAATGACTTATTTTTAACCTTTGATAAATATTCACGCTTTATAATAAGAGGTAAATGATTCATGTTTTATTGAAGGTTATTACGAGTTACTGTTTGAATAAAAATATCGTTCACGCTAGGAATTAATTCTACAAAATAAGACACTTCTCCTTTTGATGTTAAAAAATTTAGCAAATCGTTAGCGCTTTGGTTTTCATTAAGTTGAATATTTAATTTTAACTCATTATTTAATGTTTTAAAACTAGCAGGTGTAATTTTAAAAGTATTTGAAAGCTCCTGTTTTAATGTTGAATTATCGGGGACCGTAATTCCTACCTCAAACGTATTTGATTTATAGGCACGTTTTACGTCCAAAATTCTTCCATCTAAAATTTTGTTGGATTTATGAATAAGCGTAATGTCATCACAAAGTTCTTCAACAGATTCCATTCTATGTGTTGAAAAAATTACAGTAGCACCGTTTTCGCGTAGCCTTAAAATTTCGTCTTTTATTAAGTTAGCGTTAATTGGGTCGAATCCTGAAAAGGGTTCATCAAAAATCAACAATTTAGGTTCGTGTAATACCGTAACCACAAACTGTATTTTTTGGGCCATACCTTTTGAAAGTTCCTGGATTTTTTTATTCCACCAGTCGCCAATTTCCAAACGTTCAAACCAATATTTTAAGCGTTCTTTAGCAACCGCTTTACTTAAACCCTTTAGTTGTGCCAAATACAACGCCTGCTCACCTACTTTCATAGATTTGTATAAACCGCGTTCCTCGGGTAAATAACCAATATCGCTAATATGAGATGCTTTTAAAGGCTCACCATCTAGAATTACCTTACCCGTATCGGGTAATGTAATTTGGTTTATGATTCGAATTAAAGTAGTTTTTCCTGCTCCATTTGGCCCCAATAGCCCATAAATACTACCTTTAGGAACATTAATAGAAACATTATTTAAGGCTGTAAAATCCCCGAATTTTTTACTTACACCAATAACTTCCAATAGGTTATCCATTCACAATTTTTAATTATTATTAATCGTAAAGATATTAAATGTATATGAGTTGAAAACATGTAAACATTTCAAAATATCTAGGGAAGAATTGACAAGAACTTTTAGATAATATATTCTCCTTGTTACTCTCCCTTTCACCGCAAATAGTATTGATTTAATACACCCCAACTTTAGTATTTAAATGTAACTTCAAACAAGTAACCTCTTAAAAACAAAACCCACCCTCAATCGAAATTAAGGATGGGAAAAAAATTGCTATGAAAAAGAAAAATTATCACTAAAGTTATTTAGCGATATTCAAAGATAGTTTTTTTTTCTTAACTAATAGCAAAACTATTAAGATAAGTTGCTTCTTACGCAAAAAAAATTCCGTTTTGCAACGGAACTTCTTGTTCTATTAAAGGATGGTAAATCCTTACTATGTTTCGTGAAATAATGATAGAAAAAATCTATTCTTTTTTTAACAGATTTCACTTCTATTGAAATTAATCTTATTCGAAACCCTATAACTCTGAAGACCTAAATAACTTTGATTTTCACTAAGAAAACATATCTTTTACCTTTTCAAAGAATGATTTATCTGAACTTTCAGGTTTTGGGGAAAAATGGTCGTCTCCCATCATAGCCTCAAAAAACTCTTTTTGTTGTTTGTTTAAAGTTTTTGGTGTCCAAACATTTACATGTACCAATAAATCACCTTTGCCATAACCATTTAAACTTGGGATACCTTTACCGCGTAAGCGTAAAATTTTGCCTGATTGCACTCCAGATTCAATCTTTATGCGCACCTTGCCAGTTACGGTATCTATTTCTTTTGAAGTTCCCAAAACAGCCTCCGGGTAGCTCACGTACAAATCATAATGTAAATTATCGCCTTCACGTTGTAAGCGTTCGTGATCTATTTCTTCAATAGCTACTAGTAAATCTCCAGAAATCCCATTTCCTGGCGCCTCATTACCTTTACCAGAAACTTTAAGTTGCATACCATCTACAACACCTGCAGGAATTTTAATAGATACCGTTTCTTCAGTAAGTTTTAAACCCTGAGCATCAGCATCCGAAGGTTTTCTGTCTATAGTTTGTCCTGCACCACCACAAACATTACACGGTGCAGAGGTTTGCATTCTTCCTAAAATAGTATTTGTTATTCTGGTAACCTGTCCTGTGCCTTGGCATGTAGAGCAGGTTTTGTAAGTTGTTCCTGGTGCTTGAACTTTACGTTTTACCTTTATTTTCTTTTCAACGCCATTAGCCACTTCTTCTAATGTCAGCTTTACGCGAATACGAAGATTACTACCTTTAACACGACGTTGTCCACCTCCACCGCCGAAGCCAGAGAAGCCACCGCCACCGAAAGCACCACCAAAAATGTCTCCAAATTGACTAAATATGTCGTCCATATTCATGCCGCCGCCACCAAAACCACCGCCGCCTTCAAAGGCTTGGTGACCAAATTGGTCGTAACGTGCTTTCTTATCAGGATCGCTTAAAACTTCGTAAGCCTCAGCTGCTTCTTTAAATTTGGCTTCAGCTTCTTTATCATCTGGGTTTTTATCTGGGTGAAACTCAATAGCCTTTTTCCTGTAAGCTTTCTTAATTTCACTGGCACTTGCACCTTTGCTTACTCCTAAAACTTCGTAATAATCTCTCTTTGCCATGATTTTGCTTTATTGACCAACAACAACTTTTGGAAAACGAATAATAGTATCTCCCAATTTATAACCTTTCTCTACAACATCTACAATTTTACCTTTTAAGTCATCGCTTGGAGCAGGTATTTGAGTAATTGCCGTGTGTATTTCGGCATCAAAAGTATCGCCTTGTTTTACTTCACAAATTGATAGACCTTTCTTTTCTAACGTAGATAATAGTTTTTGGTAAATTAATAATACACCTTTACGCAACTCTTCTGCCTCTTTATCTTCTTCAATGTGCAAAAGTGCACGCTCAAAATCGTCAAGAACTGGTAAAAGCTCTAACATAATTTCTTTACCAGCGGTTTTAAACAATTCTACACGCTCTCTTGATGTTCGTTTTTTGTAGTTCTCAAACTCAGCAAATAAACGTAAAAACTTATCCTTTTCGTTTTGTAGTTCTTCTTTTAACTTATCCTCTGCAGATAATTCATCCGTCAACTCTTGTTCTTGTTGTTCTTCAACAGCTACAGGCTCTTTTTCTAAACCGTTAGCTTGCTCTTCTTTTATGTCTTTTGCTTTATTTTTTTTACTCATCTTGTATCCAATTAATACTGCTATAATTCGGTTGGCAAAAGTACTGCCATTATTATTAAAATGCCATATTGTCACTAAAAATTTTAACAAAACTTTTGTTTAACTTTTTTTGCGTTCTGTAAAACAAATTTGTTACTTTTGACGTTTTAACACTAAAACTGATTAATTATGAATTCAAAATTTAAAATGATATTGTTTATGAGTGCATTTGCTCTTGCACTTGTAGGATGTAAGGATAAGGCAAAAGAAGCACAAACTTCTGATGCTGAAGCTGCTGCAGAGGCAAAAGCTACTGCGGTAAAGTATGTAGCAGATGCGGAATCATCGTCTATTGAATGGAAAGGCTTTAAGCCAACAGGAACACACAATGGAACCATTAAATTATCTTCTGGTGTCGTAAACGTCAGCGATGGCGCTGTTGAAAGCGGATCTTTTATAGTAGATATGGGTTCTATTAATGTATTGGACATTCCTGCTGAAGATGAACAAAATGGAAAATTAGCTGGACATTTAAAAAGTGCTGACTTTTTTGATGTTGAACAGTTTCCAAACGCTGCATTTGAAATCACAGGAATTAGCGAAGTAGAAGGAAAAACTATGCTTTCTGGTAACTTAACGCTTAAGGATGTAAAAAATAATATTACATTTCCTGTTACGGTTTCTGAAAATGGAGAAACTATGACATTATCAAGTGAGACGTTTACAATAGATCGTTCTAAATGGAACGTGCAATATGGTTCTAAATCGTTTTTTGATAATCTAGGTGATAAGTTTATCAACGATGATATTGAGCTTAAGGTTAATGTAACCGCAAAAAAAGCTTAAAACGAGGAGTGACTAACTCAAACTTTTACAAAAACCATCTTATGAAAATGAGGTGGTTTTTTATTTACGTTACATTATTTGAATCACTTTTAATTTTATAAAATCGCTTCTAAAGACTGTCAAATAGAACAAAAAAAACGCCCTATAACATAGGGCGCCTTCCTTTTCATAACAGTTTCTTCCCAATTACTTAGGCATCACTACTGTGTCAATTACATGAATAACACCATTACTTCCCATCACATCTGTCATTATTATTTCACTGTAATTTCCGTTTTGGTCTTTCAACCATATTTTTCCATCTTTTTGCTTTACGGTTAATTCTTGTCCGTTAAGCGCCTTCAACGTTACCATGCCTTTATTTTTCTTCAAGGCTGCAACTACTGCCTTAGCATCTAATTTTCCAGATACAACATGATATGTTAAGATATTGGTTAAGGCTTTTTTATTCTCTGGCTTTAATAAAGAGTTTAATGTATTCGCATCAATTTTTCCAAATGCAGCGTTATTTGGAGCAAATACAGTAAAAGGACCATCACCTTGTAATGCACCTACTAAATCGGCTGCTTTTAAAGCTGCCACTAGGGTTGAGAAATCTTCATTTCCAACGGCTACATCGACAATTGTTTTTTGAGCAGAGGCGAACTGACTTATTGTTAATGCTACTACCGTGGTTAAAATAAATACTAACTTTTTCATAATAATTTTGTTTTTTGGTTAAACTAAATTGCACTTTTTTCGTTTTTTGAAGTGCTTTCATTTATATTTACACAGGTTTGTTTCCGCTGGATGAACCCATCCTGCTTTTTGGGAAATCTTTAACATTTATGCACAATAACGAGATACTTATTTCAAATCTTAAAAACAAGGATGAAGCTGCCTTATCTCAACTTTATGATGCCTATGCACCTGCTATTTATGGCGTTATTTTTAGAATGTGCAAGGATGAACAGCATGCTCAAAACATTTTACAAGACACGTTTTTAACTATTTGGGATAAATCACATCAATATAATCCTGAAAAGGGTAAATTTTACACATGGGCATATAGGATTGCGAAGAATAAAACATTAAATTTTTTAAGATCGAAAAAAAAGCTCATCCAAACCGAAGATTTAAGTGTATATAAAGATGAGACCGAAACATTAAAAGATGAAGTTGATACGTTTCAACTTAAAGGATATTTAAATAAGTTAGAACCGCATCATAAAAAAGCTTTGGAATTAGTCTTTTTTAATGGTTTAACACATAGAGAAGCACATAAAGAAATGGATGTGCCATTAGGAACCTTTAAATCTTATATAAAACAAGCCTTAAAAAAGTTAAAGCTAAGTTACGACAAGGCAATTGTATGGTTATTGATTTTAATTGAAGTGATACGATGATGGATAAAGCCTACATATTGGAAAACGGAATCATAGAGCAATATCTATTAGGCGAACTCCGTATTGAAGAAGAGTTGGCCCTAGAACGCTTATTGGTTGAAGATGAAGAATTAAAAGCAAGATTTAAAATTGTTGAAGCCAGTTTTGAAACCATGGCTTTTGATAATGCTATTAATCCTCCAAAAATGGTGAAAGCTAATTTGATGGACAGCATAAAAGGTACCGATATAAAAGTACTGCCTTTACAAAATAAAACTCCTTTTAAATCTTATTTAGCAATTGCAGCTAGTATTGCAGCTATCATGATTATGGGAAGTGTTTGGATGTACTCGCAACTAAATGATACCAAGCAACAATTGCAAATCGCAAAAGAAAAAAATTCTATTTTATTGAAAGATATTGAAGGCTTAACTACCAACTTAGAAAGTGCATCTACATATTTAGCTATTTTAAATTCAACAGACACAAAACAATACATCCTAGAAGGGAACGCTCTTTCACCTGAGGCCAAAGTGGTAAGTTATGTGAATCATAGAGATAAAAAAGTAATCGTAAATGCTGCAGAATTACCACAATTAGATGCAGAACACGACTACCAAATGTGGGCAGATGTTGATGGGGAAATGATTAATATGGGTGTTATCAATAAAGATACTCAATTATTAGCCATGAATTATATTAAAGATGCTGCATCTTTGAACATTACTATTGAGCCCGCCGGTGGAAGCGACCATCCTACAGTTTCCAGATTAATTACAAATGTTTATTTGTAATTTTAATTTAACCTAATAAATCCTTTAAGGCTTGCTCTAAATAATTATACTCGAACTCAAACCCTTTACTTTCTATTTTTTTAGAGCTCACACGCTGACTTTCAAATAGAATGATATGCATTTCTCCTAAAACTAATTTCATTAAAAATTTTGGAATGTTTGGTAGAAATAAAGGTCTACAAAGCACTTTTGCCGCTGTTTTTGTAAGCTCTTTGTTCGTAACAGGATTAGGTGCAACGCCGTTGTAAACACCTTCTAAATCATTCTCTAAAATAAATACAAATACACGTGATAAATCCTCAATATGAATCCATGACTGCCATTGTTTTCCACTTCCAAAAGCTGCACCTGCACCAAACTTTATTGGTTTTGTAATTTCTTTTAGCGCACCTCCTTTATCTGACAACACCAAACCAATGCGAACTTTCGAGACTTTAATATTTACTTTTGAAAAACCATCAACGGCTTGTTCCCAAGCTTGCACTACTTCTCCAAGAAATGAATTGCTAACCTCTTTATGGGTTTGATCGTAATAATTAGTCAATGAATCTGGATAAATTCCAATAGCACTTGCTGACACAATTTGTTTTATGTTATGCGATTCACCTTTTAAAGTATCAATAAGTAATTGAGTGCTCTCTACTCTACTATTAATAACTTCTTTTTTATAAGCTTCTGTCCACCGTTTTGAGATTGAGGCTCCAGCTAAATGAATAATAGCATCAACACCTTTAAAACAGTTTATATCTATTTCTCGAGTATCTACATTCCAGTAGAATCCTTTGTAGTTGTCATCTTGAGAGATTTTAGATTTGCGGGTTGTGAGGTAATTGACTTGTATGTTTTTTGCATGACAGCGTTTGACAATTTCCTGTCCGACCAATCCCGTAGCTCCTGTAATTAAAACGCGCATCTTCTTTTTTGTATAAATTTACGAAATGGTATAGGCTAAGACCGAAAGTTTAAGTTAGGTTTAACAGAAATCGTTTGAAGTTTTTAATTTTCTTGTAAAGGTTTTTAAGACTACAATTTATTTTGTTGCACGAAGCATTTCTCGCTTTCCTGGAGGCCCTGGTAATCGTTCTACTGTAAAACCTACGGATTGCATTGCGCGACGCACACTACCTTTTGCTGAATAGGTTACTAAAACACCTTTTGGCTTTAGAGCTACGTACATTTTTTGGAATATAGCCTCAGTCCACAGTTCGGGTTGTACTCTGGCTCCAAATGCATCAAAATAAACCAGATTGAATTTATTTTCATCACTTATTTCATCAAACATTTTTTGCTGTTTAGTCAACTGAAAACTTTGACTTAAATTAAACTGCTTTTCCCAATTTGAATTGTGCATGTTTTGGAATACTTCTGCTCTGCTATCTGCCTTTAATTCTGAAAGGTAATTAAGATGTTTTATTTCATTAGATGCTAAAGGGTAACCTTCTACTCCAACATAGTCAATATTTAGGTTAAGCTTTTCGGCTTCTAAATAGGTGATGAAAGCGTTGAGACCAGTACCAAAACCTATTTCTAAAATGGAAATGCTTTGAGACTTCTCGACTGCGCTCGAAGTGACATTGGATTGGTTTTTTTTTATAGATCCTGAAACAAGTTCAGGATGACAAAGCTGATGTAACCCATATTTTATAAAAACGTGATATGCTTCTTGTATGGCGCCATGTTTGGAATGATATTGTTCGTTCCATTCTGGAATATGAATGGTTGAAGACCCATCGGCGGTAATTATAATTTCACGTTTCATGTTATACTACAAATGCAAAATGTTTCTTTTGCGTTAGGGATTGAACGGTCTGTTTGAGCTCCTCGCAGAGAGCGAGTAGTGAAAGCCCGACCCTTGTGGTAACGCCCGCCTTTTGATACAATTCTTCATACTTCAGAATCCCTCAAGGCCACAAAATTTATTGAGCCACTAAAACACCATCGGCTTCGAAAGAATAGGTGCGCTTAGGTTCTGTTATTTCTGCAATTTCTTCGGCAGACTTACCTGCATCTTCAGCGTAATGGCGCTGTTCATCAACTGAAACTTCTTTTATATAAGCTTTACCGTTTATCACAACTTCTTTACCGGCAATATCTTTTGGTACGAAAAAGCCATAATCTTTAAATTTCACCATGACTTCTTTGTCTTCGCCTAAATCTAAAGTCATCCAACATCCTTTGGCTTGACAAACTTTATTCACCTTTGCTTTCATCTTAGTATCGATACTATCGCCTTCTGCCATTGAAGCATAATGCGCTGCCATAGATTTGGCGATAACAGCATCGTTAGAAACGATTTCTTTACCGAAAGATACATACGCAATATCGCTATTTTGGTTAGTTTCAGTATTGGTTTCGGTTGATTTCTTTTTGCAAGAACTTAGTGTTAAACCACAGATTATCAATAGTATTACGAATCTCATAATATGAAAATTTTAATTTTAAAGCATTTATGTAAATATACCGCTTTTTTGAGAATGAATTTTATAAATTTGTAAGCTAAATTAGCAAGATATGAGTACTATAATCAACGACATTGAGATTATAAAAACGAAATCCAGCAAAATAAATGCCGTGGATTTTGACGATTTGAAGTTTGGGAGTGTATTTTCAGACCACATGCTCGTATGCGATTATAAAGATGGTAAATGGCATAAGCCTAAAATTATGCCTTACGCACCATTAACTTTAGATCCATCGGCTAAGATTTTCCACTACGGACAATCTATTTTTGAAGGTATGAAAGCTTACAAAGATGATGCTGACAATGTCTGGTTGTTTAGACCTGAGGATAACTGTAAACGTTTAAATATATCAGCGAAACGTTTGGCAATTCCAGAGTTACCTGAAGCATATTTTATGGAAGGTTTAGTTGCATTATTACAATTAGATAAAGATTGGATTCCAACAAAAGATGGAAGCTCGCTATATATTCGTCCGTTTATGTTTGCGTCAGGGCAAGGGTTTCATGCCTCTCCTGCCGACGAATACAAGTTTATTATTTGTACAGCGCCTTCAGGTTCTTATTTTTCAGGAGAAGTAAAGGTTTTAATTGAAGAAAAATATTCAAGGTCTGCAGATGGTGGTGTTGGTTTTGCTAAGGCTGGTGGAAATTATGCGGGTCAGTTTTACCCAACACAACTAGCAAAGGAAAAGGGTTACCAGCAAGTCATCTGGACAGACGACCATAAACACGAATATATAGAAGAGGCTGGTGCGATGAACATTTTTGTTCGTATAGGTGATACGTTAATTACTGGACCAACAAGCGATAGAATTTTGGACGGAATTACACGTAAAAGTATTATACAGCTAGCTGAAAGTGAAAATATTCCTGTAGAAGTTAGAAAGTTAACGGTATCTGAAGTTGTTGATGCCGCTAAAAATGGTTCATTAAAAGAAATGTTTGGTGCAGGTACTGCTGCCGTAATTTCGCCTATTTCTGGTTTTGGTTATAAAGGTGTAGATTACGACTTACCTAAGCTAGAAAGTACTTATGCGGAATATTTAAAGAAACGTATTACGGATATTCAAACTAATAAAGCTGAAGATCCATTTGGATGGAGATATAAGGTATAACAGCCCTCTCCTATCCTCTCCCAAAGGAAGAGTGATACTCAAACTTATAAAAAAGAGGAGCAAATTGCTCCTCTTTTTTTTTATTCTAAATGACAAAGTTATTTCTCTAAAATAGCTTTAATATTTGGCTTGAAATAATTTGGACCTTTAAGGACTTTACCGTCCTCACGGTAAATAGGTTGTCCGTCTTCCCCAAGTTTACTCATGTTACTGCGTTGAATTTCATCAAACACTTCTTCTATTTTATGTTGCAATCCGTGCTCTATGATAGTACCGCACAGTATATAAAGCATATCACCTAAAGCATCAGCAACCTCTACCAAATCATTATTATTTGCAGCATCAAAATACTCTTCGTTTTCCTCTCGCATCAATTTATAGCGTAGTACATTTTTTGCTAATCCTAAATCTGCTTTTGGTGTTTCCCTATGTCCTATTTTAAAAGCTGCATGAAATGCTTTTACCGCTTCAATTTTGTTTTTCATCTGTTGTATTTTACTTAAATTTGCATAAAAGTAAATATATGTTCAGTAACGGTCAAATCATTTTCGGAATTATATTTTTTGTGGTCTTTGCCATTATTATTGGTTTCACTTACCGCAAGGATTTAAAGTTACATAAACGTTTTTACGCTGGTAGCATTTGGATACTTATCGCCTTTATTTCGTTTATTTTATTTATTGCCGCTATCAAGTTTTTGTTTAAATAAACTCCATCTTACTGGGAATTTCTTCTGCTCACTTGTTATATAACAAAAGAGAATTGTGATTTTTTCTAGTATTTATTAAAATATAGAATGATTTCACGCAACCTTTTTTAAAAAATTACATCCTAATAATAACATCAGCAGCAAATCAACATGAAGATATTACTAATAATTAGCTTACTCATTGTTGTGAACTTAATACTTTTAGCTTTTAGTGTTAATAAAAAAACAGAACCTTAATTTAGGTTCTGTTTTTTGATTTTATAGCGGTTAAATCTTAATTCACTTCTGGCAAATAGCTGTAGTTTTCACTGTAGTTTAGCATTTGTTCAGCAAATGTTTTAGGTTGCTCAATACGAATTGTAGTAATTTCACCATTTTCATTATCTGCTTCCAAAATAGGGTTTACAAAACCACTATAGGGCGCAGAGGTAAACTGCTTGTTACGTTCTAGAACTTCTGCATGAATTTCTTGATCTACTTTTACACCGTAAGTCTCAACCAATGCTTCAACAGCTGCATAATCACCTTCCGATTTGATACGCTGTGTCTCGCGTAACAATTGTCCAAATAGATTGTGTAACTTATCGTAGTCCTTAATATTAAAATAGGTTTTACCATCCTTGGTTACCTTTTCAATAACATTATCTTTTTGTCCTTTTTCAAACACCCAAGCAGATACCCATTGTCTATTTCGCATGTGTGCTTCTTCAACATCATCGCCTAAATTTAGTCTTATCAATTGAGTCATTAAGCCATTTCTTATGTAACCATCATAAGCTGCCATTCCAACCTTTTTCCAATCGTCAACTAAACCTAGTTCCTGTAATTTAGGATTATACAAGTAATAGAGCCCCACTAAATCTGCACGACCTTCCTCTAAAGTTGAGGCATAATTTTTTAATGTTTCTTTGGTCTCTCCTACTCCAGGATTTAACTGTCCAGAAGCGTGACCAATAACCTCATGTAAAGCTGTATGCAATTTATCTGCCAATTGACCATATTTCTTTTCTAATTCATACTCTTCTTCATCATGCACAAACTCCTTTAAACGTCCTGTGCTTCCGGCATTATTATAAGCGTTAATAATATTTCCAAGGGAAACAGATTTACTACCTACTGCGGCACGAATCCAGTTGGCATTTGGTAAATTAACGCCTATTGGCGTACTTGGAGATGCATCACCAGCTTCTCCAGCCACGTTTACAACTTTGTACGTTACACCAACAACATTTTTCTTTTTGTGCTCATCCATCAATGTTGAATTATCCTCAAACCACTGTGCGTTATCCGATAACACTTTCATTTTTTGGGACATGTCAAAATCATTAATCTGTACGATGGTTTCGTAAGAGCCTCTATATCCAAGCGGATCATTATATACTTCAATAAAAGAGTTTATATAGTCAATATTACCCTTAGTAGCAGCAGTCCAAGCTACGTTATAATCATCCCAAGTTTGTAGATCTCCTGTTTTGTAATAATCTATCAACAAACCAAGCGCATCACCTTGTGCCTTGTTTTCGGCAACACCTTCTGCCAATTCCAGCCATTTAATGATTTCGTCTATGGCTTCACCATACAACCCACCAGATTTATATACACGTTCTTTTAAAACACCATTTTCTTTAACCAATTTGGAGTTTAGGCCAAAAGACAAAGGCTTCTTTGGATTTGGTGATTTTTTCTGCTTGTAGTAATTAATAACATCAGCATTCGTAACATTTGGTCCATAAAAATTTACCGCAGATAAGGCTACGTTATCCACCCCTTTCGCTTGATTTACTTTTTTAGCGTCTTTGTCATTAAAGATCACATCGAAAGGTTCACCTTCTAACGTTGTATTTGTTGCTACTAATAACTCATTTAAATACTCTGCAGAAAATCCTGGTTTCAGCTTGTCATTCGAGTAATGGTGATGAATGCCATTACTAAACCACACACGCTTTAAATAGGTTTCGAAAGCAGCCCAATCTTCTGATATTTTATCGCCATTATAGTTTTTATAAATGTTCTCTAAAGCATTTCTGATTTTAAGGTTATGACGATAATTTTGGTCCCACATGATATCACGACCAGCTAATCCAGCTTGCGTTAAATAATACACCAATTTTTGCTCTTTTAAGCTTAATTGTTCCCAACCAGGAATTTGGTAACGCAATATTTTAATATCGGCAAATTGCTCTACATTGTAATCGAAATCTTTGGTGACTTCAGTGTCGCTATTAATTACCTTAGTAGCTGTTTTGTCATTTCCGCAAGACAAAACCAGTAATGCTACCATAAACAGTAGTAAAGATTTTAGTTTCATATAATTATGTTTGTTTTGAATTATTTTCAGAATTTGAGTCAATTATCCGATTTTGATTATTGATTAAAGTAAAAATTCAATATTTAGTTATTGAAAATCTAATTTTAGGATAACAAATGTAATAATTTATTAATCGAAATTTTAAAAATAACTATATTTGTTTTAAACAAACTAAACCTATAAAAATGAAAGCATTAAAGTACATTTTCTTTTTGCTACTCATTGGAATAATTGGGTTGGCAATATATATTGCAGTACAACCAAATTCTTTTGAAGTTACCCGAACTAAAACCATAAATGCACCCGCCCCTGTTGTATATGATAATGTGATTGATTATAAAAATTGGGAAGCTTGGTCTTCTTGGGCTGAAGAAGACCCTGACATGACGATAACACTCCCCGAAAAAACCTCAGGGATTGGAGGTTCCTACAAATGGGAGGATAAAGATGGTGTTGGCACAATGACAACCATAAAGGCTATTCCTAACGAATCCATACACCAAGAAATGCAATTTGCAGATTTTCCGGGATCTGATATAACTTGGAAGTTTATGCCCAATACAGATGGCACTACCGAAACTACATGGACTATTTCTGGTAAAGATTTACCGTTTGCGTTTAAAGCGTTTTCAACGTTTATGGGAGGCATGGAACAACAAATTGGGCCTCATTATGAACGTAGTTTAGAAAAATTAGACAGTATTTTGGTAGCGGATATGAAAAAATACAGCATTACTGTTAATGGTGTTACCGAACACAGTGGTGGATTTTACATTTACAATACCATATCGTGTAAAATTCCTGATATGCCTAAACACATTCAGCAAATGATGCCAAAATTGGGCGATTATGCCATGAAGCATAATATTAAAATGGCTGGTGCACCGTTTAACTACTATCATAAGTGGGATGAAGTTCATAATACCGTGATGTTCTCATGCTGTATCCCAACAACCTCGAGAATTATTTCTACAGAACCTGATATTTTAACAGGACAATTAAAATCATTTAAAGCTTTAAAAACAACGCTTACTGGGAATTATGATAACTTAAAAGAGGCATGGGAAACGGCAATGCAATATATTGCAGACAACGGGCTGCAAACCGATGAAAACGGGCCAATGCTTGAAGCTTATACCAACGACCCCATGGAACATCCAAATCCTGCAGATTGGTTAACTGAAATTTATATTGCCTTAAAATAGCTTATGAAGCAATTGTTGTTTGTGTTTTTAGGAGGTGGCATTGGAAGTGTGCTGCGTTATGTTATTGGTAAGTATTTAAATAGTACAGAGAGTGGTATACCGTACGGAACATTTTTAGCTAATATTTTAGGTAGTTTACTTATTGGGATTATTTTGGGATTAGCTGCTAAAAACGATTCGTTAACCCAAAACCAAACCTTACTTTTAGCCACTGGCTTTTGTGGTGGTTTCACTACATTCTCTACGTTTGCTTATGAAAACCACGTGTTTTTAAGATCTGGAGATTTTACAAGTTTTGCTATATATACTATTGCGAGTTTTATTGTAGGTTTTTTGGCGGTTTTTGCGGGGATGTATCTGGTGGAGTAAAGTTTGATTAAGTCTTAAACGCATTAATTATCCTGAAAAAAGCTTAACTTAGAATCTATTAATATTTAGAACTAGCTATATCTAGCTAGCCCACAAACAAACTAATTTATCTATTCCATGAAAACCATGAAAAAGCTAATTTCACTTTTATCATTTGTAATAATAGCAGTTTGTCTTATCAGTTTAAACAAAACCAATGAAACGACCAAGTTTTTAGATACCCTCGATGAAAATCAGTTAAGCCAAGTACTAATGCCATTTGATGACGCCTCTAGAAAAAAATGGCATTATTTACCTGCTGCATCATGGCCAAGAAAAGGTTTAAAAATTGGTGAATTAAACGATATCCAAAAAAAAGCATTTTCTAATATGCTCAAATCCTTCCTAAGCAAGTCTGGTTATGAAAAAACTCAGGACATTATAGCGTTAGAAAATGTTTTGGTAGAATTAGGCGGCGATCCCGCTTATAGGAATACTGGGGCTTATTTTTTCTCTGTTTATGGCAATCCTAAAACAGATAATTTATGGGCATGGTCTTTTGAAGGGCATCATTTATCATTAAATTTTACAGTAGCGAATGGAACCTTAGCAACAACTCCACGGTTTTTCGGAGCCAACCCTGGAACTATTCCAAAAGGGAAAAGAAAGGGTGAACGAGTGCTTGGAAAAGAAGAAGATTTAGCTTTTGAACTTTTAAATACACTTACAGACAGTCAAAAAAATGAGGTGATTTTTGAAAACGTTGCTTTTCCGGATGTTTTAACTCGTAATGAGACTGAAGTAAAGCCTTTGGAGCCTTTCGGAATTGAGGCAAACAAATTGGATTCAAGACAAAAAGATTTATTGCGAGATATACTGAGATTGTATTTAAGTTCAATTCCTAAAGATTTAGCTGTAGCACGTGAACAAAAAATTAATAAAGAAGAGTTTGAATATATCAAGTTTGCTTGGGCCGGTGCACAAGTTAAAGGCATTGGACATTATTATAGAATTCAAGGAAAATCATTTTTAATTGAATTCGATAATACGCAAAGTGGCGCAAATCATATTCATACGGTGTGGCGAGATTTTGATGGCGATTTTGGGAAAGATTTAATAAGAGCGCATTATCATAATGCTGAGCACCATCACAAAAAAAAATAGAGTTTATAAACTATTCCAATAAATTAATGTTTCTCAAAATCCCTAACACCTGCCTCTACTCTAGTTTTTAAATAGTTTTGTCGTGGCACGATTGGGCAAGAATATTTATCGTTATACGCACAATACGGGTTGTAGGCGCGATTAAAATCAATGGTTAATGCGTTGCCTTTTGGCATTTTGGTATCTATATAGCGTCCGCCGCCGTAGCTTTCTAGTCCGTTAGTTTCATCTAAAAATGGCAGAAAAAGGAATGGTTCATAATCTTCCTCTGCCTTATAATCAAGATTTTCAAATACATCCAAGGTAAAGGTCTCTCCTTTTAACTGGAATGTGACTTCGCCATATTTTATATACATTGGTCTGCGGTCGGTAGTGGTTTTCATTTCAAAAGGTTGCTCTTCTGGCGTTCTTTTAAAACGAGCATCGACTACATACGCTGAGTCGAACTTAAAGAAGTCTAAACCTTCAAAATTCTTTCTGTCTTTTTTCTTTAATGGGGATGTGGATGCATCTTTAAAAAAGGCGTTAAGTTCTTTTTGAAATTCGGTGTCTCCCTGTATGGGTCGTTTTTTTTGCGAGCAACTGCTACAGAATAAAGTCAATCCAAACATTAATAATATTAGGGCTTTGCTCATTGCTGGCTGGTATGCCCGCGTTAGGGATTGCAGCAAGCTACCGTGTAGCGCGGAAAGCCCGACCCCGCGCTTTGAGAGCCACAGCGAACGTGCGGGGTAACGCCCAAATAATTTTACCACTAAAATATTTCCTGTTTCCATTAATTTCCTGGATTAAATGATGGATTTAGGTTTGTATTATAGTTCTGTAGTAAATCGCTAGAAAATGCATTGAAGGTATCCTCATCAGCAAAGGATTTAATCTTTTCTGGATTAAAATTGCCTTGTAGATAATAGGCAGTGGTTTCGGATGCTGAACTATTGAAAATAATAACATCTGTAACGACTGCTCCGGCTTCGCGAACTGAAATAATTCTTGTATGGTCTGGATCATTTTTCCTGTAAACATCTAAATAGCCGCTGTTGGTCACAGCATTCATTTCGGTAATCAAAGTTTGACGTTTTAAAACATTTGTATCCTTAAAGGTGATGTATTTAAAATCATAAATATTCCCAATGGCGTGTTTTACTCCTGGTGAAATATTGCTTAAAACGGCTTTCATAAAATTGGGTACTTGAAAAGATGTTGCGCCCAAATCTGACTTATGATTGTTATAAAAGCCTTGAAAACTACTGCCGCAGGCCGTTAATAAAACACAAAGGCACATTGCTAAAACTGATTGTTTCATTCTAAAAATTCTTATGGTAAAAATACAACTTACAAATATTTTATCTAGATTTGAACTTTCAAATGAAATAAAATGCGTTACAACGTCACAATTTTTAGAAAACAATGGACCTCTTCTTTAAAGAAAGGAAGACGGATTTATTATGTTTTGTGATGCTATAGATAAACGCTTACAGATATTATAAAAGTCCGACTTCATAAAGTCGGACTTTTTGTTTTTATGAACATTTCAACCTTACAAAAATCAATTTATGTAGAAAAATTACACTTAGAATTAATGAAAACACTATTTAACAATTACCTAAATACCTTTAAAGGTTTATCAATAGAAGTTTGGTGGCTTGCTTTAATAACTCTAATTAATAGAGCTGGTACCATGGTAATTCCGTTCTTGTCTTTGTATTTAACCGAAGATTTAAATTTTACGTTTAGCAATGTAGGAACTGTAATGGCCTGTTTTGGCTTAGGTTCAGTTGCCGGATCTTGGCTAGGAGGCAAATTGACTGACCAAATTGGTTATTACAAAGTAATGGTAAGAAGTTTATTGAGTACAGGTGTTTTATTCATTGCCTTGCAATTTTTACATACATTTTATAGTATGTGTTTGGGCATATTTTTGGTGATGCTAGTCGCAGACATGTTTCGACCTGCAATGTTTGTTGCCATGAGTGCCTACAGCAAACCAGAAAATAAAACCCGCAGTGTTACCCTTATTAGGTTGGCTATTAACTTGGGGTTTTCGGCAGGACCCGCTGTTGGCGGATTAATCATCGCTTCAATAGGTTATGGCGGCTTGTTTTGGGTTGATGGCATTACCTGTATTTTAGCTACTATTTTATTGGTTATGGTTTTGAATCCGAAGAAATCTAGAGTTCATGATGACGTAAAAGTTGACCATCCAGAATCGGCTTACAGCGACAAAGCCTTTATTTTATTTCTGGGTGCCATGTTCTTATTCGGGTTTGTCTTTTTGCAATACTTCTCTACAATGCCGCTTTATTATAGAGATAGACATATTTTAACCGAAATTGAAATAGGACTACTTTTAGGTATGAATGGTTTCGTGATTTTTCTTTTGGAAATGCCGTTAATTAGCTGGTTAGAAAACACAGGTTTATCTAAAATATTCTTTGTATTACTAGGAGCTTTCTTAACAGCATTAAGTTTTCTAGTGCTAAATTTTACAAGCTGGAGTGGCGTACTCATTATCGGTATGTTGCTTATGACCATTGGCGAGATGATTGCTTTCCCGTTTTCTAATGCACTTGCGTATGATAGGGCAAGCAAGGGTAACCAAGGAGAATATATGGCGCTGTACACCATTGCGTTTTCATTGTCGCATATTTTTAGCCATAAAACAGGCATGGAACTGGTTGCAAGGTTAGACTATGATAATACTTGGTACATTATTACTGCAATAGGCGGTATTTGTGTATTTTTATTGTTCATTTTAAAACTATATTTAAGTAGAAAAAGAAAGACGGTGTAATGAAAGATGTTATCATAATCGGCGGTGGGCCTATAGGAATTGCTTGTGCCTTAGAATGTAAAAAACGAAACTGGAATTATGTAATTATAGAAAAGGGAGCGCTTACCAACTCCCTTTTTAATTACCCTAAGAATATGACGTTTTTTTCCACATCTGAAAAGTTAGAAATTGATGGTACTCCATTTATAAGCAAAAATCCCAAGCCAAATCGTGATGAGGCTTTGGAATATTACCGTCGTGTTGCAACTTCAAACCATATTAATATTAACCTCTTTGAAACTGTCGAAGCCATTTCTAAAGTTGGTGCTCATTTTAAAGTTGCAACAGACAAAAACAGTTATGAAACCCAAAACATTATTTTAGCCACAGGTTTTTATGATATTCCTAACTTACTAAATGTACCAGGTGAAGATTTGCCAAAAGTAACACATTATTATAAGGAAGCACATCCTTACGCCATGCAGGATGTTGTAGTAGTTGGAGCAAGTAACTCTTCTGTGGATGCTGCATTAGAAATTTATAGAAAGGGCGGCAATGTTACGATGATTATCCGGGGTGAAGGCATTGGAAAGCGTGTAAAATATTGGGTACGACCCGATATAATAAATCGCATTGAAGAAGGCAGTATAAAAGCCTATTTTAACGCTGAAATTTCCGAAATAAAAGAAAATGAAGTAACCTTCACATCTCCCGAGGGCATAAAAACTATTCCTAATGATTTTGTAATAGCCCTCACAGGTTATAAACCTAATTTTGAATTGCTAAATCAACTAGGGGTTAAGCAATCTATTGATGAAAAGCGCCTCCCCGTTTATAACGATAAAACCATGGAAACCAATATTAAAGGTGTGTATCTCGCTGGTGTAATTTGTGGCGGTATGGAAACGCACAAATGGTTTATTGAGAACAGCCGAATACATGCAAAACAGATTGCAGAACATATTGAAACAACTCTAGCTCTTTAAATTATGGATTTGAATCAAATTACTGTGCCTTCTTTAGATGTTGAGAAAGCTATTGATTTTTATGAAACACTGGGCTTAAAATTAATAGTTAAAACATTACCAAAATATGCACGTTTTGAATGTACAAACGGCAATAGCACCTTTTCAATCCATCACGTAGAAGAATTATATAGAGGAACTGGTATTACCATTTATTTTGAAGATACCAATTTAGACGACTTAGTTGCTCAACTTCAAGCAAAGGGTATCAGTTTTGAACGTTTACCAGAAAATAAACCATGGTTATGGCGAGAAGCTCATTTAAGAGATTTAGATGGAAATCTTATCATCTTATACAAAGCAGGTGAAAATAGAAAAAATCCACCTTGGCGCATTAGTTGATTTTCAGGTATTCAGAGTATTCCCTATAGTAATCGGGGTTTTAAAAACAACTCATTATTTAATTGGAATGATTTCCTTTTGCTTAACGACTCTGGACAGCACAATTTGTGTTTTAGATTCGCCATAAATGATTAAGTTATCAATAAATGACTCCAAGTGCTTATTATCTTTTAGCACAACTTCCATCACAATATTTTCATCTCCTGTTATTCTGTAACAATTAACAACTTCATCAAGAGATTTTACTTTATCCAAAAATGGTTTTAATTTTCCCATAAATGCCCTTAGCGTAATAATTGCTCTTAGCTGATAGCCAATTTCAAATGGAGAAACAAGCGCTTTATAGCCTTCAATAATTCCCATATCTTCCATTTTTTTAATACGTTCAGATACGGCTGGCGAACTTATACCAACTTGCCTTCCAATTTCAGCGTTGGACTGTCTAGCGTTTTCTTGTAAACACTTTAAAATCTTTTTATTAAGAGTGTCAATGTGCATTTAAAGATATTTAACCAATAAAACATAACAATTAAAGCAAATATACACTTTTACTTTAAATATTAAAGTTGAATCTCAATCCTAGTGACTAATTTTGGTGTAATTGCTAATGAAAATAAATAAAATGCATAATACCCCAGTAAATCTATCGGAATTGCCGATTTATCAAAAAGCCATTGAGATTTTTGCATTGTCTCAAAGCATTTCTTCATATTTAAATCAAGACCTATCTTCTTTGAATGATGATGGTTCTGAAGACATCAATATTTACTTTTCTGGTGATATTGTACAGCAGTCTGTTTCATTAGCACCAGAAATTGAAAATGCAGAACGCGAGCGTTATTCAGATCGTAAACACAGGCATGTGGCGTCTTTGAGAAGATTGACTAACATGCTTTATAAAAACTCATATCGTTTAGAAAAAAGCAACAGCAACGGAAAAGACTTTTTACCTGTTTTAAGACGAGAACTAAAGAAATTTAAAAAGTTACAACATCATTGGATGTTAACACTCTAATCTAATTTTACGAACTTTTGCCCGCAAGATTCAATACACTGGTACCACAAAATTAAATCACCGTTTAAGGGTAAATCAAAATATAACTTTACAGAACGAGAGTTGCATGTATTGGGTATAATTTCGCCATCATAGGTAGTATCTGCTTTGGGGTTACTTGTTATTTGGTATGTTCCCATTTCCACATCTCCTACAGCAGTAGACATCACACAGAGCTTTCCATTCATTGTCACACTGCCATCACTAAAAAACTCTATAGTTCTTTGACTATCTAGAGGTTGAAATGTGCCACTACCATCGCCGGGGTCTGATAGCTGCTCTATAAGTTGCCACTTTCCTAAAACCCCAATTTCATTTAATGGATTAGCCTCATCTGATACACAACTAAATATAGCAACCCCAAAAAACACAAAGACTAAATACCTCATTACAATTACATTTATATCATTAGATGTTGAAACGCAGCAATGGTTGCTTAGAAACTACATATTTCTTCGATATTGTCCGCCTACTTCAAACAGTGTTTTTGTAATTTGACCCAAAGAGCAGACTTTACAAACTTCCATCAATGCTTCAAATAGGTTTTCATTATTTATGGCAGTTTGTTGCAGGGTTTTGAGTAACGATTCTGTATTATTCCTATCATGAAGATTTTCTAAGGTTTTAATTTGAAGTTGCTTTTCTTCCTCCGTGGCTCGTATTACTTCCAGAGGTAAAATTGTTGGAGACCCTTTACTGCTTAAAAATGTATTTACACCAATTATTGGAAATTTTCCATTGTGCTTCAAGGTTTCGTAATACAGGCTTTCCTCTTGTATTTTACTGCGTTGATACATAGTTTCCATAGCACCTAAAACACCGCCACGTTCCGTAATTCTATCAAATTCCAATAATACCGCTTCTTCTACCAAATCGGTTAATTCTTCAATAATAAATGCGCCTTGTATTGGGTTTTCGTTTTTAGCTAATCCTAACTCTTTATTAATAATCAGTTGAATAGCCATAGCACGACGAACCGATTCCTCCGTTGGTGTAGTTATGGCTTCATCATAAGCATTGGTGTGCAATGAATTACAATTATCATAAATGGCGTAAAGCGCTTGAAGCGTTGTTCTTATATCATTAAAATCAATTTCTTGAGCGTGTAAGCTGCGTCCAGAAGTTTGTATATGATACTTCAACATTTGCGCTCTAGGATTTGCACCATATTTATCTTTCAGCGCTTTAGCCCATATTTTTCTAGCAACACGACCAATAACGGCATATTCAGGATCGATACCATTTGAGAAAAAGAAAGACAAATTAGGCCCAAATTTATTAATATCCATGCCTCTGCTTAAATAGTATTCTACATACGTAAAACCGTTGGATAAGGTTAATGCCAATTGTGTAATTGGGTTGGCCCCTGCTTCAGCAATATGATACCCTGAAATGGAAACAGAATAAAAGTTTCTAATGTTATTTTCGATAAAATATTCCTGGACATCGCCCATTAAGCGCAACGCAAACTCGGTAGAAAAAATACAGGTATTTTGTGCTTGGTCTTCTTTTAATATATCGGCTTGAACAGTTCCTCTAACTTGAGCGATGGTACTTTTTTTGATTTTATCATACACCGCTTTTGGAAGTACTTGATCTCCAGTAACCCCTAAAAGCATTAAGCCTAAACCATCATTTCCTTCCGGTAATTCACCATTGTATCTAGGACGTTCCTTGTTTTTATAAATATTTTGAATTTTGGATTCTACTTCTTTCTCCAACCCGTGCTCTTTGATATAAATCTCACACTGTTGATCGATGGCTGCGTTCATAAAAAACCCTAGTAGCATAGGTGCTGGACCATTAATCGTCATACTTACCGAGGTCATTGGATCTGCTAAATTAAAGCCCGAGTAGAGCTTTTTGGCATCATCTAAACAACATATGGATACACCTGCATTTCCTATTTTCCCATATATGTCTGGACGCATATCTGGGTCGTTACCATAAAGCGTTACACTGTCAAAAGCTGTAGATAAGCGTTTTGCTGGCATACCTGCACTCACGTAATGAAAACGTTTGTTTGTGCGTTCTGGACCACCTTCACCAGCAAACATTCGGGCAGGATCCTCCCCAGTACGCTTAAAAGGATATAGCCCCGCAGTATAAGGAAACTCCCCAGGTACATTTTCTTGTAAACACCATCTTAAAATATCACCCCACGCTGTGTATTTTGGGAGCGCCACTTTAGGAATCTGGGTATGCGATAAAGATTCAGTATGTGTATTAATTTTTATCTCCTTATCTCTTACTTTAAAACTATAGATGGGATTTTTGTATGTATTTACTTTGTCTTCCCAATGTATTAATAATTCCCAATTGTGCGGATTGAGATTCATTTTTACTTTATCAAATTCAGCGATTAATAACTCTAAAAAGTGTTGGTCGTCTTTGTGAACTTTATCTAAGATTTCATCAGTATTTAAACCTGTTTTTACTAAAAAAGACTTCTCGATTGCCCTTGATGACACGTTAACAACAGAACACATCGTTTTAAAAATACCAAACAACTTTTGGGCAACTTCTACCTGTTCATCCACATTTTTATTGTACGCCCTGTTGCTTTCCGCTATTTCAGAAAGATAACGTGTTCTGGATGGAGGAATAACAAATATTTTTTCACTCATTTCTTCCGAAATAGAAAATGAGGATTTTAAATTCGCATTGGCTTTTTCAACCAGTGTGTTCATAACCGCTTTATAGAGTGTATTCATCCCTGGGTCATTAAACTGGGAAGCAATGGTGCCAAATACTGGTAATTCATCTTGAGGTGTATCCCAAAGATTATTATTGCGCATGTACTGTTTTTTAACGTCTCGCAATGCGTCTAGCGCGCCACGTTTATCAAACTTATTTATTGCTACAATGTCTGCAAAATCTAGCATATCAATTTTTTCTAGTTGCGTAGCAGCTCCAAATTCTGGAGTCATTACATATAGTGACACATTAGAATGTTCAATAATTTCGGTATCACTCTGCCCTATCCCTGAAGTTTCCAATATTATTAAATCAAATTCCGCTGCTTTTAAAACTTCAACAGCTTCGTTTACATGTTTAGATAATGCCAAATTAGATTGACGTGTAGCCAAACTACGCATATAAACTCTTGAGTTATTGATGGAATTCATTCTGATTCTATCCCCTAATAAAGCACCTCCTGTTTTTCGTTTCGATGGATCAACAGAAATAATACCAACGGTTTTTTCTGGGAAATCAGTTAAAAATCGTCGTACTAATTCATCAACTAAACTCGACTTTCCAGCACCACCGGTTCCTGTAATTCCTAAAACAGGGATATTAGAATTTTCATTCTTTGATTTAATTTTAGCCAATGTACTTTTTGCTACATCAGGAAAGTTTTCAGCAGAAGATATAACTCTTGCAATGTCCTTGTTATCCTTTTTATTAAGATTTTCAATTTCAACATTTAATTCATCACCAATTGCGAAATCAGACTTTTCAACCAAATCATTTATCATACCCTGTAATCCCATTTCCCTACCATCATCTGGAGAATAAATACGGGTGATACCATGATCCATCAAATCCTTGATTTCAGATGGTAAAATAACACCACCGCCACCGCCAAAAATTTTAATATGATCCGCACCTTTTTCTTTCAGAAGATCAAACATGTACTTAAAATACTCGTTATGTCCGCCTTGATAAGAGGTTAAACATATCGCGTTAACATCTTCTTGAATTGCAGTATTTACAACTTCCTCAACACTCCTATCATGCCCTAAATGAATCACTTCCACACCAGTAGCTTGAATAATACGACGCATAATATTTATGGAGGCATCGTGACCATCAAAAAGTGATGCTGCTGTAACAACTCTTATTTTATGCTTTGGTTTATAGGGCGTTTGCTGATTCATTATTGAAAAATAATTAGTTTATTCACCGCAATTTACGGATAATTCAAAAAAAACAAGAGTTTAAGATACATATTGCAAAATTTATTTGAAAACTAGTCTCGAATTTGTTTTTATTTATTTTTGAGGCGCTAAATAACGCCTCATGAAGAAAATAATTATTTTAATTCATTGTAAAGATCGTCCAAATATAGTGGCCTCCGTTACCAATTTCATAGCGAAAAAAAATGGCAATATTGTATATCTAGACCAGCATGTGGATAGACAACAAGATATTTTCTTTATGCGCATTGAGAGTGAATTTTTGAATGACGACTTTTCTACCGATATCTTCAAAACGTGTTTTAAAAAAGAGTTGGCCGATATATTTGAAATGAAGTGGCGTATTTATTCTTCGGATAAAAAACCTAAAATGGCTTTATTTATTTCGAAGTACGACCATTGTTTATACGATATTTTAGGACGATATAATTCAGGTGAACTCAATTTGCAGATCGCATTTATTATTAGCAACCATATTGATTTAAAGCCTATCGCAGATAGCTTTAATATTCCATTTTATCATATTCCCGTTACTCAAGACACCAAGGACAACGCAGAGAAAAAACAGTTAGAATTGCTGGAATCAAATAGCATTGACTTTATCGTTTTAGCACGATACATGCAAATAGTATCTTCTAAACTCATCGATAAGTATCCCAATAAAATTATAAATATTCACCATTCGTTCCTTCCTGCATTTGTTGGCGCCAAACCCTACCACTCTGCCTATGAACGTGGTGTGAAAATTATAGGGGCCACAAGCCATTATGTTACTGAGGAATTAGATGCAGGTCCAATTATAGAACAAGACGTCTCTAGAGTTACCCATGCCTATACCATAAAAGACCTTATAGCAAAGGGTAGAGACCTAGAAAAAATTGTTCTAGCCAATGCCATAAAGTTACATTCCGAACGAAAAGTAATGGTTTATAATAACAAGACTGTAATTTTTTCTTAATTTTCCATTAGAACCTCATTACCAAATAATAGTCTAATTAATTGAAGCGTGAATTCAGTCTTTACTGGAGAAGGTTCTAACTTTATATTGGATGTCTTTATCTTCTTTTAATACAGAAATGTATCTTTGAAGCACAAAACCCAAATATCATGATACGAAAAATTCTTTCTGTTTTTTTAATTTTCAACGTAATGGCGTGTGCTGAACTGCAAGGTGTAATAGATCAATTACCTCAAGGCGGTGTGCTTACAAATACTGAAATAAGCTCAGGTTTGCGACAAGCCTTAGATTTTGGAATAGATAAGCAAGTAACCAAACTCACCCAAAAAGATGGATTCTATAAAAATGAATTGGTTAAAATTCTTTTGCCCGAAGAGCTAAGAAAAGTAGATAAAGCATTGAGAGATATTGGTTTGAGCAAATTAGCCGACGAAGGTTTAAAGGTATTAAATAGAGCCGCTGAGGACGCTGTAAAAGAAGCAACGCCAATTTTTGTAAATGCTGTAAAAGGTATTACGTTTAACGATGCTAAAAATATTTTGCTGGGTAATGACGATGCCGCTACCCAATATTTAACGGTAAAAACACAAACTGCACTTTACGATAAATTTAATCCAGTAATTAAAAACTCCTTTAATAAAGTTGGCGCCGATGACATTTGGAATAATTTGATTAACAAATACAACACTCTTCCTTTTACAAATGATGTAAATCCAGATTTGACAGACTACGTTACAAACGAAGCCCTAAAAGGTGTTTATACCATGATTGCAGTGGAAGAAAAAGAGATTAGAACTAAAATTGGCTCTAGAACTACAGATTTATTAAAACGTGTTTTCGCGCTTCAGGATAATTAAATTCTAATTGAGTGTCATTCCGATGTTCTTTCAAAAACTATAACAAGTTCAGATCAACAGGGAACTTTACTTTTATTATTCGGTTTTTTTGTACAAGCCGTCAAATGCTACTGTTTTTAATGTGTCGTTTGTAACTGTCTCCCAATATTGGTGCACAGAGCCATCGTTATTTAATGTCCAAGTCACTTTATGATAGTAAGATTCGCCTTTTGCGTTTTTGGCTACATCAGTCTTTAAAATCATTTGGTTACCCACCCTATTTCCTTTTAAGTGTAAACTCCCACCTTGATTATCAATCCATATTTGCTCCCAACGCTTTTTAGCTAGGTTATAGAAATTATTACTAGTACCGGTATATTTACCTTTAGCACTAGTCCAATTCTCTCTTAAAATGCAGTTGTCCTGAATTTTCTCAATGACGTTAGTACCTGCCAAAGACCCATCAGGATTTGTTACCGACCAATTGCCAATCCAAAAATCAAATTCAGCATGGGCTTCAGTACAGCATTTACAATTATTAACTTCAGGAGTTTGCCCGTATGATGCAATTGTAATCAATAGAAAAAAGAAGAGTTTTGGTAAATGTTTCATTAAAAAACACACAAGTAAATATTAAATTAGTTATAAAATTGATAAATTACATTATTATACATTACATTATTAACAAAAAATTATGCTTTTATATAAATTTTTATAAGCGTTCAATCCAATACATTTTTTATTCAACAAAAAATAATTTATATTGCCTTACTCTCGTTAACCATCAAGATGAAAAAAGAAGATTCTATTCAAGAGCATCAAGTTAAACTCAATAAAAAGTATAAGAAACTAATTGAAGAAGCTTATAATTTTAGGCAAACGGATGCTTCATTGAGTGATGTTTCCGAGTATAAAGCCATAAAACTTCTTAACAAGTTAAATAAGTTAAAATATCTTACTAGAGATTATCATCGTACGGCTATGTGACATTTAGCGTTTATTTAACGTTACCATTACATCCAAATCAAGTAAATGCTCGTAATTTATAGTAAAGAGAAGATTATGAGTCCACATTTCTGTAAGGTTGGCAAAATTAAGGTCAACAACAAAAAGATTATTAATTTAAAGGAAATTGAAAAGCGCATATCAAACTTTGTAGACGATATGAGTAAGGTTGAATTTTCTAAAGATGTTCATGGAGCTGTTTAAAATAGCCGAAGGCTTTTGTTAATCTAGATCCGTACCAGGAAAACATTTCCCCATCCACTAAAAGTATTCTTGCTTTTGGGTAGTATTTTTTTAGCTCTTTTTTATGCGTTTCAGTAAATGGATATGGCTCACTGGATAACAGCACAAGTTCTATAGTGTTATCTTTTTTTAAGCTAATTTCAGGATAACGTATTTCCTCCATGCCATTTTTAAATTTGTTTAATTGTAACAAATAATCCACAAAAGTATGTTTGCCAACCACCATCCAAGGCAATCTCCAAATAAAATATAAGGTTTTCAAGCTGTTCTTTTCCTGTATGAATGTTTTGAAACTGTTAAATTCAGTTTTTAGTTCAGCAATTAAATTTGCAGATTTCTCTTCTACATTAAACAACATTCCATATTGTGCTATAAGTTCAAAACTATCTTCTAAAGTAAAAATATTAGAAACGTGAACTTCACATACTTTTTCACATGCTTCAACAATGTTCTTTGTGTTTTCCTCCTTATTACAAAGAATAATGTCTGGTTGCAACGCTTTTATTCTATCAATATGCACGAGCTTTGTACCACCGACAATAGTGGCGTTTAATCCTATATTATTAGGGTGGACACAAAATTTGGTAACCCCTACAATATTTTCCTTTAAACCTAAATCGCACAACAATTCTGTTTGACTTGGTACTAATGAAACAATACGTTTCGGAACTGCTTTTATTTTTAGGGTTCTATTTAGTTGGTCTTGCATACTACAAAATAAATCTAAACATTTTTTTGTGTGAAATAAAGTAAAATCGCATAATGTCATATCTTCGCGATAAACATTTTACATGCTAAAAGCAGTTATTTTCGACATGGATGGGGTGATTATTGATAGTGAACCTATGCACCGTAAAGCCTATCTTGATATGTTCGACGAAGTAGGAATTGAGGTAAGTAATGAGATGTATGAATCTTTCACTGGACAATCTACTTTAAATATTTGCAGAAGACTTTGTGATCATTTTAGTTTAAAAGAAACTCCCGAGACTTTAGTGACCCTAAAACGCAAGCATTATAAACAGTTTTTTAATACAAATTCTGATTTAGCATTAATTGATGGGGTTTTAGACCTAATTAAAAATTATTATGAAAATGGGTTGACACTAATTTTAGGGTCATCAGCTTCCATGAGTGGTATAAATATGATTTTTGAGCGTTTTGACTTAAACCAATATTTTAAAACGAAATTAAGTGGCGCTGACTTGAAACAATCTAAACCACATCCTGAAATTTTTGAAAAAGCTGCAGAAGCCTCTGGATATGGCAGAAATGAATGCATAGTAATTGAAGATTCTACCAATGGTATTGCAGCAGCAAAATCAGCAGGAATCTACTGTGTTGGTTATGATAGTTTTCACTCTAAAAATCAGGATTACTCTAAAGCCGATAAGGTTATAAATGATTTTAAGGAGATTTTCTTTGAAAAAATATCAGAAGATTTCAAGAAAGTATCCCCGCAATAAACTTAAAAATGGTATTCGGTGGTAGTTTTTATCTCTTTTAAAACGAAGTAACTTTCTAAAACACCAATATTTTCAATTTTAGAAAGTTTCAACCGTACAAACTCATGATATTCCTCAAGACTTCCAAGATTTATTTTTAAAACGAAATCCACCTTACCAGCCATGTGGTAACATTCCTGAACTTCAAGTAAACTCTTAATTTGCCTATCAAATTTATCAATAAAACCTTCATCATGATAGCGCAGTGATACCATACAAATAGCTGTTACGGGACAATTAATCAGTTTTTTATCAATTAGTGCAACATATTTTTTAATATATCCCTTTTTCTCCAAACGCCTAATACGTTCGTAGACGGGACTTGCAGTAAGATGCAGCACTTTGGCAATATCTTTGGTTGTTTTTTTTGCATCCTTTTGAAGGATTCTTAGTATTTTAAGATCAATATCATCTAATCGCTCCATTTCCAGTAAAAATCACTTAAGAAGTATAAAAATATTCATAACAAAAGCAAATATATGTTTAAATTATAATATTTACAGAATAAAACACTTTTTTATGTGCTATTAACAGTTTTTTTAATTGTGTTTACTAAGATATTAGTAATTTAGTACTAAGCATATTTCTATTAAAATGAATGAAAAGATATTAATTACAGGAGCCAATGGACAATTGGGTTCTGTATTGACGAACACATTACAAGAGAAATACGGCGTTGAAAATATCATTGCGACAGATATAAAATTCAATGCCTCTTTTCAAGGTAACTTTGAGTTTTTAGATGCTACTGATTTTAATAGCATTCAATATGTTGTTCAAGAACATAGTATTACACAAATCTATCATATGGCGGCAATTCTATCTGCCAAAGGCGAAAAACAACCACTTAAAACTTGGGATATAAACAATAAAACATTGCTAAACGTTTTAGAGGTAGCACGGTTAAATAAAATAAGCAAAGTGTTTTTTCCAAGTTCCATTGCAGTTTATGGTGAAAACGCCCCAAAAAAGGATACACCACAAGATTTCTTTTTAACCCCTACTACAGTGTATGGCATGAGTAAAGCCGCCGGAGAACATTGGGCTAATTATTACTTTTTGAAGTATGATTTAGATGTCCGCTCTTTACGATATCCAGGTGTTATTGGTTACCAAACCGCTCCTGGTGGCGGTACTACAGATTATGCAGTTGATGCCTACCATTATGCTATAAAAGAAGAAACATATGTTTGCTTTTTAAATGAGACTTCTAGCTTACCTATGATTTATATGGATGATGCTATTCGTGCTACTATTGAATTGATGGATGCACCTATAGAACAAATTAAAACACGTACGTCTTACAATCTTGCTAGTATGAGTTTTAATCCTTACGAATTAAAGCAAGCCATATCTGAAATTTTTCCTAACTTTAAAATGGTATATAAACCTGATTTTAGGCAAGGTATCGCCGATTCATGGCCTGATAGTATAGATGATAAAGAAGCTAGAACAGACTGGAATTGGAGTCCGAAATACGACTTAAAAGCAATGACCAAAGCCATGATAGAAAATTTAAAAGAAAAATATAAAACTGAAAACGCATAAGCTATGTACGGAGCTATAAAAGAACAATTTAAAGCAGATTTAAACACCATTAAAGAAAGTGGTTTATATAAAAATGAGCGTGTTATCACTTCAAAACAAGGCGCAGAAATAGATACTTTGACCAATCTTGACGTATTAAACTTCTGCGCAAATAATTATTTGGGGCTATCATCTAATGATGACGTTATTAAAGCCGGAATTGATACATTGAATACTCATGGCTTTGGCTTATCCTCTGTGAGGTTTATCTGTGGTACACAAGATATACACAAAGAGCTGGAACGAAAAACTGCAGAGTTTCTAGGTATGGAAGATTGTATTTTATACGCTGCCGCTTTTGATGCCAATGGTGGTTTGTTTGAGCCTATTCTCTCAAAAGAAGATGCCATTATTTCCGACGAATTAAATCATGCTTCTATCATAGATGGTGTTCGCTTGTGTAAAGCACAGCGCTTTAGATATAAGAATTGTGACATGGTTGATTTAGAAGCGCAACTTAAAGCTGCGTCTTCTGCAAGGAGAAAATTAATTGTTACCGATGGCTCATTTTCCATGGACGGGAAAATCGCACCGTTAGATAAAATTTGTGACTTAGCTGATAAATATGAGGCTTTAGTAATGATTGATGAATGCCATTCTACAGGTTTTATTGGTAAAACTGGTAGAGGCGTGCACGAATACCATAATGTTATGGATCGTGTAGACATTATTACGGGAACCTATGGGAAAGCTCTTGGTGGTGCATCTGGTGGTTTTACTGCTGCTAGAAAAGAAATTGTTGATATCTTAAGACAACATTCAAGACCTTACTTATTCTCTAACACCCTTGCACCTGCTATTGTTGGTGCTACGTTAAAAGTATTTGACCTTATCGCGGAGGACACGTCCTTAAGAGACAAATTGGAAGACAATACCAAATTTTTTAGAACCGAAATGACCAAAGCTGGGTTTGATATTATTCCAGGGATTCACCCTATTGTTCCAATTATGCTTTACGATGCAAATCTTGCACAAACTTTTGCCAAAATGCTTTTAGACGAAGGTATTTACGTTATTGGATTCTTCTATCCTGTTGTACCTAAAGGAAAAGCCAGAATACGCGTACAGTTGTCTGCAGCTCATAATAAGGCGCATATACAAAAAGCCATTGATGCTTTTGTTAAGGTTGGTAAAAAGCTGGAAGTTATCTAGAAATCCTAATATCACTCAAAAGGATATTTTTTTTATTTTGATTTTAGGAGTGCATTTTGCTCTTCCATAAGCTGCGTAAGCTTATCCAATAATTCGATGTCCTTTGGTGTTGTTACAGTAGTATCCTTCGTGTCCTGTGCTTTCTTTTTAAGGCGATTCATGAATTTAACAACAATAAACACTGTGAAACCAATAATAATAAAGTCTAAAAACGCTTCACCTAAAGCACCGTAACCAATAGCTATTTCTTCTGTAAGTATAGAGCCATCAGCAGCTATAGCCGCCTCCTTTAAAATGATTTTTCTATTTTGAAAATGCACACCGTCAGTAAGAAGCGATAGTGGTGGCAACATCACCTTTTTTACCAATACATCTATAACCTTGTTAAATGCGGCTCCGATAATTATACCGATAGCCATATCCATCATATTACCTTTTACAGCAAACTCCTTAAATTCTTTAAATAATTGCATACCCATGTTTAATTTTTGTTCTGAACAAAATTATGAGTTTAGCCGCAAAATGCGACATTCTAAAAAGAGAAAAATTAACTTATATGATGTGAATTAGAAGTTAGATTCACATAATTATCCGCAAAATCCAATAAATTAATTTGGTTGCCTTAACGGTGGCCAAAAAGCCTAGAGACTTTTTTACCCCTAGTTATATCTCACTTAAATTGAATTAAAGCAATTACTTTTTATAATACCTTGCGTAGCCCCGATACCCAAAAAACCCTAAAATCGCGATACACACACAAGCAATTGCAATAAATTTCAAACTAACTATTTGATCGCCACTGGCGTAAGAATGCAATCCAGCTAAGTAGAAATTTACACCAAAGTAGGTCATTAAAATACTTCCAAAAGCCACAATAGACATTAAGTTATAAAACCAACGCCCACGAAGCCCAGGAACTAATCTCATATGTATTACAAAGGCGTATACCATAATACTAATAAGCGCCCATGTTTCTTTGGGGTCCCAGCCCCAATAGCGCCCCCAACTTTCATTCGCCCACATGCCTCCAAGAAAGTTTCCAATGGTAAGCATTACTAAGCCAACGGTAAGTGCCAATTCATTAATTATGGTTAATTCTTGAATGTTAAGCCCCATAACTTTTTTGTTCTTATTTGTTGTGAAGGCCATTAGAATGAGTGCCACAACCCCTAAAATCATTCCTAAAGTGAAGGGTCCGTAACTTGCTACAATAACAGCAACGTGAATCATTAACCAATAGCTATTTAATACAGGTTGTAGGTTTGCAATTGCAGGGTCCATCCAATTCCAATGGGCTATCATTAAAATCATAGACGTTACAAATGCTGTGGAAGCAATAGTTAAATCACTTTTTCTTCCAAATGCCAGTCCAAAAAACATCGTAGCCCAAGCTACATATATCATAGATTCGTAAGCATCACTCCAAGGTGCGTGACCAGAGATATACCAACGCACAATTAAACCTGCTGTATGTAATAAGAACAACCCAAGAATGATGAACTTAAACACATTTACCGAGATATTAACAAATCTGTTTTTACTATTAAAAATTTGAATTATTAAAAACACGAACATCAAACTTCCAGCATACATAAACCATTTGTAAAGCTTTTTAAAAATATCATACTTGTTATATAGTACTTCGGTTTTAACCTTTTTATCACTAAGCATCACCTCAGCACCATATTTATGCTGTGTTTTCTTAAAAGCTTCTAATAATTTATTGGCTTGAGAATAATCCCCAGATTGTTTGGCATTATTCAACGTAAACAAATAGGTTGAAAATCCGTTTTTCACAAAGTTATTGTAAAGCGAATCTTTAACAACAGTAGGATCTAGGCGGTATTCATAATTTGAAATCCACTTGTTATTTTCATCATCTGGAATTGGGAATATTTTTAACGAAAGCCCTTCAATAGTGTTAGATAATAGCGAAACACGCTCGTGCGTTTCCTTTAATTTTTTTTGATATCCATTGGGCACTTGAGTATTATAGGCATCATTCAAATATGGTGATAATTTATAAGACCCATCTTCGTTTAAAAAATCCACTAATGCAAAGTGCTTACCTTCTTTAGAAACACCAATAATATTTCGTAAAGAATCCGTTTCCTTAGGCCGCAAATATATAATTGGCACGCTGTACCATAACCTTGGGCTCTCTTGCATGGATAAAAACACTTGGTTTGCATCAAAATCCTCATACGAATCACTTTTACTTAGTTTTCGTAATAATTCAGAAGCATAGGTGTTTACCGGCATCATACGGCCGCTTATATCCTGAATTACCAAATGCCCAAATTTATCAGCATGTGTTTTTGGTGTGATATTCGCTTTTAAGACCGAATCAATTTGTGCTTTAGTAGGCTTTTCAAATTTATGCCCATGATCATGACCGTCATCTGGTGTATGTTGTGTTTCCTGAGCAATACCAAACAAACTAAAACATAATAGAAAAACAGTTAATAATTTTCCTTTTTTGGCTTTTACCTTTTCTAAATACTCTTTTAAATCACTAAAGCGGGAACCTTTACTAAACATAATCGCCATGAGTCCGAAATACAGCATAATATAGCCAATGTATGTAATTAAAGTACCCCAATAGTCATGGTTTACAGAAAGCACCGTCCCTTTTTCATCTGGATCATAACTCGCCTGAAAGAAGCGATATCCACGATGGTCCAAAATGTTATTCATAAATATTTTATAGTCAAAACTTCCTTCTTGCTCATCAACCACGGTAACTTCACTGGAATAAGCTGAATTTACTTCAGAACCAGGATATTTTTCGGCTTCAAAATCATTCAATTTTAATGCAAATGGCAGTTCAAGTACTTTAGAACCATATTTTAAGGCAATCTCCAAACCACCTACATTTACTTCCTTAAAATTTCTATCAGTTCCCTTACCTCCTAATACACCTACAAGTTTGGTTTCTCCATTAGAAGTTACTTTTAAGACTAGCCCATCATCATCATTTTTTAGGATTTTTGATTTTTGAACTATATCAAAAACGCCTTTCACCACAGGTTTCGGGAATACCAACTGCATATTGCCAATAACGTACCGAGAACGTAAATATAAAGGCTGTATGCTATCTTTAACCAATTTACCCTGTGCCCTTGTTGCCATGGTCATATATTCACCTTCAAACGGCGATTTGATACTTAACGAATCGCCCTGAAACGTAATGTTAACTGCCCCGTCTGTAGGTTTATTTAATGCAAACAAAACATTATGAATGCTCGCCACCTGCCCTACTTTTAAAAAGTGATTATGAGGCCCGTTTGTCCCAGCTTCTACTAATTTTAGGTAGGATTCCCCATTCTCGTCTGGAATAATATCTTCCTCCGCTCCTGCAATAAATTTCTCTAACTCAATGGTTACAGGCTGTCCGCCATATTCTGTTTCAATTTTTAAGCTATTATTCAATCTGGGAGAAAAATCAACTTCTTCCTCTATGGTACGCATTTGGCTCACACCGTTTATTTTATAGTCACCAAAAATCCTACCCGTGAGGTATGTTTTCTGTGATAAAAATTGATTTTCCGTAGCACCTTCACGAATGGCCATCATGCCTTCATAACCTATATATCGCGTAATAAACGCACCTAACAAAATAAAAATGAATGAAATATGAAGAATAAACGTAGCCCACTTTTCCTTTTTATACAACCTGAACCTAAAAATATTACCTACAAAATTCACAACGAACATCCCCATAATAGCCTCAAACCACCAAGCGTTGTAAATTAAATTTCTAGTGTATGGTGTTGGTGAGGTGTCTTGTCCTGCATCCATAAACGTTCCTGTTGCCATAGCAGCAGCAAAAGCAATGAATAAAACAGCGGTAAGTCTTGTAGAAAAAAGAATTCTAGCGAGTTTGTCTAACATAACAATTTGCACTTTTTTTGCTCGGGCAAAAATACGGATTATTACCAATTAAAAATGGCATTTTAACACGCTTTAATACTTTGTGATTGTTTAAACTAATTCTTAATTAGAATAAGTTTATATACTAGAAACGCAGCAATAAATTGTTGATTCTATAATCTTTCCTTTTTTCAAATGAAAACTTATCAGTTGTCATCCCTCAATAACCTCCTTGTATTCGACGAAAAATGCTTCGAACAAATTCATCGTCTCATTAAAGAATACCATCACATCTTGCCATGTATTTTTATTATGAATGGACACTTTTTGCGCTAAGGGCACATAAATTCTAGAAATCTCTTTGTGGTTTTCCAAAAAACACTCCTCTTCATAAATAGCGTGGGGTAAATATTCATCTATTAAAATAGACTTTAAGGCTTCTAGTTTTTCCCAGTATTTAATGCGATGTTCTAAATCGTCTTCTAAATCCAAGGCTACCAATGCTTGTTTCGTATCAAAATGAAATTTAAAACTTAAACCTTTCAATTTTGTGTTATACAAAATCCATTTTCTGGGAAAGGACTTCCCAAAACTGGTCCAAAACTCTTGGCGTAATATGCGAGATTCTTCTTTGCTAAACATAACAGCTGCCCCTCCTTAATCCTCCCCAAGTGGGGAGGAAATACTCAAACTCTTTATAACCTATAATACCTTTTATTTTTTAGTTAAAAAAACATCTAATCTCTATTCCACAAAAGTATTCCCTTTCCTTTGGAAAGGGTTAGGGAAAGGCTTTTTTTATATAAAATACGCAATCCCAACACCTAAAATTATTGCAATAAACTTGCTTAGATTAAATTTATGTCCTTCTCCACTTTCAAACAAAATCGTTGTAGAGATATGGAAAAAGATACCTATAACAATTGCGTTAATAATATGTGCCAGTTGTTCATTAATATCAACAGTATTAGATATTAGCGTTCCTAAAGGTGTCATTATAGTAAACACCGTTAAAAATGTGATGATTTGAGTAGTACTAAATTTCGATTTAAATAAAAACATACTTACCAAAGCTGCAATTGGAATTTTATGTACTAAAACACCATAAACCATATCATTATGCTCATGTATGGGGAAGCCCTCTAAAAAACTATGAATACATAAACTTATAAACAATAGCCACGGAAAGGCTGTTGAGTGGTTATGCACATGTACATGCCCGTGTTCTGCACCTTTAGAGAATAGCTCTAAAACAATCTGCAGTAAAATGCCGCACATAATAAAGAGCCCTGTCAATTTGGTATCTAAATGATTATAAACTTCAGGTAACAGCTCAAAAAGGGTTAAAGCCAATAAAAATGCACCACTAAACGAAAGTAACAACTTCGTATTCCAAGTGGTTTTATTCTTGGTAAGTTTTGCAATCACCAAACCAATTAAAACAGCGTAAACAGGAAAAAGAAATTTATTCATTAAAATTTTAATTCAATTTAGTTTAGTTTCCACAAGAGTGAAATACTTAAATGTCGATTATCGATTATTTAAAAATCATTACCAAACGGTCTGAAGTTGCTGTATGATACTTTTGCAATCTATAATCACCAAACACATCAAGTAAATGCACACCAGCCGCCTCAAATAGCACTTCAAAATCTGCTAAAGTAAATGCTTTTACCCGTTCCTGAAAATTAAACACTTTTCCATCCGCCTCAAAACTAATATCCTTCACAATATACCCATTGGCAACATAACGCTTTTGGTAAAACGTTATACCATCCACAGTCTTAGTGTCTTCTGGTACCAAATTGGCAATTACGTGCTCTGTATTCATAAAGTCAATTACCGCGAAACCCGTGTCTTTCAAGTCGGCTTTAATCGCTTTAATGGTGTTTAAGTTGTCTTCATCATTTTCAAAATAACCGAAACTTGTAAACAAATTAAATACAGCATCAAACTTTTTAGGGTAAGGCTTGCACATATCGTGCACCTCAAAACGCAACCTGTGGTTTTCAAATTGCTTCGCATAAGCAATACTGTTCGTGCTTAAATCAATGCCAGTTACATCATATCCAATTTTGTTCAAATACCGCGAATGCCGGCCTTTACCACAAGCCAAATCTAAAATAGTACCATTCTCGGGTAGATTTAAATAATTTGTAAGATTATCCATAAATACTTGTGCCTCAGTAGCATCCCTGTCTCTGTATAAAATATGGTAAAAGCGCGTATCAAACCACGATTTAAACCATTTAGCTGTATCTTCCGTCATATATTCTTTTGGGGGTTACCCTTTCGGGTCGGGCTTTACGCTATATCTTTTAGTATTGGTGGCTTCGAGAACACTTCGATAAACTAAGTAACCACCTCAGCCACCAACACTAAAAGGATGCCGCTGCAATCCCTAACCCACTTATTTGCTATGGTCATTCATTTGCCGCAAAATTACACTATTTTTGCAATCTTATCGGACATAATTTCATTGAGCGAAAACTATGGGAGAAAATTTTAATATGGTAGCCAAAACCCTTTATGGTTTTGAAGAATTGCTAGAAAAAGAACTCACACAACTCGGAGCGATGCACGTAAAAAAAGGTGTGCGTGTTGTAGAATTTGTAGGAGACAAAGGGTTTATGTACAAAGCAAATTTAGCATTGCGTACCGCTATAAAAATTCTTAAACCCATAAAAACTTTTAGGGTTGATAATGAAAAAGACTTGTACGACAACATAAAAAACATGCCCTGGGAAAATTACTTAAAACCCACAGGCTCTTTAGCGGTAGATGCTACCATACATTCTGATTTGTTTACACATTCGCTCTTTATTGCACAAAAAACAAAAGATGCTATTGTAGACCGTTTTCGGGAAAATACAGGCCAACGCCCTAATGTGGATTTAAAGTTCCCCGATTTAAAAATAAATGTACGCATTGACCGAAAAGAATGCACCATTTCTTTAGATTCTTCAGGAGAATCCTTACATAAACGTGGTTATAAATTAGCCACCAATATTGCACCTATAAACGAAGTGTTGGCAGCAGGATTAATTATGCTATCTGGTTGGGACGGACAGTCTGATTTTATGGATCCTATGTGCGGCTCGGGCACAATACCTATTGAAGCGGCAATGATAGCCTGTAACATTCCACCAAACCTCATGCGAAAAGAATTTGCTTTTGAACGTTGGCAAGATTGGGATGTAGATTTGTTTGAAAAAATTGAGGAATCCCTGCTAAAGAAAACCAGAGATTTTCATTACCAAATTATTGGGTATGATAAAGCACCAAGTGCCGTACGTAAAGCTCAAGAAAATGTGGCAAATGCGCAGTTAGATGATTTTATTACCATAAAACACGAAGATTTCTTTAAAACCCAAAAAGGCGGACAGGAAAAACTGCATATGGTATTTAACCCACCATACGGCGAGCGTTTGGATATCGATATGGAAAAATTGTACGCCGATATTGGTGATACCCTAAAACAAAACTACCCAGGCACCGATGCTTGGTTTATAACCAGTAATTTAGATGCCTTAAAACATGTTGGCTTGCGCCCTTCTAGAAAAATACAGCTGTACAACGCTAAATTAGAATCGCGTTTTGTAAAATACGTGATGTATGAAGGCAGTAAAAAAGGGAAATACATGAAGTAGTATGGGCATATAATAGAAAATATAAACATTACTTGTATTTACTATTACATCAATGCCTATTACCCAATCACCTCTAACTTCGCAAAACGTAGCAATAATTTTTTGTTCCCACCAGCCTCAAATTGTATTTCAGCCTTAGTATCTGCTCCGCTACCTTCAATTTTAAGCACTTCACCTTTACCAAAACGAATATGCTTTACAATGTTTCCTACTACTAATTTGCTGTCAAACAAATTAGATGCCCCATTAGTGGTTTTAGAAACAGGTTTTAAATTTTTTGGTGTTGATACTTTAAACTTTTCAGGTTCTTTTTTTGTTGCTCCTTTTTTTGGTTTGAACTGTTTAGCAGGTTTATACCTGATTTTATTTGGTGACGCGATCTCTTTTGGTTCAACCCTTCGAGCATCCTCAGGATGAACATCGCCAAAAATACTAGCATCTAGCATAGGGTTATAGCGGCGCTCTTCGATTGGTGTAACAATATCCAAATACTGTTCGTCTATTTCTTCAATAAATCTGCTAGGTTCTGCATCAATCAATTTTCCCCATCGGTAACGAGATAAAGCATAGGTTAAATAGGCTTGTTTTTCTGCTCTCGTTAATGCTACATAAAATAAACGTCGCTCCTCCTCTAGTTCACTACGGGTATTCATGCTCATAGCGCTTGGGAACAAATCCTCTTCCAATCCTACAATAAACACGTACGGAAACTCTAATCCTTTAGCTAAATGAATAGTCATTAATGCCACATGGTCGCTATCACCCTTATCGTTATCCAAATCTGTTGCCAAAGCTACATCTTCTAAAAATTCTGCTAAAGACCCCGTGGCATCGGCTATTTCTTTTTGGCCCTCCACGAAATCTTTCATACCGTTTAGCAATTCTTCGATATTTTCCATTCTAGCGACACCTTCGGGCGTACCATCCTTATTAAACTCCCTAATTAAACCGCTAGTTTTAGTAACGTGTTCTGCCAACTCGAAAACATCAGCAGTTTGGTTCATTACTTGGTAACTTTCAATTAGCGTCGCAAAATTTTCAAGTTTTGTTTTTGTGCCAGAATTAACATTAATATTTGCTCTATCTAAATTCTTTATAACATCAAAAATAGGTTTATCATATCCATTGGCGGCAACTACTAATTTATCTACAGTGGTTTGCCCGATGCCACGTGGTGGAAAATTGATGATGCGCTTTAACGCCTCTTCATCCGCAGGATTAATCACTAAGCGCAAATAGGATAATACATCTTTAATTTCCTTACGCTGGTAAAACGATAAACCACCATAAATACGGTATTTAATATCTCGCTTACGCAAAGCATCTTCAATGGCACGGGACTGTGCATTGGTACGATACAACACCGCGAAATCACTATTGTGCACGTGCTCTTGCATTTTAGTCTCAAAAATGGTACTGGCCACATATCGGCCTTCATCGCCATCGGTTAAAGACCGGTTTACCTTTATTTTTGCGCCTTCTTCATTAGCTGTCCAAACTATTTTTTCAAGCTTCGTTTGGTTCTTGTCAATGATAGAATTTGCCGCATTCACAATGTTTTTTGTAGAACGGTAATTTTGTTCCAAACGGAATACCTTAACATCGTCATAATCTTTTTGGAAATTTAAGATATTATTAATGTTCGCACCTCTAAAGGCATAAATACTCTGTGCGTCATCACCAACAACACAAATATTTTGAAATTTATCAGATAATGCCCTAACAATTAAATATTGTGAATGGTTGGTGTCTTGGTACTCATCCACCAAGATATATTTAAACCGATTCTGATATTTCGCCAACACTTCTGGAAAGCGTGTTAGCAACTCATTCGTTTTTAGTAATAAATCATCAAAGTCCATAGCCCCAGCCTTAAAACAACGCTCAACATATGCTTTGTAGATATCGCCCATTTTTGGTCTTCTTGCCATGGTATCGGCTTCAATCAGCTCAGGGTTTTGAAAATAAGCGCGAACCGTTATCAAACTGTTTTTGTAAGAAGAAATTCGGGACCGAATCTGTTTGTATTTATAAATATCCTTATCAAGATTCATTTCTTTGATAATTGAGGCAATTAATCTATCGGAATCTTGAGTGTCATAAATAGTAAAATTACTTGGATAGCCTAATCTATCGGCTTCAATGCGTAAAATTTTTGCAAATACCGAATGAAATGTTCCCATCCACAAGTTTTTGGCTTCACTAGCACCAACGATAGCTGCGATACGGTCTTTCATTTCGCGTGCTGCCTTATTGGTAAAGGTTAAGGATAAAATATTGAAGGGGTCTATACCTTTACTCATCATATAAGCAATTCGGTATGTAAGTACTCTCGTTTTTCCAGAACCTGCGCCTGCAATTACTATCATAGGGCCTTCTATCTGGATGGTAGGCTCTCGTTGTGCGCTGTTTAATTGATTTAAATATTCTTCCAAAGTTTCCTCTTTTTCAACATGTGAAAATAACCATTGTTTGTGGTATATTCTGTTAGATTTATCAATAATTATAAACAATTCCTTTTAATTAATTTTTGAATATATTTAGCTTCTTTTTTAAATATATGCTATGGATTCAGTTTTAAATGTTTTGTCCAGTATTCCTTGGTGGTTATGGGTTATTATTGTTTTGGTTTTAATCGCAATTCGTGATATTTTTCAGAGAAAGCATACTATTATTCATAACTTTCCTTTAGTGGGGCATATTCGATATATGCTAGAAAGTATTGGTCCAGAGATGCGCCAATATTTTGTTGCCAATAATAGAGAGGAATTACCATTTAATCGTATTGAGCGCAGCTGGGTATATGCTTCCGCTAAAAAGGAAAACAATTATGAGGGATTTGGTACCGACAGAGATATTTACGCGCATCAGCATATCTTTATAAACAACGCGATGATGCCTTTTAAAATAAAAGAAGGGCATCCACATGCTATAGACAGTACATTTTTACCATGTGCCAAAGTTATTGGGGCTTATAACAAACGTAAGAAGCCTTATCGACCTGCTTCTATAATCAACGTTTCTGCTATGAGTTATGGGTCATTATCTGCAAAAGCTGTAGAATCACTAAATAAGGGTGTTGCTATGGCAGATGCGTATCATAATACAGGTGAAGGAGGTTTGTCTCCTTATCATTGTAATGGCGGTGATGTGGTATTTCATTTTGGGACAGGTTATTTTGGTGTACGCTCTAAAGATGGCGGGTTTTCCATGAAAAAAATGGTGAAATTGGTAGAAGACAATCCTTATGTTAGAGCTATTGAAATAAAACTTTCTCAAGGTGCAAAACCAGGAAAAGGTGGTGTGCTTCCAGGTAAAAAGATATCTAAAGAAATAGCTGAAATACGTGGTGTTGAAGTTGGTAAAGATGTGCTTTCCCCTCCTACTCACAAAGCATTTTCGACTGTACCAGAGATGGTAGACTTTATTGAAGCTATTGCTGAAAATACAGGACTGCCTGTTGGTATTAAAGCTGCCATTGGAAAACTAGAGCAATGGGAAGAGCTAGCAGATATTATGCTAAAAACTGGAAAAGGTCCCGATTTTATTACTGTTGATGGCGGTGAAGGTGGTACAGGAGCTGCGCCTCCAAGTTTTGCAGATCATGTATCTTTACCATGGGTATATGGGTTTGCCGACGTTTATAAATTATTTAAATCTAAGGGGTTATGCGACAGGGTGGTGTTTATTGGTAGTGGAAAACTAGGCTTTCCTGCAAAAGCTGCTATGGCATTTGCAATGGGAGTAGATTGTATAAATGTTGCGCGCGAAGCTATGTTAAGCATTGGGTGTATACAAGCACAAATTTGTCATACCAACCGTTGTCCTACCGGTATTGCTACCCAGAGTACATGGTTGCAAAATGGCATTGACCCTACTTTAAAGTCTGTGCGTTTAGCACAATATTTTAAGACATTTAAAAAAGAATTGGTAGAAATTACCCATGCGGCAGGTTACGAGCATCCGTGTCAGTTTAAAATGACTGATGTGGAAATGAATGTAGATGATCATAATTTATCAAAAGAATTAGATAAAGCATATATGTATAACAAAACACCAGTGCCTTTTGATGGTATGCAACATCTTAAAGATTGTGTATATTTGGGAGGTAAACACTAATTGCCCAAAAATAATTAACCAACAAATATGGATTCTAGCAGAATAATAGATTTATTTTTATTTACACTACCAGCATTAATTACAGGATTAATCGCCTACTATTTTTTTAAAACCCATACAGAAAATGAAGACGGTAGAAGACGTTTTCTTTTAAAGAAAGATCTACAAACTACATCTATGCCACTTCGTCTTCAAGCCTACGAAAGGTTAACTCTTTTTTTAGAACGCATCTCTCCAAATAAATTATTACTTAGAGTTAAGCCAACATCTTCTGATAAAGATGATTACGAAGCTTTGTTAATACAAAGCATTCAGCAGGAAATGGAGCATAACCTCACACAACAAATATATGTTAGTGAAAAATGTTGGAGTGTGATAAGTACAGCAAAAGCAGCAACAGTGCAACTAATACGAAAAGCTAATTTATCTGAAAAAACCGATTCGGCAGATAAGCTTCGAGAAGTACTTTTAACCGAAATGATGGAGCGCCATTCACCTAGTGATGCTGCCATATCGATTTTAAAAGAAGAAGTTAGAGAATTATGGTAGGGCATCAGTATCCAAACGTAATTCATTAGATTTTCCTTGTTTACATCTGTTTTTTGCGTAATCCCAACCTTGTTGCCACCATGATGTCATGAGTTTTTTGTTGAAAATCAAAGAGTTTTCGGTTAATTTTGAGGGCGTATAATACAAATTGAGTTTTACACCTCTATTTTTTGCAGCCAATTTACCAATAGTAATATCATTGCGCTCTATTTGATCAGAAAGGTGCCCAAATAAATTTATCAATAATGAAAATGGGTTTTTTCCTAGTACCTTATTATACTCCATACTTTCAGATTCTAAAACAATGGCATCAACTTCAGTTGCCCCTCGTAGAATTGCTTCTCTAATAGGAATTACACATCCTAAACCACCATCAGCATATTCAAATTCGTTTTTTGTAACTAGCGACATAAACGGAATATAATTACAAGAAATCCATATCCATTCACAAAACTCATCATAATCATAATCTTTGATAGACTTATACTCCACTCTATTTTTGGACAAATTTGAGACTGTTACCACAACATCATCTTTCGTTTCCTTTATTTTATGATACTCGTCAATTGTAAAATGTTTTTTAATGTGGCGCCTTAAAGCTTTACTCTCTCCAAAGGTGCGTTTCATTTTAATAAATTGCCACAACGTGTTTAAGAAATCAATAGAAACGAATTCCCTATTACCTTTCTTTCTTATGGTAAACGGATTTACACTAAAAATATCGCGCTGTGTAACATTCGTGTACACATTATAAATTTTATCGATTTCTCCCGCTGCAAGATGCGGCACCAACAAACTACCTGTCGATGTCCCCAAAAACATATCATAGTCCCGCCCCTCAACTTCCATTAAGTATTGCGCAACACCACCAGCATACGCACCTTTACTTCCTCCTCCTGAAATAACTAGAGCTTTCATAATATCTTTTTAATTCTTAAATATAATGAATACGTAAATACTATAAAGTAGGAACGTTATAATTGTCATTATACATAAGCAATTCTGGGTATTTTGTAGATAAAAATCACATTATCTCGAAATTTTCAGTGCAAGCTAAAAAAGAATCTATATTTTAGGAACAGCTATTAACATAACTTTTTTTCATGCTGAAGAAATCTTTTCTTATTGCATTATTTTCCATAGTAATAATTGCATCTTTATTTGCGCTAAAAGACACATCCCAAAAAGTTCAATACTTAGTGAACAATGAACTTTCAATTTTACCACCTTCAGCCTCTATTTCTGGAACAACTGAGGTGTGCCTAAATAGTACACCAGCACCAGAGATAACCTTTACAGGATCTGGAGGTGTTGCACCTTACACATTCACTTATACCATTAATGGAGGTGGAAATTTAACAGTATCAACAGCGGGTTCGAATAATTCAGTAAACTTGTCTGTAAATACAGGAACCACTGGTACATTTGCATATCGATTAGTTTCTGTTGAAGACATTACTGGCGATAGTGAAGCTGCGTCTGGTACCGCCACTGTTACCATACATGAATTGCCAATAGTAGATTTTAACTTTACTAATGACAATACTTGTTCTGGAACGCCAGTAAATTTTACAACAAATATTTCTGGTGCTAGTCCTTTTACTTACAACTGGAATTTTGGGGATGGTACCACATCTAACAACAATAACCCCACCCATGTTTTTGATGCACTAGGATGTGGTAATCAAATTTTTAATGTTACGCTTACTGTTACTGATGATAATGGATGTACTGCTTCTATTACAAAACCTATAACTGTGCAACAAAAACCGTTATTAGATTTTAGAGATGTTGATAGTCCTTTTAATCCATTTAATAATTGTGGTAATAACACGACAGATCCTTCTTACACGATTAATGTTGGAATAGACAATGTATCGCCTTGTATAAGCTCCTATGACGTGGACTGGGGCGACGGCAGCCCTGTAGAAACAGGTGTTACCTTTCCTGCTACACATACTTATACCCAATTAGGGTCTTTTAATATGGAAATTACTGGAAATGGCACTAATTGTAACAATACAGTAACCTATTTAATTAAGAACTCCAGCAATCCTACTGGTGCGATTGTAAATCCTGGAAATACCGTTAATTTATGTACACCTGTTGCCCCTATTGAGTTTGCAATAGGGTCATGGGCAACTAATCCTCCTGATACTAATTATCAAGTAGATTTTGGAGATGGAACCGTTGAAAATTATACGCAAGCACAGTTGGAAGCTTCTACATATTTTAATGCCGCAGACCCTGTAAATTCTCAAGATTTCCCGATTCCCCATACTTATACCGAGACCAGTTGTCCTTTTAGTTATACTGTGTTTTTATTCATCACAACATCATGCGGACAAACCAACCTAACGGCAGGACCCATTATTATTTTGCGAAAACCTGAAGTTGATTTTGAGGATCCACCGATTAGTTGTGTAAATACGCCTGTTTTATTTGATAACACCTCGCTAAACGGTTATAGTAATAATTGTAGTATCAACGATGGTTATTTTTGGGATTTTGGTGATGGCAACACCTCAAATGATCGAGATCCTACGCATACATATACCACAACAGGTACATTTACAGTATCTCTTTATGCTGAGAATTCCTGTGGCGTAACCGATACCATTACCAAAGACATTTGTATTGAAGCAGATTTAACAGCTGCTTTTACTTTAGATACAAATAACGGTTGTTCGCCCTTAGATGTCCAAACTACAAATACCACAGATTTAAGTGAAAGTTGTGGCGGCGTTACATATTTATGGGAAGTAACCTATGCCTCTGGTTTTTGTAGTACCGGAGTAGCTCAGTGGAATTTTACCAACGGTACAGATGAAAATAGTGCTAATCCATCTTTTGAATTTATTAGTGCTGGAACTTATACGTTGTCCTTAACCACAACAAATACCTGCGGAAGTGATATGGTTTCTGAAACTATTGAAGTAAAGCAACCCCCTACTGTTGCTATTGATGCAGTTGCCGATTTTTGTGGTACGGCTTCGATAAACCCGACAGCTTCAGTTAATACCTGTGCGCCAGCTACAGAAACTGTAACTTACAATTGGAGTTTTCCAGGTGGAACACCAGCTACAGCAACAACACTCAATCCAGGAACTATTGTTTACAATACACCCGGCGTTTATCAAATAAGTTTCAGTGTAACATCAAGTTGTGGAACTACAATTGATACTGAAGATTTCGAAATTTTTCAAATTCCAACACTAACAAATACAGATTTAACGCAAACAATTTGTTCTGGAACTGCGACGACTGAAGTGAATCTCACATCAGATATTACAGGAACAACCTTTACATGGTCTGCCACTGCACCTCCTGGTGTTACAGGTTTTGTTACAAATGGCACTACTAGCACCATACCTGTTCAAACGATTTTTAATTCTAATACGACTTCAGAAGATGTTACCTATACCATAACACCTTCTAACGGCAATTGTGATGGCGCACCTGTTAATTTGGTTATCACTGTTGACCCTGCACCAGAATTCACAAGTCAGCCGCAATCTGAAACTATATGTTTAAATGGTTCAATTAATCAATTGTCTGTCTCTGTTAATGGTCCCGGAACCCCAAGCTATCAGTGGTATTCAAATACCGCAAATGATACTGCTACAGGAACTGCAATTACGGGCGAAACAAATGCGACGTATACACCTCCAAACACTCCTGTTGGTGTAACATTTTATTATGTGATAGCGTCATTTACCTCTGGTGCTGGATGTAATGAGATTACATCCAATACAGCTAGAATTGAGGTGGTTGAAAGTATTCAAATTGATACCAATCCAATCCCAACTCAAAGCATATGTGTCGGTGGTAGTTTTGCAACAGATTTAACCATAACGCATTCTGGCGGTACTGGAACTATTACCTATCAATGGTATTTAAATACTACAAATTCTAATACTGGAGGTACAGCAATACCTGGTGAAACAGGAATAAGTTACACCTCTGCTGTTTATAATACTCCAGGTACATTTTATTATTACGTTACCGTTACGGCAAGTGGCAGCGGGTGTGCCCCTGTAACGAGCGAAGTAGCAGAAATTAGGGTTGTAGACGATCCAACAATCACATCTCAACCTATAATAAGCCAAGAATTATGTCAAGGCTCAACACCTCAAGATTTAGAAATTCAAGTTACTGGTGGATTAGGAACAAATTACGAGTTTCAATGGTACAGTAATACAGCCAATGCGAATACTGGTGGGACTATCATTACAGGAGCAACTAACGCTATTTTCACACCTCCAACCACCGCGGTTGGCACCTTATATTACTATGCTGAAATTACACAACCTAACCCTGGATGTAGTGTTGTAAGTGATGTCTCAGAAGTTATCATAAACCAAGCACCTACAATTACCAATCAGCCAATTTCTGAAACTATTTGTTTTGGTGAAGCATTCAATACACTATCTGTGGCATTTGCAAACGGTGTTGGTACACCAACATTTCAATGGTATTCAAATACTGTAAATGATACGACAACGGGCACTCCCATTGCTGGTGAAACAGGAACTACATATACACCGCCTTCTGGAATGGTTGGTACTGTGTATTATTATGCAATCATTACATTTTCATCTGGTGGTTGTACTGAGATTACTTCTATAATTTCTGAACAAACCGTTAATGAGACGCCAGATATTAGCGATAAAACAGATATTATTTGTAGCGGAAATGCTTTCACCATAACACCAGATAGTACTGGAGGTGATACCGCACCAACGGGAACAACCTATACATGGACAAGCCCTGTAATAAATCCTGCAGGGACTATTACTGGAGCTTCTCAAGAAACAACGCCTCAACTATCAATAAGTCAAACACTAACTAACACTACAACAAACCCGTCAACAGTAACATACACAGTAACGCCTAATTTAGGAGCTTGTATTGGTACTGATTTTCAAGTTGTAATTACTGTAAATCCCTCGATAAGTATCACATCCATTCAAACGAATAGTAGTTGTTATTTAGATAATGGAGGTGCTTTAGATATCACAATTTCTGGTGGTGTGCCGTTTTCAACAGGGAATCCGTATCAAATTAATTGGACAGGACCGAATGGGTATACTAATACTTCAGAAGATATTTCAAATTTAGCACCAGGAGATTATACAGTGTCTATTTTAGATGATGGTGGTTGTCCGTTTTCTGAAACATTCGCCATTACAGAGCCTGATGAATTGATATTCAGTACGATCGATTTTGATCCAGAAACAATTTCTTGTTTCCAAGAAGATGATGGCGCTATCGGTATTGACGTTTCTGGTGGTACAGTACCTTACACTTATAGCTGGACAAGAAATGGTGCGCCATATAGTACAGATGAAGATTTAACTAATTTACCACCTGGAACTTATGAAATAACTGTCACTGATGCCAATAATTGTAATCCAATTATTCAAAGTTTTTCGGTAATTGAACCTCCAGAATTGCAAGCCACTTTAAATACTCAAGTTGATGTTATTTGCTTTGGTGAAGCTACTGGAGAAATTAATGTAAATATCACAGGCGGCAGACCTTTTGAGATATCACCTGGTGTCTTTGATTATGCATATAATTGGACAGGGCCTAACGGATTTGCAAGTACAAATCAAAATTTAACGGGACTATTTGCGGGGACTTATAATGTAACGGTTACAGATCGCTCTAATTGTACCGATACATTGGAAGTGATAATAGACCAAACAGACGAGATTATAATTGATATAACTGCCACGGAAATTGAATGTTATAATGATAATGATGCATCCATAACCATTGATACTATTTCTGGCGGAAATGGACCATATACCATAGCTTGGAGTAATTTAGGCTCTGGGCCTGTTCAAAATAATTTATCACCAGGTACTTATGTCATTACCGTAACTGATGCTACAGATTGTATTAAAGAAGCCACTGTGGTAATTGATGCACCTCCAATTTTTAGAATTACCCCAGAAGTAACTAATGTATCGTGTTTCGGTGCTAATGACGCTAGAATTGTACTTAATTTAGAAGGCGGTATTGAACCTATTGATTTGAATTGGGATGACGACCCAACTGCAGGTGTAGAACGTAACAACCTTGGCCCAGGCACTTACACGGTTACAATTACCGATGGAAAACCTTGTGTAATTACCGAAACTTTTGTGATTACCGAACCTGCTGCGGTTAATATATCTGGCACTAAAACGGATGCTTTAGATTGTGCTGATGCAAATAGTGGCGCGATAAATGCAATTATTACTGGAGGAACCCAACCTCTCACCTATTCATGGTCTAACGGAGCTAATACTGAGGATTTGAATAATATTCCACCAGGCGATTATACACTTACGGTTACTGATGCTAACAATTGTGAAATCTCAGATACTTTTACCATAAACAGATTTGAACCGCTAGAAGTTGCTGTGGAAACAGATACCAGTTTTGATTGTGACGCTAAAACTGTCGATCAATCGTTTATAGCCCAACCTAGTGGTGGTGTGCCGCCTTATCAAATCTCATGGTCTAGCGGAACGGTTAGTGGGGCAAACAATGAAATTATGCAAACCAATGTGAATGGTTTGGTGGTTATTGATGTAACGGATAGTATAGGCTGCTCAATATCGTTTTCGTACAATGTTGCTATTCCAGAATTGGGAGACCCCAATTTCACTTTAACTTCAGAAGCTATTACAAATTTTGGGTTTTATTCTATTGAAGACCCTATCCAATTTACCAACACTTCAAGTGGTAATTATGTTGGTATGTCTTGGGATTTTGGTGATGGCAATTTTTCAAGTGAAGAAAATCCTATTCATACCTACAAAACCGTTGGAACCTATATAGTAACACAAACTGTAATTTATCCTTTTGATTGTGTGTATACCAGAACATTAACATTAAATATTCAGAAAGGCTATAGCTTAATAGTCCCTAATGCATTTACACCTAATGATGATGCGCTTAACGACTACTTTTTACCCTCGCAAATTGCGTTATCTAACATGAAATTTGAGATTTATGATACTTGGGGAAGTATGGTGTATTCTGAAGAAGGCGAAAGTCTTAGAGGATGGGATGGGAAAATCAAGGGCTCAAATGCAGAAAACGGAAATTATTATTATACGTTTTCTGGAGATACGTTTTATGGCGAAACCATTACCAGTAAAGGTGTAGTTGTTTTAATTAAATAAAGAAATGAAAACTTACATATGAAAGTAAGATTTAAATCATATACTAATACATTTTGCATCTTGAATAAAAATGATTCAAATATGTCAGTTCGAGTGATTTTGAGATTATTGAAGTCAAAATATATTTTGATTGAAGATACCGAGCGAAGCTCAAAATTGTATCGAGAACTAATTTGCAGATTAAAATTCTTATTCTCGATACAAATTTTACTCATTTCAATCGTAAAATTCACTCGAATTGACAGAATTTTTATGAATTTCAAAAAGTATTATGTCATTATCATTATCACTTGCTTTTGTTTTAAAGCACAAGCGCAAGACCCTATTTTTAGTCAGTATTTTATGGTGCCCGAAACCTTAAATCCGGCCTTTTCAGGGTTTGAGCAAGCTACTTATTTTGGAGTGATGCATCGTACACAATGGCCGTATTTAGATTTACAAGTGGATACAAATTATGCCTTTTTTAATACATGGTTAGAAAATGCTAAGGACGGTATTGGCGTTGGTTTTAGTTTTTTAAATCAGCGTGAAAATAGCACGAGTTATAATCATTTTCAGTTTAATGGCAATTTTGCTTATATCGTTGGGTTGAATAACGATTGGTATTTTAGACCAGCTATAGAAGTTGGTTATGGCATGAAATCGTTCAATTTTAGAAATTTAGTCTTATCCGATCAAATCAATATAAATGCAGGAACTGTTAATGCAACATCGGCAGATCCTTTTGCATCTAATGCCAATAACAATATAGGGTTTATAGATTTTACTGCAGGTTTTGTTTTTGATAAAAAAAATAGAGCGAATGGTACCGATTTATGGTTGGGTGCCGCAATTAAACATTTAAATCAACCAAACATTTCATTTTTTGATAATGGCAATGTACCGTTAGATATTTTTTATACCATACATGCCAATTACAAATTTCCCTATTACGATTATAACGATATGATACTTTCGGCAAATTATATGCAGCAGGGTGCCTATAATAGATTAGATTTAGCTGCAACCGCCAAATTGAGCAAGCTGTTTATTGGCGCCATGGCTGTGACAAATCCTGCTAAGAATAGTGGAAACAGTCATCTATTAACTTCAGTAAATGCTTTGGTTGGTTTAGAGTTTGAGCGTTTGAGGTTCGGATTTTCGTACGACTTCAACACTTCAAATATTGGAAGAACAGATGGGATTTACGAATTGTCCATCACTTATTTAGCGGATTGTTTGGTGTGTAGAAGCCCTACTAATAATGAGCGTAGAAAATAATATTGCGTCATTACGAGGGAAGAATGACCAAAGTAATCTAAAGGTTTGTCATTCTGAACTTGTTTCAGAATCTAAGGATCTAAAACGGTTTTAATAGACCCTGAAACAAGTTCAGGGTGACAAGGTTTATCCTAATTCCGTTCCAAAAGCGATTTTGCAAATTGTTTAAATCGCCAATTATGATGAGAAGTCGCTTGCTTTAGATTTTCTTTACAACTGTTATTGCAAGCTTGTATTTGATGTAAATATTGAAATGCATTCTGCCGCACTTCAAAGCCATACTGTGAACTTGTATAATCTGTTAGCTCTTGAAAATACTTTGATTTATTATCAGCCTCATAGTCCTCAGTAATCAATGCTAAAGTCAACCAAAGGATGCGCACGTTCTTATCATTAAAACCGATGACAGATTTAGTTTGATTTAAATATTTAGTTCTATCCTCAGGGAAATTATTCCATAAATTAAATAAAGCTGTTTCAATAGTGATATAAGATTTATCGCTTAAAAGTGATTCGTAATATCCTTTTAATTCTGAAGGAATGTCCGTTAAGTTTTGTGCAATAGCTTGACGTACTTTGATATCCTTGATAGCAAATGTAGATTCTGAAATACGGTCTTTTACTTGGGCAACTATTCTAGCATTTCGAAATGAATCATTAGAATTAATCATATACACCTTACAGATTTCAGGGTGATTTTCGCAATCTAATGGATAATAGTCTTGAGATAAACTCGTGTCTTCTTTCGTTCCATGTGCAGTATGAACAGTAGTTTTATGAGCAAAAAAGTATGACTTTAAATCCTCAAAATATAACTCTGATGATTCCAACCATTTCTCAACAAATTCGCTCAAATCCTCTCCACTGCTCTTTTCAACTTCAGAAATAAAATCATTAGTCTCTACATTTTTAAATTGATGTTTTTCTAAATAATTTTTAATGGCAATTTTAAAAGCTTCATCTCCAACCTTTTCTCGTAACATATGCAACACCCAACATCCTTTTTTATAAAACGTCGTACTACTCGATTTTGGGTCTAACAAGGCGGTACTTTGTCCTGCTTTGTCCTGAGCTAATAACTCCTCGGCATATTCGTATAATTGCCAATAGTAATAATCCTCTCCAAAAATGTCTTTTTCCGCAAGAAGTGCATAATAAGTAGCAAACCCTTCTTGCAGCCAGTGATGGGTTCCAGAAGTAGCCGTTACTAAATCACCAAACCATTGATGCGCTAATTCGTGTGCATTAATGTTCACAAAATTTTTATCTACAAACGCAATAGAATCCACTACAAAAGCATCAGAATACATATTGAGACTTGTATTCTCCATGCCTGCATACAAAAAGTCTTTTACAGGGACCATCTTGTAGTTTTGCCATGGATAAGGAAAACCAATTTCTTCCTCTAAAAAATCAAATATTTCTTTAGTGTAACGATATGTAGGTTCAAACTTTAGAGCATCCTCAGGGTAATAATACATTTCTAAAGGCACTCCACTTTTGGAGTATTCTACTTTTTTATTGTATTTACCTATGGCTAGGGCTACTAAGTAACTAGGCATTGGTTGTTGCATGTCGTAGTGCCATGTTGCCGTTGAGTCGTTGAGTTGTTTAGCTGTTAAGTTGCCGTTTGCTATAACTTCGTAGTCTTTATCAAAGGTTATGGATAAATCAAACTCAATTTTCTCGTTCATATCATCTATACTTGGCAACCAATTACTGGTGTATTTGCCTTGACCTTGGGTCCAGACCTGCCCTCTTTGGTGATTGAGGTTCTCGAAATCACCATTTTCATTTTCCCAATCAATAAAGTAAAGCGCTTTTTTTGGGGAAGTTTCGTAATTTAGAATCAATTCAAAATTCTGCTCTTTTTTAAAATTATTATAAACGATTATTTGTTTTGAATTGTTTAAATATTGTATTTCGAAATATTCAGTGTGTATATGAGGTCTAACTTCTGATAATTGTAGGCTACTAAGTGCTATGTTTTGAGCATCTAAATAAATAGAATCAATATCCTTTAGAATCTCAAATTGATATTGAATACGCCCCTCAACCTGTTTTTCTATGGGATTGATACTAATTTTAGCTTTTGCTGTTTTAAAATCAACATAATCCGTTTGTTGCGCAACTAAAAAGTTCACACAAAAACATAAGAAAAGAAAGATTCGTTTCATACGGATAAAGCTATCAAAGATTGCTCCAAAAACAAAATTGGATTTTTAAAAAACAAACAGTAATTACAGAAACCAAATGAACAAGAAAACAAACGTGTCATTCTGAACTTGTTTTAGAATCTTAAAGTTAGTAAGCATCAATTGAGAACCTGAAACAAGTTCAGGTTGACAAAAAGTGATATTTAGATATTATGTTAAAAACTATGAAACTCAATCAAATTAGCTTCATAATACTGATTGCCTAATTTAGTCAATAAGTTTCTAATAATATTACTATCGCCACTAACAGCAAGTGCAGAATACCCAACTTCGTTGAGCTTTCCTAATCGCAAATCTTTGATATTAATGTTTTTGGAAGCTAGAGCAGACAACAGAATAAGTAATACTCCTGGTGCATTGTGATGTTTCGTTAAAATAACTTTTTCGCTTAAAGCCAAATTTAACTTAACGCCATCCATTTCTAATAAATAAACACCTTTGCTATAGTAATTTGGTAGTATTGCATTCTCTTTATAGGTGAGGTCTTTAAAAAGCCCAACATCAGTGCCTTTCAGGAATTCCATGGCTGTAGATACATTTCCGTTAGAATCATCGATTGATAAAAACGCGGAGGCAGTACCATCATTATTCGATTTTAAGCGTGCTGTTTCTACATTAATACCTTCCGAAGCTAAGGTGTTAAACAGCGAAGATATTACTCCAGGCTCATCCATATGCTCAGAAAATAAACCATTTACAATACGTTGTGTATTCTTTGGAATTTCGTTGGTAACAGTTATAGATTTCCCAAACTTTCTAATTCTAATTGCATTGTATTCGCCCATACTGGTAGCGCTTCTATACAAATCCACAAATTCAGAAAAAGAACCCCCAAAAGAAAAGTCTGGGATAATACGACGCTGCGTATCATCTAAACGCTGATTTAGTAACTCAATACCCTTATTTAAAACTGTGTATTTTACTTTTAAATCATGATCGTCGTAAATCGTTCTATTCTCTGGAATAAGCTTAGAGTAACTTACATAACTCTCATAACCTGCTTTTTGTATGTACTCTAAACTTTCTTTATAATTCAGTCCGTAGTATTTCACATGATGTGTGTCAGTACCCACACAAACTGGTATTTGCAGTTCGTTGGCATATCTTAAAATACTTTGAGTTGGATATACACCTACGCCTTTAAACTCGCCTGCCATATTCACATCTAGCGATAAATTTCTATCCGCAATTAATTCTAAAAGCGTACGAAATTTATTCGCTAAAGGATGAGCGCTCGTTTCAAAATTAATTAAAGCTTCAGGCATATCTACATTCAGTTTTGGCAAATCAATATGGCCAATAATCTGAATCATATCCCCAAAACTCTCAATCATCTGAATCATTTCATTAAAATAGCCATCCCAATAATTTTCCAAACTGCCTCTTAGCTTCAGTAATTCCTGTGCTTCTTCTTTAGAACCATCATAAGGCAAACCTTCTGGCGCAAAATGAACAGAACCAATCACATAATCGGCATCTTCAGCCTGAAAAATTTTAGAACGACTCCACTGTAAGCCCAAATCTGGCCCCATCCACTCTAACTCAACACCGTATTTAATATTGATTTGCCCTTCGTATTTTTCACGCAAATTAGCAATACGTTTTGGGTAATTTAAATACGAACGATTCCCACGAATAAACTTCACATTCGTCTCACGTTCTGCAATGTATCTAAAACTCGTTAGTCTTGGTGAGTGTATAATAAACGTTATACTTGGGTTGCCAGCTTCAATAGCCTTATCAATAATATCTTCTAATTTATCGATACCATGTTTTACATGATCTTGTTCAGTACCAGCATGAATACCATGTGTTTCCCAAATAAATTCGTTAAGCTTTCTCATCAACTAAATGCGTTTGTTTTTAAAGAAGCCCAAATTTAACCATTATTAAGAAATACCGATGTAAAAGTGCAAATAATTAGAGTTTAAAAATCTATATGGGCGTTACCCCTCTTGGTCGCTGAGGCTCTCGAAGCGTGGTCGGGCTTTCACTAGTCGCTCTCTGCGAGAAGCTCCAACATGCCGTTCAATCCCTAACGCGGGCGCACTTGCCCATTTTTAGATTACCCAAAATTATCTGCATGTCAGTTCGAGTAATTTCGAAGCATGAGAAATTGTATCGAGAACCTTTTTAACTTCCAACTTACAGCACATTTGCTTAAATTCGCTCTATGTCTGTTAATCTACAAACTCCCATAGACTATTTAAAAGGTGTTGGTCCTAATCGTGCCGATTTGCTACGGAAGGAGCTAAATATTCATACCTATCAGGATTTGCTAAATCTATTTCCAAATAGATATATTGACAGAACACGGTTTTACAAAATAAATGAAATTCAGCAAAACAGTGCCGAAATACAGGTTGTTGGTAAAATCACTGGCTTTAAGGAGGTAGCTCAAAAACGTGGAAAACGTTTGGTGGCAACATTTCAAGACGACACAGGAACGATGGAATTGGTGTGGTTTAGAGGTCAAAAATGGATTAGGGAAAGTTTAAAACTAAATACGCCTTATGTCATATTTGGTAAAACAAATTGGTTTAGTGGGCGCTTTAGTATGCCACATCCAGATATTGAAACCATTGATGAGCATAAAAAAGGGTTGAGCTCAGGCATACAACCTATTTACCCTTCAACAGAGAAATTAAGCAATAAAGGCATTAGCAATCGTGTAGTTAGTAAAATTGTACAACAGCTATTTTTAGAAACTAAAGGACGATTTGTAGAAACCCTATCGACATCCATACTTTCAGAACTAAAGTTGATCAATAAATCTGAAGCCTTATTAAATATACATTTCCCAAAAACACAAGAGTTACTGGCAAAAGCACAATATAGATTGAAGTTTGAAGAGCTGTTCTATATTCAATTGCAGCTAATCTTGAAAAACTTAATTCACAAGTCAAAAATTAAAGGTTTTCAGTTTGAAACAGTTGGCGATTATTTCAACTCATTTTTTAAAGACCATTTGCCATTTGAATTAACCAATGCGCAAAAACGTGTTTTAAAAGAAATTAGAGCCGACTTAGGAAGTAATGCCCAAATGAACCGATTGTTACAAGGCGATGTTGGTTCTGGAAAAACTATCGTGGCCTTTATGTCGATGCTAATGGCGCTTGATAACGGTTACCAAGCCTGTTTAATGGCACCTACTGAAATTTTAGCAACACAACATTTTACTGGACTAGAAGAATGGTGTAGATTATTGAATATAAGCATAAAACTGTTAACAGGATCCACTAAAACGTCGGTTAGAAAAGAAATCCATGCAAACCTAGAAAACGGACAATTACAGATTTTAGTAGGCACCCACGCTCTATTAGAAGACAAAGTAAAATTCGCAAATTTAGGACTTGCAATAATAGACGAACAACATCGCTTCGGAGTCAAACAAAGAAGTAAGTTGTGGAAAAAGAGCCCTCCTCAGTCCTCCCAAAGGGAGGAAGCCAAAGCGGTACGCATGAAATATATGACTGCGCGTCCTTCTGTTTATAAACTGCTTAAAGAATTACAAATAGAAAATAAAAAACATTCCACTGAAGCCGAACGTGCGTTATGGGAATCTTTACGTGGTAAAAAGTTAGACCATAAGTTTCGAAGACAGCACATCATTGATGAGTTTATCGTTGATTTCATTTGTATTGAAAAAAACCTAATCATTGAAATTGATGGTGGTTATCATACCACCATTGAACAAAAAGAAGCCGACGAACTGCGTACCAAAATTTTAAACGAAATTGGATTCAAAGTCATACGATTCACAAACAAACAAGTATTAGGAGATTTAGATAACGTTTTAAATTATATAGGGAAAGAGTTAAAAAGCCTCCCCAGTGGGGAGGTTGGAGGGGCTTTCATCCCACCACATATATTGGTTATGACCGCTACTCCTATACCGCGGACATTGGCCATGTCCGTTTATGGCGATTTAGACATTTCGGTGATTGATGAATTGCCACCGGGGAGAAAATCTATTAAAACCGTACATCGCTATGATTCTAATCGATTAAATGTATTCAGATTTATTAGAGATGAAATTGCAAAAGGTCGACAAATTTACATTGTATATCCGTTGATTCAAGAAAGCGAAGCTCTGGATTATAAAGATTTAATGGACGGTTATGCCAGTATAGAGCGTGATTTTCCAAAACCAGAATACCAAATCTCCATTATTCATGGTAAAATGAAACCAGCCGATAAAGACTATGAAATGCAACGTTTCATAAAGGGTGAAACCCACATTATGGTAGCTACTACAGTAATTGAAGTTGGTGTGAACGTGCCTAATGCTTCGGTAATGATTATTGAAAGTGCAGAACGTTTTGGCTTATCGCAGTTACATCAATTACGCGGACGTGTGGGGCGTGGTGCTGAACAGAGTTACTGTATATTAATGACAAGTCATAAATTGAGTAACGATAGCAAGACACGTTTAGAAACCATGGTGCGTACCAATGATGGTTTTGAAGTAGCCGATGTGGACTTAAAGTTACGAGGGCCTGGTGACATTATGGGCACGCAACAAAGTGGTGTTCTTAATTTAAGAATAGCTGATATTGTTAAGGATAAAGCTATTTTACAGCAGGCAAGGTTTTATGCAAAAAAGGTGTTGACTTCCGATCCTTCGCTGAAAAGTGCTGAGCATAAAGTGATATTAAATACCTATGCACAATTGGCTAAGTATAAGAATATTTGGAATTATATAAGTTAGTCGTCCATTAGAAGGAGGAACGACTGAAGAATATTTTACTCTGATGCAGACATTCCTTCGCTTGCGCTCTGAATGACAAAAAAAAGCGACCGAATTGGTCGCTTTTTAAATATCTAAATCAACAGAAAATTATTTCTTCCCGTCCATTTTATCTTTAAGAGCTTGTAAAGCATCGTTAGCATCACCTAAAGTAGGTTTTGCTTCTGCAGCAGCAGTTGCAGCTTTTTTAGCAGCAGCTTTTACGTTTGCAGCTTCTTCAGCTTTGTGGATTGCAGCATGAGATGCTACAACGCGTTTAAACTCTTTATTAAATTCTATTATCTTGAATTCTGCTTCTTCACCTTTTTTAAGCTTAGAACCATCTTCTTTCTCTAAGTGACGTTGTGGTACAAAAGCAACGATATCTTCGTTAAATTCTATTGTAGCACCTTTGTCAACTATTTCAGAGATGGCAGCAGTGTGCGTTGAATTTAAAGCAAATTCAGTTTCGTACTTATCCCAAGGGTTCTCAGTAGTTTGCTTATGTCCTAAACTTAGTTTACGACCTTCAACATCCAACTCAAGAACTATAACATCAAGTTTGTCTCCAACTGCACAGAACTCAGATGGGTGCTTAATTTTCTTAGTCCAAGATAAATCAGAGATATAAATTAATCCGTCGATACCTTCTTCTAATTCAACAAAAACACCAAAGTTTGTAAAGTTGCGTACAACACCTGTATGCTTAGATCCTAATGGGTATTTGCTTGTAATATCTGTCCATGGATCTGGCGTTAATTGCTTGATACCAAGAGACATTTTACGATCTTCTCTATCTAAAGTTAAGATAACCGCTTCAACCTCATCTCCTACAGAAACGAAATCTTGAGCAGAACGTAAATGTGTAGACCAAGACATTTCAGAAACGTGAATCAATCCTTCAACACCATCAGCAACTTCGATAAATGCACCGTAATCTGCAATTACAACTACCTTACCTTTTACTTTATCACCAACTTTCACCTCTTCTCCAAGAGCTTCCCATGGGTGCTTGCTTAATTGCTTAAGGCCTAATTGGATTCTTGATTTATCTTCATCAAAATCAAGGATTACAACGTTAAGTTTTTGGTCTAATTCTACGATTTCATTTGGATGGTTAATTCTAGACCAAGATAAATCTGTGATATGAACTAAACCATCAACGCCACCAAGATCAATAAATACACCGTAAGATGTGATGTTCTTCACGATACCTTCTAATACTTGACCTTTTTCTAACTGACCAATAATCTCTTTCTTTTGTTCCTCGATATCGGCTTCAATAAGCGCTTTATGAGACACTACTACGTTTTTGAATTCGTGGTTGATTTTCACAACTTTAAATTCCATAGTTTTATTTACGTACTGGTCGTAATCCCTAATAGGCTTCACGTCAATTTGAGAACCTGGTAAGAATGCTTCGATACCGAATACATCTACAATCATACCACCTTTAGTTCTACACTTAACAAAACCATTAACGATTTCTCCAGTTTCGTGTGCTTTATTCACTCTATCCCAAGCCTTGATTACGCGCGCTTTACGGTGAGATAACACTAATTGACCCGTTGCGTCTTCACGCACATCAATCAATACTTCTACTTTATCGCCTACTTTAAGGTTTGGATTGTAGCGAAATTCGTTTAAAGAAATTACACCTTCAGATTTTGCATTAATATCAATAATGGCATCTCTGTCGGTAATATGAATTACAGTACCTTCAACAACCTCGTCATCTAAAGTATCTACGAAATTTTCTGCTACTAGTTTTTCAAATTCTTCAAGTTGCTTGTCGTCCACCTCATCAATACCTTCTTGATAGTTGTGCCAGTTAAACTCTTTTAAGAATTTTTCAGGATTTTTTTGAGCTTCAGAAACCTCTGGAGCTTCAACAGTTGTAGCTTCAACCATTACTTGGTCTTCAGCTTGTTTTTTTTCTTCAGCCATGTGCTGATCATTAAATTTGTATTCTGTATGCTTCGAAAAGTTAACCGCTTAACACACAGAAGTGTTATAAAATTTTTTTTCTCCTCTTTATCTTTTCGATACTGCGCTAAAAAGGAGTGCAAAAATATACATTTTCAAACAATTAGCCTAATTTTTTAAAAATTTAGAGCACTATAATAATCTGTATTCGGTATATGCCTTTTAGGTTAGGCTTTTCTGCCGTTGATGGTATGAAAAACAAAAGTTTATCATGCGTGCAATCAAAGGGCCCTACTAAAGAAGGTTATTGAATAAACGTTAGTTAAAGTATGCTAGCTATTGGTGTCTTTATTATGAATGATAAAAACTATGTTTAAATAAATTTGTTTGCCTTAAGAAATAAGTAAAACTCAAAAAAATCTGTATATTGTTCTGCGGAAAGTTAACTATTAAAAACACTAATTATTATGGTAAAAGCTAAATATCAACCCGTTTTGGAGTTAGGTGAAAAATTAAACATCCAAAATGGAGACGTAAAAGAAGAAAACGGACAATTAAAAGTATGGGGTACAGCAAATACACCTTATGAAAAAGACTTGCTCTGGGATAAAATAAAAGAAATAGGAGGTGAAAACCCTTCCGATATTATGGCAGATATTAAAGTGGCAGACGCTAGTGTATATCATCGTCATACCGTAAAAAGCGGTGAAACACTTGGTAAAATAGCAAAACAGTATTACGGGAATCCTTCAAAATACCAAGCTATTTTTAAGGCAAACTCTGATATACTAAAAAATCCAGATTTGATTTATCCAGATCAAGAATTGATTATCCCGAATTTATAAGGTATAGAAAGTAAGTTTACTGAATTAGGTTGTCATTTCTAAATTGGCAACCTTTTTTATTCAATCCCTTCAGTAGTCATTTTCACCAAACGCAAAATTTTTTCAAACTGTTCCTCTAAAGTCAAATCTGAATTATCAATTTCAATAGCATCTTTCGCCTTAATTAATGGCGACTCTTCGCGATGGCTATCAATATAATCACGTTCGGTAACGTTTTGCAATACTGCTTCATAGGTTATGTCATCACCGCGTTCTTTAAGTTCTTTGTAGCGTCGTTGCGCTCTTTTTTCTGCAGATGCTGTCATGAAAAGTTTTAGTTCAGCATTAGGAAACACCACAGTACCAATATCGCGACCATCCATAACCACACCCTTATCCTCTCCTATTTTCTTTTGAATAACAACTAATTTTGCACGCACTTCCGCGACTGCAGCAACTTGACTCACAAAACCGGAAATTTCTAAAGTACGTATTTTACGTTCTACATTTTCACCATTAAGATATACCTCAGCATAACCTAAAGCGTCGTTAAACTTAAAACTCAATTCAATTTTGTCTAATTGATGGATAAGTGCTTCTTTATTAAAGTCGCCTTTAGAAATCAGTCCGTTTTGAAAAGCATAGAGCGTAACCGCTCTGTACATGGCACCAGAATCAACATAAATATAACCTAGAGCTTTAGCCAGCTGTTTTGCAACAGTACTTTTTCCTGTAGAAGAGTAACCATCAATAGCTATGGTGATTTTATTCATTGTAAGAGTTTGAAACGGCTAAAGTACTTAAAGTGCTCTAAAGTTAAAAGTACTATAATTTTTAATATAGATTATATAACACTTAATGCCATTTTATTATTGTAAATCAATTTGCAATCCGAAGAAATTAGAATTAGCTGCACTAGTGTATTTTGCATGAGTGTAGCTAAATCTCAATTTGTTAAGTTTTATTGAAAACCCTGCGGAAAGACCAGAAAAATTGCGTTGATCGATTATTCTTAACTCCTCACCACGTCTGAAATTATAACCTAATCGAATATTAAAACCGCCTTCGGGGAATAATTCTGCACCAAGAATAGTATGCCTAATTAATTGTCCAACGAAACCTATTTTTTCTTGAGTTTGATTTCCTGATAAATCGCTCGTAACCCTAGCAGGATTAGGTCTCGCTATTGGCCAATCTTGAAGATTCTCAAAAGTTACATGCCATCTAATTGGCACATGTTCTAAAGTCTGCGACATGCCAAAACCAATTTCAAAAGGTAAGGGCTCGTTTAAACCCGCATATGTTGTTATTTGCGATCCTAAGTTTCTCACAACTAGTGCCGCATGAAAATCTAAATCTTCATCGATATATAACAAACCTAAATCTACTGCAGCACCAAAGGAATTGTACTGCTCCAATTTTGAGGTTATCAACTTTAAACTACTTCCAAAGTAAAAATCAGAATACCCAATTTGTAAAGCGTAACCTATTGATAACGCCGTTTCGCTACCTGTAAAAGTACCTGTAGAAACTCCGTTCTCGTCATAACCATCAAAAGCGCCATAGTTGATATAGGTAATGCCTCCATGAATGGTTTGCGTACGCCTGTCTATAGTATAAGCATAAGATGCCGTACCGTAACTTATCCCCCCTAAGTAACTCGTATAATTTAATGCTAGCTGGTTATCCATTTCAACATTAATTGTTGCTGGATTAAATAGACCTTGTGTAACATCATAATCAACATTGGTAAACACTTTACCGCCTAAAGCGGCCTGTCTTGGAGAAGATACTAAGTTTAAAAACTGATAGGTGCTCTCACCTCCTACTTGCGCCATAGCAAGAGCTGTTAACGAGAAACAAAATAGAGTAATAATTTTCCTTAGCATATTTACCTCGCAAAGTAAATGAATCTATCTTAAAACGATAGCATGTAGTATTTATTTTTTAGGTATGGATATTTCTATTTGAGGCGAAGTTTTTGGCCTATATAAATATTATTGCTTTTTAATCCATTTAATTGCATCAAAACTTTAACGGTAGTACCATTCTTTTTTGAGATACTATATAAGGTATCACCTTTATTGACGATGTAAAAACTTGCGGATTCTACAATTTTATCAAAGTAATTTACCTTGAGTTTTTGCCCAACACTAATTAATGTAGTTTCCAAATTGTTTGCTTCTTTTAATTGATTTAAGGAAACACCATATTTTTTCGCTAATCCGAATAAGGTTTCACCTGATTTCACAACATGAAAAACGGGCGCATTGTTGCTTATTACTGTTGTATCTTTCTGAACAACCTTTACTTCTGAAATTTTTGAAGTATCAACGCCTTTTATTGGTGTATCAGAATTAAACCCTAAAGGTTTTATGGTATCCGTATTTAGACCGTCAACAAGAATAAATTCACCAGTTGACAAATTTAATTTCGCTGGCTTTCCGTTTAGCAAAACATCTTTATAAGTAGCTTTGTTTTGTGCCAACATTATATTGCCAGCACAAAACAACAAAATGAACATTAAAGCTTTAAAGCTTTTTAGCATCTTTAACTTTTTGATTAGTTATGGCAATATCTATCACCTGGCTCATATCCGTAACGTAATGAAACGTTAATCCCTTAAGATATTCTGGTTTTATTTCTTCAATATCACGTCTGTTATCCTCACACAACAAAATTTCTTTTATTTTGGCGCGTTTTGCTGCTAGAATTTTCTCTTTTATACCTCCAACTGGCAACACTTTTCCACGAAGTGTTATTTCACCCGTCATTGCTAAACTTTTCTTAACCTTTTTCTGTGTAAACAAGGACACTAAAGATGTTAACATCGTAACGCCTGCGCTAGGGCCATCCTTAGGTGTTGCTCCTTCTGGTACGTGAATATGTACGTTATATTTTTCGAATACCTCAGGATTAACACCAAATTTATCTGCATTAGATTTAATATACTCCATCGCTATTGTAGCAGATTCCTTCATTACTTTACCTAAATTACCAGTAATACTTAATGTGCCTTTTCCTTTAGATAAAATAGATTCGATAAACAGAATATCACCACCAATACTCGTCCACGCCAAACCGGTTACTACCCCAGCAACATTATTATTCTCGTATTTGTCGCGTTCTAATTTAGGACCTCCCAACACCTCAATAATATCTTGGTTGGTAACTTTAATGTTATAGTCCTCTTCCATAGCAATATTTTTAGCAGCATGACGCACCATTTTTGCTATTTGTTTTTCTAGACCACGTACACCAGATTCGCGTGTGTATCCTTCAACTATTTTTTCTAACTGAGGCTTGCCGATTTTTAAATGCGACGCATCTAAACCATGCTCTTTCAACTGTTTTGGTAGTAGATGTCTTTTAGCAATTTCTACTTTTTCTTCAATAGTGTACCCCGTAACGTTAATAATTTCCATACGGTCTCTCAATGCAGGTTGAATCGTTGCCAAACTGTTAGATGTGGCAATAAACATCACTTTAGAAAGATCGTAACCCATTTCTAGGAAATTATCATAAAACTCGCTGTTTTGTTCAGGGTCTAGCACCTCCAACATAGCAGAAGATGGATCGCCTTGATGCGAATTTGATAGCTTATCTATTTCATCCAATACGAACACAGGATTTGAAGTTCCCGCTTTTTTTAAGCTTTGAATGATGCGCCCTGGCATGGCACCAATGTAAGTTTTACGGTGTCCGCGAATCTCTGCCTCATCGCGTAAACCACCAAGGGACATTCGCACATATTCCCGTCCTAAGGCCTCGGCAATAGATTTACCTAAGGACGTTTTACCTACACCCGGAGGACCATACAAACAAAGAATAGGCGACTTCATATCGTTACGCAATTTTAAAACCGCTAAATACTCTATAATTCTGCGTTTTACATCGTCTAAACCGTAATGATCTCTATCTAAAATCTTTTTAGCGCGTTTTAAATCGAATAAGTCTTCGCTAAACTCATTCCATGGTAAATCTAAAATTAGTTCCAAATAATTGCGCTGTATCGAATATTCTGATACTTGCGGGTTCATACGTTGCAACTTCCCTATTTCCTTTTCAAAATGTTTAGCAACGTTTTCATCCCAGAGCTTGTCTTTTGCCCTGGCTTTCATTTCGTCTATCTCTTCGTCATGACTAACACCTCCAAGTTCTTCTTGAATGGTTTTCATTTGTTGGTGCAAGAAGTATTCGCGCTGCTGCTGGCTCATGTCCATTTGCACTTTAGACTGAATATCGTTTTTTAGCGCTAGCTTTTGAAATTCAACATTCATGTGCTTTAATGTTGCCAACGCACGACTTTTAAGATCGTTATTTTCTAAAAGTTCCTGTTTTTCAGAAACTGAAAGATTCATGTTTGAAGACACAAAATTCACTAAAAATGAATTGCTCTCAATATTTTTAATGGCGAAAGATGCTTCACTGGGAATATTTGGACTCTCCTTAATAATCTCTAAGGCTAAATCTTTAATAGAGTCTATTATTGCAGAAAACTCCTTGTTTTTTTGAGCAGGTTTAGCTTCAGGTAAATCCTGAATGGTCGCTGTTATATAAGGCTTTTCAGTTACTACTTCCTCTACTCTAAACCGTTTTTTACCTTGTATGATAACCGTAACGTTACCATCTGGCATTTTTAAAACTCTTAAAATGCGAGCTACGGTACCGATGCTAAAAATATCTTTCGCTTTTGGGTTTTCTATAGTTTCGTCCTTTTGGGCCACAACTCCAATAACCTTACTGCCTTTATTGGCATCATTAATGAGTTTTATGGAAGTGTCCCTTCCTGCCGTTATAGGAATAACTACTCCGGGAAACAATACCGTATTACGTAAGGATAAAATAGGTAAAGACGCTGGGAGCTGTTCATTATTTATGGCCTCTTCATCTTCTGGTGTCATTAACGGAATTAATTCTGAGTTTTCATCAAAATCCTGTAATGACAAACTGTCAAATGTAATTAAATTAGATTTCTTCATATTGCTATATAAGTCATTCTGTCATTAAAACTAAAATGTACTTTTTTCAAATTCATTATTCATAATTAAAAACAACTGAATATCAGGTATTTAATCAGTTTACAGTTGCTTTCTTAAAGTATTATTTTCAATAGTTATGCCAACTAGAATAAATAATGCCCTTATATTTTCCCCATCTTTTGTAAAACAAAAAGTATCACAATAGGTATAGCAAGTATGGCTACCATTAAAAGGTTGTTTTGTAATAGCGAGGGTACTAAAATTAAGGTGATGAAGTAACCGCCAACAGCACCTCCAAAATGCGCATCATGCCCTATATTGCCAATACGTTTTTTCATACCGTAAATAGAATACAACAAATAACCAATGCCCAAAACAAAACCAGGTATTCCCAAATCTACGTCTCCAATTCTTGAGGGCAAAAATAAAAAGTAATAATCACGTTTTGGACGTAATAAAATAGCCGAATACAATATACCTGTAACCGCACCGCTAGCGCCTACTGCGCTGTAATGATATTCATTTTTATGAAAGTATAAAGACAGTAGGTTTCCTGCTAATAAACTGCCTATATAAACGATAAAGAAATTGAATTTCCCTATATCAAAAATCACCAAATCAGAGAACAGGTATAAGGCAAACATATTAAAAAATAAATGTGTAGTATCTGCATGTAAAAACCCAGAACTAAACATTCTTATCTGCTCGCCACGACGAATAGCACCGATATTAAATTTATATTTTTCAAAAAAACTAAAATCGTTGAAGCCTTTGTATGAAATCATTACATTGGCAGCGATAATCACGATAGTAATAATATCTAAATTGCCCATAACCTAGTAAACGTTTAAAATCAAATTAACATATCTTTGCGCTTACAAATCTAAAACTTATAAATGCATTTTATAGCGTATATTCTTCTTTATCCTCTATTATATTTAATTTCTATTCTTCACTTTAGGATATTATATGTTGTTTCTGATGTGCTATACTTATTAATTTATCGAATTTTTGGCTATAGAAAAAAGGTAGTTGCCAGCAACTTGAATTTAGTGTTTCCTGAAAAATCTCCAGAAGAAATTAAGCGAATTACTAGAGTGTTTTATCACCACTTATGCGATATGATTTTAGAATCTGTTAAATCCCTGACAATTTCTGAAAGTGAAATGAAAAAACGTTTTACGTTTACTAACGTCGATTTAATTCAAGATATAGAAAAACAAGACAAAAGTATAATATTAATGTGCGCGCATTATGGGAGCTGGGAATGGATTTTCATACTTCAAACTTACGTGAAGTCAAGAGGAAATGCTGTTTACAAACAATTGGCTAATAAATATTTTGACAGGCTAGTAAAGCGTATTAGGGCTAAATATAACAGCTACTTAATTACTACAAAAGAGATTATCCCAACATTGATACAACAAAAGCGAGAAGGGATTTTATCTATAAATGGTTTTGTCTCAGACCAATCCCCCAAACTTAATAAAGCATTTCATTGGAATCAATTTATGGGTGTTAACGTACCTGTGCACACTGGAGCAGAAATGCTCGCAAAAAAACTAGACATGGCTGTTGTTTTCTTCAAAGTTAAAAAAGTAAAACGCGGGTATTACGAAACTACGTTCGAAACGATAACGCTCAATCCAAAGGAATTTGAAGATTATCAAATTACTGACATCTTTTTAAAATTAGTTGAGGATCAAATACATGAAGCTCCTGAGTATTATCTCTGGACACATAAACGTTGGAAACATAGGGACAAATCCCCCAAGTAATTCACTACCAACAAGCCATAAACTCTAAGAGTTAGCAATCGCTTTAATCTCCTCAATAAACTTATCGGCTAAACTATCGGCTTCTTCTTGGGATTTTGCTTCAGTATAGATTCTAATAATAGGTTCTGTATTACTTTTACGTAAATGGACCCAACTTTCAGAGAAATCTATTTTTACCCCGTCAATAGTAGTTAGTTGTTCGTTTTGGTAACGGTCTTCCATAGCTTTTAAAATGCCATCGACATCCAAACCTGGGGTTAGCTCAATTTTCTTTTTGCTCATAAAATAGTTAGGATATGTTTTACGCAACTCACTAACCTTCATGCCTTTATCAGCTAATAAACTTAAAAATAAGGCTATACCAACCAAGGCATCTCTTCCGTAATGCAACTCAGGATAAATAATACCACCATTGCCTTCGCCACCAATAACTACTTTATTTTTCTTCATTAATTTTACCACATTTACCTCTCCTACTGCTGAGGCTTCATAGGTACCACCGTGTTTTTCAGTAACATCTTTAAGTGCTCGTGTTGAACTCATGTTGCTCACAGTATTTCCTGGAGTGCGGCTCAACACATAATCTGCACAGGCCACTAAGGTGTATTCCTCACCAAACATATCTCCGTTTTCATCCATAAAAGCTAAACGGTCCACATCAGGATCTACCACAATACCAAAATCCGCCTTGTGCTTTTTTACAGCGTCCGATAAATCTGTTAAGTGTTCTTTTAAAGGCTCTGGGTTATGAGGAAAATGCCCGTTAGGCTCACAATATAACTTTATCACATGAACACCTAAACGCTCCAATAGTAAAGGAATTACAACACCTCCAGTAGAATTTACGCCATCAACAACTACTTTAAAACGTTCTGCCTCTATAGCTTTTACATTTACTAATGGTAAATCTAAAACTTCTATGATGTGTAAATCAAAATACGCCTTATTCTTGGTGATTTTACCTAAGTTATCCACATCTGCGAATTCAATGGTATTGCTCTCAGCAAGTTCTAAAATTTTTGCGCCTTCAACGGCATCCAAAAATTCTCCTTTTTCATTTAAAAGTTTCAATGCATTCCATTGTTTAGGGTTATGGCTTGCAGTTAAAATAATACCGCCATCGGCATGCTCCATAGGTACTGCAACCTCAACAGTTGGTGTAGTGGATAAGCCTAAATCTACAACATGAATGCCCTGCCCTACTAAAGTTTGCATCACCAAACTTTGTATCATCTTTCCAGAAATTCGCGCATCTCGTCCAACTACAACTTTGTAGTTTTCTTTTTTACGATTTTCTTTTAACCAAGCGCCATAAGCCGCGGCAAATTTTACTGCATCGATTGGCGTTAGATTTTCGCCTATGGTTCCGCCTATGGTTCCTCGAATTCCTGAGATAGATTTTATAAGAGTCATGTCGTATTTTTAAAGTTTAAGCACAAATATACAGTTTCAAAATTGTATTTCTTAAACTGGAATTACGTAAATTTCCACAATGAACTATTTAGCGCATATTTACCTTTCTGGGGATAACGATTTGGTAACTATTGGGAATTTTATTGCAGATGGCATCAAGGGGCATCGTTATAAAAAATATCCCAAGGAAATTCAAATAGGAATACTTCTTCATCGCCATATTGACACCTTTACTGATGCTCATAAAACCGTAAGACTTAGCACCAAGCGACTTCATGAAAAATATAGTCATTATTCAGGTGTTATCGTTGATATTTTATACGACCACTTCTTGGCAAAAAATTGGCAGAATTATAGCAATGTTCCATTAAAACTGTATGTTGAACATTTTTATGCCTCACTTGAAGATAATTTTGCGATACTTCCAGCACGAATTCAAAAAATGATGCCATACATGATTGCTGATAATTGGCTCTTAAGCTACGCGTCTATCAATGGTATTGCAAAGGTATTGTCTGGCATGAACAGAAGAACCCAAAATAGGTCTGGCATGAATGAAGCTGTGAATGAACTAGAGGAGTTTTATAGTGAATTTGAAACAGAATTCACCGCTTTTTTTGAAGAACTTATAGCTTTTTCAAACAAAAAAATCATTGAATTAAACCGTACCGTATGATGAGGTCTATTCCTATATTTTTACTTTTCTGTTTTCTATGTTTTAAATGCAAAAAAGAGCTAAGGAAAACCAATGACAACAGAGGTGTAATAGCAAAAAATGCCATGGTAGTTTCTGCTCGGGCTGAAGCATCGCAAATAGGTATAGATATTCTCCAACTTGGTGGTAATGCCTTTGATGCTATGGTGGCTACAGAACTGGCGTTAGCGGTATCATATCCTGTTGCTGGTAATTTAGGCGGCGGCGGTTTTATGGTTTATAGAAGTGCAAATGGAAATATAGGTTCTCTAGATTATAGAGAAAAAGCCCCTTTGGCAGCAACTAGAGATATGTATTTAGATGATAGCGGAGACGTAATACCAGGTAAAAGTACTTTGGGTGTTGCTTCCATTGGCGTACCGGGAACTATTGCAGGTGTTTTTGAGGTTCATAAAAAATTTGGGACATTACCTCTTGAAAGTCTTTTAAAGCCAGTAATAGAATTAGCAAAGAAAGGCGTTGTGGTTACTAACAAACAGGAAAAAAGAATTCAGCATTACCAGCAATTTTTTAAGAAAGTTAATAAAGATTCCATCATTTTTGACGCACAATGGAAAGCTGGAGACACCATAAAGCATGCGGCCTTAGCCAAAACCTTGGAGCGTATTTTAAAATATGGAAGAAACGAGTTCTACAAAGGCGAAACGTCTAAAGTTATAGTAAAATTTATACAAGAACATGGCGGCATTATAACAGAAGAAGATTTGGCAAGCTATAAAGCGAAATGGCGAAAACCCATTACTTTTAATTATGATGATTTGCATATTATTTCAATGGGGCCACCATCAAGCGGCGGTATTTGTTTAGGACAAATAATGACAATGCTAGAACCTTTTCCTTTAAACGACTATGGGTATAATTCCTTAAAAACAATTCAAACCATTACAGAAGCTGAAAGGCGTGCTTATGCAGATAGGAGTTTTTATTTAGGCGATCCAGATTTTGTAAAAATACCGGTCAGTATTCTTTTGAATAGAGCGTATTTAAGTGGCCGTATGCGGAATTTTTCTTTTGAAAAAGCAACAGCATCTGAATCTTTGTCCCATGGAAATATTCAAATTAACGAGAGCACTGAAACTACGCATTATTCTATTGTGGATCAATTTGGAAATGCTGTTGCGGTTACAACCACTCTAAACGGTGCTTATGGCTCCAAACTATACAGCAATGAACTAGGCTTCTTTTTTAATAATGAAATGGACGATTTTAGCAGCAAACCAGGAACGCCTAATATGTTTGGATTAATTGGTGGCGAGGCCAATAGCATAGCTCCAGAAAAGCGCATGCTAAGCTCTATGACACCAACAATTATAGAAAAAAATAATAAGCTATTCATGGTTGTAGGTACCCCAGGGGGCTCAACCATAATCACATCTGTTCTTCAAACCATTTTAAATGTACACGAATTTAACATGACCATGCAACAAGCCGTAAATGCTCCACGTTTTCATCATCAATGGCTGCCAAATCATATTCTAGCAGAGCCAAATGCATTTGATGACCTGCTAAAAACAAAACTGGAAAATTTGGGGTACCCTATAGAAGAACGCGAATCAAAAATTTTAGGCAAAGTAGATGGAATACTTGTTTTAGAGGACGATGCGCTCGAAGGTGGCGCAGATTATCGAGGTGACGATACCGCCATCGGTTTTTAAGTGTTTTATTTCTCTAACTCGATGATATTTGATACTTTAGACATGTAGAAGCCTCAATCTACTTTAAATAATGAAACTGAAGAAACCAATAAAAATCATTCTTGGAGTAGTTATCTTTTTAACGCTTCCAAGTTTCTTGTTTTTTGGTTTTTTATACTTTAAACACCATCAAGACCTTCCATTAGGTACCGAAGGTAAATCTGCCGATGATTTAGCAACAAAAATGCTTGTATCCTTAAACTATGAGGCTTACACAAGTACTGATTACATTGAATGGACCTTTAAAAACAGGAGACACTACGAATGGGAAAAAACCAAAGATATTTGTAATGTTTTTTGGAAAGATTACAAAATAAAGCTCGATTTAAAAGACCATAATGAGAGTAAGGCCTATGTTCACGGATTTATTATTGAGGGTGATATGGGAGAGGATTTAGTAAATGAAGCGCAAAACTATTTTGAAAAGGATGTTTTTTGGCTTATTGCACCTTTTCAAGTATTTGACCAGGGCGTTTCTCGAAAACTTGTAAAACTTCCTAACGATACATCTGGCTTATTAGTAAGTTATAAAAATAAAAATACGTACCTATGGCACTTTGATGATTCTGGCAAACCCAAAAGTTTTAACATGTGGGATTCTAGATCGCCCATAGACGGTTTAGAAGCAACTTGGAGCAATTGGCAAATTGCCGAAACTGGAGTAAAACTGCCTACATTTCATAAAATATTATTTTTTGGATTGGAAATTTCAGACATCAAGACAGATTAATTGCGTCGGGTTTTAACGCTTTTATAACATCAACCCTACTTTATTTTTAAACTCAAAAGACGTAACTTCGCAACTTTGCGTTGCTATGACTGAATTTGAAGAAAAAATTGAGGTAAAAGGTGCCAGAGTGCACAACCTAAAAAATATTGATATTTCTATTCCTAGAGAGAAATTGGTAGTTATTACAGGTTTGTCTGGAAGCGGAAAATCCTCACTTGCCTTTGATACCATTTATGCTGAAGGCCAACGGCGCTATATTGAAACATTTTCTGCATATGCACGTCAGTTTTTGGGTGGTTTAGAACGACCAGATGTTGATAAAATAGATGGTTTATCCCCTGTAATTGCCATAGAACAAAAAACCACCAGTAAATCCCCTCGCTCCACGGTAGGCACTATTACCGAAATTTACGATTTCATGCGTTTATTGTTTGCGCGAGCAAGCGATGCCTACAGTTACAATACAGGTGATAAAATGGTAAGCTACAGTGACGAACAAATTAAAGACCTTATTTTAAAAGATTTTAAAGGGAAACGTATTAATATTTTAGCGCCAGCAGTGCGCTCAAGGAAAGGACATTATCGTGAGCTCTTTGAACAAATAGCAAAACAAGGCTTTGTTAAAGTAAGAACAGATGGCGAAATAAGAGACCTTGTGAAAGGCATGAAACTAGACCGTTATAAGACGCACGATATTGAGATTGTTATAGATCGTTTGGTGGTTAATGACAATATTGACAATGATAAACGTCTTTCAGAAAGCATTAATACCGCTATGTATCACGGTGATGATGTTTTAATGGTTATAGATCAAGATACTGACAAAGTTCGCTATTTTAGTAGAAATTTAATGTGTCCGTCCTCTGGAATCTCCTATCCTAACCCTGAACCCAATAATTTTTCTTTCAACTCGCCAAAAGGTGCCTGTGCTAAATGCAACGGTATTGGAGAGCTGTACCAAGTGAATATAAACAAAATTATTCCTGATGATTCTCTGTCAATTAAAAACGGAGCACTAGCACCGCATGGACCAGAAAAGAAAAGTTGGATTTTCAAACAGTTTGAAACCATTGCACAACGCTTTAATTTTAAACTTACAGATGCTTATAAAGATATTCCTGAAGAAGCTAAGCAAGTCATTTTATTTGGTGGGAAGGAGAAATTCTCAGTTGAAAGTAAAACCCTAGGTGTAACCCGAGATTATAAAATAGATTTTGAAGGTGTTGCTAATTTTATAGAAAACCAATATAACACTGCAGATTCAACATCTTTAAAACGTTGGGCAAAAGCATACATGGATAAAATTAAGTGTCCTGTTTGTGAAGGTTCAAGGTTAAAAAAGGAATCATTATACTTTAAAATTAATAATAAGAATATTGCTGAACTTGCTAGTACAGATATTGTAGAATTAACAGCATGGTTTAACAAGTTACACAACTATCTATCTGAAACTCAATTAAAGATAGCTGAAGAGGTTGTCAAAGAAATAAAAACAAGATTACAGTTTTTACTCGACGTAGGTTTAGATTATTTGGCATTAAATAGAAGCTCAAAATCGTTATCAGGCGGTGAAGCACAACGTATAAGGTTAGCAACCCAAATTGGGTCTCAACTCGTAGGCGTATTATATATTTTAGATGAACCTAGTATTGGCCTTCATCAACGCGATAACGAAAAACTAATTAATTCATTAATCTCCCTTCGTGATATTGGAAATTCAGTAATAGTTGTAGAGCACGATAAAGATATGATTGAACGTGCCGATTATGTTATTGATATTGGGCCAAAAGCAGGGAAATATGGTGGAGAAATTATAAGCATTGGTAATCCTAATGAGCTAAAAAAACACAATACCCTTACTGCAGATTATCTCAATGGTAACAAAGAAATTGAGGTTCCTAAAAAGCGTAGGAAAGGCAATGGCAAATTTTTGGAACTGAAAGGGTGTACCGGGAATAATCTTAAAAACGTTTCGGTTAAATTCCCTTTAGGCAAGATGATAGGCGTCACAGGAGTTTCAGGTAGCGGAAAATCTACTCTAATTAACGAAACCCTTTATCCTATTTTAAATGCACATTATTTTAATGGCGTAAAAATACCGATGCCTTACAAAAGCATCAAAGGATTGGAGCATATCGATAAAGTCATAGACATCAACCAATCACCAATAGGCAGAACTCCCAGAAGTAACCCCGCAACCTATACCAAAACATTTGACGAAATTAGAAGTTTGTTTGCCAAAGTACCAGAAGCTATGATTCGGGGCTATAAAGCAGGGCGTTTTAGTTTTAATGTTGCTGGCGGACGCTGTGAAACCTGTAAAGGTGGTGGTTTACGGGTAATTGAAATGAATTTTTTACCTGACGTTTATGTAGAATGCGAAACCTGCCAAGGCAAACGGTTTAACAGGGAAACCCTAGAAATTCGGTATAAAGGCAAAAACATAAGTGATGTTTTAAACATGACCATAGATGAAGCTGTTGGCTTTTTCGAGCACATTCCAAAAATCTATAAAAAGCTTAAAACCATACAAGATGTTGGTTTAGGCTATATTACCTTGGGGCAGCAAAGTACTACATTGTCTGGAGGAGAAGCCCAACGCATTAAGTTAGCTTCAGAATTAAGCAAACGAGATACCGGCAACACATTCTATATTTTAGACGAACCTACAACAGGGTTGCATTTCGAAGACATTCGCGTTTTAATGTTAGTCTTAAATAAGTTGGTAAATAAAGGGAATACCGTTTTGATTATTGAACATAACTTGGATGTTATAAAAACAGTAGATCATATTATCGATATTGGGTATGAAGGTGGAAATGGTGGAGGAAAAATTGTGGCAGAAGGTACCCCAGAGGAAATCATTAAGGATAAAAAAAGCTACACAGCAAAATTTTTGAAGAGAGAAATTGAAGTCTCTTAAGAGCCTGTTTAAAAAATAAGCTAGTCCAACTGCTTCTAAATCAATTAAGTAACAGGAATAATCCTTAAGCTGTTTTAGGAATCAAGAAACTTTATTATCATGAGAAGTATACTTTAGATTGTTGCATTACTTCATAATATCGTACAAGGCAGGAAACCGCTTTAAATGTATTATTACATGACACAAAAAAGGGATAAACTTTTCTTAAGTTTATCCCTTTTTTGATATGCTTTTGTTATTTTGCGCATAAAAAATAGATGAATTTTAATGAGAAAAGAACAAAGACATAAAAGTTGGAACGAAATTAAAACTAATGATTCTTGGGCCATATTTAAAATTATGGGCGAGTTTGTTACCGGTTTCGAAAAAATGAGTAAAATAGGCCCATGTGTTTCTATTTTTGGTTCAGCTAGAACAAGACCAGAGGATAAATACTATGAATTAACCGTTAAAGTTGCGGAAAAAATTGTAGAATCAGGGTACGGTGTTATTACAGGAGGAGGTCCAGGTATTATGGAAGCTGGTAATAAAGGCGCTCACTTAGGTGGAGGCACATCGGTAGGATTAAACATAGATTTGCCTTTTGAACAGCATGATAATCCCTATATAGATTCTGATAAAAGCTTAGATTTTGACTATTTTTTTGTTAGAAAAGTAATGTTTGTTAAATACTCTCAAGGCTTTGTTGTAATGCCAGGTGGTTTCGGGACACTTGATGAACTATTTGAGGCCATGACACTTATTCAAACTCATAAAAGTGAAAAATTTCCCATAATACTTGTTGGGAAATCCTTTTGGCAAGGACTAATCGATTGGATTACATCCACACTTTTGGAAAAGAACGGAAATATTAGTCCAAAAGACATGGATTTAATTCATTTGGTGGATACGGAAGATGAGGTGATTTCAATCTTAGATGCTTTCTACAAAGAGTCAAGATTATCACCAAACTTCTAAAATTTACCATACACCTAATATCTAAGGGAAGCACTATATAATTCATTATATTGTGGCGCCTTGTTTCAAATCTAATAAATTAAACGTATAATTTGAAGTTCAGTGTTTTAACTTACTTGTTATTACTAGCCTGCGGTTTTATAGGTTATGGCCAAAACAGCATCAATATTAAAGCTAAATTTGATGTTGAAGAAAAGCGCATTACCATAAACCAAACTATTACTTACCAAAACACTTCGCAAGATACGCTTCATGATGTTTATTTAAATGATTGGAACAATAGCTATTCTTCGAAAAAAACTGCTTTAGCTATACGATTAGCAGATGAATATATAAACAGATTTCATTTGGCCAAAGACGAACAACGCGGCTATACTGATGTTGCAGCAATCCTTCAAGATAACGATACGTTGTCATTTACCAGATTAAAAAACCAAATAGATGTAATTAAGGTAAAGCTACCAAAACCAATAGGTCCTAACGAATCTTACACCATTTCACTTAACTACATTATTAAAATTCCTAGCAGTGAATTTACTAGCTATGGATATACAAAAGAAAACGACCTTAGTTTAAGGTATTGGTATATCACACCAGTAGTTTATGATGGTGCTTGGCAATATTACAGTAACAAAAATTTAAATGATTTGTATAAGCCTAAGTCTGATATAAAACTTGAGCTATCGTATCCAAAGAACTACAAACTAACTTCAGAATTAAATGTTATTGCCTCTTCTGAAGATAAAGAAAATACAACCACGGTATTGTACGGAAAGGATAGAATAAATAGCAAACTACATTTAAATAAAAATCTAAGATTTAAATCAATAAAGAACAATAAAATAGAACTTGTTTCAGATTTATATGATAACGATTTACAGGTTGTGGAAAAAGTACTCATTAACGATAGAATTATGAGCTACATAACCGAAAATCTTGGACCATATCCTCATGAAAAGTTGTTGTTAACTGAAATAGACAATGCTAACGATCCTGTTTATGGACTTACATCTCTACCTAAATTTTTACAACCATTTTCAGATTCTTTTGAATATGAAATGCGCTTATTAAAAGTAGCTTTACATAATTATCTAGAGAACACGTTAATAGTAAACCCTAGAAAAGACCATTGGCTTCTGGACGGATTTCAAATATTTTTTCTCATAAAATACGTTGAAGACCACTATCCAGACATGAAATTTATGGGCAAACTAGCCAATATTTGGGGAATTAGGTCTTTTCATGCTGCAGATTTGCACTATAATGATAAATATACACTAGCGTATATGAGTATGGCAAGGACAAACCGGGATCAGCCCTTGACAATGCAAAAAGATTCCTTATTAAAATTTAACAGCAATATTGCCAATAAATATAAAGCAGGCATTGGTTTACAATATTTAGATGATTTTATAAATCATGATGTTTTAGAGCATACTATTAAGCCTTTTTTGCAAGAAAACAGGTTGCAGCCAACCTCTACGGAAGCTTTTGAAACATTCCTAAAATCTAGAACTGATAAGAATATTGACTGGTTTTTTGAGGATTATTTAAAAACCAGAAAAAAAATTGATTTCAAAATTAAAAAAGTTGAAAAAACCGAAGACTCTATAACAGTTACCATAAAAAATAAGCGTGACAACGATATGCCAATATCGCTTTACACCTTGAATAATGATAGCATTATTTCTAAGTATTGGATAGAAGATATAGGTAAACAAAAAAGACTTACTATTCCGAGGAATGATGCTAACAAACTAGTTTTAAACTACAACAATGCAGCACCAGAGTTTAATTTAAGGGACAACTGGAAATCTTTAAAAGGCTTCTTTTTTAACAATAAACCTTTGCAGTTCAGGTTATTTCAAGATGTGGAAGACCCCAATTACAATCAAGTATTTTTTATGCCTATAGTAGAATTTAACAATATTTACGATGGCCTTAATTTAGGGGCTAAGGTTTATAATGGCACCTTATTACGGCGCAATTTAAGATACAAGATACAACCACAGTATTCGTTAGGCTCAAAAACACTAACCGGAGGCGCATCTGCTTCAATGACGCATTTTTTGGAAAACAGAAATTTATACGCATTAACATATGGTGCAAGTTATAGCTACAGCAGTTATGCAGAAGACTTATTTGTAAGGCGTATAACGCCATCAATTTCGTTTTTATTTAGGGAAGACGATGATTTTAGGTCGAATAAAAGAAAATTGCTACGTTTTAGGTTTTTAGATTTTCACCGTGATAGAAATCCATTAAATCCAAATAGTAGTGACGAACCCAATTACAGTGTTTTTAATGCGCGCTATATTCATTCCAACGATAATTTAATAAACTTTAGCAAATGGTATGCAGATTTTCAATTAGCAAGAACATTTAGTAAAGTATCATTTAACTATGAATATCGAAAACTATTTGAGAGCAATAGACAATTAAACGTACGATTCTTTAGTGGTATTTTCTTGGATAACAATAACGATATAAATTCGAACTACTTTAGTTTTGCCTTAGACCGCCCTACAGATTATCTATTTGAGTATAATTATTTGGGACGATCAGAAGCCTCTGGTATTTTTAGTCAGCAATTTATAGAAGCAGAAGGAGGTTTTAAATCAAAATTAGAAGTGCCCTTTGCCAACCAATGGATGAGCACTGCAAATGTTAGCACAACGCTGTGGAAGTATATTTTGGCCTATGGTGATTTTGGACTTGTTAAAAACAAATTCAATGCACCAAAATTTGTATACGATTCTGGAATACGCATTAATTTAGTTACGGATTATTTTGAAATCTATTTTCCGGTATACTCCAATTTGGGTTGGGAAATAGCACAAAAAGACTACGATCAAAAAATAAGGTTCAAATTTACTGTAGACCCGGAATCACTTTTAGGATTATTCAGAAGACGTTGGTATTAAATAATTGTTAGTATTTGTGATGTTTTTATAAGAATAATATAAAATAAATCTTCTTTAATTCATTTATTTATGTTTTTCATATATTTTTAAGAGTTTTTTTAATTGGAAAAACCCTGAAATTTCCTTAATTTTGCATGCGCTGTTAACCAACTTAATCATGCAAGAACTCACCGAATTGAAAGACAATATATCATTTGACGATTTTAAAGCTGAAGTTTTAAACGATTATAAAATTGCCGTTCAAAGTCGTGAATGTAGTTTGCTGGGGCGCCGGGAAGTACTTACAGGAAAGGCTAAGTTTGGTATTTTCGGCGATGGTAAAGAAGTGCCACAATTAGCAATGGCAAAGGCTTTTAAAGTTGGCGATTGGCGCTCTGGTTATTATCGTGATCAAACATTTATGATGGCTATTGGCGAGTTAACCGTAGAACATTTTTTTGCAGGCTTATATGCCAATACTAATTTAGAGTTAGAACCTATGTCGGCAGGACGCCAAATGGGTGGGCACTTTGTAACGCATAGCATAGACGAAAATGGTAATTGGAAAGATTTAACCAAACAATATAACTCTAGTTCAGACATCTCTCCTACCGCAGGACAAATGCCTCGACTTTTGGGATTAGCGCAGGCATCAAAAGTATATAAGGAATTAAAAGATTTAAATGCTAAAAAGTTTTCTAAAAACGGTAACGAAGTAGCTTGGGGCACCATAGGGAATGCTAGTACAAGTGAAGGATTGTTTTTTGAAACCATCAACGCTGCTGGAGTATTGCAAGTACCAATGGTAACTAGTATTTGGGATGATGAATACGGTATTTCGGTTCATGCAAAATATCAAACAACAAAAGAAAATATATCAGAAATCTTAAAAGGGTTTCAAAGAGACAAAGACAACAAAGGCTTTGAAATTTTACGAGTTAAAGGATGGGACTATGCGAATTTAATTCAAACCTACCAGGAAGCAGGAACTATAGCAAGGGAAGAGCATGTGCCTGTAATTATTCATGTTACTGAACTAACACAACCACAAGGACACTCTACTTCAGGCTCCCATGAACGCTACAAATCAGGAGAACGTCTGCAATGGGAATCAAATCACGATTGCAACAAGAAAATGCGAGCATGGATTATTGAAAGTGGTATTGCAACCAATGAAACGTTAACAAATATTGAGCGCACTATAAAACGTGAAGTTAAACAAAGTAAAACCAAAGCGTGGACCACATTTTTAGCTCCAATTAAAAAAGAACAAAATGAAGTAATTACACTTTTAGAAAAGCTTTCAAAAGCTAGCACTAATGGTGTGTTTATCTCGAAACTTAAGGATACGCTTGCCAAAATAAATGAGCCAACTAGAAAAGATATTTTGTCTAATGCGAGAAAAGCGCTGAGATATACTATTGCCGAAAACTCTAATGAAAGTGCACAATTAAAAAGCTGGATTAATACCAATATAAAAAAGACTCAGCCAGAATTTAGCTCTCATTTATATTGCGAAACCGATAAATCTACTATAAAGGTTTCTGAAATTCAGCCCGTTTATGATGATACATCTGAACTCGTGGATGGCAGAATTATTATCCGTGATAATTTTGATGCTATCTTTAGCAAGCATCCAGAAACGCTGGTTTTTGGTGAAGATACTGGTAATATTGGTGACGTAAACCAAGGTTTGGAAGGGCTACAGGAAAAATACGGAAAATTACGTGTTGCTGATACTGGTATTAGAGAAGCCTCCATAATTGGACAAGGAATAGGCATGGCATTAAGGGGTTTACGCCCCATTGCAGAGATTCAGTATTTAGATTATGTACTCTATGCACTTAATGTAATTAGTGATGATTTGGCAACGCTGCATTATCGTACAAAAGGAAGGCAAAAAGCACCTTTAATTATCAGAACTCGCGGTCACAGATTAGAAGGTATTTGGCATTCTGGTTCGCAAATGGGAGGCTTATTAAATTTAATTCGTGGTGTTTTAGTCTTAGTACCTAGAAACATGACAAAGGCTGCCGGTTTTTATAATACACTTTTAGAAGGCGACGATCCCGCGCTGGTAGTAGAATGCCTCAATGGCTATCGCTTAAAGGAGAGACGTCCAAACAACATGGGTAATTTTAAAACTCCTGTTGGTGTGGTTGAGACAATAAAAGAAGGCACGGATATCACTTTAGTATCTTACGGATCGACCTTACGTTTGGTAGAACAAGCTTCAAAAGAATTGTTAGCTGTTGGTATAGATGCTGAAATTATTGATGTTCAATCTTTAGTGCCTTTAGACATCAACCATGATATTGTGAAAAGTGTAGCCAAAACCAATCGCGTTATGGTAATTGATGAAGATATGCCTGGTGGCGCTTCCGCATATATTATGGATGCTATTTTAAATGAGCAAAATGCATTTCAATATTTAGATAGTGCTCCTAAAACTGTAACAGCCAAACCGCACCGTCCGGCATACGGTAATGATGGCGATTATTTCTCCAAGCCTTCTGTCGAGGATATTTTTGAAGCTGTTTATGATGTGATGCACGAATTGAGCCCTGTTGATTTTCCAAAACTGAGATAATAATACTATTTTAGAGTTCTAAAATTAGTAGTTCTTGTTTCCCGATTTTAATATTCGTAGTACTCCGCTTTTAATCCTTGTTATTCAGGGCTTAGTATTTGCGATTCTACTTCTTATTAAGTTTAAAAGGAAAGGCAACCTATCTGATTTGTTCTTAGGCTTGATATTACTCTTAACATGCTACAGTCAAACATGCTATACAGTAGGTTTTATGGGGTGGTATAATGAGTTTAGAACAACCAAAATAAATTACTTTTTATATAATGTAGCTATTGCTTTGGGGCCATTAATTTACCTCTACGTAAAATCCGTAACCAAATCAAACTTTAGGTTTAAAAAGGTGTATTGGTGGCATTTCGCTTTTGTATTTACATTTATAGCTTATAGGCTAATCATTTTCAGCTATGATGCCCTACAACCGGGTTTTAATGAAACGCAAAATGGTATATTAAAAATCGCTATTGATGAAGCTATTGTACAACCCGTAATGGGATTTATAGAATTTCCTTTTATGCTATTATATCTGGCATTCACTTTACAGTTATTTTATAATTACAGAAAAAGAATTAAGCAATATTTTTCTAACACCTACAAGCTAGAACTTAATTGGATACTAAGCTTTTTGATTTTATTCAGCTTATTGTTTTTATATGACACACTACAAACTGTTATTGGTGCATTTGTTACAGACCTAAATTACGAACAGCGATGGTGGCTTAATCTGCTTAGCGCTTTAGTTACACTTTATATTGGCATCAAAGGTTATTTTACTGATACCACAAAATTAAATAAACTCAACTTTACATTTTCTCCTAGTCTAGAGGCGATACCTCAAGTTTCGTATACTAAAACAGACAAATCTATTTCAGAAAAAGATATTACAGCTATAAAATCTTTGATGGAAGACAACAAAGTTTACTTAAATCCTGAATTAAACTTATCAGATTTAGCAGAACAAGCCAATATGTCTCGCGGGCAACTCTCTGAAGTTATAAACTCTGGATTCAATAAGAACTTTAACGATTTTGTAAACATGTATCGTGTTAATGCATTCAAGGCAATGATAAAAGAAGATAAACATAAACAATTGTCTTTATTGGGTATCGCCCAAGAATGTGGCTTTAATAGCAAAGCGACTTTTAACCGTGTATTTAAAAAACTAACCAACCACTCACCTACCGAATACCTAAAGTCTACAACAACTTAAGACGTCTCAAATCGTATTTTAAGTCCTCCTAATACTATTTAAGCCGTTCAATACATCTGAATGTTTCAAATTTGCTCTGTCGAACAAAAAACGAAACATGATGAAAATTCTAAAATTATTAATTACACCTAATACCCAGACGCACTGGCTTGCAGATCTAGCTTTTGGAACTATTAGGTTTATCTGCGGAATACTTTTGGCTATAGATTTCGGTGCCTCAAAGTTTGGAATGCCTTGGACACCAAGCCACAGGAACTTAAATTTGTTTGAAGTCACTGCATGGTTTCCTGAAGATGTTGCTTCCTATGGAGGTGTTTTTGCCATTGCCCCAATATTTTTCGCATGGATGGGTGCTTTTAGTGAAGCCGTTGGAGGTATTTTTTTTGCACTAGGTTTAAACACTAGAATTTCAGCATTTCTTATAATGTGTACAATGCTTGTCGCCATTTTTATGCAAAAATGGGGAAATGGCACTTGGCATATGCTACCTGCAATGGGTTTTCTATGGGTATCTATTTATAACCTTTACTTAGGTTCTGGACGCTTCGGAATCGATTATTTAATCAATAAAAACTTAAAAAAAACATCATGAAAACTTATTTAACAATACTAACAATACTTCTAATTATAGGAGTAAATTTTGGACAAGCAAAAATTTCTATATCTGATTTTAAAATGCTGAATAACACCTCTTGGGAGGGCAAATTAACCTATAAAAATTATAGCGATAGTAAGTTAGTATCCATTCCAACTACAATGCAGATTCAAGTAGCTGATAACGCATTAGTCCAAAAATTGCAATATACCTACGAACCTGAAGAAAATATAACTTCAAAAACTAAGATAAAGAAAAAAGGAGCTTACTTAGGAAAACAAAAAGTGATTGAAAAAATAGCAAATAAGGATGGCATATTAAAAATCGTCACCATGGCAAAAGGTAAAGATGCCAACAAAGAAGCAACCCTATACTTCACTTATGAAATTACTTCGAACACGTTCAAAACCATTAAGGAAGTTCAGTTTGATGGCACTAACGAACGCATTGTTCGAAATACCTATAGTTACACAAAAATTAATTAAAACTTAAAAAATGAAAACAATTATTCATATCGTAATACTAATTTTCCTTCTTATGTTGACTGGCTGCGTTCAAGAGACCCATACAAAAACCATAAAGTTTAAGTTGGACATGCGGCAGGTAAAATCTAGCGCTGATGTTGGTGTAAGAGGTACAACAAAACCTTTGTCTTGGGGAAAAACCTTCTACTTAACAGATACTGATAATGATAGTATTTATGAAGGCATAATAGAACTAAATTCTGCGAACTTTGGCATAGAATTTAAGTTCGTAAATCAGAATGACCAGTTTGAGCTTCAAGACCAAAACAATCGTACCATAAAATTTGAGTACAAACCCGAAACCATGCTCTACGAGGCGGTATTTAACAATCCATACGGTAAAACATCACTATTAAAATAAAAATTATGAAAAAAATTGCTCTGATGCTAATACTTGTTGCAGCAACAGGATTAGCCCAAATTAAAGGAAATGGAACTATTGAAACCAAAATATTTCCATTGGAAAATGTAAAGCAAATTAAAATAAATCTTTACGCCAACGTTACCATAGACGCAAAGGCAAACGAGGAATTAACCATTGCAACCGATGAAAATTTATTTGATTTAATTGATAAGGAAGTTGTAAATGGTGTCTTGTATTTAAATCAAAAAAAATGGATTTCGCCATCTAAAAAACCAATAATTACAATCGGGGCGCCTTATTTATATCGTGTAGAACAAGGCACACATGATACCACAAAAATTATAAATGTGGATAATGAGGAACTCCGTGTTATTGCTCCCGTAGGCAAGGTGTTTATTGAAGGGAAAACTAAAGAATTACGTTTAGGCTCTGAACTTTCCACTATTGATGCTTCTAAAATAAAAGCAGAAAAGGCATTTATAAACCTTTGGAGCCGTGGTACCGTAACAGTAAATGCCACCGAACACGTTTGGGCAAAAGTCTCAAATAGCGGTAAACTTATTTTAGTTAATGAGCCAAAGTCCAGAAACATTAAAACAGATAAAAATGATTATAATACTGAGATAGCATCTGAAACAGCTCTCCCTAGGTTCATTAAGTTTAAAATTAGAAACAATAGCTTGAATCGCCATAACTTCTTTGTTGTAGGTCCAAAACCTAATGGAACTAAATTTGGTTACGGATTTCCTTTAATGCCACGAGCTCTTAGAAAAGAAAACTGGACTACTGGCACAAAAGTTTATAAAGTGAATAAACTAGGCTTTAGAAAGTTATTGGTAACCATTAGTGCAGACGATGAAAATAAAATAGTAGACCTTTTCTAATAAAAGGTAGTTATACATTAAATATATAATGCCATTCTGAATATTGTTTAATCTAATAATATATTCAGAATGGCTTTGCTTTGTGATATAAATTGGTCTGTTTATCTTTAGCACAAATCAAAAACAGAAATGAAAGCCGTAAATCTCCCTGAAATAAAAAAAGAGTTAAACATGCTTTCAAGTGATGAATTGCAGCAACTCTGCCTACGTTTGGCGCGTTTTAAAAAAGAGAATAAAGAGTTATTGACGTATTTGCTTTTTGAATCGCATAATGAAAGTGGATACATTGCTACTGTAAAAATATTTATGGATGAAGAGTTTGAATTGATAAATACCAACAACTTTTATTACATCAAAAAAAGTATTCGTAAGATCTTACGAAACGTAAAAAAGTTTATCCGCTACTCACAACAGAAAGAAACTGAGGTTGAACTCCTACTCTATTTTTGTGGAAAACTTAAAGATTTTACACCAAGTATAAAACGTAGCACGCAATTGGTGAACATGTATGAAAGACAACTTTTACTAGCTAAAAAAACCATAGCCAAACTCCATGAAGATTTACAGTATGATTATAACTTGATGTTGGAGGATATGGAATAATTAAGACATAATAAAAGTTAAATATTCTCAAATTAACATTAAATATTTCCGCCTTTTACTTTACGGAGTTATATTTGTTGTCCCCATAAAGGACAATGAAGCAAAAACCTAAAGTTAAATCTGAAAAGTCGCGTTTGCAACTATTGCATCAGTACTACTCGTATACGGGTTTTTACGCTTTTGTATGGCAAGCTATAAAAAAGGCTTTACCATATATTATTGGAGCAATAGCCATAATTTATATAGTAAACCACTTTTTTAATATTAATGAAGCCTTAATTAAATTAACTGAAATACTTCCATCTCATGGCGTATTAAGTTTCTTTTTTGTTTCTGAAACACTTTTAGGACTAATCCCTCCAGAGATATTTATTGCTTGGTCTGGTAAAATGCCCAACCCTTGGGGTTATTTAAGTATTCTTGCTGTATTATCATATACTGCCGGTCTATTGGCATATCACTTAGGGAAGATGATTACTAAAATCCCTTCTGTTCACAACTATTTAGAAGTTAAAATGAAAAAGCAGTTAAAAAACTCGAGAAAATGGGGCGGTTTTCTAATAATAGTTGGTGCACTTTTACCACTTCCTTTTTCAATTTCCTGCATCGCTGCTGGCATCATCAAGTTCCCTTTTAAAATTGTTGCATTATTTGGGGCTTTACGATTGTTGCGATTTGTGATTTACGGATTGGTTATTTTCAATGTGTTGTGATTACAGTTTCTCACAGTAGATTTTTAATGGAACTATAGCACATAAAAAAACCAGAACATAAATTCTGGTTTTTCATGAATTAGTTTAGTTATAGTATTAGAGCCATTCTCTAAAATAGTCCATCATTTCCTCCTTTAAGTCATAATGCAGTTTAATATAAGTTCGCATATCATCTTTTAAGGTGTGCTGTTCGTTTTGTAAACGTCCATCAATATTCTCGTTATAATCAGCTTTATTAATATTTGCCATTTTATTTCTGCAGCGATGCATTAGTTTTGAAATGGCATTCTTTTCAATCATTACTCTATTTTGAAAATTTTCAAGAGGTACCGTAGCTCGTTTTCCAAACTCGCGCCCTGCAATTTCCTCTAGTTTTTCTTCAAAGGTTTCCATTTCATTAAAATGAAAACGTAACTCTCTTTTCCAGGTTTCTAAATTAAATCTTAGATCACTTAAATAATTTGCTTTAGTTATCATGGTTATTATTCTTTATAAATTATACTTCTTCCTTTACTAATTGATTCTGAATGTTATTAGGTACTGGTTGGTACGACGAAAATTTAGAACTAAATGTAGCTTTTCCCTGCGTTAAAGACCGTAAATCGGTTGAATAGCCGAACAACTCAGCTGCTGGAATAGTACATTTAAGTATCTGATAATTGTTTGCAGTATCAAAACCCTGAATAATGGAACGCCTTGATTGTAAGTCGGTCATCACATTACCTACCATATCTTCCGGAACTTTAACCGTTAATTCATTTGTGGGTTCTAACAATTTAGGATTTGCATTTAGGAATGCTTCCTTAAAAGCATGTGCTCCAGCAATTTTAAAGGATATATCGTTAGAGTCCACCGAGTGCATTTTACCATCATAAACCATAACTCGCACATCTCTAATATAAGATCCCGTAAGAGGCCCTTCTTCCATAACTTCTAAAACACCTTTCATTACGGAGGGTAAATAGCGTAAATCTATTACACCTCCAACTATACAATTATAAAACACCAATTTACCGCCCCAAGGTAAATCTACCTCTTCTTTTCCTCTAATATTGAAACCTTCAGGCTCTGGAATACCTTCATACCATGGTTCTATTTTTAAATGTACCTGAGCAAACTGTCCCGAACCACCAGACTGTTTCTTATGACGATAATTAGCAGTGGAGGACCGTTGAATAGTTTCCCTATATTTAATCTTTGGTTTCTTATAGGTGACTGTAATATTGTAATGATGTTTTAAACTCCAATCAATCGTTGCTAGATGCAATTCGCCTTGACATCCCAATATTTGCTCCTTAGACTCTTTAGAATACGTTATTAGTACTGTTGGATCTTGCTTATGAATACGTTTAAGCGCTTCACTTAACTTTTCATCGTCTGCTTTGTTTTCAACGCTCACAGCTTTACTAATCCTGGGTGCAGGATATAAAATAGGTTTTATGGTAATTGGAATATTGCCACTATATAGAGTGTCGTTGGTCTCGGTAACCTTAAGCTTTAGTGTAGCACCTATATCTCCAGTGGATAGTTTATTAACGGAATGTCTTGTCTTCCCATCCATAATAAATAATTGGTTAATCACTTCTTCTTCATCCGTTCTAGAGTTTGTTAACCTATCATTGATATTCACCTCTCCTGATTTTACCTTAAAAAATGTAATTTGACCAAGATTTGCCTGGTACAATGTTTTAAATACAAACAAAGAGGTTGGTGCATCTGGTTTGGGCATTATAGATTCGCCCTCTAAACTCTGCTCAGGTTTTAAATCGGCTGCCGCAGGCGCAACATTATCAATAAATCCCATAAGTCTGCCACTTCCCATATCCTGTAATGCAGAAACACAAAATACAGGGAATAAATCATGGTTTAGCATACCAGCCTTGATACCTTGACGCATTTCATCTTCGTTGAGCGTACCTTTTTCAAAATACAATTCCATTAATGCTTCATCGTTTTCTGCAGCTTTTTCTACCAACTCATTATGTAAATATTCCGCTTTCTCCTTTTCATTATCAGGTATTTGGATTTTTTCTGGTTTTCCGCCATCAGGTCCAAATTTGTAGCATTTCATCTTTAAGACATCGATAATACATTGAGAGCCATCAATTTTTAAAGGGTATTGAATCTGTACAACATTATTACCAACAAGCGTTTTTATGCTATCATAAGCTTCGTCGAAATTACAATCTGCACTATCGATTTGATTTACAATAAACAAGGTTGGTTTATTGTATTTATCTATATAATTCCAGATAATTTCTGTGCCAACCTCTACTCCATGTTTTCCGTTTATCACGGTAGCTATTGTATCTCCCACTCTTATAGATGAAATAATCTCTCCTATGAAATCGTCCAACCCTGGAGTATCAATAATATTAATTTTGTAATTCCGCCACTCTGTATGAATGGGTGTTGCGAAAACCGATGCTTGCCTTTCATGTTCTATATCATGATAATCGGCTACCGTATTATTATCCTCAATAGTACCGCGCCTGTTAATAAGTCCAGCCTCAAACAACATAGTTTCAGCTAATGTGGTTTTACCACTGTTGTGGGCTCCTACAAACACCACGTTTTTAATGTGTTTATGGTCAAATATTTTCATTGGTTTTATATTTTAGTGTTGTTGGTAATATTTTTATTGTGTAGAACAGAAGTGTAAAACTTTAAAGATGTTATAAAGCTACATTCTATTTTTATAAAAAAACATGACTAATGTTAGCTACTTAATTTTGAAGTGATTAATCTTTATAATTAGTATTGCAATGGTTAATATAAAAATGTGTATCCATAGCTTTATTTTGGTCCATCTGCCTTATTTTTGCATAAATTTCATCTATGTTTTCAATTATAAATATTTTCAGAATTGTAGCTTTTTTAGAAGGTGTATCTTATGTATTATTGCTTTTTATAGCTACACCCATTAAATATGTAGCTAACGATCCACAATATGTGAAGCTTTTGGGAATGCCCCACGGATTATTGTTTGTGGCTTATTGTGCGTTAGCATTTCTTATAAAATCAGACCTCAAATGGTCTCAAAGAACATTTGGAATTGTACTTTTAGCTGCAATCATTCCATTTGGCACATTCTATATCGATAGAAAATATTTGAAAATTGCATGATGATTCAAACTAACACCAAAACCGAAGAAAACATAGAACAATCTTTAGATTTAAAGCGACTAATTTTTGAAAAGCTTATAGATTTTGGTGTGTCTGAAGAAGTAGCTGCATATTTAAATATGTTAGTGCTTTTGGTTGGCTTATTAATCATTATCTTCTTGATTGATATTGTTATTAGAAAACTACTCATTAGTGCTTTTAATCAATTTGCAAAACGTTCTAAGACAAATTTTGATGACCTTTTAGTTAGCAATAAAGCACCAAGAAACATTGCGCACATAATACCATTATTAATCGCTATAGAGTTTGTGCCTGATGTTTTTACTGATTTTTACAATTTCGAGATTATTGTTGAAAAAATCTTGAAAGTATTTGCGATTGTATTAACATTATGGATTGCTAGGAGTCTTTTACATACAGTTAGAGACTATTTAAAAACGCTACCAAGGCTTAAGGATAAACCCATAGAAAGCTATATACAAGTGTTTATGATTTTTGCTTGGTTGGCAGGTGTCATGTCCGCAATAGCGATTATTACCGGTATCCCTTTTTTAAAATTTCTTACAGGGTTGGGTGCTATATCTGCCGTAATCATATTAGTATTTAAAGACACTATTTTAGGGTTTGTCGCCAGTATCCAAGTATCGATAAACGATATGTTACGAATTGGAGATTGGATCACATTTGAGAAATATGGCGCTGATGGTGATGTAATTGAAATTACCCTTGCGACTGTAAAAGTGCAAAATTGGGATAAAACAATCACCACGATACCAACGTATGCTTTAATTTCTGATTCCTTTAAGAATTGGCGTGGTATGACAAGTTCTGGTGGTAGGCGTATAAAACGTGCTGTAAATATTAAACAACATTCTATTAAATGTCTTTCAGAAGCTGACATTGAATCACTTAAGAAAATTGAACTTATAAGGTCATATCTAGAAAAACGACAACAGGATATTACTGAATTCAACACGTCACATAACATTAATAAAAGCATGCCATTAAACGGTAGAAATCTCACGAATGTTGGTGTGTTTAGAAAATATGTGCAAACGTATATTGAACGCCATTCGGCCGTTAATAAGGATATGACAATTATGGTGCGTCAATTGGCACCAACTTCACAAGGCTTACCTATTGAAATTTATGCTTTTAGTACCGATAAACGCTGGGTAAACTACGAATATATAATGGCTGACATTTTTGATCATGTTCTAGCAGCGGTTCCTTATTTTGGTTTAGAAATTTTTGAATACCCCTCAAGTATTACGCTAAACACGGAAAAATAAAAAACCCTATGAATAAAAACTCCATAGGGTAATAAAAATTTATCTTTTAGAAGTCTATATATTATTTGCCAACCAATCGCCTACTTCACTTGTGCCATATGACTTACCACCATCTGCTAAATCTTCAGTAACCACACCTGCGTTTAGTGCATCATTTACCACATTTCTAATAGCTTTACCCTCTTCTAATAATCCGAAGTTTTCAAACATCATAGCAGCAGATAATACGGTTGCCATAGGATTAGCAATGTTTAAACCTGTTGCTTGAGGATAAGATCCGTGGATTGGTTCAAACAAACCTATATCAGACCCTAAAGAAGCTGATGGCATTAATCCCATAGATCCAGAAATTACAGAAGCTTCATCGGTTAAAATATCCCCAAATAAGTTTTCAGTAATTAATACATCATAACTATTTGGCCATTGTACCAAACGCATAGCAACGGCATCCACAAATTCATAACTTACTTCAACCTCAGGATAATCTTTCTCCATAGCTTGCACGGTCTCTCTCCACAATCTAGAAGTTTCTAAAACATTAGCTTTGTCTACACAACATAACTTCTTAGAGCGTGTCATAGCCAACTCAAAACCTTTTTTTGCTAAACGCTGTACTTCAGCCCTTGTATAAACACAATTATCATAAGCAGTTTCACCTTCTTCTCTTCTGCCCTTTTCCCCAAAATAAATACCTCCGGTTAATTCACGTAAAAACACTAAATCTGTACCTTCAATTCTTTCTTTCTTTAATGGTGATTTATCCAATAACGAAGGAAATGTAAATGTTGGCCTCACATTAGCAAACAAGCCTAAAGCTTTACGCATTTTTAATAATCCTTGTTCTGGCCGCACCTTTGCTGATGGATCGTTATCAAATTTTGGGTGACCAATAGCGCCAAATAATACTGCATCGCTACTTTTACAAATTTCATGCGTTTCATCTGGATAAGGCTCTCCTACAGCATCAATAGCTGCTGCACCAGTTAATGCTGGTTTCCAGTTAATTTCATGTCCAAATTTCTTAGCAACTGCATCACTAACTTTTACAGCTTGATCTATGACTTCTGGCCCTATGCCATCTCCCGCTAAAAGCGCTATATTTAATTTCATGTGTTTGGTATGTATTCTTAATTAACAATAATATTTAGCATTTTTTCCGTGGCCTTAATCGCAGAAACTGTTTGGTCACTGTCCAAGCCTCGGGTTTTAAATTCTTTATCAGGGTTTCTCCAAGTGATAATGGTTTCGCACAACGCATCAGAATTACTTCCAGGTGGAATCCTTACTGCATAATCAATTAAATTAGGTAGTAATATCTTCTTTCTTTTGAATATGTTCTTGACGGCATTCATGAAAGCATCGTATTGCCCATCCCCTTGTGCATTTTCTTCAAATATTTCATCCTCAATAGTTATAGATACGGTCGTGGATGGCTTCAACCCCTTAGAATGTGTTAATACATAAGAGTTTACCGTTACCTTTTCTTCATAAGTCCTGTCTAAAACATCTGAAATTATGTATGGTAAGTCCTCTTTAGTAACCACTTGTTTTTTATCACCTAATTCAATAATACGCTGGGTAACCTTCTTTAAATCCTCATCATTTAATTGCAAACCTAACTGTTGTAAATTCTTCTGGATATTTGCTTTTCCAGAAGACTTTCCTAAAGCGTATTGACGTTTCCTTCCAAAACGCTCTGGCATTAAATCACTAAAATATAAATTCTTTTTATTGTCTCCATCAGCGTGAATTCCAGCAGTTTGAGTAAATACATTTGCGCCAACAATAGGTTTGTTTGCAGGAATCATTACACCTGAAAAATTCTCAACTAATTTACTTACAGTGTACAATACTTTTTCATTTACACCCATTTCAATCTCAGGCATAAAATCATTAATCACTGCAATAGTACTGCTCATAGGTGCATTTCCAGCACGTTCGCCCATACCATTTACAGTTAAATGCAAACCATCTGCACCAGCTTTTAGACCTTCCATGGCATTGGACACGCCCAAGTCGTAATCGTTATGTGCATGAAAATCAAAATGTAAATCTGGATATTTATCCTTTATTTCTCTTATAAAATCAAATGATTCTTTAGGCGTTAAGACACCTAATGTATCAGGTAGCATGATTCGGGCAATATTTTGTGTTTTCAAAAACTCTAAAAACTCATACACATAGTCTTTAGAATTTCGCATACCATTACTCCAATCTTCTAAATACACATTAGTTATAATAGCATTTTTAGTTGCTAAATCAATTACCTCTTTAACTTCTTCAAAATGCTGTTTAGGCGTCTTTTTAAGTTGATGGGTTAAATGATTTAATGACCCCTTAGTTAATAGGTTTTGAACCTTTGCTCCTGCTTCAACCATCCACTTAATGGACACGCCTTTATCCACAAAAGTTAACACTTCAACTTTATCTATATAGTTGTGTTCAGCAGCCCAATCTGTGATATCTTTTACCGCTTGAAATTCTCCTTCAGACACTCTTGCTGAAGCAATTTCAATACGGTCTACCTTCAATTCCTCCAATAAAAGTTTAGCAATAGTTAATTTTTCCGACGCAGAAAACGATACAGTAGAGGTTTGCTCACCGTCTCGTAACGTCGTATCCATTATTTCTATTCTCCTTTTGCCCATTGAAGGTTTTTACAAATTCACAAAAAGCATTTCATAATCAAATGGAATGCTTTTCACAGTTAATATGTTTTTTGATGTGCCAACACACTAGAAAGGTCTTGTTTCAGCAAATGCTCTCACTTCTTCTTGCATATTTTGAAGATAATCAATATCATCAAAACCATTTAGCATATTGCCTTTTTTGTATCCATTGATATCAAAAGATTCAGATTCTCCAGTTGATAATAAAGTTACTGTTTGGTTTGGTAAATCTACTTTTATTTCTGTTTTAGGATCTGCTTCAATAGCATCAAATAATTTTTGAGAAAAATCAGCTGAAACTTGAACAGGCAATACACCTATGTTCAAACAGTTATTTCTAAAGATATCTGCAAAAAAGGAAGAGATAACACAACGTAATCCGAAATCGTAAACCGACCATGCTGCATGCTCTCTTGAAGATCCAGAACCGAAATTCTTACCTCCAACTAATATTTTAGAACCTTCATATTTTTTGTCATTCAAAGGGAAATCTGCAATAGGATTGCCTTCAGAATCGTATCTCCAATCACGGAAAAAATTATCTCCAAACCCTTTACGCTCCGTAGCTTTTAAAAAACGCGCAGGAATGATTTGATCGGTATCCACATTTTCTATTGGAAGCGGATATGCTGTACTTGTTAAAACTTCAAATTTATCGTAAGCCATGTTATTTTTGCTTTTGGCCATTAGCTATTCGCTATTGGCTAACTAGTATTTTTATTCTTGTGCTGATGGCAAAAAGCCAACCGCTAACAACCATTTAAGCTGTTACTTTAATTAATGTTCTTGGGTCGGTTACCACACCTTCAACCGCAGTAGCTGCTGCTACTAGCGGAGAAGCCAATAAGGTTCTAGAACCCGGTCCTTGACGTCCTTCAAAATTACGGTTAGATGTAGATACTGCTAATTTCCCTGCAGGTACTTTATCATCGTTCATTGCTAAACATGCAGAACAACCTGGCTCCCTTAACACAAAACCAGCTTCTTCTAAAATCTTATCTAAACCTTCTTCTTTTATCTGATCCACAACTTTATGCGATCCTGGAACTAACCACGCTGTAATATTATCTGCTTTTTGGCGACCTTCAACAATAGAACAAAATGCTCTAAAATCTTCAATACGTCCGTTTGTACACGATCCTAGGAATACATAGTCTACTTGTTTTCCAATCATATCATCACCTTCATTAAACTTCATATAGCCTAATGATTTTTTATAGGTTGCAACACCTCCCTGAACATCTTCTGCCATAGGTATAGATTGCGTTACACCCATTCCCATACCTGGATTTGTTCCGTAGGTAATCATAGGCTCAATATCGGCGGCATTGTAATTAAACTCTACATCGAATTCAGCATCATCGTCAGTTTTAAGCGTTTTCCAATATGCCATCGCCTTATCCCAATCTGCCCCTTTTGGTGTGTGTTTTCTACCTTTAATGTACTCAAAAGTTTTTTCATCAGGAGCAATCATACCGCCACGAGCCCCCATCTCAATAGATAGGTTACAAACCGTCATACGGCCTTCCATAGACATGTTTTCAAAAACATCACCAGCATATTCTACAAAATATCCTGTAGCACCAGAAGTTGTTTGTTGCGAAATAATGTATAACGCTACATCTTTAGGTGTTACGCCAAAACCAAGTTCTCCATTTACATTAATACGCATTTTCTTTGGCTTAGGCTGCATAATACATTGTGTAGACAATACCATTTCAACCTCAGAAGTACCAATACCAAAAGCAATAGCACCAAAAGCACCGTGTGTTGATGTATGCGAATCTCCACAAACAATTGTTGAACCAGGTAATGTAATACCATTTTCAGGTCCTACAATATGCACTATACCGTTGTTTCTGTGACCTAATCCCCAATGCGAAATACCATATTCGGCAGCATTATTTGCTAATGCTTCAAGTTGGTTTGCAGATAGCGGATCGGCTACTGGCAAATGTTGGTCCCAAGTTGGTGTGTTATGGTCGGCAGTAGCAAAAGTACGCTCTGGGTACATCACGCCAATTCCTCTTTGTTTTAGTCCAACGAAAGCCACAGGACTTGTAACTTCATGTATAAAATGACGATCAATAAAAAACACGTCAGGTCCATCTTCTATTTTTCTAACAACGTGAGAATCCCACACTTTGTCAAATAATGTCTTACTCATAAATAATAAAGGTTTGTTTTTGAATAATATCGAAACCCGTTTTAAGTTCCAATTTATTACAGTTTACAAAGTTATAGTTAATTACATTTATTCAAAAGATTAGAGCACATTGTTATTTTATTTTTATAAAATATACAATGGAGCGCACATTAACTGAATTTTATGCAACAAAATCGAAAAATTGATTGTAATTTTTAAAGAGCAACAGTAACTACCTTTTACAATCTGTCTTTTACATACTCAACTTGTGTTTTTCCATGAGGTAAAACCTTGCCATCTGGCCCAATATTTACCATTACAATATTAGAAATAGTGATGATGGTTTCTCGCGTTCTCATATTTCTAACCTCGCAACTCAAGGTTAAGGAAGCTCTACCAAATTTTATAGCTTTAATACCAATTTCAATTACATCACCTTGTTTTGCAGATGATTTAAAGTCTATTTCACTAATGTATTTTGTAACAACTTTTTGATTTTCTAATTGAACAATACTGTATAGGGCCGCTTCTTCATCTATCCATTCTAAAAGACGACCTCCAAAAAGAGTTCCGTTTGCATTTAAATCTTCTGGTTTAATCCATTTTCTCGTATGAAATCTCATAATTATTATTTAAGTCTTTAAAATAATGTTTTTTGGGAATCTTCATTAGGTATGGCTAAATTGCAACCAAGTACCTTATTTAATTCTTTAATAAAATAAGCAGATAGTAATGGTGATTCTTTTTCAATATTTTGATGTACGAAAAAATCAATCTCTTTAATACCTTGCGCCTTCCAAAGCTTTAAACGCTCTACCCAATCGTCTAATCGCCTATAATCACTTTGATGGTTTGCTCCTACATAACGCACAAAAGCTGTAGCATTTGTTAATCGCATATGCATTAAATCGCGCCTGCCAGCAGTATCTACAATTACGTTTGAAATGTTATTGGTCTCCAAAAGTTGATATAAATCTTCAGCAATTGCTTTATCGTTATACCAGTCCGTATGTCTAAACTCTATAGCGAGGGGGATTTTCTTTGGCCAACTTTCTGCAAAACGCACAACACGATCAAAATCTTTAGGTTTAAAATTACTGTGCATCTGTAAAAATATAGTACCTAATTTTTCTTTTAAATTTGAAGCGTTATACAAATAGTGCTCTACCACTTCGTTTGTATCGTTTAGTAGTTTCCAATGGCTGATTTCTTGGTTTAGTTTTGGGAAAAATTTGAATCCTTCAGGAGTTTTATCATACCAAGTAGAAAATTGTTCTGCAGGAAATATTCTGTAAAAGGTAGCATTGAGCTCTATAGAGTTAAATTGCCTTGAATAATATCCTAATTCATCTTTAGTTCCTCTTGGGTAAAATCCTTTTAAGTCTGCCCTGTTCCATTTGGCACAACCCACATATATCTCAGGAATATTGTCATCTTTAACAGCGTTTAAAACACGTTTGGTTTCTGGGTGATCTTTTGGTAATGTAAAATCTATATCTTGTGGATTATTAACACTTCCGAATTTCATTTTAAATTTTTTCTAAAGATAAAAAACTTCGATGTTAATAACCTCGTTAACAATTAAGAATCGATCCTGAAATTTCAAGGTTTTTATTTCGATACTTTTATTGAAAATCTCCATAAATGGACTCTAGAGCATTCAACCTAAAACAAATCCGTCCTGAAATTTTAAGCGCTACTATTAAGGAAAATATGAGTACCGACGAACGTTTTCAAAATTTGGTGTTGCGCCCCATTATTAAATTTCAAAATGACCTGTTAATTGCAGTATTTAAAAACTATATCACCAAACACAAATCGGTGTTTTATGATTTGTCTTTGGAAAAGCGTATGCTTTACATTGAAAACGCTATTCAAAAAGACATGAAACTGCGTAATTCCATGAAAGGGATGATTATCGGTTTGTTTACAGTTGAAGACTACGAGATTTACATTCAAAATTCTTCTGCGCTAAACAAGCGTATGATGACGATTGTAAAAGAGCGGTTATTGAGCCATATTCAGCTGTTTGAGAGACCTGAGGTTTTGGTCGCAGTTTAACGTATTTTTATTTACTCAACTTTAAAATCCGTAATGCACCTTGAATAACCAGAACGAAAACTATGGTGCCTATTATTAAATCTGGCTTGCTAGAATTTAACCAATTTACCAATATTCCTGCGATGATCACTCCTAAATTGATAATCACATCGTTAGATGTGAAAATCATACTTGCTTTCATGTGTGCCTGGTTCTTACTTTTTGATTTTTGCAAAATATAAAGGCAAATTGCATTTGCAATAAGCGCAAATATGGATACAACAATCATTGTGGAAAAATTAGGTAGTTGTTCCGCCCCAAAAAACCGTCTTAGAACTTCAATAAATCCTATCACTGCCAAGGTTATTTGAAAATAGCCAGCAATTTTTGCAATTTGTTTTTTCCTAATCAATGTTCCGCCAACAGCCAACAAACTTAAGCCATATACAAAACTATCGGCAAGCATATCTAAACTATCAGCAACAAGCCCCATAGATTTAGAAATAAACCCTGTGGCAATCTCAATAATAAAAAACACAAAATTTATAGTAAGAACAGTCCAAAGTAGTTTTCTCTGACTCGTGTTTTCGTTGAGATTTATGTCTTCAGATTTTTCGCTGGATATTTTTTTTCCTCCTAAATTCAAATCGAGAATTGAGGTTTCAATAAGTTCAGCATCATCATGATGGTATACGGTTAATCTTCGGTTTGGTATATCAAAATGCAAATTCACGACACCTGCAATACCATCTAACTTCATACGGATAAGATTCTCCTCAGAAGGGCAATCCATTTTAGTAATCTCAAAAATTGTTTTATTCATTAAAAAAAATTCCTAATCAATCAAAGACACTCCATTCAAATCGGTAGTTAGTACATCACTCATATAATCAAAAAATAGGCGAATAGTTTTAAAAGCGTAATCAACTTCCGTTAAAAAACTAGCATCTAAAACTTCTTTGTCTGTATATTTTTTAGTGAAGATGTACTGCTTCTTTTTAATCAAATCTATCGCTGGATGCTCTTTACTAAAGCCCTTGGGTGCAGTTTTAACTTCATCACCAACAAATGAATCACCCCAAATCGAATTAAATTTTTTATTTGCCAAAATCTCGCGAATTTCAGAATCATCCATTCCAAATTCTTTACGAATACGTAATAAATCTTCTTTAGCAGGTTCCCAAAAGCCTGTTGCTATAAAACTTTCGTTATTTGGTTGTATATGTAAATAATAACCACCTCTTAGTCGTGGTTTTGTTCTGTGAAACGATCCGCCAAAATGCGTTTTGTATGGCAACTTATTTTTTGAAAAGCGGACATCACGATATATTCTGAATATTTTAAGTTTATCAATGTCATCGTGCTTTTTCAAATTCTCAAAAACAGCATTGTAAAATAATTTTACTTCGCCTTCAATAGCCTTAAATTCAGGTTTATGGGCATTAAACCAATCGCGATTATTATTCTTTTCTAATTTTTTAAAAAATGTAAAGATTGACTTTGGCACGGATACACTCATGAGGTTCTCGATTTTAATAGAAACCTAAAAATACAAAAAGTCTCAAGTTACCTTGAGACTTTTTTATTTATCTTAACTCGAAATAGCTATTTCATAGCATCATATTTTTGGTTTTGATACTTATAGAATCTTCATCGTAATACGCTACATCAAAATTCCATTTTCATATGAAGTAGAAATTATGTTTAGTTCTTGATTTCTTATTTCATTTCATCGTCAACATCATACAATGCATCTCGTGCATTTTTAATAGTTAATTACTATTTTGTTCTTCATTTACGAAAGAGTTGTCTAAAGCCAATTTATTATCGAATTGCAACGTTGTAATTGGGAATGGAATATTAATATTAGCTTTATCGTAAGCTTTCTTAATTTCTATAATAGCTTTAGTCTTAGCCTTCAATTTTTCCAACATGCTTTCAGCATCTATCCAAAACCTGCACATGTAGTTAATAGAACTTCCTCCAAATTCGGTATAATAAAATTCCACCTCATCTGGATCATTAACCTGCTCAAATTTGTTGGCTATTGTTTCTTTTGTCAAACGCTCTACTTCTTCTAAATCAGATTCATATCCAACACCACATTCAACCACCACTCTCATTCGGGTTGTAAGTGAATAATTTTTAAGTGGATTTTCTAAAATCATTTTATTTGGTATAATTACTAAGTTGTTGTCTGCTTGTTTCAACACAAATTCTTTTAAATTTACATCAACAACTTCTCCCGAAAAGCCATTGGTTTCTACCCAATTACCCAATTGAATTCGTTTTCTAAACGATATTACAACTCCCGCAAATGTATTTGAAAGTGTACCTTGCAGCGCTAAACCTATAGCTAAACCTGCAACACCGGCACCTGCCAATAATGAGGTTAACATTTTGCTCAAGTTTAATATACCTAAGGCTAAGAATAATCCTGCGGCAACTACTGCCACGGCAGATATTTTAGCAATGATTTTTGCAATTGATTTTTGGTTGACACGTTTTTGAACCAATTTTAATACAAACTTCCTAGTGTAGCGCGCTACAAAATAAGCTGTAAACATTACTACGATTGCGAGTATTAAATTTGGTATATTTTGTATAATTGCACTTAACCATCCTTCTAATTTTTCTATAAGTTCGGTAAATGCTTTTCCTATTGTACTTTCCATTTTTTTCTAAATTTTAATTCTTGTTATTTTTCTTAATACTTTCGATAAGTTATTAAGCTTCAACAATATTATCCTTTAGGTTTTCAGAAGTTTTCTTTGACCAAGCATTTAGCATCCAACTAGATTTTTCTAATTCTCTAATATAGGCACCTATAAGGTCTATAGTACCTTCATCAGAAATGGCTTCGGCTTTTTCAATAACTTTTCCCATCTGTTTCAAAAGAAGTTTGTGATCGTCCAAAGTCTCATCAACCATGTTTTGGTCAGATTTCAATGGTGCCTCCTCTAGGATTGAAGATGTTTTTAAATAGTCTTCTAATTTACTCATAGGATGGTAGCGTAACGTTAAAATACGCTCAGCAATTTCATCAATTTTTACTTTGGCATCATTGTACAATTCTTCAAACTTTTCATGCAAGTCAAAGAAATTTTTTCCAATAATGTTCCAATGTTTACTTCTTAATTTTTGATAATACACGTGGTAGTCGGCTAATAAAACATTTAATTCCACCACCACAGGCATTAGTTCTTCATCATTCATGTTTAAATAGCTCATAATTTTATTTTTTTGTTTTTAATTTCATTATATAAACTATAGGATATCTTAAAAATGTCAAGCGGTTTAACAGGCTTTAACCCTAATGGTTATTTATTAACATAATTTTAAGTTAAAAAACCTATAAACTGTTAAAGGTTTTTAAGAAGAAAAGGTATCGTGACACTACACACTCTTAGACCGCGCTCAGGCTAAATAAGTTGGGCTTTCACCCTTCGCACTCTGCGATAGGTACACACAACTTTGGCCTGTCATGAGCTCAGTCGAAGCACTAAATTCCAAACGCAGAATCCCATATAGGTTGCTTAAACGGAAAAGGTGTTCAAATTTGTTTTTCAACTATCAGAAAACAAGCTGAGAGTAGTTTATTAAAAAGTTTTTTAATTTCACAGCGATTATTATCGGCTGTTCACATTATTCAAATTCCACAGAATTCAAAATCAGTCCAGAGGCAGGTGCGATATAATCCATTTTAATTTTACTATCAGGAATAAAACTCTCCTCTATATCTTTAAGTGTTAAATTTCCTTTCCCCAAATCAATCAAAGTTCCCATCATTAATCGAATTTGATTTCGCATAAACCCTTTACCTTTTACCCTTAGAATGTATGATTGTTCTGGAAAATAACTGGCAGTGTAAATATGGTTTTCTACTAGTTCGCATGTTACAATCTCTCTGATATAAACGCCATTTTCAGTAGGCTTATAGCAATAACTCCATAAATAATGTTCACCTTCAAAAAGTTTAGCGCCATGTTTCATAATATCAATATCCAAATCATCTAAAATAGTAGTCATTATAGGTGCACAAAACGGATGGCATTTTTCACCAAACGTAAACAAATACAAATATTCCTTGACTTTGGAATTCTGAATAATATTAAACTCAGCATTTACCTCTTTAATACTTAAAGCTCTTATATCTTGAGGTAAATTATAATTGAATAGCGCTAAAAACTCAGTTTCGTTTCTTATGGGTTCTTTTAAAAATAACTCAAAAGCAGCATGCTCTGCAGAAACCATTGCATCCGTTCTTCCCGAAGTTAATGTTTTAAAATATTTACCTTCCATAATGTAGTTAAGGGTACGATCTACCATAAGATGTAACGTTTTTACATTTGGTTGCTTTTGCCACCCATGAAAACGATAGCCTAAATATTGAATATCTACAACGTAAAAATACTTCTTCATTATTCCTTAAAGAAAATGGAAAGTAATCTATTTATCTATTGTGGCAAAAAATTTATAAATTGTATTATCATTTACTAACTAAAAACTATAAAATTATGTTGAATTCTACATCAAGCAAACCGCCAATTTGGTTTTGGATTGTGAGTATTATTGCTCTTATTTGGAACGGCATGGGCGTAAATGCCTATTTACAACAAGCGTATGATACCGAAAGTTATCGTGCCATGTATTCACCAGAACAACTTGAAATTGCAGCCAACATGCCCGCTTGGGTTACCGCTGTTTTTGCTATTGCTGTTTTTGGGGGCGCTTTAGCGGCCATTGGACTATTACTTAGAAAATCATGGTCTGTTAAATTATGGTACCTATCATTGTTAGCGGTTATTGTACAAATGGGATACATTTTAATTAATGGCTACGCCTCTAGTATTGGAATGACTATAATGATAATTGTACTGGCTTTCTTTTTTGTATGGTTTGCAAGAAAATCTGAAGCAAACGGATGGCTCAACTAAATTAACCTTAAACTAATTCCTAGAAATGAAGGTGCTTTTCGGATTAATTAAAGCAATATATCGTAACAGAGCATATATAAAAATAGAGATAGCAATAATCTCAAAAGATTCCTCTATGGTATAAAACATTGCATATTCTATATTTTCTTGACCATAAAGTTCGTGATGTCTTCCTCCAAAAAGCTCTATCCCTACTGCACCAAAAACGAATAAAAAACCAGAAACCAAAAATAAGTTTCTGGTTTTCTTTTCTAGTTTGTATAAAAATGGAATAAACTTAAACAATAATAGCAGCCCAAGAATACCGTACGGAATAACCCAACTATAATATAAAAGTCCTGTTAAATTAAATTGACTTCTAAAGACCATAATAGTTCTTTCATGAATTTCGACAGATTCATCAATAGACATATATAAAAAAATGATACTTAACCAAAGCCAAGAGGCATTTCCTTTATTCAACCTTTTTACAGAAATATTAATATAATACGTTAAAATAGAAGCTGTTAATAGTATCAATGAAGAATATAAAGTTGATATACTTGTTTCACTATTAAAACTAGTTGCATTGGAAATATGAGTTACCAATCGATTGCTATAGCTAAGCTTTAGCCATATACCAACACAATTAAATACGAGTAAAATAAAAAATAACCATAGTAACCACTTTAAAACTAAACGTGGTGAGTAATATATGGTCATAATTTAATAATTGAATTCTTACAAATATAAAAAAAATAAATACAGTCTTTTTATTATCGCTTAATTTTTGAACCCATGCAATAATATTAATAAATAATATGGTGTATGAAAGCGATGGGGCTACTTATGCCTCCCTTTTAATTCCTCTTCAATATCTTTTAGGGTAAAACCTTTTGCTTGCAGCAACATTAAGTAGTGAAATAATAAATCTGCCGACTCATATAAAAATAATTCATCGTTGTTGTCCATAGCCTCAATAACAGTTTCTACGGCCTCCTCACCTACTTTTTGAGCTACTTTATTGATGCCTTTTGAAAACAAACTAGCTACATAAGATTTCGCAGTATCTTTATTCGCAACCCGTTCTGTAATTACATCTTCCAAGGTTGAAAAGAATCCATAAGATGGTGTGTTTTCTTCTCCCCAACAATTACCTGTTCCTTTGTGACACGTTGGTCCCACTGGATTTACTAAAACCAACAAAGTATCATTGTCACAGTCATTCTTAATACCTACTAAGTTTAAAAAATTACCACTTTCTTCCCCTTTAGTCCATAAACGTTGTTTACTTCTACTGAAGAAGGTTACTTTTTTGGTTTTCAAGGTTTTTTGATAAGCTTCTTCGTTCATGTAACCCAACATTAATACATTTTTTGTTGTAGCATCCTGAATTATTGCTGGAACTAAACCTTTATCGTCATATTTAATTGTCATAATCATTGCTTATAAGATGCTGAAACAAATTCAGCAAAACGAATGCACTTTACAAACGCACTTCTATATTATTTTCTTTTAGTTCTTTTTTCAATACAGGGATGGGAATTTCGCCAAAATGGAATATACTTGCTGCTAATGCCGCATCTGCTTTTCCTATTGTAAAAGTATCAACAAAATGCGCTACCTTACCAGCACCTCCCGAGGCTATAATTGGAATATTTACCATATCTGATAATTTTGCCAAAGCTTCATCCGCAAATCCGTTCTTAGTACCATCATGGTTCATTGAAGTGAATAGAATTTCGCCCGCCCCTCTTTTTTCAACCTCTTTAGCCCATTCAAACAAATCAATTTCAGTTGGAATACTTCCGCCTGCCAAATGTACTTTCCATTGCCCTTCAATTTGTTTTGCATCGATAGCTACTACGACACACTGACTTCCAAATTTATCTGCCAATTCGTTGACCAATTGGGGTCTTTTAACCGCTGAAGAGTTAATAGACACCTTATCTGCCCCATTTTTTAACAAAGCATCTACATGCGCTACAGAAGAAATACCCCCGCCAACGGTAAACGGGATATTTACCTGTTCGGCAACGTGTAGTACCATTTCCAAGGTTGTCGCTCGAGCCTCTAACGTTGCGGTAATATCTAAAAACACCAATTCATCTGCACCTTGATCTGCATACTGTTTTGCTAATGCTACCGGATCTCCTGCATCACGTAAATCCACAAAGTTGACACCTTTAACAGTTCGCCCATTTTTTATATCTAAACAAGGTATGATTCTCTTAGTAAGCATTACACATATTTTTCAAGTTCATATAAACTAATTCTCTTCTCATAAATGGCCTTTCCGATAATTACACCTTCACAACCCAAATCTATTAATCTAGGTAATTCATCAACATGCGAAATACCTCCAGAGGCTATTAACTTTACAGATTGACCGCTACTATTTGAACAGTTAGAAATAATGTCCTTATACAAATCAAAAGAAGGTCCTTCCAACATCCCATCTTTTGATATATCAGTACAAATAACATACTTAATACCTTTCTTTTGATATGTTTTAATAAAAGGAATTACGTCTTCTGAACTATCTTCTTGCCATCCACTAATAGCTATTTTACCTGCATTACTATCGGCTCCCAATATTATTTTTTCGCTACCATATTTATTAATCCAGCCCTCGAAAGTCTTTGGGTCCTTTACAGCGATACTTCCACCTGTAATTTGTCTTGCACCAGAATTAAAGGCAATGTGTAAATCTTCATCTGCTTTTAGTCCACCACCAAAATCAATTTTTAATTTCGTTTTAGTAGCTATCTGCTCCAGTATCTTATAATTTACAATATGACTTGCCTTTGCGCCATCTAAATCCACTAAATGTAAATATTCTATACCGGACGCCTCAAACATTTTGGCCACTTCTAGAGGATTTTCATTATACACTTTTTTGGTATCGTAATCGCCTTTGGTAAGGCGCACACATTTTCCTTCAATAATATCTATGGCTGGTATTATTCTCATATTTTGGCTATTCTTAATTAGCAATTTGTAATTAGCCACAGGCTAAAGACAAAGACTAAAAGCATTACATATTTATAAAGTTCTCTAATATTCTAGCGCCTTCATTTCCACTCTTTTCAGGATGAAATTGAGTGCCATAAAAATTTTCATGTTGTAAAGCAGACGCATAATTAATTTCATAATCCGTTGCCGCAATTGTTTCATTACAATGTTCCGCATAATAACTATGTACCAAATACATATATTCGTTCTCCTTGATTCCTTTGAATAGATCGGATTTCAAGTTTTTAATAACATTCCATCCCATTTGGGGTACTTTTACATTATTTGAAAAACGTTTTACATTGGTTTGAAAAATACCTAAACCTTCCGTATTGCCTTCCTCGGTGTGTAAACACATCAATTGCATACCCAAACAAATACCTAAAACAGGTTGTTTTAAATTTGGAATTAAGGTATCTAAACCACTCTGTTTTAGCATTTTCATTGCAGAACTTGCTTCTCCAACTCCCGGGAATATAATTTTATCTGCTGATTTTATTTCCTCAGGATTATTGGATAAAATAGCATCTACACCCAACCTGTTACATGCAAATTGAATACTTTTGATGTTACCTGCACCGTAATTTATAATTACTAATTTCATTTTATAGCTTTTAGCTTTTGGCTCTTAGCAATTGGCAAACAGCCAATAGCAAATGGCTATTTATAACATTCCTTTTGTACTTGGCAAAAACATTTTATTTGCATCTCGCTTTACAGCCATTTTCATAGCTTTTGCAAAAGCTTTAAAAATGCCTTCAATTTTATGATGCTCGTTAGTGCCTTTAGCTTTTATATTCAAATTACATCTTGCACCATCAGTAAAAGATTTGAATAAATGGAAGAACATTTCAGTGGGCATATCTCCTATTTTTTCACGTTTAAATTCAGCATCCCATTCTAGCCAATTTCTACCTCCAAAATCAACGGCAACTTGTGCTAAACAATCATCCATTGGTAAGCAAAAACCGTAACGTTCTATACCTAGTTTATCACCCAAGGCCTTATTGAATAATTCGCCCAAGGCAATCATGGTATCTTCAATGGTATGGTGCTCATCAACTTCTAAATCACCATCAACTTTAATAGTTAAATCCATAGCACCGTGGCGCCCAATTTGGTCCAACATATGGTCGAAAAACGACAGGCCTGTATCTATATTGTTTTTCCCAGAGCCATCTAAATTCAACTTAATATATATCTGAGTTTCATTAGTGTTTCGCGTTATTTCAGCAACACGGTCTTTCAGCTTCAAAAACTCATATATTTCCTTCCAATCTGTACTTGTTAGCGCAATGCAGTCCAAAATATCTTGTTTTGAACTTTCTATTTCTTCTACCCCCAATTCTGGATCTTCCGATAGATAAATTCCTTTTGCACCAAGGTTTTTTGCTAACTCCATATCAGTAATTCTGTCACCTAAAACGAAAGAATTTTCTAAGTCGTAGTCTTCAGAAAAATACTGAGTTAACAACCCTGTTCTTGGTTTTCTGGTTTCAGCATTTTCATGAGGAAACGTTTTGTCAATATGAACTGCAGAAAATACTATACCTTCTTTAGCAAAAGCGCTCAAAATCTTATTGTGAGCAGGCCAAAACGTATCCTCTGGAAAACTATCCGTCCCCAAACCATCTTGGTTTGTAACCATTACTAATTCATAATCCAACTCACTCGCAATTTTTGCCATATATTGAAACACTTTTGGGTAGAACTCCAATTTCTCTAAACTATCTAATTGATAATCTACTGGCGGTTCTAGTACCAAAGTACCATCTCTGTCTATGAATAATACCTTTTTCACTATATTGATTTTAAAGTATTTATTAATATTTCATTTTCTGCTGGTGTTCCCACAGTAAAACGCAAACAATTTTCACATCCTGGTTGGGTAGTTCTGTTTCTTATAACGATACCCTTTTCTATTAATTGATTATAGCGCTTTGTGGCGTCATCAACTTTTACCAAAACGAAATTGGCATCTGATGGATAAATTTTAAAAATAAAATCTATCTCTGACAATTTATCTATCAACACAGTACGCTCCTCTAAAATAACTTGAACTTGCTGCTGGGTTATTTTAGTTTCTTCTAATTGCTCAATAGCCTTTTGCTGGGTTAATTCATTAACGTTATAAGGCGGTTTGATACGATTTAATACTGAAATAATTCCTTCAGAAGCATAACAAATACCTAAACGGATACCTGCCATTCCATAAGCTTTTGAAAGGGTTTGGGTAACAATTAAATTTGGGAACTCGTTTAATCTACGTATCCAACTTTCTTCTTTTGAAAAATCGATATACGCTTCGTCAATCACCACAACACCCTTGAATGCTTTTATCAATCGCTCTATAGATTGCGCCTCGAAACTATTACCCGTTGGATTATTTGGGGAACATAAAAATAATAGCTTAGAATTTGAATCAGCGATATTTAAAATTTCATCAACTTTAGGCTGAAAATTTGCACTTAACTGCACTGTTTTAATTCCAATAGCATTAATATTAGCTAAAACACTGTACATCCCATACGTTGGTGGTAAAGTAATGATATTATCTTCATTTGGCTCACAAAATGCGCGGAAAATCAAATCCAGTACCTCGTCGCTTCCGTTACCTAAAAGTATGTTTTGTTGAGGTATTCCTTTTATTTCTGAGAGTAAGGATTTAACGCTTCTTTGCTGTGGGTCAGGGTACCGATTTACACCATTTTCGAATGGATTTTCATTAGCGTCTAAAAATACCATCGCATCACTATTACCTTGATATTCATCTCTGGCAGACGAATATGGTTTTAATACTTTTACATTGGGCCTTATTAATTTTTTTATATCTATCATCTTGTTACACTAAATTTATTTCAGTGCCTGATTATTGAGATGCTGAAACAAGTTCAGCATGACATTAGCTAATTTTTTAAATCCTTTAATCGAATACTTACAGCATTTTTATGGGCTTGCAACCCTTCCGCTTCTGCCATTAACTCTATGGTTTCTCCTATATTTAAAATACCTTCTTTGGATATTTTTTGAAAGGTCATACTCTTCATAAAACTATCCAAGTTAACTCCTGAATACGCTTTTGAAAATCCGTTGGTTGGCAATGTATGGTTGGTACCAGATGCATAATCACCAGCACTTTCGGGTGTATAGTCACCTATAAAAACAGATCCAGCATTATTAATATTATCTATATACAAATCTTCGTTTTTACAACAAATGATATAATGTTCTGGTCCGTATTCATCTATCAACTCCAAAGCTGTAGCATCATCTTCAACATAAATTAATTTTGAGTTTGCAATGGCTTTTTCTGCAATGGCCTTACGTGGCAAAACTGCCAGTTGCTTCTCAACTTCTTTAGAAACATCATTAATCAACACTTCTGAAGTTGATACCAAAATGACCTGACTATCTGTACCATGTTCAGCTTGACTCAATAAATCTGAAGCAATATACGATGCATTTGCCGTAGCATCTGCAACCACCAATAATTCACTTGGTCCAGCTGGCATATCTATAGCTACGCCATATTTTGTTGCCAACTGTTTTGCTACAGTAACAAACTGATTTCCTGGTCCGAAGATTTTATAAACCTTTGGAATGCTCTCTGTACCAAACGTTAAGCCTGCAATTGCTTGAATACCACCTACTTTCACGATTTTAGTAACACCACATAATTGTGCTGCAAATAAAATTTCTGGTGCTAATTTACCCTGTTTATTAGGTGGTGAACATAATATGATGTCTTTACAACCTGCTATTTGTGCTGGTACAGCTAACATTAAAACTGTTGAAAATAGGGGTGCTGTTCCTCCCGGAATGTATAATCCTACTTTTTGTATAGGTCGCTTTTCTTGCCAACATTTTACGCCTTTAGAGGTTTCTACCACAACTTTTGATGTTTTTTGAGCCTCGTGAAATGCCTCTATATTTTCTTTTGCTTGTATGATTGCTTTTTGCAGTTTTTCTGGCACTTTCGTAATAGCAACTTCAATGTCTTCTGCAGTAATAGTATTTGATTCTAAAGTAATACCATCGAATTTTTTGGTATAGGTTTTAATGGCGTCATCACCATTTCTGGAAACGTCTATGAATACCTCATTAACTACACCTTCAATATCATCCACAGTTTGTGTAGGTCGTTTTAGTAAATCCGACCAGTCTGATTTGTTTGGGTTTTTTATGATTTTCATGTCTTCTCTTTGTTAGGTGAGATGCTTCGATCTGTGTATAATAAAACTATAACACCATTTTTTCAATTGGGCATACTAAAATACCTTGAGCACCTTTCGCTTTTAATTCGTCTATTACTTCCCAAAATTCATTCTTACTAATTACAGAGTGCACTGAACTCCAACCCTCCTCGGCTAATGGCAATACCGTTGGACTTTTCATTCCTGGTAAAACATCAATAATATCCTGAACCTTATCATTGGGAGCGTTTAGCAGTACATACTTAGAGTTTCTTCCTTTTAGAACCGATTGAATTCTAAACTGAATGGTTTCTAAGATAGCTTTACGCTCTTCAGTCAGTTTTGGGGATACAGCCAAAACCGCTTCAGATTTTAAAATGGTATCCACTTCTTTTAAATTGTTCTTAAACAAGGTGCTTCCGCTAGAAACAATATCGCAAATAGCATCTGCCAACCCAATATTGGGAGCAATCTCAACGGATCCATTAATAATGTGGAGGTTTGCATTTACGCCATGCCTAGCTAAATACATTTTTACAGTATTAGGATATGATGTTGCTATACGCTTGCCTTCTAAATCGTTAATACTTTTATATTTATCGGCCTTAGGTACAGCAATGCATACGCGACAAGAAGAGAACCCCAGCTTTTCAACAACACCTATACCTTCTCCTTTTTCTATCAAAACATTTTCACCAATAATTGCTGCATCTACTACACCATCCTTTAAATATTGTGGAATATCGCCATTCCTCAAATAAAACACCTCCACAGGAAACCCTTTTGCCGAAGCCTTTAATTGATCTTTACCGTTATCGATAGAAATACCAATGTCCTTTAATAACCTCATTGAGTCTTCATTTAAACGACCCGATTTTTGTACTGCAATTCTTAATTTACTCATTTTCTTATTTTTCTGGGTTTGAAACCAACCAAGCTCAACTAAAAATTAAAAAACCCGCTTGATAAGTCTCAAACGGGTTTAAAATATATGTTGATATTACTCAATACATTTTTACTTCGCCTGAGAGCAAATGAAAAAATGATGATGTATGTGAGTAATGTTCATGTCTTTTATTTGTGCAAATATCAAAAAATTCTGTTTAATACTCCAAATTATCTGTTTAATTTTTAAAACTATTTTAGTTTGAATAATTTAAACGCACTTTCTTAATTATAATTTAAGATAAACTATAAATTGTTAAATTATTTTAATTATTGATTTCCCAATATAATTGGCAATCCACTATCGCCTGAACCAATTACAATAACCTTACTGTTTGGTGATTCTGATAGTTTCATTGTAGCTTCAATACCTTTATCTTGCAAAATTCTATCATTTAAAGATGCGCTTAAAATTCTATTCGCATCTGCCTTACCTTGAGCTTCAATTCTAACTTTCTGCGCTTCTTTTTCTGCCGTAACTAATCTAAACTCGTATTCTAAAGATTCTTGCTCCTGTTTTAATTTACGCTCAATCGCCTCTTTGATAGTTGGTGGTAATGTTACGTCTCTAATTAAAATATCATTCAATTTAATATATTGCGGCTCTACGATTTTTTTAGTTTCTTCAAAAATCTCCTCTTGTATAGCATCTCTTTTGCTAGAATACAATTGCTCTGGAGTATACCTACCTACAACACTTCGTGCAGCACTTCTAACTGCCGGCTGTAATACTCTATTTAAGTAATCCAAACCTTTTTCATTGTGTAAACGTCCAAGATTGCTAAGGTCTGGTTCATATAAAACAGACGCATCCAATTTAATATCTAAACCGTTAGATGATAACACTGCCATTTTCTCTGGCACTTCTTGTTGTCTTGTTTCATAATCTATAACCCTGTTCCAAGGTGCTACAATATGAAAGCCTGGTCCTAATGCAGGTTTTTCAGGATCAACTCCATCTCCCAAAGTTTCATATAAAACGCCTGCATGTCCTGAATCGATTGTTACAGCCGATTTAGCTATTAACACGAAGAGTATAATCACTACTACTATAACTGGTAATGCGACTTTAGGTAATTTTTCCATAGTATCTTATTTTTATATTAATCCGTTATATTTTCTTAAAAACCATTCAGCAGATAGTGTTAAAACTATCAATCCTAATAGGTATTTCCAATCTATCAAAGGTACGGTATTTTTATTGCTTTTTTGAATAGGTTTGTAAGCTTCATTTGAAATTAATTCTGAAGTTAATGCACTTAAATCATCAGTAAAAAAACTTTTAGCGTTTGTATTTGTCGCTAGTTGGTTCAATTTTGTTACATCAGCGTTGAGGAACTGTTGTTCAATATTATATTCTAATACTTCAAAACTGCCAGACTTAGAAATGTTTCCATTATTGGATTGCACCGTAAAATTATATTTTGAAGCCTCTAAGCCTCTTAAGTCTACTTGATAGTTATTGTTTCTCAACACAAAAGGAATTGTGCTCGTTTCTTTTGAAATAGTATTTCTAAGAATCAACTCTAACGACTGGCGCTCATCAAATTGATAATTTTTATCAAATATTTGTGCTTTAAGTATGATGTTGCCACTTCCGGTATAAAACGATTCGTAATCAACAGTCAATCTACTTTTGCTTTGGTTCGATGCTAAATATTGTACCAACTTACCTAAAAAATCATCAAAGGGATTAAATGATGATTCATTCAAATAACTTTGTGCCCGCCATTGCCATATGTTTTCACCAAAAAGCACAGCCATTCTTCTATTGTTGTTTTCTATTGTTGCTAACAGAGGCGCATTTTTAGAAATCCCCAAGACTGATTTTTCCAGTATGGTCTCAAAAGGCACTTCAAAATTTACATCTCCAAATGGTCCTTTTAAAGGTGGAAACGATTCAAAATTAATATCTTCAACCAAAAAAGGCGCATAATTTGAGTTTAATAATGCTTGAAAATCCTCGTTTTGCCCTGTAGCCTTTATATTGAATGTAGGCTCTGTTTTATTTAAAAAACCCAGTATCGTTTTCGTTCCAACAATTGTAAATATGTTTTTCTTTTCAGATTTTAAAAGTTTGTAAAGCTCAGTAAATGCGTTATTTGGCTGGTACAAAACAACCAGCTGAAAATCATTTATTTTACTAGAAACTTGGTTTGGTTTAAAAATTTCAACAGAACGTTGTTCGTTACTTTCGATGCTCTTTTTTAATGCACCCAAATCTGGATGTGGAAAATCGCTCACCAAAGCGATTTTTGTTTTTTGATCTATGACTTCTACCGCGAAGTTTTTTGTATTGTTTATGGTGTTTTTTTCATTATCAATGCTTTGTAATGTAGCACTATAACTTTTAACCCCCACACTGCTTGCTGATAGTGTAAGATTTATAACCTTTGAATTTTCTGTTTTGGAAAACTCAATTACTTTAGAAAACAAAACCCTATCCCCTTGATTTACTGTAAACTTTGAACGCACCACAGAATTACCCTGATATACTACAATAGCTTCCACGGGAAATCTATTTTTTAAAAACGCGTATTTGTTAACGTTTAGCTGTTGGATTTTAAGATCTGTATAAGTAACAGTGTCGCCAAGAATAACGGGGTAAACAGGTTGTGAATAGGTGTTCGCAACAGAAAAATCATTACCAAAAGTTTGGTTCCCGTCTGAAATTAAAACAATAGGCGCAACATCAGTTTTATACATACCTGAAAGTTGCCGCAACGCTTTATCTATATTACTAGATGTTGATTTAAAATCAAGACTATCTGATTGTTGCATGTTTTCATCAAACTTAAAAACTTCGATATCAAAATTATTATTCAATTCCTGATTTTGCCTAATGCGATTTAAAGCTTCAATAGCATTATCGTTTTGCTTTAAATGTGCTATAGAATTAGAATTATCTATGGCTATTACGAGTTTAGGTTTCTCGGTGTAAACTTTTACCTGATTAAACTTAGGATTTATTAACAATAGTAAAATAGCGAATACAGATAAAAAGCGCAGTAATGTGAAAACAAAAGTTAATTTACCTTTGTGTTTTGATTTATACATATACTGAAAAAGCGCTACAAGTAGCGCTATTATTCCAGATAGTATGATGTATAACAAAGTTTCTGTTTGCATTAAGCAATCTTCTATTTATAACCTTAGTATTTTAGATAAGCAACAACTAAAAACCAGAAAGCCAAATCATAATTTAGGTAAGCATTCCGCCATCAACATTTATGGTTTGGCCAGTAATGTATGCGCTTAAATCGCTAGCTAAAAACACGCAAGCATTTGCTACATCCTCTGGGGTACCTCCACGTTTTAAAGGAATTCCAGCACGCCAACCTTTTACAACTTCTTCATCAAGTTTAGCGGTCATCTCTGTTTCTATAAAACCAGGAGCGATAACGTTACTCCTTATGTTTCTTGAGCCTAATTCCAGTGCGACTGATTTAGAAAATCCAATTATTCCTGCTTTAGACGCCGCATAATTGGTTTGTCCTGCATTGCCTTTAACACCAACTACCGAGCTCATATTGATAATAGAACCTTTACGCTGTTTTAACATGGTACGTTGTACAGCTTTAGTCATATTAAACACAGATTTTAGATTAACTTCTATTACTTTATCAAAATCTTCTTCACTAATGCGCATCAATAAATTGTCTTTCGTAATACCAGCATTGTTCACTAGCACATCAATACTTCCAAAATCGTTTACCACGTCCTCAGCTAATTTTTGAGCTTCTGCAAAACTAGCCGCATTACTTTGATAGCCCTTTGCGTTTACACCGGCATCTTTTAATTCTTTTTCCAATGCGTTTGCTGCTTCAACTGAAGAACTATAGGTAAAGGCTACATTAGCCCCTTGTTCAGCAAATACTTTCGCAATACCTCGTCCTATCCCTCGACTAGCGCCTGTAATAATGGCCGTTTTTCCTTCTAATAATTTCATTTTATAGTTGGTTTGTTGTGTAATGTTATTAAGAATGATTTATTCAAATATAATAAATACAGATTGCTTGCTATAAAAAAACCTCACAAAATATAGTGAGGTTAGTTCTTTTCAAAATATTATTATTCTGTTTAATTATTAATTAATTTAAAAACTAGGTCGACCTCCGATAAGTATATATTCTTTCAAAGTCTTCATCTTCATTTTCAAATATTAAATCTATGTAAATAAGCTCATCACTATTGTCAACATCGTCATTTTCACCTTCGGAGCTATACGTATAAATTATTCTAAAATTGTTAGTATAAGAGGTATTTGCTCCACTAATAGTTAAGGTTAAATCAAAATCTCCATCATCTGATTTCCAAGTACCATTGAAGATTTCCGGGTTACATGAATCAAGCGCTTCTGTCCAAAAATACACAGTGCCTGTATAACTTCCTTTATATGCGCTATTAGTAATGAACTCAGAGGTGGTTGTTTTATCACACTCAGTTATTTGTTGGTCTCCATCAAATGTTATTGAGATTAGTTCCCATTTTCCAGCTAAATGTTCGATAAGTTTCTCATCATCCTCTATCTCTATTGTACAGTTAAATACTGAAAGACTAAATAATACAAATACCGTTATTTTAGATTTCATAAAAATAAATTTTATACTAAAATATATTATTAAAACAAAAAAATCCCCAGAATTGGGGATTTTTATAATATGTTTTACAACTTTTATGCTATAACTTCCGAAACTTTCTTTCCTATTTCAGCAGGAGAATCTACAACATGAATACCACAAGCTCTCATAATTTTCTTTTTAGCTTGAGCTGTATCATCACTTCCGCCAACAATAGCTCCAGCATGCCCCATGGTTCTACCGGCAGGGGCTGTTTCCCCAGCAATAAAACCTACAATTGGCTTTTTGCTGCCACTTTCCTTATACCAGTTCGCCGCATCGGCTTCTAGTTGACCTCCAATTTCACCAATCATCACCACAGCTTCCGTTTCAGGGTCATTAATCAATAATTCAACCGCTTCTTTCGTAGTTGTACCTATAATTGGGTCTCCACCAATACCTATTGCAGTAGTAATTCCCAAACCTTGTTTCACCACTTGGTCTGCGGCTTCATAAGTTAGCGTTCCAGATTTTGAGACAATGCCTACTTTTCCTTTTTTGAAAACAAAACCTGGCATAATACCAACTTTCGCTTCACCTGGTGTAATAACACCCGGACAGTTAGGACCTATTAAACGCGAACCTTTATCTTTAATGTAATTTGAAGCAGTAATCATATCCGCCACAGGAATACCTTCGGTAATAGTAATAATTACTTTTATGCCCGCATCGGCAGCCTCCATTATAGCATCAGCAGCAAATGCTGGTGGTACAAAAATAATTGTAGTATCGGCTCCAACTTCTTTTACCGCGTCCTCAACAGTATTAAATACTGGTTTATCTAAGTGTGTTTGACCTCCTTTTCCCGGAGTAACACCTCCTACAATATTAGTACCATATGCTATCATTTGTTCAGCATGAAACGTACCTTCACTACCTGTAAAACCTTGTACTATAATTTTTGAATCTTTATTTACTAATACACTCATAAGTGATAAATTTCCGTTTTTGTTTAAAGTTTAGCAAAAGTAATTCATTTTAAATGAAAAATAAACTACTAGCCTTTTTGTTTTTTTAAAGTCGCTAAGATTTCTGGTACTTTTTTTATTGAAGCAATTTCCTTGTATTTAGAACGATAATCGTCTGCAGGAATCCCAAAATATCGATTTCCACCTTCAAGCGATTTACTTACCCCTGCTTTTGCCAAAATTATTGCTTTTTTGCCTATTGTAATACCACTTGTTATTCCAACTTGCCCCCAAATGGTTACTTCATCTTCTACAATTACACACCCTGCTATTCCTACTTGAGAGGCAATTAAACATTTTCTACCAACAACGGTATCATGCCCAATTTGCACCAAATTATCAATTTTAGTACCCTCTTTTATGGTGGTATCTCCGGTAACCCCTCTATCTATGGTGCAAGAAGCACCAATATCCACATTATTTTCAATAACAACGCGTCCGCAAGATAAAAGCCTATCGTAACCCTCTGGCCTGTTCTTATAATAAAATGCATTAGCACCTAACACAGTCCCTGCATGTATGGTAACATTATCACCAATTACGGCGTCATCGTAAATACTAACATTTGAATGAATAACACAATTATTACCAATACTTACATTATGACCTATAAACGTGTTAGGTTGAATGGTTGTGCCTTCCCCTATTTTTGCAGTATGGGATATTAGGGTATTCGACGCTTGAAATGGCTTAAAATGATTGGATAATTTATTGAAATCCCTAAACGGATCATCACTAATTAAAAGTGCTTTACCTAAAGGGCAATCCACTTTTTTATTAATGAGCACTATGGTTGCAGCAGATTGTAGTGCTTTATCGTAATATTTAGGATGATCTACAAAGACAATATCTCCTGGCTCAACAACATGAATTTCGTTCATCCCTAAAACAGGAAAATCGGCATCACCAACAAACTCACAATCTATTAAATGTGCAATATCTTTTAATTTCTGTTTTTCTGGAAATTTCATATATCAGTATACTGTTGGCAATATTCAATAACTATTAAAACTGATTTTTGAGTGAATTGAACTTATGCTATAAGTTATTCTTTTACACGTTCTTTATAAGTCCCTTTGTCTGTCTCCACTTTAATTTTATCACCTTCATTAATAAATAAAGGTACATTTACTGTAGCACCTGTTTCAACAGTGGCAGGTTTAGTAGCGTTTGTGGCCGTATTGCCTTTTACTCCGGGTTCGGTGTGGGTGATCTCTAGAATAACGCTTGCGGGCATTTCTACTGAAAGTGGCATATTATCTTCAGAATTAATGATTACAGTAACTATCTCGCCTTCTTTCATTAAATCTGGTCTATCTAAAGCCGCTTCTAATAAGCGAATCTGTGTATAGTCTGCTTCATTCATAAAATGATAGAATTCTCCATCATTATATAAATACTGAAATTTATGGGTTTCAACACGCACGTCATCCAATTTATGTCCTGCAGAAAAAGTATTATCAATAACTTTTCCGTTAGTTACACTTTTTAGCTTTGTTCTTACAAATGCTGGTCCTTTTCCTGGTTTTACATGTAAAAACTCAATGATTTTATAGATATCATTGTTATATCTTATGCATAATCCGTTTCTTATATCTGATGTTGTTGCCATCTAAATGTTTAATTTGATTTAAAATATCCTTTCATAATACCTCTATGTGAATTCTTTATAAACTGAAGTATCTCATCACGTTCTGGAGTCGCCTCCATTTCAGCCTCAATTATTTCTGAAGCTTGGGTATTATTATAATTCTTTTGATATAATATTCTGTATATATCTTGAATCTCTCTAATTTTGTCTGTAGTAAAGCCTCTACGTCTTAGACCTACTGAATTTATACCTACATACGATAAGGGTTCACGAGCAGCTTTTACGTAAGGCGGCACGTCTTTTCTAACCAAAGAACCTCCAGTTACAAAAGCATGGTTTCCTACTGACACAAATTGGTGAACCGCTGTCATACCGGCTAAAACAACGTAGTCTCCAATATTAATATGGCCAGCAAGTGTACTATTATTAGAGAATATACAATTATTACCCACAATACAGTCGTGCGCAATATGACAATAAGCCATAATTAAGCAATTATCGCCTACCACCGTTTTCATTCTATCTGCAGTGCCACGATTAATTGTAACACATTCTCTTATAGTTACATTATTGCCAATTTCAACGGTTGTTTCCTCATCATTATATTTTAAATCTTGAGGAACAGCTGATATAACGCTACCTGGGAAAATGTTGCAATTTTTACCAATACGCGCACCTTCCATTATGGTTACATTGCTTCCAATCCATGTACCTTCTCCAATTACTACATTGTTGTTGATAGTTGTAAAAGGCTCTATAACTACATTTTTGGCAATTTTAGCACCTGGGTGCACATATGCTAGAGGTTGATTCATGCTTTAGTTTTTAATTATTTTACTTTAGAAATTTGCGCCATAAGTTCGGCTTCGGCACATAATTTACCATTGGCATAAGCATAACCTTGCATATGACAAATTCCTCTACGAATTGGAGTAATTAATGAACATTTAAATATTAATGTATCTCCAGGACTCACTTTTCTTTTGAACTTTACATTATCCATTTTCATGAAAAATGTTAAATAGTTTTCTGGATCTGGTACAGTGCTTAATACCAAGATACCGCCCGTTTGAGCCATAGCCTCAACGATTAAAACCCCTGGCATCACCGGCGCACCAGGGAAGTGACCTTTAAAGAATTCTTCATTCATGGTCACGTTTTTCATACCAACAACATAATTATCCGTAAGCTCAAATACTTTGTCTAACAACAAGAATGGTTGACGGTGGGGTAACATTTGCATAATTTGAGTCACGTCCATTAAAGGTTCTTGATTCAAATCTATATTTGGTACGTTGTTACGTCTTTCGTTTTTTATAATCTTCGACAGCTTTTTGGCAAACTGTGTGTTAATAAAATGTCCCGGTTTATTAGCAATAACCTTTCCACGAATTCTCGTTCCTACTAAAGCTAAATCTCCTAAAACATCGAGTAATTTATGTCTTGCAGCTTCATTAGGATGATGAAGAGTAAGATTATCGAGAATACCGTTCGGCTTTACAGCAATGTTTTCTTTTTTGAATGCAGCACGCAGTTTTTTCATGGTTTCAGGCGATAGAGGCTTATCCACATAAACAATGGCATTATTTAAATCCCCTCCTTTTATTAAACCATGTTCTAAAAGCATTTCAATTTCATGTAAAAAACTGAACGTTCTAGAATTGGAAATTTGGTCTTTAAAATCTGAAATTTGATTCAGTGTTGCATTTTGAGTACCTAATACTTTTGTCCCAAAATCTACCATTGTAGTAATTTGGTATTCTTTAGCAGGCATCACTAAAATCTCGCTACCACTTTCTTCATCGGTATATGAAATCACATCAGACACGACAAATTCTTCCCTAGTTGCTTCTAATTCAACAATTCCAGCCTCTTCCAGAGCTTCTATAAAAAACTTAGAAGACCCATCCATTATCGGTGGTTCTGAAGCGTTTAGTTCAATAATTGCATTATCTATATCCAATCCTACCAAAGCAGCAAGTACGTGTTCTGAGGTTTGTATAATAACACCGTTTTTCTCTAGGCATGTACCTCTTTGCGTATTAGTTACATAGTTAGCATCGGCTTCAATAACTGGAGCACCTTCTAAATCTACACGCTTAAAAGCCAATCCAAAATTGGCAATTGCCGGTTTAAACGTTAATGTTACGTTTTTACCAGTGTGTAGCCCCACTCCTGTAAGCGACACTTCATTCTTTATAGTTTTTTGTTTGTTCTCTGTATTAACTATTGCCATAGCTTTTTTCTATATCGTTGAATTTTTTAATGATTTTTGGCAAATTTTTAAAATGCACATAAGACTTATTGTAATCTCCATAAGCAAGTGCTGGAGAGCCTTGTAAGACCTCATTATCCTTAACGTTTCTACCAATTCCTGATTGCGCCTGTATTTTTACATTATCGCCAATTGTAATGTGCCCTACAATACCTACTTGACCACCAATTTGACAATTTTCACCAATCTTAGTGGAGCCAGCAATTCCTGTTTGTGCAGCTATTACCGTATTTTTACCTATCTCAACATTATGGGCTATTTGAATTTGATTATCCAATTTCACTCCCCTTCTAATTACAGTAGAACCTAAAGTTGCTCTATCTATGGTTGTGGCAGCACCTACATCTACAAAATCTTCTAAAATAACATTGCCTGTTTGCGGTACTTTTTGGTATTCCCCTTTTTCGTTGGGCGCGAAACCAAATCCGTCAGCACCAATAATTGCGCCCGAATTAATCACGCAATGGTTACCAATAAGACATTCTGAATATATTTTAGCGCCAGCAAAAATTATAGTATTATCACCAATTTTCACATTGTCGCCAATATATGCATTTGGAAAAATCTTGACATTATCGCCAATAGTAACATTCTCACCAACGTATGAAAACGCACCTATATAGATGTTTTCACCATATGCCGAAGATTCTGCAATAAAAGATGGTTGCTCTATGCCAAACTTATTAAGCTTAACTTGATTATAATACTCTAAAAGTTTCGAAAAAGATTTATAAGCGTCATCTACCTTTATTAAGGTGGTAGTAATATTATCTTCTGGCTCAAAAGTTTTATTTACTATAGTTATTGAGGCCTTAGTAGAGTATATATATGTTGTATATTTCGGATTTGCCAAAAAAGTAAGTGTACCTTCCACACCTTCCTCTATTTTTGCGAGTTTTGACACTTTAACATCGGCATCCCCAACAATATCCCCCTCTAAAATATCTGCTATTTGTTGTGCTGTGAATTTCACACGAGTTGAGTTAGTAGTAATTTGATTAATTTGAGCAAAAATAGGAAAAATGTACTAAAGTTATAATGCTCTGTTTTTTAAGATATTCCATGGTTGTGAACAATTAGAGAAAACTCTAATCACAACTCGTGCTTTTATTTTGGATAACATACGTAATATTTTGTTACTGGCTTAGATAATGCTTTTAAATTGAGATGATCTGAAGCCTTTACAATATCTTGAATTTTTCCAGATTTATACAGAATATTAATATTTTGCTGCTCCGTTTGGTATGCCTGATTATGTATATCACCTGAAAACACAAAATATTTTGCTTCGTTCTCTGCAATACCATAATCCTGCATTACGCTTTCGATATGTTTTTCTAAATCCTGCGGTTTTACAGCTTTTCTTTTGATTTTTATTTTTGGTAAAGTTCTATTGATTATCATTTCACATAGATTTCTAAGTACGAAATCGTCATGGTGTTTCCACAATTTCATTGCAGATATAATGTCATAATCATCTAATTCATGGAACACTTCTAATGTTTCATTTGTAAAATCATCCCTAGAAATATCATTGTTCAAAAAGTATTTAAGAGCAGTACTAGCCTGTAATTCCACACCCATTTCTGTTAATTCCTTGGCCCTTGTTAAAACACGCATAAGTAATTGTTCAGCAGCAAGACCTGTTTTGTGCAAATACACTTGCCAATACATAAAACGCCTCGCGATAATAAATTTTTCTACACTGTAAATCCCTTTTTCTTCAACTACCAAATTATCATCAACAACATTTAACATAGTGATTAAACGTTCGCTGTTAACGTTTCCTTCGGCAACTCCTGTATAAAAACTATCACGCTTTAAATAATCGGCCCTGTCAATATCTAATTGGCTAGAAATAAGCTGACACATGAAAGAACGCTCGTATTCACCTTTAAATATTTTGATGGCAAGCGTTAAACTTCCGTTAAATTCTTCATTTAAACGCTCCATAAATAACAAAGAAATTTGCTCATGAGATACGCCATTTACAATACTATGCTCCATAGCATGTGAAAACGGACCGTGACCAATATCATGCAATAATATGGCTGCATAAAGTGCTTCTTCCTCCTCTTTAGAAATTGTAACTCCCTTATAACGAAGTATATTCACTGCTTTTTGCATTAAATACACACATCCGATAGCGTGATGAAATCTGGTATGGTGTGCTCCAGGATAAACTAAATAAGACATCCCCATTTGAGTAATACGTCTTAAACGTTGAAAATATTTATGCTGGATTAAATCAAAAATTAGCGAGTTTGGAATAGTAATAAATCCGTAAATTGGGTCGTTTAGTATTTTAAGTTTATTCAAACTTTTAATCTTTACATTTTTTACAAATATAAATATATGAAGTCCAACTTTAGGACACCACTACTAAAAATAAAACAACATGATTAATATACTTTGGGTTGATGACGAAATAGATTTATTAAAACCTCACATTCTATTCCTTGAAAAGAAAAACTATAAGGTTACCACATGCAATAGTGGTACTGAAGCCATAGATATTATTGAGGATAACAATTTTGATATTGTGTTTTTAGATGAAAATATGCCAGGACTTACAGGTCTAGAAACACTTAACGAAATAAAAGAAAAGAAAGACAGTATTCCCGTCGTAATGATTACTAAGAGTGAAGAAGAGTATATTATGGAGGAAGCCATTGGCAATAAAATAGCCGATTATTTAATAAAACCTGTGAATCCAAATCAGATATTATTAAGCTTAAAAAAGAATTTAGACCACTCGAGGTTAGTTTCAGAAAAAACTACATCAAATTATCAACAAGAATTTAGAAAAATTGCTATGGAAATGGCCATGGTAAACTCCTATGAAGATTGGGTGAGCCTATATCAAAAATTAATTTATTGGGAAATTCAATTAGAAGACATTGAAGATGTAGGCATGTTCGAAATTTTAGAATCGCAAAAAACAGAAGCAAATATTCAATTCGGAAAATTTATTGATAAAAATTACCCAAACTGGTTCAACAATGATGATGCACCAATAATGTCTCATACGCTATTTAAGGAAAAAATTGTTCCTGAGTTAAGTAAAGATCAACCTACACTTTTAGTTGTTGTAGATAATTTAAGGTACGATCAATGGAAAGTTTTCGAGCCTATTATTAACAACTATTTTAAAAAAGAACAAGAAAGTGCGTTTTTCAGCATTTTACCAACCGCAACACAATACGCGAGAAATGCTATTTTCTCCGGATTAATGCCCAGTGAGATGGAAAAAATGTATCCGCAATATTGGAAAAACGATACCGATGAAGGAGGCAAAAATTTACATGAAGCTGATTTTTTAGAAACACAAATGCAACGTCTCGGGCTAAACCATTTAAATTACGAATATCACAAAATCACCAATTTAAAAAATGGCAAAAAACTGGTTGATAATTTTAAAGCGTTAAAAGATAACGACCTAACAGTTGTTGTGTATAATTTTGTGGATATGCTCTCCCACTCCAAAACAGAAATGGAAGTAGTTAAGGAACTAGCTTCGAACGACAAGGCATATAGATCGCTCACTTTGAGCTGGTTTAAAAATTCACCACTTCTAGAAATGATTCAGCAAGCACAAAATCTTGGTTTTAAATTAATATTAACTACAGATCATGGCACTATTAATGTAAAAAACCCATCAAAGGTAATTGGTGATAGAGATACAAGCTTAAATTTACGGTACAAAACGGGAAGAAGTTTAACTTTTGATAAAAAAGATGTACTGCTTGCAGATGACCCAAAAAGCATTCATTTGCCAACCATAAACATGAGTAGCTCCTTTATTTTTGCGAAAGGCGATTTGTTTTTTGCATACCCAAACAACTACAACCACTATGTAAGTTATTACCGGAATACTTATCAACATGGAGGCGTTTCAATAGAGGAAATGATAATTCCTTTTGTAGTTTTCAATCCTAAATAATATCTTTGTAATACGAAAAACATCGACGAAATACACTTTTTGTTAGTATTTTTGAAAATTTATATGTAATATTGCGTAAACATAATAATTGATTTGGAGATTACTTATAGCTTAGATGAAGTTGAGGATGTTGCCAAAAAACTAATTGAAACAGTAGATTCAAAAATTATTTTATTGTATGGCAACATGGGTGTTGGCAAAACAACACTTGTGAAGAGTATTGCAAGGATCCTAGGAAGTGCTGACACTATTAGTAGCCCAACATTTTCAATTGTTAATGAGTACAACATAAAAAATGGCATTCTTTATCACTTTGATTTATACAGAATCGAAAATATTGAAGAAGCCTACAACTTTGGAATTGAAGATTATCTATATTCTGGAAACTGGATTTTAATTGAGTGGCCAGAATTCATAAAACCTATTTTGGATGATAATTTTAACGAGGTTATTTTGGAAGAAATATCAATAAATACAAGAAAAATTAAATTAAAAATATAAAATACAGACCTAACCTAAACCCCTATGACGCATAAGTAAACCAACATAATTCGCATATTTTTTAAAGATTACGGGAAACCCACAGCAGGAATTTTAAAAAACACTGTTTTTAACATAATTTTAACATTTAATCAAAACTGCTATCCTACTCTTTCTATACATTTGGGATAATTAATTAATTAAATCCCTTAAAAAATGAAAATTAAAAAGTATGTAATTGCAGCAGCAATTTTCGGAGGCATGTTGTTCACAGCTTATGTAGCGAATACAGTTAACCAAGATGGAGAACAAACAGCAAAAGTCGAAAGATCTACAATCAAGGTACCTCGCGGTAGATAAAAAAAGCTTGATTCAAGGGAGTATTATCGCTACAATTTTAGCGCTTACCCCTTTTTTGTTTACATTATATGAAAGTGTTCCAAGGGAAAAAACTTGGGACACTTTTTTATTTACATATTATAGTGGTTTTTTTGAAAATGCCAATACTGCCATGTGGATATTTACTGGTAAGGCTATCCCATTACTTCTTATTTTTATATGGTTTTTCACCAATAGACATTGGTGGTATCATGTACTCCTAGTCCCAATTGCTATGTATATCTATCAAATTATTTATTTATTTTACGATGATAGATATTTGGACCAATTTCAATTAATTTATATGGTACCTGTTATGGCAGTGGTAATTCCTTCCATATACCTTATAAGAGCTCGTATATTTAATAGAATAAATGATGCTTCAAAATCACTAGAAGAATTAGAAGAAGAATTTAAAGTATCACCAAAAAACTTTTGGGACAAGGTAAAACAGTATTTTTAAAATTATTCTTGTTCTAACCTATCCCTTTCACTTAAATCAACTGTCTTTTGTTTTGCAGTTAATCTGTAATTACCAAACTTGTAATTAAATCCTAAAACAAATAGCCTATTTTCCAAATTAGTATCCACAAGCCAATCTTGGTTCAAATACTTTGTGCTTTGGGAAAAATTTCTAGTATTCAATAAATCTCTAACACCAATATTAAGAGAGGCTCTATTATCCCAAAACGTTTTGTTAAAATTAATATCTACACCTAACCTACCACTTATATCGCTAGGACCTATAAAGACAGGACTTATATAATCTATACCAATATCTGCTGTTAAACTATTATCTTTTAAAAAATTAAAATAATTTACAACATTAGCGTAAACAGACCACCTTTCGTTACTCTGAAGTTCGTTATTAGTTCCTATTGCAAAAAAATTATTTTCATAGAAAAACAAGGAAGATAATACATAAAGACTCCAATGTTTGGAAACACCTGTGTAAGTGGTAAAATCCAATCCGTAAGATTGGTTATGATCTATATTTGTAAATATGTATTTAAGCAGTCTATTTTCATTATCCTGAACAGGTAGTTCTAGAATTGGATTTTTTTCATATCTATAATACGCTTCGAAAGTATAGGTGTTATTAATTGTATAACCTAAAATAACACTATCATCAATTTCTGGAAGTAAACCAGGATCACCCGAAATAAATGAATTATCATTTTTGAAAAATTTAAACGGATTAAGCTCTCTGTATCTTGGTCTATTAATACGTTTATTGTAGCTAAAATAAATTTCGTCGTCATTTTTTAACCTATTCAACAAATAAAAAGAAGGAAATAAGTTGGTATAGTTATTTATATTGGTTTGTTGGGTAAGTTGAGACTCACCTTCGGTTTCGGTGACCTCAACCCTTAAACCAGCTTTAATGCTCCAACGTTCCCAATCCTTTTCAAAACTTGTATAAGCAGCGTAATTCTTTTCATTGTAAATAAAAACATCTGAATTATTTATGTCTTCTCGACGTACTCCATTATCAAAAATAAACTGATCTAAAATATTATCTGAATTTATACCAACTGCCTTTAGCCCAAATTCTAATAAAGATCCATCTTCTGAAGGCAGCTTATAGTCTATCTGCCCTGTCATTAATCCTATATCCTGACCTGAAAAGGTTTGAAACCTATTATCTCTAAATGATGTAGATGCATTTGGCAAGAAGTATCCTGTATCTACATTTTGAAATTCAGAAAAATCGTAATCCGTATAATGTACATCTATTGAAAGCTGCTCACCTTCTCTTTTAAACTTATGAATGTAGCCTAAAGAAAATGCTAGATTAAACTTTTCCGACACTAAATTATTGAGCGTTCTAAAAGAAGAATCTAAAACCTTGTTAGCATTAAAAACCTCTGTAAGACTATTTACTTTCTCTCTTGAATTTCTTCTTGGGGCTATTAAAGTATTGGCTGAAAAACTTAAACTATTACTATTATCGAAATCATAAATTATAGTTCCTGTGATATTTTGATTGCTCGACTCCCTGTCACGATTATAATCGGTTTCCCAAGTAGATGAAATAGCGTTGTTATCAATAAAATTAATTTCTTCTTTATTGTTTCTAAAATCTTTTCTTGGGTTGATATTGTAATTTACAAAAGCACTTAATTTTTTGGATTTAAAAAAATGACTTGTGCCTAATGAAAATTTAGGGAATTGAAATCCTTGGTTATAGTTGCCAAAAACACTACCATGATATCCAGCGATAATATTTTTACTTGTTTGTATGTTTAGAACAGCTCCACCTTCGGCATCGTACTTGGCAGGAGGATTAGTGATGACTTCAATAGACTTAATATTATTTGCAGGTGTGGCTTCCAATAGCTCCATAACTTCATCAGCCGATAGATACACCCTTCTGTCGTTTATATAGACTACTGGAGATGCGTTTTTTACAGAAATAGAACCATTACTCACAATAACTCCTGGGGTATGTTTTAATACATCTAAAACATTGGAATTAGATAACGTAGAGTTTTCTACATTAAACACAATTCTATCTACCAAACGTTTTATTGTAGGCCTTTTTGCTGTAACCACTACGCCTTCTAAAGTTTCAGTCTGTTCAGTTAAAATAATGGTTTGAAGATTTACATTTCCATTCAGATTAATTTTTGATAAAAAACTTTCATACCCCAAAAAGCTAATTCTTAAATTATACGTAGAGGGTTTTAAGTTTTCTAATTTAAAAAAACCGTTTGCGTTGGTAATTACACCTGTTTTTATATCAGTATTGGTATCATCTTCCAATACAACGTTAGCATAAATTATGGGTGCATTTTTATCATCTTTTACAATTCCTTCGATAGTGTATTGTTGAGAGAATCCAAAAAAAGAGATGAATACTAGTAAGAGAAATGTAGGTTTTATATTCATAAAATAATACAAACAAAATTAGTGCAAATAAATTAAAAATTGATGTACAAATACCACATCTAATTTTACATATATTCCTACTTTTTGGCTCAAACCAAACTTATCGACTAAATAAATTGTTTTTAAAATAATTATAAAACCCAAAAATATTTGTAATTTCAATCTCGCTAAACATAACAAATGATGTCTGAATCCTTGTCGCCATTTACCAAGCAACAATTGCTTCCTCAAGAAGAGAAACTAGAAATTTTTAAGCACAAACGTCAATTATTTATTGGCGTGCCAAAGGAAACTACATATCAAGAAAACCGAATTTGCTTAACTCCAGATGCGGTTTCTGCACTAGTTAGTAATGGCCATAGAGTACTTATTGAGGCCGGAGCAGGAAAAGGTGCCAGGTTTAGTGATAAAGACTATAGTGAGGCTGGAGCAGAAATTTCTAAAGACACAGCCAAAGTGTATTCCTGCCCAATGATATTAAAAGTAGAGCCGCCAAGTTTAGAGCAAATAAAGCTCATGAACCCACAAGCCATCTTAATTTCTGCATTACAATTAAAAACACAAACTAAAAAATACTTTGAAACCCTAGCTTCTAAACGCATCACTGCTTTGGCCTTTGAATTTATTAAAGACGAAGACGGCACCTATCCTGCAGTACGTTCTTTAAGTGAAATTGCAGGAACAGCCTCTGTATTAATAGCTTCGGAACTGTTGAGCAATGGCAAGGACAGCTCTGGTTTGATGTTAGGAAATATAAGCGGCGTACCTCCTATAGAGGTTGTAATTCTCGGCGCAGGTACTGTTGGTGAATATGCTGCACGAAGCGCCAATGGTTTAGGTGCCGGCATAAAAGTTTTTGATAATTCAATCACTAAACTAAGGCGTATACAAACTAATTTGGGCAGATCTTTATTTACTTCTACCATTCAACCAAAAAACCTACTAAAGGCATTAAAAAGATGTGATGTGGTTATAGGTGCTGTACGGGGTGTAAACAGAGCACCCATTGTGGTTTCAGAAGACATGGTTCAGCATATGAAAAAAGGAGCTGTTGTAATAGATGTGAGTATAGACATGGGAGGCTGTTTTGAAACGAGTGAAGTTACGTCTCACATTGAACCAACATTTGTGAAACATGGTGTTATACATTATTGTGTACCCAATATACCTGCGAGATACTCTAGAACTGCATCTGTTTCTATAAGTAATATTTTTACACCATATTTAATGAAAATTGCTGAAGACGGTGGTATTGAAAATTCTTTGAGATTTGATAAAGGATTAAAAAATGGATTGTACTTTTACCACGGAATTTTAACGAACAAGTCTGTTGGTGAATGGTTTAATTTAAAACATAGCGATATTAACCTGTTAGTTTTTTAAACGTACTACAGCCCAACTCAAACATTACAAATGAAACTGATCCAACGCATAGGCTACTATCTCGGTGGTTTTTCTATAGGCTTAATTATTTTAGCCTTTTTTTTAAACGGCAAAAAAACATCCTGCGCTTATGGCCCTGAGGCTCGTGTTTTAAAAAATATTAATTCAAAGCCCTTTGAATATTCAAAAGTTGATGTACACCCCTTGGATAGCCTGAAAATAAAAGCTTTACTAAAATCTGGAAGTGTAAACTTTTCAAAAAGCACACCTAGACAAACACCTTGTGGTTTATATATAGTTGAAAGCAAACTGAATAATGAAACCATGGAAATAGAAGTCGAAAATTGTGACAGTCTTGTTAAAATTTTAAACATTTCCCCTAGCAATGATTAAGCGTATATTCGACTTTATTTTTGCATCAATAGGTTTAATAATTCTCGCTCCATTACTACTTGTTTTAGCTATTTTAATTAAGCTAGACTCTAAAGGTCCTGTTTTGTTTATCCAAGAACGTGTAGGACAACATAATGTTGACTTCAATATTTATAAATTCAGAACTATGTATGTAAAGTCCCAAAAAAAAGGACTTTTAACCATTGGTGATAATGATGCAAGGGTTACGCGAATTGGCTATTATTTACGTAAGTATAAAATTGATGAATTTCCGCAACTTATCAATATTATTAAAGGCGATATGAGTTTTGTGGGACCCAGACCTGAGTTAAGATATTATGTGAATTTTTATAAGCCTGAAGACTTAGTAATCTTTAAATTAAAACCTGGTATTACTGGTTTGGCGTCATTACAATACAGAAACGAAGTAGAGTTACTTAAAAAAGCTGATAACCCAGAAGCTTATTTTATCAATACCATTATCCCAGATAAGTTGAGGTATAATAAGATGTATCTTAAACACAATGGTTTTCTTTTAGATCTAAAGCTTATATTCATTACCCTATACAAGGTAGCTGCTAAGTAATCTTAAATCTATATTTTGGAATATCCTAAAATTATTAATACTTTTCAATTACTTAAAATTGTACAACTTTAATGGATAAACACTCCTTCCGAAGAATTAAAAATTTAATAGATAATTCCGGATTGTTAAATTCTGAAGTTTCAAAACAAAAAAAACCTATAGCATACCCCTATGCTCATGAAAGAATTTTAATTACTGGTGCCGCCGGCTCTATTGGAAGTGGCTTGACAAGGCTTCTCCTAAATTCAAAGTTTGACACCCTAATTTTACTGGATAATGCCGAAACCCCGTTATTTTACCTAAAACGAGAAATCGACGATACTAAACATACAAAAGTCGTTTTAGGGGATATTAGAGATACTGATAAAATGTCTCAAATATTCAAGACCTATAAGCCAACAATAGTGTTTCATACTGCGGCCTACAAACACGTCTCCCTTGTTGAGGATAATGCATTCGAAGCGTTAAAAACCAATATTTTCGCTACTCAATCATTAGCTCAATTAGCTCTAAAACATAGTACTAAACGATTTATTTTTATATCAACGGATAAGGCTGTGAATCCAATAGGTATAATGGGCATGACCAAGTTAATTTCAGAAAGGTACTTGTCTAAATTGAATAGCAATTCCAGTGTCACAAAATTTATTTCAGCAAGATTTGGTAATGTTTTTGGCTCAAACGGCTCCGTAGTTCCCTTATTTATAGAACAACTTAAAAATGGAGAACACCTAACTATAACTCACAAAGATGCTACGCGTTTATTTATCGAGAAAAATAGAGCGTGCCACTTAATTTTAGAATTGATTAAACTTGATTTTGAAAAACACAGTAAGGTATCGTTTAATATGGGACAGCCCATTAAAATAAAAGATTTGGCTGAAGCTCTCATGGAAATTTTAAAAAAAGAAGGCGATATTAACGTCTCCGGATTATCAAAAGGAGAAAAGCTTCATGAAACTTTAATCGTAAATGATGAAAAGCTAGTTGCAACAAAGCTTGAAGATATCTTTTACATAGAGCAAAACACAAAATCCAATACTGTTCAAAATTTAGACCAATTAAATAACCTTAACCATAAAGCAAGTTATGCCGAAATAAAGGAGATGTTAGAGGAAATTTGCGATGCTTTTTAAGCTAGCTTACGTCTTTTCTTTTCCTTTTTTATAAGTGCCAATTCTCGTCCTGTTTGTCCTGCTACCGACGTGTTTTCTTCTGCACGACGTGTTAAATATGGCATAACATCTTTCACCGGTCCAAAAGGCATATACTTGGCAACGTTGTAGCCTAAATGAGCTAAATTAAAACTAATATGATCACTCATACCATATAGTTGCCCAAACCAAACCCTGGGATCATTATTCAAAATTTTGTTTTCAGCCATTAATTCCATTAGTAAATAAGAGCTCTCTTCGTTATGCGTTCCTGCGAAAATGGACATGCTATCTAAATTACTGATCATGTAATGCAATGCTGTATTAAAATTATCGTCGGTCAACTGCTTACTTTTACAAATTGGTGATTCATATTTTTTATCTTTTGCCCTATCGTTTTCCTTTTCCATGTACGCGCCTCTAACCAATTTATAGCCTAAATAATAGCCTTCGGTTTTAGCTTTGATATGCTCTTTTTCTAAAAATGCCATTCTATCGTGCCTATACATTTGCAGTGTATTGTATACGATAGGCTTTTCGGTGTTATAGGTTTTCATCATTTTTGTTACCAATCGATCTGCAGCATCTTGTATCCAGCTCTCTTCAGCATCAATTAAAACAGCCACATCATAGGCCTTAGCTTTTTTGCATACAGCATCAAACCTAGCTTCTACCCTTTTCCATTCCTCAGTTTCAGCTTCATTCAATGCTGAATTTTGATTCACCTTCTCGTATAACTTAAAGCGTCCAAAACCAGAGGGCTTGAATACTGCTATTGGTATTGCGTCAAGTGATTTTGCAAATTCTATAATATTCAAAACAGTATCGAGGGCATTGTCAAACTCTTTTTCATTCTCTTTACCTTCAACAGAATAATCCAAAACGGAACTCACTCCTTTGTCATACATATTATTTATTACAGGCAAGCAATCCTCTTCATTAACACCTCCACAAAAATGATCGAATACGGTAGACCGAATTAAACCCTCAATAGGCAAATTCGCCTTAAGTGCAAAATTAGTGGCTGCAGTTCCTATTTTTACTAATGGCTCCACTGATATCATTTTAAATAAAAAATATGCCCGTTCAAGTTGAGAATCATTTTTTAAACTAAAAGCAATCTCAGTGTTATTAAAGGTATTCCTATCAATCATTTTAATACTAATTTTTGGCAAATATAATTATACTCTAATTACCTTTTTTGTTAAAATCTACTTAATTTCGCATCAAATTAATCAGATAATTTTTCATGGATTCTATAACAGCGAACAACGGTATAATTCATTTTAACGACAAGTGCTATCCTGCTCTTAATAAACATATACACAAGAATAATTTTTCTAAAATATTTGTTCTGGTAGATAGCAACACACATGAGCATTGTTTACCTTATTTTATGTCGCATTTAGAATCTACCAGCAGTATCGAAATCATAGAAATTGAGGCCGGAGAAATCCATAAAACCATTGATACTTGCGTTGGTGTTTGGAATACCTTATCTGAATTGGATGGTGACAGGAAAAGTTTGCTTATAAATATTGGTGGAGGGGTTGTTACTGATCTTGGTGGTTTTGTGGCCTCTACCTTTAAACGAGGTATTGCCTATATAAACGTTCCAACATCGTTACTTGCTATGGTTGATGCATCAGTTGGCGGTAAAACTGGTGTGGATCTAGGCACTTTAAAAAACCAGATTGGTGTAATAAGCACTCCCGATATTGTTCTTATAGATACTAATTATTTAAATACCTTACCAAAAGAACAGATGCGGTCTGGACTCGCAGAAATGCTAAAACATGGCCTTATTAGTAATGAAACGTATTGGAATAAATTCAATAAGTTTTCTGAATTAACTTTAGAAGATTTAGATGAATTGATATATGAATCTGTTTTAATAAAGAAGGATGTCGTCGACAAAGACCCACACGAAAATGGATTAAGAAAAACGTTGAATTTTGGCCATACACTTGGTCATGCTATAGAGTCTTACTTTCTAAGTAATCCTAATAAAACTGATTTGTTACATGGTGAAGCCATTGCCATTGGCATGGTACTGGCCATATACATATCAAAAGTACTTGTGGGTTTTCCAGAAGATAAAGCAAATGATATAAAGCAGTTTATAAAAAAATATTACGGTAATATAGCATTTAAGGATAATGATTATCCTGCCATAATTGAGCTTTTAAAGTACGATAAAAAGAATTCTCATGGAAATATAAATTTTGTATTACTAGAGGATATAGGAAAAACTAAAATAGATTGCTTAGTAGATGATGCTATAATTTTAGAGGCTTTTAAGTTTTACGAAAACTAATTTAGCAATTATTATAAATATAAAAAAGCCAGTTAAAATTACTTAACTGGCTTTTTATGTTTTTTTAGGCTTTTCCAAATGAAAACCATCGTTGCTTTTTAGGCGCACCATAATAGCCGTATTTAGCACCATAACCGAAGTTTGATTGTTTCACGTCGTTAACTACAAGCATCATATTATTAAGCTTGTTCTCAGCCTGTAATTCTTTAGCAAAATTCAAAATTTTCTTTTCGGTGTGGTCTGCTCTAGTAATATAAATTGTATTTCCTGAATATTCACTTATTAATAAAGTGTCCGTTACTAACATAGCAGGAGCAGTGTCCACAACTACGTAATCATACTCAGAAGAAACTTTATCAAACAATGGTTTTATTCTCTCATTCATTAGTAATTCAGCTGGGTTCGGTGGCACTTTACCTGATAGTATAATATCTATATTAATATCATTAATACTATACCTGTTAATGGTGTCGCTTATACTAACCGATTCATTTGCTAAATACTCTGTCAATCCTACTATATCAGATCTATCCTTGTTTTTTTCTGTTTTAATTGCTGAATAAATTTGAGGGTTTCTAATGTCAGAACCTAGAAGTAATACTTTTTTACCGGTATTAGCCTTAGTAAGAGCCATGTTTAGACTTACGAAAGACTTTCCTTCACCATTAATTGTAGACGTAACGAAAACAACATTATGGTATTTCTCTGTTTTTCTATTACGATTTATATAATCAAAATTAGTTCTTATAATTCTAAATGATTCTGAAAGGATTGACCTATCATTACGTTCTATCAATCTACTACCAGAAGTACTTATTCGCGGTATCTCACCGAGTACTGGCATGATTCCTATTATTTTTTGAAGATCTTCTTTATTGTGAATTTTAGTATCCAATAACTGTTTAATATACAAAACTGCATATGGAATTCCCAAACCTATAATAAAGCAAATCAGATATACCATTATATTTTTAGGGTAGACAGGTATTTTTTCTGAATGAGCTTCATCTATTGTCCTAGCATTTGGAGAGGTCGAAATCAAAGAAATAGTAGCTTCTTCACGCTTTTGTAACAAATACAAATACAATGATTCTTTAATACCTTGTTCTCTTTGTATATCCCGTGATTTTCTCACTTGACCAGGAACAGCATATATTTTCGAGCTAATCTTAGCGGATTGATTTTCTAAACTTCTAATTTGTAGACCTACAGTTTGCGCAGCATTATCCAAACTTTGGCTAAGTCCGCTTTTTAAGCTATTTAATTGTTCATCCAAATTTATGATGAGTGGATTTTTCTCACTCGAACTTTTTAAAAGCCTGTTACGTTCATTTAGCAAATCATTATATTTCGAAGCAGTAGCATTAATTCCTGCATCAGACAAACCTACATTGGCTGGTATAGGATTAAACGAATCATCCATAATCTGACTTTTCATATAATTGATTTTGCTGTATTCTGTACGACTGGCAGCCAATTGTTGTTCAGTTTGCGCGTTATTCTTTAAATATAGGTCAGCTTCGGAAGTAATATTTGTTAATTTATTACCAGTTTTAAAACGTTCAATTTCATTATCAACATTTGATAAATCAGTAGCAATTAAATCAATTCGCTTATTTATAAACTCAGCTGTATTGTTAGACCTTATGTTTTTTTCTTCAATTGAAGTTCTATTATATTCATCAACCAATGTATTAATTATTGCAATAGCCTTTGCCCAAGAGTAATCGTCTAAAGATAAGTTTACTACTTTAGACCCTTCAACTGCAGGAGAAACCCTAATAGTATTTTTATAGTATTCTGCTATTTTATCTAAGGTGCTTATTTTTACAAAAATCACTTCATTTATTAGGAAGGATATATCTTCAACGTTTGGCGTTATCAAAATATCCCCTACAGGAGTGGTGATGTTTTTTCCGAATACAGCTTTTTTAGTTATTTCTTCGGCACCTGGATCAGGAAAGTATTTAAAATCAAATGTATTCTCAGAAGTGAAAAGTAAACTAAATTCGAAATCGGACTCATATATCAAAGAATCAGAAGCAATAAAATTAATCCTTATTGGAGCTTCTGAATGTGGGAAAAACTCAGAATCATGAAGTCTACCCTTCGAAAATATTTGTACATTTAGATCTAGATTTTTTACCACTTCTTTCATCAATTTCCTTGATTTAATGACTTCTATTTCGTCATCAATCAACTCTTTTTCAACACTTGATATTTTGCTAAGATCCTGTAGTATGGCATCTGCAGGACTAGAAACATTCTTATCGTCCATCAACATAATCTTACCATAAGCATTATATTTAGGGGTAGCATATCTTAAATAAAAGAAGCCGATCACTAAAAAGGTAATGCAACTTAAAGCAAACCACTTCCATTGCCTTGTATAGATACTAAATTTGCTTTTAAGATCTAATCTTTCAGTATTAGTTTTGAATTTTCTATTAGTTGAATTTGAAGTCATAAATTAATTTCTTGTTACAAATATCAATGCTGTAGTAAGAATAAATGAAGAAATACTAATTATCGTTCCAATTCTACTATCTCCTGAAGCATTACTGATTGCCGAGTTATTGGGTTCTACGTAAACAACATCGTTTTGGGTTAAATAATATACTGGAGAATTAAACAACTCTTTGTTAGTTAAATCAACTCTTGTATACGTTTTAGTCCCATTAAAATCCCTTATTACCAATACATTTTCACGCTTTCCCTTAATAGTTAGGTCTCCAGCTAATGCAATCGCTTCAGGGAGTGTAATTCTAACTCCAGAAACATCATATCTCCCCGGCGAATTAACTTCTCCCAAAACAGATACTCTATAATTCAATATTCTTATGTTTATTATTGGATCCTTAAGGTATTCTGTGAGTTTTTCCTTAAACAACTCTCTAGTTTCTTCTATACTTAGCCCTAAAATTTTAACTTTCCCCAATACTGGAAAGTCAATGTTTCCATCTATATCCACTAAGTAGTCAATAAGTCTAGCATTTGTATTAGGTCCAGCAGTTTCAAATAAGTTAAATGGTGTCACTGCTTCCATATCATAAGTTGATATATAGATACTGACTACGTCGTTAACTTTAAATTTGGGAGCAAAAGTTTCTGTATCTACTATAGTTTCAAAATTTTTAGCGTTTTGAAAATATATCACCTCACTTTTAGAAGCACAAGAGAATAAACAAATCGTAATAGTAATATATACTATGCAAAGTCTTATCTTAACAAAATAATTGCTATACATTCTTTAATAAATTTGGGGTTGAATTTATGTTTTTTTTAATTAAAATCTATTTCACAGATTTAAAAACTTTAGAATCTTTTGAGTTAGTTTCTGTTATGCCTTTGGCTTTTTTATAAATTTTAACTCTTGTATCAAATTTTTCGTATTCAGAATTGTTTGATTTATACTCTGGTATCAAACTCTTCATTTTCATTACAATGTTATTGTTTTGAAAACGGTTCGTTATACAAAGCTCTTCTATCTGAGCTTTTACAGTGGTATAATCTAATTCTCTTGTCTTACTTATCATTATTTTTTTATGATAAGTCGATAACGTATTTTCTCCATTGGCAAGTAATTCTTCATAAAGTTTCTCACCTGGACGTAAACCTGTAATCTTTATATCAATATCTTCAGGATACCTTAATCCAGACAGTTTAATCATATTTTTAGCCAAGTCGAAAATTTTAACTGACTCTCCCATATCAAAAATAAATATTTCACCTCCTTTACCCATCGTTCCAGCTTCCAATACTAATTGGGATGCCTCGGGAATAGTCATGAAATATCTAGTAATATCTTGATGAGTCACCGTTAAAGCACTTCCTGCTTCAATTTGTTTCTTGAATAATGGGATTACAGAACCATTTGATCCTAAAACATTACCAAAGCGCGTTGTAATAAATTTCGTTTTACTTTCCTTTTGGAGACAACTTATGTACATTTCGGCCATTCTCTTTGTAGCGCCCATAACACTAGTTGGATTCACTGCTTTATCGGTTGAGACGAAAACAAACTTCTTAACATTATAACGTGATGCTGTATCTGCTAGTAATTTTGTTCCATTAACATTTATTTTTATGGCTTCATAAGGAGATTTTTCCATTAAAGGCACATGCTTATAAGCAGCAGCATGAAAGACCATTGTTGGGTTGTGTGTTTGGAAAATAGAATCTACCCTTAAACCATCTCTAATATCAGCAACAATCGCTGAATAATTATACTTCCCTGCTCTTTTTAAATCTTGCTGTACATCATACAATGCAGATTCAGCCTGATCTACAAGAATTAACTCCTTTAAATTGAAATTTGATAGTTGCTTTACCAACTCACTTCCAATAGATCCAGCAGCTCCGGTAACCAAAACGGTCTCTCCATTAAATTCATTTAAAAGATTTGGATTATCAATACTAATTTGAGGCCTTCCTAATAAATCTTCAATCTCAAATTGCTTAATTTGATTGCTATTGAATTCACCGTTAATCCAATCTTCAATAGGTGGTACCTTTTTTATTTTAATATCAAAATCAATTAAATTGTCCACCATATTAATGAGCTTACTCGTATCTATCGTTTGAGCAGCCACAATAATCTCATGAATATTATTATATTTTACAAAGTCTTCATTTACATCTTCTAAAGATAAAATCTTAATACCATTAATTAACTTGCCTTTTTTCTTAGGATCATCATCAATAAAGAATAACGTATTGTAATTGGTTTTAGTATTGTTTATTAATGCATTGTATGTAACTATACCGGAATCTCCAGCCCCATATATCATAACATTCCTAGTGCTCGTTAGTTTACATTTTAAGTGGTTATACACAATCTTAAACAGTAGCCTACATCCCGATAAGGCTACAAAACTAATTAAAGCATGAAATACAATTATAGATTTTGGTATTGTAAATTCTGGGATAATATTTGTAATTGCATTAATGAGTACAGAAAGTGTTGTTAAAAATGCCATTAAGGCTACTGCTTTAAACACATTTACTACATCGGTAAAACCGGTATGTCTAATTACACTTTTAAATGAACCTACAAGTAAAAAACTTACTGAAGCTATACATAATAGCAATGGCGCTTGAATTAAAAATTGGTTTAAATCAAAATTTAATGTAAAATTAAATCTTACAAAATATGCCATAAATAAAGCAAACAGTACTATAGCTAAATCTATTGCAAAAACCAACCATCTTGAGGCAAACTTTTGTGAATAAAAAGAAAAGTAATTTTTAATCATAAGTGAGGGGTTTTAGGTTAATCTAGTTGTATTGAGGGTTTTTGTAATAATCTTTAAAATTCTATTTAAATCGTCCTTTGTTAAATTTGAACCACTTGGTAAGCAAAGTCCTTTCTCAAATAATTCTTCGGATGTTCCATTAGTAAAATGCAAAAAATCTTTAAATAAAGGCTGCATGTGCATTGGTTTCCACAATGGTCGAGATTCAATATCTTCTTCTAACAATTTCAATCTTAGTGCTTCCCTTAATTCAAATGACTCTGTCTTAACACAAGTCAACCATCTATTAGAAAAGTAACCCTTAGGTTCTTTTAAAAATTCAATTTGCTCAAAACGTTCTAAATTCTTTTTATAAAATTCAAAGTTTTGTCTTCTTGCCGCTACCCTATCATCAAGTACTTGCATTTGTCCTCTACCAATACCTGCAACCACATTACTCATTCTGTAATTAAAACCAATTTTGGAATGTTCATAATGCGGTGCATCATCTCGAGCTTGGGTAGCCAAATGAACTGCTTTATGTTTTATTTCTGCGCTCTTAGTAATCAAAGCACCTCCTCCAGAAGTTGTAATAATTTTATTACCGTTAAACGATAGAATTCCAAAGTCTCCCAAAGTCCCGCAAGGCCTACCCATATAACTACTGCCAAGAGCCTCAGCACTATCTTCAATTACAGGAATATCATATTTCTCGGCTATTGCATTAATCTCATTTGCTTTATAAGGCATACCATAAAGATGAACAGCAATAATAGCTTTTGGCTTTTTGTGTTTTTGAATTCTATCTCGAATGGCAATTTCTAATAATTCTGGACAAATATTCCATGTATCTTTTTCACTATCAATAAATACAGGAGTAGCTCCCTGATACATAATGGGATTAGCTGATGCAGAAAACGTAAAACTTTGACATAATACCTCATCTCCAATTGAAACTCCCAATAAAACTAGGGCCAGATGGATCGCAGAGGTTCCTGAACTTAAAACAGCTACTTCATGCTCACTGCCTAAATACTCAGATATAGCTTCCTCAAAACCACTAACATTAGGGCCCAAAGGCGCTATCCAATTTGTATTGAACGCTTCTTCAACAAAATGCTTTTCTGCACCTCCCATATGAGGCGATGATAAATATATTTTTGTTTTTGTCAACATGTTATAATTAATCCACTTATAAAAGCAATTAAAATAAAAGTATTTATTAATGAAATCCCCCAATAAAGAAGAAAACAAAATCAATAACTAATATTCAAAATTTTCAAAATTGATTTAAAGCTGTAAATAATAAATGGCCTACCACATAAGAGAGGGATTTAGATAAACCAGTAGAACAACAACTCAATTAAATCAAAACTCTGCTATTAATCAATTTAATCTTGTATTGCGCTGTAAATTTAGTAATAGTTTCAGTGCAAAAGGCTTAGAGACGACATATTTCGCTAAAAACATATTTAAAATCGGTTAAATACACAGCGGTTAATTTTTATGGATAATCTTTGCATGTTATCGACATGTCTTTGGCAGCCATAGAATCAAATTCTTAATCAAGAAAAACTTTATTTTTTTGTTCATAAGATTTTGAACACAATAGCTACATAAAGAATTGAAAAATAAATTTTTCAACATAACAGGTATGAAGAAGCACCATATCTTAACTTTTACTCCCTTCATAGAATTTTTAGTTTTTATATTGTTTATATAAAAATTATATAGTTGATTTACACAAAAAACAAGGCATGTGCGGTATATATTTAACAAATATTCCATTTGAGGAAACTATTGTAAAGGAAAAACTAGACTCCATCTCGTTTAGAGGTCCTGATTACACTGGGATAAAAAAGATTAACAATCTTACTCTAGGCCATCTTAGACTATCAATATTAGATTTAGATTCCAGATCTCACCAACCAATGGCTTACAAAGGTTTAGAAATAGTTTTTAATGGTGAGATATACAATTATAAAGATGTAAAAAAGGAACTTATAAATAAAGGCTATAGCTTTTCTACGGAAAGCGATACGGAAGTTCTCTTAATAGGCTTTAAAGAGTGGGGAGAAGAAATTCTCAAGAAAATAAATGGGATGTTTGCCTTTTCCATTTATGATCCTGTAAAAAATGAAATATTCTCAGCGAGAGATCGACTAGGTGTTAAACCTTTTTATTATTACTGGAAAGACAACGAATTTGAGATTTGTAGTCAGATTAGACCACTTTTAAAAAACAAAAGTATAAATGATGAAGCAGTATCAATATTTTTAGATTGCAAGTTTATACCTAGCCCATATACAATTGCAAAAGATATTTACAAGCTCCCTCCAGGAAATTCTATGAAAATAAACTTGAACAACAATACTTATGAAATAAATGAATATTGGAATTTAAAAGAGGTAGAAATAAAGAATATATCTTACACCGAAGCCAAAGCACAACTACACGATTTATTAATAGATGCAGTAAAAATAAGACTTCAATCAGATGTGCCAATAGGATCTTTTTTGTCTGGAGGAATAGATTCTGCTTTAGTCTCAAGTATAGCTGCTAAAGTGTCAGAGAAACCTATAAATACATTTTCTATTGGGTTTGATGACCCAAAATATGACGAGAGTAAAATAGCCGAACAATACGCGGATATAATTGGTTCCAAACACAAAACAACAATTTGTAGTTCTGATGATGTTTTAAAATTAATCCCCAAACTAGTTGAAGTTTATGATGAACCATTTGCGGATAGTTCTGCGCTCCCCTCATTGTTATTAAACTCCGTTACAAAACAACACGTTACCGTAGCGTTATCTGGAGATGGTGGGGATGAGAGTTTTATGGGTTATGACCATTTTGATTCGCTCATAAAGAATAAATTTATTATAGATATTCCTTACTCAATACGAAAAGCCTTATCAAGTAAATTTATTTTAAATATGATTGGCCAAAATACATATAGAGTTAAAAATGCTTTGACTACAAAAACAAGAAATGATTTTATTGAAAATATATTCTCCAGAAAAGGGTTTTTATTAAAAAAGAAAAACCAAGATTACATGAAGCACTACCAGGGCTATAAAAAATGGTCTAATAACTTTTTGCAAAAAGCAGCGGATTTAAACATTAAACTTTGGTTAGAAAATGATAGTAATGCTAAAGTAGACCGTGCAAGTATGGCCTATTCAGTTGAGGTAAGAAGCCCTTTTTTAGATTATCGAGTTATTGAGTTTGCACGATCATTACCAATGTCTTTTCGTTATGAAAAAGGGAGGCAAAAAAAAATATTAAGAGATATCTTAAAAGAATATATACCTGAAGAGGTTTTTACGCAACCTAAAAAAGGTTTTGCAGTACCGATTGGCAATTGGATGAGACATGAGTTGAGAGAAGAGTTTATTTCTGCCTTAAATGATGATTTTTTAAATAAAGTACCGAACTTGAATATTTCTAAATTTAAAACTATTTTGAGTGAACACATGAGTGAAAAATATGACCATACCGAAAATATTTGGAAAGTTTATGTTTTAAGCAAGTGGTATAAAGAATTTGGGTTCATTGATTCTATATAAATCCTATGCCTTTTTTTATTCTTAGTTGATTTTAACAATTGCGAATCTACTAACTGAATATAATATATAAACTTATGGGATAAAAGATTTAAATTTTATAAGGAATACTTTATTTTGCTGTAAATTACAAATTGAATAAACCTATATAGGAGCGTTTTATTAATTAATATTTCTCAAAATTCGTTAATAAGACTAATTTTCGATGTCTTTTTGAAGTCCTTATTTGTTTGTAACTTTTTAAATGTTAATTCAAATTCAATTAACCTAATTTCTTATTTTTAAGATTGTCGACCTTTAAAAGCTTTTATAATGGTATAATTATAGGGTTTGAATGAACTACTTTAAAAACCTTTTAATCTGTGAATAGATTTAATTAACTGTGCTAGACTGTTGAATTTAAAAATCTTCATATTATCAATTCTTCGAATTAAATAGAGTTTTTTTCTTACTATTATTGTTGCTTTCCAACTAATGTCTAATATTATTGGCTACTATATAAATTTAGATTAAAGAATAATTCTAATGCATATTCACCTAATAAAAATACAGATTTATATAGGCATACTTAAATCTTATACGATTTACTAATTAACAAGGTTAATATAGAAAAAACGTAATTCATTGGTTTACAAGGAAACGCTTTTGTGAAAACACTTAAAGTAAATCGTATAACTCAAGTTTAATTTTTTAATTATTTGGGCGAATGTGCTTTGATATCTGACAGGGTATGCATAAATAATAATAGTAAAAGCCACTACCCAGACGAATAGCATGAAATGTCAGCGTCGTCAGCGATTTGAAATCTTTAATTAAAAATCAACCAGATTTAAAAACTCTTCAACATCAGTATAGCCATCACCATCAAAATCACCAGTACCATCTCTTGTTAAATCTCCAAAAGCTGCTATTTCCCAAACATCTGGCATACCATCATTATCAGAATCGTAATCCACTGATCTCGTATTTACAGGTGTTGCGCTTACGGAATTTTGAAAGGCTATGTAGTGTGGATCACTCGGATAATCCGCAGAATTACCACCCTTGTAACTATGTGGTGTACTATTATTGATATTATCAAAATAATGCTGGTCTACAGTATCTGAATAATTATTAACCTTTCCATCGGCTGACAGGTATTTATTAGCTCCTACATCGGCTAAAATAGATGTTCTAGCAGCCGAAGCGCTTAAAACAGGTACATCATGACCTAATAATGGAAACATAGTATTTGTACGATAAGAAGCTTCACTTATTGGATTTCCTTCATCTGAGTAAGGTGATGAGACATCTCTGTATCTAAACAAAGTCCAATTATCACCATCGGCCGTTAATCGCCCGTCTGCAACATTCTGCTCTGCATAAATTAAAGGAAATGATCCTGATTTTTCTTCGTTTGTAACAATCATATTTACCTTAACGTCGCTAACAGTATTTAATGCAGATTCAATGTAGTTTCCTATATAGTTTAACTTTGGTGAGCCTTTTGTTACTGTAAGTCTGTGTTTATAATTGTAAATAAAATTATTGACTATTTCAGCATTTCCGTCTGTGTGAATGTTAGGAAACCTATGAGTAATATTATAGGTTAAGTTATATATGAAAGACAAATTATCATTCTTACTTGGGTCATCACTATCCCCTAAAAGCATTCCAGTCTTTCCTTCCGCTAAAATATTTCTTTGAAACGTAATATTTTGAATTGTCTCTCCGCCTCCTGGTGCCCAAAAAGTTACAACTTCATCATTACCCCAACTAAATGAACAATGGTCTACAATAATATCCTGAACATTTCGAAAGGACAAAGCCTCTTTTAAATTACCTGACGCCGTGTAAGGAGGTCTAAATCTCATAAAACGAAGAATGACATTACTTGAGTTTTTAATTTCCATTTTGTTACCAGCAAAAGTAATACCAGGATAAGGCGCTGTTTGACCTGCTATAGTTACGTTTTGTAGGCCTCCAAAAGAAAAGCTTGTCTCACGATTTATGGTGCCACCAACATCAAAAACTATTATACCTCCATTCGTTGTTTTACTATCTGATAAAGCCTGTGCAAATGAACCTGCACCAGTTCCATTTAGGTTAGACACCCTGTAAACAGGCTTTCCACGTCCACCAGTTACGTTGCTCCCACTACCGTAAGCCGACGGAAATGCTTTTAACTCGGTAGCAATATTATCAACTCTGGGATTAACACTTATAGTAACCACTGCTGTGCTACAATTTTCTGTGACACTATCGGCATCACAAATAGTATATTCAAAAGAATCAGCCCCAGAATAACCAGGGTTAGGCGAGTATAAAATTGAGTCATCTGAAAAATCGTTAGGCGTATCGTTATCAATAATTTCTAGAGAGCCTTCTTGCGGGGAAGTACTTGTCACAGTAAAGTTAGCTGGAATACTCGAATCATTTTCTAGTATTTTTATCTCTACAGGTACATTCTCAAATGTTTCAGCAACATCATTCTCGATTTCAATCTGAAAAATTTCATTTACTGTCTCGGGGGTTTCTTCATTTTCTTCTTCTAGTATTTGCTCTTCAATCTGAGAGACATACAACTCCTCGTTGTTACAGGAAGATAAAAAAGTTAAAAAGAATACAAAAATAATCAATAGGTTCAGGTTTAAACGTAGGTTTTCCATGTTTGTTTTTAATAATTAGATTCATTGGGGCTTCAAATATATATACTTTAAAACGATATTTTATGCATTTCGTCGAAAAAATAAATATTTTTGTAGTACTATATATTCAATATTACATTTTATCGATTTCGATATGCATTTTATCCGTTCTAAATTTTAGGCATATACGCTATGATTTGAGATTTGGACTTTCTTTATTTGTAACAATTTTAATTTCATCGCGAAAATAAGTAGTTCATCGGATATTTTTAAATATTGTTAATAAGATGTAATAAGTATTATTTGAAGAAGATCATGTTAAAAAGATCTGAGCTTTCAAACACCTACATTGCATAAGTTAAGTCGCGCATCTAATTTTTTTTTTTTGAAGCTTTTTGTTTTATTTAATCACAGTTATTAAAAAAAGAAAGACGCAAAAAAGCAATTCTAGTTACTTCATCGAGAATAAATTCATTTTAGCATTAAATAAAATATCCTTTAATTCTTTTTTTAATATTTGTAGTATTAAAACAATTAAACACCTCAAATCATACAAAAATGAAAATACTCGTTACAGGAGCCGCAGGTTTCATAGGATATTTTACTTCAAAGGCCTTATTGCGAAATGGCCATAAAGTTGTAGGTCTTGATAATATTAACGATTACTATGATACTAGCCTTAAATATGATAGGCTAAAAGAACTAGGTATAAATAGTACCGAAGCATCTAATTATAATTATTTGTGCAACAGCGAAACAGACAGTAACTTTTCATTTATCAGAATGAATCTAGAAAACCGTGAGGAACTTCCAAATTTATTTAGAAATGAAGGTTTTGATGTGGTTTGTAATTTAGCGGCCCAAGCTGGGGTAAGATATAGTTTAGAAAATCCTGAGTCTTATGTAGACTCTAACTTAGTCGGCTTTTTAAATATCCTTGAATGCTGTAGAAACTTTAATATAAAACATCTTGTTTATGCTAGTAGTTCTAGTGTATATGGGTTAAATAAAAAAATACCATTTTCTACAGAAGATAATGTTGATAATCCCATAAGTTTATACGCCGCCACAAAAAAAAGCAATGAGTTAATGGCGCATACGTATAGCCACTTATTTAAAATCCCTACTACAGGCCTTAGGTTTTTTACTGTTTATGGCCCTTGGGGAAGACCAGACATGGCCATGTTTTTATTTACGGATGCCATCGTTAAAAACAAACCTATTAAAGTTTTTAATTATGGGAAAATGGAACGCGATTTTACCTATATAGACGATATCGTAGAAGGTGTTGTTAGAATTCTAGAGCACGATAACAAGGAAAGACTTGAAAAAAACGATTTATACAAGGTTTATAATATTGGTAATAACAATTCTGTAAAATTATTAGATTTTATTAAGGAAATAGAATTAAACCTCGAAACCGAAGCAGAAAAAACCATGCTTCCCATTCAACCTGGTGATGTTGAACGCACTTGGGCCAATGTAGATGATTTAATAACCGATTACGGCTATAGCCCCAACACATCAATTAATCATGGTGTTAAAGCATTTGTAGATTGGTATAAATCATATTATAACTAACTTAATTTTGACTACAAAACTGTTTTTTATCGATGAATTTAACCCTATAAAGACCCTACTGATTTTTTATCGTTAAAAACATCAACTTAGTATAATAATCATAAGGGTTTAAATAATTTTTCACATATTTGCCCATAGCTACTAACAACAAACCCAAATTAATGCTTGAAAATCTACAAAATAAGACCGTACTTGTTACGGGTGGTGCCGGATTTATAGGATCTAACCTTTGTGAAACACTTCTTTACCATAACATTAAAACTATCTGTCTAGATAATTTTGCTACCGGTAAACGTAAAAATATAGAACCCTTTTTAAGCAACAGTAATTTCACCTTGATCGAGGGCGATATAAGATCTCTAGAAGATTGCCAAAACGCTTGTAAAAATGTTGACTATATTTTACATCAGGCCGCTTTGGGCTCCGTTCCAAGATCTATTAAAGACCCCATTACAACTAACGATGTAAATGTATCTGGTTTTCTAAATATGCTCGTTGCTGCTCGTGATGCTAAGGTGAAACGTTTTGTTTACGCAGCTAGTTCATCCACTTACGGAGACCATGAAGCATTACCTAAAGTAGAAGACGTTATAGGAAAGCCGCTATCGCCTTATGCCATAACTAAATATGTAAATGAACTCTACGCTGATATATTCCATAAAGCTTATGGACTAAATACTATTGGTCTGCGGTATTTTAATGTTTTTGGAAGGCGACAAGATCCAGACGGAGCATACGCTGCAGTAATTCCTCTTTTTGTGAAACAATTTATTAAACATGAATCTCCAATGATAAATGGCGACGGAAGCTATTCGAGAGATTTCACGTATATAGATAATGTTGTACAAATGAACCTGCTAGCTATTACAACTGAAAATGAAAACGCATTAAATACAGTTTATAATGTAGCATATGGTGAAAGAACCACCCTTTTAGAATTAACAACACTATTGAAAAAACACCTTTCTGAGTTCGATGATTCCATAAAGCACGTAGAAATAAAGCATCGTGAGAACAGAGCTGGCGATATACCTCATTCCCTAGCCTCTGTTGATAAAGCAAAAAAACTATTAAACTACAACCCCAAATACAATATTAATGACGGCATTAAAGAAGCTGTTAATTGGTATTGGGAAAATTTATAAAAAGAAATGAAAGTCACAAAAATTTGTTGTATTGGAGCCGGTTACGTTGGTGGGCCCACAATGGCGGTAATTGCTAAAAAAAACCCAAACATTAAAGTAACTATTGTAGATATAAATCAAGCTAGAATTGATGCTTGGAATAATCCCGATGTGTCAAAACTTCCTGTTTATGAACCAGGTTTGGCTGAAATTGTAAAAGAAACTAGAGGTAAAAACCTGTTCTTTTCTACTGAAATAGACAAAGCTATAGACGAGTCAGAAATGATTTTTATATCTGTAAATACACCAACCAAAACTTACGGTAAGGGTAAAGGTATGGCCGCAGATTTAAAATATGTGGAACTTTGCGCTAGAAACATTGCCAATGTAGCTAAGTCAGATAAAATTGTAGTAGAGAAGTCTACTTTACCGGTAAGAACAGCTCAGGCGATTAAAAGTATTTTAGACAATACTGGTAGCGCAGTAAAATTTGATATCTTATCAAATCCTGAATTTTTAGCTGAAGGCACCGCTGTTCAAGATTTGTTGTACCCAGACCGCGTTTTAATTGGCGGGGAATCGGAAGAAGCTATTGAGAGTTTAGCCGATATATATGGAAGTTGGGTGCCACAAGAACAAATATTAAGAACGAACGTGTGGTCTTCAGAACTATCAAAACTTACGGCTAATGCCTTTTTAGCACAACGTATTTCGTCTATTAATGCAATTTCTGAGTTATGTGAGAAAACTGAGGCCAATGTAAATGAAGTTGCAAAGGCAATAGGAATGGATTCAAGAATTGGCCCTAAATTTCTTAAGTCATCCGTTGGTTTCGGAGGCTCCTGTTTTCAAAAAGATATTTTAAATCTAGTTTATATTGCTAGAAGTTACAACTTAAATGCAGTTGCCGACTATTGGGAACAGGTTATTATACTTAACGATCACCAAAAAAGACGTTTTGCAGATAATTTAATTAGTACACTATACAATACCGTTTCTGGTAAGAAAATTGGTTTTTTAGGTTGGGCTTTTAAAAAGGACACCAATGATACTAGGGAATCTGCAGCTATTTATGTTGCAGATCATTTATTAAACGAACAGGCTAACATTGCTGTATTCGACCCTAAAGTATCCAGTGAAAAAATACAATCAGATTTAAACTATTTAAATACTAGATCTGAAGATGAAAACAGAGCATTGGTAAAAGCTGCGAAAACGCCATATGAAGCTTTGAATGATGCACACGCTGTTGCGATAATGACGGAGTGGGATGAATTCAAAACATACGATTGGAAAAAAATCTACGAGAACATGAAAAAGCCAGCTTTTATTTTTGATGGTAGAAATATACTGGATAAGTCCGAAATGGAAAAAATAGGGTTTGTGTATTCTTCAATTGGTCAATAACATATTATGAATAAAGAAAAAATAGCAGTTATAGGTTTAGGTTATGTGGGATTACCACTAGCGCGTTTGTTTGCTACAAAATACGATGTTGTAGGCTTTGATATTAATGAGAAACGAATTTCTGAATTGCAAAAAGGCACCGATGTTACTTTAGAGGTTGATGACGCTGTATTAAAAGCTGTTTTAAAGAGCAGTCCCAGTTCTGAAATTGGCTTGTATTGTTCCTCAAATATAGAAGATATTAAAGGTTGCAACTATTACATAGTAACTGTTCCTACACCGATAGATAAAAATAATAGACCAGATTTAACACCTTTGTATAAATCTAGCGAAACTGTTGGAAAAGTGCTTAAAAAAGGCGATATCGTTATATACGAATCTACGGTATATCCAGGAGTGACTGAAGATGAATGTGTTCCTATTCTAGAGAAAATAAGTGGACTGAAGTTTAATTCTGATTTTTATGCAGGATATTCACCTGAACGTATAAATCCAGGAGACAAAGAACACACGGTTGAAAAAATCTTAAAGGTAACTGCTGGCTCAACACCAGAAATTGGTAAAAAAGTAGATGATTTGTACGCAAGTGTTATTACTGCTGGCACGCACCTCGCTCCTACGATAAAAGTTGCTGAAGCCGCTAAAGTTATAGAAAACTCGCAAAGAGATATTAATATAGCTTTCGTTAATGAATTGGCTAAAATATTCAACCTCATGGATATAGACACTCACTCTGTTTTAGAGGCGGCGGGTACTAAATGGAACTTTTTACCTTTTAAACCTGGGCTCGTTGGTGGCCATTGTATTGGTGTAGATCCTTACTATTTAGCACAAAAAGCTCAGGAGGTTGGGTATCATCCAGAAATTATTTTGGCAGGTAGGCGCGTGAATGATAGTATGGGACAATATGTTGCCAGTGAAGTAGTGAAAATGATGTTGAAAAATGATATAAAAGTAAATGGCGCTAAAGTTTTAATGCTTGGCATTACCTTTAAAGAAAACTGTCCAGACGTTAGAAACACCAAGATAGTAGATGTTATAAAACATTTAAAGGAATATGGGCTAAGCGTAACTATTTATGATCCGTGGGCAAACCCAGATGAAGTTAAACACGAATATAACCTAACTACCACAGATAAATTACCAAAAGATAAATTTGATACTATCGTTTTAGCAGCAGCTCATAGGGAGTTTAATAATTTAGATTATACAGAACTATTATCTAATAAAGGATTAATATATGATGTGAAAGGAGTTTTAAAAAATAAAGCTAATCGTTGTTTGTAAATTATCAACTCTGCCCTTCTTATATAATTATTCATCAAAAACCATTGACTAAATATGAACATCATAGACTTAATAAAAAGGTTCAAAATCTATTTAGTCAATTATCTTTGGATTATTTTTGGTTATGCATTAAGACTGTTACTGATTATTTTTATAATATCAAAAATTGCTGATAAAATTGGAATTGAAGATTTTGGCTGGTACAACTTAGGAATATCATTTTTCACAATACTAACTACAATTGCTGCACTTGGGTTTAATTCTTCATTCATCATTAAACACTTAGTAGGTTACAAAGACGGAAGTGATCAACAAAAAAAGATGTTAGGCACATTTTTAATCTCGAGAATAATTGCTTCTGTAGTTATCCTTTTTGTTTTGGGAGTATGGATAACCTTTTCTGGCGTAGACAGCAAATATTGGATTGTCTTTATCGCTACCTCTTCTATTCTGTTCATGTCTAATGAAGTCTTGTCATCTTATTTTCAAAGAAAATTACAGGCTTCCATATACATATCAGTTACAGCAGTTTCTTTATTTATTGTAGCTATTCTATTGGTAATTGGACTTTATTTAGATTTTGATGTATATTATTTTATAACTATATATGTTTTAGAAAGAGTTTTTATTTTTATAGGTATATGCTTAGCGTTTCATAAAAAAGTTTTTAAACTCAACGAAATGCAGTTCAGGGTTTCTATTCTAAAAAAAATGCTTCCCTATTCATGGCCATTAATGTTTGGGGCATTACTTACAGGGTTGTATGCGCGGTTTGACCAATTTTTAATTAAATACTATTTGAGTATAAATGAATTGGGAATATACGGTACTGCAGTGATTTTGTCACAAATTTGGTTAGTAATTCCCTCACTTATAGTTCCGGTTCTTTATCCAAAAATTGTGGAGTTAAAAAAAGATAATGAAGATAAAAAATATGAAAAAACTATTTTGTTGCTGTACGGAATCCTAAATTATTCAGCAATAGCTATAATACTTCTCACTATAATTTTTGGAGAATTTATTATAATGCAATTATACGGTGAGAAGTATTTTAACAGTGTAGAAGTTTTGAAGATTTTAATTTTTAGTCATTTAATACTTTTTCAAAGTCATTTGACAACTTCTATGCTTATTCTTGAGGAAAAGGAAAAATACCTTTTTAAGATAAAATTAGTAAGCGTCATATCTAACGTCATTTTTAATACTATATTTTTAGCTAACTTTGGAATTACTTATGCTGCATATTCAATAATTATTTCGGCTGTTTTGTCATGGTTTATTCTAGCTTTATTTGATAAAACCATGTTTTATTTATTAAGATTAAATCTTAAATCTTTTTTAATACCCTTTTACATCAAGAATATAAAAATATGAAATATGTATTATTCTTTTTTATAATATTATTTGTCTCTGGTGCCGATAGGTTTTTGTTTAGAGTTGGCATAGTTCCTGTTAGTCCTGCTTACCTTTTAGTTCCTCTGTCTTTTGTAATGTTTTTTATAAAATTTGATATAAGAAAATACTTTATCTATTTAAAAACACATACAGCAAAGTTTTTATTTTTAACCTTTATATGTACTTTGATTTTTAGTTTAAATGATAAAGTGTCATTTGAAATTATGCTTAACGAAATAGTAGCATTTTCAACAACTGTTTTATTATATTCTTTTTGTTTGATATTTTTCACTGAATGCTCAACGAAGGAAATAAGGTTTTTTTTGTTCATAGGTTTTATAGTAATCTGTGCAAGTATATATTATGACATGTTTATCGGTCTTCCCGTTACTGACGTAGATTTAGTTGACCAGGCTAGAAAAGGTGGTTTTGCCGAAAATCCAAATACTGCTGCTTCTGCTGTTAAGTTTTTAGGATTAGGATTGCTGCTTCTATATGCTTCAGAAAAAAAAATGAGAATGGTGGTTTTAACTATAATGCTATCTTCTGTTTTCATTACATTTTCCAGAAGTGGGTTATTATCTGTAATATTGATTGTAATATTCTTATCCTTGAATGAGTGGAAAATTTTCTTAAATATAAAATTTAGCCGTTTGCTTCTTACATCTTTAAAAATGATACTTTTATTTGGTTTTTTTTATATGCTTATTCTAGTTTTTGCAGATATTATAAGACAAGAAGTGCCTGCTTTTAGAGAAGGTGCAGCTGGAGAAAGACTTGATTTGTTGACAGGGCAAAGCGATGAAATTATAACAAGTGATGACAGAACTAGTGATGGAAGAAGTACATTAGTAATTAGATATCTAAATAAGTTTGCAGATAACCCATTAGGGTCAGGTACAGCATATTGTGCAGATAAAAATATAAGCTCAAAAAATACTCACAACTATTTTTTAAGAGTATCTGTCGAATATGGGATATTTGGATTAATCATTTTTATAATTTTTCTCTACAAGTCAATTAAACTAGCTCGAGAAAAGGAACATTTCTATTACTTAGTTTTTATAATTCTGATAATATTTGAAAGCGTAATTTCACATTATTTATTTGTTGAGAAACCTATTGTAGTTGTATTAGCTTTATTAGACTACAGTCTTTATTACAGGCATACACAGGAGGACAGTGAACAAAATGAATCTGTATTAGTATCAACTGAACCCGATTTAGTATAACAATATTACTAATTATTAAAAAATGGCTAAAAGGAAAAAAATAGTTTTTGTCTTACCTGATTTCACATCAGGAGGAGCAGAAAGGGTGATGTCTTTTGTAGCTCAAAATGTTTCTAAGCATAATTTTGAAGTATCACTTTGGGCTGCTGGTTTTAAAAAAAATACAACGTACAATTTAGATGGCCTAGATGTAACTTACTTCAATAAAGACAGAGTTTTAAAAGCTATACCATGCTTTTTCAATTCGATTAGAAAAACTAAGCCAGATATAGTAATAAGCTCAATTGGACATGTCAATACAGTTATGGGTTTTCTATCATTATTATTTCCAAAAACCAAATTTGTTGGTAGAGTATCTAACGTAATTAGTGTAAGGAGTAATTACTTAAACGATAACGAGAAAACGTTTTTCAGTAGATTACCTTTAAGTAGGTTTGGCTATAAATTTTTAGATATTATTCTTTGCCAATCTAGAGATATGTTTGACGATATGAAACTAAATTATAATATACCAGATGCTAAACTAAAGATTATTAATAATCCTATAAGTGATGGGTTTAAATTTAACGATAGAGAGTGGAAAAAAGGTGATACTATAAAATTTATTACCGTTGCTAGATTAAAAAAACAAAAAGGCCATGAAAGAATTGTAAATGTACTTTCTAAATTAGACCTTAACTACAAGTACACTATAATTGGGGATGGTCCAGAAAAAGAGCCGTTATTCGATAAAATAAAGGCTTATGGTATAGAAGATAAGGTAATCCATATTCCTTTTACTAAAAACGTTGCAGAGTATCTTCAGAAGTCTGACTTCTTTTTACAAGGGTCATATGTAGAAGGTTTTCCAAATTCTTTAATTGAAAGCTGTGCAGTCGGGACTCCTGTAATTGCTTTTAAAGCACCTGGTGGATTAAACGAAATAATAGAGAATGGTATTAATGGACTAATTTCAAATGATGAAACCGAATATTTAGAAAATATTCATAAAGCTGTTTCAGAAATACAATGGAATTTAAAAAAAGTAAGCGAATCTGTAAATATCAAATTCAATAAAGAAACCATTATCAAAAATTATGAGGATTTTTTCAATAGTATTTGAGTATAATTTATAATTCCAGAAACATTGCAAGATACATTTTTAGAAAATAAATCTAAACAAAATAAAATGACATTAGGAATATTGATATATTCATTAGCTGGTGGTGGTGCAGAAAGAGTAGTTTCGCATTTGTTATCTTTTTGTATTGCAAACAAGATTGAAGTACATTTAATTTTAATGAATGATACTATTAAATATGAAGTACCTCAAAACATTAATATTCACTTCATAGAAAAATCTAATTCTAATGAAAGTGGTATCAACAAGACACTCAAAATTCCTTTTTTAGCTTTTAAGTATGCGAAACTCATAAAAAAATTAGGAATTACACATAGCTTAGGCTTCTTAACTAGACCTTCTTTTATAAATATTATTTCAATTAATCTCACAAAACACTCTTTTAAGATAATAACTAATGAACGTGCTTACCCTAGCTTACAGTATGGTTACAAAAATTTTCAATCTTTTTTCAATAAAAGGATGATAAAGCTTTTATATAAAAAATCCCATCTAGTTATTTCTAATTCTCAGGGCAATGCAAATGATTTAATTGAAAACTTCGGTGTCCCTAAAGATAAAATGAGGGTAATTCATAATCCAATAGATTTAGAAAAAATCAATACCATCAAACCTATCACCAATTTTTTTGATGAAAAAAGCTTCAACATCGTTACATTAGGGAGACTTACCAAGGGAAAAAATCATACTATGCTTATAGAAGCTGTATATAGAACTAAAAACTCTTCAATAAAACTTTACATCTTTGGATTAGGCGAACTTCAAAATGAATTGGAAGTGTTAATTGATAAATTAAATTTAAAAAATCAAGTAAAGTTAATGGGTTTTGACCCTAACCCCTACAAATACCTGAAATCTGCAGACTTATTTATTTTTGGTTCAAACCATGAAGGTTTTCCAAATGTTTTATTAGAAGCGATGTCTTGTGGTTTGCCTATATTAAGCACAAACTGTAAATCTGGGCCCGACGAGATTATGGAACTAAAAGATTTAAAAGATGACATAATGTTAACTGATTATGGTATTTTGGTACCAACTAATGACGTCAGATTAATGACCAAAGGCATTAACTACTTCAAATCTAACAAAGGCTTTCTAAAAAGCTGCAAAAGGAATGTTCTTAAGCGTTCCAATGATTTTAAAAAGAACAAAGTATTAAATGAATATATCAATGTAATACGTGAATCTCACTAATTACATATAAAATTACACCCATGTGCGGAATTAACGGAATAATTAAAAAAAACAGCTATAACGAATCAGATATCCTATCAACGCTCACCAAAATGAATGATTTGATAATTCATAGAGGACCTGACGAGGATGGGTTTTTGGCAGTGGAGCAAGATAACTATGCCATCGGTATGGCAATGAGACGATTATCTATTATAGATTTAACTTCTGGAAAACAGCCCATTTACTCTGATGATAAGAAAATAGTAATCGTTTTTAATGGTGAAATTTACAACTATAGAACTTTAAAGTCTGATTTAGAGGCTTCTGGAGTAAAATTTAAAACCACAAGTGATACCGAAGTCATTCTAAAACTTTATGAAAAACATGGTGTAGCATCTTTTAAATGGCTAGATGGCATGTATGGTTTTAGCATCTTCGATAAAAACATCAATAAACTTTTTATAGCGCGAGATTTTTTTGGTGAAAAACCACTTTATTATACCAATACAAATACAGAGTTCCTTTGGGCATCAGAATTAAAATCTATTGTGGATGTATTGCCTATTAAGCCAGAAATTTCTAAAAAAGGGCTTAATTTATTTTTAAGGTTAACTTATGTGCCGGCTCCTTACACCATTTATGATAATATCTATAAACTTGAAGCTAATCATTATATTGAATATGATTTTGAAAATCATGATTTTACGATAGCTGAGATACATCAGGAAATAAAACCAAAAGAACATCCAATTTCATTTGATGAAGCCAAAAGGAAAGTAAAAGACTTAGTTTACGAAAGTGTGGAGAGTAGATCTATTGCCGATGTACCTTTAGGAACGTTCTTGTCTGGTGGTGTTGATTCTTCTATAGTCTCGCTGTGTTTATCGCAATCGGCAAATAAAAAAATAGAAACATTTTCTATTGGGTTTTCGGAAGCTAAGAAAGATGAAACCGATAAGTCTCAAGTAGTGGCTAAAATGATTGATAGTAATCATCATGAATTTAAAATTGGTGAAAACGATTTAAAGGATAACATACATGACATTCTTTTAAATTTTGATGAGCCGTTTTCTGATACAGCCGCACTACCCACCTATTTTGTATCTAAAAAAACAAAAGATTACGTTAAAGTAGCATTGACAGGAGATGGTGGCGATGAAGTTTTTGGAGGATATAACAAATATTACGTAGGGAAAATGAACAGCAGGTACACTAACCTCGTACCACAAACTATTCATAATGTTCTATTAAAATCTTCTGCATTTCTATTGGCCACAAAAGACGATAACAGAGGAAAACGATTTAAAATTAAAAAAATGCTTAAAGCTATTGATTATCAAGGTAATTCCTATTGGGATATTATTTCATTAGCAAATACTGAGGATGAACTAGCTGAAATCTTAAACCCCAACATGTATGAAGATTGTCTGTTTGCAGATTATAAGGATAAATTAGAATCTGATAAAGTAGAAACACTTACCGATTTTAGACACGTAGATAAAATTTTAAGTTTAGAGGGTGGAATGCTTGCCAAAGTTGACAGAACCAGCATGCAAAATTCTCTAGAATGTAGAGCGCCTTTCTTAAATAAGAAAATATGGGATTATACAAATACCCTTCCAGAAAAATTCTTAATGAATGGATGGAATAAAAAATACATACTTAAAGAAGCCTTTAAAGATCAATTCCCTGACGAGTTTTTAGAGAAAAGTAAAATGGGGTTTGGTTCCCCCGTGGGAAACTGGTTAAAGTCTAGTTTAAGAAAGGAACTAGAGTCTTATATTGAACCAAAATACCTGTCTGAACAAGGTATATTTAATTTAGATACTGTAATACCTTTAGTAAAAAATCATTTAAACAGCAAACGCGATAATACATTTAGAGTTTGGGCATTTTATTGTTTCCAAAAATGGTACAGTAATGTCTATTTAAAGTAAAACCATTTAGTTTCTAAATTAACACTAATGAGCAAAAAAAGAATTTTAATTGTTTCATCCTTAGGGAATTCACTAACCAATTTTAGGGGAGATTTTATAAAAAGTCTTGTAGCAAATGGGTACGAAGTATATGCAGGTGCACCAGAGTTTACTCCCGAAAAACACAAGGATATTGAGTGTTTAGGTGCAGTTCCTGTAACTTACAATTTACAAAGAACAGGCTTAAATCCTTTTGTAGATTTTAAGACAATTTTAGAACTCAAAAGACTTATTCGAGATAAGAAAATAGATTTAGTTTTCCCTTATACCATAAAGCCTGTAATATATAGTTCAATAGCTGCAAACATGTGCAAAACCCCTGTGGTTTCGCTTATCACAGGTCTAGGTTTTACTTTTACAGGCTTATCGCTTAAATCAAAAGTATTACAGAGGCTTAATGAGTTTTTGTATAAGCGTTCTATTAGAAAAAATAAAGTAGTTGTATTTCAAAATGTTGATGATAGAAATTTATTTATAAAGAGAAAAATCTTAACAAAGAAAACAAAAACCGAGATTGTTAGCGGATCTGGAGTAAATTTAAATCAATTTAAATTTAGAAAAAACTTAAAAACCAACGGGATAACTAGCTTTATTATAGTAACACGATTAATTCGTGAAAAAGGCACATCGCTCTTTATTGATGCTGCTAAGATTTTAAAGCAAAAATACCCCAACACTGAATTTCATATTATTGGTGCTCCTGGAAATTCCCCTTCAGCAGTTAAAATAGAGGAATTAGATGCATTACATAAGAAGGGTACCGTTGTATATCATGGGGCACAGTCAAATATTTGGGAACATTTATCAGAAAGAGATGTCTTTGTTTTACCTACGTATTATAGAGAGGGCGTACCCAGATCAATTCTTGAAGCTTTATCTGTAGGTATGCCCATTATTACAACAGATACACCTGGGTGCAGGGAAACTGTAATAGAAGCAGAAAACGGTTTTTTAATACCTACACGGAATTTAGAGGCATTAGTTAAGGCAATGGAATTTTTTATTGCCAACCCTACGCAACTTACCCAAATGGGTGTAAACAGTAGAGCCTATGCTGAAAGAAGGTTTGATGTAAATATTATAAACAACGACCTATTAAACATTATTGATGGTGTTATTTAATATGAAACAAACTTTTATATTTCAATTCATTTAAACATAAGCTTTATAAATTTCAGAGCAACCTTTGAAAACTACTCTTAATATTTACAAATGTTTTACTTCTTTAATAACACTTCATTAGGCTACTAATCTTGCAAAATTAAAAAGTGAATTGCCTTTTACGGCTAAGAAAAGTAATATTCTATTATTAAATATTGGAATCAGAATCTTATTATATAACTTGCTTGTTCTTATTTCTCCATGCTCAGAGGTTATGGGGTATGCGTTCATTTCTTTAAGCCTCAATAATATATTTTTTAATTCTTTAACGTTTAAGCGGCACTTAAAAGCCTTTATAAATATAGAGAAAGTCCACATATGCTGTTTACGCTTAAGTTTTTTTACCACTTCTTCATAATGTAAGAAATTTGAATGTTTCAAACCCTTAATCAAAGCATCGTATTCCTCGACTGCAGTAATTAAATCTTTAATATATTTTCGCATATGTACTGTGTCGCTATTTCTACTGGCAGAATCCTCAACAATAACATACCTATGAACATCAAAATTAATTTTAGAAATTCTTTTCGCTCTTAATAGTAATCTTGCTGTAAAATTAACGTCTTGCACAAACCTATCATGTGGAAACTTTAATCCACTTTCTAATAAAAAAGTTCTTTTAGTTATATACCACCACACTTCAGTTCTAAAATTATGTCTTGCAATGCATTCCTTACCATTTATAACATCTAAGGATATATCTTGGATATTTTGGGTGGTAGTGTTTGGCATAAAATGATCAGCGCCAATTTCTTTAGTGTTAAAACACAACATCTCAAGACGGTTAATTTTGCATAATTCAATAAGGCGCTTTAATACGTTTTTGGCTATATAGTCATCAGCATCTAAAAAGTATATATAGTCGCCTTTTGAAAACTCTATGCCGGCATTTCGCGCCGCCCCAGATCCTGCATTTTTTTGATAATATAAATGAATATTTTTATACTTTTTAGCATATTGTTTAACGATTGACTGACTAAGATCAGTACTGCCATCATCAACAACTATTATCTCATATTCAGATAATTTCAAGTCCTGATTTAATAAACTCGTTAAACAACGCTTTATTTGTTCCTCATTATTGTAAATAGGTATTATTATACTTAATTCCATTAACAATTTTTTAAATTATCCATCCATATGAAGTAACTATTACCTCCCCAAATATCCACCGTCTACAGGAATAATAGTTCCTGTAATGTAATCGCTTGCTGATGAAGCTAAAAATACCGTTAGCCCCTTCAAATCATCACCGTTGCCCCATCTTTTCATCGGTACTCTCATAAACACTTCGTCGGTTCTTTTTTTGTCATTAATTATACCAACATTCAATTGGGTGTCCATATAACCAGGAGCAATACCATTTACGCAAATTCCCTTAGCTGCCCAATCATTAGAAAGTGCTTTCGTTAATTGGCTAACACCTCCCTTTGATGCAGCATAAGCAGGTATCGTAATTCCACCTAAAAAGCTCATAAGTGAGGCTATATTTATAATTTTCCCTCCGCCATTTTCCAACATGGTGTTTCCAGCATATTTGCAATAATAAAATGTTGCATCCAAGTTTATAGCGATTACTTTGCTCCATTCTTCCTCTGGAAAGTCTTCACTAGGATATCTTCTTTGGATACCTGCAGAATTTATTAAAATATCAACAGTTCCATTAAGTATATCTAACGATTTGCTGTATGAAGCCTTAATTTCTTCTAATTTGCTAACGTCTGCTTTTATAGCACTAACGTTTAGACCATCCTTCTTAAAGTTTTCGCACATTTCAAAAACACGGTCATCATAATCAATTACCACGGTTTGCGCACCTGCTTGAGATATAGCTTCTACCATGGCTTTACCAAGGTCTCCAGCGCCTCCAACTACGATTGCCTTTTTCCCCTGTAAACTAAATTTTTCTAAAATATTTTGCATTATACTATTTTTAAATATCTGTTTTTTCTTATTTGATTTAAACTACTAGGTATTTGTATTTGCTACATTAAAAACACGTGAATCAGTCAAAAATGTAATCATCCGTATTCCATGGTTTTAACCATTCAATAACCATATCATTACCGTTAGGATCAGTGATTTTAAGCGAGCTTTTTATATCTTCTATAGTTTGGTTTATTTCGAAAATAGAATCTGCGGCCGTGTAAATTCTATATAAAACCTGTCTTTCGGTCCCTACAAACTCTTCTTTTACAGTATCCCCTGCTTTAAATCGTTCTACCACAAAATGAACATTTTTATGGGATTTCATCTCCTCTAGGCCTTCAATAGTTTCAATCTTACCACTTTTTAAAAGCACCCATATTGAACAGGCTATCTTACCTCTCAACATATAATCGTTTTGTTCAGAAAAATTGTCTTCTCCAAAAACACCTGTAAGGGCATAATTAATAAGCATTTTTCTATGGTCGAAGCCATTGATATGTGCTAGATGTATATGAGGCGCTTCTCCTTGCAATCTAAATCCAGGATCATAACTGTAAAAGACGTTGTTTTCAACAAAAAACTGTACATTAAGTACGCCTGTTTGTATATCTAAACCTTTAAACATCTCACATAATTTGGGATGTATTTCTTTCACAAACAAATCTGTATATGTTGAAGGGTAGACCGTTCCAATAGCAATGGGACTGGAATCTCCTTGAAGCCTTGTAAGATATCTATCATAAGTTGCTGAAAGATATGGTACACCATCTTTAAAAGTATAATACACAGCAATATCATCAACTGCCGCGTCCATATACTTTTCAACTAAAACGACGCCTTTCTTAGAAAATTTGAATACATTTTTAACCGTAGCTATATAGTCTTCTTCATCTCTGCAAATTTTCATTCCTACGCCTCCTCCACTATCTACTGGTTTTACCATTAAAGGAAGGCTAATGTTTTCTGGAGCTTTTATTTCAGAGTCTTTTGTTAAGTATATTCCTGGAATGTCTTGTACGTTGTACTCTCTACAATATTTTTTATATCCATCCTTACTACAAAATGCTTCTATAGTTTTTTTATTGGCATAACATGGCATATTTAGTTTTTCACAAATTTCTTGATAAGGTTTTACCAAGATATCAGCTACTCCCACTAACACACCATCTACGTTATTTTCTCTCGCAACATTCACAATACCGTCAATATCAAAACCATCAATATCATAGGTCTCCGCTGCATATTTCTTGGCAGGGGCGTCTGGGTTGGGGTCAATTACTATAGTGTGTATACCCATTGAATTTGCTACATCTACTAAAACACCTGTTTCTGGATTTCCTCCTAGAATTATTAGCTTTTTTTTCATTTGTAATGTAAGGGATTAAAATTGTTTCAATTCGATTTTTAGTTATTTTCAAGATATTTGAAGTTGCTGTCAAAGCCTAAATTAGATAATAGGTTCTGTATTTCTTTTATATCTGTGCTTATTTTTACAATCTTTTCTTCATCGATACCCATTAATTTTAACTCGTCTTTTATGGCATCGTAGCTTACTGGATTAATTGTAGCAATAATTAAAGAGTCAAACTCATCATTATTAAAACTACTAATAGGTTGTACAACATTACCACCTATATTTAATTCATGGTAATCTATATCTATCCACTGCTTAACTTTAAAAAATTTATTTTTAGCATTTGTTGATAAAATATGTTGTCCAAAAGATCCGGAACTATATACAATTACTCTAGATTCTGATTTCACATTCAAAAAAGGGTTAAAGAGTATATCGCCATTTTCATCGTAAATTATTCCACCAGAGCGTACGAGGATTTGAGAGTATAGATAATAGGTAAGCTGCGTTTTCAAATTATCATCATCCAAAACATTTTTCAATTTTTGTTTCAGAAAACTTGTTAAAAGCCCTAGTCTAAAATATTCCTTTTTAGGGTTCTCGATAGATTTAACAATAGAATCATGTCGCTGCCTGTAATAATATAACGGAATCCTGCTTATTGCCAATCTTTTTGAAATGGCCAAATAAGCATAAGTAATGGCTGCATCCTCCCCCATTATTATTTCGTTGGGAACATCAAAAAGAACTTTTTTTAATAATTCTCTCTTAAACAACTTATTCCAAACATAGGTTGAGATATCATGCTTACAAAAACGACCATTATAAATTGCTTTAGGTAAGATGATTGAATTTACTTCATTTTCATTATAAACACCAACCTTTTCTGGTTTTACGGTTTCTATTTTTCCGTTAAATTCTCTAAAATGACCAGTAGCAACCAAATCTGCATTATTCGCTTCGGCAAGTTTAAATAAAGTGTCTAAATAGAATTTATCTACCCAATCATCACCATCTACATATGATATATATTTACCTTTAGCCTTTTCTAAACCTGCCTTTCTAGCACTTAAAAGACCACCATTTTTTTTATGTATAACTTTAATTCTAGAATCTTCTTTTGAATAATCATCACAAATCTTTGGGCAATTATCTGGACTACCGTCGTCCACTAAGATCAGCTCAAAGTTTTGAAAAGATTGCTCCAAAATACTTTCTACACATTTTGGTAGATACTTTTCAATTCCATAAATAGGAACAATCACACTTACATCAACATTATCCATAAATTTAAGACTTGTCTAATTCAACATAATATAAACCTCCACCATATATATCGCACATGGATTCATCTTTTGCGGTTGTTATATACAAATTTGAATCGTTATCAAAACAACACGAAGTAACATTTGCACATGGTAGCTTAATAGCGTCTATTTTTTCTCCAGTAATAGGATTCCATTTGGATACACATGCCCCTCCCCATTCTGCAATCCATAGCATACCTTTTTCGTCAATACACATACCATCAGGAACGCCTTTATCTTTAAACTCTATCACGTAAGATTTAAACGCGACATCCCCTGTTTCAAGATCATAAGCATATTTCGCAACTTTTCTTGTAGGTGTATCAATAAAGTACAAAAATTTATGATCACTTGAAAACGCTAAACCATTAGAAATAGTCGTACTATAAATAAGCGTTTTGTGCTTACCGGAATGGTACGAATATACATTTCCTACCCCTTGTTTAACTTCTGGAAATCCCATGGTACCAATAATGATTCTTCCTTTAGGGTCTTGAATACCATCGTTATATCTTACCATATCATCAATATCAATCTGAAAAGCATACGTCTTTTGCAAGGTATTAAAGTTTACTTCAAAAAAACCGTTTTTAGAGGCAACTAAAACCACCTTTTTTTTCATGAAATAAACGCAACTTACTGGAGAATCCAGTTTTACACTTAAAATTTCCTTGGTTCTAGGATTAAAACAATATACTAAACCATCTAAAATAGACACAAAGTATAGAAGGTTGTTTTCTTTATCAAAAACAGGGCCCTCAAGGAGCTTTGAATTGGAATGAAAGATTAGAGTTGGAGTCATAATAACTATATATACTGTCCAGCAGTTACTCTCATTATCGATCCCGTAGTCATTGCAGATTCATCCGAAATAAAATGCATAACTGCAGGAACAGGATCGTAGCGATTACACATACGGCCCATAGGGAGAATTTTAGCTGCCTTTTGTTTTAATTCTTCCTCAGTCATACCTTCAGAATCTCTTAACTCTAGCTCTCCTTCAGTATTAGTCCAGCCCATTACTACATAATTTGAACGAACGCCATTTTGAGCATAATGATGTGCAATGTGAGTAGACAGTGTATAAAGTGCACTTTTGGTAAACGCATATGCAGCTCTGTTCTTCATACCATAATCCATATGCGCCGAACCGAAAAATATAATCGACCCCGATTTGTTTTCTATCATAGACTTTAAAACATGTTTTACCAAGAAGTATGGTGCCTTAAAATTAACGTTAAAAACACTATCAAAAACATCTTCTTCTGTATCAATTAAAGATGCTACAGGCGTAATACCAGCGTAAATAACTAGGGCGTCAATCTTGTTAAACTTTTTTATTGTTTCTTTATAAAAATTTTCAATTTCATTTATGGTTTTCAGATCAATCTGATGAAAATAAAGTCTGTCTTCGGCATTTAGGTTTTTAATTATCTCATGGCCCTCTTTGGCACTTCTACCACAAAAAGCAACATTGTAACCTTTTTTTAAACAAGTTTTAAGTATTTCATTTCCAACACCTTTGGTGCCCCCCATAATCATTACTGTTTTCATAAATTCTCGATTTGGTTAAGTTTTAGTAATTTGTTCAAATCTAAATTAATTATGTTTAGAAATACTCTTTTTTCTTTATAATGAAATTAAAATCGTTCAAAGTAAAAACTACGCACACAAACCTATCACCCAAACAAATACAACATTTATAACTATGAACTATTTTTAAAATGCAGGGTTGGGTTTAAAGCAAAATCTCATTTGTTTACAAAAATTGTAGAAACAAACAAGTTTGGATTTTAAACAGTTTACGAAATTTTCAACTCGTTTTTGGAATATTAATTATCAAAACACAAGTTTACAAATAGATTAAACCAAGGTTTTGTTGTGATATTAAAAAGAATATTTAAACATTCTTTACGATTTTATAAGAGGGTTGCATTTAAAATTTAAAAATATTATTGAGTATTACCTTCCCATCCACTAAAAGAGGCGTTTTCAATAGAAGACATCGCTTTTCTATTAAATATTTTTTGCACTGTTTTCATCAGTATCATGATATCGTTCCTAAAGCTTAGATTGTCTACATACCAAACATCGTGAGCAAATCTCGACTCCCATGATAGGGCCGTACGGCCATTAACTTGTGCCCAACCTGTAATACCAGGCCTAACTAAATGTCTTCTCGCTTGTTCTTCATTATACAATGGAAGGTATTCTATCAATAGTGGCCTAGGACCGATAATTGACATATCGCCCTTTAAAACATTAACCAATTGAAGAAGTTCGTCTAAGGAAGTTTTTCTAATAAACCCTCCGACTTTTGTAATACGCTGCTCTTGATTAAGTAATTCACTTTCATTCTTTTTAGGGTCCTTCATGGTTTTAAACTTAATAATGGTGAATATTTTTGAATTTTTACCTGGTCTTCTTTGAAAGAAGAACGGTTTACCATTATTCACAACAGTTAATATAATGATTAAGCAAATAATCAAAGGAGAAAGTATAATCAATGCTATTAGCGATGCTAAAAAATCTAAAATTCTCTTCAAAAAATTTTTATACATTACAGATTTGGCATTTTAGGAAAAAAAGACTTTCATTTTCTATGACTTTTAAGTCTTAAAAAATGGTTACAAAAGAATCTATAACTTGAGGAAAGGTTATAGATTCTTTTAGGAAACTTTATAATACTTTTTGATAAGAATCAATAGTAAGATGATATTTAATTAAGGAAATTGCTGAAATTTCTTATATCTATCTGGAACTGGAAACTCAGGAGTTACTCCATGCCAAAACATATTGATAATCCACCATCTGTCTTGGTAATAAGCTAATTGGATACTTTTTACATCCTGTTTATAAGGTTTGTTATTAGCCATATCCTCTTTACTGTGAAAGGCTTGACAATGACTAAAAGCATGACCAATATTTGCATAAGTCTCAACTACTCTACCCAATTCCCTTTCGTAAAACGCCGTTTCTCTGGTGTTATTAAACCAAAAACCAATACGTTCTATATAATCATTTGGGTGTATCCATTGAGGTCTGAAATTTTTGTTTATGTCGTATTCATATCCAATTTTCATCCCTTGTGGATGAAATAAAAATTTCATGAATTCCCAATCTCTTTTTTCTCCTGGTTCACCACCAAGGCAAGCATAAAACGCTGTTATTAAATCATCAATTGTTTGAACTTTTTCTAAATACTCTTTTTTCATTATATTAAATAATTTGATTTGATTCTGATTTATTTTCAATTGTTCACTTACAAATAAAAAACAATTATTTTGAAATAATCAAGAATAATTATTTTTTGAGGTTATCTGTATAAATTATTCGACTAAGTCGCAATATTATCACTTTAATTATGATTAAAAATTGAGAAAACAATTCCTAGCTTATAAAAGCCAGTTTATATTTTTTGTTTAAAAATTATTGCGAAAGGATGGCTTATCGACGTTTTATCTCTTAAAAGTGCAATTCCATAGAAATATTAAGTGTAATTTGCTCGACTTTTATAGTTTTGAATTCATTACTAATAATAAGCTATTTATTAACAATAAATACAAATGATTATTTTAAATATATAAAAACATAATAATGGATAAAAAAATTACTGATATAACTGGCACGTTCAAATTACAAAACGGTGTAGAAATGCCTTATCTCGGACTTGGAACTTACATGCCAAAAGACAGATATGAGGTTACTAATTCTGTAAAATTAGCGCTAGAAAATGGCTACCGGCATATAGATACCGCCGCTATATATAGAAATGAGAACGATGTTAGATTGGGTATAGAAGCTAGTAATATTAATAGAGAGGATATTTTTTTAACCACTAAAGTATGGAACAGTGATCATGGTTATGATAAAACGTTTAAAGCTTTTGAACGCAGTTTAGCGAATCTGCAGATGGATTATGTTGATCTTTATCTAGTGCACTGGCCGGTAGTAGGATTGTATAAAGAAACTTGGCGAGCACTAGAGGAATTATACAAACAGGGGCGAGTGCGCGCTATTGGTGTATGTAATTTTTTAAAGCATCAATTAGAGGATTTAATGGGCGATGCAGAAATAATTCCAATGGTGAACCAGATGGAGTTTCACCCTTACTTAGTACAACAAGAATTACTTGATTTCTGTAAACAACATAAAATTCAATATCAAGCTTGGTCTCCTTTAATGCAAGGAAAAGTTTTCGAAATACCCGAGATACAGAAATTGGCAAAAAAGTATGGTAAGAGCATTGCTCAGGTTATTTTAAGATACGATCTGCAAAAAGGCGTTATTACCATTCCAAAATCCTGCAGAGAGGAACGCATTATTGGTAACGCTGATTTATTTGATTTTGAAATATCTGAATCCGATATGGATTTTATAGACTCATTGGATCGTAATTTTCGAACAGGACCAAATCCTGACGATTTTGAGTGGTCTGTAGTACTATAGAATTTAGAACAACAAATGGAGTTAATAACTTAAGTTTTATCCTTTTATAAATCGAATTGTATCTGCCTGAATCTCACACAGTGAATAGCGCCATAGGCAATACCCTATGCGTAACAACTAGCTATTCTTTTTAAGAAAAAGTGACGAATAAATAGTTGTTATATCTAGTGAATTGGCTTTTTGTCGTCAAAATTGGTAATGACAAAATTATTTGGTTTTATTTATAAAAAAAAAGCTAATTCGCTAGTTCTTAATTTTTAATATTATTACCAGTGTTCATATTCCTGAAGGTAATTCCTTGGAATTATTTTAAAACTCATAATCAAAACCAGACTAGTTAAAAAAATACAATCACAAGTTCTAATTAACAGCAAGCAACAATGTGATTTATCATAATTTGTTAAATGATAAAAACAATAACAGAAAAAGATGAATGGGATTCATTAATTGCAGAGTTTAGCGAATATGATTCCTACCATACTTATGATTATCATCATATTTCTAGTTCAAAAGACGAGACTCCGGTTTTGTTAATTTATACTGAAGATAATATTGTAATAGGTGTTCCGCTTCTCGTAAGGAGTATTAAAGGGACACCTTATAAAGATGCTACATCTGTATATGGATATTGTGGTCCAATTTCGAAAGGTATTACTAGAACTTTTGACAACACACAATTTGTAGAGGCTTTGAAAGCACACTTATTTAACAATAATATTATTTCAATATTCGCTCGCCTTAATCCTTACATATCAAAACAAAAGGTCATTCTAGATGGTTTAGGAGAAATATCCCCATTAGGTAAAGTAGTAAATATAAATTTAACCCTAGACCATATAACTCAAAGGCAAAAGTACCACAGAAGACTAAAGAATCATGCGAATAAATCTAGAAGAAATTGTGGCATTATAAAAGCAGACAACGAAGAGTTAATTGAACAATTTGCTAGTATTTATAAAGAGAATATGATCAGGGTTAACGCAAAGAAAATGTATTTCTTTAATAAAGAATATTTTCTTAAGCTTGTTAATAGCGAAAGTTTTAAAACCGAAATTTTATTGGCTACGGAAAAAGAAACTAATACAATAATATCTGGTGCTGTCTTTCTAAAATCTGATAATATAGTACAGTACCATCTATCGGGTACTAAAAATGATTTTTTACATCTTATGCCCACAAAACTTCTTATTGATGAGATGAGAGTAAAATCTACTATAGACGGACTTAAGGCATTTAACCTAGGAGGAGGTGTAGGAGCTAATGAAAATGATACACTTTTTAGATTTAAGTCGTCGTTCTCAGACGACTATCATCAGTTTTCAGTTTGGAAATTAATTATAAATCAAAAAGTCTATAATGAGCTATGCATGAGGAATGCAATCAAAAATTCAGATTTAAAATTTTTTCCGCTTTATAGATCTAAAGAGTATAACTCGTAGTTAAATATCTGAATATAAGGCCTCACTAAACAAAAGCGATACATTAACGGGTACAAAAACATAGAAAACACTAAAAAAATGTCAATAAACTAAAAAGCCCCAAATCTGGAGCTTTTTAAATATACCACAATAAAATCGCTTAATTACATCTCATTAAAAATAGAATGCATTAAACGTTTTTTATCATTTATGCTTTCCTCTAAAGATATCATGGTCTCTGTGCGATATACACCTTCTATCTCATCAAGTTTAAAAATAACTTCTTTAGCATGTTCTGTGTTTCTGGCCCTTATTTTACAAAAAATATTAAACTTTCCAGTAGTTATGTGAGCCACTGTAACAAAAGGAATTTCGTTGATGCGTTCTAAAACGAATTGTGTTTGAGAGGTATTATTCAAATAAACGCCAACATAAGCAATAAACGAATATCCTAATTTCTTGTAATCTAAAGTTAAAGAAGAACCTCTTATAATACCGGATTCCTCCATTTTTTTAACCCTAACATGCACTGTACCAGCAGAGATCAAAAGTTTTTTTGCGATATCAGTAAAAGGTATTCTTGTGTTGTCTATCAACATATCAAGAATTTGATGGTCAATTTCGTCTAGTTTAATTTTCCCCATAATGAACTATTCTTAAATAAAAATCAAAAATAATACATTTCTTATAAAGAATACGCATATTTAATGCGTTTTATTTTGAAAATAATGCGATTTCCTCATTATTTAATTTTACGAAAACGTTTTCGCTATCAATTTTAAGCGCTGTACCATCAACAGACGAGACCACAGCGGCATTAGCGTTAATTTGCTTGTGACCAAAACTTTCTTCAAGCGATCCTATTTTTTTCAAAATGGGTATAAAAACAATCCGTTCTTTCTCCAAACGCTCTTCATATTGAAATGCTAAATCAAAAGTTTCTTCATCTTCATTATTTAAACGGACGTTTTTAATGATTACATCGTAAAAAAGCTTTTTATTTTCTGGAATATCAAAATATGCCTTATAACCATTACCATTAATAGCGTTATCTGCAATATAAGCTAAGGAAGTTAAATAGGATATATAAATAAGTTCACGTGTCTTTTCCCTTGCGTAATCATTTATGAAGTGTCCAGCCTCAAATAATATGGTTGGCACATTTTCAGATTGAAACGTATCCCCTACGCAGTTTATGTTAAATGCATCATCATAAACCCCCACTTGGTTTGGAATTACTTCTTGTAAATAGCCATTCATTTCAGCTATAATTTCCATGGCTATCTTACGGGTTGGGGTTATAGTGCATGACGCATCTTGTGCTGGTGCTAAAAACGAAACCGTAGCCGAATTATTAGTTGTTCCTGCACTAAAAATAGTGCGTTGCCCATGAAGGTTATAACAAAAATTAGGCTTAAAATCCTCAAAAACCTTCCGTAACACATTACTTTCAGGTTGTGATCTATTTTGTGCATCTCTATTTAAATCAACTCTATTAGCATTTACCCTAGTGTAAGCTTTTGCGCCATCAGGATTTAAAATCGGTATAATACATAATGTGCATGCCTTTAAAATACCATTTGTTATCGGTTCATTTGAAACGCATGTGTTCAATAAATCAAAAATTGCTTTAGTGGTTGTAGATTCATTACCGTGCATTTGAGACCACATTAGTATTTTTTTTGGTCCATGCCCAATTGTGATGGAAAAAATATCATCGCCTAAAACTGACTTACCAACGATTTCAACCTTAGCAAAACTCTTAAATGTTGTAAGTAAAGGCGTAATATTTTCGTTAGTAATATACCTGTGATAAAGTGATTCTTCTTTGTGCTTTTCGAACAAGAATTGTAAGTCTGTAATTTCCATGTAACATATTTGGTGTACAAAAGTAAACATTTACTATTTTACAATTGTAAACATTAAATTATGGGGTCTTTGTACACATTTATAAACATCTTTATATAGTTATAAGCAAGCATTTCTTTCAAAATGAAACTTGAATTTATCTTAAACTACTATTTATTTGTATTTCAGTTATTTATATTACAATATATAAAGTTTTAATTTAATATTAAATGAATAAATTAAAATAAATTTAAACATTTAGCACTCTAATTTGTTACATTTGTAAAACACATTTACCTGAATACTAGTTTACAATGATAAACAGTGAAAAATTCACTAAAAGACTTCAAAAAGTCATCGAATATTACGGAGAATCTGCTTCGTCGTTTGCTGAAAAAATTGGTGTGCAGCGCTCTAGTATTTCACATATTTTATCAGGTAGAAATAAACCAAGTTTAGAATTTGTCTTAAAGGTGCTAACCGCTTTTCCAGAGGTAGAACTATATTGGTTGTTAAATGGCAAGGGCACTTTTCCAAAACAAGCGCCAGAAGAAAACACGCCCTCACCTTCTCCTCTTCAAAATATCACTGGAGATAAAACAATAGCTAAACCTTCAATAGCCAGTCAAAAGAAAATTGAGCGTATTGTTATATTTTATTCTGACGGAAGTTTTGAAAATTTCGAAAAATAAACTTGTAGTTTGTAGTTTTGCAACAAATAACTTTTTTGTAATGAAAAAAATCCTTGCAACATTTCTATTAGTCACCATTTTATCTTGTTACCAAAGTGAAAGAAACTGCGAATATTTTAAAACTGGCACTTTTAGAAGTGAAGCTGTTATAAACGATGAAGTTTACACATCTGAATTCACGAGAACTGAAGCGTTCCAAGTTGAAACGTATAATAACCATATAGATTCCTCGGAAGTACGATGGATAAACAATTGCGAGGTGGTTTTCAAGACCATTAACCCTAAGAACATGGCAGAACAGAAAGATGTTCATCTTAAAATACTAACCACCACAGACTCTAGCTACACGTTTGAGTATTCGTATGTGGGCGAAGTTAAAAAAGCTAAAGGCACTGCGTATAGAGTAAATTAATCAAAAGGATATAAAAAGGACTCCACCGTGTTAAACTCAATGGTTTTGTCTTCATTAACAAAATAAGTCACAAAAACTTCACCCCAATATTCCCCATCCGAAAAATCGGCTATAATCCATCTGTGATTTAGCAATTTAACCGTGTTAATAAGCATTTTTCTACCTTCTGAAGATACGTAAGGAACTATTGGATGCTGTCCTTTAAATTCATTCGTACTATAAATTTCATCCTTTATCATTGGAATTAATTGGCTTACATTATAACCATCTTTTTCAAAATAAGTCAAAGCATCTTCATTGTGCTCTAAATTAAAATGCGATTGGGTTATTAAGGCATCATTTAAAACTGCAATTGAATCCGTTAATCTTTCCACCTTTCCTAGAGCACTTTCTATCTTTTTATTTTGATTTTCAAAAATACGTTTAGCATTTGCATATTGAAAAATGACCAATAACAACGTAAACACGAACAAATACATAAAAATTCTTTGTTTCATCTCTATTAAATTGAAATTTCTAAATTATCATAAGCTAAAAACACATTCTCTGGCAACTGCTTTTCTACTTCAGCATGAAACCCTAATAAATGACTTATATGCGTTAAAAAGGCTCGTTCAGGCTGTATTTCTTCTATAAACTTTAAAGCTTCCTCCAAGTTAAAATGCGAGTAGTGCGCCTCTATTCTTAACGCGTTAACCACAAGCACTTTAACGCCTTTTATCTTTTGCTTTTCTTTTTGCTTCATTGATTTTAAATCGGTTGTGTAACAAAAGTCATTAAAGCGAAAACCGAATACATTTAATTTAAAATGCTTCCCTTTAACCGGAATCACTTTTACATCAGCAAGATTAAAAGGCTTGTTTTTAATTTTTTGAATTGAAACCGAAGGCGCGCCAGGATACTTATTTTCAGTTTCAAAAATATAGTCAAATCGTTTTTTAAGCGCCTTTAAAACTCGTTTATGCGCATAGATTGAGATATTTCCTTGTTTAAAATAAAACGGCCTTATATCGTCTAATCCAAGCACATGGTCAGAATGCTCATGCGTAAATAAAATACCATCTATTTTTTCACAGCCGCAGCGCAACATTTGCTGCCTAAAATCAGGTCCACAATCCACAATATACTTATTATCCTCCCACTCAATTAAAACAGAGGTTCTCAACCTACTATCTTTAGGGTCTGTACTTAAACAAACAGGATGCCTACTCCCAATTACGGGAATACCTTGTGATGTGCCAGTACCTAGAAATGTTACCTTCAAAACGTATTATTTAGCAGAACAAAAATAGGGTTATTTTTTTGTAACCTATGGTTATTTGGTATCTTTACCCAAAATTGCAAACTTATCAAGAGCTTATGGAAATCAGCATACATGGTGACAGAGAATTTGATGATATCCCATCATTAAAATCTAAAGCGCTCCGAATAAACCTTAACGAAAATATTTACGGAACATTTGCTGAAATTGGTGCGGGACAGGAAACCGCTAGACATTTTTTTAGGGCAGGTGGTGCTTCTGGAACTATAGCCAAAGCAATGTCTGCCTATGATAAAGACTTTAGTGATGCCATCTACGGAATTGAGGATGATAGGCGCTACGTTACCGAATCTAGGTTGCGAAAAATGCTAACACATGAAATGGCATTGATGGAAGAGCGAATTACTAGGGATAAGAACCCAGATAAAATATTTTTCACCTACGCCAATACTGTTGCAACTATAGATTTTGCAAAACAGTTTAAAGGCCATGGATGGGTAGGGCTAAAATACCAAGTTGAAGCTGGAGCGGAATACAACGAAATAATTTTACATATAAGATTTAAGGAAACAGACGCGCGTTTACAGCAAGAAACCCTTGGTGTTTTAGGTACAAACCTAATTTATGGTGCATTTTACAAATACAACGAACCTAAAAAACTTCTGAGATATCTATATGATCATTTAGATAAAGACCAGTTAGAAATAGATACCATAAACTTTTCAGGGCCAGTATTTAAAAATGTAGACAACCGTTTAATGAGCTTGCAGTTGGTAAAAAATGGCATGACCGATGCCGTAATGTTTGGTCCAGATGGCAATAACGTATTGCCTGCACGAATTTTTTACAAGAAGAATATTTTGGCGCTTCGTGGTAGTTTCAGACCCGTTACCAAGGTGAACATGGCTATGTATGAGAAGTCATATGAAATGTTCGTAAAAGAAAACAAGGTAGATCCAGAAAAAACCGTTGTAGTTTTTGAAATCACCTTATCTAATTTACGTGCTGAAGGAAAAATAGATGAACAAGATTTTATAGATAGAGCTGATTTATTATGTGCACTAGGGCAGTCTGTAATGATTTCAAATTTCCAAGAGTACTACAAAGTTGTAGAATACTTCTCTAAATACACAAAGGCCAGAATGGGATTAGCGATGGGTGTGAGCAACCTTGTTGACATTTTTGATGAAAAATACTATCGTCATATTAGCGGAGGTATTCTTGAGGCTTTCGGCAAGTTGTTCTTTAAAGACCTTAAGGTGTATTTATATCCTATGTTTGACCCTGAAACTGGTGAACTGATTAATAGTGAAAATCTTAAGGTATATCCTCGTATGAAAGAGCTTTATAAGTTCTTTAAATATAATGGCAAAGTAATAGACATTAAGGATTATGACGAAAGTATTATGAATATTTTCTCAAGAGAGGCACTAAGCTTAATTGAAAAAGGAGAACCTGGATGGGAAGATATGCTTCCTGAAGGCACTGCAGATTTAATTAAGGATTTTAGGTTATTTGGTTACACCAGAAGACCTTTAAAACCCTTGACATTAAAACGAAGAACAGCTAGAAAGAAATAAAAAAAAGAGCCAAATGGCTCTTTTTTTATGCATCTAATATTTGTGCCGCATGCGCCTTTGTTTTCACTTTCGTGATTACATTCTCAATAATGCCATTTTCGTCAATAATAAAAGTAGTTCTGTGAATGCCATCATACTCCTTACCCATAAACTTTTTTGGCCCCCAAACACCAAAAGCTTCAATTACCAACTTGTCTTCATCTGCTAACAGCGGATATTTAAAACCATATTTATTCTTAAAATTAGATTGTTGTTTAGCACTATCTGCACTTACACCAAGTATTTCGTAGCCTAAAGATTGAAAACGGTCAAAATTATCATTTAAATCACATGCTTCAGCTGTACACCCAGGAGTGCTCGCTTTTGGGTAAAAGAATACCACTAGTTTTTTTCCTTTATAATCACTTAGCTGCACAGTATTACCTTGTTCGTCCAAGGCTTTAAAATCGGGTGCCTTATCTCCTACTTTTAATGTTGTCATATCAATTTTTTGTTTAATAATTTATTAACTTCGTTTCACAAAAATACAACCAAATGACCAAACAAGAAAGCGTAGACTTTGTTATAAAAACGTTAAACCAAATTTACCCTCATATTCCTATCCCGTTAGACCATAAAGATCCTTACACATTGCTAATAGCGGTTTTAATGTCTGCTCAAAGTACCGATGTTCGTGTTAATCAAATAACACCACTTCTATTTGAAATTGCGGACAATCCTTACGATATGATAAAGCTTTCGGTTGAAGACATTAGAGACATTATAAAACCTGTTGGACTATCACCCATGAAAAGTAAAGGCATACATGGTTTATCTAAAATTTTAATTGAAGAACACGATGGTAAAGTACCACAAAGTTTTGAAGCTTTAGAAGCCTTACCAGCTGTAGGACATAAAACGGCAAGCGTAGTAATGTCACAAGCATTTGGCGTTCCCGCTTTTCCTGTAGATACACATATTCATCGTTTAATGTACCGTTGGAATTTAAGTAGCGGTAAAAATGTGGCACAAACCGAAAAAGACGCCAAACGCCTATTCCCAAAGGAATTATGGAACGATTTGCATTTGCAGATTATTTGGTACGGACGCGAATACTCCCCTGCCCGAGGTTGGGATTTAGAGAAGGACGTCATTACAAAAACTATTGGACGTAAATCAGTAATTACCGAATATTATAAGAAGAAAAAATCCTGACTCATGAAGAATCAGGATTTTTTGATTTTAATTTAGAAGTATATCGAACTTCGTTTCTTGTCCTTTTACCACTTTAAGCGCTTTTGAATAATTTAACAGAAAACTAATAGTTTCGTCCTTGGGCTTAAGATTTTCAGTATTTTGAATAGAATTTTTAGAGTAAATTTTTGCCATTTTATCAATTTAAGGGTTAATTTAAATTAATAACGTGGCAATATTTACTTTATTGCATTAATTGGTTAAAACAATATTATGCTTATCTATTATCTTTCGTAAATTGATTAAGGCATAGCGCATGCGCCCTAAAGCAGTATTTATGCTAACTCCTGTTCGGTCCGAAATTTCCTTAAAACTCATATCGTTATAAATACGCATCATCAACACTTCTTTTTGGTCTTCGGGCAACTCATCAACCAAACGCCTTACATCACTTTCTACTTGCTCTTTAATAATACTTTTTTCTGCATTTAAAGATGTATCACTCAACACAGAAAAAATACTGAACTCACCTGAATTATCAAATTTTGGCATTCTGTTGCTTTTTCTAAAATAGTCAATTACCAAATTATGAGCAATACGCATTGTCCACGGTAAAAATTTACCTTCTTCGTTATAAGCGCCTCGTTTTAAAGTACGTATCACTTTGATAAATGTATCCTGAAAAATATCTTCGGCTATATCCTTATCATATACCTTAGAGTAAATAAAACTGTAAATTTTGTGTTTGTGCCTTTTAATAAGAGTTTCTAGCGCACTTTCTTGTCCTTTAATATAGCTGCTAACCAAAACAGCATCAGTAATAAGTTCGTTTTGCATAATGTTTACTTTTAATGCGCGAAGTTGTACTTCGTAGCTTGGGGTTATTCGTTTTTAAAAGTAATAATATGCTATAGACAAGAGTTTTATTAGGATTTCAATACATCAAATATAACAACAATCGTTCCTAAAAAGCAAAAATTAACACCTTTTTTTAACATTTTACTTAACTAAAGTGCATTTTTTATGCTCATTTAGTTATAGTATCTTTGCAAAATTATTCCTTTAAAAGCCTATGAATACTGTAATTTCAGAAGTAAATCCAAAAGAAAATATCATTATAAAAGGCGCAAAGTTGCACAATCTTAAAAATATTGATGTTGTAATTCCCAGGAACAAATTAGTGGTTATCACGGGTTTATCAGGCTCTGGAAAATCCAGTTTGGCTTTTGACACATTATATGCCGAAGGCCAAAGACGCTATGTAGAAAGCTTGTCGAGTTATGCACGTCAATTTCTCGGGCGCCTAAATAAGCCAAAGGTAGATTATATAAAAGGTATTGCACCTGCCATTGCTATAGAGCAGAAAGTAAACTCCACTAATCCACGCTCAACTGTAGGTACTACTACTGAAATTTACGATTATTTAAAACTCCTATTTGCTAGAATCGGAAAAACATATTCACCAATTTCTGGAAACGAGGTAAAAAAAAATACAGTTACTGATGTTTTAAATTACATCATGTCTTCTGAGGAACGAGAAAAACTATTGCTCCTTTCCCCTATTTATTTAGAAGAAGGGCGTTCCATAGAAAACAAACTAAAAACCTTACAACAGCAAGGTTATGCTAGAATAAAAGTTAACGATGAAATTTTTAGAATAGAAGAAGTTACGACGATAGCCAAAAACGATTCGGTTTTTTTAGTTGTAGATAGAATTATTGTAAAACATGAAGATGATTTTAAAAACCGATTAGCCGATGCTATACAGACCGCTTTTTTTGAAGGTAAAGGCGAATGTATTGTTGAAAGCCTGAAAAACAACTTGCAACAAGAATTTAGTAATAAATTTGAATTGGATGGCATATCCTTTCTAGAGCCAAATGTTCATTTGTTTAGTTTTAACAACCCTTATGGCGCATGTCCAAAATGTGAGGGTTATGGGGATATTATAGGGATTGATGATGACTTAGTAGTCCCCAACACAGCACTATCTGTTTACGAAAGCGCTATTTTTCCTTGGCGTGGTGAAAGCATGAGTTGGTACAAGGATCAATTGGTGAACAATTCCCATAAATTCGATTTTCCGATTCACAAACCTTATTTCGAATTATCTCCTGAACAAAAACAATTAATCTGGGATGGCAATGAATATTTTGAAGGGCTTAATTCGTTTTTTGCAGAATTAGAATCTAAAGCCTACAAAATTCAAAATCGCGTAATGTTATCGCGATATCGCGGAAAAACCAAATGTAAAACCTGTAACGGTAAACGTTTGCGCCCCGAAGCTAACTACGTGAAAATAAATGGCATTACTATCACAGATTTAGTAGAAATGCCCATAAAAAAGTTAATTCAGTTTTTTAATGAATTAGAACTGAACGATTATGATACTCAAATTGCAAATCGCCTTTTAAAAGAAATCAATAACAGGCTCTCATTTCTCGCTAATGTGGGATTGGATTATCTCACCTTGAACAGAAAATCTAATACGCTTTCTGGTGGCGAAAGCCAACGTATTAATCTTGCTACATCTTTAGGTAGTAGCTTGGTAGGATCCATGTATATTTTAGATGAACCCAGTATTGGCTTACACCCGAAGGATACCGAACGCCTAATATCAGTATTAAAATCTTTGAGGGATTTGGGTAATACAGTAATTGTAGTTGAACATGACGAAGATATTATGAAAGCTGCCGATAGTATTATTGATATTGGTCCTGAAGCGGGTACATTTGGCGGAAAGGTCGTTGCATCTGGCACATATAGCGATATTTTAGAATCGACATCTTTAACTGCTCAGTATTTAAATGGAGGTATGCAAATTGAAGTTCCAAAAACGAGAAGAACTTCTAAGTATCATGTGGATATTATAGGTGCTAGAGAAAACAACTTAAAAAACATTGATGTTAGTTTCCCTTTAGAAATGCTTACCGTTGTTACCGGTGTTTCTGGTAGTGGCAAAAGTACTTTAGTAAAAAAGATTTTATACCCTGCATTGCAAAAGAAACTAACAGATTTCAGCGATAAAGCGGGGCAGTTTTCAAGTTTGGATGGTAATTTCAGCAATGTCAAGCATATTGAGTTTATAGATCAAAACCCTATTGGACGATCATCGCGCTCTAACCCGGTAACCTACATTAAGGCTTATGATGATATTCGTGCACTGTTTTCAAAACAAAAATTGAGTAAGATTAGAAATTACCAAGCAAAACATTTTTCATTTAATGTAGATGGCGGTCGTTGTGAAACCTGTAAAGGCGAAGGCGAAGTAACCATTGAAATGCAATTTATGGCAGACGTGCATTTAGAATGTGAAACTTGCGGAGGTAAGCGCTTTAAAAAAGAAGTGCTGGAAGTAACGTTTGTAGAAAAAACAATAGACGACATCCTTAATCTAACTATCGATGACGCTATTACTTTTTTTGATGAACATGAACAGGATAAAATAAAAAACAAACTACAACCCTTGCAAGATGTTGGTTTAGGTTACGTTACATTAGGACAAAGCTCTTCTACTCTTTCTGGTGGTGAAGCGCAACGTATAAAGCTCGCTACTTTTTTAGGTAAAGGCAACACAAAAGATAAAGCACTTTTTATTTTTGATGAACCTACTACTGGCCTACATTTTCATGACATCCAAAAACTATTAAAATCATTCAATGCATTAATCTCCAAAGGACATTCTATAATTGTTGTAGAGCATAATTTGGAATTAATTAAATGTGCTGATTACATTATTGACTTAGGGCCTGAAGGCGGCGAAGAGGGCGGACATTTAGTGGCTTCCGGTACACCTGAGGATATTATTAAAGTGAAAAATTCTGAAACCGGGAAATATCTAAAGGAAAAACTTTAGTGCAAATCATTACAACTATTAATTATCAATAAACCACTTTTAATAAAACAGGAAAGCAAACAACCCTAAAAAAACAAAAGCAATAGGCACCACAACAGACAAAAACACAAAAGACGCGACAACCCCCTTAAATAAACTTTTAAACCAACCCTGCGTATAAAAACGCTTCAGCGCCATTACTAAATACACAAAAGTAGATAGCATAATTAAAAAGTCTAACCAATCTGGTATATCTAAAATAAAGTTGATACCTAGAATAATACTAAATACTGTAAATAAGAAAGAAAAATAATAAAAGCTAAACACCAAATGATGCGCATAACGTCCCTTTTTTAAATGCAATAACTTTAAAACAAAGGCAAAAATTGGTAGTAAAAAGAACATTGCAATTGGGATAGTATCGTAAAACGCCTGCAAAATACTTCCACCTTTTCTTGATTTATAGAACTTTAAAGCCTGAGCATATAATCTGCGCTTAATATATCCTGCATCATCATTCATTCCCATTTGCTTGTATATCACTTCATTTGATGCGCCCATGGCAATTAATGAATCTACAGATTGCGAATTAAAATCTGTGTTAATAATATCATTCTTCCTAAAATCATCAGCAGCTACTAATGAATCAATTTGCTTATCTGTAAACCCCGATAAATATTGGTTTTTTTCTAAAGTTTGCTTTAACGCAGCACGATCAATGGAATCTTCAGTTTTCTTTCGTTCACTGCGAGCTTGTAAAATAGAGTCTTTCACAAACTCATCTTCTATCTTTTCAATTATAGCATCCTCCTTTAGGGTTTGGGCCAATTTTTCATCTAAAGTTCTAACCTGGCTGCGTTGCACAAAAGAAAACAAAAAGAAAAAAACTACAGCAATAAACAAATACATCTGCGCTGGGTGCAAATACAATAAGCGCTTGCCCTGAATAAATTTAGCGGCTAAAAAACCGGGTCTAAAAAGTAAGGGCAAAAAACTCTTAAAAAATCTGGCATCGAAAGAAAAATAATTACTTATAGTATTGTAAAACAACACTTTTACCGTGAGTTCGTCTTTAGCTTGTTGCCCACAGTGCGGGCAAAAATTAAAAGAATCATCAAATTGTTGCTCGCAATTTTTACAGGTTTCTAAAGATTTTTCCATGATTTTTCATTTCAAAATAAATTTAAGAAAAGATTTTAGACTCACATGAATTTTATATCTAATTGTAAAGCAATAGTTTATAGTTTTTGGCACGCTGTTTGTTTATAACTAAGCGAACCCATAAAATTTAACAATTATGAAAAAGTTTATCTTATTTTTTGCAGCCATAATCCTAGGAGGGTTTTCTGCTACAGCTACAACCAATTTAGAAAATAATACTGTATCAACATTTTACAGAGGTTACGGCAACTCTTTCATATTTGTTGAAAACGGTATTGAATTTTCAGTATTCACAGATGGTCAATTCGATTTCAATATTTTGAGACATCAACCAGATTTAGCCATCTCAATTGGTACACGTAATGCAAATATTACCTTTAACTCTGGTTTTAATTATAATGCATACGTTCAATATGATGAATTTGGCGCTATTATACAAATAGAAAATACGCCTGTATTCTATGATTTTTATGGTCGCGTTACCCAAGTTGGAAATGTAAATATATTCTATAACAACTTCGGACGCATAAATCGTATTGGTGGCTTGTATGTTCATTATAATAGATATAATAGATTTTCCCACTATACCGGATTTATAAATATTTACAATCGTGCGTATGTATATAGGCCATGGCATCGTTTCTATAGCGTTCCAGCATTAGATTATTGCGTAGTTTACAACAGACCTTACAGACGTTTTTACACCCCTGTTAGATATGTGTACAACAGACCTTTTCGTAATAATTACAGACCGAGAACTGCTATTGCAAGTAGAAGAGGTAATAACATTGTTAGAAATAGAAAATATGCAACGGTAAACAGAAATGCGAGAAACAGGACAAAAGTAAACACTGTTGCCAACACCAGAAGATCTATTAACAGAAATGCCAATGTTAGAAACAACAGCTCTAGAAGAATTGCGAGTGCGAATGATAAAGGTAGGAACAACAGAAGTTTTGAAAATGGAAATTCTAGGGTAATAAATAGAAATAATAGTACGATGAGACGTGAGAGTTCTACAACAAACAGAAACTCTACTTACAGAAACCGAAGTAATAACAATATTGATGTTAGAAAGCAATCTAACACAACTGTAAGATCTCCTAAAAGGAATTCGTCTCAACAGGTTACGAGTAACAGGAGCTCCATGGTTACCAAAAAGCCAAAAGCAAATAATACTCGTATATATACTATAAATAACACAAACAGAAGCTCCAGGGAAACCGTAAATAGATCTTCTAGAAGCACATCAAAACCTGCTTCAAGTGTTACAAGAAGTGCAAGACAGACAAATTCTAGAGCTACTCAAAGTAGAAGCACTTCTAGAAATAACAATAAGTCATCTGATTCTAATCGTAGAAGAAGATAAATAGATTTTGGTTGGTTAGTTAAGAAAGCCCTGCGATATGTATGCCTCAAAGCAACATCGTGGGGTTTTCTGTTACTGCTTATTTTTTAAACTGAGTCCAATTTTTTTGTATTATATCGTTAATGTCTGGAGAAAAATTTGACCTATAAACAATTGCAGAAAAAGCAGTAACAACTAAAACAGATTTTAAAATGATATTAATTATGGCATGAAAATTAAAGTCCCAAAAATAGCCAAATACACCAAATAAAAGTAATAATGCAGCAACCTTTAAAGTATTATCTGAAAACGGCGTAATTTTAAAAACCCTATACACAACTATTAGCTTTAATGTATTGTATAGAAGAATTGCAATAAATGTAGCTAAAGCAGCACCGTTTAAGCCATATAGCGGTATTAGAAGTATATTTAGCAATACCATGATTATCACCAATATAACCCCTAACATCAATACAATCCTATAATATTCGCTATTAAACAATATAGCATTATTACTACCTAAAAGCGCATCATATAGTTTAGCGACACTTATTAATAAAACAACATATAAACCAACACTATATTCAGGAGAAATTAAAGTGTAAAGCTGCTTAATGTTAAGCACAATCAATAAAAAAATAAAGCCCGTGACTATGAAAAGATTTAAGGAACTACGCTTGTACAAATCCGCTAAACGTACCATATCCTTTTCATTTAAATATTTAGCCGACAACGGCAACAGTATTTGATGCATCGCCCGTTGCGGCACAGCTATTACGGCGGCAATAAAAATAGCAACATTGTAATAGGCTACGTTTTTTATAGGAACATATTTCCCTAACATTACCTTATCTACATCCAAAAGCACCGTTGCTATAGAACCTGCTATAATAATAAGAAAAGAATATTTTAAAATACTTCTAATGTTATTTACTTTTTTAAATACTATTACGGGCAACTTAACACTAAAAGCATATAGCATCATCACTAACATTCGCAATACATAAACTACCACAAGCGCAACCATAAACTGTTCAATAGTAATGGTTTCAAAATAGAGCAAAAATAAGATCACCATAGCGCCTACCCTATGAAACACTTCTTTCATAAAATTGCCGAAAACTGTTTGAAATTCTACCTTTACCCACGCATAAAATACTTCAAAATAAGCTAGGGCTATAGAGATAAAAAAGGTATGCCACAAATAGCCCTTTATCATGGGATTTTCAGAAGAAAGAAACTCGCCAATAATGTTATATCCAAAATAACCTATAATACCAACAGGGATAGCTATCGCCATAGGCAACAACAGCATTAAGGTTAAAAAGCTATTTAATGACAATCTTGTTTTAAAGGAGGTGTAAAACTTTACCAAGGTGTTATGCACACCAAAAGCCATTAAAGGCATTAAAACGTAAGCAGCAGACAACATAAAACCAACCATACCATAATAGGTATCGCTCATAAAGTTTACGTACAAAAACAATGTATTGATAGCCCCCACCACAAAGCCTATATATGTGGAAATAATGTTTTTAAATGATTGCGAAGCTACAATACCCATTACAGTAAATTTGACAAAGCTTTGGTTAGAGACTTTCTGTGATATTTTTCTAGCCCGATTGGATTGGTACCTAAATCTCCTTTTTTAAAAGCTTGATAATGCTCTAAGATAGTTTTTTTTAACGATTCAAAATCTTGGTAATTAAAGTACTTTCCTGTATTTGTATTTTTGATAATTTGCTCGACGTCTGATGCTTCAGGACCTATCGCTATAATAGGTCTTTTAGATACCATATACTCAAACAACTTACCTGGAATGATGCACCTTGTATCTTCAGAATCAATTTCAACCAATAGCAAAACTTGAGATTTTTTTTGATACTTAACTGATTCTAAATGTGAAACATAACCTACCTTATTTATATAATCAGTTAAATTGTAATTTTCAATACTTTTAATAATATCATTACTCACAAAACCCACAAGAGTTAACTGTAAATCGTTTTTAAAATCATCATATGCTCTCATTAATTCTGAAAGTGCTATCCAAAGAATTTCAGGATTTCGTTTTGACAAGAAAGATCCTATGTGCGCTATTGTGAATTTCTCATCTAAATCAGCTCTCTTAAATATCTCATCATCATAACCATTGGTTATGACAGATATGGGTTGTTTTGTGATATTTTGAAATTCTTTTTTAGTAATAGATGAAGTGGCTATAATCTGATCTGCAGTGATTAACACCTGTTTTTCTAAAGATTTATGCTTTTTTTGGGACCACTTGGTTAACTTTAATTGTTTATGATACCCAATAGTGGTCCACGGATCCCTAAAATCTGCCAGCCACTTGATATTTAGTTTTTGCTTTAGGTTTAAACCTATTAAATGCATACTATGCGGCGGACCAGTAGTAATAATAGTTTCAATATTTTCTTTTGAAATATAATCCAACAAGAATTGAGTCGCCGGTTTTACCCATCCTACCCTTGCATCAGGAACAAAAAAATTACCTCTTACAAATAGCATTACCTTCTCAAGAATAGACTGTCTTTTGCTTTCACTAATCAAGCCCTTGCTAATACTGTTGGTTTTTCGCATCGAAAAAAAATTAGCGAATTTGTAAGGCTCTGAAATAGGTAACTTAACTACCTTTAAATCATTTGAAACTTCAGCCTCTAAACTTTTATCTACGATTGGATAGGTTGCCTGTTCTGGCACAAAAACAACAGGCTCAACGTTAAAATCCGGGAGGTATTTTACAAATTTCAACCAACGTTGCACACCAGGGCCACCCGCAGGAGGCCAATAATAAGCGATTATGAGTACTTTTTTAAGCACGCTGTTTTCGTTTCTTAAACTCATAAAATATTCTGGCAACTAACAAAACAAATAGCAACGCAGAACTGGCTAAGGAAATTGAGCTACCTGTTTTCACCACATCAGGATCAAACTTAAACTCAATCGTATGCTCTCCAGCTGGAATTTCCATTCCTCTCAAAATATAATTTACCCTTTTAAAACTCGCTTCTTCCCCATCAATGGTAGCCTTCCAACCCTTAGGATAATAAATTTCTGAAAATACCGCAAAACCCTTATTCGGGTTATTTGATTTATACTTTATGTAATTTGGCTGATATGTTTCCACCTTAATAGTTGCAGCTGAATCCACTTCAAATTGGCTTTTAAAATCAGGGCTGTAGTTTTTTATGTTTATAAGCGCATGCTTTTTATTTTCTAAACTATCCAACAGCTTAATTTCCTCATTTGCGTTTGATACGCTTATTAGTTTTTCCACAAACCAAGCGTTTCCATTGGCTTCGTCGTTCAAATATGGAAATATACTGCCCTCTTGATCTTGCGCTATTATGTATTTAGTATTCAACATATTAAGCACATTAATATTATTTCTTGACACATACCAATCAAACACCTCGCGATAACGCTTTAGTTCAGCAGCGTTATAGCCATTTAACGAGTTGTGGAAATACGATGGCTTTGACGGTCCTGAAACCAAATCGAACACTCTAAAATGAGAAGTGTCCTTTTGTATCTGTTTATCAACCTCATTAGCGGTAAATGGTTTCGTCATTTTTATAGACGATACAAAATCATCTTCATTCACATAACGTCGGTTCACCCCTACCAAATCAAATAAAATCAATATTGCAAACCCTACCAGAACCCATTTTTGTTTTATTTTGTGATTTAAATATCCAAAAACCAATCCTGCAGAAAACAATACCAAAATTAATGATCTTAGTGAATCAGATGTAAAAATAGCTTTCCTATCATCTTTTACAGCTCTAATAAAATCTTGACCCAAAGCTTGGATGTATCTTCCATCATTTGCACCAACAAAATCGAACATTGAGCGCCCAAATAGCAAAAACACCAAAGCCAAACCTCCCGTAACCATGGATGCGTATTTTAACGCTTTTAGTTTTTCCTCGGCCTTATTAAAATCATTAAACAAACGCACCAAACCAAATATGGCTAAGACAGGAATACATAATTCTAATATCACTTGTATGGAAGTTACCGCCCTAAATTTATTATACAACGGCACATAATCTATAAAGAAATCCGTTAAAAAATTTAGGTTCTTGCCATAAGATAACAGCAAGGATAATATGGTACCGCCTACTAGCCACCATTTTAAGCGTCCTTTAACTAAAAAAAGTGCAAATACGAATAAAAACAGCACAACAGCACCTATATATGCAGGAGCTTCAACAATGGGTTGCTCTCCCCAATACATCGGGGCATTTTCAGCTTGATCTAAAGCCTGGGAAGGAGAAGCTCCAAGCTTTCTAACGGCATCATAAATATTAGAATCTTTTCCCAATTTTTCGGCATTTCCACCTCCCATAAATCTTGGGATAAAAAGGTTGAATGTTTCCCAACCACCATAACTAAACTGTGTAATATAATCCTTGTCTAAACCCGAAGACACTTCTTTTGGAGAACCATCAGGGTTAATAGTTAATTCGCTTTTGCCACGCGTACTATGCTTTACATATTCTTGGGTAGCCAATACGTTTGTAGCATTTAAACCAATCGCTAAAGCTACAGCGCCAATCAATACACCAATAGATTTAAAATAATGTGGCAGCATTTGTTTCTTGTATGCATCTATTAAATACACAACGCCTAGAACTATTACAAGAAGCAATAAATAGTAGGTCATTTGAAAATGATTCGCTACCAACTCCAACCCCATAGCAATTGCTGTTAGCAGAAACCCAAGAATATATCGCTTTTGAAACACTAAAAGAATACCACTGAGCACCAGTGGCATGTAAGCGATAGCATGTGCTTTACTATTGTGACCAACACCGAGAATAATTATTAAATAGGTTGAAAAACCAAACGCCAAAGCGCCTAACGCAGCCAGTTTAAAATCTACTTTTAGCACTAAAAGCAAAATATAAAAGCTTAATAGATACAGAAATAAATAATCTGCTGGTCTTGGCAGAAAACGCAAGGTTAAATCTAATTTTTTGATATAATTATGTGGATATCTTGCACCTAGTTGATACGTTGGCATGCCTGCAAAGGCACTATTAGTCCAATAGGTTTCTTCTCCTGTTTTGGCCTTAAAGTCCTTTTGTTGCTTAGACATACCAATGTATTGAACAATATCGCTTTGGTATATTTGTTTTCCTTGTAAAACTGGATTAAAATAAGCTAATGAAATTACAACAAACCCCAATAAAACTAGCAAATGCGGAAAGTACTTCTTAAATAAAAACTGCATGTAAAAAGGTTAAAAACACTAAGGCATGAAATTAGTCAATTTCTTCGTAATCCACATAATCGCCAACATCTTTATTTGATTGTTTTTGATTTGGCATTTTATCAATGGAGATTTCACCTTCTTTCTTTGGTGTCTCATAACGTTGTTGCCCAAACTGTCCACCAAACTTTTCTTCAGCTTTTTTAGAAACATATCGTAATAGAAAAGGCGCAAGTAAACGAGATAAAACTTTCACTCCGTAATACACGAGTAGAATAATACCAATAATTTTAACCAAACCTACAACCGATGCTTCTTGCTGCATAACTAATAATTTGTACAAAAATACAATTATAGCCATTTAAAAAACCCTGAAAAAACATAAAAAAAATATAAAATATCTATATTTGAAATTATTGAAAACCAACTAAACCAAAAAGCGCTTAAAACACTTCACCCTAAATCTTTGATTATGAAAACTATTAAATACTTGTTTTTTATTTTGGTTTCATTGGTCAGCACAACTCTTTTTGCTCAATATACTGAAGTAATAAATTCCAACAGGCCTGGTATGTCAAGAAGCGCATTTTCAGTTGGCACTAATGTATTACAATTTGAAGTTGGACCACTTTTTATTAAAGAAGAAAGAACACCACTACCAAGATACGAGGTGTCGGGCTTTGGCGTTGATTTTTCGGCAAGGTACGGTTTACTTTTTGAAGAACTGGAACTAAATATTGAAGGTAATTACCAAAACGACACAAGAACTTTGTTTTCAACATTTAATACTGAAAACAAACGTTCTAACTTCAAATATTTAACAATAGGCGCTAAATATCTTATTTACGATCCTTACAAAAACGCAGAAGAGGATAAACCAAATCTTTACAGTTGGAACGCAAATCGTGGTTTTAAATGGAAATCACTTATTCCTGCTGTAGCGGTTTATGCAGGTGTAAACTACGACACCGAAAACAACCCATACACCGCCCCAGGCATTGAAGGGTTTAGCCCTAAATTTATGATAGCAACGCAAAACAACTTTAATGGAGGATGGGTTTTTGTGATGAATTTGATAAAAGATAGAATTGGAACGGACCAATCTGATTTCTCATACATACTTACACTTACACACTCTTTTAGCCCCCAATGGGTTATTTTTGGAGAAACACAAGGCATACAAAGTGATTTTTACGCAGACAACCTATTAAGATTTGGCGGGGCATATTTATGGAGCAAAAACTTTCAACTAGATACTGCGGTTACTTTTAACACAAAAGACACTCCTTCAGTTTTAAACATTACTCTTGGCGCCTCTTACCGTTTAGATTTTCACAAGGATAAAAACATTGATAATGGCAATTCTGCTACTGATGAATTGGAAAGAAAATTAAGAAGCAAAGGCGCTAAGAAAAAGAAAAAAAGAAAGAAAGCTTTAGATACTGAAGAAAAGCAAGCTAAGAAACGAAAAAGAAAAGATGAAGATTTTGATAAATAAATTTTATCTAAGTTAGTGCATATGATAACAATAAAAGAGGTTACTTCTAAACGAGATTTAAAAGCTTTTGTAAAATTTCCATTTAAGCTTTACAAGGATTCTGAATTTTGGACACCCCCAATTATAAGTCAAGAATTAAAAACTTTTGACAAAATCGAAAACCCTGTATTTAATGATGCTGAAGCGCGCTTATTTCTAGCTTACAAAAACAACGAAATTGTAGGTAGGATTGCTGCAATCATCAATTGGCTGGAAGTGAAAAACCAAGACCAAAAAAAAATGCGTTTTGGCTGGTTTGATTTTATTGATGATTTTGACGTCTCAAAAGCACTTCTTAATAAGGTTGAAAACATAGGTAAAGACAATAATCTTGAATATACGGAAGGTCCTGTTGGATTTTCTAATCTCGACAAGGTTGGTGTTATAGACGAAGGCTATAATGCCGTCGCCCCTATGGTAACATGGTACAATTACCCATATTATATAAAACACTACGAAGCAGCTGGCTACAAAAAGGAAAAAGGCTATATAGAAAGTAGGTTTCCATTTTCTAATGTTCATCCTGAAACTTTTTTTAAGGCCCAAGAACTCATAAAACGCAGATACCAATTAAAGGCATTAAAATTCACTAAAACAAGCGAAGTTATGCCCTATGCGGATAAAATGTTTGATTTGTTTAATGAAGCATATGCATCACTATCCAGTTTTGTTGCCATAACCGATATCCAAAAAGAATATTTCAAGAAAAAGTTTATCAGCTTCATTAATCCTGAATACATCAAGTTTGTTGTTGATAAGGACGACGAATTAATAGCATTTGCTATTGTAATGCCAGGTTACGCCAAAGCTCTACAAAAAGCCAAAGGCAAGTTATTTCCTTTTGGCTTTATGCATCTTTTAAAAGCTAGAAAACACGCCAAAGATGTAATGTTTTACCTTATTGGTGTTCACCCAGACTATCAAAACAAAGGCGTACACGCTGTAATTTTTAATGAATATTACAATGTTTTTACAGCTAAAAATATTGAAATGTGCTATAGAACTCCAGAATTGGAAGATAATTTAGCCATTCAAAAAATATGGAAACACTTCAGCCCTGAAGTGTTTAGAAAACGAAAAACCTACAGAAAAGAATTATAAACAAAAAAGGTTCTATGCGATATAGAACCTTTTTTGTTTTTCTATGATAAAATTACTACTCGCCCATGGCAGACATTACAGCTGCCGATAAACGTTTGTAAGTTCCATTTTCCAATCTATCCCTAATAGCGTCAAACGCATCTAAAGTTTCCCTAACATCCTCTAGTGTATGTGTAGCGGTAGGTATCATTCTTAATAGAATTAATCCTTTAGGTATTACTGGATAAACCACTATAGAACAGAATATTCCATAATTCTCACGCAAATCCTTAACGAGTGCCATAGCCTCAGGAATACTCCCTTTTAAATACACAGGCGTTACACAACTTTGCGTTGTACCAATATCAAAACCTCTTTCTTTTAAACCAGATTGTAAGGCATTAACAATCTTCCATAGATTATCCTTCAACTCTGGCATTGTTCTCAACATATCCAAGCGCTTTAAAGCACCTTTAACTAATTGCATCTGCAAAGATTTTGCAAACATTTGAGAACGTAAATTGTATTTTAAATAATCTATGATTTCTTGATCTCCAGCTATAAAAGCACCTGTACTAGCCATAGATTTGGCGAAAGTGGCGAAATAAACATCAATATCATCTTGCACACCTTGTTCCTCACCTGCTCCTGCTCCTGTTGCACCTAATGTTCCGAAACCATGGGCATCATCAACAAAAAGCCTAAAGTTGAATTTCTTTTTAAGCTCAACGATTTCTTTTAATCGCCCTTGCTCACCTCTCATTCCAAATACACCTTCAGAAATCACCAAAATACCTCCTCCGGTTTGTTCTGCCATTTTTGTGGCGCGCTCTAAGTTTTTCTCTAAACTTTCAACATCGTTATGCTTATACGTAAAGCGTTTTCCCATGTGCAAACGCACACCATCAATTATACATGCGTGCGCATCAACATCGTAAACAATAATATCATCTTTGGCAACTAATGCGTCAATCGTGGACACCATACCTTGGTAACCAAAATTAAGTAAATAAGCCGCTTCTTTTTTTACAAAGGCAGCTAATTCGTTTTGTAGTTGTTCATGAAGATTTGTGTGACCGGACATCATGCGTGCTCCCATAGGGTAAGCAGAACCATATTCTGCCGCAGCTTCAGCATCTACCTTTCTTACTTCAGGATGATTGGCTAAACCTAGATAATCGTTTATACTCCAAGTAATTACATCTTTACCTTGGAATTTCATTCTGTTAGAAATCTCTCCTTCCAACTTAGGAAACACAAAATAACCTTCAGCATGAGCAGCCCATTTTCCTAAAGGGCCTTTATCCTTATAAATCTTATCAAATAAATCTTTCATCTACTATTACATATATGCACTTAAATTAAACATAGCTTTTTTTGAACACAACAAAGGTTCGTTTATGTTTAGGTATGAAGTTTTCAGTTCTTAGTTAGTGGTGCAAAATTAAAAATTTAACTGGTTTAAGCACAATTTTTACCCTTCAATTATATATAAATTAAAAAAAGAAATGGTTTTTTGCGATAAAACAAAAAACCATTTTCTAAAAATTATTTAAATTTTTACTATTTTATGTATTGAATAGATTGCGAAGCTTCTTCATGAATACTATCAAAAAAGCCTTGATCGTTCATCCATTTATCAGAGTAAACCTTACTCATATATCGCGACCCATGATCTGGGAATATAACTACTACAAAATCGTCTTTCTTAAACCTTTTTTCAGCACCAAGCTGCTTAATCGCTTGTATAGCCGCTCCTGAGGTATAGCCTACAAACATTCCTTCGGTTCTTGCTATTTCTCTAGCAGTGTGCGCGCTATCTTCATCGGTTACTTTAACAAATTCGTCAATAGCATCAAAATCTGTTGCTGTTGGTATTAAGTTTTTACCCAAGCCTTCAATACGATACGGATAGATTTCTTTTTCATCAAATTCTCTGGTTTCATGATATTTTTTAATAACCGAACCAAAAGCATCAACACCAATAATTCTCACATCAGGGTTTTGCTCTTTTAAATACTTTGCGGTTCCAGAAATAGTTCCTCCAGTGCCGCTGCAAGCCACCAAATGCGTAATCTTACCTTCTGTTTGTTTCCAAATTTCAGGACCAGTAGACGCGTAATGTGCATCAATATTCAATTGATTGAAATATTGGTTAATATACACAGAGCCTTTCATTTCGTCGTGTAAGCGCTTTGCTACTTCATAATACGAACGAGGGTCGTCTGCACTTACATGTGCTGGACATACATAAACCTTTGCACCCATGGTTTTCAGCATATCTATTTTATCTGCTGAAGATTTAGAGCTCACCGCAAGTATACAATCGTAACCTTTGATGATACTTACCATAGCTAAACTAAAACCTGTATTACCAGATGTAGTTTCGATAATAGTATCGCCGGGTTTTAAAATCCCTTGCCTTTCGGCTTCTTCGATGATGTAAAGTGCTATTCTGTCTTTTGAGGACTGACCTGGATTGAACGATTCTACCTTAGCGTAAAATCTTCCCTTTAGTTTTGAAGTTATTTTATTAAGCTTAACAAGTGGTGTATTACCTATTAAATCTAATAAGTTGTCAAAAACTTGATTTGTTTGTTCCATAAGTGTAATTTATCATCATTTTGATAACTATCAAAATGGTGACTTTAACTTGGCAAAAATAAGGATTTTTTTTTTTAGCGCCTAATATCTTCTAAATCTAATAAAAAAGCATATTCTAGAGCCACTTCCTTTAAACTTTCAAACCTTCCAGAAGCACCTCCGTGTCCTGCATCCATATCTGTATGCAATAATAATTTATTAGTATCGGTCTTTAAATCCCTAAGTTTAGCTACCCATTTTGCAGGCTCCCAATATTGCACTTGGGAATCGTGCAGCCCTGTAGTTACTAGCATATTTGGATATGCTTTAGCTTCAACATTATCATAGGGTGAATAAGATTTCATGTAGTTGTAAAACTCAATATTGTTCGGATTTCCCCACTCATCGTATTCCCCAGTTGTTAAAGGTATGCTTTCGTCTAGCATGGTAGTTACCACATCAACAAACGGTACTGCTGCTAAAACCCCATTATACAACTCTGGATTCATGTTAATGATGGCTCCCATTAACAAACCTCCTGCAGACCCCCCATATGCATATAAATGTTTTTCGGATGTATATCCTTCAGAAATTAAGTGCTTAGAGCAGTCTATGAAATCGGTAAATGTGTTTTTCTTAGTTAATAATTTCCCATTCTCATACCAATTTCTCCCTAAATACTCGCCACCTCTCACATGGCTAATCGCATAAACAAAGCCACGATCTAACAAACTTAACCTTATGCTAGAAAAAGTAGGATCTGTAGTTGAACCATAAGAACCATAGGCATATTGTAACAAAGGGTTTTTTCCATCCAACTTAACACCTTTTTTATAAACGATTGAAATTGGAATTTTCACCCCATCCCTTGCAGTGGCCCATATGCGTTTAGATTCATAATTTTCTTTTTTAAAAGTACCACCTAGAACTTCCTGCTCTTTTTTTATGTCTTTTGTCTTAGTTTTAAAGTTGTAATCTATTATAGAACTTGGATTTGTTAGTCCATTATAACCATAGCGCAAGGTGTCGCTTTCAAAGTCTGGATTGTTGCCTAAATATGCATTATAGGTTTCGTTATCAAAGGGCAAATAATAATCTTCATTACCTTCCCAACTTATAATTCTAATATTGTTTAACCCGTTTTCACGCTCATTAACAACTAGGTAGTCTTTAAATATCTCGATATCCTCAACCAAAACATGTTTTCTGTGAGGAATAATATCTTCCCAGTTTTCCTTATTCGTTTTTGTTTCTAGTGTTTTGCAAACCTTAAAATTTATGGATTCGTTTGCATTGGTAATAATGTAAAAACTATCATGAAAATGTGCAATGGAATATTCTAAATCCTGTGTGCGCTTTTGGAATACCTTAAAAGGTTCATTAGGTGTATTGGCATTTAAAATGCGGTATTCGGTGGTTAACGTACTGGATGAACCTATAACCAAATATTTTTTTGACTTTGTTTTGTATATGAATGTGTTAAACGTCTCATCTTCTTCATGAAACACCTCGATATCATCTTCTACGTCTGTTCCTAACACATGCCTAAAAATCTTATGGGAGCGCAAAGTCACTTCATCTTTTTTTGAATAGAATAACGTTTTATTATCGTTTGCCCAGGTAATACTTCCAGTAGTGTTTTTTATTTCATCTGTATAAATTTCACCAGTAATAAGATTTTTAACCTGAATAGTATATTGCCTTCTACTTACCACATCAGTTGAAAATGCGGCCATGGTGTTATCAGGACTTATAGAAATCCCTCCAAGTTTAAAATACGCATGGTTTTTTGCCATAGCATTACAATCAAACATAATTTCCTCTGGAGCTTCTAAATGTTCTTTTTTTCTAACATAAATAGGATAATCTTTACCTGTTTCAAATTTCGTAAAATACCAATACCCATTTAGTTTGTAAGGTACGGAAGTGTCATCCTCTTTAATTCTAGCTTTCATTTCTTCAAAGAGTTCTTTTTGAAAACTTTCGGTATGCTGCATTATGGCTTTGGTATATTCATTTTCAGCATTTAAATAATCTAGCACCTCTTTATCTTCTCTATCATTTAGCCAATAATAATTATCTATCCTTGTATCATTATGAATAGTTAGTTTATATGGAATCTTTTTTGCTACTGGAGGATTTATAGTATTGATAGTATTCGGCATTTACGTATAGTCTTTATAAAAAACAACAAAAATAAGCGTAAAGATGAGAATTAGAAGTTGTTTTTTTACTTTAACAATTTTTGAAGTAAAATTACAGTGTATTTTGATAATTTTGTAGCATACGTTTTATTTAAATAAAGAAGATATGTTTGGAGATATGATGAATATGATGGGCAAACTTAAAGAAACCCAAAAAAAAGTAGAAGAAACTAAAAAACGACTAGATACAGTTTTGATAGATGAACAAAGTAATGATGGAAAACTTAGAATTACACTAACAGCCAACAGAACTATAAAAGCTATTGAAATTGACGACCAATTGCTGGAAGATAAAGAGCAACTTGAAGATTATTTAATCATAACATTAAACAAAGCTATTGAAAAAGCGACTAATGTAAATGAAACTGAACTTGCAGCTGTAGCCAAAGAAGGTATGCCAAACATTCCAGGTATGGATATGTTTAAGTAACGTGCTAACACTCTATAGTCTTGATGGCTCTAATGCATTTCTCATGCATTTCGTTAGAATAATCTAGATGTGTTACCATTCTTAGTTTGCCTCCGCCCATACTAATGATTAAAACATTTTTATCTTTTAATTTTTTGGTAAACTGAGACTCATCCACATCTTCGTTTAACTCGAAAATAACAATATTAGTTTCAATAGGTTCTACTTGCTTTATAATAGACATGCTTGCAAGTGCTTCACCTAATTCTTTGGCTCTTTTGTGGTCTTCCAAAAGTCGTTTTACATTATTATCTAGAGCATATAAAGCTGCAGCAGCCAAATAACCTGCTTGACGCATATTACCACCAAAAATCTTCCTAATACGAATAGCATCTTCCATTATTTTGCTATCCCCTAGTAAAATAGAACCTACGGGACATCCTAAACCTTTACTGAAACAAATTGAAATGGTATCAAAAACGTCTCCGTATTGCTTTGTAGTTTCATTTTTAGCCACTAAAGCATTCCATAACCTCGCACCATCTAAATGAAAGCCAAGGTTGTTGTCTTTACATACCTGTTTAATTTTTAAAATCTCATTAAAATCCCAACAGGCACCACCACCTTTGTTTGTTGTGTTTTCAATTTCAACCAAGCTTGTTTTACTGTAATAATATGCATCTGGGTTGATGGCTTTTTTTACATCATCAGCTGTAAACATGCCATGTTCTCCATCAATTAAGTGGCAAGAAACGCCACTGTTAAACGAAGCACCTCCAGATTCATAATTATATATATGCGCATACTTGTCGCAAATCACCTGTTCACCCGGATTGGTATGTAGTTTAATCGCTGTTTGGTTTGCCATTGTTCCACTAGGAAAAAATAGCGCTTGCTCCTTACCAAACATATCTGCAACGCGAGATTCTAATTGATTTACCGTTATATCCTCTCTAAATACATCATCACCAACCTCAGCATGCATCATTGCCTTCAACATGTTTTTTGATGGCTTGGTAACCGTATCGCTTCTTAAATCTATCATAACCATAATTAAAGACGTTAAAATTAAGCTATTATTTCTAAAAAGCTATATCAAAAAACGATCTCTAGTTTTTACTATCAATCCCAATTACCCCTAAGCAATAATGGCATTAAAAATAACTCCAAGTGTGACTTAGTTCTAATTGAAGACGATGATATTAATTAGCAGATTACCATTTTTATCTCTTTAAATTTTCAATTTATCTAAAAAATAGGCTTTTAATCTATTGAACCCTAAAATTTTAGGTTTCATCTATTAATCGAAAAAATATTTCTTTTAACAAAAATTTAATAGGAGAGATACATCCTTTAATACATTTACATTTGTTAACTATTAATCTGATAAACACAAATCCTTTAATTATGAAAAAAAATCTATTATTACTGCTTGGTGTAGCAGTCATGTTCTTTTCCTGTCAGAACGAAAGCACCGAAGCAGAAGGACAGAACCAAACGGCCATCGAAGCAGAAATTGCTGCAGAGTCTGAAATTTTATCATCTGAAGTTGAAGTAGCCGGAATTGATGAAGGCGATGATGCACTTCAAATGACCGCTGAAAGTGAAATTTTAATTAAACGCCCCACTAACAATCCCGAATTAACATTTAGTACTGCTAGTAAATCACAATCAACTGAATGTGAAGCGGATATTGATGGTTTGGTTGCTAGCCTTCCGGAAACTCTAACCGCAACAACTACAGCAAAACCTGGTGTGGATGCTTACTTTGATTTAGAAATTCTTGATACTAATCTAGCTGGAACTGACATTCCTGCTTGGTGTGTAGATCAAGATTTAAGTTTAAATGTTGAAGGTCCTTTTTCTTTTTCAGTATATTCTAGTTTAGGAGACCTTCCTGAAGGGAAATTTGAAAAACCTGAGAATTTCGATAAAGTGAACTGGTTACTTAACCAATCTATAATAGGTACTGAAAGCCCTAATGGTGGTAACTACACATTTGGCCACATACAGTATGCTATTTGGAAGCTTGTTGATGATTCGGTATGTCAAGAATGCACCTATTTAACCGATCCTGTTGGTAATTGGAATTCTGCCCCATACAACGTTGCAAAAGCTGTTGAACTAGTTGATTTAGCAATGGCTAATGGTGCTGGTTTTGTTCCTGGTTGTGGAGAGAAACTTGGTATTATTTTAGTACCAGAAGGAAAACAATCCATTATAATCACTAAAGAGGTTCCTGCTAAGGAAAAAGAATGTGAAGATTGTGAAGGTGATGTTGATGAATTAACCATGGAATTCGATTGGCATTACGCTAAACGAGTAAGGATTTACCAAAGAAAAGAAAATACCTGCTATGGCGTGAAAGTTTTTGATCAAGTTTTACAGCCAGGTGAAGAGTTTACAATTGAAGGAGTTAACCATGACGGGTCTTTTGGTAGATACATTTATATCTATATTGGAAGTTGTTACTATACCAAAATTAAAACTAATTGTTACCTAAATATTGGCCCTGGCTACGAAAAAGGTGTATTTAATGTAATTAGCGGTACTAGTACGCATGGAGGAGAACTTTGTGAATACGTAAAACCAGAACCAACCAAATGTTATAGACACTGGATTTGCTATTACTATTATAAATACTGTAAATACGGATACTAATCCTATTTTAAAACAGAATATTTTAACATTAAAACCTAAATGTTGCTTCTGCATCGTTTAGGTTTTTTTATTTGTACTAATTTGTTTGAAACTCATTAAGTGAAGATGTTATTTTAACTTTTACTCTTATCGCCCCTCAAAGTTAAAAATGCTTTATAGAGTATAGGTAATGGGTCTCTTAAAATAAATCGAATAGGTGAATGCTGATAAATATAGGACAGATTTAATGTATAGAAAGGATTTTTTTTAAACCGTTTTACCAAACCTTCTAAACTTAAATAAGATATGTTAACCTTTGTTTTGTAATGTGTTTGATAACCTAGCGAAGATAGACAGTACAAGTATGGGAAATTTACACCTGTAATTAAAGATGCATCGGTTCCAAGCCAAAATCGGGGGTTTATCTCTATGACTTTGAATTTTTTTTGTTCCCTGTCGTACCTCCAATCTATGTTTGCAACTCCTGAATAGTTTAAACTCTTCATAAGTTTTTTTGCATTCTCAAAAAGTTCTTTGTTCTCTATAAAATCAAATGCAATTTGTGGTGTTAATTCTCCTGATCTAAAATCTGTAGCTTTTTGTATTGAATACGCAATTATCTCACCTTCCTTACATAGAACATTACAGCAAAAATCATCTCCCAAAATATATTCTTGAATTATAGAACCATGAGCGCCGTTGTAATTTTTACAATAGCGTATAAACTTTTCTTCATTTTCTACTATACATATACCTTTTCCTCCCCCTCCTCCTTCTACCGGCTTAATAATTAATGGATAGTTTAAATTAAGTGTTTTGGCGTCTAGAGTCTCAATACTATTTACTACTATACTTCTAGGACAAGGAATTTCCCAATCTTTTAGATGTAAGTACAGTAATCCTTTATTTCTAGCTACGTGAAGATTTTTGGCATTGGGTAAGCCACATATTTTTTTTGGTATATTAATCTCATTGATGCGTTCCGCTAAAATTGCTATTCCAGCTTCATAAATAGGCATAACCAAATCAATATTATGTTTATCTACTGTCTTGTTTATGCATTTAATCCATTTTTTTGGGGATACTTCGGGTTGGTATATGTACTTTTCTATATACCTTGAATATTTCATGTACCCATCTTCTTTGGAAGACATTACATATATCTTAATATGTTTTTTTAACGATAAGCAGTTTACTACATATAATAAAACATGAGCTTCACCGTCGGGAATTAAAACTTTGATAGTTCTAGTAATACTCATACTATATAAGACTAATATGTTGTGCTTAAATTGGCTTATTTAATACTATTTTCATCAAGCGCTTATTTTATAATATCAAAGTTTTTATTCAGAAAGCCTTACCAGTAGATCAAATTTGGAAAAAACCAGACCTTCTTTATAATTAATGTGCTTGCTTACATTATGATTATCTCCAATAATCCAATCTACATAAACCGCAGCTATATTAGCACCTGCTTCGTGTGAAAACGGATAGCCGCCCCCAAATCTTGCATTTAGCTCTAGAAAAATCCATTCGTTTTCTACAAAAAAAACATCTCCATCCAAACAGCCAACGTGTTTTAAATTATTGGCTAATTCAATTGAGAAATCATTAAATTTTTTATTTATAACCGATTTGGCCTTATCGGTTTCTCCATAGCGCATTTCTATTTTTTCTCTTAAAAACGTGCCAAAGTATTCACCATCAAAATTATTCACAATATCAAAGCCAAATTCTCTACCGTTTATTTTTTCTTGAATTACTATGATATCATCAACTTTCATAGTGCCATTTAAGCTATAACCTAATCTTTTTAATTGCTTTTTCTTTAGTTGATGCGCCAATTTTAACTCTTCCATATCTTCGCAAATATCTATGCCTATAGAACCACTGCCAAATCTTGGTTTTAAAACTATCGGAAATGATAAGGTGTTTTTTTTGATAGCCTTTAGAGCTGCATCAAAATTAATATATGTTTTTGGAGTGTTTAAACCTAAACCTTTAAAAAACTGATACGTTTTCCATTTGTCGAAAGCTAAATCGATGATGTTAGTATTTGAAACCAATACTTTTAAATTATTAATCTCTAAGGCGTCTTTGTTTTTCGATAAAATAGATAACTCTAAATCATTTAATGATATGAGAGCTACAATATTATAATCGGCTATTATATTTCTTAATTTATATATGTAGTTTTTATCATAAATATTTGGAACTTGTAGAAACATATCTGCATCAGCCGAAGCCGCAGCGTATTTATGGCTATCTACGGCAATAACTTTCCCTCTTCCTTTCAATGCTTCTTTAAAATATCTTAAAAGATAATTACGCTTTCCAGCACATGTAAAAAGTATGTTGTACTCCATTTTTTATAATTTGGCTGTTTTACGCAATTCGTCAAGATCTAACATGTTAGAATCTAGCTCAACATCGCCGTAATTTGTAAACACTTTTTTAAAGGTTTTTAGCAAAATTTTTAAATCCAGAAACAGTGACATCGTTTCAACGTATTCAATATCTTTGGCTAGTTTAGCATTCCAGCTTAAAGAATTTCTTCCTGAGATTTGTGCTAAACCAGTAACTCCGGGCCTTACAGTATGCCTAATGGACTCTTCTTTGGTATAATAAGGAAGATAACGCACTCGTAAAGGTCTTGGTCCTACCAAACTCATATCACCAATTAAAACATTAAACAACTGCGGAATCTCATCCAAAGATGTTTTTCGTAAAAAATCACCTAAACGTGTTATGCGTTCTCCATTGGGCAACAAATTCCCTTCTGTGTCTTTTCTGTCTGTCATGGTTTTAAATTTTACTATCTTAAAGATACGCTCGTCTTTACCTGGGCGAGATTGAAAAAAAAATGGTTCTCCTTTATTAACAAAGAATAACATGATAAGAACGATTAACAATATGGGTAGTAAAACCAATATACCAATAAAAGCTAATGTAACATCTATAAAACGTTTAAAAAAAACCTTATACATAACTTAAAACATTGATGTATAAAATATCATAACTCTACTAGGTTTTAATCTAAAATTTTATTTGTAATACCCTATAAATATTTGCTTATGCTTTGTATAGGGCTTTTTTTTTAAGGAAGTAATGTGCATGCTCCATAACAATAAAATCTAGTTTTAATAAAATATGTAGGTTACAATATTTGGATACATTTGGTTAAGTTTCAAAAATAGTAGTATAACCTTTAAAGTCACAAAAAATTCGATAATAAAACAATAATCACCCTTAAAATATCCTTTTTTTCGTTTAAATCTCAAATATTTAAACATATTTTTGCTCAAAATGAAATAACAGACATGATCACATCCGATAATATTAAGAATCTTAATACCCGCCTTGACAAACTTAGGCACTATCTTTGACATAGATGCCAAACTTGTAGAAATACAAAACGAAGAAGAGCAAACCTTCGACCCCAATTTTTGGAACGACCCGAAAGCTGCAGAAACAGTAATGAAATTACTTCGGGTTAAGAAAAAATGGGTACAAGACTATAAAGATGTAAAAACCCTTATTGAAGACTTAGAGGTTATTTACGAATTTTTTAAAGAGGACGAAGCCACCCAAGAAGATGTAGAGAACCGCTACAATAAAGCAGCTGACTTATTAGAAGATATAGAATTTAGAAACATGCTGTCTGAGGAAGGCGATAGTTTAAGCGCCGTATTACAAATAACCGCAGGGGCTGGTGGTACCGAAAGCTGCGATTGGGCCAGTATGCTTATGCGTATGTACTTAATGTATGCCGAAAAAAGTGGCTTTAAAATTAAAGAGCTTAACTTTCAAGAAGGCGATGTAGCTGGCATAAAAACAGTAACTCTAGAAATTGAGGGTGATTTTGCTTTTGGATGGCTAAAAGGTGAAAATGGCGTGCATCGCTTGGTACGTATCTCTCCTTTTGATAGTAATGCAAAACGCCATACAAGTTTTGCCTCGGTTTATGTTTATCCATTAGTTGATGATACCATTGAGATTGAAATTAATCCTGCTGATATAGAAATTACAACAGCCCGATCTAGCGGTGCTGGTGGCCAAAATGTAAATAAGGTAGAGACCAAAGTACAGCTAACCCATAAACCTACGGGTATTCAAATCTCGTGTTCCGAAACTCGATCTCAACATGATAATAGAGCAAGGGCAATGCAAATGTTAAAGTCGCAATTATATGAAATTGAGCTACAAAAGCAATTATCCCAAAGAGATGATATTGAAGCTGGCAAAATGAAAATTGAATGGGGCAGCCAAATACGTAATTATGTAATGCATCCCTATAAATTGGTTAAAGATGTAAGAACTAGCCACGAAACTGGAAATGTGGATGCCGTTATGGATGGCAATATAGATTCGTTTTTAAAAGCATATTTAATGATGATGGGGCAAAAAACAGAAGATAACAATCAATTATGACGCAAATAGACACCATAATTTTTGATTTAGGCGGTGTCCTGATTGATTGGAATCCAGAATACGTTTTTTTAGATACTTTTAACGGAGATAGAGAAAGAATGCAATGGTTTCTAGATAATATTTGTACCATGGCTTGGAATGAAAATCAAGATGCTGGTTATCCTCTTTATAAAGCTACTGAAGATTTAGTGGAGCAATTTCCAAAATACGAAACCTATATTAGAATGTATTATGGCGACTGGGAAAACATGTTAGGCGATGCCATACATGAAACTGTAGAAGTTTTAAAAAATTTAGTAAACGATGGAAGATATAAAGTAGTGGCACTTACAAACTGGAGTGCTGAGACATTTCCTATAGCTCTTAAAAGATTTGAGTTTTTAACGTGGTTTGAGGGCATAGTAGTCTCTGGAGAAGAAAAAACTAGAAAACCTTTCAAGGAAATTTTCGAAATCATGTTGAAACGATTCAATATAACCCCTAAAGCATCGATTTTTATAGATGACAATGAAAGAAATGTTAATGCTGCCAATGCGTTAGGTATTCATGGAATTTTGTATGAAGACCCAAATCAATTAATATCAGCATTAAAAGACTATAATATCCACATCAAATGATAAAAATTTACCATAATAATCGCTGTAGAAAATCGCGCGAAGGGTTAGAAATTTTAGAAAATTCTGGAAAAGAATTTCAAATTGTTAAATATTTAGAAGACAGTCCATCAAAATCAGAATTAGCTGAAATTATTCAATTATTAGGCATACAACCCATAGAATTAGTCAGAAAAAATGAAGCGATATGGAAATCAGACTTCAAGGGTAAGAACTTGAACAATGATGACATTATTGATGCTATGGTAAAATATCCTAAATTAATAGAGCGCCCCATTGTTATTAATGGAAATAAAGCGATTATTGGTCGACCTCCTTCGCTTATTTTAGATATTATTTAGATACGCTCTAAACTTCTTTTAACATACTTTTAACCGAAACAGGCATAATGAACCTCTAATTTCGCAGAAAAATTGGTTGGTGAAATGCAAAAAGTAAAATTCTTCTTATGTCTATCTCTCATTTCCTTTAGCATTTTTGCTCAAAAAGAGGTTGAGATTTCAGGTAAAGTATTAGATAAAGAAACTGGACAACCTCTTGAATATGCTACAGTTTCATTTTTTAACAAAAGTTTAAATAAAATTGAAACTGGAGGTATAACAGATTTGGATGGAAATTTTAACATCCCTGTAAATATTGGTGTTTATGATATTTCAATAGAATACATTTCGTTTAAAACCATTACCATTCCAGATAAAAATATTACGACATCTGAAAATATTGGCACTTTTAACTTAGAACTAGATACAGAAACCCTTGAGGCAGTAGAAATAATTGCTGAAAAAACAACTGTAGAAGTTCGTTTAGATAAAAAGATTTATAATGTTGGAAAAGATTTAACCGTAAGTGGAGGAACCGTTAGTGATGTACTAGACAATGTACCGTCCGTTTCGGTTGATGCTGAAGGTACCGTTGCTTTGAGAGGTAACGACAATGTTAGAATCTTAATAAATGGAAAACCTTCTGGTTTAGTTGGGCTTAATTCTGCCGAAGCATTACAGCAATTACCTGCTGAAGCTATCGAAAAAGTCGAAGTAGTTACATCGCCATCAGCACGATACGAAGCCGAGGGTACAGCTGGTATTTTGAATATTATATTAAGGAGAAGTAAACTTCAGGGGCTTAATGGTTCTGTTACAACTAATATAGGTCATCCGGAAACTTATGGCATTAACGGAAATATAAACTATCGTACGGGGAATATAAATATTTTTAATACTACTGCATATAATGACAGGGAGCGTCTTGGGAAATGGTATAACGATGTAAGTTATTTTGATATAAATACACCCGATTTAAATGAAAGACGTAACTGGACCGATAACAGAAAAGGCGTAACAACAAACACTGGAATAGAATGGTATATAAACGATTCAGCATCACTTATTGGCTCGGTTGTTTATAGAAATAGTGACAACCTAAATAACTCTGTTAATACCCTTACGCAGTTCAATAAGATTAATAATACCATAAGTGAAAGTTTTAGACTCGACCCAGAGAAAGAGGATAATAAAACCATTCAATATGCGCTAAACTTTACCAAAAATTTTGAGAAAACAGATCATAAACTAACTGCCGATTTTCAATACGAAGATAGTGATGCAAACATAAATTCACTCATTAACGTTAATGGTATAGATTCTGAAATAGTGAATACTTTAGAAGACCAGCAAAATATTTTATTACAAACAGATTATGTTGTTCCTATAGGAAAAAAAAGTCAATTCGAGATTGGATATAGAGGCGATTTCACTACCCGATCTACTGATTTTGAAGTCTCGTTTCTAAATCCAAATTCTGGAGCTTTCGAAATAAATAGAAATCTAACGAACGTTTTTAATTTTAAGCAATACATCACAGCTGCTTATACGCAATTTGGAAGTAAAATTGGGAACTTCTCATATTTATTGGGACTGCGTATGGAAAATACACGAATTACCTTAGATCAACCAACAACAGGAGATTTTAATAGAAAAAAAATAGATGGATTATTTCCAACGGTGAATTTTAATTATGAGGTTAGCGAAACACAGAGTTTTAGCTTAGGGTATAACAGACGAATACGAAGACCAAGAGGTTTTATGCTTAACCCCTTCCCTTCTCGCTCCAGTGTTACAAACGTTTTTCAAGGAAACCCTGATTTAAACCCTACTTTTGCAGGCACTTTTGAATTGGGATATTTAAACAGATTAAACAAAGTAACCATTTCATCATCTATATATTACGCAAGCTCTAAAGACATAATGACTTTTGTAAGCAGAAGAACGGGGCAAACTGTAATTGTAGATGGCGAAGAATTTCCAGTAATAGAACGTGGGCCAGTAAATCTGGGTGAAGATCGCCGGTATGGTTTTGAGTTTAACCTTAATTACAGTCCATCAAGAAAATGGCGCGTAAATACAGATTTTAATATTTTTAGATTTGAGCGTGAAGGTACTTTTGAAGGCATAGATCTGAGTGCAGATAATTTGACTTGGACTGCAAGAATAAACAATAAAATTACTTTACCTTATGCCATTGATTGGCAAACAAATATTAGTTACAGGGGACCATCTCAAGATGCTCAAAATAACAGAAGAGGTGTATTTGGCACAAATGTAGCTTTAAGCAAGGATTTATTTAAAGAAAAAGCCTCAATAGCTTTTAATGTTCAAGATGTTTTTAACTCGAGGTTTTACAGGAATGACATTAATGCAGAAACTTTTACCGCATATCAAGAAATACAATTTAGAGGAGGGCGCATCTATAATTTAGCGTTTACTTACAGATTTAACCAGAAGAAAAAGCCCGAGCGTCAGAGAGATTTCGACAGCGAAGGTATGGAAATGTAGTAAAAAAAAGGTGAAACAATGTTTCACCTTTTTTATTTATAAATAACTTTTAACTCTAACTTTGCAAACGCTTCGCTTTCTTTTCTTCCCTTATTTCCTTGAGCCTTTCAATTAAAGAACCTCCAATCCAATAAGGGATTACAAAGGTTAACAAAAAAATCATTAACCAAAATCCTATGGTTAAAATAGTTAAGAAAGCTAAAAATCCTAAATACTGGTCAAATTCAAATAACATTGTAAGCGTTTTTATAATGTGTTGCAAAGTTAATGTAAAGCAGATTGTTTTACAATACTAAATCAAAAATTATCAACAGTTTTTTCAACTAATTTAAATTTGGTTGTGGCGTCATACGCAAATAGGGCTTCACCTCTTTATATCCTTTGGGAAAAATACTTGGTATGTCTTCTGTTGCTACAGCTGGTACAACCACACAATCATCGCCGTTATTCCAATTTGCTGGAGTAGCTACCTTATGATATGCTGTTAGCTGCAACGAATCTATAACGCGCAAGAGTTCATCAAAATTTCTTCCTGTTGAAGCAGGGTATGTAATAATTAATTTTACCTTTTTATTATTGTCTATTACAAATACCGAGCGTACAGTAAGATTGCTATCTGCATTAGGGTGAATCATATCATACAATTCTGAAACTTTTTTATCTTCATCTGCTATAATAGGAAAATTAACTGTAGTATTTTGTGTTTCATTAATGTCTCCAATCCAGCCTTTGTGAGATTCTAAACCATCAACACTTAACGCTACGACTTTTACATTTCGTTTATCAAACTCATCTTTATATTTTGCTACAGTACCCAATTCTGTGGTACAAACTGGCGTGTAATCTGCTGGGTGAGAAAACAAAACCCCCCAACTATCTCCTAACCATTCATGAAAATTTATTTCACCTTCAGTAGTTTTTGCTTTAAAATTAGGAGCTTCATCTCCTAGTCTAATCGTTGCCATAATATATTTTTTTAGTTAATAATTATAAAATTCTAATTCCTACTAAATTAATAGATTTAAAATTTATTCCAATATTTAATTAGTTATTAAAATGTTAAAAAAAGAAATGCAAAAACTAACAAAAATCATAAACTAAACAGGTTTAAAACCCCTAAATTTGTACCTTACTTTTAATTTCCAACAAAATGAGTTTTAGAATAGAAAAAGATACCATGGGCGAGGTAAAAGTGCCTGCCGATAAACTTTGGGGTGCGCAAACAGAACGCTCAAGAAATAATTTTAAAATAGGTCCAAGTGCATCAATGCCATTAGAAATTGTATATGGATTTGCTTATTTGAAAAAAGCAGCTGCATATACCAATTGCGAACTTGGTGTTTTAGATATTGAAAAACGCGATTTAATTGCACAGGTTTGTGATGAAATTTTAGAGGGCAAACACGATGACCAATTTCCATTAGTAATTTGGCAAACAGGTTCTGGTACACAAAGCAATATGAATGTAAACGAGGTAATCGCCAATAGAGCGCACCAAATAGCTGGCAAAACTATCGGTGAAGGCGAAAAAACCATTCAGCCAAATGATGATGTGAATAAGTCACAATCATCTAATGATACCTTCCCTACTGGTATGCACATTGCAGCCTATAAAAAAATTGTAGAGACCACTATTCCAGGAGTAAAGCAATTACGAAATACGCTCAATAAAAAATCAAAAGATTTTAAAGAGGTAGTAAAAATTGGCAGAACCCATTTAATGGATGCTACACCATTAACTTTAGGACAAGAAATTTCTGGTTATGTGGCACAGTTAGATCACGGAATTAAAGCTTTAGAAAACACGTTGGCCCATTTAAGTGAATTGGCACTAGGTGGAACCGCCGTAGGAACAGGATTAAATACACCTAAAGGTTACAGCAAGCGTGTAGCAGAATACATAGCTGAATTTACTGGTTTGCCTTTTGTAACTGCTCCTAATAAATTTGAAGCTCTTGCAGCTCATGATGCCTTAGTTGAAACCCATGGTGCTCTTAAACAATTAGCTGTATCCCTTAATAAAATTGCAAATGATATAAGAATGATGGCTTCTGGCCCACGCTCTGGTATCGGAGAAATAATTATTCCTGCCAATGAACCTGGAAGTTCAATAATGCCAGGAAAAGTAAATCCAACACAATGTGAGGCCTTAACTATGGTTTGTGCGCAGGTTATAGGTAATGATGTTGCTGTTTCTGTTGGTGGTACACAAGGGCATTATGAATTAAATGTATTTAAGCCCGTTATGGCTGCCAATGTCCTACAATCTGCACAACTTATTGGAGATGCTTGTGTAAGTTTTGATGTTAATTGCGCTGTTGGTATTGAACCAAATCATGCTGTAATTAAGGAATTATTAAATAATTCATTAATGCTAGTAACTGCTTTGAACACAAAAATTGGATATTACAAAGCAGCAGAAATTGCAAATACCGCTCACAAAAATGGAACTACTCTAAAAGAAGAAGCTATAAATCTTGGTTATGTTACCGCAGAAGAATACGATGATTGGGTAAAACCAGAAAACATGGTAGGGTCATTAAAATAAAAGAATAAAAAATATATTGAATAAAAAAGCAGGTGTAAAACACCTGCTTTTTCGGTCGGTTAGCTATTAATCCTCCTAAAACTTATCTGGAAGATCCTAAATCAAATATATGATTATCTAAAATCTTAAAAGATAACATTTGTTAATATAGCTATCCTCGTAACTTTTTTCTTATTCTGCTAAGCTGAACTGGAGTTATGCTTAAATATGAAGCTATATGATATTGTGGTATTAACTTATCAATATCGGGTATGTCTTTCTTTAATTTTTGATAGCGTTGGGATGCATTTAAGGAAATTAATTCCAATTGCCTCTTTTCGTATGTTATAAAAACCTTTTCTAAGATTGTGGTGTATAAATTACTTATTACATCATCGGTTTTGCACATCGCTTTTAGCTTCTTATAATCTATTTCATATACACTGCATTCTGTAATAGTCTCATATACTATTTCAGATGGCGAATTTCTAATTAAAGCAGTGAGAGAGCCTGCAAAATTCATCGGGAAGAAAAAGCGTTTATTAAATTCTTTTCCAGATTCTGAAATAATATAGCACCGCATAATTCCAGAGAGCACTAAATACAATTTTGAAGGTACCTTTCCGAGTTCATCAAGTTGTGTATTAGGCCCGAATTTTTTAAACTCTGAGATACTTTTTAATTTAATAAAAGCCTCTTCTGGCAGATTGCCAAAGGAACTTGAAAACTTATCATTATCAAACATGGGTTATAAGGGTTGGTTGGTACCTGCAATATAAAATATGTTTTATAAATGAAGAAAAAAACTCTACATAAGGCTAGAATTTCTATATAAAAAATAAAAGAGCCCAAAAGCATTCACTTTTGGGCTCGAAAGATTATTATTTTTTTTATTTACTTAAGTGTGAATTCTGATGTAGACACCAAATCTTTTTGATTAAATACGTTCACCACATAACGCCCTTTTTCAAAATCATTATCACCTTTGGCGGTTACAAACTCACAAACATTTAAGTTTGAATTTTCATAATTAAACTTACTTACAACACTATAATTAAGTGTTTTGTCCTCAAAAATAACTTGCTCATTTGCACCTAGTATATTGTTATTAGGGTCTATTACTTGCACATATAATTCTTGATCACCAGCCTGTACCAATGGATTCTTAGCAACAGTAAAACATACTCTAATTTTATCCGCTCTTCTTGCTCTTTCGGTTGGAATTAATTTTCCTGAAGTCCGTTCAATAACACCAAAACCTTTTAAATCCACAGTATTTAAAATAGAAGCGTTTTCAACTACTTCTGCCAATGCTGTATTTTGAACCAATAACGAATCGGTAAACATAGTGCGCTCTTCTAATCTTACCCTAGTACTATCCAAAGAAGTCGCTAGATAAGAGTTTTCAATTCTTAATGAATCGTTTTGAGCCAATAAAATATCCATTTCTTTTTGAAGATTTCTATACTTTGTCTTGTAGCGCCAAAGACTTTTTACGTTTGTTTCTGATATTCTTAGAGAATCTATCAAACCTTGAATACGCTCTCTGGCTTCAATTAAATCTTTATTGGCTATATCGTTCTCTGCAATGGCTTCATCATATTGTTTTGCCATAGCATTTAAATCATTCATTACCAATTGTTTTTCTTCGTTTAGCTCTTTTTTGGTTTCGTTACTTTCTTTATACAAATTCATTGTATAAAATCCTGTAGCTAGAAATAAAACCAATGCTATACCTAATCCAACTTTTAAACCAGTGTTGCTCTTATTTTCCATAATTTTATTTGTTTTTTGTGTTAACGATTAACTACGTTCGTAGTTTTACTTAATTTTTGGTAATAGACATTTTCCAATATCACTTACAACATCATATACGTAAATACATTTATTTTAGATGTTTACAGACTAAAAAACATACGAAATTTAAAAATAATCAATTGATTTTCAGATTTTTAATATAAATTTAGTCTTCAGAGGCTTTTAAAGAATCTATTTGACGTTGTAATTTTTCAAGTAGCTTTGTTTTATCGTCTTTAATAGGGATAGTTTTATTTATAGAATCCATAACAAATTGCTCTATATCGATAGTCCTTGACTGTTCAACAAAATAATAGCCAATTTTTTCGCTAGCTCTCCAGGCTTCGTTTAATTGATCATAAACGGTTTTATCCCATTGGCTTGGGTGTTTTACATCTATCCATACCACATCACGGTATTCGCTATCAATTAACACCAAATCTGGTGTAGCAGAACCATCAAATTGTTGGGCGTTTTTATCACTTATTGAAGATACAGTTCCCATAAAGAACATACGTTTTTTACCTGCTATATATTTGATATATGGGCGAAATTCTACTGGTGTATTCGCTGTCCAATCATATTCTTTTCTAGACTCTTTAACCTTTAGAGGCATTGCAGAAACACCTGCATATCCTTGTTTTTTAGCGGCGTGATTATAATAATACAATTTATCTGTACCATCAGCAGGTACAAAAACACTAAAACTTAAACTGGTACGTTCCTCTCCTACAGGCTCTAAACCAAACCAATGGTAAAGTCCGCTATAGGCGTCCGTTTCAGTTTCTGAAAAATCGAAATCGGTAACATATGGTTGTTGATTTTGGTCTTTTGGCATTTCAGGAATCTTTACCGCAGTTTCCATGTTCCAAGGTAAAGGGTCACTAAAACCTCCTAAGAATTTTAAAGATTCTGCCTGCAATCTTGAAACCTTTTCAGCTAATGTGTTCTGCCGGGTTAAATATTGATGGTTTTTCATGTTTTCAGGATCAATATATGTGCCTTTACCTATCAAAATACGCTCTACATAATCGTTAAAACCATGCTCACCATTATCTATCACCATAACACCTCCAAAGGTTGGATATGGAAATAAAAAGCCTTTCCACTTAATCAAACTTACCACCTGAACCCAAGCACCAGAATCATTTTTCATATAATATGTATCACTAGGCTCCATAGTAAACAATTGAAAAAAATTGAAACGTTGTACTACAGCATTATAGGTGTTCCTACTAAATTTTAAAGATTCCCCTATAGAAAACGTTACCGGAATTCTATTTTCACTCGAAAACCTTGGAAACGGTGTGGTGCTCGACACCGCAAATACTTCTTCTGTATTATCTGTCATGCCCTGCCAAACATACTTTTCTGTTGGCTGAATGGCCATGGTCCATTTATTCTCATTACCTACTCTTACCAAATGCGGTAAGGACACGTCTTTTGTCTCCCCTACACTTTCATTTGCCATGGAGAAAATATTCCGTAATGGTTGAATGCGTTCGTTTTGGGTTAATGGCAGCTCATTTATTTCAACCTTATTTAAATGATTGAAGACATTGTAAGTCTTCATATAATCGTACATTTTAAAATGCCATCCAACGCTATACAAAATTCCAAAAAATAACGCCAATATTCCCAGTATTCCTAGACGGGTTCCAGTACTTGCAGATTTTCTAAATTTTCGTAACCCAAAAAACAAAATACTACCGCTTAGCAGAATAATGAAAATAAACTTTCTAATAAATAATAGAGCGGGCTGATAATCGTCTCTTAAAACAAATAATGCTATAAGTAGAACTATAATAGCTACTACAGTTATTGTTTTTTGCTTTTTGCCTTTATTCCAGTAGTTTTTTATCATTATTTAGATGCTATTAAAATTAATTTTCACCATGCTTTTTTACATGCTTAATGGATAATACCATGGCTATAATCATTAGTATTGGAACTAGTATATTCAAAAAACTTATCCAATTAAACTCTGCAGAAAAATCATAATTAAACAATTGAAGAATGAATAAAACTGAAAATATTGCAATTAATATGTATCTAAACCTATTCTTATGCATTTTACAACAACCCTTTATCTTTTAATCGTTCTCTTGCGCTTTTTTCTTCTGATTTTGGTTTGTTATCAATTTCTTTTTTAGCTTCTTCAATCACCGGAGGTTTTTTGGTAGCCATGTCCTCAATAAAATCTTTACCTTTCTCAATAGTACCTTGAACCAAGTCTTCAACAGATTCGCTTTTTTTATCAATTATTTCGCTGGATTTAAAAATAAAACCAGCCAAGTACGTGCCTAAAACCGTGCCTACAATCATTGATGCGAATATTGATAGAGTTGCAACATCTATTGGAATTAAAAACCGTGTAACAACAATCCCTATTAGGAATAAAAACCCAATAAATACTAAACGAACAATAAACTTTTGCTGATATAAAAAGCCTGTTTTATCCGATGGCTGCATTTGCAACGCTTTAGAGTACATCAACTTATTAAAAAACCTGTAGAGTTTATTACTATGGGATTCTCTCCAATATAGTAAAGCTCCGAATAAAATGGAGCCAATAAAAATTATGAGTTCTAATGTCATATTTATAAGTTTGATTTATAAAATTAGTCTAAAAAACTTAAATATTGTTACGTATTGTTTCTATAGCCCAATCTTTAAAGGAGTCGTCCCAATTTTTAAAATTTTTATAAAAATCCTCTTTATCATACCAATACCAAAACAATACATCTTTAGGAGCTATATTCATTAATAGTTTCCATATTAAATCTTGATGTTTAGCTTCTAGCGAAGAATGGGGTTTATGCAATGCAAAAAACAGCTTGTCGTCAATAATATCAACTATTTTAAACTGATTGCTCTTCTCTATCTTTTCCAGATAACGCTCCACACTCATTATTTTTTTTAGGGAATTTATATCCAGTTTATTCAAATAACTTTTGAATAAAATAGGGTCATCTAAAATATCTTTAATAGGATGCTGCGTTTGTTTTAAAAACTGAAACATCTCAAATTTCTTGATGCGGTTATAACGCTCTGTCCTTACTTCAGCTTCTAAATCACAATCAATAATGGAATGACTGCGCAATTTATCCATTAATTCAGGCTGATTTATATGATATATCAAAACGTCGTGAGTTGTGTCTTTAATGGCTTCTTTATGCCATGTCTCGTCTTCAAAAACAACTATGGGCACGATAAAATCCCGTAATACGTACACACCTCCAAAAGCCCTTGTGTAAAAAGAATCGGTAGTGTATTCTAACTCGTGCAAATCAAGATCTCTATTGCGTAAATCTCCATAGGTTTTTGCCGAATCTAACAACTTTTGGTGCATCGTTTCGCTAATGAAATTGTTACCTCTATTGAATTCATCAACCAATTCTAATTGTGCCGCTTTAACCTTGTCTAGGTTATCAATTAAATGAAATTTTACTGTAATTTCATCATATTTTAAGACATCAAGCGGTTCATAAAAGGCATCTATATTTTGATCGAAATCCAGGCAAATAGCAGAGTCTCTAGTAATATCTTTAATTTTTACGCCGTGTACTTTAAAAACATATTTCATTAAATCCCGATCAAACGTATGAAACGGTAAATACACCGGTTTTCCTTTTTGAAGCGGCGAAATAATGATGCCATGTGGATTTGCATCACCATTATTTAGATATGAAGTATCGTCCTTCTCCTCGGCCACTTCAGGGCTCCAACCAATACCATCTATATGAAAGGTATTAAGTTTGGTTTCTGAAAACCCCAATTTTACCAAGCATTTATTATAACGCTCTACGAGTTTCCCGCTTACGGGGATCAATTCACTTCTGTATAGATTTGCTTGTTTTAGTTTGTTCATTTAATCTATTAACTTATGAATTATAGCATACTGCAGCAACACTATGGTTCTAGTATCCATTATTCCACCACTATGCAACATGTCTACAGCTTTATAAAAAGGTATTTCTAACACTTCAATATCTTCAGCCTCACTATCTAAACCGCCACCATCACTCACTTTCATATCATCAGTGTATTCGCCAATAAAAAAGTGCATTTTCTCAGTCATAACACCAGGTGAAGAATACCCTTCATAAACTTTCTTTACTGATTTTAAGCGATATCCTGTTTCTTCTTCAGTTTCACGAATAATGCAATCTTCTGGGTTGTCTTTATCTAACATTCCCGCCGCGACCTCAACCAGCATACCATCTTCATTATCGTTTAAATAGGTTGGCATTCTAAATTGCTTGGTTAAAATAACTGTTCGTTTCTGTTTGTTATACAGTAAAATCCCTGCGCCATCACCTCTATCATACACCTCTCGCATTTGATTTACCCATTCACCACTTTTCATCAAATAATCAAAAGTAACTTTATTCAGAATGTAATAGTTATCTGAAAGCAAGGTATGCTCAATGTTTTTAACTTGTTTATTTTTCATTCTCAAACGTTCTTCTCGCTTCTGTTTCAATATGTAATTGATTTACTCTAGCATCTACTTTTCGTTTAAAATCGGTATCAGCTATAGTCGCCACATTATCTAAATATCTCACTACTTCCTGACGGCGAATTTCAGAGAAATCCAATCCTTTCATATTTGAGCGCATTAATTCTTGAAGCATATTAAACTTCGTATCATAGTCTTGTTTAAAATAAATATCTGGGTTTTCAAACCAATCTTCTTCCAAATCAAAATCGGTTAATCGTAACGAAATAGCCGACTGAATATTGCGAACATCACGTGATGAAAAGAATGGGAATATTGCCTGAATTTCTTTATACAGATTCGCATAAAACAAATGCTGATTCGTTTTAAAGTGTTTTTCCACGCTATCATAAACCTCATGCACACGTTCTTCAGTAGGTTTTTCAACACTACTTAAAATGTCGCCCATGTTTTTCGCTAAACCTTGATCTTGTAAATAGCTGTAGTTTTCTGGCCCTTGCATATTTACAAAATTTGGCATGGTATCATCAATTTTACGCCACCATAGATGATCTTGATCTAAAAAGTCGTGTTCTGTTCGCGCACCATCAATCTTAAAACGACCTTGTACACGCGAAATCACTGCCTTATCCAACATTTCGGGTAAATTAGTGAACAATCCAATAGAACTGTTACCATAATTTACGGCATAAGCACCTTCAGTATAACGTAAAAACACCCCAATCACTTCTTTAACTCCCGCCGAAACACCTTGTGTAGTTCGTTCTTGTAAATTATTTTCAGCATCATCAATAGGTGCAAAAATTAATTTTGAAGGATCTTGCAGCGGCTTCATCCACTCCACCATTTTTTCTGCTGAACCACCTTGAAATGTTGAGATCAACGTATCTGGCATTGGGTGAAATAAAAACGGAATATCCAAGGTATCACAATGCTCTTTTAATCGCGTAGCAATAGCTGCTATTAACATACTTTTACCTGTTCCTGGAATACCATAGCCCATAAAAACAGGCATAAAGCCACCTAATTCTTGAAAGGGGTTTTTCTTTGCAGTAAAATCGTAGCTCAACAAGCGCTCGGTTAAACGTCGTGCAAAATGCTTTGCATCTCGGTTACCAACTATTTGTTCAAACTGAATTTTATTGAACTCTACACTTTTTGCAGTGCCCTGAAACACGTTACTCCATCCTGAAACGGCGAATTCCGAATTTTCCAGTTTATACGTTCTATCTTCAATCGTTTCTGTATACTCTAAAGAGCTCTTACGTAATTGAATCTCGTCCATTAAGGCTTCAAAATAAACTACCGTGAAATCGATAACATCCTTATCAGACTTAATAATTTCTGGATGTCCCAAATATTTATCATAATAAAATAAACTACAGGAAATCCCTTTGATGGGCGACATTAAAGACACTTCAGGAATACCTGCGAACTTCTGCTTCATCACGCTCAAATCGTCCGAAGCATGAGGTTTTAAGTCATGTAATATCTTATAGGCTTTAGAAAACAGCATGAATGCCGTTGCAGTGTGCATTTTGCTTTCAAACTCACGCTTTCCGTTGGTGTCTAAAGCTGATTTATTCTCGTTTAGACTTGCCAAACCAGAGGCATCGTAATAACTGTCCTTAATCCAAATACCCAAAGTAATCCCTTCTTGAACCGCATACAACGTCTGATTCAAATAAATAGGAATCGCAACGGAATCTGGTAATAAGCGTTTCTTCAAAGCTAAAATAGTTTTAGAAACCGAAGTTACATTTACCGAACTTCCATTATTAGCGCGAGATAAATACAACAAGATAGATTCATCTTTAGCATCTTTATCTCTGTTTTTTGCACGAGCACCTTGCTCCCATTGCACACTTTTTAAGTACGATGAAGCTTCATCCCGAAGCATGTCAAGTTCAGATAGTTTTATAGGAAATGTTGAGTTATGTTCCATGTTTTAGTATTCAGTTGGCAGTAAGCAGTCTTCAGTTCTCACTCATACTTACTCACTCTGTACCATATTTTCGTTAATTATTTTATACTCCAAATTTGTCTGGATTATTCATCATGTAATTTAATAGTTTGCCTATTTCTTCTCTTTTATATTGCAATTCATTTCTTTTATCTTCTGAAATATATTTGCAAGCCACTGCAAAATCTAGCCATAATTGTGTTTCAGAATTTTCACCATCAGCATCAGACAACTTACTTTTAAAATGCTTTTCATACTAGCGTTTTCTATAACCTTCAGCTATATTTGAGCATACAGACCTACTTGACCGAACTATTTGAGAAGTCAATCCAAACATCTCAGATTTTGGAAATTCTTTAATTAAATGAAAAATCTCCATTGCTAAATCAAATCCTTTTTGATATGCTAACAATGTCTTAAAACTCATATTTCATTTTTTTGACTGCCAACTGCCAACTGCTTACTGCTTACTGCAAACTTATTTCTACACCAGCAATCTCAATCGGTGGTTTTGCCAATCCATTCATTATATCTGGTGTTCTGTTGTATAATAATTGAATTACACGATGCGGTGCCAACACATATTTTTGTTGAAACACATCGCCCCAACGCTGTAAGGTTTGCTTATTAAAAAAGCTACCTTCTTTAAATTCACTTTCAGTCCTTACTTCAGTAACTTTTAAGGACACTGCGTATGATTCTAAAGGGATTGTTTTTTTGCTTATAGCCTCTAAAACAGTGTGTGTAATGGTATTTTCATCTTTCGTAAACATGTTATGTACGGGTCCTAAATCTATACGCTTTATGTGTTTGGGCGATACCTTTGAAAGTTTTTTATCTATACCATATGCCATTGTATCTAAAGCCATCTTACGGTCTGCAGAATTTTTTAAAACATCATATATATCATGCTTTACATCTTGCACATCCAATCCACTATAGTCAAAATACATAAAACATATAAAGGGTCTGTTTAGTATTACATCATAAAAGCTCCAACTGGTCATATATACCGCATTACTTTCCTTAGGGGCGCTTACGATTTTGCCCTGTACAAAGCGATTGAAAATATAGTGCTTATCTACAGACGAATAATATACGATTGATGCCGCTTGAAACAACCTACTTTTCTTCACACGCTGTTTTTTACGCATCAAGGTATCCAAAAACTCCTCTTTAAGCGATGCAATTGGCGTCAACCTGCCTAAATACTCATCCCTTAGCTCTAAATCGTTAAATAAATAACGAAATTCTAAATAATTTGGAAATCCAGATTCGGTTAAATCTACCTTCATATTATCCTCATCATCGTACATATATTTTATACGCATTGCTTCGATGGAGTACAATATCAAATCACAATATTGTTTAAACATAGCCACCTCGGCATTATTACATATATTTTCCCGTTGTACTGCAACCACTAGTTCCTTAAACACAAAGTCTATCATTTTATGATAAAACGTGTAGTGTGCTTTGGAATCTAAAATTGCAGAATCTAAAGGTGTAACAATTTGGTTTATGGACATGAGTCAGTATTCAGTAAAAAGTCGCAGTGTGCAGAAGCAGTATGCGTAATTAATTTTTCTTTTTTTTGCGTTACCACAAGGGTCGGGCTTTCACTACTCGCTCCCACTCCCGAAGCTTCGGGATCGGGGAGCTCAAACATACCGTTCAATCCCTAACGCAGATAGAGCTAGTTTAAATGTTATAGCCTTTTATTGAAAATTTACGATAGTAAATCGTCATCCTCCGCTTTTGGCTTTGGTTCTCCTACCGGTTTACCATCGCCACCTGAAGGTGCATTTGCATCTGCTTTATAATACTCTTCAAAGATTTCCTTCATATCGATACCATAGCGCTCCGCAAAATTCTTCTGAATGTCTACATCCTTCTCCCTAATTTCCTGTAAAGCCTCAGCATAACTACTGTAAACACCTTGCATAACTTTTTCATGTACTGGAATATTATCCATCATGTCCTGACGTGCCTTGGCGCTTGCAGTATGCATCGCAGCCAGGGTTTCTCCTATATGTTCATCGGTTTTTACACCAAGATGCTCTAGAATGGCGGCAAATTCTTGGTCTGTACGGGCTTTTAATGCCACCACGTAACCATCGTAATATTTTAAACGCTCTTCCGTATCACTTTTAAGTTTCGCACGGTGTGTTTGTAAATTACTTCTAAGCGATGTTAGCACTTTAATAGTTAAGTTATGCTTATGTACAAAACTATCCTTACTAGCAGCAAGCGTTGTATACGCATTTTTTAAACCTTCTAATTCCTCTACTTTTTGCTCAAGTTCTGTAACTTTACCGATAGCTTGAGCATATTCCGCAGATTGTTTGTCGGCGATATCCTCTAATTCCTGCCTTGCTTGTTTTAAAAGCGCATACTGCTCTTCTAATTTAGCTTCTACTTCTTTTTTCTTCTCAAGCGCTTTTGTATGATTTTTAGTGGCTTCAACAATAGCATCTTGCAATTTATCTTCTACTTCCTTAATTTCAATTTCACGGTTTTTTAAGCGCGTAACTGCTGCCTGAGATTTATAGGATAACTCTTTTAAAAGTGTTTGTACGTCTGCACTTTCAATACGCTCCTGAAACATAGCTTTTGCCTTATTATCCGCGGCGGCTCTTGTTTTTTCGACATCCTTAAGTGCTTGTTCTGCTTTTGCAATTTTACTTTTGCGCCCCCAAAGGTTGTTCCACCAAGTATCTGGCTTCTTTTGAGCATCTTCCAATTCAATTCTAGCGCGCTCTAATGCTTTTTGTGCATCGTCTATCACCTTTTGCTCAGTGGCATTTAAAGATGAGAACTTCTCGAACAAGATACCTACCTCATCCTGATAATCTGTTAAATCTTTAATGGCATCCAAAAGTGTAGTTCTATCCTTTTCTGCCATATGTACGACATCATCCAATGTTGCATTTAATATTTTCTGACGAACTTCAGGATCATCCTCTTGCGATAGTTTAGATTTCATGGTGTCAATAGCTTTCCCCCAGTTAACATCTACTTTTTCGGTTTTTTCGTTCGAGTCGGTTTCTAATAAATCAAAATCATCAGACATGGTATGTATAGTGTTTTTAAGTTAAACATTTTTAAGGACAAGCAATTTCGTTAAAAAAGATGACTTTTAAAATTTAATTGTCTGTAAATTATAGGTGTTGTTTTAATAATAATTGTTACAAAATACTATAAGTTTTCATTTTTCATCCTAAAATTCTGTCAGAGAATACGTCAAAGTAAATGATTGAAAACCATTGATTTATATAACAATCGTTAACTTTTTAATAAACATATGTTAATAAATAATAGATTATTCTATTCATTTATAGAGTTTTAGTTCAAAAAAACTTTATATTTGTGAAGCTATTAACCCAAATCATATAGTTCATGTTTCTTTTAAACATACCTCAAATCAAAATCTCTTTTCTTATAAGTCAGAGTCAAATTGTTACCATCCTTTCGGTGGTCGTAGTGTTTTTTCTAATACTTCTTATTTTAGGTGTTAGGAAATCTTACATCCTAAAGAAGGAAAATGATAAGCTAGCACAGTCTGGTTCATTACAAAGTGATGATGATAACAAAGCCTACAAGGATTTTAGAGAAGGGCATTTGTACGATAACAAATAAAATCTACTATGATTGCGCTCTTATTATTAATTTCACCCATAATTATACTATCGCTTTTAATAATATAAAAACGTATTAGATATTTCCGACTGTTACATGCGTTTGATTTAAACAAAAAGGAAATAGATAACATTGAGCTTGTTGATTACAAATTAGGCTCAGGACATATTTATGAGTAAAAAAAAGCAGCATTTAAAAATGCCGCTTTTTTTTTTACTTATCTCACTAGTTTCTTGTACTTTATGCGCTTAGGCATCAAATCTCCCCCTAAACGTTTCTTTTTATTTTCTTCATAATCTGAAAAACTACCTTCAAAGAAATACACTTGAGAATCACCTTCGAAAGCTAAAATATGTGTACATATTCTATCCAAGAACCAACGGTCGTGACTAATCACAACAGCGCATCCTGCGAAATTTTCTAAACCTTCCTCCAATGCTCGTAACGTATTAACATCAAGATCGTTAGTAGGTTCGTCTAAAAGCAACACATTCCCTTCTTCTTTTAAGGTCATCGCCAAATGCAGACGGTTGCGCTCTCCTCCAGATAACAATTTCACCTTCTTGTTTTGTTCACTTCCTGAGAAATTAAATCTACTTAAATATGCTCTTGAATTGACTTGTTTACCACCCATCATCACCAGCTCTTGCTCGTTACTAAAATTTTGCCAAATGGTTTTTTCAGGATCTATATTGGAATGTTTTTGATCTACATAGGCCAATTTAGCCGTATCTCCAACGATAAATTCGCCTTTATCAGGGGTTTCCTCACCCATTATCATTCTGAAAATTGTGGTTTTACCAGCTCCATTGGGGCCAATAATACCAACAATCCCTGCTTGTGGTAATTTGAAGTTTAAATCGTCATACAGTAATTTATCACCATATCCTTTAGCAACACCCTTAGCTTCAATTACACTAGTTCCTAAACGAGGTCCGTTAGGAATGTATATTTCTAGTTTTTCATCAAGCTGTTTTTGGTCTTGACTCATTAGTTTATCGTAGTTTTTTAAACGCGCCTTTTGTTTAGTTTGGCGCCCTTTTGCCCCTTGCCTTACCCATTCCAGCTCGCGTTCCAATGTCTTCTGGCGTTTAGAGGCTGCCTTCCCTTCCTGAGCCATTCGTTTAGATTTTTGATCTAGCCAAGAGGAATAGTTTCCTTTCCAAGGAATACCTTCACCTCTGTCCAACTCTAGAATCCAACCCGCCACATTATCTAAGAAATACCTATCATGCGTTACGGCTATCACAGTACCTTTATATTGTGCTAAATGATGCTCTAACCAATGTACCGATTCTGCATCTAAGTGGTTGGTAGGCTCATCTAAAAGGAGTACATCTGGCTCTTGTAAAAGTAAACGACATAAGGCAACCCGCCTGCGCTCACCACCAGATAACACGCTAATTTTCTTATCGCCTTCTGGAGTTCGTAGGGCATCCATTGCTATCTCTAGCTTAGTATCTAGCTCCCAGGCATTAGCGGCATCAATTTGATCCTGCAATTCAGCTTGTCGATTCATCAGTTTCTCCATCTTATCAGGATCACTATACACCTCTTCTAAACCAAATTGATCATTAATTTTATTGTATTCATCAAGAATAGCGACGGTTTCTGCTGCTCCTTCGCGAACTACTTCCATTACGGTTTTCTCCTCATCAAGTTGTGGTTCTTGTTCTAGATATCCAACAGAATAATCTTGAGAAAACACCACATCACCTTGATAATTTTTGTCAACACCTGCAATTATTTTCAGTAATGTAGACTTACCAGAACCGTTAAGACCTAAGATGCCTATTTTGGCTCCGTAGAAAAAACTTAAATAAATATTTTTTAAAACTGGCGTATTTGCACTTTGGAATGTCTTAGTAACACCAGACATTGAAAAAATTATCTTTTTATCGTCACTCATCTTTTACGTTTATTTGTTGCTACCTTTAATTGTTAATCGACTTTTGGTAAATTGGAAATCTAAAATTGTTATTCGTAAATCTAAAATCTCTAAACTCTTCCCTTTAAAGCATTAAACACCCATGCTATTGCAAAAAAACCTATACCCACAGTTGCAAAGCCCCAACCTGCTACATCATCGTATCTGTATGCGCCCATTAAAATTAACACAACACCCATAACAATCATTAAAATGGTTGCCCATGCTAAAACCGTATTCTTATTCATCGCCATAATGTTTCTATTATTAGTTAGTTGGAAGCAAATATCGTAGTTTTAAATAAAAAAAGCACCTACTTCTAGGTGCTTTTTCGCTATTAATCCATAAAACAAATTAGTTCATAGGAACTTCAATAATGATTACTTCCGAACTTTCATGCGCTGCAACATCAACACTATCAATATCCCAGACACCAATAGCATCTCTTTTATTCAAACTTTTTCCAGAAACTTCTATACTACCATCTACAACGAAAATGTAAAAACCATTATCAGTATTTTTAGGCTTTAAAGCAACTGAATTATCTTTATCTAAATCAGTTCTGTAGATATATGCTTGTTGACTAATTGGTAACGCATCACCTTCTGTTTTGTCCTTTGGAGCCACAACGGTCTGTAACTTATTTTTACATTCAGAAATATCAAACTTACACTGTTCATAATTAGGGGCTACGCCCATTTCCTCTGGAATAATCCATAGCTGTAAAAAGTTGACTTCATCTGTTTGGCTGTCATTAAATTCGGAATGGGTTAAGCCAGTACCCGCACTCATTACTTGCACTTCACCAACTTCAATGGCACGTTTATTTCCCATGCTATCTTTATGTGATAAAGCACCTTTTAATGGAATAGAAATGATTTCCATATTCTGGTGCGGATGTGTTCCGAAACCCATAGTAGGCTGTACAAGGTCGTCATTTAATACGCGTAACTTCCCAAAATTCATGCGCTTTGGATTTTGGTAGCCCGCAAAACTAAAGGTGTGATGCGATTTTAACCAACCATGGTCTGCGAAACCTCTACTATCTGCTCTGTCAATTATAGTGTTCATATTATGTATTATTTAGAATTATTCTCAAAATATCACAGTTAAAAAATCAGGACATTTGAACTTACATTTATTAATTAGCTGGTAGAAAACCCATTTTCCCCATCTGATAATCACGCATTGCCTCCATAATCTCGGTTTGGGTATTCATCACGTAAGGGCCATATGTTGTTACCGGCTCGTTTAAAGGCTCACCAGAAAGGAACAGCAATTTACTATCTGAATTGGCCTCAACTGAAAATCCTTCTCCATCTTGGTTAAACTGAATTAGTTGATTCTCATTCAATTTTAAAGATTCCAATTCATTTATAGTAACATCACCTTTCAACAAATAAATCATCGATTGGTGTAATTTAGGAACTTCAATCTCATAACGTCCACCAGTGTCAACATCTATAATAAAAGCGTTTACAGAAGTCTGTGTTTTTATACGCCCATAAACCCCTTCTAATTCTCCGGCTATTATTTGAATGTTTACTTTCTTATCATCTGATGCAACCGTTCTAAAATCTTCATTCGTCACATGTTGATAATTGGCTTCCATCATTTTCTTTTCAGCGGGTAAATTCAACCATAACTGAATACCTTCAAGTACACCTCCTTTTTGCACGAAGCTCTTTGTTGGTGCTTCTGCATGAATAATGCCTCTACCTGCTGTTGTCCACTGTACATCACCTGCTTTTACCACACTTTCATTTCCAAGTGAATCTCTATGCAGTTGTTCCCCTTGCACCAAAAAGGTTATTGGTTCAAAACCGCGATGTGGATGAGGGCCTAAATCAAACGGATTATTTCGTTCTGAGATTTCATAAGGGCCGTAATGGTGCAATAATATAAATGGGTCTATAGAATCTATAGTTCTTGTAGGTATGGGTTGCCTTAATCGTATCGGTCCCATATTTACGAAATCGCTTCGCCCTACTGTTTTTATGGTATTAAATTTCATAATAATTACTTTATATTAGTTTCCATGGAAACTATTGGATTAAAAAAACACGACTATCGCATTTTATCAAGCAGATTACTTAATTGTTCTGCTTCTTCTTCACTCAAATTCTTCAACAAATCTCTATTGAAATCATTTGGTATGGACTCTAAAAAGGTCTTTCCTTCTTTGGTTATAGCAATTTTTACAACACGTCTGTCATGGTCTGAAGGACAACGTTCAATGTAACTTTTAGCACATAATTTATCCATTAGCCGTGTTGCGTTAGGCGAACGCTCTATCATTCTATCTTTAATGGTTTGCACGTTCAATGGCTCGTTTGCTCCATTTAAAATTCTTAAAATATTGTATTGTTGGGGAGAAATACCGTATGCCTTAAAAAACTCATTTTGATGACTCATTATCCAATTTGATGTATAGATAATATTTAATAAAGCCTTAACCCTATTATTTGCAAACGTAGAATTTATATCTTTTGATAAATCACCCATCTTTCGTATTTAGTTTTCAGTCGCAGTTGTGAATTATAAAGTTGATTTAAAGGTTCCTACCTTTTCTTTTAATTCTTCATCTAATTCCGAATTAACAATTTTTCCATCTGAAAAATTATCACCAAACGATGGTAACGAAAACACCTCAACTATATTAGCCTCATGCCTTGGAAAACGGTCTTGTGCGATACCTAAAACTGAAGCTCCTCCTCTAGGCCCCGGAGATGTTGCCATCAACAACATTGGTTTTCCAAAAAAAGTTTTACCTTCTATTCTTGACATCCAATCGAACAAATTCTTAAATACAGTCGAATAAGCACCGTTGTGCTCTGCTAAAGACAGTACGATACCATCAGATGATTTTATCAAATTTAAAAATCGATGCGCATCATCTGGAATACCCTTTTCACTTTCTAAATCTATACCGTATAACGGCAAATCAAAATCATTTAAATCTAAAACTTCTACGTCTACATCTTCAACTAAACTTGAAGCATAAACGGCTAGTTGCTTATTTATTGAGGTTTTACTATTACTCCCTGCAAATGTTATAATCTTTTTCATATTGTTCTTTATTTGACTTCAAAGATAGTATTTATAATTTTATATTCCAAGGAATATATTTCCATGTTATATATTTTAACAAATTATTCACTTTTTATACAGGAATTGGTTTTGTAAATTCGTGTACAAATAAAAACACCTATGGATATCAACTTCAATAAAAATGAAGATCATAATAAATTATTAGTCTCTGAACTTAACAAACGCTTAGCTAAAGTAAGTTTAGGTGGCGGAAAATCACGAATAGAAAAGCTACACAGCAAAGGCAAACTTACGGCTAGAGAGCGTATTGACTATTTATTGGACGCTAAAGCCAAGTCCATAGAAATCGCTGCGTTTGCTGGAGAAGATATGTATGCAGAACATGGTGGTTGTCCCTCAGGAGGTGTCGTGGTAAAAATTGGCTACATTAAAGGCAAGCAATGTATTGTAGTGGCTAACGACGCTACTGTTAAAGCTGGTGCTTGGTTCCCCATTACAGGGAAAAAGAATCTTCGCGCACAAGAAATAGCTATTGAAAACCGATTGCCAATTATTTATTTGGTAGATTCTGCAGGCGTATATCTACCCATGCAAGATGAAATTTTTCCTGACAAGGAACATTTTGGACGCATATTTAGAAACAACGCAGTAATGAGTAGTATGGGCATAACCCAAATTGCTGCTGTTATGGGAAGTTGTGTTGCAGGTGGTGCCTACCTTCCTATTATGAGCGATGAAGCTTTAATAGTTGATAAAACTGGGAGTATATTTTTGGCAGGAAGTTATTTAGTAAAAGCGGCCATTGGTGAAACTATAGATAATGAAACTTTAGGAGGCGCAACAACGCACTGTGAAATTTCTGGTGTTACCGATTATAAGGCCAAAGACGATAAAGATGCTTTAGATAAAATAAAAAACATTGTTGATAAAATAGGTGATTACGATAAGGCTGGATTTAATAGAATTGAAGCAAAAAAACCAACCGAAAACCCTGAAGATATTTTTGGTATTCTTCCAAAAAGTCGTGCGGACCAATACGACATGTATGAAATCATCAAACGATTAGTGGATAATTCAGAATACCAAGAATACAAAGCGGGTTTCGGACAAACGATTATAACTTGCTATGCGCGAATTGATGGTTGGGCTGTTGGTATTGTAGCAAATCAACGTCAGGTTGTAAAAACCACAGGCTCTAAAACGAAACCGACTGAAATGCAGTTTGGTGGTGTGATATACAACGATTCCGCTGATAAAGCTACACGGTTTATTGCCAATTGTAATCAAAAGAAAATTCCTTTAGTGTTTCTCCAAGATGTTACAGGATTTATGGTAGGTAGTAAAAGTGAACATTCTGGTATTATTAAAGATGGTGCTAAAATGGTTAATGCCGTTAGCAATTCGGTGGTGCCAAAATTCACTGTAATCATTGGGAATAGTTATGGTGCAGGTAATTACGCCATGTGTGGGAAAGCTTATGATCCAAGATTAATTTTCGCATGGCCTAGTGCAGAACTTGCTGTAATGAGTGGAAATTCCGCTGCAAAAGTTTTATTGCAAATAGAAAAAGCATCACTAGAAAAACAAGGTGAAAAAATTACTCCTGAAAAAGAAGAAGCACTATTCAATAAAATAAAAGACCGCTATGATAATCAAGTTTCTCCTTATTACGCTGCTGCAAGAATTTGGACAGATGCTGTAATTAATCCCTTAGACACAAGAACTTGGATTTCTATGGGTATTGAGGCTGCTAATCATGCCCCTATAGAAAAACCCTTTAATTTGGGGGTTTTGCAAGTTTAATATTTTTAAAACGAACTTACTACAAAAAAGAGGCTTCCTCCATGAAAGCCTCCTTTGGTTTATTTTGAGATTACTACTTTCGCAGGAATTTCTTATTTTATCTCCGTACTAAAAGGAAACAACAACTGTACACCTTTTTTCTGGGACAAACGTTTTACCTCTTTAATGAGTTTATAGTTTTCTTCTCCGAGTTCTTCAGCTAAAATTTGCTCTTTTGCTTTTGCTAGTCCAAAGGTTTCTAACATCTCGTCAAGATTTCTTTCAAATATTGGGTATTCTCGAATGTTGTAATCTTCAATCTCAGCAGCCTCAGCAGCATATTTAAGTGCCAAATCTAAACCGCCTAATTCGTCTACCAAACCTCTCTCTAACGCATCATTTCCAGTCCAAACACGACCTTGAGCTATTTCCTCAACTTGTTCAGCGGTTAAATTTCGTCCTTCGGCAACACGTTTTGTAAACAGGCTGTATACATCAATAACACCTTCTTTTATGTACTTGTGTTGGTTTTCACTTAAAGGTTCAAAAATACTATAGGTTACTGCATTGGTATTGGTTACTACTTGTTCAGCGTTTATACCCATATTATCAGCAAGGTTTTTAAAGTTTGGCAAAGTTCCAAACACACCTATACTCCCTGTAATTGTTGTAGGTTCAGCAAAAACTTTATCCGCATTTGTTGCTATGTAATATCCACCAGATGCTGCCACGTCACCCATAGAAACAATAACGGGTTTTATTGTTTTAGTTAACTCAATTTCACGCCAAATCAATTCGCTTGCCAATGCACTTCCACCAGGGGAATTTACACGTAAAATTATAGCTTTCACCTTATCATCGTCTCTAGCCTTTTTAATAGATTCGTTGATTGTAACATGACCTACAATACCTTTTCTCCCCTCACCATACATAATATCGCCTTCGGCATAAATTACAGCAATTCTATTTTGGTTAGATTTAGTTCTTAACTTAGGCGCTACATATTTTGCATAATCTTCAACAGATACATAATTCAGTTTTTTATCTTGGGCAATACCTACAGCATCTTTTAAATCATTTACGTATTCATCGTAATAGGCAATTTTATCGACTAAATTAGATTTTACTGCCAGTACTGGTGTTCTTGCCAATAAGCTATCTGCAATTACGTCTAATTGTTCCACTGGAATATTTCTAGCTTCTGAAACTTCTTTTTTAATCTCAGACCAAAGGCCGTTTAGATATACTGAAATCTGCTCACGATTATTGTCACTCATTTCATTTTCTAGAAATGGCTCAACCGCACTTTTATATTTTCCATGGCGTACCACTTCCATTTTTATACCAGATTTTTCCTGAAAATCTTTAAAATACAAGCGTTCTGTATATAAGCCTTTAAATTCCATCATTCCAACGGGGTTGATATATACCGTATCGGCAACCGAACTTAAGTAATAATCTTTTTGGGTGTAGATGTCGGCATACGCGACAATAAATTTCCCTGATGCTTTAAAATCCAATAAGGCATCGCGTAAGGTTTTGGTTTGGGTAATACCTGCCATGATAAAATTATTTTCTATTGAAATACCCTTTATTTTATCATCCGTTTTAGCATATTCTATAGCATCCACCAAATTGAACAAGCCATTTTTGTCATCTTCATTTAAAAATGGGTATTCTTTATAAATGGTTTTACCTGCATAGTCCTGTATGGGGAAATCCAGCTTTAAATCTAAAATAGAGTTAGACTTTACTTGTACCACGTCCTCTGAAGACCCTCCAAACAAAGCACCTATGATGATTAACCCGAAGAAACATAGGCCCAAAAACACAAAAATCCCAATAACTGTTGATAATACTCTTTTTATAAAATTCATTATTTTCTATTTTATTCGTTAGTCTGAAAAAAGTAAAATTGTTACAACATATTTACTTTTTAACTCAGCTTTAGCATTTTTGGCAAATCTAACGATTCTTTAAATAATGTTAATACAGCAGATTACTTAACTTTGCAATCTTAGAAAAAGAATTGCATTAAAAAAAGAATGATACACATTCACGAAAAAACATTACAAGATTTAGAATTCCCAACGGTGCTACAGCAGATTAGCGAGTTGTGCATTACGCCTCTTGGAAACCAATCTGCTTTAAAAATTTCTCCTTTAAAAACAAAGGAAGATTTGCAGTTTGCGCTTCATCTCACCAATGAATATGTATCGTCTTTTTACAATGATAATCGCATACCTAACCATGGGTTTGATACTATTTCAAAAGAAATTCAGCTTTTAAATATTGAAAATACTTTTCTAGAAGTTCATGGATTGAAGAAAATAGTTGCAATGTCTTTAACCGTGAATAGCATCGTTACGTTTTTAAAAAAGTTTGAAGAATATTATCCAAATCTGAATGCATTTGCGGCTCATATTGAGGTTACTAAAGTTGTAATTGAAAAAGTAGATGCTATAGTTGATAGGTTTGGTGATATAAAGGATAATGCATCCGACACTTTATACGAATTACGAAAATCTCTAAATAAGGTAAAAGGCAAGATTAACCAAAGTTTTGCCTCGGCATTAAATACGTATCACAACCTTGAGTATTTAGATGACATTCGAGAATCAGTAGTTGAAAACCGCAGAGTGCTGGCAGTAAAGGCCATGTATCGCCGTAAGGTAAAGGGCGCTATTATGGGCGGTAGCAAAACAGGAAGCATTGTTTATATTGAACCTGAAACAACATTACAATACACAAGAGAACTCAATAATTTAGAGTATGAAGAGAAAGAAGAGGTTGTAAGGATTTTAAAAGAAGTCACCGATTTTATGCGCCCGTTTTTACCACTTCTTAAAGACTATCAATCATTTTTGATTGATATTGATGTGATTTCAGCAAAAGCGAAGTATGCCAAATCGATGAATGCCATTCTTCCCGAAATTTCTGAAGATAAAAGTATGTATCTCCGTGATGCGTACCACCCACTACTCTATTTAAATAATTTAGAAAAGAAGGAAAAAACGTTTCCGCAAACTCTTTCTTTAAAAGAAGACAGTAGAATTATTGTAATTTCTGGCCCAAATGCTGGAGGAAAAAGTATCACCTTAAAAACTGTAGGACTATTGCAAGTTATGCTACAAAGTGGCATGTTAATTCCTGTGCACGAGCGCAGTACTGTTTGTTTATTCGACAGAATTTTAAGCGATATTGGCGACAACCAGTCCATTGAAAACCATTTGAGCACATATAGCTACCGCTTGAAGCAGATGAACTATTTCCTTAGGAAGTGTAACAAAAACACCCTCTTTTTAATTGATGAATTTGGTACAGGAAGTGATCCTGAACTTGGTGGCGCTCTTGCCGAAACTTTTTTAGAAGAATTTTACCATCGGGAAGCTTTTGGTATCATCACAACGCACTATTCTAACCTTAAGATTCTTGCTACCGAATTACCATATATGATAAACGCAAACATGCTATTTAACGAGCGTTCGCTAGAACCTATGTTTAAATTGGTAGTTGGACAAGCTGGTAGTAGTTTTACATTTGAAGTGGCACAGAAAAATGGTATTCCGTATTCATTAATTAATCGAGCCAAGAAGAAAATTGAACGTAGTAAAATTCGTTTTGATGCCACAATTGCGAAACTTCAAAAGGAACGCTCTCGACTGGAAAAAACAGGGCAATCCTTAAAGCTAAACGAAAAAAAGAAAAGCGAGGAAGCCGATAAGCTAGAAGAAATTAATGCTAAAGTTCAAAAAAAATTGGAAAGCTATCAAGAGTTATACGATAGTAATCAACGCTTAATTTACTTAGGACAAAAAGTAAATGATATTGCCGAAAAATACTTCGAAAACCATAAAAAGCGTGAGTTGATGGCAGAACTATTTAAATTGGTGCAAATTGAAAATTCTAAGCGTAAAAAGGTTTCGGCTAAACAGAAGCGTGCACAAAAGGCAAAAGAGCAACAGGTAAAACAAGAGGCTGAAAAGAAGGTAAATGTAATTCGCCAAAAAAAGAAAGCTGCTAAACAAAAGGAAAAAGAAAAACCAGAACCACCAAAACCTATTCTTAAAGTTGGCGATCGTGTACGCATGCATGATGGTAGAGCCATTGGTAGTATTGATAGCATTGAAAAAAACAAGGCCAATGTGAATTATGGTATGTTTACAACTAATGTGTCACTAGATTTACTGGAACTTGTTGAGGCAAAAAAGTAACTTAGGACAAATTGGTTAACCAATTTTTAGCTATATTTATAAAAAAATAGAATGAAAAAAAGTTGCCTTATAATATTCATAAGTTGTTTTATTCTTTTTTCCAATTGTAGTTCTAATTCAGACACCCCTATTATTGAAGAGGAAATAGAAGAGGAAGAAACTCCGGAAGAAGTTCCCAACATAAAGTGGCAAAATTGGTATTTATCGGTGCCTCTAAATAGAGGTGATGGTAGCGCTACATCTATTTTTTACCAAGACATTGTAAAAGATAATTTAAGTGAGCAAGCCTCAAAATACTTTTATAAAAACAACGATGATAGCTACACCATGTACACCAAATTTACTGGATTTACTACATCTGGTCTGTCTCCGTTAGGCGATAAGTACTGCCGTACCGAATTACGTGAATTTTGGAGAGGCGTACAATCTACAGCTGATAATTGGTCAATGGCTACTGGCACTCATATCCTAGAAACTACGTTAAAAGTAGATTATGTTGAAGGTAACGGTAAAACTATTGTAGCGCAAATTCATGGTAAAGAATCTGCTGGCATTTCAGGTAATCCGGCCACCGTTAAAATTAGATGGAATAGCGGCACCATACAAATAGATTACTATACCAAACCAGATTCTGGAAAACCATGGACTAGTGCTTTTGATGATAAAATTAACATCGCAGAAGTTGGTAACGACATTTTCACCTTCAAAATAAAAATTGAAAATGGTAAATTTTACTATGGGTTAGTTTGTGAAGCAAAGAGTATAAATATAGATTATACTTTGGTATATGATTATGTTGGTAATGGTTATATACACGAAAACTACTTTAAGACGGGTAATTATTTTGGATGGCATGACGACTACGAGAAAGCAGCACAGGTAACGTTGTATAAAGTAAAAACAGAACATAATTAAAAATAACAGCCAGCACCAAGCTGTTGAATCACAACTTTAGGCACCGACTGTATTAACTATGCAAATTAACTATAAATTTAATCTCGCCTTACTGAAACCTCCGTGCAAATACCTGCAAATCTCTTGGAACAATATGCTTCAAATTTTTTATCGCTGTACAAATACCCTTCATTAAACTCCCCCATATGTTTCCACGTTATATCCCAAACCTCAAATTGCACCTTTACATCATGTGCGCCACTTGGAGGTCTTATGGCAGGTGGGGCATCGTTTTTCTTTACCTTTTGCCAATTGGTATAATCTATAGCGTTTGACCCCTGTTTTTTATACTTAAAACGAAAACGAACATCTTGACCAATATTATTATCTAAAAATGCATTGGCATGCGAAAAAGCTTTTGTACTGCAATCTTTAATTTTATAATCGGTTGTATAACCCATTTTAGCAAAAGTGTTATCCTTTAAATATCTAACTGTATATGCAATCGGAACGCCCGGATTGTTTCTGCTATAAACTGCGTTTTCACCAGTAATGATGTGTTTTAAAGAGGCAAAACCATCGGCATTTACTGCTTCTGAAGCAACTTCAGCATTTCCCCCTATAGTTACAACAGTGATACTTGATTTTTTAAGTACTTCATCATATTCTGAATTTACACTTCCCGAGCCATTTGCCGCTCCTGTAGCATATTCCAGTACCAAATCTAAATCGATGGATTTTCTCATATCAGTAGTTTCCATTCTAAACATAATAATGCGTCCGTAAGAAACGGAATTGATGTAAGCTGGAGGCGTATCTGAACCGATAGCGGCATCCACTTCACTAAACGTTACATCTGCACCAAATACGCTTGCAGGTGTTTTTGGAGTATCCATAGTTACAGTATAAAATACCTGTTTGTAAACCATTGCAGCAACACGTTTTGTAGTACTAGATTCGTACTCCAATTGTGAAGCTACCGAACCATTAGCCCATTCTACATTTAAACCTACATCTAAACTTAATTGTTTTGAAGAATAAGATGTATTGGCCTGATAGCTGGAATTAGATGCATTTACATAGCCTTCTTCGTAGGCATTAGCATTCCACCACTCTAGCGCTTTATCTATACTGGTCTGTATATTGGAGTTTCGTGGATTCTCGACTACCAAAGTCCCTTGTGCGCCTATTCCTGGTAAATCAATACGCAATGTTACAGGAGACCTGTCTAAAGTTATCGGGTTGGGCATACCGTCCAACATATCTTTATTTCCATAAACCAATGCCCCCGGCCAAATAATACCATTTGTTGGCCGTAATATGGCCACATCATCAAAGTTGGCCTCTAATGTATAGAACTTTTCTTCACATTCGTCGTAACTGCCCATGCTTGGTGTAGTTTGTGTGTTCTTAGTGTTTGTAACCGTGCGTTCTTTGGGTGCACCTCCAGTATTTTTAACATTTAGCATTGCACTTGCGTCGTAACTTAAACTAGATATTAGATCAGAAATTTCAGTTGCCTCTGGATTAACTGCTGGACCTGATGTAGTTTCTTCGGTACTGCACCCAAAAATTGCAATTAAAGCGACCATAGGTATTGCTTTAAAAAATGTTTTAATTGTTAATAGCTGTGTTTTCATAATGTTATATTTTATTGATTCAACACTTCGAAACTAACTATGAAAACACCTAGAATCTAATTTTTTAGGTGGACAAAAAGGGGACAACCACTGTAAATTTAGCTCCTTTTTTAACAGGACAAGCCTATTTCAAAATTAAAATAAATAAATTTAAGTTATTGATTTTCAATATTTTATAATTATTTCGAGTAATCAAAAGAATATCAAAAACATGGACAAGCAATGGACAAGCGCTTTTTAGTAAAAGTAGCCTCTTGTAATATGAGGTAATATAATATTTAACTTAGCAAAAGCTAATTAACACGACAATGAAAAATTACCGTTTATTCTTAATTTCCGCTTTTTGTCTAACTACTCTATTTACATTTTCCCAAAACACGAAACTTATAGATAGCTTAAAAACTGAACTTACCAATAGAAAAGAAGACGATTCTGTTAAGGTGATGATTTTAACACGATTGCATGAAAAGCTTATGTTTTCTGAACCAGAGGAAGCTAAAAAGTACGCCCAACAGGAATTAGCAATTTCAAAAAAAATTAACTATACCAAGGGAATTGCTGTAGGCAACCTTCATATTGCAGATTATTTTGCCAACAGGTCTGAAAACGATTCGGCATATTTTTATTATGATAGAGCGAAAACATATTTTAAAGCAGCTAATAGTACTCGAGGTTTAATTTTTGTTAACCACTCTTTGTCTTCTATTGAAAGTAGTAACGGTAATTTAGATAACGCTATTGCGATAACCAAAGAAAATATTGAGCTTATAAAAACCCATGAAAAGGAAGGAGATTCTAAAACAAAATTTCTTGGAGCACAATACGTTTCGTTGGCTAACATCTATATTGAAAAGGCAAATTTTAAAACAGCACTTATTTATGCATTTCAGGCCTTGGAAGCCTTTAAATCTATAAATCATGAAACCAGAAAAGCAGATGCGCTGAAACAAATTGGCGACATAGAAAGCGGTTTAGAAAATCACGAATCGTCCATTACATATTTTAAGGAAGCTTTAGAAATTTATGAACGCTATGAAGAAACGTTTTATGCAGCTTACACCTATAATTCTCTCGGGATTTCTTATCAAAATATAAACGACTATACATCTGCCGAAAACTACTTCAATTTAGCGGTGGAAAAGGCAAAAAAGGTAGAAGATAATCTTGGGATAACCAACGCTCTTCATAACCTAGGAGACATAAAGCGCTTACAAGGTAACTACACAGAAGCAACACCTATTTTGATAGAAGCGAAAGAGATAGCCGAAAGAGCAAATTTAAAATTAGGAATGGTTAACGCTCTAGTGAGTCTTTCAAAAATTGACTTCAGGAATAAAAACTATGATTCAGCTCTAAAACATAATGCCAAAGCAATTGATATTGCAAAGTCATTAGGTGCCATGAGGCATCTTGCAGATTTATATAAAAACCGCTCAATGTTTTTAGAAGGTCTCAATAAAAATAATGATGCGCTTGAGTTTTTAAAATTATACCAAACTATAAACGACAGCTTATTTACTACAAAAAAAACCCAACAAATAGAGGAATTAAAGGCTATTTATGAGACCGAACAAAAAGAGACAGAAATCGCCCTTCAAAAGAAAGAAATAGAAACTTTAAATGCTCAAGCAGAAAACGATAAACTAACAAAAACCCTTTACGGCATTGGTATGTTTTCATTTTTTGTTATTTCTGGACTCCTCTATTTCAGCTTTAAACAGCGCATGAAAAAAAATAAAATAGAACGTGAAAAACAAGAGGAAATATATAAGCAGGAGATTGAATTTAAGAAAAAAGAACTAGCATCACAAACCTTACATTTGGTTCAGAAAAACACCTTTATTCAAGAGTTAAAAGATAATTTGGAAAAAATAAAACGTTCTCCTGAATTATTTAAAGTAGAGTTTAGGCGTATTGTAATGCTCCTGAAAAAGGAAAGTGCTGAAGATAAAGACTGGGAAGTTTTTAAATCTTACTTTTCTGAGGTACACAACAACTTTGACCACAAAATAAAAGATATATATCCTGATGCCACTGAAAAAGAAATGCGTTTAGCTTCGTTTTTACGTATGAACCTCTCTACAAAGGAAATCGCTTCTATGCTAAATGTATTACCAGAAAGTGTTTTAAAAAGTAAATACCGTTTAAAGAAAAAGCTAAACCTTACCAAGGAAACCGACCTCAACCAATTTTTAAGTGAATTGTAAAGGGTGTATCTTTGCAACATGACTTTTGGTGTACCCAAGGATAAACAGTTAATACTTTTTGATGGTGTTTGTAACCTTTGCAATACCTCTGTGCAGTTTGTAATAAAACATGATAAAAAAAACCGTTTTATGTTTGCTCCGTTGCAAAGCGAAACTGGAGAAAAAATTATCAAATATTTTAATATCGATACGTCTAAAGTAGATTCTATTTTACTTTATACACCCGAGGAAGGTGTTGTTTCAAAAAGTACTGCTGCTTTAAAAGTCGCTTCTAAACTTGGTTTTCCAACAAATATGCTAAGTGTTTTTTTAATTATCCCACCGTTTATGAGCAATTGGGTTTACGATTTTGTCGCTAAAAATCGTTACAGATGGTATGGTAAAAAAGATGCCTGTATGATTCCTACACCCGAGCTAAAGCGTAAGTTTTTGGAGTAGTTGTTTTTTCGCTTGCTTTTCATACGCAACCTTTTTTAGTTTTCATCATCTTTTAGAAAACACATTTCTTTTGAAAAAACTAATCTATATTCTTGTATTTACATTTCTTTTATCATGTGATAAAAATGAAGTTGATTGCTCAGCAGTATCTTGTTTAGAAGCAGGAATTATTGTTAATTTGATTGATGACGCTTCAAAAGAGAGCTTTTTATTATCAAATATGATTGATAAAGCAACTATTTCAATTCAAAATTCATCTGCTCTTGCTTTAGACTTCAATATTGATAAAAACACTGGTATACTAATCATACAAAAACCTAGCAATACTGATACCGTTAAAATTAGTATTGAACCAGATACTAATTTGTTGATTTCATTTGATACATCTCTTCCAACCTCCAATGATTGTTGTGATTTTGGAGAACTTATTAACCTTCAAATCGAGAACAAGGTATTTGAAATTATTGATGGTGTAATAACAATATATGTTTAATTTCACTCATTCATTCTAGTGTGCTACCGCTTAAAAAATAGGGTTCACTCATTTTACTTTTCATAAAAGTTATTTGCTGATTAGTTTTAACCTAAACTTTAAATAACTAATCATGAAATATCTATTTTTCCTATTCGTATTTAGCTCTTCTTTTATTTTTGCCAACCCTACAAATCCTACTAAATCTTCAGTAAAAGCAGTGACTGTTTTTGTGGACGGTGCTCAGGTTACAAGACATTCAAAGATTAATTTGCCACAGGGAACAACTGAATTTTCGTTCACTAAGCTTTCGCCACATATTCAGGAAAACAGCATTCAGATCTCTGGGTTAAATGGTGCTTCTATCCTGTCTATAAATTACGCCATTAACCATATAAATAAACTTGACAAAACGGATGCTGTAACAAAATTTCAAAATGAAATGGATGCCATAAACGATTCCATCAGAAAAGAGCAAGATTTAATGGAAGGTTATGAGCAAGAAATAAAAATTATTGAAGAAAACAGAAGATTAGGTAATGATAATCAAGTTGTTGACTTAGAAAAACTAAAGAAATTTGCAGCATATTACAGAAAACGTATTACTGAATTGAAAGGTTTAATGCATCAATCTTTGAAAAAGAATAATGATTACAAAAAGCAAATTCAAGATATTAAAAACCAATTGGCAGAATTAAATGTGGATGACAAAATACAAACCGGAGAAATTAAAGTGAAACTGTCATCAAATACAACTAAACAGCTTAATTTGATAATAAAGTACAACGTCTCCAAGTCTGGATGGTTTCCAGTTTATGATTTAAAGGCAAAAGACATCAATAAACCGCTTGAATTAAACTACAAAGCACATGTTTACCAAAATACTGGTGTAAGTTGGGACAATATAAAACTTACATTGTCTACAAACGATCCTAACACAAACAATTTAAAACCAAACATTGATACCAAATATCTAAACTTTGTAAGCAGGTATAGTAATTACAAATCTGAAAATGCCACCAAACGATACGACTTTAAGCACAATCCTTTTGTAAAACACATAACTGGTGTTATTACAGATGCAAGCGGTTTGCCATTACCTGGCGCCAATATTTTGATAAAAGGAACAACTATAGGAACAACTTCAGATTTTGATGGTAATTTTTCATTAGACGCTAAAGGTGGGGAAGCATTAGAAGTATCTTATCTTGGATATAGTTCTGAAACCATCCCTATCCATTCTAGCGTTATAAATGTAAGCTTACAAGAAGACGTTTCACAACTAGATGAAGTGGTTGTGGTTGGTTATGGCACAAGTAATTACAATACTATTTCTGGGAGTGTTGCAGGTATTTCTAGTTCATCTAATATAAAAATTAGAGGAGTGGGCTCTATAAAATCTAAAGGAGAACCATTGTATGTAATAGATGGGACACCAAGTAGTGCGGGTGATTTTAAGAAGATTGACCCAGATATGATTGTACATGTAGATGTTTTAAAAAACTCCGACGCTACAAATATATATGGCAGCAGAGCCTCAAATGGTGTAATTATAATCACTACTAAAAAGGGAAGCTACACCTCTAATGGTGATATTATTTCTGAAGGCATAACAAATACAAATTTTGAAATTCAAAAATTAGCCACAATAGCATCTGATGGTGATATTACCGTAATTGCAATTGATAATTTTGAGTTACCCGCTTCATTCACCTACTTTACAGCACCAGTAATTAATGAAAACGTATTTCTTACGGCAAAAATTGGAGATTGGCAAAAACTAAACTTATTACCGGGTGAAGCCAATATTTATTTTGAAGACAGCTATTCTGGTGTTACTGCCATTAACCCATATGCCAATACAGATAGCTTAACGGTGTCTTTAGGTATTGATCCCAATGTTATAGTTACCAGAAAATCGGTGAACGACTTTAAGAAAACTAATTTTATTGGAAATAATAGAATAGTAGAGAAATCTTATAAGATTGAAATAAAAAACAATAAAACGTCTCCAGTTGATGTGGTGATAGTAGATAGAATTCCTGTAAGCCAAAATAAAGACATTAAAGTAGATGATATTGATTCTGGAAATTCTGATTATAATTCTAAGAAAGGTATTTTAAAGTGGAAAACTAAGATTAACTCAGGTAATTCTAATACTTATAAATTTGGCTATACTGTAAAATATCCTAAGTTTAGAAAGATTAATTTATAAAAACGATTACAAATTATTTAAAAGTGAGTATTTTAGAATTAGAACTTATAACATTCTTCAATGCTCACTTTTCTAAAAAAACTGAACAACTGGTTTAGAGATATTATGTTGGACGACGTGGATACCCTGTATGATGGACCTCTTCCATATCATAAACGTTTTGGTAAGAAAAAAGATCCTGTAACCAGAATTGAAAGTCGATTTAATGAACAGAGAAAGCAAAACAAAGGTTAACCTACTTTAAACTCCGTAAAATAAAATCTACCTTTCTATTCGTGTTTTTATTTTCTGCAAAAGCGTCTGTAATGTGTTTTGGCGCAACTGCAAACCCTTTATCAATTAAAGATTGAATTTCATCTGCATAATCTAAAGACACTTTTCCGGTAAGCAACAAACTTAAATCCTTTCCAGAATGGTAATAATCATAGATTTTTTTAAGTCCGGATAAGTACAAATAATCTTTGGTAAAGCCTCCGCCACGGTGCGCCCTAAGCGTAATGTAAAATGCGCTTTCCCTGTCTAAATCATAATTATTATGCAACATCCTAAAAGTTCTAGAGAAGGGATAGCCTTTTGCTAAACTATCCACAGCAATAACGCGGTATGCGAGTTCCTTTAATCGGGTAATGGTTAAATTATTACTCATATATTCTGAAAACACCGCTAGCCCTTCTTGTGTTTCTTCGTTATTTGGAAAGCCATGAGAAAATATTTTCAACGGATGCAGCAAACCATTCATAGTGGTCACCATATGCACCCCAATTTCATGATTGGTTAATACAGCAATTTCATTGTCCGAATAGGTATGATTGGTGTTTAGCACTAGAGTTTTAATGTTATTAAGCACCATAGCAATGGCCGAAATTTTATCGGAATACTCTATATGATAACTAAAATCGTATTTTTTGGAAAATTCTTTAAAAAACACCTCAGATGCCTCAGCGCTATATTTTGGTTGGAACTGTGCTACTTCCCTATTCTCGTCTTCAAAATGCAAAATAAACTTTGCATTTTCCACATCGTTTTCTGTTGGTGTACCAAAACAGTGCAAACTATTAAAGTAAAAATCCTTGCCATTACCAATATTTTCAATGCACTGGATTAAACCTGAGTAGAAATAAATAATATCTTCGTACAAATCCCTAATTTCAGTATCCTCAATACATTCCAGTGGTTGTGTAAACAACTTTCTGTGAAGTTTAAACTTATCGAAATTAATGTTGGGATATTTAAAAACAGGATCGGTTAAGTATTTAGACGCAAAAAAACGCTCTTTTTCTTCTTCTATATTCGTAGGGTTCACATAGCTCAACAACTCGATTTGCTTCACGAGCATATCAATGTTTTTATCTATTTCTAATAGTGTTTTTGTACTTGTACTATTGTCAACCATCATTTTCACCCTTTAAATATGTTATAAACCGCTTCAGCATGCTTTGGGATGCGAGTTTTTAAGGCTTCCTCCACAGTTGTAACGACTTCTGGAAATATAACTTGCTCGTATTCATCGCAATATACCTTTGCAATTTCGGTTGCCAAAACTAAGGTATTTTTAAAGGTTTTGGTAATGTATTTGAGAAAATAACCATTGCCCTGAAACGTATCATTGATTTTTGAAGTTGATTTAATACCATACGGCAACTCTATTTCAGATAAACTTTGTCGCCAATCTTCAATAACACTTCCAAATCGCTCATTGTCCACATTGCTTGTTCCTAAATTCCATGTTGGCACTTCCCTATCCCAACGCTTCCAATTGTAACTATGCATATCGTAAACCGTACAAAAGCCAAATTTTTGCTCTAAAGTACTTATGAGAGCATGCACCACTTTATAAAAATTTGCATGTTTGTTTAAACTTTTTGCTTTCATTTCTTCGGAAAGCGGTTTGTGCCACAATTGCTTTCCCCAAGCGGTTTCAAAAACAGCATCTTCGGGCGCTCGGTTTAAATCGTATTCAAAACGGGAATCGCAACCGGAAATTACAATAGGATGGTTTTGCACCATGGCTTTTGTTTCTGGATCTTCTTCGTACCAACGCTCGTATTCGGTATGAATACAATTATCCCATAGCTCTTTTCTAAATTGATGTCCGTCGTGAATCGCTGCACAGGCATATGGCACATATTCGTCAATTTTTATGGTAAACGAATAATCTGATGACACGGCTTCAAAGGTTTTTAAATTACATATATTATCTATAATTTCTTCTATTGTAAACCTTTCCATATTTTCTTTTATTGCTTATCAATTATATTGAGTAAACCATTACTATTTCTTACCCTCCTTTCTTATGTTCTGAGCAAAAAAGTTAATTATTTCCTGTTTTTCTTCAGAGTCATATTTCAAAACATCTTCACCATTTTTATCAAATACCATTACAGAACAAAAAATATCATCAATGGTATTTTCTGCGCCAAATGCAGCTACACTATATCTTTTATTATTACTAAGCAAATTGATGTTTTCCCAAATCAGTAATTCTACACTAGAATCTTCGAATATTAAAGACCTATGATACTTTCCATATTTATCATTCATTATTGTTCTTGTGTACAAAGCACTCGCGCAACATTGATACCTAACTTCAGTACAAATGATAGTATCTCTTCCAGAAATAATTTTAAAATCAACTTCTTTTATGTATGCAAAATCATTCTCATAATTTTTCACACATTGTTTACTTCTATTTTGCTTTAAAGCGTAGGGAGCACAACTAACAAAAAAAATCACTCCGATTTTGATGAAAAACGATGGAAAAACACCCTTAAAAAACTTAACCATCCTTTAAAATGCGTTTCAAATTTGAATACACGGCTTTTTCCATTTCAGCAAAATCGCCATCAGCAAAAGCCATCAATTTTATATCTGCAAATAAATCCGCTAAATCGTTTCTAAAGTAATCATGAGCTTCAACAGCTTCTATGATATTTTGAATGTTTTGGTAATCATTATCCTTTTCAAATTTTGGGTAAACGCGGTTAAATACATCCTTGTTTACACGACTTAAAATATAATCTTTCTCTTCTTTGGATTCATTTAAATCTGAATGTGACACATACATAAGAATGTAAGCCAATAATTCATCTTTCGTCCATGTTTTAGGTTGTTGCATATCTCCTGAAGTTAAAGTTCCATATTCTGTCCACGAGCCATCGTATACTGAAATGTTAGTATACCCTGAAATTTCTGCACCCAATGCTAATACACAGGCAGTAATTCCTGAACCACAAGAAAACACCAACGGATCATCTTGTTCTGCTAGCATATAAAACGCTTTGGCAATTTCTTTTTTTGATTTAAATGTTCCATTTTCAAGTAAATCGGTAAACGGTAAATTTACAGAATTTGGAATGGTACCTCGCCTTAAATCTGCTCTAGGTTCCGAGACTTCACAATTGAATCTGGCCGAAGAACGCGCATCTATTATTTTATGTGTCTTTAATTTTGAAGCTTTTTGAATATCATCAAAAAACAACATATAATTTGGTTGTAATCTGGCTGTAAAATCTCCTTTTTCACCATTATACGCGCTCATATATTCGGTTGGGAAATTATGTTTCTGCCATTCAGGAAATCCACCATCCAAAACAGCTACATTATTACACCCAAATGCTTTAAACAACCACCACACCCTAGCACTAGAGTAAATGCCTTTATCATCGTAAACCACAATAGCGCTATCATTATTAATACCTAAATTCTGAGCTTCTTTTTGAAATTGAATTTCCGAAGGAAAAGCACTAGGAAACGTATTAGACGTATCACTAAATTTGTGCTTGATATCGAAAAAGCGTGCCTTAGGAATTTGTAACAACATTGCATCAAAAGTTTTGGCAATAGTGCCATCTAATACAATTAGATTTTCGGCTTCTAAATGTTCATGAAGCCATTTAGCGGAAACTAGCGGCGATGTTAGTGTGATGTTCATAATGCGTAAACTGGTAATCTTAAAGCTAAATTATGAGATGTCTCAATCATGCCTCACTTCGACATATAAAAATAATGATGTACTGAAAACTGAGACTGATAGCTGAATTAAGCATCTTCAACTGCCTTACGCAGTCGCGTACGTCTATCAAAAGCCTGAAGTTTGTCAACCACTTTCATTTCTAAAAAGTCAATCACCTTCTCCTCTATTTTAGTTTTTAATTTGTACACTTTATTAATATATGTAATACCACCGGGAGACATTACATTAACCTCAACCAGCTTTCCACCAATCACGTCAATCCCTACAAAATAAAGGCCATCGTTTACTAATTTAGGCCCAATTTGCTTACAGAGCGCCTTTTCTTCTTTAGTTAAGGAATGTCTTTCCACACTGCCACCTGCAGATACGTTAGAACGGTGGTCGTCATTTCCTGGAACACGTTTCATGGCACCAACAGGTTCTCCGTTTAAAAGTAAAATGCGCACATCGCCCTGATCTGCGCCTTCAATATAATCTTGCAGAATCACATAACTGGACGTGCCATCACTATTAGTTATATAGAAATCGAGTAACGAATTAATATTACTCATAGCCGATTTTTCAATAAGGATAACACCAGAACCACCAAAACCATTTAGTGGTTTCAAAATCATTTTATCTGCTTTAGATTCTTTAATCTGCTTTATTAAATAACGTTTGCTTTTCGATACATGAGTAGCCGGAATTATGTTACTATGCGCATCGCCAAAAGCAGCCGTATACAATTTATTATTAGCTTCTCGCATGCCCTCCAAAGAATTCATAATAAACACATCATCCTTTACAGAATCTAAAAAGTTTAACATAATAGGGTCTAGAGGCGGGTTAGCCCTAAAAAATATGACATCAAAACCCGCAAGCGGCAACATTTCCTCTCTTATTTCTGCTTTATTGTAAAACGACTTTAAGGATGATGGCGTTTTTTCCATTCGGTTAATTACTTTACAATTTGCAGTTGTTACGCTATTTCGAATCGTTAAATCCTCTGGGATACACATGGCAACACCGTGATTACGCTTTACACATTCTTTAATTAATGCAAGCGTAGTATCATTTTCAGGGTCAATATCCTTCCATGGATACATTATAAAACAAATATTCATTTTCTGTTTTTTGGTTTGACCTAAATTTAAAGGATTTTTAGAACACCCACAAAACTCTTTAGATTTCTTTTTTGCGTTAACAAAAGGGTTTTGCCGTACTAAGCGCAGTCTAGATAACAAGTACTCAACGTAAATTCGATGATGTTACAGTTAACGGCAACAGCGTTAGTAAACGTTTTCAAGGTGGAAACAGAAGAATACAATCTAAAACGCCCACTTTACAGTGGGCATTTTGTTTATCTCAAAAGTATTCTAACTAACTAATAAAATTAAGAGATAAAGGGTATTTTGGGGTTTCTCCTTTGTTAGCCCTTATAGCATTTACAATGGGGAATATTATCGAGATAATTCCTAACACTATTAAACCAACAATACCCAAACCAAACAACAAGATTAATGGGATACATAATAAACAGTAAACTATTAAGCTTAACTGAAAATTAATGATGTTTTTACCATGTTCGTCCATTTGATATACTTTTTCTTTTTGGGTTGCCCATAGAATTAGCGGAACAATTAAGCTGCCAAAACCTATAACCAACGATATAAGTTGAGCTAAATGGGTTATAACTATTAATTGATTGTCTTGTCTTTTCATGATGGTATTGTAATGATTGATTGATACATATACGACGCATCATAAAGCTAAATGTTACAGATTTTTAATAAAAAATGATTGTAGTTATTCTTATTTCTGTTTTCCATGGTTTTTTTGATAATGCGCTTCAAACCAATCTGGTTTTTCCAATTCGTTATCATACATATAATCACCTATTTTTTCAATCACAGATTCAGGATATGCCATTTTAGACATCACTCCGAATCGCGAAACTGCCCCAAACATTATGGCATTATCTTTAGTTGGGTGCTTTATGAAGTTTTTAATATTAGATATAAATTGTTCTTTTGTATCACTTTCCATTGCATAACGTCTTTTAACAGCCTCCATTGGAGGTGCAAGTCTTTTATCTTCGGCAGTGGTTGCATCATGACAAATATAACAGTGTACCTTCATCAGTTTTTTACCAGGATGAGTTTGTTCTATTTTTACAGCTGGTTTTGATGCTATCTCATAGCGTTGTTTTTTCTCGGTATTGCAGCTAAAGGCTAAAAAGAACGTGCAAACTATTACAACTAGTTTCATTTTATGTTATTTTAAAATTATAATTCGGGATTGGTAAGTACTAAAAATGGTAAATCAAAACTGTAAGCCATTTTTTCTTCAGTGTAAGTATGCAATAATCGTTCTAAAAAAGAATGTGGCTTTTTAACCATTGCCAATAAATTAAAGTTTTGCATCTTCATATAATTGCTAATGGTGTCTACAATATCATTATCTACCACATCAATATAATCGTGTTCTGCTTCTGGAAAACTAGTATCAAAAAACGCCATATTATCAACCCGTTTATGCGCAACAACATTAGGTCCTGCCAGATGTAAAATTGTTAATTTTGCTTTATAGGTTTTCAATATGCTGTTCAACGCTGCCAGTGCTTCTTTGGTGTAAAGTTCTATATGATGTGCAGTAAATGCAATTTTGCGAGGTTCTTGGTACTTACATTCTCCTGGTATAGTTAAAATAGGTGTGCTGCAACGGTTTATAACACGTACCGTGTTACTACCAAATAATACTTTCTGCAGGCCTGAGGCTCCTTTAGTACCCATAACAATTAAATCAATATCATATTTATCAACTGTTTGATGAATAGCATCAATAAAGTTGTCATAATCTACAATTGAAAAATACTGATGCTCCATATTACCATGTTCCGCCTTTATCTTGTTAATGATATTTTCAATAGATGTTTTTGCAGCAGACACTAAAGTTTTATAAACAGTTGCCGACGAACTTACGGTCATCATATCATCTGATAAAAACGACGAAGCCTTTTGAACATTCAGAAAATAAAATTTACACGGTTTATCTTTTAATAATGCAACGGCATAATTAATAGCATTTATTGAGTTGTTAGAGAAGTCGGTGGGTAATAGAACAGCTTTCATAACCAATAGATTTATTAGGATATATAAATATAAGTTCTACTTAAGGTTTACCATATGACTTTTATCAGGTGTGTCAGCGTTTTTTAAATGAAATCCAAAAAATATTAGCATAAAACCCTCTGACATTGTATTTTCGGCACAATAAATGTTTAGCATTACGTTAATAACAAAAAGCCAATTAAATGAATCGTGTTCTTCTTGTTTTATTTTTGTGTGCCATGTGTTCTATATATGGTCAAAACAGTGCTGTAGCCGCAGGTGAAAAATTGGTTTATACAGCATCTTACAACATGTCTGGTGTACTTAACGATATTGCCCAAGTTACTTTAGAAACCAGTAATGTTAAGACATCTAAAGCAACACTGTTGCACTTAAAATGTAAAGCAGTAACTTATAGTAAATGGGATAATTTTTTTAAGATTAGAGACCTTTACGAAAGCTACGTTAATCCAAAAACATTAACGCCATATTTATATAAACGCGACATAAATGAAGGTGGGTATGCCAAAAATGTTAAGTATACGTTTAGCCATAAAACAAATACAGTTAAAACCGTACAAACTAAAAAGGATTGGGTTGAAAAAAAGGATGTAAAAATAAATTCAGGAACGAGAGATATTGTATCAACCTTATATAAAATAAGACTCTTGGATTTTGAATCTATGAAGGTAAATGCTAAAACATCGTTTACTATAATTTTTGATAGAAAGGAAATAAAAGCACAAATAACCTACCTTGGAAAGGAAACCATAAGTACAGCAATTGGTAGTAAAACATGTTATAAAATTGCTGTAGGTAGCAACGAATCGGGAGTATTAAAAGGAAATAGAGATAATGTAGTTTGGCTAACAGCCGATGCCAACAAAATCATGGTTTACGGCAAATTCAAAATCCCTGTGGGCAATGGCGAACTAAAAATAAAGTCTGCCACTGGTTTAAAAAACTAACAATAAAACACCATGAAACAATTATTTACAACACTTTCAGTTATTGCTTCTATTTTTGCAGTAATATTATCGGTTTTACCTGTTTCAAATTTGGCCATTTTCCCTTCTGCGGTAGCATTAATTTTTGGTTTAATAGCATTTTACCTTTCTAAAAAGACAGGAAAAGTAAAGAAGATAATCCAATTTTCTTTTCTTTTAACCATCATGGCACTCTTATTAACCACCTACAAAGCTATTTTTAATGAAACAGAAGTTGGTAATACAGAAATTTTAGCTGAAACGGAAGAAGCTTCAAAAGAAGAGGCTATCGAAGAATTAGAAGAATTGGAACTCGAAGAATTAGATATAGAATAGCCCATTTTTCTTACTTTTCACTATCTTAGCTGCGGTTTAAAAACAAAACGAACATACTGTTTCCCTCTCTAAATACAAAGTATTAGCGTATTGCTTTAAGTAAAATAAAACGCATGAAATTTTTTAGCATTCTCTCCCTATTAACACTTGTTGGTACTTGTGCTACGCCGGAATATACAACAAGGATTGAAAATTTAAAAGATAGTATTACACTGGTTGATAGTGCCCTAGTAGAAAAATACTCTAAAACTATTACCGCGGAAGAGTTAAGCGAGCATCTTTATAAATTTGCATCAGATGAATTTGAAGGCAGAAAAGTTGGAGAGCCAGGACAAAAAAAGGCCGCTAATTTCTTAAAGTCTTACTACGTTAACCTCGATATAGACTCCCCATTAGGAAATAAAAATTATTTCCAAGGTATCTCCAGCACTTATTTACCAGAAGACGTATCTGCATCTGAAAATGTTTTATCATATATAAAAGGTTCTGAAAAACCTGAGGAAGTTGTTATTATTTCAGCGCATTTAGACCATCTAGGAATAGAAGACGGTAATGTTTATTATGGTGCTGATGATGATGGCTCAGGTATTGTGGCCATTATGGAAATTGCAGAAGCTTTTAAAGCTGCTATATTAGATGGCCACACGCCAAAACGAAGTATTCTATTCATGCATTTTACGGCAGAAGAAATAGGAAAAAGGGGATCAGAATTTTATGTAAAACAGCCAGTTTTCCCGCTGGAAAACACCATTGTTAACCTAAATATAGACATGATTGGTCGTGTGGATGATAGGCACGCTCAAAATAAAAATTATATATATCTTATTGGTACAGATAGATTAAGCAAAGAATTACATTACACTTCAGAAAAAGTGAGAGATGCCTATTCTGATATAGAACTAGATTATAAATACAATGCTTTAGAAGACGTTAACCAATACTATTCTAGGTCCGACCATTATAATTTCGCAAAATATGATATTCCAGTAATTTTTTATTTTAACGGTGAACACGACGATTACCATAAACACACAGACACTCCAGATAAAATAGATTATGAGCTACTTGAAAAACGCACCAAATTAATTTTTGCCACTGCATGGCAATTAACAAACCAAGAGAAGCGTGTGGACATTGATGAAAACAACATATTTTTAAACTAACATAATTGCTATGAAAAAAACAAGTATCCTTTTTTTAGGAGCTGCCATTTTAGCCTGTTGCAGTAGTTCTCAAAAAAGCGCAAAACAAGCAGTGAATCCTGATACATACGCAAAGACCATTACCGCAAATGAGCTGAAAGACATGCTCTATACTTATGCATCCGATGAATTTGAGGGTAGAAAAACAGGAGAGGAAGGACAAAAAAAAGCTATACAATTTATTAAAGATCATTATGTTGCCAATGATATTCCTTCTCCAATTTCAAAAGGAGACTACTTTCAAGAAATACCTGTAGAATATTTTAAGGGAAGAGCTAATCATGGTTCTGAAAATGTAATAGCTTACATTAAAGGCTCTGAAAAACCAGATGAAGTTGTTATTATTTCTGCCCATTTAGACCATATAGGAATTTCAAAAAAAGGAGAAATTAATAATGGTGCCGATGATGACGGTTCAGGAACAGTTGGCATTTTAGAAATTGCCGAAGCATTTAAGGCTGCCGAAATGGACGGCAATGGCCCTAAGCGAAGTATTGTTTTCCTTCATGTTACTGGTGAAGAAATTGGATTATTTGGCTCTAAGTACTATGCCGAGGAAGCTCCTGTTTTCCCCTTAGAAAATACAGTAGCAAATTTAAATATAGATATGATTGGACGCGTTGATAAAAAACACGAAGGAAAACCCAACTATTTATATTTAATAGGTTCGGATAGATTAAGTACTGAATTACACGCTGTTTCTGATTCTATCAACAAGGCAACAGTTAATTTAGATTTTGATTATACATTTAATGCCGAAAATGACCCAAATCGTTTTTATTATAGATCGGACCATTACAATTTTGCAAAATACAACATCCCTGTTATATTCTACTTTAATGGTGTACACGAGGATTACCACAAACCAACAGATACTCCAGATAAAATAAACTACGAATTTTTAGAAACTCGTACACGTTTGATATTCTATACGGCGTGGGAATTAGCCAATCGAGAGGAACGGATTAAAGTAGACTAAGGCAGTTTTTTACCGATTTTTAAAGACACAAAAAAAGCCTTTCAATAATTGAAAGGCTTTGTCTTTTTGGGTGGAAGATCGGTCTCGAACCGACGACCTCCTGAACCACAATCAGGCGCTCTAACCAACTGAGCTACAACCACCGTTTATTAGCATTTTTCAATGCGTTTGCAAATGTAAATGTTTTCAATCTTATCTACAAAGACTTTTTTAATATTTTAGCAGCGGATATTTCTATTTCAAATCAAATAAGCTATTTACAGCAGGGTATCGCTCTACATTAAATCCTTCACCCGCTTCTACACCAATTAACCTCCCCAAATCTCTAGCACGATAAACTACACTATCCGTAAAGTTTTTACTAGATATTGGTGTTTCAGGTTCTTTACTTTTATCACTGTAAAATTGCGTTTCATAGGCTAACACAGCTTTCATTTTAGTTTCCATAAATCCTGACACGTCAACAACTATATCTGGTCTTAAGTTTTTCCATTGTATGTAATGGTATACTACTTTGGGTCTCCAAACTGCCTGCACATTACCTTTATCGTCTGTCGTTTCAATTTTTGACAATCCACTTAAGAAACAAACATCACTAACTAGCTTACTCCCTTTTCCATGATCAATATGTCTGTCATCAATGGCATTGCATAATACTATTTCTGGCCTATATTTTCTAACCATCTTAATTAATGCTAACTGATGCTGTGCATCATTAACAAAAAAACCGTCGGCGAATCCCATGTTTTGCCTAAACGCAACTTTTAAAATTTCAGCGGCCTTTTTTGCTTCAACTTTTCTTGTTTCTGCCGTTCCTCTTGTTCCTAACTCTCCTTGAGTCAAGTCTATTATTCCAATAATTTTACTGTTAGCCACTTCTTTTGCAATGGTTGCTCCACAGCCTAGTTCAACATCATCTGGATGTGCACCTATGGCTAAAATATCTAACTTCATCTAAGATTTTTTAACTATTTCTTAATTTTCAATACTCTTGTCCTTGAATTTTCAGATAAAATTACAACTTTATTTAACAAACTTTTAATACGAAAGCGTTTTCGTGTTTTCAATTTTCAATCTAATAGCTAAAAAATCGATAATAACATAAAAATTAATATGTATCAAAAAGCATGACAATAATCATAAATATTAAAGATATACTGGGGTACTTTTACAGTATAAAGAAGAAAAAAAATATTGAAATATTATGATCTACCTAATGCTTACCATACTTGTTATAACAATAGCATTATTTGTTTGGGGGAAATTCACACCTGATATTGTGGCACTACTCTCAATGATTAGTTTGTTTTTAACTGGGATTTTAGACGCTAAAGAAACACTCAGTGGATTTAGCAACCCCACGGTTATAATGATTGCCGCATTGTTTATTATTGGTGAAGGGCTCTCCCAAACAGGATGGACGGCACTTGCCGGTAAAAAGTTTGTAGAATGGGCAGGAAAAAGCGTGCCAAAATTATTAGTGATAGTTTCCTTAGGTTCTGGTGTACTTTCTGGATTTGTAAGTAATACCGGTACGGTGGCTACCTTAATGCCGTTAACCATATCTTCTGCGTGGAGTATTGGTACTTTACCATCTAAAATGTTAATGCCTGTGGCTTTCGGTTCTAATACTGGTGGACTTTTAACACTTACAGGTACACCTCCAAATATTATTGTAAGTAACGCACTAATTGAAAGCGGGTACGAAGGGTTTTCATTCTTCGAGTTCGGACTTATTGGTTTACCCCTATTAATTATAGCGCTAGTGTATTTTAGATATATAGGTTTTAGATTACTACCAAAAAACAAAACCAACAATAAACCTGTAGATATAGAAACTACATTTCACAAATGGATAGAGGCCTACAAAATAGATGGTGATTACTATAGATTACGTGTACGTTCTATTTCTCCATTACTAAATACTAAAATAGGCATTTGGAATTTTGAGAAAGACTATGGCATATCTATTTTAAGAATAAAAAGAAGACATCCAAACCCTTTAAAAGGAATACCTCAGTTCGTGGAATTTCCAGATAACGCAACGTTTTTCAAATATCACGATATCATAACTGTTAAAGGAGAAACAGAAGACATAAATAGATTGATGATTAAGTTTAGGTTAGGGCTTTTACCGTTAGAGCCAGTAACCGACGAGCTAAAAAATAATCTTATTAATCAGGAGGTTGGTATGACTGAGGTTATAGTAAATCCTAACTCTATCTTAGTAGGAAGAAAATATAAGTTAGGCGATTACTTTAAACGTTTTGGTATTCAATTACTTGCCGCATCTAGAAACAACAAACCATTAACTGAAAAAGAAATAACAGTTAAGGTTGGCGATTCATTTTTGCTGAGAGGTTCTTGGGAAAACATTGAAGATTTAAAACAACAACACGAAAACCTAGTGATTTGTGGTAGTCCTGAAGGTATGGCTAAAAATGTCGACAACCTTAATTCAAAATCATATATTGCCTTAGGATCATTAGTATTAATGATAGCCTTACTTGTATTTAAATTAGTGCCTGGAGCAATGGCAGCCTTAATATGTGGCGGTATAGTACTGCTTACTGGATGTGTTCCAATGTCTAAAGCATATAAAGGTATTAGCTGGACAAGTGTCGTTATGATTGCAGCAATGATACCTATGGGTATAGCGCTTCAAAAAACAGGAACAGCACAAATGGTAGCAAATGGATTAGTTACTTATTTAGGATCTGTATCTCCTGTAATGTTGTTAGGTGGTATATTTTTACTTACTACAATGTTTAGTCAGGTTATTAACAACTCAGCGACTGCAGTACTTATGGCACCAATAGCAGTGCTTGCAGCTAGCTCTTTAAATATATCCCCAGAACCATTTATGATTGTAGTTGCCATTAGTGCTTCAACAGCGTTCTTAACCCCTGTGGGTACAACAACAAATGCTATGGTAATGTCCGCAGGAGGTTATAAGTTTATGGATTACCTAAAAGTGGGCGCTCCATTATTACTAATGTTTTTTATTATATCGTTGATACTAGTGCCATTAATATGGCCATTTTAAATAAATTAAAATAAGAACCTTAAAATTAAATTCAAAATGGAAACAATCATGAATCCAACACACGATTTAGAGCAATACGGTTTGAAAGATGTAACCGCACACTGGAACTTATCTCCAGCAGAACTTCAAAGAATTACCGTAGAAAAAGGTATGGGTAAAGAAACCTCAAACGGAACTCTTGCCATTAATACCGGGAAATTTACTGGACGATCACCTCAAGATAGATTTTTAGTAAAAGATGATTACACCGCTGATAAAGTATGGTGGGGAAAAACCAACAAGCCTATTAGTCCTGAAAACTTCAATAAACTAAAAAATGAAATTTTAGAGTACCTTTCTGGAAAAGAGATTTTTGCTAGAGATGGTTATGTATGTGCAGATCCTGAATTTAGAACTAATATTAGGACTGTAACAGAATACCCATGGTCTAACATGTTTATTTATAACATGTTCTTAAGACCTAGCGAAAAGGAATTAGAAAACTTTAAAGAAGATTGGTTAATTCTATGTGCTCCTGGATACGAATGTCCAGATCCTAAAGCCTACGGTATCCGCCAAGGCAACTTCTCCATTCTAAACTTTACAGATAAGATTGCATTGGTAGGCGGTTCTGCCTATACTGGAGAAATGAAAAAAGGTATTTTCTCTGCGTTGAATATGATCTTACCAACTGAAAGAAACGTATTGCCAATGCACTGTTCTGCTAATGTTGGTAAAAAAGGCGACACTGCTATTTTCTTCGGATTATCAGGAACTGGTAAAACAACACTTTCTGCTGACCCAGACAGAAAACTGATTGGTGATGACGAACACGGATGGACAAAAGACAATACGATTTTTAATTTTGAAGGTGGATGTTACGCAAAGGTAATTGACCTAACTGAAGAAAAAGAACCAGATATTTACCGAGCAATTAAACCAGGTGCTATCCTTGAAAACGTAGTATTTAAAGACAATGGCGAAGTTGATTTCGAAGATAGTAGTATAACACAAAACACGCGTGTAAGCTATCCTATTTATCACATCGACAATATCCAAGAAACACTTTATGCCAATAACCCTAAGAATATTTTCTTCTTAACTTGTGATGCATTTGGTGTATTACCTCCAGTATCTAAATTAACACCTGGGCAAGCTGCATATCACTTTATTTCAGGCTACACTGCTAAAGTAGCAGGAACCGAAGCTGGTATTACAGAGCCTGTACCATCGTTTTCCGCTTGTTTTGGTGAGCCATTTATGCCACTGCACCCAACTGTTTATGGTGAAATGTTAAGCGAAAAAATGCAAGAAGCTGGTGTTAATGTTTGGTTGATTAATACTGGCTGGAGTGCTGGACCGTACGGAGTAGGGTCTCGTATTAAGTTGAAATACACCAGAGCAATGATTACAGCCATACTTAATGGCGATTTAGACGATGTAGATTACGAACAAAACTTCATTTTCGGATTGTACATGCCTAAATACTGTCCTGGTGTACCAACAGAATTATTAGACCCAATGAATACTTGGCTGCAAAAAGGAGCTTATGTTGGAAAAGCTATTCAATTAGCACACTCTTTCCACTTAAACTTTGAGAAATTTGCATCTCAAGCATCACAACAAATCATTGAAGGTGGACCACTAATTGATGAACATCATCATTTACACGAACACTTTTAATCGAGGTTCTTATTAAAACCGCAAAAGGGGCTCTATATTGAGTCCCTTTTGTTTTTTGTACCTCTAACAAGTGGTTTTAATTTGGGCGTTCCCCGTTGGGTCGGGCTTGAGTTTATCCTGAGCACCGTCGAAGGGCTGCAAGTCCTCGCTCGTGCCTCGCTGTGGGCTTTCCTCTACAATCCCTAACGCAGTACTATCCGCAAACAACAGTAACCTCCCTTCAAAACGCTGATTTTTTTACCAAGTTTTATACGAATAATTTAGCCTAAAAACTTGGATATTCTAGTTTCCAAAATAATTAGCCAATTCCAAAGCCATTTCTTGCTGAAGTTCGCTCGCTTTTGTAGCAGAGGCTTCGGCAAAATCTTCAGTATTTGAAGCATAAATAATACCTCTTGAAGAATTAATCAGTAAACCTACACTGTCGTTCATACCGTATTTACATACATCATGCAAGTTTCCGCCTTGTGCTCCCACTCCCGGAACCAGTAAAAAGCTATCTGGAATAATCTGCCTTATGTCTGCCAAATACTCTGCTTTTGTTGCACCAACAACATACATTAAACGATTGGCATCATTCCACGATTTCGATGTTTCCAGCACATGTTTATATACTTCTTTATCATCAATAGTTTTGGTTTGAAAATCAAATGCACCTTGATTAGACGTTAACGCCAACAGGATAGTATGTTTATCTTTAAAAGCTAAAAAAGGTTCCACAGAATCTTTACCCATGTATGGCGCTACGGTAACCGAATCGAACGCTAAATCTTCAAAAAAGGCTTTAGCGTACATAGTACTCGTATTACCAATATCACCACGTTTTGCATCTGCTATTGTAAATATTTCTGGATGCTTTTCATTTAAATATTTAATGGTTTTCTCTAATGCTTTCCATCCTTTTATGCCATAGGCTTCGTAAAATGCAGTATTTGGCTTATAAGCCACACACAAATGATGTGTTGCATCAATAATAGCTTTATTAAATGCGAAAATAGGATCTTCCTCTTTTAGAAGATATTTGGGGATTTTGTTTAAATCTACATCCAATCCTATACAAAGAAAGGATTGCTTTTTTTTGATTTCTGAAATGAGTTTTTCTGTAGTCACTTGAAACTTTTTGTCATTCCTGCGAAAACAGGAATCTAAATAACATTACATCGTACTTTTAAGAATTCCTACTCTTGCAGGAATAACAGTTAAATTACATCGTCACTAGCTTTTAACTTTTCCGTATTTTCAGCTAATTGTAATTCATCAATTATCTTTTGAATATCACCATTTACAATATTCTGCAGGTCGTAAAGCGTTAAACCAATTCTATGGTCGGTAACACGTCCTTGTGGATAGTTGTACGTTCTAATTTTAGCACTCCTATCACCAGATGAGACCATACTGCCACGTTTCGCAGCATCTTCTTCTTGCTTCTTTGCTAACTCTAAATCGTACAAACGCGAACGTAACACCTTGAAAGCCTTCTCCTTGTTTTTATGTTGCGATTTTTGATCTTGACATTGTGCCACTAAACCAGTGGGTTCGTGTGTTAAACGCACCGCAGAATAAGTGGTGTTTACAGATTGTCCACCTGGGCCAGAAGAACAAAAATAATCGATACGAACATCTTTAGGGTCTATTTCCACATCAAACTCCTCAGCTTCAGGAAATACCATAACAGTAGCAGCACTTGTATGCACACGCCCCTGAGTTTCAGTTTGTGGCACACGTTGTACACGGTGTACACCAGCTTCAAACTTTAAGGTACCATAAACATCTTCACCGGCTACTTCAAACTGTATTTCCTTAAATCCCCCATTTGTACCTTCACTAAAATCTACAGTACTTACATTCCACCCTTTGCTCTCACAATATTTCGTGTACATTCTAAATAAATCGCCTGCAAAAATACTAGCCTCGTCACCTCCAGTTCCTGCGCGCAGTTCAACTACAGCATTTTTAGCATCTTCAGGATCTTTAGGAATTAATAACACTTTTATTTCCTCTTCGAGCTTTGGGATGCCTTCCTTGGCTTCATCGTATTGCATTTTGGCCATCTCTACCATTTCTGGATCGCTACCGTCCGAAATAATCTCTTCAGCTTCCTTTAAGTTATTGGTCAGTTCAATGTAAGCATTTCGCTTATCCATTAAAATTCTTAAATCCTTATATTCTCTTGTTAGCTCCACATAACGCTTTTGGTCTGAAATAATATCCGGTTGAATTATTAAATCGCTTACCTCGTCAAAACGCTGTTTTACTATCTGTAACTTATCTAACATCTGCTTTTTTAATTGGTCACCAAAAATACGATAATTTATGAATTTTGAGTGATTGAATGCAATGCTTATCCTAACAAATAAAAATAATATAAAACTTTAAGCGTTAGTATCATTACTATGCAACGGTTTTCATCAATCTTTCTATTCTACAGACCTTTTTTTGCCTGGTCGTACCTCATAAATTTTGTCCTCTCGGTTTTAAATTTTGATATAATCCCTCTGTTTATTTTAAAATTTTTATTGCTTTTGTCTTTATGGCATATTATTACTGAAACTAAAGCTAAACAAAAACTGCTGTTTTATAATAACTTGGGTATTCCGACGATTAAATTATTTGCTTTATTTTTTTTAATAGATATCATGTTAAGCATGCCATTTATTTTGATTCTTAAAGAATTCATTTAAAAAAAAACGGAAAGCTTAAAGCTTCCCGTCTTCACTTATAACTTAAAACAGTATTAACCACATTTTGAAGAACCGCAGTCTTTACAAGTTAAACAGCCTTCTTGATAGATTAAATTTTCCGATTCGCAATTGGCACAGGTTTGCCCTTTAGCTTTTGTACCGTCTTCAATATATCGTTTTAAAGCTCTACCAACACCATTCTTCCATGTATTAATAGACTCACTGTCCAACTGTAAGCTATTGATTAAATCAACAATTTTATCAATTGGCATACCATGTCTCAACGTACTGGAAATTAGTTTTGCATAATTCCAAAACTCTGGATCAAATTTATGCGACAATCCTTCAATAGTTGTTTTATAACCTCTAGTGTTTTTATATTGAAAATCGTATCTAGACGAACCGTCCTCATTTCTGTTTTTAATAATTAACCCTGTGTTCACCCAACGCGGTAATAATATACCATCTTCATCATCTGCTAGTCCTGTAAAAATCTCATAAGGTTTATCATCTACCAAGCCAATAAATGCAATCCATTTCTCTTTGTTGTTTTGAAAACGTACCACATCTGCTTCTAATGTTTGCGGGCGCTTGTTTGGGAAAACTGTAAGCTTATTTTCAGAACCTTCCTCCTTTTTTTCATCATTTGAAATTAATACCCCTGAGCGAGAACCATCACGATATACCGTAACACCTTTGCAGCCTACTTCCCATGCTTTTACATATAAATCGCCCACCAGCTCTTCGCTTACGTCATTAGGCAAATTAATGGTAACACTTATAGAATGGTCTACCCATTTTTGTATGGCTCCTTGCATACTTACTTTGCTCAACCAATCTACATCGTTGGATGTAGCCCCGTAGTAAGGTGACTTTTTAATTAAATCGTCTATTTCATCTTGAGAGAAATTTTTAGACGTATCAATACCTTGTACCTCCATCCATTGTTTAAATTTATGATGGAATACTACATATTCCTCCCAAGAATCGCCTACCTCATCAACAAAATCTACGCGAACATCTTTATCGTTAGGGTTTACCTTACGCCTTCTTTTATATACGGGCAAGAATACCGGCTCAATACCAGAGGTAGTTTGCGTCATTAAACTCGTAGTTCCTGTTGGCGCAATAGTTAATAAGGCAATGTTGCGTCGTCCGTATTCTAACATTTCATAATACAAATGACTATCCGCCTCTTTTAAACGCAGAATAAATGGATTGTCTTTTTCCCTATCAGAATCAAAAATTGAAAATGCACCTCGTTCTTTTGCTAAATTTACAGAACCCCTATAAGCTTCTACAGCAATTGTTTTGTGTAACTCTACAGAAAAGGCGTTGCCTTCCTTACTTCCATATTTTAATCCCAAAGCAGCTAGCATATCGCCTTCTGCCGTAATACCTATTCCTGTTCTACGACCATCATGGGCTTTCTTTCTAATATTTAACCATAAATTGCGTTCCACAGCTTTCACGTCGTCCTGTTCTGGATCTTCATCAATCTTTTTAAGAATAACATCAATTTTTTCTAGCTCCAAATCTATGATATCATCCATAATTCGTTGCGCATAGGCTACATGCTTCTTAAATAAATCGAAGTTGAATGTTGCATTCTTGGTAAATGGTTTCTCAACATAAGAGAATAGGTTAATGGCCAATAAACGACAAGAATCGTAAGGGCATAACGGGATTTCACCACACGGGTTTGTCGAAACTGTTTTATATCCTAAATCGGCATAACAGTCTGGCACAGATTCATTAGCGATGGTATCCCAGAATAAAATACCAGGTTCTGCAGATTTCCATGCATTATGCACAATTTTTTTCCACAATCCATTAGCTTTAATGGTTTGAGTAAATTTAGGCTCTTTACTAAATACAGGATATTTTTGAACGTATTCTGAGCCAGCCTTAACAGCTTTCATAAAATTATCATCAATTCTAACTGAAACGTTAGCTCCAGTAACCTTTCCCGCTTCTAACTTCGCATCAATAAAATCTTCAGCATCAGGATGATTGATAGAAATTGACAACATCAACGCACCTCTTCTTCCATCTTGAGCCACTTCGCGTGTAGAATTCGAGTAACGCTCCATAAACGGTACAATCCCAGTAGAAGTTAAGGCTGAATTCTTTACCTGAGATCCTTTAGGGCGAATATGAGACAAATCGTGACCAACACCGCCACGACGTTTCATTAATTGTACTTGCTCCTGATCTATTTTCATAATACCACCATAAGAATCGGAAGCACCGCTATTTCCAATTACAAAGCAATTTGATAAAGAGGCAATCTGGTAAGGGTTACCAATACCAGCCATAGGGCTTCCTTGTGGTACTATATACTTGAAATCTTTTATTAAATCGAAAACTTCTGCTTCTGTAAGTGGATTGGCATATTTTTTTTCGATACGGGCTAGTTCTTTAGCGATACGCCTGTGCATATCGTTTGGAGATTTTTCAAATAAGTTGCCTGCCGAATCTTTTAATGCGTATTTGTTAATCCATACACGGGCGGCGAGGTCATCATTTTTGAAATATTCTAGTGAGGCTTTAAAGGCTTCTTCTTGAGTAAATGTTTTTTGTTCAGAAGATGTTTTTACGTTCATTGTAGTGTTATGGTTTATAAATTGATGGATTAATTTAGAAACTATAAAACAACAAAATTTATTTGATTTTCGATATGACAAAAATCATAAAGTTTACAACAAAAAAAATTCAAATAATTGATTTTCAGAATTTTAACGATTTATCAACATTTAAAAGTTAACAAATTTTTTTATTTAATAGAAAAGATTAAAAATCAACAGCGATACCTATTCCTAAAAATTGTTTCCATTGTATCCTTGCTCCAGACTCATCAAATTCCCCCTCAACAGTTGCAGAGGGCTCTATAGTTTTTACATCATCATCATATCGCAAATGAGATTCTAACGTAGCCCTAACAAAGCTATTTACTTTAAAATCAAAATTTACTCTCCAATCTACATCTATATTACCAAAGTTATTCAGATAATCTGAATACACACTTAATAGATTCGTAGCCTTAATGTTTTTAGCCAAATCCATAGCATAACCATTCGTTATAAGAATACCTACTTCCCTGCGAATGTTACTTCCTTCACGTATAATATTTCCGTTTTCATCAAAAACAGCAGGATCAACACCAAAAGAACCGGCATTTGCTAATTCTTGATCGAGTACGAATGTAGCCTTAAGCGTTAGAGGTGAGGCATAAAAAGAAAGCTCTTCGATATTTTTACCATACTCCATACCTCCTCCAAAAAACAAATACCCTGGCGCCATTAATCGCGAAATAGGATTACTGGTATCTGGGTAGGAATACCCGTTAGTAAGTTGGGTTTTGAAGTTGAATCTAGCGGAATAAAACCATTTAGAATCTGGTGTAGGTTGGTGGCCTAGATTTGAAGTAATCTCAAAAATATCATCTGTTTTACGCAGTTCTCTACTGTCCTGTTTGTTCACGCCATAACCAATGCGCAACCCATTATTCCAAAAGAAGAATTTATCTTTATAGTTAGCCGTATATTGATAACCCAGTAATGCAGAAATAGAGTTTGTACCTCCCGCATTCCAATTGGTAAAACTTACCTGACTTAGATCTATACTTGCTTTTTGACTTTGCTTCCATTGAGGGCCATCATACGCTTTATTTTCTTTAATATAAAGGGAATCTGGTTGCGCAAAAGCTGCTACGCTAGCAAATAAAATTACAATAGCTAGCAATACATTTTTAATAGATTTTGGAGTTTGGTTTTCGAGCTTTGTTAAAAGTAAATAATTGATGAATCTTTCCACTACCGAACGGTTTGTTGCATTCATTGTGTTTGGTTAATTTATCCTAGTTCGTTTTAAGTTTTTCTTTTAAACAAAAACTATTCCATTTTTGCTTTAATTAGAAATTTAATACTTAAACTCACCAAACTCACTTTTTATTGTAAGTTGTTTTTTTGAAGCCTCTTCTACTCTTCCAATTATTCTAGCATTTACATTAAACGATTTTGAGATATCAATTAAATCTTGCGCCACATCTTGCGATACATATAGTTCCATTCTATGCCCACAATTAAATACTTGGTACATCTCTTTCCAATCGGTTTTAGATTGCTCTTGTATTAATTTAAACAGTGGCGGAATTGGAAACATATTATCTTTTATGATATGTAAATCATCTACAAAATGAAGGATTTTTGTTTGTGCACCACCTGAGCAATGCACCATACCATGAATTTTATCACTCTTATATTTTGATAAGATTGCTTTAATAATAGGCGCATAAGTACGTGTTGGTGATAACACTAATTTACCGGCATCGATAGGAGCATTTTCAACGGAATCCGTTAATTTTATAGTACCAGAATACACCAATGCTTCAGGAACGGCAGCATCAAAACTTTCTGGGTACTTTTCAGCCAAATACTTATGGAATACATCGTGTCTTGCTGAAGTTAAACCGTTACTTCCCATACCACCATTATATTCGGTTTCGTAAGAAGCTTGTCCAAAAGATTCCAATCCAACAATAACGTCACCCGCTTTAATATTAGCATTATCAATTACATCACTGCGTTTCATCCTAGCCGTAACGGTTGAGTCTACAATAATGGTACGTACCAAATCACCAACATCAGCAGTTTCGCCACCTGTAGAATGAATGGTAACCCCGAATGATTTTAAATCTTCAATAAGCGCTTCGGTGCCATTAATAATTGCAGAAATGACTTCGCCAGGAATAAGATTTTTATTTCTGCCAATGGTTGAAGATAACATAATATTATCGGTTGCACCTACGCACAATAAGTCATCTACATTCATTATTAATGCATCTTGTGCAATGCCTTTCCAAACCGAAACATCGCCAGTTTCCTTCCAATACATATATGCTAGAGAGGATTTTGTTCCAGCACCATCAGCATGCATTATTAAGCAATAGGCATCATCATTCGTTAAATAATCTGGAACTATTTTACAAAATGCCTTTGGAAATAATCCTTTATCTATATTCTTAATAGCATTATGCACATCTTCTTTTGAAGCTGAAACACCACGTTGTGAATACCGTTTTGAAACTTCTTGACTCATAATTGTGTATTGAGATGCAAAGTAAAGGAATATTTTAAAGATTAAGACGCTTCAATTTAAATATGAAACGAGTTTTATTAACGAGTTTTTAACTGAATGAAATTTTTGATTTCTACCAGTTATATAACTTGATTTTGTCAGAAAAAAATGATAATTTCGTTTAACGGCGGCTATAAGCCCCTTGTGCTGAGCTTGTCGAAGTATTAGACAACGGCGCATATCCGTCAAACCATTGGCAGTAATTACAAAAAAGCGAATATCCGATTAATAAATGGCTGAAAATAAGAAATCCACATTAAGTTTTTTAAAAGAATCTATACCAATAACCTATATTATTTTAGTTTGTTTTGGTTACTTTAATAAAAGCTTGTATTTCGATAAATTCGGAGTGGATATTCTATATTACTTAACCGTACAAGAACTAGCATTTTCTTTTATACCTGTAGGCTCTGCAATTGTTGTAGCGTTGCTTTTCATGATTATAATATTAGCTCCTATGGTTGTATTCGGTAGTGATGAATACATTGATTCGGAAATGGAAAAGGACAGGTTTAATCCCTACCAGGGAATTAATAAAATCAAACACGCAACATTTAAAAAAATCTCAAAACACACTTACTGGATAATTTCAATAGCCACAAGTCTATACTTGAATTTAATTCCTATACTTCTTGTTGCATACTTTGCAATATTTAGAAAAATCGGAGAGTCATTACCAAACTCAGAACTAATAGTATTATTAATGATTTTTTGGGGTATAATATTTTTTTTAAAGTTTAAATTTCATCAAAACTCTAAAAATAAAAAGAACCCCAGAATTATACTATTTGTATATTTTATCTTAATGATTGTGGTATTTATAGTTTATTCAGAAATAAATATAAAACGTGCAGAGAGAATTAGAAATGGAGATGCCGACTATTCTATTCATTTAATAAATGATAAAAAAGAGATAAAAACCACTAAAGAATTGATTTTCTTTGGTCAAACCAATGACTTTATTTTCTTGAGGAATACCAACACTAATGAAAATAGAATTTTGAAAAAAAGTGACTTTAAAGAACTGATAATTAAGAAATTGAAAAAATAACTATTGCCAACAATACCTATAGCAAATAGGACGGTAAGTGCCTAATTCATTTGCTTAGGCGTGTTTGTTATGTCCGCCAAATCTTTTGGATTTGGCATTTAAAATGAAAATGATAAAAACAAAACAAAAAGCTTTGGCTACGAGCGCAGACAGAAAGGAAGGTATTTATCCCTTGCCCTACTTGCCATAGCTGAAACGTTAAACGAAACTCACAAAATAAACCTTCCTTTTTAATATAAACCATAATTAAGCAAACACGCCCGCGTTAGGGATTGAACGGCATGTTTGAGCTCCTCGCAGAGAGCGAGTAGTGAAAGCCCGACCCGACAGGGGAACGCCCAAATAAAAAGGTTTAAGGTGATTTAAGAATCTTAAAATAACTGAGGTAATTACCTAAGTACGGTAATTAAACCAAATATATTGTATAATAAAAAAGCATTTGAAACAGTAATTCCAAATGCTTTTTGATGTAGTTAGAGTAAGCAACACAGCCAATGCTAAATACTGCATATTTTTGACGTATGTTGCCTATCGAACCATAACCATTACGCCTTTTTCCTCCAAGGTTTATAGTTTTTGTATGCTGGTCCTTTTAATTTTTGTCTTTCGGTACCGCTTGTATTTATGGTTATCGCCTTCTTTTCAGAAGTGTCTTTCCATGGTTTGTAATTTTTGTATGCTGGCCCTTTCAACGATTTTTTCTCGGTAGACACGTATAAGGTAGTTGGTACGGTTTCATGTTTCCAAGGCTTATAATTTTTGTATGCTGGTCCTTTAAAATCGCTTCTTTTTTGAGCAAAAGCACCAAAAGAAATAAATAATACTCCTAATATTAATGCTACTTTTTTCATGATTTTTATTTTATGGTTCATGACAAAATTAAGCACCAAAGTAGGGTTTAGGAGGTATGAGAATCTACCCAATTTGCATCCGTATTTATACGGATATGAAGACTGAAAAAAGATTTATATTAAATTAAGTTTTGCCGCTTTTTTAATAAGCTCTGCAGTGTTTTTTACTTCTAGTTTTTTTAGAATGTTAGCTCTATGCGTTTCTATAGTTCGTGTACTAACAAATAGTTTAGCTGCTATCTCTTTTGTTGTTAATCCTTCCGAAATCAACCCTAGCACTTCTGTTTCCTTATTGGATAAAATATTTTCGCTTACACTTTGAGCAGACATAAAATTTATCATCTTTTCAGAAATTTCGGCACTAAAGTATTTCTTTCCTTTGTTTACCATTCTTATTGCTAAGGTTAACTCGTCTTCATCAGTGTTTTTCAACAAGTACCCATAAGCACCACTTTTAGCACATTTTGCTATATAATTACCATCAGTATGCATAGATATCACTATGGGTTTTATTTTAGAGTTTAAAGCTTTCAGTTGCTTTAAAACCTCAAAACCGTCCATCCTCGGCATAGTAATATCCAGAAGAACAATATCGGCCTCCAATTTACTTTGTATGGCATCAATAAACGCTTTCCCATCGGCAACACTCTTTACTATTTTTATGTCATCGTGCTTTCTTAGCAACTCTGCTAATCCGTTTCGAAAAAGCTCATGGTCGTCTGCTATTATTAGTTTAATATCATTCATAATTTACAGGCAGTTCTATTTCAAAAGTCGTATTTCCAGTCTCAGAATTAATTACGATTTTACCATTGCAAATCTCTACGCGCTCTTTAACATTAACAATTCCAGACCCCAATTTTACATTATTTATATCGAAACCAATGCCGTCATCAAAATAAAAAAGCGATATAAAATCATCAAATTCTGACAATGTAATTCTAATATTTTTCGCTTTGGAGTGCTTTAGGGAATTATTGATTAACTCTTGACTAATTCTAAATAAATTTATAGCTTGATGGTTGGTGATTTTTGAATTATTACTTTTGGTTAAATCTTCGTATTCTATGGTAATAGCTATTGATTTCTTTAAGCTTTCCACAAAATTTGTTAACGCAACGCCTACACCAAAGTCGTCTATAGACGAAGGCATTAACGCGTTAGACATTAACCTTATTTCAGAAATGGTATCATCAACTATTTTTTTCATTTCTATTTTTTGCGCTTTGTCCTCAACCCTATTTTCAATGTAATGCTTTAAAGATGTTAAATAAGGCCCTACACCATCATGAAGTTCTCTTGAAAGGCTCCTTCTCTCATTTTCCAAACCGTCCACCAACATGCGCTTAGCGATTATCCTATTGTTTTTCTCATTATTCTGAAATTCTATAAGTTTATCTCGCATCACCAATAAGCTCTTACCCAAAACATCATGAGTGCTTTTAGGCGTATATTGCGCGTTAAAATTCATTTTACCAATATCTTCAGAGAATTTCACAGCACCTTGCAACGATTCCTTGAGGCTAGCTAGAGCTGCAAACATCTCTTTTATCTCCTTAGAATTTTTTACAAATTCATTGCTTTGGTTATAATTACCCCCAGCCATAATTTTTAAACTCTCTTTCATATTTTTTATGGGGTTTGTAATAATTCTTGTAAGAAAGAGCGATAGCACAACTGCTACCAGAAGTATAACAATGGTTAAACCAATAAGTCTGGATTTTAAATTTTTCAAGGGTACAGTAACTTCACTTACATCTATTTCAGAAAGGATAACCAATTTAAGATTAGAAATTTCAATAAGACTATATACACTGTACACATCTACACCTCTATAATCTTTAAATGTACCTCTGCCATTTTTTCCGGATAACGCATTAATTACACCTTCAGTTTTTACTACTATAGAATAGGGTGTTTTTTCTGGAAAAAACCGCGATTGGGAGCGCATTCTAAAATCTTCCCCTACAAGATAGGACTCCCCACTTTCCCCCATGCCCGTACGTTCCAGAAGTATTTGTTTTATTTTATCATAATCTAGAACCTTAATCTTGATTCCGTTTTCTGAATTCGAAATAAAACCTACCGACGTCTTTTTGTTGATATGATAAGGCGTAAAATCATGAACTCCAGAAATACTCTTGAGACTATCTGAAATAAAATAAGCGGAGCTATCAAGGTCTTGATATTGTTCATCAGAAGTTAAAAACCCATTCCATTCTAACCTTACTAGATTTTCAATCTGATTTTGCTTGAGTGTTTTAATTGAATTTAATTGCAGTAAAATTCGATCGTTTAAAACCTTCGAAAATTGATTGTAAAAAGAAAAAGACAAAACACATACAACTAAAACAATTAGACTATTAATTATAATAATTATAAGTGTTTTAATATTCATAAAAATGTCTTTAAAATTAAGGCAGAATTCTATGAGTCAAAATAAGAAATAAATCATCCTCGTTAAAACCTTAACGCACGAACAACAATTCCCTGTATTTTGTAAGCGGCCATAACTCGTCATCCACCAGTAGTTCAAGTTTATCACAATGATAACGAATTTCGGTTAAAAATGGCTTAACCTTATAGCAGTAAGCTTCAGCTTTTTTAGTTATATCGTCCAATTTATTAGCATTTTTGCGCTCATCAATCATTTTGGTCACATTGCTATTTATACCGTCAATATAACCCGATATATCCTTTATAAGGTTAAGTTGCTCTTTGGCTAGATCTTTATATTCGTTTTCAAAAATTTCCTTTAAGCCTTTAACGTTATCTATAAGTATATTTTGATATTTAACAGCGGTTGGCACAATATGGTTACGCGCTATATCTCCTAGTACTCGGCTCTCTATTTGTATATGGTTTATGTAAGCTTCCATACCAACTTCGTACCGTGCTTCAGATTCTATCTTGCTCATTACGTTCATTTCCTCAAATAGGCCAATAGTACTTTTGTGCAACTTTACCTTTAGGGCTTCTGGAGTGGTTTTATTATTGCTCAAACCCCTCTTTTTAGCCTCTTTTTCCCAAGCTTCTCCATAACCATTACCTTCAAATAAAATATCCTTTGAAGCTTTTATATATTCTCGCAATACATTAAAAATAGCCTCATCTTTTTTAAAGTTTTTATCGTCTACAAGTACATCTACTTCTTTTTTGAATTCCTTTAATTGCTTTGCAACAATGGTATTTAAAACTGTCATCGGGTTACCGCAGTTTTCCATAGAACCTACAGCCCTAAATTCGAATTTATTTCCTGTAAATGCAAAAGGCGATGTTCTATTTCTATCTGTATTATCTAAGAGCACATCAGGTATTTTCCCAACTACATTTAATTTTAAATCAGTTTTTTCCTCGGGCGATAATTTACCTTTTGTAACACCTTCCAACTCTTCCAAAACCTTAGTAAGTTGTTCACCAATAAATATTGACATAATTGCCGGAGGCGCTTCGTTTGCCCCCAATCTGTGGTCGTTGCTAGCAGAAGCTATTGAAGCTCTTAACAATTCCTCGTTTTCATAAACCGCTTTTATGGTATTTATAAAAAAGGATAAAAACTGTAGGTTGCTCATTGGCGTCTTCCCCGGCTTTAACAAGTTAACACCTGTATCAGTTGAAAGCGACCAATTATTATGCTTCCCAGAACCATTAATATTAGCAAATGGTTTTTCATGTAACAACACTTTAAAATTATGACGAGAAGCCACACGCCCCATAACATCCATAAGCAATGAATTATGATCTACAGCTAAGTTAGCTTCCTCGTAAATAGGCGCAATTTCAAACTGATTTGGAGCTACTTCGTTATGACGTGTTTTGGCGGGAATACCCAAAAGCATACACTGGTTTTCCAAATCGCGCATAAAATTTAACGCTCGATTGGGAATTGAGCCAAAATAATGGTCGTCTAACTGTTGCCCTTTGGCAGACGAATGCCCCAACAAGGTTCTACCCGTTAAGGTTATATCTGGCCTGCTTACTACCAGATTCTTATCTACCAAAAAATATTCTTGCTCCCACCCCATGGATGAGGTGACTTTCTTTACATTTTTATCAAAATATTTACAAACGTCCGTAGCGGCATCATCTACCGCATGTAGTGCTCTTAATAGAGGTGTTTTATAATCTAGGGCTTCTCCAGTATACGCCACAAAAATAGTAGGTATGCAAAGCGTTGTTTCGTAAATAAATGCAGGAGAAGTAGGATCCCAGGCTGTGTAACCTCTAGCTTCAAATGTATTACGGATACCTCCGCTAGGGAAACTTGAAGCGTCGGGTTCTTGTTGAACTAATTGACTTCCTCCAAATTTTTCAATAGCATTACCGTTTTCTAAAGTTTCAAAAAAAGCATCATGTTTTTCTGCCGTAGCCCCTGTTAAGGGTTGAAACCAATGCGTATAATGCGTAACACCTTTAGATAAAGCCCAATCCTTCATTGAAGATGCTACCTGGTCTGCCACCGTTCTACTAATTTTCTTTCCGTCCTCAATGGCGCTCATCACTCCTTTAAAAGCATCGCGCGTTAAGTATTGGCGCATGGCATTCTCATTAAACACATTTGTACCAAATAATTCTGAGCGCTTACCCTTTTCAACAAAGGTATTTGGTTTATAACTTATTGATTCTTTGAGTGCGTGAAATCGTAAAATCGACATGGTAACGTTTGTTTAGCTGTTAACGAAAAATGAATTACAAAAATAGTGGATAGTTATAAAAAAATGATAGAAACATGAGTTTTTTATGATTATCAATATTTCAATATATACATAAAAAACTATACTTTTTTTAAAATAAACCTTAAAAAAATGGGGTATAAATAAAAATAACAATAGCATTTATGAAAAGCACCCCTAATAATTTATAGTATCTCAATAAAAATTTATATTTGTTGAAATTAATAAAAATTACACATCAATAAATCAATAATTATGGCTAAAATTAAATTAGAGTACATTTGGTTAGATGGCTACAAGCCAACTCAGAATATGAGAAGTAAAACCAAAGTAGAAGAGCACGAAAACTTTCAAGGAACTTTAGAAGAATTAGGAAACTGGTCTTTTGATGGATCGTCTACAAGACAAGCATCTGGTGGAGCTTCTGATTGTATCCTAAAGCCTGTAGCTATATACCCAGATCCAGAGCGTAAAAACGGATACTTAGTAATGAGTGAAGTTTTAAATGCAGATGGAACACCACACGAATCTAATGGTAGAGCTACAATTGATGATGATGATAATGATTTCTGGTTTGGTTTTGAGCAAGAGTACTTTATAATGGATGCCCATACTCAATTACCATTAGGATTTCCTATTGGTGGTTACCCAGCTCCTCAAGGATTATATTACTGTTCTGTAGGTGGTAGAAACACTCACGGTAGAGATTTAGTTGAAGAGCATGCTGATTTATGTATAGAAGCTGGATTAAACTTTGAAGGTATTAACCAAGAGGTTGCTTGTGGACAGTGGGAATTTCAATTATTTGCAAAAGGCGCTAAAAAAGCTGGAGATGAAATTTGGATTGCGAGATATTTACTAGACCGTTTAACTGAAAAATACGGATACTATATTGAATATCATCCAAAACCATTAGGAAAAGAAATGGATTGGAATGGTTCAGGTATGCACGCAAACTTCTCTAATACAACGTTGAGAACTTGTGGAGATAAAGCAACTTACGAAGCGATTTGTGAAGCTTTCCGTCCAGTAGTAGATGAACATATTGCTGTTTATGGTGAGTTTAATGATCAACGTTTAACAGGTCTGCACGAAACTGCTGCGATTACTGATTTCTCTTATGGAGTTTCAGACCGTGGGGCTTCAATCCGTATTCCAATTATCACAGTTGAGAAAGGCTGGAAAGGTTGGTTAGAAGATAGAAGACCAGCATCTAACGCAGACCCATACAAAGTTGCGGGTAGAATTGTAAAAACTGTTAAAACTGCTAAGATCTAATATTTAATAAATTAGTTAAATCTAAAAAACGCTTCATCCGATTTTAAAGGATTGAAGCGTTTTTTGTTGCTTTATACTGAAACGTTATTTTAATCGTTATTTTTGCCACAAACTATATAGAATTTGAAAACACATATTTCCCCATACCTTGTTTTTTTACTAACGCTGTTTAGTTCTTTATATTGCTATGCGCAACAAAGCATAGAAATAAAATATTCTGGTTTTTTAACGTTTGATGAAGAAAAATACCCCGGTGCTAAAATTTTGACACGAGACGATTCTGAACAGGTACATATTTTTCACGGAGGCACCGATATGTGGTGCGATAAGGCCTATTATTATGGTAACGACAATTTTATTGAAGCCTTTGGAAATGTAAAAATGATTCAAGGAGACACTATTAACATGACCTCTAAATATGTAGAATACAATGGCGAAAACAAATTGGCATTTGCAAGTGGGGATGTGGTTTTAACCGATCCCAGTTCTACTATAACTACAGATACCCTGTATTTTGACAGGGAACGCCAGCAGGCATTTTACAGAAGCCATGGTACCGTAGTAAAAGATTCCTCTGGTACCATAACCAGTAAAATTGGTCGGTATTACATGGAACAGAAAAAGTATCAATTTGTTGAAGATGTAGTACTAACAAATCCAGATGCTGAAATTGTTACCAATTACTTCGATTTTTATTCCGATACCGGATACGCCTACTTGTTTGGCCCCTCAACCATTACTACCGAAGAAAGCGTTACCTACTGCGAAAAAGGCTACTACGATACAAAAGCTAAAGTGGGTTTTGCAATGAAAAACGCTAAAATTGATTATGACGGTAAAGAAATTGTAGGTGACAGTCTTTATTTTGATCAAAATCGAAACTTTTCTTCGGCCACAAATAACATTAAAATCACGGATACCCTAAACAATAGCGTAGTTAAAGGACACTACGCTGAAGTATTTAAAGCCAAAGATTCTATATTCATCACAAAGCGCGCTTATGCTATTACGGTTCAAGAACAAGATTCCTTATACATACATGGAGACACCTTAATGGTTACCGGAAAACCAGAGAAACGTATTACAAGAGTTTTTAGAAAAGTGAAACTTTATAAGTCAGACTTGAGTGGAAAGGCAGATTCTATTCACGTAAATCACGAAACAGGACTAACACAACTTATCAATATAAATGCTCCGGGTGCAAATGCTGCATTCTCTACTGCTAGAAAACCTATTTTATGGAATTTGGGAAACCAAATGACGGGAGATACAATTCATTTACAATCAGATACCGAAAAGGATAAGCTAGATTCACTAATAGTGTTCAACCACGCATTTTTGATTAGTAAGGATACGCTTGGTAATGGCTATAATCAAATTAACGGTAAAAAGCTCGTTGGACTATTTAATGAAAAAAATGAATTATATCATGTTGACATCATTAAAAATGCCCAATCTATTTACTATTTCAGAGACGAAAACGGAGAATTAACAGGAATTGATAAATCGAAATCTGGTTTAATAAATATTCTGATTACTGATAATGCTATCGAGGAAGTTAGAAAAATAAACCAAATAGATGGCGATATTTATCCTGAATCCCAATTCCCAAAAAATGAAAAAATACTAAAAGGTTTTGACTGGCGTGAAGATGAACGCCCTAATAGTGTTGAAGATTTATTTAAAGATGACCCACCTTTAATTTTACCAGTTATAAAAGGTCTTGACGATTACATTCCACAAGAAGAATTTTTTGATGAGGAAAACTTAAAGGAACCCAATAAAAAACCAAAACAAAACACAATAACTAAACCATTAAGTGCAAAAGGCGTAAAAAGGGAAAACTAGCAACAATGAAACAAAAGTTTTTTAAATACCAAGCACAAACTACACCACATCCATTGGCCATGGAAGTTTCCCATGCTAATGGCTGTTACATTTACGATACTAATCAAAATCAATATCTAGATTTTGTTGCTGGAGTATCAGCTTGCCCTTTAGGGCATAATCACCCGAAAATTAATGAGGCGATTCAAACTCAATTAAATAAATACCTCCACGTAATGGTTTATGGTGAATACATCCAAAAACCAGCAGTTGAACTCACCCAACTATTAGCAGAACACTTACCGAAGCCTTTAGAAAAAACATATTTAACCAATTCAGGTACCGAAGCAATTGAGGGCGCACTTAAATTAGCAAGACGAGCCACTGGAAGAAGTGAAATAATTGCTGCAAAAAACGGATATCACGGTAATACAATGGGCGCTTTGAGTGTTATGGGGTATGAAGAGCGTAAGCAAGCATTTAGACCATTACTCCCTGATGTTAGATTTATTGAATTTAATAATGAAAGTCATCTAGACCATATTACCACAAAAACAGCCTGCATTATTCTTGAAACCATTCAAGGTGGTGCAGGATTTATAGAACCAAAAAACAACTATCTAGAGAGCGTTAGAAAAAAATGTGACGATACAGGAACATTGTTAATATTAGATGAAATACAACCGGGAGTTGGAAGAACAGGAAGACTTTTTGGTTTTGAACATTATAATTGCACTCCAGATATTTTAGTTACCGGTAAAGGTCTTGGTGGCGGATTGCCAATTGGCGCATTCACAGCCTCTCAGGAGCTTATGGATTTGCTTATGGACAACCCAAAACTAGGACATATTACAACGTTTGGCGGGCATCCACTTATTGCAGCATCGGCACTTGCCACACTTAAGGAAATAACCGAAAGCAATTTGATATCTGACACACTGAGAAAAGAAAAACTATTCAGAAAACTACTTAAGCATCAACTTATAAAGGAGATTCGCGGTAAAGGACTGATGTTAGCCATAATGGTTCCTTCAGCAGAAATAGCAAATGCCTTGGTTTTGGAAAGTCAACACAAAGGCCTGATTCTTTTCTGGCTATTATTTGAACCTAAAGCGGTTAGAATCACGCCTCCGCTAACAATTTCGGATGAAGAAATCACTAAAGGATGCCATATTATTTGTTCTGTTTTAGACAAAATAGCTGCAAGCCATACCAATTAACGCTCTGATTTTTAATGAGTAGTCATAATTATCATCAAATAAAACCATTTTCTGTTCATTACTTTGTTAAAAACATTTTTGCAATGGTTCAGAACAGCGGCATGAGAACGTTATTTTTATCTCAGTAGAATAGTACACAGAAACGTGTTTATGGAGTTTAGCCAAAGCGACAACAACAATTTACCTCTTACTAAGTTTGAATCGATGTTAAAAACAAACCATGTTTTGTTTTTTGATTCTGAAGAATTTGAAAACATCATTCACCACTACCTCAACCAAGGCAAAATAGCTTTAGCAAAAAAGGCGATTAAGCTTGGTTTAGAACAACATCCTACCTCAATCAATTTAAGGTTATTTAAAGTTGAAGTGTTTGTATTTGAGAATAACTTAGATGAAGCTGATAAACTCTTAAATAGGCTCTATCAATTAGAACCCCATAATGAAGAAATCTTCATTCAAAAAGCCAATATTCTATCGAAACAAGATAACCATAAGAAAGCTATTGAAGTTCTTAAACATGCCCTAGACCTTTCCGAAGATGTAGTCGACATTTACTCATTAATAGGAATGGAATATTTGTTCTTGGATGATTTTGAAGAAGCAAAAACATGTTTCATGAAGTGCTTAGAACAGGATCTTGATGATTATTCCGCATTATATAATGTGATTTACTGTTTTGAGTTTTTAGAACAACATAATGAAGCCATAGAGTATCTAAATATGTTTTTGGATAAAAACCCATACTGTGAAGTAGCATGGCACCAATTAGGTAAGCAATACGTTACCTTGAAAAAATATAAAAAAGCATTGGCGGCTTTTGACTTTGCTATAATTTCAGACGATTCTTTTGTTGGCGCCTATCTAGAACGCGGTAAGGTTTTAGAAAAACAAGGCGAATATCTAGAAGCCATTGAAAGCTATAGTATTACTTTAAAGCTAGACGACCCTACTTCTTTTGCTCTATTGAGAATTGGTAGTTGTTACGAGAAGCTAAAAAAACACGACTTAGCTTTACAATATTATTATAAAACCGTTCATGAAGACCCGTTATTAGACAAAGGTTGGATTGCGATTACTAGGTTCTACAAAAAACGTAAAAACCTTCAAAAAGCCTTATATTACATAAATAAAGCAATAAATATTGACTCGGAAAATGTGAACTACTGGAAGTTGTACGCGCAGATAAACCATCGTTTAAAATTTTTCGAGGAGGCAGAACGAGGCTACAAAAAAACATTAGAACTAGGTAATTTTGAAATCGATACTTGGATTGCGCGAGGCGATCTATTACTGAAATTGGGCGAGCCAGAAGCTGCAATATTAAACTTTGAACAAGCACTAGAGTTTTATCCGGAAAATGCCGAAATACAATACCGTTTAGGCGGATTGTTCTTTTCAATATTAGAAATAGATAAAGGCGTATTTCACCTAAGAAATGGTTTAAAAAACAATAATGAATTTAGTTTTATTATAGATGAACTTTTCCCTGAACTTCTTAACAATCCACAGGTAAAAACCCTGTTTAATTCAAACTCATAAATTACTTCAAATTACATACCTTTGATTTTTTTAAAATCAAAGTATGCAACGACGTCTAGTAGATTATCTTATAATTTCCTTAAAGGGTGTGGCTATGGGGGCTGCCGATGCTGTTCCTGGAGTTTCTGGTGGTACTATTGCCTTTATTTCTGGTATTTATGAAGAATTAATTTCTACAATAAGCAATATAAACCTATCCCTTTTCAAAACACTATTTCAAAAAGGAATTAAACAGTTTTGGAAAGCACTTAATGGTAATTTTATTGTTGCTTTATTAGGCGGAATTGTGGTTAGCTTTGTGTCGTTTATGAGGTTAGCAAAATATCTATTAGAGTATCACCCTGTGCTCATCTGGTCTTTTTTCTTCGGACTTATTATTGCGAGTATTTATTTCGTTGGTAAGCAAATTACTAAATGGAATGTTGGAACAGTTATCTCATTTATTATAGGAACATTAGTAGCTTTCTATATTTCTACGCTACCTTCAATGGAGAATAATGATAACCCTTACTTTTTATTTATTGCAGGAGCTATAGCCATTTGTGCCATGATTTTACCCGGAATATCAGGTTCTTTCATATTAATTATTTTAGGAGCTTATAAAACATTGAGTAACGCTATTCATGACATCAATATCAAAGAAATCGCGCTATTTAGTTTTGGTGCCGTATTTGGTTTATTAAGTTTTAGCCATGTTCTAAAATGGCTTTTTAAACATTACCATAATACCACTTTAGCCTTATTAACAGGTTTTATCCTTGGGTCTTTAAATAAAGTATGGCCGTGGAAAGAAACACTATCATGGTATACCAACTCCAAAGGGATTAAATTACCCCTACTACAAAAAAGTGTTTCCCCCATAAGTTTTAATGGCGACAACCAACTTGTTTTTGCAATTGTTTTAATGATTTTAGGGTTTTTAACTATTTTTATTCTCGAAAAATTGGGCAGTAAAAAGCAATAATGGAAAACACAAGAACTCTTAATGATAAACTTTTTCTTGTACTGAAAGGACTCGGTATGGGTGCCGCCAACAAAGTACCAGGAGTATCTGGAGGTGTAGTAGCTTTTGTTGCTGGGTTTTACGAGGAGTTTATATATTCACTAAAAAAAGTAAATGGTAAGGCTTTCAAACTGCTTATTAATGGTAGGTTTAAAAGCTTTTTTAATTACATAAACGGTCGCTTTTTAAGCTTACTATTTCTGGGGATGATTGTAAGCTATTTTAGCGTTTCAAAAATTTTAGATTACCTCATTTTACATTATGAATTGTACGTGTGGAGCGTGTTTTTTGGAATGATAATCGGATCTATATACTACATTAACAAAGACTTTAACGATTGGAACAACAGAACCATTTTGTCGTTATGCTTAGGTATTGCAATTGGTTTGGGTATAAGTTTTTTAAATCCTGCCAAGGAGAATGATAATTTATTATTCGTGTTCTTCTGCGGTATTATTAGTGTTTCTGGTATGACGCTTCCGGGTTTTTCTGGTTCGTTCATACTTATTCTTCTAGGTAATTACGTACTTTTATTAGTAGATTCCGTAAACGCACTTTACGATTCTATGTCTGATATATTAAGTGGAAATATAGACTTTATACATAACGAAAGTCGTATAAGAATGTTAAAGGTACTGGCTGTATTTACATTAGGTTCTGTTACTGGTCTTGTTACATTTTCGCATATGCTTAGTTATATACTTAAACATTATAAAAGTATAACCACAGCCTCTATAATAGGATTTATTATTGGATCCTTAGGTGTGGTTTGGCCTTGGAAAAAAACTATATATAAACATTTAGACAACGGCACTTTTATGCTGGATTCCAGAGGTGAAAAAATAGTAGAAAATTACAAACGGTATATTCCAGAATTAACAGCTGAAACCTACTATGCCATTGGCTTTGTATTATTAGGTTTGGCTATAGTAGTTGGTTTAGAAATTTACGGACAAAAACAGAAAAAACATGCTTAAACTAGGACTTCTAGGTAAAAATATTTCCTATTCATTTTCAAGAACTTATTTTAAAACCAAGTTTGAAAAGGAAAATATTTCTGGTATTAGTTATGAGAATTTTGATATTGAAGACATTTCCCGTTTCCCAGAAATCGTCAAAAATACTGAAGGTTTAAAAGGACTTAATGTAACAATACCTTATAAAGAAGAAGTTATACCATATTTGGACAAGCTAAACAAAAAAGCAAAGGCTATTGGTGCTGTAAATACTATAAAAATTACAAAAAAAGGGAAACTAATAGGTTATAATACAGATTGCTATGGTTTTATTAATTCATTAAAACCCCTTTTAAAAAAACATCACAAAAAAGCATTAATTTTGGGTACAGGAGGGGCAAGTAAAGCCGTAATTTACACCCTAAGAAAAAAAGGCATAACCTGTCATTACGTTTCTAGAACAGCTTCAAAAAACGTAACATACACTTATTCAGATTTAAACGAAGCAATTATTTCCGAATATCAAATTATCGTAAACTGCACGCCACTGGGAACGTTTCCAAATATTGAAGATTGCCCTAGCATCCCTTATGAAGGTATTACTAGCAGGCATATTCTTTTCGATTTAATTTATAATCCAGAGGAAACTACCTTCTTAAAACTTGGGAAACAAAAGGGCGCCACTACAATTAACGGGCATAACATGTTAAAGTTACAAGCAGAGAAAGCTTGGGCCATATGGAATCTTCTTCAATAAGTGTTTTCAATATTAAAAACACCTTTCCTGCTTTGTAAATATTACAGTAGTTAGTATCTTTAAACAAAACTAAAGGAACCCTAAACATTTATTAAAATGTCTGAGCCAGATAACCTGCAAGATGCAGATGGAAAAAATAAAAGCATAGAAGTGCCCGAAACAAACGTTGAGGACACCAAAAACACTGTGCCCATAAACGATACTGAAACTGAAGAGGATAAAAGCAACGAAGAAGATATTTCTAATAACTCTGAAGATGACGGCGTGAATGAAATAGAAGAATCTAATGCGGAGGACGCGGAAGATGAAGGCAATAAAGAGCGACATACTATAGCATTTAAAGAGTATGATAAAATGTCTTTAGAAGCGCTTGCTATTGAATTAGAAAAACTTTTAGGAAGTGAAAAAGTCCAAGCAATTAGAGCTCATGTTGATGCTATTAGAACTGAATTTAAATCTAAATTCAATGCCTTAGTTGATGAAAAAAAGGCAGACTTTATAAATGATGGTGGTAATGAGATAGATTTTTATTATTCAAGTCCTGTACAAAAACGTTTTAAATCAGCATATAAAGACTATCGCAATAAGCTGAATCAGCATTACAAAAATATTGAGCAAAATCTAAAACAAAATCTTCAAGACAAACTTGAAATTATTGAAGAGCTAAAAGGATTAATTAATGTTGAAGAAAATATAAACACCACGTACAAACATTTTAAGGAATTACAGGACCGTTGGAGAAATACAGGACCAATTCCAAGAGATAAATACAATAATGCATGGAATAGCTATCACCATCATGTTGAAATGTTCTATGATTTTTTACATTTAAATAGAGACTTACGCGATTTAGATTTTAAACATAATTTAGAAAAAAAGCTTAAAATTATTGAACGCGCCGAAGAACTTGCAAAAGATGATGATGCTATGCATGCCTTCAGGGAGCTGCAAGAACTACACAAAATGTGGAAAGAAGAGTTAGGCCCTGTAGGTAAAGAGCACCGAGAAGTTATTTGGGAACGATTTAAAGCTGCTACAAAGGCTATAAACGAAAAAAAGCAACTCTATTTTAAAGAGATCGATAAAGTTTATGAAAAAAATCTAGAGAAAAAGCAGGATATAATTTCTAAGATAGAAGCCATTGCGGAAGAATCTACAAATTCCCACGGCGGATGGCAAAAAAAAATAAAGGAAATTGAAACCTTACGAGAAGCTTTTTTTAATGCTGGTAAAGTACCTATAAAAGTAAACGAAGCCACTTGGGCAAAATTCAAGGATGCCGTTAGAAACTTCAACAGAAAAAAGAATGCCTTTTATAAAGAATTAAAAAAGGAACAATACCAAAATCTGCAGAAAAAAAGAGAACTAGTTAAAATTGCGGAAGACAATAAAGACAGTGAGGATTTTGAGGCTACAACACCTTTGATGAAAAAAATTCAAAGTGACTGGAAAAAAATTGGTCATGTACCTAGAAAGGATAGTGATAAAATTTGGAAACAATTTAAAACAGCATGTAATGCTTATTTTGACAAGTTGCATTCTAAGCGAAATGAAGCCAACAAAGAGTTTATAGAGGCATACAACAAGAAGCAGGAACTATTAAGCACACTTAAAGAATTAAAACTTACAAAAGATAAAGACAAAGATTTAGAGACAATAAAAGCACACGTAAATACTTGGAAAAACATTGGAAGAGTGCCAAATGACAAACGTTTTATTGAAGGTAAATTTAACAAAGCCATAGACGAATTATTTTCTAAATTAAACGTTGATAAAAATGAAGCTGAAATGATCAAGTTTGAAACCAAACTTGAAACATTAAATAGTAATGATGATGACCATAGAAGCTTAGACAACGAACGTTCTTTTATACGTAAGAAGATTGACGAAGTAAAAGGTCAAATAAACCAATTGGAAAATAATCTGCAGTTTTTTACAAATGTTGATGATGATAATCCATTGGTAAAAGAAGTGAATTCTAATATTGAAAAGCACAAAAAAGAGCTTAAACTTTGGAAAACAAAACTTAGTAAAATCAAAGAATTATATTAAAAAAAATCAGTTTTTGAATAAAAAAGAGGTGCTACAAATATGTAACACCTCTTTTTTTAATTAATAATATTTCCCTTTTTCATTTATCGCGTAGCAGTACCAGAAACACTAACTACGGGCCCTGTTCCCATAGTTATGGCTGTATGGTCTGCGGCATTAGCAGGTACCATGTGCGCCAAAGGTTTTAAAGCGAACGGCGCAGGACTGTTATCTGGCAAAGGTTCAACAGAAATAACCACAGTTCTACCTTTTAAATCTGTTGGAAACGTAACACCTGCGGCCGACCCCATTACATAATCCTCTCCGGGATAACCTGGACCGTTGCCCGAAGTACCTTTGTAGGGAGACGTAGCTGCATTGTTATCTGCCATGGCAGGATCAATAAAAGTACCTGTTGATACTGGAGTATCGTCAAAGACTACCCAGCCTTCGTATTGCCAGCCAGCAGAAAGTGTTGGTAAATTTAAACCTGTCGCAGGACTTCCGCTGGAGTTATCTAAAAACCATACACCACTAGCTTCATTTGTCATATCCGCATCCGTGGGAGTAGCTAAAATATAGGTACCACTTGCTGATGAAAAATCTGCCACGATACCCTCTGAGTTTAATGTTGCACTCTGTCCTGAAAAATCACCTACCAAAACCTTTGTGTCTGCTGGAGCAGGATCGGGATCCACAGAAGGCTCAATGGAAAGTACAAATCGTGTCGCACTGTTCAGCATATCTGAATTTACTTCAAATACCTGCGCTGAAGTAACATCTGAAAATGTTCCCGTTGAAACTGGAGCGCCATTCACTATTATCCAACCTTCATATACATAATCATCACCTAAAGATTCTAATCCTTGTAAATTCAACGTAAGATTTGAAGTTGATGGTCCGTTGTTGTCATCATCGTTACTACAAGACGTAGTAAAAATTCCTATTGCCATTAAGGCTAAAAACATTTTTTTAATCATTGCTATAATTTTTAATTTATTATTACAATTCAAAATTATAGCTCATAGATGACCCAAAATGTTAGCTATCTAACATTAGGCAGATTTTTTATAAATTCTTATCTCTTTTCTGGTAAATTCAATGATATTATCTTCTTTCAATTCGTTTAAAAGAATATTTAAAGTTGGTCTTGAGGTTCCTATTAAAGATGCAATATCCTTTTGCGTATATGGGTGATGGATAATCTTATCACCTGTTTTTTCACAATCGTATCCATAATCTGTACATAATTCATGAAGGAATTCCATTAAACGGGTTTTAGTATCTTTAAATAAAAGCAACTGAAGCCGTCTTTCTAATTTTTTAAGCTTAAAACCTATGAATTTATACACTTTAAAACTAAAGGTTTGATTGTCCCTCATCAGGTTGTGCATGGTCTCAACTCCAATGGGGCAAATACTGGTAGTATTATCTATAGACATTGCAAATTCATCCCGCTTTGATTCTCCAAATATGGCGGTTTCGCCAAACAACTCACCTCTTGTAAGTATAGCTTTAACGACTTCTTCCCCATCTTCATTATAATATCCCAACTTAACTTTACCTTTTTCAATAAGGTAAACTTTATTAGCAGAGTCATCTTCAAAATAAATATAATCTTGTTTTTTATACGCATCAAAATCATGTTGCGATTTGTAAGCCTTAAATTTATGGGGGCATAATATTTTAAAAAGATTAGTGTCTTCAAAAAACCAAAGGGACTTCATTGCTAGCGTTTTTATTAGGTAAATGTCGTGAAACAATGATGATACTTACGTTAACAGTATAAAAAAACCTCCAAATTTTGGAGGTTTTTTTTATTCTTCTTCGTCACTTGTTGTATCATCGTCATCAAGTAAGTTTAGCATTTCATGCTTTTGTAACAAGTTATACCATTGAATTACCTTTTTTATATCGCTTGCATATACCCTGTCTTCATCATAATCTGGCAAGACATCAAAAAAGTATTCTTCTAATTTATCCTTACTATCCTTTGGCTTTACACTGCATAACTTACCATCCTCCTTATCTCTTATCTTACCTAAAACCTTGTATAACGGCACCTCCTCGGTTAATGTATAAATTGCTATTTCGCTTAATACACTTACATTGTTTTGTAAGCTTATGGACAAGCGTTTTCCATCCATTAAAGATTCTGCAACAAACCCACCACGCGTCTGCGTTATTAGTTTATAAAGCCCTGGCTTACCAGAAATGGCTAATACTTTTTCTAAGCCCATATAATTCTGTTTTTAAAGAGGCGCAAATATCATATTTTATGATGTAACACAAAAATTATCGCTTCTTTTTTTGATTTGGGAAACGCATTCTATAGTCTACATTTATTTTTCCTTTTGAAATGTTGGAAAGTTTTCCTTTTATTAAGCGTTTTTTAAAACTTGATAGTTTATCAGTAAATAAAATACCTTCAATATGGTCGTATTCATGCTGTATAACCCTAGCTATTAAACCGCCAAATGTTTCTGTGTGCTTATTAAAGTGCTCATCAAAATACTCAATGGTAATTTCTGGTTGCCTAAACACATCTTCTCTCACATCAGGAATACTTAAACATCCTTCATTAAATGCCCATTTATCACCCGCTTCTTGAATAATCTTTGCATTAATAAAAACACGTTTAAAATCTTTCAACGCATTTCTCTCTGCTTCAGGAAGCTCCTCATCTTCGCCAAATGGTGAAGTATCTACCAAAAACAATCTAATTGGCAAACCTATTTGTGGTGCTGCAAGCCCTACTCCCATAGCATTATACATGGTTTCAAACATATTCTCTAGTAGTTTATCTAATTCTGGATAGTCTTTTGCTATGTCCGTGCCTTTCTTTTTAAGGACAGGGTCGCCATAAGCCACTATTGGTAAAATCATTGGTCAGGATTATTTTTGGCAAAAATACAATTCTTGTATCGTAAATTAATTTATTGTGGCAAAAATCTATTTTGAGTATAAATAACTTTGTAGAATTAAGGTTGCACTAATCTCATCAACCAATGCCTTATTTTTCCGTTGTCGTTTTTTAAGACCGCTATCTATCATAGTTTGAAATGCCATTTTCGAAGTAAAACGCTCATCTACTCTAGCAATAGGAACTTTTGGGAACGTTTCAGAGAGTTTTTTTAAAAATGGAATAATTAAAGCTTCACTTTCCGACGGAGAATTATCCATTTGTTTTGGCTCACCAACTAAAAACAATTCTACATTTTCTTTAGAAAGATACTCTTTTAAGAAAGGAATGAGTTCTTTGGTTGATACAGTAGTTAAGCCAGAAGCAATTATCTGTAGTTCGTCTGTAACCGCTATTCCCGTTCGTGCCTTACCATAATCTATTGCTAAAATTCTCGACATGCTATAATTTTCAACAAAAGTAATTCTTTAAAATAAAAAAGACTGCCTTCAAAGACAGTCTTTCTCGTGTTTAACCTTATTATTAAATTTGAATACTTAATCGTTCTTAAGACAATTTTCTTTTATTTATTTCAGGAAATACTAATTTGATGTTATCAATTTTTCTCTCTCTGTTCAAGAAAATTCTAATATCACTACTACTTCTAGCAATAACTTCTTTCATCTTTACAGTATCAATTATCACTGTCGCTTCTTTAGCTTCAGAAATAGTAACCGTAGTTTCTACATTATTGGCCTTAACTTCATTCTGAGCACTCAATGCAGAGAAAGAAAATAAAAAGATAAATAAAATGTAAAAAATTGTTTTCATGATTTGGGTTGTTTCATTTGATTCAACACTCCAAATATATATCCACAAGAAGCCTCAACTATAATATATTAGTTGTACATCAAGTAATTTTCGATTATTAGAACACCTGAATATTTCTATCGATGAATAGTGGAAGTGCTTAATTTTAACGACGAAATACACGCAAAATGCATTTCATCTATAATTAACATTTTTTCAAAGTGAAAACACCCTTTAAATTTTAAAAAATTATCAGATATTCTGGGAAATTTTTATACATATTTCAAGATGAAATACAATAGCCAATTAGCTATTAGATATTATATTTGCTCAAAATATTGATACAGATGACAAAATTACAACAAATTATAGAAAGCGCTTGGGATAACAGAGAACTTTTAAAGGAAACCAAAACCACAGATGCCATAAGACACGTAGTTGATCTTTTAGACAAAGGTGAATTACGCGTTGCTGAACCAATTGAAGGTGGCTGGCAAGTAAACGAGTGGGTAAAAAAAGCGGTAGTTTTATACTTCCCTATTCAAAAAATGGAAACCTTAGAAGCTGGCATTTTTGAATATCATGATAAAATCCCTTTAAAACGTAATTTTGCTGAAAGAGGTATTCGTGTAGTGCCTAATGCCGTAGCACGACATGGTGCATACATTTCCCCTGGCACTATTTTAATGCCTAGTTATGTGAATATTGGAGCATACGTTGATGAAGGTACTATGGTAGATACTTGGGCAACAGTAGGTAGTTGTGCGCAAATTGGTAAAAATGTACATTTATCAGGAGGTGTTGGTATTGGAGGTGTTTTAGAACCATTACAAGCTGCTCCTGTAATTATAGAAGATAATGCGTTTATCGGTTCTCGCTGTATCGTTGTTGAAGGCGTAAAAGTAGAAACCGAAGCTGTTTTAGGTGCAGGCGTAGTTTTAACTATGAGTACAAAGATTATTGATGTTACGGGTGATAAACCTAAAGAGTATAGAGGTATTGTTCCAGCAAGATCTGTGGTGATTCCTGGAAGTTATGCCAAGGAATTCCCTTCAGGGAGTTATAACGTGCCTTGTGCATTGATAATTGGTAAGCGCAAGGAAAGCACTAATAAAAAAACATCCCTTAATGATGCTTTAAGAGAGCATGATGTAGCCGTGTAAAAACAAAATATTTCAAAAACTAAATTCCAAATTCCAAAATACTTATATTGGAATTTGGAATTTTTTATTTGTAATTTGAACATATGAAGATTTTAGTAATTCAACAGAAAATGATTGGCGATGTATTAACATCTAGTATAATATTTTCTGTGCTGCGAAAAAACTATCCTGATGCTGAACTTCATTATGTAATTAATTCTCATACACTACCAGTTGTTGAGGGCAATCCAGATATTGACAAGTTTGTTTTGGTAACTCCAAAAATTGATAAAAACGCCTTACTGTTTTATAAATTTTTAAAGAAAATCCGTAAGGAAAAGTATGATGTTGTGGTGGATGTTTATGGGAAGTGGTCTAGTAATTTTATAACTCTATTTTCTAAAGCAAAAACAAAGATTGGATATTATAAATGGTATACTCAGCAATTTTACACTCATCCTGTTAAGCGTCATAAAATTTCAAAACACAATAAAGGTTTGGCGATAGAAAACAGGTTGCAACTACTAAACCCAATTTGTGAAGCTATACCAGAAGTAAAACCAAAAATTTATCTGTCTTCTGAAGAATTAGAGGCTGCCAAACAGTATCTTACTAATTTTAAGATAGACACATCAAACCCACTGTTTATGATAAGTGTTTTGGGAAGCGGAGCCAATAAAACTTACCCGTTTTCTTATATGGCCGAAGTTATTGATAGTATTGTAGAAGCCACAGGTGGCAATATTTTATTCAATTACATTCCAAAACAAACAGAGGAAGCCAAGGCTGTTTATGCACTATGTAAACCAAAAACACAACAATGCATTCATTTGGATGTTTTTGGAAAAAGCTTAAGAGATTTTATAGCAATAACAAAGCACTGTACAGCATTAATTGGAAATGAAGGTGGTGCTATAAATATGGCGAAAGCGATCAATGTTCCAACGTTTTCAGTATTTTCTCCGTGGATAGACAAAGGCACTTGGAGTGTCTTTGAAGAAGCAGACAACAATGTATCGGTCCATCTAAAAGAATACAAACCAGCTCTTTTTTTAGGTAAGACTAATTCTCAGGTTAAAAATCAAATAGATAACTATTATTCGCAGTTTGAGCCTACTTTATTTTATGAAAAACTAGAGACCTTCCTAAAAAATTTATCTAATTAAGCTTAAAGCTTTTTCTACGGCAGTTTCTACAAAATATCCCTCCATAACTTTAGTTTGAATATCGGCAACATTTTGCTTCATGTTTTGATATTCTTCAATCGTTAAATTTTCTAAAATATGATTAAGATCCTTTAGGTTTGAAATTGTGATACCAATATTATGCTCAGCAACAAAATCTGCCAAGGCTGCTTCAGACCATATAATAATTGGTAAGCCGCAAAGCAAATAAAGCGATGTTTTGTGCGGATTATTAAACTTTAAATAAGCTCCGTAATTACCACTACAGGTATCACTAGAAATACCGTCCCAAACCAAACCAAAATCAGATACTATATTGTAAGCGACTTCATCCGATTTAAACACGCCTTCATAGTGTACTACAGATTTTTCTTGATCTACTTTACGCTTATTGGGGTCGAATCCAATACCATACAGTCTCAAGTTATAATTACTGTTTTCCAAAATATCAAAATCAAAAATATAGGAGTTTTTACCATCCCCGAAACCTCCAGCATAAGCTATATCGTATGAGTCTTTTGGCGCTCTATTGGTATTTTGCATTGGTTTTTTCTCGGAGATATAGTCAAAAATCCCGAGTACTATAATTGGAATGTTCACCCCTTGCTCTAAAAACCATTTTTTCATAGAAGGGTTATGCACTATAATTACATCACAATTTACAATTTGACGTAATTCTGCATCTACATCTTTTGTCCTTCCTTTTAAAATTCTCACATCATGAACCAAAGTGATGATTTTACACTTTTTAAGCTTTGCGAAAAAGAGAATCATTTTTCTGAACTTATTATTTGGATATTGCGTTACAAGGGTACTTTTTCGAGGTAATTTTAATAACGCCAATAAAATCCCGAAGAAATTCTTAATCGTTCCAATGGCAGAATTTGGAATGGCAGACTGCTTAAACCCTAAGTTTTTAAAGCCCATTTTATCAAAAACAAACTCACAATCGGTTTTGGCTTTTCCTGCAGCATTAAATAAAGACTTATAATTTCTTGAAATATAATACATTAAAACGAATTCTTTTTTTTGGTTATTATACCTAGCTTTGTTAAAAATATAAATGTATGCAAAAGTATGATTATTTAATTGTTGGTGCGGGATTATTTGGTTCTGTATTTGCACATGAAGCCACTAAAATGGGAAAAACTTGCTTGGTTATTGACAGAAGAGCGCATTTAGGAGGCAATATTTACTGCGAAAACAACGATGGTATAAACATACATAAATATGGCGCGCACATTTTTCACACTAATGATAAAGGTATTTGGGATTATGTAAATCAGTTCGCAACATTTAATAATTATATCAACTCTCCATTATCATTTTCTAAAGGCAAGCTTTATAACTTACCTTTTAATATGAATACGTTTCATCAACTATGGGACGTAAAAACACCGGCTGAAGCAAAACAGATTATTGAAAACCAGATTAGGGAATACGGTGTAAAGCACCCTAAAAACCTAGAAGAACAAGCGCTGTCGCTAATTGGCAAAGACATCTACGAAACTCTTATTAAAGAATATACAGAAAAACAATGGGGTAAAAAAGCAACAGAATTACCTGCTTTTATCATTAAACGACTCCCTGTGAGATACAAGTTTGATAATAATTATTTCAATGATAGATATCAAGGTATTCCAATAGGTGGTTACAATACCATTACTGATGGTTTGCTAAAAGGTATTGAAACAAGGACGAATGTAGATTTTTTGAAAAATAAAAGTGAACTTGAAGATCTTGCTCATAAAATAGTATATACGGGAAATATTGATGAATACTACGGTTATAAATTTGGAAAATTAGAATACCGTTCGCTTCGTTTTGAACATGAAATTTTAAACATGGATAATTACCAAGGTAATGCCGTAGTGAATTATAACGACGCTGATGTGCCATATACTAGGATTTTAGAACATAAACATTTTGAGTTTGGCACACAAAAACATACAGTGATTACCAAAGAATACCCTGAAACTTGGACCCCTAAAAAAGAGGCATACTATCCTGTGAACAACGATGAGAACCAACAGAAATATCAAAAATACCGCGAACTATCCTTGACTGAAACCAATGTTATTTTTGGAGGTAGGTTGGCAGAATACAAATACTACGATATGCATCAAGTAATAGCATCGGCACTTACAAAATGCAAAAAAGAGCTTATTACTTAGATTTTAAAATGCCGTAGTTGGTATAAACCTTTCTTTTTCTTTTTGTTTCAGCTCTTATAATATTATTTTTCTCTAAAACTTCATTATTCTTATAAGGCCTCTCATGATACAGGTGCAAGCAAATGGCACTATACCGTATTTGCTTAAATCTTATACCATAATTCATAAGGCGCTCGCCAAGTTCCCTATCCTCTCCTCCATATTGCATGCGCTCATCAAAGCCATTTACGTCTAGGACGTCCTGCTTCCAAACGGAAACATTCATGCCATCAAACGTAGCTTTTGTTGGTGTAAATGTATTCAACAATGTAGTTTTAAGTTTTGAAGGGCTTAACTTATTCATTTTAAAACTTTTGGCTTGCCCATGCCGCAATAACCAATCAGCTTTAAAACAATCTTGAGATGCGATTATATCGAAATTTGCTTTTCTGGAAACATCCTTAGAAAGTTTAAAATATCCACCCGATAACGCAAATCCTTTCTTTCTTAAAGCTAAATGTGTTTCTACAAAATCTGCCCTAGCCATACAGTCACCGTCCGTATAAATTAAATATTCCGATTGTGCAGCAACAGTAGCCTTATTTAGTATTTTGGTTTTTTGAAAACCATCATCGGGTTGCCATATGTGCTGAATCGGGAAACGAACGTCTTTGGACATGTTTTCAATTAACATTTTGGTTTCATTTGTAGAACCATCATCAGCAATAACAACCTCAAAATTTTTAAACGTTTGAAACTGGTAACTCCACAATACTTTTGCTAAGTATTCTGGTTTGTTGTAAGTACTTATAATTACCGAAACATCAAATGCGCTCATTGCTTCAAAAATAGCTATTTTTGCCAAAAATCTTTTTAATTTCTGTAATGATTAAATTGTCTGGTGTTATAATAACATTTAATGAGGAAAAAAACATTGAAGCATGTTTAAAATCATTAAAAAATGTTGTTGACGAAATTATTGTTATAGATTCGTTTTCTACAGACAACACAAAAGACATCTGTAGCAAATATGAAGTTACATTTATAGAACAAAGGTTCTTAGGTTATATTGAGCAAAAGAATTTTGCCTTAAAAAAAGCTAAATACGATCATGTTGTTTCTTTGGATGGCGATGAAGCCCTTTCTGAAGCGCTGCAAAAATCTATTATTAAATTAAAATCTAATTGGAAATTGGATGGTTATTACTGTAATCGATTTAATAATTTCTGCGGTCAATGGATAAAACACTCAGATTGGTATCCCAATAAAAAGCTAAGAGTTTTTGATAGAAGAAAAGCAAAATGGCAAGGTATTAATCCACATGACAATGTTGTTTTATCAAATAAAAATACTAGGGTAGGTTTCTTAAAGGGTGATATTTTACACCAGACGTACCAAACGTATTCTGAATTCAATAAAAAGACAGAATACTTTTCTACAATTGCAGCACAAGCTTATTTTGATAAAGGGAAAACATCTAATTTTTTTAAGATGATTTTCAATCCTACTTGGGCATTTTTCAAATCGTACTTCCTACGCTTGGGTATTTTAGATGGTGTAAACGGCTTTGTAATTTGCGTACAAACTGCCAATATTACATTTTTAAAATATACTAAACTTTGGGAATTACAACGAAAAGCTAATTCAACTTAAAAAATAGCCATCAATAGTTTTAGAGCAGTTTTGCCAAGTAAAAGGCATCACATATTCGCGTACATCTTCTTTAATTTGAAAAGCATTTTCTATTAAGGGCACAACGTCTTTATAGGTAGCATCAAGCTCAAATAAATAGCCATTTTTACCATGTTGAATTAAATCTGGGGCAAAACCTGTTTTTGAAGCTACAGGTACGCAATTAGACATCATTGCTTCAAGAATAGGAACAGGGCCACCTTCCAAAAGCGATGGCGATACGAAAACATCTAATTTATTGTATAAATCAGGATAAGACTCATAAGCTACATTATTGTGATATACAAAATTTGGTAAGTTTATTAACTCATCGTATTTACCATAATCTTCCCAATTTCGTCCTATAATGTGAAATGTTCTTTGTGGCATATTCTTAATAATATCCAAAATCAAGTCAGGATTTTTTCGTTCACCGAAATTTGAACAAAACCCCACATCACCTGCACCTCTTTCGTGTGGATAAAATGTTTTAGAGGAGGTGCCAATATGGAGCACTTTTAGTAACTTTTCCTTTACACCACAATCTATCAGGTATTGTTTTACATTGGAGTTTAAACAAATTATAGTATCTGCTTTATTTAAACACCAAACCACATGAGTTTTTGAGTATTTTTTTGACCAATTAGGGTGTGTAAACATCACCACATTTTTCTTTTTTAAAATACTTGGAGTACTCCGGATACACCTACAAAAATAATTTTGGTAGATGAAAAAATAACCGTCGGCATCTGGTAAATCACGCAACTTATCATGGTAATGGGTTGAAGCTTCCAATGAAGAGAATCTGGACAAGCGCCTTACTTTTGCACCAAAAATCCAATCTTTATCTTTTTCTCGAGCCACATAAACTACTCGTTTCACTTGAGCAGGAGTAGTATAAAATTTTGATTTTAAAATCGCAATCAAATATTTCCATTTATGAACTAGACTGAAGTAAAGATGTTCTCCCATATCTTTTATCAAATTGGCGACTCAGAAACTCTATCCTGGTATTTTTTCTTCCAAAAGAAAATGCGCTTCTTTATTCTTATTTTTCTGTAATACCTCTCTTGAAATGCTTTGGTATACTGCCACATCGTTTCAAAAATCTTGGTTTCATCCTCTCCTGTGCATTTGGCATATTCGTTACTCATCACTTCAATCATCGACTTATGTATGGTAAGTTTTGAAAAGTTTTTTATCCGCGTTTCAAAATCTAATTTGCCAAATTCCATACGATTTAAGTCTACCAAATAAAAATCGTAACCATTTTCCGTTCTTTTTATTAGTGTATTTCCCGGGGAATGATCTAAAAAATGCACCCCTTTTTCATGAAGTTTATACGTAAATCTGGTAAATGCCCTTAAAATTGCGTCGTGATCTTCCATATTAAAATCTGTAGTTAACTCTCTATATGTTAAATCACAATCCACAAACTCACTAATATAATAACTCCCTTTAAATAGAAATAACGATACTTGTTTTTGATACGCAATTGGCATTGGGGTTTTAATACCTAAATCCAATAATTTATTGGCATATATGTATGAGCGTTCTGCTTTAGATTTTCTAAAAAAACGATAGGCTACTTGATTAAGAATGTTCGGGATTTTAAACGATTTAATGGTACATGTCATACCATTAATAGTTACATTTTTTATCACATTCCGTTCTGCGGCACCCAATACATCACCATAACTATCAAAGTTAGCTATGGCATCTTTTAATTTGCTGTTTAGGCCTTTATAATTAGGATGTACTCTTAGTGTTGTGCGCATTGAAAACTTTTTGACTATTTCGTAAAGCTTTGGTGCAAATATATCTAAATATATTTGAGTGTGTTCACATTATAATATTTGCGTAATCAATATGCAAGGTGTACTTTTGACTAGGCACATCTTAAATAATCAGGGCAAGTTTTAATGCATATTTTACACGTATCAGGAGTAACAAATTGGGGTGGTGGCGAATACCATATCGAGAATTTGTGTACAGAATTAGGTATTTCAAATCCTGAAATAAAAAACACGGTATTATGCGTTAAAGATTCTCCTTTTGAAGCGCGATTGTCAAATACAAATATTCATTTCACTTCAGCACCGCTTAAAATAAAAATAGATTTACGCTTTGTACTTAAAATTGGTAGCATCTGTAAATCTGAAAATATCGATCTTATTCATATTCATGACCCAAGCGCACTTCAACTCACTATAATTGCAGATAAGATCTATAATTTACCACCTTTTGTTTTAAGTAAAAAAACCTCGTTCCCAATAAAGGAGCGTAAAAAAACCCTTTATAAGTATAATTATTCAAAAATTAGAAACATATTATGCGTTTCAAAGGAAACCGAAAAAGTCGCTAAAAAAGCTATCTCAGACCAAAGTAAAGTGATAACAGTTTACCACGGCACCAACCTAAAAACCAAAAGCACGGAGACGCCATTTAAACTACGAGAAAAGTATAGTATTGATTACAATAAAACTATTGTTGGCCATATTGGGAACCATATAAGAGCAAAAAATTTAGAAACGTTTATAAATGTTGCTAACCAAATTGTAAATATTGAAAAACAAACCAATTTTATTTTCATTCAAATAGGAACATTCAGCGAACGTACCGACGCACTGTTAGAACAAGTAAAACGTTTAAATTTAGAAGCACACGTCCTTTTTTTGGGATATACACCCCAAGCTTCAAACTTCATTCCACAATTTGATATCTCATTAATGACCTCTCAAAGTGAGGGATTACCTCAATTTATTTATGAATCTATGTATCATAAAACACCTATTGTGAGTACCAATGTTGGTGGCATTCCCGAACTTATAACCCATAAAACCAATGGTTTATTAGCGCCTATGCATGATGCTAAAACATTAAGCGATTATGTATTGAAGCTCAACAGCTCAGAAACACTAAAAGCTCAATTTATTTCAAAAAGCTATGAGAAACTACTAGAACAATTCACTACTGAAAACATGGCGCAACACACTATAAAAATTTACGAATCTGTTTTAAAGAATGGCTAATTTACATTTGGAAGTTAAACATGCGGTTAATGCTCTAAAAGCCGGAAATATTATTTTATTTCCTACAGATACGTATTGGAGTTTAGGCTGTGATTCGGGAAATAAAGATGCTCTTGATAAGTTATATAAGCTCAAGCAAAGTAATAGCGAAAGAAACATAACATGCCTTGTTGCAGATGATAGAATGTTAAATAGATATGTTAACGAAATACCAGCTGCAGCCCAAAGTATTATTGATGTTGTAGATACACCAACTACAATTATTTATGATGCACCTAAAACTATAGCTTCAAACTTAATATCTAAAAATAACACGATAGCTATAAGAATTCCAGATGATGAGTTTTGCTATCAACTCTCCCGAAGGTTTAATGGCGCTATTGCAACTTCAATTGCCCATATTGATGGTGAAACTATCCCAAAATCGTTTAAAGAAATAGTACCCGCTATTTTAAAAGGTGTAGACTATGTCGTAAATTTGCAAAAAGAAAAAATTTGCACAACATCAGCAGCCATTATCCAGATAACTAATAGCAATGTTGTTAAGGTTTTACGAAAATAAATTGCTCTTTTAATATATAATTCTGTTTTGGAATTTAGAAAATGAGTTTTGGAATTTTATTGATGAATTACAAAGAAGCACTTCAAGGAAATATATTTAAAGTTATCTCTAAATCTGCTAGCCAACTTAGTTTGGAAAGCTACGTTATTGGAGGTTTTGTACGTGATTTTTTATTAAGCCGTGGTGATGCCAAAGATATTGATGTAGTCGCTATTGGTAGCGGTATTGAACTAGCGCAAAAGGTGGCAGAAAATTTACCAAACAAACCCAAAGTTCAGGTTTTTAAAACCTATGGTACTGCAATGTTGCGCTATGATGATATTGAAGTGGAGTTTGTAGGCGCCAGAAAAGAATCGTATTCTGAAGACAGTAGAAATCCAGTTGTTGAAAATGGCTCATTGCAAGACGACCAAAACCGTCGCGATTTTACGATAAATGCTTTAGCTTTAAGCCTTTCAGAAGGTAATTATGGTGATTTGCTAGACCCTTTTGATGGCATAAAAGATTTAGAAAATAAAACTATACGAACCCCTTTAAGCCCTGACATTACTTATAGCGACGACCCACTACGCATGATGCGTGCCATAAGGTTTGCATCACAACTCAATTTTAAAATTGAAACACATAGCTTAAAGGCTATAAAACGAAACGCGCATCGCATTAAAATAATTACAAACGAGCGAATTGTTGTAGAGCTTCATAAAATATTGGAATGTAAAACACCTTCTATAGGATTTTTGTTGCTTGAAAAAACAGGATTATTAAATTACATTTTGCCCGAACTTACTGCACTTAAAGGTATTGATGAGATTGAAGGCCAACGCCATAAAGATAACTTCTACCATACCTTAGAAGTTGTTGATAATATTGCGAAACACACCGATAATTTATGGTTGCGTTGGGCTGCATTACTTCATGATATTGGTAAAGCTCCCACAAAGCGTTTTAGTAAAAAAGTAGGCTGGACCTTCCACGGGCACGAATTTGAAGGCTCTAAAATGGTGTATCGCCTATTCAAACGTTTAAAAATGCCTTTGAATGATAAGATGAAGTTTGTACAAAAACTGGTGTTGATGAGCTCCCGCCCTATTGTTTTGGCTCAAGATATTGTTACAGATTCTGCTGTGAGACGATTAGTATTTGATGCTGGAGATTATGTAGATGATTTAATGACGCTATGTGAAGCAGATATTACGACCAAAAACCCAAAGAAATTCAATAAATACCATAATAATTTCAAAATTGTACGTGAAAAAATTATTGAAGTTGAAGAACGTGATCATGTTCGTAATTTTCAGCCTCCAGTTTCTGGAGAAGAAATTATGGCAACCTTCAATCTAAAACCATCACGAGAAATTGGCGTGATTAAAGAAGCTATTAAAGAAGCTATTTTGGAAGGTGACATACCAAACGAACACGAGGCGGCTTATCGATTAATGTTGAAAAAAGGTGAAGAACTAGGTTTAAAAGTAATGGACTAATGCTAAAGCTAGTAAGAACAGATGCTAAACACCCCGATTTTGAGAATTTGGTATCGCAACTGAACAGCTATTTAAAGATTATTGATGGTAATGACCATGAGTTTTACATGCAATATAACGGTATTGCAATTTTAAAACATGTTATTGTTGCTTACTTAAATGGTACTGCTGTAGGGTGTGGCGCTTTTAAAGTATTTGATGTAAATAGAGTTGAAATAAAACGGATGTACACTGTACCTGAGTTTAGAGGGCAACAAATTGCAAGCCAAATATTAATAGAGTTGGAAACTTGGGCAAGCGAATTAGGATATACGGTTATTGTTTTAGAGACTGGAAAACAACAAACGGCAGCGGTAAACTTTTACAAGAAAAACAATTACAACGTCGCAGAAAATTTTGGCCCATATAAAAATGTAGATAACAGTATTTGCTTTGAAAAAAAATTAAGCTATGAAGAAAAAAGATAACAAACGTGTTGTTTATTGGCTATTAACTGGATGTGCACTTATATTTATTATGGTAATTGTAGGTGGCATCACAAGGTTAACCCATTCGGGTTTATCAATTTCAAATTATAAACTTATTTCTGGAACTATTCCACCTATGAATGAGGTGGAATGGCAAGAAGCTTTTGACTTATATAAGCAATACCCAGAATATCAAAAATTAAACTATCACTTTACGATAGAGGATTTTAAAGATATTTATTTTTGGGAGTGGCTACATCGTGTTCTAGGACGCTTAATTGGTATTGTTTTTATAATCCCATTTCTATATTTTCTAATTACAAAACAGCTTACAAAACCAACCATAAAAAAATCCATCATTCTTTTATTTATGGGAGGCTTCCAAGGGTTTTTAGGTTGGTATATGGTAAAAAGTGGTTTGGTAGATAGACCAGACGTTAGTCATTATAGGCTAGCTGCCCATTTAACCACTGCGTTTTTAACTTTTGCCTATACCTTCTGGGTGGCGTTAGATTTATTATTCCCAAAAAGGAAAGCCATCGAAAAAGGATTTAGAAATTTAGTGCGTTTTAGTTTAATAGTACTGATTATTCAAATAATTTACGGGGCTTTTGTAGCTGGTCTCGATGCTGGTTGGATACACAACCATTGGCCAATGATGAGCGAGGGTAAGTTCATGCACGAAACGGTTTATATTGAGCAAACACCATTATATAAAAACTTTATTGAAGGTAAAAGTGGAGTGCAATTTGTACATAGAATATTAGCATACATTGTAGTTGTTTTAATTATAGTTATTTGGAGAAAAAGTAAACAATTGATACTATCTAAATACCAACTAGCAGGTATTTCATCAATACTTATTATGGTTGGTATTCAATTTCTTCTAGGAGTTTTTACCATCTTACTGCAAGTACCCGTTTGGTTAGGAGTAGCACATCAAGTTGGCGCCTTTTTATTGCTGTCGGCTATGGTATTTACATTACATAGGTTTAGCAGATAGAATTTCACATTAAAAGGAAAGATATTAAAATTATGCCCATAAAAAAACCACTCTTTAAAGAGTGGTTTTTTTATATTATATAACTATTTGGATATCTACTAAAGCGCAGCAATATGTTTTGCCAAACCCGATTTTAAGTTAGACGCTTTATTAGCATGAATTATATTTTTCTTTGCCAACTTGTCTAACATAGAAACAACTGAAGGAAACATTGCTTCTGCTTCTTTCTTATCTGTTAGTTCACGCAACTTTTTAATTGCACTACGCGTTGTTTTATGTTGATATTTATTCAACACACGCTTAGACTCGTTACTTCTTATTCTTTTTAAAGCTGACTTATGATTTGCCATTTTGTTTTTTTCTTATTTAAAAATTGTAGCCCGTAGGGGAATCGAACCCCTCTTACCAGGATGAAAACCTGGCGTCCTAGCCGATAGACGAACGGGCCATTTGGTAAATTTCTATTTAAATGAACCTACAACGTTTCCATTGCGGATGCAAAAATACAACTATTTTTAAATGTTGCAACAGTAGATGAAACTTTTTTAAAATTTTTTTTTATCTAATATGCTTTTGCAAATAAAACACGTCTGTTTGATGGTTTTCCAGAATACACACACACCCCCTCTTCTTCCTTCGCATCCAAAGGTATACAACGGATTGTAGCCTTGGTGATCTCTTTTATTTTGTCTTCAGTTTCAGTCGTGCCATCCCAATGCGCAGAGATAAACCCTCCTTTTGATTCTAGTGCTTTTTTGAATTCATCAAAAGTATCTACAGGTGTAATATGCTCGTTCCTAAAATTTAAAGCTTTTGTAAATAATGCTCCTTGAATTTCTTCAAGTAAATCCTCAATAACAACACTAACCCTATCAAGAATAACAGTTTGTTTAGTTAAAGTGTCCCTTCTAGCCACTTCCACCGTTTCATTTTCTAAATCTTTAGGCCCAATAGCTATTCTCACAGGTACACCTTGTAATTCATGTTGCGCAAATTTTGCTCCTGGGCGCAAGGTATCGCGTTTATCGAACTTAACTGAAATATTTCTATCTCTTAAATCACCTATAATATCTTCAGCAACCTTACTAATGGCATTAAATTGTTCTTCGTTTTTATAAATAGGTACAATAACCACTTGGTATGGTGCCAAATTTGGTGGCAATACTAAACCATTATCGTCACTATGCGTCATAATTAAAGCTCCCATTAAACGCGTAGAAACACCCCATGAGGTTGCCCAAACATAATCTTGTTTCCCTTCTTTATTGGCAAACTTCACATCAAATGCTTTTGCAAAATTCTGACCTAAGAAATGTGAAGTCCCTGCTTGCAGTGCCTTTCCATCTTGCATTAAGGCTTCAATACAATAGGTATCCTCTGCCCCAGCAAAGCGCTCACTTTCAGATTTCACACCTTGTATAACAGGAATAGCCATAAAATTTTCAACAAACTCAGCATATACGCCATTCATTAATTTTGTTTCTTCAATAGCTTCTGCTTTTGTTTCGTGAGCTGTATGCCCCTCTTGCCACAAGAACTCGGCAGTGCGCAAAAACAATCGCGTACGCATTTCCCATCGCACCACATTTGCCCATTGGTTTATCAATAATGGCAAATCTCTATAAGATTGTATCCAATTCCTATATGTATTCCAAATTATAGCTTCGCTTGTAGGCCTTACAACCAACTCTTCTTCGAGTTTAGCTTCAGGATCTACCCTTAATTTTCCTTTGTTATTAGGATCGGATTGTAATCTATAATGTGTAACAACAGCACATTCCTTCGCAAAACCTTCAGCATTTTTTTCTTCAGCCTCAAACAAACTTTTGGGCACAAAAAGTGGAAAATATGCATTCTGATGTCCAGTTTCCTTAAACATCCTATCCAATTCTGCTTGCATTTTTTCCCAAATAGCGTACCCATAGGGCTTAATAACCATACAACCTCTTACAGCGGAATTCTCAGCTAAATCAGCCTTTACCACTAATTCGTTATACCATTTTGAGTAATCTTCTGCCCTACTTGTTAATTTTTTGCTCATATCGCTTTTTTGGCACAAATATTGTGATTATGTTAAATAAAAAAATAGTAGCGCAAAACTAACTATTTTTGTTTTGTTCAACAATTAAATTAAAGAGATATGCAAATTAATCACTACTTAAAATCGAAAATGCAATTCGCAGCAATCCTAGGATTGTTATTCGGGTTAGCATCATGCGGTTCCTACCAATACGTAGGTGTTGACAATGATGGTATTTACGGAGGAGCCAACGATAATAAGCAAGATGAAGTTAAAGTTGTTGATGGCACAATAAATACTCCTGGTAATAATGATTATTACGAGAATTATTTTAAGAATAAAGCGCAGGAATATGAGATAGCTACCGATAATGGTGCAATATTTACAGATATTGACGGATACAGTAGCGAACAGAACCTTGCAATTAATGATACTATTTATAACGATTACCAAGGTAATGCTGGTTGGGGGCAAACCAATAGCAATGTGGTAATTAATTTTCACGACAACGGTTGGAACAACTGGGGATGGGATCCTTGGCTGAATGCTGGCTTTGGCTGGGGCGGAGGCTTCGGTTGGGGCTGGAACAACTGGGGCTGGAATAGATGGAACCGCTGGGGCCCTGGTTGGGGCTGGAACAACTGGGGTTGGAATGCTGGCTGGGGCTGGGGCGGAGGCTTCGGTTGGGGTGGTGGCTTCGGTTGGGGCTGGAACAATTGGCACCCTTCCCTATACTACGGCAATGGCTTCTATCCAAGAAACAGGTTTGGCAATAGGTTAGCTTTTAGCAATACAAGAAGAGGAAGTACTGCATTATTTGGAAGAAACTCTACTAGCAATTCACTACGAAGAAGTAGTGTTGCAAGCAACAGACGTTTGTCTTCAAGTAATAGAAACAGTACTACTGCAAGAAGATACAACAGCACCTCTAGAAGAACAAGTGTTGCGCGCAGCAACAGCTCATCTTCTAGATATAGCACAACAAGGCGTAATAGTGTTGCTAGAACTAATGGTACTTCTAGCAGAGTGAGTCGTTCAAACTCACCTACATCAATTAATAGAAATTCTACAGTGAGAAGAAGCAGCTCTAGACAGCCATCTTATTCTCCAAATAGGTCGTCATCATCTAACATCAGATACTCTACACCCATAAGGAGAAACTCTTCTTCTACAACCTCTAGAAGTAGTAATTCTAATTACAATAGAAACTCTTCAAGCACAAGTAGGAGCGGTTCGTATTCAAGGTCCTCTTCACCTTCAAGAAGTTCTGGATCTGTTTCAAGATCATCAGGGAGCTCTAGAAGTTCTGGAAGTTCAAGAAGTTCTAGTGGCGGCAGAAGACGTTAATAACAAATCATTAAAAATTAAATACAAGTATGACCTTAGATATTTAAAATAATCACCACGCTATTTATAGTATTGATTATTTTAAATATTCTGGGTTATTTTTGCCCATAAATAACAAAAAATTAAACATATGAAAAAGCTCCAATTATTATGCATAGGCTTGTTATCTGTTTCCACAATTTACGGTCAAGATATTAGTGATGCTTTACGATATTCTCAAGACAATATTCAAGGAACTGCTCGTTTTAGAGCGCTAAGTGGTGCTTTTGGTGCACTTGGTGGAGATATGAGTGCCGTAAGTATTAATCCTGCAAGTTCTGCGGTGTTTAGCCAAAGTCATGCATCGTTTTCTTTAGCGAATGCCGAATTAAATAACAATACACAATATTTTAATGGCACTGGTAGTGTTAACGATTCTAATTTCGATTTAACGCAAGGTGGAGCATCTTTCGTTTTTAAAAACACAAGTAACTCTCCTTGGAAAAAATTTACTATTGGTGTAGCCTTCGATAGAACTAATAACCATGATGATAATTGGTTTGCTGTAGGTACAAATACTAATAGTAATAATTTTAATAACACCATCGGAAGCTATTTCTTTGATTATGCTAACGGACTTCGTTTAGACGAAATCTCAGCATTTCCAAATGAAACTTTAGATGACGCATACGTTAATATAGGAAACGATTTGGGTTTTGCACACCAACAAGGTTTCTTAGGCTACGAATCTTTTATTTTAGAACCAGAAGTTGATGCCGATGACAATACGAGCTATCTATTAAATGTTGCAGAAGGTAATTTTAATCATGATTACACGTATTTATCAACAGGATATAACGGTAAAATCGCAGTTAATCTTGCTGCACAATACGGTGACGACCTATTTTTAGGAGTTAATTTAAACTCACATTTTATAGATTACGACCGCTCTACCCTGCTTTTTGAAGATAATAATAACGTAGGCTCGATAATTACTGATGTTGAGTTTGAAAACAATTTGTCTACAAGAGGTTCAGGGTTTTCATTTCAATTAGGTGGGATTTTAAAATTAACTAACGAGTTTAGAGTTGGATTAACCTATGATTCTCCTACTTGGTACACCATTGAAGAAGAAACTACACAATTTTTAGGTACTGCTGGAGATGATGGCTCTCCATTTAACGTTAATATCAACCCTCAAGTTACCAACATATACCCATCGTACAGATTACAAACACCTGCAAGATTTACAGGAAGTGCTGCGTACGTTTTCGGACAAAAAGGATTAATCAGTTTTGATTATTCAACTAAAAACTATGGGGCTACTAAGTTTAGACCAGAAAATGATTTTACTGGTTTGAATGCAGATGTTAGCGACGTACTCACCACTGCTGCAACATACCGATTAGGAGGTGAATACAAGCATAAACAATTTAGTTTTAGAGGCGGATATAGATTTGAAGAAAGCCCCTATGTTGATGGTGTTACGGTTGGAGATCTAAACGGTTTTTCTTTAGGTATTGGTTATAACTTTGGAAATACCAGATTAGATATTACCTACGATAAATGGGAAAGAACAGACCAAACACCTTTGTACAATATTGGTTTGATAGATGCTGCAACTATTAATAGAGAAAACTCTAATATTACCTTAACCTTAGGATTCAATATTTAAATTCAAAAACAATATAAACCACAAAAGCTTGAGTTCTTAAACTAAGAATTCAAGCTTTTTTGTAATATAAGGGTACTATTAAAGACTAAGTGTAATATTAATAATACGTTAGAAGCAAAGTAAAAAAATATGAATTGCTTATCTTTGCAAATTAAATTTTCAGTTAATACTTATGAAATTTGACAATTTAGAAGAGTTTGATGCTTTAGGAGATGAACACATTGGTTCTTCAGAGAATACACCAATGCGAAGTGATGCATTTAAACTTAGCAATGAGGAGAAAATAGACATTATAAAAGACGACGTGCGTCACATCATGGAAACCCTTGGTTTGGACCTAACCGATGATAGCTTAAACGGTACTCCCAATCGTGTTGCAAAAATGTTTGTGAAGGAAATTTTTGGAGGTTTAGACCCTAAGAAAAAACCCAGTGCCTCTACTTTTGAAAACAAGTATAAATACGGTGAAATGCTGGTTGAAAAAAATATCACGGTATATTCAACTTGCGAACACCATTTGTTACCTATTGTTGGAAGAGCACACGTAGCCTATATTTCTAATGGCACCGTGGTGGGACTATCTAAAATGAACCGTATTGTAGATTATTATGCTAAACGTCCGCAAGTTCAAGAACGTTTAACCATTCAGATTGTTAAGGAACTTCAAGAGGTTTTAAATACCAAAGATGTAGCTTGCGTTATTGATGCGAAACATTTATGCGTCAATTCAAGAGGCATTAGAGATATTGAAAGTAGCACGGTAACCTCAGAATTTGGTGGTAAATTTAAAGATATGGCTACGCGTCGAGAATTTTTAGATTATATTCAGCTAGACACTCAGTTTTAGTTTTAAACATATTTAGTCCCAAAACTTATAATAACTCATCAGCAAACCAAATGCAGTTATATCAATCAAACCAAATCAAAATATACAATTCCCTCACTGGAAAAAAAGAAGTTTTTAAACCTATAAACGAAGGACATGTAGGCATGTATGTTTGTGGACCTACCGTGTATAGCAATGTTCATTTAGGAAATGTAAGGACTTTTATGTCTTTTGATATGGTATTTCGTTACCTAAAGCATTTAGGGTATAAGGTGCGCTATGTTAGAAATATTACGGATGCAGGACATTTAGAGAACGATGAAGATGCTGGAGAGGATAAAATCACAAAAAAAGCACGTTTAGAACAAATTGAACCTATGGAGGTGGTGCAGCGTTACACTGTTGACTTTCATAACATTCTAAATACTTTAAACTTCCTCCCTCCTAGTATTGAGCCTACGGCTACAGGACATATTATTGAGCAGATTGAATTGATTAGTAAAATTATCGACAATGGTTTTGCTTATGAAGTAAATGGCTCTGTGTATTTTGATGTTCATAAGTTTAATGAAACCAATGAATACGGAAAATTAAGCAAACGAAAGCTTGAAGATTTAATACATAACACACGCGCTTTAGATGGGCAAAGCGATAAAAAGAATCCACAAGATTTTGCGCTTTGGAAAAAAGCTGAACCGCAACATATCATGCGCTGGCCTTCACCTTGGAGCGATGGTTTCCCAGGATGGCATTTAGAATGTACCGCGATGAGCACCAAATACTTGGGAGAACAATTTGATATTCATGGTGGTGGTATGGATTTAAAATTTCCACATCACGAATGCGAAATTGCCCAAAACGAGGCCGCAAAAGGAGTTTCTCCTGTTAATTATTGGATGCATGCCAACATGTTAGAGCTTAATGGCTCTAGAATGTCTAAATCCACAGGAAATACAGTGAACCCAAATGAATTATTGTCTGGCGATAACAAATTCTTCAGTAAAGCATTTGCTCCAGGTGTTATCCGTTTTTTTAATGCGCAATCGTCTTATCGCAGTGTTTTAGACTTGACCGATGATGGTTTATTAGCCAGTGAAAAAGGATTTAACAGACTTATGGAAGGCATAAAATTGTTGAATAACATTAAAGCCTCTGGAGACTCTGCGTTTGATGTGAATGCATGGAAGCAAAAATGCTATGATGCAATGAACGACGATTTTAATTCGCCTATTCTTATTGCACATTTATTTGAAGCTGTAAAATATATCAATCAAATTAAAGAAGGAAAAGCTGGTGTTTCTCAAGAGGACTTGGAAATATTAAAGACCACAATGCATGCCTTTGTATTTGATGTTCTTGGTTTGGAAAATACTTCTGAAACTAATTCAGGAACAGATAAACTCTCTGGTGCCGTTGATGTTCTTATAAAATTGAGACAAGAAGCCAGAGCGAATAAAGATTTTGCATTATCTGATAAGATTCGTGATGAACTGGCAGAAGTTGGCATTGTGCTAAAAGACGGAAAAGACGGTACTACGTTTTCAATAAACTAGTTTATTCGTTAGATGTAGGTTGTTTGGTTGCACAATTACTTAACAACTAAGCATCTCCAATATAGATATGAAAAAAATTCTTATAGCACCATTTGTATTGCTGATTAAGGTGTATCAAACTTTGATATCTCCGTTAACGCCGGCAACCTGTAGATACCAGCCTACATGCTCGCATTACGCTATAGAAGCCTTAAAAAAACATGGTGTTTTTAAAGGAGGATGGCTCGCTATAAAACGTATTTTTTCTTGTCATCCTTGGGGTGGTTCTGGTTACGATCCTGTACCCTAAAAAAGACACTGTTTTATTTTTATAATTGTCGCATTTTGGCTATTGATTGGTGAGGCTAAAAACATATTAAAGAAGGGTGTGAACCAGAACAAAAAATGACGCGAGAGCAAGCCTTAAAATCCTATACATTGGATGCTGCATATGGTGCTTTCGAAGAAGACATCAAAGGTTCTATACAAGTTGGAAAACTAGCAGATTTCACCATTTTTGATAAAGACATCATGACTATTGATGAGTCTGAAATCCTAAACACTAAAGTGGTGATGACCATTTTTGATGGTGAGGTTGTTTATGAAACTACGTATTAAACAATTTGATTTATTACAATTACAATCAAGTAATTATAACACATTTTAAAGGTGGTAAGTTTATTAAAATTTCTAATTGAATAGAACTTATTGAGTTATTAGAACTAAAGAAATAATGAAAAACAAAAAAATAACAACCATACAATGGGCCACAATGGCCTTTATTATGCTATACCTATTATGGGAATTTGTAGTGCTGTCTTCATGGAAAGAAAATACAGCAGGACCTTTGATACGTGTAGACCTTTTAATTCTTTATCCGATGATTCTCATCGGAATTGTAATATCTATCATCCAATTTCTAAAAAGAGGAAATTAACCCACTATAAGAGTTTCTATGCAAAATCTTGCTATAACAACGCGCAACTGTAATCAAGATGAGCGCTATTTCGACCCCATGCAAATGGCACTGAGAACGTGAGTTTTGAGTCAAGGAAAAATATTAATATCTATATCTTTTATTTCTATACGCACCTTAACAAGCATCTACTACTCCGGAATAGCCTTTAAAATCTCTAGAACGAATTTCCAATATTTTTGTACTGAAGAAATCTGCGCACGCTCATCTGGTGAATGTGCACCCTTAATGTTTGGTCCGAAACTTATCATATCCATTTCTGGATAATTTTGGCCCAAAATACCACATTCCAATCCTGCATGACATGCTGCTACGTGTGGTTTTTCACCATTTAAATCTTCATAGAGTTTCGTCATTACCTTCAAGATGGCAGAATCCATATTTGGTGTCCATCCTGGGTATTCGCCTGAAAATTCCACTTCACAGCCTGTTAATTCAAATGTTGCCCTTAGGCTATTGGCTAAATCCATCTTAGAACTTTCCACAGAGGAACGCGTTAAGCAACTCACTTCAATATTACCTTCTTTTACTACAACTCTGGCTATATTATTTGAAGTTTCTACCAAATCAGGAATATCAGCGCTCATACGATACACACCATTTAAAGCAGCGTACATAGCTCGTGTAAACCCTTCTTGAACACCTAAATCCATAATGCTTTTTGGTGCTTCTGTCTTCGAAACTTCAATCACCAAATCAGGCTCCATGGTTTTGTATTCTTTCTTTATCGCATCTGCGAGCTCCTTCATTTCTAAGACAAATGCATTTTCGTGAATCGCATCTATTGCAACAATGGCTTTACTCTCTCTAGGAATGGCGTTTCGCAAACTTCCACCATCTATTTCAGAGATTCGTAATCCAAAATTCTCAAAACCATCAAATAATAAGCGGTTCATAATTTTATTGGCATTTCCTAACCCTTCATGAATTTGCATTCCTGAATGTCCACCTTGCAAGCCTTTTACCTTAATTTCAAAGCCAATTTTAAACTCAGGTGTTTCTTCTTCGTTGTAGGTTCTTGTTGCTGTAATATCTATACCACCTGCACAACCCACACCAATTTCATCATCTTCCTCGGTATCCAAATTCAATAAAATACCACCAGACAACAAACCACCTTTTAAACCCATAGCACCCGTCATTCCAGTTTCTTCATCGATGGTAAATAATGCTTCTATAGCTGGATGAGGAATATCGGTACTTTCTAAAATTGCCATTATTGTTGCCACACCCAATCCGTTATCTGCACCTAAAGTTGTTCCCCTTGCTTTTACCCAATCACCTTCCACATACATATCAATACCCTGATTGTTAAAATCAAAAACCGTATCGTTATTTTTTTGGTGTACCATATCCAAATGCGACTGCATTACTACAGTAGTTCTGTTTTCCATTCCCGTAGTTGCGGGCTTCTTAATAATTACGTTGCCTACTTCATCTTCAATGGTTTCCAATCCTAAATTTTCACCAAAGTTCTTCATGAAAGCTATTACACGTTCCTCTTTTTTTGAAGGTCGTGGTACTGCATTTAAATCTGCGAATTTATTCCAAAGTGCCTTAGGCTCTAATTGTCTTATTTCTGCGCTCATAGTGTTGTTTGTAACGAATTTCAAAGATAGCAAAAATGCACCGACATTGGCAGCTACTCCTGATTGCAACGGCATCCTTTTTTGAGGCACGAGAAAAAGATATAGTGGAAAGCAGGAAGAAACTTTAGCAAATAAGTAGAAGGGCTGCGGTACAAATTTTTAGTATTTTTGATACATGCTGAAGAAGAAAAAGTTATTACTTGCCTTAGGGCTAATTCCGCAAGTATTACTGATGCAATTACTTTCGCGTTACCCTGAATTTGTGGAGCGGTACTACAGTGAAGGGTTGTACCAATGGCTATCTAAAATGTTTCGGTTTGTTTTGGGTTGGCTACCATTTTCGTTTGGCGATATGGTGTATGGCCTAGGTGGTGTATATATAATTTGGTGGTTTGTTAAAAATAGATTGCGTATACGAACAGATTTTAAGCATTGGACAACCGATGTATGTGCTGCAATATCAATTATATATTTTGCATTTCATTTATTTTGGGGTATAAATTATTACCGGTTGCCGCTGCACAAGAATTTAGATTTGAATGCTGATTACACCACTGAGCAACTGGTGGAAGTGACCGAAAAATTAATTATAGCTTCCAATAGGTTACACGCGAAACTTGTGCCCAATGATTCTTTAAAAGTGAATTTGCCTTATGATAAAGCTGAAGTTTTTGAAATGATTCCGAAGGGATATGATAATTTGAAAAGTGTTTTTCCGAATTTGGAATACCATCCTGAGAGCAAAAAACAGTCTTTATTTAGTTATCCATTAACCTATATGGGCTTTAGTGGATATTTGAATCCGTTAACTAACGAAGCGCATGTTAATGGGCGCATTCCTATGTATAAATTCCCAACAACGACAGCTCATGAAATTGCACATCAATTGGGTTATGCTGCCGAAAATGAGGCTAATTTTATTGGGTTTATGGCGGCATCTTATAATGAGGACGACTTTATTAAATACTGTGGTTACACCTTCGGACTCCGTTTTTGTTTGGCTGAGATTTACAGGCGTGATGAATGTTTATTTGAAGATATTTTGGCAGATGTTAATCTGGGAATTAGAAAAAACTACGAGGAATCCCGTAAGTTTTGGGAGGCACACGAAAACCCTTTTGAGCCTTATTTTAAGGTGTTTTACGGTAATTTCCTAAAAGTTAACAACCAAACAAAAGGTATGGAAAGCTATAGCTATGTTGTAGCGCTTTTGGTTAATTATTTGGAGACGAAGGACTTGTAGTCTATTTGAATTTAAATGGTTCAATAAAATCTATAAGCCTAAATGAACTTAAGGTTTATAATGGTTTTCGATACTATTTTTTTTGCCACAAAAACACTCGAACTGTATTAGTTACTCAACAATCGTTGCACCCACTGGAGCTTCAAAAATTTGTGGTTCTGGTTTTTCTTTTGAAAGTTTAATATCAGTAAACTTTAAATCGTTGCGCTTTGTGGTGGGTAGATTGTTTTCGTAGTTGTACCATGTTAACGTCTCGGGTAAAACTAATCCGTTAACCGTTTGCCAATTGCTATATTTTATAAAATGAAATTCCTTGCTTTTTTCTTTTGAAAAATAGGTTACCGTATAACCCAACCATTCCATTTTATAGGTTTCGGGGTTGTAATACAAAATATATTCATCTTCGGGAGACTCGCCTACACCACGTTCGTAAGCGATTTTAATTCCTGGATATGATACACCATCAAACTCCAAAGGTTTTACGTCTTCGTACATAATACCGTCGTCTGCCAGTACAAATGGCATTGCATAGAAATAGAACATTAAGTTATAATAGAACTTTGCATTCCCTTTATAGGGTATTGTATCCTTAAGTTTTAACCAAACGGCTTCACCATTAAAGCCAATAGTGTGTTTTGGCATTTCTATTAAAGATGTTCTGTTTTTTAAATCTGTGGTAGTTATTTCATCTCCATTTGGCTTTTTCATGGTGAACACTAAGGATTGCATATCACTCCACGTATCTATACCACCGTGCGCATCGAATACCTTGGTAATATTTTCTGGATATACTGATGTTGTAATATCTAGCTGTTCATCTGTATATTGCTCGGTTGGAGTAGACTTATTTTTACAATTAAAAAGTGAAATTATAAGCGCTACAATTAATAGCTTTTTCATGGTTGATGATTTTTAAAATTATGAGCTTTGACGAAGTTAACGGAATATAATTACATAAAAACAATTACTTTTGTTCAACGCATATGAAAACGATTACCAGTTCACAAAACACCTATATAAAAGAACTTGTTCAGCTAAAAGACAAGTCGCGCGAACGTCGAAAAACAGGGTTATTTTTGATTGAAGGCCAACGTGAAATTTCTTTGGCTTTAAAAGGTGGATATCAACTGGAAACCATTTTATTTTATTCTGAGTTATTTCCAATCGAACAGCTAAATAACTTAGCAACTCAACCTACAAATACAATAGAAATTTCAAAAGAGGTTTATCAAAAATTGGCCTACAGAGCTACTACAGAGGGTGTTTTGGCTGTAGCAAAATCAAAACCAAATAGTTTAACTGATTTAAAGCTTGATACAGATCATCCATTAATTTTAGTAGCCGAAGCCCCAGAAAAACCCGGAAACATAGGCGCTATTTTAAGAACAGCCGATGCTGCCAATGTAGATGCTGTTATCATCGCCAACCCTAAAACGGATTTGTACAACCCTAATATTATTCGCTCTAGTGTAGGCTGTGTATTCACCAACAGTATCGCCACGGGAACTACTGAAGAAATTATCAGCTTTTTAAAAGCACAAAGCATCACTATTTATTGTGCCGCATTACAAGCTTCTGTAGATTATCATACGCAAGATTACACAAAACCAACAGCTATTGTTGTTGGCACTGAAGCTACAGGTTTAAGTGATTTATGGTTAGAAAGTTCAACTCAAAATATTATAATCCCTATGCAAGGTGAAATAGATTCTATGAATGTTTCTGTTGCTGCAGGAATCCTTATTTTTGAAGCGAAAAGACAGCGAGATTTTAAATAACACCCCGAAAATGTTAGTCTGAGCGCAGTCGAAGACCTTAAAACGCTGAAGCTGTAATGCACTGCGACTGCTCTTAGTGTGACATTTTTAATTATAATTTTTATAAAATGAATTCCTATTATGTTTATATTTTAAAATGTTCTGATAACTCTTATTATACAGGGATAACAAATAATTTAGACAAACGTTTCAATGAACATGAGCATGGGAAATTTAGAGATTGCTATACCTATAAAAGAAGACCTGTTGAAGTGAAGTTATATGAAACATTCAATGATGTGCTTCAGGCTATTTATTTTGAAAAGAAAATAAAAAAGTGGACGAGAGCCAAAAAAGAAGCCCTAATTAATGGTAATTTTGACATGTTACAAATATTAGCAGAGTGCAGAAATGCTACACATTATAAATATTCGGGTAAATAAGCACTTCGACTGCGCTCAGTGTGACACTAGAACATATTTTTTTATTTGGAATTTAAAAATTAGAATTTATGAACTCACAGAGTTTATTCTACATTATCATAGCAATAATCATCATCAATTTTATAGTTGATAAAGTTTTAGACGCTTTAAACGCCAAACATTTTAATGATGAATTACCGAATGAACTTAAAGATGTTTATGACGACGAAGAATATAAAAAGTCACAGCAATATAAAGCTACCAAGCATAGATTCGGCATCATTACCTCCGTTTTTTCTTTAGTGCTTACACTAGGGTTTTTATTTTTTGATGGCTTTGAATTTGTAGATGTCATAGCGCGAGGTTATAGCGACAACCCAATACTCATTGCTTTGATTTTCTTTGGAATAATCATGATTGGTAGTGATATTTTAACTATACCTTTTAGTTATTACAGCACATTTGTGATTGAAGAAAAATTTGGGTTTAACAAAACTACGGTTAAAACGTTTTTCTTAGATAAAATTAAAGGTTGGCTCATGATGGCTATAATTGGCGGTGGTATATTAGCACTTATTATTTGGTTTTATCAAGCCACAGGAAGTCACTTTTGGCTTTACGCTTGGGGATTGGTTGCGGTATTCACACTATTTATGAATATGTTTTATTCTAAACTTATTGTACCACTTTTTAATAAACAAGCCCCTTTAGAAGCTGGAGAATTACGTAATAAAATTTCAGCTTATGCAAAAACAGTTGGTTTTAAGTTAGATAAAATTTTTGTAATTGATGGCTCAAAACGTAGTACAAAAGCCAATGCCTACTTTTCTGGTTTTGGGAGTGAAAAACGCGTGACACTTTACGACACCTTGATTAATGATTTAGATGATGATGAGATTGTTGCCGTATTAGCACATGAGGTGGGGCATTACAAAAAGAAGCACATTATTTTTAATTTGTTTGCGTCTATTTTATTAACAGGATTAACGCTTTATATTTTGTCCTTATTTATTTCTAACCCATTATTATCGCAAGCTTTAGGCGTTGAAATACCGAGTTTCCATATTGGGTTGATTGCCTTTGGGTTACTCTACTCTCCTATTTCTGAAGTTACGGGATTAATAATGAATGTATTTTCCAGAAAATTTGAATACCAAGCAGATGATTATGCCAAAAACACTTATAAAGGCGAACCTTTAATTACCTCGCTTAAAAAACTCTCCAAAAACAGTTTAAGTAATTTAACACCGCATCCGGCATATGTCTTTATGCATTATTCGCATCCAACGCTTTTGGAACGGATTAAGAATTTGAGGAAGTAGTACACATATTTGACTTTGTAAAAATTTTCAACTAACTTCGTTTAACAGCGGATATAAGCCCTTGTGTTGAGCTTGTCGAAGTATTGCATAACGGCGCATATCCGTCAACCCATTGTACTTCATTATGACAAAACGCTAACCAATGATAAAATTCTTTAGAAAAATTAGAAAAAAACTGCTATCTGAAAGCAAATTCAGTAAGTACCTGATTTATGCACTCGGAGAGATTGTGCTGGTTGTCATTGGAATTTTGATTGCGCTTCAGGTAAATAACCTTAACGAACAACGAAAAGAAAATAATTTTGAAGTTGGCATATTAAAGGAAATCCGGACCAATTTACAAACGGACCTGATTGAAATAAGAGAGGATTTAGAGTTAATGGGCATCATTAATAAAGCCTGTTTAGACGTCAGAAGCCATTTGCTAAATCTTGAGCAACCAACCGATTCTTTATCAGTAAGTGCAGCTATTTTAAGAGTTACACCACATTTTAGCCCTATAACAAGTGGTTATAATTTATTACAAAATAAAAATGTTGGAATCATTAAAAACGATAACTTAAGAGATGCCATTTTATACCAATACGACATGCTATATCCTTATTATAAAACTTATGAGGATGAACGTGGACGGTTTCATGCCTTACATAGCGAACCACAACTAATAGAATATTTTTCAATGAACTATGATTCAAATCAATCTTTAAGTTTCAGAGGGTTGTTTTTTGAGATAAGTAAAGAAGACTATCAGAGATTGAGAAATGATTCAAAATTTTTGAAGCTTTTAAAGGCCATTGCTTTTGAGAATAGCGCCACTCAATCACGAGGTCATAGAGTTGAAAAAAGTATTATTGAACTTATCAATAAAATTAATACTGAATTGAAACAAAAACACTAAGCACAACAATGGCATAAGTAATTGCTTGTTCTCGCCTACTTCTGAAAATCCTTTCGGATTTTCAGTTTGGTACGTACTTGCAAAGTTAAGTGCTAAACAACGCAACTAATCTTATACAAACACGTTAAACGAACCTCCCAAAAAAACTAAAAACACCTCTCTAACCATGAGCAAGCAAATACACCCGCGTTAGGGATTGCAGTGGAAAGCCCACAGCGAGGCACGAGCGAGGACTTGCAACGTAAAGCCCGACCCTGCTTGCCCTGAGCTTGTCGAAGGGTGGGGTAACGCCCTAAAGCATTAAATTTCAAATTCCAAAATCTAAATGCCATACTACTATTCAGCAATCCTAAATCGTTAATTGTTAGTCATTCATCATTCATCATTCATCGTTAATCATTAATCGTTAATCGTTAATAGCTAATCCAAAATAATAATGTATCTTTGCGCCTTGAAATTATTCCTCAGGGTGAGGATGTGTTACTAGAAGTTTAGGTTAAGTATGTCGATTCACTTCTTTATGTAACACCACATAACATAATCGCATACATAACACGAATGAACACATTCCAAGATTTAGGTCTTAATGACGACCTATTACAAGCTATTACAGATTTAGGGTTTACAAAACCTAGTGAAGTCCAAGACAAAGCAATTCCTATTTTATTAAATTCTGAGACCGATTTGGTGGCTTTGGCACAAACAGGAACGGGAAAAACGGCCGCATTTGGTTTTCCCATGTTACAGAAAATTGATGTAAATAGTCGCACCACGCAAGGGTTGATTTTGTCGCCTACCAGAGAGCTTTGTTTACAGATTACAAACGAAATGAAACTTTACGGTAAATACTGCAATGGTTTAAACGTTGTGGCTGTTTACGGTGGCGCCAGTATTACAGATCAGGCACGAGAAATTAAACGCGGTGCACAAATTATTGTAGCTACGCCTGGGCGTATGAAGGATATGATTAGCAGACGTTTGGTTGATATTTCTAAAATTGAATATTCGGTTTTAGATGAAGCTGACGAGATGCTGAATATGGGCTTTAAAGAGGATATTACCGATATTTTATCGCACACACCACAAGATAAAAACACATGGTTGTTTTCGGCCACTATGCCTCGTGAAGTGGCTTCTATTGCTAAACACTTTATGCATAACCCTCAGGAAATTACTGTTGGGAATAAAAACGAGAGTACCAATCAGGTATCCCACGAATATTATTTGGTGAATGCCAGAGACCGCTACCAAGCGTTGAAACGTTTAGCGGATGCTAATCCTGATATTTTTTCAGTAATCTTTTGTAGAACGAAGCGCGATACTCAAAAAGTGGCGGAACGTTTAATAGAAGATGGGTATAGTGCTGGTGCATTACATGGTGATTTGAGTCAGAACCAACGTGATTTGGTAATGAAATCGTTTAGAAACAAGCAAATACAAATGCTTGTGGCTACTGATGTTGCTGCCCGTGGTATTGATGTTGATGATATTACCCACGTAATAAACTACCAATTACCAGACGAAATTGAAACTTATACGCACCGTTCTGGTAGAACTGGTCGTGCAGGTAAAACCGGGGTTTCTATGGTGATTGTTTCTAAAAGTGAAGTGCGCAAGATTAAAAGTATTGAGCGTATTATCAAGAAACAGTTTGACAAGAAAGAAATACCTAATGGTATGGAGATTTGTGAGGTGCAATTAATGTCTTTAGCTAATAAAGTGCATAATACTGAAGTAAATCATGATATTGATGCGTATTTGGGTGATATTAATGCCTTATTTGACGATACGAGCAAGGAAGAATTGATTAAGAAGTTCTTTTCAGTAGAGTTTACGAGATTTTATAATTACTATCAGAAGGCGTTGGATTTAAATATTTCAACTTCTAATGACGACCATAAAGATTCTGGAAATTCTGTACGTTATTTTATAAACGTTGGAAAGAAGGATGGCTTTGACTGGATGAGTTTAAAAGACTTCCTAAAAGAAGTGTTAGAACTCGGTCAAGACGATGTGTTTAAAGTGGAAGCCAAAGACACGTTTTCATTCTTTAACACTGAAAAAGAGCTGCAAGAAAAAGTACTTGGATTCTTTACCGACTTTAAATATAACGGGCGTTTTGTAAACGTAGAAGTTTCTGAAAACAGAAGAGGTGGTGGACGACGAGATAGAAATCGCGGAGGTAAACGACGTGATGACCGAAGAAGTGGTTCTGGTTCTGGTTCAGGAAACAAGGGCGGACGTAGAAGCGACAACAAATCAAAATCAAGGCGTTCCAATAAATCGGGAGATTTTGCAAGCTCTAGACCGAGACGTTCAAGACGTTAAAATAAATTAATAATATTCTTTTGTGTAACTGAACTTGTTTAAGTATCTAAGGTTATTCTAAATAGATTCTAAAATAGGTTCAGATTACCACATTATCTACAATTTAGGTATGCTTTTTGTTAATTTTAAGTCAAATTAGAACAATAACCCCAACATGTTAGTGTTTTGTTTAGTACTTTTATAACCTAATTATTGTGATGTATTCCGCTATGAAACGCTTTTTAAGTATCTTTTTTATCCTTATCGCCTCTGCTTCTGCTATGGCGCAAGAAGATATTACCAAAGCTATTGGAACGGTTGTAAATGCTGCTAATGATATACCTTTAGAAAGCGTGAACATTGTAAACCTAAATCAGGTTAAAGGTACTACCACCAATAATAATGGTGAATTTGCTATCACAGCTAAAGTGAATGACACCTTACATTTCTCTTACATTGGATTTAAATCTATAAAAGTTAGGGTAACCAACGACTGGTTAAAATTTGGGAGTTCTAAAATTGAATTGACAGAATTAGCTTTGGCACTCGAAGAAGTTGTAGTCAACCAATTGAAACTTACAGGATACCTTGAAGTAGATATTAAGCAAGTACCTCAGGTTAATGACAATTATCGTTACCAAATTGCTGGATTATCTAAAGGATATGAAGCTGGAAATAAATCTGGATTAACAAAGGTTATAGGCTCTATTTTTAATCCTGCGGACTTTTTACATCGTATGTTTGGTAAAAAACCTAACGAACTGCGCAAGTTAAAGCAAATGAAGAAGGATGATGAAATAAGGAATCTTTTAGCTTCTAGATACGACCGCGAAACACTGACTGCTTTATTGAAAGTTGATCGTGTGGATTTAGATGAAATCGTAAGTCAGTGCAACTATTCCAAAGGTTTTATTCAAACAGCAAACGATTTACAAATTCTTGATGCCATTAGTGAATGTTATGAAGAATACAAGCTACTCAGTAATCGTCGAAAAGACCGAATTTAACATTTTACGTTTGGGAATGTAACGCTACCCTATTGCCCTCAGTATCTATAAAAACACCCATAAATCCATGTTCTAGAGATATCTGTGTTTTTGGTTGGTATATTTGGCCTCCAGCAGCTTCTACCCTATCTAATTCATTTTTTACATCATCACACATAAAATACACTAAAGTTCCTTCTTGACTAGGAATATAAGACTCCTGTTTTATCAAAGTACCGGCAGCTCCTTCTTTTCCTTCAGCAAAAGGAAACCATCCCATTAAAATACCACCAAAATTTTGAACATCAATTTTAACTTGAAACACAGATTCGTAAAACGCCTTGGCTCTTTCCATATCGGCTACTGGAATTTCAAACCAGCCTACCATATTTCGTTTCATAATTGTTTATTTTATTTGCAGTTAAAGATAATTAATTCTCAACTTGATAAAACCGTTCCACAATCTCATCATAACTTTTTATTGTTTTCCTGCACCAATCTAATTGTTTCTTAAGCTTTTCATGTTCTGAAAGTTTCCAATCAATATTACTACGCCTTAACTTATATGTTACATATTGCAATATAATAGCCGCAGATACCGAGATATTTAAACTTTCCGTAAATCCAACCATGGGGATTTTTAAAAAACAATCTGCCGAATTTAAAACCTCATCCGATAACCCTTCCGTTTCCCTTCCAAAGAAAAAACAGGATTTTTTAGAGATGTCAAAGTCTTGTAAATCGCAATCATTTTTATGAGGCGTTGTTGCTACTATTTGATAACCTCGTTCCTTTAAAGTACTTATACATGTTTTTACAGAATGGTATCGGTTTAAATCTACCCATTTTTGTGCACCCATAGCAATTTCCCTATCAATCCGTTTGGTATTTTGCTCTTCCACAATACTTACTTCTTGAATCCCAAAAACATCACAACTGCGAATTACGGCACTTGTATTATGTAATTGGTAAACATCTTCTGTAGCCACAGTAAAATGGGTGGTGCGCTGTGATAAAACGGTTTCAAACTTCGCTATGCGTTTATCGGTTAGATAAGATTTCAAATGGTCTAATAAATCTTGCTCCCTCATTTAATTAACTTATATTTAAAACATAAAGATACAAATCACTGACTATGATTCATCTTAAAGGAGCTCTCTGCAGCCTAATTTTATTAGTTTTTTTTAGCGCTGGATTTTCTCAAAACAAGGCACGGTCCAGAAAAGCCCAAGACACTAAAAATAGTAGTTTTTATATCACTGAAAATGAGACTAATGACGTGAAAGTTGCAAAACTAGGACAACAGTTGCAAAATGCCATTATAGAGAGTAACACAGAGGCATTTATGCAATTGTTTGATACCAAAGGTTTTGGGGAATTAGTCACCGCAAGTACCAAAAACGATAAATCATTAAACAACTACAGGGCTAATTTTTTAAAAGGCTTTGACTCTAATATAACCGCATTTCCAAAAAAAATTATTAACGAGGTAGAGACAGGTAGCTACTACGATTTTGTAAACTACAGCTATGATAATAGCATGGATACCTATTATATGTTATTTAGAATTTATTCTGCGGAAACAGGTATAAACTATCATTTTTATAGAGTTTCTATCGTAAATAACAACTTTTCATTCAATGATATTTACGTTTACCTTACTGGAGAAGCGCTGAGTAAAACTCTAGAACGCTTTTATTTATACGCGCTACCTAAAAAAAGTTTGTTTGATTTTTTTGGTGAAAGTAACGCTGATGAATTCATTAAACTTGCACAAGGTGTTGATTATTACAATAAAGGTGATTTTAAAAATGCATACGATAAAATAGACGGTTTAAAAGGCGATTTAAAGGATGATAAATTTGTTTTGGTTATCAAATCTGTCTGTGCTTCAAATATTAACGACGCACTGTATAAGAATTCCATAAAAAACATTATGGATAACTACCCTGATGATGCTACGCTGTATTTAAGTCAAATAGATTACCATATCTTAACTGAAGACTATGATATGGCGTTGTTGTTGTTTGAAAAACTAAAACAGGATACCGATGATAGTTTTTTAAATTTAATGATGGGTAATGTAGAGTTTCAAAGAGAGAGATACGAAAAAGCACTTTCTTATTTCGAGATTATAACACAAGAATTCCCAGATTTTTTTGATGGTTATTCCTCCAAATTGTCTTGTCTTTCATTAATGCAGGAATTTGATGAATGCATAGGTGTATTAGATTTTTTGGTTAAAGATGGTTATGCTAAAACTGATATTATGGGTTTTGTGGAAGAAATTGATGTATACAATGTAAACATTCTGAAAGATTTGGCAGCATCTGAGACTTTTAAAAACTGGAAAAAACTATAGCATAACTATGAAGCATATTGTAGTACTTACTGGAGCTGGTATGAGTGCCGAAAGTGGTGTAAAAACCTTTAGAGATGCCGGTGGTTTATGGGAAGGCCATGATGTTATGGAAGTAGCCTCTCCACGAGGCTTTGCTAAAAATCCTGAATTGGTTTTAGATTTCTACAACCAACGTAGAAGACAATTGTTTGAAGTAGAACCCAACGCGGCACATAAAGATATAGCGAAATTAGAAGATCATTTTAAAGTTACCGTAGTTACACAAAACATTGATGATTTGCACGAACGTGGCGGCAGTACGAACATTATACACTTACACGGTGAACTTTTAAAGGCAAGAAGCACTTATGATGATACTGATATACAAGATTGGAATACCGATTTAGTTTTAGGTGATGTTTGCAAAAAAGGGCATCAATTACGTCCTCATATTGTGTGGTTTGGAGAAGATGTTCCCCTAATTGAAAAAGCAGCACAAATTTGTGCAACGGCGGATATTTTATTGATTATTGGAACTTCTATGCAAGTATATCCAGCAGCAGGATTGATGCATTACACACCTTCTGACATACCCATTTACTTTATCGACCCTAAACCAAATGTCGCTAGTAGCAAACGAGTGACTGTAATCGCTGAAACTGCTACCATCGGTATGAAGCGCTTATTTAAAATGTTAGGTGTTTGAGTTTATCGTATCAAACTAAAGTGTCCACGAAAAACCTTAACATTCCCATCATTATCTATGAGATTTATAACGTACCAATAGTCATTAGTGTTGAGCTGTTGGCCATTAAAAGTTCCGTTCCAGCCATTACCGAAGGCTTTAAATTGCTTAATAAGTTTACCATATCTATCGTAAATATAAACGGTAGAATTTTGGGAATAATCGGCACTTAAGCCTTTAATATTCCATGTATCATTCGTGCCATCGCCATTAGGCGTAAAAAACTTAGGAAAGCCCATAACAAATACATCCAACACAACAGTTCCGCAACCATTTATATCTCTCACATAAACTTTATGTGCGCCCGCTAGTACATTTCGAAATATCGGTGCATCTTGAAAAGGGCCAAATTCGTTATCTAATGCAAACTCATAATCGCCAATGCCAATATTTGAGTCATCAATTATTATGCTATTATTGTTTGACAAATCTTCAATTGTAATATCATCTTCAGTAATCGTAGAGCTGCCGGACGCTTTAACCTGAAAGGTGATAGGAAACGATACACAGCCTTCTGCCGAGGTTGCTACTACGGTATAAACATCTTCTGTTGCAACTGTTGCAAATTCCGAAGTACTAATTACAGCATTGTTAGAATCGGTCCACACATAAGTGTATATGCCATTTGGATTAAAGGTGTTTAGAGTTATAGAACCTCCATTTAAACAAAAGGTTTCTGATTGATCTACTTGAAATTCTGGCCTTGGATGAACCGTTAGCACTAAATTTGGCCCTATACCAAAACACTCACCGTTATCTTCACTTTCAATACGAACATAAAGTGTTTCTGAAAATGGATTTTCATTAGTATAACTGGCTGGTGTGGTTATTTCATTTTCTTCCAATTGCGCATCACTCAGGGTTTTAAAATAATGTACGGTCAAATTCTGTCCTGTTGGAAATTGATTTATAAAATTATTTGAAACGGAAGTTAAATCAAACACAGAAAAACCGTCTGGATCCGTATCGTCATCACAAGTCTCTATTTCTTGAATAAATGTAGGAGATAATACCGTTGTAGACACCTCTAAATTTATTGTAGAAACATCAAAACATCCTGTTGTATTATTTTCTACACGTCCGTAAATTTCACTGGCCGTTTGATTATTAAAAGGTAAAGGGATTAAGGGATTTGCACCTGTATTAGCATCATTTAGAGACACATGATAAGAAACAGAAAAATCATTCTGGTTTTCGGTTGTTATAATTTCGTTTAATTCATTCAGGTTGAAATCCGTAAAACCATCCGCAAGTCCATCTTCATCACAATTTTTAAAAATAACTGCGGGCTCTACTTGAGGGAGCACATTAACTTTTATGGTAAATTCTGCACTAGTGACACAGTTTGCGTTTAAAATATTTTCTATGCTTACATAAATAGTCTGTTCATTCACAACAGTATTCTGAAAAGCTTCAGGTGAAGCTATCGGCACTGTTGTTGCAGGATCATCATAATAAAGCACCTGGAAATCGGTGGCATCACTACCGTTTAATAAAAGTGTTTCTACAGATGTTAAATCAAACTCCGCAAAACCGTTAGTATCATCGCCATCGGCCATGGTATCACATATTTCAATTGGCAATATAGTATTAGGTAATAATGGCGTTACAGTTTCAAATATAAAAACATCTATTTCTAATTTTCCTTCGCTTTCACAACCATTTACAGTCTGTGTTGCATAATACGTTTTGGTTTCGAGGGCCGTAGTATTATCTAAAAGCATTGTACCCGCAATATCTGCATACCATTTAATATTATCGCCCACAATTACTAAATCTGCAAGTGTAGCATTATCTATATCACAAAACTCTTGAACATTATCGCCGGTTGGTGTTGGTGTTTGCAAAACAGTTACTGTTACTTGGGTTCTACCTGAAGTACATCCATTATTGGCTACACTAACATAATACACAGAAGTACTTGTAAGTATAGGTGTAGTAAAACTTGATGAGCTGGCAATTGGCGTTCCACCAACAGGAACACTATACCAACTTATAAAGCCAGCTGTGGATGTAGCACTTATGGTTGCAGATTCACCAATGCAAATAGTAGCTTCTGAAATACTATCTATGCTCGGTGTACTGTTTACAATGGCTGTAACCTGTGTACGTTCTCCAATAAAACACCCATTTACAGAAGCCATAACGAAATAGTTGGTTGTTGCCGTTAAAGTTGGCGTTATAAAAGTATTACCCGTAAATACGGGTGTTGTTGCCGTTAAACTATCAAACCAAACAGCGTCTCCATTAGAAGTGGTAGCTCCTAAAGTGAATGTTCCCGAATCGCAAACAGCAGCAGATACTACAGCATTAGTAATTGAAGGGATATTAATTTTTGTACTGGCTGAAATATCAACAACAGGATCTCCAGGAGTACCACCATATTCTACAATATAGCCTTGTGGATGATAGTCGCTTGAAGGATTTAAATCTCCGGTATTGGGTAAATCGTTCCAAGACCCTCTATTACCTACATTAGGGCTGGTTACGTGCGCATAGTCTTCATCGCCAAATTGATTGGGCTCTCCTACATTCCAATTAGCAAAATTAGGTGTTGTCCCGTTAGCTAAACCGTTCCAAAATACTGTACCCGCTTCAGGACCGGTCATCCATTTCCAAACGCCTTCTGTTTCCACATCGCTACCTCCTATCCATCCGGCACCTGCTGCTTGTTCTCCAGAAAGCTGTGCTTCCTCAACAGAAGTTATGGTTGCCAAATATCCTTTTAAACCAAAATATGTTCTGGCATCTGCCGCTACCCTAGCGTTTGTCCATGTTATACCTGGAGCAGAAACATACTCATAGTAATGGTCTGTAGAGGGCAAATAATTAGCACTCCCAATAGTAAAAGAAAAAAACTTATCGCCTGAATTTGTATTAACAGTACCTTGGTATACAACATCATTCACTGCAGCGATCAAATCGGGATATTGCATTGCAACGCCACCTAGACCTGATAAACTAAGTTTTCCTTGGGTTGCGTTCCAACTTGAAATAATATTTGGATGTGTTCCTGTTAGCATTAAAATATCTTCGCCAAAAGTGTAGCCTTCAGAAATCTGAATAAAAAAAGCATCAATTTGGGTGTCATCGGGGTCTATGATATCAAAGCTTGTCGCAATATTTATTTGTGTTCCTGGACAATAGCTCTGATCTCCAACGGCATTAAGTGTTGGAGGTATGTTTTGAGACCACCCAGAACAAACATGTAACGTAAACAAAATGAGTATTGAAGAATTTAAAACAAATTTCAAAGCATTATTTTTTTATAAAGTTAACCATTATCAATTATATAGCAGAAAGATATTGTTACGACACTTAAATAACAGATAAATCACTATAGCAACATTCGATTAGTGTATTTAAATTGAGCTTTAAGGTTTGACTCCCCCATTCTTCTCTTCAATCCACTTACTTAAATACTTTGTACTTTGAAGCGAATGGTGCATAAGCAATTGTCCGATAAAATTGTTCTGTCTTTTCTCGTTAATATGATTTGATATGTTCTGAATTGCTTCCATCAAAATCTTATGATATATATTTTTGTTGAAAAATTGATTTAAAACTTGAAATGTATTAGCTGACTTTTCATTCCATTGCGATTCATTTTCATATATATCTACTGCTTTCACTGAAAATGTTTCAGGCGTATCAGAAATACGTCCACATGCTTGAATTAAATCTTCCATTCCTTCAGCTCCAATTGAAGTGGTAATAGAAGGTGTGCCATTTTTCATAGCATCAATTAGTTTACCTTTTAGGCCAGCTCCAAATCTAATAGGTGCTAAACACACTCTAGCTTGCTGCATTACCGTATTGACATCTTTGGTGAAACCTTTTATTAAAAAACGCTGCTTTTCATTGTGTAATTGATTCACTTTTTCTGAAGCATAAGCACCATACACATGCAATTCAGCATCTGGCAATTCTTTTCGAACCAAAGGCCATATAGTTTCCTTTAAATATAGAACAGCGTTATAATTTGGCTCATGTAGAAAATTACCAACAGTTACAAAATGTTCTCTTTCTTCAAACTTTGGAAGTTTAGAAAATTCTGCTTCTGATATTTCATTAAGCATAAAGGGCAAATACAGCAAGAGTGATTCCTCAATCCTAAAATCATGTTGCAGTAACTTCATTTCAGCTTTAGAAATTATCAAACTTAAATCGCATCTGTAAATACTTGCAATTTCACGTTTGGCTATATCACTATACAAATAAGTTTTGTCAAAAGATTTACCATCCTTAAATGCTTGTTGCCTGCCTTTTCGCAAAAAATGAAGATCTTCAGTGTCTAAAACACGCACTGCATTTGGACATTGTTCGGCAACACGCCATCCAAATTGCTCTTCCATCATAAAACGATCAAATAGCACCACATTAGGATTCAAAGCTTTAACATATGCATCAAAACTTACGTTATTCAGCTCAATAGTTTTTTGAGCGACACCTATACTACTTAAATCAAAAGCGTTTTCAGTTTTTGCACAAGGACTGGCAAAGGTAATATCGTAATTTTCGGAAAGAAAAACATCAATAAGTTGCAACATTCTGCTACCAGCTGCAGAACTCCTGGGCTCTGGCCATACATAACCTACAACAAGTAACTTTTTCTTCATAAAAATTCATGAATCTCAAAAAAAATTCCAAATTTTCAGACAACAGCCATTAAAATTTGGAATTTCTATTTTTTTTTGACTTTTAAATTTATTCAGGCTTAGGCTGAAGCCCATACATGACGCGTACCTGTTTTGCCCAATCAACAACTGCTTTAATTTCAGCATCGGTTAATTTTGCATCACCGTGAGTCCATGTGTAAGAATTTAACGGCATCTCCCCTTCCTCGACTTCTTCAATCAATTCTTCAAACTTATGGTCTTTTCGCTTTACAGAATTTCCTTCCCATTTAGACACATTAAAATGCTTTTTTCCATCTTTAACGTGTCCTGCCAGCCAATAGTTAACAGGTGTGATACTATTATACCAAGGGTATCTGGTAAAATCGCTATGGCAATCGTAACATGCGTTTTTTAAAATGAGTTTTACATTATCAGGTGGATTTGTTTCAGCCTCAAAAGCTGCTACAGAGGCAATATCTCCAGAATTTTTTTCAGGACCAAAAAATTGAGCAATTACTAAAACTATAAGCAGTACCAAAGCTATTTTTTTTATTATTTTCATACATGTAATTTTAGAGTTTAAAAATAAGAAAAGCTTTTGACTACAGCAGAACTTTATAAAGAATTAAATTATGTGAATCACTCCCGTGAAAAGCGTTTGTATTACGCAAATTTAGTAATCGACAATCCAAAATTGATACCCAAACTCCTTGATATTTTATTTATGGTAAATGATAAAATTTCCCCAAAAGCAGCTTGGGTACTGGAGTTTATGTGCAGTAAAAATATCTATTCTATAATTCCGTTTTTAGATACGTTTACCGAAAAATTAAATCTAATTCATTTAGATTCTGCGGTGCGCCCTGTTGCAAAAATTTGTGAACTTTTGGCTATTGCTTACACCTCAAAAGACGATAATAAGGTGAAGTATGCTCTTAATAACACACATAAAGAGCGTATTATAGAAACGAGTTTTGATTATTTAATTAACGATGAAAAAGTAGCGCCCAAAGCATATTCTATGAGTACTTTACTGCTTTTGGGAAAGGAATTTGACTGGGTATATCCTGAACTGGTTTCTATATTAGAGCGCGATTTTCATTCACAAAGTGCTGCCTTTAAAGCTAGAGCTAGACATATCTTAAAAAAGATAAAGAAAAACAGCAAATTATAAGCTTTAGTAATAAATTAATTCATGCAAAAACTTCACTCTTCCAGCTTCGGTCTTCTACCTAAATAAACTATCTTTGCGTCTTTCAAAAAAATCAAACAAAATGTCATTATCACCACTTAACGCCATCTCTCCAATTGATGGTCGCTACCGAAATAAAGTTGAGGCCTTGGGCGCATATTTTTCAGAAGAAGCATTGATAAAATATCGTGTTTTAGTTGAAATAGAATATTTTATTGCTTTGTGTGAAATTCCCTTACCGCAATTAGAAAAGGTAAATCATGATATTTTTGATGATTTAAGGACGATTTACAAGAATTTTTCTTCGGAAGATGCCATTGCCATAAAAGATATTGAAAGTGTTACCAACCATGATGTTAAAGCAGTAGAGTATTTTATTAAAGAAAAATTTGATGCTTTAGGTTTATCTGAGTTTAAAGAATTTATCCATTTTGGTTTAACATCCCAGGACATTAATAACACGGCTATTCCTTTAAGCATAAAAGAAGCCATGAATGATGTTTACGTTCCTGAATATTTTACCGTTTTAAATAAACTAAAAGAACTTGTTACCGAATGGGCACAGGTTTCTATGTTGGCAAGAACGCACGGGCAACCAGCATCACCAACACGATTAGGTAAAGAAATCAATGTGTTTGTTGTACGTTTAGAAGAACAGTTTAATTTATTAAACGATATTCCTAGTACGGCCAAATTTGGTGGTGCCACAGGTAATTTTAATGCGCACCATGTAGCATATCCAAATATTGACTGGAAAGCTTTTGGTGATGCATTTGTACAGGAAAAACTAGGGTTGCAGCACTCCTTCCCTACAACTCAAATTGAGCATTACGACCATATGGCTGCATTGTTTGATACTTTAAAACGTATTAATACTATTCTGATTGATTTAGATAGAGATGTATGGACATATGTTTCTATGGATTATTTTAAACAAAAAATCAAAAAAGGCGAAGTTGGTAGTTCTGCGATGCCACATAAAGTAAACCCGATAGATTTCGAAAATTCTGAAGGAAATCTGGGTATTGCTAATGCTGTTTTTGAACATCTTTCCGCTAAATTACCAATCTCTAGATTACAGCGCGATTTAACTGATAGTACAGTTTTAAGAAACGTTGGTGTACCATTTGGGCATACCATTATTGCTTTTAAAGCCACCCTAAAAGGGTTGAATAAATTATTGTTGAACGAAAGTAAATTTGCCGAAGATTTAGAGAATAATTGGGCCGTAGTGGCAGAGGCTATCCAAACCATACTAAGAAGAGAAGGCTATCCAAATCCTTACGAAGCATTAAAAGGTTTAACGAGAACTAACGAAAAAATCAATCAAAGCTCTATTTCAAATTTTATTGATACTTTAGAGGTTTCTGAAGACATTAAAAAAGAATTGAAACAAATTACCCCAGGAAACTACACGGGTATTTAATGATTTATCGTATGTTAAGCAATAAACAATCTTTGATACTAACTGGTTTAATGGTAGCTGGTATTTTTGTGTTTGGCGTACTAGATATTTTAGAGAATTTTATTGTACTCACCTTTTTAACGCTTGTATTTTTTGCAGTAATAACAAATTTGTTTTACGCAAATTTTAAGCAGAAGGACGATAATTCAAACGAATAATGATAAAACAAAACTCCGATAAAAAATTATCGGAGTTTTTCATTTATAGTAACATAATTCACGAACTATTTGAAAAAATTCAGCATATCCTGTATTTGTGATTCATCAACATTAGCACTATTGAGTGCCTCGGCTAAAGTCATCATTTTTTCAGGGCTCATATCACTTCCCAAAATCCTTACTACTGCAAATCCCATATCTTCAGCACTTCCAAATACTACTACTTCATCAGCCTCATTATCATCACCAATATACTTTACTAAAATCTTTCTGCCTTTATCGCTAAACTCCATTAAGTCTTCATACTTCTGCTGCTTCAAGATAGACTTTACATTATCTAGTTCGGTAGCATAAACGTCTTTATTGGTATCGTTTACATTAAACCCTAAAAAGTTTAATCTTCGTACAGATTCAAATGCCTCATTTTGAGCTTCGGTAAAATTAGTTTTATCTATTTTCACCATAGATATTGGCAAATCCTGTGATATAAAATTAGGCTGCTCTTGATGGTCTACAAAATAGCGCTGTAAACTTTGTTCGTTATTACAGCTTACCAATACAGTGCTTAGTATAGTTAAAAGACAAATTATTTTAAATGTTCGTTTCATGTTTTGATGTTTAACATTGAATTTTTAAATACTAAAAAAGTATTTAGAAAATTACACAAATTTTCTTCACTCCAGTTTTAAATTTAGAATGAAGAAAATTGTTGTTCATTTTATGATTGATCTATTATTGATTGATGAAATTTATTGCTATTCTTACTCTTTCTCTAAATGTTCTCCTCCAGGGATATTCATTTTTTGAGTAAGTTTTGAGATTTCATTTAAATCAATATCCCCGGTCATAGATACTACTACAGTTTCTATCTTACGCTCCTTTCCGTTTATTTCTATCTTGTCATCCATTTTCTTATCAATCCCCGTCACGAAGATAAGTAGTTCCTTTACGTGGTCCGCATCGCGCCCTTCCTGTACAAAGAACTTTACTTCGGTACCGTCATCCTTCACCTCCATTAATTCTTCCAACTTGCTAGAACGCCCTTTAACCCATTTAGAAATATCAGCTGAAATTGCAGAATTATCGGTAACAATGGTTTTAAAACTAGTGATGCTTTTCACCATATCCATGTAAGCTTGTGCCTCTGGGTCATCAACATCAATATTTATTTTAGCTAACATTTGAAACATTTTAGGTTTAATGTTTACAAAGGTTACGTTGGGATCATCACTGTATTTATCAAATACATCCTTTTGTGCCATTCCAGTAAGTGGCAACAACATAATTGCCATTACAAATACTATTAATTTTGTTCTCATTTTATTTGTGTTAAGTGTATTTAAAGTTTTCATTTTTTTCTGTTTTAATTTTTAGTTTTAAAAATTATACTAGTTGAGTTTTCAATCTCATTCAAATAATTTAGAGTTGACGTGCCTTTGTTGATCTCATCGAGATAGTTAACGGTAGCCGTACCTTTATTAAAATGATTTGAAATCATAGCTAACTGTTTTGATACTTCGTTAAACGCTAGCTCTGGGTCGTCAATCGTGCCATAATCGACAGGACGACTAAAATAAACCCCAAACATGATGACCGCAACTGCTGCAACCGATAACCACCTATAATTAAATGTCCTTTTAGTTTTTAATGGTAGGGCTTTCGTATACTGTTCCTGTTGGTTTCCCAAAAAATACACAAACATGGGTTTGTAGTGCTCTAAGTGCGGTGCAACGTTGTCTCCAGAAAAATAGTTTTTTAACACTTGCTCTTCCTTAAGGCTAGTTTCCCCGTTTTCGTACTTTTCAAGTAATTTATCTATGCTATTTAATACCATAATTATGAGTATTAGTTAATCGTTCTCTTATTGTTTTTCTTGCTCTCGATAAGGTTACTCTTACCGCTGTATTGTTCATATCCAGCATTTTAGCAATCTCATCAAAATCATATTCTTCTATATCTCTTAGTTGAATTATCATGCGCTGTTGTTCTGGCAACTCTTCTATTATGCGTTCTACCCAACTTACGCTATCATTAAGTTCAACTTGTTTCTGTAGTGGTGTACTTTTCTCTTCATAATTACTATGTACAATTTTTAAGTTTTGTGCCTGTTTCGATTTTAACTTATCAAAACAAAAATTCTTAGTCATTGTCATAGAAAAGGCCTCAACATTTTTATACTCACCAATCTTACCTTTATTCTTCCACAGTTTCAGCAATACCTCTTGAGTGGCATCTTCAGCTTCTTCCGTAGATACAAGCAATCGTTTTGCTAAACGAAACACTTTATCCTTAAAAGGCATCACTAAGTTTAAAAACTCGTTCTGAGTCATTTTGGTTGTGGTTAATGTTTGGTTAAAATAACGTTATCTGTGCTATTTGTAATTACGACGACCCAGTATTTATTTTGTTACAAGGGTATTCAAAAAAAAATTAAAATTTGGGCGCAACCCACAGGGGGTCGGGCTTTCGGCAGTTGCTTTTTTGTGTTGCATAGGTGCAACAACACAAAAAGAGCTTCAACTAATGCCTCAATCCCTTGCGCGGGGCTATTTGCGAGCATAGTTTCTCAATAAACACTTTATTTTTATTATCGAATGCAATAACAGCCTTTAGCCTTTAGCCTTTAGCCTTTAGCCTTTAGCCTTTAGCCTTTAGCCTTTAGCCTTTAGCAAGAATAAATAAAAGATAAGCTTTACCAATAGCCAATAGCCAATAGCCAATAGCCAATAGCCAATAGCCAATAGCCAATAGCCAATAGCCAAACATAAATTTTTTATTATACAATAATGTAAGTAAATTTAGGGTTTATTAGACTACTATATAAAATTCCCGAAAAATGAAATTGAGGAAACATGTTAAACTTAGAATTTTAGATGGTTTATCACTTTTCTGAGATTACATGTGTCAATAATAAAAATAAAAGCTATCACATGAAAAGAATAAAAGCCCTAGTCCTAATATTAGCTGCCCTAGTTTTAACAAGCTGTTTTGAGGATAGAGACGACAATATCGTTCAATCCAGCAGTATAAAAGACTTTGTTTGGAAAGCCATGAATGTGGTCTATCTTTATAAAAGCGAAATACCTAATTTAGCTGATGACAGATTTGGTAGCAATGCAGAATACTCAGAATACCTAGACGGATTTACCTCTCCCGAAGCATTATTCGAAAGCTTAATATACCAAAGAGAAACCGTAGATAGGTTTAGTATCATAGTTGATGATTATATTGCCTTAGAACAAAGTCAACAAGGTATTTTTAAAACTAATGGCATGGAGTTCGTTCTTTATGCTGCTCCTAATAGCGAAACAGAGCTTGTGGGCGTTGTTAGATTAGTACTTAATGGAAGTGACGCGGATTCTAAGGGTGTAAAGAGAGGCGATTTGTTCGGGCAGGTTAATAATACTACAATAACCAGAACAAATGTTGGGCAACTATTAAACCAAGATACTTATACCATCAATCTTGGCACTTATGATGATAAAGGCACAACAGATACTACAGACGATAGTATTGAACCCAATGGAACGAATATAGCCTTAGAAAAATTTCAATTCACAGAAAATCCAGTTCATATAAGTTCAGTGCTTGAAGTAGGTGGTGAAAATGTAGGTTATTTAATGTATAACGGTTTTATTGGAGGTTCAGAAAACACTCTAAATGATGTTTTCGCGAATTTTAAAACTAGTAATGTACAGCAACTAGTTTTAGATTTACGTTATAACCCAGGAGGTTCTGTTGCCACAACAACTTTTCTTGCCAGTATGATTACAGGGCAATTTACAGGACAAGTATTCGAAAAGTTAATATATAATGAAAATTTACAAGAACTAAATTTCGATTATTTATTCGCAAATTCAATTAATGGTGCGGCAATTAATAGCTTAAATCTAAATAAAGTATATGTATTAACTACAGATAGATCTGCATCTGCTAGTGAAGGACTTATCAACGGTTTATTGCCATATATAGAAGTCATACAAATCGGAACAGAAACTACTGGAAAAACACAGGCTTCAAGAGTGTTTTATGATTCTGAAGATTTTGGAAGACAAGGGGCTAACCCTGCGCATACGTATGCTATACAACCACTAATAGCAAACGGTATTAATAAAAACAATGAAGCCGTTCCAGGAACAGGCTTACCACCATCAATTGGTTTTGAATATGAAGAACGACCGTTAAACCTTGGTGTTTTAGGTGATGTAAACGAACCTTTACTGGCTTTGGCTCTGGCCGATATAGAAAATTCAACATCTAAGAAAAGAAGTATTAAAGACCAGCCTCAGTTAATTTTTGATAAGACTATGGATAGTTTTGATTTTCTACCTTTCGAAAAAGGAGGCATGATTGCAGATTAGAACGACTTTGAAAAAACACAAAACTTATTTTAATTGGAGTTCTGGGAAGGATTCTGCATTAGCGCTATACTATTTGCTACAAAACGAGCAATATACTGTAGACGAACTCATTACAACAGTAAACACATATTACAACCGTGTTTCCATGCATGGTTTAAGAAAAGAACTACTGATTACCCAAACAAATGCGCTTGGCATTCCTGCTAGCTTAATTGAACTTCCTGAAATGCCAAGTATGGCTATTTATGAGCAAAAAATGAATGAAACTGTTTCAAGATTAAAAAACGATGGTTTCACACATTCCGCATTTGGCGATATTTTTTTGGAAGATTTACGAGATTATAGAGATAAACAGTTGGCAAAAGCAAACTTAACTTCGGTTTATCCATTATGGAAAAGAAATACAAAGGATTTATTGAATGCGTTTCTCGATTTAGGTTTTAAAACCATAATCGTTTGCGCCAATTCAAAATATTTTGATGATCATTTTGTGGGAACTGTTATCGATAAGGACTTTATAAACAATTTACCTAAAGATGTAGATCCTTGTGGTGAAAATGGTGAATTTCATACCTTTTGTTTTGATGGTCCCATTTTTAAGAACCCAATTGATTTTACTGTAGGAGAAAAAGTATATCGGGAATACAACACACCAAAAACTAATGATTCAGTTTGTACATCAGACACATATGGTGTTTGGTATTGTGATTTAATTCCGAAATAAAAAAACCTCATAGGTGTTTGAAAACTTATGAGATCTAAAAATATTTTGGTAAATGTTATAAATTCAAATTCAAACCTAAACTCACATTTCTTCCTCTAGTAGTATAACCCAAGATTTCAAAATAATCTTCATTAAATACATTGGCAACATCAACAAAAAGTTTTAGTTTGTTTTTGATGAGTTTATGACTAAAATACAAATCGACTAAAGAAAAAGCATTTAATTCTTCATTTGTAAATGTTGAAAAATTAGTATCTGTTCTACTCCCGACAAATTGATAATTCAACGATGCAAAAGTATTTTTACAGATATTATAACCCAAGCTAGCATTGGCCTTGTGCTTAGGTATTCTTAAGCGTTCGCCGTCTTTAACTTCGGTAAATGTATAATTTGCAGCTATTGATAGGTTTTTTATCACATCAACTTGTGCTTCAATTTCAAAACCATTTACAGTAGCATCAGTTGTTGCGTTTTCATAAGCTGAAGTATAAATAATTGTATTTTCCTCATTTCTATTAAAATATACACCACTTACTCGAAATCCGTTTTTTGTATTATACTCAAGTCCTCCTTCAACAGTTACGTTTTCCTCTGGTTCTAAATCTGGATTGGCTCCAAAAAAGCCAAACAGTTGAGATAAATTTGGTGCAATAAAAGATGTGGCGTAAGAGCCAAAAACTTTGGTATAGCCTTCACCAACGGTAATATTATACGACGGATTTAAACTATATACAAAATGAGATCCGTATTGGCTATGGTTATTTAACCTACCTCCCGCATTAAGATTTAAACCAAAATCTGAAACATATACTACATTTAAATAAGGATCGGTATTTGTAAAACTCTCATCTTCAACAAATACACTTTTATAGTCCCCATAATTTAAGCCAACAATGGTATAAAGTTCATCATTAAAATTATATTTATTAAAAGCATCAATTACATAACTATTGGCTTCGTTTGTTGACCCAAATTCCGAAATAGTTTCTCTATCAATTTTGGTATATGCTGCATTTACTTGGAAACTTCCGTTTTTATAATTTATTTTTGGAGATACACCTACTCGCTTTTGTTGAGAAATAAACTCATCATCGGTATCAGCAAAAGCAAATGTTGGTGGTGGAAATCCATCAATATCAGTTTTAAACTTATCTAGACTGGCATAAGCAGTTATCTCAAATGTATTTGAAAACTCATACCCTAACTTTAAATTGGTATTATATCTGGAAAAGGGGTCTTTTTCCGCATTTTCTGCTTTTGAGGCAGATAAACCATCTACAAATCTATTCCCAAAACTAGCTAAATATGTAAACTTGTTTAAAGTACCATTTATTGAAACATTATTGGTAAAACTTGCACCATTATAGTTTAAATCATCTTGGGTTTGATTTGTACCCACCACAGTTAAAAAACTTCCTGAAACTTTATCTTTTGAAGCTTTTTTCGTTGTAATATTTATAACAGCCGTTGCCGCAGCATTTCCATAAAGCGTACTTGCAGCACCTTTTACAATTTCTATAGATGCTATAGTGTTTAAATCCATTAATCGTAAATCAAACTCGTTATTTACTAAAGAAGGGTCGTTAATTTGAACCCCATCAACAAGCACCAAAACCTGCCTGTTGTTACCACCACGTACAAAACTAGATATGTTTTGTCCTGCAACACTTCTGCTACCATTAACTTCAATACCACTTTTGGTATTAATTACATCTGCAACCGTTCTACCTTGGTTTTGCTCAATTTCCTGTTGTGAAATTTTAATCACTGTTTTACCAGAATTTTCGCGTTTTAATTCGAATCGTGAATCCGAAATTACAACTTCATCAAGTTGCTGAACTTTTGTTGAATCTGCTTGTTTTTCTTGTGCAAAACCAACCATTGACAATCCTAAATATAGGATACCAAAAACATGTTTTTTTTTCATTTAAATGAATAATTACTCGAGAACCGCATGGATTATCATACGCAAACTTTTATCCCGAAAGTTTAACTTATTTGTTTTGAAAATGGCAGGTCTCCTGACTTGCGTCTTCATGTTGGTCTTCCCATCAAAATGACAGTGACATTGAAGTTAACATGAAGCTTTATAGCTTACAGTTGCGGGAACAGTTCAAGAATGAAGCGTAACGAATATCGATTTTTGATCTATGAATTCTTAATTCGTTAATCACCAATCGTTTATCGTCAAACTTTTCACTTGATTCCCTTTTAATCCGTTTAGTAAAAACCAAACTAGAACCAAATTTCGTTGCAAATGTAATTTTTTAATAGACGTATAAGCCTATAAAAACTACTTTTTCTTATTTAGCTTATAAATAAGATAAATAAACCCAACAAGAAAATGAGCTATTATAACTCCAGCTACTATATATATTGTTAAATTTGAACCGTCTCGCATGGTTTATGTTTTTTTCAAAATTAACTATGACGTATAAAACTAAATATGACAAAAATCACTTTATTTAATGAAGCATAACGTTTTTTTAATTTTTATCTGTACATGCCTTTTATATTGTAAAGAACAACCAAAACGTGCGTTAAATGCGGTAAGTAAAAGCGAAACAACAGGTTTAAAATATGCCAAAGGATTCAAAATTTCCAAGTATAGAACTTATTCTATCTTAGAAATCAACCAACCTTGGCCCAAAGCGGAGCACAGCTTTAGGTATGTTTTGATTGATAAAGAGAATGCTGCAAAAACGTCGTTTGTAAAAGATGAATTTGATGGTATCGTTATTACTCCTATAGAAAAAATTGTAGCAACTTCTACAACCCATCTTCCAGCTTTAGAACTCTTAAATATAGAAAAGGCCCTAGTTGGATTTCCTGGAACAGATTATGTGTCTTCTAAAACGATTAGAGAACAAATTGATAATGGTAATGTTAGAGAGCTCGGTAAAAATGAAGCACTGAATACTGAAGTAGTATTAGAACTTAACCCTAACGTTGTAGTAGGTTTTGGTATTGATGGTGGAAACCGTTCTTTAGAAACTATTAAACGTTCAGGTATTCCAGTAATATTTAATGGCGACTGGGTAGAAAATTCCCCACTTGCTAAAGCAGAATGGATAAAACTTTTTGGCGTGCTTAGTAACAAAGAAAAAGAAACAGATTCTATTTTTAATAAAATTGAAGAAAATTACCTAGAAGCAAAGAAACTAGCACAAAACGCAACATCAAAACCTACGGTTCTAGCCGGAGCAATGCACAACGATATTTGGTTTTTACCAAATGGCACCAGTACTGAGGCACAATTACTTAAAGACGCCAATGTAAAATACCTTTGGAGCGATACGAAAGGTGTTGGTAGTTTAAAATTAAGTTTTGAATCAGTCTATGTGAAAGCAAAAAGTGCTGATATTTGGTTAAATCCATCGAATTATTCAAGTTTAGAAAATCTTAAAAACGGTAATGAAAACCATAGTTTGTTCGATGCGTTCCAAAATAAAAACATTTATACATTTACAAATACTACAGGTGCAACTGGTGGTGTTTTATACTATGAAATGGGAATGACCCGCCCAGATTTGGTTTTGAAAGATATTATAAAAGTTTGCCACCCAGAATTATTAAGTGATTATGAACCTTTTTTCCTGAAACCTTTAGAATAATTGTCAAATTCAAACACATATAAAGTTTCGTTTGCTATACTTATAGTTGTTCTATTCATATGCTTTTTCGTAAACATCAGTTTAGGCTCTGTGTCTATTCCTCTAAAAACTATTTTCAATAGCTTAGTCGGAAACCCAACCGAACAGGAAACATGGCAAAACATAATTCAGAATTACAGGTTGCCCAAAGCCTTAACTGCCATTATCGTTGGATCTGGCTTAGGTATTTCTGGCTTGTTAATGCAAACTCTATTTAGAAATCCACTAGCTGGTCCTTTTGTTTTAGGCATAAGCTCTGGTGCTAGTTTAGGTGTTGCGCTGGTAATAATGGGGTCAAGTATTTTTGGTGGTGTACTAGCAATACTTTTAATATCAAAATGGGGTGTTGTAATTGCAGCAAGTTTAGGCAGCTTTTTAGTGCTTATGGCAGTTGTGGCAGTATCTCTTAAAGTAAGGGATACCATGGCTATTTTAATTATCGGACTTATGTTTGCTAGCATTACGGCAGCAATGGTGAGCGTGCTCTCTTATTTCGGTTCTGCAGAACAATTGCAACAATACATATTTTGGGGTTTTGGCAGTTTAGGAAGCCTCTCTTGGGAAGATGTAACCATACTTTTAATTATTTACATCTTGGGCATCCTACTAGCTATTACATCAACAAAACCTTTAAACACCTTACTTTTGGGCGAAAATTATGCAAAAAGCTTAGGTTTGAATATCAAACTAAGTAGATTTACCATCATCATCGCAACAAGCCTGCTTGCAGGAACAATAACTGCATTTACAGGACCTATTGCGTTTATTGGTTTAGCCATTCCGCATATTACTAGACAAGTGTTTAATACATCCAATCATAAAGTGTTATTGCCAGCAGTATTTTTGTTTGGGGCAATAATTATGTTAATATGCGATAGCATTTCACAATTGCCTAATAGTGATGTTACCTTACCGATTAATGCCATAACATCATTAGTTGGTGCGCCTGTTGTTATTTGGTTGTTGGTTAGAAAACGAAAAATGATATTTTAATATGAATATAAATTCCAAAATAGCAAAATCAAAATTCCAAAATTTGGCTTTACTACTTGTGAGTAAGTCATTGGAATTTAGTTCTTGGAATTTGATGTCTTTTAACAATTTTTAGTGGCTAATAACAACAAACATATCATTTTAAAAACACATAACCTTTCCATAGGTTATAAATCCAGAACTCATAAAACCGTTGTTGCTTCGGATATTAATATAGAATTACAGAAAGGTCAACTGGTAGGGTTAATTGGTGCTAATGGGATAGGAAAATCTACGTTATTGCGCACATTAACTAGAGTTCAAAATCCATTGAAAGGTGAAGTTCTTATCAATAATACAAACCTAAAAGTGTATTCGTCAATTGATTTGGCTAAGGTATTAAGCTTAGTGTTAACCGAACCTGTTGCCTCTAAAAATTTATCGGTTTATGAACTTATTGCCTTGGGCAGGCAGCCTTACACCAACTGGATTGGCAACCTTTCAAAAGAAGATATTGAAATCACAAATAGTGCTATTTCACAAATGAATATTGACCATTTAAGGGATAAAAAGTGCTTTGAGTTGAGCGATGGCCAATTACAAAACGTAATGATAGCAAGAGCTTTGGCTCAAGACACCGATCTAATTATACTAGACGAGCCCACCACGCATTTAGACATGTACCACAAGGCCTATATTTTAAAACTGCTCCAAAAATTAGCGAAAGAAACCCAGAAAACCATTCTGTTCTCATCTCATGAAATAGATTTGGCCATTCAACTTTGTGACAATCTTATTGTAATGAACACCAATGAAGTGGTTGCCGATGAACCCTGTAACCTGATTTCTAATGGTACTTTTGAAACTTTATTTCCAAAAGATTTAATTGCTTTTGATGAAACTACAGGAAGTTTTAGAGTAAAAAAATAATATCCCGTTTCAATCACAGGTTTCCGTAAACATCAATGCCAACAAAACCGATAATGTTGACACTTTAGGTCTTCTCACTTTTGCAAGAGGTAATAAATCAATTATATTTGGTTAAACTTCTTTTCAAAAAAATGAACGACAATTTAATCATTATTCTAACTGCACTTATTTTCGCAGTTATTGGCTTTTTCTTAGGGAATTACTTTTCAAAATTAAAGACGAAAAGCGAACAGAGCACCTTAGAGGAGCGCCAGAACCAAATGCGGCTTACTATTGATGAATTAAAACAAAATTTATCTAAAATTGAAACTGAGCGCGAAGATATCCGAAGTGAAAAAGAATTTTTAAATACAGAATTGGCTAGAAAAAATTCAGAATATGAAAACCTTCAGGAACAAAACCTAAAACGCGATAAGGAACTAGAAGAGCGCCAAGAACAACTACGTAAAGATTTTGAGTTGTTGGCCAACAAAATTCTGGAAGAAAAATCGAATAAATTCACAGAGCAGAATAAAGAAAACATCAAAAACATTCTTAACCCGCTGCAAGAAAAAATACAAGGTTTTGAAAAAAAGGTAGAAGCATCCCAAAAAGAAAGCATTAGTATGCATTCTGCCCTAAAAGAGCAATTGCTAGGTTTAAAAGACCTTAACCAGCAAATGACGAAGGAAGCCACTAATTTAACGCGAGCGCTAAAAGGCGACAGTAAAATGCAAGGAAATTGGGGGGAACTGGTTTTAGAACGTGTTCTGGAAAAATCTGGTTTAGAAAAAGATAGGGAGTATTTTGTACAACAAAGTTTTACACGTAATGATAACTCGCGTGTTATGCCCGATGTAGTTATACATTTACCTGACGGTAAAAAAATGATTATAGACTCCAAGGTGTCCTTAACCGACTATGAACGTATGGTGAATGCCGATGAAGATGACAGACCACAGTTTTTAAAAGCCCATGTAAATTCCATTAGAAAGCATGTAGAGCAACTTTCTGCAAAGAATTATCAAGATTTATACGATATAGAATCACCAGATTTTGTACTGCTTTTTATTCCGATTGAGCCTGCTTTTGCGGTTGTAGTAAATGAAGATAATACCATTTATAATAAGGCTTTTGAAAAAAACATTGTTATTGTTACACCTTCTACCCTTCTTGCCACGCTGCGCACTATCGATACCATGTGGAATAATGAAAAACAGCAGCGTAATGCTATTGAAATTGCGAGACAAGCAGGTGCGCTTTACGATAAATTTGAAGGCTTAGTGAGCGATTTAACTGGTGTAGGCAAAAAGATTGATGCAGCAAAAAGTGATTATTCTGCAGCTATGAACAAACTGGTTGAAGGCCGAGGCAACCTCATTACAAGTGTAGAAAAGCTCAAGAAAATGGGAGCTAAAGCTAAGAAATCACTTCCTGAAGCCATTCTTAAACGTGCTGAAGAGGATGAGTAATTTGGTTTTTTCATGAAAACACGATATATTTGAATATGCCTTAAATAAGGAATATTTTAATTTATGCCTTTAAAAAGGAATATTTTAATTTATGCTTTAAAAAAGGAATAACCAAAATAGCAATAGCATGATTGGAGTTATTACTGGCGATATCATAAAATCCCGTACCGTAAAAAATCCGGAGATCTGGATGATAGGCTTAAAATCGGCATTATCATATCTTAACCCTGATAGCTCTCAATGGGAAATATATCGTGGCGATAGTTTTCAAATTGAAATAAAGGATATTAAAGAGAGTTTTATTAGTGCAGTTTATTTAAAAGCCTGTATTAAAATGTTAAATCATATTGATGTAAGGCTGGCCATTGGCATTGGTAAAAAAACGTACCAAGGCGATAAAATAAGCGAATCTAACGGTGAGGCTTTTATATTTTCTGGCGCAACTTTAGAGTCTTTAAAAAAAGAAAAACTTAATTTAAGAATTAAAACTTCGAACAACAGATTAAACGAGGAATTAAACCTATACTTTAAGTTGGCACTAACATTTATGGATGGTTGGACCGTAAGTTCTGCTGAAATTGTAAAACTAAGTATAGAGCAACCCAACGCCCTACAACAAGACCTAGCGCATATTATAGGTACAAAACAAGATGCCGTAAGTAAACGACAAAAACGTGCTCATCTTGAAGAAATATTAGAGCTAAACCAGATGTTCCAACAAAAAATAGCATCATTGTTATGATTTTAATCAAACTTTTACTGGCGCATCTTATTGGCGATTTTTTTCTTCAGCCCCAAAAGTGGGTAAGAGAAAAGGAAAAGGAAAAGTTAAAGTCGCCAAAACTGTATTTTCATGTGCTAATTCATATCGCCGTTACAGCCGTACTGCTTTGGGATGTGTCGCTTTGGCCAATTGTATTAATTATTGGTATATCACACCTCATCATTGATGGATTAAAACTTCTAGTTCAAAAGAAAAAGACAAAACGTAGGTTGTTTTTTGTTGACCAATTACTTCATGTTTTAGTACTCCTTTTATGCTATTATTTTACATTTAATAGTGTTTCAGATTTTGATTTTAGATTTACTGCAAACCAATTGAGGCTTATAACCTGCCTCCTGTTTTTAACCATTCCTGTTTCAATAATTATGAAAACCATTTTTTTAAAATGGGATATTTCAGAGCTTACCATAAACAACAAATCACTAAAAGATGCTGGTAAATACATCGGTATTTTAGAGCGTATTTTAGTATTTATTTTTATTATTACGAATCATTGGGAAGCTGTTGGCTTTCTTATCACTGCAAAATCGGTATTCCGTTTTGGCGATTTAAAAGAATCTAAGAGCAGGCAGCTTACTGAGTACATTTTAATTGGTACTTTAATTAGTTTTGGTATTGCAATATTAACCGGTATAACCTATACTTTATTAACGTAGAATATGTTTAAACATCCTAAAGAATCCCAAGTTTCTATCACAGAATTGATGCTGCCATCCCACTCTAACTTTAGCGGGAAAATACACGGTGGGCATATTTTAAATTTAATGGACCAAATAGCATTTGCTTGTGCCTCAAGGCATTCACAGCATTATTGTGTAACCGCTTCGGTGAATCGTGTGGATTTTTTAAACCCAATAGAAGTTGGCGAATTGGTAACTTTAAAAGCATCGGTTAATTATACTGGGAGAACATCGATGGTCATTGGCTTACGTGTAGAGTCTGAAAACATCCAAACTGGCGAAATTAAGCACTGCAATTCCTCATATTTTACCATGGTAGCAAAAGATGAAAATGGCAAAAATGTAGCAGTACCTGGTTTGATTTTAGATTCTGAGCAAGCTGCAAGACGCTTTGCCAGAAGTATCGCAAGACAACAACAAGCCAAGCATCGCTCTACAACATTTAATGCTTCAGAATTTAAAATTGAAGCGCATCTAGATGTATTAAAAAATCAAAATGCTAAGGTTAAACTGTAGTTCTTTCGATTAGTTTAAATTACAAAGGTCACCTCCTTTAGCTTACTTTTTTGATATTCTTTATATTAATAATACTAACTAAAAACCCTTAGCTCTGAAAACACCCCAACCTTTACTCCTTTTTAATTTACTTCTTTTTTTAATCCAAAACTACACTCTCAAAATACCTCAAAAACAGTAGTAATTGTGAAGATTTAACTTTTAGCGAGCTCTGACTTTATCACATAATTTGGAATATTAAAGCATTCATTTCACTATATTTATACATTAAATTATCATAGAATTAAACATGAAGAAATTTTTAATTAAAACACTTTTATTAATAGCAGCTCTAGGTTTAGCCTATTTCGCATTCATTTACTTTGTTGATTATAGTGAGGGTGTACGCTCTGGCGACCTAGTTAAATTTAGTCATAGAGGTGTTATTTTCAAAACTTGGGAAGGCAAATTAAGCCAAGGGGTATCAGAAGAATTACAATTTAATTTTTCAGTTGAAAAAGGTGATAAAGATGTTATTGAGGACTTACAAAACCTACAAGGGTCTTTTGTGAAACTCACCTACATTGAGCGCTACCAAACTTTTTTTTGGCTAGGAGACACCAAATACTTTATAAAAAAGGTTGAAAAAGCCGAAAGACCATAAACTAAAAAAAGCCGCTTAAAGCGGCTTTTTTTTATCAGTTATTTCTATTTACTTAAGTACATTTTCCTTCGTGAGTATAAATCGTAAAACTCGTCATCCTTAAGACTATCAATAAACAAGATACTTTCTCCTGTACTCTTCATTTCTGGCCCTAATGTTTTATCTACATTCGGAAATTTATTAAAGGAGAACACAGGTTGTTTTATGGCGTAACCTTCTAGCTGTGGATTGAATTTAAAATCCTTAATCTTTTTCTCCCTCAACATCAATTTAGTGGCGTAATTCACATAAGGCTCACCATAAGCTTTTGCAATAAATGGTACCGTTCTAGAAGCCCTTGGATTAGCTTCTATAATATATACCTTATCATCTTTTATAGCAAATTGAATATTAATTAATCCCACTGTATTTAAAGCTAAAGCTATCTTTTTTGTGTGATCCTTGATTTGTTGCATTACAAACTCTCCTAAGTTGAAAGGAGGCAATGTAGAGTTACTATCTCCAGAGTGAATACCACAAGGTTCAATGTGTTCCATAATTCCTATGATATATACTTCCTCTCCATCGCAAATAGCATCGGCTTCCGCTTCAATCGCCCCTTCTAGATAATGGTCTAATAACAGCTTGTTATTTGGAATTTTATTTAAAAGGTCTATCACATGCTCTTCTAACTCTTTTTCGTTAATAACGATTTTCATACCCTGACCTCCAAGCACGTAAGATGGTCTCACCAATATTGGGAAATCTAATTTTTTAGCTACGGCTAATGCTTCATCAGCGGTTTCGGCTGTATCAAACTCTGGGTAAGGGATATTGTTTTCTTTCAATAACGTTGAGAAGCTTCCTCTATCTTCAGCTAAATCTAAAGATTCAAAGCTTGTACCGATAATTTTTATACCATAGCGCGATAGTTTTTCAGCTAATTTTAAAGCAGTCTGTCCTCCTAACTGTACAATAACTCCTTCTGGTTTTTCATGCTTGATGATGTCGTAAATGTGTTCCCAAAATACAGGCTCAAAATATAATTTGTCAGCAGTATCAAAATCCGTTGAAACCGTCTCAGGATTACAGTTTATCATAATGGTTTCGTAACCACACTCTTGAGCTGCATACACACCATGCACACAACAATAATCAAACTCTATACCTTGTCCAATTCTATTTGGCCCTGATCCGAGAACAATTATTTTCTTTTTATCAGTAACTATACTTTCATTGTCTGAGTATCGCTCACCATCAGCCGTTTGCATATCACTTTCGAAAGTTGAATAGTAGTACGGCGTTTTTGCTTCAAATTCAGCAGCACATGTATCTACCAATTTATAAACACGATTGATGCCTAATTCTTCACGCTTGTTGTATACTTGACTTTCCAAACATCCTAACATGTGCGCTATTTGTCTGTCTCCGTAGCCTTTTTGCTTCGCTTCCAGTAACAATTCTTTATCAATAGAATCAATATTATACTTTGAAATCTCTTTTTCTAAGAAATAGAGTTCTTCGTATTGTTTTAAGAACCACATATCGATTTTAGTGATTTCAAAAATTCTACTTAAAGGAATCCCCATCTTAATGGCATCGTAAATAATGAATACGCGATCCCATGAAGCAAACTTTAACTTTTCAATCACCTCATCGTAGTTGGTGTTTTCTTTGCCGTCTGCTCCTAGTCCGTTACGTTTAATTTCTAACGATTGGGTAGCTTTATGTAATGCCTCTTGGAAAGAACGCCCAATACCCATTACTTCTCCTACAGCTTTCATTTGTAAGCCCAATGTTCTATCAGAACCTTCAAACTTATCAAAATTCCAACGTGGTATTTTTACAATCACATAATCTAAAGTAGGCTCAAATAAAGCTGATGTTGACTTTGTAATTTGATTGCTTAATTCATCTAAACTATAACCTAGAGCTAATTTCGCAGCAATTTTGGCAATAGGATATCCCGTAGCTTTACTTGCTAATGCAGAAGAACGTGATACACGTGGGTTAATTTCAATAGCAATAATTTCCTCTTTATCATCTGGACTTACAGCGAATTGTACGTTACATCCACCTGCAAAATCCCCAATACTACGCATCATATGGATAGCCATATCACGCATTTTTTGATACGTTCTATCACTTAATGTCATTGCTGGGGCTACGGTAATAGAATCTCCCGTATGGATTCCCATAGGATCCATATTTTCTATAGAACAAATAATAACTACGTTACCATTAGAATCCCTAAGCAGCTCTAATTCGTATTCTTTCCAGCCTAACAATGCTTTATCTATCATTACTTCATGTATAGGGGAAATCTCCAATCCATGTCGCAATAACTTATCAAAATCCTTTTCATCATAAACAATTGCAGCACCGGCACCACCAAGTGTAAAGGAAGAACGGATACACAGAGGAAAACCAAATTCCTGAGCGATTTCTTTTCCTTTTAAAAATGAAGAAGCCGTGGCTTGTGGCGCCATACCAACTCCAATTTTTTCCATCAATTCCCTAAACTGTTCTCTATCCTCGGTAATGTTAATCGCGTCGATATTCACACCTATTAACTCAACCCCAAAATCTTTCCAAATGCCTTTTTCATCTGCCTCAATAGCTAAATTTAGTGCGGTCTGTCCTCCCATTGTTGGCAATACAGCATCTATTTGAGGGTGCTCTTTCAAAATCTTTACGATTGATTTTGTATTTAAAGGCAACAAGTACACATGATCTGCCATTGAAGGATCAGTCATGATAGTTGCAGGGTTAGAATTAATTAAAATAGTTTCAATTCCATCTTCTCTTAACGAACGTAGGGCCTGAGAACCTGAATAGTCAAACTCACACGCTTGCCCGATAACAATGGGTCCTGAACCAATAATAAGGATCGATTTTAATTTAGGATTTTTTGGCATTTTTTTAAAGTATTCTAATTGTAAATAATTTTCGGTTTGCTAAATTAGTAATTACAAAACATAAAAAAAGGCGCTACACTTAAGCAACACCTTTAAAATATCAACAATTGTTAATCATTATTTTTTATGTCTTGTTTCAGATGATACAGACAATTTTTTTCTTCCTTTTGCTCTTCTTCTAGCAAGCACTTTTCTGCCATTAGCAGAAGCCATTCTTTCTCTAAAACCGTGCTTGTTTCTTCTTTTTCTTTTAGAAGGCTGAAACGTTCTTTTACTCATCGTCTTATATCTTTAAAATCTGAATTGTATATTTTCTAAAATAATCTTTTTGACCCTTCGCCAAAACTGGGGGCAAATATACAAAGCTTTTTTATTTCACAAACCTATTTTAATAATATTTTTTCCATAAAAAATTACTTTCTTTGCATTTTAAAATAAAACCTGGTGTTTGCGCGAAATAAAACACCTTAAATTTCTATAAAATTCTACTTTAATGTTCAATAAAATTATAAAACTAATATTAGCCGCAGGAATTTTAGCTTATGCCATATATCAATTTACAGAGGGAAACATTGGTAATGGTATTTCCCTTATTCTATTAGCTGGTGTTTTTGTTTTTCTTTATTTTAAGAATGAGTTTATTCTTTTGGCTTTTTTGAGATTGCGAAAACAAGATTTTGAAGGGGCAAAGAAATGGTTGGACAAAATTAAAAACCCTGAAGGCGCACTTGTAAAAAAACAACAGGGTTATTACAGTTATCTGCATGGTATAATGACAATGCAGGATAATATGAATGAATCTGAAAAACATTTTAAAAAGGCCATTTCTTTAGGTTTATCAATGAAGCATGATTTGGCCATGGCAAAGTTAAACCTGGCGGGTATTGCTTTTTCAAAACGTAGAAAACGAGAAGCGCAACAATTATTAACCGAGGCCCAAAAGCTAGATAAACATGGTATGCTTACCGATCAAATTAAAATGATGAAACAAAATATGAAGCAAGCGGTGGGCCCTAACCAGCACTTTGGCGCAGGTGGTTCAGTTAGATCTCAAAAGAGACGAGGAAGATAATTTTATATCAGCGGGGACCACAATCTACTATAAGATTCTTTTAGCTTCTCAATTTTTGGTCTTTTTTGCCAAGTCTCCATTTCTATTTTTTCAGAATATTGCAAATCTTCTAAAAAATGTTGCTTTAAAACTTTGCTGTTTTCAACATCATAGATAAATGCATTGACTTCAAAATTAATGTTAAAACTCCTGTAGTCCATATTTGAAGTACCTACAGTTGAAAAAATATCATCTACCACCATGGTTTTAGCATGAACAAAACCTTTGGTATAACGATATACTTTAATATTAGCGTCCAATAGCCTTTCTAAATAAGAGTTCGTAGCATACTTCACCACCCAAGAATCTGATGTCTTTGGAATGATGATCTTAACATCTACTCCACTTTTAGCCGCTACTTGAAGCGCTGTTATAATTTGATCGTTAGGCACAAAGTAAGGCGTGGTGATATAAATATAATCCTCGGCGGTATTAATTGCTGTAAACATGGCTTCCATAATATAAGGCCAATCGGTATCAGGTCCGCTGTTAGCAATCTGTATTGCCACATCGTTGTTACATGTTATTTTTGGGAAATAAGAACCATCAATTTTTATTTTTTCATTTGACACGAAGTCCCAAGTTGTAAAAAAACTGATTTGCAAAGATTTTACAGATTCACCGATAATTCGCAAATGCGTGTCTCGCCAATACAAATCATCATCTCCATAATTTACGTAAGTATCTGAAATATTAATACCTCCAACATAAGCAATTTCGCCATCAATAATGGCAATTTTTCGATGGTTTCTATAATTCATCTTACCGGTAAATCTGGGGAGTAAAACCGGCATAAATGGAAAGTGTTTTACCCCACTATCACTTAGCCTTCGTTTCATTTTAGATGAAATCTTGCTCCCCACATCATCATAAGTAAGCCGCACTATTAAACCATTTTCAGCCTTTTCACATAAAACATCAAGAACTTTTGTACCAATCCTATCATCCTTTAAAATATAATATTCTAAATGGATGTGGTTTTTTGCATTAGACAAATCCTCTAGCAAGCGCTCAAACTTGTTTTCACCATTTTTTATAATAGTAATATCATTACAAAGGGTTAGTGGGGAACTTTTGTTCTCATAAAGCAATTGCACGAGCTTAACTTTAGAATCTAAAAAATCATCCACAGCCTCAATCTCTTTACCATCAAGCTCCAAATCTTCTTCAATTCTTTTTATGGTAGATTGGTTAAGTACGTGTTTTCTTGTGAAGATTTTATCTTTTCGATATTCTTGACCAAAAAGATAATACACCACTAAACCAAAAAAAGGAAAAAACACCAAAACGATGATATACGATAGCGTTTTAGTGGGATTTATGTTTTTAAGTAAAACAGTAATAACCGCAGATATAGATAGAACATAATTAAGTACAATTAAAATGCTCCAGTAGTTTTCTTTAAGATACGCTAACATTAGTTATTAGTTGTAGTAGCCTTCTTTTGGAATTTCTATAACATATTGTTTTCTTGATTTATTATTTAGATGAGGCTCGCGCAACCATGGGTTATGTATTTTTAAAATCTTGTAATTAATCCCAAAGCGTTCCGCAAATTTTGTAAAATCGGTTACGGCGGTATCTACTTCAACCTTAAATGTTGGTACGTTTGAATACAGATCTTTCTCCCTAAAATTAAACCCATATTTACTAGGATTAGATAAAATTTCTTTTAATGCTACTATTCGAAAAAGGTAACGGCCCGTTTCTTCACCTAATAACAAGTCGTAATAGTCTGCGACATTCTGTTCTTTTAAACGCCTTGCTATTCCTGCATTTCCTGCGTTGTAAGCAGCAGCAGCCAAGGTCCAAGACCCTAATTGTTCTTTGGCTTTCAATAAGTATTTGCAGGCCACTTCAGTAGCTTTTTCAAGATGGTAACGTTCATCTACATTTGTGTTTACTTCCAAACCATTTTCACGACCGGTAGCTTTCATAATTTGCCAAACCCCTCTGGCTCCGGCAGGAGAAACGGCATTTGTTAATCCACTTTCTATCACTGCCAAATATTTAAAATCATCTGGCACTCCGTTTTTCTTCAAAATAGGTTCAATAATCGGAAAATACTTTTGCGCACGCTTAAACATCAATAAACCGTTAGATTGCCAATAGGTGTTCACTAGCAGTTCTCTATCCATACGCTCTAAAATATCCGGGTTTTCTAAAGGCATACGCTCACCAGCAAAAGTTAAATCTTCGGGTACCTGTAAGGCATACACGTTGTAGTCGTTAATAATTTTCTTTTCGAAATTTTCATCGGTAGGTGCGTCTTGGAGGGCATAAGTGAATAATAAACATAAACTTAATAATCCTACAAGTGCAAGAATTCGTTCAATGGTCTTCATCATTAATAAGTTTTTACTAAAGGTAAAATATTTTTTAGTTTTCTAAAATTATACGTGGTAAATTCTCGTTAAACCATTTGTATTTATAGATTACCATGGCGTGCGTACCATTTTTTATCGTTATACAGTTGGATATATTTTTGATAGGAAAAACAGGGTCTTTGTCGCCATGAATGTGAACAATATGCGATGGACAAATGGATTGACTCCAATTTAGCATCTTATCAATGGCCCAATCAAGATACTGTTTATCACTTACTGAAAGATACATTTTATATAGGTTAAGACGTTTTTTTACCTTATCACCGTAAGCATATTTAGCCAATAAGTCTATTCTACTTGCTATTCCAGTAGGCAACAATTTATAGGCTTTTGTTGATTTAGCAATATGCATACGGCGAGGTAATTCTTCTCTTGTTTTCACACTTGAAATTATAATAAGCTTTCTTAAAGCAACGTGCTTACACATTTCTTGCACTAAAACACCACCAAAGGACACGCCAATTAACACAGGCTTGTCATGTTTTATTTCTTTTACCATTCTTAAAGCATACGCACTTAATTCTTCATTTTTTTCGGGCAGAAACCATTCTAAATAATGCAGTTTGAACTGATCTTTCGGTAATTTTATATGTTCGAAAATTAACGGACTTGCAGCCATTCCCGGCATTAAATACACATGTATTAACTCTTGACTCATAAGGTTTTAACCTTGTTATTACTTTATTCTGTGGATTTTTTTTCGTACTTTTGCACAAAGTTATAGAAATAGTGTGCACTATTTATGACTTTACTTCTTTTAAATTAAATAAAAACACATATGGTTGAAACTGCTGAACAATTGGTTGACAATGATTTTCTACGTCAATTCGAAATTAAGATGAATGGGCATTTAGCAAAAATTGAATACTCTTTACAGGAACGAAAGATTTTTTTAACCAAGTTGATTATTCCTGAGGAAATAAATGATGAAGGGTTTAAAAAAGAGTTTATAGCTGCGGTTTTCGAACAAATTCAAGATCGAAATTTAAGTGTGATGCCTACGTGTCCTGCCATTGCAAAATTTGTAAGAAGCAACAGGAAATATAAAAGAATGTTACCTGTTGGGGTTAGAATATAAGCAAAATAAAATGTTATATTAAAAAATAAATCCGAAGCTAAAACCTTCGGATTTTTTTATGACAGTTTAACAATACACCTTTATTCTTGATGAGATGATGAAAGAACTTCAGGGTGATATACAAACTTAAAACGTACCAAACCATCATCATCAATTTTAGTAAGTTCTACATCATGTAAGGTGTTTATCAAATCAGGATTCCAAGGTGCTTTTACTTTAACGTAATTTTCGGTAAATCCATGGATGTAGCCTTCTTTATTTTCACTTTCAAAAAGTACAGTTCTTGTGGTTCCTAAATGACTTTCATAAAATGCACGTCGCTTCTTTACCGATAATCCACGTAACATTTTACTGCGCTTACTTCTAACGTTATTAGGTACAACACCATCCATTTCAGTAGCTTCAGTATTATCTCTTTCAGAATAAGTAAACACATGTAAATATGAAATATCTAATTCATTTAGAAAGTTGTATGTTTCTAAGAAATGATCATCAGTTTCTCCAGGAAATCCAACAATAACGTCCACACCAATACAAGCATGCGGCATTACTTCTTTTATTTTTATTACGCGATCTACATATAACTCTCTCATGTAGCGACGTTTCATTTTTTTAAGTATTTCGTTGCTTCCAGATTGCAAAGGCACATGAAAATGCGGCACAAAAGCTCTAGACTTTGATACTAAATCTATAGTTTCATTTTTAAGCAAGTTAGGCTCTATAGATGAAATTCGTAGGCGCTCTATACCTTCAACTTTGTCTAATTCAGTAACCAAATCTAAAAACGTGTGTTCGTGTTTTTTATTACCAAATTCACCTTTACCGTAATCGCCAATATTCACGCCCGTTAGAACAATTTCCTTAATATTTTGCTCTGAAATTTCACGAGCATTTCTCAATACGTTTTCCATAGTATCACTACGCGAAATGCCACGCGCTAAAGGGATGGTACAATAGGTACACTTATAATCGCACCCGTCCTGAACTTTTAAGAATGCCCTAGTTCTGTCCCCTATGGAATAAGACCCTACGTAAAAATCAGCATCTTCAATTTCACAGGAATGCACTTCACCAAAATCGTTTTTGGTTAAATCGTTTAGGTAATCAGTAATCTTAAATTTTTCCGTAGCTCCTAACACTAAATCCACACCACTTACATCGGCTAATTCTTGAGGTTTTAATTGTGCATAACAACCTACTGCTGCTACAAAAGCCTCAGGATTCGATTTTTGGGCTTGCTTAACAATAGTTTTAAAGCGCTTGTCGGCATTTTCGGTTACGGAACACGTATTTATAACGTAAATATCTGCTTTTTCAGAAAAATCTACACGATCAAAACCTTCATTTACAAAGTTTCTAGCAATAGTAGAGGTCTCTGAAAAATTCAACTTGCAACCTAATGTGTAAAATGCTACCTTTTTGTTATTCACTTTAATGAACCCAAACTTGTTTCAGGGAATTTTAAAATTTATCTTTACGGCTGAAAGTGTGCAAATTTACAACTAATAAATTATATGATAAAACGTATTTGGCATCAAATAATTAGCTATTTATCAATTAGTTGTATTTGTATTAGTCTTTTTTCATGCGGAAAAGATTCCAACTTAAACAAGGACCATCTTGTTTTTCGTTATAACGAATTTGCAAACATCAACACCTTAGACCCTGCATTTTCCCGAACATTACAAGATAATTCCGTTTGTAACCAACTGTTTAATGGTTTGGTACAGTTGGATGACAAATTGAATATTTTACCTTGTATTGCAAAGGATTGGAACGTTTCTGAAGATGGAAAAACCTATACATTTAATCTTAGAAATGATGTGTATTTCCATAAGCACGAGTTGTTTGGAAAAGACTCTACCAGAGTTGTTGTGGCAAAAGATTTTTCCTATAGCTTAAATAGACTTAAAGACGAAAAATTAGCCGCTCCGGGTAGTTGGGTATTAAATAAGGTTGCAAATTTCAGGGCTATTAATGATACTATTTTTGAGATTTCACTAAAACAACCCTTTCCGGCATTTATTGGCTTATTAACAATGAAATATTGTTCGGTAGTTCCCAAGGAAGTTGTGGAACATTATGGAACAGCGTTTCGCTCCCACCCTATAGGTACCGGTCCTTTTAAATTTAAGCGTTGGGAAGAAAATATAAAATTAGTATTTAGGCGCAATGAAAATTATTTTGAAACCGATGAGCAAGGACATAAGCTTCCGTACTTAGAAGCTGTAGCCCTTACCTTTCTCCCAGATAAACAAAGTGAATTTCTACAATTTGCACAAGGTAATATCGACTATTTATCAGGATTGGACGCTTCATATAAAGACGAATTATTAACGGCTGATGGCAAATTAAGAGAATCGTATGCGAAATCTGTGAATATGACCACAGGCCCCTATTTGAATACTGAATATTTAGGTTTCTACCTAGATTCTGAAACTCCAGAAATACAATCTAAACTTATTAGAAAAGCCATTAATTATGGTTTTGATAGAAAGAAAATGATGATATACCTGCGCAACGGTATTGGCAATCCTGCTCATGGTGGGTTTATACCTATTGGGCTTCAAGGGTATGATGCGTCAATCGGATTTACGTATCAACCTGGAAAAGCAAAAGCACTCATTAATCAATTTAAGGAAGAAAGTGGCATCACTAATCCAGAAATTACCTTAGTAACGTCTAGTAATTACTTAAGTTTTTGTGAATTTATTCAACGTGAATTAGAAAAAGCAGGTTTAAAAATAAATGTTGATGTAATGCCCGAAGCCACATTGAGATCTGCACGAACTGAAGGAAAAGTAGATATGTTTAGAAGCTCATGGGTAGCCGATTATATGGATGCAGAAAACTACCTCTCTATTTTTTACAGTAAAAATTTCACACCAAAGGGTTCTAATTATTTTCATTTTAAGCACAAAACCGTAGATAGTTTGTATAATAAAGCATTTACTATTTCTGATATTGAAAAACGAAAATATTTATACACTACCATTGATTCCCTTGCCATGGAAAATGCCATTATGGTTCCTCTTTTCTATGATGAAGTTGTTCGATTTACAAGAAAGAATGTGAAAGGGTTAGGAATTAATCCAATTAACATGTTGGATTTGAGGCGCGTTACGAAATCTGTCGAATAAGACTATTTTTCTATGGTGAAATAATAAATATCGTCATCACCCTTACCTTTATCTCGTTTAGAAACAAAATAACCTGAATTTCCATTAGCAAGCATCACCAGTGAAAAATCATCATCTGCACTATTAAACGGTTTTGGCAATTTTTCTGCTTTGGCAAAGGTACCGTCTTGGTTCATTTTACTTTTATAAATATCGAAACCTCCGAATCCGTTAGATTTGTTAGATGAAAAATAGAGCGTGTTATTTTTGCTCATTACTGGAAACATTTCGCGGCTATAAGAATTAATTCTAGATCCAAGATTCTTAGGCGCTCCAAATGTACCATCTTCTAGGATTTCAACGCTAAATATATCTGAACCTCCTTTTGTAGATTGCCTACCACCTCTAAAATTTGATATAAAATATAACGTTCTCCCATCAGCACTCAAAGATGGATGCGCATAAGAGTACTTAAGTTTACAAAACGGTAAGACCTTGAAATTTGTATAGCCAATACCTTCTTTAAACTCTCCCACTTCTAAATGGAAGTTGGCTTTATTGAAACTACCCTTAGGCATGTTTTTGTTGGTATAAGTTGTCATAATGTAAATACGACTACCATCACTATTTAGAACTGCACTAGTGATTGACCCCAAACTTGCCTCAGGATCAATTTTTAGCTCTTCTATAGCATCAATATTTCCATCTGATAAAATGCGCCCTTTGTAAACCGACAAAACCCCTTCACCGCTAAATGCAACTTTGGGCTTTCCATTTTTTTTTAACTGATATGTTGTGAATATAATCTGATTATTACCAAAAGGCACAATCCCAAAATGGGGAAACTCGGAGTTGACATCTAAATTATTTACAACAATTTCGGAATCTTGTGGATACCCCAAAAGACCATAAAAAAATATTAGAAAGCAATAAAGAGATTTCAAGATAGAACGATTTGTATTACAAATATACAAATCTTTAATAATTAAGGTCTTAGCCTTAAATTAATCCCTACGGTATTTTTTAGTTTCGTTAAAAACATGCTCTAAAATTGCTTTATCTTGCTCCGAGAATTCTAAGTTACGTCTAGACATAACTACCTTAGCGACCTCAAAGGCTTTTTTGGTTAAGTATGTGGTAAATCCACTATTGCCTCCCCAACTAAAACTTGGGACAAAATTTCTTGGAAAACCACTACCAAAAATATTTGAGCTAACACCTACAACAGTACCTGTATTAAACATCGTATTGATACCGCACTTACTATGGTCGCCCATCATTAAACCACAAAATTGCAACCCTGTTTTTGCAAAACTTTCGGTTTGATAATCCCATAAACGCACCTCGGCATAATTATTCTTTAAATTTGAATTGTTAGTGTCCGCACCAAGATTACACCACTCGCCTAAAACAGAATTACCCAAATATCCTTCATGCCCTTTATTGGAGTTAGCAAATAATACCGCATTTTTTACTTCTCCTCCAACTCTACAATTAGGACCAATTGTGGTAGCCCCATAAATTTTTGCTCCCATTTTTACATGAGCATTTTCACATAGTCCTAATGGCCCTCTAATTAATGACCCTTCCATAATTTCGGAGTTCTTACCAATATAAATGGGGCCGCTACTTGCGTTTAAGGTCGTAAACTCTAACGAAGCGCCTTCTTCTATAAAAATATTTTCAGGAGCTATTACATTATTGCTGGCTGGAATTGGTTGAGACGTTTTTCCTTTTGTTAGTAGTGTGAAATCTTCCTGAATGGCATCTTCATTTTTCGAAAAAATATCCCATGTGTTTTCAATTTTAATACAATCACTACTGAACTCAATAGCTTCATAAGCATCAAAATCAATATTTTCTTGCCCCTCCTTAGCATAAAACGCTATAACATCTTCCTCTTTAAAAATAGCTTGGTTTTCGTTTAAATCCTTTATCATTTCAACAAGCTGAAAATTTGGTAGGTAAGAGGCATTCACCATAATATTTTCTTCCATTTCAACCATAGGATACTTTTCAGACAAGTAATCTTCTGTTACTGTGGTTGTAGTAGTATCTAAATACGATTCCCACTTTTCCCTAATGGTTAAAATACCAACACGTATGTCAGCCACTGGCCTAGTGAATGTAAATGGCAATAAATTATTTCTAGAAGGTCCGTCAAAAAGAATGTAGTTCATAGCTAAAATTAAAGTTTAGAGTTTGAGGTTTGAAGTTTTCACCTCAGCCATCAACCAAAAATTATTGTACTAAGTTCTGGGAAGTAAAAATAAAAAAGCCTCTCTACAGTAGAAAGGCTTTTAGTAAATATATTTTTGTGCAAGTTTATTTCTTAAACTTAGCGTATTTGTTCTTAAACTTATCAATACGACCAGCAGTATCCACCAATTTAGACTTACCTGTGTAGTAAGGGTGCGATGTTCTAGAAATTTCCATCTTTACGAGTGGGTATTCAACACCGTCAACTTCAATCGTTTCATTTGTTGCAGCAGTAGATTTCGTTAAAAACACATCGTCGTTAGACATATCTTTGAATGCTACTATTCTATAATTTTCTGGATGTATACCTTTTTTCATCGCTTTACGCTTTAAATCATATTTTTTTAGAGGTGCAAATTTAAGTAATTTTTACAAATCCACAATTACTTTTTAATATTTTTTCTTTAAGATTATAAATGTAACGTTTTACTATCTTTGAAATCACAATTTCAAAAAGAAATTTAAGCAAAAAAATGGGGAAATCTGTAAAAACATTAGCTAGAAATTACGGGGTGTATCTTGGTGTTTTATTGTCAATAATTTACATTCTTGTATATTTTATAAATTTAAACTTATTCGTAAATTCTACATTTGGCATTTCCCTTTATATCATTTGTGTTATTTTTGGTATCGTTGCCGTAGCAAAAGTTAAACAATATTATAATGGTTATTTAAGTTTTAAAGATTGTTTTACATCCTATTTTATAACAATATTCATAGGGTTGCTTTTTATGACTTTATTATCTTATATTTTATTTAATTTTATTGACGTCGAAGCAGCTGCCGCATTAAAAGAGCTATCTAAAGAAAAACTTGTAGAAGTTTATAATAATTTAAACGTTTCAAAAGAAAAAATAAACGAAATGCTTTTACAAATGGAAGCTGACAATCTTTTTTCGTTCAAAAATTCTTTTTCCACATTACTTATCAGATATATACTGCCTTTAAGCATAATTGGCCTATTAGTTTCTGCTACCCTCAAAAAAAGAAATCAAGACACAGAATAAATTCATTATTTTTGAGCTGTAATTTAGGGCAAAAAACGAATGAATATATCCGTAGTTATACCACTACTTAACGAAGAAGAATCATTAAAAGAATTATATGACTGGATTGTACAAGTTATGCAATCTAATGATTTTTCATATGAAATTATTTTTATTGATGACGGCAGTACGGATGGTTCTTGGGAAATTATTTCAGAATTATCAAAAAAAAATGCTGATGTTAAAGGCATTCGTTTTTTAAGGAACTTTGGGAAATCCCAAGCGCTTCATGCTGGTTTTGAAAAAGCTCAGGGTGATGTGGTAATTACCATGGATGCCGATTTACAGGATAATCCAGAGGAGATCCCAGAATTGTATGATTTGATAACTAAAGATGGTTACGATTTGGTATCAGGATGGAAAAAGAAACGTTACGACGCTGTTCTTAGCAAAAACCTGCCATCCAAACTTTTTAATTGGGCAGCGAGAAAAACTTCTGGTGTAAAATTACATGATTTTAATTGCGGACTTAAGTCTTACAGAAAAGCAGTAGTAAAAAACATTGATGTTAATGGTGAAATGCACCGCTATATTCCAGTTTTGGCCAAAAATGCCGGTTATAACAATATTACCGAAAAAGTGGTTAAGCATCAAGCCAGAAAATATGGCGAAACCAAATTTGGCATAGATAGATTTATTCATGGTTTTCTGGACTTAATAACGATATGGTTTTTATCTCGTTTTGGTAAGCGCCCAATGCATTTATTTGGTTCTTTAGGTGTGCTTATGTTTGCTATTGGTTTTGCGTTTGCACTGTATTTAGGTATTGATAAGCTATTTATAAACACCTCTGGAAGATTGATTACGCAACGGCCTCAATTTTACATCGCCTTAGTTACAATGGTTATTGGTACCCAGTTTTTTGTTGCAGGCTTTTTAGGTGAGTTAATTTTAAGAAACAGACCAGATAAGCGTCGTTATCTAATAAAAAATCAGTTAAATTTATAATACCACTATCACCTTTCGGTAAATAATTACTTAAAAAACACTGCTTTAAAACTGTATTTTTAATCACAATGTTTACTTTTGTTTACCATTACAAACCAAGATAATTATGATTTACATTGAGCCAAAAATTTTAGAAAGAATAAACACATGGCTAACACCATCTTTTGATGCTGAAACACAGCAAACCATTAAAGATAGCATCGCAAACAACCCAAAGGATATTCAAGAAAGTTTCTATAAAGATCTGGAATTTGGCACGGGTGGTATGCGTGGCATAATGGGGGTAGGCACTAATCGTATCAATAAATATACCCTAGGAAAAAGCACTCAAGGTTTAAGTAACTATCTACATAAGCAATTTCCAAACGAAACGCCGAAAGCGGTAATTGCTTACGATTGTAGGCACAATAGCCAAACCTTGGCTAAAGTAGTGGCTAACGTGTTTTCTGCAAACGGCATCGAAGTGTTTTTGTTTGAAGATTTAAGGCCTACACCAGAATTATCCTTTGCTGTAAAGCATTTAAACTGCCATTGCGGCATTGTGCTTACGGCATCTCACAACCCTCCAGAATACAACGGATATAAAGTATATTGGCAAGATGGCGGTCAACTTGTACCTCCTCATGACAGCGCGGTTATTAATATGATAAACGATTTAAACTATGCTGATATAAAATTCGAGGCTAACAATGAGTTAATTCATTATGTAGGAAAAGATGTAGACGATGTATTTATTGATGCTTCTGTTGAAAACGGAAAAGTAGGCGCTACCCAAGATGCTAAAGACAATTTAAATATTGTATTCACATCACTGCACGGTACCTCTATTACAGCAGTTCCTGAAACCTTAAAGCGTGCAGGTTATAAAAATGTACATATTGTTGAAGAGCAACGCAAACCAGATGGTGGATTCCCAACGGTAAAATCACCAAACCCAGAAGAACCAGCAGCTCTAAAGATGGCTTTAGAACTTGCTAATGAAGTTGGAGCCGACATAGTGATTGGAACTGATCCTGACTGTGATAGATTAGGCGTTGCAGTTAGAAATTCTGAAAATAAATTACAATTGCTAAATGGTAATCAAACTATGGTAATGATGGTTGATTTTCTTTTGAAAAAGTGGAAATCTGAAGGCAAAATAAAAGGAAAGGAGTTTATAGCTACTACCATAGTCTCTACCCCAATGCTCAATAAATTAGCCGATGCTTACGGCGTGGATAATAAAATAGTGTTAACAGGTTTTAAATGGATTGCAAAACTAATTAAAGACCATCCTGAGCTAGATTTTATTGGTGGTGGTGAAGAAAGTTTTGGTTTTATGGTAGGCGATTTTGTTCGTGATAAAGATGCTGTTACCTCTACCCTTTTAGCTTGTGAAATAGCAGCAATCACTAAGGCTAATGGTAGTTCTTTCTTCGAAGAATTAATTAAGCTTTATGTAGAACATGGTTTTTACAAAGAGAAATTAGTATCGCTTACTAAAAAAGGAATTGAAGGTGCAGAAGAAATAAAACAAATGATGGCAGATGCACGAGAAAACCCCTTAACGGTCGTTAACGGTTCGAAAGTAGTTAAAATTGAAGATTACGAATCTGCCACATCAAAAAATCTAAGTACAGGTGAAACATCTTCGCTTGATATACCAAAATCAAATGTAATCATTTATTATACTGAAGATGGCAGTCAGGTAGCCTTAAGACCAAGCGGTACAGAACCAAAAATTAAGTTTTATGTTAGTGTAAATTCAGAATTAGATAGTACTGAAAACTTTAAAAACACTGAAGCTCAATTAGACACTAAAGCAGAAACGATTCTGAAGGATATGAACTTGATTTAATGAGTCATTTTACAAATATTTTAAGGTACGCAAAGCCTTATCGAAGTTATGCCGTAGGACACATTATTTCTAATGTGTTTTTTGCGTTATTTGGCACGCTATCTTTTATTGCATTAAAGCCAATGTTGGATGTAATTTTTGATAAGGAAAAAAGTATTCCAACTGAAAAACCAGTTTATACAAGCATTGAAAAACTAGGTGATTTTGCAGGAGATTATTTAAATTATGAAATGCATCAATTTACCGGAGGGGACAAAGGTAAAGCCTTAATGTTCACTATTGGATTAATAGTGGTAATGTTTTTATTAAAGAATCTATTTGGTTATTTGGCCAATTACTTTCTCGTATTTTTAAGAAATGGCGTAATTCGCGATATACGCAATAGGGTGTATAAGAAAACTATGGAATTACCGCTATCGTTTTTATCAGACCAAAGAAAGGGAGATATTTTGGCTAGAGTGACTGGGGATGTTCAAGATTTACAATATTCATTTTTATCGGTTTTAGAGCTTATAGTTAGAGAACCGCTAACAATTATATTTACCATAATCGCAATGGTATATATAAGTCCACAGCTCACCCTTTTCGTGTTTATTTTTATTCCCGTGATGGGATTCGTAATATCCAGAATAGGTAAAAGTTTAAAACGTAAATCAGACAGGGTTCAAAAAGAGCAAGGTATGTTTTTATCAACCTTAGAAGAGACGCTTACTGGATTAAGAATTATTAAGGGTTTTAGTGCTGAAGGAAAGTTTAATGAGAAATTTCAAGAGTCTACATCGCGCTTTTACAGATTTTCAAATAAATTGATGAACAGGCAAAATTTAGCATCTCCTGCAAGCGAGTTTTTAGGAATTTGCATGATTTCAGTAATTTTATGGTATGGTGGAAAACTCGTATTAAGTAATGATACCAACTTAGCACTAGACGGTAGTAAGTTTTTAATTTATATGGGGCTTGCCTATAATATACTTACGCCTGCCAAAGCCATTTCCCGTGGACTTTACAACATCAAGAAGGGAGGTGCTGCAGCAGAACGCATTCAAGAGATTATCGATACACCAAATCCACTAAAAGACAAACCTGATGCGATAGTAAAAGATGGGTTTGAATCTAAAATAGAATTTAAAAATATTTCCTTTAAATACCAGGACGAATACGTGCTTAAAAATTTTAGCTTATCTATTCCAAAAGGAAAAACAGTAGCCTTGGTTGGACAATCAGGAAGTGGAAAATCAACTGTTGCAAACCTCATCACTCGCTTTTATGATGTAAATGAAGGTGAAATTTTAATAGATGCGGTAAACATACAAGATTTAACTACAAGCTCTTTACGCAAGCAACTGGGAATAGTAACCCAAGATGCTATTTTATTTAACGATAGTATAAAAAACAACTTAAAGTTAGGCAACCAATCTGCTACAGACGAAGATATTATAGAAGCGCTTAAGGTTGCTAATGCTTGGGAATTTGTAAAAGATTTGGATGGTGTACTTGAATATAATATTGGAGATGCTGGCGGTAAACTTTCTGGAGGGCAAAAACAACGTTTAAGTATTGCGAGAGCTGTTTTAAAGAGTCCGCCAATTATGATTTTAGACGAAGCTACATCTGCTCTTGACACCGAAAGTGAAAGATTGGTGCAGGTAGCTTTAGAAAATATGATGAAGAACAGAACATCGATTGTAATTGCACACCGCTTATCTACCATTCAAAATGCCGATGAAATCGTAGTATTAAATAAAGGTGAGATTGTTGAACAGGGTAGACACAATGAGCTTATTGCTAAAAAAGGCACCTATCAAAAACTTGTTGAAATGCAAAGTATTGCTTAGAATTTTAGATAGATTAGACTTAAAAAAGTAAAAAAGGATAGTGATTTGGGTAACTATCCTTTTTTTGTTCATGTTAGACTTGGGGACGGCTAACATATATAAGTAGGTTTCTGATACAAATCTATATCAAAAATACATACCAACCAAGGAAAAAATGCATTTTATCGTATTTTTTTACTTTTAATCGATATTAATTTTCATAATTATATGATTATTAAATAGTTATATATTCTTAAAATCTCATCATAAATCTCAAATTAAACTTTCAGTATATTTATCAGTCTAAACTACCAAACCACTTTTGTGATAGACGAAGCACAATTAGTAGAACAATTACAATCTGATAAAGAAAAAGAAAAAGCCTTTAGAGCGCTCATGTCGCTTTACAAGGAGCGTTTATATTGGCATATCCGAAACATTGTAAAATCTCATGATGACGCAGATGATGTGCTTCAAAATACATTTATTAAAGTTTACAAAAACATTCATAACTTTAAAGGAGATAGCAAACTGTTTTCTTGGATGTACCGCATTGCTACCAACGAGTCTATAACCTTGATTAATAAAAACGCGAAGCGATTACAAATTACAAGTGAAGAAGTGCAGCAACTTGCCATTAACAACTTAATATCAGATGTGTATTTTGAAGGTAATGTCATTCAACTAAAATTACAAAAAGCGATCGCTACGCTTCCCGAAAAACAACAACTAGTGTTTAACATGAAGTATTTTGAAGATATAAAATACAAGGATATGTCTGAAATTCTAGAAACAAGTGAAGGTGCTCTTAAAGCCTCCTATCATATTGCAGTAAAAAAAATTGAAGCTTATTTAACTGATAATTAAACCTTTTGAAAAAAAATTAGTCATAAGCGTAAGATTAACAACATGAACAACAAAAATTTTAAACATATAAAATCTCCTGGATTTAATGTCCCAAAAGACTACTTTGATGCTTTTGAAGACAGGCTACTAGATAGAATTAATGCTGAAGAAAGCATTATAAGTACGAAATCTACAGGTTTTAAAGCACCTGAAGGATACTTTAACACTTTGGAAGACCGTATTATTAATATCGTTTCAGAGGAAAAAGAGACTAAAGTTATTTCCCTTCTAAACAGAAAAACAATAGTTTATGTTTCTAGTGTTGCAGCAGCAGCTTTAGTACTTTTTAATCTGTCAATTTTTAACAACAATATTTCCATTGAAGACCTGGAGGTAGGCACGGTTGAAAATTATATTTTAGATGAAGATATCAGTTCATACGAAATTGCTTCTTTATTCAGTGATGAACTACCTACGGAAGATAGTATGATCAACTATAATTTGAATGAAGAAAATCTTGAAGAATACCTGCTAAACAATGCAGATATTGAAAGCTTGATGGTTGAATAATAATGCAAAATACAATGAAAAAAATACTATTTATTATCCTGTTTTTTGTATCCGTAAGCGCTATAGCCCAAAGAGGCAATAGAGAACGCATAAAAGCCTTAAAAATCTCTTTTATTACGGAGCGTTTAAGCCTTACAGAAAAAGAGGCTCAAGAATTTTGGCCTATTTACAATGCTTTTGAGCAAAAAATGAACACAATAAGGTACAAGGAAATGAGAAGTATAAGAAAAGATATTCGTGAAGACCTAGATACCATGACAGAGGAAGACGCCTCCGCCCTTGTTCAACGTTTTAGAAAGGCTGAACGTGAAATGTATGATTTAAAAAACACATTTTCAGAAAAATTATCTAAAATTATTTCTGCCAAAAAAATAATTCAACTTAGAATAGCTGAAGACGATTTTAAACGAAAAATGTTAGATGAGTTTAAGAAACGAAGAGGCTCAGAAAAAAAATAAATATCAACTATTCCCTAAATATAAGCTTAGATATTCTACCATTGCCTGCGGCATAAGCTACAGAATCGTTCAAGAATCTAATGGTATAAAAGCCCTCGTCACTCAAATGTTTCCATGTAGACCCGGAGTCGTTACTATAATCAACACCATTAAATCCAACAGCTACCAATGCTTTCGCTTTTCGGTTTGGTATATACTGTACACAACTTTTATAACTGGGGTTTTGGTTTTGTGCCACTAATTCCCAAGTTTTCCCTCCATCTTTGGTTCTTATTTTGTTTGCTGAATTTGCGTCAGGCTGGGTATAATCGCCACCAATAGCAAATCCGTTTAATTCATCATAAAAAGCTACAGAATATATCCCCTCTGTTTCTTTTGCTTGAATTATGGGTGTTTTCACAGTCTCCCAAGTGTAACCTTTATCTGGTGAATAATAAATGTTACCATGGGTAGTTCCTATCCAGGTCTTGTCGCCAACAATGGCAATATTGGTGTCGCTTGCCGCAAAAGCGCCTTCACCTTCCTCAGCTTTTGGTAAATCTGCACAAGATAATTTTGTCCATGTATGGCCACCATCTCGTGTAATTATAATGGATAAACAACCTTCTATACTATCGCCAATAGCAATACCTTCTTGGTCGTTCCAGAATGCCATCGAATCGTAAAAAGCTTTGGGGTGGGTTTCTTGGTATGCAATCATAAAAGGTGAACTATAATTATTTAAGTCAATTTTATATAAAATCGCTGGGCTCTCAATTGATAAAACTAAATAACCCCTATCCGTTACAGCTAAAGACCTGAAGTTTTCTTTAAACCTTAAAAATGATACATCTTTCGAATTAGTTATAATTCTATCATGTTCATTAAATTCATAAAATCCTGTTCTCCCATCACTCGCAGCAAAATACAAAGTATTATGCTGTATCTCTATTGCCCTAACATTCAATAGCGTGTCATTTAAAAGTGTCTCTATTTCAATCTTAGAAAAATCCTTTGGTTTAAACGCTTCTTTTTTTCCACAGGAAACCAAAACTGAAAAACATAAAAAAAATAGAGACAAACGTTTCATAATTACTAATTTTTAAGAAAGATAAGTCTTAACATTCAAAAAATAAAACATTCGTCTATTCGTAGTTATTAACGTAACTTTGTGCCCATATTTAATTAAAACATTCAAAGTTCATAGCAATTAAAACTGTAAATTGAATACTGGATACTTAGAACTAAAAAATGCGCTTACACAGAAACCTTTGCTTCGCCGTAATAGACGGTTTAACCCAAATTTTTAATGAGGAGCAATATGCCGATAAAGTGATTCAACAGCTATTAAAGCGAGATAAACGCTGGGGTGCACGAGACCGTGGATTTGTGGCCGAAACAACGTATGATATTGTACGTTGGAAACGTCTGTATGCAGAAATCGCCGAAGTAAAAGAACCGTTCGATCGCGACAACCTTTGGCGCATGTTTGCTGTATGGGCAACTTTAAAAGGTATAAAATTACCCGATTGGAAATACTTTGAAAATACACCAACACGAAAAATAAAAGGACGCTTTGATGAACTTTCTAAAGTTAGAAAGTTACGAGAATCTATTCCAGATTGGATGGACGAGGTTGGTTTAGCCGAATTGGGAGAGGCTAAATGGACCAAGGAAATCGCGATGCAAAATGAACAAGCTGAAGTTATTCTTAGAGTTAACACATTAAAAACAACAAAAGAAAAACTACAAAACATACTTTTTGATGAAAACAACATAGAAACTGTATTTATCGAAAGGTATCCATCTGCTTTAAAACTAACGGAGCGTGCTAATGTATTTGTAACCGATGCCTTTAAAAATGGACTCTTTGAAGTACAAGATGCCTCATCTCAATTGGTGGCAGAATTCTTAGATGTACAACCAGGCATGAAAGTAGTAGACACCTGTGCAGGGGCAGGCGGAAAAACCTTACACATCGCTTCTTTAATGCAAAACAAAGGACAAATTGTGGCGATGGACATTTACGAAAGTAAACTTAAAAAGCTAAAAATAAGAGCGCGAAGAAATGGCGTGCATAATGTAGATTTAAAAGTGATTGACTCTACAAAACCCATTAAAAAACTGTACAATAAAGCTGATAGGGTTTTAATTGATGCTCCATGTTCTGGTTTGGGTGTACTGCGCAGAAATCCAGATGCGAAATGGAAATTAGAACCTGAGTTTTTAGATAGAATTAGAGGTGTACAACAAGATGTCCTACAACAATACTCCAGAATGGTAAAAGAAGGTGGTAAATTAGTATATGCTACTTGTTCGGTATTACCATCTGAAAATCAAAATCAAGTAGAGGCCTTTTTAAACTCTGAAGGAGGAGCTAATTTTGAATTGCTAAAAGATAAAAAAATATTAGCCCATGAAAATGGTTATGATGGATTTTACATGGCGTTGTTGGAACGAAAATCTTAGCCTAGTAACATTCTGAACTTGTTTCGGAATTTCTTCTTGCTTATCTTGCCTATATGAAAAACATAGTCTTCCTAGGCAAAAGTATTGATAACTATATCGCTGGAAAAAACGGGGAACTGGATTGGTTGGATATGATTCCAAACCCTGACCAATTAGATATGGGTTACAACGATTTGATGAACGCCATTGATGCCATTGTCATGGGAAGCGCCTCTTTTAAAACTGTTTTGGGTTTTGGTATAGATTGGCCTTACACCAAACCCGTTTTTGTGTTAAGTCGTTCCATAAAAGAAATTCCTGTGAATCTAGAGGATAAGGTTACCTTAATTCAAGGAAAGGAAAGAGATGTCTTAGATACTATTCAGAACCAAGGTTATAAAACCTTATATATTGATGGTGGTAACGTAGTTCAAAACTTTTTAAAGCAGGATTTAATTGATGAACTTAGATTAACCACAGTTCCCATCATTCTAGGTGATGGCATTCCGCTTTTTGATGTGTTACCTAAATCCTTAGAGTTTGAGCATGTTAAAACCGAAGTGTTTTGTAACCAGATTGTGCAGAGTTGTTACAAAAGAAAACGATGACTGACAGTCTAAAATCATATCTCAATAGTCTTTTACAGCAACCCATCAAAAAAATTTCTAGGGTCTCAGGCGGCGACATCTCACAAGCCTACCGTATTGAAACCGCAACCAATAGTTATTTTTTAAAACTAAATAACGCTACCAATGCGTTAACCATGTTTCAAACTGAGACTTATGGGTTAGAGACTATCGCTAAGACCAACACTATAAAAACACCAACTGTCTTAGCTTGCGATAGTTTTAAAGATTCAGCGTTTTTGTTCATGGAATTTATTGAAAGCAAATCACCATCAACTAAAGATTTTATAAACCTTGGTGAACAATTAGCAAAATTACATGAAAGCACTTGTGATACGTATGGCTTAGACCATGATAATTTTATTGGCCGCTTACCGCAAAGCAATACCGAACATAGCGCTTGGGTCGATTTTTACACATACGAACGCTTATTACCGCAACTAGAGTTAGCCAAACAACAAAGGTTACTTCTAAGCTCTGAATGTCCAAGTGTAACACACATAAAAACTCAACTAAAACCGCTTTTTGAAGACATTAAACCTAGCCTGCTTCACGGTGATTTATGGAGTGGCAATTACCTAATTTCAAAAAATGGCGAACCCTATTTGATAGATCCTGCCGTATATTATGGCCATCACGAAGTGGATATTGCCATGAGCAAACTCTTTGGTGGTTTTGGCGATGCTTTTTATGAGCGCTATTTTTCCCGTATACCATCTAGTGAACATTCTTCCGCAAGAATTGAGATATATCAATTGTACTTTTTATTAGTGCATTTAAATATGTTTGGGAGGTCTTACTACGGTTCTGTGAGTTCTATTTTGAGGAAGTATTTTTAAATCTAGAAAACCAACATCGCATCATTGAATTTTGAAGGTAACGCCATTATTAAAACGGCACCTCACTAAATATATCCAAAACTTGTTGCGTTACAGGATGTATAAACGTAAGTCGTTCTGCATGTAAACATAACCTTTCGCCTTTTACACCATACAAATCATCGCCAATTATTGCCATATTTAGACCTCCTGAGTGTGCCGCATGCACGCGTAATTGATGGGTGCGCCCTGTAATTGGATAAAAATAGATGCGTGTTTTTCCGTTTTCAACACCAACAACTTCGTATTTGGTTTTGGCAGGTTTACCATGTTGGTAACATACCAATTGTTGCGGACGGTTATCTAAATCTACCCTTAGCGGTAAATCGATAGTGCCCGATTTCGTTGAAACTTCACCATCAAGCAATGCAACATAACGTTTTTTTATGGCTCGTTCTATAAACTGTTTTTGAAGGTTTTTATGAGTTTTTTCATTTTTGGCTACTAATAACAACCCAGAAGTAGACATATCCAACCGATGCACTAACAGCGGCCCTTTCGCTTTTGGTAAATAACGTTTCATTCTAGTGAGAACTGATTCTTGAATATGTTTCCCAGGTACCGATAAAAACTCATGTGGTTTATTCACTAACAACAGATAGTCGTCTTCATAAACAATGTCTAATGGAGCATTGTATTCTGATACTGTTTGAATAGGATTGTCCTCTACATCTAAACCTTGCATCATGTGCCCTAAAATAGGTTCGCATTTACTGCGACACGACGGATAAAACTGTTTGTGCTTTCTAACTTCAGATTTTGGCGATGCCCCCCACCAAAATTCTGCCATAGCAATCGGTTTTAAATTGTTTTCATATGCATATTGAAACAACTTTGGTGCAGCACATTCTCCAGAGCCGGCAGGCGGTGGTACCATAGCATCCTTAAAAATATCTAGTAAATCTTTAGTATTTCCTTCAGCATTCAAAAATCTGTATTGCTCATGCAAACGTTTCTGTAAGGATGCTGAGAGCGTAGCGCGCTTTTCTTTTAAAGCTTCAATAGGTTTTAGTAAGCCATCTAAATGATGCTTTGCAGCTTCAATTTTGGCTTCCCAATCCTTTTTTAAATCCTTTAAACGGAAATGATAGTAAATACTTTCGCTTTTTAAACCTTCAAGTAAAACTTCAAACGCTTCAGAAGACAAGGTGGTTTTAGCAGATTCACGCTTTAGATTTCGCGTTTTCTTTTTAGTTTTTATATCAGCTTTAAACGCTGCAAGTTCTTTATTATAAAGTTTTTGAAACTCATCTAAAGTCAACCTTGCTTGTTTAAGTTCTGATGCATTTTCTAACGTTTCAATTTCAGCATTTAGCCTATTTAATTCTGCTTCTCCCTTTTTGTAAAATCCAGTTTCATCCAATGTATTGTAAACTGTAGGTACAAAACCTTTATGATAATTACTTTCAGCCAACTTACCCGAAAACGCTGCTAAATATCCTAAATCACCATTATATTGCTGTACTACCATTACCCCAAACATTTTCCCTATAACTAAGCCTTCAGTATCAGGATGCAATCCAAAATTATGTTTAAAATCAGTTTGGGATTCTAAATAGCGTTGCAAATCTTCAGCCGCCAAAACACTCAATTCGTGCGGCTCATAATAGAATGGAAAGGTGAATTGTTTTGGTAAGACGATATCAGCTTCAAAAGTAAACTTATGAAAAAACGTATCTGTAAAATTAGGGTGTTGCATCTTTTAAAAAATCCCCAGAAATAATCTGTTGGCTATTCTCAATATTCTGGTTGTAAAGATACACCCATGAAATTAAGGGTTCGCCATTTTCCAAAAAAACACTGGTTTGTACTCTTGTAAAAAGACTTTCTTTTAGATTATCCTCATCAAATCCTTCATAGTCGTCAAGAACACTAAAAACGTTATCAATATTTTGTAGCTTAAAAACTGTCCCAAAAACCTTGTTTGAAGAGCTGTCACTTAAAACAACCCCTGGAAACCAAGAAATCCTGTAGAGGATTCCTAATATATGACCTTTCCCTACTAGTTCTGAATTCTTAGAAAGAAATCGCGACATATCATTATCCGATGCCTGTTGTAATGTGCCGTATACAAATAGGTATTTAGACATCAAAAAATAACTAGGAGTTAAACAAACCTATTCAAATCCACCTGATTAATCTGCCCATGAGAAGCATGCGCTACCAACTCGCCATTTTTAATCACCAAAAGTTGCGGCGATTCGTGGATCAACTGAAACGCATAACCCACTTCATCCGAAATTTGGCGGTAATTCAAAATATCTAAGTAATACAAATCCAACTCCTTTTCGCTAAAATTATAGTCCTCAATAAACTGTCGTTGTACCATACTACTAATACCACATCGCGTAGAATGTTTAAAAATAACCTGAGTTTTTATGCTAGATTTTTGTTTTATGTAGTCAATCTGCTTCAAATCGTTTAAAGGAATCCACGGCAACATCTTCTCCGCTTTCGCTACTTTTTCTCCTCCAAATAATTTATTTAATAATCCCATAAATTGCTATTAATTATACGTTATAATATTCAAACGTAAAGTCTGCACATTTAGTGTTCACTATTTTGGGCGTTACCCCTTTGGTCGCTATGGCTCCCGAAGCGGGGTCGGGCTTTACGTTCCAAGTCCTCGGTCGTACCTCCCTGTGGGCTTTCCACTGCAATCCCTAACGCGCCACTGTTATGTGCTTACTCAAACCTTAAGTCGCTTATTAAGCTTAACCTTACAACTGACTAAAAGTCATTATTCTTAGGAAAAATCAAGACATTTTGTCTTAAATTATAACACTTTCAAAATTGGTAAGGTAATTGACTTATACATTGCAAAAATAGAGTTAGAAAAACACACCATAAAATATAAACGATGAATTTTAATAATTATACCATAAAATCACAAGAAGCCATACAACAGGCGCAACAAATAGCGCAAAGCTTCGGGCATCAACAAATAGAAAATGAGCATATTTTTAAGGGCATTTTCGAAGTTGATGAAAATGTATTACCATTTATCTTAAAAAAGTTAAATGTAAATGTTTCAATCTTAGAGCAAGCACTAAACAAGCAACTGGAAAGTTTCTCTAAAGTTTCAGGTGCAGACATTATGCTTTCTCGAGAAGGGGGAAAAACCTTAAACGAAGCGTCAATCATTGCCAAAAAAATGAAAGACGACTTTGTGTCTATAGAACATTTAATTCTAGCAGTTTTTAAATCAAATAGCAAAATTGCACAAATGCTAAAAGACCAAGGTGTTACCGAAAAAGGCCTAAAAGCAGCTATTGAAGAACTGCGTAAGGGCGAAAACGTTACGTCTCAAAGTCAGGAGGAAACGTACAACGCTTTAAATAAATATGCAAAAAACCTAAACCAGCTTGCAAAAGACGGAAAATTAGATCCTGTTATTGGTCGTGATGAAGAGATTCGTAGAATTCTTCAAATATTATCACGTCGTACCAAAAACAATCCAATTTTGGTTGGAGAACCAGGAACTGGTAAAACCGCAATTGCTGAAGGTTTGGCACATAGAATTATTGATGGCGACATCCCTGAAAATCTAAAGGAAAAACAAATTTTTGCTTTAGATATGGGAGCGCTTATCGCGGGAGCAAAATATAAAGGTGAGTTTGAAGAGCGTTTAAAAGCAGTCATCAAAGAAGTTACAACTAGTGATGGCGATATCGTACTATTTATAGACGAAATACACACACTTGTAGGTGCAGGTGGCGGCCAAGGTGCGATGGATGCGGCTAACATTTTAAAGCCAGCATTAGCCCGTGGTGAATTGAGAGCCATAGGTGCAACTACATTAGATGAATATCAAAAATACTTTGAAAAAGACAAAGCCCTAGAGCGTCGTTTTCAAAAAGTAATGGTAGATGAGCCAGATACCGAAAGTGCTATTTCAATTTTAAGAGGAATTAAGGAAAAGTACGAAACACATCATAAAGTACGTATAAAAGACGATGCTATTATTGGCGCAGTGGAATTGTCTCAACGCTATATTACAAACCGTTTTTTACCAGATAAGGCTATCGATTTAATGGATGAAGCAGCATCTAAAATGCGTATGGAAATCAATTCTAAACCAGAGGAACTCGATGTTTTGGATAGAAAAATCATGCAATTGGAAATTGAAATTGAAGCGATAAAGCGCGAGAAAGATGAAACTAAATTAAAATCATTAAGTTCTGATTTGGCAAACCTTAAAGAACAACGCAATGAGATTTTCGCGAAATGGAAAAGTGAAAAAGAAGTGGTAGATAATATTCAGAATACAAAATCTGATATTGAAAACTTCAAACTTGAAGCTGAAAAAGCAGAACGCGAGGGTGATTACGGAAAAGTAGCAGAGTTACGCTATGGCAAGATAAAAGAAGCCCAAGAGCAACTTGAAAACTTACAAAAGCAATTACAAGAACAATCTGAAAACTCTTTGATAAAAGAGGAAGTAACCTATGATGATATTGCTGAAGTTGTAGCAAAATGGACAGGTATTCCAGTAACCAAAATGCTGCAAAGTGAGCGTGAAAAGTTATTGAAGTTGGAAGACGAGTTACACAAACGTGTAGTTGGGCAAGAAGAAGCCATTGAAGCTGTGAGTGATGCGGTTCGTAGAAGTCGTGCAGGTTTACAAAATCCACAAAAACCTATTGGAACATTTTTATTCCTAGGAACAACTGGTGTTGGTAAAACCGAATTAGCTAAGGCTTTAGCTGAATACTTGTTTGATGATGAAAACGCAATGACCAGAATAGATATGAGTGAATATCAAGAACGTCATGCCGTAAGTAGATTGGTTGGTGCACCTCCAGGATATGTAGGTTATGATGAAGGTGGACAATTAACTGAAGCCGTTAGGAGAAAGCCGTATTCAGTAGTACTATTAGATGAAATCGAAAAAGCACACCCTGATACGTTCAATATTTTATTACAAGTTTTGGATGAAGGGCATTTAACTGATAACAAAGGGCGTGTAGCAAATTTCAAAAACACTATCATAATTATGACATCCAACATGGGCAGTCAGATTATACAAGAACGTTTTGAGGCTACCAAGGATATCGATTCAGCAATAGAAGCTGCAAAAATTGATGTGTTAGCCCTATTAAAACAAAGTGTAAGACCGGAATTCTTAAACAGAATTGACGATACGGTAATGTTTACGCCTTTAACCAAGGAAAATATCACCGATATTGTGGGGCTTCAACTAAAAAATGTGACTAAGATGTTAGCGCATCAAAATATTACATTTGATGCCACACAAGAAGCAGTGGCTTATTTAGCAGAAAAAGGTTATAACCCAGAATACGGTGCTAGACCCGTGAAAAGAGTGATTCAAAAAGAAGTGCTCAACGCTCTAAGTAAAGAGATTTTAGCTGGAAAAGTAACAACAGATAGCGTTATCCTCTTGGACGCTTTTGATGACATGTTGGTTTTTAGAAATCAAAGCGACTTAGTAGAAAACATATAAAAAATAGTTTAGTTTGGTTGGTTAGTTTGAAAAGCAACGGGCTCCTTTCTTTGGCAAACGTTGCTTTTTCTTTATACAATCACTGTATTCATAACCGTTTGTATATCACATATTAAGACTGAAAAACGAATCCATTCATCGAAAAAGGAAATAATAAAAGGGCTTGGTTCATAATAATTATTACTTTTAAATGTTTATTATTCTGTTGATAAAAATCTATAAAGGCATCCCATTGTCTTGTCTTAAATTTTTAATTTCACACAAATCTTATCGCCCCAATAAGAAGAATAAAAAGTTATAATATTTAAAGGAAACCTACTTTTATTTATGAATTTATCCAACTTTATAGATTACACATTTTTAAAGCCAACTGCTACGGAAAGAGATATTATAAATGTGTGTAAAATAGCAAAGGCAAATAAGTATTTTTCGGTATGCGTAAATGGTAGCTACGTAAAATTAGCGCAAGAATTATTAAAAGATACCGAGGTAAAAGTATGTACCGTTATAGGTTTCCCTTTTGGCGCCATGTCCACACAAAGTAAAATTTCTGAAGCCATAAATGCTGTTGCAGATGGAGCCGAAGAGATAGATATGGTAATAAATCTTGGATATCTTAAAAGTAGTAATTACGTCTCTGTTTTAAGAGATATTTCAGACGTTAAAAGGGCAATAGGCAATACTACGTTAAAAGTGATTATTGAAATTTCTGAGCTAAACAAAAATGAAATTGTTAAAGCTTGTGAAATTGCAGTAGATGCCAATGCCGATTTTGTAAAAACATCTACAGGTTTTGCTTCTGGAGGTGCTACGTTTACTGCAGTGAAAATCATGAAAAAAACTGTTAAAGACAGTGCCAAAATCAAGGCATCTGGTGGTATTAGCGATTTTGAAACTGCTGTAAAATATTTAGAAGCTGGTGCGGATAGAATTGGCACTTCTTCAGTTCTTAAACCAGAGAAAGACACACTGCAAAAACGAAATTCTAAAATATACAGACGCTATATGGAAACCTCTCAAAAAAGTGAAGTTTCCCTAGAAGTCTTAAAGGATATTAAAGTAGAGCTTTAAGATTAAAGTTGATTTTATCGCCTGTAAACTTTTGTGCTAAAGTATTAATTGCCATTTCAGAAAGTTGTAAAACTCTCGGATAGCCACCTGTAGTTTGACAATCCCGCATTAATACAATTAGTTTTCCAGAAGGTGTTAATTGTACCGTTCCTGGTAATACAGATGATGTAAGGATTGGTTCTAGATTATTCTCAAAGGGCTCTTTAAGCTGATATGCCATCCGATTATTATCTTTTGAAACCGTAAATATAGTCTTAAATAATTGTTTCTTTTGAATTTCACTCAGTCTATCAAACTCAAGTCCTTGATAAACTTCCAATGTTGATGATGTAAGATATGAATCATCAATTTTTAATCCTGCAAAGTGTTTTTGGCTAGCAGTAAGTGATTTATTAATATTCAATACATCACCCTTTTTTAAATTTCTGTATTCAGTTATGCCCTGATACATGCTTTTACTACCTAAAACTTCTTTAGTCTTAAAACCACCTGAAACTGCCAAATAAGTTCTGAACCCAGAGACTAGGGTTCCATAACGCAAAACATCACCTTTCTTAATAGAAATGATGCGATTGTTTTCAATCCTATTTTTATTAATTGAAGCCTTCATATTGGCTCCAGTAATAGCTATAGCCGCGTCAATTTCAAATACTAATTTGGGCCCGCTCATGGTAATTTCTAAAACCGCAGCATCCTGATTGTTTCCAACCAAAGCATTTGCTATCGCTGCTGCTCTTGAATCCATTACACCAGAAACTGGCACACCATAATGCTGATAGCCCATTCTGCCATTATCTTGAATAGTTGTATAAAGTCCCGCGCTTAACACCTTAACCATCTAGCACCTCACTTTCTATTTGATATATACCAGCATCAACTAAGGTTTGAATGTCCTGATACACTTTTAAGGTTACTGGATAAAATTGGAGACTATCACCAGCTTTCGCAAAACATGGTTCTGCTTTTGAAACATCAAAAAAATGGACTGGACTGTTTCCGATAATATTCCATCCTCCAGGGCTTTCACTAGGATAAACACCTGTTTGTTTGCCACCAATAGCTACAGCGCCTTTTTCAATTTTCAATCGTGGAGTCGCTCTTCTTGGTGTAAATAGCTGCTCATCTAAACCTCCTAGGTATAAAAAGCCTGGTAAAAATCCGATAAAATAAATCGTGTAGACGCTTTGTGAATGCATCTTAATAACATCATCTACGTCTATGCGCTTTTCTTTTGAAAGCAATTCCAAATCAATTCCAAAACTTTGATCATAGCACACAGGGATTTTCCATAGGGTATGTTTCGACTCATAAACCTCATCTGCCGATTGATACAAATCACTCAACTTTAATATTTCAGAAGAAACATCAAAGTTTGAAACATCATAAGTAATTAAAAGTGATGCATAGGCATGATTTAAAGTCATAATATTGGAGAAATCACTTTGCGCTATTTTTGATTTAAACCTTAGTATATCATTTAAGATAGCTTTATCAATATACTGAGGCCACTCCATAAGAATTGAAGACGCTCCAAATTGTTTATATATTAACTCAAACGTCATCAATTATTGAATGAGAATATCTTTTGATTCTAAACTATGCACTAATCTATTGACCAATCCAATTGCTTTGGGGTTATCACCATGAATACAAAATGTATGTGCCTTTATTTCAATCTTCTTACCCGATGCAGTTTTTACTTTTCCTTCAGAAATCATCCGAAACACATGTTCAAATACTTCATTTTCATCGTTTAAAACTGCATTTTCTTTTTGTCTAGAAACCAAAGTTAAATCGTCGTTATAATTTCTATCAGCGAAGGCCTCATAGATTATGGGGATTTTATTTTGCACGGCAACGTCTGCAATTACAGATTTATAGGGCACATAAAGATATACTGGTAAGTGCATGCTCTTCATCACTTCAACTATAACGGTTGCAATATTTTTGTCCTTCATTGCCATATTGTAAAGCGCGCCGTGTGGTTTCACATGATGTAAAGCAGCATGCTCTTCTTCTATAATTGCTTTTAAGTTATTTAATTGATCTTCTATGGTTTTAAACAATGCTGCACAAGGCATTTCCATAGGAATTCGTCCAAAATTTTCAACATCAGGAAACGACGGGTGTGCACCAATTTTAACATTATAACGCTTCGCTAACCGCACTGCAGTTCGCATAGTGTTTTCATCTCCTGCATGTCCGCCACAAGCGATGTTACATGAGGAAATAAAGGGCATCAATTGTGCGTCGTTGCCTATGCCCTCTCCTAAATCGGCATTTATATCTATGGAAAACTGTGGCATTAAAATAGGTTCAAATCAAATACTTTGTTTATAGCTGCTATGGCCAAAAGCATACTTATTACAAAAATAAGTACGCCGAAGCTATTAGTCAAATTACTGTTTTTGTATTTGCCTAATAATTCGCTTCTATTCATCACCCATAAAAGAAAACCAGTAATTATTGGAAGCAATATACCATTTGCTATTTGTGCGAATTTAATAATTTCTATGGGTTTGAACCCTGACGAGGATATACAAACTCCTAAAACCAGAATAAACCCCCAAACCAACCTAAAGCGTATCGATTTAAGGTTGGAATCCCAACCTAAACACCCTGTAGCAACATATGCAGCCGCCAAAGGTGCGGTAATAGCGCTGGTGATGCCTGCAGCAAATAATCCAATAGCTAAAAAATATTTTGAAAAACTACCAAATAACGGTTCTAAACCTAAAGCTAAGTCTGCTGCGTTATTAATTTGCCCATTTGAGATTGATGTAGCGGACACGATAACACTCATAGATACTAACCCTCCTAAAATAATAGCTATGAATGTATCTTTTCTTGCATACCCTAAATCCTCAATGCTTCTCCATTTCTCTTTTACTAGCGAGGCATGCAAAAAGAGGTTATAAGGTACTACTGTTGTGCCAATTAAAGCTATAATTAACAATGTACTCCCGTTAGGGAATTGCGGTAGTAGCGCGCCTTTAAATAATTGAGAAATATCTGGTTTAGTTAAGATTGCCGTAACTATAAATGCTAAACTCATCAATATTACTAAAGCTATTAGGGCACGTTCTAATACTTTGTAATTGCCTAAATACAATAATATGAAAGCAATAATTCCAATGAGAAAGCTAAAACCGTTTAATTGAAAAGCACCTAAGCGTATATTTGACGTTCCAAATATAGTTTCTAACCCCAAAACGCCTCCACCAATGTTACCTCCTTCATAAGCCGCATTTCCAATAACTATGGCTGAAAGTACTAAGGCAATTGATAAAAATTTTAGAAATGGTGTTTTAATTTCTTGACGAAGAACCTCAGATAAGCCTTTTTGAGTTACCAACCCCAATCTTGCTGTCATCTCTTGAAGTACAATGGTAGCGATAACCGACAGCACCATGGCCCATAGCAATACATAACCAAACTGCACACCCGAAAGCGTACAGACCGTAACTGTTCCTGGGCCAATGAAAGCTGCTGCTAGCAATGGCCCAGGTCCAATATTTTTAAAAAAGTTTTTCAAGCTAAAATGGTTTCTTAAATATACTATTTTAACTGGCTCAATAATTCCTCAACTGCTTTTTTAAGTTGAGTATCTGAATTTTTCGCCTTGTCATCTGGATTATTATACACTATAATATCTGGAACTGCTGGCCCCAATTCCATGTTAGATTTTGTCTCCTTAACATACCAACCTCTAAATGGCATTCTTACATAAGACCCATCAATTAGTCCTGCGCTACCTGTTGATATTACCGCACCAAAAGTGGGTACTCCAACTAAAGTTCCAATATCTAGAGTTTTATAAGCATGTGAAAAAATTTCTGCATTTGAATAACTATTTTGATTACATAGAGCAATCGATGGCTTTGTCCAAGATGCCAGTGGCAAACGCTCACTATAAGGGTAATGGTTGATAAATTTTGTATGTTCAGACTCTAGGTTTTTAGCCGCACCTCTTGGAACAGTGTATGCGTGTTGCTTTACATTTAATACTGCCATTAAATAATCAGTAGTCCAGCCACCACCATTAAATCTCACATCAATAACAAGACCATCCTTACCAAGCCCTGCAGCTGTCAATTCACGTTCAAAACGCTCAAAACTTGTCCAATTCATCCCTTGAATATGAATATAGCCCAATCTACCGTTGGAGTATTTATCGGTTAAACGCTTGCGCTCTTTTACCCAAGCATTATAATTTTCACTGCGATTACTATATTGTGGTCGTATTACAATTTCTTTTGAAGTGCCTCCACGAGTTATCTCTAAATAGATTTTTTCGTTCGCCGTACCTTGTAAAAATTCATATATGTTTGAGGATGCAGTTAAATCATTTCCATTAACAGACATTATAATATCACCTAATTGTATTTGGCTAGCAACCCTATCTGCAGGCATTCCGGGTACTACAGAAACTACTTTCAACTTTCCATTTGAGGTTGGCTCCAGTTCTACACCCAATAACCCTGTCCTTTCGGGTTGTAAATCTTCTCGTGTTTCAACACGATACAAGCCCATGTGGCTCGCATTAATTTGCCCAAGCATCCAATTAAAAATAGTCTGAAAATCACTTCGGGTGGAAGCGCTTAATGCCAACGGCTCATAGGTTCTTCTTAGCTTATCCCAGTCCTGTCCATGAAAATCCGGATCGTAAAAGCCATCATTTATAGCTTTCCAAGCTTCATTAAATATTTGCTGAGACTCTACATTGTAATCAATATCTAGTTTAGCAGAAAATGATAAAGACTCCATTTTATCGTTAGACATATTGATACTTGATAAACTACCGCCTCTTTTTGTTAGATAAATTTTAGATAGTTTTTTATCTGATGTGACATTTGAAGGTCTTGTACTATTCGTAGTAAGCGCCTTTTTATCTTTTCCGTCCCATTTTACTTTGAATAAATCAGACTCTACTTCAGCATCTCCTCTACTCCCATTTCCGGTATAATAATAAATAGTTTTAGAATCTTTTGAAAATAACAAACCAAACTCACCTCCTACAAAAGAAGTTACCTGAACTTGGCGCTCGTGAATATCATCAAAATCAATAACAACATCCTTTACTTTTGGTGTTTTATCCTTTTTGTCTTTGTCTTCTTTTTTATCTTCTTTTTTGTCCTTGCTATCATCGGTATCTTCCTCCCAATCTTGAGAAGTCTTTTCCCAATCAGCTTTTGTTAACCATGTAAACCAAACATCGTAATCACTATTGTTTCTATTTGAAGAAAACATCAGTTTTTTACCATCTGGACTCCAAACAGGACTTCTGTCTTGTTTTGGGTGCATTGAAATATTTACTGGTTTTTGGCTATTATCAGCTTTATGAATATAAATTTCAGAATTAAAATCCAAATCACTTAAACTATAGGCTAGCCATTTAGAATCTGGAGACCAAGCCACACCGTTTGCCGTTGCCCAACCATCTAACAGTGTTTTTTTATTGGAAAGCTTTCCTTTATTATCAATATTCGCAACTACCAATTGCCCTCTTCCTAAATTGTATGCTATTGCTTTACCGTCGGGAGACATCACCAAGTTGTCCTCATCCGCTTCGGTCTTAGTAATCCTCTCGATTTTATGCTTCAGGGTTTTAAATAAATCTGATTCATTTTCATTATCAGATGTTACCATGTAGACATCTTTTTGTCCATCCCTATCCGAAACGAAAAGGAGTGTGCTATCGTTCAACCAGGTGGCATTCGTATCTCTAAAAGAAGATCTTGTTAGGTTTACAGTTCGTTTTTTATCTTTTGAAGTTTCACGGATAAAAATTTCACCTCTTATAGTAATTGCGGCATAATTTCCGTTAGGCGAAATGGCAATATCATCAACATCGCTACTATACGTTTTATGTACAACGGGATTAAATCTATAATCTGAAGCAATGTTGATATTTATCTCTTTTTGATTTGCTGTAGCAGCATTAATCAAGAACACCTTATTACCTTTTACAGCTATAATATCTTTTCCATTCCTACTAATTTGAAATGAAAACATACCCATGTCGGAAAAGCTAGTAACTTGTGAAATCTCACCTTTTAAAGCACCACTATCATTTATATTCAATTTATGAACGTTGTATTTTCCGCTTCTAGACGATTGAAAGTAAATGGTATTATTGTCTCCCCATTGCGGGTAAAAATCGTTACCATCGTAATCTGTTAGTTTCGTATAACTATCATTTTTAATATTATATAACCAAATATCCCTGTTTGCCGGCCCCCTGTAGGCTTCCCGTTCCAGCCTACAACTTCCCTTTACAAATACTACAAACTTGCCATTAGGCGAAAGTGCAGCATCAAAACCTGTAGCATCTAAATATCGTTTTGGCGTACCTCCTTTTTCATTTACAATATGTGTTTCGTACTCGCGCTCTACTTGCACAAAATTTCTGCGTGTTGAAAAAACAATATCTCCATTAGAGGTGTAATCAGTTACAATATCCGAAGTAGAATGGTATGTTAATCGTTTTGGTGCGCCACCAATAGCCGGCATTACAAAAACATCGTTATTTCCAAATCGCTCACTGATGAATGCAATAGACTTACCATCGGCACTCCAAACCGGCTTGGTATCGTAAGCTTCATGAACTGTTAGTCGTTTGGGATTTTGTCCATTAATGGTTGCCGTCCAAATATCGCCTTGATAATTGAAGGCAATGGTTTGTCCGTCCGGACTTACAGCTGGATAATTGATTAAAGGGTTTTGAGAAAAACCTAAACTTACACATGCAAAAATTGAAAATGCTAAAAACGTAGAGTTTAATTTCATTTTTATAGGCTATTTAAATTAAAACCATAAAAATAAAACTTCATTACCTATATGAACAACAGATTAATACTGTTTAACAAAATATTATTACAATTTAGAACTATTTAGAGCATAAATAGCAAAACTACCCAACCAGTGTCCGCCCATGTAATCATCACCAAAAATACTAGGAAGCGAATAATTAATATGTTGATTTGCCACTGTTTTTAAATGTCCGTATTCAGGTAAACCATCGGCAATTTTATATAAGTTCCAAGCACGTGAAAAATTAACACCGTCTAAATGTACCAAATGCCCATCGGTTCTATCTGAAACTACGCCTACTTCAATATTAAAATCTTTATTTTTTAATTGAGGTAAAAAATTATTTAACCAGACTTTATAATCTTCCAATGGTATTAAACGTTTTATTAAGGCCGCTTCTTCAAGACATGGCGATAAAAAATCACTTCCGCTTGGTTCCCAAGTAATCGGACAATTTTCATCTGTTTCATAGAAATATAGAGCCCTATCCTTAATCGCATTCTTTAGAGCCTCATCATTTAACGTTTCCGCATAATCATAGGCAAATGATAAGCCAAACGCAGTATTGGTATGGGTTCCTACACGCTGCGGGTAATTTAATTTCGGTAAAAATTCAATGTATTTTTCAACAATTAAATCCGTTAACGGTTGTAAACTTGCTTCTAAAATCCGCGCTGTTTCATCATCCCAAGCATGCAGTTCTTCTGCTAGTTTAAGCAACCAAGCCCAACCATACGTGCGTTCGTAAGATTTGTTGTGTTTTCCATGGAAATACCCCACCTCTGCTTGAATGTTTTCTTTTGAAATATTATAAAGCAAACGTTGTTTTATCTCATCTGCATTAACCAGATTTGGAAACGATTTTAACAAACTTACTAAACTCCAGTGCCCGTGCACCGATGAATGCCAGTCGAAACAGCCGTAAAATGCAGGATGTAATTGTGTAGGTGATTTTAAATCTTCATCACCACCCAATGTTTGTGATAAACGGTTTGGATACTCAATATTTATACAGTGCAACGGTAATTCCGCAAGCTTTTGAGCCTGTTCTAAATCTAATTTTGGGGTTTCTGTACTTAGTTCAGAATTTATATTGAGATACATATTATCCAGTTTATTCTCTTTTTCGCTCTTATTTGAGGAATTACAACCACACAAAAATGCAACTAAGACAATATAAAAATAGTATTTCATAGCCATACCCTAAAGTTTTAAACATGCCAAATGTACCTTACCTATTGATATTTAGCAAATTATTATACAATAACCTTTTTTTTGAACTTCGCTGTTTTTGTATTGAATATCTCTTCTAACGATAAACTTCAATACAACTAAATAGATAACTTTGTAAAAAGCAAACACATTTTTATGAAACCATTAAACCGTTATATAGACCACACACTTCTTAAAGCCAATGCTACAACGCAAGAAATTATAAACCTTTGCGAAGAGGCAAAAGCACATAACTTTTTTTCGGTATGTGTTAATAGTGCTTATGTGCCATTAGCACAAAATCAATTAAAAGACACTACTGTAAAAGTTTGCGCTGTAGTAGGATTCCCTTTAGGAGCCACAAGTACCAAAACAAAAGTTTTTGAAGCTAAAACAGCCGTTGAAGAAGGCGCAGATGAAATTGATATGGTAATGAACATCGGACTCTTAAAAAGTAAAGATTTTGATAGTGTTTGGAAAGATATTGAAGCTGTAAAAAAACAATTACCTAATACCACCTTAAAAGTTATACTAGAAACTTGCTATTTAGAGGACATTGAAATTATTAAAGCCAGTGAATTAGCCATACAAAGTGGTGCAGATTTTATAAAAACATCAACTGGATTTGGAACAAGAGGCGCATCAGTGCACGATGTAAAACTTATGAAAAGCGTATGCAAAGGTTGTGTGAAAATTAAAGCTTCGGGAGGTATAAGAGACACCAAAACCGCATTAGAATATATTAATTTAGGAGTAGACCGTTTGGGTACGTCATCTGGGATTGCTATTGTTAAAGGTGGAACATCTGATTCGGAGTATTAAAAACGGATGCGTTTCGACATAGCACTTGTCAGTCGCTATCAGGTGAAAAAACCTATTCAAAAAGAGATTTACCCCAACCACCCCTCACGATCCAAACTACGATACTGAATCGCCTCACTAATATGTGATCCATTAACGTTTTCAGAACCTTCCAAATCAGCAATCGTTCTTGAAACTTTCAAAATCCTATCATAGGCTCTAGCGGATAAATTCAATCGCTCCATAGCTGTTTTTAAAAGCTCTTTTGAAGCATTATCCAAAACACAATGTTTTCGAATTTGCTTCACATTCATTTGTGCATTATAATGTACCGTTTCAGAATCTGCAAAGCGTTTACTCTGTATGTCCCTTGCTGCAGTTACTCGATTTCTAATATCTACTGAGGTTTCCCCTTTTCTATCATCACTCAATTTATCGAATGGCACAGGTGTTACTTCTATATGAATATCGATTCTATCTAATAACGGACCAGAAATCTTTCCTAAATAGCGTTGCATTTCAGCTGGACTTGAGGTAACTGGCGCATCTGGATCGTTAAAATAGCCTCCTGGACTTGGGTTCATACTCGCCACCAACATAAACGATGATGGATAGGTTACTGTAAATTTCGCTCTGGAAATCGTTACTTCCCTATCTTCTAACGGTTGACGCATCACTTCCAAAACTTCACGCTTAAATTCTGGTAATTCATCTAAAAACAACACACCATTATGCGATAGAGAGATTTCTCCCGGTTGCGGATAACTTCCACCACCAACAAGTGCTACATTAGATATAGTATGATGAGGACTTCGAAACGGGCGTTGCGCCATCAATCCGGTATCTTTTACCCGCCCCACTACAGAATGTATTTTTGTAGTTTCCAAAGCTTCATGTAACGTCATAGGAGGTAAAATACTGGGTAAGCGTTTCGCCAACATGGTTTTTCCTGCCCCTGGTGGTCCGATTAAAATGATATTATGACCTCCAGCTGCAGCAATTTCCATACAGCGCTTAATACCTTCTTGCCCTTTTACATCAGAAAAATCAAACTCTGGATAATTCAAGTTTTTTTCAAACTCTTTTCGGGTATCTATAATGGTTTGCTCTAAAGGTTCGCCTTTATCAAAATAGTTGATGACCTGCTTTATATTATCAACGCCATATACTTCTAAGTCATTCACAATGGCCGCTTCTTTCGCATTTGCTGATGGTAAAATAAACCCTTTAAAACCTTCTGCCCTAGCTTTTACAGCAATGGGCAATGCCCCTTTTATGGGTTGCAATGTACCATCGAGAGACAACTCACCCATTATTAAATATTGCTCTAAATTTTCAGCTTTTATTTGACTAGAAGATGCCAAAATACCAATAGCCAAAGTTAAATCGTAAGCGCTGCCCTCTTTACGTAAATCAGCAGGCGACATATTGATAATTATTTTCTTTCCTGGTATTCTATAGCCGTTATTCTGAAGTGCAGCAGCTATTCTAAAATTACTTTCTTTTATGGCATTATCTGGAAGCCCGACTAAATGATAACCCACACCTTTATCTACATTTACTTCTACAGTTACGGTAGAAGCTTCTACACCAAATACAGCGCTAGCAAAAACTTTTTTAAGCATATTCTTTCTTTACAGCCTAAATGTAAGAAATGTATTTGAATTTAGAAATGATTTAGAAATTCTCCGCAACAAAAGTTCTAGGTTTTGACACCTTAATGGTATAAGACAACACTACGTCTTTTCTCACTTTTGCATGCACATCATAATGTCCTTTTTTATTAAATTGATACGCTATTTCTAAATTACCATTTTTATAATTTTTCTTTGTTGGGGTTATGGTCTTATAACGTAAACCACCACTAAACACTAGCGTAATATCTTTTATTGGTGCTTCATTTAAAATCTCAAACTCAAACATCACAGTATCCCCAACCTCTATATCTGTTACTAAAGTATTGGGCATAATAGGAATTAAACTATGTTTATAAGTATCACGGTATATTATTGGTGCTTTTATAAATGCTTCTAATGTAGGTTTTTCATCTAAAAGCTGCCATTCTTTCTTTAGTGGAAAATGATTTTTACTAAAGAGTTCCGGCGACGCCAAAAAATAGCCTTCAATATAATCTTTAACGAATTCTTCTTCATCTAAATTATAAAAACCACTAGCTTGGGTGGTGTCGGCGAAGTACCATTTATCATTAAGTTTTACCACATTCCATGAATGATTTGGGAAATCAACAGTATTTACATTCGTTCTCACAGTACGCGCATACCCATCTACAATTTCACATTCAATATCAGCAAGATTGGTTAATGCTTTCAAAATATAAGCATACCCTGAACAAATCGATTTTTTATCCCTTACCAACCTATTAAATACTTTAGCTTGTTGTTTGGTGTTCCATTTTTCGAGAGCAGAAACATTATTGTATAATTGTCTGCGCTTTTTAAGTGTAGCTTCACTAAAATAATGGTCGCTTTCAATATTAAAACACACCCAAGTATGAATTGCCCTAAATTGCTCCACTTGGGTGTTTAAATTATGCGTAAGATTGTGTACCAATAACGGCATGTTGCGTAATGAAGCTTTACTATAAGACTTTGCGATACTATCTGCTTTTGTGAAATCTATATGCTTAAAATTAGATTTTTGTGCATTCACATGAAAGCATAAAAGCGAGAGTAGTATTGGGAATAATCGCTTCATCAAAACAAGTAGTTATTTAGCTTTTTTTTGAGCTATATACTTCATTAACTTCAACTTCACCCATCAAATCGATGTCATCACCAGTCAACTCAACCTTTAAAAATTTTTGTCCTTTTTTAATGACAAATTTTTGCGTTTCATAACCAATATAACTCACCAAGAGTACATCACCTTCTTTTAATACTTTCGGAAATTTAAACTTACCATCAAAATCTGCTGTTGCACCAATTCGTGTACCTTTCAATAGAATATTTGCGCCTGCAAGCGGACCAGATTCATCTAAAACAACACCGCTTAACAAATTATCTTGCACCACTTCTTTCTGAACAGCTTTATTTGAAGAATTTTCTTGAGCATGAAACGTGTGCAATGACACTAATGAAAAAACCGCAAGAGCAGCAACTCTTAAAAATGTGAATTTACTTCCTTTCAATTTTTGAGATTTCGTAGTTCTTTTTAGTTGAGATGATTTAAATACGCCACAGGTATTTTCTTTTTTGCTTTGTAAATAATCTAACAATGCTTTGTCAGGCATGTGCCTGAAATCAATCACTTCTTTTTGGCATAAGTTACAGAATGCGCCTCCATCTGTCTTTTCGAATTTACTAAAATTTCCCGAACAAGGTTTACTAATTGAAATGTTTAAATGTTGTTTCATGATATGTATATGTTTAAGATATCTCGAAACTATATATAACGAGAGATTAAACCTATCAAGTTTTAGGGAACTACATGTATGAATGAGTAAACTATGTTTTTAATTAGTCCTTAATCCGTAAAACGGTATTAAACCACTAAGAATAACGGCTCCATTTTATGCTCTAAGTTAATGTCTAGAGAAATGAATATGAAATCTTCATATGTAAATAAATTAAAAGTAGAATTTGTTATTTGGCAATACACAAGATTCGCCAACCTCTTTTAGAACAGGAATTATACCAAGTTCTATAGTTCGCTGCATAACTTTAGAATTATCTTTATGACATTGTAAACAAGCGCCAATAAGAAGGATCTTTTTTTGCTCTTCTACCGTAAATGGCCTAAAATTTTCTCTAGTAGAATTAACAACATTTTTATCTACATTTTTTAAAAACGGTACCCAAGCATCTTCTGGTAAGTTATCATTTGGATTTAAGGCATATTCTGGAGTAAATACCCATGTGCCTTTACCATTACTAATTTTATAAACCAATGTACCATTACCATAACCTAAAGTAGCTGAATTGGCATGACACGATTTACAGTCGCGCACGGTCTTAGTAGTTGTATGAGGCGAATTTGGCGCATACAATCTATGAAAAGAAACATCACTATCTGGCTTACCAACATAACTTCCTTTGTCAATAGTTAAAATCATGCCTGGTATAGCTGGTTCAATAACGTTTTTTTCTTTATACACTCTTACCCCTAGAGCTGGTTGTGAAGACGAAAATTCTGCTACGTATTCCTTCCATGCCCCTTTTACATATTTTTTTTCTAACAAATCGTAACCATTGGGCTCCTTACTATCAAATTGATTATGGCAACCTATACAACGAGAAGTCCAAGACGAATGGCACGCACTACAACTCACATTTTTATGCGCATAGTCTCTAGAGCAAACATCGGACTGTGGTTTCAACTTATGTAAATTATTATCGTTTTTTCCAATTAAAAAAGCGTTACCAGTTGAGTCTACAAATGTATTTACCAACGGATGTCCATCTTTTTCAACAGCTATTATTTGCTTATCGGTATGTGTGTAATCACGATGTAAAAACACCAACATACTTTCTCTATCTAATGAATCATAAGGAATTGTATTTGGTTTTTCCTTAAAATGGCAATCACTGCATTGCAAAGTAACAGCTTCTTCTTCATGAGCATAACTTAAACCGTTACCCATAACTTCATGAGATGAATGACAATCTATACACAACAAACCTTTTGCATGATGCACATCTTCCTCTAAATGTTTATAAACTCTTTTATCTTCCAATACAGAGTAGTCTGACCTATTAATTACCTCATCTTCTTCTAATAAGGTTTCTTGTAAACCTAAATAATTAGTAGAAATTCTACTAGAACGACTATGGCAACCAAAACAATGCGTGTCATTAACAAAAATATCTGTTGAAGGATGAAATTGTGGTAATTCGGTTTTATTTGAAACCAAATATTGTTTAAGGTCTTTTTTAGCATCATTAGAATAGTTAAGATGGCACGCATTGCATCCTCCCCCTCTACTTAGTTGATTTATTTCACCATATGATGTTTTTTGTGCCCCCAAATGGCAATTGGCACATAAATCTCTCAGGTGCTTATCGGCAGCAGAATATTGTAAATCCTTTATATGATAGTGATAATTTAAACTATCGGCTTCACCAAAAATAAATTTATTAACAGCAACAATACCACTATTTGTAGTCATCAATGATTTTTTAATTTTATGTAACTCATTTGGATGACATTTACCGCAAGTTTCTTTGGCATCTAATAAATTACCAGGCACCAAAACCATGCCTTTATGTGCACTGGTTTTATCGAATGATGCTTTATTTCCTAAATGACAACTCGCACAACCTATAAATTCTGGATTATGATACTTTGAATAGCCTTTGGTATTTTGATGACATTCTAAACAAGATTCGCCTACCACTAATTCAACATTGGAATAAACAGCATCTTTAAAAACAGGAGATTTTAAAAATACTTTATTTCTAATTAAAAAAAGCATTGCAAATAGTAAAATAGCAATAGCAAAAACCCATCTGGAATATACTTTTTTATTCATTATCAAGTAATTGCCCAAATTTACAATATTTCTAGCATTAAATACTTTAATACACACAAAGCTTATGTAACAAAAGTAACATATAAATACTTGATTTTATGACATTTATCATAATTATATAGCAGATTTAAAAATATATTTAAGCCTGAAAAATAAATAGGATTATGGTCTCTTCCAGACGAAAATTTATAAAGATTTCTGCATTAGGTTTAGGAGGTTTAGCAACAACTTCAACAGTATATCAACTATTTTCATCAAACCCTTTATTAGATGCCGCCATTAAAGAAAATGTAGCCAGAAAACTTGTTAGATCTGCTACATATTGTGAGGTATGTTTCTGGAAATGCGCAGCTTGGGCATATACGGATACAAGTGGTGATATAAAGAAGATTATTGGAAATGATACAGACCCACATTGTTATGGGCGACTATGCCCTAGGGGAACTGGCGGTGTTGGAATGTATTCTGATGAAGATAGACTTAAAAAACCATTAATTAGAACAGTTGTTGATGGCGAAGAAACCTTTAGAGAGGCAAGTTGGGATGAAGCATTAGATGTAATTGCTTCAAAATTCAAACATATTAAAGATGCTTATGGAGCAGAATCTTTTGCTTTATTAAAACATGGTTCTCCAGGAAAACATTTAGAACATTTATTTAAAGCCTATGGGTCTGATACCATTGCTGAACCTGCTTATGCGCAATGCAGAGGCCCAAGAGAGGCTGGTTTTGCTTTAACTTATGGTTCGTGGGTGGGCTCTCCAGAACCTACAGATATTCGTGATACTAAATGTCTTGTACTCATTGGTTCTCATATTGGTGAAAATATGCACAATACTCAAGTACAAGAAATGTCTGATGCTATTGATAATGGAGCAACAATAATTACTGTAGATCCAAGATTTTCAACAGCAGCAAGCAAATCTCAACATTGGTTAGCTATTAAACCAGCTACAGATATTGCCCTAATGTTGGCTTGGATGCATGTAATAATTAAAGAAGGTTTATACGACAAGGACTATGTAAAAAAATATACTACCGGATTTAATGAGTTAAAAGATCACGTCTTAAACTTCACCCCAGAATGGGCCTATGGCATAACAACTATTAAACCAGAAATGATTAGAAAAACTGCAAGAGAAATGGCATATGCAGCTCCTGCTGTTATTATTCATCCTGGACGCCATGTAAGTTGGTATGGAGATGACACACAGCGAGCAAGAGCTGTGGCAATTTTAAATGGGTTATTAGGCTCTTGGGGACGACGAGGCGGCTTCTACTTTAAAGAAAGCATTAAGGTACCTAAATTTCCGCATCCAGAATATCCACACCCAAAATGGGATTGGAAAGATATTGGTGAAAAATATCCGCTCGCGCAAATGGGAATAACAACTGAAGTTATTAAATGTGCCATCCCAAGTGATGGTAATAAATATCCCGTAAAAGCTATGATGATTGCGGGTACAAACATTACAAAATCTATTCCAAATAAAAAACTCTTAGAAGAGGCTATGGATAATCTTGAGTTCGTAGTAGTTATGGATACCATGCCTATGGATGTTACTGGTTATGCAGATGTTGTGTTGCCCGAATGTACTTATTTAGAACGTTATGATGGTATTCGTTCTGCAACGAACAGAACTCCTTCTATTGCCGTGAGAGTTCCTGCTGTACCACCAAAATATGATTCTAAACCTGGTTGGTGGGTTGCCAAACAAATTGGTGAACGCATCGGTTTAGGCGAGTATTTTAAATATGATGATTACGAAGAAGTAATTGAATGGCAATTGAATAAAATGGGAACTTCGTTAGAAGAAATGAAAAAGATTGGAGTGAAGCATTTCCCCCGTACCTCTGGACCGTTATATTTAGACGAAAATAAAACCTACGAGTTTCCAACTGAAAGTGGCAAAATTGAATTGTACTCCAAAGAATTAAAAAGTTTAGGATTCGATCCGCTGCCTGTTTATACCAAGCATCCAGAACCCCCTCAAGGGTTTTATAGATTAAATTACGGTAGAGCACCTATGCACACTTTTAGTAGAACAGCTAACAATCCTAATTTAAACGATTTAAAAAGTGAAAATAATCTTTGGGTAAACCCAAAAGTTGCAAGAATTATGGGTTTAAAAACAGGACAATCTGTTTGGTTAAGAAATCAAGATAAAATCACCTCTACTTTCTCTATAAAAGTTAGAGTTACCGAACGTATTCGTTGGGATTCTGTTTATATGGTTCATGGTTTTGGACATGATAATAAAAAGTTAACAAGAGCTTTTGGCAAAGGCATAAACGATACTCAAATGATAAGCAAAGTTGCTATTGATCCCATTATGGGAGGAACAGGAATGAGAGGCAACTTTGTTGAGATTTTAACCCAAGATCCACATAAAACTATAGAAATATGAGATATGCCATGGTTATAGACACATTAAAATGTGTTGGATGTAGTGATTGTGTGGTTGCGTGTCAAACAGAAAACGATGTTCCTATTGGATATTGTAGAGACTGGATTACAGAAACTGTAAGCGGCGCCTATCCCAATATTGAGTTGGAGCTAAAATCAGAACGTTGCAACCATTGTGAAAACGCTCCTTGTGTAAGGTGCTGCCCTACTGGCGCAAGCCATATTGTTAAAGGTGGTATTGTTTTAGTAACCGCAAATGAATGTATAGGTTGTGGTGCCTGTATAGAATCCTGTCCTTACGATGCAAGATACCAGCATCCAGATGGGTATGTAGATAAGTGTACCTTTTGCCACCACAGATTAGAAAAAGGCCAGCTACCAGCATGTGTAGCAGTTTGTCCTACGAAGTGTATGTATTTTGGAGATTTAGACAACCCAAACAGTGACGTATCAAGATTATTAAAAAACAGAAAGTGGAAAACCCTAGCGCCAGAAGCTGGAACTAAACCGCAGGTATACTATTTAATTTAATATTAAGATTATGCAAGAAGAAATTTTCGTTAGCGGAAGAAATATTCCTAATATAGATCCTTCACTAGAAATTTGGCATTGGCCCATTTCCCTTTATCTTTTCTTAGGTGGGCTAGCCGCAGGTATATTATTCTTTGCAGGTGTAGTTACCATCTTAGGCAAAGAGAAAGACTACCCTACAACAGTTAAATATGCGTCTTTAGTGCCCCCAATAGCGTTAACATTGGGACTATTAGCTTTGGTCTACGATTTAACACACCCATTATATACTTGGCAATTGTACACAACAATTCGTTTAGAATCGCCAATGTCGTGGGGTGCGTGGGTACTACTAATTACTACACCATTATCTTTTATGTGGGTGTTTAGCTATTATTCCGAATTATTTCCGAAATGGAAACTAAAGTTTAAGTTTCTTAAGAAATTTGAAAAATTCTTGAAGACAAATCGCAAGAATATGGCCTATGCATTGGTACCCTTATCAATAATTTTAGGTGTTTATACTGGAATTTTACTGTCTGCCTTTAATGCAAGACCTTTATGGAATAACGCCATTTTAGGGCCACTGTTCTTAACCTCAGGCCTATCAACTGGAGCTGCTACCATTATTCTCTTAGCTAAAACCACAAAAGAAAGACACTTGTTTAGTAAGATAGACTTAGCATTAGTAATAATAGAATTAGGGCTTATTGTTCATATGATCATGGGCATGTACGCAGGTTCTGAAGTACAATTAGATGCTATGCATCTATTAATAGGTGGCGAGTTTACATTAATGTTTTTTGGTTTTGTTGTTATACTTGGTTTGATTGTTCCTGGCATACTCGAAGCCTTAGAAATAAAAGGGTTTAAAGTACCGGTTGCAATACCAGCTATACTCATTCTAATTGGCGGATTAATATTCAGATTTGTAATGGTAGAAGCAGGACAAATAACAAGATACCTTTATTAGATAAAGATTATGAAAGAAAAAAAACAAAACAAACACGTCTATTGGAATCCATATTTTGGAGGGTTTCTTCTCGGAATATTAATCATTCTCACATTTTTTATAACTGGCAGAGGCTTAGGAGCAAGTGGCGCCATGAAAAGCGGTGTAGTTACCATAGTAAATGCAACATCCCCCACACATGTAGAGAACAATTCATACTACAGCAGGTTTGTAAACGATGGTGAATCTCCCATGAATAACTGGTTGGTATTCGAAACCATAGGCGTTTTAATAGGCGCATTTATTTCTGGATCTTTATCTGGAAGAATTGGATGGCGCGTACAACACTCTCCAAAAATTACCAAAAGACGTAGATTAATTTTTGCCTTAAGTGGTGGCATTCTTTTTGGAATTGGAGCCCAAATAGCAAGAGGTTGCACCAGTGGTGCTGCTTTAAGTGGTATGGCTGTATTGTCAACCGGTGGTTTTATTACCATGCTTTCCATTTTTGGCACTGCATTCTTGTTTGCATATTTCTTTAGAAAAAACTGGATTTAAAATTTAAAAAACAAACTTATGGGACCATTAATTCCTAACGATTTAATTTCATTTGAATGGAGCGGTATAATAGCCATTATTATAGGAATACTATTTGGATTTATATTAGAATCTTCGGGCTTCTCATCTTCTAGAAAATTAGCTGGTACGTTTTATGGTTATGATTTCGCTGTATTAAAAGTGTTTTTTACAGCTGCGGTAGTATCGTTAATTGGGCTCTTATATATGGATTATTTAGGTTATATAGATATGAATAGTTTATATGTTCATCCTACATATTTATGGGGCGCTATTATTGGAGGCGCTATAATGGGCATAGGATTTGTAGCTGGAGGATTTTGTCCGGGAACTAGTTTGTCGGCAGTAGCTATTGGCAAAATAGATGCTATAGTTAACGTTATTGGCATTATGGTTGGAGTCTTTATATTTTCAGAATTATATCCACTTTTTGAACCCATATACAATGGCTACTTTCAAGGAAATATTACCTTAATCGATTCTTTGGGAATAAACCCCTATTGGTTTGTATTCCTTTTAACAATAGTGGCTATTATAATGTTTGTGGTAACAGACATGATTCGTAAACGTGTGAAAAAAGTCTTTTACTAATAACTAAAATTACACAATTATGGTAAATAGAAAATTAGTTAAATTTTTGTCTTTTAGGTATATAATTCTTGCGTCCATACTATTGGTGTTGGCGGGTGGTTTAGTATTGTTACCTAAATACGAAAAGCAAGAAGGCATTAGCCCCGAACAATTGTTAAAGCATGTAATTAGCCCTGAACGCTATATAACCACTGATGAGCTTGCTGATAGAATAATTAACCAAGACCCTTCTTTATTATTAATTGATGTTAGAGACGAAAAAGACTTTAAAACGTATAGCTTACCAAATGCGGTGAATATACCTTTAAAAAATATTTTTAACGCAGATTCAGAACCTTATTTAGATCAAGACCAATTTGATGTCATCCTATTTTCTAATGACAATTTCTACTCAGACCAAGCATGGTTGTTGTGCAGTAGAAAAAATTACAAAAACCTTCACGTATTAAAAGGTGGAATTAATAATTGGTTCAACACCATAATAAATCCAAAAGAACCAACAGAAAACATGGCTTCTAACTCGTTTGAAACATACGCGTTTCGTAAAGCTGCAAGTATGTATTTTGGTGTGGCATATCCAAAGATAATTCAAAAACAACCTGTTACCTCTAAGACAAAAAAGACCACAAATGTGGTAAAAACAATAATTCCGAAGAAAAAAAAGAAAAAAATGCCTATTGAGGGTGGTTGTTAAGGTGTTTATCATTATAAAACTATTTAAGCATGAAAGAATTAGAAAAAACAAAGCGTATCTCAATAGCGTCAACACTATTTATATTAGCTATTTTAATCGGTCTTTTAACCTATAAACGTCCAAAACACATATATGCGATAAATACTCAAAAAACATTAGAAAATATTACTAATACTGATGTTCTTGTAACATTAGAGGCTATAAAAAATCCTAATCATGTTATAGTAGATGTAAGAAGTCCTATCGAGTTTGAAAAAGGCCATCTAGCAAATGCTATCAATATTCATACTCCCGAAATTTTAAATGAACAGAATTCAGCTTTATTTAAAGAGCTAAAAGCATCAAACAAAACAGTCTTACTTTACGGCAACAACCCACAAGAAGCAAATGTAGCTTTTATGTTTTTGTTTCAATTAGGTTATGATAATTTAAAACTTTTGGCCATTGAAAATAGTTATTCTCAAAACAAACTTGTCTCTCAAAATTCTGAAGTTGAAAAACTAAAAACAGATATTAGGTCTTTTATAGATGAATCTGTAAAAAAATCAGAAGTAAAAGTGATCCCAAAACAAATTATTCAGCCACCAAAAAAAATTATTCCCGTTCAAAAAAAGAAGAAAAAAATCCCCGAGGGAGGTTGTTAAAAAACACATTCAAAAAAGCTATTTAATAAAAATTAAGTAGCTTTTTTTTATTTAGAAAACAAACGCAATAATCCATTTTTGCCATTCTAAAACGGCTTCTTATAAATTTTAATTTTCATAATAAAAAGAACTTCGTACCGCATACGCATATTTAAGTATAAAATACTGATAAACACATATTTAATAGGTAACAAATGTTACAGAACTTACTGAGTATTTATAAGCAAAAGTTGACAAAAGTCATAAAAAAATGTTACCCCTGAATATAATTTTACATTAATCAAGATAATTAATTTTAAATAATTATAACATGAAAAAGTCAGTTCTATTTTTAGCGACATTATTCACAATGTTAGCTGCTATTGCAAGCGGTTTTTCACAAGAGGATAATCTTGCTACCAGTACTCCAGATGAATTTAATACTTTGGTAAACTATCTGGAAAGTAATACTCAATTTATTAAAGGTGAATTCCCATTAATTACTGCCGATGAGCTTAGGAAAAATTTTAAAAACCCTAAATACCAAATTGTTGATATAAGGACCGACAGTTGGTTCGAATATGGGCATATTAAAAATGCCGCTAACGTTCCTGCTGGCGAACTCCTAAATTATTTTGAAACTAGCATAAACCCAGCAGATTTTGATAAAATAGTTTTAATATGCTATTCTGGTCAATCGGCTGCATACTATTCTGCTTTATTGCGACTAGCCGGATTTGATAATGTGTACAGTCTGAAATGGGGAATGAGCTCTTGGAGAGAAGATTTCGCAAATAATGCATGGACCAAGAATACAAAAAACTCATTTGCAGAACAACTTGAAACAACAGTACATACAAAACCTGCAACAGGTAATCATCCTGTTTTAGCTACTGGAAAAACAGAAGCTAAAGCGATTCTTAAAACCCGATTAGAAGAACTATTTGCTAAACCTTATAAAGATTTTATATTAAAACCAGACGCTGTATTTACAACTCCTAGCGATTACTTCATTGTAAATTATAATAATGAAGAAGTATATAATAACGGACATATTCCTGGAGCTATTCATTACAAACCAGGATCTTCCTTACTCGTTGACACAGATCTCACCTCACTACCTATCAACAAGAAGATTGCCCTATACACCTCTACAGGACAGGAAGCAGCTTACCTAGTAGCATATCTAAGTGTTTTAGGGTATGATATGGGTAACATAGCTTATGGCGAAAATGGATTTATGAACGAAATCCTTAAAACCAAAGGTTGGGACGCATTTTCTGAAAAAGAAATTAACATGTTCCCCGTAATAGAATAACAACCCAATACCATAAAACATATAATCATGAAAAAATTAGCATTATTATTAATCGGATTATTATTAGTTCCTGCTCTATTTCTAACTTCATGTGACAGAGGAGACGATCTTGATGACAACGGTTCAGTTGCCACACCAGCATTTACACTTTTAAAAGAGTACATGACTCAAAACAACTTAGATATAGGCAATGTTCTTACAAACACAAATAATCAAAAATTTGTGGTCGGTGCTCCAGCAGCGGCAGATCTTCAAACCTTCCTTGACACATATTACATCATGGATATACGAAGTAATGCAGACTTTTTAAATGCACATATTGAAGGTGCGAATAATGTAGCGTTCTCTGATATTCTCACTACTGCTGCAACCACTAGCAAACCAATTTTGGTTGTTTGCTATACTGGTCAAACAGCTTGTTATGCTACAGCCTTGTTACGACTTTATGGCTACCCTAGTACAAGATCTCTTAAATGGGGGATGTCTGGGTGGAACGCTTTAACTGCAGGACCATGGAACGGTAAGATAGGTTCAAAACTTGCAGATGGACATAATAATTGGACACATCAGGGTGCTCCAGCAACATTAGTATTTGATAATCCAACAATTTCAACAACATTAACAGATGGTGAAGCAATCCTTAAGCAACGCGTAGAAGCTTTAGTTGCTGCAGGATTTGGTTCGGTTACAGTAAGCGGATCTGATGTGCTAAACAATCCATCTCAGTACTTTATCAATAATTATTTTAGCGAAGCAGATTATTCAGGTTTCGGACATATTAATGGCGCCTACAGAATACTTCCATTAACCCTAGGAGATGATTCTTATTTAGGCCTAGACCCAGATCCTAATGCTAAGGTTGTTACCTATTGTTATACCGGTCAAACTTCCGCAGTAATGACCGCTTGCTTAAGAGTTTTAGGTTACGATGCGTACACCATGACATTCGGTATGAATGGTATTTTCAACACCAATCCTTCATGGAAAACAAACCAATGGGGAGGCGATTCAAATCCTAAAAATTTACCAGTTATTACCAATTAATAGGCCCTAACATAAAAGATATGAAAAGCATTTATAAATTGCTCATTTTAGCCCTGTTATTTAATACAAATGCAGTGCTCTCTCAAGGTTGCGATATAGATGATCCTACAAGCAGTGATGCTGAAGGCAATACACCAAATATTAAATTATTTGGTTATCTGCAACCAGAATATAATTATAATTTTACAGATGGCGATCAGGACAATACCATAAGATTCAGGCGCGCCCGTTTAGGTGTAAGAGGTAAAGTGCTAAATGACTTTTCTTACTACTTTATGTTTGAAGCAAGTCCGTTTATAGGTGGCACTGCAGATACGTACTTAATGGATGCCTTTGTAACCTATGAGGCCGATAACTGGGCTCGTATCTCCGTTGGTACATTCAAGCAGCCCTTTAGTTTAGATGTTGCTACACCTTGTCACATGATCAGGACCATAGAACGTTCTGTGGTAGCCGATCAATTGGTGGCACCTCAGCGGGACTTTGGTTTAGCAGTCTTCGGTGGTAACAAATTCAATAAGCTAAATTATTCAGTTGCTATTATGAATGGTACAGGCCTTAACCAAGGTGATAACAATACCAAGAAAGATATTATGGGTAGAGCTACCTATAAAATTACTAAATATCTAACTGTGGGAGGTAGTTTTAGATTTGGTCACCCAATACCAAATAACAATGAGGATCATCGATCATCTTATGGTGGTGAATTATTGTTAGAATTGGACAAATTGAGAGTTCAGGCTGAATATATTTATGATGAAGGTGCCTATTTCGCAGGTGCAGCAGGTGGCTGCGGTACTACACCAATAGCATTAGGTGAAAAGCGAGATGGAGCCTATATGTTGGCTACATACGCCGTAAATGAAAAATTCGAACCCGTTTTAAAATATGAATATTTTGATCCAGATATAGACATGAAGAACAATATTGGTTATTTGGAAAGGATGACTGTAGGATTTAACTACTTTGTGAATAACAAAGTAAGATTTCAATTAAACTATCTTGCCAATATTGAAACGGTTGCTAATGTAAACAACGACCAATTATTAGCTCAAGTACAAATTAAGTTTTAGTTAGTTATTAATTTTCATAACATTTGATTTAAGTCCTTTTAAAACACCCCTTTAACTTCTGTTAGAGGGGTTTTTCGTGGATAATTGATTATCTTTGTATATAACAATCCTACCACTAAAAATGAATAGTCAAGAATCCATACTTAGGCAGCAAATCCTCGATTGTTATTCTGAAATTTTCGAAAATGAATTAATAGATGAAATCGTTAAAGTAGGTTATTTTAACACTATCAAAGATGGCGAACTTTTAATTGATATTGGTAGTGAGCTAACGCATATCCCCCTAATACTAAAAGGTGTAGTAAAAATTATAAGAAGAGAAAAAAATGGTGAGGAAATAGTGCTTCATTTTTTGGAACGCGGCAGCACCTGTGCCATATCATTTGCTAATTGTATTAACCGTAGAAAAAGTATTTTTAAGGGTGTTGTGGAAACTACAATGAAAGCTATTTTTTTACCAGTGGAATATATAGATGAATGGTTGGTAAAATATAAATCATGGCGCCATTTTATTATTGATAGTTACCATTTTAGATTATTAGAAATGGTAGAATCTATTGACGGTTTAGCATTTATGAAAATGGATGAAAGAACATTAAAATTCTTGTCCGACAAAGTAAAAATTAACAATAATGCTGATTTAAAAATAACACATCAAGAAATTGCCGATGATTTAAATACGTCTAGAGTTGTAATTACAAGAATACTGAAACAATTACACGATGAAAAAAAAATCTATTCAACTAGAAATAAAATTAGAGTCTTAGAGTTACTTGATTAATTTCACCTTCTTTTCCTTCACAACACGCCTTCATAACCCCATTTAATTTGAGTCAAAATCGTTATATTTAACAAAGCATAACACGTTGTAGATGCAGGTTTTGCATCAAAAATTGGGTATTTTTTATGACGTGGAAAATGATTTTTGGCAAAGAGTTCTGGCGATGCCAAAAAATAGCCCTCAATACAATCTTTGATGAATTGTTCTTCGCTAAATTGTAGAAACCACTGGCCTGAGTGGAATCTACGAAATACAATTTTTTGTTAAGCTTTAGAATATTCCATTAATGATTTGGAAAATCAACAGTAATTAAATTCCTCTAGTTGTGTAAAATAAAATTTTTGAGCATTTCTCGGGAAAACACCCGCAACAATAGTATTGGCAACAATCGCTTCACTGAAAATTAAGTTGTATTAAGACTTTTTAGAGTAAAAACTTCATTATCTTCAACTTCTCACATTAAGTCATGATCTACTTAAATTTTTGAGATTTCATAGTAGTATGTAATCGAGATGATTTAAAATGCCACAGGAATTTTCTTTTTTGCTTTGTAAATAATCTAACAATGCTTTGTCAGGTATGTGCCTGAAATCAATCACTTCTTTTTCACATAAGTTACTGAATCCTCCAGCTGTTGTTTGTTCAAAGGTACTGAATTGCTCTGAGCACGGGTTACTAATCAAGATAATAGAATTTGTTTTCATAATGTTTAAATTTTATGGTTATCTCGAATCTAGAAATAAGAAATACTGCAGACTATTTAGATATATTCTGGTTGACATTTGAATGAGCTACGTATGCTTTTGGATTAGTTTAAGTTTTTTTGGACAAAAAAAGAATCCCGCCAAAAGCGGGATTCAAAAATTGGAATATCAAACTAATTAACACTTTGTATTATGAAAATTATTTCCAATTCATTTTCATAATATTATCTATTTACTTTGCTGTATTTAAAAATTTAGGCTTAATCACTAACATTGCCCAAGCCCAGTTTTGAGTGTCCTTTACTCCTGGAATGTCCGCCACATCACTTGGCTCAAAGAAATGAGAATAACCACCTACTAATGTAAATTCCTTAAATTTCTTAGCTAACACAATATCAATTTCAGATCCTAAATCGTTCCCCATACCATCAAGGTCTGATTGTTCAGTAAAGTAATGTCCTGCAACTGTAAGTGCTACACCTGAGATTTTAGTTTTATAGGATAACTGAAAATCATTTAAACCACCCGCATTGCCATGATTACCAACATAAAATCTATCAATTAAGCCATTAAATGCATGGTTTGTTCCGTATAGTGGGAAGAATGCAGCAGACTCACTATTTCTTCCTGAAATACGCTCTACGGTTGCAATAAGAGCACTTTTATCACTTAGTTTGTAGGCAGCAGCTAAACTGGCTAAGTATGCACCTTTAACATCTACACCGCCTAGTCGCTCTCCTTCTTGAATAAACAAGTTAGAGGTTAACGTTAAAGCGCCTAATTTATAATCTGCATGTATACCTGCCGTAATTAAGCTAGATTTATTAGATCCATCTACGTTAGAATCTTGAAAGGTATTTACCAATCCTAAGAAGGACACATTAAGCTTTTCACCGTTGCTATTGGCTCTTACAAAAACCATATCTCTATAAGAGAATAAGGCTGAAGTATTGTAAACTTCGTCTAGTGTAGTATTTAAAGCACCACCAATATCTAAACTCAATTTATTTTTCTTGTACTTATATACAGCCGCATCGTGCGTGCGTGCTTGTTGTGCCCATCCTAAACCACCAAGAATTCTTTGATCATCATAAGATAGTGGCTGACGCCCTAATTTTAAGCTAGAAGATGTGCCCAACTTTAAATTGGCCCAAGCCTCTTGTACTCTAAAATTTCCATTTCCATTTGTTGCTATTTGTGGTCTATCACCAAAGGCAAACACTTCTTGAAAACTAGTGTATACTGTATAGGTTTCGGCTTTATATTTAGCTATTAAAGCTGCTCTTACCGTGGTTCTTAAAAAACCTTCATCGGCATCTGTAGCTGTTTGTGCAGGAAAAGTGCCTCCTGTAAAATTTCCGCCGTTTCCAAAATATTCGCTACGTGGTCTAAATTCCCCTTCTAAGGTAAACTGTGCTTGCGCTAATTGAACCATCAATGCCATCAAGCCTATTAAAACATATTGCTTTCTCATTTTTTACTTGTTTTTAACGTTTAATTCGTGTTTGAGTTTTTAATTAATTGTTTTCGTTTTGGGTTGTACTTTTCCTAGGCTCATGGAACGTGTTAGATTCCACAAACTTTTTTGTTTACTATTTAATTTGCTTATTGGTTTACTTTTCTAGTGCTCTAAAAAGTCTATTAAATGTTTTCTGTATTTATAATAATCGTCGTGCTCTAACACGGCTTTTCTTGTTCTTGGTCTTTCAAATTCAATATCCAAAACATCACCAATTTTTGCTCTGGGGCCGCTGGTCATCATTACCACGCGGTCTGCTAAAAATATCGCCTCATCCACATCATGGGTAATCATTACCGCAGTAATTTTTTCTTTATTCCAAATCTCTATTAAAATGTCCTGTAATTCGCCACGAGTTAAAGAATCTAGCATCCCGAAAGGCTCGTCTAGTAACAATACTTTTGGTTTAATAGCAAATGCTCTGGCGATACCTACACGCTGTTGCATTCCTTGTGATAAATCAGAGGCACGTTTATTAAACGCATCTTCTAAACCTACTTTCTGTAAATAGTATTTTGCAATATCATTGCGTTGTCCTTTTGTAGCATGTGGGAATACTTGATTTACACCCAACATCACGTTCTGTAAAGCGGTCATCCAAGGCATTAAACTTGGTGCTTGAAATATCACACCTCTATCTGGTCCCGGGCCTTTAATATGTTTCCCTAATACGGAAATGTTTCCTCCAGAAATCGGATTCAATCCTGCAATCATAGAAAGCATCGTCGTTTTTCCACACCCAGAATGCCCGATAATAGTAACGAATTCCTCTTTTCTAATTTGAAGATTTAAATGTTCCAAAACCACATAGTCTCCTTTTGGTGTCGGGTACACTTTCTTTAAGTCTTTTAAATCAAGCATCACTTCATGCGATGGAAAAATGCCATTATGTGCTGTTGTTTTAGCTGTGTCTGTAATAATAGTACTCATAACTTGATGCTTATCTAAATTGGTTAACAAAATCTTTTGGCGCTAAATCTGGAAGTACAAATTCTTCCGAAGCTTGCGACTTACGCTCTTCCCCAATATCCATCAAATACTCAATAATGGCATTTCTGGTTTTCTTATAGTTTGGGTTGTCGTTCATTTCAGTTTTATCACGCGGACGCTCAATATCAATCTTAAACTCAGGCCCTAAGGTTGCATTTGGTCCCGGACGCAACGGAATGATACGATCTGCCATATAAATTCCTTCATCCACATCATTGGTAATCAATAAAGCGGTACGCTTATCTTTCCCCCAGATGTTTAAAATTTCATCTTGTAAAGTACCACGTGTTAAAGCATCTAGCGCTCCTAAAGGCTCATCCATAATAATCATCTCTGGTTTCATCGATAAAGCTCTCGCTACAGACACACGCTGGCGCATACCACCCGATAATTCTTTCGGTCTTTTATTAATCGCAGGCGTTAAACCTACCATATCTACATAATCTGCAACAATCTCATTCAACTCTTTTTTGGGCTTTTTCGGGAAAGCTTCTTTCACCGCCATATACACATTTTGTCCCACAGTTAACCATGGTAATAAGGAGTAATTCTGAAAAATCACCCCGCGTTCATGACTCGTTCCAACAACCGGTTCACCTTTAAACAACACCTCACCTTTTGTAGGTTCCAGCAACCCGTTTATCAAGTTCACCAATGTCGTTTTTCCACTTCCCGTAAACCCAACAATCGCTACAAACTCACCCTCTTCTATCTCCAAATTAATGTTAGATAGCACCTCGGTAGCGTTCTCGTCATTTCCGTAGGTTTTATAAATATTTTTTAACTCTAAGTATGCCATCTTCTTAATGTTTATTTGTTTATCTGTTTAACTGTTTACACTTACTCGTTCAGCTATTCTAAACGAATCAACGTATAAACAAATCCACTTTTTTAGGGCGTTCCCTCCGTTTCCATACCTACAAGGTTTTTTAGAAACCTTGCAGGAGTCACTCCGGTCGGGCTTTCCGTTGCAAGTCCTCGCTTCGCCTTTGGGCTCCGCTGTGGGCTTTCCTCTGCAATCCCTAACGCGGGTCTATCCGCCAATTTTGTGTTTCAACTCTAAGTCTCAGTGTATCCGCAAACTTGCGCAACTTTAAACTTTGAACTTGAAACTTTAAACTCATTTTTATATCGCATCTGTTTTTTCAAAAGACACCCAGTTTTGTATCGCTAGCATCAGGCGATCTAATAAGAACCCTATGATACCAATAACAAACATGGCAACTATAATTTTTGCATTCGAGTCGTTGGCACCATTTTGGAATTCCTCCCAAACAAACAATCCTAAACCAGGACTCTGTGCTAAAAGTTCAATAGCAATCAACACCATCCACGCTACAGATAAGGTTATTTTTAAACCTGTAAAGATTAAAGGTAAAGACGATGGCAATACCACCTTAAATACTTTTTGGAAATTCCCAAGCTTCAACACCTTAGCAACGTTGATGTAGTCTTTATCTACCGACGACACACCCATTGACGTGTTTACCAATGTGGCCCACATAGAACATAAACCAACAGCGATAAACGAAATTGAAAACGAACTATCTTCACTAGAATCTATCAATAATGTTTTTACAATCATAAACACTAACAAGTACCAAACCACTGGCGATACAGGCTTAAAAATTTGAATAAACCAGTTAAACGCACTTTTAAGTGTTGGACTCAATCCAATAAAAATACCAAGAGGTACAGCTATTAATAAAGCTAAAAAGAATCCCGCGAATACCGTTTTTAAACTTCTAAAGATTTGATCTACAAACGATGGTCTACCTGTGTACACAATAGCATCTTTACCTTCAGCAATTCGCTTTTCATTTAAGGCTGCTGTTTTTTCAATAAAAGCAGCTTTATCAGCGCTAATCAACGCATGGTCTTTTAACAACGATTGAAACGATGCCCAAACCTGAGAAGGTGATGGCAATGTATTGGGTTGACAACTCACATCTCCAGAAGCAATACAAGCAGCCATTTCATCAGCAGCGGCTTGCCCTTGTTCGTTTAGTGCTTTTTCTATTCTAAATTCAGCTTCAACATTGTAAAGCGCTTTTGCACCCATGTGCCAAAGGGCAATAAATAATAGAACGGAAGCAATAGGCACAATGACTTTACGTAAAAAGGCTTTATAGTCTTCCTTTTCTAGCTTCCCAGTGAATAGGTCTTTAAAAGAGCTTAAAAAACCTAAGCCCATAAATTTGGTTACCCTTCCTAATGTTAAACTCTGCTTCATGATTCTTTTGTTTTATTGTCGTTTAGTGTTTTGTATTTTGATAATACTGTCAGTTCGAGTGGATTTCGCGATTGATAATGAGTGAAATTTGTATCGAGAACTATGCTCTTCCTAAATGTTCTCGATACGATTTTTCATGCTTCAAAATCACTCGAACTGACATTATATATGTGTCTTACTGTACAGCCTTCTCTTTGTTACCAATTTTAAAACTGTTGATGTATCCAATAGGGTCTTTTGCATCATAGGTTGTACCGTCAATAAAGTCGGCCGTTGCAGGCTTGTAACCATCAGTTGCAGGAATATCGCTTGCAGGAATTTTACCTTCCTCAACCAATATCTTTGCTGCTTTTGTCCAGATATCTGGTCTGTAAATATCTTTGATAGTTGATGCATACCAATCTGCTGGCTTAGACTCAGGAATTTGTCCCCATCGTCTCATTTGCGTTAAAAACCAAATACCATCAGAGTAGAACGGATACGTAGCATTGTACTTGTAGAATACGTTAAAGTCTGGCATTTCTCTCTTATCACCTTTCTCAAATTCAAACGTTCCTGTCATAGAGTTTGCCAATACAGCTTCGTCAGCACCTACGTATTGCGACATAGATAATATTTTTACAGCCTCTGCTCTGTTTCCTGGTTCGTCTAACCATTTACCAGCTCTAATTAATGCTTTAGTTACAGCAATAGCAGTATTAGGGTTTTCATCCACAAATTTCTTAGTCATTACAAATACTTTCTCTGGGTTATTCTTCCAGATGTCGTAGTTTGTTGTTACAGGTACACCAATACCTTTAAATACCGCTTGTTGGTTCCAAGGCTCACCCACGCAGTACCCATAAATAGTACCAGCTTCTAGTGTTGCAGGCATTTGTGGCGGAGGCGTTACAGATAATAAAACCTCAGCATCAATTTGTCCTTGTACGTTATCAGCAGTATACATTCCTGGGTGGATGCCAGCAGCTGCTAACCAATATCTTATTTCGTAGTTGTGTGTAGATACGGGGAATACCATACCCATTTTAAAGGCTTTACCAGAGTTTTTGTACTCATCAATTACAGGCTTTAAAGCCTCAGCTTTAATAGGGTGAATTGGCTTACCATCAGCACCTTTTGGTACATTTGGCTTCATTTTGCTCCAAACATCGTTTGAAACTGTAATACCGTTACCGTTAAGGTCCATTGAAAATGGTGTTACCAATTCTGCTTGACGACCAAAACCTGCACCTGCAGCAATGGGTTGACCCGCTAACATGTGCGATCCGTCTAACTGACCATCAATGACACGGTCCAATACGTTTTTCCAGTTAGATTGTGCTTCAACAGAAACAAATAAGCCTTCATCTTCGAAGAATCCTTTTTCTTTAGCAATCGCTAAAGGCGCCATATCTGTTAATTTGATAAACCCAAAAGTTAACTGTGGCTTTTCAATGTCTAATGTTTTTGTAGTACTTGCTGGAGTAGCTTCAGCTACAACAGTTTCTTTTTTCTTTTCTCCACCACAAGCAAATAGTAGAACTGCTACGGGTAAAATCCAAGAGGTGCGTTTTAATAGAGATTTCATGTTACGTGTTTTTTAATTAACTAAGTATAAATACTTATTTTTTTGACAAATATATAAGTACACTTAGATTTTACCCATGCTAATCCCCATAAACACACCTCTTTTTACACATAAGCAAACCTATTAAAACACAGGTTTTTATTTTATGTATTTGATTACAAGTGTTTTAAAATAAATTTAAGCACGATAAAATTTACGTAATACACTACGTATAAACATGTTGTTGTTGATAACATTTTACCTGTGTTTTACTTAGAACGGGAAATATTGAATTGAAGATTGGGGGTTTTGAGAGTAAAAACTACGTAGTTTTCTTAACTACTAAATATAATACAAGCCTTTTGCTGGACTAAGCTTGAATTTATATTATTTGGTGGTACGCTTATTGGTTTTGTGTATGATTTCGTTGCGTGCTTAAGCACTAAAGTTAGCAAATAATCAAGGATAGAAAATTCCAGCGGTCCCGATAGCTATCGGTATTCGTATGTAAACCTTTACTAGTAATGAATTATACTCATCTTATATTTACAAACTGTGATGTAGGAAAATATCATTTAGTTTTAAATAATTACTGTCTAGATTTTATTAGATTTGTTTACAATACAATAGAATTATATAGTGAACCAGCTTAAATTTAATTTTATGAATATAAATGAATTGAACAAACAAGAGATGTTTGAGAAGATTTTCAAAGAGCATATGAAAGTAGAGACTTATTCAAAGTCTATTGAAAGTCTTTTTAGCATTAGATCAAAGAGTAAAATTGATTTTGCACCATATTACCAAAGGAACTATGTTTGGGATTCTCACAAGGCTACTTATTTTATAGAAAGTATATTAATGGGAACTGAAATTCCACCGTTAATTTTCTTTAATAGTAAAGATTCAATTGAAGTTATCGACGGAAGACAGAGGTATGAAACCATTTTAAGATTTATGAATGGTGAGTTTTCACTAACTAATAAAGGTTTAAATGTACTTAAGCAATTAAAAGGGTTTACTTGGGATAGCTTGAGTAAAAAACATCGTGATATAATTGATGTTTTTTCTGATGCTAAAATTAGAATAATAGAATTTCGATTAGTTAATACACCTCCTTTAGATGTTTTATTACAGGATAAAGTAAAAAAAGAAATTTTTTCTAGATATAATTCTGGAATTACACCTTTAAAAAAGGATGAGATCGATAACGCAATATATGACAATGACGATTTGTCCAACTTTTTTAAACAACATTATCAGGATAACCCAAGAGATAAAGAACTTGTTTTTAAAAACTTTTTTAAACAGCCAGTTAATCCAGTTGTAGACTATCCAATTGCAAAAATAATGTCATTCACAAGAAGGTCGTTGGTTTTAGCATTATATCCAATAAATTATTATGTCAGAGGAACTGGCAGAACTAATATACTTTCCAAACTTTACGAGTACTTTTCAGATACCAATGTTGAAAATCAGCAAACAGTACTTAATAAATATTTCGAAAAAATAGAATTTCTTAATAAGGTTAGAATTTATTCTAAAGAAAAAGATTTCGATAATAATCGTCTTGCGCTTGAATGCTTTTTATGGGGACTTCATATTCTAGATTTAGAAGATATTGAATACGTAGATTCTGATGAGTTTATTTCAGAAATAGCAAGTCACATACATGAAAATATTAGTTATTATACTCTGGTTGATTACAATTTTTCGTCAGAAATAATGACTAGATTTCTAAGTACTTCAGAGTTTCTGTCGAAAAGATTTCAAATCTCTTTCGATAAATATATTACTGCTGACGAGGAAACTAAAAAGAAAATAAAAGAATTCAGCAAGCCAGAAGAAAGTTCTACACGATTAGCTGAATTGGAATCATTGCGATTATCAAAACCTGAACCGGTTAATAATTCAATTGATGATATAATTAGGGTAATGACTCGCAGAAGATATATGATAAGGCCGTCTTATCAGAGAAAAGAGGTTATTAATATTAATAAGGCTTCTGCGATTATTGAGAGTATTTTATTAGGTATTAAATTACCTCCGATTTTTGTTTTCAAAAGAACAGATGGTATAAATGAAGTAATAGATGGACAACAGCGTTTGCTAACATTATTAGGGTTTATTGGTGAGGATTATCTAGATGAGAACAATAAGCTATCTTCCTCTAAAAATCATAAATTTAAATTAAGAAAGCTTCGGATTTTAAAAGAATTAAATGGAAGTTCATTTACTGATTTAACTGAAGAAGAAAGAGATAAAATTTTAGATTTTCAAATATATGTTGTTGAAATTGATGCGATTCAAAATCCATATTTTGATCCTGTAGACCTATTTATAAGACTGAATGATAAGCCTTATCCAATTCGTGAAAATTCTTTTGAAATGTGGAATTCTTGGGCAAATGTTGAGATAATCTCCGAAATAAAACAGTTAAAAAAATCAGTTGATGAGTGGTTTTTTATTAAACAAATAAAGAAGGCTAATGACAGAGACCGAATGGAAAACGAAGAACTATTAACATCACTTTCATATATAGAATATTATCGTGATTCATCATCATTTCCCAAGACAATTGATGTTTACCAGAAAACTGACAGAATGAATTCAAGAATCAGTACAAAAGGTCGTATAAGTGCTTTAATGTTGAATATTACGGAAGATGAAGACGCGAGGAAGAAGTTTAAAAAGGCAATTAAAGATGTAAAAAACAACATTAAAAAAATAAAATTCGTTTTAATTGATAGAGATGTTAAGAAAGAAGATTTAGCAGATTTTCTTAAGAGTGAGTTGGATTATGTATTTAGTGGTGGTAATGTTCATAAAGGATTTAGAAGAAGAATTCAAGACTTCTATTTTTTATGGATTCTTTTAGAAAAATTAAATTTTGAAATGGTAAAATTTCATCGCTTAGCAATTAAAAAAGAGGTAATAGAAATTATTAGATTTATAAAAAATATACCAGAAGAATTACAAGAAAATAATTTGGGTTATAAGCAGTATTTAAATGCAGTTAATTCTTTTCATAAAAAATACAAGAAAGCTAAAAGAACGATAAAGTTAAATGAAGAAGAGAAGTTAAAATTAATTAAAACACAAAGAAATCAAAGTTCTTTAAGCGAAGCTCCAATTTTTTTAGGAGACGAAATTGAAGTTGATCATATTGAGCCTCTCTCAATAGGTGGTGATGATAAAATGGAAAATTTAGGAATAGCACATAAGAAAGAAAATCGGCAGAAAGGATCAAAATTGAACTAAATATTTCAAGTGTTAGTATTCACTCTATTAAGTTAAATGTATTACAACGGTTAGAAATGGTTCCGTTTTTAATGAACTATATCGTTCGATGAACAAAGTTTGACTTTTCCTACGATAAAATCAATACATACTTATACGTAGTTTTCAACAATAATGGCATTACAAAAAGTGAAGTACGAGTTACGAGGTAATCTTAGGCAATAAAAAGAGAAATCCTAGATTGCCACGTGGTAAACTCCTCGCAATGACGCTGGCGAGCAAACCCGCGTTAGGGATTGTGCTTCGAGAGCACTTCGATAAACTCAGTGACCACCTCAGCAACCACAGCCCTTCTACTTCGCTCAGGATAGACTTCATCCTTTTTTGCTCTATGAAATGACCTTTCGACTGCGCTCAAGGTGACATGCAAAAAAGATATAGCGGAAAGCTCGACCCCTTGTGGGTAACGCCCAAAACACAGCATTAACTATCTAAGAAATAGTTATGGTCGTTTATTTCTTTTTTAAGCGATTGGATATCGTTAATACCGATTTTCTTGCCTTTAGCACTAATTAGTTTTTCTTTTTTTAAAGCTGAAAACACGCGAATGACTTGCTCTTCTGTTGTACCAGCATAATCGGCATATTCTCTTCTACTTAAAGGAAGGTTTAGAAAGCCATTTAAATCGCCAAACTTTCGGTGTATGTATAATAGGGAATCGATGACACGCTCGCGAACCGTCATTTGCGAAATAGACTTTACTTTGTTTTCGCTACGGTTAAGTTCGTTGGCATAAAACAACATCATATCGAAGGCAAACTTAGGGTTGTCTAACAGGGTTTCTTGCAGGTTTTCCTTAGAAAAATAACACAACACAGCATCTTGAAGCGCTATAGCACCAATGGAATAGTACTCTTCTGTACCGAAACCGCGGTGCCCGATAATTTCGCCTTCTTTAGCGAAACGCACGATTTGTTCGCGTCCGTTAATTCCAGTGCGAATGACCTTAACGGTACCTTCTAGAATGAAAAAGAGTCCGTTTACCGGCGCGCCTTCCATAATAAACTGTTGCCCTTTTTTACAACGCAACGTGCTTTTGTTGTCTACTAACGTGGAATTTTCTAGAATGGGAAGGTTTCTATTTACAATACAATTTGAGTTATCGCATGACGCACACGACGTATCTTTTAAGGAGCGAAACTTTGTATGTGTAGACATGGCGACTGCGGGCATGTTGTTCAGGGTTACACTTCAAAAATAAGTAATAATACTTAGCTTTTTGATGCTTTTACGTATTTTTATGAGGTTGATAAAATCTATGTTGTATAAGTTTGAATATCTGAATTTTTTAATCTTAATATTTTTGTTTTCATATTAATTTATAAAATATCGCAGTTTCATTTCTGCTAAAAATCATGAAATCGTTATATTTGTTAGGATATAACGAAAATTTATAATGATTTCCATTTCTGAAGCTATTTCTATTGTAAAACAAAACGGTAAGCCTTTACTACAATCGACTATTAAAAAGGTTGAAAAAGCTGGTGGATACGAGCTGTTTGAGGATATTGTATCACCGATAAACATGCCGCCTTTTAGGCAATCGGCCATGGATGGGTATGCTTTAAATTTGCATGATAACTTATCTTATCAACTAATAGGAGAAGTTAAAGCTGGTGATGGACATGAACCTCAACTGAAAAAAGGAGAAGCTGTTAGAATATTTACGGGTGCGCCAGTTCCTAAAACCGCAAATGCCGTTATGATGCAAGAAAAAGTGGTGGTTCACGGTGAAACCATTACGATTTCTGAACAGATTCCATTAGAGCATAATATTCGCCCTTTAGGTGAACAGGTAAAATCTGGAGCTATTGCTTTAAAAAAAGGCACTAAGTTGACTCCTGCCGCGATTGGTTACTTAATTTCTCTGGGTATTACGGAGGTTTCCGTGTTTAAAAAGCCAAATATCGCGATTGTTACTACAGGAAATGAATTGATAGCAGCTGGACAAGAGTTGCCTTATGGGAAAATCTACGAAAGCAACTCAAAAATGTTATTGAGCGCGCTTTATAATTTAAAGTTTTACGATGTGAGACTTTATAAAGTTGAAGACGATTATACTAAAACTGTTGAGACGCTTAAAGATGCTTTGGATAACAATGATTTGGTGTTAATCACAGGCGGAATTTCTGTTGGAGATTATGATTTTGTTGGTAAAGCGTTAAGCGAATTACAAGTTGAAGAACTCTTTTATAAAGTGAAACAAAAACCCGGAAAGCCCCTGTTTTATGGCAAAAAAGAAAACACCCAGGTATTTGCGCTTCCTGGGAATCCTGCCGCAGCTTTATCTTGTTTTTACGTGTATGTATATATCGCTTTGCAACAAATGATGGATCGTAAAGATTTAGAATTACCAAGAATAAAAGCCAAAGCTATAAATGGCTTTGTAAAGAAAGGTGATAGGCCACAATTTTTAAAAGGTATTTATGAAGATGGTGAAGTTGAAATTTTGGATGGACAAAACTCATCAATGTTACAAACTTTTGCGCTATCCAACGCCTTAGTTTTTGCACCTGAGGATGTGAGCACTATTACTATTGGTGATGCCTTAGAAGTGATAGTATTACCACAATAATTAAGTATTATGGGTTATAAAATAAAAAGTCGCATTTGGATTGAATCGGAAGACAATGTGCTTCTTGGTGAAGGTCGTGTGCATTTGCTTAAAGCTATTGACGACACCGGATCGCTTTCTAAGGCTGCAAAATCTTTAAATATCTCGTATAAAAAAGCGTGGCAATTATTGGATTCGGTGAACAAATCGGCTAAAAAACCAGTAACTATTAATAGTATTGGTGGCAAAGGAGGTGGTGGTGCGGAACTTACAGAATATGGAAAATCCTTGATAAACGCATTTGATGAAATTAATAAAAATTGTTGGGCGTTTTTGGATAAAGAATTAGCGAAAATTGAACGATTATAAAAATGCCTAAAGTTATAAATACTTAAAGTACTTCAAGTTGAGAGTAAAGGCATCTTAAGAAAAATTTGAAACAAAGTATGACCAACAAAGATTTTGCAAAACAATTGGAATTAAGAACAAGACAATTTGGAATAGCTATCATCAGATTGTCGAGTGATTTACCGAATTCAATTGAGGGTAAGGTAATTCGAAATCAAATTACTAAATCAGGAACGAGTGTTGGAGCTAATTATCGTGAGGCAAATCGCTCAAGAAGTAAACGAGATTTTAAAAATAAAATCAAGATTAGCGAAAGTGAAGCTAGCGAAACAGAATATTGGTTAGAATTAATAAAAGATTTGAATTGGGTGAAACAAGTCGAATTAAAGGCAATTATTAAGGAAACAAAAGAACTTTTAGCACTTTTCACTTCTATATCTAATAAACTTTAAAACCGTGGTAACTTATAACTTTAAACACTTTAGGCACTTTAGGCACTTTAGGCACTTTAAGCACTTTTAACTTTTATGCTTCAAACCGAAAACATATATCTTTTTTTAATCATTCTACCTGTAGTATCATTTTTATACTCAAGCGTAGGACACGGAGGCGCCAGTGGGTATTTGGCTTTAATGGCTTTGTTTTCATTTGCTCCAGAAAGCATGAAACCTACGGCGTTATTACTCAATATCTTTGTTGCTGGAATCTCGTTCTACTACTATTTTAAAGCAGGACATTTTAATAAAAAACTATTTATCTCATTCGCCATAGCTTCTATTCCGTTGGCTTATTTAGGGGGTACTATTGAAGTTGATGCTTCTATTTATAAAAAAATTTTAGCTGTTTTATTAATCTTCGCTATTCTTAAAATGCTAAATGTGTTTGGAAAAGAAAGTGATAATACAAAGCAAGTTAAACTGTGGCAAGGATTAATTGTTGGCGGCATCATCGGTTTCTTTTCTGGACTTATTGGTATTGGTGGCGGCATCATTTTAACACCAGTAATTCTGCTATTGCATTGGGGTAAGATGAAAGAAGCGGCAGCGGTTTCTGCGTTGTTTATTTGGGTGAATTCAGCAGCCGCTTTAATTGGACAATTGAGTAGTGGTGTTTCAATAGAAAAAGGCGCTTTTATTCTTGTTGCTATTGCATTGGTTGGTGGTGTTTTAGGCGGGTATTATGGCAGTAAAAAAATCAATAATCAGCGTCTTAGATACATATTAGCTTTTGTATTAATTATAGCTTGTGCTAAATTATTTTTCACCTAAATGATAGATAAAACCAACATAACAGGCATTATTTTAGCTGGAGGAAAAAGTTCCAGAATGGGTTCTGATAAAGGGTTATTAATGTTGAATGATAAGCCATTTATTCAATATAGTATTGATGCTTTAAAACCTTTAGTTTCTGAAATCATTATTGTTTCAGACACCCCAGAATATGATGCTTTTGGATTAAAACGCATAACAGATATTACCAAAGATGCTGGTCCTGTATCTGGAATTTATTCAGGGTTAGAGGCGTCTAAAACTGAACTAAATTTGATTCTGAGTTGTGATATCCCACTGATAACTTCTGAAGTGTTACAGCAATTGATTGATGCCATCGATGATACTTCAGAAATTATACAGGCTGAAAGTAATGGTAAATCCATGCCTTTGATTGCGCTTTACAAAAAGTGCATTAAGAACACATTCAAAAGCTTTTTAGAACAGGACGAACGGCGGTTGAGAGTCGCTATAAAAAGCTGTAACTATAAAAATGTTGTTTTAGATGAAGCCTTTCAAAATGCAACATTAAATGTAAACACTAAAGAAGAATTTAAACAAATTGAAGATGCTTATTACGATTAAATATTTCGGACAAATAGCAGAAGTGACTCAAAAAAACGAGGAGCAAATCGAGATATCTGGAGGTTCAATTTCAGAACTTTTAAGTACACTGATCACTAAATATTCAGATTTAAAAAACAAAGATTTTCAAATAGCGCAAAATCAAGAGTTAGTGGATTTAGATACGGAATTAACTGGAGCGGAAATCGCTTTATTGCCACCATTTGCAGGAGGATGATTTTAAAAATGTTGATTTGTTGAATCGGTAAATCGTTTAAACAACTCATCGAATAAACAATTAAACAACGAGTGAATAGATACAACAGACATATTATTCTATCAGAAATTGGTCAAGAAGGTCAAGACAAGATTTCCAATGCCAGAGTTTTGGTTATTGGTGCTGGTGGTTTAGGATGCCCTGTGCTGCAATACCTTACCGCTGCTGGTGTTGGTGCTATTGGAGTTATAGATTTTGATGTGGTTGAACTTTCAAATTTACAACGTCAGGTACTCTTTGGAACTTCATCTCTAGGAAAAAATAAAGCCATTGCAGCCAAAGAACGGTTACAGGATTTAAATAATGACATTTCAATAATTCCTTACCCAGAACCGCTTACCTATCAAAATGCTATTGAATTGTTTACCCAATATGATATCATTGTTGATGGCTCTGATAATTTTGAAACACGTTATTTGGTAAATGATGCCTGCATCATTACAAACAAACCTCTAGTCTTTGGCGCCATTTATAAATTTGAAGGGCAGGTTTCTGTTTTCAATTTTCAAAACGGACCGAGTTACCGATGCCTCTTCCCCAACCCACCACAAAAAGATGCTGTTCCTAATTGCTCTGATATTGGTGTTTTAGGGGTGCTTCCTGGAATAATTGGTAGTATGCAAGCCAACGAAGTTTTAAAAATCATTTTAGGTATTGGTAATGTACTTTCAGGGAAATTGCTTTGCTATAATGCTTTGACATCCCAAACGTCAACTTTAAAAATAAACAGAAACGAAACTAGCATTCAATCCGTTTTAGATGAGCAAGATAGTTTTGAGAATAAGCAAATCAATATAGGCTGTGAAATCGAAGTCATAGAAGTTTCAATATCCGCGATGATTTCAGAAAAAAACGTTCAGTTTATTGATGTTAGAGAATTACACGAACAACCTAAAGTAGACAATTTAGACGTTACCTATATTCCATTAAGTGAATTAGAAACTAGTTTGCATAAAATTGATTTATCACAAAAGAAAGCCCTTTTTTGTAAATCTGGAATGCGCAGTAAACATGCCGTAAAAGTATTGCAAGGATTAAATATTAATAATTGTTTTAGTATACCTCAAGGTGCTTCAGAAATAAACAATTATTTAAAAGAACATAATAAATTACTATCTAATGAAAGATAAAAAACCAATGAAAAGCGTTTTCAAAGAAGGTGCGATAACTTCAGAGTTTATAGGGAATTCTATTTATAAACACCAAACCAAGACAAGTATTGGCGCGCACAATATTTTCCTCGGACAAGTACGTGCAGATGAGATTGATGGTAAAACGGTTTCCGCTATTGAATATACTGCTTATGAAGATATGGCAAATCAAAAATTCCATGAGATACGAGAATCAGCTTTTGAAAAATTCGACTTAACGTGTATGCACATTTATCATAGTTTAGGTACCGTAAAAGCAGGTGAAATTTGTCTTTTTGTTTTTGTATCATCACCAAGACGAAAAGTAGTTTTTGAAGCTTTAGAATATATAGTTGAAGCCATTAAAGCTGATGTTCCTGTGTTTGGAAAAGAGATTTTTGAAGATGAAAGTCATCAATGGAAGGTTAATAATTGATTATTGACTAATTATAATTGATTATTATTACTCATACCCTATAATTCATTTTTTATGAAAGAGGCTTTAAAAAAACGAACTAAATTATTTGCCCATAACTGCGTGAAGTTAACAAAACTATTGCCGAATGAATATTTAGCAAATCATATCAAAGGTCAGCTTATTAGGTGTTCTACATCTGTTGCAGCAAATTACAGAGCTACTTGTATAGCGCAATCAAAAGCAAGTTTTGTTGCGAAAATTAGCATTGTGATTGAAGAAGTTGATGAATCGAATTTTTGGTTAGAGTTTGCTTTAGATGAAAATTTAATTCAAAAAGACAAAATAGATTTCCTTTTAAAAGAATCTAGTGAATTAACAGCAATCTTTATGGCATCCAGAAAGACAGCAAGCAGGAAATAATCAATTTTCAATAATAAATAACAAATCCCAAAATGGTCGATATAACACACAAAGTAACAACACTAAGAACTGCAGTTGCACAAGCAATCGTCAAAGTCAGTAAACCTGAAACAATCGAGGCTATTAAAAACGATACCGTTCCAAAAGGAAACGTATTTGCTATGAGCAAAGCAGCTGGACTTTTGGGTGTAAAGCGCACACCAGATATATTACCCGATTGCCACCCCTTACCTATTGAGTTTACTGGGGTGGAATATAAAATTGATGGATTAGAAATTACGGTTTTATTTACCGTAAAAACCATTTACAAAACAGGTGTTGAAGTTGAAGCGATGCATGGTGCTAGTGTTGTAGCTTTAAATATGTACGACATGCTAAAACCTATAGATAAAGGCATAGAAATTCACGCTATTAAACTTTTGACTAAAAAAGGTGGGAAATCTGATTTTAAAGACTCCTTCAGAAAAGATTTAAACGCTGCTGTTGTAGTGTGTAGCGATACTATTTCTGCTGGTCATAAAGAAGACAGAGCAGGAAAAGCTATAATTAGCAAACTTGAAAGTTGCGATGTGAAGGTTAATGAATATATCATTATTCCTGATGAGAAAGAAGTCATTCAACAAAAAGCAAAATACTATCAAGAACAAGGTATTGATATGGTAATTTATACAGGAGGCACAGGATTATCAGGAAGAGATGTTACTCCAGAAGCGCTTCTTCCCATTTTAGATAGACGCATTCCAGGCATTGAGGAAGCTATTAGAAGTTATGGACAAGAGCGCATGCCATTTGCCATGTTATCAAGAAGCATAGCGGGTACTATTGGTGACACTTTAGTTTTGGCCTTACCAGGTTCAACGAATGGTGCAAAAGAATCAATGGATGCTATATTTCCAGCCATACTACATAGTTTTAGAATTTTAAAAGGTGCTAGACATGACTAAAATGTTTATTCGTGGAGTTGTTAAATTGTTTAGGCGATTACACCTATCAACGATTCAACAATTAAACAGAGCGAAGGTATGAGTAAGAATAAAAACATATTAAAAGATTCACATGGTAGAGACCATGCTTACCTCCGTATTTCGTTGATAGAGCGTTGTAATTTACGTTGCACATATTGCATGCCCGAAGAAGGTGTAAAGTTGTCCTCTAAAAGTCATTTAATGACTTATGAGGAAATTTATGAAATCGCTAAAACTTTTGTAGATCATGGTGTTACCAAAATCAGGTTAACTGGTGGAGAGCCTTTAATTAGAAAAGATATTCCTGTAATTTTAGAGAAGCTCGCTACGCTTCCTGTGGAATTATCTATCACTTCAAACGCTGTTATCATTGACAAATTTATTGATGTACTTAAAGCAAACGGCGTAAATAAAATAAATGTGAGTTTAGATTCTTTAGACCCTTCAAAATTTAAACATATTACGCGTCGTCATGAATTTCAAAAAGTTTACGACAATATTTTATTACTAGTTAAAGAAGGATTTACGGTTAAAGTAAATGCCGTTTTAATAAAAGGATTTAATGATAATGAAATTATCGATTTCATTAATTTCACTAAAGATTTACCAATCTCAGTTCGCTTTATAGAATTTATGCCTTTTGATGGCAACAAATGGGATATGAGTAAAATGGTATCGTATGCAGAAGTCATGAACTATGTAAATAAAACTTTTTCTGAAGATGACATTTTACGTTTAAAAGATGCGCCAAATGACACCTCTAAAAATTATAAAATAAAAGGATTTAAAGGGAGTTTTGCAATTATCAGTTCGGTAACGAATCCGTTTTGTGATTCTTGCAACAGACTGCGCTTAACTGCTAATGGTCAATTAAAAAACTGTTTATTTTCATCTGGTGAATCTGATTTGCTCACCACACTTCGTGCAGGCAATCCTATTGAACCTATAATTCAAAAAGCAGTACAAGCAAAATTTAAAGTTCGAGGAGGCATGGATACGCTCGAGAAACTCCAAGAACCCAAACTTCACAACAATAATAGAAGTATGATTACCATTGGTGGATAAAACTTTTTAAATATTAATTCTGCTTTACCAAAACCTTCTTCTCAAAGCTACTTTTAGGAGCTTCGCAAAGTGAACATTGGTAAGTTTTAGGTAATTTTTCAAAAGTTGTGTTTGGGGCAACACCTTGTGTTACATCCCCATATACTTCGCTATACACAGTCATACATTCAGAACATTGGTAAACATCTTCCTCTATAGTTTCTTTTTTGACAGAAGCCTTGTCATCTTCTCCATTTTCAGATCCTAATTGTTCAAAATACAACTGACTCAGTTCCATCAATAACCCAGGAAGTTCTACTTTATCTATGTCTTGTACATGCATAATATATTCTCGTGTATTCGGGTCGAAATTCTTAGCATATAATAGATTGTACGTATCTCTTATTTTGAAATTCCTTACAGACTCTGGCTGTTTATTTTTTTCAATAACTATCGAAGTAAAATTATAGGTATCACTATCATGACTTGTGATACCAAATGTTAGTCCATACGTACTTATATCATTCTGATCGAAATTAGAAACCAAATATCTCTTAAGGTTTAGTGCTTCTTGATTGTTTACTGGTACATGCCAATTCATCTCTAGCATAGAATGACGCACATTAATACCAAACTTACCCAAAAGCTTCTCCCAGTGTAGTTTGGCACTTTGAGGAATTCCTTTAATTATAAAAGATTTCCAAGGTGTGATTGAAATTTTACCAATCTTATTTTCAGAACACATATCGCACATGGCCTTTAAAAAAGGTAAATCGTAACGGTTATTCCTCCAATACAATCCTAACCAATAACGGTCGGTACCTATTCTATTCATACCTTCATAGTAAGGAAATGGATAAAACGGTACTTCCAAAGGTTTATCAACCGTTCTATTATTAGCATCTACGGCATCATTTACAAGCTCAAAAACAGTATCAATTGTTTCTGGTTCTTCTATTAAAATATGCTCTATCGCCAGTTCAATTTTATCCATATCCCAACTGTAAATTAATGCGGGATACATTTCCGTTTTTGTCCATCCAGGAAGTCTTAAGTATAAGTACCAATAGTCATCATGTTCCGAAGCTATAAAATTTACATTACCAGTAAATAGAGGCACCAAACGCTGTTTGGGGTCAATAACATTTATCCTTAATTTAGGCTTATGTTTAAACTGTTCTAAAACATATAAATAACGGTCGCTTGTTAGCCATGACGTACTAGGTAAAATTTCTGCTGAAACATAAGATGAAGCAATGTTTTCTACACCATCTCGTTTCGGTTTTACAAATTGAATTTTATCAAACTGAACAAATTTACTTTCATCTATTTTCTCGGGAAAAATAATATCTTGTCGCGAGCCAAAAGAAATAGCATCTAAACCTAAACCTTCAGCAGCTTCACAGATGTATTTTAACTCTCCTGGAGATAATACACCCCCGTTAACCATTAATCTATAGCGCTCTTCCATTACACTAAATTTTTAGAACTCATAAGTATTTCACGAACTTCGCTTTTGCAACTACCACACCCTAAACCAGCTCCAGTTTTATTGCATAGCTCTGTAAAATCTGTACAGCCTTTTGCAATAGTATCTTCAATATTTCCTGAACCAACTTGACTGCAGGAACAAACTAATTTTCCAAGAACAGGTTCGTTATTAGATGAACCTCTTAATAAGGTATCGCGTTTATCGGCCATTTCAATTTTGCTCTCTATCATGGTTTTAAATTCAGCAAATTCATTTTTATCACCCATTAAAACTGCCCCAACCAACAAATCATCTTTTACAATACACTTTTTATAATAACGTTTCTTTATGTCGGTAAAAATAATTTCCTCAAAACTATCATCATTTTCAGGAACATTTATCTCTCCAATACTACACAAATTCAAATCATTGAACTTCAATATATTCATCAATACCGAACCATTATATACACCGCTTATATCTCCAGCAATAAAATTAGCTAGAATAGTTGCTTGTTCTTCGGCAGCTGAAGTTATACCAAACAATTGATTATTAAATTCAGCTATTTCGCCAATAGCAAATATATCTGGGTGAGATGATTGTAAGTACTGATTTACAATTACACCTCTTCTGCATTTAATGCCATTTTCTCTTGCAATTTCAATATTTGGAATGGTTCCTATGGCGTAAACAATAGCATTTGCAGTAATGAACTTTCCACTTTTTAATGTGATATTTAACTCTCCCGTATCTTCATCATCAAAGACGGTACTTACTTCATTATCAAAATAAATTTGAATGCCCCGTTCCTGCACATCCAAGGCTAAAAGTTTACTTGACACCTTGTCCAATTGACGTTCCATTAAACGAGATCCTCTTTGTACAATAGTGATTTTAGCGTTTTTGTGTTTCATGGCAGCTGCCAGCTCAAGTCCAAGCAATCCACCGCCAACAATAACCACATGTTGCTCCTCTGGCGGCAATCCTGTTGCTTCTAAATGCGCCTTAAATTGATCTGCATCAATTTTATTTCGCATGGTAAAACGTCCAGGTAAATTAATCTGAACATCTTTTGGTACGAATGCGCGACTTCCTGTTGCTAAAATGAGTTTATCAAACGCATGAGTTTCACCATTGCTATCTTTTACAATTTTCTTTTCCTTGTCAATTTGTGAAATTGTAGTCTCAGGATGCAGATGGATATTAAGTTTATTAAGTTCTAGTTTTTTAATTTTTAAAAGTTGTTCCCAAGTCAATTCTTCAGTGACATATTCTGGCAGCAGAACTCTATTATAGAATAAATTTGGCTCTTTTGAAAACACATGAATTTCATCTCTTTCATTTTGCTCTCGATAGTTTTGAACAAACCTAAAAGCCGCAGCTCCAGCGCCGGCAATTATTATTTTTTCTACTGGCTTTTTATATTTTAACACAGCAACACGGGTAAACTTAAAATCAGGTTCTTTGGATATTGGATCTACAAGAGTGTTGGTTAAATTATTTGCTCTATTCAGGTCATTACTCAATTGTTTGCCCCAATGCATGGGTAAAAAAACAACCCCTTTCTTAATGGTATCTGTAACCTTAGCCCGCACTCGTACTACCCCATTTTCTCCACGTATTTCGGTTACGTCACCATCTTTTATCTTATACAAATAAGCATCTACTGGATTAATTTCCAAAACAGGTTTTGGGTAATGTGTTTTTAACCTTGATACCTTACCAGTTTTGGTCATAGTATGCCATTGATCGCGTACACGTCCCGTTGTTAAAATTAAAGGATAATTGGCATTTGGTTGTACCGACGTATTATAGGTTTTGCTAGGAATATTAAAAATTGCTTTCTGCGAAGCCGTGTAAAATTTTTTATCGAGAAATAAGCGCGGGGTTCCTTCAGGTTTATGCTCTGGTACCGGCCACTGAAATGTACCTTCGTTTTTTAGTCTATCATAATTTAAAAAAGATACATCAATATTAGTGCCTTTTGTCATTGCCGCATATTCGTCATATATTTCGCTGGAATTATTAAAGTTAAAACCCCTAAAGCCCATTCGTTGTGCGAAATCACAAAAAATTTCAACGTCTGGTCGTGCCTCTCCTGGAGCGTCAATTTCTTTTGGTAAATATGAAATTCGTCTTTCAGAATTTGTCATTGTACCTTCCTTTTCCAACCATGCCGCAGCAGGCAGCACTAAATCTGCAAATTCAACGGTATCAGATTTAAACGAAATATCCTGAACAACTACAAATTTCGCGTTCTTCATTGCGCTTTCAATACGATTTAGATTAGGCAAACTAACTAATGGATTTGTACAGGCAATCCAAATAGCTTTCATTTGCCCATTTTCTAAAGCATCAAACATTTCAGTAGCTGTGAGTCCGGGCTTTGGGTTTATTTCATCTACACCCCAAAACTGGGCAACTTCCCGTCTGTGTTCTTCATTCGCTAAATCTTTATGCACTGCCAAAAGATTTGCCATTCCACCAACTTCCCTACCACCCATAGCATTGGGTTGCCCGGTAAGTGAAAATGGTCCTGAACCAGGTTTTCCAACTTGACCAGTAATTAATGACAAGTTTAAAAGCGATACATTTTTATCAGTACCCACGACGCTTTGATTAAGCCCCATAGCCCACATGCTAATGAACCCCTTGGATAAACCAATATAATTTGCAGCTTTTTTAATATCACCTTCTGTTACACCGCATATTTTAGACGCCTCTTTTAATGATGTTGATAATATGACATCCTTATAATCTTCGAAGCCTTCTGTAAAGTTCTTTATGAAAACCTCATCAATAAGACCACTTTTATACAAGCATCTTCCAATAGCATTATAAAGCAGAACATCGGTACCTGGAACTAATTTAAGATGTAAATCAGCAAAATTTGCAGTATCAGTTTTTCGGGGATCAACTACAATGATTTTTACATTTGGGTTTTCCTCTTTATGTTTTTCTAATCTTCTAAATAATATTGGATGGCACCAAGCAGGATTGGCTCCCGTTATCAAAAATGTATCCGCTAATTCAATATCTGCGTAAGAAATAGGCACGCTATCCTCCCCAAATGTTTTTTTGTATCCCACCACAGCAGAACTCATACATAAGCGAGAGTTAGTATCAATATTATTAGTGCCTAAAAATCCTTTAGTAAGCTTATTGGCGATGTAATATTCTTCGGTTAAACTTTGCCCAGACACATAAAACCCAACACTGTCTGGACCATATTTTTTTATAATAGATTTAAAAACACTCGCAGCTCTGTCCAATGCATCATCCCAACTTACACGCTCTCTTGGATGCGAACGACTCCAACGCATTTCAGGATACATAATTCTATCTGAAGTATCGTTAGCTACGTAATGCAAATTCATACCTTTAGAACAGAGCATGCCTTTATTTACGGGATGATCTTTATCTCCTTCCACAAATACTTTATTGTTATTATCTTTTTTAACAACAATACCGCAACCAACACCGCAGTAGGAACAGGTAGTTTTTACTTTGCTTTGTATCATTTAGAGCCTTCTTTTAGTGATAAAAGTGTAATTTTTATTTAGGCACACTTCTCAATACATCAAAACTACGTATTTATACTTAATTTATGTGTTAAAAATTAAGTAATATAAAATTTATGTGAAGTTGTTAATTTAAGAATGTTGATTTTGAAAATTTATTAAAATTAGAAACAGAAATCCCTAATAAATAGTAAAGTATCAAACCAACCCAAAATCCTTGGCTTTATTGCTTAATTCCATAAGATTCTTTACTTCCATTTTTTTCATAAGATTGAAACGGTGTACTTCAGCAGTACGCTTACTAATTTGAAGTTCCTCGGCAATATCCTTGTTGTTTTTAAGTTGCAATACAAGCTCTAATATCTGTTTTTCTCGTTTAGTTAGTTTAAATGGGTCTACTTTGACTTCAATTTTGGAAGACGACATCGAAGAAGATTCACCATTTACAAAATTATTCATGATAATGGCAGACACATCACCTGTAAAATATTTTCCGCCAGATGCTACTTTGGTTAATGCTTTTAAAAACTCCTCTTTACTTGCCCCCTTAAGTAAATACCCATCCGCTCCGGATCTAATAGCCTGAACCACATACTCCTCTGAATCGTGCATTGATAACACTAATGTTTTTACCTCTGGAAATGACTTTTTTACCTCGCCAACAACTTCAATACCATTCATTTCAGGCATTCGAATGTCAACAATCAATATGTGAGGTTGATTTCTTTGTAGCACCTCTAAAGCCTCAATACCATTTGAGGCTTCATCAATTACGTCAATACCTACTTGGTCTTCTAAAAGTGCGCGAATTCCATCCCTTACCAAAATATGATCATCAGCAAGAACAACATTAATTTTATCCATAAAAAAGCATTAGTCTTACAAATTTAAGAAATTAAGTAACATTACGTAATTTTAAGCTTTTAAAGCTGTAACTTGTATTTCAATTTTCATTTTTTCATTGGCAAGATCAGCAGAAAACATAGTTGCAGCTGGTTTTATGTGCCCGAAGTACTTTTTAAGTATAGGCCAACATTTCTCGAACTCATCAACCTTTGGCAGAATATAGGTGACTCTTACAATATCCGACATATGGGCACCAGCCTCTTCTAAAGTATTCTTTATGTTTTTTAAACATTGCTCTGTCTGTTCAACAATGTCATCACTAATTGTCATAGTTTTATAATCATACCCCGTGGTTCCTGACATAAAAACCCAATCACCTTGAACAATTGCTCTGGAATAACCGATTTTTTCTTCGAATGTGGAACCGGAACTAATTAGTTTTCTTTTCATTATGCACTAAAGTTTAAATTTGTTAATTCATTTCAGTTAGCTAAATGATAGCTTCTATTCTGCAATACATCATGAATAAACTTCAATTTTTCATAAACGGATGAAGGAATTACAAATGGGTAAATATCAGGTAAACCCATAGACCTGTTTATACTATTTCCTGCAGACGTTAACACAATACTCGCATCGAAAATAACCTTAAAATCAGTTTCTAAATAAGGGTTTATAAATCCTCTTGCATTAACATCGCTAGAAATGGGATTACATTTAAAAGAAATACCCAAAGCATGAGCTGTTTCCAGTGTATCCATGATATGCAGATAATGCGCCCAAGTTTCAGCCCAATCTTCCCATGAATGGGCGCTAGCATACTTACTAATAAAGTTTAAATTCCAGTTTTGCGGCGCTCCATTTTTATAATAATTGTCTAAAGCTACTCCGTAGTCCTGACGCTCATCACCAAATAGATTTCTAAAATCAATTATATTGGATTCATCAAATAATTGCAACCAATAATAATGTCCTATCTCATGTCTAAAATGGCCTAGTAAAGTTCTATAACATTCACCCATCTGTGCTTTGAGCTGTTCTCTATGGACAGAATCTGCCTCGGAAAGGAGAATTGTAATTACCCCATCTGAATGACCTGTAAGTTTATTTTCCTTATTATTTGCAGAAAGAAAATCAAAAGCAATACCAGTATCACTTGTGAGTTTAGACGCTATAGGTAACTTCAATTTAATTAATTGATATATCAATCTGTGTTTTGCAATTTCTAGTTTTTGCCATTTTTTATAGTTATCAACATCTGCAACGTTTGGCACTTTTCTGTTGAGCATACAAGCTTTACAAAACAGATCTTGAGAAGATTGAGGAATTAACCAGTTACATACCGAATGTTCAAAATTTTTACAAAACTTTAGTTGGTTATTAGATTGTGAGTTAAAACTTTGAGGAATTACAAAACTATCTGAATACCAATTATATCCCAAAGCGTAGTTACAATTTATGCACTTTGAATTTTCAAAATACACTGTGACATTACAATTAGGACAATTAAAAATCTTCATGTTAAAACATTTGATATATTATAATATATAGTATTGGTTAGTAACTACCAATAGTATAATTGATAAAAGAATTAGCTCCTTCTAACACATTACACATTTACAATAAGGGTATATTTAAAGTAACTCTAGTACCTTTGCCTTCTTCAGAGGTTACAAACAAGCGTCCGTCAATATATTTAATACGTTCTTTCATAAACGTCATTCCCATACCACCATCTCCCGTTTTTACACGTTTTATTTTATCAGGATTAAACCCTTTACCATTATCATCTACAACAATACTAAGCATTTTAGCACTGTGCGACAGCGATACAATTATATGTGAAGATTCTGCATATTTAATGGCATTATTAACCGCTTCTTGTACAATACGGTATACATTTATTTCAGCTAGCGATTCCATTCGCTGATTGAAATCGGTTTTATTAAAAAACACAATTTCCTTACCAGTTAATCGTGCCAACTCTTGTGTTAACTTTGTTAGGGCTGGAACAATACCATGATCTGTTAATTCTGGAGGTGTTAAATTAAATGTTGCCGTACGAACGCCCTTAATAATATTTGAAGTCAGCTCTTTTAAATGCTCGATTTTAGTTGTTGCTTTTTCAACATCTTTAGTATCGATACTTTCTAGATTATATTTTAAACCCGTTAGCATTTGCCCTATACCGTCATGTACATCTTTAGCAATTCGGTTTTGCTCTTTCTCTTGGTTTTCAATTATCTTACTAGAGATAATTTTTTGTTGACTCATCTTTTCCTCAAAACTCTTTTTTGTCAATCGGTCAATTTCTAGTTGAGCAGCTTTTCGTTCTGTTATTTCAGAGGCTATTATCAACAATTCCGATTTTTCTTCAAGCGAACTAAATGGGATTACTGCCATTTCCAACCATACATCTTTTCCATTTTTACAAGTTGCCTTTACCTCACCTTGCCATCCTGTTTTTTTATTGTTGGTAATAATATTTTCAATTGTTTCTCGCTCGGTTTCAACTGAGGATAACACATTCCAAAATAAGGCATTATTAGTAACTTTAGAGAATTTAAATAATCTGGAAAATTTATTACCCATATGAATTAACGTACCATTAGGGGCTATTCTCGCAAAAAACAAGGTGTCATCCATAGCACGCGTTAGCCCACTTAACTCTTGGATAGATTTTTCTTTTTCCTTACTTAATTCATCGGCATCAAAAGCCATCTTTTTAGCTTTACTTTCGGCAGACAACAATTCTTTAAGTGTTATACGTACCGATTTTGCAGCGGGCCAAAATATATATATAAACTCACCTAATAAAATAAGTAATGTTAATGCCATTAACCATAGCTCCAGCTTACCTAACCATGCCACTTTTTCTTCCGCCTCCTTATCGTATTGGTTAACTATGGCATCCATTTGTACCAAAAACTCACCTTCATGATTTCTAATTTTTTCAATATCTAAAATATAACTATCTACAGGTATTGACGGTACATTTTCAATTTTAGTAATTATAGATTTTGAAGCATCTTTTATAGAATCAAAAATAGGATTGAGCACTTTAAATTTAGCATTAACTTCTTTTGAATTTTGCTTTGGCAAACCTAAGCTATCATTACCATTTTGAAGTGCATCGTGTGAAAGCCCCCAAAGTTTTAAAGTTTGTTTTAAATCTTCTTTAATAATGAATCTATCTTCATGTCTCTTTAAAGTTAAAAGAGAAACCGCATCTTTGGCTAATTTTTGGCTCAGCATTCGTTGTCTACCCGCAATATTTATAACAGTTGAGTCACTTTCTTGAGCACTTAAATGCTTACGAATTAAAATCTGACTTAAAATCACAGAAAGTGCAATGGTACTAAAACCGATAATATACAAACGGCGTAATTTATCAAAAGTCCTTTGGTCTAATGAATTGCCATTGTTTGCCATACAAGAGAAGCTTTAAGAGATTGCTTGTTTCACCAAAGTCAAAGATTTTTCTGAGAAATTAAGTTTTAAGGCTTCTTGTCGACCTTCATCACTCATTTTTACCCAAGTCTTTTGCAGAATATCAATTACTTTTTCATCTGGATGTTTTTCAGCAAACTCTTCGAAATAATAATCTAGGAACACCAAACAAATAGTATCCTCTAGAGCCTGTGACTCCTCATTTTTTTTTATGAGTTTTTTCAGGATAATTTTTCTAATTCTAGAGTCAAATTCATCGTCATACCCAACTTTTTTCAAAATATCAGAAGTTAAATCAGCATGCATTTTTTTTAAGGTCTCTCGCCATTTTAAGTAGCCAACCCGATCCATAGGATATTCATCTCTGGGAATCTTCCATCGACATATATGCTGCGCCCTCGCCGCAATTTGTAAAGCTTTAGACGCATTGGGTTTAAACTGGAGTAATTTTCGCGTCATACGTTGGGAATACAACAATTCTTTAGGATATTTTATCCCTGCAATATCATAAGTATTAATATCCTCAGAATTCGCCTTATCTATAAGTGCAATAGCAGTTTCAAAACGTGTGGGTTTCATATATCTTTTTGAATTATATTCTGTGATAGCCAAGATACATAATTCATTTTTTTAATTAAATATTACAGTATGTATTTTTAATTTGCAATCTAGGTTCCCATCGTATTAAATAAATTCACCAAAGCACTTGCAGTAAAAGCATGGAATGATTACAATTTTGCCTTAGTAATTTAATAACCTTGTAAAGCATACTTATAATTACTGCTTGCTTTGGCGTATTTATTTAATGATTTATTCAGAAAAGCCAACATAAACATAATCTTCTTTAATCATAACTGGGTAAGTTGCAATGGCTTTTAAATCTCCATTTAAGTTTTCACCATTTTCTAATGAAAAGGTTTTTTTATGTAAAGGACAAGCCACTTTGGGGATGCCCTTATCGTCACCAATCATTCCCCTACTTAACACCATTTCCATTTTATGCGGACATAAATTTTGACATGCATACCACTTGCCCAATCTTTCAAAATTAAATACAGCAACTTGTTTATCCTTATACTTTATACAGGCACCACCATCTTTAGGAAAGTCATTTACATTTGCTGCTTTAAACCAAACTTTTACATCCTCTAATTTGGTAGCTTCGTATTTTTCTAGAATTTCTTCCATTATCATTTAAGTTTTAAAACTTTTGATTAAACCCAAGGTTCTGGCATTTTCTGATCTCTCATTGGGACAAAAACAATGTTATCGTCATCCTCTTCGCTATTCACAAAATGATTGAAACGTTTCATCATTTCAGGATCGTTTACAGCTTGTGTCCACTCACATTCAAACTTATTCACCAAAGTTTGCATTTCTTTTTCTAAGTCCTCAGCTATTCCCAATTTGTCATCAATAATTACTTCTTTCAAATACTCTAATCCTCCTTCCAACTTTTCTTGCCACGCGGCAGTTCGTTGTAGAGGTTTAGCAGTTCGCATATAAAACATTAGGTATCTGTCTAAATATTTAATTACCGTTTCGTTATCTATTTGTTCGGCAAATAATTCGGCATGTCTTGGGTTTGCACCACCATTGCCTCCAACATATAAATTCCAGCCTCCTTCAACAGCAATTAAACCAAAATCTTTTCCGCGTGCTTCGGCGCATTCTCGGATACAACCAGAAACGCCACCTTTAATTTTGTGAGGGGCGCGTATGCCTCGGTATCGATTTTCTAATTCAATTCCAAAACTCACACTTTCATCCATACCATAACGACACCAAGTAGAACCCACACAGGTTTTTACAGTTCTTAAAGATTTACCATAAGCGTGACCACTTTCAAAACCGTGACTGATTAATTCTTTCCAAATCAAAGGTAGCTGATTTAAAGTAGCTCCAAATAAATCGATACGGACACCTCCAGTGATTTTAGTATAGAGGTCATATTTCTTAGCTATTTCACCAAGAGCAATGAGTTTATCTGGAGTAATCTCTCCTCCTGGAACCCTTGGCACAACCGAATATGTTCCGTTTCGCTGAATATTAGCTAAAAACCTGTCATTTGAATCTTGTATGGCGTATTCCTTATTGGCGGTATCAGCATGAATTGTTGCCATTAAGGAAGCAACTAGCGGCTTACACAATTCGCAACCATGACCACCATTACCATAATTATCTAGCACTTCATTAAACTTTTGGTATCCTTTTACTTGGATTATTTTATATAAATCTTGTCTGTTATAGTCAAAATGCTCACAAATAGAATCCTTAACCTCAATACCTAAAGATTTAAGCGTGGCATTAGTTAAATCTGCAACCATAGGTTTACAACCACCACAACCTGTTCCAGCTTTTGTACAACTTACCACATCCCCTAAATCTTTGGCATCTCCATTTTCAATTACACCACAAATCTGACCTTTGGTAACACTTTCGCAAGAACATATCTGTGCCTCATTTGGCAAATCCATTACGTCACCAAGTAATGCACCCCCTTCATTTGTAGGTAAAATTAACTTTGCAGGATCTTCTGGTATAGCCATACCATTTAGGTATACTTGATGCAACATACTATAATCTGCTGCATCACCCACTAGAATTCCGCCTAGTAGCTTTTTACCATCATGACTAACGTTAATTCGCTTATATAAATGCTGTGTTTTATTTTCAAAAATGATGGAATGCCCTTTTGTTGCAGGCATAAACGGCTCACCAAAACTCGCCACATCAACACCAATTAATTTTAATTTGGTAGACATATCAATATCTGCCGGCATCACTTTATCTGCATTCCCTAATATCTGCTGAACCGCAATATCTGCCATATCGTAACCTGGGGCTACTAGACCATAAATCATTTGATTGTATAGGGCGATTTCACCAATAGCATAAATCGCATCATCTGAAGTTTTCATCCTATTATCAACAATTACACCACCACGAACACCAACTTCCAACCCACATGCTCTAGCCAACTCATCTCTTGGTCTTATTCCTGCAGAAACGATAAGCATATCAACATCTAACATATCGTCTTCTCCAAATTCCATACCCGTAATACGACCGTTTCCTAAAATCTGATTTGTTGCCTTACTTAAATGAATATTTAATCCGATAGACTCTAATTTCAATTGTAATACTTGAGAACTTCTAGAATCCAATTGCCTCGGCATTAATTTTGGTGCAAATTCAACAATATGAGGTTCCAATCCCATATCCATTACAGCTTTACCAGCTTCTAGACCTAGCAATCCCCCACCTAAAACTGCCGCCTTAGCATTGGGCTTTTCAGCCTTTAGTTTAGCAGCATAAGCAAGCATTCCTTCTAAATCTTCAATAGTTCTGTATACGAACACCCCTTCCTTTTCAACACCCTTAATTGGTGGCACAAAAGGTGAAGATCCAGTGGCGAGCACCAAATAGTCATATGAAAACTCACGGTCTTTTGCTGTAGTTATGGTTTTCGAACTTCTATTGATATCCGCAACACGTTCTCCTGTAATTAAATCGATATTATTATCAGTATACCATTCAACAGGTGCCATCTCTAGAGCTTTGGCATTTTGACTTTCAAAGAACTCACTAAGATGAACCCTATCATATGCTGGTCTTGGTTCTTCCCCAAAAACAGTAATTTTAAAGTCTTTAAACGCTTCTTGGGCCACAAATTTTTCACAAAACTTATAACCCACCATGCCGTTTCCAACTACAATTATATGCTGCATAATTACGTATTTAGAAACAAAACTAAGTATTTATACTTATTTTTTAAGATAATTTACTAAGAAATTTACGTAGATGTATGATTATTACATAATTCTCAAATTGGTATAGAGATTATTATTTAATAAGAAAATTAAGGCTTGTGTTTTTGATGAAATATTAACATTTCTCAACCGTTATCCTAACACTCTTTGAGGCAGGTGTTTTGGCTGTATGAGCAAAACTATCCAAAGGCACCAAGACATTAGTTTCTGGAAAATACGTAGCGCAACAATTTTTAGGAATATCGTAACCAACTACTTTAAAGTTATTGGCTTTACGAATCACACCGTTATGTTCTGATTTTAGATGTACAACTTCATGTTCCTCTAAACTACGTAGTTTCATATCTTCACGATTCATAAAAATAATGCGTCTTTCATTAAAAACACCACGATAACGATCATCTAGACCATAAATAGTTGTATTAAATTGATCGTGACTTCGAATTGTCATCATTACCAATTCGCCTTCTTTTAATTTCCAATCTGGCAATTTATTAATGCTGAAGTTTGCTTTTCCTGTTTTAGTTTTAAAATCTCGTACTCGTGCACCATTAGGTAAGTAAAAACCTGAAGGCTGCTTTATTTTAGTGTTGAAGTTTTCGAACCCTGCAACAACTTCAGCAATATCGTCTCTTACCAAATTATAATCGTCTCTGTAAGCTAACCAATTAATTTTAGAGCGCCCTTTTAACGTAGCTTCGGCTATACCACAAACAACAGCAACTTCGCTCATTAAAGTATCAGAACATGGTTCTAAAACACCTTTTGTAGATGACACCACACCCATAGAGTTTTCAACACTTTGAGTTTGAACGCCTGTTTTTTGATAATCTTTTTCAGCCCTCCCTAAACAGGGTAAAATTAAAGCTTCTTTACCCGTTACTACATGCGAACGATTCAATTTTGTACTTACATGAACGGTTAAATTACAATTCGCCATAGCCTGTGCTGAATATGCCGTATCTGGTACTGCAGAAATGAAATTGCCTCCTAAACCGAAAAACACCTTAGCTTTCTTCTCATACATTGCTTTAATCGCATCAATAACACTATATCCATGCTTTGGTGAAGGTTTAAACCCGTATTTAGCTTCAATTTTATCTAAAAAAGCCTGTGGTGCAGACTCCCATATGCCAACCGTTCTATCCCCTTGCACGTTAGAATGTCCGCGCACGGGACAGGTACCTGCGCCTTCCTTCCCAATACTTCCTTTTAACAATAAGAGATTCACTAATTCGCGAATATTATCAACTGCGTTCTCATGCTGTGTTAAGCCCATAGCCCAACAAATAATAATCTTGTTTTTATTTAAAACTAAGTCAAAAACTTCATCAAATGTTTCTCTTGAAACACCTGATGCAGCTAAACAATCATTAAAATTAAAAGTTTTTAAATCTGAAATAAAATCTTCTAAACCATTTGTGTACTCTTCGATGAATGCTCTATCAAATACATTTTCAGTGTCTTCCTCTTTTTCTAAAAGCTTTAATAGTAGTGCTTTAAAAAATGCCACATCACCATTAATCGTTATAGGTACAAAAACATCTGATAGTTTTGTCCCACCTGTTAACATTTTAATGGGGTTTTGTGGGTCGGTAAATTTTATTAGTCCAGCTTCTGGTAAAGGGTTTATCGTTATAATTTTACCTCCATTTTTCTTTGTTTTTTCTAGAGCAGACAACATCCTCGGATGATTAGTTCCAGGATTCTGACCAACAACTATAACCAATTCTGCCTTATATAAATCATCCAAAGTTACAGATCCTTTGCCTATACCTAATGTTTCAGACAGTGCACTTCCGCTAGCTTCATGACACATGTTAGAACAATCGGGTAAATTTGATGTACCGTATTCCCTAACAAACAATTGGTATAAAAATGCAGCCTCGTTGGTAGTTCTACCAGACGTGTAGAACACCGCTTCATCAGGGTTATTTAACGCGTTTAAATGCTCAGCTACTTTAGCAAAAGCATCATCCCAAGAAATCGGCTGGTAATGTGTGGCGCCTTCAGGCAAAAACATTGGTTCTGACAACCTGCCTGATTTACCAATTTCAAAATCAGATAATTCAGCTAACGAGTCAACGGAGTTGTTTGCAAAAAATTCTCGATTGATGAGTTTGTTTTGCATTTCCTCAGCCATGGCTTTCAAGCCATTTTCACAATATTCACCTAAAGAAGAACGGTCATCATCCGGATCTGGCCATGCGCAACCAGGGCAATCAAAACCACCTTTTTGATTAAGGTTTTTAGATATTTTAAGAATATTACTTGGTTTAATATATTTTATGGCGTGAGTTGTTGCCGCCTTTAAACCTCCTAATCCCGCACTATTAATTGGTGGGGTTTTGGTTTTTAAATTCTCGAACTTCTCAGGTGTTAATGCTTTATCAATTGACGACTTACTCATAATTCTAAATATAGCAATTAATGTTTGAAGGTCACAAAAATACTTGAGAAGGATGTGGAAGGTTTATTCAATTTTGACTAATCTGTAAACTAAATGGTTAAAAATGTATTACAAATTACCCATGGACAAATCAAAATATAGGTTTTACTATATATTTGATTAACCAGACAAATTCTTATGAAATGAGTGACTGGAGATTATTGCACAAAAAACGCAGAATGATGAAACACAAAATTTTAATATTAAAAACATATTGGCTTAAAAAAGATAGACTGAGTAATCACATTTTTAAGCTGGTATTTACATTTATATTGATTTTACCTCATATTACCGCAGCACAAGCACTAGGCTACAACGCTAATAGAATTGCATGTAGTGCAGATGGCAATGCCCAACCTGACCTAGAGTATACTGGAAAGTATAACTACGCCGATCCTGATGACTGGGGTGCAACACCTGCTTCTCTTGCCATATTGGCAAAACTGAAACTTCAAGACCAGTTGGTTCATTTTTCATATAATAATTTTATGCCGTCGCCTGCGCATACAACTGTGCGAAATTACATGAACGAGGGCGTTGACGGTTCTATTGAAAAATGGAACTTTAATGAAGATGTATTCTTCGATGTCGGAACCCATAAAAAAGAGGCTATCAAAGATTTAAAAGAAGAAATAGAAAAATCTACTAAAGAGGACCCCTTATATTTCATAAATATGGGCCCTTCAGAATTTTTATACCGCGCTGTAAAATTGGTTGTAGATGAAGGAAAAATAGAAGCCTTGTCTCATGTTTATATTATTTCTCACAGCAACTATAATGACAACCATTTAAGAAGACCAGATCATCACACCATTGACGATGTTTTGAAGCTAAGTGATAATAAAATAAAATTCAAAAGGATTAAGGATCAGAATAATAAAAACAACTCTAATGAAGGCTGGAGTTCATTACACGATTGGAGCGTTTGGGATTGGTTAAAAAATCATGAAAATCCTGATATTGCTTGGATTTGGACCTGCATGAAAAAACATAAGGAATTTAGAGCCGACATCTCTGATGCTGGCATGGTGTATTATTTGTTGACTGGTGACGAAGACGGAAATCCTTCAAAATTTCAGGAATTTTTGGGTGATAACATTTAACCAATCCACTCGGAATAGTTAAAAATGCAATACTCATGTTTTTTTTAAACGGTTGTAATCTGACATTGTATCTATATCATAATTTTCAAAATTTGGTATAATTGTCTCTAATTGCCCACTATACTTTTTTAGTACTGATTTTGCGCCGTCATCACCTGTGATTTCAGATAATTCCTTAAAATATGACTTATCAAATAGAACAGGCACCCCTTTTTGTTTTGGGTTGTAGGCTGTAGCTATAATACCGTTTTCATGTTTAACAAACTGAAGTATCATTTTATCTAAATGTTCCGTGGTAACAAAAGGTTGATCTGCAAGCAGAACCAAAAGACCATCACTTTTATCTTCTGAATTCATTATAAAATTAGAAACACAAGCAATAGATTTACCTAAACCCTGCTGCCATTCATTATTAATAAGAGTTGAAACAGATGAATCCTTAATTCCTGAAGCTATAACCTCAGCGTTGGCACCTAAAACTACAATAACTTTGTTTACTGTAGTTTGTTTTGCTGTGTGAATTGCATGCTGAAGTAACGTTTTGTCCTCCCATTTTAAAAGCTGCTTAGAACTTCCTATTCTAGTCGATGCACCTGCGGCTAAAATGGCTATGGTGATATTTGAATATTTAGACAAAGGCTAACGTTTCGAATGAATACTTCCCAATTTTTTACTGAGTGATATGGGGTTACGTTTTCTGGTGAAAGATAAAATCTCTGAAATAATGGAAATAGCAATTTCCTGTGGGGTCTCTGAACCAATATTCAAACCTGCAGGACCATGAATAACATCCAAAAATCCATCTGAAACTTCCGGGCAGTATTCTATAAATTGAGAGAGTAAATCTTCTCGTCGTTTCGTTGGTCCAAGAAGCCCAATATAACTGGGGTTTGTGTTTTTTAAGGCCACTAAATGACGTAAATCATAAGCAAAATTATGCGTCATTAAAACGATAGCTGTCTGATCATCAATAGATGAAACATCTAAATTTTCAGGCGTAGTTGGGATTAAGGTTTTTGCTCCAGGAAAGTTATCTATCGACTTTGATTCTGAAACTCCTGCAACAATTGCTACTTCCCAACCAGTTATCGCAGCGTATTGACATAATTGTACGGCATCATGTTCTGCGCCAATAATCATCAACTTATAACATGGTGGCATCGCTTGACGAAAAACCAAGCTGTCTTCTTTTTTTGAATATCTTTCAGAAATATTAAATTTATCCTTTCCTATTTTTAATTCAGAACCTGCACCTTCAAAAACACCTTCTTTCTTTTCATAATACGAAATGAGATCAAATGGTTTTCTGTCATTCAAACATTTAAAAAAAGAAGATTCAAAAGTTGGCTCTAAACTAACTTGCTCTAATAAAATATAAAGTACACCTTCACATCCTAAACGGTATCTACCATCATAAGTCATCATTTTAGATTGTCCCGTTTTAAAAACAGACTGCGCCTGTAACAACACTTCTTTTTCTACACAGCCACCGCTTACGGCGCCTATCATTGTGTTGTCTTCCATAATCAACATACGTACTCCAGGTCTTCGATATGAAGAACCATCTAAATCCACTACCGAGGCTAAAACAGATTTTAAGCCTCTGTTTTTAGCATTTACAGCTTCTTCTATGATATTCTTAAATTCGTGCGTCATCGTGAATGTTACCCTACTATGCTGGATTTTGAATTCATATTATTCATATAGGGGAATTTCGTTAAACGCTTACCTGTGGCCTTGTAAATCGCATTTGCAACCGCAGCACCTACAGGTGGCAGCGTTGGCTCACCTAATCCTGTTGGCGCAATATCGCTTTCAACAAAATGCACGTCTACCTTAGGAGTTTGTCCTATTCTGATTAATTGATAGGAATTAAAGTTATTGGCAGTTGGTACACCGTTTTTAAAACCAAAATCGGCATACAAAGCGTGACCAATACCATCTAAAACACCACCCTTAGCTTGATTCATAGCACCTAACGGATTTACTACAATACCACAATCTATAGCACAGGTCACTTTTTTTACTACTGGAATACCATTTTCCATAGTGACATCTGCAACCTCAGCTACATGCGTATTGTGACAATAGTAAACTGATAAGCCTTGATAAACACCATCTGCAGTTTTACCCCAGTTGGATTTGTCTACCACCATTTTTAAAACACCCTGCAATCGCTCTGGGCTGTACTCTATTTTTGCATCAGGATTCTTTTTTACATTATCTAACAAATCCATATGTAGTTGCACTCGGTCTACACCCAACTCTTCTGCTAACTCATCAAAAAAACTTTGTTCTGCACTCGCTAAAAAATTGGTATATGGCGCTCTCCAAGCACCCACAGTAATATTACTTTTTAATTGGGCACTATCCACTTGGTAATTTTCAATAGCTCCAGCAGGGAAAAAGTTAGGAATTAATCCATACATATTACTATTAACGCACGCTTCTTTAAGATGGTATCCAGTAAGTTTTCCATCTTTTATAGAAGCCGCGATTTTATATTTACTAGCAGGACGATACACACCAGTAGTCATATCATCTTCTCTGGTAGAGACCATCTTAACTGGTTTCTTTATAGCATCGGAAATTTCTGCTACTTCTAAAACATAGTCATTGTAAAGTCGTCTGCCAAAACCACCGCCCATTCTAGTAAGATCTACATGAACATCTTCTACAGGTCGCCCTAACATACTTGCTACAGCATTTGCGGCAGCTTCAGGTGTTTGGGTTGGCCCAACCAAATGCACTTTATCAGCAGTAACATTGGCAAAGAAATTCATTGGCTCCAAAGTATTATGTGGTAAAAATGTAGATTCATAAACACGTTCTAAAACTTTATCGGCATCAGCAAAGGCCTTTTTCACATTACCGTCTTTACGTCGTGTTTTAAAAGTTTCACCCTCTAATAAACTTAGTAATTTTACATCATGATCTTCAGAACTCTCTAATTCAGAATCTGTTTTCCAATTGGCAGTAATGGCTTTTTTTCCTTTTATAACATCCCACGTTGTATTTCCAATAACCACTACTTTATCTGTTGTACTTAATTTTACACTCCAATTTGGTTTTCCTTCATTTAATAACATTCGCGCTTTTTCGCCAATTGTGATTACATCTATAACCCCAGGAAGTGCTTTGGCTTTTGTAGCATCATAAGAGTCTAAAACCTGCCCAAAAGCTGGAGGTCTTAAAACTGAAGCATACACCATGCCTTCTTCTTTATAATCTAAACCAAATAAAGGTTTTCCTGTGGTAATCTTATCGATATCAACATTACGTTTTCCTTTACCTATAATTTTAAAATCCTTTGGATCTTTTAAAGTAATTTCTTCTGGAACTTCTAAATTAGCTGCAGATTCAACAACATCGCCGTACCCAAGTGTTTCTCCGTTGGAATTGGTAATAACACCTGCGCTAGCAGTACAGGTACTGGCATCTACGCCCCAGCGTGCAGCAGCTGCATTTACCAGCATTTGTTTTGCAGTAGCCCCTGTTTCACGTAAGGGCTGCCAACTTCTTCGAATAGATTGACTACCACCAGCAACTTGACCACTAAAATTTTCAGTATCTAAAGGTGCCTGAACCACGTAAACGTCTTCCCAAGGAACATCTAACTCTTCAGCAATTATCATTGGCATAGATGTTTTCACCCCTTGTCCAATTTCTGGGTTAACAGAGTATATCGTCACTTTTCCTTCCGGTGATATTTTAATGTATGCGTTGAAATCCTTATAATTAAGCTGACTTAAATCTACAGGTAGCTCTACATCTGATTTGCAGGCATTAAACAGGTTAAACCCAATTAACATACCGCCACTTGCTAATGCCGATGTTTTTAAGAATGACCTTCTACTAAATGTATGTTTCATTTTCTTCGTTATGATTGGATTAACTTATTTTTTCTGATGCTAATTTTACAGCTTCCTCGATACTATTGTAAGACGCACATCTGCAAATATTACCGTTCATGGCGTTTCTAATTTCATCTCTTGAAGGATTTGGATTTTCATCAAGAAATGCAGAAGCCGTCATAATTTGTCCTGCTTGACAATAACCACATTGCGGGACATCAATTTCCTTCCAAGCCTTTTGTACAGGGTGATCGTTATGTTCAGAAAGCCCTTCAATGGTTGTAATCTCCATATCTTCAACTTGAGATACTTGAAGCAAACAGCTTCTTGTAGCACTACCATCTAAATGAATAGTACATGCGCCGCATTGCCCAATACCACAACCAAATTTAGTGCCTACAAGCCCAATATGATCTCGCAAAACCCAAAGCAATGGTGTGTCGGCATCAGCCTCAACAATGTGTTTCTTGTTATTAATTTTTAAGTTGAACGTTGGCATAGTATTAAATTTTTATTCAATATAGAAAAAATAATTTTCAATAAATCTCTAAAAATCTGTTTTAACATTGCTTTAATTTTTAAAAATCACCTTAAGTTATTCTTATTTTATTCTGTTTACATCTAATGCATCTACCTTTTATTTGTTCCTACTAAAAAAATAAACCTATTTTTAATGGTTGAATGTTTTAAAATACAGATGATAAATTCAAAACGTATTGGCCAAATATTTGGTCCTATTTTATTTATAATCATTAGATTATTCTTTAATCCTGAAGGACTATCTGATGATGCCAATGGTATTTTGGCTTCAACCGTTTGGATTGCTATTTGGTGGATCACTGAAGCTATTACGCAGCAGCTGCATTATTGCCTATTGTGCTTTTATGCTCCCTGTAGCAACTCCACGTAATGCTGTCGTTTTTGGTTAAGGCTACTTAAGAATTGCACATATCATAAGTAAAGGAATTGTGATGAATATTATCTCTATTGTACTCTTAAACTATTCATATATTTTGTACTTCCAGAATTATGGGACATTGCTATTGAAGGATTTCCTGAGAGCCTAAAACGCTAGTTAAATTGTTGAATAAACTCAAATGCACGCCTTTCATTATAGTACACATTATTTCTATCAATAAAACCAGAATGTCCGCCATAATTAGGCATTTCTAAAAACACATTTGTATTGTCTTTGGCATTTTTCACAGGGTAACATTCAGGGGATAAAAACGAATCGTTTAATGCATTTATGATTAGCGTAGGAACTTCAATGTTATCAAGAAATTGTAGGCTAGAACATTTTTTATAATAATCTTCAGCATCTTTAAACCCATGTGCTTTAGATGTGTATACATTATCAAAATCATGTAGTGTTTTAATCGAGGTTATCTCCTCAATCTTTATCTCATCTGGAAAACGTTCTTGCTTCTTTTGAAGTCTTTTCACTAAAGGTTTTAAAAACCGATCATGGTACAGCTTATTTTTAATAGCGTGTAGTTCTTTGGCCGCACCTGATAAATTACATGGCACAGATACAGCTATACCAGCTTTTACTTCTTTTGGCACGCTATTGCTTTCACCTAAATATTTCAAAATAATATTAGCACCAAGACTTATTCCCTTCAAATATATCTCTGAATAGTTTTTATTTGAAATGGCATGCTGAATGACCTCAATTAAATCTCCCGTCGCTCCGGAATGATAACTGTAATAAAACCTATTGTCTTCTCCACTACAGCCTCTAAAATTTACGCAAACAGCATCTATACCATTTTCGTTGAATAATTTAGCTGCACCGGTTACATAAGGTCGTTGCCCGTGACCTTCCAGTCCATGTAAAAGAATAATGAGTTTATTAGATTTTACTTTGGAAAAACTCCAGTCTAAATCTAAAAAATCACCGTCGTTTAATGTGATGCGTTCTCGTTCCTGTATTAAACTAATACTTCTAAATAGTCCTGAATAAACGGTGGTGACATACCCGTTTTTGAGATAAAATGGTGGTTTGTAGGTTGACTCTAGTACTGGCATTATCTAATTGATATTAGTTTAACCAATACATTATTTCATTAAATTTATTATTATAACTCCATTTGCACCCCTAACGCCGTACTCTGCGGCTTTGGAGTCTTTTATGATGGTTACCGATTTTATTTGATTCGGATCTATATCAATGATGTTACTAACAGGTGAACCATTAACTATGAACAATGGATCTGTTGAGCTATTAAAACTGGTAATACCCCTTATAACAACTCTATTATCTGCACTAACTTGAACCCCACTTACCCTAGCTCTAAAATAGTCGTAAACGGTGTTAAACATCATCGGAGCTCTTTCCTTTTTTCTCTTCTTTTTTTGGACAGGTTGGTTTAATGCCAAATTAATATTCATACTATCCTTAACGTAAATAACTTCCAAGTCCTTTTCACCATTATAAGCAACTTCTTTAACGCCATAAACAGATGATAAAAACATTAACTTTAATGGTGCTTTTTTCAATTTCAATTTAAAACTGCCTTTATCATCAGTTTTAACATCCATTTTTTTATCATCAATAAAGACTGAAGCATTTACAACCGGTCGTCCTATAGAATCCATTACTTTTCCTTTAATGACAGTTTTCGAGCTTTTCTGAGCGTTCCCTATCGAAACACTAAATAAAACAGCAACTATAATATAACTTATTAACTTTTTTGTAATCATCATTTGGATACTCTAATAGGTTAATTTTTCTAAAAATAACGAAAAGGTTAATACCTTGAAAATAATTAACATTCTATATTAATAAATTTAAAATTATCACCATCAAACAATCCTTTATCACTTAATTTTAATGATGGAATAACAAGTAAAGCCATAAAGGAAAGCGTCATATAAGGCGCATATAAATTACTCCCCAATTGTTTAGCAAACTTATCTAATTCCGCATAGGATTTTCCAATAGTTTCACCATCTTTATCGCTCATAATTCCTGCAACAGGTAGTGGTACAATTTTTTCGTTAGCATTAGAAACCGCACAGATACCGCCTTTGTTTTTAATAATTAAATTCACAGCATTACAAATAACCTCATCTGAAACACCAACAGCAATAATATTGTGGGAGTCGTGACCAACGGAAGATGCTATTGCGCCCTCTTTCAATCCGAAATTTTTTATAAACGCAATCGCTGGTTTTTGGTTTTGATAACGGTTGACTACGGTTATTTTTAGTATGTCATTTATGGTATTTGAAACTAGATTGCCCTTTTCAACTCTAGCTTCTGCAATTAATTCATTAGTAACTAACTGTCCTTCTAAAGCTTCAATGACTCTTATATTTTTTGAAAACGATTCGAGTTTGAAATCTGAAACCACCTTCTTTTCGCAATTAAAATTGTTTAAATTTTCAAATGATACTGGTTTAATTAAAGATTTTCCATTCTTAAAAACTAATTCGCCATTGATGTAGGTTTGAAGTGTTTTGAAATTCACCAAATCTTCAACCACAATAAAATCAGCTAAGTCGCCGGCTTTCAATAAACCAACATCGAGACTATAATGTTTTACAGGATTTACACAAGCCGCATGCAATACTTTAAAAACATCTATACCTTTTGAAACTGATCTGACACATAATTGATTAATATGCCCTACCAGTAAATCGTCTGGGTGTTTATCGTCACTACAGAACATCATCTTTTCAAAATGCTTTGGTAACAAGTCGATTAATGCTTCAAAGTTTTTAGCAGCACTTCCCTCGCGTATCAAAATCTTCATACCTTTTTGAAGCTTTTCTAAGGCTTCTTCGAACGTAAAACACTCGTGGTCTGTTGAAATTCCAGTATTTATATACTTTGAAATATCATCCCCTCTTACTCCTGGTGCATGCCCATCAATAGGTTTATTAAAATGTCTTGCCCATTCTATTTTCTTTAAAACTTCTTCATCATCATATAAAACACCTGGGTAATTCATCATTTCCGCTAGGTATTTGATATCGGAATGTTCTAATAGTTTTTTAATTCCTTCGGAATTTATAACGGCTCCGGCTGATTCAAAATTAGTTGCAGGTACACAAGACGGTGCTCCAAAATTGAATTTAAAAGGGACTTGTTTACCATTTTCAATCATAAACTCTACACCTGCCACACCCAAAACATTAGCGATTTCGTGCGGATCTGAAACCGTGGCGACTGTACCATGTTTTACTGCTATTTTAGCAAATTCTGAAGGCACTAACATGGAACTTTCTATATGAATATGGGCATCTATAAATCCAGGAAGAATATAATGTTGTACATAATGATTTTTTTCTTCAATCGATACAATTTTACCATTTTCAAAAGTGATTTCACCTTTGTAAATGCTTTTGTTTTGTATGTCTACTATTTGACCTTGGATTTTCATATTTAGATGGTCTTGTTGACGAAACACCTCGACTGCACTCGGTGTAACACTAATCTTTCAATTCTATTTTCATAATTTGTTTAGTTGTTTCAGTAACCTTAAACCTATCATCAGCTCTTCTATTTATAACCCAAACAATGTCTTCTCCCGAACATAATAACCAAGTATTTTCTTTATCCAAAAGGGAAAACTTTTCATCTTTAAAATACTTACTCAACTTCTTTTTCCCTTGCATTCCCAAGGGATAAAACACATCGCCTTCTTGACGTTTCCTTAATTGAAGTGGATATTTCAATTTATCTTTATCTACATAAATTGCATTGGGTTTGTCCCTAGAAATTGTATCTGCTTCGTTAAAAAATAAAACTCCAAAAGGTGTTTCTTTTTTGGTTTCGTTTTTTGAAATTGAAATTGTTTCGCTTTCTTCAAAGGAAATTGTACTTAGCAGTAAATGGTCTCGATTTTTAATGAGACGGTGCGTGTTGGACAGTACTTGCTTACCCGTTTCTGCATCCAATAAATCCAACATATCATTCCACTCTGTAAAACCAAAACTTTTAAACACCTCAAACAAATACGCTTTGGGATTATTTACCTTTTTGAATTCTGAAATTTTAAAAGCAATATGATCGTTATTCATAGTTGTAATTGCACGCTTTAAAACAGCATTTGTGCTTTCCTCAACAATATCTGCAGTATCTCTTAAATTTTCTAAAGTAGATTGAAAACTTTGTAATAAACTTGGATTGATTTCCTTTAGAATCGGCACCACTTCATGCCGTAATTTATTTCGTAAATATTTAACCGATTTGTTACTGCTATCGTCTCGCCATTTGATGTTATTTTCTTTAGCAAACACTTCAATTTGTTCGCTTGAAAATGGTAATAACGGACGCACAAATTTACCATTTACTTCAGGAATTCCTGTTAAACCTTCTAGCCCTGTTCCTCTAGTAAAATTGATTAAAAATGTTTCTAAATTATCGTCAGCGTGGTGTGCCGTTAAAATATAATCGAATTGTAATTGTTCTGCTAATTCGCTAAACCAATTATAGCGCAACTCTCGAGCCGACATCTGAATGGAACGTTTGTTATCCTCAGCATATTGCTTTGTATCAAAACGTTGCGCAAAAACCTCTAAATCTAGGTTTTCCGCTAGTTCTACAACAAAATCTTCATCAGCATCACTTTCATCTCCTCTTAGATTGAAATTGCAATGTGCTAGAGCTATTTTTAAACCTGATTTATGGCATAAATGGGTTAACACTACACTATCAATACCTCCAGAAATAGCAATTAGAATTTTACTTTCTTTTAGGAAAGAGAATTTTTTATCAATATGTATTTTGAAATCTTGTTGCACACATCAAAGTTATTGAAATTAAGATGTACGCAATAATTTATAAGTCATAAAATACAACAACACATTATTGAACTCTAAAAAAATAATGTCCGTCTGTTCCATTTCTGGTAAAGGTAATGTTACAACTTTTAAATTTTATTTGATTTTCTAACGTATTGTAACTATCAAATATATCTGCATTGTTTTGATTCTCAGTGCTAAACACATTATTTCTTGCATTAACAATACAATAATCACCCGTTGTGTTAATTGAGATACCTAATCTATACTCATAAAAAAGATTATCGTTTGTGAGTTCTGGAAGGTAATCAATAGCTTCGGAACATACATTAAAACTGAAGGGTTCTCCAATATCGTAGCTTATCGTTGCATCTGTAAATACTTCTGCGTTGACTTCTGTTTGATTAACAAGTTTTAAGACGAATAATCCATCTAAAAATACTTGAGTATCTGTTATGAGTTCTGGCGTAGTAGCTTCAGTGCAATAATCCACAAGCATTGATGATATTTGCGCATTAAGCCAAATAGTCTGATCTACAGCATAGGTTTCAACTATGTTTTCTACATTTATTTCATAAACTTCAGGGTCTTCTAAACCACATTCGTCTGTAGCGTCTTCACATAAAACAGCCATAAAAAGTGGCGCCAATACAATAAACTTTAAGTGTTTTTTCATAAGTTCTTTTATATTAAGATGCATTTCTTTGTAAAGGTTGCGTAAAACAAACGAATTAAATTTTATTTTATTCTTGTATAGTAGTGAAGACGCAAACTTTTTAGGGTTGTACGCTTCATTAGGTTTCAACTGCGCTAAACCTGAAAGTAATTAAAGCAAACCAGCATAAATCTAGTTTTTGCAAACTAAGCTTGCAGATAGGTGCGCAAGGGATTGCAGCGGCAGCTTTTGGCGAGGCGTGCATCGAGCCAAAACTATTAGCGGAAAGCTCGACCCTTTAGGGTTGCGCCATAATGTATATAAGCATCATAAATCAATTTTTGTATGACAAAAATCATATGTCCATTTTAGTTTTTTTGTAACTTTAAGACAGTAATATTAAAATTGTTGAGCCATGTGTACGATAGATAAATTAACGGATAAAGCTACCAAATCTGAATTTGATAAAAGGGTGATTTCTGCCACACAACATTTGCAAGCTTATGTAAAACATCGCCTGTATATCGCGGAGTCTACCAAGATTATCCCGAAGAACATGTATAAATCTCATGATATTATAGACGAAGGTATCGCGAAATTTTACGAAAAAGGATACAATGTTGATGCCGATGCGGCCATTATTAAAATTGAACTGTTTAAAATTGTAGATGCCGATTTGGATGAGCTTTTTAAAAAGGAAGCGTTCCACCAAAACACTATGAGCACACACTCCATTTTAACGGATGAATTGGATGGTTTGGACGAAAAATTTACCGTAGATGAAGACTTTGATTTTATTATGAATGACGAGTTAAGCGATATCTCGTACCATCAAGACCAGGAAAAAAAGCACGTGTTCGTTTATGACGACAAGAATGCATCTATTGAAAATGCACTAGAAATCTCTGATATATCCGCTAAACGCAATAAATATTTACTGGGGAAATTCTATACCTATTTACCACTAAGAGTTTCTGATGTGGTAGATTTATTCATTTTTGGAAAATTAAGTTTTGAAGATATTGCGAAAATTAAGAATATTGAAGTAAAACGCGTAGAACGTATTTTGGACTTAGTGATGGAAGATTTTAAAGAACATCTAGATTAGTTCTCTAAAACTTCGCGCATTGCTTTAGCCTTTACCAGACATTCCTCGTATTCCTTCAGAGGGTCACTTTTTGCTGTAATCGCACCGCCAACCGAATACGAGATGTACTTTGCCGATGCGTTGTACAAAATACTTCTAATTACTACATTAAAATCGAAATTACCATCTGGTGAAAAATAACCTATACCACCAGAATACACCCCGCGCTTGGTTTCCTCTAAAGTCTCAATAATTTTCATAGCGGAAACTTTTGGTGCTCCCGTCATACTTCCCATAGGGAAAGTGCTTTTTATAACATCCACAGGATGTGTAGATTTGTCTACTTTTGAAGTTACTGTAGAAATCATTTGGTGCACTTGGTCGAATGTGTAAATTTTACAAAGTTCCTCAACTATTACACTACCTTTTAATGCAGTTTTAGATAGATCGTTACGCACCAAATCAACTATCATGATATTTTCACTACGCTCCTTTTCGTCATTTTGCAATGCATTTCTTAGTTGTAAATCTTCTTTAAGGTTATTAGAACGCTTTGCTGTTCCCTTTATGGGTTGCGAAATAATGGTCTCATTCTCTTTTTTTATGTAGCGCTCTGGTGAAGCGCACAATACATATTTATCAAAAAACTTAACAAAAGACGCAAAAGGCGCATTGGAGATGTTGTTTAAATTTTGGTAGGTTTCCAAAGGATGTATACATGTGTTTTCTGCATAAAACTCCTGACAAAAATTAGCTTCGTAAATATCCCCACGATGTATATGTTCTAAAATACGGTTTACCTTTTGGAAATATTCGTCTTTGTGGATTCTAAGTTTTATTTTAATATCACTACAGAGATTGCCTCGTTCTAATTCCTTGTAACTATAAATGTTTTCTAAATCTTCTTTTAGCTCATCATCCACGCATTTTAAATATTGAACTTCTAGACGATTTCCCTTAAGAAAAAACAATTTTTTGGGCTGAAAGAAGTACAAATCCGGGAAGCCTAAACCATCAACATTTTGCGACTTTAAATCTTCAGTGTCGTTTTTTAAATCGTAAGTTAAATAGCCAAAAATCCAATCATTAGTATTGGTTTGGTATTCCTTTAATTTCTCAAATCCATCATTAAAATCTGTTTGAATACTCGTAAACGCATCAACAGCTAAAACCGCATCATAGCTTGTGAATTTCTGCGTATAGTCGTTAGAATCTAACCAAACCACATCATCGTATTGTTGCGCCCAAATCAGTAATTGATTTTTAAATTCGGAAACATGCGCTATGTTATGATTTTGTATTGTTCTCAATAGCAAATAATAAAACCGCAAAGTTAGTTAGAATCCTTAAAATTTTATGATTTTTGTAACAGTTAAATTGTTTAGCCATGTATCACCTTCAAAACGATAAATTAAAAATTTCGGTTCAGCCAACTGGTGCTGAACTTTGTGAGATTTCATCTGTAAAACACAACACCCAATTTATGTGGAATGGAAACCCTGATGTTTGGGGTAGTTTTGCGCCTAATTTATTTCCTATTGTTGGCGGATTAAAAAACAATAGTTTTATATATAACGGCAAGCATTACAAGCTACCTAAGCATGGTTTAGTAAGAAATAGTGATGCTATTAAACTCACTAAACAGACTAAAAATAGTTTAACATTTACATTCAAATACAATGAAAAACTGTTAGAACAGTATCCGTTTAAATTTGAGTTTGACTTAACTTTCACTTTAATTGATAATACAATTGAAGTTTCACATCGTATTAAAAACATAGATACTAACACCCTATATTTCTCGGTTGGAGGGCATCCAGCTTTTAAATGTCCCGTATTTAAAAATGAAAATTATAATGATTATAGTTTAGAGTTTGAAACGAATGAGACTGCTTTTACCCACAAACTAAATCCTGATAATGGATTAGTTTCTGATAACACTGAGATTGTTTTAAAGAATACAAACAGCTTGCCATTAGAGCATAGTTTGTTTAATGAAGACGCCCTTATTTTTAAAAATTTAAAATCTCGAAAAGTAACGTTGATGAGTAAGCAAAATGGCAAAATAGTGACGGTTTCTTATCCTGACTTTAATTATTTAGGTATTTGGGCAAAACCTCATGGTAATTTTGTATGTATAGAACCTTGGTTAGGAGTTGCTGATCATGAGGACACGAATCAAATTATAGAACAAAAAGAAGCTATTGTGGATTTGGAACCCAACAAGACTTTTACTGCTACTTACCTTATAGAAATACACAACGCACATCTTTAAAACAGGAAAATAAGCGTAACTTTGCCGCAAAACAGCATAGTTTTGACCTTTAAAGACCTAAATTTAAACACACCTTTATATAATGCCTTAGATGATTTAGGCTTTACCACACCAACCCCCATACAAGCGGAAGCCTTTAGCGTAGTAGCTTCAGGAAGAGATACTATTGGTATTGCACAAACTGGTACTGGCAAAACCTTCGCCTATATGTTACCCATTTTAAGGAATTTGAAATTCTCAACACAAGACAATCCTCGTGTTTTGGTTTTAGTGCCCACTAGAGAGTTGGTAGTACAGGTAGTTGGCGACATTGAAAAACTTTCCAAATATATTAATAACCGTGTGTTGGGTGTTTATGGCGGCACAAATATTAATACACAAAAACAGGCAGTAGCACAAGGTTTAGATATTATTGTGGCTACTCCAGGACGTTTGTATGATTTGGCCGTTAGCAGGGTATTGCAACTAAAATCAATTCAAAAATTAGTGATTGATGAAGTAGACGTGATGTTAGATTTAGGGTTTCGCCATCAACTGATCAATATTTTTGATATACTTCCAGAGCGCAGGCAAAACATTATGTTTTCTGCAACCATGACTGAAGATGTAGATGCTTTAATTTCTGATTTTTTTAAAAACCCAGAACGTGTTTCCATTGCTGTTTCTGGAACACCATTAGATAATATTTCGCAACACCGGTATAATGTGCCAAATTTTCACACCAAGGTAAATTTACTGTTGTATTTATTGCGTAACGAAGAACAGTTTAACAAAGTGCTAATTTTTGTAGCATTTAAAAGAATGGCAGACCGGTTGTTTGAAAAGCTAGACGAGTTTTTTAAAGAAGAACTCTGTGTCATTCATTCTAACAAAACACAGAATTATAGATTACGCAGTATTGAACAGTTTCGTGAAGGCCATAATAGAATTTTAATCGCTACCGATGTAATGGCACGTGGCTTGGATATTGATAATATTTCTCATGTGATAAATTTTGACACACCTTCTTATCCTGAAAACTATATGCACCGTATTGGTAGAACGGGTCGAGCAGAACGCGAAGGGGAGGCTTTGGTATTTACTACAGAAAAAGAACAGGACGCTATTGAAAGCATTGAAGTTTTAATGCAAATGAAAATCCCTATTTTAGAACTTCCTCAAGCCGTTGAGGTTTCTACAGAATTAATAGAAGAAGAACGTTTGCAAATACGAGAGCGCAACAATCCTACAAAGCGCCGTGATGAGGACACTCCCGGACCAGCATTTCATGAAAAGAAAGCTAAAAACCAAAAGGAAAATTTAGGAGGTTCTTACCGCAGAGAAATTGCTAAAAAATATAAAAAGCCTAAAACCCGCGGCGATAAGAATTATAATAAGCGGAATAAACGGAAATAATTATTGGTTGTTGGTTGCTGCTTCATTAATCTTTTTTAACCATTTTCTCGTGATACAAATGCCTAAAATGACTATTATTTTGTCCGCGTGTTATAAGTAAAGATGATGGTGATTTACCTAAACTATTATACTTGATTTATATTTCGATAATTAATTCTTGCGCCAAATCTTTGTTTATAACAAACAAAAAAATCCCTTCTCAAACAAATGAAAAGGGATTATAACATGTAGAGAGCGTTTGGGCTTACAGAAAAGTAACCAACCAAATTTTAACCCTAACTTAAGGTTAATCCTGCACGCTTACTTGACTCTCTACAATATCGTTTATAGGCACTATTAATTTACCTGTTTTCGTTTTTAACGTAACCGATATACTATTAATAGCTTCTACCTCACCACGTATATCGTTAAACTCTATAATTTGTCCTACTTCGTATAACTTCCTAGTATAAAACGTACTTAGTAGTTTTTCTATAACATTACGCGCACCCAAGCCGAAAGCTATAGAAAAAGCCAGCAATAACGCACCGATTATAAGTGTAATATTGCTGGTGATTATTTCGGTATCAATACCTGCTTGGTTTAAAGCTGTAACAGACACAAAAACCAAAAGCATTAAAAATACAATTTGACTTATAATTTTAGCACCAGACATTTCCATACTTTCAAAAAACGATTTCAAGGATTTTTTAACAAAGTTTGCAAACAATAAGCCCAGAATAAATATGGCTAAAGCGGTAAATAATTTAGGAAGATAACCTAGTAGGCTTTTTAACCCCTCAGAAACCATGGTTAACTCTAAAATATCTGTAATTATAAAAATCAATAAAATGTAGAGCAACCATTTCACAAACTTTACAATAATATCAATAACGCTAAACTCAAACTTTTTGTCACCAAATAATTCAATTTGATTTAGCTTATCATCTAATTTATCTGCTTTAACAATTTTTAATGCCTTTTTTATAATATTCACTAATAGCTTAATAACTAAAAGTGCAATGATAATAGCACCAATTGCACCAAGTATTTTTGGAGCAGAAGCAGCAATTTCATACCAAACGGTTTGAAGCGATTCTTTTAGTTGATCAATAAATTTCATATTTCTAGGGTTATAATTTATTTACTTTTTAGCTCTTTTACTAATTACCGTTTCTATAACATGCCCCATATTATAGGAAAATAATGCAGCCAAATCCATTATAAGCTTCGCCATAGCGATATCGCTCATCACCTTCGACTTTAGTTCTGGCGGGACCTCCTTTAGCGGTGTATTTATTTGTTTAAATGGATTCTCCATTGGTTATCAGTACTCTGAATACACTTGTATCAGTTTATCTTTTGCCCTTTTAATGCGCATTTTAACGGCGCTCTCCCCAATTCCTAAAACCGAGACTATTTCTTTTATGGTTAAATAGTCTTGGTACTTTAGCAATAGTATCATTTTCTCATCAGGTGAAATTAATTCCATAGCTTTTTTTAGCTTATCTACCCGCATATTGAGAAACTCCTTATCCTCTATTTCACTATCAGAAACATTTTCTACATCCTTGTAGTCAACAGATTGTTTCTGTATTTTTTTCGCTGTATTTCTAGTCACATAATTTACACAATGGTTATACGTAAACGCATACAACCATGTAGAAAATTTAGATTTACCTTTAAAACTGGCCAACTTCACAAAAAGTTTTAAGAATACATCCTGTGTTAAATCCTTAGCCTCATCTTCATCCCTTGCAAAGCCATAGCACTTATTATACACTAATGTTGCATACCTATCATAAAGCACTTCGAAAAGCAAGGTGTCGTTAGTTTCAACGATCGCCCCTACCAGTTCTTCATCTGATTTACTTTTAATGTCTTCTATAGTGTTCAAGTAGCCTTTAGCTATATTGATAATAGTTGATGCTTTTAAGACACGTGATCTTTTAGGAGGTCACATGTTTGACAAAAGAAAGTAAAAAAAATGTAATGATGTACTAAAAATTGTCAAGATAAGTACGCATTTAGTACGCAAGTTAGCAATAACGTTCAACAAGTTCCTCTTAATACAAACTTGAACGGCTTAAATAGTTATAAAACGGATTTAATTACTGGAAGACGTACGTAGCTTCAATAACCTGTACTAGCCTAAAATATCCAAAAGCATAGTTGTTTGGGTTTGAAGGATTCACCACATTTCCTTTTAACGTTGCGGGAACGGTACCAAAAGGGTTTTGGGCATTTTCATACTGATCAATCAATAAATCTATATAGTTAAAATATTGTTTTGAAATACCATGGAACTTTATATGGGCTATATCGCCCGGTTGAAATTCTTCTTGTCCTGTATCCTCATCATCTTCCTTTTCAAAAAACACTTTCATCCTGTTACCGTCGGTAAACTCATCTGGTATGGCTAATAATTCAGGCAACAAATCGCCCTCTTCTTCAAATCTAAATAAGTAAAAATTTTCTTCGTTTGGTGGATCGTTAAAATAGATATCAACCTCTAAAGCATCATCATTAAAACCTCCAACTGTGGCCTGACTTATTTCATCGATATCAACAACAGGCGTCATGGTCTCTTCTGCAATGTAGGTTTCTCCTTGGTAATTTATTTCCAAGGTATAGGATTGATTTAATACAGGAATAAAACTAGATGTTGCATAAATACCTTCACCTTGATCTGTAAAAATAAATTCTTCATTTGAAACATTATTGGTGATTTTCACAGAAGCCCCAGCTACAGTAGTATTATTTAAGTTTTCAAAAAAAGGTGTTGACATAGACAATTCGATAAATTGTGTATTGCCTTGAGTACCTTTTTCCCAATCGATAGAGGCTTCAACCACTAATCTGGGTGCAGCTTCGGGCACATCAACATCAACCACATCTGTACATGACGTAAAAAGTACCAAAATAAAAATGATGATTTTATATATATGATGCTTCATAGTCTAAAATTTAAAATTATATGATACGGAAGGTACAATACCAAAAATGGCAGTTCGTGTAGCCTCGTTTGCACCGGTTTCTCTATTCTGCCCAAAAGAAATAGAGGCCGCATTTCTGCGGTTGTAAATATTATAAATACCAAATACCCACTCTCCTTTCCAGCGTTTATCTGGCTTTCTATTGGGTACATAGGTTGCGGAAACATCAATACGGTGATAATCCGTTAATCTACTGGCATTTCTATCCGAAAAATTGGCAATATTTAAATCTTCATAGGTATATTGTCCATCTGGATAAGTTACTGGTCGTCCTGTTTGATATATTAAGTTTGCCCCAAAATTCCATTTTTCATTCAATTTATAGCTTCCAGTGACAGATACATCATGTGTTCTATCATGTGGAGCATAATACCATTCTCCATTGTTAATACCTGGGCCGCCCGCAGCACCCCCAGGCGTGCGTTGCTCCGCCTTTGATATAGTATAAGCCAACCATCCAGTGAAATCACCCTTAGACTTTCTTAATAAAAATTCTAGCCCGTAAGCTCTTAGTTCTCCATTTAAAATCTCGGTCTCTATGGTATTCTGCCCTATTAAATCAGAGCCATCAACGTAGTCTATTCTATTGGCAACGGATTTATAATAGGTCTCTATTTCTAATGAATACGTTTTATTTTTGAAATTTTTAAAGTACCCAACGGCATATTGATCTGACAATTGGGGTTTTATAAACTTCCCACTAGGTGTCCACACGTCCAAAGGGGTTACCGATAGTGTATTGGACAATAAATGGATGTATTGTGCCGTATGACTGTATCCCGCTTTAATTGATGAGTCTTCATTTAATTGAAATGCCAATGCCAAACGTGGTTCTAAATTGCCATACGTTTTTATGGTTTCGCCTTTTTCATAATTTGTTTCTCCAATGGCATTTCCTTCTTCATAAACGCCAAGAGTTTGATTGTACACGATTGGCAAGCCATTTTCGTAATCTGTTAATGGCTGCCCGCCACGTCTAATAAAATAACTGTAGCGCAGACCTACAGTAGCGGTTAACTTATCAGATAATTTATACTCTGCGCTAGCATATAAGCCGTTTTCAAAAGCACGCTTTTGATCTAAAAGCAAAGGGTTAATTGATGAGTTTTCAGAAGTTGGATTAATTTCACCTGGGTTGAAATCATAATAAATTGCACTAAACCCAAAATCCAATTGCAGCTTATTACTTTGATAATAGCTTAAATCGTACTTAATATTATAATTTGTAATTTCTGAAATCCAATCGAAATCAAATGATTTAAAATCTAGCACATAGTCGTAATCACTATACACAAAAGACAAGTTAGAAAATACACGATCACTAAAGATATGGCTCCATCTTAAATTTCCTGAAGCGTTACCGTAACCACTATTGAAATTGGCTCCAAAATTAAATTCATCGCGACCAAAATAACCAGATAAATACAATTTGTTATTCTTATTGATATTGTAATTTGTCTTTAAATTTAAGTCATAAAAATAAGCACTATTGTCCTCTCCTGATGCCTGTAAAAACAAATGAGCATAAGAACCACGACCAGCCACTAAAAAGGAACCTTTATCCTTAAACATAGGGCCTTCAGCAGACAATCGACTGGAAATTAAACCAATACCTCCATTCAATTCAAAATTCTTACTATTACCATCTTTTTGGCGCACATCTAAAACAGAGGACACTCTACCTCCAAAACGTGCCGGAATACCGCCTTTATAAAGTTTTACATCTTTTATAGCATCAGCATTAAATACCGAAAAGAAACCAAACAAATGCGACGTGTTATAAATAATAGCTTCATCTAAAAGCACTAAATTCTGGTCTGCAGCACCTCCGCGTACATTAAATCCTGCAGAACCTTCTGCTCCACTTGTAACCCCTGGTAATAATTGAATTGATTTAATAATGTCAGTTTCTCCTAAAACAACAGGCATATTTTTAATGGTTTGCAGTTTTAATTTAGAAACACTCATTTGAGGACTTTTAATGTTAGGGCCTTCTGTTTCTTCTGAAATAATAAGTACCTCGTCTAATTGAGTCGTGGATTCTGAGAGTTCAAAATCTTTTTTTAGATTACCATCAAGCGTTATTTTCATAGTAATACTCGCATAACCCACATAAGATACCACTAATTTATAGTCACCTTCATTTGCTGTAATAGAGTAAAACCCATATTCGTTTGTTACGGCACCAATGCTTGTGCCTTCAAAGAATACAGAAGCTCCAAAAACTGTCTCACCATTTGATTCTTCGGTAATTGTACCACTAATTGTGTATTTATTTTGAGCTGACACCAGCGCTGAAAACAAGAGAATCAGTAAAAAACATAATAGTTTTGGGTACTTCATAAAGAATATTTAAATAGCAAAATTAATCAATTTCATTTATTTTGTTTAAAAAAAATGTTAATTTATTAAACATAAAAAAAGGCAAGCTAATGTACAGCTCGCCTTTAATTATTTGATTCTTTTTATTAAATATGTAATGCTCTATCCTCTGTTGCCGCCAAAGCTGCTTCTTTGATGGCCTCTGTAAAGGTTGGGTGTGCGTGCGACATACGTGATACATCCTCTGCACTTGCGCGATATTCCATAGCTACAACAGCCTCGGCAATCATATCGGCAGCACGCGCACCAATCATATGTACACCTAAAATTTCATCGGTAGTTTTATCGGCTAAAATCTTAACGAAACCATCTAAATCCATACTAGCCCTACTTCTACCTAAAGCACGCATTGGAAACTGACCTGTTTTATACTCTATCCCAGCTTCTTTTAACTCTTCTTCAGTTTTACCTACAGCAGCAACTTCTGGCCATGTATAAACTACACCTGGAATTAAATTATAATCGATATGTGGTTTTTGTCCAGCTATAGTTTCTGCTACAAAAACACCTTCCTCTTCAGCTTTATGAGCTAACATTGCACCTTTTACCACATCACCAATAGCATAAATATTTGGTACAGATGTTTGTAGGTGTTCGTTAACCTCCACACGACCTCTATCGTCTAATTTTACCCCTGCAGCTTCGCTGTTTAAACCACTTGTATATGGACTACGCCCAACTGAAACCAAGCAGTAATCGCCTTTAAATTCTACTTCTTCTCCCTTTTTATTGTCTGCTTTTACAATTACCTCATCACCTTTTCGCTCTACAGATTTCACCTTATGTGATACTTGCATTTTGAATTTTGCCTTTTTAAAGACTTTATTTAGTTCTTTAGATAAGCCAGCATCCATAGTTGGAATTATTCTATCCATATATTCAACTACCGTAACTTCAGCACCTAAACGTTTGTACACCTGCCCCAATTCTAGACCAATAACACCGCCACCAATAATAATGAGATGTTTTGGGATTTCCTTAAGTTTTAAAGCCTCTGTTGACGTTATAATACGCTCTTTGTCAACTTTAATAAAAGGCAATGTTGATGGTTTACTTCCCGTGGCAATAATTGTGTGTTTTGCTTCTATTTCAGTAGTTTCTTCGCCTTTAATAGCGATATGTGTTTCATCTTTAAAACTTCCTAAACCATGGTATACATCAATTTCATTTTTCTTCATTAGAAAATCGATGCCACCAGTAGTTTGGTCGACAACTGCCTGTTTACGCGCAATCATTTTCTCTAAATTCACCTTTACATCACCAGGGATTTCAATACCATGTTCTTCAAAATGCTTGATGGCATCTTCATAATGGTGTGATGAATCTAAAAGTGCCTTACTTGGAATACAGCCCACATTTAAACAGGTGCCACCAAGTGTGCTATACTTTTCAATAATTGCTGTTTTCATGCCCAATTGCGCACAACGTATGGCGGCAACATATCCTCCAGGTCCAGAGCCAATAACGGCTACATCGTATGATTTCATATAAAAATATCTATTGTTAAATAAAGATACTTTGATTACATTTAGCAACACAAAGTACATTTGGAAAGTTCAAAAGTACAAATGTTTTATGGGAAGACCATAAAAAAATATTTCATAAAGTGTGGAAAATAATGGCATTAGCGAACTGCCGTTTTAGGGATTGAATGTTGTAATTGTGTTAGTTAAAGAGAGTGAACAATAAAAAGCACCAGCAATAACCAAGAAAGCGTTACAAACCCTAATTATTTTAGCTTTTATAAAGTTTAGGATAGTACCAAAAAAATTATTAATTATGACAAATGTCATCTTTTGGGAAAAACCTTAAAAGTATTTTTGAACCATAACTTCAATATAGGTATGAGTGTTATATATATTTTGTTAGCAGTAAGTATAGTAGTTGCTGTAATCTTTTTTGTGGCATTTGTTTTTGCCGTTAAAAAAGGACAGTTTGATGATAGTTATACACCGTCTGTACGCATGCTATTTGAAGACGAATTAATTAAAGATAAAACCAATAAAACGATACTAACCAAGAAAGATTAATAATTAAAATTATGGAAATGCAACAATTTCATTACGATAATAAAATCGTTACTAAATTCCTTTATGCCACTATTATTTTCGGTGTTGTGGGAATGGTAGTAGGCTTACTACTTGCCTTTATGTTTTTATTCCCGAATTTAACCGATGGTATATCGTGGTTAAGTTTTGGTCGTTTAAGACCTTTACATACCAATGCGGTTATTTTTGCCTTTGTAGGTAATGCTATGTTTGCAGGGGTTTACTATTCCCTACAACGTTTGTTGAAAACACGAATGGCGAGCGATTTATTAAGTAACATCAACTTTTGGGGATGGCAACTTATTATTGTAGCTGCTGCAATTACACTGCCTTTGGGCATTACCACATCAAAAGAATACGCTGAGTTGGAATGGCCAATTGATATCGCCATTGCACTAGTTTGGGTTGTTTTTGGTGTGAATATGATTTGGACTATTTTAAAACGTCGCCAACGCCATTTATACGTAGCAGTTTGGTTTTACATAGCTACGTTTGTTACTGTTGCTGTATTACATATTTTTAATAGTTTAGAATTACCTGTAAGCGCAATGAAAAGTTACTCGGTTTACGCTGGAGTACAAGATGCATTGGTGCAATGGTGGTATGGGCACAATGCAGTTGCATTTTTCTTAACCACACCATTTTTGGGGCTGATGTACTATTTTGTACCTAAAGCTGCAAACAGACCTGTGTATTCTTATAGACTGTCTATTGTACACTTTTGGTCATTAATTTTTATATACATTTGGGCTGGACCTCACCACTTATTATATACGGCTTTACCTGAATGGGCACAAAACTTAGGTGTTACTTTTTCTGTTATGCTATTAATGCCTTCTTGGGGTGGTATGATAAACGGTTTATTAACCTTGCGTGGTGCTTGGGATAAGGTAAGAACAGACCCTGTTTTAAAATTCTTGGTAGTTGCTATTACCGGTTATGGTATGGCTACTTTTGAAGGACCTACGCTATCGCTTAAAAATGTAAATGCCATTGCGCACTTTACCGATTGGATTATTGCACACGTTCATGTTGGCGCTTTAGCTTGGAATGGGTTTATGGCGTTCGGTATTATTTATTACTTGATTCCAAGATTATTTAAAACAAAACTATACTCTTTAGGTTTGGCTAACTTGCATTTCTGGTTAGGTACGTTAGGTATTATTATTTATGCACTACCAATGTACGTTGCAGGATTTACGCAAGCTAGTATGTGGAAACAGTTTAATCCTGATGGGACCTTAGTTTATGGTAACTTCTTAGAAACTGTTACGGAAATTATCCCAATGTATTGGATGCGCGCAATTGGAGGTACACTTTACATTGTAGGTATGTTAATTCTTGTGTATAACGTTATCGCAACTGTAAGAAGCGGCAGCAAAGTACAAGATGAATTAGCAGAGGCTCCTGCATTAGAACGTGTTACAAAAAAACGTACAGCGAATGAAGGTTGGCATACTTGGTTAGAAAGACGACCAATTCAACTAACCCTATTAGCTACAATAGCTATTTTAATTGGTGGTATTATACAAATTGTTCCAACAATTATGGTGAAATCCAACATTCCAACTATTGCTAGCGTGAAACCTTACACACCTCTAGAATTGGAAGGTAGGGACATTTACATCCGTGAAGGTTGTGTGGGTTGCCACTCACAAATGATACGTCCTTTTAGAAGTGAAGTTGAGCGCTACGGTGAATATTCAAAAGCCGGTGAGTTCGTGTATGACCACCCGTTCCTTTGGGGAAGTAAACGAACTGGTCCGGATTTACACCGTGTTGGTGGCAAGTATTCTGATAACTGGCACTTTAACCACATGTACGACCCACAAAGCACGTCATCTGGTTCTATTATGCCTCGTTATCAATGGTTAATCAATAATGAACTAGACAAATCGCAAACGGAAGCTAAAATGCAAACCATGGTTTCCCTTGGAGTACCATACTCAGATGAAGAGATAGCTAATGCGCAACAAAGTATGGAGGAACAAGGCGCTCAAATAGAACAGAACTTATACAGCGACCCTGATTTTGCAAAGAATTACGAAGCAGATAAAAAGTATGCAACTGAAAGCGGTGAAGACTTCGTAGAAATGAAAAATAGAGAGATTGTAGCATTAATAGCGTACCTGCAACGTTTAGGCACCGATATTAAAGTAGAAACAGCTCAAAACTAACCTAGCAAACAAAGTATCATGTTAAAATTTGTAAAAAACCATATGGAGAGTATTGCGGGAATAGAAATATATCCTATCATTTCGCTACTCATCTTTTTTATCTTTTTTGTAGCACTTTTTTGGTGGGTTGTTACCGCAAAGAAAGACTATATAAAAACAGTTAGTAATATACCATTAGACAACCAAAACAACGACACATTATGAGAAATTTAGTTCCATCGTGGATTCGCGTTCCTGTAGTATTCTTTATTATTTTTGGAGCAGTAGAATTCTTTATAGATTCCGGTGAAAAACCTGCATTTATTGAATATCCCGCAGTACTTTTATTTCTCTTACTAGTATTGTTAATATTAATTGCTATTGAAGCGATTGTTGGCGCATTGGAAAATGTAATGCTCCATAAATTGGACGAAGCTGCAAAAGCACGATTTTTAGCTGAAAAAGAAAAGTCTCTTGAGTTTACCTGGCTTAAAGAAACCTATAATAAACTTTTGGGGCAAAAACCAATTGAAGAAGAGGGAGAAATAATACTAGATCATAATTATGATGGTATTAAGGAATTAGACAACAACTTACCTCCTTGGTGGCTATATGGCTTTTACGCTTCAATTGTATTTGCAGCTATTTACTTAGTGCGCTACCATATTTTTGATGGCAAAACACAAGTAGACGAGCTAGAAACTGAATTAGCCGAAGCTAGAATTGAAATAGAGGAATACAAAAAAACAGCTAAAGACTTAGTTGACTTTAATACAGTAACTGTATTAACCAGTGCTGAAGATTTGAACACGGGAAAATCTATTTTTGAAACCAACTGTGTAGCGTGCCATATGGCAGATGGTGGTGGAGGTATTGGCCCGAATCTAACTGACAAACATTGGATTTTAGGGGGTGGAATTAAAAATGTATTTAAAACCATATCAGAAGGTGGACGCTCAGGAAAAGGTATGATTCCTTGGAAAGCACAATTAAAACCATCACAAATCGCAAAGGTAGCGAGCTATGTTTTAACGTTTGAAGGCACTACACCTGCAAATCCAAAAGCAGCTGAGGGAGATATCTGGGTAGATGAGAATGCACCTATTGAAGACATTCCAACAGAAGCTATGGAAATAAAAACCGATTCTGTTATCGATGTTGTTAACTAATTTAAAAGAAAACTCAACCTCAACCAAACTATTCTAAATTAACCTACAAGTTTAAACAACTTGTAGGTTTTAGAAATAAATAACTCGAATATCTTAAGGTTTTAAAAACCTTAAGTGAACACATCTAAAGTGGAAACCCCAGAGAACGAAATATTTAGAGATTCTATTGCTACCATAACCGAGGAAGGAAAACGCGCTTGGGTTTATCCAAAAAAACCTAGTGGGAAGTTTTATGAATATAGAAAATACGTTAGCTACTTTTTACTTGCATTTTTATTTTTGTCGCCATTTATCAAAGTAAATGGGAATCAGTTTTTGATGTTCAACATTTTGGAACGCCGCTTTAATATTTTCGGTTTCCCGTTTTGGCCTCAAGACTTTCATTTATTTGTGATTTCAATGCTAATTGGTGTTGTTTTTATTACGCTGTTTACAGTTGCATTCGGACGTATTTTTTGCGGATGGATTTGTCCGCAAACTATTTTCATGGAAATGGTATTTCGCCGTATTGAATATTGGATTGAAGGAGATAGAAATAAGCAACGTAAATTGGCGCGCCAAAAATGGGATGCAGAAAAAATAAAAAAAAGAGGCCTTAAACTACTGATTTTCCTCATCATTTCGTTCTTAATAGCCAATGTTTTTTTGGCATATTTAATCGGTAGTGATAAGTTAATTCAATATGTTACAGATGGTCCGTTTAAACATGTAAGTACGCTTATTCCTTTGGTCATATTTACTGGCGTTTTCTATTTTGTATTTGCATGGTTTCGAGAACAGGTATGTATTATTGCTTGTCCTTACGGAAGATTACAAGGTGTTTTATTAGACACAAAATCAATAGTTGTAGCATACGATCATAAAAGAGGAGAAGGTGAAGCCGGGAGAAAAAAGTTTAGAAAGAACGAAGACAGAGCAGCTTTAGGCCATGGCGATTGTATAGACTGCTTACAATGTGTGCATGTTTGCCCTACTGGAATCGACATTAGAAATGGCACTCAACTAGAATGTGTGAACTGTACCGCTTGTATTGATGAATGCGACCATATCATGGAAAGCATCAATCTACCAAAGGGCTTGATTCGTTATGCTAGCGAAGAAAATATTGAAAAGAAAGCAAAGTTTAGACTTACCCCAAGAATAAAAGGCTACATTGCTGTACTTTCCATTATGATTGGTTTACTAATTGGCATGCTGTTTTTAAGAAATGATGTTGAGGCCAATGTTTTAAGATTACCTGGGCAACTTTATGAACATAAGGACAATAACATAATTAGTAATGTCTTTACATATAAATTAGTAAATAAAACCTCTAATGATATTGAAGATGTAAGTTTAAAACTAATGTCTCACAAAGGCGAACTTAAACTTGTATCTACGAGTGGTAAATTTGTAGTACCTAGCCAGGGCATAGCCGAAGGGACCTTGTTTATAGAAATAAATAATGCAGCCTTATCAGGCGATAGAAATAAAATAAAAATAGGCGTTTACAAGGGGGATGAACTCATTGAAACTACTACGGCTAACTTCTTAGGCCCCAGAAGTTATAGATAGTTCGTATTAGTTAGTGCAGGCACGCTTTAGCCAAAAAATAGTAAAAATTAATATAATGAAATCCTGAAATAAGTTCAAAAGGATAAAACTCAAATATTATGAAAATTAGTTGGGGTACCGGAATTGTGTTGGCATTTGTAGGGTTTATTGCCTTTATTATGTACTTTATTGTATCGATGAATGTAGATGATAAATACGACCATGATTTGGTAAGTGAAGATTATTACGGTGAAGAATTAAAATATCAAAAAGATATTGATAAGCTTAAAAATGCTAAAAGTTTAGTTACAAATATTAGCCACGAACGTACCGAGGACGGTTTAAAGATAAACTTTCCCGAAGATATAGATTACAAAGAAATTACAGGAAAAATGTTCCTATATAGGCCATCTAACAAACAACTAGACTTTGAAACTGCTATTTCATTGTCTAATCCTTATTTGCTCATACCTGACAAACGTTTGGTAGATGGCCGTTGGAACATTAAAATAGATTGGCAATATAAAGGAAAATCTTATTTATTTAAAGAATCAATAGTGTATTAACATGCTTGCTTCAGCTTTCATATTGGGTCTATTGGGTAGTTTTCACTGTGTTGGCATGTGTGGCCCAATTGCCTTTATGCTCCCGGTAGACCGTTCCAATTCATTTAAAAAAATATCGCAAATTGCTATCTATCATTTTGGTAGATTATTAGCATACAGTATAATAGGCTTAGTTTTCGGACTCATTGGAAAAAGTCTATACATTTTTGGATTTCAACAACAACTTTCTATTGCTATTGGAATTTTAATGATTTTGGCAGTAATAGTTCCACAAAAAACTTTAAACAAATACAATATTTCTAAACCTATTTACAGAGTTATTGCCAAAATAAAATCAGCATTGGGTAAAGCGCTACAAAAAAAGACTATTGATACATTTTTAACTATTGGTTTCTTAAATGGCTTTCTGCCTTGCGGCTTGGTTTACGTAGCTTTGTTTGCGGCTATTGCTCTCGGAAATGCCCTAGATGGCAGCTTCTATATGGCCGTTTTTGGCTTAGGCACCATCCCGCTAATGACAACAGCAATTTATTTTAGCCATTTTTTAAAAGGTAAGGCAAGACAACGTATTCAAAATGCCATTCCCGTGTTTATCGTTATTATCGGTGCGCTTTTTATTATTCGAGGATTAGGTTTAGGCATTCCCTACCTCTCTCCGTCCCCAATTCATGAACTGGTATCAAACAAAATAGATTGTCATTAGACCTTGTTTGGTAATGCTTAATTTTTAAAAACTCCCTTTTTCCACTTAAAAGGGCTAAATTTCCTTTAAAAATTGGCACGAGATTTACACTACATCGACTAAACCTATTGAATGTTAAAGCTAATTTCACCTAAATTATAAGAATTTTGTGTTTACAACCCTGTTTTTAAATTTAATTACGTTTCTATTTAACAATAGAAATCAATTTAAATAACTAATATTCAAATACATAGTTCCCAATTACCGCACTCATAAGATTTGTTTATGAATACCATTTATAAAATCAATAGTTTTATTTCCAAAACTAATAGTCTTACTATTATATTTGCGTATAAAATAATTAATTATGGATTCATTACTTTCAAATGTAAAGATAACTGTTCCAGAAAAAATATATATAAAAGATCCTGAGTCATCATCTCTTGGAAAACGTATTGTAGAACATAGTATTATCTTAATAGACGAGATTGGTTTTGATAGTTTTACCTTTAAAAAACTTGGAAATTTGATAGGCTCTAACGAGAGTTCAATATATCGTTATTTTGAAAGTAAACACAAACTTCTATTATACTTGTCGTCATGGTATTGGGCCTGGATAGAATATCAATTGGTATTAGAAACCCACAATTTAAATCCATCAGATAAACTACAGAAAGCCATAGAGGTAGTTTCTAGAACAACTAAAGAAGACTCTAACTTCTCACACATTAATGAGGTAGTATTAAATCGCATCATGATAAATGAGAATTCAAAATCGTTTCTCACTAAAGAGGTTGATCAAGAAAACAAAGAAGGGTATTTTATAATTTATAAACGCATAGTGCATCGCCTGCGTGACATAGTAATTGCTTTAAAACCTGATTATAAATATCCATCCAGTATAGCTAGCACCATTCTAGAAGGCAGTTTACATCAACATTTTTTAAAGCATCATTTCACATCCATTACCGATTGTGATTCAGATATTACCCCAACTCAATTTTACAAAGATTTAGTATTAAAAACGTTACAATCTTAATTATGGAAAACCAAATAAAAACACCCTGGCAACGCTTAATTGGGTTGCTTCAACTTGAAAAAAGGGATATACTACAAATATTTTACTATGCGATTTTTGCAGGTGTAGTAGCTTTATCACTTCCGTTAGGAATACAGGCCATAATTAACCTAATTCAAGGCGCGCAAGTATCAACATCTTGGATAGTTCTTGTAATATTGGTTACGGTGGGTGTAGCATTTTCTGGATTGTTACAACTTATGCAACTTAGAATAATTGAAACCATACAGCAACGCATTTTCATGCGATCATCTTTTGAACTGACTTATCGCTTTCCAAAAATAAAAATGTCAGAACTGCGAAATTATTATCCGCCAGAATTGGCAAATCGTTTTTTCGATACCTTGACCATCCAAAAGAGTTTATCTAAAATTTTAATTGATGTTCCTACAGCAGTGCTTCAAATAATATTTGCATTAATTTTACTATCGTTTTACCATCCGTTTTTTATCGTATTTGGATTATTGCTTTTAGTACTCATATTCGTTGTATTCAAATTTACAGCAATTAAAGGTTTAGAAACGAGCTTAGTAGAATCGAAGAAAAAATATAAAGTTGCACATTGGATACAAGAAATAGCACGATCAGTAATTAGCTTTAAACTATCCGGAAGCACAAGTTTAGGTTTAAGCAAAAATGATACCTTGGTGAATGGCTATTTAAATGCCAGGGAAAGCCACTTTAAAGTTTTAATGCTACAGTTTATTCAAATGATAAGCTTTAAGGTTATAGTAACTGCTAGCTTATTGTTAATTGGTGGCGCGTTGGTTTTAAATCAAGAAATGAACATTGGTCAGTTTGTAGCTGCTGAAATCATCATTTTATTGGTAATTGCTTCGGTAGAAAAATTAATTCTTGGATTAGAACCGTTTTACGACACCTTGACTTCTCTTGAAAAAATTGGACAAATTGTAGATAAATCGCTAGAAAGTCAAACAGGTGAGCAACCACAATTTGGTAAAGGTATTAGAATAGAGCTAGACCACGTGGCTTATGAGGTTGATAATAGAGATAAACATATACTTAAAGACATTTCTTTAACCATAAATCCTACAAGCCGCATTTTGGTAAGAGGTGAAAGCGGTTCGGGTAAATCTACATTATTACGACTTATCGCCGGTGTTATTCAACCAACGGCTGGTAATATTTATGTAAATGACATGTCGATTAATAGCTTACATTTAAATTTTTACAGGTCTCAATTAGGCCTGTCCCTATCAGACGAAACACCTTTTGAAGGTACTATAAAAGAAAACCTCACCTTTGGAAATGAGAATATTTCAGATGAACAAATTTTTGAAGTATTAGAAAATGCTGGTTTAAAGAGTTTTATAAGAGAGCAAGTTGATGGCCTAAATACCATTTTATATCCTGATGGTAAACAAATGTCTCATACACTTTCAAAAAAGATTGTTTTGGCAAGAGCTATTTTAAAACAGCCAAGAGTGCTAATTCTAGAGGATGCCTTAGATAGATTTAATCCTTCTGAAACAAATACTATTATTGACTATTTAACGCACGAAGACAGACCGTGGGCGCTTGTAGTAGTGAGCAGTAGTGATGCTTGGTTGAACAAATGTAGTGAGGTAATTACTTTAGAAAAAGGAAAAATTAAGAACTAAACCATAGGCTATGCTTAATATATCAAATAATCAGTTGAATAAAACCATTGACCTTGGCATATATAAATCAGGGAAAAATGTACTACACAAAAAGTACTATAAATACTTTAATAGGTTTTTATTAGCGGCTGCTATAATAATCCTAATTGTGTTGTTTTTACCATGGACGCAGAATATATCTGGAAATGGTATTGTAACAACATTAAAACCAAACCAAAGGCCACAACACATTCAATCCCAGATTCCAGGACGTATTGAAGAATGGTTTGTTCAAGAAGGTGACTATGTAAAGAGCGGCGATACCATTTTGAGAATTTCTGAAGTTAAAAGCGACTATTTTGATGACAGATTAGTGGAACGTACCAATGATCAAATTTTGGCAAAATCCTCATCAGTAGTAGCCTATGATGGAAAAGTAAGTGCGCTTAACAGACAAATTGAAGCTTTAAAAAATGAGTTAAAGCTAAAAATGGAACAAACAAGAAATAAATTAATGCAAGCACGACTAAAAGTACAAAGTGATAGCATTGATTTAGAAGCAGCCAAAACCAATTTAAAAATTGCCGAAACCCAGTATACCCGTATTGCTACTTTGCAAGAGGAAGGGTTAAAAGCTGTTAAAGATGTAGAAGAAAAACGCTTGAAACTTCAGGAAACACAAGCAAAATTCATCTCTCAACAAAATAAATATTTGGCAAGTCAAAATGAGGTAATAAACGCAGAGTTAGAATTATCTAGAACAGAAGCGTCCTATGCAGATAAAATATCAAAGGCCCAGAGCGATATGTTCACCGCCCAATCTAGTCAGTTTGATACTAAGGCCCAAGTTACGAAGTTAGAAAATGCAAAAACCAATTATGAGCGTCGTAATAGCTTATTATATGTAACAGCGCCACAAAATGGTTATATAAACAAAGTTAAAACTGGAGGTATTGGCATTACTTTTAAAGAAGGCGAAGAGCTAGTGGGTATTATGCCGGCGCAATACGATTTAGCTGTAGAAACATTTGTAAGACCCATAGATTTACCTCTAATTCATATAGGCGAGAAAGTTCGTGTGCAGTTCGATGGCTGGCCAGCTATTGTATTTAGCGGATGGCCTAATGTATCGTATGGGACTTATGGCGCAAAAGTAGTAGCTATAGAAAACTTTATTAGCGATAATGGTAAGTACAGAATTTTACTAGCACCAGATGAAACCGACCATGAGTGGCCAGAAGCTATAAGGGTTGGCTCTGGAGCTAGAACAATTGCCCTTTTAGAAGATGTACCTATTTGGTTTGAGTTATGGCGACAAATTAATAGTTTTCCTCCAAATTATTACCAACCTGGAGGAGACAAAACAGCCTCAAAAAAAGATAAAAAATGAGAGTAATCCTCGCTAGTATATTACTGCTATTTAGCGGTTTAGCCTCGGCACAAGATTCAACTTCAACTCTCTCGTTGGCAGAATATTTGGGTTATGTTAAATCTTTCCACCCCATTGTAAAGCAAGCCAACTTAGTGATAAACGAAAGTGAAGCCAAATTAATGAAGGCTCGCGGTGCTTTCGATCCCAAACTTGAGGTAGATTACGACAGGAAAAAATTTAAAAACACCGAGTATTTTGATCGATTAAATGCCACCTTTAAAATCCCAACATGGTTTGGGATAGAGTTCAAAGGAAATTTCGAGGAAAACACTGGAGATTTTCTCAATCCACAAGCCTTTGTACCAGAGGATGGTTTATATAGCGCTGGTGTTTCCGTTCCAGTTGCCAGAGGCCTGCTAACAAATAAAAGAATGGCAATGTTAAGGCAATCGCGTTTGTACGTGAAGCAAGCACAAGCCGACAGACAACTATTGGTAAACAATATTTTGTACGAAGCAACGGTTACTTATTTTAATTGGTTACGACGTTATAATGAAAAAAGAGTTTATGAGGACTTTTTAGAAAACGCAGCCATACGATTTGATGGTATTAAAAAGAGTTATGAAGTGGGCGATATGCCGGCTATTGATACCTTAGAGGCCAGAATTACACTGAATAATAGACGCTTAAACCTTGAAAAATCAAGAATTAAGTTTATCAAAGCTTCGTTAGAGTTATCAAATTTTTTATGGTTGAATGACAATACACCTGTTGAATTGGAAGATAATGTAATTCCAAATATAGATACATTTTTAACCATTGATGAAACCCTTAACACGTCCGGATTAGATATTGAAAGTTTTGATATTGAAAACCACCCAAAATTACAGTCTCTAGATTATAAAATTAGAAGTCTTAATATTGAAAAACGCTTAAAAGCGAACAATCTTTTGCCGCAAATAGACTTGCAATATAATTTTTTATCAGAAACTCCAGAAATAGCACGGTCGTTTAGTACATCAGCTTATAAAAGTGGCGTTAATATTAATTTTCCATTATTCTTGCGGAAAGAACGTGGTGATTTAAGATTAGCAAAGTTGAAATTACAAGACACAAGGTTTGAAGTGCAAGATACCCGCTTAAGCCTCAGAAATAAGATTGATGCCATTAATCAAGAATTAGATTCTTATGTTACTCAAAGTGATTTTACAGAAGTGATAGTTAATGATTATGCTACCATGCTCTCTGCTGAAGAACGCAAATTTTTCCTAGGTGAAAGCTCGCTGTTCTTGGTAAATTCAAGAGAATCTAAACTTATTGATGCTAAATTAAAGGCCATTGAAATTGAAAATGATTTCTTAACAACCAAAGCCAACCTATTTAATGTATTGGCGATTGAAAGTGAATAACTATTGCATTTATATCTTAAATGTTATTACAGGAAGTGTGGAGTGATTTGCCACATCCTCGCCAATACTACCTTCGAAGAAGTGAGATAGCCCTTTTCTGCCATGGGTAGGAATGGCTATTAAATCCGCTCCTATTTTGTTGGCGCAATTTAATAAACCATCTTCAACAGTATAATCTGCTACGTAGCAAATATCTTCCATTTTCTCTAAGTTGCGGTCTGCTCTTGTTAAGAAACTAACAACACTGCGTTCGATCTCTAAAGAACTTTTAAAACGATCATTCGGAAGGTTCACATGTACTAAATATATTTTTGCTTTCATTTTATCAAACAGCTGCTTTGCTTTAAGGTAGGCCGAAATACCTTCTTCCGAAAAATCACACGCAAACGCAACAACATCAAAATTAATATTTGCCAACTCCTTTTTCACCACCAAAACTGGCACATCTGCATTTCGTACTACGCGCTCGGTGTTCGACCCTACAAAGTATTCTTTGAGTCCACTTGTTCCATGTGAACCCATAACTATTATATCAGCATTTTGTTCTATGGCTACATCATTAACCTCACTAAATATTTTAAAGTGCTTCACCAACGGCGTAACTTTAATGTCTTTTAAAAAATCTTTTTGTAAAAATTCCTCGAATTTCTTCTCTGCTAACTTAAAAAAGAAGACTGCTTTTTCGTTTTGCAAACCATCAGAAGCCGAAAGCATAATATCAGACATTTCTAGCATATGTAATGCCATAACCTCTGCGTCATATTTCTTAGCTAATTTAGCTGCTGTTTTAAGGGCATATTCTGAGTGATTTGAAAAATCTATGGGTACAATAATTTTTTTCATCATGCTAATTTTTATAAGTTGAACAAGCAAAACCTAATATAGGTTAAGGCTAAATTTAAATAAACCTTTATAGAATAACGCTAAATTTAGGGAGTTTTTCGTTAAACGGTCATTGAAAACAACTGTGTATCGGGTTGTTTTCGCTTTAATAATACATCAAAAGCCATACATACATTACGTACAAAAGGCTTTCCTTTTTCTGTTATGGTTAGATTATTTGGGTTGATCTCTATTAAGCTATCCATCTCCATTTCCTTCAATTGAATTAGAGCATCTGGTAATGCATCAAAATATAATGCAGCCTTACTCCAAGACGTTTTAAATCTACACATTAAATTTAATATATGCTTACGTACTATTAAATCTTCATTACTCAAAACATGTCCACGATATACGGGCAAAGTATCGGCTTTTAATAGTTCATAGTAAGATTTGATGTCTTTTACATTTTGAGCAAAACCATACCAACTATCACTTATAGAAGAAACCCCTAAACCAATCATAGCCTGTGTTTTGGAAGCTGTGTACCCCATAAAATTCCTATGGAGCTTTCCGCCTTCCATAGATTGATACAAGGTGTCTGATGTGAGTGAGAAATGGTCCATACCAATTTCCTCATACCCTACTTCTGCCAATAAAGTCTTACCTAACTCATACTGTGCCCGTTTTAAACTTGGGCTCGGTAAATCAGAATCCTGAAAACCACGTTGCCCATTACCTTTTATCCAAGGTACATGAGCATAACTGTAAAACGCCAAACGATCTGGCAACAAAGATTTGGTTTTTAAAATGGTAGTTTTTACATGCTCGAGGGTTTGAAAAGGTAGCCCAAAAATAATATCGTGCCCCACAGAAGTATATCCAATCTCTCTAGCCATCTCAGTTGCAATCTTAACATTTTCGAAAGGTTGTACGCGATGTATTGCTTTTTGTACGGTTTCATTATAGTCTTGTACACCGTAACTTACACGCCTAAAACCAACATCATAAAGTGCTTGTAAATGTTTACGAGTAGTGTTATTAGGATGTCCTTCGAAACTAAATTCATAATCTTCAGCTAATATGGCGAATTTTAAAATTTCGGAAATTAAAAGCCTTAAATTCTCAGGACTAAAAAATGTAGGCGTGCCTCCACCAAGGTGCAGTTCCTTTATTAATGGTTTTTCATCAAACATTTGTACATATAACCGCCACTCCTTTATTACGGCATTTATATACGGCAACTCTACACTATGCTGTTTTGTAATGCGCTTATTACAACCACAAAACGTACATAAACTTTCGCAAAATGGTAAATGAATGTACAAGCTTATTCCTTCTTTCGCGTTGCTTTCTTCAAAAGAGCGCAATAACGACCTTTTCCATTTTTCAACAGAAAACGTATTGCTATCCCAATAAGGTACAGTAGGATAACTTGTATAACGAGGACCTGCTATGTTATACTTATTAACTAGTGATTGTGACATACCTGATAATTATGTTTCAAAATTATAGTAATGAAAACCTAAAAAACATGATATATGTCATAAGAGTTTCTTGCATTTTGTTCAATTAAACCTTAACTTCGGGTTAACGAAAAAACACCAAAAACATGAAAAAAATATCAATTGTATTACTAATTATAACTTTGTCATTAACTGCCTGTAAGAAGAAAAAAGAAGAGGTTAAAGTTGAGGAAGAAACAGTAATTACCGAGGTAGCCAAAATTAAAAAGGTAAAAATAGCCCTTAACTCAAAAAGCAACACTGATACAAGCGGCAATGTAGTCTTCAAAGAAGAAGGTGGCAGCGTAACTATGACTGCTATTATAAGTGGATTAGAACCAGGGGAGCATGCTATTCATATCCATGAAACTGCCGATTGTTCCTCTCCTGACGGGAAATCAGCAGGAGGACACTGGAATCCTACAGGACAACCACATGGTAAATGGGGTAATGACACGGGTTTTCATAAAGGTGATATTGGCAATTTTATTGCTGATGAAAACGGTAACGGTACTATTTCTATAACTACAGATGCATGGTGTATTGGTTGTGGCGATACTACTAAGGATATTTTAGGGAAAGCAATAATTGTACACGCTGGTGCAGATGATTTTACATCTCAACCTTCTGGAGCCGCTGGTGCTAGAGTAAGTTGTGCAGGAATTATTGAGTAAGAATATAATTATTTGAAAAAGGCTGTTTTAAAAGTGCCATTTTGAATGCTAATCACTTTTAAGGCAGCTTTTTTATAAAGCATTAGAGAAAAAATCAAAAATCATTTAGGATATTGTTTTCTAATATTTCGAATTACATTTTCTAAACCGTTAATTTTTAATTCATAAACTTGGGTTAACATAGCACCCAACTTACCTTTAGGAAATCCTTTGCTATGGTACCACACCACATAATACTCTGGTAAGTCTATTAAATAGCGGTCTTTATATTTGCCATAAGGCATTTTAGTGTGCGCCAAGTCAATTAAAAATTGTTTATCTGGCAACATTAATTTTTAGATTTAAAGGATTCTAATTTTTGCAATTCTCTTTTTACAAGAATCTGCCATTGTAATTGAGCTTCCACATTTCTAGAAAAATTTGTTTCAGCGTCGTATTGGTTTTGAAATGCTGCCAATTCCTTGTTTATAGCCTCATGGGTTGCTCTTAATTTTTTGGCAACATCATTCGTGGTCTTTAACACGCTAATGCGTTTTCTGAATTTACGGGCAAATAATTCAGTAATATCAAAATGCAATTGTTCGTGCCCCAGCACATGATTATCTGTACGTTCTGGTTTATACCACGACTGTTCTGGATAGAAATGCGCATGCACCTCGGTTGAAAAACTTATGACACGCTTATCACTTTCCCTAATTGAAAAACCAAACGTAATGCCAGATGCTGTGGTAGCGACCGCCCCTACATTTCGCATTGGTTGTGCTTTAAAATCTTGCCAACTTAAACGATAGTTATCGTTCCACGAGATTACAGGTTCGTTATCATTCTGAAAGAACAACATCAAACTCAACATTAAAATAATCTTATACACTCTATTAGTAGTTTAGCACAAAACGCAAAACAGTATTTGCTTATTGCGCCATAACCTCAATAATCTTAAGGTCGTCGTACTTTACGAGATATACTGCATCATTATAATAGCCACCAAATAATTTTTTCTTATAGGCAAACTTATTCTCCACATAAGCTGTTAGAGGTGCATGGTTGACAGACATAAATAAATCTTCAGAAGTTACCATGCGCAACACGACATCCATGGTTAAATCAAAACCTTTCACCGCTCTTTTGCCAGGTGTTATATTATACGCTTTCTGGTAGTTTTTAATAAAGGTATTTTGTTCGTCTTCACTTAAGCTTTTCGACGATGTTGCAAAGGTAAACTGTAATTTTGAGAGGTGTGTGTTGTTCACCTCATCACCTTCAAAAGCACCATTAAATCTTGTAGTAGTTAATAGTATCTCAGCTTTTTCTTGTTCTGGTTTTTCAGGGTCTTCCTTTAAATTTAAAGCTGCCAAAATACTTGTAGCACCTGAAATAAAACTTTCATTTTGAGTTTCTAAAAACACGATATTCTTCCCTGGTTTTAATGCAGTTTCAATATCCTCTTTGGTTACAAAATACTCGTCTTTACCTTCTTTGTTTTTCCTTGAAAAAACAATAACAGCCTCATTAAACTCTCGTTTAAGTTCATTTGCAATAGCCATATTTTTAGAATCTGCAAGAATTAGAATATTTTTAGGCAAGCTGTCATTTTTTATGTAGTTAATCACCTTACTTTTTAATAAGTCATCAGAAGGTCGTGTTTGAAACACATTATCGTACAGCTTAATTTTTGTTCCAATAGGTGATACCACAGGGATATTATATTTTCTTAATTCGTTAGCAACTGTATTAAAGTTTTTGGTGGTTAATGGCCCTATAATCGCATCAACATTTTCAAAATCGTTATCTGCTAAAATTCTAGAAACAGCGGTAGGTTGATATTTGGTGTCGTACACATCTAGTTTAATAGAAAGTCCTAATTTTTTTAAAGAATCTATAGCCATGAGCACTCCAGAATAAAAATCTAGGGACGCATCTAAATACGGATCTTTTTCAATACTGCGCTTAGTTTCGGCAATAGAATCAAACTCCACGCGATTCAATCTAAAGGGCAACATTAATGCTAAGTGCTTCGTATCGTAATCGTTAATTTTACTTATCAAATTTGTTGTGACTAAATCTTCTGAGATAATCCCTTTAGTTTCAGAAAATGGAATTTTTAGAATCATACCTGCTTTTAAGCCGCTTTCTACCAATTCTGGATTTAAAGCTTCCAATTCTTCCTTTTCTAAATCTAGTTTTATCTTAAGTCTATAAAACCCTTCCTTAGGCAAAACTTTGTAGTAGCTGTATTTATCGTCTATTTGCTTCTCCTCTCCTTTGTCAATATTTGGTACATAGATTTGTTGACCTTCCTGCAGCACTTCGCCCATTTTAGGATTTAATGCCTCTAATTCTGCAACAGTTATCCCGAATTTATAGGCGATGCGCCATTTCCCTTCTTTAGGCTGAACAATATAAGTTTTATTTTCAACCACCTCTTCTTCAACTTTAGTAATTTTAAAAACGGGAATCTGAAGCTTATCTCCTTTTTTCAAATTATTGGCATACAAAAAAGTATTGTACTTTTTTATGTCTTCAATCTCAACATCGTATTTTTTAGATATGCTATAAAGCGTTTCTTTGCGTTTAGCCTTGTGGCTCTTAAAACCTTGTAATTCTTTAATTTCTGTAATTTTAGGTTTTTTGGCTTTAGAAATAGGAATAATAAGAATCGTATTGGGTTTTAATCCTTTTTTAGCATCTGGATTCAAACTATAAATATCAAAAGGTGTTACGTAATATCGTTTTGCAATCCCCTCTATAGTTTCACCTTTCTTTACTTGATGGGTACTGTAATTTTGGGCATTTATGGAAGTCATCCCAAAACATAGTAAGAGGACTATAACCAAAAAAAATCTATTCATAGTATTGTAATTTAATAGCTGAACCTTTAGTAAATAGTTTATATACGATATTTATTGTGTAAAAGACTAAAATACTTTCAATTAATTATTACATATAACGTGCCAAAGTTTATTTGGGCGCTACCCGCATCCTTCGAGTCCCTCCAGACTAATGGGGTTGGGCTTGAGTTTATTCTGAGCACCGTCTAAGGATTGCAAGTCTTCGCACCTCCTTATTTGGGCTGTGGGCTTTCCTCTGCAATCCCTAGCGCAAACCTATCTGGCTTTTTAGTATACAATCTTAAGTATTCGGTTTTCTGCAAAAGCTAACCACATACCAAATTGCACGCTAATTATTCCCATTCTATCGTGGCTGGTGGTTTAGAACTAATATCGTATACCACTCTATTTACACCTTTAACCTTATTAATAATGTCGTTTGATGTTTTTTGAAGAAAAGCATAAGGCAAGTTTACCCAATCGGCCGTCATACCATCCGTACTTTCTACGGCTCTCAGCGCTACGCATTTCTCATAGGTACGCTCATCTCCCATTACACCCACACTATTTACTGGCAACAACATAGCGCCAGCTTGCCACACTTTATCATATAGCCCCCATTCTTTTAATCCGTTAATAAAAATATGGTCAACCTCTTGAAGCATACGTACTTTCTCAGCAGTGATATCTCCTAAAATACGTATCCCTAAGCCTGGACCGGGAAAGGGATGACGTCCTAACAGCTCAGGGTCTATCCCTAAAGTTGCACCAACACGACGTACTTCATCTTTAAAGATAGCACGCAGAGGTTCAACAATTTTAAGTTTCATAAAATCAGGCAACCCGCCAACGTTGTGATGACTTTTAATAGTGGCCGAAGGACCTCCAGTGGCCGAAACACTTTCAATAACATCAGGATAAATGGTGCCTTGCGCTAACCATTTAACATCTTCAAGTTTATGTGCCTCGTCATCAAAAACCTCAATAAATGAATTTCCAATGGCTTTGCGCTTTAACTCTGGGTCTTCAATACCTTTTAATGCAGCTAAAAATCTTTCAGAAGCATCAACGCCTTTTACGTTTAGCCCCATGCCCTCATATTGTCGTAAAACGTTCTCAAACTCATTTTTTCGAAGCAAACCATTGTTTACAAAAATACAGTACAGGTTTTTACCAATAGCTTTGTTTAGCAATACTGCGGCGACTGTAGAATCTACCCCTCCAGACAACCCTAAAACCACCTTGCCATCTCCTACCTTCTCTTGAATAGCCTCAACAGTTTCCTCAACGAAAGATTGTGGCGTCCAATCTTGATGTAATCCAGCAATACTTACCAAGAAGTTTTCTAAGACTTGCTTTCCATCTGTGGAATGGTATACTTCTGGATGGAATTGAATAGCATAGGTTTCTTCACCATCAATTCTAAACGCTGCATTTTCAACATCATGAGTACTTGCAATAAGCACACCATTTGTTGGTAACTTTTTTATGGTGTCACTATGACTCATCCAAACTTGGCTACCTGTATGAATATGTGCTAAAAAAGGTTCGTTGCCTTTAATAAACGATAAATTCGCACGACCATATTCTCTTGTGTTTGAAGGTGCTACTTCACCCCCAGAAAAATGTGCCAAATACTGTGCCCCATAGCATACTGCTAAAATGGGTTTTTTACCTCTTATTTCTGACAAATCTGGATGTAGTGCGTCCTCGCCCCTAACGGAATTTGGACTACCCGATAAAATTACAGCCTTGTATTCTTCTAAATTTTTTGGAATTTTATTAAATGGATAAATCTCGGAGTATATGTTGAGTTCCCTAACTCTACGGCCAATAAGTTGTGTGTATTGGCTTCCGAAGTCTAAAATGAGTACCTTATCATGTTGCATGCGCAAAAATAATAATGATTTTATAATTACAATTTAGGTTTTCCCTTTTTTTTAAATAGGTTATTAACGACTTATGAGATGTATTATATGTTTAATACTCTATTGCATCGAATCTAAAATAGCTTCAATATCTGCTTCTGTTGTATCTGGATTGATAAAACAGAAACGAGAGACGGTTTCAAAAGTCTCGCCCGTTTTCCATTTTGTAGGAGCCACCAATGCAAAACCTTTCCTATGGTTTTCATAAGTCCATTCCTTATAATCGTCTGGTTTCCAACCCTTTCTTCTATATAATACACAAGACAAGCTAGGTGGGCGCACCAATGCTACATGTGGTTTTTCATCTATCATCTTACCCGCTATTTGCGCTAGTTCAATACCGCGTTCTACAGCTTCCTTATACTTATCTGTGCCGTGGGTTGCCAGCGAAAACCATAATGGCAAGCCCCTGACCCTACGTGTTAATTGAATTTGATAATCTGTTGGATTAAAACCATGCGCACCTTCATCTTTAAAAATTTCTAAATAAGAGCCTTCTTGTGCATGTGCTTGTTTCGCTAACTCTGGGTTTTTATAAATAATAGCACCACAATCGTAAGGCGAAAACATCCATTTATGCGGATCGATAGTAATACTATCAGCTTTTTCTATGCCCTTAAAATGGTGACGTACCGAATCTGCCAATAGCGCTCCCCCACCATAAGCGGCATCCACATGAAACCAAAGTTTTTCGTTTTTGCATAGTTTTGAAATACCATCCAAATCATCTATAATTCCTGCGTTTGTTGTACCTCCTGTGGCCACAACAGCAAACAACCTTTTGCGTTGATGCTGTGTTAAATTCTCTATCTTAGCTTTAAGGGCGTGGGCTTCCAATCTATCCTCGGTATCTACTAAAAGCACATCGATATCTGCAACCTTAGCCATAGCCTTAACAGATGAATGTGCTCCTACCGAAGTAATAATTAATCCTTTTTCTCTTTTATTTTGTTCGTTTAAACTTCGCCAATATTCTCGAGCCGTAACAATTGCTGACAGATTTGCTGCTGTACCACCACTGGTAAATACACCAAAAGCGCCTTTTGGCAATCCAGTTAACGACACCATCCAGCGCATAGCTTCGTTTTCGCAAAAAATTCCTCCAGCACCCTCCATCCAGTAAGCACCATGAATACTAGATGCTGACGTTACTAGATCAAACATAACAGCGGCTCTTGTAGGAGAGGCTGGTACAAATGCTAAATGCCTTGGGTGATCTATAGGTACATTAGATTTGGTTAAATGCTCCTTCCAAAGATTAAAAGCCTTTTCTCCTCCAATACCTGAATTAGTAATGGTTTCTCCTACTAAAACTTTTAGTTCTTCCTCCTTTATAGGTTTACCAATTATATTTTTTGTTGATGACAATCTATCTATGGCGTACTTCATAACATCCATGGTCATTTCCACCAGATCCATATCTATTTTATGCATTATCGTTCTGTTTTTAGAATTCAAATTTACCACTAACGCTTATAAATCTTGCTATCTCGTTAGGATTTAAATAACAAGTTTTAGTTTAAAGAATAAATAGGTATTTTTAAATAAAATTAATATCTATTAAAATGAAAAAGTTCATTTATTATGTTCTTATTTTTTCTTTTCCTCTTTGCATTATACAGGCGCAAAACAAAGAACTTATTGACAGCTTAAAATATGAACTTAAACAAAGGAAGGTAGACGACTCCACAAAAGTAAGTATCTTAATTAATCTCAATAAAAACCTCAAATATTCTAAACCGGAAGAAGCAAAAGCTTATGCACTTCAAAGCATAGAGATCTCCAATAAAATAAACAATAGGTTTGGTATCGCTGCTGGGAACATGCACATAGGGGATTATTATCTTAATAAAAGTGAAAATGATTCTGCATTATACTATTATGATATTGCAAAAAAGAATTTTGAGGCTATTTCGTATACTAGAGGACTCATATTTATCAACCACGCTATTTCTATAGTAAAAGAAACTTCAGGAGACTTAGATGAAGCTATTACCATTACTAAAGAGAATCTAAAATTAATAGAAGAAACAGAAGATGATAATGATCCTTCAAAAATAAAATTTTTAGGTGCGCATCATGATGCACTTTCCATACGTTATGCTGAAAAAGGTAGCTATAAAATAGCCTTAACCGAAGCTTTTAAAGCCTTAGCGTATTTTGAACAAGCAAAAGATACGAGAAGGGCCGGTGCTTTAGAGCAAATAGGCATCATTCAATCTACCCAAAAAAATTACGAAGAGGCAATAAAATATTACAAACAGGCCACAGAGATTTATGAGCAAGAACATCAAGAATGGTCACTAACCTATGTTAATACTTCTTTGGGAAGTTCATATAAGAAGTTAGATGACTATCCTAACGCTAAAAAACACTACCAGTTAGCCATCAAATATGCTAAGGATTTTGAAGATAAATTTGCACTTTCTGATGCGATAATTGGTGTGGCAGAATTAGAATTGGAAAACGAAAACTATGCTAAAGCCAAAACACATTTTCTAGAAGTTAAAACTATTGCTGAGAAAGAAAACTACAAACTTAATTTAGCCAATGCACTTCATGGATTATCTAAAATCGCATATGAAAATAAAGATTACGAAACAGCCTTTAAGTATAATGATGAAGCTATTCAACTTGCTAGACCTAACAACGCCCTAGCCTATTTAAAGCGTTTTTATCCATACCGTGCTAAAATATTACAAGCACAAAACAACTACAAAGAAGCCATAGTTTATCTTGATGCATATCAAGAAGTTAGTGACAGTTTATATTCCATAGCCAAAACACAACAAATTGAGGAACTAAAAACAATTTATGAAACCGAAAAAAAAGAACAACAAATAGCTTTACAAGAAACCAAAATTGACTTATTAGAAAAGCAGGGAGAAGTAAGCACTTTATATATCATTTTATTGGGCTTTGGTTTGTTATTAGCATTAATTGCGTTTTATGCATTACGACAAAAATTAAAACGGAGTAAAGCCGAAAGAGAAAAATTAAACCTTGAACTTGATTTTAAAAAGAAAGAACTCACCACCCATGCATTACATTTAGCAAAAAAGAATGAGGTTTTAGAAAATTTAAAGCAACAGGCAAAAACATTTAAGACTTCTGAAAATTCTCAGAAGGGTTTCAATCAGTTGATTCGCACCATTAATTTTGATTTGAAGGATGATAACAACTGGGATAATTTTTCGCGTTATTTTGAGCAAGTACATACCAATTTCAGTTCAAATGTAAAGCAGAAATTTCCTGAAGTTACTCCAAATGAATTGCGATTAATGGCACTGTTGAAAATGAACCTTTCTTCAAAAGAAATCGCAAGTATTTTAAATATTTCTACCGAAGGTGTAAAGAAAGCACGCTACCGTCTTCGAAAAAAAATGGATATTACTACCGAGGATTCACTTCAAGATTTGATATTGAATCTTTAAGTAGCATCAACAAGATTATTACCTGGTACATAACACCGTTCGTCTCAACATGAAGCAAATTGATTAACTCAGGTTTATTGAGTTATTATAGAAAATTCTTGATGTAATGGTTTTAAGTGCTCTACTAAATTTTGGATTAAGCGATCACCATACTCCAAATAAAATTCAGAAAAATTAGTAGTACGTTCCTGTAAATTACCGTTAGGGAATAACTCATTTTGAATATCCGTCATGCGAGACACCTCGTCAGACAATTTCTTTTTTTGTGCCTGTAGCAAACGTTTCTCCAATTTTTCCAAACCTTTCAGTTGTTTTTGTTCCTGAGCTCTCACAGCGCCAATGTAAGATTTATCGGTTTGTTCAGCGAGTTTAAATAAGTCCTCAAATTGTTTTTGAAGGTGTTGTTTCTGAGTGGAAAAGTCAATATCAATATTTGAAATTTGACGTACTTTTCGGTTTATAAAAGCATCGCGTTTCAAAAAAATGTCTTGATTCGAAATATTCAGTTTTTGTAGCTTTTTTGCCTGTTTTTCTGTTTTAATCAACACTGAATTCCTTAACAATAATAATGGAAATGGTACATCCACAGCATCAAAATATTGTTTCAATTGCATCCAATAGGCTAATTCCCCACCACCGCCTATGTAGCACAAATTTGGCAGAATAACTTCCTGGTATAGCGGGCGCATAATTACATTAGGTGAAAAACGTTCTGGCGCCTCATTGAGGTGTTTTAGCATTTCACTCTTGCTCCATTTTAAATTGGTATTCAATACCTTGTAAATGCCATCGTCATGAACAATACGTTCGCGTAAATTCTTATCTAAATAAAACAGATTTATCTCCCTGGGATTTACTTGAATGGAATAGTCGTCTGAAACATCTATTAACTTTTTATTGGTCTCGTTAACAGCATTGAATGACGTTTGGTTGCCTAACTCTTCTTCAACATATGGTATGAACAAACGCTTCAAGTCACGGTTATTGGCGTCAATGATTACCAAGCCGTAATCTTTAAACAATTCATTTGCTAAAAATCGTGTTGCAGCTGCGAGGTTATCATGCTTTAGGTATGCGTTTTCAAAAAGTTTTTTTACATCTCTAGCATTGTTACTTACACCTAAATCTTGGAAAAACAACTCTAAAACCTCATCTAATCCCCTTGTAGACAACTCTCCTACTGCGCCGCTTGCTTTTCTATTCCATTGAAACTTCTTTCCTTTAAAATTAAAATAATTAACTTCATCAAAATCATGGTCTTCTGTTGCCATCCAATATACTGGCACAAAATTATACTGAGGATATTGTGCTTTGAGCTGAGTTGATAAATTTATTGCAGCAATAATTTTATACAGAAAGTATAGTGGCCCCGTAAACAGATTTAACTGATGTCCTGTTGTTACAGTAAATGTGTTTTCTGAGTTTAGGCTTTCAATATTTTGTGCTGTTAATTCTGAAGCTTGAAGATGTTTATATTGCTTTCTAAGAACGTTAGTTAACACAGTTCTTGACCGTGCAGCAAATGATGACTTTTTTTCTTCAATTTGTTCTGCAAAGTTATCAATATCAGGAAAACGGTTATAAAAAGCTTTTAAATCAGAATTATGATTTAAGTAATCACAAATTAACTGCGAAAAATAACCTGTTTCTTTAAACGGAAGATAGTCTTGCTGCATATTTCAATTAAAAACATGTAAATATACAGTTATTCAATTTTCTAAAATCTAAAATTTAAGTTAAGACTTAACTAGAGTACCCTAAATTGGAATACACCAGATTCTGAAGTATTGCCAATAGCATCTTTGGTAACGACTTTCCAGTAATAAATTGTTCCGGAAGAAACCGAAACATCCAGCGTACTTGTTGTAACATTATTGGCATGAATGTCAGGATTGTTAGTAGTGCCCAAATAGACGTCATAACCAACAATATCATTATCAACATCGCTTCCCGTCCACTTTAAAGTAACAGTACCTGGGCTTACAGAAGCCGCCATAGCTGGAGCATCAATAGTAGCAGGAAATGGGGCATAAGTTTCTACACCATCACCTGCGTTATAGAATTTCCATGTTTCACTTTCAGCAGTCTTTGTTCCAGCTTTTGAGATAACATACCACGAATATGGCGTCGCTCTATCTAGAACAATTCCTATTTTGTCTTCGGTATAATCTTCTTGAATGGTATTCCCATCAACCAAATTGGTTACAAATATGGTGTAGGATTCTGCAATATCGCTCGCTTCCCACTCAAAAAAAACCGTGCTATGGGTTAGAGTTACATTAATACCAGTATTACAAAGTTCATCTTTATGTGGAAACTGTAAACTCACTGTTAGTTTATTTATTAGAGTTGGGTCTTGCGGATCTAAACTATTTGGGTCTGGATCTATGGTAGAAGGATTGCTGCAAGTAAATACCAAAAAGCTAAAACTAAATAAGTAAATTAATCTTTTCATTTCTTTACAATTTTGAAGTTAGAGACCGAATTTTTCGACTTAACAGAGACCGTATATAATCCAGTATCAAGATAGCCTATATTTATGTTGACGCTCCTTTTATCTTCTGTAGTAATCAATTTTGAAAACACCTTTTCTCCAATTGTAGAGTAAATACTTATCTGAACATTTTCATCTTCCAATTCTCCTAAATATAAATTGAATTTATTTTTAAATGGATTTGGGTGTACGAACATATCATTTGACACCAAAAAACGCTCTTCGTGCATACCTTGACACGGTAAATCTGTAGAAATTTTTATGGTATTCTTTCCATTTTCTAATTGTAATGTAAGTTCTGATTCTGAAGTTTGAAATTTCAGCCCGTTAAAATCAATGTTATAATTAGCACTTCCAGACAAGTTAAATGTTACTTCCTTCCCTTTTTTTCGCTTTCCTGTAATGACCTCTAAATTTGCAGGATGATTTATAACGATATCAAAACAGCGTTCAAAGTTTGGTAATTCTTCTGAGGTTAAACACAATCTATATGTTCCGGCGAGCAAGTTGAGAATATCTATGTTGTTTGTAAATGTATAATTCCTATCAAAATCATCACCTACCAAATGTGCTGTATATTGGTAAAACTCTTTTGTGGTGATATTAATTTTGCCATTATTATTGTTTAAACAAGTTTCATCGGTTATCAAAATTGTGAAATTATCTTCTGGTAATACCGAAAAACGGCATCCGAATAAATCTACTGCTTCACCAAATGGTGTTCCAGGGCACAAATCGTCTTCATTTGCAACTCCATCATTATCAGCATCATCACAAACCAATTGATAATTTGCCGTGGTATCCTTATACCAATCATCGTACGTTCCATCAACGTTAGAGATTACCGCAATAGGGTCATCTACCAAAATACACGTTAAATCTGGATTGTTTGATGCATTAAAAACTGAGAGTGTTTCATTAGCACCGTTTTGGATATTTAAGTTGTCTTGGAAAAACAAGTTAGAAGCGCAAAACAAGGCTGTTAACTTAGCATTTAAGGTAACATCTAACTCGGTTAACTGATTTGAAGCGCAGTTTAATTTCTCTAAATCCAGTAATAAACTCACATCTAAATTGGTAAAACTATTCCCAGAAATATTTAATTCCCTTAACTCTAAATTAGTAGTAAAATCTAACTGAGAAAAACCATTTTCAGCGATATTTAAAACCCTTAGATTAGGTTGGTTTAACAGATTTAGATCTGTAAGTTGATTGCCTGAAGCATTAATGCTAACTAATTGTATATTGTTGCTTAAATCTGCAGTGGTAATGGTGTTATTTTCAAAGTTTAAATTTGTGAGTCCTTCAAAATCCTCAATCCCAGTAAGATCTGAAATTTCTTTAGCGCTTATATTGAGAAAAGATCGGTTGTTAATACCAGCTGTTGGCACATAATCGTTCAGAGGGGCAACATCAAGACCCAAATCAATTAAAGCCTGCTCAAAATTATCATCGGGTACGTAGGTTTCTCCAAAATGACAATCAATCGCATAATTGGTTGTTGCATCCTTTAGCCATATAACACCCGCAGGAGCTGTACCATCATCCGTTTGTATACAACTTAAATCAGGGTTGTTTTGTGCATTTAAATTTGCTAGAATAGGATTTTGTCCGTTCTGTATATTTAAAACCTCTAACGTATTTGATGCACAACTTAAATTGATAAGTGATGTATTTCCTGTAAAATCCAATTCAATAATGGTATTGCCATCACAATTAAGCATTTGAAGGGTTGGAACTATCCGCGGGTTAAATGCTGTAAATGCATTATTAGCAATGTTTAAATTTATGATATTGGGGTTTTCTGTAATATCCAATTCTGTTAGTATGTTATTAGAACAGTTTAGCTCGATTAGGTTAATGTTGTTGCTAATATCAATTGAATTTAATGCATTGTTTGAACAATTTAAATTTTCCAAAGCGGTAAAATCTTCAATACCCGTAAAGTCTTGAATCGCATTTCCATTAACATCTAAAGCTGTTAAAACTTCAATATTAGCAGTTGGTACATAATTATCTAAAGCGCCAGTATCGTATCCCAAATTAATTAATGCTTGTTCAAAATTATCATCAGGCACATAGGTTTCTCTAAACCTACAATCTAAGCTATACGCTGTCGCAGCATCCTTAATCCAGTTTTCTCCAATAGCATTTACATCATCTACTTGAATACAGGTTAAGTTGGGATTATTTGTTGAAGAAAAACTTGAGATATTAGTATTAACACCATTCTGTATGTTAACAAAATCCAATTGATTACCGGCGACATTAATGGTAATGGTATCTGGACAAAAATCCAAAGGATTTCGTGCATTTGCAGTAGGGCATACACCAGTACCCATACTGGACAAATCTATACCTCCTGCTATTTCATTATTACTACAATTAAGTGTTTTAAGTTGATTTATATTTGCAGGTAATTGCAGGTTTGTTAATTCATTATTATTTAGACTGAGTTCAATCAAATTAGTGTTATTACCTACGTCTAAAGCTGTCAATTTATTGCCATTGACTGATAGGTATTTGAGTATTGGCAGATTATTTAATACTGCCGTTAATTGATTTATTTGATTGTTATCTAAAATTAAACTCTCCAAAACTGTTGATGACAAATCGTCTATTTCCGTCAACTCATTATCTGACCCCGAAAGCCCAATTAAATTTGTAGTTGCCGATAAATCTATGTCTGTCAATTCATTATCTGAAAAATCAATAACTTCTAAATTAGTATTAGCAGTAATATTAAGTATATTCAACACATTGCTTCTACAGTTTAAGGTAGTTAACGCTAAACATTTATTCACCAATAAAGCAGACAACTCATTATTATTACAACTTATAGTAGTTAATGTTAAATTATCAATGTTGTAGCTTGTGAAAATTGAGATTTTATTATTGTTACAATTCACTTCAACCAAATTGGTGTTATTACTAATATCCAAAACCGTTAATTCATTATTTGAGCAATCCAATTCCTGTAAATTGAAATTTTGGCTAATATCCAAATCTGCTAAATTATTATTTGTACAAAATAGCTGTGTTAAATTGGGCGTTGCTGTAGTGTTTAAAACACCATTTACATTTGCAGGATTGTTAGATACAAAATAATTTGAACCACAATAAAGTTGTTGCAGATTAGCCATTCCGCTAACGTCTAGTTCGTCTAAGAAGTTATTGCTACAATCTAATGCTGTTAAAGATAAAAATGCCTTTATACCTTCTAGACTTTCAATATTTTCACCACTAACATTTAACGATGTAAGATATTCAATATTAGCCGTTAGCACTTGATTGTCAGGCGCTCCAGCATCAATACCCAAATTAATTAACGCTTGCTCAAAATTATCGTCTGGTATGGGTGTGTATCTGTTATTTTCACAATTGGCGTTATAGTCGGCAATCGGGTCAATCGTCCAACCAACCGGAATGTTTCCAATTACCGCCGCGTCAACATTAACACAAAATAAATTTAGATTATTGGTAGCATTAAAGTTGGTCACATTGGTATTATTTCCATTTCTAATATCAACAAACTCTAAAGTATTATTATTACAAACTATACTTGTTAATGCTGTATTTGCAGTTAAATCTAAATGAATAATATTATTATTAGAACAATCAAAAATTTCTAAGGCTAAAAAATCTTGAATACCTGTTATATCTGTAATATTATATCCAGCAACGTTCAAATTTGTTTGCCCTACTATATTAGCAGTTGGTACATAATTATCAGGAACACCTACATCAAAACCAGCATCGATAATAGCTTGTTCAAAACCATCATCAGGTACATAAGTGCCACAATTTATGGCATAATTTGCTGTGGCATCGATTGTCCAAGTTACTCCTGCGGGAGCAGCACCTGTGTCTGTTTCAATACAAGAAAGATTAGGATTATTTATAGCATTTAAATTTGATAAATTAACATTTTGTCCATTCTTCAAGTTTAAAACCTCCAAAGTATTTGCCGTACAATCAACACCTGTAATAGCTGTATTATTGCTTAAATCTAAAGACCGAATAGTATTATTAGAACAAACTAAATCTGCTAGAAAAAGGTTGGTGCTAAAATCTAATGCTTCTAAATTATTATTAGTCAAATTTACCGAAGTAAGATTTGTATTATTAATAAAATCAATGCTTTTTATATTATTATTTGAAGCGTCGAGGTTAGATAATGCTGTAAGATTTGAAAGCTCCAAATCTTCCAAGACATTATTACTAACGTTTAAAATTTGAAGTGCTACAAAATCTTCGATTCCTACTAAACTTTCGATATTTGAGTTTGATACGTCCAATGTTGTAATTGTATTGATATTTGAAGTCAACACCAAATTATCTAATACATCGTCTAAATTCTGATTAATTAAAGCTTGCTCAAAGTTATCATCTGGCACATAAGTATAAATATCGGTACAAGCAGCCTCAGCATAGTAAGTCCAATCGTCTTTTATCCAATTGTTTGGTGGCGTAAAACCTGCATCTACTTGAATACAGAATAAATCTGGATTTCCTTCAGAAGAAAACGACGTAATTAAATCGCTAAAACCATTAGCTATGTTTAAAAACATAAGCTGATTATTTGAGACGTTAATAGAGGATGTACCTTGACAAATTGTTATAGGGTCGGTTTGTGGATTTGGACAAGTAACGGTATTAATTGTAGTTAAATCAAGTGTTGTAATGGCGTTATTTGAAACATCTAAAACCTTCAAATACGTATTCGCCAATACGTCTAAACTAACCATTTGGTTTGAGGCACAATACAAACTTTCTAAACTCGTATTAGTTGTAATATCTAAGTTATTCACCCTGTTGTTTGATATAGATAAGGACAATAACTCTGTATTTTGACTTACATCAATAATTGAAATTCTATTATCAGAGCAATTAATACTTTTTAACAATGAATTGTTCGTTACATCAAGCATGACAATTTGATTATTAGAACAGTCCAAGTCTTCCAAATTAATATTCGCACTAATGTCTAAATTTATTAATTGGTTAGAGCCACATAACAAAGATTTAAGATTAGCATTATTAGAAACATTAAGGTTAGTTAAGTTGTTGCTATTACAAATTAAGGTCTCCAAGCTATCAAAATCCTCAATACCTGAGGCGTTATTAATATTTAAATTACTTAGGTTAAGCGTAGCAACAACATTAATTCTATCGGAAAAAACCAATCCATTATTAGCTATACCGTCTCCCAAACTCGTATCGTCTCCCAAATCAACTTCCACACCATTTGCATCATGGGTTTCTAGGTAATTTTCAAAATTTGCATCTGGAATAGGCGTTGTTTGCCCCCATAATAAGGAACATATGGAAAGTGAAATATATAGGAAAAGTAAAATATGCGTTTTCATCATTCTTTTAAATCATACGATTCGTATTAAAACTTTCCTTTCTTATCTATTTCCTTATGATAATGTAGCTGCTTATCTATTTTGGACTGTAATTCACCAATAAAACGCTTTTTATATTCAGGGTTATTTTCTAATTTTTCAAAAATCTCTCTACTGCGCTCAAATTCTCCAGAATCCTCCATCATTTTTTTGGCAAGAGCTAAACCTGCTTCTAAATCCTGCTCATTAATTTCAAAATAAATAATATCCGTCTCAGGAGATTTCACAACAGAAACCTTTCTACTTGTGTGGTTTTGGTAATCAACACCGTCGTTAGAACTTTTTACAGATACGCCTTTGTTAACTACAACGGCACTTTCATTAATATTCGAAAGTGTTGCCAAAATATCGTCCATTTGACGTTTTAGATTACTAATTTCCTGAGCCTGAGCATTTACCTTATCTTCTAATTTTTCCAGAATTAAACTGCTGTCGTTCCTGTTTAATCCTACAGCGACATTAATTACATTAAACCCACTTAGATTTACATCCCAAGCAGTGCCAACTATATCTTTAATTTGGTTAACTTTAATATCAGATGGAGAAATTGCAATTCCAATACCATCGTTCTTTCCACTAGGCACTATATAATCACCAATATTTGCCTTACCAAATACTTTTACAGGTACCTGTCCCATAAAAGCTACTTTTTCATATTGGTTTTCCATCTGTTCTTGTGGCATGTTGCCCAAAACTATTGGCTTATAAGAAACCACCATTATTCTTTCTGCACCGGTTAAATCTTTTGATATTTTACCACCTTTAACCCCAACGATGTCTCCATAGGTCATTTTTTCGCCAATATTTTCCCTAAGCAAATATTCTGCGTAATCCCCGGCTCCAGATGCATACGTAACGCCTTGAAATTGTTCCCTGTTATTATCATAGATTACCTTATGGTTTATGGCCACTACTTCGTTTGCTATTGCAGCAGCAGTTTTTATACCTTCTGCAACTAGTTTAGCTTTTGTACTTACTATCCAAGACGGAGGCGGCCCCATAACGCAGGGAATAGGACCAATACATGGGGCTACTGCGGTAGCTGCCGCAATATTTTCTCCAATGGCAACTGCCGTATCCCACGCTTGAAACAACAAATCCATAGAGGCATCAAGAATATCATATCTTAATGTACGCTGATCAAATAAATAATCAGCGTCATTTTCGAATTCTCCTGGTGTCTCTCCTTCTATTCTACCCCACATCGTAGGATTTGTAGTGGTTACATTTGCTTCAGATAAAGCCGGACTTGAAGAAGATGTATTATCCCAAAACGAGATAAAATTATTATCATTGGTTCTACTCTCATTAACTACTATAGCAATACCTTGTTCACCGCCTTCTATTTTTAATGGATAATTATTAATATCGGTATCATCATCACCGCTTAATGTTGAAGTAATTGTAATTTGTGCATCAGAATTAATAGCAACGCTACCATTTAATTCTGTAGACTCGTTAATAGTTAAATCCTCGGCAACCAATCCTGTAAAAGTTGATTCCCCAACAACAGTTAGTGAGCCATTTAATACAGTTGGCGCATTTGGATCTCCATCTGGTGGTCCGACTGAAGGGTCGCCAACATTTAGGGCGCCTGATAAATTGCTTGCACTCTGCCCAGTAACATTTAGTGTGTTATTAAGATTTGTAATACCATCTACATTTAAATCTCCTGAAAAATTTACTGGGTTTCCATCAGTTACATCCAATGTGCTATTTAAAGTTGTTGGGCCATTAACTGTTAATTCCCTATTTAAAAACGTGTCATCATCTACCTTAAGAGTCCCCGTGGCTGTTATATCCCTGTGTGCAACGTAAGGCACGTAAGTTAATTTTTCTATGCTCATATCCACAAAACCGTCTCCATTTTGAAAGTCAACCTCTACTTTTAAAGATTTTGCCACTCCATTCCAATCTATTTTCTCAAAATCATCGTGATTCTCAGAACCAATTATTAAGTTTATTCTGCCAAAATCATCCGTTGTTGTTGTCTGTATTTCGGTGTAATGTACCTCATCGCTCCCGGGCGTTAAAATTGTAAACCTTAAAGAGATCGTAGCACTTGGTAAATAATTCCCTTCAGAATCTACACCTGGCAACTCTAAATCATCTGGACCAATTATTACGGCTTGATAAGAAATCCCATCAGTTTGCGAAAATGTGCATATTGAAATAAATAAAAATAAGATTAAGTTAATTATCCGTTTCATAACAGTTTGGTTTTAAATGGGTACTATATTTTTATCAGTTTTGAATTGAACAGCTTTCCGTTTGATATTGCTTTTAATACATAAGAACCTGAAGACAGGTTGGTAAGGTCTAGTTGTATTTTTTTTGAAGGCGGAAAATCTTTGAAATACAATAACTTGCCTGCGATATCAAAAATTTTCACAGTAATATTTTTAGACGTTACTTCATCAAATGAAATATGAACATTGTAATCAGCAGGGTTAGGATATACTGTGGCTTTTAAAGCGTTATAGATACTTTTAACAACCTTAACAGATTTATGTGGTTGCTGAAACCCTTGGCGCAAATAATAACCATTGCTACTAGAGGTACCTATTACACTAGATTGCCCAATGCTTTGGCTTATAGTATATTTGCCTTTTGATGTTTGAATCGTCTTAGATGAACCGCCAACACCAATATTAGAACGAATTATTCTGTAGGTGCTAGTGTTTGATTTATCTTGCGCTTGAACAGTTGGCACAAACCAAGCTATAATAATAAAAAGCACTATATGTCTTAAACAATTTTCGATTATCATTTTAAAAAATGTTTCTAGCATTACCCTAAACTAGATTAAATAATTCATATTTAATAGGACGTCCATGGTTTGTCCACCCCGTATTTTTCTTAAAAATCACAATAACACGTTGGGAGATTTACAATAAATCCTATCCCGAATTGGTGTGCATTTAACTTTAGTTTTTCAGCATTAATACCGCTATTTATTAGTATAGAGCTACCATAGTTATATCCTACAACTAAAGCTGTACCTCTTGAAATTGGATATTGCATACTTATTCCTGCTCTTAAAAACAAAATGTTATTATTAAACTCTTCTTCGCCAACTAAATTGAATACATCATTGTTAATAGTTTGGTTTCCACGTATCATAAATTCTGATGCCACAGATCCATTTGCAAAAAACAACAGATCGTTATGTTGCAATAATTTTATATCTGTACCTGCCTTAAATCCTAAATAACTCACATCCCATTCAAAATAGTTATCCACACTATTTTCGCTACCTATAGCACCATAATTGTTATAGGTTAGCCCTCCTCTTAGAAATATGGTCTTTGCTTTATTAAGCGTATGTCGATATCCCATACCAAAATATGATTTTGATTGCGACAGTAAATTATCTAAACGTTGTCCTCGAGAATTCTCATAGTCAAATGAAGAGATGGTTTGCCCATATGCCATATATAGTTGTTGGCTATTAACAAAACGAATAGAACCGACTAGAACTAAAATTAATATCAACTTTTTCATATTTATCTTTTATCTTTTAATTAGAAAAAGAATAATGCAGCCTAAAAACAAAATTTAATCAGCTATTGTAAAACCATAGTGTCCACCTTGCTATAATTTGACACTAGACAATGGAGGAAACACAAAAATTAACTTATTAACGTCAAAATCAACCCTGTCAAAGGCCTTTTACATTTTTTATTTTGCTTAATCCAATGTAGCTATATAGACAGGATAAAAAAAATAAATCGGCTCATGTCCACCTTTTGTCCATTAAAAATAAAGCAGCATAATAGGTAAAATGATAAATATGTCATTATAAATTACAAAAACATATTTTTAATATATTTCTATTCAAAAGTTAATTTTTATGTTAAAACATACCTGATTAACAAAATGTTAGACGCTTTTTTCGTAAATTAAAACTAAAAATTTAACCTATTTAATCATGAAAAATATTATTTCCTTAAAACTAAGCGTCGCCATTATAGTTTTGTGTTCGTTTTTTTCAATGCATGCGCAAAACACGCAGCCCATTAAAGAAATTAGTGGAACCGTAATGGACGAAGAATCAAAAGATAAACTGGTATTTACAGACATCATTGTTGATGGCACAAATATTAGTACAGTTACAAATTCTGATGGTGAATTCCTTTTGAAAATACCCTATAAGTACCTTGACGAAAAATTGATTTTCACCCATTTGGGATATGAAAGAAAGCTTTTAAATATTATAGATTTAGGTACTGATGAAAACATTATGCTGAAACCTAGTTTTACGGAACTTGCAGCTATAAATATTGCTGCACCTCCTTATGATGCTAGGACTCTTGTAGTAAAAACTTTAGAAAATAAAAGTGCCGCTTACAATAATAAAAATGCACTAATGACGGCTTTTTATAGAGAAACTATTAAAAAAAGACGCAGAAATGCATCGCTCTCTGAAGCTGTTGTAAAAATCCACAAACAACCTTACAGCAGTTTACGTAATGACCATATAGAGTTAATAAAATCAAGAAAAAACACTAATTACAACAGGTTAGACACGCTTGCTTTAAAACTACAAGGCGGGCCCTTTAGTAATTTATACACGGATTTAGTGAAATATCCTGAGTATATTTTTAATGAAGAAGATATAGATCTTTATGATTTTAATTATGAAACCTCTACCAATATTAACAAGAATTTGGTTTATGTGGTAAACTTTAAGCAAAAACCCAGAATTACATCACCAATGTATTACGGTAAACTTTACATAGATGCTAATACGCTAGCGCTTACTAATGCAGAGTATAGTTTAAATGTTAAGGATAAAGAATTATCAAGCAGGATATTTGTTAGAAAAAAACCAAGAAAAGTAGACGTATACCCTACTGAGGCTGCATACAAGGTGAAGTATAGAACACAAAATGGTAAATGGCATTATGCTTACAGTAACATAGGTTTAACTTTTAAAGTTAACTGGAAAGGAAAATTGTTTAATAGCGTATACACCTTAAATAGTGAAATGGCTGTAACTGATTGGGAAATTCCAGAAACTAAAATTGCCAAATCACGAAATAATATGCTTAGGCCTACCACTATTTTAACCGAACAAACTTCTGGCTTTTCCGATCCTGAATTTTGGGGCGCATACAATATTATAGAGCCTGAAAAATCGATTGAAAATGCCATTAAAAAGATAAAAAAACAATTGGACAAACAAAGTTCAAAAAAAGAAGAATCGTAAGGATTCCTTGAGACGTTAAAAAGCCGATAAATGCTAATGATTTATTGGCTTTTTTTATATCACAACTTCAGCATATAAATCAAAATCCTCTGCTTCTATAATTCTAACGGTGGCAAATTCACCAGTTTTTAAATACGTATTTGAAGCGTTTATTAGTACTTCGTTATCCACATCGGGAGAATCAAATTCGGTGCGACCAACGAAATAATTCCCTTCTTTTCTATCGATAACAACTTTAAACGTTTGCCCTATTTTTTGTTGATTCAATTCCCATGAAATTTGGGATTGAATTTCCATGATTTGGTTTGCTCTATAAATCTTAACATCTTCTGGCACGTCATCCTCTAAGTTATAGGCATGTGTGTTTTCTTCATGGGAATAGGTAAAACAGCCCAAACGCTCGAAACGCATCTCTTGTACCCATTGTTTTAAGGTTTGAAAATCTTCCTCAGTTTCTCCAGGATAGCCAACAATTAACGTTGTTCTTATGGTCATTTCAGGAACTTCAGCCCTAAAATCTTGTAATAATTTTGTAGTTTTTGCTTTTGTAGTACCACGACGCATACTTTTTAAAATAGAATCTGAAATATGCTGTAACGGAATATCTAAATAATTACAGATTTTTGGTTCGCGTTTCATCACCTCTAAAACGTCCAGAGGAAATCCTGTTGGGAAGGCGTAATGTAAACGAATCCACTCAATACCTTCAACTTTAACCAAAGCTTCTAATAATTCTGCTAAGTTTCGTTTCTTATATAAATCCAAGCCATAATACGTCAAATCTTGAGCAATCAAAATAAGTTCCTTAACCCCATTGGCAGCTAACTTTTCAGCTTCAACAACCAAATCTGCGATTGGTGTAGATTTATGCTTACCTCTCATTAATGGAATGGCACAAAACGAACATGGCCTATCACAACCTTCAGCTATCTTTAAATAGGCATAATTTTTAGGAGTTGTAGTTAAACGTTCTCCTATTAATTCATGCTTATAATCTGCACCTAAAGCCTTTAAAAGCCCAGGTAATTCTGTAGTGCCAAAATATTGATCTACATTAGGTATTTCCTTTTGTAAATCTGGCTTATAACGCTCACTTAAACAACCAGTAACAAACACTTTATCCACGTCACCAGCTTCCTTTTTCTGCATAAATTCCAAAATGGTATTTACACTCTCTTCTTTGGCGTTATTAATAAATCCGCAGGTGTTGATCACCACTATATTGCCTTCTTCCTCATGAACCACATCCTTTCCGCTAGCCTTAAGCTGGCCCATTAGCACTTCACTGTCATACACATTCTTACTACATCCAAGTGTAACAACATTTATTCTATTTTTCTTAAGTGATTTTGTGCGCATAATATTTGTAAATCAAGGCGCAAAGATACAACTTAATTAAACCTTTTATATATTTGAAAGTCCTAAATTGAAATCCTACTGTTATGAAAATCAAGTTTTTCTATTTACTAATTTTCACAGGTATTGCTATTGGTTGTACTTCTGAAACCCCTTCACAAGAAACTACCAACACAAATGAACCTACTTATTTTCCGCCATTAAACTCTGATGTTTGGGAGATTACCACCATTGAAAATTTAGGCTGGAATTCTAATCAATTACCACCTCTTTTAAATTTTTTGGAAGAAAAGGGCTCAAAAAGCTTTATCATTTTGCACGATGGCAAAATAGCAGTTGAAGCATATATGAATGGCCATGATGCTACAAAACCATGGTATTGGGCAAGCGCAGGCAAAACATTAACAACAGCAATTTCTGGAATTGCCCAGCATGAAGGCATTATTAACATTAACACTAAAGTATCTGATTATTTAGGTGAAGGTTGGACAAGTGCCCCTTTAGAAAAAGAAAACCTAATTACGTGTAAAAACCTGTTATCTATGAGTTCTGGTTTAGATGACAGTTTAGGTGATAATGTTTCAAAACAAAACTTGCAATACAAAGCTGATGCCGGCACCCGTTGGGCGTATCATAACGTATATAAAAAAATGCAAGATGTAGTTGCTATAGCAAGTGGAGATACTTGGAATACCTATTTTGATAATACGCTTAAAAGTAAAATTGGCATGAGTGGTGCTTGGATTAAAAGTTCCGACTTTAATGTGTATTGGAGTAATGCCAGAAGTATGGCGCGTTTTGGTTTAATGATTTATGCAAAAGGCAAATGGAAGGATACACAAATTGTACCTGCTCCGTTTTTAGAGGAAGCAAGAAATACATCTCAAAATATCAATAAATCGTACGGTTATTTATGGTGGCTAAACGGCCAAACCAGTTACCATTTACCAGCAAGCCAATTAGAATTTGATGGTGAATTAATTCCTAACGCTCCCGAGGACACCCATGCTGCATTGGGGAAGAATGATCAGAAAATTTATATTGTTCCAAGTAAAAAATTAGTAATAATTAGAATGGGAAACAAAGCAAATAATGACGCTTTAGCCCTTTCTAGTTTTGACAATGATTTATGGGAAAAGATTAATGCATTAATAAATTAATCATAATTTTTTGGAGCTACCCGCCTTTTAGTAGCTTGTTCGTATATATAGGACCAATGTAATAGTTTCTTTTCAGAAAGTGGCTTGCTTATAAAGGTTAATCCTTTTGGAGTTCCATCTTCAGAATACCCCATTGGCACTGTAATTGCCGGATATTCTGCAACCGCAGCGAAACCTGCATGGTAATTATTTATAGAGAGAAATCCATCTAAATTATGTGCTTTAAAAGGCGTGTCAAAATAGGTTTTGCCATTGGTTTTTAATGTACTTTTTATCTTTTGAAATTCTTCTTCTGTCGCACTATCGGCAACAATACCTTTAAATAATTTTTGTCCGTATGGCATTGTATTTAATGAATCTTTTTCGTTGAAATCGATAACATCTTGAACTGATGACACAGTAATACCTTTGCCTGCATAATTTGACAAATATGTAGGTAAATCCACTTTCATATCTAAGTTCAATAACCGAAGAAAATCAGGTAAACCGACTTTTTCTTCTTCAATTTCAATAATTATCGCGCCTTTAGATTTTAAATCGTTAATCGCCTGAGCATATAAGGAATCTTCCAAAAGTCGTTTTGGAGCACCAAACCGTTTGCCTTCTAAGTTGTCTGTTTTTAAATTATCAGAATAGTATGTGTTGTGCCATTTAGGATTAATAGATTTAGAATCTTTTTCATCAAATCCAAAAATAGCATCCAATAAAATAGCAGTATCAATAACATTTTTTGCCATAGGGCCCGCCGTATCTAAAGTTGATGAAATAGGCACAATACCACTTCTACTCACCAAACCAATGGTTGGTTTTAAACCGACTACGGAATTTTGACTAGAAGGTGACAAAATAGAACCCGATGTTTCACTACCTATAGCTGCAACCGCAAAATTAGCCGACACCGCTACGCCACTTCCTGAACTGGAACCTCCAGTGTCCATAATTCGTCTACCATAAGGATTTAGTGTTTGCCCGCCAATAGCACTATAGCCACTAGGGCAATCTCCACAAAAAAAGTATGCCCACTCGCTTAAATTAGCTTTTCCAAGAATAATAGCCCCTTGTTGTTTTAACTGCGCTAAAATAAAAGCATCCTCAGTATTATTATTTTGCAATGCTACCGCGCCAGCAGTTGTAGGCATGCTGGCTGTATTAATGTTATCTTTTAAAAGAATTGGCATTCCAAAAATAGCATGAGGAGCTATTTCAAATCTAGTATTATCCGCTTCTCGAGCCTTTTTAATTACATTAGGGTTTAAAGAAATCACAGAATTTAAAGACAACTCATTTTCTCTATCATATTTTCTAATGCGGTATAAATAGAATTTTACAAGTTTTTCATAAGTTAGTTTACCCTCTACGATATGACCTTGAATCGTAGGAATATTTTGTTCTAAAATTAATGGCTTTAAACTATTATACGTGTCTTCCGTAAAGCTTTCTAATTCTTTTTCGAAAGGTTGCCAAAGCGCTTTGATGTCAATATACTTAGAATCTAAAACTTTAAACTCCCTAAAATCTTTGGTTGAAATTGCGCTTAAATCTGAATCAGCGGTAGTTGTTTTCTCCTCCGATTTGGTGTTTTTGCAGTTAAAAATAAGTATAGTTAAAAGGAAGGATAATAAAATTCTCATGGTTAGCATTTTTTATAAAAATACGTAAATCTTTGTAAAGTAAATTTATTTCAGCCAGCGTGATTTTTCAAAAATTAGTATTGACAATAAATGGGTTTTTCATCAAAGAAACTAGCGATAAATAAAGCTGAAGCGTATACTCCACGAGGTGGTATTTGTATTAACTACGAGCTTCAAAAGGAATGATAATGTCTTTTTCTAAATAATTTTTAAGTCCGTTGAGCAACATAGCCCAACAAAATGAAGAATGTTTAAAATGATGGTTCTGTTTGGGCCAGTTTACATGACTAAAATTAACCAAAGTTCCATTTTCAACCTCTTCCAAATCAAAACCAAAAGTTGTTGGGCCCCAATCCTCATCAGATTTTGTCATTTTAAAATGAACGGATTTGTTCAATTCAACTGTTGAAACTTTACAATACCAATTGTAAGTACTTGTGAAATTTAAGTTGTAGGTCGCATCAAGCATCGGTTCACCAGAGCTTTTTAGTGTCCACCAATTATCTAAATGTTTTGGTTGGGATATGGCTTTGAAAACCTTGGATAAGCTTTGTTCTATCAATAAACTATGATAAATATTGAATTTCATAGTTAAATATAAAAGTTTTTAGATTAATTATCTATTTTTAAAATCTGAATTCTACTTATGAAATACCTTATATCGCTAGGCTTAATTTGTGCTTTTTCGTGGGTACATTCCCAAAACCATCAACTACTCGATACTACTGATTATGAACAGCATAAGCACTTAATTTCAAATTTTAAGGTCAAAAACGAAACGTTTAATGCGCATATTAAAAAAGATTACAAAGGTAAATTAAGAAAAGAAATACTGAAAATTTATACTGCTTATCAAAGACAATTAGAAGAAATTTTAGAAAACAAAAAGTTGCTCTTCGACAGTCGATTTGAAACATATACTGATAGCCTTTTTAATATTCTGGCAGTAAACAACATAGCATTGAAGGATAAAAATATTGAAGTCTTTTTATCAAAAAAGCCCTCTCCGAACGCCTTTAGTATTGGTAATGGCACTGTAATTATCAATATAGGACTTTTTTCTTTTCTAGAAAACGAATATCAGGTATTATCAGTTATGGCACATGAAATGGCTCACGAATTGCTTAAACACAGCCATAAAAGTATCGTAAATAAGGCAACCTTAAATGTTTCTGAATTAGGAAATAACTCAGATTTCACAAGAAGTTTAAAATTAAATAAATACAATAAAGGTGCACTTTCCTTTGAAAAGCTAAAAGACCTTTTGTATGAAGAAGGTGAAACAAAAAGAAAAAATGAAATAGAAGCTGATTCTTTAGGTTATTTACTTTACAAGAACAGCAAATCTCCAAAACGAGAGTACTTAAACGCATTAATTGCGTTAAAAAAATATGATTCAGTTCCATCTATTCCCTTAGACTCTACCATCTATAAAAAAGTTTTTGATTTACCCGAACAACCATTCAGCCAACAATGGATGGAGAATGAAGATTTCGAGGCATATAATTATGGTTTTTACAAAGATAAAATAGATGCAGATTCCATAAAAAACCATCCAGAAATTGAAAATCGTATTGCAATATTAAAGAAGAGTTTCGAAGAATTACAAGTTGAAACTCCAGTTACTAATACTACTAATGTAGATAGTATATTTATAACACTACAACATCTTGCAAATGAAGCTTATGTGGAGAATCTATTCTATAATAACGAGTACGGCTTAAGTATTTATTTGATATTGAAACGTTTAGAAAATAATTTTGATGATGATTATCTAAAAAAATGGTTGGGCATTAATTTTAACGCTATGTATGATGCGAAAAAGAAATACCAACTTAATAGGTATGTGGCTAGGGTTGTTCCAAAGGAGCAGAGCAAAAGTTACCAACAGTTTTTAAATTTTATATGGAACTTAAACCTCAGCGAAATAAAAACTATTGCAGACCATTACTCAAACCCTTAATTTAAATTAAGTCGTTCTAGCCTAATTTTATCAAAATCAGAGTTCTTATTAAATTCCCGAAGTAAAATATAGCCTTCTTTTGCAATGTAGGGATGAATGAAAAAATCATCAGACGACATGGGAATTGTTTCATGCTGAATGTCATCGCCAACTATTGAAACAATACCTAAAATCCAATTCTTTTCTTTAGACTCAGAATCTTTTTGATAATCTTGATAGAAGAAAACAGCATCGTTTTCATTGTTCAGATATTGAGCAAATAAAAAATCTGACGATGAAAATTTACTCATATCCTTTTCTATAGTTTCCGCTTTTATGATATTAAAATTAGCATCAAACTCCAACAGTATAAAGTCTTCCGTTTTCACATGAGGTCCAAGTAAAATATTATTGGCTATTTTAAATTTTTCTGAAAGCACTATAATTCGTTCATCATTAAATACAAAGTAAGAATGCGCAAACAATTTATACCCTTCATCTAGCTTTCCTCTTTTATTCATTTCAATAAATTCATTGGCTTCTTCCCATAAAAAATGTTTCTTAAAGACTTCGTTACCAGAGGTATCCAAAACAATTTTAAAAAGACCTATTGCCTTATTTCGATCATATCCTGAAAGACTATACGGACTTATTTTTCCAGTTAAAATTGTTCTATTTTCTATTTTCTTTATAATATAGCTATAGCTATACTTTGAATTGGTATGCTCCAATGTATAACTAAAATTAAGCTCTCCAGTACTAGCATCAATTTGCATTAACTTTTTACTACTTTCATCATAATCCTTTGTGTTATATTCAAAATATAAAGCATTATCATGAACAGCACTGAACTGGTAACTAGATTTCCTAATGTCGCCTCCAAAATTATACTCCCATTCTTTTTCATTTCTTAAATTATAATATTGAATTGCCAAAGGGTTTTCTTTCGCCATTTTCTTTTTGATCTGAAGTACTATATACCCATTATTAGTACCGATAGGAAGATTTAAATATTTTCTTTGCTTCTGCGCTTTTTTAATGGTTTTCCCTTCTCGAAAACCCGTATTTAAAGTTTGCTCTTCTATGTAAAATGGTGTGTCAATTTCATTACTATCTAGATGAAGCAATCTAGAGGATGTAAATAAAATAGAACCACTGGCATTACCGTAACGTTTGGTAAGTAATAAATTGGCACCTATTTTATCTGGTCTGTAGTATCTAGAAAATATCCCTTTGTATAAAATATCTATAAATTCTCCATTGGCCACTTTATTTAAGTTTTTATCAAGAATCACGTATTCATACTTCTCCTCATCCTGACTTATTTTGTCCAACTTGAAAAGAGAAAAATAACCATATACATCATTATTCTCTTCATATATTGGAGTAAACATTTGCATTTCTCCAGTAGCTAAGTTTGCTAGATTTGATATTTGAGCTTCAACTCTTGTTAAGCCTATAACAACAAATAAGATAATTGTGACTGTTATTCTCATGGGAATTTAATAGTGTGAGACCAATTACTTAAAAAACGAATCTACAAACTCGTACTTGTTAAAAACCTGCAGATCATCAATACCCTCGCCTACACCAATATATTTCACAGGAATTTGAAACTGGTCTGAAATACCGATAACTACTCCGCCTTTTGCTGTACCGTCAAGTTTTGTAACTGCCAAAGAGGTCACTTCAGTAGCTGCCGTAAATTGTTTAGCTTGTTCAAAAGCGTTCTGTCCTGTAGAACCATCTAAAACCAACAATACATCGTGTGGCGCGTCGTCTACAACTTTTTGCATTACACGTTTTACCTTGGTGAGTTCGTTCATTAAATTGACTTTATTATGCAAGCGACCAGCAGTGTCTATAATAACTACATCTGCATCTTGGGTTACGGCACTTTTTAAGGTATCAAAAGCCACTGATGCAGGATCGCTGCCCATAGATTGCTTTACGATAGGCACATCTACCCTATCTGCCCATACTTGCAATTGGTCTATCGCTGCTGCTCTAAAGGTATCCGCTGCTCCTAAAACAACATTTAAGCCTTGCTTTTTAAACTGACTTGCCAGTTTACCTATAGTCGTGGTTTTGCCAACACCATTTACGCCAACCACCATCATAACATAAGGTTTTTTACCCTCTGGAATTGTAAAATCTGAATCTTCTCCAGAATTAGTTTCTGATAACAAGCCCGCTATCTCTTCTCGAAGTATTTGATTAAGTTCGTCGGTACCTAAATATTTATCTTTAGATACGCGCTCTTCAATGCGCTCGATAATTTTAAGTGTCGTATTTACACCAACATCGCTAGTTACCAATACTTCTTCTAGATTATCTAGAACCTCGTCGTCTACCTTTGATTTGCCGGCAACTGCTTTACTTAATTTACCAAAGAAACTGGATTTCGATTTTTCCAAGCCCTTATCTAAGGTTTCTTTTTTTTCTGAAGAGAATATTTTCTTAAAAAAACTCATGTTTTTGTTTGTTGTTTGTCGTTAAGTTGTGAAACCGAACAACGGTTTGTAAATATTCCGTAAATGGCAGTTTTAAACTGACTTTCACAGAACAGTGCGTTAGAGATTGTAGCGGCATCCTTTTTAAAGAAAGCAGCGCGACTATTTATAGTTTAGAAACTTCCTGTTTTAAGGTTGCCGCATCGCCAGCTTCTCGCAATGACACTTTAAAAAGATATAGCGGAAAGCCCGACCACTCGCCCTGAGCTTGTCGAAGGGTTGCGGTAACGCCCAAATATTTAGCAACAACTTTCTTGCCTTTTACAGCAGCATGAAATATTGTCATTAAATATCTGCTGTAAAGATACTTAAAGCAGATAAAATTTTAATAGTACTAAAACAGAAATCCCGCAAAAAAGCGGGATTAATTTGATTACGGTAAGCCAAAATAGCGTACCTATCTCATTAAAAAAGCTGCTCTCTTTTCAGACAGCAGCTTTATATATTGTGGTAATAAACGTTTATTTCTTGTTTAAGAAATCGTTTACTAAGTCTGGACTCATTACTGATTCTACAAACATGTATGCTCCGGTTTTTGGAGACTTCACCATTTTTATGGCTTTGGTTAATCTTTTAGATCCTGTTTGTAACGATGCTACTGCTTTTTTTGCCATGGTATTTACGTTTTAGCTTTACGGTGTAAAACTTATTACTTAATTTCTTTATGAACTGTCATACGCTTAAGGATTGGATTGAATTTCTTCAACTCCATTCTGTCTGGCGTGTTCTTTTTATTTTTTGTAGTAATGTATCTTGAAGTTCCTGGTTGTCCAGATTCTTTATGCTCAGTACATTCTAATATAACTTGTATTCTATTACCTTTCTTTGCCATTTTATACTACTTAAACTATGACGTATTATTTTATAAATCCTTTTAATTTAGCTTCTTTAAGAGCAGCTGAAATTCCAATTTTGTTGATCGTTTTTAATGCAGAAGTAGATACCTTTAAAGTTACCCATTTGTCCTCTTCTGGAATGTAAAAACGTTTCTTAACTAAATTCGCGTTAAACTTGCGTTTAGTTTTATTCATTGCATGAGACACGTTGTTACCAACCATTGCCTTCTTTCCTGTAAGTTCACAAACTCTTGACATTATTTTTAACTTTAAATTTGTTGTTGCTTAAAAACGAGGTGCAAATATACTCAAATTTTGAATTATGGCAATTAAAATTTTATCAATTTTTTAAAATTTCTTTTTCTAGCATTTCAAGCGCCTTATTTACTGCTTTTTTGATGACACGTTTCCTTGCTGAACCTAACATAAAAGATTCTGAAACTACTTTGTTTTTAGAGGCTATAGCAATGAATACTTTGCCCACATCTGCATCGGAATCCCCTTTTGAAGGCCCTGCATTTCCTGTTGTAGCCACACCGTAATCGGCATTGAATAATATACGTACTTTTTCAGCCATAGCTTCAACTACTTCGGTACTTACAACAGAATGCTCGTTAATTAGCGCTTCTGGGACGCCAAGAACTTTTATTTTAGATTCAGTAGCGTATGTTACCACACCGCCATTAAAAAAAGAAGATGCACCAGAATTTTGGGTAAACTGTTTCGCCAAATCGCCACCTGTGCAACTTTCGGCAATGGCAAGCGTTTTTCCAGATGCAGTTAATCTCTGTGCTATTAAAGCTTCTATAGATGTCGCTTCATCCTCAAACCCAACAAATGCATCTTTAATTAAAGGCAAAACTTTGTCAATTTCAGCTTCTATATTTTGTCGTATTGCTTTCTCATTAAATCCTTTTGAGGATAAACGTAAACGCACACTGCCCAATCTGGGTAAATATGCCAATTTTATATGCTCTGGAAGGTTATCTTCCCATACTTCTATTCTACTGGCCAATGTGCTTTCCCCTAAACCATAGGTTAATAATGTTTTATGGAGTATGAACGGAAACTTATACTTTTCCTTTAGTTTCGGTATGACATTGTTTACCAATAGTTTTTTCATTTCGAAAGGCACTCCTGGTAAGGATACAAAAACTTTGTTGTTTTTTTCTAGCCACATTCCAGGTGCAGTCCCTAGCTTATTCATCAGAACAGTAGCTTTAGATGGCACCAGTGCCTGGTCCTTATTTACTTGGAGTAACGTTTGGCGTACATATTTTTCCCAAATGTCTTCTATGTTTTTGGTAACCGAAGCGTCTCGAACCAAAGTATCATTAAAGTACTCTGCAATGGTTTTTTTGGTAATATCGTCTTTTGTAGGTCCCAAACCTCCTGTTATAATAACAATATCCACGCGGTCTTCGGCATCTTGGAGCGCCTGAAGAATATGGTTTCGTTCATCCTGTACCGAAGTAATTTGGTGCACAGAAGCACCTATATTATTTAATGTTTGTGCTATAAAAGCAGAATTGGTATCAATAACCTGACCTATAAGAAGTTCGTCGCCAATAGTTATGATTTCTGCCAGCATACCTACAATCCAAAGTCCGACTTAATTTCTGCAACGGCATTATCAACTGCGGTAAGCACAATGTGCAACTTGTCGGTAATATCCATATCCGTTTTTGTGAACTTGCCCCAATCTTGTAACTCAATTAAATCTTGCAACACACCCAACTCAAATAAATCTATTGTTGGTTTCATTTTATGCGCTGCTTGGTATGCCGTATGGTAATCTTTTTCGGCAACAGCCTTTTTTAAACGTTCAGCATCCTCAGGTACCTCCTCTAAAAACGTTGCAGCTAATGCCATAACGAAATCTTCATCATTATCGGCTAATTCTCTTACTCTAAATAATTTATAATGTTGTTCCATGTTATTTTACTGTTATAGAAAATAATTCTTTGTCTTCTATAAAACCTTTTAACTTATCGTTAGCAACAACCTTACCAACTCCTGCAGGTGTGCCCGTAAATATAATATCTCCAATCTTTAAAGTGAAATATTTTGAGACATATTCTATCAATTCATTAATTTTCCAAAGCATATGGCTTGTATTTCCATTTTGTACAATATTATCGTTCTTTTTTAAGGAAAACTCAATAGCATTCATATCTTTAAATTCACTTTTAGGTATCCATTTGCCAATTACTGCAGCGCCATCAAAAGCCTTTGCCTTTTCCCATGGTAAACCTTTACCCTTTAATTCACCTTGTAAATCACGAGCTGTAAAATCAATACCCAAACCAATTTCATCATAATATTTATGCGCAAATTTCTTGTCAATATGCTTACCAACACGATTTATTTTTACCAAAACCTCAACCTCGTGATGTACTTCGTCTGAAAAATCTGGAATAAAAAACGGTTGCTTTTTCAGCAAGATTGCAGTATCCGGCTTTAAGAATACTACTGGATCTTTTGGCTTCTCGTTTTCCAGTTCTTCAATATGTTTGGTATAATTTCTACCAATGCAAATTAATTTCATCTATTTAAACGTGGATTTACCATGCGATAAAACATGTAATGTAAAAAATATTCTTAAGCAAGACCTCAGTGTTTTAGTCGAAATATTATTTTTCATTATTCGGCAAATTTACAATGAAAAAAGAATTAAACGGCTTTATACTTTTAAAAACTCCAACCGTATGATGCAGAATTAAGGAAAAGTTCATTGTCTAAATAATGACAACATACACCCTGAAGCAGGATTTGTATTTACTCTATAAATCACTTTAATAAGAAAGAAAATACTTTCTTTTATGCCTATAAAAATGCATTTTAACCTAATTATTTTCCTTTCATAGATTTATTTAGTATTTTGGCACAACTATTGAATCACAGATTCAATAACCAAAACGACATAACTCATGAAGAAAGCTCTACTTTATACACTTTTTGTTTCAATCTTATTTTCGTGCAGCACAAGAAAACGTGTTGAAACAGCTGTAAATTCTGGAAATTACAATCAGGCCATAACTACGGCCTTAAGTAAATTAAGAAAAAACAAAGACAAAAAACGCAACCAAGACTATGTAATAGTGCTACATGATGCTTATCACAAAGTTGTAGAACGTGATTTAAATACTATTGAACACTTAAAAAAGGACAATAACCCTGAAACTTTTAAGGATATATTTGAGATGTATGTGGATTTAGACGCAAGACAGGAAGCTATAAAACCACTGTTACCATTGTATGCAAATGGCAAGAAAATCACTTTTAAATTTAAAAATTACAGCAATGACATCCTTGTATCTAAAAACAAGTTGTCCGATTATTTATATGAAAAAGGTTTAGATCTTTTAGAAAGTGATGATAAGCACATAATACGTAATGCACATAGCGAACTAGCCTATTTAGACCGTATAAGCCCAAATTACGAAAACACTAGAGAACTGCTTAATGAGGCACTCGAGCGTGGAAAAGATTATGTTTTAGTATCTATTAATAATGCCACAGAGCAAGTTATCCCTGCACGTCTTGAAGAAGAGCTTTTGAATTTTAATACCTATGGTCTAAATAAATTTTGGAGTGAATACCATGCTATTGCCCAACCCAATCGTAAGTATGATTTTGCAATGCACTTAAATTTAAGGCAAATAAACATATCTCCTGAACGCATTAACCAAAGAGAGTTTCTTAGGGAACGTGAAATTTCAGATGGTTGGGAATACGAAAAAGACAGAAATGGGAACGTACTTAAAGATAGTCTAGGTAATGACATTAAATACGAAAAGTTTATAAACGTACGCGCACGCTTGTATGAGACTATACAGACCAAATCTGTCCAAGTAGTTGGAGATGTGGTGTATTTAGATAACAACACCCAACAAACTTTAGATACTTTCACTATTGATAGCGGTTTTATTTTTGAGCATATTTCTGCAAGATTTAGAGGCGATAGACGTGCTTTACTGCCTGAAGACAGGCAATTATTAAATAATAGACAACTGCCATTTCCCAGTAACGAACAAATGATTTTTGATACTGGTGAAGACTTAAAAGTACGTCTAAAACAAATTATAAATTCGTACTCTGTAACAAGGCTTTAAACAAAACAACTCTCAAGAATTTCTTGGGAGTTTTTTCATACCATATTTTATAGTTGTATTACAGTTTATTGTACTCACACCAACTTTAGTTCTTAATCCTTTAACTTTAATTATTTCCAACCTAAACCAATCCTTGGTTGCTCTCTTTTTCAGTCTGTTAAAACATAGTGGATAACTCATATTTTTCCAAGCAAGTTTTGGTTTTATTTCCGCGAAAAAGACCTAAATTTGCACTTTCTAAATCAAACTACACACAATGATTCATTTCTTTGGAAACGTAACCGGCAAAGTGTTCGCTGTTCAATCTACAAAAGAATTATCTACAGAGGCTATTTCTAAATTAATTTGGCTTTTTGGAAATCAGCCTAAAATTGAACAAGCATCGTTAGATGCTTTTTTTGTTGGACCGCGTGCTGCAATGATTACGCCTTGGAGTACGAATGCCGTAGAAATCACCCAGAATATGGGTGTTCAAGATATTATTAGAATTGAAGAATTTGAAGCTGTTGCTGAAGATTTCAAAGGTTACGACCCCATGATTTCTGAGAAGTTTGATGGTTTAAACCAAAACTCCTTTACCATTGATATAGAGCCCGAGCCAATTTTAAATATTGAAGATATTGCAGCCTACAATGCGCAAGAAGGCTTATCATTAAGTGATGAGGAAGTCGCTTATTTGGAAGGTGTTTCTAAGAAAATTGGCAGACCACTAACGGATTCCGAAGTGTTTGGTTTCTCACAGGTAAATAGTGAACACTGCCGCCATAAAATCTTCAATGGCACATTTGTTATTGATGGAGAAGAAAAACCCACATCATTATTCAAATTAATAAAAGAAACGTCAAAACAAAATCCTAACGACATTGTTTCGGCATATAAAGATAATGTAGCTTTTATAAAAGGCCCAAAAGTAGAACAGTTTGCCCCTAAACGTGCAGACATTCCTGACTTTTACACTACGAGTGATTTTGATTCAGTAATTTCCCTTAAAGCAGAAACACACAATTTCCCTACTACCGTTGAGCCTTTTAATGGTGCTGCTACGGGTTCTGGTGGTGAGATTAGGGATAGATTGGCCGGAGGAAAAGGTTCTATACCTTTAGCCGGAACAGCGGTTTACATGACATCATATTCACGTTTAGAAGAAAATAGACCTTGGGAAAAAGGCGTTGAAGAACGTGATTGGTTATACCAAACCCCAATGGACATTTTAATTAAAGCCTCAAACGGTGCTTCAGATTTTGGTAATAAATTTGGACAACCATTAATTTGTGGTTCTGTACTTACGTTTGAACATGAAGAAGATGCAAGAAAACTGGGGTTTGATAAAGTTATTATGCAAGCCGGCGGTATCGGTTACGGAAAACAAGACCAAGCCTTAAAAGACACGCCTAAAACAGGTGACAAAATAGTTATCCTTGGTGGTGAAAACTACCGTATTGGTATGGGTGGTGCTGCAGTATCATCTGCAGATACTGGTGAGTTTGCTTCCGGTATCGAGTTAAATGCCGTTCAACGCTCAAACCCTGAAATGCAAAAGCGTGCTGCGAATGCGGTTCGTGGTATGGTAGAAAGTGAAGAAAATTATATTGTTTCTATCCATGATCATGGTGCAGGCGGACACTTAAACTGCCTATCTGAATTAGTAGAAGATACTGGTGGAAAAATTGATTTAGACGCACTTCCTGTTGGAGACCCAACGCTTTCTGACAAGGAAATTATAGGTAACGAATCTCAAGAACGCATGGGATTGGTTATTGGAGAAGAACACCTAGAAACCTTACATAAAATAGCAGACAGAGAACGCTCTCCAATGTATACCGTTGGTGACGTTACAGGGGATGACAGATTTACGTTTCAATCTAAAACCAAAGGCAACACGCCTATGGATTTAGCAATGGAAGACATGTTTGGCAGCTCCCCTAAAACAATTATGACAGATAACACTGTAAAACGTAACTACAGTGACCTTGCATATCACAATAATGATTTCTACACTTACCTAGACCAAGTATTACAATTAGAAGCTGTAGCATGTAAAGATTGGTTAACAAATAAGGTAGACCGTTGTGTAGGCGGTAAAGTTGCAAAACAACAATGTGCTGGCCCGCTGCAATTACCTCTAAACAACGTTGGGGTTATGGCCCTTGATTACAAAGGAAAAGAAGGTATTGCGACTTCAATAGGACATTCACCTATTTCTGGATTAATTAATCCAGTGGCAGGAAGCAGAAACTCTATAACAGAAGCATTAACTAATATTATTTGGGCGCCTTTAAAGGACGGATTAAAAAATGTGTCGCTTTCAGCTAACTGGATGTGGCCATGTAAAAACGAAGGAGAAGACGCTCGCTTATACGAAGCGGTAGAAGCTGTTTCAGAATTTGCTATCAACTTAGGTATTAATGTTCCAACGGGTAAAGATTCTTTATCCATGAAACAGAAATATCCAAATGAAGATGTTATTTCCCCTGGTACCGTCATCATTTCAGCAGCAGCCAATTGTAATGATATCACGAAGGTAGTAGAACCTGTTTTAAATAAAAACGCAGGTGCTATCTACTACATCAATATAGCTCAAGATGATTTTAAATTAGGAGGTAGTTCTTTTGCTCAGATACTAAACAAAATAGGTAATGAAGCGCCAAATGTTAAAGACGCAGCCTATGTTAAAACTGTTTTCAACACCATTCAAGAGTTAATTAGAAATGAACAAATAGTTGCTGGTCATGATGTCGCCTCAGGTGGTTTAATCACAACGCTTTTAGAACTTTGTTTTGCTGATAATAACTTAGGTGCAGAGCTAGATTTATCTGCCTTAAACGAAAAAGATTCTTTTAAAATATTATTTGCTGAAAATGCAGGAATCGTTATTCAAGCGAAAGATGAGACTATTGAAAACGTTTTATCCGAAGCTAATATTGAGTTTTATAATATTGGAAACGTAACTGAAAGCGACACGCTAAGCATCATTAATGGAGCCGATGTATTTACTATGACCGTTTCTAGGCTACGTGATGTATGGTACAAAACATCTTACTTGCTAGACCAAAAACAAACTGCTAATGGTTTAGCTCAAGAGAGGTTTGACAATTATAAAAACCAACCTCTAAAGTATTCTTTTCCGAAACATTTTACTGGTAAATTACCTGCGGTTGGAAGCAACAAACGACCTAAAGCTGCTATTCTTCGTGAAAAAGGAAGTAATTCTGAACGTGAAATGGCAAATGCCATGTATTTAGCTGGTTTTGATGTTAAAGATGTACATATGACTGATTTAATATCTGGAAGAGAAACTTTAGAAGATATTCAATTTTTAGGAGCTGTTGGCGGTTTTAGTAATTCTGATGTATTGGGCTCTGCGAAAGGATGGGCAGGTGCTATTAAATACAACGAAAAAGCAAATAAAGCCATTCAAAATTTCTTTGACAGACAAGACACACTGTCCGTTGGAATTTGCAACGGATGTCAATTGTTTATGGAGTTAGAAGAAATAAATCCAGACCATGAAATTCATGGAAAAATGCATCATAATAACTCTCATAAACACGAGAGTTCATTCACCTCTGTGAAAGTTGAAGAGAACAATTCCGTGATGCTTTCAACCCTAGCAGGCACAACTTTAGGGGTGTGGATCTCTCATGGTGAAGGTAAATTTAATCTGCCTTATGCTGAAGACAAATACCATATTGTTGCTAAATACGGTTACAAAGCATATCCTCACAACCCTAATGGTTCCGATTATAATACCGCTATGATGTGTGATAAAACAGGACGTCATTTAGTAACCATGCCACATATAGAACGCTCTATTTTCCAATGGAACTGGGCCAACTACCCCAACGGGCGTAAAGACGAAGTATCACCTTGGCTAGAAGCATTTGTTAATGCAAGGTTATGGTTAGAATCACTCTAACCACTCCTTAAAATCTTTAACACGTTCCCTGGCCACAATAACGTCTTGTTCGTTATACGACTTCAACTTTATTTGCACACGAGAATTGGTGTAGCTCACCATATCTTTTATGGCATTTATGTTTACATAAAACTTACGGTTTATTCGGAAAAATGTCTGCGGTTCTAGCGCTTCTTCCAGCTGCTCTAAAGTGGAGTCTATAAGGTAGTTTCTATTATCCGTTGTATGTAAATAAGTACCTTTATTTTCACTGTAAAAACATTCTATCTCATCTATATTAATCAACTTTAAATGCTGACCTACTTTTACTGAAAAGCGCTTTTTATAGTCACGATCTATTGGGTTTACCAACAACTTCTTGATGTCATTAAAATCCAAGGTTACAGCCTGTTTTTGCGGTGCTCGTTCTTTATATTTTTTTACAGCTGTTGCTAAATCATCTTCATCAATTGGTTTTAATAAATAGTCGATACTATTAAGTTTAAAGGCCTGTAAAGCATATTCATCATAGGCTGTGGTAAAAATTACGGCAGATTTGATTTCTATAGTTTCGAAAATTTCAAAAGACAAGCCGTCACTTAACTGAATATCTAAAAATATTAAATCAGGATGTATATTATTTTGAAACCATGTTATAGATTCTTCTACAGAATGTAGCATAACTTCTGCAGTTATATTTACAGTTTGAAGCATGCGCTGCAAACGTCTTGCTGATGGTTTTTCGTCTTCTATAATTATTACTTTCATTTTTTTAATAATTTGCTTGGTTTGTTTTTGACTGACTGGATGTTGCTATTTAATGTTTGCTGATGCATGCGTTAGGGACTGAAGGCACTTCGACTTCTCTCACTACAGGTTTGTTGAGGCTCTTCAAGGAAGGAGAAAGCGATTGCAAAAACACTTATATTCATGAATACCTTATTTTAAAATACTAAATGATGAATAAAGCTCAACCCTTGTGGTAATACCCTAATTATTATTCCCACATAATGGTTTCGTTTTGTTCTTTCATAAACTCTTGAGTTTTTCTTTCTTCCCACTTTTCCTTAAAAAATAAGCGGCCTTTATAAACATTCCACCCGTGGAGCAGAATAAATATGGTCTAGGCTATAATAAAAATAGTATTAAACCAAGTGAAAAAATCCGCGTATGGCCCGGAGACAATACAGAGGTTCCAAAAAAGTAAACCCACGACAATAACATATCCAACAGCATGAACATAAATCACCCTAAGCTGTCGCACCTTTTCCCTTGCTCTAACGTACTTCTTACTGTTATTGGGATCTGTTTTCATACTATTCGTAATTGCGGCTTTCTCGTTCTTCTTTTTCCATAAACTCTCTAATTTTTCGCTCTTCCCAAGCCTTACCAAAAAGACGACTTTTACCAAAAACACTTAACGCATGAAACCCCAACCCAATACCCCAAAAGAAAGGTGTGGACCACGTACCGAAATGCATTATATTGCCGCCGTTGCTAACTATCATAATTAAGATAAAAATGTTTACAGCCACGTACCAGAAGGCATGCCAGTAGAAACCTTTAAGTTCCTTAAGTCGTTTTTCAGCCCTTAGGTAAGCTTCCTCATTTCTGAAGTCTTTTTTACCGTACGGTTCTATATCAAATTTTTCCATTGTTGTATAGTTTAATTCCATTGTTTGTCTTGTTCTTCTCGCAAAAATTGCTCTATTTTACGTTTTTCCCATCTACTTCCAAATATAGGATTACGGGCATAAACACGGTACGCATGAATGCAAATACCAATACCCCAGCCAATAGCAGAAAACAAAAACCATTTAATTTCCCAATAGGTTTTATAATTAACATAGATTAAAAAAGGAATTACCAAGCAATATGTGATTATATTAAAGTACAAGCCTTTTAAATCCTTTACACGTTGTCTTGCTCTTTTTAAGCTATCGTTTTGTTCGTTATTAGTTGAATATCTCATAGTGTTAATTCCAACGGTTATCTTCTTCTTCTCTCATGAACTGTTCAATTTTTCGTCTTTCCCAGTTTCCTCCAAAGGTTTTATCGCTTACAAAAACTTTAAAAGCTTGTATCGTTAAACCTATGCCCCAACCAATCATTGGAAACCAAAACCATTGAAAACCCCAATAGGTCCTGTAGTTGATAAAGATTAAGAAAGGAATTACTAAACAATACGATATTAAACTGTAATAGAAGTTTTTAAGCTCTTCTACGTGGTTTCTTGCACGTAAATAACTGTCGTCCATTTGATTTGATGTTTGTGGTCTCATAACTGATATTTGTTTTGTAAGCATTGGTATTGCTACTGCAAAACTGGTTGCTTGTTTGTTTATGTCTACTTTTTTATTTGTGAGTAGTTTATAGCGTTGCATGATATTACTCAGCCCTACCCCGCTACTCTTTTTTACTATTTGTTTAGGCTGTAAATTATTTTCCACTACCAAATACCCTTCGTCTTCATAAATTTTGATGTGTAGCGGTTTACTCGAGGTTACCATATTATGTTTTACAGCGTTTTCTAAAAGCAATTGCAATGATAATGGCACAACCTTACTTTCAGGATTTGAAGAACGCTCAGGCATTGTAAACACGATACTATCTTCAAACCGCATTTTTAACAGAGACATATAGGTTTTTGCAAATTGCAATTCCTCGTCTACAGTAATTAGCTCCTTATTTTTTTGCTCCAAAACGTAACGGTACACTTTTGATAGCGATGTAGTAAACTTTTGTGCTTGGTTTGGATTTTCTTCAATTAAACTAGTTAACACATTTAAGCTATTGAACAGAAAATGAGGGTCTAATTGGTTTTTTAAAGCATCGAATTTCGCACTTGCTGTTCCCGCTATTACCTTTTGCTCTTTAAGCTTGTTTTGTTGATATTTATTATAGAAATAAATAACATGAAACACAGCAACTATAGTTAGTGTAATCCAAAGTCCGAATTGATAATATTCAAACCGTTCCCTTTCCAAGAATACTTCAACCGAGTCGCCTCCAAAAACAAAAAAAGTAAACAGCCTTAAAAAGAACAGGCCAATAAGCGTAATAACGGTAGCTCCAATAGTACCAACAATAATGCGCTTTAACGTACTTTTTCTTTTCCATTTAAAATTTTCCATTCTATCAAAAAAATACATATTAGTGTAACCCAATACAAAAGCATATAATTGATAGAAACCAAAATCGATTAAAAACTCTTGAACACTTTCGTAGCTAAACTTATCGGAAAGCAACTCGCCAATTAGGTATACAATACAGCCTATTACAAAAGTTAATAATATTTGTTTAACCGATTTTCTCATTTTAAATACTAATTTTTAAAAATTATTTTTTGCAAGATTCTAATAATTGCTCCACGCGCTCTTTTCCCCATTTAGGGTGAAATGGTGTTTCTGGCTTAAATTTAGCGAAAAGTTCTAAGGCGCGTTCCAAATCCTCACAAAATGGCGCAGTATCTTGTCCGAAATATTGAGCACTCCCAATGTTCCACTCGGCTTTTGATGCGACAACACGTGGGTTCTCTGGTGCCAACACCTCTGCCTTCGCATAAAGCTCAATAACTTTGGGAGATAGTGTCATACCATAGGTGGCACCGTCAGAGGCTATCCAAGCCGTATGTAACAATGCCTGCATCACCATAATTTCGGGATTATTTTTTGAAATAGCCGTAGCATCATTTAATAAATCTTGCCCCTTTCTAAGTTTTGCTGCAAGTTTTTCCTTGTCCTGCTCCCCAAAACTTGTTACTATATTTATTTGTGCCGCCCAGTATGGTGGCAACCAATTGTCTGGTTCTGCAGAGGCTATACGCTCAAACATATTTGCTGCTTCTCCAGGTTTATTTCGTCCCCATAGTTCAAACGCTTTTTGCATTCCTTTTTCATAATTAGTTTGTGCCGTTGCTGTTGCCGAAATAAAAAATAAAGTAATAATAATTACAAGTTTCATAGTCTTAAGTTTTATAGTTTAATGTGTTGTGTAATCGATTCGTTAGTAAGGGTGAATTTTGCATCCTCCCACTTTGGTGGCCCCATAAAACCTTTTGCGTTATTAGAGCATCCATAGTCCTCCCTAGGAATACCAAACATACCTGTATCCATTTTATTGTTGTCATTTTCATCATGAAATAGGGAAATGGCATAGGTGCCGTTTGGCACATTCTTGAATACCACTTTACAACTGTTATTTTCAATTTTAGAAAAGGTAGATTTAAAGCCTCTACCCAAAAAACTATCTTCAGAATTATATAGTGATATAAAAACCTTACCATTGTTGTTTTCTAAATTAGAAACCGTTACTGTTACAGAGTTTCCTTTAGGCTCTTGTGCCATAGTAATAGATGTACTTAAAATAAAAAAGCAGATAATTTTAATGAGATGTTGCATAACCGTTTGTTTTTTAATTATGGTTCAAATATCCCACTATAGTGCTGCTTTTTAAAATAGAACTTACCGAATTGTAAAATATAAGGAGTGAATTGTATTTTTCATGTTTCACAAACTATAAAGCATAAAAAAAAGGTTAAAGATGCCTTATTTAAAAAACATCTTTAACCCGTACAAACATGATAATAGGTATTAACCCTAAAAAGTCTGTTATATGTTTGTTGTTTTACTTTTATTATTGTTCTGCCATTACAAAATTTATAGGCAAACTAAATGGTACGCTTACAGGTTTACCGCGCTGTTTACCAGGGATCATTTTTGGCAATAAACTTATGATGCGTTGTGCTTCGTCTTCCAAAATTTTGTCTGGTCCCCGAGTTCTAATTTTTGAAATACTACCATCGGGAGCAATTACAAATATCACATATACACGTCCTTTAATGCCCATATCTAAAGCAGTTTGTGGATAATTAAAATTTTTAACCACATGTGCATTCATTTTTTGTTGGAAACAATCACGTCTTTCAGACTTTTTAACGTTTTCACAACCAGGAAATAACGGTACATCTTCTATTATTGCAAATGGCACTTCTACATCTTCTTCCAATTCCCCCACATCTACATCCTCCACCCTAACAACTTCGGCAATTATATCATCTTGACTCACTTCTGTACTTTCAAATACAGTTTCTTCTATATCTTCTGTATCTTCAATTATCTGAACAGACTCCTGCATTACCACAGGTGGTGGCGGTGGAGGGGGCACATTCATGGTTACTAAAGGAACTTCCTCTTCAATTTCACTATCCACCATTACAACATCTATCGCTACATTGTCTTTTTCATACGTTTTATACTCTATTGCTCGCCACGAAAAAAATAGCATAACATTGAGTCCTATTGCGAAATAAAGGCTACTGTTTCGGCCAACCTCTAATTCTGGGTTCTTTTTAGGTATCATGCTTATCAGTTTTATTGTTTGTACTTTCTAAGAATGAAATCGTATGAATTTCATTCTTTTAACCTTCAATTTGTTAGTTTAAAGTTAATCAGAAGATGCTACAATATTTATGACTTTTATCATATTCTCAGAAAACGAACACCATTTTAACAATATGTAAATACGAAATCGTTTTAGTTTATAATTATGTTATTAAATGATGTTCAAACAAATCAAATATATGTTTGGTTCTGGCATAACTATCGAGTAACTTACGGGCTAATTTTAAATCGTAATTATGAATTTAAACCTTGCTGTTTTGATAGACGGAGATAACATACCCGCGGGTAATGTTAAAGAAATGATGGAGGAAATCGCAAAATATGGCAACCCAACCATAAAACGTATTTATGGAGACTGGACCAAACCACACCTTAACAAATGGAAAAAAGTACTGCTTGAAAACGCCATAACCCCTGTACAGCAGTACAGTTACACCATTGGCAAAAATGCAACCGACTCTGCGATGATTATAGACGCCATGGATATTTTATATTCCAATAAAGTAGAGGGCTTTTGCTTGGTTTCTAGCGATAGTGATTTTACGCGGTTAGCCACACGTTTAAGGGAAGCGCGTATGCAGGTGATTGGAATTGGTGAAAAGAAAACGCCAAATCCGTTTATTGTTGCTTGCGATAAGTTTATTTATATTGAAATTCTAAAAAGCAGGGACAACGAAAAGAGCGATAGTGATGATGAGGATGACAGTAAAATAAATAAGAAATCATCCGTTGATAATATTACGGCCAAAGAAATAAATTTAATAAAATCGTCTATTGAAGATCTTTCTGATGAAAGCGGTTGGGCATTTTTAGGGGACGTAGGTAGCTTAATACAAAAAAAGCGCCCTAATTTTGATTCGAGGAACTACGGCTTCCAAAAATTAACACCCTTGATAAAATCTACGGACAAGTTTGACATTGAAGAACGAAACGCGCCCAACAACAGTAGATACAAACATATTTATATTAAGAATAAAGAAACCAAGCGTGGTGGGCGAAGGAAGAAATAATTTGATAAAAAGAACATAATATTCAAGAAAAAATCTAACACCGCACATGTACCTCTAGTTTGGCACTATTTTCACACCCCTCACTACTATGCAATTCCGAAAAAACTAAAAAACCCCTCTATTACAATATACAACTCAGCTTAACAATGCTAATGCTGTACTTAAAAACAACTACAACAACTAATTAGCCATAAAGGCAACATACCTTAACATCAACACAGGAAACAACTTGATTTTATAGAAATATAAAGCTAACTTTACGTTTTAGTTTGCCTTGTTTTTTAAGTATACTGCTTGTTAAAACAGCAATCTTCGGTATAAATTCAATCACATTATAAAAAAAGGGATAAAATGAGTAACAGTAGTACATTTCAAAAAATAGTTGACGACAGAAGCTTTATTATTGATTGTTATGTTGAAATGCTTTCTAGAATTAACGAAAATGACATTGTTGAACTTCTAAAAAACAACAGTCTGCCAGAAATAGACACTGGAAAACTCCCCAGCGATAAAATAATTCAATCCCTAAGCATTTACTTTCAACTCATGTCTTTGGTAGAAGAAAACGCCGCGACACAATACCACAGGAAAATGGAAAATCAAGATGAATCTTTTTCCATAAGGGGTAGTTGGGCAGAAGCGTTTAAGTTTTGGAAAGACCACAATATTAATGAAGACGAAATACTAAAGGCCGTTTCGGATACTCATGTAATTCCTGTCCTTACAGCACATCCTACTGAAGCCAAACGTGTTACCGTAATTGAAATCCATAGAGAACTCTATTTACTTTTAGTAAAAAGAAAAAACACCTCGTTAAGTAAACTTGAACAAAACAGAATAACCGAAAACATTATACATCTTTTGGAAAGATGGTGGAGAACTGGGGAAATATATCTTGAAAAGCCACAAATTGAAGACGAGCGAGCTAATGTTGTATACTATTTTAGCACAATTTTTCCTGCACTTTTAGAACGAAGCGACGAAAACCTAAAGGCTTCCTGGATAGAATTAGGCTTTAAACCTTCAAAGATTAAAAATCCGGATGTTTTCCCTAAAATTAATTTTGGAAGTTGGGTTGGCGGCGATCGTGATGGCCATCCTTTTGTAACGCCAAGTATCACTCAGGAAACTTTAGCACTACACAGAAAACAAGCCCTTCAATTGATTAAAAATAAATTAATAGATGCTGCTATTAAATTTTCGGTTTCTGCGATATCAAATCCAATTCCTTACCAATTACTGGAAGCCATTGAAAAGAAATCTCAAGCACTAGGGGAACAAGGAACAAAAGCCGTAAAACGAAATCCTTACGAACCTTGGCGACAATACATCAACTTACTTATTGTAAAGTTAAACAACACCATTTCTGATAATGTTGCAGACTCTGCATCCTATTACAAATCCAGTAAAGCACTTCAAGACGACCTGAAATTTTTTAGGGATATACTAGTTGAGAACGGAATGAAAGGTTTAGCTGAAAGTTTACTTTTCTCTTTAGAACGATTGGTGAGTTGCTTTGGTTTTCATCTGGCAAAATTAGACATAAGACAAAATAGTGCGTTTCACGACAAAGCCATTTCACAAATTTTAAAAGCTACAGGTGAAAAAGATTTTGATTTTGCGAATTGGAACGAAGAAAAAAGGGTAGCCTACTTGAGCAAACAACTTGAGAATCATGCTACTGTTACAGACATAACCGTATCTTACGGCACAGAAGCAGATAATGTATTAGATTGTTATCGCGTAGTGCGTCATCACATTAACCAATATGGTGCAGATGGTATTGGTTCTTTTATTATTAGTATGACCCGTAATCTTAGCGACTTGCTTGTAGTTTATTTTTTGATGAAAGAAACACAATTGCTAAATACAGGCATTAAAGTGGTGCCTCTTTTTGAAACTATTGAAGACCTAGATAATGGCCCTAAAATTTTAGAGCAATTTTTACAACACCCAACAACATTACAAAGAGCCCAAAAAACGGCCTATAAACAAGAAATAATGCTTGGTTATAGCGACAGTAATAAAGACGGGGGCACAATTGCTAGCAAGTGGAATTTGCATAAAGCGGAGGAAAAACTCTCAGAAACAGCTCTAAAAAATAATTTTAAAGCCTATTTTTTTCACGGTGCGGGCGGTACTATTAGCCGAGGTGGGGGCAAATACCATCGTTTTTTAGAAAGTATGCCACTAAATACGGTGAACGGCACAATAAAAATTACGGTTCAAGGCGAAACAATTGCACAGTTGTTTGGAAACCCACTTACAGCCACTTACAACCTTAACGCACTAGCGTCGGGTGTAGCAAAACAGACTATCTTAGCCAAGTATAATTTAGATACTAATGAGTATCCATTTGAAATTATGGATTACTTATCGCAAAAATCTTTTGAACACTACAGGGATTTAATTGAAAGTGAAGGTTTTATAAACTTCTATGGCAAAGCAACATGCATTGACGTACTAGAACGCAGTAAAATTGGCTCAAGACCTGCAAGAAGAACAGGCACTAGAACGCTTAACGATTTAAGAGCCATTCCTTGGGTGTTTAGCTGGAATCTTTCACGCATATCCCTGACTGGTTGGTACGGACTTGGGCATGCCTTAAAAACCTTGAAATCAGAGCAACCAACGGCGTTTAAAACATTACAAAAAAGCATAAAAGAATGGCCGTTCCTTAGATTTTTAGTGATACAAACAGAAACCAATCTTATACTCTCTAACAAAGAAATGATGCACGCCTATGCTAATTTAGATGATGATGCAGATGAAAGGAAGGCGTTCATGTCTAAAATCTTAACAGATTATGATAACAGCTTCCAATTAATTGAAGAGCTTTTTGAGGAGCCTGCCGTTGATAGAAGACTTGGACAATACGACATTATAAAATGGCGAAACGAAAAACTAAATGTGCTACACCATTTACACATTAAGTACTTAAAACAATGGAGGGCAATGAATGACGACAATAGCAATGAAAAAGAGAAAATCCTATCCAAATTACTAAGCATAATCAACTCTATATCTAGCGGATTGAAAAATACGGGATAAAACGACTAGCTTGATCTAAGGATTTTACGAGCACATTGAGACAAAACATCACAAAGTAAATGAGAAGCAACTTAGTAGAAATGAATAGTTTCCATTTATACCATCAACTATTGTAGGTCTACAAATTGTCCAATTGGTTACTAGTTTTATCCTCACTAATTGTCCAAAAGAACCCAACAAAAAAGAACTGATCTAAGGCAGGACGCAAAGCGCGACGGTTAAAGTTACCATTCATATCTGGCGTATTGGCATATTGATAGCCATTGATATTTTTAAACCCTAATGCATTATTAACCGAAGCATATAGTATTTTTTGTGGACTAATTAAATACGCCCAGTTTAAGCTTAAACTTTGAAACGCTTTGGTTTTTTCGTTTAAGAAACCAGGTTTATTCGGGTTGGTATATGTTCTGCCTGAAGCATAGGCATAACTAAACCCTACCTGACTTTTCCAATCGTCTATCCAATATTTAGTAACTGCTGAGAAGTTATGGGTATTGGCAAAATTAGGTTGCACACGCTCGGGAAAGTTTCTGTCATTTCGTTTGGTATCCAAAAACGAATAGCTTAACCAATAATCTAAATTTTTAATGCTCTTGCTATCTCTCCAAAAAAAGTCAATACCTCTTGCAAAACCAGACCCATCGTTACTAAAATTACTATCAAAACTTGGAAAATCCCCATCATACTTCACCAAATTATTATAGCTTTTGTAATATGCTTCAGCTCTAAAAATTTTTCTATCTGCGTTATATTGATAGTTCAAAATATAATGTTTTGCATTTGCAGGTTCAAAATCCTGATGAAATTTCAGCACATTACTAGTTGGATTTTGATAAAAATCACCATAAGCCATGGACAACTGGCTTTTATCAGAAATTTTATAGGCCATTGTTGCTCTAGGCGCTAGAGAAAAACTGTCAAATAGCGCACTATATTCACCTCTCAACCCTGTTTTAAAAGCTAAGTTTTTTGAGATAAATATATCAGCTTCAGCAAATGCAGCTGCAATGTTATTGTTAAAACCATATCTAGCATTATCAACAAACTCATCAAAATACCGCTCTTCAAAATCAGTTTTAAAATACTCAGCACCAAAGTATAATTTAAAGCGATTACTAATACGGTTCTTAAGCTTCAGTTTTGAGTGTATTGATTTTTCAGAATCTTTAATATCTCTATCTCCTAGGTTAATTTTATTCTTTGCATTGGTGAGACTAAACCCTGTTTGCATGCTCCAAGTATCACTTAAAACACCACTGTAAGATCCATTTAAATAAAAATTGTTATTATTTAATTTGATGTATTGTCCTTCGGGAAGATTAATATCCTCTTGAGTCAATTCAAAACTACTGGTATCAAAAGCACCGTAGAGCTTGAATAGTCCTGAATTGGTTTTTCTTCTAAATACCGCTTCTCCTGAAGCCGTCTGAAAAGGCTTAATAAAGTCGTTTCTATTTGGAAAAATGGCGTTGTATGGTGCTAAATTGACGTAAGACGCATTGACACTAACCGAACTTTTCTCCCATTTTTGAGTATTTCCCAAAGTAACACCAACACTCATAATACCAATGTCTGTTTTTTCTTGGTCTGGCTCATCAATTGTATTTAACAATAATACGCTAGACAGGGCCTGCCCGTATTCTGCAGAATAACCACCGGTTGAAAAGGTAATACCATCAAATAAAAACGGAGAATAGCGTCCGCGCGTTGGGGCATTATTAGTTGTGGGTGTATACGGTGTAAATACACGAATACCGTCAATAAAAATTTGGGTTTCGTTAGCATCGCCACCGCGTACAAATAAACGCCCATCTTCTGCAACCGTCGTTGTTCCAGGTAAAGTCTGTAGCGCACCTACAAAATCACCTAAAGCGCTTGCTGTTGTTACCACATCCAAAGGTTTTAATACATTCACTTTACTATTATCGCCAGCTGAAAATGTACCAGCAGATAATACAACGGCATCTAAAGTATTTACGTCGTCCTTTAGTTTTATCATTAAATCACTCATGTAAGACACATCGCCTACCATGGTAAATGTTTCATAAGACAGAAATGAAACTATTAAGGTTTGCGTTCCTGTTTCAGAAGTTGAAAACGAAAACGTACCATTTTCATTAGTTGTTCCTCCATCATAAGTACCTTCTAAATAAACATTAGCGCCAATAATCGGTTCTTTTTTTGCATTAATCACAGTACCTCTTATTGTAGTTTGCCCCTGTATTTGGATGACTAATAACGTGATAAAAATGGTTAGCAAAGTCTTCATGAGAATTAATTTATGTGTTTTTTGTTGACACAAAATTGCGACAGAAGATTACATTTTAAAATTTACAATTACCGAACTGTAATTTTTTAAAGACGAATTGTATTCCGCGAAAAACACAATGGGAGGATCTTAAATTTTTCATAAATATCCCATATTATAAAATGATAGTTTTTTAAGATTATAAATTTTTTAAAACACTAAAGTTTATCAATTGAGGGCAACAGAAAAGAAGTGCAAACAACATCAGTTTCTTATAAAATATCAACTATTATTTTTTTGCTATATTAGCGTAAGATCTTCAGCTAAACCTAGTCCAAATCACCTAAAAAACAATAATAGATTTTATCTATACCATACAATTAAACCATTGTTAACCAAAGACTTTAATTAACTCACATAAACAACTCGTTCAAATTATAGATTCTAAGTCAAAATACTATACACTTCTATAAAAACTCATGAAAACCATCTAAAAAGGCATTGAAAAAAATTTGAATTTTGATGTAACAAATCAAAACTAAAAGCTACTTATACATTAACTAAACCATCAAAATATTTGAATACAGAACTAGAACATAGCTTTGTTGAATTATTAGAAAAACATCAAAACATCATACATAAAGTATGTAGGCTGTACACTAATAATTATGATGCGCATAATGATTTATTTCAGGAGATTACCATTCAACTTTGGAAGGCTTATCCGAAATTTCGTGGCGATGCTAAGTTTAGTACTTGGATGTATCGGGTAGGATTAAATACAGCGATTACATTATACCGAAAATCAAAACGCAGAGTAAATACTCAGGATTTTGAGGGAGTCGCTTTTAAAATGAAAGCCGAAGAATATGATGATACCGAAGAAGAGCAGTTAAAATTATTGTACAAAGCGATACATCAACTAAATGATATTGAAAAAGCACTTGTATTTCTGTATTTAGAAGACAAAGACTATAGAGAAATAAGTGAAACACTTGGTATTAGCGAGGTAAATGCACGAGTGAAAATGAACAGAACGAAAACTAAACTAAGAAACATACTAAATCCTTAGCCCATGGACGGATTAGATTTACTAAAGAAAGATTGGAACAAGCAACCTGAAGACAAAAAGTTTTCAGTAAAGGATATTTATACGATGCTGCATAAAAAATCGTCTTCAATTGTAAAGACCTTATTTTATATAAGTATTGCAGAGCTTGTATTTTGGATTATTATTAACGCTGTTCCTTATTTTTGTTCACAAAGTTACAAGGAAAGGCTTGAAGCTATTTATACTAACGACCAAGTGTTTACAATATTAACAATATTGAGCTATGGAGTCATCGTGGTTTTTATTTTCCTGCTTTACAAGTCTTACAAATCAATTTCAGTTACCGACAGTGCAAAAAAGTTAATGGAAAGCATCCTAAAAACGCGAAAGGTAGTTAAGTACTACGTGCTTTACAACTTAGTTATGGCCGGTGTTTCAATGGTAATAGGCTTTTATTATGCGTTTCACAACGATTCTGAAATGGCTGAAAACCTATCGCACCTAAACGACAAACAAATGCTTGTTGCCTTGGCTGTAATAATTGTGTTCACAGCAGTCTTCATATTAATGATTTGGCTGTTTTACAAACTTATTTATGGACTACTTTTAAAGCGCCTTAACAAAAACTATAAAGAATTAAAAAAACTTGATGAAGATTAATTTCGAGTGCGTTATTCAGAAAGGCAATTCGCTAAAAGCTGAACACTCGTGTCACCAGCTTGCTTATGGTTTTTTAGATACATAATTACACATCAAACATTTCAACCTCTAGAACACTACCCGGAGTCATTGCTTTCAATTGAATAGCGCCTACCCGAACCCTAACCAATCGTAATGTAGGAAAACCAACAGCTGAAGTCATTTTACGCACTTGCCTAAACTTACCTTCATTTAATGTAATAGACAACCAAGATACTGGCCCGTGGCGTGCATCCCTTATTTTTTTTGAACGTTTTGGTAAATCAGGTTGAATATTTAACTTAACCACTTTACAAGGTTTGGTCTTGTATTTCTTACCTTCAAAACCAATTTCCACACCGTTTTTAAGTTTATTTATGGCTTCTTCAGTTATAGCGCCATCTACCAACGCGTAGTATTCCTTATCTACTTTTTGACTATTAATAAAATCGCTCATCTTGCCATCGGTAGTAAGCAATAATAAACCCTCACTCTTTTCATCAAGCCTGCCAATAGCCATCATACCCTCAGGAAAATCATGAAGCGTTCCCAAAAACCGTTTGGATTGTTGCTTAGAGTCATTGCTTGTAAACTGACTTAAATAGCCGTAGGGTTTATAGATGATAAAATGACTATGCTTCACTCCAAGATGTTTTCAAAATTTCAGAAACTAAAGCCCTTGTTGGTTGTTGTCCGTTTATTTTTGCTTTTACTACGTCAAATGACACCTTAAAATCACAACCAGATTTATAATTTGAACACCCATAAGCTGTATTACCTTTAACAACTTTACCCGTATTACATTTTGGACATAATAGAATATCGGATTTTGAATTTTCAATAGAGATCTTAGGCTCTAATTTAAGTTGAAAATTATCATCAAAACGCAACAACCCTTCAGTGGTTTGCGAACCTTCTTTAAACCCTTTTAGATTAACTGTAGCGCCTTTTTGAAGTAATCGCATAAACTGCTTTTCGGAAATCTTTTTGCCCATAAACTTAAAAGGCAATACAAAATCGCAGCCTGACTTATAAGCACTACATCCATAAGCCGATTTCCCTTTGATAATTAGTCCGTTTTTACATTTCGGACATTGTGCTGCAGTGATTCCGGCAGCAGCTTTAGACCTTACTTTCGATGCTTTTTTCTGTACCGTAGCTGCGTGTGAAATGTTAGCGCGCTTGGTCTCACTTCGCACTTCATAAACTAACGCATCTACCATACGCTTCATATTCTTTATAAATGCCGCAGCACTATACTCACCCTTTTCAATATCTTTTAATTGTTTTTCCCACTTTCCAGTAAGTTCTGCAGATTTCAATAAATCGTTTTGAATGGTATCAATTAACTGTATACCTGTTTCTGTTGGCAGTACTTGCTTTTTATTACGCCTTATATATTTTCGTTTAAAAAGCGTTTCAATAATATTGGCGCGCGTTGACGGCCTACCAATGCCGTTTTCTTTCATTAAGTCCCGCAACTCATCATCATCAACCTGTTTTCCTGCAGTTTCCATAGCACGCAGCAAGGAAGCTTCCGTAAACTGATTTGGTGGTTTGGTCTGTTTTTCTAAAAAAGAGGGTTCATGCGGCCCCTTTTCGCCTTTTTCAAACGTTGGCAAAATACCCGATTCCTTTTCTTTTTTATTTGGGTTTTCAAAAACTACACGCCAGCCTTTTTCTAATATTTCCTTACCTGTAGTTTTAAAAACCACTTTCGCAGCGCTCCCCAACACCGTGGTATTTGCCACAATACAATCATCATAAAACACTGCAATAAATCGTTTTACAATAATATCATACACTTGTTGCTGATTGTATTGTAAAGTGGTTTGCATGCCCGTTGGAATAATAGCATGATGGTCGGTAACTTTTTTATCGTTAAAAACCTTAGAAGATTTCTTTATTTTTTTTGCTAAAAGCGGCTGCGTTAAATTTGAATAATTGGTTAACTTTTTAAGAATACCCGGTACTTTCGGATAAATATCAGTTGGTAAAAACGTGGTATCCACCCTTGGATAAGTCACCACTTTTCGTTCATATAATGCCTGAACAATTTTTAGTGTTTCGTCTGCTGAAAATCCAAATTTGGTATTACAATATACCTGCAAGCCTGTTAAATCGAATAGTTTCGGTGCATATTCTTTTCCTTTCTTTTTGGTGATGGATTTAATTTCAAAATCACTCGCTTTAACCTTATGCGCCAAAGCCTCACCGTCCTCTTTTTTCAAAAACCGACCTTCTTCATAACTAAATAAGGTATCACGATATAAGGTTTGCAGTTCCCAATACGGTTGCGGTTTAAAGTTTTCAATTTCTTTAAAGCGGTTTACTACCATGGCCAATGTGGGCGTTTGCACACGGCCCACAGACAACACTTGTTTGTAGCCACCATGTTTTACGGTATATAATCGTGTAGCGTTAATACCTAATAACCAATCGCCAATGGCTCTGGAAAAACCCGCATAATACAAATTATCGTAATCTGAAGCTGGTTTTAAATTGTTGAAACCTTCTTTTATAGCTTCAGTGGTTAAAGATGAAATCCAAAGGCGTTTAACCTCACCTTTATAATTGGCTTCATTCATCACCCAACGCTGAATAAGCTCCCCCTCCTGCCCTGCATCACCGCAGTTAATAATCACCTCGGCGTCTTGGAACAAACTTTTTACAATATTGAACTGTTTTTTTATACCAGAATTCGAAGACACTTTGGTTTCAAACTTTTCTGGAAGCATTGGCAAATTATTCAAATCCCAACTTTTCCAATACGCTTTATAATCCGCAGGTTCTTTAAGTGTGCATAAATGCCCAAAAGTGTAGGTTACCGCATAGCCATTACCTTCAAAATAACCATCACGCTTTGTGTTTGCTCCCAAAACGGCAGCAATTTCACGTGCAACACTAGGTTTTTCGGCTATACATACTTTCATTTTACACCTTCTATTAAAGGCGCAAAATAGAAATTTAAGCAACTATTTAAAAAGGGAATTGTTAGGAGTTATTAACGGTTTTAGTGAAATCGAAAACTACAACAATATGTCGATGCTATCCACAGCATATAGAAGACTAAATAAAATATTATTATTAATTGTGCATTATGAATTATTGGCTATATTTGCACCCAATTTCGGGTTAACCTCTGGCGAAAATCGTGAATGTTGTTTCGAATCAACTATTTTTAATTATAAAGAAATGGAATCTTTAGTAAAATTTGTTCAAGACGAATTTGTAGCAAAAAAAGACTTGCCAAAATTTAGTGCTGGTGATACAATTACAGTGTACTACGAAATTAAAGAGGGTAACAAAACACGTACCCAGTTTTTTAGAGGTGTAGTAATTCAACGTAGAGGCTCTGGAGCTTCTGAGACGTTTACAATTAGAAAAATGTCTGGTTCAATTGGTGTTGAACGTATTTTTCCAGTAAACTTACCTGCTTTACAAAAAATTGAAGTTAACAAACGTGGTAAAGTACGTCGCGCACGTATATACTACTTTAGAGGACTTACTGGTAAGAAAGCTAGAATTAAAGAAGAAAGACGCTAATTTATACCTTAGCAAAGAAATTATAAAAGCCTTGGATATCCTTCAAGGCTTTTTTATTTAGTATTTGACAACACTAGTATTGATATCCTAAAAAATAAAGATTCAAGATATTCTTTAGAACTGAAAGTGTGGATTAATTCATATTTTTGAAACATGAGCTTTACAAGAACTACCGAGCAGGATTCTAACCACAATCATCTGGAAAAGATGCGTGTTTCTGAACTTCTCAAAAACATGAATAACGAGGATAAAACGGTACCCTTTGCTGTTGAAAAAGCCTTACCGCAAATTGAAGCCTTAGTAGAGCAAATTGTGGCGAAACTTAAGGAAGGCGGACGCTTATTTTATATGGGTGCTGGCACAAGTGGCAGACTTGGTATTCTTGATGCTTCTGAATGCCCTCCAACGTTTGGTGTATCGCACGATTTGGTGATTGGATTGATTGCTGGCGGAGATTCCGCGATTAGAAAAGCTGTTGAATTTGCTGAAGACTCCACAACACAAGGCTGGAAAGATCTACAAAAATACGATATCAATTCAAAAGATGTTGTAGTGGGTATCGCGGCATCAGGTACTACGCCTTATGTGATTTCAGCTTTGGAGAAATGTAACGAAAATAACATTACTACGGGTTGTATTACCTGTAATCATAATAGCCCATTATCGCAAGCTTCAAAATATCCTATTGAAGTGGTGGTAGGACCAGAATTTGTCACTGGTAGCTCTAGAATGAAAGCTGGCACCGCCCAAAAATTAGTATTGAATATGATTACCACGGCAACCATGATCCAATTAGGGCATGTAAAAGGCAATAAAATGGTAGATATGCAATTGAGTAATAACAAGCTTGTGGAACGAGGCACTAGAATGATAATGAAAGAACTAAATGTTTCAGAAGAAGTAGCATTAGAATTATTAAACCAACACAAAAGCGTTCGTAACGCTGTAAAACATTATAATGATGGAAGAAAATAGAACCGACAAACAAGTATTATTAAAAGGCATAAAAACGCTGGCTTTTGCGCTATTAAGTCTGTTTATGGGGCCAATATTGCTAAGTTTTGCATTTAGTAAACCTGATGATAAACTGTACATCCCGCTTCTTGTAATTGGTTGCGCTATTTCAGCAATGGCAGTAATCATGCTGTTTAAAGGCATCAGAACTATTATGGGAAGTATGTTTAAGAAGAAATAATTAAAACACTTTAGCAAAATATCAGTTCGAGTGATTTTGAGGTACGAAAAATTGTATCGAGAACCTTTAACTTTCAAAATTATCACTCCGCAGAAATCTCCTTTGGCGTAGTAGGATTGTATCCAAATTCACTATCATTAATCACGATACCCAGACTATCAAAAATATAATTGATAATCGCGTAATGGTGAATGGTATGACTATTGGCCTGCGCTAACAACGATCCATAAGTATATGGAATCTCCGTTTTACCCATTCCTAAATCATCAGTAACTAAAACAGTATCTTCCATATTGAAAGTTACGGAATTCAACTTTGCAACGATAGCAGAAAGATAATCTTGGGCACATCCACAATCACATTCTACTGCCTTATTTCTACTTCTTGCAGTCAAATCCACTTTACCATTCTCATCAACATTAAACATACAATCGTAAAAATCTAGTATATGTCTAATATGACAGCCAATACTCGAATAATAAGGCGATACCGAAGCATCACATAGCTGCGCATTGGATAAATTATTTAATAATACCTGAGATTTCTGAAGTGTTTTAAGTGTAGATTGGATGATTAAGTTCATGGACACTAAAATAAATAATTATTCTATATTATTAATCAATTAGTCTCAAAAGACGAAAATACTTTCATGTGTTTGCTAATATTTAGTTATATCAATAAAGGAATTAATTAGAACAACTAGCAGGAACCATTTCTTTTGAGTAGAAATTAGTGCAATTATCACAAAACAAACTTTTAAAGAAACAACTCGCGCGATTGACAGTAAAAACCTTTTCTGGATCGGTATTAAAAACAACATGCTTACCCGAAGCAGCCATTGTAAAATCATTGCAAATATTATTCTTTTCCAATACCTTATGTATAGCTCTAGACCCCATTTGTCCATTTGGACTCAAATCTATATTTACTGTATTATCTAATTCACCATGAAATGAAATGGTTGGTATCATTTCATCAAGTTTCATTAACCCTTCATTTACACTACCCCAGTTATTGAATATACCCCGTATTGAAAATGTCTCTGTCAAATTATTACCAGAAGAATTCAAAGCCCCCAATTCAGTTTCCAAACTAGGAAACAATGCGTTCCATTCAGCTTGACTAGCATAAACCGTATGAAATGCTGTAATAGAACCCGCACTATAACCTCCAATAAAAATCCAAGACGTATCAATCTTATAATCCTTAGCATGAGCTACCAAAAACCTTAACGCGGTATTAGCATCTTGTTGAGCGCGATAAACAGCTTTAACAACATCTCCTTGAATAGTAGGATCAAAACCCAAACGATAACTTATTGTTGCAACCACATAACCTCTTTTAGCAAAAGTTTGACATTGAGTCCATAGTGCTTGCCGCTTACCCTTTTGAAATCCTCCACCATGAATTAATAATACTAATGGCCTTTGATACATTTTATCAACAGATGTATTAGGAAAATACAAATCCATTGCTAAATCTTGGGTTGTCCCTTTTCCATTAATTGCGCTACCGTAAATCAAATTCTTTTTAGAATCTATTTCAGAACTTGAAAAAAAGTCTACACTTTCAAACCTATTATCATCCGCACATACTTGGGTAAATACAGGACTAACAGAAATAAATACACTTAGGGTAATTAATAATTTAAATACTTTCATAATTTTTAAATACATTATATTTCACTTAAAAATAGCTAAAAAATTCAATAATTATCTGGTTAACTACTCAACTCATCCACCACCAATCGTAACTCCCCATAACTATACTTGTCATCCACCTGATGTTTCAAATCCGATAAATTCTCAAAAGTCGTCTTCGGAATTAAAACCTTCAACTCCTCATAATGGTCGGCAGACATCAAATCGGTAATCTTCACCTCCCCAGTAGCCATAAAACTCGCCAAATGCCCAATAATCGTATTGGTATTCAATTCCCTAAAATCTGCAATCTCCTGCACCGATTTCCCAGATTGAAACAAGGCTAACGATTCCTTTTTAGTATCACCCTTTTGCCGTTTAGGTTTTTTGGGTGCATCAAAAATCTCAACTTCAGCAGCCGTTTCAATATCATTTTCCTCACAATACGCCTTAATCACCTTCAAAATAGCAGCGCCATACTTCTCAACACGCCTTTTCCCCATACCATTTACATTCAGCAACTCCACTTTATTAGTAGGCAACGTTTCACACATTTCATAAAGCGCCTTTTGGGTAAAAATCTGATAATGAATTAAATCCTTCTCCTCCGCAATATCATTTCTAAGCATACGTAACTTTTCAAAAAGTTCCACATTACTCGTCCCTTCAATAACAGACTTTCGTGCTTTTTTAGGCGCTTCCTTTCCAGAAAATACCGCTTTAGCTCGCAACTCCAAAAATTTACGTGCTTCAAACCCAGCTTCTAAACCTTTAAAATACAATACTTTTACGGTCAATAAATCCTCAAACCCATCCAAATGTTTGGTAATCTCGCCACCTACCGCTTGGTTATCCGTAGTAAACGCAAAGGTTTTTAAAGGTGCCAAAATCTTGGTGTCTGTCTCTGTTTTAAAATACCCAATCCCCTTTTTAAAACGCTCTTGTATCAAGGCACTGTCTTCAGGCAAACCACCAACAAGCGAAAGTTGCTTCAACTGAACATTAAACCCATTAGCAACTTTCAAAAAGTTAGTAATACACTCTTTTATAGGCACAAAGGTGGCTTCAACAGGCCCTTCCACCACCGTTCTATTTTTATAATACACATCCAAAATCCTGTTCAACGGATACAAAAAACCATAAAACTCAAAAATCTCAGCAATCAAATCCAACTGAAACTGTTTCTGTGAATCCGCTAAAACCGTTTCATCAGGCGCATTCTCCTCAGCAGCCTCATTAAAACGCGTTACATTACCATCGCTAATAATCTGGCTAGCATGTATCTTGCTCTTCAACACCAACCCCTCTAAAGATTTACATCTACTCAAAGCCACATAAGTTTGCCCATGCGCAAAAGCACCAGCCGCATCAATAATAGCCTTTTCAAAGGTTAACCCCTGGCTTTTATGTATCGTAATACTCCACGCCAAACGTAAGGGCATTTGGGTGTACGATCCTATTTTTTCCTCAGTAATCGCCTTTGTTTCAGTATCTACCGAATAGTTAATATTCTCCCACGTTTCAGGCGTCACGTTAATATTAAAATCATCCTCAGGGCAATGCACCACCACTTCATCGCGGTCCAACAAAATCACTTTCCCAATCCTACCGTTAAAATACCGTTTTGCAGGGTCGCTATCATTCTTAACAAACATCACCTGCGCACCAACTTTCAACTCCAAATCCACCGCATTCGGGTAAGCATATTCTGGGAATTTCCCATCCACTTCCGCCCTATACGTAAACGGTTTCGTTGTTAATTTCGCCAGCTCACTCCTATTGGTCGCCTCCGCTTTATTGTTATGTGTGGTTAAACTTATGTAGCCCGCATCAGGCTCTGGCGTAAAATCAGGTACAAAGCGCTTATTCAACTCATCCGCAGCCCTTTGGCTCAAGGCATTGTTGCGTATCTCATTAAGTATTTCAATAAATTTCGGGTTCTCCTGCCGGTAAATATGCTGCAACTCAATAGTAATCGCATTACAATCTCTAAACGCCTTACTACTAAAAAAGAAGCCGTTAGCATACACATGCTTCAACAAATCCCACTCTTGTTCCTTAATCACGGGGCTTAGTTGTTGCAAATCGCCAATCATCAACACCTGCACACCTCCAAACACCTTGTTGCGGTTTCTAAAACGGCGCAAGGTACGATCAATCCCATCCAACAAATCGGCGCGCACCATACTAATCTCGTCAATCACCAAGAGGTCCATACTCTTAATAATATTAATCTTCGTCTTGCTAAACTTACGGTTAAACCCCTTGCTGGCATTCAAATCCGTATCCGGTAAAATGGGGCCAAAAGGCATCTGAAAAAACGAATGTATCGTCACACCCTTCGCATTAATCGCCGCCACACCCGTAGGCGCCACCACCACCAAACGCTTTAAACTATGCATCTTCAAACGGTGCAAAAACGTGGTTTTACCAGTCCCCGCCTTACCCGTCAAAAAAATCGATCGGTGTGTGTGGTTCACAAATTGCCACGCCAATTCCAACTCCCTATTCTCTGCCATTAATACGCTAAAAATTTAAAAAATGAAGATACTAATATTGACTATTTTTTTGGGCGGGTTTTTATAAAAAAATAAAAACCGCGCTATCCGTTACTAGTTTTGGCTCGATGCGCGCCTCGCCAAAAGCTAACCACTACTATCGCTCCCGCACGTGTCTGCCGAGGTCTTTTTCCAACCAAAGTATTTCCCTATTTGCTGAAGTCATTGAAAAAGCGTAACCGCTTCTAAATATTTAAACATATTTTATAAAATAAAAAGACAAAAATTATATTTTTCAAATGTTTGCCTTATTTTTATAAGAAGGAAGACATTTATGCAAAAATTGCCATTCATACCAAACCAACTTTATAATAGAAGAAAAGATATTCATGCTATTTATGGTGGAAATTGGCAAAGTGGTATCTGTCCTTCCGCCAATTATCCATATATCTTTATTTTTTCTGGTAAATCTGGTAAACAGCATGGTTATGAGGACGGATGGGATAACCCTAACGTCTTTACCTATACAGGAGAAGGTCAATCTGGTGACATGCAATTCACTCGCGGAAATCTTGCTCTAAGAGATCATATTGATAATGGAAAACGAGTGTTCTTATTTGAAAGTGACACGAAAGGAATTGTGCGTTTTATAAGTGAAGTTGAGTGTTTCGATGTCGATTATTTTGAAACACCAGATACTTTAGGAGCCAAACGAATTGGTATCAAATTTTTCTTTAATAGAGTTGGGATTAATTTAAAATATCAACACTCTAAAATAAAAGAATTAAGTTTGGATGAGCCTTCTTTTAGAGATTATGCACTTAAACCTCCTAACGAAACTGAAAGGAAAGGTTTAGTAACTTCTAGAGTAGGTCAAGGCGCATACCGAAAAAGAATTATCCATCGTTGGGAATACAAATGTGCTGTCACTGGATTTGATAAATTAAAAGTTTTAATAGCTTCTCATATTGTCCCTTGGGCAGACTCAACTGATAATGAAAGATTAGATGTTAATAATGGATTATTATTATCACCCGCCTATGACGCCTTGTTTGATAAACATTTAATTAGTTTTGAAGGTAATGGAAAAATTATTTTATCTGATTCCATTGAATTTAAAGCTTATGAAAAAATAGGAGTTACTGGAAATGAAAAAATTAATGGCTTGAATCAATATAATTTGCCATATCTAGATAAACACCGGAATCACTTCTATGAAAGAACTTAAAGTTGTTTGCGGCATTATATATGATCTAGATAAAATTTTTATTGCACGTCGTAAAAAAGGAAAAGTGCTGTCCAACAAATGGGAATTTCCCGGAGGAAAAATTGAAGAACATGAATCTGAGTCAAATGCTTTATTAAGAGAACTAAAGGAAGAACTTGGTATGAATGTTATTATTAAGAAAAAGCTAGGTTATAATATTCATGAATACAATAATTTCACCATAAATCTTGTTGCGTATAGCTGTCGTTTTATATCAGCGACATATGAACTTACTGATCATGATAGATTTGAATGGGTGCTTCCTAATAGACTAAAAGAGTATGATTTGACTGAAGCAGATATTGCTTTTGTAAGCCTATTATTTTAAATTATCCTAAAAAGTGTGTTAATTTAAGATTCAACCAACACCTTCCTAATAATCTTCTGCACATCACTATTATCTTGTTGTCGTATTAAAAAAGAGAAATCAAGTTAGTACTTTATCTAATTTTATGTCTCACAGATGAAACAAAAACTATTTTGTGTCTCATATTTTACTATATTTGAGACATAAAATAATTTGTAACGTATACATAAGACACAACCATGAATCCGTACCAACCCCAAAAATTACCCCTTAAATCTATTGAATGGGAAAAACTAATAGACCTTTTGGGTAAAGCAAATAGATATGTAGCACGTTATGATGGTTTGTTGCAATCGGTTATTAACCCTGATGTTTTATTAGCACCTTTAAGAACTCAAGAAGCTGTACTCTCTTCTAAAATAGAAGGCACGCAAGCAACCTTAGAGGAAGTACTAGGTTTTGAAGCGAATGAAATTGGAGACGACCACTTAAAAGGCGATATATGGGAAGTATTAAACTATCGTATCGCACTGAAAGAAGGGCGTGATACCATGAAAGCGCGTCCGTTATCACTAAATACAATAAAGGAAATGCACGCCATTTTAATGCGTGGTGTAAGAGGTGATGGTAAAGACCCCGGAAATTTTAGGCGCATTCAAAATTATATTGGTTCTCCTGGTTCAGATATTGAAAACGCTAGATTTATTCCGCCAGCAGTTCCAATAATGCTAGAGGCTTTAAGTAATTGGGAAAAATATATCCACCACGATGATAAGGATGTACTGGTGCAATTGGCTGTAATACATGCGCAATTTGAAATTATTCACCCGTTTTTAGATGGTAATGGCAGAATGGGACGTATTTTAATTCCTTTGTTTTTATATCATAAGGAAATTATTCAAGAACCTGTTTTTTATTTAAGTGACTATTTAGAAAGTCACCGCTCACAATACTATGATGCTCTAAAAGAAATTACAGATACTGGAAATTGGACTAATTGGATTCGATTTTTTCTTAATGCAATTGTTGTACAGGCTGAAAAGAATATTGCAAAAACGCGTGAAATTATCAACTTATACGAAGCCGTAAAACTGGAAATAGCAAATAGTACACATTCTCAATTTTCTATCCATTGCCTAGATTCATTATTTGTACAACCCATTTTCTCTTCTAAGAATTTTGAAAAACATTCAGGAATTCCTAGATCTAGCGTAGCCAGATTATTAAATACTATGGTTGAAAATAACATCATAGAACTTGCTCAAAAGGGTTCTGGTCGCAGGCCAACTATATATGCCTTTAGAAGACTACTAAAAATTGTAAACCAATAATATGACTGATTCATCAATACTATCAAAAACATGAAACCTTGCCAACGTACTACGTGATGATGGTGTTGGCTATAGAGATTATTTAGAACAAATGTCCATCATACACCAAATAAAAGTCAGATACGGCAACAACATTTAAAAGAGTTTATTGAGTTATCTAATTGAAAACATAGAATCTAGACTGAATAGCTATAGAGAAATAATGGAAACCATAAACGGAGAATCGGAATAAAGTATTTACAACGCAACCAACACCTTCCTAATAATCTTTTGAATATCACTATTATCTTGTTGCCATATTAAAAAGGTTTCCAAATCTTCGGTAGTGTTAATCTGTTCGGTTTTATCAATAAAACCATAACCCAAATAGGTGCCTTTTTCAATCATAATAAAAGCATCTTCGTAGTCATAGCGTCCTTTTTGTTTTAAAACAACATCTTTTTTGTTGGTTTTAAGGCTGTCTATAGCTTGTAACACCCGTTGGTTATACGTATCAACAGCTTCTTGGTCTTTACAAACCCCTTTACAAGTATGTATTTTAAAATGGTTACAAGTGCCAACGTTTTCTTGTAAATGGCAATACTTTGGGCAGAGTTCAAATTGGCTACACAACTGTTCTATCTCTTGGCGGCATTCCGTTATAGAATGTAAAACTAATATCGGGTTTGGTGTGGCCTTAAGGGTGTTATACGCCAAATGTAAAATCCCTTTTCTATCGGTATAACTAAAAATAGCATGCATTTTGGGCGCACGTTTGGCCACTTGGTTATATTCTGGGTAATGTTGTTTTATGGCAGCATCTTCCATAAGTAAGGCAATCAATTCGCTACCAGAGAGTGCAAAATCTATATCAGCAGTCTCCCTACACATCGCCAAAGATTTCTTCGTTTTACTATAAAAATGACTTAAAACTCGTTTCTTAATATCTTTCGCTTTCCCCACATAAATAATTTTACCCTTTTTATTTTTAAAATAATACACACCAGGCGTATTGGGTAAATTATTAAATACTGTAGTTGGTAAATGCGAAGGCAATGTCGCTTCCTTTGACGATTTTTTTAAGAACTCTTGAAACACCGTTTCTGCGTGCTCTTGAGCCAGTAAAAGTTCAAATAAAATAACCGTAGCTTCGGCATCACCCCTTGCCCGATGACGATCTGCAATATGAATATGCAAGGCATTGCACAATTTCCCTAAACTATACGATTTATGCCCAGGAATTAATTTTCGCGCTAGACGGATGGTGCACAATTTTTTTCTGTTAAAATCAATCCCAACAGCTTTAAACTCATTCCGAATCGCATTATAATCAAAATTCACATTATGCGCTACAAAAATACAGTTATCTGTAAAGTCAAAAATATCCTGTGCAATCTCTGAAAATATTGGTGCATTAGCTACCATGCCATTATCGATACCCGTAAGTGCCGTAATATAATCTGGAATAAGCATCTGCGGATTAATCAAAGACGTAAACTCATCAATAACCTGCGTCCCATCATATTTAAAAATAGATATTTCGGTAAGCTTATTGCTTTTACCAGTAGTTTCAACATCTATAATGGTGTATATCATTGTAAAAAATAATCTGGAGTCTTTTCTCTCATTCTAGAGAATTAAAGATATTAATTATAAGGCATAACACCGACAAAAAAGGTAAATTGTTATCATGCACTAAATTGCTCATCAAAACATATTTGCAATTCGCGAATCGCAAATCAATTAACTAATTTTAGTATATTTGTACTTATACAAAGTAACTAATTATGAAAAAGCATAGCGGAATGCGCCCTCAAGACATCGCTGTTTTATTGAAAATAGCTGCTAAAGGAGAACAGAAATGGTATATGAAGGACTTGTCTTTTGAATTGGGCATTAGTGCAAGTGAAATTAGCGAAAGCATTAATAGATCTGTTATTGCTGGCCTAATAGCCAGTAATAAAAAACGTTTAATGAAGTTAGCACTACTCGATTTTCTAGAATATGGTTTGCGTTATGTATATCCGCAACGTCCTGGATCTTTAGTGAGGGGATTACCCACAGCACATGCTGCACCACCACTTAATTCCAAAATTGAAAGTAACGAACCTTATGTATGGCCATATGCCAGAGGTACCGTTCGTGGACAAGCCATAGAACCTCTATATCCTAATGTAGCAGAAGCTTGCCTAAAAGATTCTGTTTTCTACGAATTTATGGCACTTTGTGATGCTCTGCGTGTTGGTAGAGCAAGAGAAAAAAACCTAGCTATCGAAATTCTTAAACAGCGTTTATGATTAATACTCAAATTAATAGAAAAGTTATACATACCATATCCCACGGCCTTGGTGAACTTAATGACAAAGTAGTTTATGTAGGTGGTGCAGTTGTTAGTTTGTACATAGATGATAAAGCAGCCGAAGATATTCGACCCACTAAAGATATTGATATTAGTTTAGAAATAGCTTCAATAACTGAGCTCGAAAACTTGCGTGAAGATTTATCAAAAAAAGGGTTTAAGCAATCACATGAAGATGATGTGATTTGTCGATTTAGATTTGCTGACATTAAAGTAGATGTTATGGCTACAAAGGCTGTTGGTTGGGCCCCTGCAAACCCATGGTTTGAATCAGGGTTTAAATTGGCAATTCCCATAAACGTAGATGGGGCTTTAATAAAAATATTATCCTTACCATATTTTTTAGCTACAAAATTTTCAGCCTTTGATGATCGCGGAGGAAAAGACCCTCGGTTTAGTACCGACTTTGAAGATATTACCTATATTCTTAATTACACCTCCAATTTAAAGAACAAATTCTAAACGCGGATAAGGAAGTACAAGCCTATTTAAAAGATGCTTTTTTAAAAATATTAGATGACTCATTGTTGCAAGAAGCCATATTAGCACAAATATATTATGAGGAACAAGACATACGTTTTGAAAATATCATGACTCAATTAAAAGAAATCGCTTTTGCAATTTAACCAGCTTATTTATTAGAAATCTTCATTTTAAAACTAACTTTTATCTAATTCTACCCAATATAGTTACTCAAATTATAGTTAAGAGCGTAAAAAGTCGTAAAAATTACCCTCGTTCAACAGCAAATATTTCAGTATAGATAAAAAAAAATCCCGATACAAGATATGTATCGGGATTCAAAAAAGGCGGCGACCTATTCAATGACTGGCTGTGCATACGAGCGGCGCAGTATAAACAGATGCAGGAATTAATCACGCCCTAGGCGTGGCACTCCCCTATATTTTGAACAAAAAAAAGAGTCCAACTACATATGTAATCGGACTCTTCCAAAAAAGGCGGCGACCTACTCTTCCACAAGTGCAGTACCATCGGCGCTAACGGGCTTAACTTCTCTGTTCGGAATGGTAAGAGGTGAGCCCCGT
>NZ_FOFN01000006.1 GCF_900111025.1 Hyunsoonleella jejuensis
GAGCTACTGACGTTTCAACAACTTGAAATCGAGTTTTTATACTCAAAGAACTGAACGAAATCTTAGTAGTAAAAGAGAGAGGGTTACCAATGTTGATGAAGTCCAAAGCTTCACCGTGTATACTAACCTTATTTCTCTCTTTTGTTCTTTCTGATTAATAGTCTAATTTATTGAATTGTAAACTTAAGCCGTGTATAAAAAATTGCTATTTTTAGCTAAACCAATGTTAGTTGCTTTGCTTGCTTGCATCTGATTTTCCTTCGGAAAATCCTCGCACACAAGCACGCAACTTTCCATACACATAAACGTTGTGCCCAATTAAAAAAGTCACTTAAACAAAGGAAATTCAGGAAAATGATATTATATTTGATACTATCAAATGATAGTATCAAGAATGAAACCACCTTACGAAATAACATCATCAATATTAAAGTTAATAACTTCTATTTCTGAAAAAATTGGAGAAGTTAATGCAAGTTTATTAAACAGACCTTCACCTAAATTGCGAAAGCAGAATAAAATTAAAACTATTCATTCCTCTCTAAAAATTGAGGGAAACACTTTAACTGAAGAACAAATAACAGCATTGCTAGAGAACAAAAGAGTTCTTGGTCCAAAAAAAGATGTACTTGAAGTATTAAATGCTATCAAAATTTATGAGAATTTAGAAAAATATAAACCATCGAATGAAAAATCTTTCTTAAAAGCCCACAAAGACTTAATGGAAGGTTTAGTTGAAAAATCAGGAAAGTACAGAAATCAAGGAGTTGGAATAGTAAAAGGTTCAAAAGTAGAACATCTTGCACCTCCTTTTGAAAATGTCCCTTTCTTAATGAAAGATCTTTTTGACTACTTAAAAACTTCAAATGAAATTGAATTAATAAAAAGTTGTGTTTTTCATTATGAGATGGAATTTATTCATCCATTTTTAGACGGAAATGGAAGAATGGGAAGATTATGGCAAACTTTAATTCTTATGGAAAAATATCCTTTATTTGAATTTTTGCCTTTTGAAACTTTAATCAGCGAAGACCAAGAAAAATATTACAAAGCTTTAGCTGAAAGTGATAAATCTGGAAATTCAACAAATTTTATTGAATATATGCTTAATGTAATTGACATTTCAATCAGTCAATTACTTAATTTCAATGATAGAACCTTAAGCGAGAAGGAAAGATTAGAATACTTTATTTCATTGAATAAAATTGAATTTACTCGTAAAGATTATATGAATATTTTTAAAGATATATCTTCTGCAACAGCAAGTAGAGATTTAAAAAAAGGAGTTGAATTTGAATTGTTTGAGAAAATTGGTGAAAGAAATAAAACAATTTATAGATTAAAATAACTGGGCACAACAAGGTATAAGCTGTATTGCTAGCTAATTGCAAACTTGGGAAAGTTCTCGCGAACTTTCTAATCCGTAATTATTTACTTACTTTTAGCTTGACAAAACCGCAACAAAGCTTATACAGAAACGTTGGCAAACATAAACTAATAATAATGGCTGCAATTAACAGGCGAAATATGGTAGCAAACTTTAAATTGATTACCCTCATATTATTTTTACATGCGGTGTGCAGCTTTGTTTATGCACAAAACGACACTACTAGTAACTCTACGGTTATTTGGAACAAGATTGAAGCCATTACCCCTACGATCGTTACGCTGCCAAATAGCTTCGATTCAACAAAAAACTATACTCTGGTAATAGGACTTCATGGGTTTGGAAGTACAGCTGAAAGTTTTCAAAGTTTAAGCAAACCATTTACCGATGCTGGATTTATTTTTGCAACACCCGAAGCACCATACAGCTACTTAAGAAAAGACGGGGCTATAGGATATGAGTGGTTTCTGTATGATATTTCGTCCTATATCATGCTAGAAAGACCTGCATCCGAATTAGAAATATCTGCTATGCGTGTGACCACTGAAAAGCAGATGAATAAGGTTATTGAAGATTTAAAAGCGCAGTACAACATTGGGGAAATTTATTTTGCAGGCATGTCACAAGGTGGCATTATCACCTACCTAAGTGGAATCCATCATCATGACAAAATTGACGGTATGATCATATTCGGATCTGTAGTTGATGAAGATTGGCTGGGTACAGATGATATTCAAAACGGCAAGGGTGTAAGAACTCTGATTATTCAAGGTGAAAAAGACACGGCTGTACCATTTAAATATGCAGAAGCAGCACGTGATCTTCTGATTAAGAATGGATATGAAGTTACCTACAAAACATTTGATGGAGGTCATATCGTCCCTAAACATCTTTTGCCTTTTGTAATTGATTGGATAAATAAAAAGTGACCCTAAAAACGTTTATCAACAAAACCTACACGCAATACCCTATGGTTTACTGCGCATAGCCAACCCAACGTTGAGGGTTATAGCACAACTGACGTGTTACTACGCTGCAAAAAAATCAGCACTCTTGAAAACAGCTGGTTTTTTTACGACTCCCATAACACTCTATAACCCTCAACGGTCAGGGAATAACTACGCATCAATTAGCTTTAAGACTTTCTGCTAGCTTTTTTTCTTAACTTGCACTACAGCACACAACATGAGGATATACTCTATAGATGCGCAGCTAATGCTCTTAACGTGTATGCTGCGCATCCACAGAGCATAATCCCTGACCGTTGGCGGTAATATGAACAAAACTATGTGGTTTGAACAATTAACAGGATTTAAAGAAGAATCACCTGAAAATGTGAGAAATAATATTGAGATTAAAGGAAACGAAATTGTTTCACTGATAAATTCTCGCAGTTTTTTATTCGGAAAGTTAGATATTCTGACTTTAGCCGAACTTAAAAAATTAAACAAGAACATTAAAGATTATAACGAGAAAATTAAAGTAACTGAAATAGTCGCTGATGTTCAAGAATTACATTGTCAGAAAGAAAACTCAAACGCTCTATTTCAAGCTGCCTCACAATTTAATTTACTTGAAATGGTTAGCCCAACTATAACACCAGAACAAGGAATTGACAGATATGAGTTTGACTATACTCAAGGACCAGCTTGTGCAATTTCTTGTGGAGCTGGAACTATCTACAGGAATTATTTTGTAGAAGTAAATGAACAAATTGGACAAACTGTAAATAACCAAATTGATTGTTTAGATTTAATAGGAAAAGAATTGAATAATGAAAAATTGAATTTATGGAAAATGCAGAATGGTTATGCTTTAGTAAATCAAAACGGACTTTTAGCTATTAATAAAAGAATTGCTGAACTAACTGAAATTGAAAGAGAAGAGCTAAAAGAGAAACTTAAAACAGGAATTCAATGGAATACAGAGGTTACCAAATCAGCTAAAAAGCAAATAGTTTCTCAAATATACTGTTCAGCACTTCCAGTTGCATATAGTCACATAGAATCTTTTTATTGGGAATACTTTGCGAGAGTGATTTTGGAAGCAACTTATGAGTCAACTCTACTTGCAGGAGTATTAAATATGGAAAATAATAAATCAAATAAAATTTTTCTTACTTTGGTTGGTGGTGGAGCGTTTGGAAACGAAGAATATTGGATTTTAGAATCTATGCAAAAAGCGATTAGAAAGTTTAAAAATGTCCCGTTAGATATAAGAATTGTGAGTTATAGAAGCTCTAATCTAAATTTGAGGAAATGTATTGAGGAAATATAAAGTACTACCGCCAACAATGGCTATAAGTAATTGCTGGTTCTCGCCTACTTCTGAAAATCCTCGCGGATTTTCAGTTTGGTGTGTACTTGAAAAGTTAAGTGCTAAAGCACGCAACTAATCATATACAAAACCGTTCTGTTTAATTATGACCAACCGCTAACCAATGATAAAATTCTTTAGAAAAATTCGGCAAAAACTACTTTCTGAAAATAAATTCAGCAAATATCTAATTTATGCTGTTGGAGAAATTATACTTGTGGTTATTGGAATTCTTATCGCTCTAGGAATAAATAATTGGAATGACGCAAATAATCTTACAACGAAGGAAATAACGCTTTTAATTGAAATGAAATCGAATTTAGAGTCGGATATTGAAGGTCTAAGGTGGGATATTAATAAAAATGAAAAACTGTTAAAAGCCAACCAAATTGTACTTAAAAGTTTACAAAATGGCATTTATCACGATTCTTTAGATCTATACTATTCATGGATAAAAGGAAATACTGTTTTTGTTAAAAATACTTCGGCCTTTAAAAATTTAGAGTCTTTTGGACTAGACATCATAAAAAACGATAGTTTGCGAATAAAAATCACAAATTTATATTCTACACGATATGAATACATAAGGTTTATAGAACAAGTAAGAGATGAGAAGTTTCAATATGAGCAAATTATACCTCAAATTACCAAACACTTAAGGTTAAGGTCTGAAAATTTATATGAACCAATTAATGTTGATGAGTTATCAAAGAATAATGAATTCAAGTCGGTTATTAAATTAAATTGTGATATGAGAAATTATATAATCACAATATATAAAGACATAGAAAAAACAATCACTGAACTTATCAAGGCAATTGAATTAGAACTTAAGGAAAAAAAACAGTAAAGCATAACACGATGTATAGTTAGTTGCTAGGTCACTTACGCCTAACGAACATGCTATCCTTGATTTATTGTTAAATTAGTTACTTTAACACGCTACAAACCATATACGAAAACGTAATGTGGCATTAAACGCACAACATGGAAACCATAAGGGAATTTTTGGAGTTTGAACTTATTAGTGTCGGAGATTATAAAATACGGGTTTATACATTAATGACCGTCTTAATAATTTTTCTAATTACCAAATTCATATTATGGGTAATTAAAAATACCCTTATTCGAAAACGAAAGTTTAAAAAACTTGATAAAGGGAGTGCTTATGCCTTGTTTCAAATTATTAATTATGTGATATGGGTAATTGCAGTAGGGTTTATTTTAGAGACGGTTGGCGTTAAAGTAACTGTACTAATAGCCGGTTCTGCTGCTTTGCTCGTTGGAGTAGGATTAGGACTGCAGCAAACATTTAACGATGTGATATCAGGAATAATTTTACTTTCAGAACAGTCTATAAAAATTGATGATGTCTTGGATATTGATGGTGATATCGTAAAGATTCAAAGTATTGGATTACGAACATCCAAGGCATTAAATACAGATGATGTTTCTATTATTATTCCAAATTCGTTAATTACAACAAATAAAGTTATAAACTGGAGCCACCAGACCATGAAGACGCGCTTTAGAATTGATGTTGGTGTTGCTTATGGGAGCGATATCGACTTAGTTATAAAAATTTTGGAAGAAAGTGCCTTTGAGCACCCAGATATATCAGACCGCGGATCGACTGAAGCACGATTAGTGAATTTTGGAAATTCATCATTAGATTTTCAAGTTTTGTTTTTTAGTAAAAATATATTCCGAATAAATAAAGTAAAAAGCGATATACGAAGAACTATTAGTCGGAAATTTGCTAGTAACAATATCTCTATTCCTTTTCCTCAAATGGATTTGCATGTAAAATCAAATAATCCCGAAATATCAAAGAAGGATGAAACATAACACTGGCTATAATCTATGGCTTGGTATGGCATTTCAACAAAAGTTTATGTAAATTTACATGGCTTCACTCCTACTTGGAATTTCTCCTTGGAACTCATTATAACCTAAACGATGTTTGTTATATGCTGAACGATAGTAGCAACGAAAAACGGGAAAGCTGAAAACCGATTAGAGTAAGCACCTTAAACTAAAACTAACCAAATATGAAATCAACGTTTAAATTTTTAATTTCCGTGATTTGTTTTACAACATTTTCCACTATTTCTGTTTTAGGACAAACAACTAATGAACAAAAGCTTTTGTACAAAACTGGAAATCCGGCCGATTGGCCTAAAGACCAAGACGCTGTTGTGTCTGCTCCAAATAATCATAAAATTTTATTAGAAAATGACAAAGTAAGAGTTTTGGAAGTAACTCTTGCACCTAAAGAATTAGAACCTGTACATCATCATCAGTGGCCAAGTGTACTCTATATTATGGAAGCAGGAGATTTTATTGACCGTGATGGAGAAGGGAATGTAATTATGGACACTCGTCAAATACCTGAACCTCTTGTTTTTCCAATGACGATGTATAAAAATCCAGAGGCACCACATTCGGTGGAGAATTTAAGTGAGACTAAACCAATACGGCTAATTAGGGTAGAAATGAAGCAATAGAGCTTTTATAACGGAAAAACACGAACGTACAACGATAGCTATAAATAATCACTTATGCTCTGCCTTCTTCTGAAAATCCTTGCAGATTTTCAGTTTAACTTGTACCTGCAAACCTTGTAACTTCAACACAAAAGCACTTATAGCCGATAACGATATGTTTCATTATGACTAAACAATAGCCAATGATAAAATTCTTTAGAAAAATTAGAAAAAAACTACTAACTGAAAATAAATTCAGTAAGTACTTACTTTATGCTATTGGAGAAATTATTCTTGTGGTAATTGGAATTTTAATTGCATTAGGTGTTAACAATTGGAATCAAGAAAATAGAGACCATCGTATAGCTGATGATTTATTGGTTAGAATACATAGCGATTTGGTAAAAGATACTATTGACTTCAAAAATGTTATTAAACATAACGATGTGTTAAGAGAAGATCTTAAAGAGTTGCTTGTAGAACTCTACAATGGAATTGATGATATGAATGAGGTAAGGAACTTCAGTGAAACGTGGGATCAAATGTTAGATCAAGCTTTTTCACCAAACGACAATACGTATCGAAGTATGTTAAGTTCAGGAACCCTAGGACTTATTAAAAACGCGGAATTAAAAGATGAAATACTAGATTTATATAGCGAATATGATCAAACCAAAGCATTATTATTGTCTATCGGTGAATGGATGATTGGGATTGCTTCCTATATGGATTCTGAAACTGATTTTATAAAATTTGGCAGTGCCGTTTCTGATATATACACGACTCCAGAAATGTTCAATGAAAATGATTTTGCTTTTTTAAACAAAAAGGAAAGTCCAGAGTTTAAATTGTTTGTAAGAGCTATGGCTTCAGTGGCCTTTTATCAAAAGGCAAATAATTACTACCGACAGGAATTAATAAAAAAATGCAGTGTTGTTTTAAAATCTATTGATCAAGAACTAAATAAATAAAGAAAACATAACAACGTTTAGAATTTAATGCTATTACTCGCCTAATTACGAAATCTTCTTGGATTTTTTATTCGGTTTGTATTTTCTAATTTAGTTGCTTAAACACGCATCAAAATCATACATACGATGTGCTTTATTATAACCAACCAAAACTCAATATAAAAGATGAATTTAGAAAATATAGTATTGGTGAGTGAATTATTCGCCTCAATTGCCGTTGTTGCCACACTGGTTTATTTAGCAAAACAAGTAAAACAAAGTACTCGAGTAAATCGAGCAGCCTCAAGACATTCATTATCTGAATTTGCATTGGAATTAACAAAATTTAGAGCAGAGCACTCTGACCGTTGGGTAAAAGTAATGCACGAGAAAAACCTAACTTCGGGTGATATAGAATTTAGAAACTGGAATCATATGATGCTTTTGCTTCATGCAGAAACTTATTATCATCACTATAAGTTAAAACTTATGCCTAATAACCATTGGAAAAATTATGCAAAATTTATTGTTGCCGCTTTAGACTCACCTGGTTTTGAAGGCTATTGGAATGATGTAGGTTTTGCTTTTTCTGAAGATTTTTTTAAATGGATGAATAAAATATTTGCGGAATCTAAATTTGGGAAGTAACGATAATGAAACATTAAGGTTTTGCCCAGTGCTTGCAACTCTGTTCCTCAGAATTAATCCGATTAATAAAATACCATAAACAAAATTTCCGTTCAGGAAATCCTCTCAAATTTACTATCTTCGATTTTCAGGGAAAAATCGTAGTGAATTTACATGTAAGGCGGCAGCCATAGTCAAGACAGGCAGTGTGAACTTGATTAATAACTAATGATTTTTAAAAGAAAAACAGAATGAACAAGCCACTAAATATATGTTATCAAATTTTGCTAACCGTACTCTGTGTTGCAATGCTACCATGTGCTGCTCAAAACCCTCATGAAAACCATGACACGCCAAGAGCTAAAGTAGATTCTATTACAAATTATGTAATAATGAAGTCTTGGGATCACCAGCGTGAAATTTACATTGCAAAAGGAAGAACGCCTGCTGAAGCAGATTCTCTCGTTACTAGTTATTTAAGGCAATTTGCAGCCATGGATCGTACTGCCGGTAATGATCGCATAGGTGTAGAACCGCCAGCTTTTAGGTTTGATGGATGGCTAAACTCTGATCCACTTACCTTAGATGATCTTAAAGGCAATGTAGTATTGGTTCGCTGGTTTACTGACACCTGTCCGTTCTGTGCGAGTAGTACTCCCGCACTTAATCAATTGTATCAAGAATACAATAATAACAACTTTAAAATGATTGGGGTTTTCCATCCGAAAGCGGGAAGAGATGATGCATTGGATATATCTCGCGTAGAGCGTGTGGTGGAAGCTAGAGATTTTAAATTTCCAATCGCTATTGATTGGGATTGGCGCCACGGCACACTCAAAGATTGGTGGTTCACAGGCACAAAGCGCCCTGGTACTTCTGTGACGTTTATTCTGGACAAGTCTGGAGTCGTACAATTCGTGCATCCTGGTATGGAATATCACGAAGACAACGGTTCAGAGCTTCATGCCATGTGTGCGAGTGACATGGATAATATTAAAGCAGCAATAGAGCGGCTTTTAAAAGAATAAATAGCTAGCTTTTAAAAGAACGTATTCCTTTAAACGTATCTTGAAACATAAAACTATCCTATCCCCTAGTTAACCTTATGAACGCTTCAGATTATTTATTTCTGATTTGTAAAAATGAAATGCACTAAATGAAAATAAAATTATTGCTGCACTTTTTTCCTAGGCATCAAGTTGAATCTAAAATTTTTAATAATTATCAAAAGTTGACAGGGAAAATCCCGACTACATTGCCCGAGTTTATTGATAGAGAAAAAGAAAGACTAACCACCCACTAATCACGGGTTTAATTACAAACTTGTTCATGCCTGCTTTCAAAAACTTTCAAATATTTTCTATTTAGTTCTTATTTTTTTAAATTAAGAGCTTAAATACGCACTAATCATAAACAAAACAGGTTTCCTGCATTCTAAAAACAAGAAATAAACTAAGTAGATATATATTTTTTACTGTAAGGAGGTAAATATAAAAAGCAACATAACCTATGACAAACTCAAAATTAATAACAAATGTTTTCATTTTTACGCTATCAATATTTTCGGTTTCTATTGGCTTTTCTCAAGGGCGTAGTTGTGTAACCTGTAAAGGTAGTGGCAGTGTTTATGTAGAACGAAAAGTACATAATGGCTATAATACTACTTATAGCGAAAGTGAAATTTATATATATAAAAATACAGAAAAGACATATTCTACAGAGGGCAGCTATGAAACCTGTGGAAGATGTAACGGTACAGGATATATAAAAAGTAGAAATACTTATAAAAGAGAAATTCAACCGATTCCAAGTGATTTTAGAGGAAAGGTGAAACACCATTATGAAACAAAATATTTAAGGGGAATCCCTGTTCAAATAGAAGCAACAAGTATAGCAAATATTTATAAAGTTAAATTTAAATCTGGAAACTACTATACCGAGTATATTTACAGAAAGGGAAATCAGTTTTCCATTCTAGCAGATAAGGAGAATTTTTTTAAGGCAAAGATATTAAGAGGGGAAAATAGTGATATAGGAATAGCGATTATTACTCGCGAGAAAGTTGAAAATAATGGTTATACTATAGAACAGTTGCTTACAACCATTTATGACAAGAACGGGAAATTCGTTGCTGATTTTATGGGAAAAGCCTACGGCACAGGTGCTAACATGATATGGAAACCTGTCGAAACACATAAAGGCTACGCCTTACATTCATTCCCAAACTTAAAAAAACTTACTAAAACGTATAATATAGATGAATCATCTCGTTACGGTAAGTTTTTTGAAAAATATGGATATATTGATTTGAACTATAAGGATAAAACCAGTATCGTAAACCAAAATGGGGAGTATATTGGGCCTAAGGGACAAACATTTATAGGTATAGACCAAGAATCTGGCTATCTATATTTTATCGATAAACAAAGGTTTATCAATATTATTTCTCCTAAGGGACAGCTTATTTTGTCGACAGAACCAAGACAAAAGAATTGTGGCGAGCTATTTAACTGCATCGAATTGGATTTAAACCATATCCCAGCAACCGTCCAGCATCCATCAATCAATAACATAAAGCCAATAAAAGTAACAAAAATAAATTCGAAAATTGCTCGATTAAATGGGAGAGGATTCGTAGATATGAGTGATTTCGATCAATCTGGATGGGCTAGCTTTAAGTTGCTTTTTAATGAAAATAAGGAATTTATTATTAATAAAAATTCTGCGATAGCTTATAAAGGAAATAAAAGACTCAAGGACTACTATAATGAAAATGAAGATTATGAAAAAGTCACGGAAGCAGAATCTGCTTTAACTCATAAATCAAATGAGGAAAATAATGCTCTTGCAACTTACGTAAAGAATGGTAAAATAGGTGGTCATGTTAATTGGAGTGGAAAACAAAAGGATTTTAAGCCAAAATATAAGAGTATTAAAATTTATCATGACAATGTGGTGGTTTTTGAAAATATGGATGGAGAATATGGCTTTTATATTAAAGCATTTAGAGATGGTTCTAGCCATTTTGAAAAAGCCCAATATGAAAAAGTTCTTGCGCCTACAGGAAATAGAGTTCTTGTAAAAGAGGAAGGCATTTGGCATTATATACAAAAATACAGTTCAAAATATTCTGTTCATAAATCAGAGGTAAGTAGATTAGAAAGATTCAAACACACTCTAAAAGATTATAATAAATACACCCACTTAATTAATGTTTATGAAGCAGGTATAGAACACCCTGAATCTTTTCCAAACATTCCAGGAATTAACGTAAAGGATATCACTAAAATAGAACCCTATAATAATAATTCTTATCAAAAACTGATAACTTACAACAGTGGTTATAAATATATATTATACAAGGTTGACGGTAAAAATTTTATTTATTCCAAAAAGACAGGTTTTACCTGCCCAGCGTTTATTAGCAGAAACACACTGTTACTGCCATATAAAAATGAAAAATCAGGTAAATATCACATCGTAGAAGTGCATAATGATGGCAGAAGAGAACAGCTTAGAAATAGTTCGAGTTTTACATTTGATGAGATAGTGTTTATGAAGAATAAATACAATAGCATACGTACATATGGTAAAAATCAATTAGGTATTTTTACTTTCGAAGAAGTCGATCTAGTTGCTAAGCCTGGAGGCCAAAGGTCTACTGGAATTTTTCCAGTACCCATCGTTTTATTTTAAGGAAAAGCAAATAATTATATTATGAATTTTTAGGTTCTTCAATCAAACCAAATCCTCTAAAATTTAAAAAACAATAGAAACTAAAGTTAATGTAACATTGGCTAGAAGCAACTGCTTGTTCTCACCTACTTATGAAAATTCCTTTCAAATTTAGTTAGAATTTAATTTATGTCCTCTAGGTAATTATGATGTCTTTAATTCATTTTGTAGTGTTTATGAACAATTTGTTGTTTCACTAAAAAATGAAACCAACCTTATTATTGGCCTATATATTTTTTAAATACTATTTTAAACTAGAAATAAAGGATGTATTTGTTACCTATTCTAATAAAAATAATTTGTGTAATTAAATATTAATCGTAATATTGCAATAAATAAATAAAGTAAAAATGGGATTAACAAAAACCGAAATCTTTACCGAGCAACAAAACAATATTTCTCTTTTTGCAAAAGTATTAGGACATCCTGCAAGGGTGGCGATCCTACAGCACTTATTTAAAATTGACGCTTGTGTTTGTGGTGACCTCGTTAACGAAATTGGGCTGGCACAACCAACAATATCGCAACACTTAAAAGAACTTAAACATTTGGGCTTAATTAAAGGAAATGTTGAAGGAACGAGCGTTTGCTACTGCATACATAAAGAAAATTGGACGGCAATGAAAGCTGTAATAACCGAATTTTTAGACCAAGACGTAACACAAAAAAAAGATTGTTGTTAAAAAAATTTGAATCAGTTAATCGTAATATCGCAATAAACAAATTTAATTATGAAATTATCACAAGTAAAGTCAGTTTTAAAAGAATTGGAAACTATTGCTTTTCAATTACCGAATGGAGAATTAGTACCAAACCACTTTCACGTTACAGAAGTTGGTAAAATTACAAAACATTTTATCGATTGTGGTGGAACCGTAAGAAACGAAGAAGTTGTAAACTTTCAGCTTTGGAATGCAAACGACTACGACCATAGATTGCATCCTGAAAAGCTCCTTAATATTATTGAACTTTCAGAAAAGGCTTTGAATATAGATGATTTAGAAATTGAAGTAGAATATCAAGCAGATACCATTGGAAAATTCGGACTTGAATTTGACGGACAACATTTCTTGCTAACCAATAAACAAACCGACTGTTTAGCAAAAGACAAATGTGGTATTCCAGTAGAGAAAACTAAAGTAGAATTATCAACCCTACATGATGAACCTTGTTGTTCACCAGATGGCAACTGTTGCTAAATAACAATCCAAATTTTAAAATAAAATGACCACGACAAAACCAACCCTATATTCAGATATAGACAAATATATAAAAGAATTAAAGCCTGAAACTATCATAAGCGAACGTAAAGCAGTCTTACAACCGCTAACTGATTTTATGCAATCAAAAGTTTCAGAAAACGAGGACATTAGAATTAACTTTATATGTACTCACAATTCACGAAGAAGTCATTTATCACAAGTTTGGGCTCAAACAATGGCACATTACTTCAATATTAAAAACGTATTCTGTTATTCAGGAGGAACAGAGGCAACAGCACTTTTCCCAATGGTTGCAAAAACTTTGCAAAATTCAGGGTTTCAAATAAACAGCATTTCAAAAAATGAGAATCCTGTTTATAGCATTAAATATGCAGATAATGAACATCCTATCATCGGATTTTCAAAAAAGCTAGATGACGATTTTAATCCCAAGTCAAATTTTGCAGCAATTATGACTTGCGACTCAGCAAATGAAGCATGTCCATTTGTTGCAGGAGCAGAAAAGCGTATTCCAATTACTTTTGATGATCCAAAGGCATTTGATCATACACCGCAACAAGCTAAAAAGTACAACGAACGAAGTCTGCAAATAGCAACGGAGCTATTTTACGTTTTTTCCCAAATAAACCCATAAAAAAATGGCTTTAAAAAAATTAAGTTTTCTTGATAGAAATCTAACACTTTGGATATTTGTTGCAATGGCTTTTGGGGTGGGTCTTGGTTATTTTATTCCAACATTCCCAAATATTATAAACTCATTTAGTCGTGGCACGACTAATATTCCCATAGCCATCGGGTTGATTTTAATGATGTACCCGCCATTGGCAAAAGTTAATTATGCTTTGTTGCCAAAGGTTTTTAAAAACACCAAAATACTATCTATTTCACTTATCCTTAATTGGATTATAGGTCCTGTTTTAATGTTTGTTTTAGCACTAATATTTCTACAAGATTATCCAGAATATATGGTTGGGCTCATTTTAATTGGTTTGGCTCGTTGTATCGCAATGGTTTTGGTATGGAACGATCTAGCAGAAGGCAGTAGTGAATATGGTGCTGGGTTGGTAGCCTTAAACAGTATTTTTCAAGTGTTTGCTTATAGCTTTTATGCTTGGATTTTTATAACTGTACTTCCACCCTACTTTGGGTTTGAAGGAGCAATTGTAGATATCTCAATCGGCACAATTGCTGAAAGTGTTGCTATTTATTTAGGTATTCCATTTGTAATGGGAATTTTAAGCAGACTTATTTTGGTAAAACTAAAAGGTGAACATTGGTACACCACTACATTTATTCCTGCCATTTCGCCAATGACCTTAATTGCACTTTTATTTACAATTGTGGTGATGTTTTCTTTAAAAGGTGAACTGATCGTAGAAATTCCAATGGACGTTGTGATTATTGCAGTTCCTTTACTTATCTATTTTACGCTCATGTTTATCATTGGGTTTTTCTTTACAAAAGCAACAGGAGCTGAATATGACAAAACAGCTTCGGTAGCTTTTACAGCAGCAGGAAACAATTTTGAGCTAGCCATTGCAGTTGCCATTGCAGTTTTCGGTTTAAATTCAGGACAAGCCTTTGCAGGGGTTATTGGCCCATTAGTTGAAGTTCCTGCTTTAATTTTATTGGTGCGAGTTTCCTTTTGGCTAAAGCGTAAATATTATGAAAAATCAAAGGCTTAAAGTTGTTTATTTCACCTCATGGTAATGGTCGTCCCATTCTTTAGGATGCGGATCGTGTAATTTATCTAAAGACTTTGCTACTAACATAGATACTGTGGCATCTCCAGTAACATTTACAACGGTTCTGCACATATCTAACGGTCTGTCTACAGCAAAAATTAAGGCGAGTCCTATAGGTAACAATTCAGCAGGAAACCCTATAGATTCTAAAACAATAACTAGCATTACCATGCCCGCACTTGGCACTGCTGCACTACCAATTGATGCCAATAGGGCTGTTAAAACAATTACAAGTTGGTTGGTAAATGTTAATCCTTCTGGCCAAATTACCTGCATAATAAATACAGCAGCAATACCTTGATATAAACTTGTGCCGTCCATATTTACAGTAGCGCCAACAGGCAACACGAATCCAGATACTTCCTTATCTACCCCTAAATGTTCTTCTACACGCTCCATGGTTACAGGCAACGTCGCAGCACTACTACTTGTAGAAAATGCCAAAAGTTGCGCGGGACTTATTTCTTTTAAAAACCACATTGGTGATTTTTTTGCATAAACACGCACTAGCAACAAATAGAAACCAATCATGAGTATTAGTCCTCCAACTACACAGAAGGCGTAAAACAATAGCTTAATAAGTATTTCGGTATCATCAAAAGCAATAATTACATTCGCTAATAAAGCGAAAACCGCATAAGGTGCAAATAACATTATTAAATCTACCATTTTCATGACGACCTCGTTTAGTGAATCAAAAAACTTCACTAAGGGTTCCGCTTGTTTTTCACCAATTAACAGCAAACAAATACCAACGAACAACGCGAAGAAAATTACTTGTAGCATTGATGCTTCAGAAAAGGACTTAAAAATATTACTTGGAAAAATATCTACTAAAGCCTGCAGCGGACCTGCATCTTTTTGAGCCGCTGCCTTGGCAAGTTTATCTGTAACACCAGCATCATTTTCGTACTTCATCTTTATTTTTTCAATAGTATCCTGAGGCATACCTTCACCCGGTTTAATAATATTAACAATACTTAAACCAATTACTATAGCCACTAAGGTGGTAAAAATGTAAATACCGATAGTGCGCAACCCCATCGATTTTATTTTTGATATATCTTTTAAATCTGAAATACCTTTTATAAGTGAAGCCAAAATTAAAGGAACGGCAATAAGTTTTAGAAGATTAATAAATATGGTTCCGAAAGGAGAAATCCAATCGCTTACAAAACCTTTCCCGCCTTCAATACCATTCATAATAAAACCAAAAATGATTCCGAGAACCATGCCTATTATAATCTTCCAATGTAATGCTAGTTTTTTCATAGGTTTTATTATGCCTCTCTACAGAAAGGATTATTTATTAAAAAAATTGAGGTGACAAGATACGTATTTTGAGTATTTACTGAAAACCTTATTAGATGGCGTTTGGCGTTTCTGGATCTCTTCTAAAAACTTCGATAAGATTAAACAGCATAATACAAAAAATTACCCATATGGCGCCGGCGATAAAACCTCCTGCTATATCGGATGGGAAATGCACTCCTAAATAAATTCTACTAATGCCAATGCTTATTATAAGTAACGTAAACAACACTATAGCAGATATTTTAATAAGCAAATGCATATTAAATTTATAAAACAAGTATATTAAAAAACCATAGAAAGCCATTGCCGCCATAGCGTGTCCACTAGGATAACTTAAGGTTTCTACGGTTACTAAGTGCTCAATTTCTGGTCTTGCTCTATTAATTGCCCGCTTTAATATAACATTTGAAAGTGCTGATAAAAATAACACTACTGTGATTTGAATTACATATTTTCTTCGTTTAAACACCATAAGAGAAACTATTGTGGCCAGAATAAGAACAACAAGATAACCATATGCATCTCCAATATGCGTAACAGCAACAAAATAATTAGTTAGGGTCGGCGACCGATATGAAAGCACTTTATCGGTAATTGTCTTATCATACGCAGCAAGTGTTTCCGTAGAAAGTGTATCGGTAAGTTCAATAAAAACATTTATGCCTAATACAACAAGTAGTAATGTAAAAACAAGAACTATTACATAAGGTAATGTTACATCATAACGATGGAGCTTATTTCTTAAAAAAACTCTTAATCTTCGAATGAATATCAAAAGAATCTTAATCATAGATAGCGCTATTTAATGTTTGTAATTCTAAAATTAGCATCATTTTATGGAAAGACCGTGCGGAAACGCCATCAATTTTAATCTGTTTTAAAAATTTGAATATCTGTAAACAAAGTTATTGCTATGCAAAAAAATGAATTTTACAAATATTTTAGCCCCGATTGAAGCGGCATCCTTTTTTATACTACCAAAATAGACTAATAGTTTAAATTTTTAAACAACCATTATAAAACAGCAAGAACGCTAGTTATTATAATGAATAAAAAAGATATAGCGGAAAGCGGGAAATAGCTCCTGAAAACACTATGAATATATTTTATTGATTAAATAAAAATCGGCTAACACTAATGCTGCCATAGCCTCCACAATTGGAACAGCTCTAGGCACCACACAAGGGTCGTGACGTCCCTTACCTTGCATTTCTACAATGTCACCTTTTTTATCGATAGTTTCGTATTTCTGAATTAAGGTTGCTACCGGTTTGAAAGCTACATTAAAGTATATATCCATACCATTACTAATTCCGCCTTGAACACCTCCAGAATAATTGGTTTTTGTACTACCATCTGCATTAAAAGCATCGTTATGTTCGCTTCCATACATAGTGCTACCGTTGAAACCACTACCATATTCAAAACCTTTTACGGCATTTATAGAGAGCATGGCCTTACCTAATTCGGCATGTAATTTATCAAAAACTGGCTCGCCGAGACCAACGGGTACATTTTTAATTACACAACTAATAATACCGCCAACGGTATCTCCTTTACTGCGCACTTCCTTAATATATTGCTCCATTTTGGCAGCCATCTGTTGGTCTGGGCAGCGTACTATGTTCGATTCAATTTGCGATAAATCAATATCGGTATAAGGCTTATCAAGTTTAATAGTGCCCACACTAGAAACATACGCATAAATCTCTACGTCTTTAAGTACTTGTTTTGCTATGGCCCCTGCTACAACACGACAAGCGGTTTCTCTTGCTGAACTGCGGCCGCCTCCTCTGTAATCGCGAATACCATACTTTTTATCGTAGGTATAATCTGCATGACTTGGACGGTAACTATCTTTTATATGAGAATAATCATGAGATTTTTGATTGGTATTTTCAATAACAAAACCTATAGGTGTTCCTGTAGTCTTTCCTTCAAAAATACCAGAATAAAACTTTACGCCGTCGGGTTCTTTGCGTTGGGTTACAATAGCAGATTGTCCTGGTTTTCTCCGGTTTAATTCGTTTTGAATGGCCTCCATATCCAATTCAATTCCTGGAGGGCAACCATCAATTACGCCACCTAATGCAGGCCCGTGAGATTCACCATATGTTGTAATATTAAAAAGTTTTCCAAAGGAATTTCCTGCCATGTCTAAAATTTTTCGCTAAAATAAACTATAGCCTTCAATTACGCTAATTTTTCAATACAATCAAAAACAACTATTTGATAACATTTATCTAACGATATCCTGATAATTAGTTAATTAATTAATAATCTTCACGTAATACTAAAAGATGTTATTTGCATGGAACTAATACAACATTATTATAACCTGCAATTCCATTGAAAACCAAGCGTAAAGTAGAAATAGCTGTAATTTCAGATGTGCATTTAGGTACATACGGCTGTCATGCTAAAGCACTACTAACCTATTTAAATAGCATCAACCCTAAGAAATTGATATTAAATGGGGATATTATAGATATTTGGCAATTTAACAAGCGTTATTTCCCAAAATCACATTTAAAAGTGATAAAAAAAATAATGGATTTTGCTGCGGATGGCGTTGAAGTATTTTACATTACAGGAAACCATGACGAAATGTTACGAAAGTTTAGTGACACTAGCATTGGAAATATTTCAATTGTTGATAAACTTGTTTTGGATTTAGATGGTAAGAAAGCATGGTTTTTTCATGGTGATGTGTTTGATATTTCTATTCAAAATGCAAAATGGCTTGCTAAATTGGGCGGCTATGGTTATGATGTGCTTATTCTCCTAAACAGATTTACAAACTGGATCTTAGCCAAACAAGGAAAAGAGCGGTACTCGCTTTCAAAAAAAATTAAAAATAGTGTAAAAGGCGCCGTAAAATTTATTGCTGACTATGAAAACGTAATTACCGATTTAGCTATTGATAACGGCTATGATTATGTGGTTTGCGGACATATACATCAACCTAAAATGGAAATAAGAGAAAACAAATATGGAAAAACCATGTATTTAAATTCAGGAGATTGGGTGGAAAACTTTACGGCTCTAGAGTACCAATTTAAACGTTGGAAAATTTATGCCTATAACCATGATAAGTTATCTCCTTTCTTTGCCGATGAAGATATTAAAGAAATGGAAATAAAGGATTTGATTGCCGCTATTACTATAGTTGATAAAAATGCAAAGGCTAAATAAGCGCTTCTTTTAAAATAGTTATTGGATGTTTTGCAGCGCTACCTGTACCATCCTTAATTTGATGCCTGCAGCTGGTACCATTTGCTGCAATAATTGCATTCTCAGAAGCTTTTCTAACTGCAGGAAATAAAGTTTGCTCACCAATTTGCATGCTCACCTCATAATGATCCTTTTCATAACCAAAACTACCTGCCATACCGCAGCAACCACTTGGTATAATTGTAACTTTATAATGCTCCGGAAGATTTAATATAGAAAAACTTGATAATTGGTTGCCCATTGCTTTTTGATGACAATGTCCGTGGAATTTTACGTGTTTTTCTTCTGAGGTGAATTGTTTGGGTGTAATATGCCCTAATTCTATTTCTTTATGCAAAAACTCTTCAATCAAAAATGCATGTTTTGCGACGGCTTCTGCGGAAGTTTTGTCATCTGCCAATTTTAAGTATTCGTCTTTAAAGCTTAGAATTGCTGAGGGCTCAATACCGATAAGTGGGGTTCCTTCTGAAATTAAATCTTTACAATATGATATGTTTTCATTTGCAATGGCTTTGGCTTGGTCTAAAAAACCTTTTGACAGAAATGAACGTGCAGATTCCAAATGGCATATTGGGATTACTTTATATCCTAGTGTTTGGAGTAAAACAACACAATCTACAGCAATATTCGATTCCAAATAATTGATAAACTCATCCACATACAGATATACGGTTTTTATTGACTTAATGTGGTGGTCATCGCTTTCCTCAATCCAACTAGGAGTATTGTTTAGAGACGAAAAAGGCTTAGTTACTCGCGGTAAACTTCTGTTTAAATGTATTCCTAAAGCATTTTTAATTATCGATGACGTAAACTTATTTTGAAAAAGTTTGTTGAATAATTTTGGTGCCCTAGAAGCTATTTTATTGTATTTGGTTGACTTCGCAAAGAATTTGTCCTTGAACTTAAAACCATTTGCTTTTTGATATTGGTACTGAAATTCAGCCTTTAAACTTGCAACGTCCACGCTGCTTGGGCATTCACTGCCGCAAGCTTTACAGCTTAAACACAAAGCAAACACTTCTTTTAATTCCTCGTGGTTGAATTTATTAGACTTGTTGGAATGGGTTAGAAATTCGCGCAAGGCGTTGGCTCTTGCCCTTGTGGTATCTTTTTCATTTCTAGTGGCTCTGTAACTTGGGCACATCGTACCGCCAAATTCTGGAAGTTTTCTACAATCTCCCGAACCATTGCACTTTTCGGCTTCTCTTAGAATACCTTCAGATTTAGAAAAATCTAAAAATGTTTCTATTTCTGGTTCTTCCCTATCAGCTTCATATCTTAACGATATATCCATAGGAAACGCATCTACAATTTTACCGGGATTGAAAATATTATCAGGGTCAAAAGTAGACTTTATGCGTTTTAAAATTTGATAATTATTATCACCAATCATCAAGGGAATAAACTCTGCACGTACAATACCGTCGCCATGTTCACCGCTAAAAGATCCTTGGTATTTTTTTACTAAATGTGCTACATCGGTAGTAATTTTTCTAAACAGCGTTACACCTTCCTTTTGCTTTAAATTTAAAATTGGTCGCAAATGCAACTCCCCTGCTCCTGCATGTGCATAATAGATAGCCTTCTGGTTGTAGGCCTTCATTAATAAGGTGAAATCTGAAATATAACTTGTTAAATCCGGAAGAGCCACTGCAGTGTCCTCAATACATGCTGCCGATTTTTCATCTCCAATAATATTTCCCAGCAAGCCTAAACCTGCGCTTCTTAAGTTATTGGCTTTATCAATTGCGTCGCCTTCTAAAATGGGATTAGCGTAACTTAAAGCACCTAATTCTAAGGTTTTAATCAATGCATTAGCCTTTATTCGAGCGTCCTTTAAAGTTGTTGATCTTACCTCGCACATTAATATTGCTTCAGGGTCTCCTACTAAAAACCGCCTGTTTTCTTGTTGCATTTTATTACGCTTAGTGCAATCTAAAATGGTTTTGTCCATCATTTCGCAAGTGAACAAATTGTGCTTCATAACTGGCACTACGGCATTCAAACATTTTTCAATAGAATCAAAATGTGCTGGCACCATAATTCTATATTCTGGAGGTAATTCGTCTAATTTTAATGTAATTTGTGTAGTAAATGCTAATGTGCCTTCACTTCCTGCAAGCAACTTACACATATTAAACTTCTCAGAACTATTAGAGAAGATTTCAGTTTTAATCAACTCATCAATAGCATAACCCGTATTTCTTCTGTGAATTTCGGGTTTTGGAAAATGTTCATTTATTTCGTTTTGAACCTTACTATCTTTAAGTTCATGATAAACTGTTCGATAGATCTGCCCTTCGAGCGAATCCAATTTGGTTTTTTGTATAAATTCTTCTGAGGATATTTCGCCAAAAGTGACTTTGCTTCCATCGCTCAAAATAGTTACAAGCTCTAAAACCTTATCGCGAGTAACACCATATTTTATAGAAGTTGTTCCAGACGAATTGTTGCCTACCATTCCTCCAATCATACATCGATTAGACGTGGAGGTATTTGGACCAAAAAAAAGACCATGTGGCTTTAAAAAATTATTCAGTACATCCCTAACAACTCCTGGTTGTACGGTGACTGTTCTTGCGGATGTATCAACACTTATAATTTTGGTAAAATATTTTGAAACATCCACCACAATACCCTTACCCACACATTGTCCTGCAAGAGATGTACCCGCGGTTCTTGGAATTAATGAGGTTTTATTTTCTTTTGCATACCTAATTAACTCCTGTATATCAGTACTATTTTTTGGATAAGCCACGGCCAACGGCAACATTCTATAAACTGAAGCATCTGTGGCATACAAAGCTGTCATTAAACTATCGTAAAGTAGTTCTCCCGAAAGCTTTGATTTTAAGAGTTTTAACGGCATTGTGTTAATAAATCTTGCATATGCGTAAATATATATACAATTTTAGCATTATTTTTGTTCTGGTTTATAAAATCATAAATTTGATCTCTAATTAAAAAAAAGATCACAAATTATTAATGAATAAAAACTAAAAACTTATGAAAAAATTATTTTTATTAGCAATTGTAGCCTTAGGATTTGCCTTTAACACAAGTGCTCAAACCATTTCGGATAATGCTATCGGACTTCGCTTAGGAGATAGTGATGGCTTTGGAGCAGAAATTTCGTATCAGCGCGCATTGGGGGAGAACAACAGACTAGAGCTAGATTTAGGCCTTAGATCTGGTAATAACTTTGATGGTTTCAAATTGGCTGGTTTATACCAATGGGTATGGTTATTAGACGGTGACTTTAATTGGTATGCGGGTGTTGGTGCCGGTATAGCTTCTTATAGTTTTGATAATGTACCTCAAGGTTTTGATGACAGCGAAACTTTTATTTTTGCAGCAGGTGACATTGGTATTGAATATAATTTTGATATACCGCTTCAATTATCTTTAGATTTTAGACCAGAAATAGGTTTTGGAGATGAAGCGTATGGCAGTGACGACCTAGATTTTGATATCGCATTAGGTATCAGATATCGATTCTAATATATGATAGAAACATATTCTAAAAAGCACCCTAAGAAGGGTGCTTTTTTATTATACTAATTACTACTAAGAAGGTTATATTTGAATTATATAAATTTTTAAAAATGAAAACCATAAAATGGGGATTTATAGGTTGCGGTAGTGTAACCGAAGTAAAAAGCGGACCTGCCTATCAGTTAACAGAAGGTTTTGAAGTTGTTGCTGTAATGCGAAGGAATATAGAAAAAGCTAAAGACTACGCAAAACGACATAATATCAATACATTCTATAATGATGCTGATGCGCTTATAAATGATGAAAATGTAGATGCTATATATATTGCAACACCGCCAGACAGTCATAAAACCTACGCCTTGAAAGTAGCTAAGGCAGGAAAACCTTGTTGTATAGAAAAACCAATAACCCCGAACTATCAAGACAGCTCAGCAATTCTAAATGCTTTTCAAAGTGCTAATATTCCACTTTTTGTAGCATATTACAGGCGTTCACTTCCAAGGTTTTTAAAAGTAAAGTCTTGGTTAGATGACCATAAAATTGGAGAAATTCGTCATGTAAATTGGCTGTTCTGCAAACCCCCAAATAATTTAGATTTAAATAAAACCTACAACTGGCGCACCGATGCTAAAATTGCTCCAGGGGGGTATTTTGATGATTTGGCAAGCCACGGCTTGGATTTACTGGCATTTTATTTGGGAGAATTCAAAGATGCCAAAGGAATATGTGCAAACCAGCAGCACCTGTATGATGCCTATGATACTATATCTGCAACATGGATTCATGAAAATGGTGTAACCGGAACAGGAAGTTGGAATTTTGGTAGCAACGAACGTATTGATAATGTGACTATAATTGGTAGTAAGGGTACAATTACGTTTTCAATTTTTCAAGATAACGCCATACAATTAAAAACGAAAGATTTTAAAGAATCCTTAGTTATTGATAATCCAAAACATATTCAACAATATCATGTTGAAGGGATAAGAGACGCACTAATAATCAATAATTTTAAACATCCGTCTACGGGTGCAACTGCAGTTCATACCAGTTGGGTTACGGATAAAATTCTGGGGCAACTGTGATAAATAATTCAGTGTTAAAGATATTTATGGTTTAAAATTTTATATAGAATTATTTATCTTAACACAAATATTATTTTTTAGCTAATCTTTATGAAATCAACGCATTATATTATTTATTTACTCTGTGCTACACTCTTTATAGGTTGTATAAATAAAACAGCAAAACCTATCGAAAAGTCACTTAAACTTAAAGCCCTAATTATTGATGGGGAAAACAATCATGGTATTTGGCCCAAGAGTACATTTATGATGAAAAGTTTTCTTGAAGAAACTGGTTTGTTTGAAGTAGACATTGCTAGAAAAAAGTACAATTGGGTTGGGCCTCATCACAACGTAACAGATTTGGATAGTATCGAACAATTATTGGACCTTTATCCACTAGATGATGGTGTGAATAGAATTACCGTTGACTCCACAAAATTTGATTCTGATTTTAATCCAGATTTTAATAAATACGATGTGGTAATAAATAATTTAGGTTGGAAATCTTCTGAATGGCCAAAAACCACCAAAACAAACTTTATAAACTACATGAAAAATGGTGGAGGTCTTGTGGTAATTCACGCTGCAAATAATGCTTGGGGCAATTGGGATGCGTATAATAAAATGATTGGTTTAGGTGCTTGGGGAGACAGAAACGCTTCCACTGGTCCTTATATCTTTTACAATGATAATGGCAATATAGAGAAAGACTTTGGAGAAGGTATTTGTGCGTCTCATGGCAAGCAATACGAATACCAATTAACTACACGAGCTCCAGAACATCCAATTATGAAAGATTTACCAAAAGTTTGGTTGCATACCAAAGATGAACTTTACGATAGAATGAGAGGCCCTGGAGAAAACATGACCATTCTTGCTACGGCTTTTTCAGACGAGGAAGGTAACGCACCACCCTGGAATAAAGCTGTGAAAGGTACAAATAGGCACGAACCACTATTAATTGCCGTAGAATATGGTAAAGGCCGGGTGTTTCATTCTGCTCTTGGGCATATGGACTATTCTATGGAATGTGTTGGCTTTATTACTACATTTCAACGAGGTGCAGAATGGGCTGCAACAGGGAAGGTTACTCAAAAGATTCCCTCAGACTTTCCAAGCGCTGCAAGCACTAGCACTAGAAATTGGAACTTAGATTAATTCTTGTTTTCAACTATTATAGAGCAGTATTTTCAATATTTCATTATTTAATTGAAACACTATTTTTACCTTACACAAGATAAGTATTTCATTCATCAGAGTTTAACTTTTTCATATTTAACTTCATTTAACATTTTGAACTGAAATTTAATTCATTATAATACTTAACTTTAGCGACGCTAATTTAAATATCGAAGAATCCATTAATTTCAAAACAATTTTATGAAAACAAATTCCGCTTGGCGTTTAAAAGCAGTTTCGGCGCTTTTAATTGCTTTTTTTGTAATGCCTTTAAATTTTGATGCGCAAAATAGAAGAAAGGATAAGAAAAAGAAAGACAAAACCGAAGCAGCAACAGCAGCAGTAAAAAAGGAAACTAAGAAAAAAACTATTGCTTCGTTGACAAAATCCAGTAAAAAAATGGATGGTTTGTTCACGCTCTATCAAGATACCATCACTGGATCGTTGCAAATGCTTATTTCCGAAGATGATATAGATAAAGAGTTTATCCATTTTGCACAAGTTGCAGATGGTGTTATGGAAGCTGGTAAATTTAGAGGTTCCTACGGCCCTACTCAAGTGATTAAGATTACAAAACACTTCGACAAAATAGAATTTATAAAGCAAAACACATCATTTTATTTTGATCCTGATAATCCGCTTTCTAAAGCTAAGGATGCGAATATCTCAAGTGGCAATATAGCTAGTGTAAAAATTGAGGCGCATGATGATGAAAAAGGACTATACCTTATAAAAGCTGGTGATTTGTTCTTAAAAGAAACCTTCGGACAAATAAAACGTCCTAGATTTCCGGGAAGCTCTCCAACGTCGTTCTCATTGGGTAATTTGGATAAGAATAAAACAAAAATAAATACTATTAAAAATTACCCTGATAATGTAAACATTACTGCAGAGTATGTATATTCTAACCCTTCTATACTAAATGGTGGTTCCAATGCCGTTACAGATGGACGAAATGTAAGTATAAAGATGAACCATAGCCTTATGGCGATGCCCGAAAATGACTATGAAGTGAGGTTTGATGACCCAAGAGTTGGGTATTTTACGCAACAGGTTGATGACCAAACAAGTACGAGTTCTACACCTTACAGAGATTTAATCCATAGATGGCATCTTAAGAAAAAAGACCCTAATGCTGCATTATCAGAACCTGTAACGCCCATAACATGGTGGATTGAAAACACCACCCCTGTAGAATGGAGAGAAACTATAAAAAATGCTGTTTTACAGTGGAACAAAGCTTTTGAAAAAGCTGGATTTAAAAATGCTATGGTTGTTAAAGTACAACCTGATGATGCTGATTGGGATGCTGGAGATATTAGATATAATGTGTTGCGTTGGACGTCTTCTCCCCAACCTCCTTTTGGTGGCTATGGGCCTAGTTTTGTTAATCCCAGAACAGGGCAAATATTGGGCGCAGATATTATGTTGGAATATGTACACTTTACCAACAGAGTGCTTTACGATAAAATTTATAATAATGTAGGTAAGGATTTAGAAGAAGACTTCAAGTATTGTAGTCTTGGACATGAAATACACCAAGAACTTATGTTTGCTAATGCGGTGGTTTCGGCTACAGGCGCTTCGGATTTAGAAATGGAACGCATTAAAAAGGAGTCGATGACTGCCTTAATAATGCACGAAGTTGGGCATACTTTAGGATTAAATCATAACATGAAAGCCAGCCAACTTTTCTCAAGAGAACAATTAAACGATGCTGATTTTATCGAAGGTAAATGTTTAACAGCTTCAGTTATGGATTATGCCGCTTTAAATGTTACAAAAGACAGAAGCAAACAAGGGCAATATGATGATGTTGCTGTTGGCCCTTATGATGTTTGGGCTATACGACTAGGATATACACCTTTTAAATCTGAAAGTGAACGACAAGCGCTATTGAGCGAATCTACTAAGCCTGAACATATTTTTGGTAATGATGCTGATGATATGCGCAGCCCTGGAAAGGCTATTGACCCTAGAGTAAATGTGTCAGACCAATCAAATGAGCAAATAGACTGGTCTATCGATAGAATGCAATTGTCCGATCAGCTTTTAAAAGAAGTAAAAAATAATTTTACAAAAGAAGGTGATTTTTATGAAGAATTAAAACGTGTATATAACGTACTATCAGGACAAAAGGCAAGTGCTGCAAATACCATTTCAAGGTTTATTGGTGGTGTTTATGTTGAAAGAGCTGCAGCTGGACAACATGGTGCTAAACAACCTTATACTCCAGTAAGTTTGGAAGATCAAAAAAAGGCAATGGATGCTTTGCGCCAATATGTTTTTGCGCCAAATGCATTTGATGCGCCAGACGATTTATATAACTATTTGGCAAGCCAGCGTAGAGGTTTCAATTTTAGAAGTTCAGAAGACCCAAAAATCCACAATCAAGTATTGGGGTATCAAAAACGAGTGTTAAGTCACCTATTGCATTATAACACATTACAAAGAATTACAGATTCTGAGTTATATGGGAATGACTACAACTTATCTACCATGATGACGGACTTGAACAATGCCATATTTAAAGCTGATATTTCTGGTAGTGTAAATTCATTTAGACAAAATTTACAATTAGAATATACTGAAATGTTGTTAGAGATGCTTACTGGCAAGACAAGTTCGAGATATACTCATAATGCAAAATCTATGGCCTTGTATAACCTAAAACGTATTAGAACAATGGCTGCTCCATCTGGCAATATAGCCTCTAGGGCACATAAAGAACATTTAAGAACTTTAATTGATAATGGATTAAAGGAATTGAAATAATAAACGTTTTCCTTAGAAACTAAAAAAGCTACTTCAAATGAAGTGGCTTTTTTATTATGTGGTTGATGTTTCTTTTTAGGGACAATGAATTGTTTACTTTATGTTTCATTAACCTACACTTATAAAAGAGCAAAACCTATGCCATTTTTTATAATCATTTAAGAATATTTAGGGATTTTACCCTTTACACCTTTATAAAATGATTTCAAATGTTTAAAATCAGCCTCAACATCATCAGTAGGATAAAAAGGTTTAGAAAACGTATTTCGTTTATTTTCAAAATCTAGTGTAAACATCACTATAGGAACTTTGGCTGCTTTAGCAATATAATAAAAGCCCGTGCGCCATTTCTCTACTTTTTTCCTAGTGCCTTCAGGTGCTAACGCTATTCGGAACGTGTCATTCTCTGCGAATAACTTTGCGATAGCTTCTACTTTATTTTGGTTGTTTTGTCTATCTATTGGTCTACCTCCCAACACTCTAAAGAAATATCCGAAGGGAAACACAAAAAGCTCCTTTTTTCCAATAAAATTAACCTTTACACCTAAAACTCCACGTACTAAAACACCAATATAGAAATCGTGCCAACTCGTATGAGGTGCCGCAATAATGACTGCTTTTTTAATGTCGGTTTGAAGCGTTTTGTAGTTACCATCAACCTGCCAACCCAATACTTTAAAATAAATGAATTTAGCAAGCCATTGTCTCATACTACATTTTTAAATAAAGTTCCTTAAGCTTTTTCGGAGTAATCCTTTTTTTCCAATTTTTCCCAATAGCATTTTCCCATAACGGTTCTAAGCTTAACGCAATTGAAATCATAGTATCTAAATCCTTTTCACTTAAATCTGAACAAACGTTTGTAGGTAAAGTGATTTTATGTTTTGCTATCATATCCTTAAAAAGCTTTACGTCCTTAGGATAAAACTCTTCTAAATGATTAAAAACGATGCAATTACCTATACCATGTTTGGTACCCAATAAATAAGATAAACCATAGCTCATGGCGTGAGCAACCCCCACTTGGGAATAAGCAATACTCATACCCCCGTGCCATGACGCCATCATTAACTTATCTTGCGCATCCTTTTTCGATAGTTTTCCATCAAGATATATTTCTTTACAAATGCTGTAAGCCATATCTCCATAGGTTTTACTGAATGCATTGAGATACGTGCCGTTTAATGATTCAACACTATGAATAAAACAATCCATACCCGTGTAAAACCACTGATCTTTTGGTACGCCATTGGTTAATTCGGGATCTAAAACTACTTGATCAAACGGTGTGTAATCTGAATTGATCCCTAATTTTTTAGTAGATCCAGTTAAAACGGTTGTTCTAGAAACCTCAGCGCCAGTTCCTGAAATAGTAGGAATACCAACATGGTAAAGCGCTTTGTTTTTTACTAAGTCCCAACCTTGATAATCTTCTGCACTCCCTTCATTGGTAAGCATTATAGCCACTGCTTTTGCTAGGTCTAACATTGAACCTCCACCAATTCCAATAATACCCGATGGACGTTCTTTTGATGTTAAAATAATGTTTTCAACCAATTCATCTACCTGTGAAGTTTTAGGCTCTTCCTCGGTAGAAACATACACAACTTTATCTTCATAAGAAATTGGTATTCTTGAAGTTACATCTATCTCGGTTTTAAATACATCATCTACTAAAAATATAAATGGCGCATTACGATTTAAGCGATTTGGGGATAACAATTCACCTAACTGATTGAAACTACCTCTGCCAAAAATTACTCTTGGCACCATTGGAAAGTTTTTATAACTCATGCAGTGTCTTTTCTTTTACAAAGTGTAAAAATAGTATTATTTTAATTTCTCTTATTTAATTATCTCGAAACTTTTAAAGGTAAACCATTGTTTGGTTAAGGTACTAGTTTTAAAAGTTCCCGTAATGATGGTATTGTTTTATATTCTTTTCCGTTGGTTTCTTTTTCCGTAACCATTTCGTGAGCCCATGTGGTATGAAATGGCACATGTATTGCCTTTGCTTTAATGTTAATTAATGGTAAAACATCCGATTTTAAAGAATTTCCTATCATTAGAAATTCTGACGGATTGATATCCAAATGATTTAAAAGTTTTGAATAATTGGCTTCTTTCTTGTCACTTAAAACTTCAATATGATGAAAATAAGAAGTAAGCCCAGATTTTTCCAATTTCCGCTCTTGGTCTAACAAGTCTCCTTTTGTTGCTAAAATAAGCCTATATTTTTTTGATAATTCCTCTAGAACTTCCTCAACCCCATCCAATAATTCTACGGGCTCATTCAACATATTCTTGCCAATATTTAATATTTTTTCGATGGTTTTACTAGGTATGGTATAATTCGAGAGTTCTAAAGCACTTTGCACCATAGAGAGCGTAAAAGCTTTTACACCATAGCCATATAAAGGTAAATTGCCTATTTCTACCTTAAATAATTCCTGGTCTATTTTGTTTGGGGTTTCAAACTCTGATAATAATTTGGCAAACTCTTCTTCTGCCTTCCTAAAATAGGTTTCATTCACCCAAAGTGTATCATCGGCATCAAAACCAATTACTTTTATGCCACTGTAGTTTATTTCCATAATTGCTTAGCACGTTCTAAATCTTCCGGTGTATCAATTTCAACGCCTTCAACATTTGTTTCAACCATCTTAATTCGTCTTCCATATTCTAAATAGCGTAACTGTTCTAATTTTTCAGAAGCTTCTAAAGTGAGCATTGGCAAACGATAAAAATCTAAAATAGCCTGTTTTCTAAAGGCATAAACGCCCTTGTGCTTGTAATACTTAACATTGACTGTTTTATCGCGATGGAAAGGAATTGGACTGCGTGAAAAATATAGGGCAAAATTAGCGTTGTCTATAACTACCTTAACCGTATTAGGATTATTAATTTCGTCCTCATCAGTAATATGCACCATTAATGATGCCAAATCTACTTGCTTATTGGTGTCTTCTTTAAAAACGTCAATTAATTTCTTTAAGGATTCCGCATCAGTAAAGGGTTCATCGCCTTGTACATTAATTACCACATCTACATCCAAATGCGCTACTGCTTCGGCTATTCTATCACTACCGCAGTCGTGCTCTTTTTTGCTCATCATTACCTTGCCCCCATTATTCGCTATCTCTTTATAAATAATGTCGCTATCGGTTACTACTATAACATCATCAAATAGTTTAGTGGCTACGGTAGCTTCGTAAGTTCGTAGAATGACGGTTTTTCCGCCCAAATCTTGCATAAGCTTACCTGGAAATCGAGATGCGCCGTAGCGCGCGGGAATCATGGAAATAATTTTCATCTGTGCGTTCTAAATGATGACTGTCAAAAATACCAAATATTTATACAATGGTGTTCTTTTTCCTTTTGAAACGGGTATAAAGTTTAAAAATGATGATTAACATAATAACTACCAGAACTATGGCTGCAATAGGCACAAAAATTGAAAGTGCCGACATAACCACCGAAGTTCCTGTTTCTAAAGTTGATACTACAGGATTTGCAACACCCCCTGTTGTTGCTGTGGAAGCTAACCGCGTTGTACTAGATGTACCCGCAATGGCTGCTGCTGTTCCGCCACCTGCAATAATTGCCAGTGCCCAAGTGGTAACAGGGCTTAAATCGGCAACTGTAGAGAGCATTACCGCTGTTCCTGCCAATGCAGCCAACGGTACAGCAATAGTATCCAATAAATTATCTATATAAGGAATAAAATAGGCACAAATTTCTACCACAGTAGCTACACCTAATGTAATAAGTGCCGGCATACTACCCACCCACTGCCATGATTCATTAAGCTGCCAAACGTCAAAATGTGCAGCTAAACTCAATGCGAACAAGGGTAAAAAAACGCGAAATCCAACCGATGCGGATAAGCCTATGCCTAAGCAAATGCTAAGAATTGTTTCTGGTGTCATTTTAAAATATCGTTACGATTCAAAAAAATCATCTTTAAAACCAATAAGATACAATTTTTCTTTTGCTCTTGTTACAGCTGTGTATAACCATCTTAAATAATCAACATCTATACCATTTGGCAAATACGGTTGTTCTACAAAAACAGTGTGCCATTGGCCTCCTTGAGATTTATGGCAGGTTATGGCATAAGAAAACTTAACTTGTAAGGCGTTAAAATGTTTGTTATTCTTAACTTTTAAAAACTTTTTATAATTACTGGTTTCGTTTTCAAAATCCTTCATCACCTCTTGGTATAATCTATTGGAATCATCATAAGATAATGATGGTGTTTCTGCATGAATAGTATCTAAAAGAAGTACGGTTTCAAAAGGCCGCATTCTTGGGTAATCTACCATACGTACCTTTACTTCCGCAAAGCGAAATCCATACAACTCAATAATTTTAAAAATCTCTAAAACTTCTATTATATCACCATTTGCAATAAAACCTGCTTCGGTTGTTGGCTTTATCCAGAAGTAATTATTTTTTACTACCATTAGGTAATCACCAGCGGTTAGTTCATGTTCATTAAATAAAATTCTACTTCGTATTTGCTGATTGTATAAGTTGGCACGTTTATTACTTCTTACAATTATTGCTGTTTCCTCATTTCCTAAAGTGCTGTAGGCATCGTTAATTGCATCCATAATATCATAACCATCAACTAGTCTTACTATATCATTAAATCCATGTAAATCAAACTTAAAACTGTCAAAAATACTGCTTGCTAAAGTTTCCCTCAATAAGGTAGCATTTACCAAAATCCCCGAATCTTCTTGTTGCCTTACTACTTCATCCAACTCCATTTTAGTCACTTCCTTATTATAATTTAGGGCTAACTTATTTTCGTCTAAAGCAGGACTAATATCTAATTTAACAGGAGGCAATTGTGCTGTATCTCCAATTAATAGCAATTTACATTTAAAACCAGAATACACATATTGCATTAAATCGTCTAAAAGCGACCCGTTTTCAAAGAGTTTAGAATCTCCTGGAGTATCAGGAATCATCGACGCTTCATCTACTATAAAAATTGTGTTTTTATGCTTGTTGGGTTGTAATACAAACTTAACCCCGCCTCCTGAACTCTTTTTTGGAAAGTATATTTTTTTATGAATGGTAAATGCTTCTTTTTTGGAATAATTAGCTATTACCTTGGCCGCCCTTCCGGTAGGTGCTAACAAAACGGCACTCATTTTGGCTTTCCATAAGTTGTTAACAATTGTACTTACAATCGTAGTTTTACCTGTACCGGCGTAGCCTTTTAATAAATAAATGGAATTAGATGCCTTACTAAAGATAAACTGTGAAAGTTGCTGTAAAACAATGTCTTGCTTTAATGTAGGTTGAAAAGGAAAATGTTGCTTAACAAGAGAATAAAATTCAGTTGAAGTCATTAAAGCATGAAACGGTTTATAAATTCATCAAATATAGAAATGATTTTTATTAAGATAGTTTTAACCATTAAAAAAAAATTGTAGATTTGCGGAAGACCATTATTAAACTTATAACAAATTAAAATACTATGTTAACAGTAATTCTCGTTGTAGTTGGTGTAATATTGCTTACCATAGCTTTGGTGAAGCTAGTTGATAAATTTATACCTGCCAAATTTAAGCCAGTTTTAACTATTGCACTTTGGGTGTTAATAGGCTTTTTAGGTTATAAAACATTTATGTCTATTTACAATCCAATTCTTTTCAACCAAGAAAAAGAAAAGCGTTACGCCAAGGTTATTGAAAGCTTAGAGGACATTAGAGATGCACAGTTGGCACACAGAACAGTTACTGGTAGATTTTCAGGAAACTGGGATAACTTAGTGAAATTTATAGATACGGCACAATTTACGTTAACACAACGCAGAGATTCTAGTGTTGTAGATGAAGAATTAACAAGACGATACGGAGGTGTAGAAACTTTTAAGGATATTGTTATTATAGATACACTAGGAACTAAATCTGTGAAAGACTCCATTTTTAAAAGTTCTGATAGATATAAAACTATGATGGATGTTCCCGTAGGAGAACCTGGTGCTAAGTTTAAACTTGAGGCAGGGTTTTTGGAGCAGAACGATATTAAAATTCCTGTGTTCGAGGCTTCAGTTAAGAAAAATGTAATATTATTTGATCAACCTAAAGAGTTGGTAATGCAAGAAAACGAGGTGGTATCCGTTGAAGGCGTAAATGGGGATGAAATAAAAGTTGGTTCTATGGATGAAGTTAAAACCATTGGAAACTGGCCAAAAACTTATGGCACTAAGAAAGACTAAAGATTTAGATACTATTACCAATAAAAAACTGTCCATTCAAATTAGTTTGAGTGGACTTTCTTTTTGTATCCTAAATGTAATTAAAAATACTATTACAAATCTGGAGCATATCGCTTTTGAAAAAAAGGTGAATCCTTTTGAAGCCTTGGAGCGATTAATGCATTACTTTGATACACGGGATTACCTTCAGGAACAGTTTGATGACATTTTGATTATTCATCAAAACGACTTGTCTACTTTGGTGCCAAAAACACTTTTTAACGAAGATTATTTAGCAGATTACCTAAAATTCAATTCCAAAATTTTAAAATCAGATTACTTAAGTTATGATACATTAAAGTATAATGATAGTATAAATGTATATGTGCCTTATGTAAATATTAATAATTATATCTATGATGTTTTTGGTGAGTTTACCTATAAACACGCCTCTACCATTTTAATCGACAACATATTAAAAATGGAAAGCCATAAAAATGCTGCTAAAGCTTATGTACACATTAGCGAAAAGCATTTTGAAATTATCGCTTTGGAAAACGGAAAATTAAAACTTTACAACACTTTTGAATATAATAATTCTGAAGATTTTATTTACTATCTATTATTTACACTAGAACAGTTAAACTACGATCCTGAAGAAATTGATATTGCCCTTATTGGAAATATTTCTGAGGAAGATGATGTATATAAAATGGCCTATAAATATATTAGGCATACCACTATTGAAACTATTAGCAATAACGCTCCACACGATACAGAGACTAAACACTCTAATTACATTATAACAAATAGTTTCTAATGCGGATTATTTCAGGTAAATACAAAAGCAGAAAGATAATAGCACCAAAAAACCTACCTGTGCGCCCAACCACAGATATGGCAAAAGAATCGCTCTTTAATATCCTAAACAACCATTATTATTTTGACGAGATTTCGGTTTTAGATTTATTTGCCGGCACTGGAAACATAAGTTATGAATTCGCCTCAAGAGGTACAAAGCAAATTACTTGTATAGATCAAAATTTTGGTTGCATAAAATTTATCAATCAAACTGCTGAAACATTTGAAATGCCAATACAGACTGTAAAAAGTGATGTTTTTAGCTTCCTAGAAAAAGCTTCTGTAAAAGCAGATATTATATTTGCAGACCCACCTTATGATTTTACGGTAGAGCAATTCGCAAAAATACCGCAATTAGTTTTTCAAAAAAGCATGTTATTAGATGAAGGCATGTTAATCGTAGAACATTCTAAGCATACAGATTTATCGCACATTCGTAATTTTTCAAATCAAAAAAATTACGGTGGTAGTGCTTTTAGTTTTTTTAAGAATATTGAAAATTAACAATTGTTAATTTTTTATCAATCTTTTTTAGCTACATTCATAATCTCCTTAAGAGTCCCGTACTCTACACATACTTCTCTTACATTCAAAATCTTTTTTTGAAAGCATGTTTATGGTTTGTTGTGAATACTAACCTTTAAAACCATAAAAATGAAAAAACTATTACTACTTGGATTAGCAATTCTGTTATTCGTGGCTTGCCAAAATAAACCACAACGCTATTTTGATGCCTCACCAGAAATTGATACAGTAAAAGCCGGTATTAAAGCCTACGAGGCGGGCGATTGGGATAGCTGGAAGGCAAATTTTACTGACTCCACAAAGATTTATCATAACACAAATAGTGGCAATTCTCCCGACGAAGTGATGGCCAGCATGAAACAAATGCTCTCCTTCATGGAAACCTATGGGTTTAGTAAAGAAGGCGTTGTAACCGAAATGGTTGTTGATAAAGATGGAAAGACATGGGTAAACTATTGGGGTAATTGGTATGCAAAAACTAAAGTTACTGGCAAAAAATTAAGCGTACCCGTTCATTTAACGCTTCAATTTATAGATGGTAAAGTTTTAAACGAATTTGCATATTATGATACCGCTGGAATTAATGCAGCAATTTCAGAAATTACCAGTATGTCCGCTGATGAGAAAACAAAAATGGACGCCGTTAATAAAGTGGTTGCTGGCTGGAATGCACACGATATTGCTAATCTGAAATCGCTTTCTGTATCTAACTTGGTAAGAACAACCAATGGTGCTCCAGAAATAAAAAACATTGATGAATATGAAGGATTTATGAAAACATTTATAACCGCATTTCCCGATTTTACAGTATATGCAGACAACGTTGATATAGCAAAAGATAAAATTTACATCAATTGGACCGTAACAGGAACACATAATGGAGATTTTATGGGTAATGCAGCAACTGGTAAAAAAGTGAAAACCAAAGGATTTAGTGTATGGACGCTAAATAACTCAGGAAAATTTGTTAGCGAAGATGCGTACTTCGATAACTTGGCGCTATTCAGTCAATTAGGAATTAATCCTCCTACATCAAATTAAAATAAACAAACCAATACCTTTAATATATGAAAACCATTAAGTCAATTTTATTACTATTATTTATTTGTGCTTTTAGCATTCAACTTTCAGCTCAAAAAATGTACTTGGTACACGAAGACAAAGTAAACCCATCAAAAATGGTGGATTATGAAAAAGCAGCACTCACGTTTCATGAAGCATGTCTTAAACATCAACCGGATGCTAACTGGTTAACTGTAACTATGGACGACTTTAGGTATCTTTATGTGTCTCCAATTGAAAATTTTGCAGACATAGATAAACGTCCATTTGCAGATATGGCAAAAACTATGGGAGATGAATTTGGAAAAATGTTTGATGACTTTGATAAATGCTATGATTCTCACGGCGATTACATCATTATGCTGGATGAAAGTTTAACCTATATGCCAGATGGTATTTCTCAAACCCAAGAAGGGTTAAACCATCGTAATTTCTATTTTATTCACTTTACACCTGAAAATGAAAAGGCGTTAAGAGAAGGCATGAAAGCGGTTAAAAATATGTTTACATCAAAAGAATCAAAGAATTATTATCGTGTTTATAGAAGCGGGTTTGGGGTAATGAATAGTTATTATATGGTTGCAATGTCCAGTGAGGATGAGGTTGATGCAGCAACTAAAAACAAAGCAAACGATGAACTATTGGGGCCAGAACGCTACGAGACGTTTCAAAAAGTAATAGGAAGCGCTGCAGAAATGTATGAAATAACAGGAAACATAAGACCAATGTTATCCTACAAGAAAAAAGAAGAATAATTGTTTGTTAGTCACTAATCAATTTTAACGATAAACCCTTCTTGTAAAACACAGGAAGGGTTTGTTATATTTAAGCAAATCTATAAGCCGAATTCTGTATCGCACCAAGGCGCGACCCTTATCATTTATCTGCGTTTACTGTTACCAGCAAACTTTAGCTGCCTACCCTCCAGCAATCAAGCGTGCCACTTTCAAACGCTGGTATACATGGCATTGCACCACATAGAGTTTACCTGATTTCACTACGGCACTACCCGTACATTCTTTCTGTTGCACTTTTCCTAACCTTTCGGCCGGTGGCTTTTAACCACTATGTTGCACTACGGTGTTCGGACTTTCCTTTACGCCAAAGACGTAACGATAAGGCGATTTACTTATTGGCAAAAGTACAACTACTAAAATTTAAAACACAAATAATAAAAAAAATTTGGGCGTTCCCCTATCAGGTCAGGCTTTCACTACTCAATCCCTCCTACGTCGGGGATTTCAAACATGCCGTTCAATCCTTAACGCGGGCGTGTTTGCTAGCTTAATTCTAAAATAAATTAGTTTCCTATTTGAAGTGTTCGTTTACCTGTCTCGGCTATGAATAGTTGCGTGGTGTAGCACTTAACTTTGCAAATACACATCAAACTGAAAATCCGAAAGGATTTTTAGAAGTGGGCGAGAATGAGTAATTCCTTTTAGCCATTGTTCTAAGCAGTTTTTATTTATAAAATTCGTATTCGTATTTAAAAGTTAATTTATTGTCTCCATTAACTTTCTCTATTTTACTTAGGAATGAGTTTTCATAGAAAAAGTTCAGTTTTGTTATTCCGTTTCTGTCATCTATGGTTTTAGTTTTTACCATTCCATTTTTATCGTATTCGAAATATTCCATTTTGGTGTAATATTTAGTTTCGATAACTTGATTCTGCTCATTGTATTTACGAGTAGAAATTATTTCTAAATTTCTAGGATTAAAATTCTCAATTCTATTTCCTTTGGAATCTGTTTTGTATGCAGAATAATCTTCTTCACTTATTTTAATACCGTTGAAATAAGTGATTTTTTTTGTTCCGCCAATTTTTTCTTTTGGGTTGAAGAAATACTTGAACTCTGAATAAAGTCCATTTTCATTATATCTTAATTCTCTATCGTATGATTCATCTCCGTTTTTAAATATGACGCTATTTAATTCCCATTCCTTATTTTCATTGAAATCAGAATATATTGTAATATTTTCTTCTTTTAATTCGATTGTTCTTTTCGTAGGAATAGAATCTCCAATTTTGAACTCTGTTCTGTATGGTCCATCAAATCTGTATTTATAACCATATTTAAAATCTCCATTTGCCGTAAAAAATGAAATTTTAGTTAATCTATTTTGTTTATCAAACGCAAATTTGGTCTTGCTAATAACTTTGTTTGACTTATCTGTGGCCTCAATAACATTTCCATTTTTGTCAAAAAGTAGATCCGTAACAATTTCTTTTTCCTCGTAAAACTTAATTCTCTTGATGTTTTTTTCAGCAGCTATCTTTTTGAAAGACTCATTACTGTTCCTTTCATTATCAGGGACATTTAATGAAATGACAAAATTTTGTCTGGATTCAGATTGTCCGAAACAAAAATTTGAAATTAAAATAAGTAAGATTAAATTCTTTTTCATTGATTTGGTCTAATTGCTTAAAACCTGCTGACGGATATGCGCTATTTTTTAATGGCTTATTCCGCCGGTAAACGAAGGTAGTTGAAAATTATTACAAAGTCAAGAAGTCTAGAACCTCTATTTGTTAATAACTCCTATCAAATTCTGAATCCTGAATTCTGAATTCTGAATGTATATAATTAAATTTGTTTTCTAAACCTATTTAATGGAGCACTTCGTTGTATCAGCCAGAAAGTACCGCCCACAAACCTTTAAGGATGTTGTAGGGCAACAGGCTATTACTAATACATTGCTAAACGCCATTGAAAATAACCATTTAGCACAGGCATTACTGTTTACTGGTCCGCGTGGTGTAGGTAAAACTACCTGCGCCCGTATTTTGGCTAAAATGATAAACAGTGATGGTACCGAAACTGAAGAGGAAGATTTCGCTTTTAACATTTTTGAGCTAGATGCGGCTTCCAACAATTCGGTAGATGATATTAGAAACCTCACCGACCAAGTGCGTATTCCTCCACAGGTTGGAAAATACAAAGTATATATCATTGATGAGGTACACATGCTCTCACAAGCCGCTTTTAATGCGTTTTTAAAAACTTTAGAAGAACCGCCAAAACATTGTATTTTCATTTTAGCCACTACTGAGAAGCATAAAATAATCCCAACCATTTTATCACGTTGTCAAATTTTTGATTTCAAACGCATTACGGTAAAGGATGCCAAGGAATATCTAAAATACATTGCAGAAGAACAAAGTATATCTGCCGAAGATGATGCATTGCATATCATCGCCCAAAAGGCAGATGGCGCTATGCGTGACGCACTCTCGATTTTTGACCGTGTGGTAAGTTTTTCTGGTAAAAATTTAACCAGGCAAGCTGTTACGGAAAATTTAAATGTGCTGGATTACGAAACCTATTTTACCAGTACAGACTTTATTCTTGAAAATAAAATTCCAGAACTGTTATTACAGTTCAATAACACGTTATCAAAAGGTTTTGATGGACATCATTACATTGCAGGGTTAGCATCACATTTTAGGGATTTACTCGTAAGTAAAACGCAAAGTACTATCGAGCTTCTTGAGGTAGGTGACCAAATAAAACAAAAATATCTTGAGCAATCTAAAAAAGCATCTCACGAGTTTTTACTTAAAGGTATAGAATTAGCTAACGAGTGCGATTTAAAGTATAAAACCAGTAAAAACCAACGGTTACTGGTTGAACTTTGCCTTATGCAGCTTGCCTCTATCACTTATGATGGAGAAAAAAAAAACAATAAACGCTTCATAATTCCAGCGTCTTACTTTCAGAAAAAAGGCATCACGCCTATTCCAGTAACAAAACCTACTGAAAGCCTTGTTGAAACATCTTCAAGAGACATTGATAAGGAAAAAGCACCTGTTTCTGGTAAATCCGAGGTTATTGAGAAATTTCAAGTAAAAGACCCTCCCAAGATTGAGTTGACACCCCAAACTAAGCGTACTTCGGGACTATCCTTAAAAAGTATCAAGGCTAAAAAAGAACATCAAATCAAACAAATGGAGGTGGTTATCGATGAAAAAGATTTGCCTACTGAAGATTTCACAGAAAACCAACTTATTGACTGTTGGAATGCATTTACAAGGAAAATCCAAAAACAGGGAAAACACAATTTGGCCTCTATTCTTGCCATCGATATACCGAAAGTAAAGGGCACAACAGTCTATTTAGAATTTCCAAATGAAACCAATAAAGTAGAATTAGAACGCCAACAATATGAGCTGATGGGGTTCTTACGTAAAACACTTAATAATTTTGACATCAAACTCTCAATAACGGTTAACGAGACCGCGAGTAAAAAATACGCCTATACCACTCGCGAAAAATTTGAGAAAATGAAAGAAAAAAATCCTGCTATTGATGCTCTTCGTAAAACGTTTGATTTAGATATTTAGCCATGAGATATATTTCATTAATAGCCTTTATTTGTTTCATTTTGTTTTCTGCTTGTGATGGAAGGGTTTCTAGAAGAGAAAGCCTCAAGGAATCCGTCAGCAAATTTATGCATTCAAAGCAACCATTAGAAATTGTAGCTTACGTTCCAACGGTTTATTCAGAAATTGAAACTGATACGATTTTAAATAACGGGTATAAAGTGAATATAAAACGTTTCACTAATATGAATACTGCTGTGTTGCATTATTTCACTGGAAAGAATATAAACTACAAGCACTTTTTTAGGCAAATAAATTCTGAAATAACCGTTTATAAAAATGATAGGTTGATTTTACAAAATGTGTTTAGAAATGAGCATTTACCGAAGCATGTTATAAAAAAATTTGATTTTGAAAGCTACCTAAACAATGGCTTACATGTTAATGAATTAGCCTCTCTAGAAAGTAATACATTAGTTTTAGAAACATCTTATTTTAAACCCAAAGGTGATATTAAAATGATGCTTAGGATAATTATAGATGAAAACGGATATTGCGATTTTAAAAGGATAGATTATGTTAGGACTTAAATTACCAACAGACCCGCGTTGGGTAAATATTGTAGAAAAGAATATTGAAGAAATATTAACCGATCATGCATTCTGCGAACAAAAAGCTACCAGTACAGCAATTTCTTTGATTGTAAGCTTTCCTGAATATACTGAATTGGTTCAGGAAATGACAGCATTGGTAAAAGAGGAAATCAGCCATTTTAAAATGGTGCATGATAAAATTATTGAACGTGGTTGGACCTTGGGGAGAGACAGAAAGGATGAATACGTTATTCAACTCATGAAATTCTTTCCAAAAGGTGGCAGCAGAACTACACAACTGGTTCATAGATTGCTCTATGCGGCATTAATAGAAGCTAGAAGTTGTGAACGTTTCAGACTATTATCAGAAGAACTAGAAGACGAAGAATTGCGTACTTTCTATAGAAATTTAATGGTAAGTGAAGCAAACCATTACACTATGTTTTTAGGCTTTGCAAGACAATATGGCAATAAAAAAGAAGTTGACGCCAAATGGCAGCAACTTCTTGATTATGAAGCAAAAATCATGTCAAATCTTGGAACTTCAGAAGCGATACACGGTTAAAATTGATAACCAACCCCTATTTGTATATTCGTGTTAATAGCTTCAACACCTTGGTTGTCGTCAAAAATATTAGATAATCCGTAGCTGTAGCGTAAATCTACAAAAATCATTTGATTGAATTTATACTCCAAACCGCCGATAGCAGAATAATGAAAGTTTCTCATGCCATCATTAACTTTATGAGATTTCAAAGCCACTTGTGGCCCTACTCCCAATCTCCATTTTTGATTTAACCTAAATTTGAAAAATACAGGCATTTGAATTAAATCTAAATGTAAAACTTCTGCTTTAGCGCCTTCTGGAGAAAATTGTAATTCTGGAACTACAGAAATTGCATTTGATAATCTGAAATCACCATAAAAACCGATATAAAAACTGTTTCTATGTTCGTTTGTCATAGTTGGTACATCTTCAAAATCTAAATTTGAGATGTTATAACCAGCGCGAACCCCATAAGTACCTTTTTGGGAAAACGCTTGAAACGATAGGCTAAGTAAAAAAGCTATAAGTGCTAATCTTTTCATTTTTAATAGTTTTGGGTTTATGTATTTATATAAATATACGTTCACGAATATATATTATAAATTTAAAACACCGGAGAAATTGTAGTTGAATTGCAGAATTTTACTGTGTATTACTAGAAACCGTATTGAAATATATACTTTTTATGATACCATCGGCCAACCCAATTTTAGGTACATAGATGTGTTTTGCACCACTCCATTTCATCGCAAATAAATAAATACGCATTGCTGGAATAATAACATCTGCCCTATCTTGATTTAGTGATAGTTCTGTTATTCTTTCTTCATAAGAATAGCTTTGAAGCGTATTGTAATATGATGTTAAATAAAAATAGGTTAAAGGTTTACCCAATGCCTTTCCAGACACCTTAAATATTTTATTAATATTACCTCCAGACCCTATAACACTTATTTTTTCGTATTGTCCAGTATTATCTTTTATCCACTGGTTAAGTTCAGCCCATGATTCTTTTTTTACCATGTCGTTCAAAAGGCGAACCGTTCCAATTTTAAACGAACGAGAAGCTATCTGCTTACCTTTACTTATTACCGAAAACTCTGTACTACCACCACCCACATCAACATAAAGGTATATTTTTTCAGGATCAATAAACTTGTTCAAGTCCGTTGCAGCTATAATCGCAGCTTCCTCCTCACCATCAATCACATCAATACTTACCCCAGAATGTTCTAAAACAGCACTTACAACGTCATTGCCATTGTTTGATTCTCGCATAGCAGAAGTGGCACAAGCTTTGTATTTTTCTACTTTATGGGATTTCATAAGAAGTTTAAAAGCTAGCATCGTATCCAACATTCTTTGGGTATTTTCTTTTGAAATTCTACCTTTTATAAATACATCTGCACCTAAACGAATTGGCACCCTTACCAATGAATTTTTTTTAAAAACAACAGGCTTCCCCTTTTCTTCAATTACGTTGGAAATTAAAAGTCTAACAGCATTGGAACCTATATCAATAGCTGCATATTTTTTTATTGAGAGCATACTAGTTATTCAGTTTATCTACATAATAATCGTATAATGCAATTTGCGATCGCACTTTAGGCTTATTATCAATACGATATTCGTTTTCGTTATTAGTATTTATAAGGCGCGCCTTTACATTATCGCTCCAACAAATGTTGAAATTATCAATTATTTCTTGTTTTATCGCTTCATCATAAATAGGACAACTTACCTCTACCCTATTTTCTATATTCCGAGTCATCCAATCCGCTGAAGAAATATATATTTTGGCGTTTTCATTTGTACCAAAAATATATACACGCGGATGCTCTAAAAACTTATCTACTATACTTATAACTTTTATATTCTCACTCATACCTTTAATCCCAGGTATTAAACAGCAAATCCCTCTAACAATCATATCAATCTTAACTCCAGCGTTACTCGCTTCGTACAACTTATCCACCATTTCGTAACTAGAAAGGCTATTCATTTTTAGTCTTAAATAACCACCCTTCCCATTTTTACTTGCCTTTATTTGTTCATCAATTAAATTAAAAAAATATTTTTTAGTGTAGTGAGGAGATACAATTAGATGTTTATAATTATATATTCTATAATTGGTTTCGAAAAAATTAAAAATCTTGTTGACTTCTTTTAAAATTGGCTGATTAGAGGTGAATAACGTGTAATCTGTATAAATTTTTGCGGTAGATTCGTTGAAATTACCTGTACTGATAAAACCATAGCGTTTTAGTTTTTTACCCTCTTCCCTCTCAATGACACACATTTTACTGTGTACTTTTAGGCCTGGTACACCAAAAATTAAGTTTACCCCTTCCTTTTTCATTTGCTGCGCATAGCGAATATTTGCTTGCTCATCAAATCTTGCCCTAAGCTCTATAGAAACAGTAACCGTTTTGCCGTTAATCGCTGCATTTATCAATGAGCTCGCCACGTGCGAAATTTGTGCTAGACGATAAATAGTAATCTTTATCGTTTTTACTTTCGGGTCTAAAGCGGCTTCCCTTAAAAACTTAACCACATACGAAAATGTGTGATATGGTGCATGCACCATATAATCCTTTTTGGAAATAGCATCAAAAATGCTCGTTTCCAAACTTAAATTTTTTACTCGTAGCGGAACTATTTTTTTGTACAATAAATTAGTTCTTCCCAGACTTGGGAAACCCATATAATCTCTTTTATTATGATATCTTCCGCCAGGGATAATACTATCTGTATTATCAATCCCCATTTTCTCCATTAAATATTCTAGTGTATCGTTATCAATGGTTTTATCGTAAACAAATCTTACTGGTTCACCAACTTCCCTATGTTTTACGCTATCGGAAATTTTTTCTATAAAACTCTTACTTAAATCACTGTCAAAATCCAGTTCTCCATCTCGCGTGATCTTTATCATATGAGCGGAGATAGACTTGTAATCAAAAATATTAAAGATATCACTTAAACAATAGCGTAATAAATCATCAACCATGATTATATAATTATTACCATCTTCTTCTGGCAATACCACAAAACGGTCTACTGTTTTAGGTATTTCTACAAGTGCAAACTGCTTGGTGCCATCATTCATAAGCATTTTAACTGCCAAATAAGCGGCACTATCCTTTAAATTTGGCAAAACCACTAAATCATTCAAAATAATGGTTACCAATGCGGTACTAATATTTTGAAAATAGTATTCTTTAATAAATGATTTTTGATTCTCATTAAGTTGAGACTCATTTATTACAAAAATGTTCTCTTCCCGTAACGATTTATCTATCTCATCCAAAACCCTTAAACTCTCAGCTTGCTGATCTATAACTATTTGAGTAATAATTTCAAGCAACTCTTTGGCTCTAATACCACCAAGCTCGTTTTTTCCTCCTTTACCAGCTTCAACAATGCGCTTTACCGTAGCGTATCTAACTTTAAAAAATTCGTCCAGATTGTTTGAAAATATCCCAAGAAATCTAAGTCTTTCTATAAGAGGCACACTTGTATCGGTAGCCTCTTGTAATACTCGTGCATTAAACTGTAACCAGCTAATTTCTCTATTGATATATTGATTCTCAGTATTCTCTGTTTTGGTCATTCTTGTGAAGCTATTTTAAGCAACAAATATATTCTATTTAGACTGAAAAGTCATTCTGCTTATCATTAAAATTTGATTGATTTTGACTATTTATGAGCTATAGATGCACAGTAAAAAAAATTAATAAATTATAGCTTAAACCTTTAAATCTTTAGGGAAAATGGTATATTCTGTTGTTCCAGAATTAATTTCAGACCATTTATTTACATCAAATTTTATAGCCACAACACCACAGGTAGGTACGTTATCTATAAAGACATTACCATATGCATTAACAAAAGCAGTAATAGCATAGTTATGCCCAAAAACCAATAAAGCGTTAATGCTATTGTCGCAACTCTTAATAACGCTTACCAAATTCTCACCAGAAAAATCGTAGAGCTTGGAGCTGTAGGATATAATATCACTAGAAATATTAAGTTGAGGTAAAATAATTTCTGCAGTTAACTTAGTTCTCATGGCATCGCTTATTAAAACCTTATCTATTTTCGGTTTTAATGATTTCAGCTTATTAGCTATTAAATTTGCATCATTGATACCACGCTTTTTTAAAGGTCTTTCATGATCAATAACATCATATTCCCATGACGACTTTGCGTGCCGTATCAGTATAAGTGTTTTCATTATAATTCGATTAAAAGTAATTTTTATCGATAAAATGTTGTTTTTATCGATAAAATTCAATTTATTTGCTTTATTAAACTAAAATTATATCGACTAAAATCGTTAAAAAAGAAGTATGGAACAAAAAAAGTTGAGATATAGACGCATTAGCGCTAGTAATAATCGACAAGAGGTATATTACATCGATAATATTAAAACACTAGCCTACTTGTCGAATATAATTGTGCTTTAACATTTTTTTTTGAAAAACAAAATAGATATATGTCTATTTGTAATACCTATAAACTAAAGAACAATGACCCCAAATCAAGTTTCAAATAGTAGTAAGGCTTTAATACTGTCTTCTCTTCTTACTGTTTTTCCCTCAAAAACTTTAGATTTTCGCGCTTTAAAAGTTATACCAAACCACTTTGGTATTAATTTCTGTTTAATTCAATGTTATGTAATTAATATAGTAGTTAAGTGATGGAAATGAATAAAACACCCTTTTTTAAATCATTAGTTTTAATTGCAGTTTGCAGTTCTTTGAACTTTTCAAGTTGCTAATAATATAATATTGACTCTTATCTAAAGTAATATGAGACATAAATACCATAACAAACTAGGAGCATTTAATATAAAGAATTTGATGATAGCTATCTTTATAGCTATTCCAAGTTTTCTAATTGCTCAAATTGGAGTTCAAGAACCCTCTATTAAAACAGGAGTACAGTTTTTTTGGTCTGATACTCAAACCAATAACTCAGATCCTGCCACACTAGAAAAAATCGAAGTGACTTCTGGAGGGGTTACTACAGAATATAATACCTTCGTTGTGCCTTCCTCATATTCGTTAACACAAGTTGGCCCCGGTGGTCATGGTGCTAATAGAATTATTTTAAACGGCGGTCCTGTAGTCCCAACCACTTCAGCAAATCCTGCAACATGGAACCCTATAGCCCTGGCGGCATTTCAGGATACAAACTTAAATCACTATTTTTCATCCAATACAAATGGACGAGATTTTTGTGAGGATTTTACGGCATTACCTTTCCCAAACAATCCACCTCAAGATCAAGCTATTTCTTATGTTCCAGCAATACCATCTAATACAGACGGTATTTTAGCGGTTACAGAACGCGGAGGAAACAACTGTTATTATATTGAAGTATTCGGTATTCCTGCAGGTGGTGGGCCAGAACAATTATTAGGTGATACCTTTGTTAAAGATGGTGGACAAAACTATTCAGGTGGTACCTGTACTTTTGGAACACCACTTGGCGATTCAGATTATTGGAGGTCAGGAAGATGTAACAACAACGGGCAAACCGTTGGTGTTGCTTTATTCTATTTAAATGAATTAGCGCCTACGGGTTCAAGCATAACAAGAATTGAGTTTGTGGGATCTACTAACGACCACGGAGATGGTAAATTCTTTATATTACAAAAATATGCTGTAGACCAACAAGTAATAGAATGCTTGGATGAAACGTATAACGGAGATTTATCAATTTTAAACAACGCACCAGCAGGATCTACCTATAATTTAGTTTCTGGTCCTACTCCAGCAGGTCTTTCTTTCAACTTAAATACTGACGGAACATATACATATGTGCCTACTCCTGGTTTTACTGGTGATGTAAATTTTGATTATGAACTATGTCTTCCAGCTCCAAATCAAACAAATTGTGAAACAGCAAGTGCGACTCTTATGTATGTTGCGCTACCACCTGAACCTACTTTTACACAAGACTGTAGTGGCGGAAATACCAATCAAACAATTACTGTAACTAGCCCTTTGAATACGGGAGCGAACCCTGGGCAATACGAATATTCTTTAGATGGCGGGACTACATATCAAAGTTCAGTTAATTTCACTGGCTTATCACCAGCAGGAAATCCGTATAACTTAGTTGTAAGAGATACATACACAAATAATTGTGAGCGAACGTCATCTTCTAATCCCATTAACTTAGTAGATGATACCACGCTTCCTACTATAACTTGTCCAGTAGATATTACTGCTAATACTGATGATGATGGTACAGGTAACTGTACTACCACAGCCAATATTGGTACGCCGACCGTTTCTGATAACTGCTCCGTTATTTCCGTAGTAGCGCAAGTAGGTGGTGTTGATATCGACCCTACTACTTACTTATTTCCGCTTGGGGATACTACAGTGACTTGGATTGTTACTGATAGTGCTACTAATACTGCACAATGTAATCAAACTGTTACGGTTATAGATAATGAGGATCCAGTAGCGGCATGTCAAAATATTACAGTACAGCTTGACGCCACTGGCAATGCTACTATTACTGCTGCTCAAATTGATAATGGTTCTACCGATAATTGTGGTATTGCCTCTCTTGATTTGGACGTAGACACTTTTGATTGTTCTAACGTAGGAACCAACCCTGTTGTGCTTACCGTAACAGATAACAGTGGAAATACCGCTACTTGTAACGCTACAGTAACTGTTCAAGATAACATCAATCCGATTGCTATCTGTCAGGATATAACGGTACAGCTGGATGCCACTGGCAATGCAACTATTACTGCTGCTCAAATTGATAATGGGTCTAACGATACCTGTGGTATTCAATCCCTGGCTATCGATGTTGACACTTTTGATTGTTCTAATGTTGGTGCTAATACGGTAACGCTTACTGTAACAGATGGTAATGGCAATGCTTCTGATTGTACTGCTACCGTTACGGTTCAAGATATAACGCCTCCTGTAGCTATTTGTCAAGATATAACCATTCAACTTGATGCTGCTGGTAATGCATCCATTGCAGCTGCCGATATTGATAACGGATCTAACGATGCTTGTGGTATACAATCTCTGGCTATCGATGTTGACACTTTTGATTGTTCTAATGTTGGCGCTAATACGGTAACACTAACTGTAACAGATGGTAATGGTAATGCTTCTGATTGTACTGCTACCGTTACGGTTCAAGATATAACGCCTCCTGTAGCTATTTGTCAAGATATAACCATTCAACTTGATGCTGCTGGTAATGCTACCATTGCAGCTGCTCAAATTGATAATGGGTCTAACGATGCCTGTGGCATACAGTCACTGGCTATCGATGTTGACACTTTTGATTGTTCTAATGTTGGCGCTAATACGGTAACACTAACTGTAACAGATGGTAATGGCAATGCTTCTGATTGTACTGCTACCGTTACGGTTCAAGATATAACGCCTCCTGTAGCTATTTGTCAAGATATAACCATTCAACTTGACGCTACTGGTAATTTAGCCATTGCTGCTGCAGATATTGATAACGGATCCAACGATGCCTGTGGCATACAGTCACTGGCTATCGATACTACGGCTTTCGACTGCTCGAACGTG
>NZ_FOFN01000010.1 GCF_900111025.1 Hyunsoonleella jejuensis
GCTACAAGCGAATACCCAACAGGCTGCTCACAAGCGGTCACCGAACTTACACTACCGAAGTAGGTATCGTTATCATTATCCACACCGATGTACCAAGTTTGACCAGGGAACTCATCGGCATCATTATCGTCACAATCCGGAGTAGCAGGCGCTACAAGCGAATATCCAGCAGGCTGCTCACAGGCAGTCACCGAAGTCACACTACCGAAGTAGGTATCAGAATCATTATCCACACCGATGTACCATATTTGACCAGGGAACTCATCGGCATCGTTATCATCACAATCCGGAGTAGCAGGCGCTACAAGCGAATACCCAACAGGCTGCTCACAGGCGGTTACAGAACTTACACTTCCGAAGTAGGTATCAGAATCATTATCCACACCGATGTACCATATTTGACCAGGGAACTCGTCGGCATCGTTATCATCACAATCCGGAGTAGCAGGCGCTACAAGCGAATACCCAACAGGCTGCTCACAAGCGGTCACCGAAGTCACGCTACCGAAGTAGGTATCGTTATCATTATCCACACCGATGTACCATATTTGACCAGGGAACTCGTCGGCATCATTATCGTCACAATCCGGAGTAGCAGGCGCTACAAGCGAATACCCAACAGGCTGCTCACAAGCGGTCACCGAACTTACACTTCCGAAGTAGGTGTCGTTATCATTATCCACACCGATGTACCAAGTTTGACCAGGGAACTCATCGGCATCATTATCATCACAATCCGGAGTAGCAGGCGCTACAAGCGAATACCCAACAGGCTGCTCACAAGCGGTCACCGAAGTCACACTACCGAAGTAGGTATCAGAATCATTATCCACACCGATGTACCATATTTGACCAGGGAACTCGTCGGCATCATTATCATCACAATCCGGAGTAGCAGGCGCTACAAGCGAATACCCAACAGGCTGCTCACAGGCAGTCACCGAAGTCACGCTACCGAAGTAGGTGTCGTTATCGTTATCCACACCGATGTACCATATTTGACCAGGGAACTCATCGGCATCGTTATCATCACAATCCGGAGTAGCAGGCGCTACAAGCGAATATCCAGCAGGCTGCTCACAGGCAGTCACCGAAGTCACACTACCGAAGTAGGTATCAGAATCATTATCCACACCGATGTACCATATTTGACCAGGGAACTCATCGGCATCGTTATCATCACAGTCGTCGATACCTGTACCCGACAGTTCACTTAAAAGGAATCCGTTAGTAGGCCTTTCACATGCCGTTAAGGATGAGGTACCAAAGTCATCACCATCGGCATCAATATACCACGTTTGTCCTGGAAATTCATTGGCATCAGTATCATCGCAATCCGGAGTAGCAGGCGCTACAAGCGAATACCCAACAGGCTGCTCACAGGCGGTTACAGAACTTACACTTCCGAAGTAGGTATCGTTATCATTATCCACACCGATGTACCATATTTGACCAGGGAACTCGTCGGCATCGTTATCATCACAATCCGGAGTAGCAGGCGCTACAAGCGAATACCCAACAGGCTGCTCACAAGCGGTCACCGAAGTCACACTACCGAAGTAGGTGTCGTTATCATTATCCACACCGATGTACCAAGTTTGACCAGGGAACTCGTCGGCATCATTATCATCACAATCCGGAGTAGCAGGCGCTACAAGCGAATACCCAACAGGCTGCTCACAGGCAGTCACCGAAGTCACGCTACCGAAGTAGGTGTCGTTATCGTTATCCACACCGATGTACCATATTTGACCAGGGAACTCATCGGCATCGTTATCATCACAATCCGGAGTAGCAGGCGCTACAAGCGAATACCCAACAGGCTGCTCACAGGCGGTTACAGAACTTACACTTCCGAAGTAGGTATCGTTATCATTATCCACACCGATGTACCATATTTGACCAGGGAACTCGTCGGCATCGTTATCATCACAATCCGGAGTAGCAGGCGCTACAAGCGAATACCCAACAGGCTGCTCACAAGCGGTCACCGAAGTCACACTACCGAAGTAGGTATCAGAATCATTATCCACACCGATGTACCATATTTGACCAGGGAACTCGTCGGCATCATTATCATCACAATCCGGAGTAGCAGGCGCTACAAGCGAATACCCAACAGGCTGCTCACAGGCAGTCACCGAAGTCACGCTACCGAAGTAGGTGTCGTTATC
>NZ_FOFN01000003.1 GCF_900111025.1 Hyunsoonleella jejuensis
ACGGGGCTCACCTCTTACCATTCCGAACAGAGAAGTTAAGCCCGTTAGCGCCGATGGTACTGCACTTGTGGAAGAGTAGGTCGCCGCCTTTTTTGAATCCCTTCATTAATCTTTAATGAAGGGATTTTTTTATTGAAGTAACTTAGCAAAGCAATTACTAACCTTTAGTTAAAACACCTGACTAAACACTGCAGAATCATTAAATTTGTTCAAAGAATAGGTGTTATTGCTATGAATTACCTTTTTATAAAGGCATACGAAGTATATTTAAAAGATTTGAGAGTCTTTTCATGTCTACGTAGAGAACTATTATTACTTTTTACTTTTTCTGTACTTAATAACACTACACACTTATTGGCGCAAAACAATACCAATCACTGGTATTTTGGAGAGAATGCAGGATTACTTTTTGATTTTCAGAATGATCCACAAGTACTTACTGATGGTGCCATGATTGCACAAAATCCTTGTGCAACTATGTCTGATAAAGATGGAAGCCTTTTATTTTATACAAACGGAACCAATATTTGGAATCGTAATCATAATATAATGGTCAACGGGGCTCTCGTTGGGACACTTGGTACTGGAGGACCAATTATTACGGAGCCTAATATTCTACTTAATGTTATAATTATTCCTGTTACTGATAATCCTGAATTATATTATGTGTTTACAATTACAACGGCTGATGGCTTGAGATATTCAATAGTTGACATGAGTCAGGGTAATGGCTTAGGCGAAGTTACTGTAAAAAATAGAACATTATTACCCGACGGGGGTATAGGAAAACTAACAGCAGTTCATCATTCAGATGGTAAATCTATTTGGTTAATGACCACTAAAAAGAATGAAGATGATGAATTTACTTCGTTTTATTGTTACAAAATAAATACAAATGGCGATATTGGAAGTCCCATAATCACAAATAATGTCTTTTATGAGGGTCTACAGGAAGGCCAAATGAAGTTTTCACCTGACGGAACGAAATTAGCGTGTGCCAATTATAGACCTCAATCTCTTAACAATCATTTATCAGTTTTTGATTTTAATTCGGAAACAGGAGTGGTAAGTTACAAAAGAAATTTGTTAACTTCTTTTGTGTTTTTTGAAGTGGTATCAGCTTTTGGTGTTGAGTTCTCGAATGATTCTAAATTTTTATACGCTACGCTAATTCGTCAGGGTATGTACGTTGAGAACTCTAATGAGTTTCAACCGGAAACTCTCAGAAAAAATTTGCTGTACCAATATGATCTCTCAAATTTCAATCCCCAGCAGAATTGGTTCTCTATTCATGAAGAAATTAACGCATTAACGGCAGCTGGATTACAACTTGCAAAAAATGGCAAAATATATAGGGCCTTAACCATCAAAGACATTCAAGGGATTTCGAATCTAGGAGTTGTTAATAGTCCAGAGCTTTTTGAGGTAGAGGCTAATTATGTTAATAATGCTATCAACTTGGGCTCAACTAAGTCACGGCTTGGACTTCCTACATTTATTCAATCTTATTTTAGAACTCGGATACTTGCAGAAAATGCGTGCCTAGGAGAAGGTATTCCTATGGAAATTGATACCTATGGAGAAATTACAGATGCCATATGGGACTTTGGTGATGGCACTACATCAAATATTGTTAATCCAGAGCATGTATATACTACGGCAGGGAATTATAAAGTAGAGGCAACAATTACTGTAAATAATTGTCCTATAACCATTACCAAAGATTTGAAGATATATGAACTGCCTAACTTGATAGAAAACCAAGAGTTAGTTCAATGTGACGTGGATACGGATGGGATCTCATTATTCAATTTAAATACCATAAAAAATAAAATTACGGATCCTTTGTTCAATGGAGAATTAGTGTTTTTTGAAAACAAAGCAGATGCAGAGTTGAATATACAGCCTATTGTAAATTCTGAAAGTTACACTAATACAATACCAAATCAAGAGGTGTTTGTTAGAGTTACGAACGAAAATGGATGTTTTGAAATTACCTCCTTTTTTATATCAGCAGTTTATGTTGATTTGGGAAATATTACAGAAATGTATGCTTGCGATAGTTCGGATTTAAATCAAAATGATGGATCAGGAGTTTTTCCATTGGGCTTTAAGAAGCAAGACATTCGTCAAGAAGTTAATTTATCCTTGTCTACAGACTTAAAATATTATCCTTCAATAGAAGATGCACTAACGGAACAAAATGAAATAACAGCTCGTTTTTTGACGTCTGAGTCTACGACAATTTGGGTTAGAGCGCAAGAGGAAAATTTAGCTTGTAGTGGGATATCTTTTTTTAAATTAATAGTAAATTCCTCACCAAAAATCAATATTGAAAACGAGTATTTAATTTGCGGTAATCAACCTATAGTATTATCAGGAGATGCTTCTAATGACAGGTATGAATGGATAAATATTGATACTGGAGATTTGATATCGACGCAAAGAGAGTTAAGTCTAAGCCAACAAGGATCTTATCAGCATGTAGCATATAAAAGCGAGAATGGAATAGAGTGTTCGAATACCTTCGATTTTAAAATAAATAGGACTCAACAACCAACTATCAATAATATTGGAGTAAGTAAAATATCTAAAAACACCCATTTAGTTACTGTTCAGATTAATGGCAGAGGTAGTTATGAATTCTCTATTGATGACATTAATTATTATCAAGGTCAAGGTTCTTTTAGTTTTGAAAATATTCCTGCTGGTAAGTATACAGTGTTTGTTAGGGATGTAAATCAATGTGAACCAACAATTCAGGAGGATTTGTATATTTTAGGATATCCAAGTTTCTTTACGCCGAATAATGACGGTATAAATGATTTTTGGACAGTAAAAGGATTATCAGGAATTGAGCTAGAAACAATTATAGTTAAAATTTATGACAGATTCGGTAAAATGATTGCTTACTTGAACAAAGAAAATAATTATAGATGGGATGGCACTTATAATGGTTTTGTTGTGCCACAAAGTGATTATTGGTATGAGGCTATTTTTGAGAATGGAAAAATTAATCGTGGACACTTCACATTAAAAAGGTAATCCTTTAATTTAGTCCCTCAAAATACTCCTAGAAATTACAATTTTTTGGATTTCAGAGGTGCCTTCGTAAATTTGAGTGATTTTTGCATCCCGCATTAAACGCTCCACATGATATTCTTTTACAAAACCATTACCACCATGAATTTGGACGGCTTCTACGGTTTGCTCCATGGCTACTTTAGAGGCATATAATTTTGCCATGGCACTTGATTTATCATAATTGTTACCTGCATCTTTATCGGTAGCGGCTTTCATTACTAGCATTCTGGCAGCTTCAATTTCGGTATACATATCAGCTAATTTGAAAGCTATGGCTTGATGATTGCAAATTTCAGTACCAAAGGCTTTTCGTTGCTTGGAATACTTGATAGCTAATTCATAGGCGCCTTGGGCAATACCTAATGCTTGCGCAGCAATACCAATACGACCTCCAGAAAGAGTTTTCATTGCGAATCTAAACCCAGATCCGTTAACGCCTATTCTATTCTCTTTTGGCACTTTTACATCATTAAATTGTAGTGTATGGGTATCACTTCCACGAATGCCCAATTTATCTTCTTTAGGCCCAACATGAAAACCTTCCATACCTTTTTCTACAATAAAAGCATTTATACCATGAGAGCCTTTATCTCGATCGGTTTGAGCTATTACAAGGTACGTATCAGCTCTACCTCCACTAGTAATCCAGTTTTTTGTACCGTTTAATATATAGTGGTCACCTTTATCTATCGCTGTTGTTCTTTGAGACGTGGCATCACTACCGGCTTCAGGTTCGCTTAGGCAAAATGCACCAACATGTTCGCCAGTGGCCAACTTGGTTAAATATTTTTGTTTTTGCTCTTCTGTACCGTAGGCCTCCAAACCATAACACACCAACGAATTATTTACCGAAACAATTACCGATGCCGAAGCGTCAATTTTAGATAATTCCTCCATAATAAGAACATACGAGATGGTATCCATGCCACTTCCACCATATTTAGGATCAACCATTATACCCATAAACCCAAGGTCTCCCATTTTCTTAACTAACTCATTCGGAAATTCTTGTTTATTATCTCTTTCAATTACTCCAGGAAGCAATTCGGTTTGGGCAAAATCGCGAGCGGCGTCACGAATCATTTTATGTTCTTCAGAAAGGTTAAAATTCATAATTCGTAATTAAAATGTTATTTTGATAAAAAATGTTTACAAATATAGCTTTTTAGTGTGAATTTTTCAATACAGATTATTAAATTTACATTCTATGTTAAAAGATGAATATTATGTAATTGGTGTGATGTCTGGGACCTCTTTGGATGGGCTCGACTTAGTATATGCTCAATTTAAAAGAGGAAGTAAATGGATATTTAATATAATTCATGCCGAAACAGTTTCTTATAATGGGTTTTGGATTGAAACATTAAAGGGTTTGGTAGATAAAACTACTGCCGAATTGGAAGCTATTGATGACAATTACACATTATTTTTAGCTAAAAAGATACAGGGTTTTATTAAAAAGCATGGTATAACTAATTTAGATGCCATATGCTCTCATGGTCATACGGCACTGCATGAGCCCGAGAAACAGTTTACATATCAAATAGGAAATAGAGCTATAATTTCTAAGTTACTGAATCGAAAAGTGGTATGTGATTTTAGAGTGCAAGATGTTGAGCTTGGTGGACAGGGTGCACCGCTGGTACCCATCGGCGATAAATTGTTGTTTTCTGAATACGATTTTTGTTTGAATTTAGGTGGATTTTCAAATATTTCTCTCGATTTTGAAGATAAACGGATTGCCTACGATATCTGCCCTGTAAATATTGTTTTAAATTGTTATATCAATCGGCTAGGTTTTGATTATGATGACCAAGGTAAAAAAGCTTCTATGGGAAGTATTAATAAAGATTTGTTAGTATTATTAAATCAGCTAGAGTTTTATCGTCTGCCCCCACCCAAATCGCTTGGCTTGGAATGGGTAAAATCTAACATATTTCCGTTAATAGAAAAGTATGGAATGGAAGTACAAGATATATTACATACGTTTTGTGAGCATATTGCAATACAGCTCTCAAAGGAGATTAATAAAAAGAATAATGCTTCGGTTTTGGTTACTGGAGGAGGCGTTTATAATACTTATTTAATGGAAAGATTACAGTTATATTCTACCAACAAAATTACTGTTCCAGATAAAACATTAATTGAATTTAAAGAAGCTCTAATATTTGCTTTTTTAGGTGTACTAAAACTTCGCAACGAGGTAAATTGTTTAAAAAGTGTTACAGGAGCTTTAAAAAATCACTCTTCAGGTGTAATTTTTTACCCTTAAATTAATATAAAATTAATCTTCTAAGGTCTCATAGTTTTTTATATTTGTTAGAATAATTTTAAATCACTTTATCATGACTCAACTTTAGCTGCACATTTTTGTTCACAAGAATTGTTACATGTGTTAGTTTAAAATGAATCAAATAAATAAAGATGAAAGAATTATTAGATAAGTTTGAAAATAGAGAACCAGAAATTGTTTTTAATTGGAAAGATTCTGAAACTGAAGCTGAAGGTTGGGTAGTTATAAACTCCTTAAGAGGTGGTGCTGCCGGTGGAGGTACAAGAATGCGTAAAGGCTTAGACATGAATGAGGTTTTGTCTCTTGCAAAGACCATGGAAATAAAATTTACAGTTTCCGGACCGCCCATAGGAGGTGCAAAATCTGGTATAAATTTTGACCCTAAGGATCCACGAAAAAAAGGAGTTTTAGAGCGTTGGTATAGAGCTGTTTCACCACTTTTGAAAAGTTATTATGGTACCGGAGGCGATTTGAATATAGATGAAACAAATGAAGTAATTCCTATTACAGAAGAAAGTGGTGTTTGGCATCCGCAAGAAGGCGTTTTTAATGGGTATTTTAAACCTACAGAAGCGGATAAAATAAATAGAATAGGTCAACTTCGTCAAGGTGTAATTAAAGTTATTGAGAATCCAGAGTATTCTCCAGATGTTTCAAAAAAATATAAAGTTGCCGATATGATTACTGGCTTTGGGGTAGCTGAAGCCGCAAAACATTACTACGATATTTATGGTGGTTCTATTAAAGGAAAACGCGCGATAGTTCAAGGTTTTGGAAATGTAGGTGCAGCAGCAGCATTTTACCTGTCCCAGATGGGTGCAAAGGTTGTAGGCATTATTGATATTGTTGGTGGAGTAATTAATGAAAAAGGTTTTACGTTTAATGACATAAGTCATATGTTTCTTGCTAAAAAAGGTAATATATTGCACGCTGAAAATTTGATTCCTTTTGAAGAAATAAACAAACGAATTTGGGGGTTGCAAACCGAGGTCTTTGCACCTTGCGCCGCTTCTAGATTAATAACAATTCATCAAATAGATGAAATGATTGATAGTGGTTTAGAAGTAATTTCATGTGGTGCCAATGTGCCTTTTGCAGATAAGGAGATATTTTTTGGTCCTATAATGGAGCATACCGATTATAAAGTAAGTTTAATTCCAGATTTTATATCTAATTGTGGTATGGCTAGAGTTTTTGCTTATTTTATGGAACGTAAAGTACAAATGACAGATGAAGCCATTTTTAATGATACATCTGAAACAATAAAAAAAGCTTTAGAAAAAATTTACAAGAAAAGTAAATCTAAAACAGGAATAAGCGCTACAGCATTTGAAATAGCGCTAAACGAACTCGTATAAAAATTAATTTATGGAAGCAGCAATTATTTTGGTATTTGTTATGGGCTATTTGGCCATAACCTTAGAGCATAGTATAAAAATTGACAAGTTAATACCAGCTTTGGTGATGATGGCTATATGTTGGGCACTAATCGCTTTAGGTTTAGAAAGCTTCCCGCAATGGTTCGATTCTGGTAAACATATGTTACTTGAAAATTTTGGGACATTTAGGCATGAAGAAAAGATGCACTTAATGGAAGAAACTCTACTGCATCATCTTGGAAAAACCGCCGAAATACTAGTGTTCCTGTTGGGAGCAATGACCATCGTTGAAATTATTGATTATTTTGATGGCTTCGCTACTATAAAAGGATTTATTAGGACTAAAAAGAAAACCAAAATTCTATGGATATTTTCAGTATTGGCGTTCATTTTATCTGCAATTATTGATAACCTTACAGCAACTATTGTGTTAATTTCTATTCTTCAAAAAATTGTAAAAGACAGAAATATTCGTATATGGTATGCTGGTTTAATAATTATTGCTGCAAATGCAGGTGGTGCTTGGTCTCCTATAGGAGATGTTACAACAACCATGCTTTGGATTGGTAAAAAAGTAACTACAGGTCATTTAATAGGCTATTTGTTTGTGCCTTCGTTATTGTGTATGGTAGTTCCATCATTAATTGCATCCTTTTTACCAGTATTCAAAGGAGAATTAAATATAGTTGAAGATAAAGAGAAAACGAAATCCAGATTTAGTGGTACTATGCTTTATTTAGGTTTGGGAGCCATTGTTTTTGTGCCGATTTTTAAAATGATTACACACTTGCCGCCTTATGTAGGAATGATGTTGTCCTTAGGTGTAGTTGCAACTTTCGCTGAAATTTACAGCAGTTCTAAATTTAGTATGACTGATTTTGACAGTACTGAAAGTGAAATGCATGCACATCATAGCCCTGTACACCAGTCATTATCAAAAATAGAATTACCAAGTATTTTATTTTTTCTTGGTATTTTAATGGCGGTTGCAGCTTTAGAATCTTTAGGAATTTTATTTGGTGCTGCCGATTGGTTGCGAGAAGCAACCCCTCAATTAGGAACAGAGCTGCATGAAGGAGGCGTATCTGATTTGGTAGTTATTTTGTTAGGATTTGGTTCTGCAGTTATAGATAACGTACCACTAGTAGCTGCAAGTTTAGGAATGTTCTCAGAACCTTTAGATCATGAATTATGGCATTTCATTGCATATTCTGCAGGTACAGGTGGGAGTATGTTGATTATTGGTTCCGCAGCTGGAGTAGTTGCGATGGGAATGGAGAAGATAGATTTCTTTTGGTACATAAAAAAAATATCTTGGTTGGCGCTTGCAGGTTTTTTGGTGGGTGCTGCTGCTTTTATGGTAACCAGAACGCTATTTTAAATAAAAGTATTTAGATTGGTATAAAATTTGAAAGATTAGTGTTTTTGCTAATCTTTCTGCTTTTTAAATACGTAAATAGAATTGAAAACTATAAATATTATACTTTAGCAACAAAACACACGTTATACTGTTGCAATTAACCTAAAATTTTATGCTAAACATATTATTACAAGACACCCAAGAGGGTACAGCATTAGCAGATGGGGAATCTGTTGAAAAAACACTTTCAATAATTGAATTAATAAGTAGTGGCGGATTAGCTGGTCAACTTATAATCGCTATTTTGTTTTTACTGCTTATTGTAGCAACCTATATTTATTTTGAACGATTATTTGCTATTAAAGCGGCTTCAAAAGTAGATGCTAACTTTATGAATCAAATTAAAGACCACGTTAGTAATGGGAAAATTGATTCTGCACAAATGCTATGTGCTCAAGTTAATTCTCCTGTATCCAGATTGATTAATAAGGGTATTACACGAATAGGAAAACCTTTAGCTGATATTAATACAGCCATAGAAAATGCCGGTAGATTAGAGATTTATAAGTTAGAAAAAAATGTGAGCGTTTTGGCAACCATTTCTGGTGCAGCTCCAATGATAGGGTTTTTAGGAACTGTAATAGGAATGATATTGGCTATTTTTGAGCTAGCAAATGCCGGTGGAACAATTCAAATGGATACCTTAGCAAGTGGACTTTACACTGCGATGACAACAACGGTAGCCGGTTTAATAGTTGGGATTGTAGGCTATATTGCTTACAATCATTTAGTGGTGAGAACTAATAAAGTGGTATATCAAATGGAAGCAAATTCCTTAGAGTTTTTAGATCACTTAAACGAACCTACTTAATATGGATATAAGAGGAAGAAATAAAGTAACACCAGAATTCAATATGTCGTCAATGACGGATATTGTATTTCTGTTATTAATCTTTTTTATGATAGCCTCTACTTTGGTAACTACAAACGCTATTGATATTTTATTACCAAAGGCTAGTGGTAAAACCGAAAATAAAAAGTCGGTTGCTGTTAGTATTAAAAAGGATTTAACGTATTATATCGACCAGAAAAGAGTAGGTGTAAGTGTTTTAGAAAATGAACTTTTAGCAGCATTGTCAAAAGAAGATAAACCAACAATTGTTTTAAGAGCTGAAAAATCAGTGCCAGTTGAGAATGTAGTTAAAGTAATGGATATTGCTAATAGAAATAAATTTAAGGTGATTTTAGCTGTAAAACCAAATAAGTAAGCTTAAGTTTTCTTCGGAACAACTATTGCGTATACTATTTATATGAAGTATTTAGAAACCAAACACGAACGTAATTCAGCAAAAATAACAGCATTACTTGCTATTATTTTATTGTTACTATTGTTTGTTGTTGGACCGCCTTATATGGATCCTCCAGAAGAATATGGTGTTGCTGTGAACTTTGGGAATTCAGATTTTGGGAGGGGCAATGTGCAACCTAAAAAACCGGTGAAGTCTGAGCCAAAAGTTGTGGAAGAACCGCCACAACCAGAGCCTTCTAAAGCAGAACCTACAAAAGCGGCGGAAGCTAAAGAAGAAGTTCTTACACAAGACAATGCTGAAGAAATAGCCATAAAAAAGCAAAAAGAAGCTGAAGCACGCGCAAAAGCTATTGCAGATGCCAAAGCTAAGGCAGAAGCTGATAGGATTGCCAAAGAAAAACGAGAGCAAGAAGAAAAGAAGAAAAAATTGGACGCCTTAATTGGGGGTGTGAGCAAATCTGAAGGTTCCGAAACAGGAAGTGAGGGTAATGATAACAAAGCAGGTGATAAAGGGCAATTAGATGGAAATCCTTACGCACCAAGTTATTTTGGTGGTCAAGGTACTGGAAGTGGCGGTGTTGGTTATGGATTAAATGGTCGCGGTAGAGCTTCGTTTAAAAGGATAAAACAAGATTGTAATGAGTCTGGATTGGTAATTGTAAAAATTATCGTAGACAGAAATGGAAACGTAATAGAAGCAGAACCTGGGCAACGAGGGACAACCAACACTGCTAAGTGTTTGTTAGATCCAGCAAAGAAAATAGCATTATCTCATAAATGGCCAGCCGATTCTAAAGCGCCGTCTCGCCAAATAGGATTTGTTAGTGTTAATTTCAAATTGAGTCAATAGTTTATGACGTATCAAGATACGCTAGATTGGATGTTTGCGCAACTGCCAATGTATCAACGCCAAGGTAAAACAGCCTTCAAAAAAGATTTATCCAATACTTTAAAATTAGCAGCACATTTAAATCATCCTGAACAAGGTTTTAAATCTGTACATGTAGCAGGAACTAATGGAAAGGGTTCAACAAGCCATATGATCGCTTCGATCTTACAAGAAGCAGGATATAAAGTTGGTTTGTATACTTCACCACATTTAAAAGATTTTAGAGAACGTATTAAGATTAATGGAAAATCTGTAAGTAAGCAGTTTGTTATTGGGTTTATAAAAAGGAATACATCTTTTTTTGAGAGTAACCAATTGTCATTTTTTGAAATGACTGTTGGAATGGCATTTGATTTTTTTTCAAAACAGAAAGTTGATATCGCTGTAGTTGAAGTAGGTATGGGTGGACGTTTGGATTCTACAAATATTTTAACTCCTGAAGTTTCGGTAATTACAAATATTGGGTTAGATCATACGCAATTTTTAGGCGATACTTTAGAGCTAATTGCTGGTGAAAAAGGCGGTATCATAAAACCAAATATACCTGTAGTGGTTGGAGAAACCCAAAAGAAAACTAAACCTGTTTTTGATGCATTAGCAGAAGCTAATACTTCAAAAATAGTATATGCTGACCAGGTAGTTCATGCGGTTTATCCATCAGATATGATGGGGTCGTATCAATCTAAAAATATAAAAACAGCATTTCAAACCATAAAGGAATTGCAGTTAAAAGGCTATAATATTTCAAATAAAAATATTGAACGTGGTTTTTTAAATGTAGTTAAGAATACAGGTTTATTGGGTAGATGGCAAGTTTTAAATGAAACACCAAAAGTTGTTTGCGATACAGGACACAATAGGGAAGGTTTAAGTTACGTGATGTCCCAACTTCAAAAGGAAAAATTTAGGAAACTTCATATTGTTTTTGGAGTGGTAAATGATAAAGATTTAAGTTCGATAGTTGCTTTGCTACCAAAAAGAGCCACCTATTATTTTTGTAAACCAGATATTCCAAGGGGAAAGGATGCTAAAGAATTAAAAGAAGAATTAGCGGTACATCATTTATTTGGAGAAACATATAGTTCTGTAAATGAAGCTTATAAAACTGCCTTTAAAAATGCCGCAAAAGATGACTTTGTTTTTGTTGGTGGCAGCACGTTTGTAGTGGCAGAAATTATTTAAATTTTTCTCAAAAAAGTTTTTGCAGTATTAAAAACTAGATTATATTTGCACACCTATTAATAAGGGCGCGTAGCTCAGTTGGTTCAGAGCACTTGGTTTACACCCAAGGGGTCAGGGGTTCGAATCCCTTCGCGCCCACATCAAGCATAATTCCGATTTGATTTTTCAAATCGGAATTTTTGTTTTGTATAATTACTGAGCTTACTCAAGATGTTTATGAAAAACAAAAATTTTGAAAGGTGCGAAAGCACTTTGAAATTGTATTTGCAGAAGTGGTTTTGTATTTGGGATATGTAATCCCTTCGCGCCCACAAAAGCTTCCATTTCTGGAAGCTTTTTTTCTTTATGCTTTTTTACCACTTCAATTTTCGCTATTTTTAAAAAAATCTCTCGTCTATGAATAGCAGTACTATTAAAGAAGCCTACAAAGAAATATTCAAATCTTATAACAACCCTTCCATAGAACAGCATATTCAAAAAATTATAGAGTTAGATAATTATCTTCCTTTTACATCAACCTTTTTTTGTATCACTAACACCCAAAATTTAAATTTTGAATACGTAAGTAAAAACATGAAGGCCTGTTTAGGATTAGATGAAAGTGATTTAAAAAAAGGGGGTATGCGTTATTTTTGGAGCAGGATGCACCCTGATGATGTTGATACTTGGTTAAAAGCACTTAATGGATTAATGGAGTTCACCTTGAGTGAAATTGAGGTTGAGAAGCGATGTAAAATGACATATACTTGGAATTACAGGCTTAAAAATGGAAATAATGAGTATATGAATATTTTACAAAATACATCGCCCCTAGAGTTTGATAATGACAATAAACCTATAATCGGGCTTGCTCATTATACGGTATTGCACCCAGATGTTAAGTTACAAATTTGTGCATCGGCTAAATTGCTTAATGATAATAACGAATATGAAACCGTTTATTTCAATAATTTCTCACAACAATTACTATCAAATGGCATTAGTAATAGAGAAAGAGATGTTATCAGGTTACTCGTATTAAATTATTCAAGCAAAGCCATTGCTGAAAAGCTAAATATTAGTTCTAATACCGTTGACACGCATAGAAGAAACATTCTTAAAAAGTTAAATTTAACTTCCACAGGAGAACTTATAGGAATGCTAAAAAACAATAAGAACTGGTTGTAATTTGACTTTTGTCGGTATAACTGATATTTTGAACGAAAAGCATTTAAAATACTCAATTTGAGTATTGTATCAATTGAGATGTTTTATGATATTTACATCGCTATTAATTAGTTCTTAGGGAGAATTAAAGAGTGCCCATTTAAAGATATACTTTTTCATGGGCATTTTGTTTTTTAAGTATCTTTGTTTAAATGTCAGTTTTAGGTATTGTATAATTATATACAGGATTATTGTTAGAAGTACTTTTTTAAGTAGGTAACTTCTAAAATAGTAATATTCCCAAATCAGTAAATATAACCAACTTATGTAGCTCTATTGCTTGTGTTTATGGCTGCTAACAATTGTTATTATTAACCAAAACCCAACCGTTTATGAAAAAAGTAGTACTTATTTTAATTTTGTTAATCGTCTCAATACAAAACTATGCACAAAGTTATATAGGGCATTTAGTAGATAATTATTCAGGTGTTCATGGATTGGTTCTCAATCCAGCCAATGTAGTTGACTCTCCGTTCAAGGCCGATATAAATATTATTTCTGCAAGTGCCTTTGGGGGTAGCGACTATTTTGGTATCAATGTTCAAGACGTTATAAATTCAGATGGCGGTTTTGATTTTGATGATGATATTGAAAAATTCCCCAAAGATGACAATAACTTCTTTTTTAATGCGGATATCTTGGGGCCATCGTTCATGTTCAATTTAAATAGAAAATCTAGTATTGGAATTACAACCAGAGTTCGTGCTTTTTTAAATATTAATAATATTAGCGGTGAACTATATGAGAGTTTAGCTGACGGTTTTGATCAAACCAACGATTTTGATATTAATATGAATAATTTTAACGGCACGATACATGCATGGGGAGAAATTGGGCTAACCTACGGTAGAATTTTAATGAAAAATGAGAAACATCTTTTAAAAGGAGGTGTCACATTAAAATATTTACAGGGGGCTGGCGCAGGGTTTTTTAATGCTCCGTTAATTTCTGGACAATATGATGCAACAGCTAATTCATTAACAACTGCCGGTAATTTGAGTTACGGACTAAGTCAAGAAGATTTTGATATTGACGATATAGAATATAAAGACATTACCTCTGGTTTTGGAGCCGATATTGGTTTTACATATCAATGGAATAGCAAAGATAATAGTATTGAAAACGATTCGATAAGAGTTAATTATACGCAATACAAGGTTAAAATTGGAGCCTCTATTACTGATATTGGATCTATAAATTATAAACAAAGCGAAATAACTCAATACAACTTAAATAATACGGTGGATGCTTCTATTTTTGATCAGGATGATACCGAACAAACATTAGAGGATAATTACAGCGGGGTAACAACAGTTACTAGTACAAAACTAAAATTACCGACAGCTTTTCATCTTTTGTTGGATTATAGAATAAAAAATAAGTTATACACCAGTTTTTCAGGGTCTTTTTCGTTGGTAAAAAATAATACAGAAACTGCTAATACTATTATAAATGCTTTTACAATAGCACCACGTTTAGAAACTAAATGGTTTAGTATCTATAGCCCTGTAAGCTTTAGGCAATATGGGGATTTAGCTTGGGGCGCAGGGCTACGTTTTGGTCCATTAATGGTAGGTTCTGGGTCCGTTCTTACCAATTTATTCTCAGACACTTCAAAAACTACAGATGTATATGTAGGGCTTAAGGTGCCTATTTATAGAAAATTAAATAAAACTTTTTAAATCAATTCCAAAACCCGCTCAAGTGCCATACCTCTAGAGCCTTTTATTAAAAACGAAGAATTTTCAATCTCTTTAATAATAAAGTCCTTTTCAAAGTTTGAATAGGACTTATATTTTTTAGCTTTTTCAGAATGAATTTTAGATTTATAAAAATTCTCACCAACAAAAATAACCTTATTAATATTTAAGGAGATAGCTAAGTCGGCAATGTTTTGATGTTCTTGTTTTGCGTCTTTACCTAATTCAAACATGTCACCTAAAATCGCAATCTTATAGCCCTCTTGTTTTTCAAAATTTAAAAGGGCCGCACGCATACTTGTAGGGTTTGCATTATAGGCATCTAATATTATTTTATTGGAGTCTTTTTGTATGATTTGAGAGCGATTATTAGCTGGCACATAATTTTTAATAGCAGATTTTATATCATTATCATTTACTTTGAAATAATTGCCAATTGCTATTGCTACTGCTATATTATTAAAGTTGTAGTCTCCAATTAACTGACTTTCAATTATTAAATTATTGTATTTAGATTTCACGAACGGTAAAGCATCTATAAAGTCTATGGCAACCTCAGGAATATTTTCACTGTAACCGAAAGTAAACGTATTACCGTTTTTAGCCTTTTCAACCTGTATAGGGTCGTTTATATTCAAGAAAATAGTTTTGTCGTGATTTATAAGATGCGTAAACATTTCGCTTTTCCCTTTGATAACACCTTCTACACCACCAAAACCCTCTAAATGTGCTTTACCAAAATTGGTAATTAAACCATAATCAGGAAGCGCAATATCGCATAAAAATTCAATTTCTTTTTGATGATTGGCACCCATTTCTACAATACCAATTTCAGTTTTCTTGGTCATTGAAAGTAAGGTTAACGGTACACCAATATGATTGTTTAAATTCCCAATTGTGGCTGTAGTTTTAAATTTTTTTGATAATACAGCATTAATGAGTTCTTTTGTGGTAGTTTTTCCATTGCTGCCAGTTAATGCAATTATTGGAGTTTTTAGATAGTTTCTATGGTAAGTAGCGAGACTTTGTAATGTTTCAAGAACATTATTAACCAAAATAGTATTCTCTGTTTTAAATTCTTCTTCATCAATCAAAGCATATTTCGCTCCCTTTTCAATAGCTTGTTGCGCATAAGAGTTGCCATTAAAATTATCGCCTTTAAGAGCAAAAAAGAGGTCTCCCTTTTCAATTTTTCTTGTATCAGTACTAACTGAATTACAATTTAAAAACAGGTGGTGTAATGTTTCAATATTCATAAAATAAATGTAAAAAAAAGTCCTGATTTAACATCAGGACTTTTTTAATTTATATTAAAAAGATACTAGCGTATTAACTCTTTTTCTTTTGTTTCATTTTAGATTTAGAACCTACACGAGACATAGCACATCTAAAGCCAATATAATCTGTAGCCATATCCTGTGGGAAGTAACGTCTTTGAGCAGGGTCTAACCAATATTCTCTATCTTTCCAAGAACCACCTTTATAAACTCTTACTTCATCATTAATCAATGACGTTCTAGTGTTAGATTTATCGTATTCTCTGATAATGTTTCCTGCAGAATCTCTCATGATGGTATGCTTAGGAGAGTTGTACATTTTTCTCGTTTCAGAATCATCAGCAGCCTCATCTTCATCTCCTTCCCCAAAACTTTCGAAATAGCGAGAAGAGCGACGATCACCGTCTCTAAAGTTAATATTATCAGCTCTATCAAAGTTTGGTCTTAAATATGTTTCGTTTTCATCAACAGGAACCTTAGCAATTTCACCTGGTAAGTTTCTGGCAACAATTTTTCCATTTGATAACGTATCGTAAACAATCTCGTCTGAAGTAATTACCTTAACAGTACCTTCTTCAGTAATTGCGTTTTTAGTATATACATTCCCTCTATAGTAATTGAAGTCGTTAAATTCATCATCAACAATAGGTCTGTAAACATCAGCCACCCATTCAGCAACGTTACCTGCCATATCGTATAAGCCATAATCGTTTGGTTCATATGATTTTACAGCATTTGTAATGTCGGCCCCATCATCACTCCATCCAGCAATTCCACCGTAATCACCTTTACCTTGTTTAAAGTTAGCTAACTGGTCGCCACGGTACTTGCGCTTTCCAGAACGGGTATATTGTCCATCCCAAGGGTATTTTTTACGTCCGCGGTATAAATTGTAGCTTCTTAATTCACTTAAACCTAAAGCAGCATATTCCCATTCCGTTTCGGTTGGAAGTCTATATTTTGGACCAATTACACCAGTTTCCATTGAAGCATAAACACCAGTTTCATTGCCATCGGCGTCTACTTTAACATTTCTGTTTCTTCTGCCATCGGTATCTCCATTGTCATATGCACTTGGATCTACTTTATATCTATCCGTACTAAAATAATTATCAGGATCTTGTTCACTTAAGGCAATATCGCGATAACCTTCTTTTTGCAAATTTAATTCGTTTACACGGTCTGTACGCCAGTTGGAGTACTCAACGGCTTGAATCCAACTTACACCAACCACTGGATATTCTGCATAAGCAGGATGTCTCAAATAGTTGTCTGTCATTACCTCGTTGTATCCTAAACGGTTTCTCCAAACAAGAGTATCAGGTAAAATACCGTTGTAAATATTTCTGTAAAGTTCATCGTCTGGTGGGTAAAGCTTCTTCATGTAGTCGAGATATTCTACATACATTAAGTTTGTAACTTCAGTTTCATCCATGTAGAATGATTGAACGTGTTGTTGTGTAGGTGTATTATTCCAGTCGTGCATTACATCATCTTGCACACGACCTTTAGTAAATGTACCACCTTCAATAAAAACTAAACCAGGGGCAGTTTCTTGCTCTTTGAAGTTTGTATTGTATTGAAAACCGCCATCTCTTCCATTTATCTGCCATCCTGTTGCTCTAGAACTATTTTTTGAACTAGATGATTTTTTACAGCTAAAGGCCATAACCGAAAGGGCTGCGATTAAGAATACTTTTAATATCGCTACATTTTTCATATTCATACGTTTAAGTAAGCTAAATTTTTGTTTTGGTGCTGCAATATAAGAATTAAACCTTATAGAACAAGCTATTTTTTGCATTTTGACGAAAAAAATATGTATTTCATCCTATTTTCAATGTATTTCGTCGATGATTTTGGCGCTTTTCGCTAAACTATCGCATAGAAATAACGCTACTTTTCATAAATTATTATTGTATTTTTGGAGCAAAGAAAAAAATTGTTGTTTTATTTGATAATATCTACTATTTGTCGACGTTATTTTAGCTCATGAAGAAGAAGTTTCTAGTTTTATTGTTTTTCGTAACCGGTTTAACTTTTAGTCAACAAAAAAGTTTTTCAATAGATTGGAACGGCTCTACAAGATTAACCTTTGGGTTAGATTCTATGGAGTTACCAGCTTTTAATCAGGAAAATTATAGTTACGACTTTAATGCTGGTTTACAATTTATGTCACAGTGGGAAATCTCAAACACAATCAATGAAGGCTCTGCGACAATAACTAATACGAGATATCAATCTATTTCAGAACAAGAGTTATTAGACATAGATAAATCGAAAATTACCAATAGTCTAAAGTTTAGCTTAAAGAATTCTACATCTAGAAACAAGCAATTCGCTTTTTTGGAAGTATCACCAATTGTTAGAGATGAGAATGGAGGGTACAAGAAGTTGGTTTCTTTTCAGATAAATTATAATTATTCATCTTCAACATCAAACAGAAGCTTAAGTTCAAGGGGTTTTATTGGTTCTAAAGTAATTTCAAACTCAGTTTTGAGAACTGGGAATTGGCATAAATTTTATATTGATACTACAGGAGTTTTTAGATTATCTAAGGGGTTTTTGCAGAGTTTAGGCGTAAATGTTAATGGTATAGACCCGCGAACTATAAAAATTTACGGCAATGGTGGCAATATGATACCCTATAGCAACTCAGAGCCTCAACCCTTCGATATTACTGAAAATGCTATAAAAGTAGTGGGGGAACAAGATGGCGTTTTTGACAATGAAGATTATATTTTGTTCTATGGGCAAGGGCCAAAAGGGTATAATGAAGAAAGTAATACGAATATAAATTGTTATACAGATAAAACATATTATTACGTTACAACAGGAGGCACCAATGGTAAGCGAATACAACCAATAATTCAGCCTACAGAACCAGTGGATTTATCTATTGATACTTATCAGGACTATCAATTTCATGAGAGAGACATACACAACATTGGTACTGTTGGCAGGCGTTGGTTTGGAGAACGTTTTAATGTTGATAATGAACAAGAGTTTACGTTTAATTTTCCAGATATTATTTCTTCAGAACCTGCAAGGGTAAGCGTATATGTTGCAGGAGTTTCATCGGTAAATACCTCAATGGAAGTACGTGTAAATGATGTTTTAGAACAGAATTTAAATTTTGGCACTACCAGTAATACAGTAATTGGTTCAGCAGCATTTTATTCAGGAGCGGTGAACTTAACAAGCAGTGATATTACGGTGAACCTAACTTATAACAATCAATCTAATCCAAGTTCTCAAGCTTATTTGGATTATATTTCTGTGGAAGCAACAAGATTACTAAAATTTAACAATAGGCAATTTCAATTTAAAAACAACAACGTAGCCAATAATTCAGGTGTCGCTCAATACAGTATTTCTAATGCATCTAAATTAGCAGAGGTTTGGGATATTACTAACATTTACGATATAAAAAATGTTGAAAATAGCGATGCGGAAACTATATTTAGCTTTACTTCAGAAATGGGTGAAGAGCGAATTTATGTCGCCTTATCGCCATCTGATTATTATCAACCAAAGCTCGATAGAGATACAACAGTAAGAAATCAAAATATAAAAGGCACGATTTTTAATGGCGATAATGGCAGTTTTCAAGATATTGATTATTTAATTGTTGCTCCTAACAACATGATAAATCAAGCTGAAAGACTAGCTGAGATTAATAAAAATCAATATGGTCTCAACGTTAAAGTAGTTGGACTAAAAGAAATATACACAGAGTTTAGCACAGGAAATCAAGATATTGCTGCTATTCGCAATTTGGTAAAATATATTTATGATAATGCTAGTGCCCCAGATAAAAGAATTAAATATTTATGCTTATTTGGAGATGGTTCTTACGATTATAAAGATAGAATTCCCAATAATACCAATATAGTTCCTTCATGGCATTCTTACAGTAGTTTGAATCTCACCAATTCGTTTGTTTCAGATGATTTTTTCGGTATGATGGATGATAACGAAGGTACTATGTCTAATAGTGACCGACTAGATATAGCTGTTGGACGTATTCTGGCAGATACGCCACAAAGAGCAAGAGAATTGGTAGATAAAATTGAGACGTATTATGCTAAAGAATCCTTTGGGCGATGGCGAAATAACTATGTGGTGGTATCTGACGATGTGGATAAAGATTGGGAAGGTATTATTCAAGAAACTACGGATAATGTCGGCAACCTAGTTACTGCAAATAAGCCATTTGTTAACGTAGTGAAAATACATGCAGATTCATTTAAACAAGAATCTTCTGCTGGAGGTGAAAGATATCCAGATGCGGTTGAGGAGTTTTCTAATGCTATAGATAGTGGAGCTTTAGTGGTAAACTATTTTGGGCATGGAGGTGAAGATGGGTTATCCGAAGAGCGCCTTTTAGATATTCCTTCGATAGAAAACTTTAAGAACTTTTGTAAGTTTAATTGCTTTGTAACAGTAACATGCGAATTTACGAAGTTCGATAATCCATTTAGAAAAACTGCAGGAGAATTTACCTATTGGAATAAACAGGCAGGTGCGATAAGTTTAATTACAACTACACGACAAGTTTTTGTTAATTTCGGTATAAACTTTAATAATACCTTGGGGCAATATTTATTTTCGTTTAGTGATAATGATACATACCAAGATTACGAATACCCATCTGCAGCTGAAGCTTTAAGACTAACAAAAACAGACCAAAGCATTGGTTTTGCAGGACAAAGGCGTTTAGTGTTTTACATTGGCGACCCTGCTATGAAATTAGCTTTTGCAAAACCAAATATTCGTTTAACAGAAATAAACGATGTACCTATTGCTCAGTCTACCGATACTTTAAAAGCACTTAGTAAAATAAAGTTTGCTGGAGAAGTTACCGATGTAAATGGTAATCTATTGAACAATTACAATGGAATAGTATCTACTACGATCTACGATAAGTTTATCGACAGAAAAACTTTGGCTAATGATGGTATCACAAACGGAGGGGAACTAGTAGTGATGGATTTTAAGACACTCGGGCCTATTGTATTTAGAGGGCAAGCTTCAGTTACAAATGGTCGATTTGAATTTGATTTTGTAGTACCCAAGGATATTGCCATACCTGTAGGTCTGGGAAGGGTAAGTTTTTATGCAAAAAACGAACAATTGTCTGAAGATCAATCAGGTGGAGATGTTGCCAATATTAGAATTGGAGGCGTTAACGAAAATGCCGAAGTAGATAACATTGGTCCAGTTATTACACTTTACATGAACGATGAAAACTTTGTTTCTGGGGGCATAACAAACGAATCGCCTACACTTCTTGCGAAGTTAGAAGATGCAAATGGCATAAATACCGCAAGTGGTATCGGTCATGATATATCAGCGATAATTGATGGTGATGAGACAAATCCTTTTATTTTAAACGATTATTACGAAACAGAAGTAGATGATTACCAAAAAGGAACCGTAAGTTTTCCGTTTAGAAATTTAGAACCCGGGTTGCACACGCTAACATTAAAAGCTTGGGATGTTTACAATAACTCGTCAACAGCTGAGATTCAATTTATAGTGTTTGATGAAAATCAGGAATTGGTCATCAATAATGTATTGAATTATCCAAATCCGTTTGTTAACTATACAGAATTTTGGTTTAATCACAATAGTTCGGAACCTTTAGACGTTTCTATACAAATATTCACGGTTTCTGGAAAATTGGTGAGAACGTTAAACGGACAAACATCTGGAGGTATAAAAGCAACAAGTTCTCTATCTAAAGACATTGTTTGGGACGGAAGAGACGATTTTGGTGATAAAATTGGAAAAGGTGTTTATGTTTACAAGCTAACCGTAAAATCTAATCTTCTCAATAAGAAAGTGGAGAAGATAGAGAAACTTGTGATACTGTAATAAAAAATTATATTTGCAACTATAAAACTCAACTATGAAGAATACACTAATAGCGTTATCTGCATTAGTATTTACGCTAAACTTAACCGCGCAAACCGTAATTATTCCTAATGAAAATGATTCTCGTGTTATTACTACAGGAGTGCCTTTCATATTAATTGCACCAGATGCACGGGCTGCTGCAATGGGGGATATGGGTGTTGCAACCTCAGTCGATGCATTTTCACAACAGTGGAACTCTTCGAAATATGTATTTTCTGAAGCTAAATCAGGTGTTGGTATTAGCTACACACCATACTTAAGTAAACTTGTAAACGATATATTTTTAGGTAACGTCACCTATTTTAATAGAATTGATGAACGTAGCTCTTTCGCAGCAAGTTTTAAATACTTTTCTTTAGGGGATATCGAGTTTCGAGCTGATGAGTTTTCTGAAGCCTTAATACAGCGACCAAACGAACTTACTATTGATGCGTCTTACGCCTTAAGGCTTTCAGATCAATTCGCAATGTCTGTAGCCATGCGCTACTTACGATCTGATTTACGATTGAATGTTGGTAATAACGATGCGTCTTCAGCAAATACATTTGGAGTAGATATTTCGGGATATTATCAAAGTGAGGAGACTGCCTATAACGATTTTAATGGACGTTGGAGGGGTGGTTTCGCCATACAAAACATCGGTCCTAAGTTTAAATATGATGATGGTGGTGTAGAAAATTTTCAACCTACATTATTAAGACTGGGAGGTGGATTTGATTTTATATTTGATGATTACAACAAAGTATCTGTAACGGCCGAAGTAGCAAAACTTTTGGTGCCAACCCCACCAATTTTGGGCGATGAATATGGGTTTACAGATAATAACGGCAACGGAACATACGAGGAAGATATTGATGATTTAGATGCAAACCCAACACGTGAAAATGTAATTTTTCAAGGACAATCAGATGATGTAGGTTTCTTATCGGGGATGTTCCAATCCTTTGGTGATGCTCCTGGCGGTTTCAGTGAAGAATTAAAAGAATTTACGTGGTCGCTTGGTGCAGAATATTTATACCAAGACTCATTCGCTTTTAGAGCAGGATATTTTAATGAAGCCGAGGAAAAGGGGGCAAGAAAGTTTTTAGCTCTTGGTGCTGGCTTCAAATACAATGTTATAAATATAGATTTATCTTATTTGTTCTCAGCGTCGAGGGTACAAAGTCCTCTTGAAAACACGTTAAGGTTCTCGCTTACTTTCAATATTGGAGCTGGCGAGTATTTTGAATATTAGAAAACGTCTATTTTTAATTAAACAAAAAAACTATTGTTCTTTGGGCAATAGTTTTTTTTGTTTAAAAAGGAATTGTATTTTTAAGTACAGCTTAGTTTACTTATGAAAAAAATAAAAATTGAAACAGCATTATTTGTTTTTGAAAATGAAAATCAGTTACCACCGCAAGTAAGTAAATTGATAAATTCAGCAAAAAAAGCACGTTTAGATGCACACGCACCATACTCAAATTTTGCAGTAGGCGCAGCGATATTGTTGGATAATGATGAGGTAATCACTGGTAATAATCAAGAAAATGCATCATATCCATCAGGTTTGTGTGCAGAACGAACGGCGATTTATTATGCAGGAGCAAAATACCCAAAAGCTAATTTTTTAAAAATAGCAATCGTTGCCGGCTCATTAAAAGGTAAAACGTCTCAACCTATTCCTCCTTGTGGAGCTTGTAGGCAGGCTATTGCAGAATATGAGGTTAGGCAAAAATCACCTATCGAAATTTATTTTATGGGTACTTCAGGGAAGGTCATGAAATCCAATTCTTTAGAAAATTTGTTGCCTCTAATTTTTGATAAATCTCAATTATAGGGCATTTATTATTTTAAAATTTTAGTTGATTTTTATTGAATTAAAAGATTCGTCTAAAAAAAGATATAATTTCTAGTTTTTTCACATTTTTTCCACTTTCAGTCATAAAGGGTTTTTCCAATACCTAGTAAAGTATTACTTTTGTGTTTCGCAAATAACCATAAAAATTCGTTGATGCAAAAAATCACAAAAGAGGTTTACCTCAAATGGTACGAAGACATGTTATTCTGGAGGAAGTTTGAAGACAAACTTGCCGCAGTATACATACAACAAAAGGTAAGAGGATTTCTTCATTTATATAATGGTCAAGAGGCTGTGTTAGCAGGTGCTTTACACGCTATGGATTTGACTAAAGATAAAATGATTACTGCCTACCGTAATCACGTTCAGCCAATAGGCATGGGGGAAGATCCTAGGCGAGTTATGGCAGAATTGTACGGCAAAGCAACAGGAACTTCAAAAGGTATGGGAGGCTCTATGCATATTTTTTCCAAAGAATACCGTTTTTATGGTGGGCATGGTATTGTTGGTGGCCAAATTCCATTAGGAGCAGGAATTGCTTTTGGCGATAAATACCATGGTAGTGATGCGGTTACTTTATGCTGTTTTGGAGATGGAGCAGCAAGACAAGGGTCTTTGCATGAAACGTTTAATCTTGCAATGCTTTGGAATTTACCGGTAGTATTTGTTTGTGAAAACAATGGTTATGCTATGGGAACTTCAGTAGAACGTACAGCAAATCATGATGATATCTGGAAGCTAGGTTTAGGATACGAAATGCCTTCCTCACCGGTTGACGGAATGAATCCTGTGAAAGTAGCAGAAGCTTTTGATGAAGCTATACAGCGGGCAAGAAAAGGTGGCGGACCAACATTTTTAGAATTAAAAACATACCGTTATAGAGGACACTCCATGTCTGATGCGCAGCATTACAGGACAAAGGATGAAGTAGAGGAATATAAAAAAATTGACCCAATAACACAGGTTAAAGATGTTATCCTTGAAAAGAAATACGCTACTGAAGACGAGATAAAAGAAATTGATAAGCGTGTAAAGGCTAAAGTTGCCGAATGTGAGAAGTTCGCAGAGGAATCTCCATTCCCAGAAGTGCAGCAATTATACGATATGGTTTACGAGCAGGAAGATTATCCATTTATACCACACAAATTATAAGATATGGCAATAGTTGTAAATATGCCGCGTTTGAGCGACACCATGGAAGAAGGAACGGTCGCAACTTGGTTAAAAAAAGTAGGAGATAAGATTGAAGAAGGTGATATTTTAGCTGAAATTGAAACAGATAAGGCTACTATGGAGTTTGAGTCTTTCAATGAAGGCACTTTATTACATATAGGCGTTCAGGAAGGTGAAACCACAAAAGTGGATGAACTTTTGGCCATTATCGGTGAAGAAGGTGAAGATATATCTGACATTTTAAATGGAGGAGGAACTGATTCGACTGATAAGACCGAAGAAGCTCAGACTGAAGATCCTCCAAGTGCCGCTGCTGAAGAATCTCAAGAAAGTGGAGCTACTACTGCAGCTACTTCTCAAGAATTGCCAGAAGGTGTTATAGTTGTTACTATGCCACGTTTAAGTGATACCATGGAAGAAGGAACGGTAGCTACTTGGTTAAAGAATGTTGGAGATACTGTTGAAGAAGGCGATATTTTGGCCGAAATAGAAACCGATAAAGCCACTATGGAATTTGAATCATTCCAATCAGGAACTTTATTAGAAATAGGATTGAAAGAAGGAGAATCTGCAAAAGTAGATTCACTTTTAGCTATTATTGGTCCTGCAGGCACGGATGTTTCTGGAGTTGCTGCGAATTTCTCAGCATCATCAGCACCCGCTAATAAGGAAGAAGCGCCTAAAGCTGAAGTTAAACCAGAAGCTGCAAAAGCTGCACCAGCCAAAACAGAAACAAAAGCCAAAGCACCCGCGCCAACTCCTGTTACGGAAGATGGCCGTGTTTTTGTATCACCATTGGCTAAGAAATTAGCTGAAGAAAAGGGAATCAACTTAACCAAAGTTCAAGGTTCTGGTGAAAACGGACGTATTATTAAGAGAGATATAGAGAATTACGAACCTGCAGCAGGGGCAGCAGCAGTTGGTAAATTTGTACCATCTGGTCAAGAAGATTTTGATGAGATACCAAATTCTCAAATGCGTAAAGCTATTGCGAAGTCTTTAACTAAATCTAAATTCTCTGCGCCACATTATTACTTGGCGGTTGAGTTTGATATGGATAATGCCATTGCTTTTAGAACACAGTTCAACTCTATTCCTGACACGAAAATATCATTTAACGATATGGTTGTTAAGGCGTGCGCCTTAGCATTAAAACAACATCCGCAAGTAAATTCGCAGTGGTTTGATGATAAAATGCGCTTAAACAATCATGTACATATTGGTGTTGCGGTTGCAGTGCCTGATGGATTGGTTGTACCTGTAGTGCGTTTTGCAAACGAGCAAAGCTTACCACAAATAGGAGCTGAGGTAAAAGAACTTGCTGGAAAAGCGAGAAATAAAAAATTAACTCCAGATGAAATGTCTGGTAGCACATTTACAGTATCTAATTTAGGTATGTTTGGTATAGACTATTTCACGTCGATTATTAATCAGCCTAATTCAGCAATTTTATCAGTTGGAGCCATTGTTCAAAAACCAGTAGTTAAAAATGGAGAAATTGTAGTTGGAAATACTATGAAGTTAACATTGGCCTGTGACCATAGAACGGTTGATGGTGCAACAGGTGCTCAATTCCTTCAAACCTTGAAGGGTTATATTGAAAATCCTGTAACTATGTTGGTGTAATCAATATTACCCTGTTTACAGTAAAAAGGGTAAAAGCAAATATTTAAAACCTGTTTCAATAAGATTGAAGCAGGTTTTTTATCTTTAACATAAAAATGAAAAGTATAAAAAAATATATCTCACTTTTGTTTTTAATACTAATAGCGTCTTGTGCTATTAGAATGCAAGGAAGAGATGGGCAAGATGGTAAAGATGGAGTAAGTGTTAATACTAACGCTAATTTAGAATCTGTAAGGCAGAGTATGGCATATTTGGCTTCAGATGAACTAAAGGGTAGGCAAACAGGAACGGCAGGCATAGAAAAGGCAGCAGTATTTATTGAAACCTTTTTTAAAGACAATAAAATTCAACCGTATTTTAAAACCTATCGCGATAGCTTTAATGTTAAAGATATTATTGGATACAATATTGTTGGGTATTTAGAAGGAAACGACCCATATCTAAAAAAAGAATTTATAATTCTTGGTGCGCATTACGATCATATAGGTAAAGGAAAAGAGGTAAATGGTGACACCATTGCAAACGGCGCAAACGATGATGCCTCAGGGACTGTGGCTGTTTTAGAATGGGCTAAATATTTCGCAAAAACTAAAAATAGTAAGCGGAGTATATTATTCACACTATATGCAGCGGAAGAAATGGGTTTAAAAGGATCTTATCATTTAGCTGAACGCCTTAAGGCCACTGATATCGATTTGTATACAATGATAAATTTTGAAATGATTGGTGTACCTAGGGCTGAAAATGAAATTATGGCTTACGTTTCTGGTTATGGAAAATCTAATATTGCAGATCAGTTGAATAGATATGCTGGTTCAGAAATTATAGGTTTTTTACCTAAAGCAAAGCAGTTTCAATTATTCATGCGTTCTGATAATTACCCATTTTATAAAGCGTTTAATGTTCCGGCACATGCTATTTCAACCTTTGACTTTACAAATTTTGAATACTATCATCATGTAGATGACGAAACGGATAAAATGGATTTTGAACATATGACAAATTTTATAAATAAGATGATTCCTGCAATAGAGGGTATGGTAAATGTAGCATCAAAAGAAATTAAAATGAATTATGAGTAAGAATATTATAATTACAGGAACAAGTAGGGGTATTGGATTTGAATTGGTACAGTTATTTTCAAAAGCAGGACATAATGTGTTGGCACTTTCTAGAAATGAAAAACCTGTCCAAAATTTAAAATTAAATAATGTGACTTGTTTTTCTTTTGATTTAAATAATAACAATTCATACGAAGCAGTAGAGAATTTTGTTAAAACAGAGTGGAAAACGGTAGATATTCTCATTAACAATGCTGGCGCACTGTTAAACAAGTCTTTTTCACAGACTACAATAAAAGATTTTGAAAATGTTTATAAAACTAATGTCTATGGCGTTGCTGAGCTTACGAGAATTGTTTTGCCTTTTATGGAAAACAAAAGCCATGTGGTAACTATAAGTTCAATGGGAGGCGTGCAAGGTAGTATGAAGTTTCCCGGGCTGGCAGCATATAGTTCTAGCAAGGCAGCAGTAATTACATTAACAGAATTATTGGCTGAAGAGTATAAAGAGTCAGGAATCTCATTTAACGTTTTAGCCTTAGGCGCGGTACAAACCGAAATGTTGGAAGAAGCCTTTCCAGGCTACGAAGCACCAATAACAGCTTTAGAAATGGCGCAATATATTTTTAATTTTTCATTAACTGGAAATAAATACTACAACGGGAAATTATTACAAGTTTCTAATTCTACACCCTAAGTAATTCACAAATAATTTATCAAATTTAACCATTATTGTAGGCGTTTAACGATAATAATATATTAGAAATAACGCGTTCTTTAATATTGCGTTATTCAACTAACAAGTAAATTCAAAAAAATACAAACCTTAAAACTATATATAGCCCTAAATGTCAATTACCGATTAGTTGTTCTTTATACAGCTTTAATCTGTATATCTTTAAGTTTTGCCCAAACACCTCTATATTCAGATGTTTTGGTAAGTGACGTTGCGCATACTAGTAATTCCATAGGTCAAGCAAATACTAGCAGAAATATTGCCATTAATAAAGAAGGTGAAATATATGTTGTTTATAGTGGGACTTCGGGAATTAGGGTTGCTAAAAGTGCAAATAGGGGTCAAAGCTTTTTACCTAGTGTTTTAGTGGCTAATGCGATTGGAGAAACTGAAATTGCGGTAAATGATAGAGGTGATGTATTTGTAGCTTGGTTACAAGGGACTTCAATTCTTTTTTCAAAAAGTACTGATGGAGGAAATACATTTAGCCTACCTGTAACTATAGGTAGTGGAGGAGGGGATGCTGTACACATGACTACCTATAAAAACATGGTATATATTATTGATAGGTTAGGGTCTGTAGTTTATGCTAATGATAATTATGGCGAAGGTGTTTTTAGATCACGTAGTTTTCCTGGCTATATTTATGCGGATGTAAGAACAGATAAAAATGGCGTAGTTTATGTGCCTGCAGATGATCCAACATTATATCTTTTCAAGAGTTTAGATTCAGGTGTTACATACCAACCTGTTAGTTTTCAAAATGTGCCCAGAATTTTTTTCTCAAGTTACGCCTTAAGTGAAGGACCTTGCGGTGATTTTATTTTTGTTGGTGGTGGGGGTGAGACAAACGATATTGGATATAAAATAAATGTCAATACAGGTGAAAATTTTTTAGTGTCTTTAGGAGTGAATGATGGTAAGGAAAATGGAAGAACTTTGGTTGCAGATGATAGAGGCACTTTGATTGATGGTTATAAAAATGCAGCAGGGGAATTATTGTTTAATGTAAGCTACGATCAAGGAGAAACATTTGATTCGCCTGTGATAGTGGCCTTGGGCGACAGCCATAATTTAGAAATTAATCATACCTATAGTGATGTTGTTGTCGTATATTCAAAAGAAGGGCAAATTTTTACTTCAGTATATGATAATATTCTTAAAGGTATTACTATAGATAGCCAAATATCTCAACCTTTGTGCCCAGGAAGTAGTTTTGATGTGTCTTACACGCTTTTGGGTCAGTTTTTGCCCAACACTACGTTTTCTATTTATTTGAGTGATGGTGAAGGTAATTTTAGCAACGCTACTTTGTTAGAAAGTATTTCATCTAATACAAGCGGTTCAATTTCGGTAACCATACCGGAGGACTTAATTAATAGCGATTTGTATAGGGTTAAGTTGGAATCTACTGAAAACTGTACAGAAAGTAACTTTGTTGAACTCTCGGTTCAAAGGCCAGAAATTGAATTGCAGGACGAGTATTTAATTTGTAATTCAGACCCATCAATTTCTTTAAGTTTAGACCCTGCATTTCTTACATGGGAATGGATGTATGAGGATGGTACCTTAATTTCAAATACATTTGAAGCCGATATAGCATTAATTGGTGAATATTCAGTAACAGTATCGAGTGATGTTGGAGGGGTTATATGTGAAAATTCGTTTAAATTTAGGTTGGAGCAATCACAACCACCTGAAATTGGAGATATTAAAATTAATGAACTATCTGATGCTAATTATATTGAGATCATACCAAAAGTAAAAGATGCACTAGAATATTCATTGGATGGCATAAGGTATCAAGATTCAAACATATTTAATGATTTGGTAGGAGGGGAATACACCGTTTACTACAAAGATAAAATAGGTTGTGGTGTAGGTTCACAAACCATTATTTTAGTGGATTATCCAAAATATTTCACGCCCAACGGTGATGGTATAAACGATACTTGGCAAATTAAAGGCTTACAGAAATTCCCTAATGCTAAAGTGTTAATTTACGATAGGTATGGAAAGCTAATTAAACAACTTGCTGGAAATAGTAAAGGTTGGGATGGAACATTTAACGGGAAACAATTGATGACTTCTGATTATTGGTTTGTTGCTAAATTGAACAACGAACGTGAAGTAATTGGTCATTTTACGTTAAAACGGTAAGATTATGAGTAAAAGCTATAAGTGTATTATTTTTGATTGTGATGGGGTTTTGATAGATAGTGAATCTATAGCCATTGGTGTTTTAGTTGATATGGCAAACGAATTGGGTGCCAATATGGATTTTAAAGAATCTCTTATAGATTTAAAAGGAAAAGCGCTTAATTTATGCATGCATGTTATTTCTGAAAGAATTAACAAACCGTTACCAATACATTTCGAACAAGATTATCGAATTAATACCTTTGAGGCTTTTAGAGAGAATATTAAGCCTATAAATGGTATAATAGATGTAGTTAAAAATTTGGAAATTCCGTTTTGTGTTGCCTCTAGTGGGCCAGAAAATAAAATAAGATTAAACCTTGAGGTTACAGGATTATTACCTTATTTTGAAGATAAAATTTTTAGCTGTTACGCCATACAAAAATGGAAGCCAAAGCCTGATGTTTTTTTATGGGCAGCAAAAACAATGGGTTTTAATCCAAATGAATGTTTAGTTATTGAAGATAGTATTTCAGGCGTCAAAGCTGCTCTGGCCGGAGGTTTTGATGTATTTGGGTATACAGAACACGATTATAAAAATGAGTTGGAAGCATTGGCTACTAAAACTTTTAAATCTATGTCACGACTTATAGAGATTATTCAATAGCTGCTTTTTTTTAAATTTAATCCAATTGTCTTTAGGGGTTTTTTATATATTATAGAGTGTAAATTGTGATGCTAAATTGGTTGTTTCAAATAATTACTAATTTTTTTAAAAATGAAAATGGATTCCAAAAAAGATATAACTGCAAGTATTGTAATTCCTTGTTATAATGAAGAAGGTAATATAGTTGAGTTATATAACAAGATCAAGTCTACTTTAGACAAGAAACAAATTGAATTTATTTTTATTGATGACAATAGCAACGACAGTACGCTTTCGATTATTGAAAAATTATCAGCTAGTGATAAAGCTGTTAAATACATATCTTTCTCTAGAAATTTTGGTCATCAAAGCGCATTAAGAGCTGGTTTAGAAAATGCATCAGGTAATTGTGTAATAACTATGGATGCTGATTTGCAACATCCACCAGGAGTTTTGAAATCTTTGATAAATAAATGGAAAGAAGGCTATGATATTGTTTACACTGTTAGAAAAGATAATTTCACAAATCCTTTTAAGCGTTTGTCTTCAACTCTTTTTTATAAGCTTTCAAATTATCTTACAGATGTAAAATTAAAAAAGGGGTCGGCAGATTTTAGACTTTTAGATGAAAAAATAGTCGATATACTTGTTAAAGATATATCTGAATATCATTTGTTTTATAGAGGTTTAGTCAGTTGGGTAGGTTTTAAGCAAATCGCGGTTGAGTATAATTCTGATAAACGGTTTACAGGAAAACTAAATATTCATTTAAGAAAATGTTGAATTTTGCAACAACTGGCATTACCTCATTTTCTGTAAAACCACTACGATATGCAGTATTATTAGGCGCTTTTATTTCTTTTTTTACTGTAATTTATTCCATTTATATATTATATGTTTCAAGCTTTACGGATAAGACTATTGAGGGTTGGACTTCTGTGATTTTGAGTGTGCTTTTTATTGGAGGTGTTAATATGATTTTACTAGGGATTATTGGAGAGTATATTGGTAAAATTTACATGCAGAGTAAAAACAGACCACATTATTTGGTTAAAAAAACAAACATTGAATAGTTTTACTTTTTAGGAATTTTTATTATAAATAACTCTTCAAGGTTTATAGTGTTTTTGGGGTTTCTATTTTTTAAATTTTCTAGTGTAGAAACAGTTATATTCCCAACAGGAAATACTTCTTCTTTTGTTTTAGTATTTTTTTGCTCCCATTTTATTTGAGAAAATAAATGATTTGGTGCCCAAATTTTTGCTGAAGATAAACGCCCAAACTCATCTGAAAAACCATTTTTTAAATTTCCGTATTTTTGTAAATGGTCATTTTTAGGTATGATAATGGTTAGTTTGTCAACATTATTTATATCAAAGCTTTCAAATGATTTTTTTAATATAAGGTACTCTTTATGTTGCAAACCAGCAACATATTTTTTTTGGTTAAACAAAGATAAGACTAGTATCGAAATAGTTAAAAAGACTAGTCCAAATTTTAATTTTTTATATTTCAATGCTAAATATCTTAAAAAATAGAATTGATAAAAAAGTACGACTATTGCAGTAGTGGAAATTGTTCTTAATGAAAAATAGTTTTGACCGGACAATAGGTATGGCGAATAACAAAATAGTAGGACCAAAATTAAACTGGATAAAAAATATAAACCTATTTTTTGCTTCTTTTTAAGAATGAAAAACCCACAAAAAGAAACTATGCCAATTACCAATGATAATTTAGGAAGTATTAAAAAACCACTATTTTTCACTAAAGTTCTGAGTTCAAAAATAAAAAACTTAATAATTTTTTTAGTAAAAACTAAGAGGTTAGGCGATGTTCTATTAGCTGCTTCGAGTCCTGAAATGTTTATGGTAAGCTTAAAAATTAGGTAATAAAATAGATAACAAAAAAAAGTAAAGACAATATATTTTTGAACAACCTTTAAATCAAATTCGTTTGTTTTAATAGTTTTTATTAAGAATGGTAAAATAAAAGTTGTAGCAGTAGACTGATACAAAAACATAGATGTAACTATGATTAAAAGACTTACAATAACAGGTACCCATAAAACTCTTTGTTTGTTAAAACCTTTAAGTAATTGTTCTCCTGCGTAAAAATTAGTTATAAGTAATAAAGGTATTTGTGAAGTTGTACTCCAGGCAAAATATACTGTAAACGTGGGTAATGCTAAGACTAAAAGTGCGAAAACCCCAGATTCGTATGTTTTAAACCCTATACTAATTAAAAACTTAAATAGTTGGGTAGAAAAAACAATACAACATAGAGTGGCAAAAGCCCTAGGCCATTTTAATTCGGTAATAGTTTCAAAAAAATAGCCATACAAATACTCACACCAAATACCGTATAAGGGTCTTCCATTTTCGATAAATAAAGAATAAAAATTGTCGACTCTATCGGCGGTATATATTAATTCGTAAGCATCTAAAAATGCATAGTCTTTAAATATATCTAGATTTAGTCCAAAGCAGATTAATAATGCTGTACAAAAGTAGGTTAAGATTGTTTGCGTATTGGTGAGCGTAAAATTCATTTAATAGATTTAAGATATGCTTTGGCTCTTTCTATGTTAGGATTTTTACTTTCATAGAATCTATAAAATCCAATATTTTTACTTATACCGAAAACTTTGCAAATATTGGTGCCGTAAAAATAGTTTAGTATTTCATCCACGTCATTTGCGTTGTTTACATGTTCATGTTTCATAAGATTTGAATAATCTAAACCATACTTTAATTTAAATTCTATACTTGTAGTTAGTTTCCAACCTAAAGTCCATAAAAAAGTTCCTTCATTAGGAATACTAGTGCGTAACGTTCCATTATATTCCATTAACAAGCATGATTTAGCAACTACTTTTGGTAAATCTAAAATATGCTCAAATGTTGCTACGGATGTAATACGGTCGTATTTTTTTTCTAAATCAATGTCATCAATATCTTCATATATAGTGCTGATATCTTTTAAAAAAGGAGAATCCTTATATAGTGCTTCAAACGGTTCAATTATATCATAATGGCTGGATTTTTCGTATTTGAGTTGGTTTAATGTTCCAGCACCAATTTCTAAAGTTTTTTTTGAATGTATTTTATCAACATCTTCGCTAACTTTTTTATGAAGCCATTGCTCCATTTTTTTAGCTATTCCAGATGCTGCAGTACTGCCATTTCTGTTAGATTTATAATGCTTGATATAGATATTTTCAATTTCTTTAGAGAGTGGAAGTCGTTTTTTTGGATAATCTTCAAACATTATAAAAATATAAAAAAGTTGAATTAAATTTCGCTTGTAAATATAACAATTCATAAGCTAGAAACTTTATATTGTTCCTTAAGAAACTAGTTTTAATTCAGGCTGATTCATTAATTTATTTTTAAACTTTCTTTTATTTTTGTGATGATGCAAAACCAAATCCAAAATCACATTCCAACACAAGCAATTCCGAAGGTGAATTCGCTTTTAGAGCATGATAATTTGGTTGTGAAAATAAAAAAGGAACGTAAAACCAAACATGGAGACTACAAACCTTTACCTAATGGCAAACACCAAATCACTATAAATTCAAATTTAAACCAATATAAGTTTCTTATTACTTTAATTCACGAAATTGCTCATTTTGAGGCGTTTCAAAAATATGGGAGGTTTATCAAACCTCACGGTGTTGAATGGAAGCGAACATTTCAGCATTTAATGTTACCCTTTTTAAATCCTGAGATTTTCCCAAATAAGCTACTACCATTGCTAGCTTCACATTTTAAAAACCCAAAAGCTAGTAGTGATACTGATATTAAATTGGCATTGGCCTTAAAAGAATTTGATATACTCAATAATAAAACTTATATTTTTGAAATTCCGTTTGGAAGACTATTCAAATTACATAACGGTAGAATATTTAAAATGGGTAAAAAACGTGTAAAACGTTTTGAATGTATTGAAGTCAATACAGGAAAACTATACCTGTTTAATCATAACGCAGAAGTAGAACTGATAAATGAAAACAATGAATAAAAATTATTACGCCATATTAATGGCAGGAGGTGTTGGATCTAGATTTTGGCCTGTAAGTACTCAGGATTTTCCAAAACAATATCATGATATGTTAGGGACAGGTGATACTTTGATACAAAAAACATTTCAACGATTATCACATTTAATTCCAAAAGAAAATATTTTAATTTTAACCAATGAGCGTTATAATGACTTGGTTTTAGAGCAACTACCAGAAGTTGAGCAAAGACAAGTTGTTTTAGAGCCTGCAATGAGAAATACAGCACCATGTATTTTATATGCATCCTTAAAGATTCAAAAAGAAAATCCTGATGCAGTAATGATTGTGGCACCAAGTGATCATTGGATTGAAGATGAAGTTACCTTTTCTAAGAACGTAAAAGAAGCTTTTGATTTTTGTTCAGAAAATGATGCATTAATGACGCTTGGTATCCATCCAACTTTTCCAAATACTGGATATGGTTACATAGAGTTCGATAAAACTTCAGATAGTTCTATAAAATCGGTGAATCAGTTTCGTGAAAAGCCAGATTATGAAACTGCAAAGAAGTTTATCGCTCAAGGTAATTTCCTGTGGAATGCAGGTATTTTTATGTGGAGTGTAAAAAGTGCCGTAAATGCTTTCAAAAACAATCAACCTGAGTTATTCGAACTCTTTGAAAGCGGTGTCGGGTATTACAATACAAATTCTGAGAGCAACTTTATCAAAGAGAATTACCCTAAGGCTGAAAATATCTCAGTGGATTATGCCATTATGGAGAAATCGGATAATGTTTTTGTAATAGCTGCAGAATTTGATTGGAACGATTTAGGAACCTGGGGTAGTTTGTATGATAAATTAGATAAAAATGAGTCTAATAATGCCATTGTTAATGCTCGAACTTTAATAAACGATGCTTCGGGAAATATGATTCGTACTGCCAATAATAAAATTGTTGTTCTTGACAGTTTAGACGATTACATTATCGTAGATAAGGAGGATGTTTTACTGATTTATCCAAAATCAAAGGAACAAGATATCAAGAAAACACTTAAAGCGGTAAAGGATAAATTTGGGGAAAATTACGGTTAGTACTTGGGTATAACCTATTCTATTTTGTATTATATTCGTAATGAATGGATATAACTTAAATACAGAATGGAAGAAAATAAGTTTAATTTTTCTGAAGAGGAGTTAAAAAAGGAACATAATGTTGAGCAATCTAAAGAAGAGGTAAAAAAAGATGCTCAAGGTTTGTTGACGAGCACAAAAAAATTCTTAAACGAACTTCTTGATTTTCGAGAGGACACTGATAGAGATGCAACTATTCAAGCAATTAAGGGTGATATCTCCTTTAAGGGAGCAACGGCTTGGATTCTAATTTGTTCAATTTTTGTAGCTTCAGTAGGTTTAAATGCAAATTCTACGGCAGTAGTTATTGGGGCCATGTTAATTTCTCCTTTAATGGGGCCAATTCTTGGTGTTGGGTTATCCATAGCAATTAATGATGTGGATACTTTAAGGCGTTCTTTAATAAACTTGGCAATTATGATTGTACTTAGTTTATTAACAGCATTTCTGTTTTTTCGTTTTTTTCCACTTAGTGAAGATACTTCTGAACTGTTAGGTCGTGTAAAACCTGATATTAGGGATGTGCTAATCGCTTTTTTTGGAGGGTTGGCACTTATAATTGCAAGAACCAAAAAAGGGACTATAGCGTCAGTTATTTTTGGAGTAGCTATTGCCACGGCATTAATGCCCCCACTTTGTACTGCTGGCTACGGATTAGCAAAAGGCAATTTGGTGTACTTTGGACAAGCAATGTATTTATTCACGATCAACACCATTTTTATTGCTTTAGCAACCTTTATTGTTTTAAAGCTTTTAAGGTTTCCTATGTTGCGATACGCTAACTCCAAAAAACGTAGATTAATATCTAGAATAGCTACGGTTTTGGCAATTATCGTAATGATTCCTGCTAGTTTTACTTTTGTTGATGTTTATAAGGAAAGTAATTTTAAAAGAGATGCGGCATTGTTTGTGGATAAGGAATTAAGTGCATTGCCTCACGCAGAGTACATTAAAAGTAATTCTACATATAAATACGGAGGCAATAAGGATAATATGATTCTTTTAAATTCTTTCGGATTGGATGAAATACCAGAGACCACAATCGATGTATTAAAAAGTCGTTTATCTGGATATCCTGCATTAGCTGAGGGTACACAACTTATTTTTAATCAAAGTAAAAGTCAAGGTTTAGATAATTTCAAATATATGAAAGAGTTAAGAGCTAGAGACTCTCTAGATTTATTGTCGCAAACCGAGAAAATTAGATTTCTTGAAAACAAGGTTAAGCAACTTACGCTCTTAGAAAAAAATTACCTTGCATTTGATGAACTTACAAAAGAAATAAAATTAAATTATGATGCAATAGAAAAGATTTCTTACTCGAATGTTATTTCTTCAAATTTTGAAAGAATGGATACAATATCAGTTTTTGAAATTAAATGGATAGATTCCCTTTCAAATGAAGCATCAAGAACAAAAGACAAAAAAAGGTTTGAGAATTGGCTTAAGTTTAAACTAAAATTGGATACGTTAATTGTAAAGCGTTTGAATTAGGTGGGATTTAGGAAGTCTTAGAAGGTAATAATTATAGTTTCGTTTATTCATTTTCTTCCAAGTACATTTTCCTAACTTTTTTAAACAAATTCGAAGAATAAACAAAATCGGTTACCGATTCGTTATCCGTTTTAAAAATGGTTTTATTTGAACCTTCCCAAGCTTTCAGGCCATTTTTTAAAAAAATAATTTTCTCACCAATTTCCATCACAGAATTCATGTCGTGGGAATTAATTACCGTTGTGATTTGATATTCATCGGTAATTTCCTGGATTAAATTATCAATAACAATTGCTGTTTTAGGGTCCAAACCAGAATTTGGCTCATCACAAAATAAGTATTTTGGATTATTTACAATGGCACGTGCAATGGCTACACGTTTTTGCATTCCCCCAGAAGCTTCACTAGGCTTTTTTTTATGGGCATCAGGTAAATTCACGCGTTTCAACACAAAATTAGCCCGATCCTCCATTTCACTTTTGGTCATTTTCGTAAACATCCGTAATGGGAACATCACATTTTCAGCAATGGTCATGGAATCAAATAGTGCGCTTCCTTGAAACACCATACCAATCTTGGCTCGTAAATCGCGTTTTTCACTTTCTGTTAACTTAGAGTAAATTTTTCCATCATAAGAAATAGAACCCGATTCGTAATTAAATAACCCTAATAAGCATTTTAAGAATACTGTTTTTCCTGAACCACTTTGTCCAATAATCAGGTTGGTCTTCCCTTTTTCAAAGGAAGTTGTAATGCCTTTTAAAATATGGGCATCCCCGAACGATTTATGTAAATTTTCAACTTCTATCATTATCCAAGCAACATACCAGTTATTATATAGTTCAACAAAATAATCACAACGCTCGTCCAAACAAAAGCAGTAGTACTTGCTTTACCTACTTCTAAGGCACCACCTCTCATGTAATAACCGTAAAACGAAGGTATGGTAGCTAAAACGAATGCGAAGACAAATGTTTTTATAAACGCATAAATTACATGAAATGTATCAAAATCAGTTTGAATGCCTAAAATATAATCAGTTAGGGTTGCGTAGCCACCAAAAACACAAGCAGCCATACCACCAAGAATGCCTAAAAACATACCCGTTGCAATAGCAAAAGGGTACAGTAATAATGCCACTGTTTTAGGGAAAATTAGATAATTTAATGAATTTATTCCCATAACCTCTAGAGCATCTATTTGTTCGGTAACTCGCATTGTCCCAATACTGGAAGTAATATAGGAGCCTACTTTACCCGCCATTATAATAGACGTAAATGTAGGGGCGAACTCTAAAATCACAGACTGTCGAGTAGCAAAACCCACTAGATATCTTGGGATTAAAGGGCTATCTATATTCAATGCGGTTTGAATAGTAATAACACCACCAACAAAAAACGAGATAAAAGCAATAATGCCTAATGAGCCTATAATGAGATCATCAATATCCTTTAAGATTAATTGTTTCATAACGGACCACTTCGTCGGTTTCCGAAACATTTCAACTATCATTAAAAAATAAGCTCCAATATTATGAAGGTACTTCATATATAATTTTCTTCTTGCTAAAGTAAAAAAAACTTAGAGGTATTTAACCTTAATTTTAAATAATGATAGTTAATATATGTATTTTTGAATACTATTAAATGTTAATAAAATGAAGTACGTAATCATCCTATTATTTGTCGTAAACTTTAGTTTTCATGGCATTGCCCAAAATGAAAAACCAAAATTGGTAGTGGGTATTGTGGTGGACCAAATGCGTTATGACTATCTAACACGTTTCTATGATAAATATGGCGAAGGTGGTTTTAAACGTATGATGAATGAAGGTTTTAATTGCAAGAACAACCATTTTAACTATGTTCCAACGTATACTGGTCCCGGACATACGTCAGTTTATACAGGAACAACCCCAAAATATCATGGTGTAATAGGTAATAATTGGTACGATAAAGAAACAAAGAAAATGGTGTATTGCGCGGGTGATGACGGTGTTTCAGGAGTTGGAACAGCATCAGACGTTGAGCGTATGTCTCCTCATAGAATGAAAACAACAACCTTCGCAGATGAAAATAGACTGTTTACTCAAATGAGAGGAAAAACTATTGGGATTTCAATAAAAGACAGAGGAGCTGTTTTACCAGCAGGACATACAGGGAATGCGGCTTATTGGTTTAGGGGAATGGATGAAGGTAATTTTGTAACGAGTACCTATTATATGGCGGAGTTGCCTAAGTGGGTGCAAGATTTTAATGCTTCTAAAATAGTAGAATCATATTTAAAAGATTGGAATACACTTTACGATATTTCAACCTACGTAGAAAGCGGACCAGACTTGAACAACTTTGAAGGGGGCTTTAAAGGAAAAGAGACAGCTACCTTTCCATACAATTTAAAAAAACTAGCCAAAAAGAATGGTGGGTTTAATATTTTAAAAGTAACCCCTTTTGGGAATAGCATTGTTGCAGACTTTGCTATAGCAGCAATAAAGGCTGAAGCACTGGGAAAAGATGAAGTAACAGATGTGCTGGCGGTTAGCTTTTCCAGTACCGATTATATTGGTCATAATTTTGGCGTGAATTCTAAAGAAATTGAAGATACTTACATAAGGTTAGATAAAGATTTAGAACGACTGTTTAAAACGTTAGATGCCGAAGTTGGTGTTGGTGAGTACACCGTATTTTTAACAGCAGACCATGGCGCTATTGAAGTGCCTTCGTATTTACAATCGGCTAAAATACCAGCAGGATATATAAATCGCTCAGAACGAAAGGAGCAGTTCAACAAATTTTTAATGGATACCTATGGTACGCTTGAAATTGTAGAAAATATAAGTAACAATCAAATATTTTTGAATAGGGATATCGTAAAAGCACTCGATTTAGATTTAGATGACGTTCAAGAAGATATGGCGAACGAACAACTTAACTATAAAAATGTATATAAAACATATACAGCTACAACAATGAGTAGTGTATACTTTGATGATGGTATTGAAAATCTGTTACAAAAAGGCTTTAATCAAAAGCGATCGGGAGATGTGATAATACTGGACGACCCCGCATTTATAGCTTACGGAAAAACAGGTTCAACACATGGCAGCGGTTTAAATTATGATACGCATGTTCCGCTATTGTTTTTTGGAAAAGGAATAAAACAAGGCTATACGTTTAAAAAAACTGAGATTACTGATATTGCACCAACTATTTCGGCACTTTTAGGCATTAGCTTTCCCAATTTTGCGATTGGGCAACCTCTAGATTTTGTTATGGATTAATGAAAAGACGTTCTTGGTTTTCTGTTTTAGCAGTTGCGATAGTACTCTCTGTTTATGCATATGATTATTTTCTAGCAGCGGAAGAAAAAGCTGAATTGGTTTCAGAAGGTAAAAAGACCAAAAACAATACAAACGAATATTTTTTGCCTTCAAGTACAACGCATCAAGTGGTGCACCATAATGGTTATTCATTATCTTATAGCGAGGCCCATGAACAAGCAGAATGGGTAGCTTATGAATTGAAATCCTCTCATATTTCAAATACAAATCACAAACGCCCCTATTTTGAAATAGACAAAGCGGTTAAAACAGGAGCAGCTAGTTGGAGAAATTATAAAAATTCAGGTTATGATAGAGGGCATTTATGTCCTGCAGCAGACAGAAGATATTCTAAAGAGGCGCATGACGAAACGTTTTTAACTAGTAATATTACACCACAAGAGCACGAGTTTAATTCGGGTGTTTGGAATAGGCTAGAACAAAAAGTGCGTTATTGGGCACGTAAGTATAATGGTGTTTTTGTAGTAACTGCAGGTGTTTTAAAAGGTGAAATGGAAACAATTGGAAGTGAACAGGTATCAGTGCCTAATCAATTTTATAAGGTTTTGATTGATAATAATTCAGGCGACACTAAAATGATAGCATTTTTAGTGCCCCATAAAGATTCTGATAAACCTTTGTATGAATTTGTTGTTCCTGTGGATGAGGTTGAAGCATTAACAGGTATTGATTTTTTTCCAGAACTTGAAGATGCGATTGAAGATAGGTTAGAAGCTTCTAGTAGTTATAAAGGGTGGGTTTTTGACTAATGTTTTTTGTAATTCACCACAAACAATTATTTTGAATGCATATGCTTGGTATCTAATTTCAAAAAACAAAACTAAGCCCTTCAGGTTTCAAAAGCCTAAAGATGTTCTAAAAATTTTATATGACATTTGGAATTTTTAATTTGATTTTTGGAATTTATTCATAATCCCTTTCCAACGCAGTTGTCTTATAAATTTACCTTCATCTTCTGAAACTAAAAACTCTAGTTTTTCCTTTTTAGCTTTAAAATAACCGGCGATATAATCTTTGAATAAAGTAAAACTCCCTTTTTTATAAGCCAACTTTGTGGCTGAAATTAGCGTGATAATAAACCCATAGCGCATTTTGTACATAGCTTCACCTTGCATGTGTTTTGAAGCCTTGTTATAACTAATACCAGTAGGCTTTAAATGTTTTACATGAAGCGTTTCATCGGTTAAAATTTCCCAGCCATAATATTTAGCCAATAATTCGTCAACGGTGTCCCAACCCATAGACCGTTTTAATTTTCCTATTTGGTGAAAACAGTCTTTTCTATAAGCTTTTAAGGCACCGCGAATATGATCTTTTCTTGTGAGGTTTTCTAAAACCCAGCTACCATTTTTTTCAATATAACAGAAACCTGAGGCCATTCCTAGTTTTGGATCTGCATTGAATAGCTTAGCAAGTTCTTCAAGGTAATTTTCTGGAAAAATCAAGTCTGCATCAAATTTGCAAATCACATCAAAGTTATCGTCAAGGGTCTCGTAACCTTTATAAAAAGCATTGATGATTTTAGATCCAGGTAAATGCGCATTCGAGGATGTTACATTAACTAGTGAAATAAAATCATGCTTTTCGGTGTAACCACCAACAACCGATTCAGTTTCGTCAGTAGAATTGTCATTTACAACTATAACTTGTTTAGGCTGTAATGTTTGGTGCACTAAGGAATGCAATGTTAAACCTATTGTGTGTGACTCATTATGCGCAGGTATGACGATGTAGAAATTCAAGCCTAAACTTTTTCAGCATAAACAATGTAATATCTAGGTGTAAACCATCTTAAAATAGGGCGAATGCCTATTTTTTTAGTAGGATTAGTCCATTTTTGTCGGTCAATAATTTTCCAACCAGTCTTTTCAAGTAGCCAATCGAATTGCCAATCTTCAAACTCATGATAATGTCTATCTAGCATATCGGTTTTACTTCTATAGGCCGACGAAAACCATAATTTTAAAGGTACGCTAGCCACCAATTTATCAGCTTTAATGGCATTTAAAACTGTAAAAGGCGAAAGAAGATGTTCAAATATTTCAAAAGCGGTAACCACATCTGCGTTTGATAATGTTATGTTTGACGTGTTTATATCTAAATCTTCACCTTTTGTGTTTTCTACACTATAACCATGTTGTTGCATGATTTCAGAAAACGGATTTATAACGCCTAAATCTAAAATTTTTTCAGAAGGAGAAACGTGTTTTTGTAAAAATTCAATAGTATGTTTAAAACGCTTGTTAGGAAATGTGTTTTCGTACATTGTTATTGTTTGTAAACAATAGCATTAATATTCATTCCTGCGCCTACACTGGCAAAAATAATTACATCACCAGTATTTATTTCTTGTCGTACCATGCCTCCGTTCAATATTAAATCATATAACGTTGGTACAGTGGCTACACTAGAGTTTCCTAGTTTTCCGATGCTCATTGGCATAATACCTTCTGGCATGTCCATCTCATGTAATTGATAAAAACGCTTTACTATAGCTTCATCCATTTTCTCATTAGCCTGATGAATCAATATTTTTTTAACATCAGTAATATTATATCCACTTTTATCCAAACAAGATTTCATGGCGAGGGGAACATTGGTAAGTGCGAATTCATAAATTTTCCTACCATACATTTTTATATAACGTCTGTTGTCTTTTATTTCAGGATTATTTGTTTCACCAAAAAATATAAAATGGGCTTCATCTAAAGCGTAAGTCGCCGTTTCATGTGAGATAATGCCACCTTCATCTTCGGTAGCTTCAATAACTACAGCCCCGGCACCGTCGCTGTAGATCATAGAGTCTCTGTCGTATGGATCTATAACTCTAGACAATGTTTCAGCTCCAATAATCAAACATTTTTTTGCAATTCCAGAGGAAATAAAGGCGTTAGCTTGAATAACCCCTTCAACCCATCCTGGACAGCCAAAAAGTAAATCATAAGCCACACATTTTGGACTTTTAATACGCAGTAAATGCTTTACCCGAGAGGCAACACTTGGTACAGTATCACTTTGTTGACTATCATGCCTAACGTCTCCATAATTATGGGCAACAATGATATAATCTAAATCTTCACGATTGATGTTTGCATTTTCAATAGCTTTTTCAGCAGCAAAAGATGCAATATCCGAAGTGTTTAAATGGCTTTTGGCATAACGACGTTCGTCTATACCCGTAATCGCTTTAAATTTCTTAACAATTACTTCGCTAGGCGCTTTAATGGAAGAACCATCAGCATTTAAAAATTCGTGATTGTGGAAATCTTCATTCTTTTCAATATTAGAAGGAATATAGCTTCCTGTCCCAGTAATTTTAACATTCATAAATCCGAAACGTACTTTTAATTAATTCTTAAGAGCAATATAAAATGATTTGTAAAAGCAACAACGAATTTCTGAACAAAATTACGATGTTCAAACTATATTTTACGCCTCAGCATAATCCTCAATCGGTGCACAGGTACAGATTAAATTTCGGTCGCCATAGGCATCGTCTACACGTCTAACCGTTGGCCAGAATTTATTAGAACGTATATATTCCAAAGGAAATGCAGCTTTTTCTCTTGAATAAGGAAAATACCATTCATCTGAAGTTATCATCTCCAAAGTATGCGGTGCATTTTTTAGAACATTATTAGGTTCATCTGCAGAAACAGTATCAATTTCATATTTGATGGAAATCATAGCATCACAAAAACGATCAATTTCTTCTTTGCTTTCGCTTTCTGTAGGCTCAATCATCATGGTTCCTGCAACAGGGAATGAAACTGTAGGCGCATGAAAACCATAATCCATTAAACGTTTGGCAATGTCTGTAACCTCAATGCCATGTTCTTTGAATGGTCTGCAATCAATAATCATTTCATGCGCAGCTCTACCTTTTTCACCAGAGTATAAGGTATTATAATGCCCTTCTAATCTATGTTTTATATAATTTGCATTTAGGATGGCAACTTTGGTAGATTCAGTTAACCCTTGTGCTCCTAACATTTTTATGTAACCGTACGAGATCAAACATGCCAGAGCAGAACCAAAAGGTGCCGCGGAAATTGCGGTAATGGCATCTTTCCCGCCAGTTTCAATAACTGGATTTCCAGGTAAAAATGGCGCCAATTGTTTTGCAACACAAATAGGTCCAACACCAGGGCCACCACCACCGTGAGGAATGGCAAAAGTTTTATGAAGGTTGAGGTGACAAACGTCTGCGCCTATATTTCCAGGGTTTGTTAATCCCACTTGGGCATTCATGTTGGCACCATCCATATACACTTGTCCGCCATTATCGTGGACAATTTGAGTAATCTCTCTAATGGCAGATTCATAAACGCCATGAGTTGATGGATATGTTACCATTAAAGCAGCAAGATTATCTTTGTGCAATTCTGCTTTTTCCCGTAAATCATCAACATCTATATTGCCTTCTTCTGTAGATTTGGTAACTACCACTTTCATACCGGCCATAACAGCACTGGCAGGATTTGTACCGTGCGCAGAGGAAGGAATTAAGCAAATATTTCTATGATGATCCCCACGTGATTCATGGTATGCTTTTATCACCATAAGTCCAGCAAATTCACCTTGAGCTCCAGAATTTGGTTGCAAGGATGTGGCTGCAAAACCTGTAATTTCGGTCAATTGGTCTTCTAAGGCTTTTAAAACTTCTAAATATCCTTTAGCTTGTTTCAACGGTACAAAAGGATGAATATTTGCCCATTTAAAAATGCTTAACGGCAACATCTCAGAAGCGGCATTAAGTTTCATGGTGCAAGAGCCCAATGAAATCATCGAATGATTTAATGCCAAATCCTTACGTTCTAAAGATTTGATATAGCGCATTAATTCGGTTTCAGAATGGTATTTATTAAAGACTTCCAAGGTTAGGAATTCTGAAGTTCTCGCCACTGTGTTATCAATATTATTTGCAGAAGAAACTTCAGAAATTTCAATAGTGTCTTTTTCTGCTGCTTCAGCGAAAATTGATATTAAGTAATTGATGTCCCTAATAGATGTAGTTTCGTTAATTGAAATTGTTACCGTGTCTTTATTAGGATACCATAGATTAACTTTCTTTTCAGAAGCAATCTTTTTTATTTTTTTTGCTCTGGTTTTGATTTGAAGTGTGTCAAAAAACGATGTATTCATCTGTTCGTAGCCCAACGATTTTAAAACTTCAGCAAGTTTTGATGCTTTGTTATGAACATTGTTGGCAATAAATTCTAATCCTTTCGGACCATGATATACAACGTACATACTTGCCATAACCGCAAGTAAAACCTGTGCGGTACAAATGTTTGAAGTAGCTTTATCGCGTTTAATGTGTTGCTCACGCGTTTGTAATGCCATACGTAAGGCGCGTTTGCCATCTGTGTCTTTGGTAACACCAATAATACGACCTGGAATATCACGTTTATACGCTTCTTTAGTAGCAAAATATGCAGCATGAGGCCCACCATAGCCCATTGGAATACCGAAACGTTGGGTAGTTCCAACAACAACGTCTGCGCCAAATTTCCCCGGAGCTTCCAGTTTTACTAAACTTAAGATATCTGCAGCAACAGCTACTTTAATCTCTGCTGCGTTAGCTTTTTCAATAAAGGTTTTAATATCAGTAATTTGTCCATCTTTACCTGGATATTGTAAAATGGCCCCGAAAAATTCTGAAGAAAATTCAAAATCAGTTTCTTTTCCAACAACCAGTTCAATCCCAATAGGCGTTGAACGTGTTTGAAGAAGCGATAAGGTTTGAGGCAAAATTGCATCAGATACAAAAAACTTATTGACACCAGCTTTCTTCTGGGAACGACTTCTAACAGCAAATAATAAACTCATGGCTTCTGCGGCCGCTGTACTTTCATCTAAAAGAGACGCATTAGCTAGCTCCATTCCGGTTAAATCGGTTACCATGGTTTGGAAGTTTAAAAGCGCTTCTAATCTGCCTTGGGCAATTTCCGCTTGGTAAGGTGTGTAGGCTGTGTACCATCCTGGATTTTCCAAAATATTTCTTTGAATAACCGCAGGCATCACAGTTGGATGATAGCCTAAACCAATGTATGTCTTGCGAGCCTTGTTCTTTTTTGATAGTTCATGAATATGCAATAAATACTCATATTCGGTCATAGGCTCTTCTAAATTTAAGCCCTCTTTCAGACGTATGTCATCAGGAATCGTTTCATTTATTAACTCATTTAAAGTATTTAAACCTATGGCTTCTAACATTAGTTTTTGGTCATCTTCACGCGGACCAATATGTCTCAGAGCAAAAGCATTTGTATTCATTCAAAGCAAAATTTATTATATAATTTGCAAAATTAGTGAATATCTGAAAGGTTTTATTGCAGAAAATCGAAAGTTTTTAACCATCCGATGCATTTATTAACACATTATGTATTTTTACAAAGTGAAGGTCTTTAAACAAATTTTTAATTTTTACATAAATGCTAGTATTCATGTAGCATTAGCAGTATATGCACTTACATATGTTACCTTGTTGGAGTTTGGTATTCCATATGATGAACCTGTGCTTTATTTTGTGTTTTACGCTACAATTACTGGATATAATTTTGTGAAATTTTTTGGGCTAGCTAAGTTTTATCACCGAAGTTTAGCGGGATGGTTAAAAGCTATACAGGTATTTTCGTTGTTATGCTTTGTTTTGATGTGCTATTACGTGGTGCAACTGCCTTCTAAAATATTAATTTATGTTGCTTTTTTTGGTATCATCACTTTTTTTTATGCTATACCGTTTCTGCCAAAACGGATATTTATTGATAAGCACCATAACTTAAGAAGTATTAGCGGTTTAAAAGTGTATGTAATTGCTTTGGTATGGACGGGTGTAACAGTGTTTTTGCCAGTGCTGAGTAATGATTTACCGATTAATACTGATATTATTATAACCGGAATTCAACGTTTCCTTTATGTCATTATTCTAATGTTACCTTTTGAAATTCGAGATTTAAAATTTGATAATTTAAGACTTTCTACAATACCTCAAAGCATAGGAGTAAGAGCCACAAAAATTATGGGTATAGTATTAGCGATTACCATTTTTTTAATGGAATTTTTTAAAGACGATTTATCTAAAAAATACATTTTGCCACTGGCACTCACCTTAACTCTAACGGTAATTCTGGTACTGTACTCAAAAGTAAATCAAGGTAAATACTACAGTGCGTTCTGGGTAGAGGGTTTGCCAATAACGTGGCTACTGGCTGTGTTATTTTTTAGTTAGAAACTTCGTTTAGAACTTTCTCAAATTCTTTCTTCATTTTAGTTTTTGTCGAAACGTCTAAACACTCAACATCAGCTTTTTTAATAGTTTTGGTAAGCTTGCTGTTGTTTGCAGTATATTTTCTGCAAGCCCTACAGTAAATTAAATGGATGTTTAGCTTAATTTTTTCCCATAGCGTTGCATCATTATATTGTGTTTTATCACATGTATGGTTTGCTTCATCACAGGGCATTAAAATTTTAAACTTACTCATAATTAAAACCAATTTGTCTTAAGGCAATCTGCCATAGCAGTTCTTGCTCTATGGATAATTACCCAAAGGTTAGACGCTGTAATATTTAATTCATTACAAATCACCTCGGTTTCATAGTTTAAAATAGTTTTCATTTTAAACACATCAGCTTGTTTTTGTGGTAACTTGCCCAAACAGTCGTGTATGGCATCTCCTAACTCGCTGTTCTGTAAAGTGTCTTCAGCAGTTTTGTCAAAAGGATCTGCAACACGTTCCTCTAACCAATCGCCTTCACTTTCGTCATCAGTATAATTAATTCTTACTTCAGCTTTTCCTTTATTCGAATTAATTTTGCGGTAATGGTCGATAATTTTGCGCTTTAAAATAGAAATCAACCACGTGCGCTCACTGGCTTCACCCTTAAAGTTTTTCATAGACTTTAACCCAGCCAAAAACGTTTCCTGTACCAAATCTTGTGCAATCTCTCTATCACTAACACGCGTAATAGTGTAGTTAAAAAGGTAGTCGGAATAAAGGTCAATCCACTTATTAGGATCAATTTTATGGTCTGGCATTCGTGTAGCTCTTTTTTTGAAACCCAAAAATACACTAAAAAAAATGAATATTAAACACTCTTTGTAAAATGATTAATTAGATAAAAGTAGTTTAGGAACATACAATACTTTTACAAGAACATGAATGAAGTTCCTATGAAACTATTTCAACAACCCCGCCCGTTTTAACAAAGCCTCAGGTTTAGGTTCTTGCCCTCTAAAACGTTTGTAAAGTGTCATTGGGTTTTCCGTACCGCCTTTACTTAGCACATTATCTTTAAATTTAACTGCTACCGCTTTATTGAAAATGCCCTTTTCCTTAAAATACTCAAAAGCATCGGCATCTAAAACTTCGGCCCATTTATAACTGTAATAGCCTGAAGAGTAGCCACCTTGAAAAATATGCGAAAAGGCAGTACTCATACAGTTTTCTGCAACATCAGGATAGAGTTTGGTGTTTTCAAAAGCTTTAGTTTCATGTGCTTTTACGTCCTTAATATGGCTTGGGTCTGCACCATGCCAACTCATGTCTAGCAATCCAAAACTTAGTTGTCGTAAGGTTTGCATACCTTCATGGAAGGTGGCAGATTCCTTTATTTTCTCGACTAAATCCATGGGGATAACTTCTCCGGTTTCGTAATGTGTAGCAAACAATTCCAAAGCTTCTTTCTCATAGCACCAATTTTCCATGATCTGACTTGGTAATTCTACAAAATCCCAATACACATTCGTTCCAGATAGACTAGGGTAGGTAGTATTTGCCAACATACCATGTAACGCATGTCCGAATTCGTGAAATAGCGTTGTAACTTCATTAAACGTTAGAAGTGAAGGTTTGGTTTTCGTTGGTTTTGTGAAATTGCAAACTATGGAAATGTGTGGTCTGCTATTTTCTCCATTTTTAACGAATTGTGGCTTGTAAACCGTCATCCACGCACCATTTCGTTTTCCTGGTCTTGGGAAATAATCAGCATAAAAAATGGCTATAAAATCACCTTTTGAATTTGTGACTTTATATGTCAATACATCTTCATGGTATTTATCTATGGTATCAATTTCTTCAAAATGTAAATCGAATAATTTCTCTGCTATTTTAAAAGAACCATTAATGACATTTTCAAGTTTGAAATAAGGTTTTAATTTTTCATCATCTAGATTAAACAGTTTTTGTTTTAGTTTTTCAGAGTAATAGGCACCGTCCCATTTTTGAAGTTGTTCAATGCCGTCTGAATCTTTAGCAAAGCTTTTTAAATTTTTAAATTCTCGTTCTGCTGCAGGTTTAGCCTTTTCTAAAAGTTCATTTAAGAATTTTTGAACATTTTCAGGAGTTTCTGCCATACGTTCTTCTAAGACAAAATGCGCATGAGTACTGTAGCCTAAAAGATTAGCGCGTTGATGTCTCAAGTTTGCTATTTGCAAAACATTATTTTGATTGTCTAAATCATCCCCCTTAAACGCCTTGGCACCTGCCGCAACTGTTATTTTTTGTCGTAGTTCTCGATTATCGGCATAGGTAACAAACGGAATATAACTTGGGTAATCTAACGTAAATAACCAGCCTTCTTTCTCTTTGCTTTCTGCCAATTGTTTCGCAGCTTCTTTAGCGCCATCGGGCAATCCTGATAAATCGGCTTCATCGGTAATTAGCATTTCAAATTTGTTGGTTTCTGCTAAAACATTTTCTCCAAACTTCAATTTTAATTTACTTAACTTTTTATCTATTTCTCTAAGTTTTTCTTTCTTGTCTTTAGATAGATTGGCACCATTTCTAGAGAAACTTTTATACTTTTTATCAAGTAAAGTTATCTGTTCTGTAGTTAAATTAAGTGTTGTTTTTGAATCATAAACTGCTTTAACACGTTTAAATAAATCTTCATTCAACGTAATATCATTGCTAAATTCAGAAAGTAATGGTGATACCTCCTGAGCTATCTTTTGAATAGTTTCATTGGTTTCAGCTGAATTTAAATTGAAAAAAATACTCGAAATTCTTTCAAGTTTCTCTCCAGAAAAATCAAGTGCTTCAATGGTGTTTTCAAAAGTTGGCGGCATCTTGTTGTCAACTATAGCATCAATTTCTGCTTTGGCGTCGGCAATAGCCTTTTTAAATGCAGGTAAATAATGGTCAGCTTTAATTTTAGAAAAAGGTGCAGTGTTATATGGTGTGTTAAAACCGGTTGTCGATGAATACGCAATCATAGTTTGATAAAAAAGTGTTAAAATTTAGATGTGTTATGCGTGCACAGTAATTTATTCGTAGCTTCGCGCTGATTTTTCAGAAGAGTTAAACTTTTAGCTCATAAGAATTATTGTTAATAGCTAATGAAACCTCGGCTTTTTTGTCGAGGTTTCTCTATTTTAAATCCTTTGCTGATTCGTGCACTTTTATTTTAAGCCCTTCTTTGTAAGCTACGACTTTATCTAATACACATTTATCGTGAGAACCAATAATTTGAGCAGCTAAAATCCCCGCGTTTTTTGCACCGTTTAAGGCTACTGTGGCAACGGGAACACCACCAGGCATTTGCAAAATGGACAGGACTGAATCCCAACCATCAATAGAGTTGCTGCTTTTTACAGGAACGCCAATAACAGGCAATGGCGATAGGGAAGCTATCATTCCTGGCAAATGTGCTGCACCACCAGCGCCAGCAATAACAACGCTAAAACCTCGGGTATGTGCATTTTTACCATAATCGAATAGTTTTTCGGGCGTGCGATGCGCTGATACAATATCAACTTCAACTTCAATATCAAAACCTTTTAAGATGTCTATCGCATCTTGCATTACAGGAAGATCACTCTTGCTTCCCATAATTACACCTACTTTGCTCATAAATTCAAAATTTTAAAATTCTAAAGTCCAAAATCCAAAGAATACCATTAGGTGATTGGAATTTGGTTTATAGTTGTTGTGATTTACTCACTAATTACTTTTATCGATTGTTTTACTTCTTCAGCAACGCGACGCGCTTCATTTAAATTCTCATTCACTATAGTAACATGTCCCATTTTTCGAAACGGTCGGGTTTGTTTCTTGCCATAAATATGTGGCGTAACGCCCTCCATGGTCATTATTTTTTCTATATTTTCATATACTACATTGCCTGTATGGCCTTCAGCACCTACTAAATTTACCATAACGCCCCCAACTTTACTATCGGTTCTACCTAAAGGCAAATCTAAAATGGCTCGTAAGTGTTGTTCAAATTGAGAGGTGTAACTTGCCTCTATAGTTTGGTGGCCAGAATTGTGTGGTCTTGGAGCAACTTCGTTTATTAAAATAGAATCGTCTTTAGTTTGAAACATTTCGACTGCTAATAATCCCACATGGTTAAAAGCTTTCGAAACATTAAGCGCTACTTGTCTGGCTTTATTAGCAACGTCATCAGAAATTCTAGCGGGACAAATCACATATTCCACTTGATTAGCTTCTGGATGAAATTCCATTTCTACCACGGGAAACGTTTTTGTGTCTCCAGATGCATTGCGCGCCACAATTACCGCCAACTCGTTCTTAAAAGGCACAAGTTCTTCAGCAATACATTCGCCCTTTGGCAAGTTTTCTAAATCTGATAATTGGCGCACTACTTTTACACCATTGCCATCGTATCCAAATTGGGCTGCTTTCCAAACGAATGGCAATTCCAATCCACCATTATTTATTGCATCTTCAATTTCAGATAAATAGGCAAACCTAGAAAAAGGCGCAGTAGGCAACTCGTTATCAACATAAAATAATTTTTGTTTTGCTTTATTCTGGATGGTGCGTAATGTTCTGGATGACGGATATACTTTTATGCCTTCTTTTTCGAGAGCTTCCAAAGCATCAACATTTACATTTTCAATTTCAATGGTTAAAACATCAACCTGTTTTCCAAAATTATAAACGGCATCATAATCCATTAAGTCACCCAAATGAAATTCATCACAGGCAATTTTACATGGTGCAGCATCACTAGCTTCCAACACACAAGTATAAATATCAAACTTTCTTGTGTTGTACAATAACATTTTGCCTAATTGTCCGCCACCGAGAATGCCTAATTTAAAATCTGAAGAAAAATAATTCATTAGTAACTTTAAAATAACAGGTTAAAGATGCACAAAAATACACTTAAATAATAAATTGTGTAACCAAATCGTAAATCAAAACCTCGCAAAACGCAAATCATTTATTTATCTTTGCATTTTTCAAACCAAATGAACGTAATAAAACTTCACGATAAATATTTTAAGCCGTTTATATCTGCTAAGGAAATTGAAGCCGCAGTGGATAGCATGGTTTCTGAAATTGCTAATGATTTAGGTGATGAAATTCCTGTTTTTGTTGGCATTTTAAATGGTTCGTTTATGTTTGCCAGCGATTTTGTGAAGAAATATCCAAAACCTTGTGAAGTCACTTTTATAAAATTGGCATCGTATGAAGGTGTGAAGTCTAGCGAAGATATTCAGCGCTTAATTGGTTTAACGCAAGATTTAACAGGGCGAACAGTAATCATTTTAGAAGATATTATTGATACCGGAAAAACCTTGGCAGAAGTGCACCGAATTTTTAAGAATGAAAAGGTTAAAACACTTAAAATAGCAACACTTTTCTACAAACCAGAGGCTTACAAGAAAGATTTTAAGCTGCATTATGTAGGTATAAAAATCCCTAATAAGTTTATCGTTGGCTACGGTTTAGACTACGATAATTTGGGAAGGGATTTACCAGAAGTATATCAAATTAAACAAACACAACACATGACAAATTTAGTATTATTTGGCCCTCCAGGAGCGGGAAAAGGTACACAAGCTAATTTTTTAAAGGAAAAGTATAACCTTGTTCACATTTCAACGGGAGATGTTTTTAGATACAATATTAAAAATGAAACGGCCTTAGGAATGCTAGCAAAATCATTTATTGATAAAGGGGCACTAGTTCCAGATCAAGTTACTATTGATATGCTTAATGCTGAAGTTGAAAAAAATGCCGATGCTAACGGATTTATTTTTGATGGTTTTCCAAGAACCAACGCCCAAGCTAAAGCATTGGATACATTAATGGATGAAAAAGATTCGCAAATTAATGCAATGATAGCTCTAGAAGTTGATGATGAGGTTTTGGTAAAGCGTTTACTTGAGCGAGGTAAAACTAGTGGAAGAGCCGATGATGCTGATGAGTCTGTGATTAGAAACAGAATTAAGGTATACTACAATGAAACTGCAATACTTAAGGATTACTATACTGCCCAAGAGAAGTATTTTGGTGTTGATGGCGTAGGAAGTATAGAAGAGATTACCGAGCGATTAAGTACGGTAATTGATAAACTCTAATAACTTCGCAAAAAGAGTTTAAACTTTAAATTTTAAACTTGAAACTTTAAACTCGAATATGACAGAGGGAAATTTTGTTGATTACGTAAAAATGTATGTTGCCTCTGGTAAAGGAGGTCAGGGTTCTGCACATTTGCACAGGGAAAAATATATTACTAAAGGCGGGCCAGATGGAGGAGATGGTGGTCGTGGAGGGCACGTCATAATTAGAGGGAATTCAAATCTTTGGACATTATTTCATCTAAAATTTAAAAAACACATTCGTGCTGGTCATGGTGGCAACGGCAGTAAGAGCAGAAGTACTGGGGCCGATGGTGAAGATGCTTTCGTTGATGTTCCTCTAGGCACAGTTGTTAGAGATTCTGAAACTAACGAAATTCTCTTCGAAATTACAGAACATGGTGAGGAAAAAATTATCGTAGAAGGCGGTAAGGGTGGCCTTGGAAACTGGCATTTTAAGTCGTCAACGAACCAAACACCAAGATATGCGCAACCTGGTATGCCCATGCAGGAACAATACATCACCATGGAACTTAAAATATTGGCAGATGTGGGCTTGGTCGGTTTTCCAAACGCTGGAAAATCTACGCTACTGTCAGTTATTACTTCGGCAAAACCTAAAATTGCGGATTACGAGTTTACTACTTTAAAGCCCAATTTGGGTATTGTAGAGTATCGTGATTTTCAAACCTTTGTAATGGCCGATATTCCTGGTATTATTGAAGGTGCAGCAGAAGGTAAGGGCTTGGGGCATTACTTTTTGCGACATATAGAACGCAACTCTATTTTGTTGTTTTTAATTCCTGCCGATGCTGACGACATCAAAAAACAATACGATATTTTATTAGATGAATTGCGACGTTATAATCCAGAAATGCTAGATAAGGAGCGTTTAGTAGCGATTTCAAAATGCGATATGTTGGATAACGAGCTACAGGCAGAACTAAAAACAGAGCTGGATAACGAACTTCCAATTCCATATGTTTTTATATCTTCTGTTGCGCAAAAAGGCATTACAGAACTTAAAGATAGACTCTGGAAAATGTTGAACTCTTAATTTATTTTTGGGCGCTACCCTGTCGGGTCGGGCTTTCACTACTCAATCCCTCCTTCGTCGGGGATTTCAAACATGCCGTTCAATCCCTAACGCGGTGCAAATTTGCTAAAACCCTTATTAACCCAACCTACATTACTTCTAAGCTAAAGTGTAGATTAAGTATTTATAAATATTCGAATTTCAGAAATTAGCCAAAGACTCAAGAAAACCTTGAATACTTGCACTTAATTTTCAAATCCATAAATTTTTCGTTTTTTTACAATAAGAAAAGTTTCTTTATGAAGCAGTATATCAAGAGTATTGTAGAAATTAATGATAATAAGAAAAGCAGATATTTTGCCTTTTTTATTCAAGCGCTAATTTTAGTATCCATCATTACTTTTTCCATTGAAACCATTCCGAACTTAAAACCTGAAACCAAAACAATTCTTCAAGTTATTGAATGGTTTAGTGTCATCATATTTTCATTAGAATATGTTCTAAGAATATATGTAGCAGATAGTAAGCCAAAGTTTGTTTTTAGTTTTTTTGGAATTATCGATTTACTAGCCATTTTACCGTTTTATCTCTCCTTTGGTGTAGATTTACGTTCGTTGAGAGCGTTACGCTTTTTAAGGCTTTTTAGAATATTAAAGTTGGTAAGATATAACAGAGCAATGAATCATTTTACTTCCGCTATAAAATCAGCCAAGGAAGAGATTTTTCTATTCATATTTATAACACTTATTTTAATTTACTTCTCCGCAGTTGGTATTTATTATTTTGAAAATGAAGCACAACCAGAACATTTTTCATCCATTTTTGATAGTTTGTGGTGGGCTATTATCACATTAACTACCGTGGGTTATGGCGATGTATACCCTATTACAGTTGGTGGAAAAGTATTTACTTTTATTATCTTGATGATTGGTTTGGGCATTGTCGCAATTCCTACGGGTATTATTTCCTCGGCGCTCACAAAATCTGTAGATAAAAAGCATACTACTTCCGAGGACAACTAGAACCTCTCATTAATCCAATCTGCAATGAGTTGTAATGCAGAAGGGGCAAAAGTTTCTTCAATAGTTTTGTATTCGTCAACATTTCCAGTTTCAGCAGTTTGAAACAAATGGTTCAAGTTTTCTAGTTCTTTGATAGTAACATCAGTATTTCCAGAGGCAGATAGGGCTTTTTCTATTTCAGGTAAGTTTACTTCAGGTAACACTTGTACATCTTTGGTACCATTTAAAACTAAGATGGGGCAGGTTGTTTTTTCTAAATACGGTTTAGGCTCAATTCTTATGAATTCCAACAACCATTTAGATTCTAAAATTTTGAATTGCTGTTCAATTAAAACGGGTGTAATCGAAGGAGAAACCATCGACATTGGGTTTTGTGCTTTAAAATCATTTAATCCCTTTGTGATTTTAGATTTAATGGTGTCGGTATTTTTATATTGCTTTATGGCGTCATAAATTATGGTAGTTAGTTTTTCATTTTCATCAAGCATCATTTTTTGTGCTCCTCTTAGTTCCATCATTTTTCTGGATTGGGTTTGTAGAATTTTACCACCGTCCACACCGGTACCTGCTAATAGCACTACAAAAGCAACATCTTTATTTTTAGAAGCCACAATAGGTGCAATTAATCCACCCTCGCTATGGCCAATAAGTCCAATTTTGTTTGCGTCAATATCATTTCGAGCTTTTAAAAACTGTATCGCAGCATTCACATCACTTGCAAAGTCAAAAGAAGTCGCATCCTTAAAGCTACCTTCAGATTCCGCAATACCTCTATCATCATACCTTAATACCGCGATTCCATTATTGGTTAGGTGATTCGATAAGACTAAAAATGGCTTGTGGTTGAATTGTTTTACCTCTTCATCTCTATTTTGAGGGCCAGAACCACTAATTAGAATTGCTACAGGGGGATTTTTAATATCTTTTGGTAAAGTGAGTGTACCTGCTAATTTAATACTGTCGGCTTCACTATTAATAAAAACTACATTTTCAACACTATATTCAAAAGGAGCTTTTGGTTCTTGCGGTCTTGCATTTTGCGCAACACTTAAATTGGAGTAAAAGCATAAAATTAAAGTAAGGCAAAACGCTAGTTTTTTCATCATGTTTGTGGAATATGTGCGCAAAGGCATAATTTTTGATTAAATTTATTCAAAAAAATCAATGTAATGAAGCAATTCTTATCAATACTTACAATACTGCTTGTTGTGTCATGTGCGCCAATTTATGTGAACTATGACTATGACAAGGCGGTAGACTTTTCAAAATATAAAACCTATCAATATTTTGGAGATATGGAAACTGGTTTAAGTCAACTAGATACAAAACGCCTCTTGGATGAATTGGATAAAAAAATGCAGGCTAAGGGATTTACAATTTCTGAAAATCCAGATTTTTTAATCGATATAAAAAGTGAAGCATTTCGCAACGCGCAGCGAGAGACCGTTGGCGTAGGCGTTGGCGGTGGAAGTGGTAATGTAGGTGGCGGTATTTCCATTGGTTTGCCTATCGGGCAAAGTAGTATGACACGCCAAATTATTTTTGATTTTGTAGATGTCTCAAACAAGCAACTATTCTGGCAGGCTAAATCTGAGTCGAGCTTCAACCCGAGGGCAGAACCAATAAAACGAGAAGAACGTTTTGCTGCAATCGTGGAGAAGGTTTTTAAAAAATTCCCACCAGAACGCAAGTAGCTTTAAATTTTATAATTATCCTAACATTTCATAGTGTTAATACTCTTTTATGTTTTGTAATTTTACATAAACAGAAAACACTATGAATACAATTCAAAATAAAGTCGCATTAATTACAGGAGGTTCAAAAGGTATAGGTTACGGTGTAGCTCAATCTTTAATGGAAAGAGGAGTACATGTAGCCGTAACGAGTAGAAGTGAGGCAGCTGCAAAAGAAGCTGCAGAAAACTTAAATACGAATAGTACAACCCAAGCGAAGGCAATAGGGGTAGCTGCTGATGTTAGAGATTTTGAAAGTCAGGAAAAAGCTGTTGCCCAAACAATTGAAGCGTTTGGACAACTGGATATTATTATTGCAAATGCCGGTTTAGGGCGATTTGGTAATATCGAGAATTTAAGTGTTGAGGATTGGCATGATGTTATTGACACGAATTTAACAGGTGTCTTCTATTCCATAAAAGCGGGTGTTGCAGCTTTAAAACAATCTCAAGGGTATTTTATTACTATTTCTAGTTTAGCGGGCACTAATTTCTTTGCTGGAGGTGCAGCTTATAATGCTAGTAAATTTGGTGTTACTGGTTTTACCCAAGCTGTTATGTTGGATTTAAGACAACATGGCGTTAAAGTAAGTACGATAATGCCAGGGTCTGTGTCTACGTATTTCAATGATAATGAACCTGGAGAAAAAGATGCTTGGAAAATTCAAATTGAAGATATTGGTAAACTTGTGGTTGATCTTTTAGAAATGCATCCAAGAACATTACCAAGTAAAATTGAAGTGCGCCCAACAACACCACCTTCAAAATAATGTGTTCAATTTTATAATCTCAATACCTGTCACCCTGAACTTGTTTCAGGGTCTAAACAAAAATCAACAAATAAAGTAAAGTAGATTCTGAAATAAATTCAGAATGACACTAAAGGTATAATTTGGGCTAATATTTCTAATTTTTAACTATTTTTCTGCTTGTTAAGAGCGTATTATTAGCAAAGAAATTTGCAATATAAATTCCTGATCTGAAATTACTTATATCAATTTCTTTAGTTCGGTAGGAAGAGAGTGTTAGGGATTGTAAAAGCTTTCCATCTACGCTTGTAATATTCACTTTTATATCTGTATCAGTGTTGCTTTCAAACTTAAAATTAAGTATGGCATTCGTTGGATTTGGATACAAGGAAATAGTATAGCTATTCGATTTGGCATCTATATCATCGATACTTAATGCTGAGTAATTTATAGTCCACGTTACCGTATTTACATGCACGGTTTCATGGTTGTCAACTCTTAACATTGGGCTATTATCTGTAACTACTGAAGTTAATGTATTGCTGCCTTCTAATAAATCTATTGCTGACAAGGAAACCATATCAATATTATTTCCAATAGTTATGCCATTCAAGGTCCAGACACTTTCCAAACTGTTAGGGTTTGGTTTTATTAAGTTCAACTCGAAATCTATAGGAAAGCTAGGGTTTTCAACCGGAGTAACGTTATTTGGACTAAAACTATCAACAGGTGACACCAAGTCATGTATTTTTTCAATCATTCCTTCTTTACAAACAGCACAGAAATCTCTTCCTAAATAACGCATTTTACAGTTTTGATGTGGCCTGTTCCAGGTTGCCGCTTCGCCAGACGTACCATAAGCATAAACGCCTACACCCTCATCGTTCAACCAGTTTTTCCATTTAATTAAACTTGGGTCAGATTCTTGGGTAGAATTAATATCTTCTCTCAACCTTCCGTCTCCAGGGTAATATTCATCCAATAAATTAAAAAGCGAATGCCCCAACTCATGAATGGCAATTTCGTTAGCGCTGGTGGCCATGGAAGACATAGGAAATTCTCCACCGCTACCGCCATAGACCGTAGAATTGACTAAAATTAAAGCGGAGTCATAGGCGGGAAAATTATCTGCTAGAACAGAAATAATTTTTGATCTAGCAATATTTGAACTTGGCCAGTCAATACCATAAAACAACAGCCTATGAAACCCAAAACTATCAAAAGTTGAATTAAAGTAAGTATCTGCCGTTGCTATGGGTGTTAAGGGTTCTGTAACGTCAATAGCAGTAGCTGGATGATCCGCACCACTTTCATTTGAAGGTACCTTTACAGCGTATACGTTAAAATAATCAATGTATTCTGAAAAAGGGGATTGACTAAACAATTCAGTAGTAAAACTAGTAGCATCTGTTACAAATTGATCTAATTCACTTGTTTGATAACCGTCGCCAAGAATTACCAAATTGATGCGTTTGTCGTCATCTCCCTCATATTTTATGGTCTCCACATCAAAAACTTGGGCAGAACTGAATAGACTGAAAACGAGTGATATCAATAAAGTCCAGTATCGCTTCATAGTTCACTTACATTAGTTAATATCAGAGGATTTTGTTCATTATTAATGTTGATAGCAACATATTTAGTTTCTGGATATAGTTGTAATCTTACTGTAAATTCAGAACTATCTAATTCCATTTGTACAACTTTAAAGTTTTTTGTTTCATCAATATACTCCAAAGTCTTCACCAATGGGTTTTTAATTAATTGTTCTGATAATGTTGCTGAGGTGGCATCCAGTTGAGTACAAACTAAATCTCCTAAATTTCCTGTTTTATCTAGTATTCTCTTTTGATTTTTAAGTGTGCCCTTTACTTTTTTTGAATTTAGAAACGTAACTGTTTTGTTTCCGATTTCATTTTTTTTAATCCTATAGTTTAGAAAAACAATTTTAGGTGTGTGTTTTACTTCATGCGTTTTTTCAGATGCTGGCACCTCTTGGTTTACACCACAACTGATGCACGCTAAAGTATATAAGAATACTGGAAGCAGTTTTAAAAAAATAACAATTTTGGGGCAATTGTAAGTCATGTATTTTATAAATTAAAGCACATTTATACAGTGTAAATATAAGTAATTTAAGTGTCTTCTTCCTATTTAGGCTGTTCTATCATAATCCTCACACCTTCGCTGTGGCTACTAAATTCTGGAGCATACATGCTTTGAATTGTTGTGATGCCGTTACTCATATTTCCTGCATTATTCACTCGTAAATCGTATTCAAACACATAAACGCCTTTTGGTAAATAATCAAAAAAGAAGTTAGTAGAAGCATCTTTAGTACTTTCATAATAGCCTAAACCATCTTGCCATTTGTATTTTGAAATGACATTTACGGGTTCTAAACCAGAAGCTCTCATATCTTTCATGTGCAAAAATTCCATGTTTCTATCGCTTTTTAATTCAATACGAACTCTGACTAAATCGCCTACTTTTAATTTAGTTTCAGAAGAGATTTCTGTAATTTCTTCACCTGTATCTGTATTGGTTTTTAGGAATAATTTTTTATTCAAACTTAAAGGCGTTTCTGCTGAAGTAATTTTATCTAAATCTTCAAAATATTGCCAGTATAAGGCACCCCAAGTGATACCTTGTCCTTTTTTAGAAATTTCTACCTCTGCCATTTCTGGTTTGATTTCAGAGGAAGCCCAAGACGTTTTATAATAACCGGTTCCAGCTTCAACTTTTACATCTTCTAATTTTGAAGGTTCTATTTTTCGTCCGCCTAAAACCACATCAACCATATCGGTTACTGATAGCCAATCGCTACCTTGGAGCAATAAAGCGTAAACAGCTTCTGTAGTTGCTTTAGTTGTTTTCCATTTATTGGTCTGTTTATTTTTAAGTAACCAGATTTTTAAATTGTCAATGGTTTCAAGATTCTTCGTTTCATTCTGAATGACAGAACCAGATTCACCAAATGCTTCAATTAATAAGGCTTGCGTTTCAATAGGCGCTTGATACCAATACCATGAATTAGTGCTAGATTTCCAGTACATACCCAATTCATCCGAAGTAATACTGGTTTCTTTCAAAGATTTTAAAATTTTTGAAGCTGTTTTTATATCATTAGTTCTATAAGACACCAGTGCCATCATACCTTTAGCATATAACGATCGTTTTACCCAATACTTTTGAATTTGTGATTGGTAATAAGCCATAATATCTTCTACTTCTTTAGATGCTTTAATTTCATGGAAGAAGCTTCTCATGTACAAATAATGCAATTGTGTATAGCTCAAATGGTCTTTATTTAGGTCTACTTTTGCATCATATTTTCTAATGTCTTTGTATGTTTTGACGAATTCATTATCTAGATAATTGATAGCATTTTTAATCATAGATTCTTCGGCGGCGCCAGTCCTGAGCGAAGTCGAAGGGCTCTGAATGACACCAAGTTTTTTCAAGTGTCCAAAACCAGCAATAATATGTTGTGTGATATATCGGTTTTCATTTCCTCCTTTAAACCAAGACCACCCACCAGAATTCATTTGATTGCTTTTTAATTTGTTGATGGCCAATTGCAATTCATTATTCATTTTATTCAAATCGAATAATAAGGCAATACGTTTTTTCTGTTCGGTTTCGCTTTGTGCATTTCGTAACCAAGGGGTCTCTTCAATTAAAATTGATTTTAATTCTTCATTCTTTTCCAAGTTTGAAAGTAGTGCCTCTGTATTTCGCCACTGATTAAAGACTTCCTGAATTCTAGGATTTGAATTCACAATATGGCTCGCCAAAGCATTGGCATAATATCTTGAAAAGGTTTGCTCATTACAATCATACGGATATTCCATTAAGTAAGGCAATGCTTGTACCGCATACCATGCTGGATTAGAAGTCATTTCCAAGGTCAACTTATGATGTTTTAGTGTGGTGGCTGAGGCACTCGAAGCCAACTTGTCTAAAGTAAAGCTTCTAGTCTCGTTACTTTTTACCCACATCGGTAAGGTTTCTGTAACCAACATTCTGTTTGAAAGCACAGGAAGCGCATTTTGTTCACCATCACTAAAATCGCCGGAGGTTGCTAAAATTTTATATTGAACCGCTTGTACATTATCTGGAACGGTTAAATTCCATGAGACTTGGGTGTTGTTTTTTGGGTTTATAGAAAATGATTTGGAGGCTGAGGCACTCGAAGCCTCATCTTTTGTATGACTATTATTTGTGACTTCGAGAGCCTCAGTCACCAGTCTATTTGTAATATCTATACCAGAAATAGCATCAGTTAAAGCTAATTTGGCTTGCCCTGAAAGTACTTTGTCTGTTAGATTTGCAATTTTCGTGCTTATAGTGATCTTGTCGCCTTCACGTAAAAATCGTGGTGCATTCGGTATTACCATTAGTTCTTTTTGCGTTACTGCCATTAAACTTGTTGTGGCACTTTCCAAAGTTTTGGTATGCGCTAATAATTGCAGTTTCCATTGCGTTAAAGCTTCAGGTGTATTAAAGCTGAAACTTATGTTGCCCTCTGCATCTGTTTGTAATTGCGGAAAGAAAAAAGCAGTTTCTTGCAAGTTTTTACGGATTTTAATGTTGTCGAAGTTTGGTTTTTTTTCTGATTCTCTTGATGAGTCTAATAGTTCTATTGCTTCTTCTTTAGATATCGAATTCAAAGTTTTTTCAACATTTTCCAAATCTCCACCAGCGTTTAGTTGTTCAGGACTAACTGCAGCGACAGCACCAGTTATTCCCTCTCTTTTTTGACTGCCATAACCAACAACAACTACTTCTTCCAATTCTGCGTTATCTTCCATAATTTGAATTCCTGAAACACGTCCAGACAAAGCTTCCCTTAAACGTGATGGGTAATAATTCCCGAACCTAAACCCAAACCAATTTAATCTATCATAACCTTGAGGTGTAAATCTATGAGAGAAGCGTTCTTGATACACTCTAAAATATTGTGTACCAAAACTACTTTGTCCCGTTGGGTTACTAAACGAATAAAAGGTTGGTTTTTGAATAGGGTTAAAAATCCAGTTATGCGATTTGAATTGGTCTAGAGATGCATCATACATACTTGCCAATAATTCAGCACTCACTTTATCACCTTGCGGACCTTTAATTTTAAACTGCCAAGTTTCATCAGTTCCAGGTAGTAACTTGTCTCTAAAGGTTAATGTTTCAATATATAAATCTGTGCTTGGGTAAGGCACAGCTATGGCAACATTACCAGATTGAAAACTATTAAATGCTGCAAAACTATAATTCACCGCAAAACCGCCTAAATCATCTTGGGTTACAGGAACACTAATCACTCTTTTGTTGTTATTAAGCGTGATAATTTCCTTTTTTATAATAGTTCTGTCTTTTTCAATTGTTATGGTTACGGCAATATTTTCAGCTGAAGATGCTATAGTTACATTCGCTGTATCTCCAATGTTATATGAAGATTTGTCCGTTGAGATATTGAACAACTGATGATCTGGAAGTGTTTCGTCGTTTTCACTAAACACCATTGTTTTTTCTTCATCTTTAACTACTTGTCCAAATTTATCTTTGGTTTCTAATGTGATAATATACGAGCCAGATTCCCACTTCTTCATCCTACCCAATTCTAAAGTTTTGGAGTTTTCAGTGTTAAACGATTTTTCTAAAACCAAAGCACCTTTCTCCCAATTGCTAGGTAAATGTTCATCAGTATACGCATCATATGGAAATAGTGTATTAAACGCTGCTTTAGAAAACTCTTGATAATCTGGTGCAGGCCAAGGACGCATTCTTAACGAGCGTTCAGGAGAAATTAACTTATATATTTTTATAACACCTTTTGCAGGTACAAACTCGCCATTTAAATTTTGGGTAGTTATGGAAATGGTATTGTCCTTTTTAGTTTTTTCTAGACTTTCAGGGACACTCAGACTTGCTGTTAATGCATGGTAACCAACATTCACAATTGTAGTTGCACTTCGGGTTTCACCATTGATATCAGTGACATCTGCAGTAACTTCATATTTAAAAATTGGGAGACTGCTTTTATCTACACTTGTATCTGGAAGTGCTTTAAAGGTAATCTCAAAATTCCCCGAATCATCTGTAATGGTTTCACCATGAGTAATTTCTTGAGGCTCACTATTTATGTATGGACGATACCAAAAATACCAACGCGGATACTGCACTTTTCTGTGTACACGATATACTACTTTTGCATTGGTAATGTTACTGCCTGCATAAGCTAGAGCATTGACTTTTACAGTTACTGAATCGTTAATTTTATAAGTTTCTGTAACGGGATTAAACTTGGTTTCAAATTTCGGACGTTTGTATTCTTCTAAGGATATATACTCAGTTATATAAAGGTGTCCATTTTTGTCTTCAGACTTTAGTTGAATTGAGTATTCACCATTTAAACCATTATTTGGAAGTATGAACTCTCCCGAAACGGAACCAAAATCATTAGTTGTAAGCCCCATTGTTCTAATGGTTTCACCATTAACATTAAATAATGTAATTTCTACGACATGGTTAGCTAAAACTTCCGATTTACGCTTATCAGTTTTCATTGCAATACCTTTGAAATAAACAGTTTGTCCTGGTCTGTAAATACTTCTGTCGGTAAAAAGGAAAGCATTATAATTTATATTTGTCTTTTGGATTTTGTGCCTCTGATTCAAATAATAATCACCAAAATAAGCCAGTTCGTTCCCTTTTTTAACTTTAAGATTGATGTTTCGGTACCAACCACTTCCCAACTTTTTTAGCTGTATTTGCCCAAGTTGGTCAGAGGTAAAATTTTCAATTTGCTTAGTTCTATTGTTTCTTTTGAAATAAGACACTTCAACTTTCGCGTCGGCGTAGGGTTTACCATTATTTCTATCGATGATTTGAAAGATCTTGTGATTTGGGGTCTGCGTTTCAACCAAAGCCAAATTAGTAACTTGCACATGTGCAAACGCAAAATTTGCAGCACTACTCTCTTTTTTTGATGACACCACTAGGTACCTACCATTATTTAATTTTGGCAATAAAACTTCGGTAGAATGTGCCTGAAAATCACCGTCGTCTCTTAATGTACTATTCCAAGATGCTGTTGCGTTAAGTTTTTTAATAAATGCCCATTGCTCATCTTGTCGGTATGTTTTGTTGAATGTTTCATATTGTTTTTCAGAAAGTTTATAAATCTTGAAATTGAGCAGACTCAAATTTTTGTAATCCACTAAGATTCGGGCATTTTTTTGAATAGGCAGAAATGCTTCCGTTTTTAATTGGAGGGTGGATTGAAGAATATTAGATTTAAGGACCGTACATTTCTCAGCAGCCCGACTTTCAGGAAATTTAGAAATAACGGTATTACATATGCCCAAAGCCTCCTTAGCTTTCCAGCGAGGAGTCTCATTTGTTTTAGGATTGTATTTTTTACTTTGATTATAATAAATCGAAGCAATTTCAAAATCATACAATCCAGAAACTTCCTGAGATTTTAGTCTGTCGCTTTCAGATTTTAAGGAAGCTAGTATTAAAGCCTCCTTATCGTCAAAAGTAGCGTGCTCATTTACAAATTTTAAACGTTCGATATTTACATCTGCCAAAGCGTAAGGCGATTCGTTTTTTAGATGAAACCGTATTAATGCCTTATAAATTTTTAATGCATATAATTGTAGCGATGAAGTATCTTTTGAAGTTAAATTCAAAACTGAAAATGTTTCAGCATCAGCTAAAAGTTTTGGGCTGTCAACCTCAAATTTGTAAGCGGGTTTGGTAATTTGGGTTTCATCTGTTTTATAAAAACCTAAAGCATTATGCGCTAAAAAATCAAAAAGTGTAGGTCTGAAATTCTTAGAGCCTTTTTCCGCATGCAGTAGGGCGTTATAGTATTTTAAAGGTTCTTGCTGCAATAGTAATCCGTTATTTAAAGACTTCTGAAAGTGCAAATGCACTTCAGTAAAAAGTGTTTCTAAATCCCAGGTTCTGAAATCGGTATTGGGCATTGAGGCACTCGAAATGCTAGAAGTTGTGTCTTCGAGACCCTCAGACACCCTAGTACGATTATAAAACTTATATCTGTTTTGTTGAAAGTATTGCCAATACAAATTGGCTAAAATACTTTCAAGAATGTTTTTAGTGGGGAATTCATTTTTGGCAATTTCACTCTTAAAATTATTTATAATACGCAACTGTGCATCTTCTTCCAAAACCAGTGCATACTTACTTTTAAAAAGCATGGTTTTAATTATCTGAGGATGATTATTGTCTTTTTTAGCTTGTAAAGCTATGGCTTCAACAGATTTTAAGGCCGATTTAGGCAAACCTTCTTTTTCAAGTGCCTTCACCTCCTGCCAAGAACTTTCGTAGTTATAATGTTGAGCTTGGGAGAGGTTTGAGAATAATATGACCATAATTATTATAAAGACTTGTTTCGCTTGCACTGAATTCATTTGAATTTGATTTTATATCTAAGCTACGTTCAAAAGCTATTCCAAAAAAACAATAATTAGGTAAATACTTTCGTTCGATGAGGGAAGTTAATCATTTTAATAGTAAAATAAGATTGTAAATTATTAATGGAATACTAAATCTTAAGATTATCTTAATCGGAAAATAAACTCAATCAAAAAAGTTATTTTTGCCCGGTTACCTCAAGACTCATGAAACGCTTTATACTATTTTTATGTTTTCCTGTAATATGTTTCTCCCAACAATCGTTGGATGAGGTACCTATGCTTTTTACTAACAAACAGTTTATAAAAGCAGAGTCGATTATTAAAGTATTTTTAGACAGTCACCCAGAGGATTTAAAAGCTTTAGAACTTTTAGGGGATGCTTTCGGGCATCAAGAAAAATGGGAGGATGCTACGGTTGCCTATAAAAAGTTAGTAGAGGCAAAGCCAAACGTGGCTAATTACCACTATAAGTATGGGGGTGTTTTGGGTATGAAAGCCCTTGAAAATAAGTTTAAGGCCGTTGGTTTAATAAGCGATATAAAATCATCTTTTACAAAAGCTGCAGAATTAGATAAAACCCATATAGAGGCACGTTGGGCACTTGTTGAATTGTATATGCAATTGCCAGGTATTTTTGGTGGAAGCAAAAGTAAATCGCTTAAATATGCCAAAGAGTTGGAGGCGCTCTCTAAGGTAGATGGCTACCTAGCAAAGGGGTATATCTATGAGTATGATAATGAACCGGAACTCGCTGAAAAATATTATAAAATGGCAATAGAGGTAGGTGGCTCTTTAACTTGTTTTGACAAGCTTACCAAATTTTATGAAAATGAAAATGAGCCAGAACAGGCTATTAAAACAATTGAATCAGCCTATAATAAACACCAAAGAAATGCGTTGCATTATCAAATAGGTAAAGTAGCTGCAGAATATAACATTCAACTTGAAAAAGGAGAAAAATGCCTGCAAACCTACCTTAAAAACTACTCTGCGAAAGATGGAGTGCCCAAAGCATGGGCTCATTACCGTTTAGCACAAATTCATACACACAAAAGAAATAAAGCACTGGCTTTACAACATATAGATGTAGCTATTGCCGAACTTCCAAAAATCAAACCCTTTAAAGAACAAAAGGAAAAGATTTTGCAACTTTAGCATTGATGCCTTATTAACAATTGCAATTTTCACTTTAGTTTGGAGAATGAGTCAGTCTAAAAACATCTTTAATTTGTCACGCTTTCCCTTAGGTAACACATCAAGTGTTATAGCTGTTTTTAAAAGATATTGGTTTTTAGATTTGGCAAAAATAAGCTCATAAAGTTGAGTTACACTCAGCGTTTTTTCTAAACGATCTACGAGTTTTATTTTATCTTTTGTGTTTACATAGCCTTCCTCTAAAACACTCACATAAGTTCCAGGAAATCCATAATTTATAAATTGGTTTATCACGTTTTGGTTTCCAAACTTTACACCAAATTTAAAACATGGTTCTCGAGGTTGGGTAACCTGTACAAGGGCATTACCAATCTTGTAAATATCACCCACCATTATTTGTGTTTCATTCATGCCATTTACAGTAAGATTTTCTCCAAACATACCCCATGCCCATTTTAAATTAGGATATAGCTCTTTCCAGTATGGATAATGATTAGAAGAAAATAAATAGCATGACTTATAGTGGCCACCATGTGCTTTTTTATCAGCAACAAAATCATCCTTTACGCCAGCTTTACCTAAAAAAACAGGGTTGTTTGTAGGTGTTTTAAAAATACCCGTTTTTACGGCTTTATTGCTCCACACAATAGTTTTGGGTTCAGAAATATTAGTTGATTCTATATACATGAATAAATGTTGCTATATGTTCCATATAAAATTAGCAAAAACTCTATATTCCATGCGGTTTTTTAAATACAATATTTATCTTTAACCAATGCAAGAAAAACCATCTTCATTTTCAATTAAGAATTGGAGTCAGGACGATCGACCTCGGGAAAAACTGCTTTATAAGGGGAAATCTGCTCTAAGTGATGCCGAGTTAGTGGCCATCTTAATAGGGTCTGGAAACCGAGACGAAAGTGCTGTGGCTCTATGTAAACGCATCTTATCCAGCGTAGACAATAATTTAAGTGACCTGGGTAAACTATCCATAAAACAACTGATGGTATTTAAGGGTATTGGTGAGGCTAAGGCTATAACCATTGCAGCAGCTTTAGAGTTGGGGAGGCGACGTAGAGGTGAGGAAGCACTCGAAAAAAAGAAGATTACATCAAGTTTGTCTGTTTTTGAGCTTATGCAACCTGTAATAGGAGAATTGGAACATGAAGAATTTTGGATTATATATTTGAACAATTCTAATAAGGTTATCCAGAAAAATCAGTTAAGTAAAGGCGGGATTACGGGGACTTTGGTTGATGTAAGACTAGTATTGAAAAATGCTTTAGAAGTTGGAGCTACCGGTTTAATTTTAGCACATAATCATCCATCGGGTACTTTAAAACCTAGTGAAGCTGATAAAAAAATTACGCAAAAATTAAAAACCGCGGCGCAAAGTTTAGATATTAAAGTTATAGACCATTTAATAATAACTGAAAAAGCCTATTTTAGTTTTGCAGACGAATCCCTATTGTGAAGATCTCAACTAACAAAATCTCTATAAATTAAATTTAGGGCTTATAATTTGGTTTTTTGGTTTTCGGTATTTAAAAGAATATGTTACTAGTTTACACCCATAAAGTATCCCCACGATTAAAATATGTTTTTAAGCATATTTGCACGCGCGTTTTAGGGTTTAAGGTTGATTTTACTACAAAGATAGAAGAGTTTATAGCTCATGACAGTTTAAAAATGTCGTATACCAAACAACATTTAGGGAAAGAATTTTTTGTAAAAAGTCATGAGATTTTATTTGAACAAGGACTCACAGATGTTGAAATTAATATACAAAACTGGGATAATACCAAATGCTTTTTCTACAACGGAGATAAAAGCGCAATACCTTTTGATATTTTTGCTGCGTCTTTTTACATGCTATCCCGATATGAAGAGTATTTACCGCAACGAAAAGATCAATATGGCAGATTTATAGCGACTGAAAGTTTGGGGTATAAACATGGTTTTTTGCACCAACCTGTTGTAGATATATGGGCATATAAATTTAAAGATGCCTTGCAACAGCAATTCCCCGATTTTAAATTTCCTCAAAGAGCATATCGTATAACACCAATTATTGATGTTCCTAGCCCTTACCATTACAAGCTTAAAGGCGTGATGAGATCACTTGGGGGTACTCTAAAAGATTTTTTTAGGCTTCGTTTTAAAAGTTTATATACAAGATATGCCGTACTCTTTGGTTTCAAACATGACCCTTATGACACCTTTAAATACATCATAAACAAGCAAAAACAGACCCAATTTAAATTTTTAGTATTCTTTTTTATTGGTTCATATTCTACTTTTGATAAGGGCATAAATATTAACAAGCGCAAATATGTTTCATTAATAAAACATATTGCAGATTATTGTCGTGTAGGTTTAAAAGCGTCTTATTTTTCAGTGAATGACTTAGATGTTCTCAAAAAAGAAAAACGGCAAATGGAAGACGTAATTAACACGTCTCTTAGGGCATCGCGTTATTCCTTTTCAAAATTTAATCTTCCTGAATCTTATAGAAATTTAGTACAGCTAGAAGTTAATGAAGATTATACTATGGGCTACGTGAATCACGTTGGGTTTAGAGCGGGTTCCTGCACACCTTTTTTATTTTATGATTTGGATTATGAAGTACAGACACCCTTAAAGGTTTGTCCATTTCAAATTATGGATTTTGCGTTATTAAAGCAAGCATCCTTGTTAGATAAAAAGAAAGTATTACAAACAATTATCGACGAAGTAAAGCAGGTAAATGGAGAATTTGTATCCGTATTCCATAATTATACATTTAGTAATAATGACCGATGGAACGGGTTTAAAGAACTATTTAATATCATTTTAGCCTCAACAAATGAACAAACTTAACGGTATAACAGATATTTTTTTTGATTTAGACCATACATTGTGGGATTTTGAGAAGAATTCAGCGTTAACGTTTGAAAAAATATTTAAACTAAATAATGTTGAGGTAGATTTAAATGACTTTCTAGAGCAATATATCCCGATCAATTTTAAATATTGGAAACTGTACCGTGAAGAACGCATAAAAAAAGAAGCGTTGCGATTTGCTCGATTAAACGAAACATTTCAAGCATTGGATATTTCGGTGCAAGACAGTCTAATTCGTCAACTCTCAGAAGATTACATAAAACATTTATCCACGTTTAATTTTTTGATTGAAGACGCTATTGGTGTTTTACGTTATTTGCAGTCTAGTTACCGGTTACATATAATTACAAATGGCTTCAATGAAGTGCAGCATAAAAAAATGGATAGGTCTAACATTACGCATTATTTTGAGACTATAACCAATTCTGAAATTGCAGGTGTAAAAAAACCAAATCCAAAAATTTTCAACTATGCTTTGCATTTAGCTCAAGTTAAGGCAGATCAAAGTATAATGATAGGCGATAGCTTCGAGGCGGATGTACAAGGCGCTTTAAACATTGGAATGGATGCCATTTTTTTCAATCCAAATGCGGTAAGTTTCGACGGAAGCATAAAGGGCATTTCAAAATTAATTGATATTAAGTATTATCTATAGTAATACTGTTGGAAAGTTGAGCGTTTTTAAATTCATAATGAAAAGGAGAATTAAATATTTGAGTTTGGGGTTGCTTTTGTTTTTTGCTTGCACAAAACCCATTGATTTTAATCAGGTTGAGAATTTAGTTTTGGAGCCTGTTGTGGAATCTAGTTTAATATTTTACACAGCCTCAGCAAGTGATTTTTTTGTTGGAGGTAGTGAGCAAAGTACAGCTGAGGATTTTGCAGAAATAGACGTTTTTAATAATAGTTTTGTTCAAAATAATTTAATAAAAGTAGATTTTGTTTTCAATGTAGAAAACTCAATAAATCGCGAATATAGTCTTACGGTGTCATTCTTAGATGGTAATGAACAAATCTTGGAAACTTTTAATGTAAACACTGAAGCTTCACCAAATAATCTAGTTATTGCAACCCAACATATAGAAACATTTGAAGGTGCTTCGCTGCAACGTATAAAGGAAGCTCGAGCACTTGTTTTTCGGTTGACTATGCAACCAGGGACACCCATAAACCAAAGTACACCAGGAGAGATTAGCGTAAAATCAAAAGGTATATTATCATTAAATATCAATTAATGCGCTTCAAGAATATTTCATTTCTTATAATGTTTCTGGCGAATTTTTGCTTAGCGCAAAACAAGCAAATATTGTACGGGTTTTATGAAATTCCTCAAACTTTACTCCAAAATCCAGGAGGAAGAATTGATAATAAAGGCTATTTTGGGATACCACTACTGTCTCATATTCATGTAAATGGTGGGTCATCAGGTATATCTATTTACGATTTGTTTGCAGAGGACGGTCGTGATTTTAATTTAAAAATAAGAAATGCAGTTAACCAATTGCGTCCAAACGATTTTTTTACAGCAACTCAGCAAATAGAGGTGTTTTCTGGAGGATTCTCATTTGGGCCATCTTATAATAAAAACAAATATATAAGTTTTGGATTGTATCAAGAACTCGATTTTATTGGCTATTTTCCTAAAGATTATGCAGTTTTAGCATTAGAAGGTAATCAAGTAAACATAGGTAAACCTTTTAATTTAAGCCATTTCAGTTTAAATGCTGACGTTCTCTCCGTATTACATGTGGGTTACAATAAGCAGATTAATGATAATTTTACGTTTGGTGTTCGAGGAAAAATATATTCTAGTGTTTTTAACGTAAATTCAACTAGAAATAAAGGAAAGTTTGTTACTGTAGCGGGTGAAAATAATATTTACGACCATATTTTCAATTTAGATTTATCATTAAGAACATCAGGAATAGCCTCTCTTTTAGATGACGAAAATGACGATTTTCAAAAAGATATTAAAACCATAAAAAAGCGTTTGCTGTTTGGCCAAAACTTAGGACTTGGGTTTGATGTTGGATTTACCCATCAAATAAACAACCAATGGTATTGGGATGCAAGTCTATTAGACGTTGGTTTTGTAAGACATACTAAAGACGTAGAAAATTATGAGTTAAAGGACGATTTTGTTTTTGAAGGAATCGATCCGCTTTTCCCAGAGTCTGAAAATGGGCAAACGGCCGACGACTATTGGAGCGAAATTGAGCAGGAGTTCAAAGATCTTTTTGATCTTCGTACTACCCAAGAAAAATATACGGTATGGAGACCTATAAAATTTAATACATCTTTAAATTACGCATTTGGTAAAAAGAAAATAAAGGATTGTGATTGTTTAGCTGAAGAACGCAATTACTTAAATAGAGTGGGAATGCAATTATTTATAGTAAACCGCCCTAAAGGGCTACAAGCAGCACTTACAGCATATTATTACAGAAGAATTTTTAACCGTTTAAGTGCAAAAGTTACCTATACATTAGATTCATACAATTATAGTAATATAGGATTAGGTGTTTCAGCAAATCTATGGGGTTTAAATGTGTATGTTATGGCAGATAATTTTTTGGCATATCAAAACTTATATGATGCACAAAATGTATCTTTACAGCTAGGGTTAAATTATATTTTTAAAAATGAAAACTAAATTATTCACTTCAATAGTTGCCTTCTTTGTTGTTGCAAGCATTTTTGCTCAAACCAATCTCAATAATTATAAATACATTATTGTGCCAAATAAATTTGATTTTTTGAAAGAAGACAATCAATACCGTATGAATGAATTAGCACAGTTTTTATTTGATAAATATGGATTCACTGCATTAATGGAAGGCTCTGAATATCCTGAAGATCTTACATTGAATAGATGCTTAGCGTTACGCTCTAATGTCCTTAAAGAGTCTGGTATGTTTAAAACTAGACTAAAGGTTACTCTAAAGGACTGCAACGATAGAATTGTATTTACCTCAAATACCGGAGAGAGCAGGGAAAAAGAATTCAAGGTAGCCTACAACGAGGCAATTAGAGATGCTTTCGCTACATTTCAGACTTTAAATTACGAATACGAGCCAAATAGAAATTTAATTTCTTTCCAATCTTCTGTGGCCACTGAAAAAGTAAAAACCGAAACAAAGGAAGAGATTGAAAAATTAAGGCAAGAGATAGAAACACTCAAAAACGCAAAAGAAACACCAAAAGGAGAGGGAAAAGTTGCCGAAGTAAGCATAACACCACAAGGTAAGGTTGTCCCAAAAGAACAGGTGTTACAGTCTGCCGCTGCAAAAAATAGTGCAAGTTCTAATGTATTGTATGCACAAGCCATACCTAACGGTTTTCAACTTGTAGACAGCTCTCCAAAAGTGGTATATAGAATTAAGAATACAGGACTAAATAATGTGTTTATAGTAGAAGGCAAATCAGCTATAATCTATAAAAATGGAGCGCATTGGATTTTAGAACTTCACACAGAAAATGAAAAATCACTAGAAGAACTAAATATTAAATTTTAGTTTTATTTCAATAGTTGTATTTACCTTTCCAACGTTGTTTAAGAAATTCCCGTTGTGCAATTTCCCTAGCATTATTTCTTGGTTCGTACAATGTAGTGCCTTTAACGTCATCAGGAAGAAATTCTTGGTCTGCAAAATTATTATCGTAATTATGGGCATATTTATAGTTTTCGCCATAACCAAGTTCTTTCATTAATTTTGTTGGCGCATTTCTAAGCTCCAACGGCACCGATAAATCACCAGTTTCTTTTACCAATTGTTGTGCTTTGCCAATGGCAGTATAAGCCGCATTACTTTTTGGTGAGCATGCTAAATATGTGGCACATTGGCTTAAAATAATTCGAGATTCGGGGTAACCAATGGTCGAAACAGCTTGAAAGGTGTTATTTGCAATAACTAACGCGGTAGGGTTAGCATTACCTATATCTTCACTTGCGGAAATTAAAAGTCTACGAGCTATAAACTTTACATCTTCACCACCTTCAATCATTCTGGCAAGCCAGTACACAGCTGCGTTTGGGTCACTACCTCTTATAGATTTAATGAAGGCTGAAACAATATCATAATGCTGTTCACCGGTTTTGTCATACCTAACCGTATTGTTTTGTGCTTTTTCTAAAACAAGAGTGTTCGTAATAGTAACTTCGTTAGAAGTATTAGAATTCACAATCAACTCAAAAATATTTAATAATTTTCTAGCATCACCCCCAGAAAGCCTCAATAAAGCATCCGTTTCTTTAAGTTTAATGGTTTTTTGGGAGATTATCTCATCGGTGTCAATAGCACGCTTTAAAAGAGTCTCTAAATCATTTTTAGAGAAGGCATTCAAAATATACACCTGACATCGGGATAATAAAGCGGGAATCACCTCGAAACTAGGATTTTCTGTTGTAGCACCAATCAGGGTAATCCAACCTTTTTCCACTGCTTGCAGTAAAGAATCTTGTTGCGATTTGCTAAACCTATGTATCTCGTCAATAAACAAAATGGGGTTTTTAGTCGTAAATAAACCACCACTTTGTTTGGCCTTTTCAATAACTTCCCTAATATCCTTTACGCCGGAGTTAATAGCGCTCAACGTATAAAATGGCCTTCCAGATTCTGTTGCAATTATATTTGCCAAAGTGGTTTTACCCGTGCCAGGTGGTCCCCAAAAAATCATAGACGCAATCAATCCATGCTTTAGCTGCTGTGATAACGCACCATTTTCTCCCACCAAATGCGTTTGGCTTACATAGTCCGTTAAGGTTTTAGGCCGTAACCGTTCTGCTAAAGGTTCATTTAAATTCATTACTGTAAAATTAACTGATTTTATTTAAGTTTTGGGCGTGCCCCAGATAAAAATCTGGGTCGGGCTTTCACGAGTCGCTCTCTGCGAGGAGCTCCAACAATCGCTCAATCCCTCACGCACCTGTCTGCCATTTTAGCACATATACCAAAGCTGGTGAACTATTTGCTATCTTTATTTTATGAAGCAAAACAAACATTTCGAATATTCTACTGGGGTTATAGCTTACCCCTTGTTATTCGTGTTAATTATTTGGGTAGTTTTTTGGTTCGAGGTACGTTTTGGGTTCAAGTTTTCAAAATTTGGGGTTTATCCACAAACATTTTCGGGATTAAGAGGTGTTGTACTAAGTCCATTTATACATGGCGACATCCAGCATTTATACCATAATACTATCCCACTGTTTGTACTCTCCATGGCACTATTTTATTTCTATAAGCCCATTGCTTGGAACGTGTTAGTTTGGGGTATTTTACTATCAGGGTTTTTAACTTGGTGCATTGGTAGGCCTTCATACCATATCGGGGCAAGTGGATTAATATACGTATTGGTGAGTTTTACTTTTTTTAAAGGCGTTTTTGCAAAACATTATCGCCTAATCGCTCTATCATTGTTGGTTGTGTTTTTATACGGAAGCATGATTTGGTACACATTGCCCATAGAAGAAGGCATTTCATGGGAAGGACATTTATCTGGTTTAATAACCGGATTATTATTTGCACTAATTTTTAGGAAGCAAATAGCAAAGCCAAAAAAATATATTTGGGAACAAGACAATTACAATGAAGATGACGATCCGTTTTTAAAACATTTTGATGAGAACGGAAATTTTATTGAGCACATAGAACCAGAACCCCATCAAGAAGATTTTAAAATAAATTACACTTTCAAAAAACGTGAAGAGTAGGGGTTTAAGAGCGTTGTCTTATAACTTCATACAAAAATGCGCCACAGGCTACCGAAACATTTAAAGATTCAATATCACCCAATAGCGGAAGTTTAGCCTTTTCATCAACTACTTTTAAAGTAGAAGGGTTGATACCTCTACCTTCAGATCCCATAATAATAGCACATGGCTCTTTGAAGGAAATATTATAAAGTGTATTTTCTGTTTTTTCAGTTGCAGCAATAACTTTTATTCCTGAAGCCTGCATATAAAACACAGCATCTTTAATATGGTCAACCTTACAAATAGGAACTTTAAAAACTGCTCCAGCACTTGTTTTAATGGTATCACCATTTACAGGTGCGCCACCTTTCTTCTGAATAATTATACCGTCTACACCAGTACATTCTGCGGTTCTAATAATAGCTCCGAAATTGCGGACATCGCTAAGTTGATCTAAAAGTAAAAAAAGAGGTGTTTTACCTGATTCAATAACATTCATCACTAAATCTTCCAAATCATAAAAGGCAATAGGAGAAATTTGAGCTACGGCACCTTGGTGATTTTTCTTTGTTAGTCGATTTAGTTTTTCAATAGGTACGTACGATGTGTTTACGGTATTTTTTCTAAGGACAGATTCTAATTCTGTAAAGAGGTCTCCGCTCAGTCCTTTCTGAAGAAATACCTTGTCTATAGTTTCCCCAGAATTGATAGCTTCAATAATAGCTCTTATACCGAATATTTGGGTTTGGTTTTGCATGTGGTAAAAATAAGGAAATAAAAAAACCTCATTCTATAGAATGAGGTTTTATATTATAAGTACTATAAGATTTATGGAATAGTAAATTCTTGACTAGCTTGATTCCCGAAATTTCCAACTATAGATACCAATTGTACACCATTTTGAGTTATAGTAACAGATCCGTCGGCAGGGAAGGATAGACCGTCTCCAAAAGAATCGGTTATCAAAAATGTGTAAGTTCCACTAGAGAGACACATTGTTGTTGAGAACTCTGCAAGACCATCCGCGTAACCGCCACCCGTGAACAATAAGGTGTCGTTGGCGTCAAAAACACCCCAAGTAGATTCACTAGCGTAACCGTCAAACACTATCTGTAACATAGTTTCAGGTTGTGGGCACACTTGTTTCAAATTAAGGGTTATGGGGTCGCTTTTAATAAGGCTTTCGGCCTCTGAAGTAATTTCTATAACTACAACATCTGCACCCGAAGAGCTAATGTTTGCTCCTACCACATCTACCATAAAGCTACCTACGGTGCTATTAGCAGGGATAGTTATGGATGAAGGTACCGAGTATGCAGAGGCATCTGCAGTGGTCATGTCCGCATTCACAGAAAGGTTAAATGTTCTGTCAGAACCAGAAGCCTGAGATACAGCGATTCTAACTTCTTGTGAAGCGTTTCCATTTGGATCTACACCAATTTGAAAGTCAGATTCAAATCCAACATAGTCAATACCCAAAATTGCGGGCGTGTCATCATTTTCTTGACAATTAGTAAATAACGCAATACTTATGATAAGGGATAATAGGGTTACTAATTTTTTCATAATTATAGAGGTTTAATTTATTTAATAATAATTTTTTGAGTGTATTTAGAATTTCCACTTGCTATATTTAAAAAGTAAATACCTTTTGCAAATTTTGAGCTATCAATAGAATAATCGTTTGATGCACTTGCCGGCAACACATCTTTGAATACCAAACTCCCGTTGATATTGTACAACGACAATTTAGATGATTCAGGAAGTGTTTTATAGGTAATGTTAATTTTAGTTGATGCAGGAATAGGCCATACCTTCAACCCAGAGAATGCATTCTCTTTAGTGCTCAACGTAAGGTTTGCACCGGTGATAATTACAGAGAACGCTTGAGACGCATTGGTTAAAGTACCCTTGTGTGTTACCGTTAAGGTGTAATTGCCAGCCACAGGGCTTGCAATGTCAATACGCTCAATATTGTCTACATTGTTATCACCTTTTATGGCAGCCCCTGCTACATTGGTATTATCCAGTTTCCAGGGCGTAAACACAGTGCTGCTTGCATCTTCCAGTCTTAAATCTAAATCGTTGACCAATCTAGGGGCCAGTATGTTCCCAGGACTTGATGATGCAACTCCCGCGGGGTCCGTCCAACAAATAGTAGCCCTTAGTTCACTACCGGCATCAGCTGAAAATTGATAGGTATACGTGTCGCCGTCATTCAATACAATCTCTCTGATCAATGCATTGCCGTTGCTGGCATCCGTGATAACATTGGCTGATGCTTCCGCATCAAGGAACCCCCAACCGTAAATAGGATCGGGACCAGTTCTTGTATCATCAACGGCCGTGTGGCAGATTAGCCCCTTTAAGGTTGCCGCTCTCATATAATTGGAGTTCAACTGGTTATAATACTGTTGCAACAACAGGCAAGTACCAGAAACGTTCGGCGCTGCCATTGATGTGCCGGAAAAGGTAGAGTAATCGGAATTATTGGCATCCGTAGAGGAATAAACACTACTGCCATCTCCCGCAATATCAGGCTTTACCCTAAAATCATCAGTTGGCCCTTGGCTACTGCCAGGGTTGATATTCAATATAAAATTACCATTGGCCAACAAAAAAGGATTGGCATTGGCAACGATAAGCGCATTTTTTGCAGTTTTGTTACCTGTTAACTTATCATAACCAGAAGCAATACCTCCGGTATAAGTCTCAGTCCCAGAATTACCAGCGGATTTAACGGGCAAATAATAGGGAGCCGCATAAGCTACTTGGTCCCAAATGCGAGCATCAGAGACATAGGCTCCAATATTGGCAGCACTTACACTTGTTAAAGGTATGCCATAAGAGTGATTGGACAATAATAAGCCATTTCCAGCCTCAGTGGCGGCTTCAGCATCATCACTGTTCCAATCGAACGATCTAAGAGTAGCTTTTGGCGCCATGCCCTTAGCATCGGCATCAGCACCTTTAGCTATCATTGTTCCGGCAACATGCGTTGCATGGGCACTTGTGGTCCCTATAAAAGGACCTCCGTTGAACTCTGGATACACCACGCGTGATTGTGGTACGACCTGGTCATCCTTAAACTCATCGTGCGTTCCGCGGGCACTTTCCTCGTCCCAAACCCCTATGGACATGTTCTGCCCTTCAAGGTCCAGCCCCAAGCTGCCCCCATTCTGTAGCCTATTGGTTCTCGTACCTATGGCACTATCCACATTGTGAGTAGTTCTATAAACTGGTTGCCCATCTTGAATATCATAGATCACATAAGTTTTGTTACCAACAACAACCTTACGCTCAGCGCCAGTATTCGCTTTTAAATAAGCAGAAATTCTTTTTTCTTTAGCAATATTTTTCGCCTTAAGTGTTTCTATGAGGGCATCTAGCGTCTCAACATCATAAGTGGCTCTTATTTTTTGGCGTTCAGCCGCTGTTTGTGCAAAGGCAACTACACTAAAAATTAAAGCTAAGGAAAGAATTGTGTATTTCTTTTTCATATACAGTTTTCAATTTAATAGCACACTCCATGAGGCCAAATAAAATGGACCTCAAGAAGTGTGTATTATATATTGAATAGAATTTATGTCTTACTCGTTGTTGATGCTTTCATCAATATTTGGGTTTGCATCGATCTCCTTTTCAGGAATCTTTAAGAAGAACAAATTACTGTCCGCAGGAACATTGATCACCACACGGTGCTCAGGATCTCTGTTGATAGGCAAGCTGTAACGCTTGGCATCGAACCATTCCACACCTATCTCAGCATAAAGTTCCTTGCGTCTTTCAAGTAAGATCTCATCAAGTAAGGCTTGACCCGTACTTGTTGTCTTAACCGCACTGGCATCCCTTGCGCTTTGAAGCGCGAACAATAGGTTTTGAGCTGCAGTCGTTCCACCTTGATGGTACTGAGCCTCAGCCTCAAGAAGTACCATTTCAGATTTTCTCATAATTGGCAAGTCAGCCTCAAACGTAAAGTCAAACTTGGTAGTTATAAACTCTCTATATGGTGTTGTAGCGGATACCCCGTAAATATCGAAGAACAGCTTTCTAACATCACTGTCAGCAAACTGAGCTACGAAATTTGGGTTTACATAGGTTGCCTGGTAAGACAGTACCAAGTGGTCTATCATTACATGGGGCGCCGCATAGAAAAAGTTGGTTTCGTTAGCATCCTGGTACATGGCCCAGATCCATTCCGGATCGGTCATGTCATCAAAACCAGCACCCCAGTTGCTTGAAACTACAGCATCAGCAGCAGCACCACCACCATAGGCAGCTTTGGCAGCAGCAGCCATACCAGCCCAGTCGTCTTGCGTAACTGCAAGTACACGTGCCAATATACCATTGGCTACAGCTTTATTAATATAGCTTTTACCCAAACGGGCGTCAGTTAACACAGGGATAGCTTCCTTCAAATCCGATAAGATCAATGCATACACATCACTAAGTGGGCTTGGAGGGTTACCCTCAGAAGCTCCCGTTGCCGGTTCAGTGTATATCGGTAATCTCGCAAGAGACCTATTGTTGTTGTAGTTAGGTGCAAATTCCAAGGCTAATTGAAAATAATGGAATGCCCTTAACACTTTACCCACAGCAATAAACTCTGCCTTTGATGCATCATCCAGATCACTCTCTGAAACACCCTTTATCAACACGTTGGATTGATTGATCTGGTCGTAGTTATAGTCCCAGTTAAAAATGGTACGTCTAAAGTTTGGCTCTCTATTTTCATGCCCATAGTCAAAACGGTACCAACTCGGTGCTTGTATAAGGTCGTTACCTTTGATGCTTCTTGCAAAATACAATGCATACAGTCCGCCCGTGTCAACAGTAGAGTATTGGCGCCTAAAGTTCCTGAGGATCCCGGTTACATAGGATTCTACAATAGAGCGGTCTGAGAATACAACATCGGCGGTAACGCCATTGGTGTTCTTTGGCTCTTCTAAAAATTCTTCCGAACAACTGTTGAACAGCATGGCTGCCATGAACAGAAGTAAGATCTTGGTTTTAATTACGTTATTTTTCATTTTTCAAAGTTTTTTAAAATTGTACGATTGCACCGGTTGTAATGGTCTTGGATAACGGTGACCTGTTGTTGGTCAGACCATTGAACGCCTGTTCTGGATCAATACCCTTGTGGGATTGCCAAGTGAATATATTATCCGCTTGAACGAATAAACGGAAACTTGATAGCCCGATACGCTCTATAACAGAACTTGGAAGGTTATAACCTAAGGTTAATGCTTTTAGGCGCACATAATCGTTATCGAACAAGAAGCGTGTTGAACGCGATGCATGGTTGTTGTTTCCAGTATATACGAGAGGAAAATCAGTAATATCTCCTGGTTGTTGCCATCTGTTTAAGATATCTGTATGGTGTGCAACTCCAGGATTAGAAAATTGGCTAATAAGTCCTGAATAATCAGTATCTAATAAGCTACCTCCAAAGCTAAAGTTTACAAGTACATTAAGATCGAACTGCTTGTACTTGATAAAACTAGTAAAACCACCAATGATATCTGGTAAGGACGAAGTTCCTGTTTCGTAACGTGTGGCTTCGTCATAATCCTTGGTAACCGTTCTTCCTGTAACTTCGCCATCAGCATCCAAAATATCTTGGTACCACATACCGAATCCATCTGCAGGATCTACACCTGCCCACTCGCGGATATACCAATCAAAAATAGAGTTGCCTACTTTCCAAAGTTTAGAACCGTTAATAAACTCGTCCTGTGTAAGTTCGGTAATCTCATTCTTATCTAATGAAAAGTTAATTCCCGTAGTCCAAGTAAAGTCCTCAGTACTAACATTTCTTGAATTTAACGAAACTTCCCATCCAGAGTTTTTTATGGCTCCAATATTGGTGATTATATTATCAACACCAGTTGAAGAAGGAATTGGTTTAGCATAAATCAAATCCACAGATTCTTTTTCGTAATAGTCTACAGTTCCAGAAAGCACACCATTAAACAATTCGAAGTCTACACCAACGTTTAAGGATTGTGTTTTTTCCCAACTGATATTAGGGTCGGCAACACCTGCCAATAAGATACCAGTATTACCTTCGTTGTTCCAGCCCAGGTTAAAAATAGATTGGTATGGGAAATAATCTTGAGTAGCAGTACCTGCAAAAGTGATACGGTTATTACCTAGCTCACCATAAGATCCTCTTAACTTTAAGTAGTTTAAAGTATTGCTGTCTTCTAAGAAGGATTCATTTGAAACAACCCAACTTCCACCAATAGAGAAGAAATCACCCCAACGGGTATCCTCACTAAATCTAGTAGAACCGTCACGTCTATAAGACCCTTCAATGTAATATTTCTGGTTAAAGTTATAGGCTAACCTTCCTAGGTAACTGTTAATACGTTCTGAAACAACGTTTCCTGTTACAGCCTCAGGAGCTGTAGCACCATCAAGAACACTTACATTTGGGAGAAAACCTGTTCCCTGAGCTCCTAAATTATCGAACTCAAAAGTATAGGCCTCTGTAATCAAGTCTGCAGAGATGTTATGGTTCCCAAAAGTCTTGTTAAAGTTTAAGGATTGAATGGCGTTTAAGGTTGTGGTAATATCTCTATCCTGATCCACACGACCACCTACATTAGAGGCGAAACTTAGCAAGTCATCATCAAAACTATAGGTATCGAACAAGTAGTTTTCATAACTCAAATTGGTTCTTGCCTTTAACCATTCCGTAATCTGAATTTCTGCAAAAGCGTTACCCAAATAACTGGTACGCCTTCTGTTTTCTCTACCTAAAAATAATTCAGCTAAGACATTCTGACCACCTCTAGCAGTTCTAACATTATTAACAGACTGTCCAATATTTGCACCATTACCCAAGTCATATTGTGGATTACCTGCAACATCTGGAATGATATTTCCATTTCCATCTCTAGAAAATATAGGATATGCACTAGAAACACCATAAATCCAAGAAATTACTTGGGTAGTACTATTACTTGTTTGATCAGGATTACCAGAATTTGATCTAGAAAAACTAGTATTGAAGCCTATTTTTAGCCAATCATTAACTTGAGATTCAATATTCGCTCTAGCTGCAATTCTCTCAAAGTTAGAACGCACCACTGGCCCTTCTTCATTTAAGTAATCAAAAGAAACAAAATAAGTCGTTTTTTCATCTCCACCTTGAAGATTGATGTTATGGTTTTTTCTCAGGTAATCTCTTCTAAGTAATTCGTTTTCCCAATTGGTATCCCATAATTTGTTTGTAGTCACCAAATTTCCATTTACATCAACAGGTCTAGCAATATTTCCATATGGATTATAACCAAAATAGTCAACAAGACCAGCAGAAGCGTTTTCTGCGGCCTCCGCAGGAGATTGCCCTAGGCCATAAAGGTTTTCATTTCTTCTTGCTTCCCAAGTTAAACGAAACTGGTCGTCTGTACTTAAAAGGTCATGTACACCAACTGTCGGGTTTGAAAGCCCAATCTGAGTTCTTACAGTAACTCTCGGTGCGGAATTACGTTTTCCTTTTTTAGTGGTAATAAGGATTACACCATTAGCACCACGAGACCCATAAAGCGAAGTAGAAGATGCATCTTTTAACACCGACATGGACTCTATTTGATCCTGACTAATTGTGTTTATGTTACCATTAAATTGTGCGCCATCTAAAATAATAAGTGGAGAGGCATCAGCGTTTAAACTTGAGAACCCCCTAATTCTAATTGTAGGGTTTGTTCCTGGTTGCCCACCAGCAGTAAGTAAATTCACACCCGGAACGGCACCTTGTAATGCTCTTAAAGGCGATGTTACCTGTTGGGTTTCTATAACCTCAGTAGATACAACACCCACCGATCCAACGATAGATTGTTTGGTTTGAGTACCATAAGCAACAACAACAACTTCTTCAAGTGCTGATGCATCTTCACTCATAACCACATTAATTGTATTTGAAGTTCCTACAGAGACTTCTTTATTGGCGTATCCAACAAAACTAAAAACCAAAGTACGACCTTGATTTACCTTAATTGAATACTTTCCATCGAAATCTGTAGAGGTACCATTGGTAGTACCCTTAACTAAGACAGTAGTCCCTGGTAAAGGTAAGCCACTCTCATCGCTCACTGTTCCAGAAATTGTCTTTTCCTGTGCAAAAGATAATTGCACAACCAACGCTAGTAAAAGCGTTAGCAATCCACTAAACTTTGTTTTCATGTTATAATTATTTGAATTAGTCAATGCCAAAAATCATAAATAAAAGTTAACAAAGCAACAAAATTGAGTTAAAATTGATGTTTTTTTTAAAAATTAGTTTCAAAATGGTCAATCCTGTGTTTAATTTAGATAATAAACGACTTATTTGCTTATAGATTATTTTTATAAACGGTTAAAACGTTGTGCTTTTGTTTAGTCTAGAATTTATTTGAAAACTTACATATATTGAAGTTTATTCTAAAAATTAGCAACCAAACTTATATGAATCTTGGAATTTGATAACTTAAATTTTTGATTCTCACTTTTGCCAGTTGCATAGTTAAATTTTAATAAGCCCGAATTTGTAAGAATGCCAAAACCAAAGCCAAAGCCAAAGAGTTTTTCTTTAAGATTAGAAGGCTTATTTTCAAAATAAGCAACATCAGTAATGGAGTGTATGTATATAGAATTGCTTAAACGATATCTGTACTCTGTGTTTAAAACGCCATATAGAGAGGCAAACAGACTATTTTCTTCAAACCCTCTAATAGAATTAATACCGCCAAACCTAAGCAATTCATTCTCAAAATAATTATCTGAAATTAAGTGTCTTGCATCAATGTTAATATATATACTGTTATTGCGATTGAGTTCAAAACTGTTAAACGCTTTTAGGGCAAGAAGTGTTTGTGCCATTTTTGCGTCATTTGAAGTTCTATTCCCAAAATTGGATTCTAAGTAGAAGTTTGCTTTTACTGGAAACAAAACATCATAGAACTGCGGCTTTATATACTCGTATGAAGCTGTAAAATAGCTCGAATTATAATCTTGTAGTGAAGTTATTGTACTTTCAGAGCGTAAATTGTTGGATGTTACACTAGATATTCCAGCCGACAATCTATGAAGCGGATTGATTTGGTAATTAACCCGAGCTTTCTGGTCGATTGTAGTAAAGCTAGAGTCTTTTTTAAAAATGCGTAAGTTCAGATCGATTCCTATGGGAGTGTTAAACAAAAAGGGCATGCCTAAACTTGCATCAAAAGTATCTTGGTCAATTTCATCGCTTTTGTAAAGTAAACTAAACGTTTCTCCAAAATTCAGGTTATTCATCAATCTAAGATTCAAGAAGCCATCAAATTCCAACTTGTTTGTGTCATCGTTGGTGCCAAAACCTAAGAAACCATCAAAGGTATTGCTTTTAGATTTTTCAACATATATATATAAGGATGTGGAATCTTCTTGAAATAGTACCTCAGGTGATTTTACTTGGTTAGCAAATTTAAGGTTGTTTAGTTGCTCTGTTTTTTTTTCTATGGTTTCTAAATCAAAAATTTGAGAGGGCTTAATTTTAAGATAATGTTTCAGGTATGATTTGGGGAATTTGCTATACCCAATAATTTTAATGTCATCAATGGTTCTTTTTGTGTCATTCGAAATAACAACTAAATCACCTCTCAAGTTGTTGTTGTCTTGTTTTTTAATATTCGAGAGTTTCAATTTTAAAAAAGGGTCGCCTTGATTGGCTAATTGAGAATTTAAAAATCTAAGGCTGTTCTCTATCTCACTGATATCAATAACAAAATATTTATTCGTTATACGTTCTGAAATTGAATTTAAAACCAATTTGTCCTTGGAAGTTTTATGGTAGTATATATATATGGTGTTGAATTTTTGTTTTAAGCAGAGTTGTGCGTCAAAAATAGAGTCATTCTTCTTTTTAATCTCAATCAGTCTATTTTCAATATATCCGATTGTATTAAGGTGTTTTCTTAAAGAGTCAACTTCAGTTTTAAGTGATAAAAAGTTTTGATGTATTTTATTGTATCCTATGGATTCAATAATTTTCGTTTCGGCATCGGTTTCCCCTGAAATATTTAACTGCAAATTCTGGGTAATTGCTTCCGAAGAAAAAAGTATATAAATAATAAGGACAAAAAAATAAGATTTCTGCACGTTGGTATCGCTGAATTTTAGTGTAAATCTAACGGAAAAAGAACACTTTTAATATGTCACAAAAATTTAATTTTAAAAACTCTTCAAAATTAATGAATTAGGGTTTGAATAATTCATTTTAATTTCTACCTTTGCAGCCCTCTAAATAGAGGATAATAAAATTTTATAGTAAAATATATGCCAACAATTTCACAATTAGTAAGAAAAGGAAGAGCCAAAATAACCAAGAAGAGTAAATCGGCTGCTTTAGATTCTTGTCCGCAAAGACGTGGTGTATGTACTCGTGTTTACACAACAACTCCTAAAAAACCTAACTCAGCAATGAGAAAGGTAGCAAGGGTTCGTTTAACAAACGGAAACGAGGTAAATGCATACATTGGCGGTGAAGGACATAATTTACAAGAGCACTCGATAGTATTGGTTAGAGGTGGAAGGGTAAAAGATTTGCCAGGTGTTAGATATCACGTTGTTCGTGGGGCTTTAGATACAGCAGGTGTTGCTGGAAGAACCCAACGTAGATCTAAGTACGGTGCTAAACGCCCTAAAAAGTAATTAAACTTTAAGAAGAAGACATGAGAAAAAGAGCAGCGAAAAAAAGACCACTTTTACCAGATCCAAGATTTAACGATCAGTTGGTAACACGTTTTGTAAACAACATGATGTGGGACGGTAAGAAGTCTGTGGCGTTCAAAGTGTTCTATGATGCAATTGATATTGTAGAAGCTAAAAAAACTGACGAAGAAAAAACAGGTTTAGAAATTTGGAAAGATGCTTTAGGAAATGTGATGCCTCACGTAGAAGTGCGTAGTCGTCGTGTTGGTGGTGCAACGTTTCAAATACCAATGCAAATTCGTCCAGATCGAAAAATTTCTACAGCCATGAAATGGTTAATTGGTTATGCTAGAAAGCGTAATGAAAAATCTATGGCACAACGTTTAGCATCTGAAATTTTAGCAGCAGCTAAAGAAGAAGGTGCAGCGGTTAAGAAAAGAGTGGATACGCATAAAATGGCAGAAGCGAATAAAGCATTCTCTCACTTTAGATTTTAAGAAATGGCAAGAGATTTAAAATATACTAGAAATATAGGTATTGCTGCACATATTGATGCAGGAAAAACTACTACAACAGAGCGTATACTTTACTATACAGGTGTTTCCCATAAAATTGGTGAAGTACACGATGGTGCCGCGACCATGGACTGGATGGAGCAAGAGCAGGAAAGAGGTATAACCATTACATCTGCTGCTACTACTTGTACATGGCAATTTCCAATCGAAAATGGACTTCCAACTCCTGATACTAAGGGATATCATTTCAATATCATAGATACTCCTGGTCACGTTGATTTTACCGTAGAGGTAAACCGTTCCTTACGTGTTCTTGATGGTTTGGTATTCTTATTTAGTGCAGTTGATGGTGTTGAGCCACAATCTGAAACTAACTGGAGATTAGCGGACAACTATAAAGTACCTAGAATAGGCTTCGTTAATAAAATGGACCGTCAAGGATCTAATTTTATAGGTGTTTGTCAACAGGTAAAAGATATGTTAAAGTCTAATGCAGTGCCAATTGTTTTAAACATTGGTGATGAGGCAGACTTTAAAGGGATTATCGATTTAGTGAAAAACCGTGCTATTGTTTGGCATGATGAAACACAAGGGGCTACTTTTGATGTTATCGATATTCCAGAAGATTTAAAAGAAGAAGCTCGTAAGTATCGCGCCCTTTTAATTGAGGAAGTTGCAACTTATGATGAGAACTTATTAGAAAAATTCATGGAAGATGAAGATTCTATTACAGAAGATGAAGTGCATGCTGCGCTTAGAGCTGCTGTGATGGATATGGCTATCATTCCGATGATTTGTGGTTCTGCTTTTAAAAATAAAGGCGTACAGTTTTTATTAGATGCTGTTTGTCGCTATTTGCCTTCTCCTTTAGATAGAGATAATATTGTAGGAACTAATCCAGAAACTGGAAATGAGGCGGTGCGTAAACCAGATGCTTCAGAACCTTTCTCTGCTTTAGCATTTAAAATTGCTACAGATCCTTTCGTAGGTCGTTTAGCATTTTTTAGAGCATATTCAGGACGTTTAGATGCTGGTTCTTATATTTTGAACAACCGTTCAGGTAAAAAAGAACGTATCTCTCGTATTTACCAAATGCACTCAAACAAGCAAAATGCTATCGATTTTATCGAAGCTGGAGATATTGGAGCAGCGGTAGGATTTAAAGACATTAAGACTGGTGATACTATGTCTGATGAAAAACATCCTATTGTTTTGGAATCTATGGATTTCCCTGATCCAGTAATCGGTATTGCTGTTGAGCCTAAAACCAAGGCAGATGTTGATAAATTAGGTATGGCTTTGGCTAAATTATCTGAAGAAGATCCAACATTTACTGCGAGAACTGATGAAGCATCAGGACAGACTATTATTTCTGGAATGGGTGAGCTTCACTTAGATATTATTGTTGACCGTTTGAAGCGTGAGTTTAAGGTTGAAGTAAATCAAGGGCAACCTCAAGTAGAGTACAAAGAAGCTATTACACAACGTGCAGAGCACAGAGAAGTTTATAAGAAACAATCTGGTGGACGTGGTAAATTTGCTGATATTGTGTTTACATTAGAGCCTGCTGAAGAGGGGAAAACAGGTTTAGAATTCGTTTCTGAAATTAAAGGTGGTAACGTTCCTAAAGAATTTGTTCCTTCTGTTGAAAAAGGATTTAAAATGGCAATGGTAAATGGACCGTTGGCTGGATACGAAGTTGATGCTATGAAAGTAACATTAACGGATGGTTCATACCATGATGTGGATTCTGATCAATTATCTTTTGAATTGGCTGCAAAACTTGGGTTTAAAAATGCAGCAAAAGCAGCAAAAGCTGTTATAATGGAACCAATTATGAAACTTGAGGTAATTACACCTGAAGAAAACATGGGTGACATTGTAGGTGATTTAAATAGAAGAAGAGGTCAAGTAAGTGATATGGGTGATAGAGCTGGTGCGAAAACTGTAAAAGCAACTGTGCCATTATCTGAAATGTTTGGTTATGTAACTACATTAAGAACATTATCATCAGGTCGTGCGACATCAACAATGGAATTTTCACACTATGCTGAAACTCCTTCTAACATATCTGAAGAAGTAATTAAGGCAGCTAAAGGCGTTGAAGCTTAAAATTTAAGAAAATGAGTCAAAAAATCAGAATAAAACTTAAGTCTTACGATCACAATTTAGTAGATAAATCTGCTGATAAGATTGTAAAAACAGTAAAAAGTACTGGAGCTGTAGTAACTGGACCAATTCCATTACCAACGCACAAGAAAATTTTCACTGTATTACGTTCTCCACACGTAAACAAAAAATCAAGAGAGCAGTTTCAATTATCTTCTTACAAGAGATTATTGGATATTTACTCTTCATCATCAAAAACTATTGATGCCTTGATGAAACTTGAATTACCGAGTGGTGTAGAAGTAGAGATTAAAGTATAAGTATCTTTCGGTAGTAAGATACCGAAAACATGTCCCACCGATGCGGTCGCGGGAAAAACGGATAAATACATTTCAGGGACGAAAGGTATTTTGTCCCTGAAGTTTTTAATAAGAATGTTGAATTAGATTTCAACGAAATAGTAATAATTAATAATAAATAATATGTCTGGGTTAATTGGAAAAAAAATCGGTATGACCAGCATCTTTGATGAAAACGGGAAGAACATTCCTTGTACAGTAATCGAAGCTGGACCATGTATCGTTACCCAAGTCAGAACTGAGGAAGTTGATGGTTATAAAGCTGTCCAACTTGGTTTCGATGACGCGACAGAAAAAAGCGCTACTAAAGCAGACTTAGGTCATGCTAAAAAAGCGGGTACTTCTGTAAAACGCAAAGTTGTTGAATTCAAAGGTTTTGATGAGGAGTACAAATTAGGAGATGCTATCACTGTAGAACATTTTGCAGAAGGTGAATTTGTTGACATCGCTGGTACGTCTAAAGGAAAAGGATTTCAAGGTGTTGTAAAACGTCATGGTTTCGGTGGTGTAGGTCAAGCTACACACGGTCAGCATAACCGTTTAAGAGCGCCAGGTTCTATTGGAGCTGCATCTTATCCTGCACGTGTGTTCAAGGGCATGAAAATGGCCGGAAGAATGGGTGGTGAAAAAGTGAAAGTTCAAAATTTAAGAGTTTTAAAAGTAGTTCCTGAAAAGAATCTACTAGTTGTTAAGGGTTGTGTGCCTGGACACAAAAACGCTTATGTAACAATTCAGAAGTAATGAAAGTAGCAGTTTTAGATATAAACGGAAAAGACACTGGTAGAAAGGCAGACCTTTCTAAAGATGTGTTTGCTATTGAGCCTAATAATCATGCTGTGTATTTGGATGTTAAACAATATTTAGCAAACCAAAGACAAGGTACTCACAAATCTAAGGAAAGAGCTGAGATATCTGGAAGTACGCGCAAGATTAAAAAGCAAAAAGGAACAGGTACTGCAAGAGCAGGTAGTATAAAGTCTGGAGTTTTTAAAGGTGGTGGACGTATGTTCGGTCCAAGACCAAGAAATTACAGCTTCAAACTTAATAAGAATTTAAAGCGATTGGCGCGTAAATCTGCCTTGAGTATCAAAGCAAATGAGAAAGCAATTACAGTTTTAGAAGACTTCAGTTTTGATGCTCCTAAAACTAAAAATTTCACTGCAGTTTTAAAGGCTTTGGAGCTTGAAAACAAAAAAACATTGTTTGTGTTGGGTGGGTCAAATAATAACGTATATTTGTCATCGCGCAATTTAAAAGGCTCTGAAGTTATAACAAGCTCAGAATTAAGTACATACAAAATTTTAAATGCAAATCAAGTAGTGCTTTTAGAAGGTGCCTTAGAAGGAATTGAAACAAACTTAAGTAAATAAGAAACAGATGAGTATCTTAATTAAACCTATAATCACAGAAAAAGCGACTGCAGATAGCGAGTTAAAAAATTGCTATTGGTTCGCAGTGAACACAAAGGCGAACAAGGTAGAAATCAAAAAAGCGGTTGAAGCTGCTTATGGTGTTTCTGTTGAAAAAGTTCGTACTATAAATGTCCGTCCAGATCGTAGTACCAAGTATACAAAAACTGGTATTCAACATGGTAAAACAAATGCTGTTAAAAAAGCAATTGTACAACTGGCGGAAGGTGAGATGATTGATTTATATGCTAATATGTAATTAGAATGTCAGTAAGAAAATTAAAACCAATCACACCAGGACAGCGTTTTAGAGTAGTAAATGGGTATGACGCCATAACTACTGATAAGCCGGAGAAAAGTTTATTAGCTCCGAAAAAAAGGTCTGGTGGTAGAAACAGTCAAGGAAAAATGACCATGCGCTATATTGGTGGTGGTCATAAAAAGAAGTATCGTATCGTAGATTTTAAAAGAGACAAAGCTGGAATTCCTGCTGAAGTTAAATCTATTGAATACGATCCAAACAGAACAGCGTTTATTGCTTTATTGAACTATCAAGATGGTGAGAAGCGTTACATCATCGCTCAAAATGGATTACAAGTTGGGCAGAATGTAGTGTCTGGAGACTCTGGAGTTGCTCCAGAAATCGGAAACGCAATGCCGTTAAGTGAAATTCCATTAGGTACAATTATTTCTTGTGTAGAGTTACGTCCTGGTCAAGGTGCTGTTATGGCGCGTAGTGCTGGTGCGTTTGCACAGTTAATGGCGCGAGATGGTAAGTTCGCTACTGTAAAGTTACCTTCAGGTGAAACACGTTTAGTGTTAGTAACTTGTATGGCAACTATTGGTGTTGTTTCTAACTCAGATCATCAGTTAATAGTTGGCGGTAAAGCAGGTAGAACAAGATGGTTAGGTAGAAGACCACGTACAAACCCTGTTAGGATGAACCCAGTTGATCACCCGATGGGTGGTGGTGAAGGTCGTGCTTCAGGTGGACACCCACGTTCTAGAAATGGTATACCTGCTAAAGGTTATAGAACCCGTTCTAAAACAAAAGCGAGTAATAAATATATTGTAGAACGTAGAAAGAAATAAGACATGGCAAGATCATTAAAAAAAGGACCTTACGTTCATTATAAATTAGAGAGAAAAGTTGCTGCAAACGTTGAGAACAACAAAAAAACGGTAATTAAAACTTGGTCAAGAGCAAGTATGATAACACCAGATTTTGTTGGACAAACAATAGCAGTGCACAATGGCCGTCAATTTGTTCCAGTTTATGTAACTGAAAACATGGTAGGGCATAAATTAGGAGAATTTTCACCAACGCGTTCATTCCGTGGGCATGCAGGTGCTAAAAACAAAGGTAAAAAGTAGTAAGCTATGGGAAGTCGTAAAAAAGAAATGGCAGACGCTATTAAGGAAGCAAAAAAGCACGTTGCTTTTGCAAAACTTAATAACTGTCCTACGTCACCAAGAAAAATGCGTTTAGTAGCCGATTTAGTAAGAGGTGAAAAGGTAGACAAAGCACTTAATATCTTAAAGTTTAACAATAAAGAAGCATCTGGTCGTTTAGAGAAGTTGTTATTATCAGCTATCGCTAACTGGCAAGCTAAGAATGAAGATGCCGATGTTGAATCAGCAGAATTATTTGTAAAAGAGATTAAGGTGGATAGTGGATCAATGTTGAAAAGATTGCGTCCAGCACCACAAGGTCGTGCACACAGAATTAGAAAACGCTCAAACCACGTTACGTTAGTGGTTGGTGCTAATAATAACACACAAAGCTAAGATAGAAGTATGGGACAAAAAACAAATCCAATCGGAAATCGCTTAGGAATTATCAGAGGATGGGAATCTAACTGGTACGGAGGAAACGATTATGGTGATAAGCTTGCCGAAGACGATAAGATTAGAAAATACGTTCACGCGCGTTTATCTAAAGCTAGTGTAAGTAGAGTAATTATAGAAAGGACTCTAAAGCTTGTAACCGTTACTATCACTACGGCTCGCCCAGGTATCATTATTGGTAAGGGAGGTCAAGAGGTAGACAAGTTAAAAGAAGAGCTTAAAAAGATTACTGGAAAAGAAGTTCAGATTAACATCTTTGAGATTAAAAGACCTGAACTGGATGCATTTTTAGTAGCATCAAGTATTGCAAGACAAATAGAGAACCGTATCTCTTACCGTCGTGCAATTAAAATGGCTATTGCTGCTACAATGCGTATGAACGCTGAAGGAATTAAAATCCAAATTAGTGGTCGTTTAAATGGAGCTGAAATGGCACGTTCTGAACACTACAAAGAAGGACGTATTCCTTTATCGACCTTTAGAGCCGATATTGACTATGCTTTAGTTGAAGCACACACTACATATGGTAGATTGGGTGTTAAGGTATGGATCATGAAAGGTGAAGTATATGGTAAAAGAGAGCTTTCTCCTCTTGTTGGTTTATCCAAAAAGCAAGGAAAAGGTGGACGTGGTGGAAACAAAGGGCCTCGTCGTAGAAAGTAATTTTTTAAAGTAAGAAGAAAAATGTTACAGCCTAAAAGAACAAAATTTCGTAAACAGCAAAAAGGACGCATGAAAGGTAATGCCGGTAGAGGTAATCAACTTTCAAGTGGAACTTTTGGTATAAAGTCACTAGACTCGAACTTTTTAACATCGCGTCAAATAGAAGCAGCTCGTATTGCCGCTACACGTTACATGAAAAGAGAAGGGCAACTTTGGATTAAAATATTTCCAGACAAGCCAATTACAAAAAAGCCTCTTGAAGTACGTATGGGTAAGGGTAAAGGTGCCGTTGAATATTGGGCAGCTGTTGTAAAACCGGGACGCGTGTTATTTGAAGTTGGTGGTGTGCCTTTAGACGTTGCAAAAGAAGCATTACGTTTAGCAGCTCAAAAGCTACCAGTTAAAACTAAGTTTATAATTGCTCGAGATTACGAAGCATAATAATTTAAGATGATGAAACAATCAGAAATTAAAGAATTATCTGTAGCTGAGTTACAAGAAAAACTTGGTGAGGTTAAAAAGAGTTATTCAGACCTTAAATTGTCTCATGCAATATCTCCTTTAGAAAACCCAATTCAATTACGCTCTTTAAGAAGAACCGTAGCTAGAATTGCAACGGAATTAACTAAAAGAGATCAACAATAATTCTGCTGAATATGGAAACAAGAAATTTAAGAAAAGAACGTATAGGAGTTGTTATAAGTAACAAAATGCAGAAGTCTATTGTGGTTTCTGAGGTGAAAAAAGTAAAGCACCCTATGTATGGTAAGTTCGTACTTAAAACAAAAAAGTACGTAGCGCACGACGAGAAAAATGACTGCAACGAAGGAGATACTGTAAGAATCATGGAAACACGACCTTTAAGTAAATCTAAGTGTTGGAGATTAGTTGAAATAATTGAAAGAGCTAAGTAATTATGGTACAACAAGAATCAAGATTAAAAGTAGCTGATAACACTGGCGCAAAGGAAGTTTTAACTATCCGTGTACTAGGTGGTACTAAGAGAAGATATGCTTCTGTAGGAGACAAAATTGTTGTTTCTGTAAAAGATGCTACACCCAATGGAAACATTAAAAAAGGTGCAGTTTCTACGGCAGTTGTTGTTCGTACTAGAAAAGAAGTAAGACGTCCAGATGGATCTTATATTAGATTTGATGACAATGCTTGTGTTTTATTAAACCCAACGGGTGAAATGAGAGGTACACGTGTATTTGGACCTGTTGCTAGAGAGCTTCGTGATAAACAATTCATGAAAATTGTATCATTAGCACCAGAGGTGCTTTAATACAGAAATATTAAGATGGGAAAGCTTAAAATAAAAACTGGAGACACCGTAAGAGTAATTGCTGGAGACCACAAAGGGGCTGAAGGTAAAGTGCAAGAGGTGTTGATAGATAAGAACAAAGCGATTGTTGAGGGTGTAAATATGGTGAAGAAACATACTAAACCAAGTGCACAAAATCCTCAAGGTGGAATCGTAGAAAAAGAAGCACCTATTCATGTGTCTAACTTATCATTGTTAACTCCAAACGGAGAAACAACTAGAGTTGGGTATAAAATGGAAGGTGATAAGAAAGTAAGATTTTCAGTAAAATCTAATGAAGTAATATAGTTATGGCATATTCACCAAGACTTAAAGAAGAGTATAAAAGCAAAGTAATTGCAGCTCTTATAGACGAATTTGGATATAAAAATGTAATGCAAGTTCCAAAACTAGAAAAGATTGTAATATCTAAAGGTGTTGGAGCAGCAGTAGCTGATAAAAAGTTAATCGACCACGCTGTGGAAGAATTAAGCACTATATCCGGACAAAAAGCTATAGCCACAATTTCTAAAAAGGACGTAGCATCTTTTAAATTACGTAAGGGTATGCCAATTGGAGCAAAAGTAACTTTACGAGGCGAAAGAATGTATGAATTTTTAGATCGTTTGGTAACTTCTGCATTGCCACGTGTGAGAGATTTTAATGGAATTAAAGCTACAGGTTTTGATGGAAGAGGTAATTATAATTTAGGTATTACCGAGCAAATCATCTTTCCTGAGATAAACATTGATAAAGTGAACAAGATCTCAGGTATGGATATAACATTTGTAACTTCTGCAGAAACTGATAAGGAAGCAAAATCATTATTAACTGAACTGGGAGTACCTTTTAAAAAGAATTAAGTTATGGCTAAAGAATCAATGAAAGCCCGTGAGGTAAAAAGAGCAAAAACAGTAGCTAAATATGCTGAAAAACGTAAGGCTTTGAAAGAAGCCGGAGATTACGAAGCATTACAGAAGTTACCAAAAAACGCTTCTCCTATACGTCAGCATAATAGATGTAAATTAACTGGCAGACCTAAAGGATACATGAGAACATTTGGTATCTCACGTGTTACCTTTAGAGAAATGGCTAACCAAGGGTTAATACCAGGTGTTAAGAAAGCAAGCTGGTAAAAAACGAATTATAAACTGGTAGAAGGTTCAATCTGAAGGACAGTTTTGAAAACCATTACCGCAAATTAATAAATATGTATTCAGATCCAATAGCGGATTATCTTACGCGAGTTAGAAATGCAATTAGAGCGAACCACAGGGTGGTTGAGATTCCTGCGTCTAACTTAAAGAAAGACATCACTAAAATATTATTCGAACAAGGATATATTTTAAGTTACAAGTTCGACGATTCAACTGTACAAGGTACTATTAAAATAGCACTGAAGTACAATAAAGAAACGAAAGAGCCTGTAATCAAGAAAATTCAACGTGTTAGTACACCAGGTTTACGTAAGTATGCTGGTGCTAAAGAACTACCTAGAGTACTTAATGGTCTTGGTATTGCCATTGTTTCTACATCTCATGGTGTAATGACAGGTAAGCAAGCTACAAGAGATAACGTAGGTGGTGAAGTGTTATGTTACGTTTACTAATAAAAAAGCCAGAAAGAAATGTCAAGAATAGGAAATAATCCAGTAGCCATTCCAGAAGGTGTAACAGTAGATGTTAAAGATGGCGTTGTAACTGTAAAAGGAAAATTAGGGGAGTTAACACAAAATTACGACTCTATTGAAATAAAAGTAGAAGACGGTAGCGTATGGGTTACGAGATCCTCTGATACTAAAGATCAAAAAGCCAAACATGGTTTATATAGATCTTTAATGCACAATATGATTGAAGGTGTATCTAAGGGTTGGACTAAAGAATTAGAATTAGTTGGTGTAGGTTACAGAGCATCAAACCAAGGTCAGAAATTAGATTTAGCTTTAGGGTTTTCGCATAATATCGTTATGGATATTGCCCCAGAGGTAAAAATCGAAACTGTTTCTGAAAAAGGTAAAAATCCAATCGTTAAATTAACATCACACGACAAACAATTAGTTGGTCAAGTAGCCGCTAAAATTCGTGGTTTCCGTAAGCCAGAACCTTACAAAGGAAAAGGAATCAAGTTTGTTGGTGAAGAACTAAGAAGAAAAGCAGGTAAATCAGCTTAATAATTGAGTTATGGCATTAACAAAGAATCAAAGAAGATTAAGAATAAAAAGCAGAATTCGAAAGGTTGTTTCTGGTACGGAAGCTAGACCAAGATTAGCTGTTTATAGAAGTAATAAAGAAATCTATGCTCAAATAGTTGATGACGTTTCTGGGAAAACCATAAGCGCTGCGTCTTCTAGAGATAAAGATATAGCAAAAGCTAAAGGAAATAAGCAGGAAAAAGCAGCTTTAGTTGGAAAGGCTATTGCAGAAAAAGCTTTAAAAGCGGGAGTTGAAACTATTTCTTTTGATAGAGGTGGTTACTTATACCATGGTAGAGTAAAATCATTAGCCGAAGGCGCTAGAGAAGCAGGACTTAAATTCTAAGAAATTATGTATCAAAAATATAAAAGCGCAGAATTAGTAAAACCAGGTGGATTAGATCTTAAAGATCGTTTAGTTGGTGTGCAAAGAGTTACTAAAGTAACAAAAGGTGGTAGAGCATTCGGTTTTTCAGCAATAGTTGTTGTTGGCGATGAAAACGGAGTTGTTGGCCAAGGTTTAGGAAAATCTAAAGACGTAGCTAGTGCTATTGCAAAGGCGGTTGAAGATGCTAAGAAAAACCTTGTACGTATTCCTATACGTAAAGGAACACTGCCTCACGAACAAAAAGGTAAATACGGTGGAGCTAGAGTAAATATTATTCCTGCTGCTCCTGGTACTGGTGTTATTGCTGGTGGTGCAGTTAGAACTGTTCTTGAAGCCGTTGGTGTACATGACGTATTATCGAAATCTCAAGGATCTTCTAACCCTCATAACGTAGTTAAAGCAACATTTGATGCTTTACTGCAGCTAAGAGATGCAAACGCTATCGCAAAAGACAGAGGTATTTCACTTGAAAAAGTTTTTAACGCTTAATAACTATCAACGATGGGAAAAATTAAAGTAACAAAGGTTAAAAGCGCTATCAATCGTACGCAGAGACAAAAAAGAACTTTAGAAGCTTTAGGTCTTAAAAAGATTGGACAAGTAAAAGAGCATGAGGCTACACCAAATATTCTTGGTATGGTTGCTAAAGTTTCACATTTAGTTTCTGTTGAAGAAACAAAATAATAAAAAACTGAAATGGATTTAAGTAATTTAAAACCTGCAGAAGGTTCAAATAAAAACCAAGGAAAGCGCGTAGGTAGAGGACAAGGTTCTGGTAAAGGAGGAACTGCTACACGTGGACACAAAGGAGCTAAATCACGTTCTGGTTACTCTAAGAAATTAGGGTTTGAGGGGGGACAAATGCCTTTACAAAGACGTGTGCCTAAATTTGGTTTTACAAATATTAACCGTGTAGAGTATCAAGTAATTAATCTAGATACATTACAAGCGTTAGTAGATGATAAGAAAGTAAAAGATACGGTAGATTTTCAAACTTTATTTTCTAATAGATTAGCTGAAAAGAATGATTTAGTTAAAGTATTAGGCAGAGGAGAGTTAAAAGCGAAATTAAAAGTATCTGCTCACAAGTTTTCTGCTTCAGCTAAAGCTGCTATTGAAGCTGCAGGAGGAGAAGCGATAACTTTATAAGATTACATTAACGTATGAAATTTATAGAATCAATAAAGAATGTTTGGAAAATTGAAGAACTAAGAAACAGAATCATCGTAACGTTGAGTTTGTTATTGGTTTATCGATTCGGTGCCCAAGTTGTATTACCTGGTATAGATGCCGCACAGTTAGGTGGTTTGGCAGATAGTGCTGATGGAGGTTTATTAGGTTTACTTAATGCCTTTACAGGAGGAGCTTTTGCCAATGCTTCGGTTTTTGCACTTGGTATTATGCCTTACATTTCAGCTTCTATTGTTGTACAGTTAATGGGTATTGCTATTCCTTATTTACAAAAACTTCAAAAGGAAGGTGCTAGTGGTCAAAAAAAGATTACGCAGATAACACGTTGGTTAACTATCGCAATTTGCTTGGTGCAGGCACCGGGATATTTAGCTAGTTTACCAGCATTGGGAATTCCTCAATCAGCGTTCTTATTGGGAACAGGTGGATTGTTTTACTTTTCGTCTATCGTAATTTTAGTTACTGGATGTATTTTTGCTATGTGGTTAGGTGAAAAAATTACGGATAAAGGTATTGGTAACGGTATTTCACTATTAATTATGGTTGGAATTATTGCTACTTTACCACAGTCATTCGTTCAAGAATATGCTGCGAGAGTAACAGAATCTAACGGTGGTTTAATTATGATTTTAATTGAGCTTGTAGTTTGGTTTGTCATCATATTGGCGTCAGTTATGTTAGTAATGGCAGTTAGAAAAATAGCGGTGCAATATGCAAGACGTACGGCTTCTGGTGGCTACGAAAGAGCTGCAGCTGGAGGATCTAGACAGTATATACCTTTAAAATTGAATGCATCAGGTGTGATGCCGATTATATTTGCTCAAGCGATTATGTTTGTTCCTGGATTAATTGGAGGGTCTTCTTTCTTGAAAGATACCGCGGCTGGATTGTGGATGCAAACTAACTTTTCTGATATTTTCGGGTTTTGGTATAATGTAATTTTTGCGTTGTTGATTATAATATTTACATATTTCTATACAGCAATCACAGTACCTACAAATAAAATGGCAGATGACTTAAAACGTAGTGGTGGATTTATTCCTGGTATTCGTCCAGGTTCTGAAACTTCAGAGTACTTAGATAAAATAATGTCTCAAATAACCCTACCAGGTTCTATATTTTTAGCCTTAATCGCAATATTCCCAGCGTTTATTGTGAAACTAATGAACGTAACACAAGGATGGGCATTATTCTTTGGAGGTACATCATTACTTATTATGGTTGGAGTTGCAATTGACACTATGCAACAGATCAATTCGTATTTGTTGAATAGACACTATGATGGCTTGATGAAAACTGGTAAAAACAGAAAAGCAGTTGCGTAAATATTATGGCATGGTTGGTGCGATGCACTGGCTGTAAACAAAATATAAGATAAATGGCAAAACAAGCAGCAATAGAGCAAGACGGAACAATTATAGAAGCATTATCTAATGCTATGTTTCGTGTAGAATTAGAAAATGGTCACATTGTGACGGCACATATTTCTGGTAAGATGCGTATGCATTATATCAAACTTTTACCAGGAGATAAAGTAAAATTAGAAATGAGTCCTTACGATTTAACTAAGGCTCGTATAACTTATAGATACTAAGTACAGATGAAAGTAAGAGCATCAGTTAAAAAAAGAAGCGCAGATTGTAAGATTGTGCGTAGAAAAGGTAGACTTTACGTAATAAACAAGAAGAATCCTAGATTTAAACAAAGACAAGGTTAAAAAATTAAGTCATTAGTTTTTTAGACGTTAGATGAATCTGTTCGAAATCGAAAGGTTTAGGATTCTAACAACTAAAAGCTAACATTTACCCTGAGGAAAAACGCGAAGGGACAAAAAACTAAAAACAATATGGCAAGAATTGCAGGTGTAGACATACCAAAACAAAAAAGAGGAGTTATCTCTTTAACTTATATCTACGGAATAGGTAAAAGTAGAGCTCAAGAGATTTTAGCTACAGCTAAGGTTGACGAAAACACAAAAGTACAAGATTGGACAGACGACGAAATCGGAGCAATCCGTGAAGCTGTTGGAGCTTATACTATTGAAGGAGAATTACGTTCTGAAACTCAGATAAACATTAAGCGTTTAATGGATATTGGGTGTTACAGAGGTATTCGTCATAGAGCAGGTCTTCCTTTAAGAGGACAACGTACTAAGAATAACTCTAGAACAAGAAAAGGTAGAAGAAAAACTGTTGCTAACAAGAAGAAAGCAACTAAATAATAATTAGACATTAGTCATTAGTGTTTAGACGTTAGATGAATCTGTTCGAAATCGAAAGGTTTAGGATTCTAACAACTAAAGCTAACAACTAGAACAAAAGAATATGGCAAAGTCAAGTACAAAAAAACGTAAAGTAATAGTAGATGCTATTGGGGAAGCGCATGTAACTGCTTCCTTCAACAACATTATCATTTCATTAACGAACAAAAAGGGGGATGTTATTTCATGGTCTTCGGCTGGTAAGATGGGATTTAGAGGATCTAAGAAAAATACGCCTTATGCTGCGCAATTAGCAGCTGAAGATGCTGCTGCTGTAGCCTCTGAAGCTGGATTGAAAAAAGTAAAGGTATATGTTAAAGGTCCTGGTAATGGTAGAGAATCTGCTATCCGTTCTATCCATAATGCAGGTATTGAAGTTACAGAAATTATAGATGTAACACCACTACCGCACAATGGATGTCGTCCACCAAAGCGTAGAAGAGTTTAATCGCGTTTACAACGTGTTTTGAATAAGAAAATTAATATCATCTGTTTTTCAGATGGTATTAATTTTTTGCATAAATTTGCAAACCGAAAAATTTAATATTAACAAGTATCAACGAGAGGTTTACAGTTATCGAAGGATAAGATTAAGACCTTAATTCATAACTACTCTCAAAAACAATTTAAAATGGCAAGATATACTGGTCCTAAAACAAAAATCGCCCGTAAATTTGGCGAAGCTATCTTCGGAGAAGATAAATCTTTTGAAAAAAGAAACTACCCTCCAGGGCAACACGGAAACAACAGAAGACGTGGAAAAAAATCTGAATACGCAATCCAGTTAATGGAAAAACAAAAAGCTAAATATACTTACGGTATTTTAGAGCGTCAATTTAGAGGATTATTTAAGAAAGCAAGAGCTGCTCAAGGCATTACAGGTGAAGTGTTATTACAGCTTTGTGAATCTAGATTAGATAATGTAGTTTTCAGAATGGGAATCTCTCCTTCTAGAAGTGGTGCGCGTCAATTAGTATCTCACAGACATATTACAGTTAATGGTGAAATCGTTAACATACCTTCTTACCAATTAAAGGCTGGAGATGTTGTGGCTGTAAGAGAAAAATCAAAATCACTTGAGGCTATCGACAGATCTCTTCAAAATTCAAGTCAAGTTTACGAATGGATTACTTGGAATAACGATACTAAGTCTGGTACTTATGTTTCTGTTCCTGCAAGAATCCAAATTCCAGAAAATATCAACGAGCAATTCATCGTCGAATTATATTCTAAATAATAAATTAACAACATTGGTGTTTGGCCAAAGGGTTTATTCGTACTTCTTCAAACTTATAAACCGCGCAACCAAATAACAATTAAAACGAAGAACAACACTATGGCAGTATTTAATTTTCAAAAGCCCGACAAAGTAATCATGATTGATTCTACTGATTTCGAAGGTAAATTCGAATTCAGACCATTAGAACCAGGTTATGGATTAACAGTTGGAAATGCATTAAGAAGAGTTTTATTATCTTCTTTAGAAGGATTTGCAATTACCTCAGTTAGAATAGAGGGAGTAGATCACGAGTTTTCCACAATTGCTGGCGTGGTAGAGGATGTAACAGAAATCATCTTGAATTTAAAACAAGTACGTTTTAAAAGACAAATTGAAGATATTGATAACGAATCAATTTCAATTTCAATTTCTGGGCAAGAGCAGATATTAGCTGGAGATTTCCAAAAGTTTATTTCGGGATTCCAAGTATTAAATTCAGAATTGGTTATCTGTAATTTAGATCCTAAGGTGAGTTTAAATATGGAAATCACCATAGAAAAAGGTAGAGGTTATGTGCCTGCGGAAGAAAATAAAAAACCTTCAGCACCAATAGGAACGATCTTTACAGATTCTATCTATACTCCAATAAAAAATGTAAAGTATAGCATTGAAAACTATCGTGTAGAGCAAAAAACAGATTACGAGAAGTTAGTTTTTGAAATCATTACTGATGGTTCAATCACACCTCAGGATGCTTTAACTGAAGCAGCTAAAACCTTAATTCACCACTTTATGTTATTCTCAGATGAGCGTATCACTTTAGAAGCGGATGAAATTGCACAAACTGAAACTTATGACGAAGAATCACTTCACATGAGACAGTTGCTTAAAACTAAGCTTATCGATATGGATTTATCCGTACGAGCGCTTAACTGTTTAAAGGCTGCAGAGGTAGATACTTTAGGAGACTTAGTATCTTTTAATAAGAATGATTTAATGAAGTTCCGTAACTTCGGTAAAAAGTCGTTAACAGAGCTTGAAGAGCTTGTACATGTTAAAGGGTTGAATTTCGGAATGGATTTAAGCAAATATAAATTAGATAAAGACTAAGAATTGAAAATTGATTATTTATTATTGACGATTTCATTGTCGCGCCGATAAATAATCAATAGTAAATTTTAAATTAAAAATTATTAGATAACTCTTCTATAGTTTGCTCCTCAAAAGAGTGTAGTAGCAAGATAGAAGTTTAAAACAAACGTCATGAGACACGGAAAAAAATTCAACCATTTAGGTAGACAAACAGCGCACAGAAAGGCAATGTTAGCAAACATGGCTTGTTCTTTAATAGAGCATAAGCGCATTAACACTACAGTTGCAAAAGCAAAAGCTTTAAAACAATTTGTAGAGCCTTTAGTAACAAAGTCTAAAGAAGATACAACACACAATAGACGTATCGTGTTTAGTAAATTAAGACAAAAAGAAGCCGTTACTGAGTTGTTTAGAGAGGTTGCTACCAAAGTTGGAGACAGACCAGGAGGTTACACTAGAATCATTAAATTAGGTAACCGTTTAGGTGATAACGCCGATATGGCAATGATAGAGTTAGTAGATTACAACGAAATCTACAATGCAGGTAAAAAATCTAAGAAAACTACTAGAAGAAGTAGAAGAGGAGGCAGTAAGCCAGCAGTTGCAGCACCAGTTGAAACTAACGCATCAAACGAAGAAGAATAAATGTTAATAAGCATTTAATATATAAAGGATAAACTATTTTTAGTTTATCCTTTTTTTTTGAATTTTTGTAAAACTTTTTGGGCGTTACCCATAAAGGGTCGGGCTTTCGGGAGTCGCTCTCTCCTTCGTCGAGGAGCTTCAACAAACCCTCAATCCCTAACGCAAAAGAAAACAACGGAAACATATGAAATATCAGAAAAAGCAAAATGCCATAATTCTACTAGCAGATGGTACCATTTTTTATGGAAAAGCAGTAGCAGGAAAACAAGGAACAGCCTTTGGAGAGGTATGTTTTAATACAGGTATGACGGGATATCAGGAAATTTTTACTGATCCTTCGTATTACGGACAATTAATGGTAGCTACCAATGCCCATATTGGAAATTATGGTACCAATAAAGATGAAGTAGAATCAGATTCTATAAAAATTGCAGGCTTAATTGTAAAGAACTTTAGTTATGACTATTCTCGTGATGCGGCCGATAGTTCGTTGGAAGAATTTTTAGATAAAAATAATCTTTTAGCTATTTCTGATGTAGACACAAGAGCTTTGGTGAGCTATATTAGAGAGCATGGAGCCATGAATGCCGTAATAAGTACAGAAGTTGATAATGTGGAGGGATTGAAAAAGCAATTGGCAGAAGTACCTAGTATGGAAGGCTTGGAATTGGCATCTAAGGTATCAACCAAAGAACCATATTATTTTGGAAATGAAAATGCTACTTTCAAAGTTGCAGCTTTAGATATCGGTATTAAGAAGAATATTTTACGACATATCGCGAGTAGAGATTGTTATATCAAAGTATTTCCATACAATGCTACGTTTGAAGATTTAGAAGCTTTTCAACCAGATGGCTATTTCTTGTCAAATGGACCCGGAGATCCTGAACCATTGGTTGAGGCTCAGGAAGTCGCTAAAGAGATTATTAAAAGAGATTTGCCTCTTTTTGGTATTTGTTTAGGACATCAAGTAATTGCTATTGCTAATGGTGTATCAACCTATAAAATGTATAATGGCCATAGGGGTATTAATCATCCAGTAAAAAATTTAATTACAGGTAAGGGGGAGATCACATCTCAAAACCATGGTTTTGCAGTAAATAAAGAAGAAGCGGAGGCCAATAAAAACCTTGAAGTTACTCATGTTCATCTTAATGATGGTACCGTTGCAGGATTAGCAATGAAAAATAAAAATGTGTTTTCAGTACAGTATCACCCAGAAGCTAGTCCAGGACCTCACGATTCATGGTATTTGTTCGATCAGTTTATAGAAAATATCAAGAAAAGTAAGCTTTCAACTGTTTAAAAGTGACTTGAAAATAGGCTTGATAGAACTAAAACGTTGTAGTTTTCTTTTTAGAATTTTATGACAAATGCTAGTAAATTAAAAAAGATTAAGCCGTAAATTTGATGAATTGATTTGGGCATTTATAACAAATGGAAAACGCCTGTATCAATTCTAAATAATAAAAGATTAAAAACAAACCAATTATGAGTATAATAGTTAGCGTACACGCAAGACAAATTTTAGATTCAAGAGGTAACCCTACCGTTGAAGTAGATGTAATAACAGAAAACGGCGTATTAGGAAGAGCTGCAGTACCATCTGGAGCATCAACTGGAGAGCATGAAGCTGTAGAGCTACGTGATGGCGGCGATACCTACATGGGTAAAGGTGTATTAAAAGCCGTAGAAAATGTAAACACTAAAATTGCTGAAGAATTACTAGGAGTTTCAGTTTTCGAGCAAAACTTTATAGATCAAACCATGATTGATTTAGATGGAACACCAAATAAATCAAAATTAGGGGCTAACGCAATTTTGGGAGTATCTTTAGCAGCAGCGAAAGCAGCAGCGAATGAATTAAATATGCCTTTGTACCGTTATGTAGGAGGAGTATCTGCAAATACACTGCCAGTACCAATGATGAATATTATCAATGGAGGTTCTCATAGTGACGCACCTATAGCGTTTCAAGAGTTTATGATTATGCCAGTTAAGGCTAAAAACTTTACGCACGCTATGCAAATGGGGACGGAAATTTTCCATCATCTTAAAAAAGTGCTACACGACAGAAATTTAAGTACTGCGGTAGGTGACGAAGGTGGTTTTGCGCCAACTTTAGATGGTACTGAAGATGCTATTGAGACTATAGGTAAGGCTGTTGAAAATGCAGGATATAAGTTTGGAGATGAAGTTAAGATTGCTTTAGATTGTGCTTCCGCTGAATTTTTTGTGAATGGAAAATATGATTATACCAAATTTGAAGGCGATAAAGGTATGATTAGAACTTCAAAAGAACAGGCTGAGTATTTAGCCCAATTAGCAGAAAAGTATCCAATTATTTCTATTGAAGATGGTATGGACGAAAATGATTGGGAAGGTACAAAATATCTTACCGAATTAATTGGAGATAAAGTGCAGTTAGTAGGAGATGATTTATTTGTGACTAATGTTGAACGTCTATCTAAAGGAATTGAAAACGGGATTGCAAACTCTATATTAATCAAAGTGAATCAAATAGGTTCATTAACTGAGACTATAGCAGCGGTAAATATGGCAAAAAATGCAGGATATACCTCGGTAATGTCTCACAGATCTGGTGAAACTGAAGATAATACTATTGCAGATTTGGCAGTAGCATTAAATTGTGGGCAAATAAAAACAGGTTCTGCTTCACGTAGTGATCGTATGGCAAAATACAATCAATTGCTTCGTATAGAAGAAGAATTGGGGTCTGTGGCCTATTTTCCTCAAGAAAAAGCGTTTAAAGTAAAGCAATAAAAGAATTTTAAATATACTGTCATTACAACGATGACAGTTTAGGAAACAAAAAAACCATTGGTTATTTCCAATGGTTTTTTTGTTGAGCCTATTAACAATTTACCTATTTAAGTTTTTTCGATATATACAGTCTTCTATAAATCAAAAATACATCCTTTTTTAAGCAAGTTAAGCACATAAAAAAGTCTAGAATACCTCTAAAAAGAAAAACCATTTAAAGTAAATCTTCAAATGGTTTTAATATTTTTTAATAGGTGTTTAATTAACTAATAGCTAGTTAATAAAATTCAACGGTTTATCTAAAATCTAAACTCTAAACCCGCGTAAGCTCCAAACGGGTGCCCAGGTCTTAACCCTGCCGGCACTCTTGAAACCGCATATGTTTCATCTAAAAGGTTGATGATATTTCCTGTAACGCTTAGGTTTTTATTTAGATGGTATTTTCCAGAGAAATCAAAAATTAAATTTGAGGTCACCCCGTTTTCATCTGTTATTTTTTCTGTTCCGGCAGTTGTTCTAAAAGCACCATTGAATCTCGCGTTTACATTTAATTCAAAAGATTTATGTTCTAATCCAATGGATGCATTAAATTGATGTTTAGCAATATAAGGTAACTCATCACCTTTAGTAACTTCACCCCACAAGTCATCATCACTACCAAAGCTATTTAAAAATTCGGTGTCAGTATAGGTGTACCCAAAAGTAAGTGGCAAGTTAAATCTCGTATTTTTCTCCAATACGTTATAATTCAATAATAATTCAATACCCCTTACGGCTACTTCTCCGGCGTTAAATTGATCTAGAGAACCAGTACCACCAGTTGCGGCCAAATCACTGCCTAATAAATTGCTGTAATCGTTGTAAAAAGCAACAACATCACCTCTAATTCCTTTAAAGTTAAAACGAGAGCCTAATTCATAGTTAATACTTTCTTCTGCTTGTTGGTCTGGAGCATTTCCCGGAGGTGAAAATCCTTTATGCACACCACCATATACCGATGTGTAAGGGTTGAACTTGTAGTTAAAACCAATTCCTGGAATAAAAATATCAACGTTGTTTTCTCTTACCGCTAAATTACTCCCGCTTCTGCTCGCATCGTTTGTACCAAAATCCTCTCGTTTTAAAATAATATTCTCATAGCGAATACCAGGGGTTAACGTAAGGTTGTTGTATTTAAATTTATAAAGAACAGATCCAGCAAAGGCGTTGGCGCTACTAACTCTGTTGGCGTCACTACCCCCTGGGCCATTAGATGTTAGATTCATTTCACCATTAATTATATTGTACCCATCTTTCCATTGAAAACGGTCCTCTTCATCATAATGGTAACGTAAACCAATTTCAAGGTCATGAAACACATTAGCGCTAGCCCAATGTATGTCAAATTTAGTTTGAATTCCTTGAGATTTATATCTTCTGTTATTCGCTTTTAAAATGATAGCATCAGAATCAGAATCTACAGAACCATTTACAATGGCAAAATGATTGGGGTAGGAACTCGGGTCTTCAACAATTGAAGCTATCCCAACCTTATCACCATTAAAAACAATATCATTAAGCTTGTACCAATTTCTTGAGAACCCATTATAATAAGCATCTGTTGTAATTCTGAAATTTTTTGAAAACTCTAACTCATGACTTGCTGTAAACTGAATGTGATCATTCGTCATTTTATCATCTTGTGAACTTGCGTATCGACTAAAAGGATTCAAGTTAAAATCATTTTGAGAGAGCCCCAAGTAGGTTTCATTAGACACTTCGTCAGAATATTGAAACTTAAAGTTAACTGCTTGTTTGATGGCAGCCTCAGGGTTGGAGTTTAACCTAAATTTTGCAACAACATCATTTTTGTCAAAACCGGTGTTGCTAGCGTCAGGTAGATTTTTAAAGCCATCCGAATTGAAGTTTAAAAACTCTAAAGAGTATCCAAAATTAGATTTACTATCGCCAATTTTTGCATGTATTTGGCCAGTATTAAAGCTACCATAGCTCGCTCTGATGCCACCTTTAAATGTATTAGGTATTTGGGTACTCACCAAATTTATGGCACCACCAGTTGTAAAAGGACCATATTGAATTTGGCTACTTCCTTTTAAAATTTCTACAGCTTGCATTCTTGCAACAGATGGGAAATAATAAGCGGCAGGAGCACTGTAGGGCGCCGGAGCAATTAAAATACCATCTTCCATAATTGAAATTTTTGCACTACGCTCAGGAGATGTTCCTCGTAAGCTAATATTGGGTCTTAAGCCAAAACCATCTTCTTCATATATGTTAACACCAGGAACGGATCGTAGTAAGCGATTAATATCGGTATAGTTAAATTTTGCAATTTCTTCTGGGGAGATATAATACGAGGATCCTGTTCTGTTTTTGGCTTCATATTTATTTCCAAAAATAACTTGTGTGCTAATAAGTACTTGATCTAATTTTTGTATTGAATCTTTAGCTTTTTCTTCTTGTGCGTATAAAAAACTAGTAAATATTAGTGCGATTAACGATAACTTAGCTTTCATTTTATTTAGACTGATTAAAAATAAGATTTAGTTTTCGCAGGCAAAAATAAACATGAATTTTAGTTTCACAAAGTTTATTTAGAACAAATAAAAATAAAATTTATAATCTGTTGACATGCAGTCTTTTACTAAAGTTAAATTTTTGTTATACAACTATAATTAAATTTCAATTAGCTGTTAGTCTCTAAAAAAAGTGTAAATTTGCACGCAATTAATTGAATAGTCCAAGAAAATTATTCAAGTAATTTTTACCAAAATAATTGTCCTTCTCATAATAGTGAGAAATTAAATTAATTGCATCATGACTGCACATCAAAACAAAATTCTAGGTGAAGGTTTAACTTACGACGACGTTCTTCTAGTTCCTGCTTTCTCAGAAGTTTTACCTAGAGAAGTTAGTATTGCTACTAAGTTTACCAGAAATATTACCATTAACGTCCCTATTATTTCGGCAGCAATGGATACTGTTACCGAGAGTAAAATGGCAATAGCCATGGCACAAGAAGGCGGTATTGGTGTGTTGCACAAAAATATGACTATTGAAGCACAGGCAATGAAAGTACGTCGTGTGAAACGTGCTGAGAGTGGGATGATTATTGATCCTGTAACCTTAACATTGACTGCCACCGTGGCTGATGCAAAGCTAAACATGGCAGAGCACAGCATTGGAGGTATTCCTATTGTTACTGAAGACGGCACACTAAAAGGTATTGTTACCAACAGGGATTTACGTTTTGAACATGATAATACCAAGTCTATTGCAGATGTAATGACCAGCGATAGGTTAGTTACTGCACCAGTAGGCACCTCTTTAAAAGATGCTGAAATTATTCTGCAAGAACATAAAATTGAAAAGTTACTAATTGTTGATGATAACTATAAACTATCTGGTTTAATCACCTTTAGGGACATTACAAAATTAAGCCAGAAACCAAATGCGAATAAAGATGAATACGGACGTTTGCGTGTTGCTGCTGCCATAGGTGTTACTGCCGATGCGGTTGATAGAGCTGCAGCTTTAGTAAACTCAGGCGTAGATGCAGTGGTTATAGATACAGCTCATGGTCATACAAAAGGCGTGGTTAGCGTATTAAAAGATATAAAGAAAAAATTTCCACAGTTAGATGTTATCGTGGGCAATATTGCTACTGGCGAAGCAGCAAAATATTTAGTTGAAGCTGGCGCAGATGCTGTAAAGGTAGGTATAGGTCCCGGGTCTATTTGTACTACACGGGTTGTTGCAGGCGTTGGGTTTCCTCAATTTTCAGCCGTTTTAGAGGTTGCTGCAGCTATAAAGGGGTCAGGTGTTCCTGTAATTGCTGATGGCGGTATTCGTTATACTGGTGATATTCCAAAAGCTATTGCTGCTGGGGCAGATACTGTGATGTTAGGATCACTCTTAGCGGGAACGAAAGAATCTCCTGGAGAAACTATTATTTACGAGGGTAGAAAATTTAAGTCTTACCGCGGTATGGGGTCTGTTGAAGCCATGAAACAAGGGAGTAAGGACCGTTATTTTCAAGATGTAGAAGATGATATTAAAAAATTAGTACCAGAAGGTATTGTTGGGCGTGTGCCATATAAAGGAGAATTGAACGAGAGTATTCATCAATTTATTGGCGGCTTACGTGCTGGTATGGGTTATTGCGGTGCAAAAGACATTGCTTCGCTTCAGGATAAAGGGCAATTCGTTAAAATTACAGCGAGTGGTATTAACGAAAGCCATCCACATGATGTAACGATTACTAAGGAATCACCTAATTATTCAAGGTAGGACAGCATATTATTGGGTTTTAAAACTGATTGAATCATCGACTTTTAATCCCCATATATCAGATAAGCCAGCATTTATTTCTAACACATATTTTGCGGGACCACCAGACGGAAGCGACATCTCATCAAAAGGTTTTGCATTTTTTTGAAAGCTTAAAATCTTTTTATTTGAATTGATATAGATAATGTCTAAAGGAATTCTAGTATTTTTCATGTAGAAAAAACGCTCTTTTTCATCTTCAAAAATAAAGAGCATACCTTGTTTGGTATCCATTCTGCTACGATACATCAAACCTGTTTGAATATCAAAATCGGTATCAGCAATTTCAATGTCTAACACAACTTTTAAAGAGTCAGTTTCAGTTTTATAAATAGCTAGCTCGCCTTCTTTTGTAAACTTAACTTCGGTTTGTGATACCGTTTTCTTCTCGTCTTTGCAAGACGTAAAAATAGTAGAAACACTTAATACTATAAGAATAGCAATTAAAAAAGATTTCATTTTTAGCGTACAGTTGTTTTTGGTTTGTATTTAAACATAAAATATAGCCCCAATAGAACAAAAGGAATGCTAAGCAGTTGTCCTGTGTTTAAATCCCAAGCAGCTCTATTTTCTACTTGTGCTTCTTTCACGAATTCCACAAAAAATCGTACCGTCCATAACAATACTAAAAATAGGCCAAAAAGAAACCCGGTTTGGTCTCGTTTGGCTGTTTTAGAGTAGAAATACCACAAAATTAAGAATACAAATATGTAGCAAAACGACTCGTATAATTGCGCTGGGTGCCTGTATGGTACAGCTGCCAGTAACTCCGCATTATTAGCTATGGCGTTATAAGCTTCTTGAACATCTTTAATGCCAGTAAGCCTAACAGCTTCATATTTATTATAGTGGTCTTGAATAAAACGCACACCTAAAGGAAAATCCCCAGAAGCTTTACCGATAATTTCAGAATTTATAAAATTACCAATTCTAACAAAAACTGCACCTGATGCTACGGGTATAACTAAGCGGTCTAAAATCCACAACAACGATTTGTAATTGTATTTTCTGCGGTATAAATACATTCCAATAATAATTCCTATTGCTGCTCCATGGCTTGCTAGCCCTTGAAAGCCTGTAAATTCAACACCATTCTTAAAACTAAATGGAAGGAATATGCTGAAAAAATCTTCTTTAATAAGTTCAGATTGGTAAAACAAAACATGTCCTAAACGTGCACCCAACATAGTAGATAATACCACATAGATAAACATAGGGTCTAAATACTCTAACTTTACTTTTTCTTTGGTATAGATACGCTTCATAATGTACCAGCCCAGTACGAAAGCAATAACCCACATAAGGCTATAAAAGTGAAGTTTAAAATTACCAATAATATCTATTCCTGTTAAGGGGTTCCAGTCGAACTTTAGTGCGTGCATGTGTATGATTTTACTCTGTAAATATAAAGGTTTGACACCATTTAAGTGTTAAAATTTTGTTTAGCTATTTAGCAAGACTTAGAATTTCTACCTCAAAAATAAGATTGGTTTTTGGCGGAATCCCACGACTTCCGGCCTCACCATAACCCAAGTGATATGGAATAAATAATGTCGCTTTATCCCCTACATTAAGTTGTTGCATGCCTTCTTTAAATCCTGCAATCATAGGCGCATCAGGGCTCAAATCTGCCTTAATAGGTACATATCGGTTTGCAGCTTTTTTTCTTTCATTTACAGCATCTAAAGCTTCGGCCAAAGACAAATTACTCGTGTCTAACAAGGTGCCATCATCAAAAAACAAAGCATAATGCGTCATAGCTTTTGAAAACACTTTTAGTGGTTCACCGTCTCCTTTTTCAGAAATGAAATATTTTAAACCAGACTCTAATGCGATAGCTTCTTCTTTTTGTTTTTCATGTTTTGCTCTAGTGTCAGCTTTTATCTTTTTCTTACGCTCTTTTTTGACTTTTTCTCTTTTTTCCCGTTCAACAAAATGCTTTTCAAATACTTTGGGTGCATCAAATTTTTTAGCATCGCTTCCTTTTCTAATAATATTTAGTTGATTGATAATTACACTATCCAAGGGTTTATTGTTGGCATCGGTTTCAACATTCGAAATAGAGTCTTGTACATCTAGGCCCATAACCAATTCTCCAAAAACACTATAACGATTATCTAAATCTGGTCGAGGCACTTCAGTAATATAAAATTGGGAGCCGTTGGAGTTAGGTCCAGGATTTGCCATTGCTAAGACTCCTGGCTTATCATGTTTTAAATCGGGATGGAATTCATCCATAAAGCGATATCCAGCGCTACCATTACCATTCCCTAATGGGTCTCCACCTTGAATCATAAATTTATCAATTACTCTATGGAAAATTAAGCCATCATAAAACTTTTTTTCTTTGTATTTCTTAGCAACAAGTCTATTTGTTCCTTCTGCCAAAGAGATAAAATTCGCTGAGGTAACTGGTGCTTTTTTATAGTGCAATTTAGCCACCATTTTACCTTTTGTAGTATTAATTTCAGCATAAATACCATCTTCTAATTCTGAATATTGCGATTTGCAACTTGCTAGAACTAGGGTGAAAACCGCTAAAGTATAAACGGTTATCAAATTTAACTTAAGCATGTTAATTGTCTTGTGTTTTGGTAATTGAGTTGACCGTCACTTCTGCAATAAGAGGCACATTGGTGCCTATTTTACCTTCATCGCCATAGTAGCCGTAAGCTTTTTGGGATGGGAACAAAAAAGTAACTGTTTCTCCTGGTTTCATCAACTTTAAACCTTCGCGCAGGCCAGTGAACAGTTCTTGTTTATCCATAGCATATTCTAAGTTTTTAAAATGGTCTTCAGGATAAATTAAGTTCCCGTTAAGATCTTTTAAATTGTAGGAGTAGTTTACAATATCACCAAAATCGGGAGTTTCTAAGGTTTCTTCGGCAGATTGTGAATTATAGTAGTACCAAAAACCATTTTCGGAGGCAATATACGCATTGCTATCGTTGGCCGACATAATTTCTAGAATTTGCGCTTGCTCCTTGGCATTAAGCTTTTTGTTGCGTTCAACAGATTCATCAATAAATGAGCCAGTTTTTACTGAAATTGGCTTGCGTGCTTCTGGAGTTTTACAACTGAAGCAAAAGACTACTATAAGTATTAAAGTGAAAAATTTATTCATGATTTAGGGCATCTTTATATTGAGGCAATATACTAAGAAATTTTTCAACCGTTGCATCGAGTGGTGTTTCACTGCGTCCTCCGGCAGCATTGTTATGTCCTCCGCCATTAAAATGAGCCCGAGAAAACTCGTTTACCGAAAAACCACCTTTGGAGCGTAAGGAAATTTTAATAATGCCTTCTTGCTTATCCTCAATAAAAATTGCAGCAAAAATGATGTTTTCTAAAGATAAGGCATAATTTACTACGCCTTCGGTATCACCTTTCTTATAATCGAATTTACGCAATTCATTCTGAGTTAAGGTGATGTATGCGGTTCTTAATTCTGGTAGTACTTTTAAGTTGGTTAAGGCACACCCTAAAAGTTGTAATCTATTATAGCTATTTGTGTCATATACATTATTGTGGACCTCTGCATTTCTAGCACCTTTATCAATCAATTCTGCGACAATCCTGTGGGTAGTGCTAGTGGTTGACGGGAATCGAAACGACCCCGTATCGGTCATTATACCTAAATATAAACACGTTGCAATACTTACATCAATGTTATCGGCATCATCCAGCATGTCTATAAAATGATATACCATTTCACAGGTAGAACTCATAGACACGTCACTGTAAGTGTAAGCAGCATAGTCATCGGGTTCTTGATGGTGATCGATTAAAATTTTTATGGCTTTTGAAGCTTCTAAGGCAGGTTGCATTTGTCCTGTTCTGTGAAAAGCATTAAAGTCTAAGGTGAAAATTATATCGGCATCTTTAATAGTCTTGTTGCTCACTTCTGTTTGACTATCATATTTCAAAATAGTGTCCTCACCAGGTACCCATTTTAAAAATCCAGGATAGTCATTTGGAGTTATTACTTGAGCGTTGTGATTGTGTTTTTTAAGATAATGATATAAGCCTAATGTAGAACCAATAGCATCGCCGTCAGGGTTTTTGTGGCATACAATTACTATGTTTTTTGGTGTGCTTAATAACGCTTTAATAGCGGAAATGTCGTTTCTATTCATAGGAAACGAAGATACAATTTTTTAGACTTGCTTTTTATTGAAAATACCTTACTTTTGCGCCAAATAAAAAATGAAATGGCAACAAATAGAACATTTACAATGCTTAAACCAGATGCAGTTGAAAAAGGGCATATTGGTGCAATATTAGAAAAAATTACAGCTTCAGGGTTTAGAATTGTAGCAATGAAGTTAACGCAGATGACTAAGGCAGACGCCGAAACATTTTATGCGATACATAACGAGCGTCCGTTTTTCCCAGAATTGGTGGGTTATATGACGCGTGGTCCAATAGTAGCGGCAATATTGGAGAAAGATAATGCCGTGGAGGATTTTAGAACCTTAATAGGTGCAACAAACCCTGCTGATGCTGCCGAGGGTACCATTAGAAAGATGTACGCAGATTCGATTAGCGAAAATGCAGTACACGGAAGTGATAGCGATGAGAATGCAGCCATTGAAGGTGCATTTCATTTCTCTGGAAGAGAGCAGTTTTAATTTAAACTTGAAGCATAAAAAACAAAAGCCCGAGACTAAGTCTCGGGCTTTTCTGTTTAAAAAAGTATAATAATATGTCTTAAACTACTTTTACGTTTACTGCATTTAAACCTTTTCTGCCTTCTTGAAGATCGAATTCAACGCTATCGCCTTCGCGAACTTCGTCAATTAATCCAGAAATGTGAACAAAATGTTCTTTTTCTGATCCTTCTTCTGTTATGAATCCGAATCCTTTAGAATCGTTGAAAAATTTTACTGTACCTGTACTCATTGTATTTGTATTAAATTAATATATGTTAGTGTTTGCAAAGTTCGTACCACAAAAAAAGTCTATCAAGAAACTGATAGACTCTTAGTTGTAAGTGTTAAAGTATAATATATATATTAGATTACTTTTACGTTTACTGCGTTTAAACCTTTTCTACCTTCCTGAAGATCAAATTCAACGTTATCGCCTTCGCGAACTTCGTCAATTAATCCAGAAATGTGAACAAAATGTTCTTTGTTTGAACCTTCTTCGATAATAAATCCAAATCCTTTTGAATCGTTGAAGAATTTTACTGTTCCTGTACTCATGTTAAAAAAATTAAATTATTAAAGCCACAAAGGTACTGTGTAAAAACTTTAAAAATCAATTAATTACATTTTTTTTTGGATAATTTTCAGGAAAATCTCTAAAAGGCTTGCTAACAGTAGTGTTAGCATAAAAGCTATTTAATGAATAGGAACTTGTTGTTAACGTAAAATAAGCTTTTTTATAAGATTTTGTCCTAATTCTTCGTTAAGCATGTCAATAATTTTTTGCTTGCCGTAGCTTAATTCTTCCCTAAGCACGCTGGAACTGAGTTGTATATATAGCGTTTCGCGTTCTAGTTTTACCGAAGTGGTATAATTATTTACACCATTGCCCATTAATTTTGCCCAAGCTTCGGCAGCATTCACTTTATTAAGTCCTTTTTCTAGTTTGTTAGTTTCTAAAAACTCTTTCAATGCGTCTTTAATACTGATATGGTCGTTGTGGCGTTTGGGCATGGTTAAAGTTTAAATATTTCATAAGATTGATGCACCTGCTTTACAGCATATTCAGTTCTATCGGCATGAGTATCGCTAATAAATAACTGCCCGAAATTCTCGTCGTCTACTAATTTAATAATTTGAGAGACACGTTGTTCGTCAAGCTTATCAAAAATATCATCCAGTAATAGAATAGGGTTTACACCGCTTTGTGCTTTTATAAAATCAAACTGTGCCAATTTCAATGCAATTAAAAACGATTTTTGTTGTCCTTGGCTTCCAAACTTTTTTACTGGATGCCCTTCAATATTAAACACCAAATCATCTTTATGAACGCCTACACTGGTGTATTGTAGCGCCTTGTCTTTATTAATATGTTTTACTAATAATGCGTTCAAGTTGTCTTCAGATAAATGGCTTTCATACACTAAATCTACCGACTCATTACCATTACTAATTGCCTCGTAACGAGACTTAAAAATGGGAATAAATTCTTTTAAAAATGCATTTCGTTTTTCAAAGATTACCGTCCCGTATTCGGTTAGTTGGGCGTTATAAACGTCCAAAGTATCTGCATTAAAGGTGTGGTTCAATGCAAAATATTTTAATAGGGCATTACGTTGTGCCAGGACTTTATTATAGTTTATTAAATGCGATAAATAGCTTTTGTCACTTTGTGAGATCACACTGTCTATAAACTTACGTCGTGTGCTGCTGCCTTCAATAATTAAATCCCTATCCGCAGGCGAAATAATAACTAACGGTAAAAACCCAATGTGCTCACTAAACTTTTCGTAGGCTTTACCATTGCGCTTTATTACTTTTTTTTGTCCACGTTTTAGGCTAATGACTATTTTTTCGGATTTATCATCTTTTTCATAATCTCCGTTTATTACAAAAAAATCTTCATCATGCTTAATATTTTGAAGCGCTACAGGGTTGAAATAACTTTTTCCGAAGGAGAGGTGATAAATAGCATCTAAAATATTGGTTTTACCAACACCATTATTTCCAACGAAACAATTAATCTTTTCATTGAAATTAAAAGACTGACTTTCAAAATTTTTATAGTTGACTAACGAAAGTGATTTTAAAATCATTAAATAGCGTAACTTAAAGCGTGGTTAATTCAAAAATATAGCAAAAAGAAGTGCAAATTATTGAAAAATAACAAATAAATAGCCTTTTAAATCACAAGAAAAATTATATTTTTGCGCGATATTAATTTTGAATATATGGCAACTTATAATAAAAGAGGATACAAACCTAAAACCAAAGCGGAGAAGGAGCAAAATATAGAAGAGGGATCAACTACTGCGGAAGTTTTTAATACCTTGGATGAAACAGCATCGAAGACCGAGGCGTTTGTAGCAAAAAATCAAAAATACATTTTCATTATTGTTGGTTTAGTTGCAGTTGTGGTTCTGGGATCTTTAGCATACAAAGAATATGTTGCTAAGCCTAAGCAGCTAAATGCAATGAACGATATGTTTCAAGCTCAGAAATATTTTAATGAAGCGGTAAATGGTGTTGCGAAAGATTCTTTATTTAATTTAGCATTAAACGGCGGTGAAGGTAAATTTGGAATGCTGGATATTATTGAGGAATACAGTGGTACACCTGCCGCAAATTTAGCCAACTACTATGCAGGAACTGCATATTTAAGATTGAAGGATTACAAAAATGCTATTGCATATTTAAGTGAGTTTGATAGTGATGATGAAGTACTTGCACCTTTGGCTAAAGGAAATATTGGAGATGCGTTTGTACAGTTAGAACAAAAAGAAGATGCTTTAAGTTACTACGAAAAAGCTATTGCCTTACGTGACAATGGGTATACTACACCAATGTATCTATATAAGGCTGGTGCTTTAGCTTTAGAGTTAGGGCAGGCAGATAAAGCTCTAGGGTATTTTAAAAGAATAAAGAACGATTACCCAGATTCTAGTGAGGCGGCTACAGTTGATGTATTTATAGGAAAAGCACAGGTTTTGGCAAGCAAGTAATATGGCAACCGCAAATAAAAACTTATCACATTACGATAAAAACACAATCCCAGACGCGAGTAAATTTCGGTTTGGGATTGTTGTTTCAGAGTGGAATGCGAATATTACCGAAGGTCTGTATAAAGGTGCCTACGATGCGCTTATTGAAAATGGTGTGCAACCTGCCAATATTGTTCGTTGGAATGTCCCTGGAAGTTTTGAGTTAGTTTACGGTTGCAAAAAAATGCAAGAGCAAATGGTAAATGCCGTAATTGCAATTGGAAGTGTAATTCAAGGTGAAACAAAGCATTTTGATTTTGTTTGCGAAGGTGTTGCTCAGGGTATAAAGGACCTTAATGTTATGCGCGAAACACCGGTTATTTTTTGTGTACTTACCGATAATACAATGCAACAAGCTATTGAGCGCTCTGGAGGCAAACACGGAAATAAAGGTACTGAGGCCGCTATTGCAGCTATTAAAATGGCCGAACTTCGAAAGAATAGTTAACTCTAAAAATGCCAAAAATATAAATTACAAATTCCAATGGATTGAGATTTTGCTTAGCACAAATTTTGGGTTTTAGTATTTTGAAATTTGGTATTTGCAACGCTTTTTGTTAACAATTTTTAGCACTTCGCTCCAGTAATTCTGGGCTTTTTTAAGTATTTTTGAGAGATAAGCGTAACAAACGTGTTTAAGCAGCGAAAACATAAAACCTTTAATTATAAACCTCGGTTTTCCAAAGAAGATAAAGCCTTTGATGCCAATGAAGAAGAACGAGAGTATTTATCAAAATGGCGCAGGGAAAGCGGTAAAAAGGTTAGAGGTGGTATATCGATGCGTTTTTTAATATTGGCTTTGGTATTATTATTGATTTGCATGTACTTATTAGAAAAAAAGTATATGTAAGGTAAAAGCTAAGACTCATGGGAATATTAAAAGTTAGAAAAAATAAGAAATTTAGTTATACGCCTCGTTATTATAAGGGTGAAGGTAACCCTTATGAAATTAAGCATAAATTTGATGAGCACAGAACTACGGTAGGAAACAATAACGGACTAAAGTCTAAGTTTGTTAACGCTATAAACGATTATAAAACCAATGAAAATAAGGAAGCCAATAGGCGTGTGCTAATTATTGTAGCAGTTTTAGTATTGGTGTTTTTATTCATTATAGGTTTCGATTTATCTATTTTCTTTTCATAACTCTTTATGGCAGACATCATACAACTTTTACCAGACCACGTAGCAAATCAAATAGCCGCTGGAGAAGTTGTACAACGTCCTGCATCGGTTGTTAAAGAATTACTTGAAAATGCTATTGACGCAGGTGCCGACGTTATAAAACTTATTGTTAAAGACGCGGGTAAAACGCTTATTCAAGTGATTGATAACGGTAAGGGTATGAGCGTTACAGACGCACGCTTAAGTTTTGAGCGTCATGCTACTTCAAAAATTAGAAATGCTGATGATTTATTTCAATTAAATACCAAAGGGTTTCGAGGTGAGGCCCTGGCTAGTATTGCCGCTATTGCGCATGTAGATTTAAAAACTAAACAAGAAGGGGATGATGTTGGTACTGCAATACTTATTGAAGGAAGTAAAGTGACGTCGCAAGATGTAATAGTTACGCCTAAGGGCACCTCTATTGCAGTTAAAAATCTGTTTTTTAATATACCTGCTCGACGTAATTTTTTAAAGTCGAATACCGTAGAATTACGCCATATTATTGATGAGTTTCATCGCGTAGCTTTAGCACATCCCAATATAAGTTTTTCACTTTTTAACAATGGTAGTGAAACCTTTAATCTTCCAGTAAGCAATTACAGGCAACGTATTGTAAATATTTTTGGAAATAAGACTAACGAGAAGCTCGTGCCTGTTGAAGAGGATACTGAGGTTTTAAAAATTTCTGGCTTTGTATGTAAACCAGAATTTGCAAAAAAAACAAGAGGTGAACAATATTTTTTTGTGAATGATCGCTTTATTAAAAGCGCCTATCTTAATCATGCTATTTTATCGGCGTTTGAAGGTTTATTAAAACCAGGTACGCACCCTAGTTATTTTTTAAACCTACGAGTAAATCCACAAACTATTGATATTAATATTCATCCTACAAAAACCGAGATAAAGTTTGATGATGAACACACGTTGTATGCTATTTTACGATCGGCTGTAAAACATAGTTTGGGTCAGTTTAATATAGCACCAGTTTTAGATTTTGAACGCGACGCCACACTTGATACACCATATGGTCATAAGGAATCTAATACAAAAGCTCCAAGAATTGAAGTGGATAGCAATTTTAATCCGTTTCAGGATGCTAAGCCAAAAGGAGTAGGTAGGCAAACCACATCATTTAAGCCCACCCCTAATAATTGGGATAGTTTGTATGTGGGATTAGAGTCTAAAAGCAATGGGTCTACTGATTTTCGTGAAGTCACTTTTGAGAGTGATGATACGGTAAGTTCACTTTTCGAAGAAAAAGAGTCTAGTGAGAAGGCCAACGCCACATATCAATTTCATAATAAGTACATAATAAGTGCTATAAAATCTGGTTTATTGGTAATAGACCAAAGTAGAGCCCATCAACGTATTTTATATGAGGAGTTTTTAAAGGATATTACTGTTAAGGAAGGTGTAAGCCAACAATTATTATTTCCTTTAGAATTGCATTTTTCTTCTCAAGAACTTGACATCGTAAAACAGTTAAAAGAAGATTTAGAACACACAGGTTTTGTGTTTTCTAATGTTACTGAAGAATCCATAGAAATAAAAGGTGTTCCAGTTATGGTGCCAGAAAGTGAAATTTCTATCATCCTCGAACAATTGATAAGCGATGTGCAAAACGAAGTGCCCGATGCTAATTTTAGTGCTACCGATTTATTGGCAAAATCTATGGCGAAGAGTTTGGCAATAAAAACAGGGCAAACGTTAAAAAAAGATGAACAAGAACATATTGTAAACAAATTATTTGCCTGTAAGGAGCCTAATGTATCACCCACTAATCGCGTGACTTTTATCACCATTGGTGTTGATGAATTGGATAAAAAATTTATATAAATTATGATGAGGATTTCAGATACTGTAAAACACTTAATTATCATTAATGTGATAATGTTTGTAGGTACTGTAGCAATTGGCGAAGGGCTATTTGCTAATTGGTTTGCAATGCATTTTCCTAAAAATGAAGCGTTCCAGCCATGGCAAATAGTAACGCACATGTTTATGCATGGGGGGCTAATGCATTTAGCGCTTAATATGTTCGCACTTTGGATGTTTGGTACACCAGTTGAACAAGCATTGGGCTCCAAACGCTTTTTATTTATATATTTTTCTGCGGGATTAGGTGCGCTAGCCTTACAATTGGGAGAGTATTATTTTAAGTTTATACCAGCTTTTAATGAACTAATTGCAGCAGGTTTTTCTGAGACCGAAATATTAAATATGTTTGCTAATGGCAGAGGGGTAAGGGGCATGAGTGCAATTCAAGTAAATGCGCTGCAAGAAGCATTTAATTTTTATACGGCCACCATGGTAGGCGCCTCAGGTTGTATTATGGGTATTTTAGCTGCTTTTGGAATGATGAACCCAAATGCAGAATTAATGCTTATTTTTCTGCCTATACCTGTAAAGGCAAAGTATTTTATTCCTGCAATTCTGGCTTTAGAAACTATTTTAGGATTTTCAGGGCAGTCAATTTTTGGAGGTGCAAACATTGCGCACTTTGCGCACGTTGGTGGTGCTATAACAGGCGCTATCATTATGTGGTACTGGAAAAAGACACAGTTTAATAGAAATCGTTGGTATTAAATGACGTCACTTAATCAAGATATAAAGGAAAAATTGGTACGACTCAATGTTCTTGAAAAAATCATTGTAATTAACGTACTTGTTTTTGTTGTAGGAGTAATTTTTAAACCATTTTTGGCGTGGTTGGAGTTGCCTAGTGAGTTTAGCGGTTTTGTCTTCAAGCCATGGACGATTATTACGTATTCATTTGTACACTATGGTTTTTTACATATGGCATTAAACATGCTATGGTTGTATTTTTTAGCACGTATGTTTCTTAATCTATTTTCGTCAAAAATGGCGCTGAACATTTATTTTTTGGGCGCTATTTTTGGAGGGATTCTTTATTTATTATTTTATGAATTTCTACCTAAAAGTCAAATCAATGTGCCTTTGGTTGGGGCATCTGCCTCAGTTAGGGCTCTGTTGATTTTTCTTTGTGCATACATGCCCAATAAAGAAGTTAGGGTAATAACTTTCAATATTAAACTATGGTACATTGGTGTTGCAATTCTAGCAATAGATGTATTAGGGCTTTTAGGAGGTAACGGCGGAGGTTCATTAGCACATTTAGGTGGTGTTTTCTTAGGGTATTTTTACGCAAAACAACTAACCAAAGGTAACGATATTGGTAAAGGCTTTGAGAAATTCATGGACAGTATCGTCAATTTTTTTAAGTTTAAAAAGAAAAGTCCTCTCAAAACCGTTCATAAGAATAAAAGCAAGGTTGGTGGTTATACTAAAGCCGATTTTAATGAGTTTAACAATCAGAAAAAGATTGATGTTATTCTAGATAAGATAAGTAAAAGCGGTTACGACAGTTTAACAGCCGAAGAAAAAGATTTCCTTTTTAGAGCAGGGAAGTAAAACGTATGAAAAAAGCAAGTTTTATTGATAAGGTGTTGTGGTTCATCAATAGACTAATAGCTGCTATTTTATTGCTCTCTTATGTGCTTCCTTTTTTACCTCCCAAAACATTTTCGGTACTTTCTGTTTTAAGTTTAGGAGTTGCATTGTTAATCCTTATCAACGTTTTGTTTTTTTTATATTGGTTAATAAAGCTTAAAAGGCAATTTTTATTGTCTTTTGTTGTTTTGGCTATTGGATACTTTTCATTCGGGTCGCTCTACAAGTTTTCGTCTTCAAAGAGTATTGATGCGCCAAATAATTTTAAAGTAATGAACTACAATGTGCGGTTGTTCAATTTGTATAAATGGATTCCAGAGGATCGTATTGAAACTAAAATTGTAGACTTAATTAAAACAGAAGCTCCGGATATTTTAAGTTTACAAGAGTACCATCCACATAAGAATGTTGATTTATCTTTTTTCAAGTATAAATATGAAAAGCTATCCGGAAAAAAAACAAAATACGGACAAGCGATATTCTCGAATTTTCCAATAGTGAATTCCGGTTCGGTAGAGTTTCCTCAAACATCAAATAATGCCATTTACGCAGATGTGATTATTAAAGCTGACACTGTAAGGGTTTACAATATTCATTTGGAGTCAATGCGCATTGATACAAAAGCAGAGAATTTAAAAAAGGAAAACTCTGAACGTTTGTTTAAACGTGTTGGTAATGCGTTTAAAATGCAGCAATTTCAATCTGAACTTTTTTTAATTCATAAACAACAATGCAAGTATAAAATGATTATTAGTGGAGACTTTAACAATACGGCATTCTCTTATGTTTACAGAGCCATTAAAGGCGATTTAAATGATACGTTTAAAGAAGCGGGCAATGGTTTTGGGAGAACTTACGACTTCAAGTTTTTTCCAGTTCGAATTGATTTTATTTTTTCAGATGATACGTTTGAAGTGAATCGTTTTAAGGCGTACAACGAACATTATTCTGACCATTATCCGATTATGACAACACTTAATATTAAGGAGTAGGGTACTCTTTTACATTAAAGCACAATCTACCGAGTCAGAGATAATGTGTATAACCAATCCTAGGCCTACAAGTCTGGATTTCTTCGGAAAACATAAAAAAATATAAAACAAAATAGGAAACGAGGAATGCAACGGATGAAATCCAATGCTGCATCTGTTCGGATCAAAAACAGGTGTTGCTAATACATGATCAATATCTATTAATAAACCTGCTAGCATTATAAAATAAGCTACTTTCCAATTTGATTTAAAAAACAGAAGTGCTACTGCCAAAGGCAAAAGAAAGTGAGAGCCATAATGAGCTAGTGATTGTATCATTAAGCTAGAATTATGGATTGAGATTCTAAATAATTTAAGGTGTTGGATCCCTCATTAAATAGCAAGTCCAAAATACTTAAATTAGGAATAAATCCATGTTTGTTTGCAAACACTTGGGTGTAGGCATCAAAGTTTTGAGACGTTTCTTTTTTAGCGTTTACAAGATGTCTTAAATCTAATGTATCGTTTATTTCTTTTTCGAATGATGATGTTTTAGAAACAGATACACCTAATTGCAAACAATCACAAACAATCTCAAAGCATTTTAAATTAAAATCCATAAGATACTCTGTTTCTTCAAAAAATAAAGGCTTTAAGTCGTCTTCATAATATTCAAAAAAGGGTGAGGTATGGTAAGCAGACAGCAATGATTTCCAATGATGTAACTGCCACTTTTCTTCATTAAAAATTTTAACGTCTTTATATTTTTGTCTGTTTTTTTGGGAATAAATAACGGGGATATTCAAAAGCATTTTTCCATTCGCGCCATAAATATAAGTGCGATTGCGATACGTCTGTTTTACAAAATTGTCTTCCATTTCCCAAACGAGATGACTCGCTTGAGCTATGGCTGCAAAATTTGCAATATTTGGGAAGTATGTGGGGTGAAGCACAATATTTTCCATGGTGATTCTTTTATTCCTTCGAAAGTTGGTACTTCAAAAAATAGAAGCTTTTAGATGTTAGTACTTAAACTTAAAAAAAAAGCCTTAGGCTTTTGCCTTCTTGCGTTTACGCCACTGGCTGTAACCTATCCATCCAATCAAAAGCACTAAAAACGGAACAAAGTATGATGTTGCTTTGCCTTTACCGTGCACAGTAGTAAAAAAGCGTTCCCATCTTGGGTTTTTTATGCCATCCCAACTCATCCAAATAAACACAGCTTTACCAAACACATGGTTATAAGGCACAAAGCCCCATCGTCTTGCATCTACTGAGTTGTGGCGGTTATCACCCATCATCCAATAGTAATCTTGTTTAAAAGTATAGGTATTTGCAACCTCTCCATTAATTAAAATTTGATTGCCTTGTACTTTTAATGTATTGCCTTCGTATTCTGTAATTACACGTTTATATAGAGGTAAAACCTCCAAATTAATATCAACTGTGGCGTCTTTTTTTGGAATGAGTAATGGGCCGAAAAAGTCTATATTCCAATGATAATTAGGATGATGTGGAAAGATATCAGGGTCTCTAACACCTTTTTCTTGCTTGTTTACGGTGATATCAACAACATTAGGATGATTTTTAAATTTTTCTAAAGCCTCATCCGATACTGCCGGAAAATAATAGTTAGAAAACTGTCTATTTGTTGGGTAAGCACCATCTGTTATATCATATCTTTCCGCTAACCAATTTGGATTAAATTGATGTGTTTTTGGTGTTACATTATAGCTAAATTGAAGTTTAGCCCTATCTGGTAATTCGTTTTGTTTGCCATTAATAAATACATAGCCATTGCGCACTTCTAAAGAATCTCCAGGCAAGCCAACACAACGCTTTACTAAATTGGTTTTTTTATCAATGGGTTTGTAGTAGTTTCTATCTGGTTTAAAGATATTCATATCTCGTAATGTATCCGCAGGTTGATTAAACACCACGATATCGTTACGTTTTATCTTTTGAAACCCAGGAAGGCGCATATAAGGTAATTGCAACTTATTGATCCAAGATGTTTTGCGTTTTTCAAAATTGTCGTTAAACGCATACGATTTTACATCTAATAAAGGGATAGTATCGTGCACCATTGGTGCAGCTACTGTAGTCATGGGTACGCGCGCTCCGTAATGAAATTTACTTACAAATAAGAAATCACCAACCAATAACGATTTTTCTAATGATGAGGAAGGAATAGTAAAGGGTTGCATAAAATAAGTATGCACTATAGTTGCTGCAACGATGGCAAATAAAATAGAGCTCGTCCATTCCCCTGAGCCAGATTTTGGCATTAAATTTCTATCCTCAACATAGGTAACATCGGCTACATAGTTCAAGTAATAATTATAAAATCCCAAACTTACAACGGCTAAAAACGTATCTAAGTAGGTGTTTTTCCCAAAACTTCTAGCGGTTTCTACCCAAACAACCATAAGCATTATAAGGTTCACTATTGGTAGAAACAATAAAATAATCCACCACCAAGGACGATTGATGATTTTCATTAAAACTACACCGTTATACACAGGTACGAAGGCTTCCCAAGCCTGTCTACCTGCTTTTTGGTATAATTTCCATGTACCTAATCCATGTATAATCTGAATAATCAGCAAAAAAATGAGCCACTGCGTATTAGTCATTGTTCGTATTTTATTTTAAAGCCAGTTAGAACCTAAAGCTTCAGTTTTGTTACATTTTTATGTAGGTATTAACCAATATTTAACACATCATTCATCGAGAAAACACCTGTTCTGCCAACAAGCCATTCTGCTGCTACAACAGCACCTAATGCAAATCCTTGTCGGTTGTGGGCAATATGTTCTATACTAATACTATCCACTTCGCTTTCATATGTCACGGTATGTGTTCCAGGCACATCTTCAATACGTTTTGCTACAATTGGTATCGTTTTATCTTCATCGCTACCAAGCTTCCAGTCATCATAATTCACATTGTTTTCGATAACACCTTCCGCCAGTGTAATAGCCGTACCACTAGGGGCGTCTAATTTTTTGGTATGGTGGATTTCCTCCATGGTAACATTATATTGCCCCAAATTACTCATCATTTTAGCCAAGGTTTTATTCAATTCAAAAAAGATATTAACGCCTAGGCTAAAATTTGAAGCATAGATAAATGCACCATTTTTTTCTTTACAAAGTGAAAGGGCTTTATCGTAATCTTCTAGCCAACCTGTTGTACCAGAAACCACAGGCACATTGTTGTTTAAGCAGTTTGATATATTGCCAAATGCCACAGAAGGAATACTGAAATCTATGGCCACATCTGCTTTGGTAATATCGTAATCTTTATCATCTTTATCTACTTTAAGAACGATATTGTGACCACGTTTTATGGCTATTTTTTCAATGGTTTGGCCCATTCTACCATATCCAAGTAAAGCTATATTCATATACTATTGTTTTGCCTAATGCCCAATATGGGCTAAAATTTCCAATTTAAACTTAAACCAACGGTACTACTTCTGTCTATATCGTTAAGCTCATAATGCGGCGCTAAGGTAAGATTTTCATCAACATTATACTGCAACAAATGGGCATCAACATTTGCATCAATAATATTTAGTGCATATAAACCAATGGTTACTAAAAGCGAAATCTCTTTATTCCGCCTAAATAAACGTTGAGCACGTCTTAAACCATCTTCGGTAACCCGCTCAGATATAACATTTCCGTTTTCATCTAAATTTAAAAATTCATCATCCTGGAATCCTGCTAATCGTCTTCTGTAGGCGTCTCTGTAACGGCGATATTGCTCATCGTTTGTTAGATAAAAATACATGCCGGTTCCTAAAGCACCATAAACAATCGGGATTTTCCAATATTTTTTGTTGTAAGCTTGTCCTAACCCAGGTAAAACTGCCGACAAAAACGCTGCTTTTGCAGGTCGAAGCGGGTCAATAGTTTTAGATTTAATAATTGTATCAGCAACTATTATAGGTGCAGGGATGCTATCTTGGGATGTTTTATCATTTTCTTGTGAAAAGGACAAAAAACAACCAACTATAGCAAAAACAAGTGCTATTAAAAGTTTATTCGGCACGTTGCACTAATTTTTTAATTCGGTTAAAATCTTCTTCAGAATGAAATGGAATAATGATTTTTCCTTTTCCGTTTTTAGAGACTTTAACGTCAATTTTATGTCCAAAGTATTCTGAAAAATCTTTTATGCCTTTTTTAACATGCTTTGGGATATCATCAGAACTACTTTGTTTTGAAGTGCTTGTAGAACCTTTAGTCTCAGAGTTATTATGCTGTCTTACCAATTCTTCAGTTTCCCTAACAGAAAGCTTTTTTGAAAGAATGTCTTCGTAAATATCCAATTGTTCACTTTGATCTTCAATTGCTATTAGGGCTCTACCGTGCCCCATAGAAATAAATCCATCACGCATTCCTGTTTGAATGATAGGATCGAGTTTTAAAAGACGCAAATAATTGGCAATAGTAGAACGTTTTTTACCAACACGCTCGCTCATCTGCTCTTGCGTGAGGTTTATTTCATCAATTAAACGCTGATAGGACAGCGCAATTTCAATTGGATCTAAATCTTGTCGTTGAATGTTTTCAACCAAGGCCATTTCTAGCGATTCTTGGTCGTTTGCAATCCTAATGTATGCGGGAATAGTTTCTAAGCCTACCAGTTTTGATGCGCGATATCGACGCTCTCCTGATACCAATTGGTATTTGTTAAACTCTATCTTTCTTACCGTAATGGGTTGAATGATACCAAGTTCCTTTATGGATGAAGCAAGTTCACGAAGCGATTCTTGGCTAAAACTTGTGCGAGGCTGAAACGGATTAACCTCTATAGCATCGATATCTAGCTCCACAATATTGCCGATAACTTTGTCAGCATCCTTGTCCTGAACAGATTTAATATCGTTACTTGGGTCTTTTAAAAGTGCCGATAAACCTCTGCCTAAAGCCTGTTTCTTAGTTGCCTTCGCCATAATTTAGGAGTTTTTAGTAATAATTTCTTCAGCTAAACTTAAATAATTACTGGCACCTTTACTACCTGCATCGTAATTAATTATACTTTCACCATAACTTGGAGCTTCACTTAAACGCACATTTCTTTGAATTATCGTACTAAATACCATGTCGTTAAAATGCTTTTGTACTTCCTCTACTACCTGATTGGATAACCTAAGTCGCGAATCGTACATCGTTAGCAGTAAACCTTCGTAATCCAAATTTGGGTTGTGAACTTTCTGTACGCTTTTTATAGTGTTTAATAGTTTTCCTAAGCCTTCCAAAGCAAAATATTCGCATTGAATGGGGATTAAAACCGAATCTGCAGCTGTTAAAGCATTCAATGTTAATAAACCGAGAGATGGTGCGCAATCAATTAAAATAAAATCGTAATCATCTTTAATATCTACCAATGCCTTTTTTAGCATATACTCGCGTTCATCTTTGTCTACCAATTCTATTTCAATGGCTACCAAATCTATATGTGCAGGTATAATATCTAGATTTGGGGTTTCTGTTGAGATTATAGATTCTTTAGCAGTATTGGAGTGTTCTAAAAGTTGATACGTACCAATTTCTACACTTTCAACATCAACACCTAGCCCAGAGCTAGCATTGGCCTGAGGGTCAGCATCTATTAATAGTACTTTTTTCTCTAAAACACCTAAGGAAGCCGCTAAGTTTACTGAAGTAGTAGTTTTGCCTACACCTCCTTTTTGGTTAGCAATTGCAATGATTTTGCCCATTGATCGATTTGGATTTTTAATGCGTAAAAATACAATTATTTGCGAGTAATAAAAACCTAACTTGTTAACAGAGGTTGAATAACTTTAGGTTATTACAGAAACTTACATGTATTTAAATTTTAACATTTTATTGTGAGAAATTATATCATCGAAATGGGAAATTTGATAAAATTAAAAACTAAGTCATGAAAAGCTATTATTCTTCTATTCAAACGGTGATGATTTTATTACTCGCCACAACATTATCACTTCAAATTAATGCCCAGATAAAAAAAACGGCTGAAGTTGAAGGTATTTCAGAATATGTTCTAGACAATGGCCTAAAAGTGCTATTGTTTAAAGACAATTCGGCACAAACCATAACTGTAAACATTACCTACTTAGTTGGGTCTAGACATGAAGGTTACGGTGAAAAAGGAATGGCTCACCTTTTAGAGCATATGGTGTTTAAAGGCACGCCTAATCACCCCGACATTCCTAAGGAATTAACAGAAAGGGGGGCGAGACCAAACGGCACAACCTATTTTGATAGAACAAATTATTTTGAAACATTCAACGCTACCGATGATAATCTTGAATGGGCTCTCGATTTGGAGGCAGATAGGATGTTGAATTCCTATATTGCCAATGATGATTTACAATCTGAGTTTTCTGTGGTTAGAAATGAATTTGAAAGAGGTGAAAACTCTCCAAGTAATGTTTTAAGGCTTAAAGTTATTAATACGGCTTACCTATGGCATAACTATGGAAATGCTACTATTGGAAACCGTTCTGACATTGAGCGTGTACCAATAAAGAATTTACAAGCATTTTACAAAAAGTATTATAGACCAGATAACGCCATATTAATGGTAACCGGTAAGTTTGATACTGACAAAACTCTAGAACTTATTGAGGAAAAATTTGGAGATTTAGAAAACCCCGAAACGCCATTAAACGATGTGCCAACAATAGAGCCAGCACAGGATGGTGAAAGACGTGTAACTCTAAGTAGAGTTGGAGATTTACAAATAGTATCTGCACTTTATCACATTCCGGCAGGTTCACATGAAGAATATGCTGCAATGGCAATAGCAGAGGAGATTTTAACCGATAATCCTTCAGGACGTTTGTATAAAGCCCTTGTAGATGGCCAAAAAGCAGCAAGTTTGTTTTCTTATTCGCCTTTTACAAAGGAACCGTCCTTTCTTTATATTAATGTAAATGTGCCTTCAGATAAGTCTTTAACAGAAGCAGAAAGTACGATGTTAAATCTTATTGATGGTTTGAAGGATAATCCTATTACTGAAGAAGAAGTTAATCGCGCAAAGGCGAATATTTTAAAGCAATATGACCAAATAAGTAGAAACTCTGCGTATTTAGGAACGTTTATGAGTGAATTTATTGGTGCTGGAGATTGGAGATTATCTTTTATCCAAAGAGATAGAGTTGAAGCAATGACTGCTGAAAAAGTTAATGCAGCCATCCAGCGCTATTTAATTCCTACCAACAGAACTGTAGGTAGTTTTGTGCCTGCAGACAAGCCAATTCGTGTTGAGATTGAGCATACCGAAGGATTAGAAGAGTTGGTGACAAATTATAAAGGAAAAGAGGGTCTTGGCGAAGGTGAAGCATTTGATGTGTCTTATGAAAACATTCAAAATAGGTTGAATTCCGGAGAACTTGAAAAATCACCTATTGAGTACGGATTTATTAAGAAAAACAATCGTGGTAATACAGTGAATCTGTCTTTTATTATCAGAAATGGTAGCCTTAACGATTTTATGAATAAAGGAAAGTTGGCAAGCTATACAGCACAAATGCTAAATAAAGGAACAACCAATAATTCTAGACAAGATATTGAGGATAAATTGAGTGCTTTAAAATCATCTATTCGTTTTTATGGTTCTAATGGAAGAATTTCAGCAAACATCAATACAACTGAAGAGCATTTAATGGAAACCCTAGCGCTAATGACAGATATGTTGAAGAATCCATCGTTTGACAAAGCCGAGTTAGAAAAATTAAAAACACAGGAACTTGCAAATATTGAAAGTAATAAAACAGAACCTCAGTATTTAGCAGGTAAAGAATTGGGTAGATTAAATCAACGTTATGAGAAAGGACATCCGCGTTATGCAACTTCAATTGAAGAGGATATTGAATATATTAATGCGGTGACCGTCGATGCGCTTAAAGCATATCACAAAGAATTTTACGGTATTTCAAACAGTGCATCGTTGGTTGCAATTGGGAATATAGACGAACAAGCCCTAAAAGATTATTTTAATAGTGCTTTTGCTGATTTTAGAGTAAACAAGCCATACAACCCTATTTACGATCCATTCAAGGTCAATAATGCTGTAAATGAACAAATTAAAACTCCAGATAAGAAAAACGCAATTAGTATAGGAGTTATGACTTTTGAGGGTAGTCAAGTAGATGAGGATTATGCTGCACTTCAAGTAGCTAGTTCTATTTTTGGAGGTGGCGTTTTAAGTTCTAGAATTACCACGCGATTACGCCAAAAAGATGGAGTGAGCTATGGAGCGGGAGGAAGTGTAAATGTTGATAGCGACCCAAAAGATGCTAATTCTTCAATTTTTGTGTATGCTATTTATGCTCCTGAAAACGCAGCCAAAGTTCAAAAAGGCTTTCGTGAGGAAATAGAACGCTTCATTTCCGATGGTATAACAGAAGAAGAATTAAAGGTAGCTGTAACTAGTTGGGTGCAAGGGGAAAGTGTATCTAGGGCAAAAGACGCTGAATTGTCTAATACTATAAACGACAACCTTTATTTTGACAGGGATATGATGTTTTATAAAGCTATAGAGGATAAGGTTACATCCTTAACCGTTGAAGATGTGAATAAAGTAATTAAAAAGTATTTTAAGCCTTTTGAAGAGTGGACTGTTGTAAGCGCTGGGGATTTTGAAAAACAGCCTGAGATAAAGAGTGATAAAAAAGTGGATTAAATATCTTTTTTAGAGTAATTTAAAAAGCCAAATCATGTATTTATGATTTGGCTTTTTTTTGTTCGACTTATTGATTGGTATTAATAATCAATCAAAATCTCTAAAATCTTAATAGCAGCTTCGCTAATTTTTGTACCAGGCCCGAAAACGGCAACTGCTCCGGCATCAAACAAAAATTGATAATCTTGTTTTGGTATAACGCCGCCTACAATCACCATGATATCGTCGCGCCCATAGTTTTTAAGTTCTTCAATAACTTGAGGTACCAATGTTTTGTGTCCTGCTGCCAGTGAAGATACGCCTAAAACATGCACATCATTTTCAACCGCTTGTTTAGCAGCTTCTTTAGGTGTTTGGAATAGAGGACCAATATCTACATCAAAACCAATATCGGCATAACCTGTAGCTACTACTTTCGCGCCACGGTCATGTCCATCTTGCCCCATTTTTGCAATCATAATACGAGGTCTACGTCCATCTTGATCTGCAAAAACATCGGCTAGTTCTTGAGCTTTTTTAAAAGAATCGTCGTTTTCTATTGCTTTACTGTACACCCCAGAGAATGATTTTATTTGTGCCTTATGTCGTCCATATTCAGCTTCCAGTGCGTCGCTTATTTCTCCCAAAGTGGCACGAACTCTAGCAGCTTCAACAGCTAAAGCTAATAAATTTTCTTGTCCTGTCTTGGCTGCCTTGGTTAATTTTGATAAAGCAACTGCTACTTTATTAGAATTTCTCGAAGATTTAATCTGGTGTAATCGTTCTATTTGAGCATTTCTAACAGTTTGGTTATCCACTTCTAAGGTTGAAATGGCATCTTCTCTTTCCAACTGGAATTTATTAACACCTACTATAATGTCTTGTTCAGAATCAATTCTTGCCTGTTTTTTTGCTGCAGCCTCTTCAATTCTTAGTTTTGGAATACCGGCTTCAATGGCTTTCGTCATGCCGCCTAAATCCTCAATTTCTTGAATTAGATCCCAAGCTTTTTCTGCAATATCGTGTGTTAGTTTTTCAACATAATAGCTACCGGCCCATGGGTCTACCGTTTTAGTAATTTTGGTTTCTTCTTGTAAATATATCTGCGTGTTTCTTGCTATTCTAGCAGAAAAGTCGGTTGGTAGTGCAATAGCTTCATCCAGTGCATTGGTATGCAAACTTTGTGTGCCACCAAATGCAGCCGCGGCTGCTTCTATTGTTGTTCTTGCTACGTTATTAAATGGATCTTGCTCCGTTAAACTCCAACCAGAAGTCTGGCAATGTGTTCTTAAAGCTAAGGACTTTGCGTTTTTAGGGTTGAATTGCTTAACGAGTTTGGCCCATAGCATTCTGGCAGCGCGCATTTTGGCAATTTCCATAAAATGATTCATACCAATTGCCCAAAAGAAGGACAGGCGAGGGGCAAAGGTGTCAATATCCATACCTGCCTTAATACCCGTTCTTAGATATTCTAATCCATCGGCTAAGGTGTATGCCAATTCAATATCACAGGTAGCACCAGCTTCTTGCATATGGTATCCCGAAATACTGATACTATTAAATTTAGGCATGTTCTTGCTTGTAAATTCAAAAATATCTGAAATAATTTTCATGGAAGGCGTTGGCGGATAAATATAAGTGTTACGCACCATAAACTCTTTTAAAATATCATTTTGAATGGTGCCAGAGAGCTGTTCTAGCTTTACACCTTGCTCTTCCGCTGCTACGATATAAAATGCCATAATTGGCAACACCGCACCGTTCATGGTCATGGAAACCGACATTTTATCGAGCGGAATTTGGTCAAAAAGGATTTTCATATCGGCAACAGAGTCGATGGCAACACCTGCTTTTCCAACATCACCAACCACGCGTTCATGATCAGAGTCATAGCCACGATGTGTTGCTAAATCAAAAGCTACAGATAACCCTTTTTGTCCTGCCGCTAAGTTTCTCCTGTAAAACGAGTTACTCTCTTCGGCAGTACTAAAACCAGCATATTGCCGTATGGTCCATGGACGTCTTACATACATAGTGCTGTAAGGTCCACGTAAATAAGGGGGAATCCCTGCAGCAAAGTTCAGATGCTCAAGATTTTCAATATCTGTTTTTGAATATTGAGACTTAATTTGAATGCCTTCAGCGGTATTTAGGTACTTTAATTTTGGCTTAGGTATTCCATCATTAGTTTTTAATGCAATATGTTGTATGTCCTTTCTCAAATCAATTAATGGTTATGTCCAGCATGTGGGTCATTTTGTGGTGTTGGCGGCGGTACCTTATTAAAATCTACTGGTGGTTCTGGTTTTTCAGAAACTTGTGATAAATCTACATCAAATAATTTTCCATAGTAAAACTCCAAGGCTACGTAAGCCGACAAATACTTATCTCTAATGGCTGCACCATAATTAGATTGTAATGCAGGACCATATAATTTTGGGCTCATGCTATTTGTTTCGATTAATGCATCAAATGTGGTTTTTAAACTTTTATCCAGCATATTATTTGATATACATTCAATAACAGAGCTATTATAATTTAACTTAGTACTTGGATTATCAACTGACCATAATTCTGACCTAGATTTTAATACTTCAAAAATTTGAGCCGAATGTGGAGACACAACATCAGCATATTTTACACGACCATATATTGCATTTCGTACAAATTGCGAATAGGCGCGGGTTAGGTTAGGGTTGTTTTGTCCGTAGGCTTTCAATATGTCATCTTCAAAAGAAAAAAGCGCCTCGTTAAGCAATTTTAAATCAAATTTATCGCAGTTTAAAACAATTCCTTTATCAGCATACTTATAAGTTTCTAAAGTTTTTTCTTCAGCTTGTTTTTTACAACTAAATAAAGTGATGACCACTAAAAATGTAATAAATTTAAGTTTCATAATGATTATTCGGTTTTTAATCGTTTTTGTTCTAATGTTTCTGTTACACGTTTTTCTATGATGGGTTCTATTAAAGTTTTTCTCTTTTTGGTTTTAAGGAACGGGTAAATTTCTAAGTTATCCTTCATTTTATCAGTAGTGTTTGGGTGCTTGTTGCTGCCCAAAATTACTTCACTGGCCGCATTAAACTGTTCTTGTTCTTTCGTGGCACTTTCCTTTATTTTTCTTTGAATTGTGCCGTCTTTTAGCTGTTTTAAAAAGCCACCTGTTGCTTCAATGTCCTTAAACAAAGCTAATGCTTTATCGGCCATTTGTTGCGTAAGCGCTTCTATGTAATAAGCCCCATCAGAAGGATTATCAACTGCACCAAAATAGCTTTCGTGTTTTAAAACAAGCAACTGGTTTTTTGCAATTCTTCTACCAAAATCATTTTCCTTATGGAATATGGCATCATACGGTAAATTACAAACGGTATCGGCACCTCCCAAAATGGCACTCATGCATTCTGTGGTAGTGCGCAACATGTTTGTATTGTAATCGTAAATGGCTTTGTTCCGTTTTGTTGGTATTGCAGCTATTTTACAGTTATAATTTATAGTATATTCAGTTTCAAGTGTGTTAAAGAGTAGCCTTAATGCTCTTAGCTTTGCAATTTCAAAGAAATAATTGGAGCCAACAGCCACATTAAAAATAACATCAATAGTTGGAGTTTTTTCTTTTGAAGTGTTTTCTAAGTGATTAAAATACTCATTAATATGTGCCATGGCATACGCCAATTGCTGTACTATATTAGCACCTGCGTTTTGATATAACGCAATATCTACAGTAAAAGCATTGGAATAGTTAACGCCACCTTCAAATTTTAAAAAATCTTCGCTGAAGCTTGAAAACCAATTACCACTTTTTGCAAGATTTCCAATGATGTCTGTAGTAATATAAATGTTGGATTTTGAGTTTTTTGAAATAGATTTTTTAATGGTATCTACTGATAGAAAGTGAAACTCAAAATGTACTGGAATTGCATCAAGATTTATGTTATCCAATAACACATCAAAGTCTATATCTTCTGAAGGAATAATAAATTTAAGGCTTTCTACACCATCATTAACTGCTGAAAGGGCTAATGCATTTGCCTTTTTGGCATCTGAAGCAAATATAATTTCGCCAATTTTGAAGTTGCTCGCGCTAGTCTTAGTAGTTTTAAAAGCTTCATTAAAATCATCGGTATGGTAAAATGGCTTTACTTGTATGCCTTCGTTGCTGGTCCAAATCAAAGTATCGTTATAATCTGCCCCTTTTAAATCGGCTTGTATTTTTTGTTTCCATTGTTTAGCGGAAACGGGATCAAATTCATTAAATAACGTATCACTCATTGTCCTTAGTTTTTAAGCTATCCTCATACTCAATAATAAAAATTTCTTCGTTTTCCCGTTTCATGTAGTATTCTTCGCGAGCAAATTTCTCTAAACCTTTTTGAGAGCTTAATTTTTTGAACTCTTTATCATCTTTTTCCTTATTCTTTTTATAGTATTCTTTTTCGGTTTCTAAATCTCTAATTTCAGTATTTAGTTCATTGTGTATAAAATAAGAATTACTATCGAAAAAAATCATCCAAACCACAAAAACTACCAAAATAAGAATATAGATATTCTTGAATGGTTTTAAAAAACGGTGATTTAAATTAATTTTTTTCATTTATAGTTTTTCATTAATTATGGTGCGCACAATATCTATCGCCACAGTATTGTAGTGATTATTTGGAATGATAATATCAGCATACTCTTTCATAGGCTCTATAAATTGATCGTGCATGGGTTTTAGTGTGGTTTTATAACGCGTTAACACTTCGTCTAAATCTCTGCCACGTTCTGAAATATCACGTTTTAAACGGCGTATTAAACGTTCGTCGCTATCGGCATGCACAAATATTTTAATATCAAACATCTCTCTAAGTTCAGGATTTGTAAGGATTAAAATACCCTCAACTATCATTACTTTTCTGGGATGCGTTAAAATGGTATCACCAGTTCTATTATGTTTAACGAAAGAATACACAGGTTGGTGTACGGGTTCGTTTTGTTTTAATGCTTTAAGGTGTTTCGTTAATAAATCAAAATCGATACTTCTGGGATGATCGAAATTAATTTTCACACGTTCATCATAACTCAAATGCGAAGTGTCCTTGTAATATGAATCTTGAGAAATAACCCCAACTTCTCCTTCGGGTAATTCTTTTAAAAGCTGATTTACAACTGTAGTTTTTCCGCATCCGGTACCTCCAGCAATTCCTATTACCAACATATCGTTTTTGAGATTTTTAAGGTAAAAACAAAGTTAGCAAATGTATCAGTATTAGGATGAAATTCACATCATTTTTTTATGGCCGTAACCTGTTCTTCCGTAACCATACCCTTGATGGAATTACCCCAACTATTATTAATAAAATTCATAACATCGGCAACTTCATCATCACTTAAACCCATAGGCGCCATATTACCATTATAAGTAACGCCATTTACAGTTATTTCCCCTTTTTGCCCATATTTTATACCTCTGATACTGGCTTCTTGATTGTTTTTTAGATAATCAGAATTTGCTAGTGGCGGAAACGTGTTTTCAACGCCTTCTCCATTAGCCATATGGCAGTTTATACAAAAATCTGTGTAAATCTCTTGCCCTCTAGAAATACTTTCTTGTAGTTCATCCTGCTGAGAAAAAGTTATAGCTCCAAAAGTCATTAGGCCACTTAAAACAATAAATAAAAATACTTTCATAATGTGAGTTTAAAATGAATCTGGAATAATCTTAACGATGCCAACGCCTTCAACTCCTGCATATAAATAACCATCAGGAGCTTGTTTGATATTTCTAAACCTACCTAAACCTTCAAATAGCTTTTCGCGTTTGGAGACTTTATTATCCTTAATCACTAAACGTTCTAGATATAGAAATTTTAATGAACCAACCAATACGCTGTCTTTCCAATCCGGATAATTACTTGAAGTTACAAAAGCCATTCCGCTTGGGGCAATAGAAGGTACCCAGTAAAACAAAGGTTGTTCCATGCCTTCTTTTTCGGTAATTTCGGTAAACTTAGTGCCACTATAATTTATACCATAAGAAATCACTGGCCATCCGTAGTTGTTGCCTTTTTCAACAACATTTATTTCATCCCCGCCTTTTGGTCCGTGTTCATTAACCCAAATTTTTCCAGTTTCGGGATGCATTGCCATACCTTGAGGATTGCGATGACCGAAGCTAAAAATAGCTTTTTTAGCATCAGCATTATCAACAAAAGGGTTGTCATTTGGAATAGTGCCATCTGCATGTAACCTATAAATTTTACCGCCATCTCGAGTAATATCTTGCGGGTTAACGTCGCGATTGCCTCTATCTCCAATTGAGAAATACAAATAGCCCTCTTTGTCAAATTCTATGCGAGAGCCCCAATGTTGTCCTTTTTTGGTGTTAGGCACACCTTTGTAAAGGTGTTCCACATCAGCAAGTATATTCCCGTTTAGTTTCGCACGAATAATAGCGGTATTACCACCCTCGTCCTCGCCTTCAGGAGAGCCGTATGAAAAGTATATCCAGCCATTATTTTCATAATCAGGATGTAGTTTTATATCCATTAAACCTCCTTGACCTCGTACGTAAACTTCAGGCAAGCCTTCAATAGTAGTTTTTACGCCATCTTTAAAATGTATAAGTGTTCCTGTTTTTTCGGTAATTAGGATGCTGCCGTCAGGTAAAAATTCCATACCCCATGGAATATTCAATTCAGGCACAATAACCTCAGTAACATAATTTATTTTTAGAGGTGTTTCTGCTGAAATTTCTGAAGGTTCTTGCTGTGCGCAAGAGTAGAAAGAAATTAGTAGAACTGCTAGAAGCAAAGTGAACTGTTTCATTTTCATTGATTTATTGGTATAAAGATACATTAAAAAGAATAATTTAAGGAGGCACCTGAATAATAATTTAAAGGATTGCCTGGGTAAAAATATCGTGGTGCATTACCACCAAAACTACTAGCATTTATTAAAATTTGAGAGGCATAAGCCATATTAAATATATTGTTGATACCCAAAAAGATATTGAGTCTTAATCTAGGAGTTAATGTGTTTTGATATCCAAATTTTGCATTTGAAATATTATAGTTTTCACTGTATAAGCTATTGCTGTCCGTTATTGGCATTTTACCAACATATTGAAAGTTGAGGTTACCATAAAAACCTGACTTAGAGTTGAAATCAAACCCTAAATTTAAAATATTGGATGGCACGCCAGTAACGTCATTGCCCGAGTAATCTTTATCTTCATCAACAAAATCTTTGAATTTATATAAGTTTAACGAGTAGCTCCCAAAGGTGGAAATTTGCAGTTGCTCGGAATTAAAGATTGCATACGTCCAATCCATTTCTAAACCGTCATGGTTTGTTCTTCCTGCGTTTATACCAATAAATTCATCTTCAGCTGTACGTCTAGCTACCAAAAGATTTTTTATAGCCAAACGGTAAATAGAAACATTGTATTGCAATCTGTTAGTAATGCCTGTACCTTTCACGCCAATTTCAAAATTCCAACCTGTTTCCGGGTTTAAGTTGGTGTTTATTTGGCCATCAGGCCTCAAGGTTTCTTCTAAGGATAGTGGTGAAAAGCCATGGCTAATATTTGCATAGAGATTAGAAGTACTGCTCACACGCTGCAAAATTCCAATTTTTGGAGACAATACCCCATCATATTTAAAGTTCCCAGATTCGTCAATATTTGAATTTGAAACAGGAAATCTATCCTCAAGATCATAGGATGTTCGGTTGTAATTTATACCTAAAACAATATCAGTTTTAGTAGAAATATTATATCTACTTTCAAAAAATAGATTATAATACTGTCTTTTTTCTTTGAAGTTAGTCAATGCATCACCTTGAACACTGCCATTTCCATCTGAAAAATTCTGATATAGATTTTCGAAGGTTTCATGTTTATAAGTGTCCTTAAAAACTTCTAATCCACCTATCCAATTTAATATTTTGTTGTTAATTTTAATATTGCCAACAACGCGATGCCTAAAGCCATAGCCAAATACGGATTCATCTAAAATATTAAATGGTCGTGGCTCGTATGAATTTCTGAAAGACATAAAAATACTGGTGTTTTGAGAAACATTTTCATTGAAATTGTGTTGTAGAGTAATGCCTAATACACCTCGTTTAGTATCTTCAAACCCCCGTGAAGCTTTCCACGCAAATGCAGCCGACTCTGGATTGTTTCTAAAGTCAGTTTCGTTTAAAGAACTTGGAATAAAAGCTTTTAAATCTGAAAAAACACCGAGAATAGAAAGCTCGTTTTTTGCGTCTAATTTATGATTAGAATTAAGCGTTAGTGCATCTCTTTTGTAGTTGTTATTGGCTCTAAATCCATCACTTTGTGTAGAACTGAAAACTAGTTTTAGGTTGTTTCTTGAAGTTCCGTAATTCAACTGAGACAAATTTTTGAATAACCCAAAAGAGCCTATGGTAGTTTCGTTTTGAACATTTGCATTATTGAAATTAGAAGTTTTAGGTAATAGTTGAATTACGCCTCCCAGTCCTGCTCCATAAATGCTAGATGTAGCACCTTTGGTAATTTCTATTCTAGATATCGCACCTAGTTCAAAATCTTCCAAACTTGTTTCACCACTGCCATTAGTAAGTGGAATATCTTTAAAATATGCTCTTATTTTAGAGGTCCCAAATAAATTTCTTGAGCCCACACCACGTATTGTAATACGATTAGTATTTAGCGCTCCAGTTTGCATAAACACTCCTGAAACTCTGTTCAATGCTTCGTTTATATTGATGTTATTGCCACGTTCAATAGCTTTGGTAGAGATAAGTGCAGTGCTTGAAGTAGATGCTTTTAATTGTGTTGGTAAATGGTTGGCGTTAACAATAACCTCTTTTAAAATTGAGGGCTTTTTTTGAAGTAGTTTAGTGTTTTTTTTAGAACCAATACTATCATTTATGGTATTTATTCCCTTGTTTTGAGAATAGTGCATTTGCGTATTTAGTGCTGAAAATACCAAGAAGATAAATAGTTTCTTTTTCACCCATGCAAAGTAGATGTTTTGTTAAAAACCCAAAAGTTTTGTATCCCTAAATTTTTCTTAAAAAATTATTTAAGAACTGATTAAAAGAAGTATATTTGCATCCGCTTAGATAAGCAATTCGGGGTGTAGCGTAGCCCGGTTATCGCGCCGCGTTTGGGACGCGGAGGTCGCAGGTTCGAATCCTGCCACCCCGACAAAAGACTTTTCATGAAATGAAAAGTCTTTTTTAGTTTACAATATTTTGTGGGTTACCCTCCAAAAATGCTTTCAAGTTTTCTATTGTTATATCCATCAAACGTTGACGTGCTTCCTTAGGCGCCCAAGCTATATGTGGCGTAATAATACAATTTTGAGCATTGAGTAATGGGTTGCCTTCTTTCATTGGTTCTTCAGAAATCACATCAACTGCAGCGCCAGCAAGCTTTTTATTATTTAGAGCTTCGGCTAAATCCTTTTCAACTATTAATGGCCCTCTTGATGTGTTGATTAAGAACGCACTAGTTTTCATTATATCAAGGGAGGACTTATTAATCAAACCCTCGGTTTTTGACGTTAATGGACAATGTAAACTAATAAAATCAGAATTTTTGAATACATCTTCTAGCTCTACAAACTTCAAACTGTCATTTTCAAAATCGGTATACGTAGTTCTATTATACACTAATATTTTCATTCCGAAAGCTTGTGCTAATTTCGCAGTAGCTTTACCAATTTTACCAAAGCCTATTATACCTAATTTTTTTTCAGCTAGTTCAATCAATGGATAATTCCAAAATGAAAAATCATTACTTTTTATCCAATCACCCTGCCTTACAGCTTGATGGTGAGCACCTATATGATGACATAATTCTAAAATTAATGCCATTGTAAATTGCGCCACAGATTTAGAGCTGTAATCTGGTACGTTCGTTACCGTTATACCATTATTCTTTGCAGCTTCAATATCTACAATATTGTATCCTGTAGCTAATACGCCAATATATCTTAAGGAAGGCGTGCTACTGAGAATTTCTTTATTTATAGGTGTTTTATTTGTAAAAACAACTTCCGCATCAGCAATATGCGCAATAATATCCTTGTTGTTATATGGGGTTCTATCGTAAACCGTAATATCTCCAAAATGTTGCAGCCCCTCCCAGTTCAAATCACCTGGGTTTAAGGTATGGCCATCTAAAACTACAATCTTCATATTGTTTTAATTTCAAACATAAAGATACTATTTAAGAAGCAAAAAAATGTATTCAAACCTTATTCTATTCGAACATAATTCTCAGCAAATAAAGGATGTCCTTCAGAGTCTATCATAATTTGACTGTATTTATTATCCTCTAAATCATAATGAAAAACAAATGCGGGGTTTTTAGAAATATATTTGCTCATTTCTAAAGAGCCGTATTCTAAAGTTTCAGTTAAAAGGCTATCTGTTAACGTGTAGTTGCCATAGCCAAACCATTCCGTAGAGTCGGTAGATATGTTTCTGCACCACATTACTTTTGTAGGCGTAAATATTTTAATGTGCCTATTGGTTTCGTTAGAGGCAAAACTATCCACAACTTTTCCGTTCTCATCATAATTATAAAAACTCGTGCGCTCCCATACACCAATAATTGGCGATATGTTTTCTTGTTCTTCTTCAAGGGTTACAGTGGTTGTTTTGGGATTTGACTTGTTGCATGCAGTAAAAACAATGAGCAACATTAGCGTAAAGTAAGCATTTGTATTCATAGTATTTAGTTATTTTGGTTTACAACAATTTACGAAAAAAAGGAATACGTTCATTTTAAAAAATGATGCAAACCTATTGATTTTTAAAATAATAGATATTTATAACACGCAATTAAGGCTGCTTTTTACTTAGGTATTTCCAATAACGTTTGGGTACATGTTTAATGTGTAAAGCTGTATTAACACGCTCTTCAATATTGGCACTCTTAAAGAAGGCTTTCCAAAGGGCTTCGTATTGGTGTTCTTCTGGAGTAGAGCGTTGTTTAAAGAGAAGGGGTAGATTTGGAAAATCTGAATGGTTAAAGTTATAAAAATTATAAGGAGCTTATGTTAAAATGAAACACAAAACACATTGCACATGGACGTAAAAGACATTAATGATTCCGATAAATATTCCTTAACCAGAAGATGCGTTATTATTGTATCAGGATTTTTTTTAACTTACCTATATAAAGGGTGAATTTATCCGTTTTACACCTATCCAAAATCTAAAAAGCCGTTTGCAATAGCAGGTATATATAATATTACCCATGATGGCTTTATAACTTGTAGTTTGCTCTTAACTACAATTAATGCTAAGGCTGCTAAACACCATAACATAAGTAATAAGATGCCCTTGGTTATTAGTCCTGAGAAATACAGAATTTGGTTATCTCACGACTATAAATCACTTTTAGCAACCGAATACGACGATTACCAAGACTTATATTTTTCATCTCATCCGGTTGTGAGAGAATTTTATAAAAAAGAAATACTATTTGAATCTTTTCAAGATCCAACCGATTATAAATCGCTGTCTATTCCATTTTCGATTTAGCACAATATTTTAGTACAATTATTTTATCATAGAAAATTTTAAACAAGGGACTCTTGCTTGTGCAGCGAATACTATCAACAGTTTCAGAGATAGATGTATTAGCGTTTTACTTTAAGTCTCTCAACATTGTGATTTTTTTTATAGTTTAAGTTGATGAACATATAAGAACTGTTAATAACTTCTGCGTAAGGATTTCATCAAAAACTATACTTTTGTTCTACTAAATTAATAAGATTATGGCAGAAGATATAGAAAGAGTAAAATGTTTGATTATTGGTTCTGGACCAGCGGGCTACACTGCTGCAATTTATGCGGCAAGAGCCAATATGAAGCCTATACTATACCAAGGTTCTCAACCAGGAGGGCAATTAACAACAACCAATGAAGTTGAGAATTTTCCAGGTTACCCAGATGGGGTTACAGGACCAGAAATGATGTTGCAATTACAAGCCCAAGCAGAACGTTTTGAAACAGATGTACGTAATGGTTGGATTACCAAAGTAGATTTTTCAGGCGATGTTCATAAAGTATGGGTGAATGATGAAAAAGAAATTCATGCAGATACAGTTATTATTTCAACGGGTGCATCTGCAAAATATTTAGGATTGGATTCTGAACAAAAATATTTAAAATTAGGGGGAGGTGTTTCTGCTTGTGCTGTTTGTGATGGATTCTTTTACAGAAATCAGGAAGTTGTGATAGTTGGCGCTGGAGATTCAGCTTGTGAGGAAGCACACTACTTATCTAAGCTGTGTAAAAAAGTGACGATGTTGGTGAGGCGCGATGAGTTTAGGGCTTCAAAAATTATGGAAGCTCGTGTTAGAAATACGGAGAACATTGAGATTTTATTCAATACTGAAACTGATGAGGTTTTAGGAGACGGACAAGTGGTTACAGGAGTGCGCGTGTTTAATAATAAAACAAATGAAAAACACGAGATACCAGCTACAGGATTTTTTGTAGCTATTGGCCATAAGCCAAACACCGATATTTTTAAAGACTATTTAGAGTTAGACCAAACAGGGTATATTGTAAACATTCCAGGAACATCAAAAACCAACGTAGAAGGTGTGTTTGTTTCAGGAGACGCAGCAGACCATGTGTATAGGCAAGCAGTAACTGCAGCAGGAACAGGTTGTATGGCGGCCTTAGACGCAGAACGCTATTTGGCAGCTAAAGATGCCACTTTTGAAGTGTCTACATCAACTTATAATTAGTAGTTGAATAGCATATAATACGTAAGCCAAAGTTTTATGTCTTTGGCTTTTGTATTTTATTAAAATATGTTTTCTTTGAAAACTATTTCTTAAACGGGATGTGGCGCAGTCCGGTTAGCGTACACGGCTGGGGGCCGTGTGGTCGCAGGTTCAAATCCTGTCATCCCGACAGCTAGGATGTTAAAAGAAACTTTTAATATGTAAACTGATGAAAACCAGTAAAATGTTATTTTACTGGTTTTTTTGTACTCATCAAGGAGCATATTCACTAGGAACTTCCAATATGAAATAAATTTCTAAATTAAAGAGTGCTTTTAGAAGTTAATAACGTTATCTTTAGAATATAGATATAAAGCAACCTTTTTTTCGTTACCAGTGGGGATTTGAAAAGTTCAATAGTCCTTTCTTTAAGGAATTAGAAATAGATCACATAAAAATCACTGGACATAAGTCTCAGTGATTTAAAATTAACAGTGAATATTTTTATATAATAGATTATACTGTTTAGAAGCAAAGAAACTTAATGCGAAAGGTATAGTTGTTCGAAAAAATGGAGAACAACGCATTTTTCTAGGCAAGTTTTAGATAAATAACTTTAGACGAAATACCTATTAATTTTGCGAATTACTAATTAAAATTTTAAGATACCTTCGCTTCCTATTAATTGATGTAAAGCATAGATATCATTTTACTATGAATACTTATGGCATTAATTATTAAAAACCATAATGTTTATAGTTCAGAAAGTACAGGATACACATTTCTTTATTTTTCTTTTTTTTTGAAAAAGTGGTTCAATACAGTATAGCATTAAACTATACAATTGATATTGAAGATTGTTATATTAACATTTTCTAAAAATGGTAGATGAAAGAATTATTTTGCGAGATATCGATGGTAATAACATTCCTAAATACCAAAAGATTGTAAATGCATTTAAAGAGTCAATCGAGATAAACGCATATAAATCAGGTGATAGTTTACCTTCTATAAATAACTTTAGCAAAGACTACAAAATATCTCGAGACACCGTTTTCAAGGCTTACACTTTACTCAAAAAGCAGGGATATATAAATGCTACACCCAACAAGGGCTACTATATTCGTGAGAGCAAGAAGAAAATACTATTATTAATTAGCACGTTTAAGGCGTATAAAGAGGTGTTTTATCATAGTTTTATGAGTTATATGCCAGATAATGTAATAGTAGATTTGCAGTTTCATCATTATAATATAAAGAGCTTCAAAGCGATGTTGGATAATGAAAATGGGAAGTATTACAAATATATAGTAATGGGTTTTGAGCACCCTGAGGTTAAGCGAGTTCTATCAAAAATAGACGCGGACAAATTGATGCTAATTGATTGGCAAGCGGATTTGAAGATTTCAAGAAATTTTGTTTTTCAAGATTTTGGGAAAGCCTTTTACTCTTGTCTTCAGGATGCCAAATCAGCACTTAGAAAGTATAAGAAACTTGTATTTGTATATCCTGAATTTACCTATCATCCATATGAAAGTGTAGATTATTTTAATAAGTTTTGTATAGAAAACTCCTTCAATCATGCAGTTTGTAGAAACTCTTCAAAACTAGATATTGAAAAACAAACGGCATATATAAGTGTAAATGATCGTATATTGAATACACTTCTAGAGCAATGCAATTTGAAAAACTTAGAATTAGGAAAGGACATCGGTGTGTTGTCATATAACGATACGCCTTTAAAGCGATTTACATATAAAGGCATTTCTGTTATTTCGATAGATTTCAAGGATTTTGGTGCAAAAGTAGCGCAATTCATTTCTTCGAATGAACCAATACAAATTTACTTGACTACTAGTCTAGTATTAAGAGAATCATTGTAGTTTTATTTTTAAAGATTTTGCGTATTTTAATCAGGATGGAGCAGGACAGATTCGATTGTCTTCATCACTATATTTGTTTTGTTAAAAATTTTTATCAAAAATGCTTAATTAGCTTTTCTCAATTCTTGTAGAGAAATTGTTTGTAGAAAATTGTAATTTAAATTATAGTAAATTTTCTGTTTTCAAATTTTTAATTTATCTAGCATGTAATTGAATAAAGTTTTAAACGAAATATATCGTTAATAACCAAACCAAAATTATGAGTAAAACAATTGTAGTGACTGGTGCAGGAGGCGTGCTTTGTAGCACTATAGCTGAAGCCCTAGCTAAAGAAGGAAATAAAATAGCCTTACTAGATTTAAACAAAGAGGCAGCCGCTAAGGTTGCTGAAAAAATTAATAGTTCTGGAGGTGCAGCTATAGGGGTTAAAGCCAATGTTTTAGAAAAGGAATCCTTAGTGTTAGCAAAAGAAACAGTAAATAAAGCTTTTGGGGAATGTGATATTTTAATAAATGGAGCAGGTGGTAATCACCCTTTAGGAACTACAAGTAACCCCTTTTTACAAGCAGAAGATTTGCTAAATAAAACCGAAGGGTTTAAAACATTTTTTGATTTAGACGCTAGTGGTATTCAGTTTGTATTTAACTTGAATTTTATTGGAACACTTTTGCCAACACAAATTTTTGCTCAAGATATGGTTGGTAGAGAGGGCTGCAGTATTTTAAATGTTTCCTCAATGAATGCGTTTACACCTTTAACAAAAATACCGGCCTACAGTGGCGCGAAAGCGGCAGTATCAAACTTTACGCAATGGTTAGCTGTTCATTTTTCAAAAGTTGGTATCCGAGTAAATGCATTAGCCCCAGGGTTTTTCTTAACCGAGCAAAATAGGGCATTATTAACTAATGAAGATGGAAGTTTAACGCCAAGGGGAAATCAAATTATAGAACAAACGCCAATGGGTAAATTTGGTGAGCCAGAGCATTTAGTAGGAACAACATTGTGGTTGTGTGGTGAAGGTGCTTCTTTTGTAACAGGAGTAGTTGTGCCAATAGATGGTGGATTTAGTGCTTACAGTGGCGTATAAATTATAATATAACTTTAAATGGAACAAACTTGGAGATGGTACGGACCGAACGATCCCGTATCCTTATCAGATATAAAGCAAGCAGGTGCAACAGGAATTGTATCTGCGCTACATCATATTCCCAACGGAGAAGTATGGACTATAGATGAAATTACGAAGAGGAAAGAAATTATAGAGCACGCCGGTTTAACCTGGAGTGTTGTAGAAAGTATTCCTGTTCATGAAAATATTAAAACCCGTTCAGGGAATTTTAAAACCTATATTGAACATTACAAACAAAGCATTGAAAATCTAGCAAAATGTGGAATAAATATAGTGTGTTACAATTTTATGCCAGTACTAGATTGGACGCGAACAGATTTAAATTTTGAAGTAGAGGATGGCTCCAAAGCCTTACGTTTTGATGTGGTTGCATTTGCCGCCTTTGAGCTATTCTTATTAAAGCGCCCTGGGGCGGAAGATAGTTACAGCGATACTCAAAAAGCATCGGCCAAAGTATATTTTGAAGGACTTAAAGACGCTGAAAAAACGGAACTTGTAAATAATATTATTGCAGGTTTACCTGGCGCAGAAGAAGGCTATACGCTTGAGCAGTTTCAAACCATTTTAGATACTTATGCAGGCATTGATGCCCAAACCTTAAGAGAAAATTTAGTATCGTTTTTAAAAGAAATTATACCAGTGGCTTCACAGAATGGTGTGCTTATGTGTATTCACCCTGATGATCCACCATATCCAATTTTAGGACTGCCAAGAGTAGTAAGCACAGAGGCGGATTATGCGTATTTATTTAATAATGTTCCAGATAGAGCTAACGGTATTACATTCTGTACGGGCTCTTTGGGGGTAAGGGCTGATAATGATTTGGTGAAAATATTTAAGCGTTTTTCCGATCGCGTACATTTCCTGCACCTAAGAAGCACAAAACGTGATGAGCACGGTAATTTTTATGAAGCCAATCACCTCGATGGTGATGTAGATATGTATAGCGTTGTAAAGGAAATTCTTATTGAAGAAAAGAGAAGAAAAGCAAATGGGTATACCGATTTTGCAATTCCTGTAAGACCAGATCACGGCCATCAAATGCTTGATGACTTACATAAAAAAACAAACCCTGGGTATTCTGGTATAGGAAGACTACGCGGTTTGGCAGAATTGAGAGGGTTAGAATTTGGATTAAAACAAACGATATAATAAAATTATAAAAACAATGAAAACGTATTACGAAACAAGATATGCATCAAGTCCACAAGGCGTAAAATCCTATGATACAAAGCAATTAAGAGAAGAGTTTTTAATAGATAATTTAATGCAAGAGGATAAAATTGTTTTAGTATACTCTCATTATGACAGATTTATCTCCGGTAGTGCAGTTCCAACAAAAACTGCATTGAAATTGGAAGTTATAGATCCTTTAAAAGCCGACTATTTTTTGGAAAGAAGAGAACTAGGTATTATTAATATAGGAGCTGCTGGAACTGTTAATGTTGATGGTGTAGAATATGTTTTAGAACATAGAGAGGCATTATATGTAGGTCAAGGAAATAGAGATTTAACTTTTGCCAGTAAATCAGCCACTGATCCTGCCTTGTTTTATATTAATTCAACACCTGCTAATAAAGCATACCCTAATAAGAAAATTGGAATTAATGATGTTGAAGTTATAGAGCTAGGTGCTCCTGAAACTGCAAATGCACGTACTTTAAGAAAGTATATTGTAAACAGTGTTGTTGATGTTTGCCAATTGCAAATGGGAATGACCACTTTAAAATCAGGTAGTTCGTGGAATACCATGCCTGCCCATGTACACGACAGACGAATGGAAGTTTATTTTTATTTTGAAATTCCAGAAGGCCAAGCAGTATGTCATTTTATGGGGCAGCCCCAAGAAACACGACATATTTGGATGGGAAATAACCAAGCAGTAATTTCACCACCATGGTCAATTCACTCTGGTTCAGGAACAAGTAGCTATTCTTTTATATGGGGAATGGCAGGTGAAAATTTAGATTATGGCGATATGGATGTTGCTAAAATAAATGAATTAAGATAAGTTATGAGTCTATCATTGTTTGATGTTAAAGGGAAAAATGCCTTAGTAACAGGAAGTACACATGGTTTAGGTATGGCCATGGCCAGAGGTTTGGGTTTAGCAGGTGCTACAATTATTGTAAATGGTAATTCATCTCAAGATAAAATCGATAAGGCGGTTGCCCAATATAAGAGTGAAGGTATTAATGCTGTGGGCTACAAGTTTAATGTCGCCAATGAAGATGAGGTTGTTGCTGCCATTTCAAAAATTCAGGAAGAGGTCGGACAAATAGATATTTTAATAAATAATGCCGGTATTATTAAGCGTACACCACTTATTGAAATGGAGGTTGAAGACTTCAAGCAAGTTATTGATATCGATTTGGTAAGTCCGTTTATAGTATCAAAACACGTGGTGCCGGGTATGATTAAGCGTAAGTCGGGTAAAGTAATTAATATTTGCTCTATGATGAGTGAGTTGGGTCGAAATAGTGTTGGCGCTTATGCCGCGGCTAAAGGTGGATTAAAAATGTTGACTCAAAATATGGCTACCGAATGGGCAAAACATAATATTCAAGTAAATGGTATTGGTCCGGGATACTTTGCAACTTCACAAACAGCTCCAATTCGTGTGGATGGCCATCCATTTAACGATTTTATTATAAACAGAACACCCGCTGCCAAATGGGGAGATCCAGACGATTTAGCCGGTGCAGCAATATTTTTATCATCAAAAGCTAGTGACTTTGTAAATGGTCAAGTAGTTTATGTTGATGGTGGTATTTTGGCAACTATTGGAAAACCTTCAAACGAAGATTAATTATGAAAAAAGTAACTCTGTTTTCAGCCCTGAGCGTACTACTGTGTTTTTTTGGATGCGGTCAAGCAAAGGAGCATGTAATAACTATTGAGAATTCTTTAGATATAGCGCGTTCTTTTGAAACAATAGAAATCAACGCTTCTGATTTAACATTAACTGGAGGTGAAGCTTTTGAAAACTTGTCGGTAAAAGATTTAAAGACCAATACTATTGTAGTGTCTCAATTTGTAGATACCGATGAAGATGGAAAGGTAGATATGTTATTGTTTCAACCAGAAATTGAAGCCAATAGCTCGAAGCAATATGAGCTTCTCGTTGTTGATGAATCGCAAAAACCAGAAACGGTAGACTATTGTTACTCAAGATTTGTTCCGGAAAGAACCGATGATTATGCTTGGGAAAACAATAAAGTTGGATTCAGAACTTTCGGGCCAACAGCCCAAAAAATGGTAGAAGATTCAATTAAAGGTGGAACGCTTTCTAGTGGCATTGATGCTTGGTTAAAGCGTGTTGAATATCCAATAATTAATAAATGGTATGCCGAAGATCAAAAAGAAAAGGGCGCATATCATAAAGATAAAGGAGAGGGTTTAGATAATTTTCATGTTGGTGTATCTCGTGGTGTTGGAGGTATAGCTATAAAGTCAGATTCAGTCTATCATTTTTCAAAAAATTTCACAACTTGGAAAACCATTACAACAGGGCCTATTCGAACTAGTTTTGTTTTAGAATATGCCAATTGGGATGCTAATGGCAAGACGATTTCAGAAACCAAACATATATCTTTAGATTATGGTAATAACTTGTCAAAGTTTGAAGTAGCACTTTCTGGAAGTGAAAGCGTTCATGTGGGTTTAACACTTCACGAAAAAGATGGAGTAGATACGCAAAATCAAGACTCGGGTTGGGTGTCGTATTGGCAACCACATGAAGATTCTCAATTGGGTACAGCCATTGTAGTTCCAAAGGGAAGCTTCATATCTGCAACTTTATATGATACCCCTTTAAAAGACCGAAGTAACCTTTTTGCTGAAGTAAAAGTTAATAATGGCATAGCAACTTATTATGCTGGATTTGGTTGGGAAAAAGCAGGAGAGTTCACCTCAAAAAAGTCATGGAATACTTATTTAGAAAGTTTTTCAAAAAAATTAAATAACCCTTTAATAGTAGTCTATAATTAGATTAATAAATGAAATCAACCAATTTTATTACTGATAATTTTGTTTTGCAGTCTGATGTGGCTGAAACCTTATATCATAAATATGCTAAAGATTTGCCTATTATAGATTATCATAATCATTTATCACCACAATTAATAGCCGAAGATCAACCTTTAAAAAATATTACAGAAGCATGGCTTAATGGCGATCATTACAAATGGCGCGCTATGCGAGCAAACGGAATTGACGAAATATTTATAACAGGTTCGGCCACTTCTCATAAAGAGAAATTCTTAAAATGGGCCGAAACCGTGCCGAAGACTATTAGAAATCCATTATTCCACTGGACTCATTTAGAGCTGAAACGCTATTTTGATATTGATAATTTGCTGCATCCAGATACGGCAGAGGAGATTTATGAGAAGGCCAATGCTATTTTAGAAAATAAAACACCTGCACAACTTTTAGAAGATTTAAAAGTAGAGGTAGTTTGTACTACTGATGATCCTATAGATGATTTAAAATACCATCAAGAAATCGCCGAAAAAGGTTTTTTTACAAAAGTGTTTCCAACATTTAGGCCAGATAGCATGCTTCAGATGTTAAATGGAAACTCTTTAGTTTATATTGAAAAATTAATTGGTTGTGTTGGTTTCAAAATCAATGATTTTGAATCGTTTTTGAAGGCAATTGATAAAAGGATCGACTTTTTTCATGATAATGGTTGCAGATTATCAGATTATGGAATAAGTGGTGCCTTTACGTTTGCAGAACATACTGAAGATGAGGTTAATTCAATTTTCAACAAGTTTTTAAATGGGGAGCATTTAAATAACGTAGAAGTTGAAAAATATAAAACATATCTTTCATTATACTTAGGAAGAAAATATCATGAAAAAGGATGGGTACAGCAGTATCATTTAGGTGTAATTCGAAATAATAACACGAGATTGCAAAATATAGTTGGCTTAGATGCGGGGTGCGATTCTATTGGAGATTTTCCAATTATTGAAGGGCTTTCTAAGTTTTTAAACACGCTAAATGAATCTAATCAATTAGCAAAAACCATAACGTATAATTTAAATCCTGCTCAAAATGAAACCTTTGCGACCATGATGGGAAATTTTCAAAACGCCCAATATCCTGGTAAAATGCAATGGGGCTCAGGTTGGTGGTTCTTAGATCAAAAGGATGGCATGGAAAAGCAAATTAATTGCCTTTCTAATATGGGATTATTAAGCAGGTTTGTAGGTATGCTTACAGATAGTCGAAGCTTTTTATCGTTTCCGCGTCACGAATATTTTAGGCGCATTTTATGTAATCTTTTAGGTGAAGATGTGAAGCAAGGACTCATACCGAACGACATCGAGTTTTTAGGTAAAATGGTTCAAGATATCTGCTACTATAATGCTAAAAACTATTTTAGTTTTAAAACAAAATAATTATGAAACAATTTATTTTAGTCTGTATTATAGCTTTTGCATTTATGTCATGTGAAAAGAAATCGGATACACAAACTCTATATCTAGCACACACTTTGCCTCAAGGACACCCTGTTCATAAGGGTATTTTAGAGTTTAAGAAAGCACTAAAGGAAAAGTCTGGTGGTAAAATGAATGTTAAGATATTTCCCGATGGGCAGTTAGGTTCAGAGCGTGAAGTTCTTGAACTTCTGCAAATCGGAAGTGTAGCTATTACTAAAGTTAGTGCGGCTACGCTATCTAATTTTGTGCCTGAATATCATGTGTTGGGGATACCTTATTTGTTTAGAGATAAACAACATCAGTTTGATGTTTTAGAAGGCGAAGTGGGAAAATCTATTTTAGAAAAAGGAAGTAAATTTTGGTTAAGAGGGTTAGGGTATTATGATGCAGGGAGCAGAAGCTTTTATACATCTAACAAAGCAATAAGAACTCCAGAAGATTTAAAAGGCTTAAAGATTAGAGTAATGAATAATCAAATGGCTATTAATATGGTGAATGCTATGGGAGGATCGGCAACTCCAATGGCCTACGGAGAATTATACACCGCTATACAACAAGGCGTGGTGGATGGTGCAGAGAATAACCCGCCTTCTTTCGTGTCATCAAATCATTATGAAGTTAGTAAGTATTATACCTTGGATCAACATTCTTCCGTACCCGATGTTTTGTTAATTGGAACCAAATATTGGGATAAACTTACAGAAGAGGAGAAGCAATGGGTTCAAGAAGCTATGGACGAATCTGTGCAAGCTCAAAAAAGGTTCTGGAATGAATCTGTGGAAGAATCTATGGCAATAGCAAAAAAAGCAGGTGTAGAGATAATCATACCTGATAAATCATTATTTCAAGAACAATCAAAATCTGTTTTAGAATCCTTTATGGAAGAGCATCCAGAAATGATTGATTTGATTAATAGAATCAAAAATCAATAATTATGAAAATAGCAGATATTATTTTTAATAAAGCCTGTAGAATCATGGAGATTTTCTTGGTTTTTATTTTTGGGCTTTTGGTTATTGATGTTTTGGGGCAAGTATTTTCCAGATACATTTTAAATACTTCATTTGCGTTTACTGAAGAATTAGCGCGCTTTTCTTTAATATGGATGTCAATTTTAGGCGCAGCGTATTTAAACGCCAAACGCCTGCATTTATCAATGGATTTTTTGTATCAAAAATTCTCTCCTAAAACTAGAATAAAAGTGTTGATTTTTATTGAAATATGTGTTTTTGCGTTTGCACTAATTGTTATGGTTATAGGAGGGTTTAACCTTGTTTATACAACCTTGCATTTAGGTCAGCTATCTGGAACACTTCGTATTCCTTTAGGATATATTTATATCATTTTACCCATAAGTGGATTATTGATTATGTGGTTCTCAGTATATCACATGTTTAAAATAAAAGCTAACGAAATAACCGAATAATCATGAGTATAGAAGTAATTAGTATTATTGTATTATTTGCAAGTTTTTTCACGCTGTTAATGCTTAAAGTTCCAGTAGCGTATAGTATTGGCATATCAACAACCATAAGTTTATTGTTGAATATTGATAAAATGCCAGGATTAACTACAATAGCCCAACGAATGACAACAGGGATTGATAGTTTCGCATTGTTGGCGATACCATTTTTTGTATTGGCTGGAGAAATTATGAAACGTGGAGGTATAGCAAATCGACTCATAAATTTTGCAAAGTCTTTAGTAGCAAGTTTACCCGGAGGACTAGCGTATGTAAATGTATTAGCTTCGATGTTATTCGGAGCTATATCTGGTTCTGCAATTGCCGCAACATCTGCCATTGGGAGTATCATGACTGATAGAATGGAGGAAGAAGGCTATCCAAGAGAATTTTGTGCTTCTGTTAATATCACATCATCTACAACGGGGTTATTAATTCCACCAAGTAATATTTTAATCGTTTACGCTTTAGCAAGTGGCGGTGCTGCTTCCGTTGCGGCATTATTTATTGCGGGGTATTTACCAGGTATTTTACTAGGAATTGCTATTATGGGTTATATAGCATTTGTGGCCATAACTAGAAAATTTGCTAAAGGAAGTCGTGTGCCATTATCATTAATTTGGACATATTTTAGAAAAGCATTTTTTAGTCTCTTATTGTTAGTTATTGTAGTAGGAGGTATAGTAGCAGGTATTTTTACCGCTACTGAAGCGTCAGCTATAGCGGTCTTATATGCTGCAGTTTTAGCCTTGGTTTATGGCGATATAACTACTAAAGATTTTCCAGATATTTTATTAACAAGTGCAAAAACGACTGCTGTTGTGATGTTTTTAATATGTACATCTATGGCAATGTCTTGGTTGTTTTCTTTTGAGGGTATCCCAGAGCTAATTAGTGGGTTTTTGTTGGAGCAATTCAGTAATAAAATCGTAATATTTCTAGTGATTAATTTGGTGTTATTAATTATAGGAACCTTTATGGATATGACGCCTGCAGTATTAATATTTACACCTATTTTTTTACCGGTTGTAGTTGCTTTGGGTATGCATCCAGTACATTTTGGCATCGTTTTAGTACTAAATTTATGTATTGGTTTATGTACGCCACCAGTAGGGACGATTTTATTCGTTGGTAGTGGAATCGCCAATGTTTCAGTATCGCAAGTTGTAAAACCATTATTACCATTTTTACTAATTATGGTGCTTGTTCTATTACTTATAACCTATATTCCAGAGATTTCTATGTATTTACCAAGATTATTTGATTTGTAATCTGAAATACTTAGCCGTAGAATGCTCTTTAAGGAATCTTTGTAATTTTAAATATACCGCATTAACATGTCTAATAGATCAGAAGTTTTATTAATGATTGTATTGACAATTCTATTTTTTACCTCTTGTAATAAATTAGAAATAGATGCGGCAGAGCGTAGCAAGGAAAATATAAATAAGGGTTGGCTCTATTTAGAAAATAACACTTCGGATATTAATGAGGCTTTAAAACAAGATAATTGGCAAAGTATCAATTTGCCTCATACTTGGAACGCTTTGGATGCTACGGATATTACTCCAGGTTATAGACGAACTGGGAGTTGGTATAAAAAAGAATTAGAAATTTCAACAATTGTAGCCAATCAAATTTATCAACTGTACTTTGAAGGTGTAAATATTACAAGTGAAGTCTATGTTAACGGTTCAAAAGTTGGGGGACATATTGGAGGCTATATAGGTTTTAATGTAGATATCACCGATGCTATTTCTACTGGAACTAATGAAATATTGGTAAGGGTTGACAATAGTTACAATCCAGAAGTAATACCATCCCAAAAAAGTGATTTTTTTATTTTCGGAGGTATAACAAGGGATGTTTGGTTAGAAACATTTCCCATACGACACTTGGCTAATTTAAAAATTACCACACCTAATATTTCAAAAGAAAATGCCAATTTAAATGCTACTTTCGAAATCATCAATTCCGATGATATAGCTTCGGTGAAAGCAATTTTATTGGATTCAAATGGAACAGAAATTCAATCACAAACAAAAGAGTTCGCTAATTCTGATTTAGAATTTAGCTTCAACGAATTAAAAGATATTGAGTTATGGGATACCGAAAATCCGAATCTTTACACGTTTAAATTACAGTTATTGCAAAATGAGAAAGTACTTGACGAAATTTCAGAACAAGTAGGGTTTCGTTGGTTCGAGTTTAAGGATTATGGGGCATTTTATTTAAATGGCAAACGCTTGCTGCTAAGAGGAACGCATAGGCACGAGGAACACGCTGGTGTTGGTGCGGCTATGAGTAATGAACAGCATAGAGCAGATATGGAACTCATAAAAGAAATGGGGGCTAATTTTGTACGTTTAGCACACTATCCTCAAGATCCTGAGATTTATAAGGCTTGTGATGAACTTGGTTTATTGGTTTGGGACGAACTTCCATGGTGCCGTGGTGGTTTAGGTAATGATATTTGGAAAACTAATACCAAAACTATGCTTAAAGAAATTATTGAACAGAATTACAATCATCCCAGTATAATCTTATGGTCTCTAGGAAATGAAATTTATTGGTTGCCAGATTTTGAAGGTGGAGATAACCCTGAAAAAATTAACGCATTTTTAAAAGAGTTTCATGATTACGCACATGAATTAGACCCAACAAGGAAAACGGCCATTAGAAAGTATTATGAGGGCGCCGATATTGTGGATGTGTTTTCGCCTTCCATTTGGTCAGGATGGTATTCAGGCAGCTATAAAAGTTACCAAAAAGCTATAGATCAATATAAAAAGGAATACCCACATTTTTTACATGCAGAATATGGAGGGTCAAGCCATTTAGGAAGACATACAGAAAATCCAATAACTGGTGAGGGCAAAATTCAATCTGATGGATGGGAGGAAGCTATAGTTCAAACCGATGTGGCTAACATAGCCCAAATAGGAGATTGGAGTGAAAATTACATAGTGGATTTATTCGATTGGCATTTGCGTATCTCAGAGAGCGATTCCACATTTGTTGGTAACATACAATGGGCATTTAAAGATTTTGGCACACCATTACGTCCAGAAAATGCCATCCCATATATGAATCAGAAAGGCTTGGTAGATAGAACAGGAAAACCTAAAGATGCTTTTTATGTTTTTAAGAGTTACTGGAGTGATAAGCCATTTACTTATATTGAGTCGCATACTTGGACTGAGCGTCAAGGTCCTAAAGGTAAATCTCGAGAATTAAGCGTTTATAGTAATTGCCCTGAGGTGGAATTGTTTTTAAATGGAACAAGTTTAGGAACTAAAAAGCGAAATACTTTAAAATTTCCTGCAGCTGGTTTAAATTGGAATTTGAATTTTTATGAAGGAGAAAACACATTAAAAGCCATAGGTAAGACGAAAGAGGGTAATGAAGTTGAAGATGTACTTACTGTGAATTATAGATATGTAAAAAACGGAAAGGCAAGAGCTTTAAAACTAGAATATGAAGAGTTAGATAACGGTAATTATCTAATCACAGCTACAGCTATAGACAGCAAAGGACTTAGATGTTTAGATTATGAAAAAAGGGTCTACTTCCAATGTTTAAGTGGAGGAGAAGCAATAGTTAGTCAAGGTACACCTAGAGGTAGTGAAATTATTGAAATGGCTAATGGTCAAGCCTCAATTGAAGTAAAACGATATTCTAAATCAGAGTTGCTACAAGTTATGGTACTCAATCAAAGCTTCAAAGGGACATATTTAAATATAGATTAGCTGAATGAAATTAAAGTATATATACCATTTATGTTTTTTTTTGAGCCTCTCTTGTTCAAATCAACCATCAGATGTTGAATTTGTTCAAAATCAAGTAGAAGAAAAGGTTATAAAAGAGGCAGAATATTTTTTAAAACTAGAGCCAATTACTATCACAGCAGATGTTTCAACAAGAAGTGCTGGTACAATAAATGATTTTTATTCCGAAGGTGATTATTGGTGGCCCAACCCAAAATATCCAGATAGTGCATATATAAGAAAGGACGGGTTGTCAAACCCAGATAATTTTGTGGCACATAGAAAATCTATGATAAGGTTTAGTCAAATTTCGGGAGCCTTAGCTTCAGCCTATCTTATAAATAAAGAGAACAAGTATCTTCGCCACCTTTTTAAGCATTTAAATGCATGGTTCGTTGATGAATCTACAAAAATGAATCCACATCTTTTATATGCCCAAGCAATAAAAGGAAGGGTAACAGGGAGAGGTATCGGAATTATAGATACTATTCATTTAATAGAAGTTGCACTAGCATTTAAGGTTTTGGAAGATTCTGGGTTGTATTCTTCAAAAGAAGTAAGTGCTATAAAAGTTTGGTTTTCCCAATATTTAAAATGGCTAACGACTCATAAATATGGCATTAAGGAGAGAGACAATGGCAACAATCATAGTACATGTTGGGCATTGCAGGTAGCAGCTTTTGCTCAACTTGTTGATAACCAAGAACAGATTGATTTTTGTAAGACGTTATTTAAGGAAAAACTTTTACCAGAACAAATGGCGGTAAATGGGAGTTTTCCAAAAGAGTTAGCGCGCACCAAGCCCTATGGATATTCCATTTTTAACTTAGATGCTATGTGCAGTTTAGCTCAAATTTTATCTACAAAAAACGATAATTTATTTTTTTACGCCACTTATGATGATAAGAGTTTAAAGCGTGGATTAGAATTCTTGTACCCTTACCTTGAAGATAAAAGTAAATGGCCTTATAACAAGGATGTTATGTATTGGGAAGATTGGCCAACAAAACACCCGGCTCTCATTTTTGGTGGGTTTGCTTTAAATAACCAAGAGTATTTATTTCTTTGGCAGAAATTATCAGAAATTCCAAATAAAGCAGAAATACTTCGTAATATGCCTGTAAGATATCCGTTATTGTGGATTAAGAAATAACCGTTAAATTTAAGTATTTTAAATGTAATTAAATGTGGCGATAGTTAAGGTATAGGTGTTTATCCAAACCGGTAATATTTGGAATAAAAGAAATTATAAAATGATATTAAAACAAAGATTAATTATATGCTGTCTTTTCATGGCAACAGAATTAATTTTCTCCCAAAATTCTTCGTTACAAGGGAAATGGGAAACAATTAGTTCTTCAAATTCACCTATTTCTCGGCATGAAAACAGTTTTGTGCGTGTAAAGCATAAATTTTATTTGCTTGGTGGCCGCGGAATTAAACCAGTTTCAATTTATAATACAAAAACAAATACCTGGAGTGAAGGCGCAAAGCCTCCGATAGAAATTCATCACTTTCAAGCAGTAGCTTACAAAGGCAATATTTATGTTTTTGGAGCTATGACTGGCAAATATCCTTATGAAATTCCGTTGTCAAATGTTTTAATTTATAATCCAAAAAAAGATACTTGGGTTGAGGGCTTAGAAATCCCAAAAGAAAGACGTAGAGGTTCAGCAGGAGTAGTTATAAGTACGGATAGAGCATATATAATTAGTGGTATTGTAGATGGACATAATAGCACTCATGTTCCTTGGCTAGACGTTTACAACTTTAAATCAAAAAAATGGGAAGTTCTAAAGGACGCTCCAAGATCAAGAGATCATTTTCATGCGGTTACTAAAAATAATAAAATTTATGCCGTTGGAGGACGAAACTCTTCTTACGCAACAAAGCAAACATTTCATTTAACAATTCCTGAAGTTGATGTTTACAATATCAAATCAAATAGTTGGTCTACCTTACCTGAGACAAGCAATGTTAAAACACCTCGAGCTGGAGCATCCTGTGCTATTCTTGGAGATGATTTGGTTTTGATTGGAGGAGAAAGTATGTTGCAAAAAGAAGCGCACAATCAGGTTGATGCCTATAATTTAGAAACCAAAACATGGAGAAAGCTTGCCAATTTAAATAAAGGCAGACATGGGTCTCAAGCCATTGTTTATAAAAATAGTATTTATATAGTAGCAGGTAGTGGTAATAGAGGAGGTAGACCAGAATTAAATTCTATGGAAAAATTTATAATAGAATAATCAATTAGAAAGCTGTGAACTAAAAATTCCCATAAGATATATCAGCATAGTACAGGATGTTATGTATTATTTAAAAACTTAACCTTGCTCATTAAAAATAATTTCATGAAGCTTAAAAAATTAATTTGTTTCGTAGTATTAATACTTTCCTTCGCAGTAGTTCATTCACAACAAAAGAATGTTAATATTTTAGTATTTTCAAAAACAGGAGCTTTTCGTCATAAATCGATACCTACAGGTATTAAATTCATGACGGAATTAGCAAGCAAAAATAACTGGAGAGTTAGTTTTTCAGAAGACTCAAACGACTTTACCAATACCAATCTAGATCAATTTAACGTACTGGTTTTTTTAAATACCTCAGGAGATATTTTTAACGAAAATCAAAAACAAGCATTGCAACATTACATGGCAAATGGTAATGGATTTGTTGGAATTCACGCAGCTTCAGATACTGAAAAGGAATGGCCTTGGTTTACTAAAATGATTGGAGCGACTTTTAAGAACCATCCTAAAGTCCAGAATGCAACACTAAATATTGAAAAATCAAGTGGTCATCCTGCTATTAATCATTTAAAGGAGACCGAAGTATTTAAGGATGAATGGTATAATTTTTTAAAGCCAGTTGATAAACATGTAAACGTTTTAGCTTCATTGGATGAAGATTCTTATGAAGGTAAAAAAATGAACACAAAAAACCATCCAATTACGTGGTTTCATTATTATGACGGCGGAAGAGTTTTTTATACGGGGATGGGGCATGTAGATGAAGCTTACAGCGACCCAAGATTCGAAAAAATGATTCATGGTGCCATACTTTGGGCCGCTAATTTGAAAGATATAAAATCACCATCATCAAAAAAGTGGACTAATCTTTTTGAAGAAGATTTACACAAAAATTGGGACGTGTTTATTGGCGCCCCCCATGCCACGGTAAGAGATTTGGATAATGTTGATCCGAACAGCGATGGCAAAAACGCAACACCCTTAGGATTAAATAATGATCCAAAAAATGTATTCACTTATAAAGAAGAAAATGGAGAAAATTTACTTCATATTTCAGGGGAAATTTATGGCGCCCTAACCTCAAAGCAAGCCTATGAAAATTACCATTTAAAATTGCAGTTTAAATGGGGAGAAAAGGTTTGGGAACCAAGATTATTAAGAAAACGGGATAGTGGTATTTTATACCATTGCCATGGCTCACAAACGGCTTTTTGGAACGTATGGATGGCTTCACAGGAGTTTCAGGTTCAAGAAACTGATATTGGGGATTATTATGGACTGGTAGATGTTTTAATAGATATCCCTTCGGAAAAAAAAGAAGGAGAAAAAGAATTTAATTATTTGAAAAAGGGTACTTTAAATCCATTTTCTGCTGTACAGAGGTTTCCTCCAAATCATTGCAACAAAGACTCAGATAATGAAAACCCACATGGCGAATGGAATACACTTGAATTAATTTGCTTTGAAGGTACCAGTTTACACATTGTAAATGGAAAAGTGGTTATGGCATTATATAACTCCAAATACCAAAACCCAGATAAAGAAATTGTTCCCCTTACCAAAGGACGCATTCAAATACAATCAGAAGCAGCGGAGGTTTATTATAAAAATGTGCAAATTAAATCTATAAACAAGATTCCTAATAAGTTTATCAAACAAACAAAATAAATTAGGCATACACAAACACTTTCTTAGTGTAAATAGGGTGTAATAAAAAGAATATTTTAAAAATAGATAGTTTGGATAACTATAAATATCTATATTTGCAAACCAGAACAGAACAGAATGGTTTTATGAGCATAAATTTTAGCATTAATATTGATAGTGAAGTGCCAAAGTATCAGCAATTGGTGAACGCTATAAACAATGAGCTTGCTAATAATAAACTCACAAGTGGTGATGCATTACCTTCTGTGAATTATATGTGCACTACATATCAGCTATCTAGAGATACTGTTTTTAAATCTTATTCTATCCTTAAGGAGCAAGGTGTAGTTCAATCAGTTCCCAATAAGGGTTATTATATTGCAAATAATACCAGAAAAGTACTTTTAGTTTTAGATACATTTAAAGCTTATAAAGAGGTTGTCTATCATTCTTTTGTAGGTAATTTGCCTGATAACATTATTACCGATGTGCAATTTCATCATTATAACATTGATAATTTTAAAACGATATTAAACAATAGTAAAGGCAAGTACTATAAGTATGTGGTTATGACATTTAATCATGATGATGTTCCTTTGGTAATATCAGATATTGATGACGAAAAATTATTACTTATAGATTGGAGCATACATTCTAATTCCAGTAATAATTATGTATTTCAAGATTTTGGAAAGGCTTTTTTTGAAGCTTTGAAGCCAGCAAATAAAGTTTTTAGAAAATATAAAAAATTAGTTTTTCTATATCCCACTTTTACCTATCACCCAGAGGAAACTGTTGTATACTTTAGAAAATATTGCGGATTATTTCATTTTGATTATGAAATAATAACAAACCCCAAAGCATTTAAAGTAGAAAAAGATGTCGCATATATCTCAACTAGCGATAGAATGTTAGGTCAATTTTTAGAACAATGTAAAACAGAAAATTTAGAGCCTGGTGTCGATGTAGGGTTTCTGTCCTATAATGAAACACCAACTAAAAAATTTATATATAAAGGAATTTCGGTTATTTCAACAGATTTTGAAGCATTAGGAACTAAAGCTGCAGAATTTGTAACTCAAAATAAGCCGATGCAGTATTATGTACCTACAAAATTGATAATTAGAGACTCATTATAAATGAATTATTATTTAGGATTAGATATAGGAAGTTCATCTATTAAAGCCGCACTGGTAGAAATAGAAACAGGTAAAAGCTTAGGCGTTGTGCAAGAGCCAAAAGAAGAAATGGGAATGTACGCGGCAAAAAATGGATGGGCAGAACAAAGCCCTGAAGATTGGTGGCTACATATATGTAACGCCATAAAGGCTTTAAAAAAGAAGTTTGACGTAAGTAGAACTCAAATAAAAGGAATTGGTATTTCTTACCAAATGCATGGGTTAGTTTTGGTTGATAAAGAAGGTAAACCATTGCGCAAGAGTATCATTTGGTGCGACAGTAGAGCTGTAGAAATTGGTAATTCGGCATTTAACAACATCGGAAACGATAAATGCGCATCGCAACTTTTAAACTCTCCAGCCAACTTTACCGCTTCAAAATTAAAATGGGTAAAAGATAACGAACCAGATATTTACAAAGAGATCTATAAATTCATGTTACCTGGAGACTATGTAGCATATAAATTTTCAAATACCATAAACAGTACTATTTCTGGATTGTCAGAAGGTATATTCTGGGATTTTAAAAATGATAATGTGGCCGATTTTCTTTTGGAGCATTACGGCATAGATGAAGCTTTGGTTCCAGATATCGTAGATACATTTGGGGTACAGTCCATAGTAGATAAAAATGGAGAAGCTGAAAGCGGTATTGCGGCAGGAACGCCTATTTATTATAGGGCAGGGGATCAGCCAAACAACGCCTTATCATTAAACGTATTCAATCCAGGAGAAGTTGCAGCAACAGGAGGAACCTCAGGAGTAGTGTATGCTGTTACCGATAGTTTGTCTGCCAAAGAAAGTTCTAGGGTAAATAATTTTGCACATGTAAATTATCAAAAAGGTGCAGACCCAAGAATTGGCAAATTATTATGTGTAAATGGTGCAGGTATTCAGTACCGTTGGTTACTCAATAATTTAGCAGTAGGCTCTTATGAAGAGATGAATACGTTGGCATCAGATATTCCAGTAGGATCAGATGGTGTTTGTCTAATTCCTTTTGGGAATGGTGCAGAGCGCATGCTAAATAACAAAGAAATAGGTACACGAATAGTTAATGTGAATTTAAACAATCATCATAAAGGCCACATGTGCAGAGCGGCACTAGAAGGTATTGCGTTTTCATTCGTTTACGGTATGGAAATCATGAAATCAGATGATATTAAGCCTAGCGTAATTCGGGCTGGAAACGATAATCTATTCCGTTCAGAGATATTCGCAAATACTGTAGCTACGTTAATTGAACAAGAAATAGAAATTTATAACACAACAGGGGCCATAGGTGCGGCCCGAGCTGCAGATTTGCACAAAGGTGATTTTGAAGGTTTCGGAAAAGTTATTATGGATAACGACCACGTCATGACATTTATGCCCTTTAAAGACAAAAAACCTTATTTGGAAGCTTATAAAAACTGGAAAAAAGAATTAGAACTGATTTTAAATAAATAATATTTGGGCGTTACCACAAGGGTCGGGCTTTACATTCCAATCTTTTTGATCGTGCCTCACAAAAAGGATTTTCTCTGCAATCCCTAACGCAAAGCAGAACTAAAACAAAAAAACGCTTAAACAAATACACAAATACACATTTTATTATGGCAACTAAAGAGTACTTTAAAGGAATAGGAAAAATCAATTTTGAAGGAAAAGAATCAGATAATCCATTAGCATTTAAATATTATAATCCAGATCAAGTAGTGGCTGGAAAAACCATGAAGGAATGGTTTAAGTTCTCAATTGCATATTGGCACACGTTCTGTGGTCAAGGGAGCGATCCATTTGGACCAGGAACTCAAAACTTTGCTTGGGACCAATCTTCCGACCCTATTCAAGCGGCGAAAGATAAAGCCGATGCTGCTTTCGAATTTATAGGTAAAATGGGCTTTGATTATTTCTGTTTTCACGATTTCGATTTAATACAGGAAGGCGCAACTTTTGCAGAATCGGAAGAGCGTTTGGCAACTATTACAGACTATATCAAGGGAAAACAAGCAGAAAGCGGTGTTAAATTATTGTGGGGAACTGCTAATTGTTTTTCTAATCCACGTTATATGAATGGTGCTTCAACCAATCCAGATTTTGATGTAGTGGCTAGAGCAGGAGGACAAATTAAATTGGCGTTAGATGCTACAATCAAATTAGGTGGTGAGAACTATGTATTTTGGGGTGGTCGTGAAGGTTACATGTCCTTATTGAATACAGACATGGGACGTGAGCTAGACCATATGGGACAGTTTTTAGCAATGTGTAGAGATTATGCACGTAGCCAAGGATTTAAAGGAAATTTCTTTATTGAGCCAAAACCTATGGAACCATCAAAACACCAGTATGATTTTGATACAGCAACAGCGATAGGGTTCTTGAAAGAATACGGGTTAGATAAAGATTTCAAAATAAATATTGAGGTAAACCACGCTACGTTAGCACAACACACATTTCAACATGAAATTGAAACGGCCGCAAAAGCTGGAATGTTAGGAAGTTTAGATGCCAATAGAGGTGATTATCAAAATGGATGGGATACAGATCAGTTCCCAAATAATATTCAAGAAACAACCGAAGCCATGTTAGTGTTCTTAAAAGCTGGAGGCTTGCAAGGAGGTGGTGTTAATTTTGATGCCAAAATCAGAAGAAATTCAACCGATTTAGACGATGTATTCCACGCACACATTGGTGGTGCAGATACTTTTGCTCGTGCTTTATTAATTGCAGATAAAATCATAACTTCATCGCCTTATGAAAAATTAAGAAAAGAACGTTACAGTTCGTTCGATTCAGGAAAAGGAAAAGAATTTGAAGATGGAAAATTAACTTTAGAGGATCTGTATAAAATTGCCCAAGAAAATGGAGAACTTCAACTAAGAAGCGGTAAGCAAGAGTTGTTCGAGAATATTATCAACCAATACATATAATAACTAACTAAAATAAGAGTATTATGGGAAAATCAGCCAATTCAAAGTATTTAATAAAACTCACATTAGTGGCTACCCTCGGGGGCTTGTTGTTTGGGTACGACACGGGTGTAATTTCGGGGACCGTGGGTTCATTAGAAAGTTTTTTTGTACTACCAAAAGGTCTTTCAGAAACTGCGGCAAATGCATTTAAGGGGTTTTTAGTAGCTAGTGCTTTGATAGGTTGTATCGTTGGAGGTCTAATAGGGGGGATAGTAAGTAAAACATTAGGCAGAAAAAAAGGATTGATTCTTGCGGCTATATTATTTTTAGTCTCAGCTTTGGGTTCTGCAATGCCAGAAATGTTTATCGCACCCATAGGTGAATTAGACCATACATTTTCAACCATTTTTATTATTTATAGAATACTAGGAGGTATAGGTGTTGGTTTGGCTTCCATGTTGTCACCCCTTTACATTGCGGAAATTGCTCCTGCGGAAAGTAGGGGTAAATTGGTGTCATTCAATCAATTGGCTATTGTTGGCGGTTTTATGGTGGTGTATTTTGTAAATTATTTTATTTCGAGAAGTGGCGGTTCAGATGAGTGGTTGAATGCTGTTGGATGGAGATGGATGTTCGCTTCAGAAGTGATACCAGCAGGATTATTCTTAGCACTATTGTTTTTTGTGCCAGACACTCCTCGTTCTTTAATGCTAAGAAATAAACCGGAACAGGCTTTAGGAGTGCTGACGAAAGTTAATGGAAAAGAACGTGCGTTAGCAATACTGGATGAGATAAAAGCTTCAATGGTACAACATTCTGGAAAGCTTTTATCTTTCGGCTGGACGGTTATTATTATAGGAATTGCATTGTCTGTTTTCCAACAATTTGTAGGCATAAATGTGGTACTATATTACGCGCCTGAAATTTTTAAATCTATTGATCCAAATACTGATGGTGCGTTATTGTTGACCATTATAGTGGGGATTGTGAATTTTTTATTTACGATAATAGCTATCAAGACTGTAGATAAATTTGGTAGAAAGCCTTTGATGATTATAGGTGCCTTAGGTATGTGTGTGGCAATGCTTTCCTTAGGTTTTGTGTTCTTCTCAGGAGCAACTGGTTATTTAGCGCTAGCATGTATGATGTTGTATGTAGCAAGTTTTGCGATGAGTTGGGGGCCAGTTACTTGGGTATTGCTTTCAGAAATATTCCCAAATAAAATTCGAGGACGTGCAATGGCAATAGCTGTTGCTGCTCAATGGGTGTCCAATTACCTCGTGTCATTAACCTTTCCAATGATGGACGATAACTCCTACCTCACTGAGCAATTCAATCATGGTTTTGCTTATTGGGTTTATGGTATAATGTCGCTTATAGCTGTTTGGTTCGTATGGAGATTTGTTCCAGAAACTAAAGGGAAAACTCTGGAAGAGATGGAAGGTCTTTGGGAAAAATAAGCTATTTTTAAAGCAAATACTATGTATATCATTGAACATACTAGCTCCACCGCCAAGAATCTTAATTATATTGAAATTCAAAATAAAGAAAAAGAGTCATATGCTAAGATCTATCTAGATTTGGGTGGAAGTTTACAGGAGTTAGTTCTAAAGAATCAAACTGTTATAAAGGAGATAACTAATCTGAGTTATACCGATACATATGCTTCATCAATTTTGTTTCCATTTGCTAATAGAATAAAAGATGGTAAGTATGAGTTTAAAGGTAAAACATATCAATTTGACATCAACGAGAAAACATTAAATAATGCCATTCACGGATTGGTATATAATAAAACTTTTGAAGTTGTAGATAAAAAAACAACCGAAACCTATGCCTCTGTAAAACTAGTATATCATGAAGAAAAAATATCTAATGGCTTTCCTTATACATATGCCATTTATTTAGAATATATTTTAGGGCAAAGGACATTAGATGTAAAGATTAAAATAGAAAATACGGATTCAAAAACCTTCCCCTTCACCATAGGTTGGCATCCTTATTTTTTTAGTAAAGATTTATTTAATAGTTCAATAGTTTTTGATTCCAATTTAAAAGTCAAACTAGATAATCGCAATATAACAGATATAATTGTATCTAATAAAGAAGGAAATGGCTTTACCGTAAATAATCGTGATTTGGATGATTGTTTTGTTTTGGATTCTAACAAAGTTTTATTCACCACACCAAATTATAATTTAACATTAAAATCTTCTGAAAAAGATAATTTCCTGCAACTATATACACCACCAGTAGAAAATATTATCGCCATAGAACCAACTACAGGAGTATCAGACAGCTTTAATAATGGTTTAGGTTTGAAGGAGCTTGAGCCCAATGATATTTATAGTGTTAGTTGGAATCTTGAAATCGATGATTTTTAAATCAGAAAGATTATTATAACATTAAAAAGATAGAATTTAAAAAAGAATATAAATTTAAAGAATATGAAATTTTTTATAGATACAGCAAACCTCAATGACATTAAAGAAGCACAAGCTTTGGGAGTTTTAGACGGTGTAACCACAAACCCATCTTTGATGGCAAAAGAAGGTATTACCGGAACCGATAATATATTAGCACATTACAAAAAGATATGTGACATTGTAGATGGAGATGTAAGTGCAGAGGTAATTTCAACCGATTTTGAAGGAATGGTTAAGGAAGGTGAAGCTTTGGCAGCGTTGCATCCTCAAATTGTAGTAAAGTTACCAATGATTGCAGATGGCGTAAAAGCTTGTAAATATTTTTCTGATAAAGGTATAAAAACCAATGTTACCTTGGTGTTTTCACCTGGTCAAGCATTATTGGCAGCTAAAGCAGGAGCTACTTATATGTCGCCATTTTTAGGACGTTTGGATGATATTTCAACTGATGGCTTACAGCTTATAGCTGAAATTAGGCAGATTTATGATAACTACGGCTTTGAAACACAAATTTTATCAGCTTCCGTTAGAAATACCATGCACGTTATCAATTGCGCAAAAATTGGTTCGGACGTTATGACTGGGCCTTTGTCATCAATAATGGGCTTATTAAAGCACCCATTGACTGATATTGGTTTAGCTAAGTTTTTAGAAGATTACAAAAAAGGAAATTAGTAGTTGATAGTTATTCCTTTCAAAGTATATTTGTTGAAAAGCAGTATTTAAAATTTAATTTATTTAAATACTGCTTTCCATATTTATAGGAATGTTCATCTCAGCAGATTTATAGACAGCTTCTTGTACTTTTAATGTTTTTAAATAGTTAGGTCCATTGGTTTCAAAAGTTTCACCTGAAATAAGTTTATCTATAAAATCTCTCTGAAAAATATAGCAACAGTCGCCAGCAAAACCAATATCATTGTGGGTGTATTCATGCTGTTTTTCTAACTCTCCTAATTTCTGAACGGTAATTTGTCCATCAGAATATAGACGCAATGAGCCTTTTGAACCATCAATTAAATATTCTCCAAAGGTATATCTTGATTTTTTGAAATTGTTCTCATTAAACCTGTTGGCATCCCAAACGGCAGTTGCTTTATTTTCAAAACTTAAAATCATTAAACCTGCATCTTCGCCTTTTATAACAGGATTTAATCGTTTAAGAATGGCGTATACACTTTTAACTTCACCAGCATGATAGCGGAACGTATCGATAAAATGTACGCCGGTTTCATATATAAGTAATTTTTTATAATCCCTAAAATAAGGTTGTCTTGCCAAATAGGCATCGTCTCCCCAACCATCGCCCATTCGGGACCTGAAATTAAGTTGAAACAAATCTCCTAAATCATCATTATCGATAATCTTTTTTATCTCGCGATGCCAGGGCTGAAACCTAAAATTCTCATGCACTACAAAACGCACACCTTTAGACTTTACGTAGTCTACAATTTTTTGAGATTCTTGGATAGTAGGCGCTAATGGTTTTTGACATATAATGTGCACACCTTGGTCTGCAGCAAATTTACACATCTCAAAGTGTGTTTCAGGAGGTGTAATAATGTCCACAAAGTCAGGTTTTTCCTTTAAAATCATGTCCTTATAGTCGGTATAATGATTATCTATACCATAAGAATTCATAATACCTTTAGCCCTTGCCATATTAGAATTGCAAAGTGCTGTGATTTCCACCTCTGGAATACGAGTCCAAGCTTCATATTGAAATTTACTGAAGTATCCGGCGCCTATGGCGACTCCTTTTAATTTATTTTTCATGACGAATGGCTTTAGAAGAATCCATAAATAACCAACAAAAAATGGCAACTACGCCTAAAAAGGCGGCTACATAGAAAAATGGTTCATTCGAACCGGTCCAATCTAATAAATATGGAAACGCTAATGCCGTGGTAAAAGCCCCGATATTACCAGCCATATTCATCATTCCTGAAACTTTTCCAGAGTGTTCTTTACCAATGTCCATACAAAAGGACCAAGAAGGGCTCAACGTCATATCAGCACCAAATATGGCAACCGATAAGCATAATACAGCCCCAAGAGCTGTTTCCATAAATAAACTAGAAAGTATGCCAATAACCACAAACACAAAGCCTATGATTGCAGGTACTTGTCTGGATAATTTCCAGTTTCCTTTTTTATAAATAGCGTCTACTGTATAACCAGAAACCCAGTTTCCAAGTGCCCCTGCAAGAAGTGGTAACATGGCATAGAATCCTGTTGTTACTAAATTCAACCCATATTTAGCTTTTATATAAGGAAATAACCATGTTAACGTAAAAAAGAAAATAAAATTACTTCCAATGTATTGAATCATAGCTAATATCACGTTTTTAGATCCTAGGATACGACTTATGGGCAGGTTAGCTTTTATTTCCTCTACCTCCTGCTGACGGTTTTTTATTATAAATTGCTTTTCGGCATCGGAAATACCATTATGTTCTTCAGGTTTATTTCTAAAGAGCATATAAAATAGAATGGAACATACAATCCCAATGGCACCAAAAAAGTAAAAAATATTACGCCAGCCCCAAGCATCGATTAAATAGGCAACCAGCGGCAATGCAAAAGCAGCGCCCAATCTGGATCCTGAGAAATTAATACCTTGAAAAATACCGCGTTCCTTTAATGGTACCCATGAAAATGCCGCTCTGGAAATATTGGGGAATGCCCCAGCTTCACCAGCTCCAAAAATAAACCTAAAAAGAACCATAGATACATAATTCCACGCCAGTCCTGTAAACGCTGTAAAAATTGACCATAAAACCATAATTGAAGTCATTACTTTACGCACCCCATATCTATCTCCCAGTGCACCTCCAGGAACTTGAAATAGGGCATAACCTAATGCAAATGCGCTTAAAACCCATCCCATTTGAATATCGGTAAGATTTAAGTCCCCACTTATAGCATCTTTTGCGGATGATATACAAACACGGTCTATATATAATAGTAATGTAATAAAGAAAGAGCCTGCAAAGAACCCATATCGCCTTTTTGGAATGCTTGTATTCATAATTAGTTTAGTTTTTGTATTATTTTTAGAAGGGAATTTTCATTGCCTACATTACCAGGAAATACGATATAAAGTAAATCAGGAAACTTGGTTTCTTTGCCCATAGACCAAACAGGAATCCCAGCTTCTATCTGACCCAAGACTTTTGAACGTTTCATGCCTAAACCTTTTGTTGCTAAATCATGAGAGGTGATACCACCCTTGGCCAGAATATACTTAGGACGGACGTTAAGGGTTTTTATCAAACTCACCAGAGTATTTGATACTTTTGACGCGATGTTAATATTTGATGCTGTGTCTTTCCCAGAAATTAACGTTCTGCTTGTATAAACTATAACATCTTTTCCTTGTGTTAAATTCCCTTCTATTTTAGAAATTATGGATACAACATATTCGTTTGATTGTTTGCCTAAAATGGTCTCTACGTCTATTTCAACAATACAATCTTTTGTATAATGATTTAATGCAGCATTAAGTTGAAGGGAAGACTTTTTAACATAAGACCCTACAATCGTTAAGCCCCCGCAATGATTGCTACTATTAAGTATCTCTTTGGAGCTTAATAAGCCTTTTGGTTGTTGCCCGATGTAGGAGGGAACAAAAGAACTGGAGGTTCTAAAAAATATCATTTTTCCAGATGCTTCCGCAAGTAAAATAGCATGGGTAAATTTATCTAAATCGTTATAATTTAAAGCGTTTGCAATACAAAACTGATTAGCCTTCAATGCTATTATTTGCTTGCTTAGTGATACAACATCAAATGATCGTATAGTATTTATACTAAATGAGTAAACGTTAGAAGCTATTATTTTTCCATTTGTCTTTTCTTCTATATACGCCTTTAAATTTGCATTTGAATAGGCAAAAGTATGATCCTCTGCAAACGGTGTTTCATTTACAGGAGTAAGGAAATCACTATCAGAAATATAGTGGGTATCATTAACAGATACCCGTCCGCCTTCAAACATAACAGGAATAAAAAAAGAAATGGCTTCCTGTACTGCAATAGTTTGCTTAATGGCTTCTATTTCAGAAAAATGGCCTCGTAGTGTCGAATCACTGCGACTAATTATGGTAAATTCACGATTGGTAAGTTTTGAAGCTTCTGCGATGTTCTTAGATATTTCGGTATAAATTTCAGATGATTTCTCTTCGGATAAGCTTCTGGAATTCGTTAATATAAAAAATACGGGGGTTTCGTTTTTAAACTCATTAAGAATGGTTTCCTTATCCCAATTCGTTAATAGTGGAATATCATAGACTGTTTGATTGCCAGTTGGGTCGTCATCAATAACGATGCAAGTTCTATTTAATTGCTTAAAAAGGAGGTGGTTCATTCCTCTGTAATTAGAGGTATCTTCCAAAGGTAACTGTTGTGATATGTCTGATAAGGGTATGCGCATCAATATTTTTCTATGGCAATAACTCTTGCCGGAGCGCCGTCTCCGTTACTTATTTTTAAAGGTAGTGCAATAAGTTCTACACAGTTTGATTGTAAGGCATTAATATTTGTAAGGCCTTCAATGATTACAACACCTTTAAGTAAGATTTGGTGAATTTTAGTAACTTCTTTTAAGTTATTTACATCTGCGACAGATGGAGGCTCAACACCAATCATTTTCACCTTGTTTTCAAGACACCAAAGCGCAAGCTCTTCGCTTATTCTGGGCAATTCATCTCTATACTTTGGAGTATTCACAAATTGCGACCAATCCGTCCAAAAAATAAGACTATCTCCTTTTGAAAATTTTTCTAATACGTTTTCAGGAATATGGTTTGAATATATCAATCCTTGAGAACCAACATTACGAACATCGATAACCCAGGCTTTCCCAACAAAATCGGAAACAGGAATTTTATCTATAGTTTGTTGGCTTACATTAAAATGGATAGGGGCGTCCATATGCGTGCCACAATGCGAATAAAAGGTTAATGTACTCGCATTCCATCCATCTTTTTCAATGATTTTACTGGTTTCTTTGGAAAAACCAGTAAAATCATTTGTAAAATTTAGTGTAAGATCAACAATAGTATTCATTTGCTATTAAAGATTTCTAATAACAGCATCAGCTACATCTGAAGTACTAGCATTTCCTCCCAAATCTATGGTTAATACACCCGAAGATGTACTTTTGTCTATAGCTTCCATAATATTATTTGCAGCCTCAGTTTCTCCTAAATGTTCCAACATAATGGCAGCAGACCAAATTTGTCCGTAAGGATTAGCTATATTTTGCCCTGCAATATCTGGAGCAGATCCATGAATAGGTTCAAACATAGAAGGAAATTCCTTTTCTGGATTAATGTTTCCACTACCGCCAAGACCAAGACTTCCCATTACAGCACCACCTAAATCACTTAAAATATCACCAAAAAGATTAGTCGTTAAAACCACATCAAAAATTTCTGGTTTAAGAACAAAACTAGCTGTGGAGTTATCGATATACATTTGGTCATGAACAACATCAGGATACTGTAAAGCAACTTCTTTAATAACACGATCCCAATAGGTTAAGCTATTAATTAAGGTATTAGATTTTGTAATATGGGTTACTTTCTTTCTTCTTGTTCGAGCTAATTTAAAGGCGTAATGAGCTACACGTTCTATTCCTTTTCTAGTAAACACACTGGTATCTGTACCCATTCCGTTTGCAGAATCTGGTAGGTATTGTCCACCCATTTGCACGAACTCGCCTTCGGTATTTTCTCTAACAATTACAAAATCGATATGTTTTTCAGTTCTCAAAGGTCTTGTTACACCTGGATAGGTCCTTACAGGTCTGTAATTAACATACTGATTAAAACTTGTACGTACCTTAAATGTGTAGTCTTTGGCAGGAAGCGTATCATCGACAGCTGGTAAACCGACTGAACCGAAATACACCGCATCAAATTCTTTTAAAGTTTCTAATCCATCTTCGGGTAAGAATTTTTTGTTTTTAAGGTAATAACCTGCACCCCAATCAAAAGTCTTTGATGAAATACTAAAGTTATGTTTTTTAGCAACAGCCTCCAATACTCTATAGCCTTCTGGAACTATTTCGTTTCCTATGCCATCTCCTGGCACTACTGCAATATTATAGTTTTTCACTTTTTTGGTTTTTTATTGATTTAATAATAATTCTCGAGATTTTTTTATATGTAGTCTGGCATGTTTTTCTGCCTCATCAGCATTGCCACTGGCAATAGCATTTATAATGTTAAAATGTTCTTCTAGTGTTTCTTCTGGAGGTCTTACAAGTCCATGACCTATAACTTTATCGTGTATTTTTCCGAAGAAGTAAATTTTATCAAGAGGCGCATTCTCTGTAAGTTTAATTAATAATGAATGAAATTTTTCATCGGCTCTTGAATAGGCCTCAATATTAATTTTGTTCCCTGACTGAAAGGGCGTAAAACAATTTTCTAGTTGTGCTACTATCTTATTATCTTTTAAATATGCCAGTAAACGAGCAGCCATTCCTTCTATGGCTTCACGACATATATAGATATCTATAATCTCTTTTTTGTCAAACGCCTTAACATACATGCCTCTTCTTGGAACGCTTTCTACTAAATATTCATTTTCAAGGGTTAATAAAGCTTTCATGAGAGGTGTTCTACTTACACCTAGCGATTCCGCAATTTTTTCCTGAATTATTTTTTCGCCTTGTTTTAATTCGCCATTTAAAATCATTTCCTTTAACTTTAAATAAATTGGCTGGCTTATATTTTTATGTTCAATCATTCAAATAGTTCTAGCAAGTGCATTTTGTATACAAAATACAAAAATAGAAATATCGATTCATTTGATAATTGATTTTTTTTATTATTTTTAGATGAGCTATAGTTTCTCAATATAACTAACTGAATAGTAGTCATTAATAGGTCATTTTTGTTTGTTTGTTGATTTCGATTTTTTAAGAAAACAGAAAAATAAATGCACTAATCAGTATAGTACAGGATACTCTAGTTGCTTCTAATTTGTAAAATTGTTATCATCTTAATGGTACCATTATTTCTCAAACAATTGTACCGTTATGACCACTAAAACTAAATTATATGTTTAAACTAAAACTCAAAATGAAACACAAATTAAAGAAAAGATGTTTTGTTTCTGGATTAACCTTAATCTTAATGTTAATGTTTTCCAGTTTCACGCCAACTAGTTTATGGGCTCAAGAAAGAATTTCGGGTACTGTTACTGATGCTAGTGGCATACCGTTACCTGGCGTAAGTGTGTTGCAAAAAGGAACGCAACGCGGAGCATCTACAGATTTTGACGGTAACTATTCTCTTGAATTAACTACTGGCGAAAAAACTTTAGTATTTTCTTATCTAGGTTTTAAAACTGTAGAAATTCCAATAAATGGAAGAACTACTATTAATGTAGGTCTAGAGGAGGACGTAGCAAGTCTTGATGAAGTAGTCGTAATAGGTTATGGAACTCAGAAAAAAGAAAGTGTAGTAGGTGCAATTACTCAAATTAAAGGAGAGAGCTTACAAGAACTAAATGCTGGTATTACCAATGTAGAGGAGGCTTTACAAGGTAATTTACCAGGTGTTACTGCCATACAAGGTAGTGGTGTACCGGGTAGAAACGATATGCAAATTTTTATTCGTGGTCAATCTTCATGGAATGGAACCGGGCAACCATTAGTCCTTGTAGATGGTGTGCCAAGACCTATTGATAATATCGATTTTAATGATATTGAAAATCTTTCTGTACTTAAAGATGCCTCTGCTACTGCAGTTTTTGGTGTGCAAGGTGCAAATGGTGTAATTTTAATTACCACTAAAAGAGGGCAAAAAGGTAAGGCGCAATTGTCATTACAGGCGAATACAACGCTTAAGTTTGTTTCTAAGTTGCCTGAAAAACTAGATGCGTATGATGCAATCCTAGAAGCAAATTCCTCCATAATGAGGGAGCTTGCTCAGAATGAAGATTCTTGGAATTTTATTCGTCCAATTGAAATTGCTAATAGATTCCGTAATCCAGCGGATGAGCAGGAGAGTTTAATATATCCTAATATAAACTGGCGAGATGCGCTTTTAAAGGATATGGCGCAGGACTACCGTGTTAATTTATCTGTTCGTGGAGGAACAAATAAAGCTAAGTATTTTGGTAGTTTAGCGTACCAAAAAGTTTCTGATATTTTTGACGGAGCTAGTTATGATAATGGTAAAGGGTATGAAAGTGAGTTTAGCTACGATAGATTTAATTTCCGTAGTAATATAGATTTTGATATCACAAGTACTACAGAATTTTCTGTAAACCTTGGGGGGTTCTTAGGTATTCAACAGACGCCTGGTAACTTAAACCTGGTTACAAATGCTATTTATGAGCTTGCGCCTAATGCTTATAACCCTGTTTTTCCTGATGGTTTCTATGGTAGAGATAATAACGATGTCTTTGCAAATACAAACCCTATTGTAACCTTAACAAACACAGGTTACCAGACTACCAATACTTTTAATATAAATACTGACTTTATTTTAAAACAAAAATTAGACTTTATTACGAGCGGTTTATCATTTCAAGGGCGTTTTTCTTTAGATAATAGATCTGAAAGTGTACAAAATTTGAATGACCCAGGAGGTGATGGTCAAGAAAATGTTAGATATCGTGTGTATAACGAATTTTTCGAAGAGAGAATAGAGTCTCCAAACGGAGTTAATGATTTTGGTTTTGTGCCATTTCCATGGACACTTGATGCGGCAGAAATTCGGAATAACTCAATTCGTAATAATCTATTGTATGATTTTTCATTTAATTACAGTAATACCTTTGCTGAAAAGCATTCGGTTACAGGATTGCTATTATTTAGACGTCAAAATCGCAGTCAGCCTAATAACTTTCCTGTACTTCGTGAAGACTGGGTAGGAAGGGTTACTTACGACTATGATAAAAGATATTTCTTAGACATAAGTGGTGCTTACAACGGGTCGGAGAAATATGGTCCTGGATTCCGTTTCGATCTTTTTCCTGCTTTAGCAGCGGGTTGGACGGTGTCTAACGAGGCATTCATGAGTGAGGTTGATTGGGTAAATCTTCTTAAATTTAGAGGCTCTTATGGTTTAATTGGTGATGATAGCGGAGGAAATAGATTTGAGTATCAGGCAACTTGGAATATTGGAGGTGGTGCATTTATCAATCCCAATGCTTCTAACCAACGTGAGAATTATGTGTTTTACAGTGAGGCTAACGTAGGTAATAGTGCTTTGCAATGGGAAACAGCTGTAAAGTATAATATTGGTGCAGAAATAGGATTGTTTAACAATGCAATTACTGCAGAGTTAGACTACTTTGGAGAAGATCGTAGCAATATTCTAATACCAAGTACTCAAAGAGCGGTTCCAGATTGGTTTGGTGCTAGCCCTCCAGCCTTTAATAGAGGAGAAGTAGAGGTGCGAGGATTTGAAATCGTACTTGGTGCTAATCATACCTTCGGAAACGGATTAAATATTTTTGGTAACTTTAATTTCACCCAAGCTAAAGATTTGGTAATTGATAGAGAAGATCCAGAATTACGTCCGTTTTACCAAAAAGCAGCGGGGTATACTATTGGACAACCAAGATCTGCTATTCCAGCTAATATACTTGGGAGTATAGATGATTTGTACAGCTCAACACCAAGGGTTAACGGACAAGGGAATATACGTACTGGATATTATAATTTACTTGATTACGATGGAGATGGTGTTTATAATGGTGCTTTTGATAATGTGCCATTTGGTTTCCCAGTGCGTCCACAAAGAAACTGGGCTGCTACAGTTGGAGCTAAATACAAAGGATGGAAGTTATCTGTACAGTTCTATGGTACACAAAATGCAAATAGAGATTATACCAGTAGAACCTTTAATAATCAAATAGATACGTTTTTTACACACGAGTTAGGATATTGGACAAAAGATAACCCAACAGGTGTAAGAACACAACCACTGTTTAATTTCACACAAGGTGCTAGTGATCCAAGACGTAACTTTTGGGATGGTTCGCTAACAAGATTAAGGAGTATAGCCTTAAATTATAGTGTACCGAAAAAAACATGCGAGCAATTAGGAGTTAAAGCATTGAGTATTTTTGCTAATGGTAATAATTTGTTCTTATGGACAGATTTACCAGATGATAGGGAATTTAATAGTAGTCAAACTTCCGATTCTAGTTTTAGAGGAGATTATCCTACTTTGGCAAGATTTAATTTCGGTTTTAATTTGGATTTTTAAAAAAAAGAATTATGAAAAATTTTAAAGTAAAAATAGTTTTATTTCTAGGGCTGCTGCTTGCATTTGCCTGCGAAGATTATTTAGACATTGCTCCAGAGGCTGAAATTGAAGCAGCCGATGTATTTGGAACCTTTGAAACATCACAAGGTTTTGTAGAAGAAATGTATAATTTGGTGGTTGACTACGGAACAAATGGTTGGTCTTTCCAAGATTACATTTATGGAGATGACGGTTACAATACCCAAGGTTTTAAATTTAGTACTCAACTAGATAGAGGTGAATTAAATCGTTGGATCGGTAATAGCTTAAGTTATTTACATCAAAATAATAGGTTTCAAACGGGTTCTAATAATGGAACACTAGGGAGCACCAATGAAGAACAAGGTAGAGGTAGACCAAAGGTGTGGAATGCCAGCATGCGCGGTATTCGTAAAGCTAATGTTGTGATTGCCAACGAAGATTTAATGGTTGGTTTAACTCAGGATGAAAAAGATGTTATCCTTGGTCAAGCTTACTTTTTCAGAGCATTTTTCCATAACGAAGTGATGAAGTTTTGGGGGCGTTTTCCTCATATTCAAGAAGTATTTACAGGAGTAATTGATATTCCACGCCCAGAAACGTATAAGGAGGTGGCATTGTCAATTAACGAAGACTATAAAAAAGCTATTGAATTACTACCTGTAGATTGGGACGATGAACCTTATGGGCAGAGAACTCGTGGAAACAATGCGGGTAGGTTAACAAAAGGGGCCGCTTACGGGTTTCAAGGGAAAAACTTACTTTTTGCAGCAAGTCCACTAATGTTTTTCAACAACCAGCCAGGAATTAATACGTACACTTACGATACGGAATTAGCCGCTATGGCTGTTGATGCTTTTGCCGAAGTACTTAAACTAGAACAAGCGGGTGAATATTCCTTAGCAACAAACATGGAGGATTACAAGAAAGTATTATGGGAAACACCTACTAATACTTGGCCAGGTTTAGTTCCAGAGGCTAGAGAGTTAATTTTTGCCGGTTCTGCCGGATCGCACGTTGGTTCTACGCTTAGCTTTATGGCTACGGGAATGCCAAGACCTATTGCTGCTACCGGTACACAATGTACTAGTGCCACTCATAACTACATACATCAAAATTTTGGAATGGCCAATGGATTATCTATTGAGGATGACCTAAGTGGAGTATACGGTACACCAACTTACAATCCTAATAGACCATTTGATAATCGTGATCCTCGTTTTTACGCATGGGTTTTTAAAGATCGTGACACACTTTCAACAAGAGGAGGTGTACCTGCTGTAAATAGAACGATGAAGTTGTATTCAACCGATGAAAACGGAAATTCTGGTGCACATCGCGACAGGAATAATTATTCTTGGTCTGGGTATATGTTTAAGAAATTTTATCCAGAAATCGATGGGCAATACCATTCCCAAAGAGGGAACAATATTCTTAGAAGATTTACAGGTATACGCATGCATATGAGGTTAACCGATGTGTACCTAATGTATGCAGAAGCACTTCATGTATCTAGAGGCGCAACCACAGCACCTAGTTCTTTTTCTCTTACTGCAGAACAGGCAATAAATATATTAAGAGCTAGAGCAGGAATTGCTAACGTAAATCCGGCTATTGTTGCCGACAGTAATAAATTCTTAGATGAAATAAGACGTGAAAGAGCTGTGGAATTATCTTATGAAGGGCACAGATGGGTAGATATACGCCGTTGGGGAGTTGCCCATGAAGATAAATATAGGATTAAGACAAAATTAAATTTTGATAAAGATTGGACATTCTTCGAGGAAGACGTATTGGTAGATAGAGTTTGTGAATATCCTAAACACTATTGGCTGCCATTTGAGGCGAATCAAACACAATTTTATGAAGGCTTCCCTCAAAATCCAGGATGGTAAACTTTAATAAATTTGTTTTAACTAATACTAAAATACTAAACAAAAAGAAATGAAGATAAATAAATTATATAGGTTTTACGGCCTCGTATGCTTAACCATGTTATGCTTTTGCACTATGGTGACAGCTCAATCTGCAGGAACAGAGGTGTCAGCAACCGTGGTTGATGAGCAAGGGAATCCTTTAAGTGGGGTGAATATTTACGGTCCTGAAGGTGCTCGGGCATCTACCGACTCCAATGGGATATTTAAAATTACCTTGCCTAGTAGCGAAGCTGCAGTTATAGAGAAGAAGGGTTACGAATCGCAACTTGTTAGTTTAACGACGCTTTCAGGTGATATTACACTTGTAAAGTCAGACTTTCTAGCGTCAGAAGATGACGAAATAAACATGGGAGTCGCAACTAGAGACAGACGTGAGATAGTAGGTTCTGTATCGTCAGTAAACACTAAAGATCGGTTAACGTACGATAACACACAGTTTGTAAGAGATTATATTAATGGTTTAACCGTAGGGGTAAGAGGCTCATCTAATATTAGAGGTATAGGAAATGCATTGTTTGTTATCGACGGTGTTTTTGGTCGTGACCCCAATGTTTTAAACATGGAAGAGGTCGAGCAAATTACCGTACTAAAGGATGCTAATGCAGTGGCCTTATATGGTAGCCAAGGGCAAAATGGTGTAATAATTATTAACACAAAACGTGGTAAAAGAAATAAAAAGGAGGTAAACGTGAATGTACGTTCTGGTATAAGAACACCTTTAGCATTACCTAATTACTTAGACGCTGCCACTTTTATGGAACTCCGTAATGAAGCATTTGTCAACGATGGATTGGACTTGAATATAGTTGGTTTTTCTCAAGAACAAATACAAAACACAAGAAGTGGATTAAACCCTATTGAATTTCCTGATGTTAACTTGTATGATTTTGTACAACCCTTTGTAAATACTCACAATGTAATTTCTGAGTTTTCAGGTGGTAATGATAAATCGCAATATTACGTTAATGTAGGATGGCTTTACAACGAAGATTGGGTTAATATTAACGAGGATATCAACGCAGGAACCAATCGATTTAATGTAAGAGGTAATATAGACTTTAGAGTTAACGATTGGATTACTAGTAGCATTGATGGTGTAGCAATTATTAATACCGCTAAAAGTTCTAGAGCAAACCTATTAAATGCGGCTACTACATTTATACCTTTTGATTATGCACCTTTACTTCCAGTAAGTGCTCTTGAAAATGACCCTGCATTGGAAACGTTGTTAGCAGGTGCAACTATTTTTGATGGTAATTTATTAGGTACGTCACTACAACTTGGAGGAAATACACCCGCACCTGTAGCACAAGCGATTGCTGGTGGTTATCAAAATAGAGTGTTTCGTGTAACCCAGTTTAATAACGCAATAAATTTTGATCTTTCTCGAATAACTGAAGGCTTATCGGCAAAGACGTATTTAAGTTTCGACTTTTTCGATACTTATACCACATCTATATCAAATGAGTTTAGAGCTTATACCCTTGTGGACCCAGATACAAATAATGGAATTCGTTTAAGAGATTTTGGACAAGATAGAAGAGATTTGTCTGAGAATACTGTTTCTAATGGGTTTGTATCACGAATAGGTATGTATGCATTGGTAAATTATGAAAAAGCCTTGGCTAAAAATCACTCAATAAATACAACAGTTTTAGGGTATTATAATTCCCAGAAGAGAGCTGGTGCTCTTCAAACGGATAGAGATTCTCATTTAGGATTTCAAATGACGTACGATTTCAAGAAAAAATTATTTGTTGATTTTTCTGGAGCTTACGCGCACTCACTTAAGTTACCAGAAGGTAATAGAGGTGGTTTTTCACCAACAGTTGGGTTGGGCTACATTATAAGCGAAGAGCCGTTTTTAAAAGATAACGATTTTGTAAACTATTTGAAATTAAAGGCTTCTGGTGGAATTATAAAGTCCGATAGAGGAATTGATGGCTACTATTTATATGACGAAAACTATTCAAGTGGGTCAAATTTTTCTTGGGCAGATGGCGTATTCGCTAACAGCAGACAAAACATTTCGCAAGGTGCTAATCCTGACTTAGGTTTTGAAGAGCGTATAGATTTAAATATAGGTTTTGAAAGTTATTTAATGAACTCACTTTGGTTAGAAGCTAATTACTTTAGAACAGAACTAGATAAACAATTGGTTTTCTTAGCAGATCAATATCCTTCATACTATAATGCGTTTAGACCATTAAATAATTTTAATGGCAATTTGTATACTGGTTTTGAACTAGGACTTAATTTCAACAAAACCTTTAACGACTTTTCGATTGGTATTGGTGCGAACGTATTATATAGCCAAACAGAGGCCTCAAAACGTTCAGAAACTAACGAGTTTGCATATCAAAACAGACAAGGCCTTGAATTATCATCAATATTTGGATTTGAAGATTTAGGCTTTTATTCTGAATCAGACTTTACCGTTGATACAGACGGAAACTTTATACTGAACAGTGGCTTACCACAGCCAAATCTTGGAACGAATGTAAAACCAGGAGATATTAGATATGCCGATCAAAATGGTGATAGTGTTGTAGATTTAGATGATCAAGTGGCGCTTGGGCAATCATCAAGTCCATGGACTTACGGGATTAACCTAAATTTAAATTACAAAAGATTTAATTTATTTGTATTAGGTACTGGACAAACTGGTGCTTTGGGTAATAAGTTAACTGGTTTTAGCAATTACTATAGCCCAAATGGGACGGATAAATACTCCGAAGTGGTATTGGGACGTTGGACGCCACAAACCGCTAACACGGCAACTTTTCCAAGATTAACATCAGGAGATAACCAAAATAACTTTAGAACATCGTCGTTCTGGTTGTATGATAACAGTTTCTTTGAAATTAGTCGTGCACAGTTAACTTATGAGTTTACTGATGCTTTATGTGATAAAATTGGAGTTGAAGATTTTAGTTTGAATTTTCAAGGTACCAACCTTTTAGAGGTAGCTGAAAATAAAGATATTCGTCAGTTAAGCATCGGTGGTAATCCACAATCTAGAACATATACGCTTGGTATAAGAATGTCGTTTTAATAAATTAAAAAATTAGATATATAAATGAAAAAATTAATAAAATATATAGTTATTATGTCGGTCTTTACGGGCATAATTGGCTGTGAGGCTATCTTAGACCCTATTGATGAAAACAGGTTGGACTTTGAGTTTGTTAGTAATGATCCAGCATCTGCAGAAGGTGTGTTATTAAATGGCTATTCGCGTTTGGTAAATCAGTTTTCATTTATTGAGGCTGCAACAGATGATGCTGTAAATAACCAATTAGATAACAATTTTAAGCGTATGGCTCTTGGTGAGTTAAATGCGCAGTTTAATCCTGCATCACGTTGGAATAATTTTGAAAGTGTATTATGGGTAAACAAATTTTTAGAGATCATTGACGCTGCCGAAATTGTATGGTCTCCAAATGAAGAGCTGAACGAATTGTTTTATCAACGTATGGAGGGTGAGGCATTAGCGTTGAGAGGTTTACATCATTTTTACGCTTTACAGGCACATGCAGGTGTAGGTACTTCTGGAGAATTGTTGGGAGTACCATACATAACAGAGTTTATAGAATCTAATGGTAATTTTAACACGCCTCGTTTATCATTCGAAGCTACGGTGCAAGCTATTATGGCGGATTTTGATGCGGCACTTGATTTATTGCCTATGGATTATGGATTAAGTGAAGCAGATATAGATCCAAGGTATGCTAACTTTGATTTTGATAATTACGACGTAGTTAACGGTTCTTTGTATAATTTGCGAATTTCCGGTAGAATAGTAAAAGCGTTAAAAGCACGCTTAGCACTTATGGCTGCTAGTCCATCGTTTTTAAACGACCAAGCCTATTATACAATGGCGGCTGAATTTTCAAGTGAAGTATTAAATACTATAGGAGGAGTTGCTGGTTTATCATCTAATGGTGTAGATTATTATACTACTTACGACGTGAGTACTTCTGATGAAATGATCTGGAGAGGTTCTATACCAAATGGTACAAGTTCTGGTATTGAGAGACGTATGTTTCCACCCTCTGTAAATGGTAATGGGGAAATCAATCCTACACAAAATTTCGTAGATGTATTTCCTATGGAAAACGGATTTCCTGCAACAGCAGCCAATGGTTACGACCCACAAAATCCTTATGCGAATAGAGATCCTAGATTAGAGAAGTTTGTAGTACTTAATGGAAGCTCTTTTGGAGGAGGTAGTATTAATACTGGTGTCGGTGGAGGCATTGATAGATTAGATTCTATTCCTGAATTTTCCACAAAAACAGGATATTATCTTAAAAAATTATTACACCCGGGCGTACGATTAAATGATGATGGATCTGCAGTTGGTCAGAGAACGTATAGTGTTTATTTTAGATATACAGAATTGTTTCTAATATTTGCAGAAGCTGCTAATGAAATTGGTGGCCCAGATCAACAAATTAATGGTTTGACACCTCGTCAGGTTATTGGAGCTATTAGAGAAAGAGCGGGGCTTACTCAGCCAGATAATTACCTAGCGTCAATTACATCAATGGAGGCTATGCGCGATCTTATTAGAAACGAACGTCGTATAGAATTGAGTTTTGAAGGACATCGTTTTTGGGATTTAAGAAGATGGGGACTATCCTTAAATGAAACAGCTGAGGGCGCTTTCTTTGATGGAACCGATTATACACTGGGTATACCCGTTGAAACAAGGAATTATCCAACATTTGCTACGTATATGCCAATTCCAAATGCAGAAACTTTAAGATTTACTGCACTTGAACAGAATATGGGCTGGTAAGTAATTACATACTTTAAAAGAACTAAAAATATTAAATATGAAAATTAAATTAGTAATAATATTCGCTATAGCCTTCGGTTTAATGGCTTGCGAAAATCAAGAATTCGTAGCGGAAGATTTTGGCACAACCACAGTCTATTTCCCTTATCAGTCACCCGCTAGAACCTTAGTGTTAGGTGAGTACGATTTGGGTTTTAATGATAACGACAATAATGGTAGATTTGAAATAGGTGTTGTGATGTCCGGAGTTGTTGAAAATACGATAGATCGCAGGGTGTTTTTTGAATTGGCTCCAGAATTAATAGATGCCAATGCATTAGGGGTAGATTCTGTAAATGTCCAAATTTTACCATCCTCTTATTATACTATAGAACAGCAAAGCCCGGTTACAATTCCTGCGGGTTCTATAAATGGGCGTATTCCTGTTCAACTGGAAGACGCATTTTTTGATGACCCATTGTCTTTTGCCGGGGTAAACGAAACACATTATGTGATTCCTTTGCGAATTACAGATTATGAGGAATTAGATTCTTTATTAACAGGTGTGCCTATTGTAGACAACCCCATTAAGATATTGCCAGCGGATTGGAACCCTGCACCCAAAGATTATACACTTTTTGGTATAAAGTTTATGAATGAATATCAAGGTATATATCTACGTCGTGGAGCAGATGTTATGACGAATGGTGCAGGTGAGGTAACTACTTCTGAGTATAGAGCGGAATTTGTTGAACGTGATGAGTTGGCTACATTAACCACAACCGGAAAATCAAATGTAAGCTATGTTAATCGTGTAAGAAGAGGGGAGCTTTCGAGCCCAGGAGATCTAAATATTGAGTTGGCATTTAATAACGACGATACATGTACGGTAAGTAGTTTTGGAGACGACCCATATAATGTTTCTGGTTCAGGAAGGTTTGTACAAGATGGTGATGAATGGGGAGGAGAAAAACGTAATGTTATTTATTTAGATTACACATATACAGATGCAGTTAATAGTGAAACTCATGCTGTAAAAGATACATTAGTAATCAGAAACAGAAATGTTGTATTTGAGGAATTCACAGTTGAATTAACAACACCGTAGTTTTTTACATAAAAAATGAAATGATAAAAAAATAGCGAGGATTTAATCCTCGCTATTTTTTTTTATTTTTAATTCACACAAAAATGATTGTATTTTAAGTCCTGCAATCCTAGAATTATCAAATAACCAGATTTAATATAAAAAATATTGATTTCAGGATAGAACAGGATGGCTTCTATTTTTAAATTCTGTAACTATGTTGCAGTATTCAAAATAAAATTTAGTAATTGTTTGAGTTAGTCAATACTCTTCATCATAGGTGTTAATTATTTTATGGTGGAGAGTTTTTTTATAATTTTAAAAAAATAATTAAAATGAAAGTATTTAAATCAAGCTCATTATTTTTAGTAGCCCTCCTAATAATGGGTAATATGTATTCTTGTAAAGAAGAAAAGCAAGAAATACCGTGGGTTAATTTAATACAAAACGAATCCCTTGAAGGTTGGAATATTAAAGGGGGAAATGCTACTTATGAGGTAGAAGAAGGAGTAATTACTGGAACAACAGCTGCTAATACACCAAACACCTTTTTAACTACAAATAAAATGTATGGTGATTTTATTTTTGAAATTGATTTTAAAGTAGACTCAACAATGAACTCTGGTATACAAATACGAAGTAACAGTTTGCCATATTATCAGAATGGAAGAGTACATGGATATCAAGTAGAGATCGATCCTTCAAAGCGTGCTTGGAGTGGCGGCATCTATGATGAGGGAAGACGTAAATGGTTAAATACATTGGAAAATAATTCAGAAGCGCAAAAAGCATTTAAACAAAATGAATGGAATCATTATCGCGTTGAAGCTATTGCAGATACTATAAAAACATGGATAAATGGTGTGCCAGCTTCTTATTTAATTGACGATAAAACAGCCAGCGGATTTATTGGTTTACAAGTGCACTCAATAGGCAAAAACAAGGAGAAATTAGGCAAGCAGGTAATGTGGAAAAATGCTAAAATTCTAACGGAAAACCTAGAAAAATACACTACAAAATCACCTTTAGAACCTGTAATAACAAAAAACAACCTTACAGTTAACGAGAAAAAATCTGGTTGGAAAATGCTGTGGGATGGAAAATCAACTAACGGATGGCGTGGTGCAAAATTAGATAGATTTCCAGAATCTGGTTGGGTAATTGAAAACGGAGAGCTAATAGTTTTAGCTTCAGGAGGTGCAGAATCTGCCGCTGGAGGTGATATAGTAACAACTGACGATTACAGTAATTTTGAATTACAAGTGGATTTTAAACTAACGCCAGGTGCAAATAGTGGTATTAAATATTATGTAGATACTGAAATTAACAAAGGTCCAGGGTCATCAATTGGTTTAGAATATCAAATTTTAGATGATGCGTTACATCCTGATGCAAAACTTGGCAGTCATGAAGGTAGTAGAACTGTTTGCTCCTTATATGATTTAATTCAAGCAGATCCTAATAAACCTATTAATGCTATTGGGGAATGGAATACCGCACATATCGTTTCAATAGATAATCATGTGGAGCATTGGATTAATGGGGTAAAAGTATTAGAATATGAAAGAGGTAGCGACGATTTTAATAAATTAGTATCAGAAAGTAAATATGATAAATGGCCTAATTTTGGACTACTCGAAAAAGGTCAAATTTTATTACAGGACCACGGTGATAAGGTGTCATTCAGAAATATTAAAATTCGAGTTCCAAAGAAAAATAACAAATAATAATGGATAGCAAAAGAAGAGATTTTTTAAAAAAAACTACGCTGGCAGCGGCAGGTATAAGCTTAACAAGTAGTATCAATGCAATATCAGCTAAAAGCTACAATAATATTATTGGGGCAAACGATCGTTTAAATGTTGCTATTGCAGGTTTAGGTCGAAGACTTGGAGCTTTTAAACAACCAATAGCTTTAAAACAAAGCAATGTAAAGTTAGTATATCTTTGCGATGTTATGGAAAGTCAACGTTTAAAGGGTTTAAAAGCTTTTAGAGAACACATTGACTACAATCCTGCATTGGAAAATGATATTAGAAAAGTGTTAGATGATAAAAATGTTGATGTCTTGATTAATGCCACACCAGATCATTGGCATACACCAGGTTCAATCATGGCCATGAAAGCAGGAAAGCATGTGTATGTTGAGAAACCATGTAGCCATAACATGTATGAAAATGAGCAACTGGTAAAAGCATCAAAACATTATAATAAAATTGTTCAAATGGGTAACCAGCAACGTTCGTCTGGTCATACCATCGAAATAATTACAGAAATTCATAATGGAATAATAGGTAAACCGTATAAAGCAGTTGCATTTTATAATAATGGGAGAGGCGAGGTGCCTTTGCAAAAAAAAGCGGCTATACCAGAAGGTTTAGATTGGGATTTATGGCAAGGACCGGCTCCAAGACGTGATTATACATCTGAAACATGGAATTACAATTGGCATTGGTATGGTTGGGATTATGGTACTGCCGAAGCAGGAAATAATGGTACACATGAATTAGACGTAGCGCGTTGGGCGTTACAAGTAGATTTTCCTCAACATGTTTACGTTGAAGCAGAAAAACGTCATTTTTTAGACGATGGCTGGGAAATGTATGATGACATGGAAGCTACCTTTAAATTTGCTGATAATAAAGTTATTAAGTGGGATGGGAAATCTAGAAATAGTTATAGCACTTATGGTGGTGGTCGTGGTACCGTAATTTATGGAACAGAAGGAACTGTATTTGTAGATAGAGGTAAATATGTATTATACAATCGTAAAGGAAAAGTAGTTAAAGAATATGATTCTCAGTCAAACGAAGCAGGAACGGCTTTAGGTGGTGGAGGTGATACATCAACAAAACATGTTCAAAATCTTTTTGATACTATAAGAGGTAAAACTAAATTAACAGCACCTATTGACGATGCTAGCATAAGCATGGCTTTGGTACATTATGCGAATATTGCATATAGAATTAATGATGCTTTTGATGTTAACGATAAAACTGGTATGATGTATAACCGAGATGCTATGAAATTATGGTCAAGAACTTATGAACCAGGTTGGGACCCTAAAATATAAAGTTTGAAAAGACGCTCATTTATTAAAAAAACAGGAATTGCAACTGTAGGTATTGCAGGTACAGGTTATCTATACGGTGGTGTTTTGTCTAATATAAACGCTAATAGCACTATAAATATTGGTGTTATTGGCACAGGAGATCGTGGTGGTGGATTGATGTCAATTATCAATTCAATAAAAGGTGTTAATGTTATTGCGGTCTGTGATGTTTTACCGTTTAGATTAAATAAAGGTTTGTCAAAAGCTAATTCAAATCCTATTGGCTATTTAGATTATCGAAAACTTTTGGATAATAGAGATGTTGATGCTGTTATTGTAGCAACACCATTTAATACACATTCTAAAATAGCAATAGATGCACTAGATGCTGGTAAACATGTGTATTGCGAAAAAACCTTGGCTAAAGGTTATGATCGCATAGAAGCGCTAGTAAATAAAGCAAATCAATCTAAACAGATATTTCAAACGGGGCATCAGTACCATAGTTCGAGGTTATATACACATGTGGTGGATTTAATTCAACAAGGGAAAGTCGGTAATATTACTGCATTCGAATGTCAATGGAATAGACATGGAAATTGGAGAAGACTAGTTCCAGAACCAAAGTACGAAAAAGCAATAAATTGGAGAATGTATAGAGAATTCTCAGGTGGACTTACTGCTGAGTTGTGCTCTCATCAAATAGATTTTGTTAATTGGGTACTTAATGAAACTCCTAATCAAGTTATGGGCGTTGGTGGAGTTGATTATTGGAAAGACGGTAGAGAAACCTATGACAATGTACATTTAATGTATAGCTACCCAAAAGGAATAAAAGCAAAATTTACATGCCTTACCAGTAATGCTAAAGATGGCTATCAAATAAAAGTAATTGGAGACAAGGGAACCATTATTATTGATACTAAAAATGCATGGTTTTATCCAGAAGGTATAAAGAAGAATAAAGTGGTCACGGATGTCGATGGTGTTAGTGGAGCTACAGCACATTGGGATAAGGAAAAAGGTTCTAAAATAAATCTAGAGCATTTAGATCCAAGTAAACAAGCATTACTTGATTTTAAAACTGCAATAAAAGATAATACAAAACCCATATCAGATCTAACTACTGGAGCAAAAGCTGCTATTTGCGTTCAAATGGGGCTTGATGCTATGTACAATAATAAGATCGTTAAATGGAATAAAGATATATTTCCAAAGCTACAACAGACGAGAATAATAGAAAGGTAATTCTATATAGAGACAAGGTTAAAAACTCAATTACTGTTAGGTATGGTTATGAAGATTGTTTTGAAAGCAATTTAAAAACTAAATCAGGGTTGCCTATTTCTGTTTTTCAAACCAATACTCTGTATATTTTTGAATAATTAAATAAACGTGTCAGGACACAACAGGACAGAATTTATCCTTCGAAATTATAATTTTAACTGCTTTGATTTTAAAGCAGAATAATCGTAAATACAACAACTTGATTTTAAGAAAAATTCCTATGCGAAAAAATAGTTTTTTAATCCTAATTTTAAGCATTTTATATGCTGTAAGTCCATTGAGTGCTCAACATAAAAATGGCAACGAAAAGCCTAATATCATTTTTATCCTTACTGATGACCAGCGATTTGACGCTATTGGTTACGCTGGGAATAAGTATGTTGAAACACCACAAATGGATGATTTGGCAAACTCAGGAACTTATTTTCATACAGCCATAGTTACAACTCCAATTTGTGCTGCAAGTAGAGCTAGTATTTTTACTGGCCTTCATGAAAGGGCGCACAACTTTAATTTTCAAACAGGAAATATTAGAAGCGAATACATGGCGAATTCATATCCAACCCTATTGAAAAATAATGGCTACTACACAGGGTTTTTTGGTAAATATGGTGTGCGCTATAATGATTTAGATAAGCAATTTGACGAGTATGAAGATTACGATAGGAATAACCGCTATAAGGACAGAAGAGGGTACTATTATAAAACTATAGATAACGATACGGTACATTTAACACGGTATACAGGACAGCAAGCGCTTAATTTTATAGACAAAAACGCTTCAAATAAAAAACCATTTTGTTTATCATTAAGCTTTAGTGCGCCACATGCGCATGATGGTGCACCAGAACAATATTTTTGGCAGAATACTACAGATAATTTATTGTCTGATACCACAATACCTGGACCAGAACTAGGAGATGATAAATATTTTGAAGCGCAACCTGAAATAGTAAGGAAAGGATTTAATTGGTTACGTTGGACATGGCGTTACGATACTCCAGAAAAATACCAACACAGTCTAAAAGGGTATTACAGGATGATTTCTGGAATTGATTTAGAAATCGCTAAAATTCGAGAAAAATTAAAAGAAAAAGGACTTGATAAGAATACAGTTATTATCGTCATGGGTGATAATGGCTATTTTTTAGGCGAGCGTAAATTAGCAGGAAAATGGCTAATGTACGATAACTCCATTCGTGTGCCTCTAATTGTTTTTGATCCAAGAGAAAATACCCATCAAGATATCAATGATATGGTATTAAATATTGATGTACCTCAAACCATAGCTGATTTGGCAGGTGTTAAAGCACCCGATACATGGCAAGGTAAAAGTTTATTGCCTATAGTAAAGCAAGAAACTAATACTATTGCTCGAGACACCATTTTAATTGAGCATTTATGGGATTTTGAAAACATTCCACCAAGTGAAGGTGTGCGAACCAAAAAATGGAAATACTTTAGATATGTAAACGATAAAACCATAGAAGAACTTTACGATTTAGAAAAAGATCCAAAAGAGATTAAAAACTTAATAGGGAAGAAAAAGTATACGGAGGTAGCTAATAAACTAAGAGCAAAACTTGATGAGTTAATTAAAAAAAACAGTAACGAATATAGGGCAGCACCAACTGATTTAACTGTTGAATTAATAAGAGAACCTGCTACGGATGTTGAAATTTTCGATTTAAAACCAGAATTTGGATGGACGGTACCTTTAGGTGCTAAATTTCAAGGTGCATATCAAATTTTAGTAGCATCAAACCAAGAAAGTATTAATGCTAATAATGGTAACGTTTGGGATAGTGGTAGAGTAGCATCACTAAAATCTACAAATGTGGAGTATAACGGTAAGCCTTTAGAAATTGGAAAATCATATTATTGGAAAGTTAGAATCTGGGATGAAGAAAACAGATTGGTAGATTATTCCGAACCTCAAAAATTTACAACTGGTAAGAGCGATAGTTACATCATTTCAACAGAAAATAAATATAATATTGAAAAGATTAAACCAGTCAAGTTTGAGAAACGAGGAGATGTCTATTTTATAGATTTTGGCAAGGCGGCTTTTGCGACCATCGATTTCAACTACACAGCTAAAGAACCACACACTTTAACTGTTAGAATTGGTGAAATGCTAGATGATAAAGGTAATGTAAACAGAACGCCTCCGGCAAAAAGTAACATTCGTTATCAAGAAATTAAGGTTGATGTAACTCCGGGAAAAACAAAATACCAAATAGAAATTAACCCAGTTCCAGACAAACGTATGACGGGACCTAGTAAGGCAATTCCATTACCAGAAGATTGGCCTGTTTTACAGCCGTTTAGATATGCAGAAGTTGAAGGAGCCAAAACTGCTTTAAAAGCAGAAGATTTCGAACAATTACGATACACAAGCTATTGGGATGATAATGCAAGTAGCTTTAAAAGTAATGACGATATTCTAAACCAAGTTTGGGATTTCTGTAAATACTCTATTAAAGCCACTACTTTTGCGGGCCTTTATGTAGATGGTGACAGAGAGCGTATTCCTTACGAGGCAGATGCGTACCTAAATCAGTTAAGCCATTATACAACCGATAGAGAATATGCTATCGCAAGGCGTACTATTGAGTATTTCATGAAAAATCCAACATGGCCGACAGAATGGCAACAACATGTGGCGCTATTAATTTATGCAGATTACATGTACACCGGAAATACGGAATTAATAGAGCGTTATTACGAGCCATTAAAGCATAAAACGCTTTATGAGCTTTCCAATGAAGATGGGTTAATAACATCTACAAAAGTTACAGAAGAGTTTATGTATAAGCTAGGATTCGAAAAAGGTTATAAAAAACCATTGACGGATATTGTAGATTGGCCTTCAAAGAATTTTGCAGGAAGTAAAACAAAAGGAGAACGTGATGGTTTTGTGTTTAAGCCTTACAGTACAGTTATTAATGCGTTCTTTTATGAGAATATGAAAATCATGGCTGAGTTTGCTACTTTATTAGGAAAAACACAAGAAGCCTTAGATTTTGAATATAGAGCGGCAAAAGCTAAAAAAGCAGTAAATGAACAAATGTTTGATAAAGAACGAGGTATTTATGTGGATGGCATTGGTACCGATCATGCCTCATTACACGCTAATATGATGCCGCTAGCTTTTGGGTTAGTACCAGAAGAACATTTTAGTTCTGTTGTAGATTATGTAAAATCTCGTGGCATGGCTTGTAGTGTTTACGGTGCGCAATTTTTAATGGATGGTTTATACAATGCGGGTGAAGCAGATTACGCCTTAGAGCTATTAGCCAGTGAGGCAAAAAGAAGTTGGTACAATATGATTCGTATAGGCTCAACAATTAGTTTGGAGGCCTGGGATTATGAGTATAAAGTTAACTTAGATTGGAATCATGCATGGGGCGCAGCACCAGCTAATGTGATACCAAGAGGGTTGTGGGGTATAAAACCAAAAACGGCTGGTTTTGGTATAGCGACTATCAAACCACAAATGAGTAAATTGAAATCTAGTGAGATTACTGTACCAACGGTAAGAGGGGCAATAAAAGCTAGTTACAAGTACAACAATCCACGATTGCAAACCTATGAAATTGAAATTCCAGGAAATATGGTCGCTGAATTTTCGCTGAACAATTTAGATGGTAAAGATTTCATTCATAACGGTGAAAAAGTACCATCAGCTTTTGATTATATTAGGTTGTCACCAGGTAAGCATACCATTCAACTAAAAATAAATTCGTTTTAATTAAGTAATGGCAAAACGTTTTTTCATAATTGTATGTGCTGTTTTAGTCTTATTTTCTTGTGAAAATTATAAAGAAGTAAACATTGATGGGGAATTAAAAAAATGGCATAGAGTTACCTTAAACTTTGAAGGTCCTCAAACTAGTGAGATGGATGAGAACAATCCATTCTTAAACTACCGGTTAGATGTTACTTTCAACAATGGTGAAGAAACTTTTGTTATTCCTGGATTTTTTGCTGCCGATGGTAATGCAGCTGATACCAGTAGCGATACTGGTAATATCTGGCAAGTTAGATTTACACCAAATATTACAGGAGAATGGACGTATGCAGTTTCTTTCAAAGAAGGCGAAAATGTTGCCATAACTGAAGATATTACTAATGCCTCCAGCGCTGGTTTCATGGATGGGCAAACAGGAAGTTTTGTGATTGCAGAATCTGATAAAACAGGAATAGATAATCGTGCTAAAGGAAGACTTGAATACGTTGGTGAATCTTATTTAAAGTTTGCCGAAAGTCAAAAATACTTCATAAAATTAGGTGTTGATGCTCCTGAGAATTTATTGGCATATACAGATTTTGATGTTTCAACAAACGCATTAGGTTTTCAAAAAGCATGGGAACCACATGCAAAAGATTTTGATGAAAGCGCCACACCATATTTATGGCAAGACTCTAAAGGAAAAAACCTTTTAGGTGCTATTAATTATTTAGCGAGCGAAGCGCTTAATGTGTTTTCATTTTTAACCTTTAATGTAGATGGAGATGATAGGAATATATTCCCTCATTTACTAAAAGTGCCTATTGAAGACTACGAAAGCTATGCCAGTGTAAAGAAAAATAAGGAAGCTTGGGAAACCATGTTTCATAAAACAAGATTTGATGTTTCAAAACTAGACCAATGGGAACGAATTTTCGAATATGCCGAAACAAAGGGCATGTTTCTTCATTTTAAAACCCACGAAACTGAGACAGACCATTTAATGGATAAAGGTGTTTTTGGAACGGAAGGTAAATTGTACTACAGAGAATTAATTGCAAGGTTTGGCCATCACTTATCCATGAATTGGAATTTAGGAGAAGAAAACAATCAGCCAATTGAAGAGGTTATTAAAGCAGCCAATTATGTTTCAAAGTTAGATGCTTATAACAGTCATTTAGTTATTCATACATTTCCCAATAAAGATGATAGGTATGAAGAATTAATAGGAAATCAATCGCCATTAACAGGGGCGTCATTACAATTAAGTCATCCAGAATTTATTGATGTTCATCCAAGAGTTTTAAAATGGCGAAATAAATCAAACTCCACAGGGAGAAAATGGGCGTTAGCAGTTGATGAACCAGGGAAAGCTAATATTGCATTGTTGCCAGACGATGAAGACCCAGAGCATAATTATGCCAGAGGTAGAGCTATGTACGGTACACTCATGGCGGGTGGATACGGGGTTGAGTGGTATTTTGGCTATGCAAGTCCAAATTCTGATTTAACGTGTCAAGATTTTAGAAGCCGTGATTTATTTTGGGATCAAAATAGATATGCATTGCACTTTTTCAATACCTATATTCCATTTTGGGAAATGGAACCTCATGACGCATTAATTTCGAGTAATGGAATTGCTTACTGTTTTGCAAAAGTAGATGAAGTTTATGCAATTTATGTTGAAGCTAATGCAGATAAATTAACTTTAGATTTGGGGAATTCAGGAAAAACGTTCAGTATAAAATGGTTTGATCCTAGAAATGGAGGCTCGCTTCAAGAAGGTTCGAATACTTCAGTAATTGCAACGGGTAATGCAGAATTAGGAGCTCCGCCATCTTCACCCGAAAAGGATTGGATTATTCTGATTCAAAAGACTTAGATAAGAAGTGTTTACTTCATTCGAAATGAACCAATATTGATGAATGAAGCTTAAAAAAGAAAACGCTTTATAGGTATGGCTTTATTTAGTCAGTTTTCTTTGGTATTAACATAACAGTACAGGACGGGTTTTGGTGTGCCCTAAATTATCTTTAGCTTTTAAATTTCATCTAGATAAAATACATGAATTCGAGCATTATCAATTGGGGAATTATTGGTTGTGGCGATGTTACTGAAGTTAAAAGTGGTCCTGCTTTTCAGAAGCTAAAAGGTTCTTCCTTAGTCGCCGTTATGAGAAGGAATGAAGAAAAGGTAAAAGACTTTGCGAAAAGACATCAGGTGCCAAATTATACAACCAGTGCTTTAGAATTAATCAATGATGAAAATGTGAATGCCATTTATATTGCAACACCGCCTTCTTCTCATTTAGATTATACATTACAAGCCATTCAAGCAAATAAAAATGTGTATTTAGAAAAACCAATGGTATTGAATAGTAATGAAGCTAAAGTACTTTTAAATGCATTGAATAAAAGTGATACAAAAGTTACAGTAGCCCACTATCGCAGAAATTTACCTTTATTTATCAAGGTGAAGGAATTATTAGATGCCAAAAAAATTGGCAAAGTAGTTTCGGCAGAAATTGATATTGCACAATCTAAAAATGCAAATTTAATAGCCAAAACTGATAAAAACTGGCGTTTAAATCCAGAAATTTCGGGTGGTGGATATTTTCATGATATTGCTCCTCATCAAATAGATTTAATGTATTATTATTTTGGAGACATAGACATGGTGAAAAAAGTAGCTGTTCCAGAAAATTCTTCTCCAAATGATGTTGTAAAAGGGGAGATTGACTTTAAAAATGGTGTTCAATTTAAAGGAAGTTGGAATTTTGTAGCTTCTGAAGATAGTGATAGATGCGCTATTATTGGAGAAAAGGGTGCCATAACATTTTCTTTTTATAGCGATGAAATAAGAGTTGAAACCAATAATAAAACGGAAACTTTCAATTTTGAAAATCCAAAACATGTTCAGCAACCTATGATAGAACAAGTGGTTGGTTATTTTTTAGGACAAAATGAAAATCCGTGTTCGGTTGAAGAAGCGGCAGTAGTGACTAAAATTATGGATACCTTTTGCGGAATTGAATAAGTAATGAAAAGAGTTTTTAAAATAACAAATGGAATTGTAGGTACAATGTTATTGGTTATAACATCTGTATACTCGCAAAATCCAATAGTCCCAAATGTCGGGTTAAACGATCCGCATATTCATATTTTCAATGATACCGCTTACGTGTATGCTTCACATGATAAATCCATTAAAAACGATAAGTTTATCATGGAAGATTGGTGGGTGTGGTCTTCGACCGATTTGGTGAATTGGACCAAACGCAGTGTTTTAAGTCCTAAAGACACCTATATTGGAAAAGAATTTTCAAGATGTTGGGCTACCGATGCGGCCTATAGAAATGGGAACTATTATTTTTATTTTTCCGAAGGGAACGAACAAACGGGTGTAGTGGTTGGAGAAACACCAGTAGGTCCTTGGAAGGATGTATTAGGCAAACCTCTATTATCCTCAGATTTAACACCTACGCATGAATACGATATGGCCATTTTTGAAGACAATGGTGAACATTATATCATTTTTGGTGTATGGGATTATTACATAGCTAAGCTCAACGAAGACATGATAAGCTTAGCAGAATCGCCAAAGAAAATAATTATTAATAATCCGAGAGGACCTTACAATCCTGATGGTAGCAATACAAAAATGCCAACAGACGATAAGCCTTTTGTGCATAAGTATAACGGAAAGTATTACTTGTCTTGGGGTTGTTTCTATGCCATGGCAGATAATGTATACGGGCCTTATGATTACAAAGATACAGTTATAAAAGAGGAGAGTTTTGCCGAAGGCTTTGATGCTCCAACATGGCCAAATGGGTTTTTACAAGGGCGTCACGGGTCCTTCTTTGAGTGGCACAACCAATGGTATTATATTTATTGTGATATAAGTCAAACAGGAAATCGTTATTTTAGAGATAGCTTTATAAGCTATTTACATTATAAAGACAATGGCGAAATGGCAACCATAAGAGTAGATGGCATTGGCGTTGGAAATTATAACGCTAATAATAGTATTGAAGCTGAAGACTATTTTAAATCCGAAGGCATTATTAAAATTGAAAATACCATTGGAGGTTTTTCGATACAACCTCAATACGATAACAGTTATACCATATACTCAAATGTAAAAGGGTTGAATGATAAAAATAGTTTAGAGCTACAAGTGATAGCTCGTGAAGCTGCCCAAGTTGATGTTAGAGCAGATAGCACCAACGGTAAATTATTATTTACTTGTAATGTGCCTAAAAATGATATGTATACGCTTCAAAATAGAAGGTTTGACATTGAAAATATAGAAAATACACAATCCATTTGTTTTGTGTATAAAGGAATAAAAGATAAATCGTTTATACTAAATAGATTTCAATTTAAAAATTAAACAACTACTAAAAACTATAAAATGAAGAAATTATTTTCGTTATGCTTATTAATCAGTATTGCTGTTACGTCTTGTGGGGAGACTGTTTCAAAAGATTATAAAGACGCTTCTTTATCCATTGATGAGCGCGTAGAAGCATTATTGCCAAAATTATCCCTTGAAGAAAAAGTAGCACAAATGCGCATTTTTCATGCCAACATCGGTACCAAACCTGATGAAAATGGTAACTTAAAATTATCAGACAGAGTTATAAAAAAACTAAAGCTTGGTATTGCAGGTATTAAAAACCCAGGAGAACATATTGATGCCGTAGCCGCGGCTAAAATGAATAATGAACTTCAAAAGTATATTATCGAAAATAACCGTTGGGGTATTCCAGCGCTATTCGTAACAGAATCATACAACGGTGTAGATGCAGAGGGTTGTACGCGATTCGGTCGCCCAATGACATCGGCAGCATCGTTTAACCCAGAATTGGTACAACGCCAATGGGATGTTGTAGGTAGAGAAGCCCGATTGCGAGGGATGCACATGTGTCATTCACCAGAAGCTGATGTGGTGCGCGACCCGCGTTTCGGACGTATGAGTGAGGCCTTTGGAGAGGATACGTATTTAACAACGCAGATGGTAATCAGTGCCGTTAAGGGTGTACAAGGAAATTATGAAGGTTTAGGAAATGGAACTCATATTGGTGCTGTAGCAAAACACTTTGCAGGATACGGACAAGTATTAGGGGGTTCTAACTTTGCGGCTATCGAAATTTCTGAACGCACATTAATAGACGAAATTTACCCACCGTTTGAAGCTGCTGTAAAAGAAGCAAAAACTTTAGGAATTATGGCGTCGCATGGCGATTTAAACGGTGTGGCGAGTCATGGAAATCCAGAATTGTTAACAGGAGTACTTCGCGATCAATGGGGGTTTGAAGGGTATGTGGTTTCAGATTCTAATGATATTGCACGTTTGTTTTATTTCATGAATGTTGCCGAAACTCCAGAAGATGCAGCACAAATGGGCTTAGAAGCAGGAATTGATATCGATTTATATGCTGAGGATTCTTATGCGTACTTACCAGAAATGGTAAAGAAAAACCCAGAACTTGAAAAACTAATTGACAGATCTGTACGTCGTGTATTAAGAACAAAATTCATTTTAGGACTTTTTGATAATCCTTACATCAATATTGAAGATGTTGAGAAAGGTAACAGAGCAGCGTCTTCTTTAGCATTAGCAAAAGAATCAGATTTAGAATCTATCATTCTATTAAAAAATGAAGATAAAGCGTTGCCTCTTTCAAAAGACAAATCTTTAAAAGTAGCTTTATTAGGGCCTCTATTAAAAGAAAACACAAAAGAAATGTTTGAATCTGTTGCGGGTTCAAATGTAAAATTCATTGCAGAAAAAGGATTCAATTTAACGAATCAAAAGGGTGGCGCTCCAGAACTTTTAGAAAGAGACCCAAAAGCCATAGCAAATTTGGTAAATAAAGCAAGGTCTGCAGATGTTTCAATACTATTTTTGGGAGGTGATGAGTACACTGCAAAAGAAGCTTATTTTAGTAATAGTACATTAGGCGATCGTGCTACTATAGACCCTGTTGGCCCTCAAGATGAGCTCGTAGAAAGAATCAAGGCTTTAGGTAAACCAGTGATTGTGGTGTTAAAGCACAGAAGGACCTTATCGATTAATGTAATAGCAGAACAAGCCGATGCTATTTTAGATACTTGGGATTTAAGTGAATTTGGGGACGAGTCTACAGCTAGAATTATTTTTGGAGAAGTTTCTCCTTCTGGAAAGTCGCCTGTAACCGTTCCAAGATCTATAGGGCAATTACCTTTTCATTATAGTATGAAGGAAATCAATTATAAAAAAGAATATTTGTTCCTTGGTAAAGGGCCATTATACCCGTTTGGTCATGGTTTAAGTTATGCTAATTTTGAATATTCTGATATTAAAATTTCAAACCCTGAAATTACTCCAGATACTGAATTGGAAGTAAGCGTAACTGTAACTAACAATAGTGGTGTAAAAGCCAAAGAAGTAGTTCAAATGTATATTAAAGATGAGATAGGTTCGGTTACTCGTCCAGATAAAGAGTTAAAAGGCTTTGAGAAAATAGAACTCGACGCAGGAGAAAGTAAAACCGTTTCATTCACGATAACACCAAAAATGTTAGAATTTACGGGGATTTCAATGGAAAAAGTTTTAGAAGCAGGCGATTATACCGTGATGCTAGGAACCTCTTCGAAAGATTATTTAGAAACTACATTTAAACTTAAAAAATAGACATCATGAATAGAACCATTTTAACACTGTTAGCAGTTGTATTGTTATTTAATTGTTCAACAGCTCAAAAAGTAGCGGATACTCAAACTGTTGATAAGGTTAGTGTAAAAGCATCTATGATAAAAGCGCTAGAATGGCAAGAAGCGCACCCTATTTTTGCAATAGCTCCTACAGATTGGACCGCAGGAGCCTATTATACAGGTGTTGCTAGAGCACATAAAGCTACGCGAGATATGATGTATATGGCAGCTTTAAAAAACCAAGGTTATTGGAATAATTGGGAAACTTATAAGCGTTTACATCATGCTGATGATGTAGCTATCTCATACAGTTACCTGTATATTGATGCGAATGGGGGGCGTAAGAATTTTGTGGATTTAGAACCTACAAAAAAGTTCCTTGACGCACATTTATTTGAAGATGATAATTGGAAAGCAGGAACTGATAAAAGTAAAGAAGGTAAAACTATTTTATGGTGGTGGTGTGATGCGTTGTTTATGGCACCTCCTGTGTTAAATTTATATGCTAAACATACAAATCAACCTAAGTATTTAGACGATATGCATAAATTTTATATGGAAACATATAATCAGCTTTATGATAAAGAAGAACGTTTATTCGCAAGAGATATGCGCTTTGTTTGGCAGGGAAATGCTGACGATACAAAAGAGCCCAATGGGAAAAAAGTATTTTGGTCTAGAGGGAATGGTTGGGTAATAGCTGGTCTGGCTTTAATTTTGGATGATATGCCAAAGGATTATGAGCACCGACCGTTTTATGAAAAACTATATAAAGAAATGGCTACTAAAATGTTAGCCATTCAACCAGAAGATGGATTGTGGAGAACTAGTTTACTTTGTCCAGAAACATACGACCATGGCGAAGTGAGTGGTAGTGGGTTCCATACATTTGCATTGGCATGGGGTATTAATAACGGTTTAGTAGATAAAAAGCATACGCCGGCAGTAAAAAAAGCATGGAACGCACTTAAGGCTTGCCAACACGAAGATGGTCGCGTAGGCTGGGTACAGAATATTGGAGCTTTCCCAGAGCCAGCATCCGCCGATTCTTGGCAAAATTTTGGAACAGGCGCCTTTTTAATGGCAGGTAGTGAGATTTTGAAGCTAGAATAAAACTACAAAATTAGGATTGAATATTGCCTCCTCGCTATAAAATGGCGAGGAGTTTTTTTAATTAATCTGATTTTCAGAATAGTACAGGATACTTTGTTAATGTTTAATCTATATATTACATAAATATTTGATAATAGGATAAATAGTGCTTGGTTTTAAATTAAAACTAGGATTTAATTTAGCTAATAAATATGAAAAAGACTACTTTATTCAAAAAGCCATCCTTTATTTTTTTATTATTATTAGGATGCATAATATTCTTCCATTTAAAAATAGAGGCAACGGAGAATTCGTTGATTTATCAAGATTTTCCAAAGGAATATATTTTTTAAAGACAGAAGATGGGGTTACCAAACGCCTTCTATATAGATAATTCGGTGAGGCAAGTTCAATTATAAACTATAACAATGAAATTTCTCAAAATTTGCACATTATTGAGTCTTTTTTTTGTTTAAAACAGTGTAAGTTTATATTACTAAGAATCAAAGTTTAAGATTAAATTCATTAACACAAATAACATGACAAAGGAGCTCAAAGCTTTTTATTATTTACTGAGTCTTCATTTTTTTGCAATTCCTTTTGTTTATGGTCAAACATTAAGTCATGAGCAGCTTATTACAAATAATGAAATAATAATTGTTGACAGAACAGGTGTTTCAAATGATACAGAGACCCCGGTTACTTTTGGTAAGCTTGAATTTTTAAATGCACTTAAGGCAACAGCAGTAAATATTTCGAAAACCGAAGAATGGTCTGGATTAAATAACAAAGTGTTTTTGGTTTTAGGGTCTTCACAAGATAGTCTAGTAAAGAGTTTATTGGCTGATAAGTTAAATAGTTTAAAGAATAAACCCGAAAGTGTATTTTATCAATGGGTTGATGTAGATGCCGGTAAGGCTCTAGTAATAGGAGGTACAGATTTTAAGGGAACAATGTATGCCTTTAATGAAATATCTGAACAGATAAAAGACAAAGGATTATCTGCTTTGATTAATTTAGAAAACACTTTGGAATTTCCAGATAATAAAGTGCGAGGTTTAGATCGTTTTATTAAAGATGAAAACGATGACGAATGGTTCTTTTCTGAAGAATTTTGGCAGTATTATGTCCAACAGCTAGCAAAAAACCGTTTTAACAGGTTAACACTTATTACAGGTTATAATGATGGAAAAAAAGAAGACTTCATGATACCTGTTTATCCTTATTTTTTTCAAGTTCCAGGTTTTGAAAACATAGTGCTCAAAAAGAATTTAACAAAAACACCTGAGGCATATACGAATCAATTAAGAAGGATAGGAAAGATAAGTCATAATTATGGGCTTGAGTTTGTATTCGGAATTTGGGGCCATGGTAGAAGTGAAAGTCTTATCGACGGGTTACCAGAAAACGCAAATCAGTATACTGAATATTGTTCTAAAGGCATGCGAGAATTATTAAAAAGAGTGCCTGAAATTGATGGTATTCAACTTCGTGTAAATTATGAGTCAGGTGTTGGCGGGTTTGGAAATACCGCAGATGAATTTTGGAAGGAGATAATTTATGCCATAGGAAAAGCTAATAGCAATAGAAATGGTAATCTGTTTTTAGATATTAGAGCAAAAGGGTTAACTAATAATATACGTAAATGGGCTACTGAAACTAAGATTGATTTTACTGTGACAAGTAAATATACATGGGAAGGTGTAGGGCTCCCTTACCATCCATTGCAAATGCGAAAAGCGGAATTAGACTTAATCAATAATTTTGATAAACGACAACGTTATGGGTATGCCGATTTTTTAAACGAATCGCGCAATTTTGATTTTATTTATCGTTTATGGGGCATTGGTACCACAAGAATGTTCACTTGGGCAGATCCTGATTATGTAAAACGATTTTCGCATTCTACGAGTTTTGGTGATAGTAAAGGATTTCAAGTTACACCGCCCATGGCTAGAAAAGATAATACGTGGCCTCTGTTTTCAGATAAATCAATGGTTTATTATCAATGGGAAGACCAACGCTACTGGGCTTGGTATCGATTATTTGGAAGGTTGGGCTATTCCACTAAAACCAATCCTGAAGTGTGGCAAAGAACGTTTAAAGAACATTACGGTAAAGCGCACCAAAAAATGTCAGACGCATATGCAGCAGCAGGCAAAGTATTGCCACTAATTACATCATCTCATCTTACGAATCATCCAGCCAACTATAATTGGGCTGAAATGGATAGTGGTGGCGCTCTTTTTAATGCTCATAATACAAACCCGCTTCATAAATCAAAAAATAGAACATATCAATCTGCAGAGCCAGGAGACCCTGGAATGTTTTATATAATTAGTGATTATGTGCAGGATGTGCTTAGTAATACCATACAGCCTAAGATAACGCCAATTCAATTAGCAGATTACTATAAAAAAATAGCTGATGATATATCAGAAAATATACTATCTATAAAAGAGGAAGATATTCCAAATCAATTTCAAAAGGAATACAAAACCAATGTTTTAGATTTAACAATAACATCAGCACTTTCAATGTATCATGCAGAAAAAATTATGGCATCTCTAAATTATGTGTTTTTTGAAGAAACAAAAAACAAGGAATATTTACATTTAAGTATTCTGCATTTAGAGAAGGCAAAGTTAAGTTGGGGCGCTATTGTAAATGCCACAAACAAAATTTACCATTCATCTCCACGTTTCTTGCATGACAATGGTACTTGGAAAGATAGGCTAATAGAACTGGAAAAAGACTTAGATAGCCTTATTGAAATAAATGGAAATTCTAAACAAATTACATTACAAAATAAAACTCGCGCATTTGGAAAAACCAGTATAACATTTAGTAATGGTTTTGATGCTGTGGTTCCAAGTGCAATTACGTTAAAAGATTCTTTACAAGTAATTTTTAAAAGTAATAAGTTCGTTAAAGAATCTCAAATCCCTAGAGTACATTATAGAATGGCTGATATGACTTTGGGAGTATTTAATAAGCAAAAGATGATTTGGAACGGGAGTAATTATATTGCTCAAATCCCTCTAGAAAATCTTAATCCAGATTATGATTTACTTGTTTATTTCACGTGTATTACAACTAACGAAGAGGTTGTTGTATATCCTGGGATATTTAATAAAAAACAGAATGAACCATACTATACTATTGAAATTGAAGAATAAGTTTATAAAATAGTGTTCATAAATAGAATAATGCTTCAATTGAATACATAAGAATATGAGAATTTTAAAAATTGCGTTGTTACTGAGTTTGTTGGTAACAAGCTGCCAAACGAAAAATAAAGAGACGCAAAAAGACGTAGAAACCGTTTTAGAATTACCCGAACGTCCAAATATTTTATGGTTAGTAACAGAAGATATGGGCGCTTACATTCCGCCGTTTGGAGACTCAACCGTAGTAACGCCAAACTTAAGTAAGTTAGCAAGTGAAGGTGTTGTCTATCCAAACTTATATTCTACCTCCGGTGTTTGTGCACCAAGCAGAGCGGCAATAGCTACAGGAATGTACCCATCGAGCATTGGAGCAAATCATATGCGGGTTAATTCGTACACAAAAGAAAGAGGGCTGCCTGCTTATGAAGCTGTTCCGCCTTCAGAAGTTAAAATGATAAGTGAGTGGATGCGTATGCAAGGTTATTATTGTACCAATAACTATAAAACCGATTACCAGTTTAAAGAACCTGTTACCGCTTGGGATGAGAGTAGTCCTTATGCGCACTGGCGCAACAGAAAAGATAATCAGCCGTTCTTTTCGGTATTTAATTTCACAGAAACGCACGAATCAGGCTTGTTTGAGCCTTATGGCTTTAGAGAAATTGAAACCCGTCATTACTACGCTGGAGATGAAGACTACAAATGGAAAAACTTTGGTAAATCCCATGCCAATAATAGAATGAACGAAGAAGACACGCCAAAACATCTTCCGAAGGATACTAAATTTGATATTCCTCCCTACTTACCCGATACGGAAAAAACACGTCGCGATATGTGGAAACTCTATAACAATATTGCTGAAATGGATAAGCAAGTAGGCGCTGTGTTAAAGCAGTTAGAAGATGATGGGTTGCTTGAAAACACCATTATTTTTTTCTATGGAGACCATGGCGGTCCACTACCAAGAGAAAAACGATTGATTTACGATTCTGGGTTAAATACACCCATGATTATTCGTTTTCCGAAAAAACTCCAAGCAGGAACAAAAGATGATCAATTAATAAGTTTTGTCGATTTTGCACCAACCTTATTGTCCTTAATCGGTGAAGCGCCAAAACCATACATGCAGGGGCAAGCATTTTTAGGTAAGTATAAAACAAAAGCCCGCGATTATATTCATGCAGCGGCAGACCGTTTTGATGCAGAAACCGATGTGATTAGAGCTGTACGAGACAAGCAATTTAAATACATTAGAAATTACCGTCCAGAGCAAGGATATTATCTACCTATTGAGTATAGAGAACGTATTCCGACAATGCAAGAATTGTTGCGATTGCGTGAAGAAGGTAAATTAAATGAAATTCAAAGCCAATGGTTTAGGGGAAGCAAGCCTCAAGAAGAATTATTCGACTGTTCGGTGGACCCATACGAATTGAATAATATTGCAAATAACCCTGCATATCAGGACAAAATTAATGAGTTAAGAACTGAAATGGATAAATGGCTCAAAGTTATTGGAGATAATCCTAATTTACCTGAAAGGGAATTGATTAAGAAACTCTGGAATGGTAAAACTACACAACCAATAACATCTGCACCTGTGATTAATAACGATAATGAAAAAATTTCAATAACCTGCGAAACAGAAGGTGCTTCCATTGGGTATAAAATTGTGAAATCTGGAGAAAAAGTACCGCCATCTTGGGAGGTGTATCAAAAACCATTAGTATTACCCGAAGGCACAAGATTACAGGTGAAATCGCATCGTATTGGGTTTAAAGCTAGTGCTATAGTTACTTATCCCATTATGGCATCTAATTAGGATATTCTTGACTTTTACATGATGCAACAGGATACTTTATTTTAATAATATGACTTATTTCCAAGACATAATAATTGTTCGTTAATATGAAGTATGTTTTTTCCCTGTTTTTAGTATTGTTTTTAGTTTTTGGTTGTAAAACAGAAAATAATGAGGTAACCAATGCTATTGGAAATTTAACATTGCAAGAACTAAAGAATGAGTTTAATAACCCATCTAAAAAATACTATCCAGAAACCTGGTTTCATCTAAACGGAAATAATATAAGTAAAGAAGGCCTAACCTTAGATTTAGAAGCTATAAAAGAAGCTGGTCTTCAAGGAATTCATCTATTTAATAAAGCAGGACGACTATATCCTAATGTAGAACCCATTAAAATTTTATCACCCGAATGGGAGGATATGATTCGTCATACGGCTGACGAATGTAAGCGCTTAGGGTTAAAATTCACCATGCAAAATTGTCCAGGTTGGTCTATGACGGGCGGCCCATGGGTGCCTGTTGAAGAAGCACAACGTGAAGTTGTAGAAACTGTTTATCATATTTCGGGAAACAAAACATTTGATGAAGTTTTAAAAATAGATTCCCTATATAAAACGCCAGATTATGATTATAAAGATATTCAAGTATTGGCATTTCCAACAGTTGAAGGTGACGATTCAGAACCATTTAATCCTTCAAAAATTGAAACAAATAATACAGTGGTACCTTGGGAAGATATTTTTAACCCTAATTCAAAAATTAATGTAACAAGAACTACAACGCGACTAGATAAACCTTTAGAAGCGTATAGAGCCAATGGTATTTCAAAAATAAACAATCAAGACGCTTGGGTAAAGGCTACTTTTAATGAAGCAATTACATTACGAACAATCACTTTACCGCAATCGCGTCATATTATTATGGGCACAGAATACCCTAAACTAGATGTGGCTATTAAGGTTGAAGCATTGATTGGTAATAGATTAACAGCAATTACTACTATAAATTTACCAGACGCTAATTGGAATGATAGGAGAAAACATTTAACGCTAGCCATTCCTGAAACTACTTCAAATACATTTGTATTTACATTTGGGGGTAAACATACAATAGCTCCAGAATTTATCCGACTGAGTTCAAAACCGAAATTTCATAATCATGAAGCAAGAGCAGCAAAAGTATTAAGACGCCTTGAAAAAAATGTGCAATATGATTATGCTGAAAACACCATAATTTCATCTGAAAATATTATTAATCTTACAGATAAAATGACTTCTGAAGGAAATTTAACTTGGGAAGTTCCTAATGGAAATTGGACCATCGTGCGTTTTGGGCATATTAATATGCGCTTAACCAATAAACCTGCAGTTCCAGAAGCTACAGGTTGGGAATCCAGCAAGCTTGATAAAATTGCCATTGAGAATCATTTACGAAACGGGATGATTGGTAATTTAATAAAAGATGGCGGTCCAATTGGTAATGGTAAATTACATGGATTACTTATTGATAGTTGGGAAAGTCATGTACCTACTTGGACTATCAATTCTGAGGACATGTTTTTTGAATTTGAAACCCGAAGAGGCTATAGTATGAAAACATACTTGCCTACAACTATGGGATATATTGTGGATAGCCCTGAGATAACCACTAAGTTTTTAAGAGACTTAAGACACACCATGGATGAAGTGTTTATTGATAATTTCTTTAAACATTTTGCAACAGTAGCGCATGATATGGGGGCTGAAGTATATACCGAAGGTGCAGGAGGCGAAGTGCTGCCCATAGACCCTATGCGTTATTATGGCGTTAGTGATATACCTATGACAGAGTTTTGGTATCCTAAAGCACCATCTGCTCAAAACGAATATGCTAAACCAATTTACAACGCAGCATCTGCAACTCACCTTTATAACAAGCCAATGCTTGCTGCAGAAGCTTGTACACAACTTGGTGTAAAATGGAACGAACATCCGTTTTCTGTAAAATATTTAATAGACTATAATTTTGCAAAAGGGGTTAATCATTTAGTATTTCATACGTTTTCTCATACACCGCAAACCAATGTTTATCCGGGGTCAAGTTTTGGTGGACATATTGGGTTTCCATTAGTAAGGCAACAAACTTGGTGGGCTTATATGAACGATTGGACAGAATACTTAAGTAGAAACCAATTTGTATTACAACAAGGTGAATACGCGGCTGATGTACTTAGGTATTACGGTGATCACTATGAACGCCCACCATTCGATTTAGATTATTTCCCCAAAGGCTATAGGTTTGATTATTTAAATGCTGAAGTCCTTCAGGAAAAACTAAGTATTAAAAATGGTAAAATTCATGTAAAAGATGGAGGGGACTATCGCGTGATCACATTAAGAGATTCTAAACAAATGTTGCTGTCTACCGCAAAAAAATTGAAAGATTTAGTGGAAGGTGGTGCTGTAATACTTGGTGACAAACCTTTAGATTCACCAAGTTTAATGGATGATGAAAATGATTTAAAAAGTCTTCGTACTATTGCAGATGAACTTTGGGGAGATTCTGAAAGTGGTGTAAAACAAATAGGTAAAGGAAAAGTATATTGGGGGAAAACATTAGATGAGGTGCTTGAGGCAGAACGTATTGCTCCAGATGTAATTGTACCTGAAGGTTTAGAGATTAATTGGATTCACCGAAAAACTAATGATGCCGATATTTATTTTGTTGCTTCCAAAATGGATAAACCAGTTGATGTGTCTCTTAGTTTTAATGCAAAAGGCAGTCCTCAAATATGGGATGCTTTTACAGGAATTCAAGAAGATGCTAAGGTTTGGAAGGCTTTAAGCGATAGAACAAATGTGGCCTTATCATTACCATCAAGCGGATCTGCAATAATTGTTTTTACTAAAGCTGATAAAACACCATTGGCTTCAAAAGTTGTTTTAGAAGATGAGGTTATTTTAAACGCTGAAATGGGATGGTTTAGAATACTTGATACTGAAAATTTACCAGAAATAGCATTTAAAGGTGATGAACTTATTACTACGCATTCGGGCGAATACAAGTTTTATCAAGGTAAAGAGGTTATTTCAAAAACTATGGAAGTTCATAAAAGAAATCTTCAGTTAGATTGGACTTTAAGTTTTGAAAAAGGTTGGGAAACTCCTGAAACTTTCGAAATAACAGAATTAAAGTCATTAACTGAATTATCCAATGAAGCCATAAAGCATTATTCTGGTACAACTACCTACTCAAAATCCATACAAGTAGAAACGGAAGGCAAACCTGTATTTTTAGATTTAGGTAAAGTTGCTAATATTGCAGAGGTATTTTGCAATGGTAAAAAAGTAGGTGTAAAATGGGCGCCGCCATTTGTTTTTGATATTTCCAATGTGATTCAAAAAGGAGTAAATAAACTCGAAATTAAAGTGACAAATACTTGGAGAAATCAGCTCATTTTTGATAATTCTCGACCAAAGGATAAAAAGAAAACATGGACTACCAACCCACCTAAGAAAAATGAAATCGAGTTAGAATCTTCTGGTTTAATTGGACCTGTTGTTTTAAAGCTGATTAATTAATAGTCCTGAAATTATGAGAAAAATTCATTAGGTTTTTATGCTTTTTTTTTTTAAATAGGGCTGGCTTGACTTGAGGTCAGCATAGTTCAGGATAGCAATGTTTAGTTTATTAATTAATTTCGAATTCTATAAAATTGTCTAGGTAATACAACTAATGATGGCTATGAAAAAAAATACTCTCAAATCTTTTATATTTTTCGGTTTTACCCTTTTCTCACTTTTTTTAAAAGCGCAAACAGCTCCTGATGAAGATACAAGTACAGATTTAACTTGTCCAGCTTCAGGGGAATTCGAAAACAATAATACTAGAAATGTAGATGTGTCAAACCCTGATAATGTTGGGACTGTTGACGATAGAAGTTGCTACTCCGATTACTCAGAAAGTAATGTTTATGGAAAAACTTGGGGCGTTTATAATATTACTGTTGGCTCTAACCACTGGGATGCTCCAAACACCTTACAACCCAGAATAGAGCGCTCCTTACCTAGATCTGGTGAAACAGGTGTAGGGAGTTATGCCAGATTTACTGGAACGTTTAGGATTTTAGAGGTAGGTGATGCTGGCAGTTTTAGTCAAGATGGAACTTATATAGCTCAAGCCAAAGGAAAGCATACAGGTGGAGGTGGTCCGCCAGACCCGGCAATTTGTTTGTATTTAGCTAAACCCGTTTATGGCACCGGTATAGATGCAGATAAGCAAGTTGCATTCGATATTTATGCGGAACGTATCTTAGAGAGGGGCGGATCAGGTAGTGGAAGGGAAGTGGTTTTTTTAAAGCGAGTAAATAAGGATGAGGAAATCGATTTTGAATTAGAGGTAGGTTTTAGAGTAGATCCAAACGATGCTACAAAAAAAATTCATTATTGTGATGCAGTAATTGGAGGTGACCCTTTTAATTATGAAATTCCTGATCCAGAAAGAGGATTAGAATCTGGTATTAGGTATGGTGTATATCGCGTTAAAGGAGGTAGGGCACAAATTAGGTGGGCAAATACAACATATCAAAGAGAGGAAGTTGTAGATAATTCTGGTACACCGCCTTCTGATAATATTTTTAGGTTAAGAAACCTGGCCACAGGGCAATTTCTAACGGCTGTAGGATCAAGTGCTGAACCAGTTGTAATGACAGACTCAGGTGAAGCTCAAAACACACATTGGACCTTCGTAGTAAGTGGAGCATATTTTAATATCGATAGTGAAACTGTTGGTATTTTGCGTGCACCAGGTGCTAATTTTTCTGGAGGTGCATATCGTGTCGTTAGCACTGGAGCAGCAGCTCCATCAAGTGATACAGATAAAACATGGACTATAGAATATAACGACACCGAAGACACTTATAGATTTGAATCTAGAACTAATGGTAGATATTTGTATCAAGAAGTAGATGGAACCGTAACACATAGTATCGTTCCAGAATCAGATACCAGAAGCGTATGGGAAGCTATTCCAACAAGTGTAGCGCTAAGTGTTGATGATAATGAATTTTTGTCATCAACAATAAAAGTTTATCCTAATCCTTCAGCGGATAGATTTACCATAGCTTTTAAAAATATGAATGGAGTAAAAGTTAGTATTTATGATATTTTAGGAAAGGTTGTTTATCAAAACTCTACCAGTAATAATAAACTTGAAGTTGATAATCATTTTGAATCTGGAGTTTATCTTGTTAAGGTTGTTGATGATACCAATAAAGTGTACCACACCAAACTCATAAAGAGATAATATACTTTCTACAATTTATATTAAAAAAGCCAGAAAACGATTTTCTGGCTTTTTTTAATGGAATAATACAGGACAAAACAGGACAGATAAATACCTAATTTTAAATACTTTTCAAAAGGTAATAAATTATGTGATTTATTAAATATGAAATAAGCCATATCAAGAAGTTGATACCAACCAAAATAATTATTGGCAAATTATATCTGACCAATAAAAAACAGTAAAATTTAACAGATGAAAAGACGTAACTTTATACAACTATCAACACTGGCAGGAGTAGGGATTTCTCTTCCGATAGCTGGAATTTTAAATGCATGTGAAAATCATCCTGAACACTCTCTAGAATTCAAAAATCTAATTTCAGGTCTTTTGAAAGACTGGTGTGATGGGATGATAAAAGTACAAATTAATAACCCTTCTAATTTGGAAGAACATGGCGCTTTAGGTTGCCCGTCGTGTTCACATATACATGGTCGATGTATGGATGCGGTGTATCCATTTTTATATATGGCTGATATATCAGGAGATGTAAAATATACTGAAGCTGCCAAATTAGTTATGACTTGGGCAGAAAATAATGTTTCTCAAGATGATGGGGCTTGGACCGTAATTAAAAATCCGAAATCTTGGAAAGGAATTACCGTTTTTGGAGCAATAGCTTTAGCAGAAGCATTGCATTATCATGGTCATGTTTTAGACGAGGCAACGCAAAAAGAATGGACAGCACGTTTAGAAAAAGCAGGACAATTTGTATATGATACATTTACTATAGACTTTACTAATATTAATTATCCAGGAACAGCCGTCTATGGTTTAAATTTAATGGGTAATATTTTAAACAGAGACGATTTTAAAGCCAAGAGTAAAAAATTAGCTTCTGAGGTAAAAGCATATTTTACTGCAAATGAAGGCTTATTGTTTGGAGAATGTAAAAAGAGTTCTAGTAAACTAAGCGAAAAAGGATTACATGGTGTTGATTTAGGATATAATGTAGAAGAAACCTTAAACAGTTTAGTAATGTACGCGCTAAAAGAAAAAGATGAAGAGCTACTACAAATATTAACAAAATCGTTGAACAGTCATCTAGAATTCATGTTACCAGATGGAGCTTGGGATAACAGTTGGGGTAACAGAATGTATAAGTGGAGCTATTGGGGAAGCCGCACCTGTGACGGAAGTCAACCAGCCTTTGGGATGATGGCGCACATAAATCCTGCTTTTGGAACAGCTGCTGTAAAAAACACGGAACTGTTGCAACGCTGTACAGCAGATGGACTTATTCATGGAGGGCCTGGTTTTGTGGAAGCTGGTATTCCTCCTTGTGTACACCACACGTTTACGCATGCGAAACCTTTAGCAGCATTGTTAGACCACTGGGGTCATTTACCAAAAATTAATTCAAACGCTAGTTTACCAAGAGCTACCGCAGATGGTGTAAAGCACTTTAAAGATTTAGATGTATACCTTTTTGCAAGAGGGGATTGGAGAGGAACTGTAAGTGCTTACGATGCAGAGTACCATTACAAAGAAGATTTTCGTCAAGCTTCTGGTGGTGCATTAGGTCTATTATATCACAATAAAGTGGGTTTGCTATGTGCTGCTAGTATGGCAAAGTATCAAATGGTTGAGAAAAATAATCAACAAGCACAACCAGGAAAAGATATTTGTTTAACACCTCGGGTTGAAACATTTATAGATGGAGTTTGGTACACAAATTTATACGATTTACCAGCTACAGTTACTTCTAAAGATGAAAATGACACTATTGAATTGGTTGCAGATGTAAAATTGAAAAATGTAGCTAGAGAAGAAGTAAAAGAAACAGCTTCTAAATTCGATATTAGATATAAGTGTGATGTAAATCAAACGGTAATTTCAGTAAAAACAGACCAGAATATTACTTCGCCAACTGCTTTTGTATTACCTATTGTTTCGCCAAACAATGAGGTTGTTTCTAGTGTAAGCGATACGGAAGTTACCATTCAAAAACCTGAAGGATTAGTTACTATTAAAGCCAATGCTCCAATTAAATTGAAGACGCTACAAAGTAAAAGAACCTTTAATATGGTGCCTGGTGTAGAAGCTCTACCTTTCGAAATCTTTTTTGATGAAAAGAAGGTGTTAGAAATAACAATTACAATAAGCTAATTAATTTGATGAATTTCTAAATTTTCCTGGAGCTAAACCAGTTTTATTTTTAAATAAGCGATTAAAATAAACGTCCGATTCAAAACCGAGTTCAAAAGCAATTTCTTTTTGGCTTTTTGAGGTATTTAAAAGTAATTCTTTTGATTTTTCTATTTTAAGAAGCAAATGGTACTGTAATGGCGAAATACCTGTTTGCTTTTTAAAATCAATCCTAAATTTGGAATAACTTACACCTAATTCTTGTGCTACTTTTTTCAAATTTAAAGTTGAATAAATATTTTTGTACATGATGCTTTTGGCTTTTGCTACTAGCGAGTTTAAACTTTCAATATTACTGCCACCACTTTTAATATTATATAAATCAGCCATAAGCTGCAGGCAAATGCCCGATGCTGTGCGCTGAAAACCATAAGGTTCTTCATCAAATAATTTAAAGAGCGAATTAAAATGTTGTAATATAGAAGGTTTGTTACACTTTGATATTACAGGTTCATTTGTACTGAAAAACCCATTTGATAGGAATTGAGAAGCAATCTTACCTGAAAATCCTACCCATCGTTCAGTCCAACCTGTACTTTTTTTTGGTTTATAACGGTGCCAGATACCAGGAAATAATAAAAAAGCATCACCATCGGATACGTTTATTTTTCCCGTAGCCTTACTTTCAAAAATACCTTCGCCCTTAGTGATTAGAACTATATGAAATTCGTTTAATATACGCCCTTTATCCCATGTAAATATATATTGGTCTGGGTGATCTTTAGAAGGATATTCTGTGTTTTTTTCAATAACATTTCGTCCTAAATTATTAATATAAAAGCCCCATAAAGTTTCTATATTACTGGTTATTAAGTATTTTCTGTATTTATTTATCATATCATTTTGTGCAACTAATATATCAATTTGTTAATTGTGAATTTGGATAAATCAAAAGAAATTTACAAACAAGTTATAAATGAAGTGGATTGAAATCTTGCGGGAGGGGACAGGATAGTAATCTATGTGTTTTTAGTTTTATTTATTACTTTCAAACTAAACCAAATAATATATCGCATGAAACTAAAGAACGCTGGCAGCATTTTTCCAAGTTCTATATTATTGTTAATAATTATAAGTGGACTAATATGTGTCTCTTGTGGGCAATCGCTTTTAAGAGTTAAAGATTTAAAATGTGAGTACCGTACAAATCCTCTCGGTATCGATAATACAATGCCAAGATTTGGTTGGAAATTAATTGATGAAAACAACCAGAGAGGACAAAAACAAACCGCTTATCAAATATTAGTGTCTAGTAATATTGAAGGATTAAAAAATGATAAAGGTGATGTTTGGGACTCAGGTAAATTTAAAGCGGATAAATCGGTCAACATTGAGTTTTCAGGAAAACCTTTAGAATCTGGAAAACAGTATTTCTGGAAAGTGAAAATTTGGGATGCTAATAATTTAGAATCCAATTGGAGTGAAGTCGCCAAGTTTTCAATGGGCTTATTGAACCCAGAAGATTGGAAAGCCGAATGGATTTACAAAAAAGACCAAAACAAAAAAGACCATAATTGGTATAGAAAAAAATTCACTTTAGAAAGAACGCCTCAATCCGCATTCATTCATGTGGCCTCTTTTGGCTATCATGAATTATATGTAAATGGCAAAAAAGTTGGAGATGAAGTTATGAATCCTGTAAATTCCTTTATGAAAAAACGCCTGCCTTATCTTACTTACAATATAAAAGATTATTTGGTAGAAGGTGATAATGTCATTGGTATTTGGCATGCCGCAGGTTGGGCAAGATGGGGTCGCATAAAAGCATATTTCGACCCGCCTTTTGTTTTCAAAGCTCAGGCCAATATTAATATGGGGTACGACAACATCACCTTAGTTTCAGATGGGGCGTGGAAATGTAAAAAAAGCTATAGTGCTTACCATAGCTCTTGGGATATTTTGGATTTTGGTGGCGAAATTATTGACGAACGTTTACGAGAAGAAGATTGGAATACTGCAGAATATAATGACAGTGCTTGGGCAAATGCTGTTGTTTTTGATGAAACAGATATGCAAGATGTTGAAGTAACCAATATCAATTTGGGACCTAAAGGGGCTATACGAGCACCAAGTACAGATGCTAACCCACCAATAAGTAAAATTACCGCAACTCTAAGTGCACAAATGGTGGAACCACAAGTAAAATTTAAGGAGGTTAAACCTGTTGGTGTTGAAAAGAATAAAGAAGGTAATTATGTGATTGATATGGGCGAAAATTATACAGGTTATTTTGAAATGAACCTGCACAATGGTAAAGAAGGTGATACGGTTACTTTTGAAATAGCCGACCATAAAGAGGTGTCCACTTCTTGGGAACAGCGTAGTAAATATATTTATGATGAAACCGGAGAAGGACATTTTACTAACCGATTTAATTTGGCTGGAGGTCGCTTTGTAACGGTTTATGGGATTAATTATAAACCTGAATTAAAAGACATAAAAGGTTACGTTATTACCAACAACCGAAAACAAATTAGTAAATATAAAAGCTCAAGTGAGCTTTTGAACAAGATTTACCAAGTGAATTTGAATACCTACATCGCCAATACAATAGATGGTATTTTGGTAGATTGCCCACATCGAGAACGCCGTGGTTGGGGAGAGGTTACTGTAGCCGCTATGTACGGTGATGCATTGCCAAATTTTGAAAGTGGGGCCTATATGATGCAATACGCACAGTTTATGCAAGACGCACAGGCCGATGATGGTAAAATGCGAGCGGTAATAAATGGCGACGATTTTGAGTTTTTAATGTGGATGGCCAACAGCCCTATTACTATTTGGGAAACCTACCGTATGTTGGGAGACAAACAATTATTAGAAAATCATTACCCTACACTTAAAAAATGGATGCATTGGCTTTATGAACATTCAGATTATGATACTGGTGGTGCACTTAAAATTGGTGCACAAGGCACTTTAGAATTTCCGGGTTTAGGTGATTGGTGTACACCTAGAGGCAATTTTTGGACATCGAGTAATTCTCCTGAGTCTGAACATTTCAATAATTGCGTGTATGCCTATATGCTCGAATCGGCTTTAGAAATAGCAAAAACGCTGAATAAGAAAGAAGATGTAAAATTATTTGCAGACCGTTTAACGGTGCAACGAAAAGCAACGCACCAAGAAATATATAACGAAAAAACTGGAAAGTACGGCGAAGGTCATCAGGTAAATCAAGCCTTTGCTTTGTTATCCGGAGTTACACCACAAGCAGAAAAGCAAAAGGTTTACAATAATTTAGTAGACCAAATACTTTATAAATTTCCATACTATGATACTGGTAGTTCTGGGCAAGCCCTTTACACCCGCTATTTTATAGAACATGGAGAGCGTATGGATTTAATTTATGAATTACTGAAAGATAAACACCACCCGAGCTATGGCTACTTTTTAGAGCAAGGTAAAACGGTATGGCCTGAGCGGTGGTCGGCAATTGGGAATAGTCAAATTCATACGTGTTACACGGGTATTGGAGGTTATTTTATAAAAGGTTTTGCGGGTATTCGTCCAGACCCTGAACAACCAGGGATGCAACAGTTTATAGTAAAACCCACCCCTGTAGGTGATTTAACTTTCACCAATACAAGCTTTCAATCTACATATGGCAAAATAGTATCGAATTGGAAAATAAATGATGAAGCAGCCGCTTTTCATATTGAAATTCCTGTAAATACATCTGCTAAAGTTTATATTCCAGCAAACCGAATTGAATCTGTTTTTGAGGGTTGTATTAGTGCAGAAAAATCAGAAGGTATTAAATATATAGGCTCAGAAAAAAGTGATGCCGTTGGAAATTATATCATTTTTGAAGTTGCTTCTGGTATTTATGATTTTGAAGTTTCAGAATTACCCACAGTAAGTTACCCAGACCCAATAAATAAACCTGATAACTTGGCATTAATAGGGCGTATAAACGCTTCTACAATGACCATTGATTCTGAAAAACTACCACTTTTTGAAGCCTTTCGAGCAAATGATGAAAACGAAAAAACGTTCTGGAAAGCCAGTTCAAACACAAACGAATGGTTAGAGGTAGAATGGTTTAAACCACAAACGTTTAATAAAATTATCATAAACGAAAAGCGCAATCATATTTCAAACTATAAAATTCAGTACTTTAAAAATGGAGAATGGATTGATTTGGCAGAAGACACATCTTGCGGTACATACAAGACTCACAAATTTCAAGAAGTAACCACGTCAAAATGTAGAATTCTAATAATTGCTTCAAATGATATTCCTGAAATTTCAGAAATTGAAATTTATAATTCAAATGAACATTAAATTAATGAAATTGACAACTTTAAAGAAAAATACAATTTTAGTAATACGTTTTGTAGCAATATGCTTTCTATTAAATAGCTATTTGCAATCAAATGTATTAAGTGCTCAGGTTGATTCAATCACTTCAATAAAGTGGAATGATGCAAAATGGATTGGCTACACCAAAGACCATCGCCCTGAAGAATGGGCTGCGAGAGATTTGGTGCGCAACCAACCCCCCATGGATATTAATACTTGGGTCCCTAAAGAGGAAGACTTAAAAGTAACTCGACGCAAAACCCATCCTTCTGTGCTTTTAAGAAAATCATTTTCAATAACTAAAGAAGTGTCATATGCAGAAGTAGCCGTTTGTGGATTAGGGCTTTATGAGCTGTATTTAAATGGTGAAAAAGTAGGGGACCGTGTACTCGACCCTGCACAAACCTCATACAACAAGCGGGCTTTTTATGTACGTCATAATGTAACCGAAGCGCTTCGTAAAAACAACAGTTTGGGAGTAATGTTAGGTAATGGGTTTTATGGGCAAAATATGGCATTTTCACCTGGACTTTCATACGGCAAACCTCGAGCAATATTAATATTAAACATAGTTTATAAAGACGGAACAAAGGAGCAGATTGTAACCGATGAAAGCTGGAAAGTTCATAGCAGTCCTATTCTTTTTGATAATATTTACCATGGAGAAACTTATGATGCCAGAGAGGAAATTAAAGATTGGTGCAGTTTTAATTATGATGATACATCATGGGATACTGCAGAATTAATGGAAGTACCTAAAAATACTTTGATTAAGCAGGAATTAGAACCCATGCGAAAGATCAGACCAATTAAACCTATTTCTATTTGGAAAGCGGAAAAGGGTTGGATATTGGATATGGGGCAAAACATGACGGGTTGGTTAGCCATTTCCGTAAAAGAAAAGGAAGGTACTGTTGTAAAAATGCGTTTTGCCGAACATCTCATGCCCAATAAACAAAACATAGACCCTGCATCTACTGGTATTCACGTTACTGGAAATACCCAAACCGATATATATATCTGTAAGGGTGATGGAACTGAAACTTGGGAACCCCGTTTTACCTATCATGCCTTTCGCTATGTTCAAATTGAAGGACTCAGTGAAAAGCCAGATTTAAGTCAATTTACGGGTTGGCTAGTACGCACCGATGCAGAACGTATAGGGACGTTTAAATGTTCTGATATGCTTATCAATAAATTTTATGAGGTGTCCATGTGGACCATTGAAGATAATATTCAAGGGTTGTTAAGTGATTGTCCACATCGCGAGCGCTGTGCTTGGATGGGTGATGCCTACGTGGTTGCCGAAGCAGCTAGTTTTAACTTCGATTTGAAGTGTTTGTGGCAAAAAACATCGTCTGATATGGAAACGGTTTTAGGGGTATCGCAGGCACATTTTAAAGACCCTTTTCCTTATGATGCGCGCACACCTGCAAATATTTCCGTTGGAAAGCGTCTCTGTTTACAAGCACGACCAGACTGGGGGGCTGCCACCATTATGGTACCATGGTTTTCGTATGTGTATTATGGCGATAAGTCAATTATTCAAGGCGCTTGGGAGATGATGGAAGGTTGGATGGCCTATTTAGATGAAAAAGTACAAGAAGATGGTATTATAAACGGCGGATTTGGAGATTGGTGTCCTCCTGGAGGTAATCCAGAAATGGATACAGCACCAGCTTTGACGTCTACCGCGTTGTATTATCAGTCTTTAGTATCAATGGAAAAAATGGCAATGGTTTTAGAAAAAAGAGAAGCCGCTAATAATTATGCTGAAAAAGCCAAAATGGTAAAGACCGCTTTTAATCAAACTTTTTTTAATGCAGAAACGAAATCATATGGTTCTCAAACGGGTAATGCTTTTGCAATATATTCTGGTTTAGTTCCTGAAGGCTTGGAGCAGTTGGTCGCTGATAATTTGGCTACCATTATAATGAGAGATAAAAAGGGGCATTACAGCACGGGTATATTTGGACATCGTCCACTTTACACTGTACTGAATGATTATGGACATGATGCCATAACCAAGCACTTATGGAGTATTACTGATTATCCAAGTTTAGGATTTATGACCGAGGAGCACGATTTAACTGTATGGCCGGAGGGTGTTAATAATTGGGATAAAACTAAACGGTATTATCGACACTCATTTAACCATCCCATGCAAAGTGGATTTGCTGCTTCGTTTCATGAAAGTTTAGGAGGCATCAGACCTAATGCAGAATACCCTGGATTTAAAAAGTTCTATTTAAAACCAACGTTTCTTGAAGGGGTAGATTGGGTTGAGGTAACGCACAAATCGCCGCAAGGCACCATAGAAAGTTATTGGAAAAAAGAAGATTCAAAAGTTGTTTGGACTATTTCGGTGCCAGAACAATCAGAAGCTATTGTGCAGTTACCTTACTATAAAAAAGAACAAATCAAATTAAATAATACATCAGTTAGTGCTAATGTATTTAATGTATCATCGGGTAAACACATCATACGTATATCAGATTCAAAATAAAAAATCAAAGTGTTAAAATGAAGTATCTAAGGAATTTTGGAACCTATCTAATCATTGTATTGGTTCTTAATCTGTTTGGCAGTTGTAATACGAAACCTTCCCAAGTAAAGGTTACGGACCTTAAATGTGAATATAAATCAAACCCTTTGGGTATTGATAACACGGCGCCAAGGTTAAGTTGGAAACTTTTAGAAGATGTGCAAACAAGGGGTCAGAAACAATCGGCGTATCAAATTTTAGTGTCTAGTACTTTAGAAAATTTGGAAAGCAATAATGGTGATGTTTGGGATTCAGGTAAAACTGAAACCAACCAATCGGTAAATATCAATTATCAAGGAAAAGCTCTAGAATCAGCGAAACAGTACTTCTGGAAAGTAAAAATTTGGGATAGAGATAAAATCGCTTCAAATTGGAGTGAACCCGCTACATTTTCTATGGGCTTATTAAACCAATCTGACTGGAAAGGGGATTGGATTATGAAACCAGACCAAGAAAAGACAGACCATAATTGGTATAGAAAGAATTTTGAATTAAAAGAAAATCCATCTTCGGCATTTGTGTTTGTGGGTTCTTTCGGTTATCATGAATTATATGTAAATGGTGAAAAAATTACGGATAATGTGTTGAATCCAGTATCATCATACATGAAAAAAAGGATTCCTTATTTAACTTATGACATTTCGGATAAACTGAAGAAAGGCGATAATGTGATTGCTGTTTGGCATGCTGCAGGTTGGTCTAGATGGCGACGAATTAGAGAATACAGAAATATCCCTTTTGTGTTTAAAGCGCAAGCCGAAATTCAAACAGAGAATGAGGAGATAACGCTAAGTACAGACGAAACTTGGATAACTAAAAAGAGCCATAGCGAGTATTTTGGTGATTGGGATGTTTTGCGTTTTGGCGGTGAAACTATTGACGATAGAAAACGTGAGGACAATTGGAATACATCAGACTATGATGATACGAATTGGGAGCATGCAGTTGTTTATAAGCATGAAGCATTAAATGCAAAAATAGCTAAAGGAAACAACATTAATTTTGCTATAAATAGTAAAAAAGATAGAAAAGTTCGCGCCTTATACAGTCCTATTAAAACTACTCTAAGTGCGCAAATAGTAGAGCCACAAGTTAAATTTAAAGAGATAAAAGCTATTGCTATTGATAAAAATGAAGACGGTACCTATCGTGTAGATATGGGAGAAAACTACACCGGTTTCTTTGAAATGGATTTGTATAATGGTGTAGAAGGCGATTCTATTACGTTTAAAATTAGTGATCAAACGGAAGTGGTCATGAACTGGAACCAAAAGAGTAAATATATCTATGGTAAATCAGGACAAGGAAAATTCCAAAACCGATTTAATGTGGCTGGAGGACGATGGATTACCGCTTATGGTTTGAACTATGAGCCTAAATTAGAAGATATTAAGGGTTATGTTATTACTAATAATCGTAAGCGAATTAGCAAATTTACATCCTCAAATGAGCAACTCAATAAAATTTATCAAATCAATTTAAATACGTATTTGGCTAATACTATGGATGGTATTTTAGTTGACTGCCCACACAGAGAACGTCGAGGTTGGGGAGAAGTTACAGTAGCCGCCATGTACGGCGATGCTTTACCCAATTTTGAAAGTGGTGCTTATATGGATCAGTATTTACAATATACCCGAGATGCTCAGTTGTATGATGGTCAAATCAGGGGTGTTATAAATGAAGAAGATCGTCCGTTTTTAATGTGGAAAGCCAATAGCCCATTAACTGTATGGGAAACCTATAGAATGTTGGGAGATAAAAAGGTATTAGAAGATAATTACGAGTCTATGCAAAAATGGATGCAATGGCTCTATGATAATTCAAAGTACAAAACAGGAGGCGCTTTAAAAGCAGGAAAACAAGGTGCAAGAGAATTCCCTGGTTTAGGTGATTGGTGTACACCAAGAGGTAATTTTTGGACAAGCAGTAATTCCCCTGAAGCCGTTCATTTTAATAATTGTTTGTATGCTTTTATGTTAGATAATGCGATGCATATAGCAGAAGCTTTAGGTAAAAAAGAAGATGCAAATACCTATAAAAATAGGCTAAAAGTACAAAGAGAAGCTACTCATAAATTGTCTTATCATCCAGAAACAGGTAAATATGTAAAGGGGTATCAAGTAGATCAAGCATTTGCATTATTGGCAGGGGTAACACCAGCATCAGAAAGAGAAAAAGTAGAAGCTGTTTTGGAAGATAATGTACTCTATAAATTTCCTTATTACGATACAGGAAGTTCAGGGCAAGCCCTTTATACTCGATATTTTACAGAATCTGGAGAGCGTATGGATTTGATTTATGAGCTACTACAAGACAAGCATCACCCTAGTTATGGTTACTTTTTAGAACAAGGTAAAACCGTTTGGCCAGAACGATGGTCTGCCATTGGTAATAGTCAAATACATACCTGTTATACAGGTATTGGAGGCTATTTTATAAAAGGATTTGGTGGTATTCGTCCCAATCCAGAACAACCAGGTATGCAGCACATGCTTATTAAACCTGCTGTAGTTGGCGACTTAACTTTTGCAAATACCGAGTATCAATCTATGTATGGAAAGGTAGTTGTGAATTGGAAAAAAGAAGATAATGGTGCTTCGTTTCATATTGAAATTCCAGCAAACACTTCGGCTAAGGTGTATTTGCCTTCAAATGATAAACATGATATTTATGAAGGTGAACAATTAGCTGAGAAATCTGAAGGTGTTGAATATGTCGGTTCAGAAAAAAATGAAGCGGTTGGTAATTACATCATATACAATGTAGCGTCAGGTGTTTATGATTTTAAAGTGAATGCATTACCAAAAACAGAATTTCCAGACCCAATAGATTCACCAAGCAATTTAGCATCTATTGGTAGGATGAATGCCTCATCTATGTTTATTGAAACAGAAAAACTACCCGGATTTGAAGCCTTCAAAGCTAATGATAACAACGAAGAAACCCGATGGCTTGCCAATGGTACAACAAATCAATATTTAGAGGTGGAATGGGTGAAGCCACAAGCCTTTAACAAAGTGGTTGTTGATGAAAACGGAGACCATATTTCAAAGTATACCATTGAATATTTTGATAATAATGAATGGGTTATATTGGTAAACGGCACTAAATGTGGTAAAAATAAAGAACACAATTTTGAGAAGGTAACTTCTAATAAGTGTAGAATATTTATTGAAGAAGCAGATAAAGCACCCTCAATAAAAGAAATAAAAATTTATAACAAAAATTAATACATGAAAGTAGGATTATTTGGTATCGGGTTAGATACCTATTGGCCTCAGTTTGAAGGTTTATTAGAACGTTTAGAAGGTTATCAACAGCAAATTGCTAATAAGATGGAAGGCTTTGGGGCCGAAGTGATAAATGTTGGTTTGGTAGATTCTCCTGAGGTAGCAAGAGAGAAAGCACAGATATTAAAAACAGAAGATGTAGATATCTTATTTTTATATGTATCTACTTATGCTTTGTCATCTACAATATTACCTGTGGTACAAAAAGTGAAATGCCCTGTAATAATTTTAAATATTCAACCCGTAGCAGCCATTGATTACGAGAACTTCAATAAACTAGGTGATAGAGGTAAAATGACAGGTGAATGGTTGGCACATTGTCAAGCATGCTCTGTACCTGAATTTGCTAATGTACTCAATCGTTCAGGAATTGATTATGAATTTGTTACTGGTTATTTGGATGAACAATCGGTTTGGGATGATATCCAAGACTGGATAGATGCAGCTAAGGTGGCGGCTATAATGCGAAATAACAGACTCGGCGTTTTAGGACATTATTACTGTGGCATGCTTGATGTGTATTCAGACTTAACCAAGCAATCTTCAGCTTTTGGGACACATATAGAAATTGTTGAAATGTGTGAAGTTAAAAAATATCGAGATGCTGTAACCGCGGAAGAGATAGAGACAAAAATAGCTGAATTTCGAAGTATTTTTGAAGTTATTGATGCCTGTGAACAATCAGAATTAGAGCGCGCTGCTAAAACTTCTATAGCATTAGATAAGTTGGTTGAAAATCATAATTTGGGGTCTATGGCTTATTATTATGAAGGGGAAACGGCTAACGAATATGAAAATATAGTAACATCTGTCATCGCAGGAAATACGCTACTAACAGGTAAAAATGTTCCAGTTGCAGGAGAGTACGAAGTGAAAAATGCCCAAGCCATGAAAATCATGGATGCCTTTGGTGTTGGTGGTTCGTTTTCTGAGTTTTATGCCATGGATTTTAATGATGATATCGTTATGTTAGGTCATGATGGTCCAGCGCATTTTGCAATTGCAGAAGGGAAAGTGCAATTGGTACCGTTACCAGTATATCATGGCAAACCAGGAAAAGGCTTATCTATTCAAATGACAGTGCAACATGGTCCCGTGACGTTGCTTTCAGTAGTAGAAGGTAAAGATGATGTGTTTTTATTAGTCGCAGAAGGCGAATCTGTAGAAGGTCCAGTGCTTCATATAGGAAATACCAATAGCCGTTACCGTTTTTCAATAGGAGCCAGAGCATTTATGAACCAATGGTCTAAACAAGGGCCTTCACATCATTGCGCTATTGGTGTTGGGCATATAGCTAGTAAAATTGAGAAATTGGGAAGTTTACTGAACCTAAGAGTAGTTAGAATTTGTTAAAATTTCATTTTAGTCCATGACATTACAGGATAACTATTATGTAAACTTTGGTTAGTTTTCGGTTTCAAACCAAATAAAGCACTTAATACAAGTAATCAGTAATGGCAACAAAACCCAAAACAGTTCAATTTATTCAGTATATAACTGTACTTCTTTTTTTAACATTAAGTGTAACAGCTTTTGGCGGCAACCCAAATTGGCAAAATGCCCAATGGATTTGGCAAGAAGAAGACGGACCATCCAATACTTGGATGAGTTTTAGTAAAACAGTCACAATCGATGAAGTTCCAGAGGTTGTTGAAGCTTATATTTCAGTAGATAGCAAATTCTGGCTATGGATAAATGGAGAAATGGTTTTATTTGAAGGCGGTTTATCAAGAGGACCAAGTCAATCAGGAGCATGGAATCGTAAAGAAAACATAACACCTGCAAACTCTTGGTACGAAACCGTAAATATTCAGCCCTATTTAAAAAAGGGAAAAAATACCATCGCCATTTTAGTATGGTATTGGGGACGTGAAACACACAAAGGAACGCACATAGATAGTGGGAAAGGTGGTTTGTTGTTTTCATCAGAGATAGGTAAGCAAAATGTAGTTTCAGATAGTTCTTGGAAAGTCTTACAACACCCAGGCTATGATAATACAATTGAACCAGCTAGTAAATCTTTGGTGCAGTATTCTGTAAAATTTAATGCTTCTAAAGCTTTAAACGATTGGTCAGATAAAGCTTGGTATTCAGAAAGTTTTAATGATAGTAACTGGAATTTCGCAGTTGAAAAAGGAAAATTGGGTGTTGCACCTTGGTACAATGTAGAACCAAATATAGTTCCGCACTTAATTAATCATGGATTACAAAATTATAAAAATTACGACGATTCAAAATTCCCATTTGTGAGCGATGGAACGACCATAAAAGCCATATTGCCTTTCAATAAACAAATAACGCCTTATTTAGAAATAGACGCTAAAGCGGGAGATACTATTTTTATTACAACAGACAACAGATTGAATAGAATTACTGCAACGTACATTGCTAAAGACGGTAAACAGTCTTTCGAGAGTTTTTCTTGGATGAACGGTCATGAAATATTATATACCATTCCAAAAGGAGTAAAAGTAAACGAGTTAAAATACCGATGGATGAGTGTTGGTGAAATGGTTGGTAAATTTGAAGTTGATGACCCTTTTTACCAGCGTTTGTGGTGGATGGGAAACAACACCTTGTTTGTCTGCGCACGAGATAATTTTATGGATTGCCCAGACCGAGAACGGGCTTTATGGATTGGTGACGTAGCAGATCAAGTAGGTTATTTATTTTATACTATGGATAATGCTGGACGTCAATTATTAAAAAAAGCCATTTTACAAACCACTGCATTTAGTGAGAACGGAGTAATGGGAGCTTTAGGGCCTCTAAGAGTTCGTGAGTTGGTTGCACAAACTTTGCAATTTATAGCGCAAGGTATTTGGCCTTATTATTTAAATACAGGAGATAAAGAAACTTTAGAAAAAGCCTATCCTTATGTGTACGACTATTTGGCCTTATTTCCAATGCAAGAAAATGGATTGCCAGAATATCGAAAAGGTAAAAGTCCAGATTCTTGGGATTGGGTAGATTGGGGTGTTAAAAATACCGCTGATAAGCAGCCCATTCAAATGGCATTTTACTATTTCGCTCTAAAAGAAGCTAAAAAAATGGCAGAAGTTTTAGGTAAACCTGAGCATATAAAATGGTATTCAAACAGAATGAAAACAATGAAACCTGCGTTTGATAAAGCGTTTTGGAAGAATGGATATTACAGTACGAATTCAGAAAAATTGAAAGATGATAGAGCAAATGCTATAGCTATTGTTTCTGGAATTGCAAATCCAGCATATTATAACCAAATTGTTGATAACGTACTGATTCCAAATCGTTTTTCGAGCCCCCATTTTGAGTGGCTTGCAGAAGAAGCCATGTGTATTGCTGGTAGATATAAAGCATCTCTAGAAAGAATGAAGGTACAATATCAAAGTCAAGTAGACAAAAAGGAGATGACTACATTGTATGAAATGTTTCCAAAAGGAGGTAGTTACAATCATGCGTGGAATGGTTCAAATACCATATTTTCAAAATATGTGGCAGGCGTAAAACCTACTAAAGTCGGGTGGAGCGAGTTTACTGTTATGCCCGAGTTGGTGCACTTTAAATCGATACAAAAATCGATTCCAACCGTAAAAGGAACTATCAATATTGATATGAAAAAAGACAGGAAATCATATCAACTAAAATTAGAATCCCCGAAAAATACAACGGCTATTATCGGTATACCTAAATCTGATAAGGAAATTACTATAGTAACAGTAAATGGTACTATGGTTTGGAAAAAGGATAAAAATAAAAACCAGTTGAACGGTCTAGAATTTAAAGCCGAAGATGATAAGTTTTTAATGTTTACGGTTCAATCTGGAGATTGGGCATTTGAGGCTTCATATCGATAACAATAAAATATGGTTTGGATTTTAAAATATCAATCTATCTAATAGCTAAAGTAAACATTAAATAATGAAGAAATCACCTGTTTTTATACTTTGTCTTTGGCTTGCTTTTCACTTTTCGGTATTTGCACAGCGAGACTTTTTGACCAAGTCTTGCACACTAGAAGAACTCACAGAAATGCTAGTATTAGATCAAAAATGGGTTACATATCCAGATTATTCAAATCGTAATGCTTGGGACAAGTTGTTTGGAATACATAAAGAAAGCTTGATTCAAAGTGGAGAAGGGTATTTAGATTATGATTGGCAGGTGGTTAGAGCAACTCATTATCTTGATTATACCAGAACAGGTAATCGTAATACTATGCAAGATCCTTATTTCGATAATCAGGATGCACTAAGTACGTTAATTTTAGCAGAGTTGGCTGAGGGTAGTGGGCGGTTTCTAGATCAGATTATTGATGGTATATTTATGAATTGTGAGATGACAAGTTGGGTGTTATCAGCACATTTTAAAATTTCGGCTAAAGAAGTTAAAAACCATTTCCCCGATATAAACGAAAACTTAATTGGATTGTATTCCTCGCAAACTGGAGCTATGTTATCTTGGGCACATTATTTTTTTAAAAATGAGTTTGACAAGGTCAATCCACTTATTTCTGAACGTATTCAATTTGAAGTAAAAAAGCGCATACTCGATCCATATATGAATATGAATTATTGGTGGACAGCACTTCCGCCTTATGCCAATAAAAAGCCGAAAGTTAACAACTGGAATCCGTGGTGTAATGCCAATGTATTGCAGTGTTTTATGTTGATGGAAAATTATAAAGATAAATTGGCTGAAGCTGTGTATCGTTCCATGCAATCTGTAGATATGTTTATTAACGAAGATAAAGACGGTGCTTGCGATGAAGGTCCTGGCTATTGGGGCGTTGCGGCAGGAAAAATGTACGATTATTTGTCATTATTAGAAAAACTAACAGCCGGAAAAATTTCCATATTCGATAAACCTGAAATCAAAGCCATGGCAGAATACGTTTATCGCGCCAATGTTGGCAATGGTTGGGTTGTTAATTTTGCAGATGCTTCTGCAAAGGGACGTGGAAATCCTTATTTTATTTACAGTTTTGGTGAGGCAGTAGGTAGTCAAGATATGATGCAATTTGCCGCCTATTTGAAAAAAGAAAATCCTGAGACAACTATTGCTTACAATAGAGATATTGATAGAGCTTTAAGAAATGCAACCATATCTGAAGAACTAGACAATACAGATCCCGTTTTTAAAGTCCAAGAGTATTCATGGTATCCTAAAACAGAATACTGTTTTATGAGTAATGAGGAAGGTCTTTTTCTGGCTACAAAAGGAGGGTATAATCAAGAAAACCATAACCATAATGATGTTGGGTCATTTATGTTTTATATAAATGCCACACCCATATTTATTGATACAGGAGTAGGTTCTTATACCGCCAAAACATTTGGGCCAGATCGTTATACTATTTGGACCATGCAAAGTAATTATCACAATGTACCTTTAATTAATGGTGTTGCCCAAAGCCCAGGAACAAAATTTAAAGCAACTAATTCAAGTTTTAATAAAAATAAAAAAACCTTTACTACAGATATTGCCAAAGCCTATCCAGAGCATGCGGGTGTAAAATCATGGATGCGTACTTATCAATTAAAGGAAAACGGATTAAGTATAAAAGAGAAATTTTCGCTAAAAAAAACAATAGAACCTAATCAACTTAATTTTATGATTTGGGGTGAAGTTAATATTGAAACACCAGGTAAAGTTATTATTAAAGTTGAAGAAGAAACTGTAGAGCTTATTTATAATGCAAATCTGTTAAGGCCCTCTATTGAAACCATTCAACTTAACGAAAAAAAGTTAAGCGGTGTTTGGAGCGATACCATATACAGATTATCATTTAACGCCCTAACACTTCAAAAGGAAGGTGAATACACGTTTCAAATTATTAAGGCAAAATGAAAAAAGTAATCTCCGTTTTAATATTTAGTTTAGGTTTTTTAGCTGTAAAAGCACAAGATACTGACAATAATAAAATAAATATTGTGTTTATTTTGGCCGACGATTTGGGTTGGGCAGATGTAACACTATACGGTAAAACAAAATTTTACGAAACGCCCAATTTAGAGCGACTAGCAGCACGAGGAATGACTTTTAATAGAGCATACGCCGCCAGTCCCTTATGTTCGCCAACACGAGCCAGTATTTTAACAGGGCAAACACCTGCACGTACAGGGATTACATCTCCTGCTGCACATCAACCTAATGTACAATTAAAAGCATCGCGACCTCCAAAAGCTGCTCCAGATTCTAAATCCATTGCCTGTACGCCAGTAACAAGGTTAGATACTATTATTCCAACTTTAGGAAAATTGTTAAAAGCAGATGGTTACAATACAGCTCATTTTGGAAAGTGGCATTTGGGTAGAGCACCCTATACACCTATTCAACATGGTTTTGATATGGACGTACCCCATTGGCCAGGTCCCGGTCCAGCAGGTAGTTTTGTCGCACCATGGAAATATCCAAATTTTAAGGCAAATTATGAGTACGAACATATAGAAGATCGTATGGCTGATGAAGCCATTAATTGGTTGCGTTCTAGAGATTTGAATACCCCTTTTTTTATGAACTATTGGCAATTTTCAGTGCATGCGCCTTTTGATGCCAAAGAAAGTTTGATAAAGTATTACCAGACTAAAATAGATTTTACAGATTTACAACATTCGCCAACGTATGCGGCTATGGTGCATTCTTTAGATCAAGCAGTTGGGCGTTTGTTAGATGAAATAGATAGGTTAGGAATTAGTGATAACACAGCCATTATCTTTTTTAGTGATAATGGAGGAAACATGTATAATGGAATCCGTGAAACTTCACAATCAGGCGAAGAATTTATAACTGAACCCACAAGCAATCGACCTTTACGTGGCGGTAAAGCTACTATTTATGAAGGAGGTACGAGAGTCCCTTGTATTGTGGTATGGCCAAAACTAACAGTACCAGAGTCTAGATCGGATGTGATGATTCAATCTACCGATTTTTATCCAACTATTTTGAATCAACTAGGTATTCAATTTCCCAAAAAACATAAAATTGACGGAGTCGATATTACCGAAGCCTTAAAAGGAAAAGATCAAGATAGAGGGCCAATCATTACCTATTTTCCACACAATCCTAAAATACCCAATTGTTTACCACCTTCTGTTGCTGTTCATGATGGCGATTGGAAACTGATTCGTGTTTTCAATTACGGAAAAGATTTTACACATCAGTATTTTTTATATAACCTAAAACAAGATATTGGAGAAGTGCATAACCTTACAGCAAAATATCCAGATAAAGTAAAAGAACTTGATGCCATAATTGAAGCACATTTAAAAGATACAAAAGCTGTTGTGCCAATTGCAAATCCTGCATTCGACCCACAAAAATACCATCCTGAAGACATAGGGATACAAAAAGGAGGTTTACGAGTAGCAAAGAGAATTGAACATAATAAAAAATAGATATGCGTGTACTGTTTTGTGTTGTATTGGTTATAGTTTTCAGCTCTGGGTTGTTTATATGCAATGCGCAAACTAATCGCGATACGATTTACCCAATTTTTCAATTTCCACAAAACAAAATGCCTCGAATAGATGGTGACTTTTCCGATTGGAATCTGGTTCCAGATACCTATGCCATTGGCTTAGACCAAATGAAAGAAAGTATAAATGGTATCGGGTTTAATCTGGATGCAACCGATTTAGATATTAGCGTTAAAGTGGGATGGGTAAAAGACTTGAACCGATTATATTTTTATGTTGAAGTTTTTGATGATTTCTGGGAATTTGAACAACTTGATATTAAACAGGATATTTTTGAATTGGTCGTTGACGCCGATGTTTCTGGTGGTAATTTTATAAAAAAATGGAACGCCAACAAAAAATATATTCCTATCGAAGAATTGCACTTTAGAGGTCATGGAGCGCATGCTCAAAACTATCATGTTTTTATGCCTGCCGTAAATAAGGACTGGGCCATGGTTTGGGGTAATACGCCTTGGATTAAAGACTTTCCTTATGCTAATGCTGCTTATCAGCATAATTTAAAACAGGGTAAATCTGGAGCACTTAAAATGGAATTTTGGATTACACCATTCGATTATGCCGCTATTGAGGGTATCAATCGTTCCGCTATTTCAACGCTTAAAGAAAATGAAATTATTGCTATGTCTTGGAGTGTTATCGATTATGATAATGATAATAAAGAAAGAAAGGATTTTACAAGTCTTTCGCATAACATTAATATGATTCATGATGCCGATTTTATGAATGCATTTAGATTAATGCCACTGATAAAGGAATTAGCACCTGAACTTCAAGCCAATTGGTCTTTTGTTGAGGTAAATAGAGAAAGACGTGTTTTTGCTTTTAAAGATGAATCTGTGGGTGACGTTGAAAAGTGGACTTGGGATTTTGGAGATGGAACAACTTCTAATGAACAAAATCCTGTTCATCAATATAATTCTGCAGACCACTGGACTGTGGTACTCACAGTAGAAAATAAAAACGGTAAATCCATACGTTCTAAAGTTTGGGATGTGGTTACAAAATAGATATAATGTTTTATGACATTTAATTTAAAAGTATATGTAATTTTTCTTTCGCTTTTGGCGTTTGTCTTATCCGCTTTGGGTCAAAACAATACTGCTCGAATAGATGCACATATTCACCTTTACGATATTAATCGAGACAGTAGTTTTACTTTTTTAAACAAACAAAATAAAGATACCAACCCAGAGCTATTTCGTCCGCATTTAGAAAAAGACTTTTTAGAGGTAGCCAATTCATCAGGTATTAACTATGCATATCTTGTTGAAGCAAGTACCAGAAGGGAAGATAACTTTTGGCTATCTCAAATAGCTAGCGAATCAAAGCATATACTCGGTTTTACAGTAAATTTAAATCCTTTAGATGCTAATTTTAAAAGTGATTTAGATACTTTAAAAAAGAATACCAAGTTTAGAGGTGTTCGTCCAAGATATAAAGGATTGGATTTTTCAAATGCTGAAGTATTTAAACAATTAAAAGAATTAGACAAACGCAATTTAGTACTTGAAATTAATGGGTTAAAACATGTAGCAACCATCGCTAAACAATACCCAAACATGCCTATTGTAGTCAATCATTTTGGAGGGGTAAAATTAAAAAATGGCGTATTGCAAAATGAAGAAAATTACAAAAAAGCACTTCAAGAAGTGGCATCCTTTCCAAATGTATTTATGAAGATTTCTGCGCTTCATACCCTTTCTGGAAAAAATCCAGCTCCAAAAAAGTTAAAATATTACAAACCTTTATTAGATGCAAATCTTGAGGCTTTTGGTCCAAATCGAGTGTTATTTGGTAGCAATTGGCCTTTATCTGGTTTACGAGGAAAGTACAACAATGCAATCCAAATTCTTGAGGCATATTGTTCAACTCGAAATGATTTAAGTGAAGAACAACTCTTTTTCAATAACATTATAAAAGCTTATGGATTAACAAATCCTACCATTCCTACATTTATGGAATTGAGTAATGATGAACTTCGTTTAAAATTAGATTTAAGAAGAGGTGGCGCCATAGCTTACATTTCTAAATCAGATATTGATAGAAATATTGTAAATATTCATGATGAGGGGAGATACATTCAGCAATCCTATTATGGAGGTAACATTATTAACAGACAACAAGAAGGGCAAAAAAAGGCATGGTCTCCATGGTCTTGGAATCCCATTCAGGTAGGCGATTGCTATCGTAACCGAGCAGAAATTCTGGAATATAAACAAGAAGGCCATACATTGTATGTGAAATGTATCCCAATGCTATGGGACATGAAAAACAAACCTGCAGAAGCCATCATGGAACAATGGACAACTCTAGAAGGTAATGTGATTAAAGTTCAGAATAAGTTAACTTGCCACAGAACAGATACTATTTATGGCGAAGGAAAAACGCACAACCAAGAGTTGCCAGCAGTGTATCCAATATCAGCTTTAAATAATTTGTATTCTTATTTTGGAGACAAGCCTTTTACAGGTGCGCCTCTAAGTAAACCAAAAGTGGTGAATCTGCGAAGTGGTTTTTGGGGCAAATACAAAAACAATATGGTTACCGAAAATTGGATGGCTTTTGTAAATGACGATTTATGGGGCATGGGAGTATACACACCTACATGTTCTAACTTTTTGGCTGGAATGGCAAAAGATCCAGGGTATGAAGCCTATGATAGTGCAACATCATATATAGCGCCAATAAACAAGGCTACACTCAATAAAGACACGGTTTATGAATTTGATTATTATTTAATAATTGGTAATTTGAGGGTTATAAGAGAAGATGTGTATGATTTAAATAAATTAATAAAAAGTAAATAACAATTCGTAAGAATTAGTAAAATCAATTTTATATATGTTCTTAAAAAAAAATATAACAATATTAATATTTTCATCAATATTGTTTTTTACCCTATGGTCTTGTAATAATACTAAAAAAAACGAAATAGTAAAATCTGAATTTATATTACCTACAGAAGATAATTCCGTGTGGTGCTATTGGTATTGGATTAATGATGATATTTCTAAAGTAGGCATCACCAAAGATTTAGAAGCGATGAAAAAAGCAGGCATTGGTGGTGCATTAATAGGGAATATTAATCCTGCTCACAAAGATGGTAAAGTACCCATGTTAAGTGAAGAATGGTGGAGTCATATGGTACATGCTGTCGAGGAAGGAAAAAGAATTGGTGTAGATATTGGTGTATTTAATTGCCCAGGATGGAGCCAAAGCGGCGGGCCTTGGGTAGATTATACAAAAGCTATGCGATATCTTACGTATAGTGAAACGAAAGTTTCAGGAGGAAAACAACTTTATTTAAAATTACTACAACCTAAAAAGGAATTTCAGGACACCCATACTTTCGCTTTCAAATCTTCGGTAATTGAAGAAAACAGTACACAATTTATTCCTACGAAAATAAGTGCTAATTGGAAGGATGTAAACACAACTATTTTGAATGATGGAAATAAAGAAGATGATACCAGTTTTGAGCTCAAAAAAGGAGAAGCTTTAGAAATTAGTTTCCAACTTTCTCAGCCAATAACAGCGCGCTCTATTACTATAATCCCAAGCAGATCCTTCAAATGTAATATAATATTATCAGCTATTATAGATGGTGAAGAAAAAACAATTAAAGAGTTTCATTTTGATCGTTTTCGCATTACGCCAAATGTAGCATCCATTGAAACAGGAGATTTTGCCACCGTTTTACCTGAGACTAAAGCGCAACAATTCAAATTGAGGTGTACCAATTTTGTAAGTAAGGAAAAGGAATATGGCTTTGCTGAAATTAATATATCTGAAGCACCAGTGTTGGATAAATATATCGAGAAACAACTCGGAAAGATGCATTCTACTCCCAAACCTGATTGGGATACTTATATTTTTAAAACACAGGAAGCACTTGAAAATCAAAGTTTATCTATAAATCCAGATGAGGTGATTAATTTAAGTCATAAGCTTGATGAAAATGGAACACTAAATTGGGATGCACCAGCAGGAAACTGGACAATTATACGCATGGGTATGACACCAACAGGTACAAAAAATGCTCCGGCGGCGCCACAAGGTGTTGGTTATGAAATTGATAAGATGAATAGTGATTTGGTACAGTACCATTTTGATAATTTTGTGGGCGAGTTGTTAAAACGAATTCCAGAAGAAAGTAAATCGGCTTTTAAATATGTGGTGGCTGACAGTTACGAACAAGGATCTCAAAACTGGACGGATGGGTATGAAGTAAAATTCAAAGAAAAATTCGGATACGACCCTGTACCATTTTTACCAGTACTTTCAGGAAGAATTGTAGGTAGTGTTGATCAATCCGAACGCTTTTTATGGGATTTACGTCGTTCTATTGCAGATGATGTGGCTTATGAGTATGTAGGTGGGTTAAGAAAAGCGAGTAATAAACATAATTTAAAAACCTGGTTAGAAAACTATGGGCACTGGGGGTTTCCAGGAGAATTTATGATGTATGGTGGGCAATCCGATTTGATTTCTGGAGAATTTTGGAACGAAGGTACATTGGGTAATATAGAATGTAAAGCGTCTTCTTCAACATCACATACCTATGGCAAACCCATTACTTCTGCTGAGGCGTTTACATCGTCTCGTAAAGCTTATCTAAGGCATCCAGCTATGCTTAAAAAACGAGGCGATTGGGCTTTAACAGAAGGCATCAATCATTTTGTATTGCATTTGTACATTCAACAGCCAGATAATAATAGAAAACCAGGAATGAATGCTTGGTTTGGTACAGAATTCAATCGTCACAACACTTGGTTTAGTCAAGCAGATACCTATTTTGACTATCTGCGTCGCTGTCAACACCTTTTACAACAAGGAAAATATGTTGCAGATGTGTGTTACTTTATTGGAGAAGATGCACCAATAATGACTGGTGTTCGTCAACCAGAACTCCCTAAAGGATACTCTTATGATTATATCAATGCAGAAGTAATTCTAAATAGACTTACAGTTAAAGATGGTCGTTTTGTTTTACCAGATGGGATGTCTTATAAGGTAATGGTATTGCCACCATTTAAAACAATGCGTCCTCAATTGTTAAAAAAAATAGAGCAATTGGTACAACAAGGAGGAGTAGTTTTAGGTCCAAAGCCGGAAAAATCACCAAGTCTGCAAAACTATCCTGCTAGTGATGATGAAGTTAAAAATATTGCAAGCAAGTTATGGGCTGGAACTTATAAAGATGGTAAAATGTCAGTTCAATATGGCAAAGGAAAAGTAATGGATGGCTTCGAATTGTCTGAAGTATTTGCAGATTTAAATTTAGGTAAAGATGTTGATGTTTCAGAGGATACACCAATACTTTGGATACATAGAAATATGCCAGGTATGGATATTTATTTTATTACTAATCAAAGTGATAAAACTATAGAATTATCTCCTGTTTTTCGTGTGAATAAAAAAATGAAACCACAGTTGTGGGACGCTGTAAATGGTGAAATGCGAGCTTTACCTGATTATGAAATTACAGATACAGGTATAAAAGTACCCTTAAAAATGAAAGCTGTGCAAAGTTGGTTTGTAGTGTTTGTAAAAGAGGATAATAATGTTGGAGTAAAACCTGCATATACTGCAAATTTTCCTGAATATCAAAAGTTAAAAACCATTAAAACACCATTCGAAGTCGATTTTAAAAATAAAGACATTGCACCTAAAGAACCTATAATATTTAATGAATTAATAGACTGGAGAAACTCTGAAGATGAGCAAATACAATATTATTCAGGAACTGCCTTTTACAAAACTAATTTCAACATAGATGAACTGCCTAAAAATCAGGATATCTATTTGAATCTAGGGGAAGTTTCAGTAATGGCAAAAGTAAAATTAAATGGCAAAGATTTAGGCGGTGTTTGGATGGCTCCTTATCGACTAAATATATCTGAGACACTAAAAAAAGGAGAAAATCAATTAGAAATTGAAGTGGTGAATCTTTGGAGAAACCAATTGATAAAAGACAAACAACGTTCAGAAGATGAAAAATATACTTGGTTGGTTATTGATGATATCAAACCAAATTCAAAATTACAGCCTTCAGGATTGTTAGGGCCAGTAACTCTTGAAACAATAAATAATAATTGATATGAATATAAAATTAAGATACATTTTTACGATATTAATGGTTGTATTATCATGCAAGCAACAAAAGTCAAATGTCGAATTAGAAAATAATTTTAAGAATCCCCCTCCCGAAGCGCGTCCAAGAACTTGGATGCATTCAATGTCGAGTAATATGTCGAAAGAAGGTTTTACAAAAGATTTGGAAGCCATGGCAGATGCTGGTATTGGTGGAATCATTTTATTTAATGTAACTACAGGAAAACCTAAAAAAGGAAAGGTGATATTTAACTCACATGAACACATTGAAATGACTGCGCATGCAGCAAAAGAGTGCGAGAGGTTAGGGCTCACTTTTGGAATTCACAATTGTGATGGTTGGACATCGAGCGGAGGTCCATGGGTTACTCCAGAGCATTCTATGAAACAGCTTACTTTTAGTCAACAAATAGTAAAAGGAGGAAAGGTAAAAGTGAATTTGGAAACACCTTCTAGCGTTGCCGATTTTTATCAAGATGTTGCCGTAATTGCTTATCCTTCCTTGGTTTCTGAATTAGCAGATGAGAACAATCAACCTATTGTTAAATCATCAGATAAGAAATTAAATCTAAGTATTATTAATGATGGTAAAATTGAAGAAAAAACTACATTGAAAGTTGAAAAAGAAGGAGTAGAATGGGTTGAATTTCAGTATAATAAACCATTCAGAGCAAACTCAATATACCTTAATTTTCATACAAGAGTCTCTAGAGAAATGAGATTGGTACTAAAAGTGTCTGATGATGGAATTAATTATACAAAAGCTGCCGAGTTGAAACCTCTACGTATGGGGAAAATAGAGCATGGTGTAGACATGATTTTAAACAATATACAAGCAAAATACTTTAGAATAGAGGTGCCTGTAAGTTTAGATATTTCAGAAATAAGCTTAAGTGCAGTAAAGAAGTTCGATAATATTTTGGCTCGTACTTCTTTATTTAAATTAGAAAACCATCGAATTCCATCAATAAAAGGAGCTAAAAAAGATGCTACTATTCGTAAAGAGGATATTATTAATTTAAGCGCTTTCATGGATGAAAACGGTTCGTTGCAAACAGAATTACCAAAAGGAGATTGGACAATTATGCGTTTTGGATACACTATTACGGGTGCCGTAAACGGGCCAGCTTCTGAAGAAGGACGTGGTTGGGAAGTAGATAAAATGAGTCGAGAATCTTTTAAAATATTCTATGAAGGTTATGTGCGTAACGTTATTGATGCATCTAAAAAAGTAGCACCCAATGCCCTTCAGTATATTGAGATTGATAGCTATGAAGTAGGTGGGCAAAACTGGACAAAGGATTATCAGTCTTTTTTCAAAGAGGAATTGGGTTATGATATTATCGAGTATTTGCCGCTTTATGCCGGTAGGTATATTGACAATGCCGACACCACAGAGCGTATTTTATGGGATGTTCGTAATTTCAATAGCAAATTAATGACTGATAATTATTTTGATTATTTCACCGAACTTTGTCATGAGGATGGTCTTATAAGTTATGTAGAGCCTTACAGTTTCAATTCAGGGTTTAACGAACTTGATGCTACCAAAAAAGTTGATATTCCTATGGGAGAGTTTTGGATGCATCAACGTTATCAAGCTGAAACAGCTGTATCTGGTGCTCGTATTTATGGTAAAAATATTGTCTCTGCAGAATCTTTTTCTGCACAACCTAACATTAATTGGAAAGGGCATCCTGGAACATTAAAGTTAACTGGAGATAAAGCTTGGACATTGGGAATAAACGAATTTTTCTTTCATCGTTTTACGCATCAACCCAATACACACGTAATGCCCGGTCTTACTATGTATCAATGGGGATCACATATCGACCGCACACAAACCTGGTGGTACAATGCAGGTAAAGCATGGTTTGAGTATTTAGCACGCGGGCAATACATATTGCGTCAAGGTATTCCAGTTTCGAATTTATTGGTTTTTGTAGGCGATGGCTCCCCTAACTCAATTGTTCATCGTCGTAATTTAAAAATAAAAAACCAGACCAACTTCGATTGTATCAATGCTGATGCTTTGATCAATCGCATTTCAGTAAAGGATAAAACATTGAATCTACCAAATGGTATACAGTATCATGGATTGCACTTGACCAATACAAAGGAAATGCGCTTGTCAACTTTGAAAAAAATTGCTGAATTAGCTCAAGAGAGTATTTTAATTGTAGGGGCAAAACCCGAAACTATTGGAGGTTATAATAATTCAGATATAGATAAAAACGAGTTTGATCGCTTAGTAGATTTGGTATGGGGCAAGCCAACAACTTATGAAAAAGCTGACTGGGATGAATTGTTTGCTAATAACAACGTTCCAGTAGACTTAAAGATTAGTAACGGAGAGGAGATTGAATACATTCATCGAAAAACGAAGACTGAAGATATCTACTTCTTTTACAACCCAACAGATAAAGAAAAAACTTTTGACTGCACATTTAATGTAGACGGAAAAATTCCTGAATTATGGAATCAAATGACTGGTGAAACGACTAAATTAGGTGCTTTTGAGCATAAAAATGGTCAAACACAAGTAGCGATAAGCTTTCCTGCAGAGGGTTCAGGTTTTATTGTGTTTCGTGAATCGTCAAAGGGTGTTAAATCTGTTGATCCTAAAAACGCTTTAAACAACAAAAACCTGCGCTTTACTTTGAATACTGATAATGTTATTCAGGTAGAAAGCAATCAAACCGAAACGCTTAAATTAGAATTGTCTGATGGTACAAAAAAATCTTTGGCTATTAAAAATCTTCCTGGTAACGTCCTATTAAAAAATGCTTGGAATGTTGAGTTTCCAGATACAAAATCTGGTGGGAGAAAAGTAGTTTTTGATTCCTTAATGGATTGGACGCATCATGCAGGGGAAGAGATCAAGCATTACTCGGGAACAGCTAATTATGAAACTACATTTACGATTCATAAAAAAATGCTTGTAGAAGGTATAAAATGTAGGCTAGATTTAGGTGAAGTGAATATAGCAGCACGTGTTTTTGTAAATGGCAAAGACATAGGTATGGTGTGGATGAAACCATATGTTATTGATATTAGTTCAGCAATTCAATTAGGTGAAAATACCTTAAAAATTGAGGTAACCAATCAGTGGACAAACCGCTTGATTGGAGATGAGCATTTTCCTGATGCAACAGGATATCATGCCGATAAATCAAAGAAGATGCCCGATTGGTTTATAAACAATGAACCGGCTCCACTTAAACAACGTAGTACGTTTACGACATTCAACTTTTATACAAAAGATAGTGAATTGATACCTGCAGGTCTTGTTGGGCCAGTAAAGTTAATTTTTTCAAAAAAATCGTTACTAAAATAGTGATAAAGTGTTTTTTGATTCATTGAAGAATCTAGATAATTTATAAGAGTAGAATTATAAACAGTTTTGTATGAAGTCATTAGTTATTAAATTTAATTTATTTGTTTTTTCATTTCTTTATTTTAGCAACCTTTCTGCTCAAGAAGCACCTTCTTGGGTCGATTTCTGTACTAACAGAGAAAGTGGAAAGATGAGAAATAGTGTATTGTTAGATTATTCGTATGCTGGGTATCACTTTTCTGAAAAACCAATTCCAGATTTATCAACGTGGAATACCATTTCAGTAATTGATTATGGAGCTACACCTAACGATGATACTTATGATGAAGTTGGAATTCAATCAGCCATTGATGCTGCAGAAGCTAGTGGAGTACCTACCGTAGTGTATTTTCCATCGGGAAGATACAAAGTAGGTAGCGAGAAGAATAAAGGCAAACCTATTGAGGTGAACAAAAGTTTTATTGTGTTGAAAGGTGCAGGATCAGGGACAGATGGAACAGAAATTTTTGCAGATAAACACGGAGATGTAGCTCTAAGGTGGAACACCCCATGGCAATTTTTGTTTGAACCTTGGAAACGTTCTTCAACTAAAATAGCATCCATTACAAGTAGTATTCAACGAGGTGACAAGACTGTGGAAGTTGACAACAGTACCGCTATTGTTGCAGGTCAGTTAGTGGAATTAGCACATCAAGGTGTTGAGAATTTGGAGTTAAACTTACCTGGACTAGAATACAGCTCTAAGTGGCCATCCATTAATAAAAACGGTATTATGGTAATGGAAAAACATTTGGTCACAAAAGTGAAAGGGAATACCATTTACTTTAAAAACCCAGTGAACTATAACGTGCCATTAAATGGAGACTATGCTAGTATTAAAACTTTTGAGCCAATAGAAGAAGTTGGCGTACAGGATATTCTATTTACTAGTGCATGGAAAGATTATCCTGAAGATTTTGTTCATCACGCAAATAACATTGTTGATTATGCTTGGCGTGCAGTCCGTTATAAAAATGTATATAATAGTTGGATTAAAAATGTAAAATTTCGAGATTGGAATGACTGCATACAAATTTCTGAAAGTTTTTCGGTTACGGTAAAAGACATACAAGTTTCTGGTAAGCAAGGGCATGCATCTTATATGGCAGCGGCTTCTACAGGTGTGCTTTTTGGAAATTGCAAGGATAATGTACCAGTAGGTTTCAATGATGCAGGAGGGCAGGCACATGGACCCGCATTTCAAAGGTCATCTACAGGTTGTGTTTACACTAACGTGAAAATGCAAAAACATCAATCTGTAGATTGTCATAGCGAAACTCCTTATGGTAATTTGTTTGATAATATTCAGGGAGGTTGTTTTAGAGGAAATGGTGGCTCAGAAAAAGTATATCCAAATAGTGGACCAGATCTTGTTTTTTGGAATTTTGTTCATTCCTCTAATTATGCAATACATGAATTTGATTTTTGGAGTATCAATAAGCGCCGATTACACACCTATGCAAAACCAAAGTTTGTAGGCTTTACTTCTCCTGGAGAGGATATTTCTTTTAAAAACGTAGGGTTGGATGAGTTGCATGGTACACAAGTATATCCACAATCCCTATTTGATGCTCAATTGCAATTACGATTGTATGACGTTTATGCTAGTGCCTCTTCACAAAAAAAAGGATGTCCTGCTTTAAATGTATTAAATAACAAAGTAAATGATTTTTGGAGTCCAAAGAACAGCTTGGAAGATAGTTATTTGATGTTGGATTTTGGTACAAATAGAAGTGTCAATTCTATTTTTTTAAAGGAAAATCAAAAATCAATAAAGAAATTTAAACTTGAATGTTGGATTGATGGTGGATGGGTGAGTTATATGCCAAAACAATCTGCTAATACAGACAACGCTTGGGAACTAGATAGCATGGTCGTCACACGGAAAGTAAAACTCGTAATTGAAGAAACTTACCCTAATAGGCCTATTCAAATTATTGAATTTAAAGCTCTTTAAAGTGACTTTTGACTTGAAGAGATTATGTAGAAAATAAACTAGAAATTGAAGTGGTGAATTTATGGCTAAATCAATTGATAAGAGATAAATCACGTGCAGAAGACGAAAAGTACACTTGGATAGTTATCGATAAAATCACACCTGAATCTCCATTGCAAAAATCAGGATTGTTAGGGCCAGTGGTTATTGAGTCTGTGGAGTATAAATATAATTAAAAGAAAAACAATGAAAAGGTCCTTTTATTTGATATTAGTGGTTGCCTTAGGTCTATCAAAACAAATAAATGCCCAAAATGCAGAGAAGTATATCGAGCTTTTGGTGGGGAAACCAGATGTAGAATGGTTGGATTATTTAGATAATGAACTACCAACGCATCAACTAGATTTTACGAAACGGCACGCTTCAGGATTTAATCAAACAGATAAAAATGCTAGAAAACAAGCATTTCTAAATGCGCCATGGCATTTTTTTAAAAATCAAAACAATCAAGGAAAAACTGCTCCTGAACTAGTTTCAATTCCTCATACTTTTGAAAAAGAAAGACAATACCATTCTGCATGGTATTGTTCAAAATATAACTTAAAAAAATCAAACGAAGAGCGTTATTTTTTAATGCTTAGTCGGGTAGATTTAATAAGTAGCGTGTATGTAAACGGGAAAAAGATAGGTTCACATATTGGCGCGTACACACCATTTGAATTTGATGTAACAAATGAGTTAAAAGACGGCGATAATCTAATTGCCATTTTTGTTTATGATAAAAGTGGAGCCGTTGATGGTGATCGTTTAATTACCCAAGTAGGGCCTAATTACATGCAGGCGAATGAAAATAGGTTTAAACACCCAGGCGGAATAGATGATGTGCCTATTTTAGAAGTGCGAAATCCACAGCATATCGATAATGTTTTTGTAAAAACGTCTACACGCTTAAACGAAATTGAAGTTGAATTTGAACTAAATCGAAATCTTGATGCATCAAAACTAAAACTCACTTTTGACATATTAAAGTGGCCAAATGGTGAAAAAGTAGATTTAAAAATCCCTGACGCAAATTACAACAGTATTAAAAATGGGGTAAACTCAATAAAAACAAAATGGGATAATCCTGAGCTTTGGAGTCCAGACCATCCCAATTTGTATGTTTTACGAACCACTTTAAAAAGCGAATCGGGTACAGATGTTGTTGAAACCCGGTTTGGTTTTCGTGAGTTTTGGATTGATGGTAAAACCTTTATGTTAAATGGTGTACCAACTAAATTAAGAGGCGAGTCGCACTACCATTTGTTTCGTCAGGGTGTCGATTTTCATCGAGAGGTATTTAATATGCATAAGAAATTATTTCAATCCAACGCTTGCAGAGTCCATGCTTTTATGCCGCATCCAGATATTTTTTTAGGAGCTGATGAAGCTGGTATTTTAATTGTAAATCAATCAGCTGTTTGGTCGGTTAACGGACAATTATATGCCAGAGGAGGCGATGTTCTATTAAACAATCTTGAACGTGAGTATGAAGCCTGGGTAAACCGTGACAGAAATTGTCCTTCGGTTGTTATTTGGGATATAGAAAATGAAATGTTACGTTTTGATTTTGATTTACACTTGTCTTGGATTTCTAAATTACCTGAATTTGTTACCAAATATGATGATACAAGACCAATAAATTTGTCAGGAGCAGGATGGTTTAGCCCCAATCAAGATATGGTGTCTTTGCATATGCAAGACCATTATGCCCGCATCATGCACGACTGGAAAACGAAGGACACCAGGCCCTTAATTACAGGCGAGTTTTGGGTGGGTGCACGTGCAGACCAACGTTTGCCAAGTGCGCCAGAAATCTCCTCAGAACACGAAAGGTACGTAGAAGAAGCTGCAACTTATGAGCGTAATATTTTAGAAATGCGCTATTTTGATATTTCAGGGTTTATGCCATTTAGAATTTCAATTCTTGGTTTAAAACAACGGCCACATTCAACCGAAGGTTATGCGTTTACAGCACCAGACAAATTGAATAAAGAAAAGCGTTCAGACGATGTAATAATAAAACTGAGACATGCTTTACAGCCCGTAACGACATTCTTTTGGCCTCGTGAAAAATATTATGATGCCCACCAGCCATTTCAGCGCGAATTGGTTATTTGCAATGATAGTGAAACAAAAGATCAATTTGAGATTCAATGGAAATGGGAGGGGCAAGAAGCTTCAAAACAGCTTATAGTCATGGCTCCAGGAGAGCAAAGAAAATTAAATATTAAAACTACAGCTCCAAAAACGACTACAAGTATTATAGCATTAATAAAAAAGAACGAAAAAATTATATCTGCCGATACCATTTCAATGCATCCCATACAACAAAAAATGACTAAGTCAACGCAATCTATTCGCGTTTTTGATGATGCCGAATTGGTAAATAAACTTTTAGCGGCAGGATATAATGCTTCAGGAGATAATTTAATACCCAAACCTAACGAAAATGTACTTTGGGTAATCCCTGAGCATGCCAATAATAGAGCACTTGAAGCATTAAAAGACGATATTCTAATCTATTTACAAGAAGGCGGTAATATATTATGTTTAAAACAAGAGCAAGTGCCCACATGGTTTCCTGTAAAATTTCAGTTTTGGTCGGCAAATCTAGTACATCTGCATTCTTACGCTGCCATGGGTTGGGAAGGGTTAAATAAAGACTTGCGCTATGCTAAATTTGCCACTATTCTAGCTCCAACTCACCCAATTTTTGATGGTATTAATAATACTTCCCTACATATGTGGAATACTTTTGATGGGCGTGTGGCGGACGATGCTTATGTTCGCCCAAGTAGCATAGATAAATATGAGTCTGGTAATTGGAGGCCACTAGCAGCATCAGCAAAAAATACACAAATGAGTTTAGCTGAAATTTTTTATGGTAAAGGAACATTAATAGCATGCCAACTTCATGTGATTGAAAATTTAAAAAACCCTCAAGCTAAACGCTTATTTGATAATACACTCAGCTACTTAGCAAACAAAGAGGCAAAACAACTTGATGGAGAAGTCGTTATCGAAGGTTCCATTTCTCCTGAAATGATATCTAGAATAACAGGTGCTAACAATCAAAACTTGATGGGTCATCAAGACACCAAATACATGTTTGCTTTTGAGGGGGCTAATCAGGAAAATATTAAGAAATGGGCTGAAAAAGGTGGTACCGTACTAGCATTTTCAACTAAAGTGATAAAGGATTTTAGTGGCATAGAAGTTATTCCTGCTAAGGAAGATGTGAGTTATACAGCCACGAAAATCAATAATCATCCTTTACTGGAAGGCATTTCTTCAGGGAATTTTAAGTCGACCATAACAGATGGTTATTTTAAAGGCATGCCAAAAAATGCCAAAGTATTATTGCAAGGTTTTGAAAGTGACATGGGATTATGGCGAATTAAAGAAGCGGGACCTGTAATGATTTCAATACCATATGGAAAAGGTGAAATTATTATGTCAACAATAATTATTAATGAAAAATCTAGTAATGCTTCAAAAGAATTTTTAAGACAGCTACTTTCTAATATTAACGTCCCCATAGCTTATAAGGAATTAAGTCCTGAGGTAACCACTATTAAAAAGACCATACCTATTAAAGTGGATGGAAAGTTAGATGAATGGCTAGATGATATGGAGGACCGTTTTGTTTCCCAGTATATACATGCACAACCGGTGTATTTAACTTCTGAACAGCGGTTAGAAGGTCCTACAGCTTATGATTTAAGACTTTCAGGAATTAATTATTTTTTATGGAATAAGGAAGCGTTGCATATAGCGGGTGTTATTTTTAGTGAAGAAAAAACGGCTATGTCTGGGATCAGATATGGTGCTGAAAAGACATATACACAACAAATACTTTTTAATGATGATGTTATTGATGTTACGTTTGAAAATGAAAAACTATCTGTAAAAGTCAATGGAAAAACCAATGATGCTATTGCATTTGAAAACAGTCAGCTAGATTCAAAATATATGACCGACGCAACGGCATTACAGTTCAGTTATATAAATGGTGGAGGAGATATTACGACAGTTACAAGATTGGTTGGAGAAACTTTTGAGCTAAAAATCCCGTGGGAACAACTCAATAGTAAACCTAATAAAAAGAAGTTAAAAGTTATGTTAAACCTTAGCTCAAAGGGTACAATATTACAACTACCTATTACTGGGAATAAAGTAAATAAGGCATCGTGGTTAGATTTTAGGTTAGATTATAATGATAAATAACATACTTTTTTAAAGTAGATATTAACCATATGAAACAAACTATAAGAGTAAGTTTCTCAGAATAGAGTATGATTATTTACAGGTGATTTAAAAGTTATGATTAGAACAAAATATTTTAGTCTTTATACAACAAGTATTTATTGTGCATTAATGTTATTTATATCATCATGCCAAATAGCATCAAAGTCTAGTAATTCAGCAAAACAATCTCTTAAAGAAAACTTCAAAAACCCACCACATGAGGTAAGACCACAAGCATGGTGGTGGTGGCTTCAAACGCCAACCAGTAAAGAAGCCATTACGCGCGATTTGGAAGAAATGAAAGCCAAAGGCTTATCTGGTTGTATGGTATTAGATGGCGGCGTTGGCCCTTTCGGTCCGCATAAATGGAAAAAGAAAACCATTATTGACACCACGGAAATTAGATATGAAATTACAGATGAATATAAAGGCGGAAGCTTGAGACAGCCCAATGATAAAATGGAAATGTGGTCAAAACCATGGCGAGATATGGTGCGTTTTGCATCTCTTGAAGCAGGAAGATTAGAACTAGACTTTGGCGTTTTTATAGGTCCAGCAGGGTGTGCTGCGCCTTGGGTAACTCCAAATTATGGACAACAAGAGCTGGTTTGGGGTGAACTATCGGTTGAAGGAGGAAATTTGATTAACCAAGAATTTCCAAAACCTAAACTTCCCGTTCAAACAAAAAGACAACGAGAAAATCAAACGGTAAAAGACGCACAAAATGCTTTTTACAACGAGATTGCAATTTTGGCTTTACCTGATAAAAAAACACCCTCGATAAATGAAATCATAAACATAACCGACAAGCTTGATGAAAAAGGCCATTTAAACTGGAATGTACCCAAAGGACATTGGCGTATAATTCGTTTCGGTTACCGCCCAACTGGACGTAATTTAGGTGGTGTTTTTTATATCGACCATTTAAGTAAAGAAGCTTTCGATTTGCATTGGCAAAAAACCGTGGGTACTTTACTAAAAGAAATGAGTCCCGAAGAAAGAAAAGCTTTTAAATATGTGGAATGCGATAGCTGGGAAGCAGGTGATCCTAATTGGACGAAACATTTTTCAAAAGAATTTAAAAATCGTAGAGGATATGATATTATAAAATACTTGCCTGCTTTAGTCGGAGTTAATATTGAATCTGACGAAACAACTGAACATTTTTTAAATGATTTTAGACTAACCATTAGCGATTTAATTTCTGAAAATCATTATGGAAGACAGCAAGAAGTTGCGCACGAACACAAATTAGAATCTTATGCTGAAGCTGCAGGGCCACACCAATACCAAGCCGATTTAAAAAAATGTGTAAGCAAATGCGATGTTGCGATGGGAGAGTTTTGGATGCCATCGCCTCACAGAGAAAAACCGAGCGGTCGATTTTTGGTGCGAGAAGCAGCAACGGCTGCACATACTTATGGCATCAAAAAGGTTTTTGCAGAATCGTTTACGTCTGTTGGCCCGAATTGGGAGGTTGCTCCTTTTCAAATGAAAGCAGCTGCAGATCAGGCATTTTGTGATGGTCTTAACTGGATTTGCTTTCATACATTTTCGCATCGTCCTTCGGTTAACGTTATGCCTGGTTTAACACATAGTGCAGGTACTCATTTTGACAGAACCAATACGTGGTGGAACCAATCAATGCCTTTTGTTGATTATCTTTCTCGTTGCTCTTATATGCTACAACAGGGTTTGTTTGTTGCCGATGTGCTGTTTTATAACGGACACGGTTTACGATCAGGTGCTGATGCATTTGAATGGAAAGATGGTATGAAAAATCCACCCGAAAGTTTAGGAGAAGGTTACGATTATGATAAGTGCAACGAAGATGTTTTGTTGCATAGACTAGAATTCAAAAAAGACAAACTTGTGTTGCCTGATGGCATGAACTATAGGGTTTTGGTTATTGACGAAAAAACACCTGTATCGCTAAAAGCATTGAAAAAAATAGTGAACCTTGTAGAGCAAGGTGCAACCGTTGTGGGTAAAATTGAAACCTCAATGTTGGGTAATACAGACGATTTTAATGAGTACCAAAATTTGATTAAGCGCATTTGGGGTAATATCGAAAAAGGTGAACACCACATTGGTAAAGGCAAATTTGTTTGGAATAAATCCATCCGAGACGTCTTACAAAGCAAAAACATCCTTCCAGATTTTGAATGTACAGGTTTAAGTGATGCTGGGGTTATCGATTTTATCCACCGCAAAACTGAAGATACCGACATCTATTATGTTGCTAGTAAATGGCAACCGGTTGAAAAAGTATCTTGTAGTTTTAGAGTGAGTAACAAACAACCAGAACTTTGGAACCCCGTTACAGGCGAGACAAGACATTTAACCAATTTTAAAGTAGAAAACGGACAAACGATTATTCCTATGGAATTTGGCCCCTCTAGTTCTTATTTTGTTGTTTTTAAAGAGCCGATATCAATACAGAATTCAGTTTCAAACTGGCCAATATTTAAAATAATTCAGAGAATAGAAGGTTCATGGAATTTGAGTTTTGATAAAAATTGGGGAGGACCAGAATCCGTAGTTTTTCCAAATTTAATAGATTGGACCAAACACGAAAACTCAGGTATTAAATATTACTCTGGTAGTGCTACATATCGCAAAACATTCGACATGGTCACTTTAAATGAAAATCAACAACTTTACCTAGATTTAGGAAAAGTACATGAATTAGCTCGGGTTAAATTAAATGGTGTTGATTTAGGAATAACTTGGTCAAAACCATACAGAATAAACATAACATCCCATGTAAAGGCAAAAGGCAACACTTTAGAAATTGAAGTAGTAAATCTCTGGCCAAATCGATTAATCGGAGATGCTTTTTTACAAGAAGAAGAGCAATTTACTAAAACCAATATCAGAAAGTTTACCAAAGCAACACGGCTTTTGCCTTCTGGATTAATTGGTCCCGTACAAATCTTAACAACAGAAACTAATTAATTTATCTTGATTATGAAACGATATATTCCAATTCTAATGTTATTTGTATTGACAATTTCTTCTTGTAAAAAAGGAGAAGTGGCATCTATAACTCCTGAAGAATATGCCAATTTAAAAGAAGGGTTTGTCAACCCACCTGATTCAACAAAACCAGGAATATATTGGTATTTTTTAAGTGGTCATATATCCAAAGAAGGGATAACAAAAGATTTAGAAGCCATGAATGCTGTTGGTATTGGCGAGGTTTTTATTGGGGATATATTTTACATGCCTCCCTCAACAAATCCTCATGGATTAAGTTATGATACACCAATGGGGAACACGCCTTCGCTAAGCGATAAATGGTGGGATTGTATGCGTCATGCGATAAGTGAGGGTACGAGATTAGGGATGAATATTAGTTTTTTCAACTCACCGGGGTGGAGTCAGTCTGGTGGCCCATGGGTAAAAGAAGAACAGGCTATGCGCTACTTGACGTATTCTGAAACCGTTGTTTCTGGCGATAAAAGTATTGAGATAGCACTAGAAAAGCCAAAAGAATTCTTTCAGGACGTATCGGTTTTAGGGTACCCAATTCATCAAAAGCAATCGGCCACACCTAAAATCAAGGCTCTAAACTGTAAAGCTTCAGCATTGAAAAACTTGCTAGATCAAAATAAATCCACAGTAACCACTTTCAGTAATAATGGACAAGAACCTTTAATCTTAGAGGTTTCATTTGATAGGCCTATCACAGCAAGAAGTCTAACGGTTAGCCCAACAAAAATGCACTTTACATCGCATATTGAAGTGCAAGTCTTTGAAGATGGAAAATTCAAATCCGTAAAGAAAAGGCTTTTTGACCGTGCTTTTAGTTTGCCTGGACGTGGTCCTATACCCGATGCAGATATGATTATGGCATTGGATCATATTGAAGCCCAAAAATTTAGAATTGTAATGGACAAAGTGCCTGCTAATTTTGAATTAACAGGAATACATATTTCTGAAGATTATAAAATTGAACATGGGAATGAAAAATGGCTCAATAAAATGGCCAATAAAGGGGTTCCTGGATGGGATGTGTTTCAATGGAAAATACCGGAATACAGTGAGCAACAAGACGTATTAAACACGGATAAAATTATAAACTTAGCCGAACATTTTGAGGGTAATGTGCTAAAATGGGATAATGCACCTGCAGGGCAATGGAAAATACTGCGCATAGGAATGACACCTACAGGGCAAACTAACCGACCTGCAACCCCTGATGCTCGTGGCCTTGAAGTGGATAAATTAAGTAAAAAAGCATTGCGTTCTCACTTTGATGCTTACATGGGGAAAATGATAAAATCCATGACTCCTGAAGAGCGTAAATCTTTAAAACGTGTTATTGCAGATAGTTACGAAACAGGACCACAAAACTGGACAGATGATATGAAAGAGTCATTTGAAGAAGCCTATGGCTATGACCCTATACCTTGGCTGGCAACACTAACAGGAAACATAGTGAATTCAGCAGAAGAATCGGATCGTTTTTTGTGGGATATACGCCGATTAATAGCAGATAAGGTTGCCGATGAGTATGTGGGTGGATTGAGAGAAATTTGTGAAGAAAATGGTGTGTCTATGTGGCTTGAAAACTATGGGCATTTTGGCTTTCCTTCAGAATTTTTAAAATATGGTGGTCGTGCAGACGAAATTGGAGGAGAATTCTGGATTCATCGTCAAGGACCCGAATCTAAACTTGCCGCATCTGCGAGTCATATTTATGGTAAAAACCGAGTCTATGCAGAGTCTTATACTTCGCGTGAAGTCCCTTTTTCGGTAAGCCCTGTTAGGTTAAAGAAATCAGGAGATTGGAGTTATACACAAGGCGTGAATCAAGGTATTCTACATGTATATATTCATCAGCCTTATGAAGATAAATTTCCAGGTATGAATGCATGGTTTGGAACGGAATTTAATAGAAACAACACTTGGTTTGCGCAGAGTAAAGAGTGGATTACTTACCAGCGTAGAAACTATTTTCTATTGCAACAAGGTAAGCATGTGGCCGATGTTTGCTTTTTCATTGGTGAAGAATCTCCTAAAATGAGAGGATGGGTAGATCAAAATCTATCTGCTGGCTATGAATATGATTTTATTAATGCAGAAATCATTACAGAACAAACTAAAGTAGAAAACGGAAGGCTTGTTTTACAAAGTGGTGCCAACTATGGCGCATTGGTATTACCGCCTTGGAATACTATGCGCCCTGAGGTGTTGGGAAAACTTAAAGATTTGGTTGAACAAGGTGCAACTTTAATAGGAATGCCCCCCGAAAAGTCTCCAAGCCTACAAAATTATCCTAATTGTGATATTGAGGTAGCACAATTGGTCAAGGAATTATGGGGTGACACGCTACCAAATGCTAAAGACTTTTTTCATCATAAATTGGGCAAAGGACATGTGTATGCCAACGGAAATATCAATGAGATTTTAAATAAACATGAAGTCTATGAAGATTTGATATTCCCTGATACGCTAAATGTAAAATGGGTACATCGCAAACTAAACGGTGCCGATATTTATTTTATAACCAATCAAGGAGATACCCAAGTGACTTTTGATGCTTCGTTTAGAATTGCTGGAAAAAGTCCAGAACTTTGGTCTGCGCTTGATGCTACATCTCGAAAACTACCTACTTATAGTAATGAAGGAGAGCGTACCATTGTTCCGTTGCAGTTGAATGTAAATGAAAGCTACTTTATTGTTTTTAGAGAGCAAGGTCATGGAGTAAAGAAAAATCTTTCTGTAGCACAAAACTTCAAAGTAGAAAAACCTTTGAAACAAATAAGTGGATTATGGGACATTCAATTTAAAAACAAATGGTTAGAAACCGATTTCATTCTAAAAGAACAACCTTTATTTGATTGGACCACTTCTTCTGATGAAAAGATTAAATATTTCTCTGGAACCGCCACTTATAAAACGTCTTTTGAATTAAATGAGGAGGAAGCAAAAGAATCAATCGGTTTAAATTTTGAAAACATCGGTACCATAGCAACCGTCAAACTCAACGGCAAAGAACTTGGAACACTTTGGACAACTCCTTATCGCATTTCAATTAAAAATACTGCTATCTCAGGTACAAACACACTTGAAATTGAAGTTACAAATAATTGGATGAACCAAATGTTATGGCAAAATAAAAAACCTCAAGACGAAAGAGATACATGGGTACTAGCAAACACCCTTGAGAAAATGCCAAATAACGGAATTATGTCCTCTGGGATTTTCGGTAAAGTATGGCTATCAACTAAAAACAATAAATAAAATAATTTTACAATATGAATCGTAGTCAAATGCTCAATAACAAAATCATAAGCTTATCAGGCAAAACCATTTTTGTGGTGTTAATGCTTAGTTTGTTTGTGTCAACCTTACAGGCTCAAAACTCGTCATTAGAACAAAATTTCCATAATCCACCTGCATCAGCAAAACCACAAACTATTTGGTTTTGGATCAACGGAAATGTTACAAAAAAGGGTATAACTGCCGATTTAGAAGCCATGAAAAATGTAGGCATTCAAGGGGCTATTCTTTTTAATGTGAGTTTGGCAAATCCTGAAGGTGTGGCGCCTTATTTAAGTCCAGAGTGGTTAGAACTTTTTAACTATGCTGGATTGGAAGCACAACGCTTGGAGCTCGACCTGGGTTTTCATAATGGGGCTGGTTGGTCGTCATCTGGAGGGCCTTCAATTACGCCAGAATACGCTATGCAAGAACTGGTTTATAAAGAAACGATACACCAGGGTGCTACAAAATTTAATGATAAGTTAGAACAACCTGAAACCAAATTGGGATTCTATAAGGACATTGCTATACTAGCTTTTCCAAAACCCAAGAGTAATGTGCGTATTGATGAATTAGAAATAAAAACCCTTTCTCATAAAGTTCGTAGTCATTTAAACCCTGATGATAAACCTATTTCTGATTTGGCAGTAGTTAAAAAACGCGATATTATTGATTTAACATCGAAGTTGAACAATGATGGTTTTTTAGAATGGGATGCACCTGCAGGAGATTGGGTTATTTTAAGAATTGGACATACACCAACAGGTGAAATGAATCGTTTTCCAAGTGATGGTGGTCGTGGTTTAGAATGTGATAAAATGAATAAACAAGCGGTTGATGTGTTTTGGGATGGTAGCATAAAGCCCATACTAAAAAAGTTAGACACGCTAATTGGTACTACTGTAAAAAGATGTCATATTGATAGTTATGAAGTGGGTACTACAAATTGGACTTCCAATTTCGCTGAAGCATTCAAAACACTTCGTTCTTATGATTGTCGTTCATATTTGCCAACATTGGCGGGATATTATGTAGAAAGTGGCGAAGAAACCGAGCGGTTTCTTTGGGATTTCCGTCGTACCATAGGGGATTTAATTGCTGAAAATTATTACGGGCGTTTTGCTGAACTCAGTCATAAAAACAACATGCTACTTTCTATAGAACCATATTGGGGACCTTTTGATAATATGCAAATTGGAGAAACCGCAGATATGGTAATGTCTGAGTTTTGGAGCGGAAGTCTTGCTTTTTTTGACTCCCCTAAATTTGTGGCTTCTATTGCCAAATTAAATGGAAACCCGATTGCTGAGGCGGAGTCTTTTACAGGAATGGGTGGTTGGGATCAGCATCCTGGTTTACTCAAAGCTATGGGCGATTTGGCATGGGCGCAAGGGATCAATCGTTTTGTTTTTCATAGTTATGTACATCAACCTTGGGACGTAGGTCCTGGGTTGACGTTACAGGTTTTTGGCACCGACTTTAACCGTTTAAATACCTGGTGGAATCAAGGTAAGCCATTTTTAGATTATATCAGTAGAGGTCAGTTTTTATTACAACAAGGGACCTCAGTAGCTGATGTATTGGTGTTTACAGGAGAAGCATCTCCCAATGACGCCCTTTTAATGCCAGAAATAAAAGCCTTAGGATATGATTATGACGTAATAGGGTCAAACAAAATAAATTCATTAACGGTAAAGGATGGTTTAGTGTGTACATCAGTTGGTGAAAAGTATCAAGCATTGGTGTTACCTTCAAACGAATGGATGACACCAGAAACGCTTGCTAAAATTCAAGAACTGGCTGAAAATGGAGCTTTAGTTATTGGCTCAAAACCTAACAAATCTCCAAGTCTTAAAAAGTATTCTGAATTTGATGAAAGCGTCGAGCAAATGGCAGATAGATTATGGGATAAAGGACTCATAAAAATGCATTCAATTGTTGATGTATTGAAGAATGGAACTTTGCCTCCTGACTTTTCAATTGAAGGAGGACGTCATGAATCGGTAGATTTTATTCACAGAAAAACAGAAGATACAGACATTTATTTTGTAGTAAACTCCAAGAAAGAACGTCGAGAGTTAGCCTGTCGTTTTCGAGTAGCAGGAAAACAACCAGAGCTTTGGAATGCAGAAACCGGAGAAATAACTAAGGCCACCATATGGCAGGAAAATGATGATGGTACTACAACAGTGTCAATTTCGTTTGATCCAGAAGGTTCTGTATTTGTCGTTTTTAGAAATCCGATTATTTCAAATCAACATATTGTAAATGCTGAAATGAAAATGAAAAAACCATTTATAACGCCTCTTTCAAACTTGAAAATTATTAAAGCAGAATATGGCACATTTTTACCGGATGGTTTGGTTGATGTAACAGAAGTAGTTGCAAACAGGATTCAAAATAATGGATTAAATATACACGCGACAAGAGAACTTTCTAAAGGTGATCCAGCGCCTGGGTACAAAAAGGAATTACGCATTCAATATAAAATAGGAGCAGCGGTTTTCGAAAAAAACGCCATGGAAAAAGAATGGTTAGAAATTGACGCTCCTGGAAGCGGTAAACTAGAAATCTTGAATGCTGTCTTTGGTAAATTTGCAAGAGGTGTTGATGGCATCCCACCAAACAAACCAGTTTTTGATGTAACGGAAAAAGTAAAATCAATGGTGGCTTCAGGAGTCTATGAAATACCAGTAAATGATAGTTTCCTTGAAGGAAAAGAGATCAAGACAAAGAAAGCCTTACGCACAGTTTATGTTACCAATAATGAGGAGAAAATTGTTACGGTTTCCAATGGTGGTATATTAAAATTGACCCAAACTACATCAGAACCAAAATTAGTATTTGAAGATGATAAAGTGAATTTGGTTACGCCCTTTGCTGGTGAAATGATCTATGAATCTTCAAACGGAAAAACCAAAACGTTAAAAGTAAAATCAGTGCCAGATCTTATTGAATTGACAGGAAATTGGAACGTGAGTTTTCCTTTAAAAGATAGAGCCGTTTTAGAAAAAACCTTCAATAATTTAACGTCTTGGTCAGATGTTTCAGAAGAAGATATTCGTTATTTTTCAGGGACAGCCAGCTATAAAAAAGAGTTTCAGATCCCTGCAAAACTCATTAAATCATGTTATTCTTTAGAATTAGATTTAAGTAATGTTAAGGTAATTGCTGAAGTCATTCTTAATGGAAAAAATTTAGGAATTTTATGGAAGTCTCCCTTTAGAATTAATATTGATGAAGCTGTTGTAAAAGGCACCAATACACTTGAGGTAAAAATAACCAATCTTTGGCCAAATAGACTAATTGGCGATGAACAATTACCTCTAGATTATAAACGGAAAGGTCCGCAAATATCACAATGGCCAGAGTGGCTTTTAAACAATACTGAGCGTCCAACCGAGCGTGAAACACTTCCTGCTTTTAAACATTGGCATAAGGATTCAAAATTGTTACCATCCGGTTTATTGGGGCCGGTGAAAATTGTGGTTTCCAAAGTAAAAACGTTGAAGTAGTAAAGCATAAACAACAGGTTGAAATTTTAAAATAAGTAGAACAAACTGGTAATAGAATGGCAATAAAGAGTAAAAGATAAAGGCGCTATGAAATCAAAGAACACTAAAAAAGAGAAAGTAGGTCTTTTAGGAATCTGGTTAGATACCTATTGGGCTCAATTCGCTTATGGGTTTAATAAAAGTTGTCAAATGATTTTTAATTGTAAACGTTTAAGGAAAATGGAACCGTTATTAAGACTAGGTTCAATTGTATTATTAATAATTGGCGGTCACTTTGTGTATGGTCAATCACTTCAAGTGCATAATTTAAAATGCGAAGGGCAAATAAATCCTTCAAATATTTTAATTAACAATCCACAATTTAGTTGGACTTATATAGGGAACGAGCAGAGTCCACAACAAGGGGGTTACCGTATAATGATGGCTACCTCTATTGAAAGATTAAAATATCCAGACCTTTGGGATTCAGGGCCTACAAGTTCTTCCCAATCCAAAAAGATTGAGTATTTAGGGGAACCTCTTCAGCCAAAACAAAAGGTTTATTGGAAAGTTACTGTTTGGGGGAATAATAGAGGGGTGGCCCATAGCGAACCTTCTTGGTTTGAAATGGGAGAACTTACCAACCCAATAGAACCTTTTCAGCCTCATGTATTCAAGAGGTCCGATGATGGCGTCACAAGGATTGAAATTGATGGTAAAGATACTGGTAGGATATTTGAGGGAATAGGTGCGGTTAGTGCAGGTGCTTCAACCGATTTATTATATGATTATGAAAATCCATTTCAAAGCCAAATTCTGGATTATTTGTTCAAACCCAAGTTCGGAGCAGGTTTTCAACATCTTAAAGTAGAAATGGGAGGCGGTGAAAATTCAACATGTGGCTCAGAACCTTCACATGCCATTACCAAGAGTGAGTTAAAAAATCCAGTATCTCGAGGCTATGAGTTTTGGTTTATGAAAGAAGCCAGAAAAAGAAATCCAAATATCATTTTAGAATATTTGCCTTGGAGTTTTCCAGGGTGGCTTAAACCAAATATTTACACCCAAGAGTCTGCCGATTATTTTGTTGCTTTCCTAGATGTGGCAAAAAAACAATGGGGTTTGGATATTGATTGGGTGGCCGCCGCAGAAAATGAAAACGGTACCAATCGTGATTGGCTAGTAAATAATATGAGACCTACCCTTGATGCCAAAGGGTATAAAAATGTTAAGATTCAGGGGCCTGATGATAATAGTGGCGATTGGCAAATATTTGAAGAACTGGAAAAAGATCTCGGGTTTGAGGAGGTAATCGAGGCAGTTGGTTACCATTATGTAACCGGACGTGAGTTTAATGAAAACATGGTAGACGGTCGGGGACGCCCAACTACTAAAAAAGCAAAAGCATCAGGTACCCCACTTTGGGCGAGTGAAGACTGGAGCTGGACAGGAAAAGATTGGGGTGGTGCAGGCGCATTAAATTTGGCTCGTTTGTACAACAAATTTTATATACGTGATAAAATTACTAAAACCTTAATCTGGGCCCCTATTGGCTCCATTTACGAATCAGTTACCTGGGATAAAGCAGGCGCCATGAAAGCGAATAGCCCATGGAGTGGTTACTACGAAGTGTGGCCAACCATTTGGGCTACGGCGCATACTACTCAATTTGCCAACCCCCATAACTGGCAGTATTTAGATGGTGGATGCGGACTTTTTGATGCTACTACTTACAAAGGTAGCTGTGTTACGCTAAAAGAAAAAAATAGTTCAAATTGGAGTATGATTATCTGTACTGAGGAACCTGAGAAAATGGAGGTAAATATTCGCAAAGGTCTTGCCAATAAAATAGTGCATGTCTGGAAGTCCGATGAAAATAATCAGTTTGTGCAGCAGGAAAGTATTCATCCAAAAAAAAGAATGTTTACCATTGAACTTGATCCTAAATGTATTTACTCATTAACAACTACTACCGGTCAGCAAAAAGGGCAATATGAAATACCTGAGGAAACTACTTTTCCATTTCCATATAAAGAAGACTATGAGGATAGAGAAGTAGGGGATTTACCAAAATATCATTCGGACCAAACAGGTAGTTTCGAAATTTCCAAAAGAGAGGACGGAACAAACTGTTTAAAGCAAATAAACCCCGAACAAGGTTACGACTGGATGCGCGTTTACCGACGTTCAAACATTAAGCCTAATACTTTGATTGGAGATATAAACTGGAAGGATTTTACCTGTAGTGTTGATGCTTTTATCGAAGGAGGCAATGTTGAGCTAGGAGGTAGGGTTAAGGGAAGTTATTTGAAAGGCTATCGTTTTATTCTTGAAAAAAGTGGGCGTTGGAAAATTGTTTTTGATAAAAAAACGCTTGCAGAAGGGCGCATCGATGATTTTGATGGAGAGATTTGGCACAACATAAAACTTCAGTTTATAGGTAAAGATATTCGGGCCTACTTGGATGGAGAATTCATTACAAAGTTGAGCGATGAAAGTCGGTCAGGATATGTTTTATTAGGAAGCTCATACAATACTAATAGGTTTGATAATTTGGTGATATCAGATTGAAATTTAAAAATCAATCATACATCGAGTTTATTGGGGTCATTGAAAATTATGGTTTCTAAAGCAATGGTTTTAAAGTAGTTAATTATTAAAAAATGAAACGGTTAGGGTTTTTTTAACCTTAGAATTTTTAAAAGATAAATTAGTGGCATGATGGTACAGGACGTGGTAATTAATTTTAAAGTTTAAGTTTGAAATTTAGTTTAAATTACAAGGATGAATAAAGTAGTATTTAGGTTTGCTCTGTTGCTCTTAAGCGTTATAGTTCAAAGTGCATGCAGTCAGCAACCTCCCAATATAATCATTATAAATGTAGATGATTTGGGTTGGAAAGATGTAGGTTTTATGGGTACTGAATATTATGAAACTCCCAATATCGATCATCTTTCTAGTTTAGGAATGGTATTTACAAATGGGTATGCATCCGCATCTAATTGTGCTCCTAGTAGGGCTTGTTTAATGACAGGGCAGTGGACACCCCGGCATGGGGTTTATACAGTAAGTCCTTCAACAAGAGGGAAGTCAGAAGACAGAAAGCTTATTCCCATAAAAAATACACATACGCTGTCGCCAGCACATGATGTTCTACCTGAAGTTTTACAAAGTAATGGGTATGTAACTTGTCATGCAGGGAAATGGCATTTAAGTGATAATCCTTTAGAATATGGTTTTGATGTGAATATTGGAGGTGGACACAATGGGTTACCTAGAAGCTATTATCCACCGTATAAAAATGTGAAGATTGAAAAAGGTAATAGTCAATATTTGACGGATTTGGTTATGGAAAATGCTTTAAGGTTTGTAGATACCGTTCAAAAGCCTTTTTATCTTAATTATTCTCCCTATGCTGTGCATGTGCCGATAATGGCAGTAGATAGTATAGTGCCTAAATATGAAAAAAAATTACCTTGGCGAGGTCAAGGTAATCCTGAGTATGCCTCAATGGTAGATAATTTGGATAGAAATATTGGTTTGCTAATCAATAAATTAAAAGAAAGAAATCTTTTTAATAATACACTTATTGTTTTTACTTCAGATAATGGTGGTTTATATGGCATAACTAAACAAAAACCATTAAGGGCAGGAAAAGGAAGCTATTATGAAGGTGGCATTAGAGAGCCTTTTTTCTTCGTGCTAAATGGTAAGATTCAACCAAATATGAAGAGTGAAATTCCGATTACGAATTTAGATATTTTTCCAACGGTTTTACAATATGCGGGAGTTGATGCGAGTACACTTCAGTTAGATGGAAATAGTTTAGCACCCGTTTTAGAAGAAGAAGTACAGGTGTTTGAACGTGCTTTATTTTGGCATTTCCCTATTTATTTACAAGCCTATAATATAAATGATAACGAAACTCGCGATCCTTTGTTTAGAACGCGTCCAGGGTCTGTGGTAAGAAAAGGAGATTGGAAACTCCACTATTATTTTGAAGACGACGGGTTAGAGTTATATAATTTATCCGAAGATATTGGAGAAAGAAACAATCTTGTAGAAACAAACCCTGAAAAAGCAGAGGAGCTATTAATGCTTTTAAAAAAATGGTGGAAAGATACCAATGCACCAATTCCTAATAAAATAAACCCTGAATTTAGAGATTAAATAAAAAAATAAACGCAACACTTTTAAGTTGTTATAGTGTAAATTATATTTATTGGATTCATTATATCTAAAGGAGGTTATGTTATCTATAAAATTGAAAATAAAAAAAATGAAAAAAATAATTGCTTTATTAGTTGTCCTTTTTATTGCCTCATGTGAAAGAAACGAGACATCACTTGATGTCCCTGACGCTAACGATGATGCTGCTGTTTTATATTATACAGGAATACTCAATGAGTATGTATTAGCTAATACAATTTTTCAAGATGTGGTGAACAACACTGGGGATGCCCTTTTAAAGGCTGAAACTGAAATAAAAGGTGAGCAGAACGGATCTGATTCTGGCCCTGAAATAACTATACAACCTTTTGATTTGGAAACCTTTCCTAAAACAATAACAGTTAATTTTGGTTCAGGAACATTATGTGAAGATGGTATTACGCGCAAAGGTGTTATTACTCTAGTATCAACAGGATGGTATGGGCAACAGGATAGCTTCTACACCACCACATTCGATAATTACTATCATGGTTTATTTAAGGTTGAAGGAACCCAAGTGGTTGAAAATTGGGGTAAAAATGAAGACGGCAATTTAATATTTGGGGTGACGGTTGAAGGGGGCACTGTAACATCTAGCGATGGTGTAAATATAACTTTTGATGAAGGTTCTAATAGAACGTGGATTTCAGGTTCTGAAAGCCCGTCGAATATATGGGATGATGAGTATCTGTTAGATGCCATTCAATGGGGAGCTTCCTCTGATGGCACCCCTTATCTTGTAGCTTTTGAGCCGCTATTACATTATGTGTTGCAACCAAGGACTGTTAAATCTGGAGTTGTGGATTTGGAAATAGGTGGAATTACTGGATTTAAAATTAATTACACCAACCAAACAATTACGGTATTAGGTGAAACCACCTCATGGAATTAATGCTAAGGTTTTTTAAACTATACATACATTACGCGATGTGTTTTAAGAACAGCATCAAAATAAACAGTATTAAAACATAGAACTGCATTACAATCTAAATATTGAATTTCTATACATGTATTAGGTAACCAAATAAAAATAAAACTATGCAAGCATTATTAGGAGTAATATTTCATTCGTTAGGGGGAATAGCCTCGGGTAGTTTTTATATGCCGTTTAACAAAGTTAAAGGTTGGGCATGGGAAAGTTATTGGATAGTTGGTGGTTTAATGTCTTGGTTAATAGTACCTCCTATAGCTGCCTATTTGACCGTTCCGGGATTTTTGGACATTATTGCTGCTGGTTCTAGCACTATTGTAGGTTTTACCTTTTTAATGGGTTTACTTTGGGGTGTAGGTGGTTTAACTTATGGACTAGGAGTGCGCTATTTAGGAATGTCTTTGGGTAATTCAGTTGTGCTTGGTTTTTGTGCTGCATTTGGTGCTATTGTGCCTTCAATATATTATAATTTTAATCCAATGGAAGGCAAAGTGTCTTTGACAGATATGTTAAGCTCTTCTGGAGGTCAATTGGTTTTATTAGGTGTTTTGGTATGTCTTTTGGGTATTGGGCTCTCTGGTAGAGCAGGTATGTTGAAAGAAAAAAACTTTCTGACGAAGAAAAAAAGGCAAGTGTTTTAGAATTTAATATTGTAAAAGGTTTAATCGTTGCCGTGCTTTCAGGAATTTTAAGTTCTTTTTTTAGTTTTGGTATTGAATCAGGAAAGCCTTTAGCAGATGCTGCAGTGGTGGCAGGTTATGATCATTTATTTGCTAATAATGTAACCTTTGTGGTTATTCTATGGGGAGGTTTGGTAACCAATTTGGTTTGGACAACCATACTAAGTATTAAAAATAAAGCGTATAAAGATTTTACAAATAAAAGTACACCAATCCTTAACAACATACTATTTTCATCATTGGCAGGAACCATTTGGTTTCTTCAGTTCTTCTTTTATGGTATGGGCGAAAGTAAATTAGGTAGTGGTGCAAGTTCATGGATTTTACACATGTCCACCATTATTTTAACGGCCAATTTTTGGGGCATTTATCGTAAAGAATGGTATGGGGTGGCTAGTAAAACTAAATGGACAATTACGGCTGGTATCACCATAATTATGTTATCTGTAGTTCTTGTTGGTATCGGAAATTCATTGTAACTTTTAGCCTCCGTATTTTTACCCCTGTACAGCAGGACATTTAAGTTTTCTCTTTTTTATAATTTTCAATAATTAAGAAAATCCAAAATTTGATATTTCAAAAATGAATTTTTCAAACTCAAAATTATACCTATTACTTTTTACAGTTCTAATTGTCTTTTCTTGTAAGAGCAACACGTCAGAAGAAAAGATTTTAGCGCAAAAACCTAATCTCCTGTTCATATTTGCAGACCAATATAGGCAAGCCTCTTTAGGATTTTTAAAAGAAGACCCTGTATACACACCAAATTTAGACCAATTGGCAAAAGAAGGTGTGTTTTTTTCAGAGGCAGTATCCAATAATCCACTATGTAGTCCGTATCGTGCGATGCTCATGACAGGGCGTTATTCACTTTCCACAGGAGTTGTAGAAAATTGCAACTCCCAAAGAACAGAGTTTGGCAACTATCTGAAGAAGGATGAGGTTTGTATTTCAGATGTTTTAGTGGCCAACGGATATAGTGCGGGGTATATAGGCAAATGGCACCTAGATGGTCCAGAACCCACACCACCCGATGTAAAACGCGTTTGGGATACGTGGTGTCCTCCAGATAGAAGACATGGGTTTTCTTTTTGGTATGCCTACGGTACACATAACAGGCATAACGACCCGTATTATTGGACCACCGATGGCGGGGAAGACGATAAAGTATATCCAAAACAATGGTCTGCAGAACATGAAGCCAATGTGGTTATTAATTATTTAGAAAATTCTGAAAATCAACGTAAAACAAACGAGCCTTTTGCCTTGTTTTGGTCTATTAATCCGCCACATACACCATTTAAACAAGTGCCAGAGCGTTATAAAAAACGCTATGAAGGCTTAGATTATAAAGAAGTGTTGAATCGTCCCAATGTTCAGTTTACTGATAATTATGAATTAAAAAGAGGAGACCATGGCGTAGAAAAACGTTTAAGCGAAGCCAAAGATTATTTTGCATCTGTTAATGGTGTAGATGACCAAATAGGTCGTGTTATCAAAAAATTAAAAGAGAAAGGGCTTTATGAAAATACCATTATTGTGTTTTCTGCAGATCATGGAGAAATGTTAGGAAGCCAAGGATTGATGCATAAAAATGTATGGTTTAAAGAGGCTTATAGAATTCCTCTTATAGTTCATTATCCAAAGAAAATAAAACCAAAAACTGAGGATTTGTTGATTTCTGTGCCAGATTATATGCCAACACTTCTGGGGTTAATGGATTTAAAGACTGAAATTCCTAATGCAGTTGAAGGTATTGATTATTCCAATCTGTTTTTCGATAAGGATGTCATTCGTCCACAAAAACAGTTGTATTTTAGTGGTAAAAGTTTTGTGTCAAAAGGAGATGCTAGAGGATTTAGAACCAAAGAGTATACCTATGCTGTTGTAAAACATGAAAATGGCGATAAGTTTCATTATCTCTATCATGATGCTGAAGACCCATATCAAATGACCAATATTTGGGGTAGAAATCCAGAGCTAGACCATAAGATGGAAACAGAATTAGAGGAATTGTTAACCTCTATGAATGATCCTTGGTAAACTAAATTGGTACAAATGAAAACAAACCGTCGAAATTTTATAAAAGGTATCTCTAGTGCTGGGTTATTCGGTTTATCCTATCCTTTGCTATCATCATGTATCAGTGATAAAGACGTATTGACAGCAAAAATCACGAATATTGAATTTTATCAATACAATATCAATATTCCGCGCTATTTTTCTTTTGGTACGTGGTTAAATCGTCAGCACATATTCATGAAAATTAGTGCAGGTGATTATTATGGTTGGTCTGAAATTCCAGCTTCAAGAAATACTCCAGATGTCGATTTAAGTACATGGGTAAATTATGTGAAACAATTTAAAGGCTTAAGTGTTTTAGAAGCGCAAAAGTTATTACAATCGCAACAAGTAAAAGGTTCAAAAATTTCTTTTAAATATTTAGAGTTGATGGACATGGGCTTGCTCGATTTGGCTGGTCGCTTGCAACACATACCTTCGATAGAATTATTGGGTTTACATCAAAAGGAAGCAGTTCCAGGCTTGTATTGTATTCTAAATAAAGATGAAGACAAAGTGCGTGAAGAAGCTCAAAAAAGTTTGAAGCAAAACCTTGGGCACCACATGAAATTCAAAATGTATGGCGATTTGGAGGTTGATTTAAAGTTACTACGAATTATTCGCGAGGTTTTAGGTGATGATGCTGTTGTGATTTCAGATGTCAATAAAGGTTATAAAAAATGGAAATCATTAGAAGAATTGGCTGAGATTTTGAATACTTTCAAAGAAAACGGACTTAACGCCATTGAAGATCCCGCACCTTTAAGCACAGACCAATGGATTGCACTTCAAAAAATGACGGGAGATTTAGATTTAATTCCAGATGCACCCATGCGTCCTGCTTGGTTAGGTGTTGATAAATTACAAAAAGGTATGGGGAGAATTATCAACCTACATCCTTCTACCATGGGAAGTTTTATTCACACAGCCTTATTGTCAAAAAAAGTAAAAGATATCGATGCGAAAGTAATGATTGGTGACGATAGTTTAGTAGGGCCTGCATGTACTGCGTGGCAACAAATAGCCATTGGCGCAGGAGCTACTTGGGTTGAAGCTATAGAAAAGGAAGAAGATTCTAAAGAATATTTAGGGTGTGTTTTAAAATCTGTAACCACCAAACGAAATGATGGCTATTATATAATGGATTCAAAGCCTGGTTTTGGTTTAGAGTTAGATGAAAAAAGATTAAGAACTATATGTTCGCGTTTTATCGAAGTTTAGCATACTAAACTCAAATTATTCCTCCCTACACAATTCAACATCCTTAAACTCTACATGCGCCGTTACATCACCACTATCACTTGTGCCGTAAGCACCGTATCTTGTGTAAACCCGTTCGGTGGTGTGGTTATGTTCAATATAGGTTTCAGTATCGCCAACTGTTATTTTTGAAAATGCTGTACCATCGGCATCGTATCCCGTTTCATAAACAAAAGTATATTCTTGATTGTAATTTAGGATTTTAAAGTTTTTTACGTCTCTTCCGCCACCTGTATCTGTGGTATACGGATTAATGGTTACATGAGTTTCTAATTGTATTTTATCACTAGATTTCTTTGCGTAAAGTAAAAATTGCGCACTTCGATTAGTGCTGCCGGCTTCTTCACCTTTAATAATATCACCTCCTGCATGGGACTGGATAATACAGGTATTTCCATCACTTAAATCTACAATTTTAAGTGTTCCAGTTAGAATAGTTTTTTTACTGGTTCCTTGTGAGATAGTTTTAAAAAAACGTTCTACTCTGGTTCTTGTGCCATCATATCGTATGACACCACCGGTAATTTTATAGCTTCCCCAGTTATCTGCTATATTTTCATAGCCTCCAACAGTTTTATCGGTTCTGCAATCTAATGCGCCTTTATTGTTTGGGTTTAAAACATCATCGCAAGATTGCGTCTGCGAGGCTCCAGGTCCCAAGTTTGGGAAATCAGAAGCACCATCACATGTTTGATTGGTTGATGGTGTTTCTGGTTGAGTAGGATTGTTGTCCCCTGGTTCTTCGGTTACGGGGTCTTCTTGTTCAGTTGCTATTTCCGAATCGCCATTACACGATACTAAAAGCCCTAATATTATAATGAATCCACTTATGCTCATTATTCGAAATTTGTTTGTCATTTTAATATTTAGTGATAGATTGATATAATAAAATTAATCAAGTAAATATAAAAACCTAGCCTTTTGAATGTATCCTGTTCTGTCTTGTTTTATGTGTGTTAAGCATGAGAGTACAGGATAAAGAAACTTACTGATTATCTTAATTTTCAATCATAAATTATATGTAAAGAATCCTAAAATGAGAAAACACCAATTTTATATTTTACTATTGCTTACACTTTGTTTATCGTGCCAAAAAAAACACGGGGAAAGTAGTTCGCTGGCTTTTAACAAACTAACGGTCAATTCAAAAGAAAATCCATTAACTATTGAAAGTGAAGTGCCAGTTTTTTCATGGATTGTAAATGCGGAGGGTTTTAATAAATCACAATCTGCCTATCATATTTTGGTGGCATCTTCTGAAGAAAATTTAAATGAAGCTGATGCCGATATTTGGAATTCTTCAAAAGTAGAGAGTGATAAATCTACTTTCGTAAAATATCAAGGTGAAGCCTTAGAAGCTATGAAAACCTATTTCTGGAAGGTTAAAATTTGGGATGAAAGTGCAAATTCTTCAAAATGGTCTGATACCCAAAAATTTCAAATGGGATTGATGGAAAAGGAGAATTGGGATGCCTCAAAATGGATTACTTTAAATAAGGATACGCGAACTTCAGAGCATCGTTATAGAGATTATCAAACTGGTAATATGAAAAAAGCGAAGCCAGTTGAAGGATTCGCAGCAAGTTATTTTAGGAATGAATTAGAAGTTGATAAAGCCCTACAAAATGCCCAAGTTTATATTTGTGGGTTAGGTTATTATGAGCTGTATTTAAATGGAAGTAAAGTTGGAGACCACGTATTAGATCCTGCACCTTCAAATTACGATAAGCAAGCCTATTATGTGAATTATGACATTACAGAACAATTACAATCTGGTAAGAACGCCTTCGGAATTATATTAGGAAATGGATTTTACGGGCAAAATATTTCTTGGAGCCGAGATCCAGAATCGAACAAAAAAGGGGTTTCTTACGGTCCGCCAACTGTGCGTTGTTTGGTAAAATTAAATTATATAGATGGCACATCAGCAGATTTTTATACTGATGGAAACTGGAAAGAAGCTACAGGACCCATAGTATTCAATAATATTTATGGAGGTGATACCTATGATGCGCGTTACGAGTTAGGTAACTGGAATACAGTTGGTTATGATGATGCTCAATGGGGTAAAGCAAAAGTAGCATCTCCAGAGGTTAAAAAAATAAGTGCGAGTCAAATTCCACCAATTAAAAAGTTAAAAGAGTTTGAGCCACAAAAGGTTTTTAAAGCCCCAGATGGCAATTGGATTGTGGATTTTGGACAAAACATTGCTGGTTGGGTAAAATTAAATGTGCAAGAAAAAGAAGGACAATTAATTGAAATTACAACTACAGAGGCATTATTAACTAACGGAAAAGATATTTTCCCTGGCTCAACAGGAGGTGGTGCGAATGGAATGGCACAAATATATAAGTACATCTGTAAAGGAGATGGTTTAGAATCTTGGGAACCTAAATTTAGTTATCACGGGTTTCGTTATGCAAAAATAAATGGCATTTCTAGGAAACCAGACGCTGATATGATTAAAGCCGTTTTGGTAGCAACAGATATTCAAGAAACCGGAAGTTTTACATCTTCAGATGAGTTGCTAAACAAAATGCACAGTATTAGTAAATGGACTATTGTTGATAATGTACATGGTATTCCAGAAGATTGTCCACACCGCGAAAAATGTGGCTGGTTAGGAGACGCACATGCATTTTGTGAATATGCACTTTACAATTACGATATGTACGATTTCTACAAAAAATATATGGAAGACATCCGTACACAAATGCGACCAACAAAAGGGCATAATAATCCAGATATAAAGTTTCAAGTACCAACTATGATAGCCCCAGGAAAACGTACATCTACATATGCAAAAATAGATTGGGGTGTAGCTACCATGTATTTACCTTGGTATAATTACAAGTTTTATGGAGATGATGCTATAGTAAAAGAGTACTACGAAGAAATGAGAAATTTAACCAATTTCTATCTCAATTTTAAAGGTGAAAATGGTATTATGCAAGATGGTATGGGTGATTGGTGTCCACCACGATGGGACAGACGTAAAAATCCTTCAGCTATGGAATGCGACCCTATTATTTCAGCAAATGCTTATTTTTATGACGTTTTAGGCATTATGGAAACCTTTGCTGAAATGAATAATGATGTAGCTTTCGCCGTAAAAATGAAAAATGAACAACGTGAATTGAAAGATGCATTCAACAAAGAGTTTTTAGTTGAAATACCTAATACAGAACATAAATGGTATCAAAGTCAAACGGCTACAGTACAGGCTTTACAATTTGGTTTAGCGCCTGAAAACGATATTGAAAGTATTGTGAATGGTTTAGCACATGATATTGTCGAAGTTAAAGGCGGGCATCATTCAACTGGAATTCATGGTAATAGATACATTTACACCGTATTATCTAAATATGGAAAAGCGGATTTAGCGTATCAAATTTTAACAACGCCAGATTTTCCGAGTCAAACGTACGTAATGAATTCAGGCTTTACCACATGGCCAGAGCGCCAATTTGTTTGGGAAGACATGGAAGGGCCAACCAACTCTTTAAATCACCCAATGCATTCTGGTTTTGCAGCTTATTTTTATGAATCATTAGGTGGTATTAAATCTTCAGAAGATCAACCAGGTTTTAAGGTGTTTACTGTAAACCCTGAGTTTCCTACTGCAATCACAAACACGGAAGTAAAAGTGCCAACACCTTATGGCGATATTACCAATAATTGGTCGATAAAAGATGAAGTTTTAAGTATGAATCTTGAAGTACCCTTTAATACAAAAGCTAGGGTTTTAGTGACGCCTTCAGAACTTGAAAGTCTAGAAATAAACGGAGTACCTATTTCAGAATTTGAACAGAATAATACTGTTGAAATAGCTGAGGGGGTTATTATTTTAGGCTCAGGAGAATACATAATAGCATATTCTAAAAGCTAAATTTATAAGACACTAAAATACTTAACAAACAAAGCATGAAACTAGTATATCATATTGTTGTAAAATCACTAATTATTATACTATTAGTGTCATTTACCAGTTGTAATTCGAAACCAGAAAACAAAACAGCAACATCATCAAAAGATGTGGCTCAAGCCCAAACGGGAAGCTTTGGAGATCAAGGCGATGGCACATACATCAATCCTATTTTAAATGCAGATTATCCAGATTCAGATATCGAGCAAGTAGGCGATACCTATTATATGATTACATCAAAGCAACACATGTCACCAGGGATGCCAATTCTAGAATCTAAAGACATGGTGAACTGGACCAATGTGGGGCACGTGTTTGAAAGTTTATCTTGGGCGCCAGAATACAATTGGGATCGCATGAATGGCTATTCTTTTGGGACTTGGGCAGGCGATTTAGCATACCACGAAGGTACTTGGTATTGCTACCAAATAGATTATCAACATGGTTTAATGGTAGCAACTGCAAAGGATATTAAAGGCCCGTGGAGTAAACCTATTATGATGTTACCAAAGGGCGAAGTGCTAGACGATCCGGGAGTATTTTGGGATGAAGAAACACACAAAGCTTACGTAATAATTAATACAGCTGGCAAGCAAAAAGCAGCAAGTAATACAATTGAAGGCAACGAAAATAGAATTTACGAAATGAGTTGGGATGGTACAAAAATCCTAGGAAAAGGTAAATTAGTGTACACGGGTATGGGTGCCGAAGCTGCCAAAATCTATAAAATAAATGGTACTTGGTATATCTTTTTAGCACAATGGACTATGGGTGATAGGTCAACCAAACCGGGTGTAAAAAATCCAAAAAACGATAGAAAACAAATTGTACTACGTTCTAATGAAAGTATTTACGGGCCTTACGAAGTAAAAACTGTATTAGAAAAAGGTACAGCGTTTAATGATCGTAGTGCAAGTCAAGGCGCATTAATGCAAGCACCTGATAAATCGTGGTGGTATATGCATCAACTCATTCAAAATGACACCATTCCATTTCAAGGTCGCCCACAATGTTTAGAACCTGTGAATTGGGTTGACGGATGGCCAATTATTGGGGTTGATGAAGATAATGATGGTATTGGCGAACCCGTAAAACAACACAAAAAACCTATAGACGGTTACCCAATTACGGCTCCAAGTTCAGACGACGATTTTTCATCATCTAAATTAGGATTCCAATGGGAGTGGAACCACAATCCAAGAAACACACATTGGTCGTTAACAGAACGTCCTGGTTGGTTGCGTCTAAAAGCAAGTAAAGTATTACCTAACGAAAAAGGCTACGGGCCAAATATTAATGAGTGGACTAATAACGATGGTTCTGATTCAGATTTTTGGAGAGCTTCTAATACCTTAAGTCAGCGCATCATGGGTGTCACAACAGGAACAGCTGTGGCTAAATTCGATATTTCAAGGATGCAGCCTCATCAATTAGCAGGATTTGTAAGATACGGCGGTGTGTTCAATTTATTGGGTGTGGAAGTAGACGAAAACGGAAAAAAACACCTGTTTTACATGGATCCCATGGCGCAAAAAACGCAAGGTCCGGAAATTGTAGGAAACGAATTATACGTCAGAACATCAAACAGCAGTAACCAAGCTATTTACGAATATAGTCTCGATGGTGAAACCTATAAACGGTTTGGGCCAACGTTTACTATCGCTTTTGGAAAATGGACTGGCGATCGTTTAGGCTTCTTTTCATGGAACGAAAAAGAGGATGCAGGACACATCGACGTCGATTGGTTTACTTATGATTATGACGGACCTAAAGCCGTAAAAAGTTAAAAGGTAGTACATTTATTGAATAATTTGGGCGTTACCCACAAGGGGTCGGGCTTTCACTACTCGCTCTCTACGAGGAGCTCAAATATGCCGTTCAATCCCTAACGCGGGCTTAAAGAAAAGTTTAGGTAAAGACACATAAATATATAATCGATTAGATTTTAACCAAATCAAAATATGTATCATTTAAAAATAATCTGTATTTGTTTAACTGTGATGTCTTTTTTAGGATGTCAAAAAAAAGAAGAAACCCAAAATCAAATTGTAAAACCTAACATTCTATTCATTCTTGTAGACGATTTAGGATATTATGATTTGAGTGTTACAGGCAGCACATATTATGAAACCCCAAATGTAGATAAATTAGCAACCGAAGGTGTTATGTTTACCAATGGCTATGCAGCAAGTAGAGTTTGCAGTCCGTCAAGAGCGAGTATCATGACAGGCAAGTTTACTGCGCGGCATGGAATTACAGATTGGATTGGTGCAAAAGCAGGGGAGGACTGGCGTACAAGAAACAGACACGATAAAATGTTACCAGCCAATTACGTCATGGCATTGCCAAAGGAAGATATTACGATAGCCGAAGCGTTTAAAGAGCAAGGGTATATAACCTTTTTTGCAGGTAAATGGCATTTAGGAGGCAAAGGGTCTTATCCTGAAGATCATGGTTTTGATATTAATATTGCAGGAATTGATGCAGGGTCACCAAGGGGTGGTTTCTTTTCGCCATGGAGCAATCCTAAGCTTCAAAATAAGCAGAAGGGCGAAAATCTAACCATGCGGTTGGCAAACGAAACGGCAGATTTTATAACTAAACATAAAGACTCTACTTTTTTTGTATTTTTATCGTTTTATGCAGTGCATGCACCAGTGCAAACTACTCAACAAAAATGGGCTAAGTACAGAAATAAGGCTGATAGCATGGGAATTGTCGAAACTGGTTACGAGATGGAACGTGTGTTACCTATAAGAAGAGTTCAAGATAATCCTGTTTATGGTGGTTTGGTAGAATCTATGGATGATGCGGTTGGTGTTGTTTTAAAAGCATTGAAAGATAATGGACTGGATGAAAATACCATTGTGGTATTTACCTCAGATAATGGTGGTGTTGCTTCGGGAGATAACTATGCCACCAGTAATTTTCCATTACGAGGCGGTAAGGGCTACCAATGGGAAGGTGGCATAAAAGAACCTTTTTTTGTTAAGGTACCTTGGTTAAACTACATAAAATCTACGGAAGTACCTGTGGTAAGTACCGATCTATATCCTACACTTTTGGATTTGGCAAATCTTCCCTTAAAAAATGAGCAACATATAGATGGTGTTAGTTTAAAGTCTTTACTTGAGGGATCTCAAAAAGAAATCAATAGGCCTTTATTTTGGCATTATCCGCATTATGGTAATCAAGGAGGAGAGCCTTCTTCCATCATACAAAAAAATGGTTGGAAGCTTATTCATTACTGGGAAGACGGACGGGAAGAATTGTTTAAGTTACCTTCCGAAGAAAAAGATAATGAGAATGTAATATCTCAGTATTCGGATATCGCTAATAATTTAAAAAATGAACTTCTCGCATGGTTAAAAGAAGTTAATGCGGCCTATCCAATCACAGATACCGAGTTTGATGTTACTAAGCGCAAACAATATTTGCAAAATATGGTAAACAAAAAACTACCAAATTTGGAAACGCAAAGATTGGAAATGTTATCTCCAGAATTTAAACCTAATAAAGATTGGTGGGGCAGTCAGGTAACAATTGATTAATTAATAATAATGAAAAGTATTCTTGTTTTTTCTTTTAGTATTTTATTTTTCTGTGTGTTACTTTCTTGTGATAAAAGACCCTCTAAACACGCCAAGAGTGATTTTATTTCAATATTTAACGGAAATAATTTAGACGGTTGGGAAGGTGATTCTACTTATTGGCGTGTTGAGAATGGTAATTTAGTTGGTGAAGTGACTCCAGAGACTATATTGAAGAGAAATTCATTCATCATTTATAAAAAGCAACAACCTGAAAACTTTGAATTAAAATTAGAATATCGCATTAGCGCATTGGGAAATAGCGGTATTAATTACCGAAGTGAGATGATTGAAGGTATGCCTTTTGCGTTAAGAGGTTACCAATGTGATATAGATGGTAGAAATAGGTTTACGGGGCAGAATTATGAAGAAAGAAAGCGTACCACATTGGCTTATATGGGCGAAACTGTAACTATTCCGCAGATGCCAGATAGCATACCAAAACATAACATACGTAAAAATGTAAAACGAAACTGTTGGCAAACGCGAGACGTTAGTGCTACCAAATTAAAATCAGAGTTAGTCCCTAATATAAAACCTAATGATTGGAATACGATACATCTCAAAGTAAAAGATAACAAAATGCAACATTATGTAAATGGTGAGCTGTTTAGTGAGGTTACTGATTTAGACGAAGCCAATAGATCTACAAAAGGCTATATTGGAGTGCAAGTGCATGTTGGACCACCAATGAAGGTTGAGTATAAGGCTATTCAATTAAAAACTTCAAAATAGTTTACATATTTTAAAATTTGCAGGACAGTTCAGCATAGTTTTTTTAGAAGAAAAATCTAATTTTGACTTCTTATTTATAGACTATGCTTAAATTAAATTACAGAATCTTTTTTTTATTATACAGTATCATTCAATTAGGATGTACCTCCTGTGAAACTAGCACGCATTCTGGGAGTAATACGTTCGAAAATACGAGAACAAAATACAACTTTAATCCAGATTGGAAATTTCTAAAAGACAATCCGCAAGATGCGCAAAACACCAGTCTTGATGATGCCTCTTGGAGTACCATTAGTTGTCCGCATACCTTTAACGATGTAGACACATTTGACGATTATAGTTTAGGGCATCACGACGGTGAAGAAAACCAATGGAGAGGTACCGTTTGGTATCGTAAACATTTTAAATTACCAGAATCTGATGCTGGAAAAAAAGTATTTATAGAGTTTGAATCGGTGCGTCAAATTGCAGATGTTTATATCAACGGTGTGCATTTAGGACAAAATCAAACAGGATTCATTCCGTTTGGATTTGATTTAACACCGCATATTAAGTTTAATGAAGATAATGTTATTGCTGTAAAAGTCAATAACGATCGAGGTGATCATTTTAGAGATAATTTTCCGTTAGTATGGAACCATGAGCATTGGCACCCAACCCACGGTGGGATTTACAGAAATGTATTTCTTCATGTTATGGAGCCACTTCACATCACATTACCACTATATGATAATTTAGAAACTTTGGGAACGTATGTATTTGCTGAAAACATATCAGAAACCAACGCTGACATTTTTGTGAATGCTGAAGTTCAGAATGAATATAATGAGCCCAAAACAGTAGACTTTGAAGCAAAAATATTTGATAACGACGGGAAACTTGTAGGCGTTTCAGAGGCGCAACAAGCGCTAGAAGCTGGTGAGAAATTTACCTTTTCAACACAAACCAATTTAGAAAACCCAAACCGTTGGTATACCCGTCATCCATATATGTATACTGTTGAAACTGTATTAAAAGTAGACGGAAAAGCTATTGACTCTTACAACACACCTCTAGGTATTAGAAGCTTTGAGTTTAATAAAGATACAGGGTTTTCAAATAATGGTGAATATGCGAAATTACACGGTTGGGGGCAAAAACCAACCAATGCTTGGGCTGGTTTAGGTGCAGCATTACCCGATTGGTTACGCGAGCATACATTTCAACTTATGGATGAAGCGGGTGGTAATTTTATCAGATGGGGCCATTGTGCGGGTTCTCCCTCCGAGGTTGCTATGGGCGATAAATATGGATTTGTAACCCTAATGCCTGGTGTAAGTGGCGAATCTGAAGATGAAGGTGAAACTTGGGATATCCGTATTAAAGCCTTTAAAGACATGATTGTGTATTATAGAAACCATCCATCTATAATGATTTGGGAAGGTGGAAATTGGGCTGAAAGCGAAGCGCATTATCAAGAAATATTAAATGTTATAAAAACATTCGACCCTAACGGAAAACGTTTAATGGGGAACAGACGAGCTGATGTTAAAAATGATTCTGAAGGCTATGTTTCTATTGAAATTGGTACAGAAGGTTGGGAGCGTGAATACCCAGATTTACCATTGGTAGAAAGTGAATATATGCGTGAAGAGGCGCCAAGACGAATTTGGGATAAACATTCTCCAGATGATAACTTTTTCAGTCATCCTAACATTGAAAAAAACACCTATAAAATAACTTCAGAACAGTTTGCGGTAAGACAGGTAGAGCATTGGTGGGATAAAATGGGCAGAAAAGCATATCACGTTGGTGGTGCAAATTGGATTTTTTCAGATGGTACTCATGGTGGTCGCGGACAAACCGAGGTTACCAGAGCAAGTGGTGAGGTAGATGCTGTACGTTTACCAAAAGAGGCATTCTTTACAACTAAAGCTATGTGGAGACCAGAACCACAAGTGCATATTGTTGGCCATTGGAATTATGAGGAAGGCACAAAAAAGGACATATTTGTGGTATCTAATACCGCTGGTGTTAAACTATATGTTAATGGGAAACTTATTGGTGAAAATAAAACACCTAAAAGTGGATACCTATATACATTCAAGAATGTTAAATGGGAAGCAGGCGAAATTAAAGCTGAGGGTATCATCAATGATGAGGTGCGTGTTACACAAACAAAAACCACGGCTGGAGAACCAGCGGCTTTAAAACTAACACCAATTACGGGCCCTAAAGGTTGGAGAGCCGATGGCTCAGATATTGTGCTAATTGATGTTGAAGTAGTTGATGCAGAAGGTATAAGATGTCCGCTAGCAAAAGGGCGTGTAGATTTTACTGTAGAAGGACCAGCAATTTGGCGCGGTGGTTATAATAGTGGAAAAGAAAATTCAACCAATAATTTATATTTAGATATTGAAGCGGGTATAAACCGTGTTGCCGTGCGTTCGCTTTTAGAAGCTGGAACTGTTACAATTACAGCAACAAAAGAAGGGTTGCCAATTGCTAGTGTAGCGCTAACCTCTAACCCTGTAGATATTAAAAACGGATTAACTAAAGAGTTACCTCAGGTGTTCGAGGATGTACTTACGGAAGAGCCTATGCCAGTGCATACGCCTGAAATTCCAGAATACATTCCAGGTAAAACCAATAAAAGCAAACTTTTTACAAAGTTTAGTTATACAGGAGATGGTAAAGCGATGTTGCGTACCAATATGCATTGGGGTAAAAAGGCTTATACTGATATGGAAGTAAACTATACTGTAATACCTAAATATTTTAATGGATCAGAGTACATAAGAACACCAAATTCTGATAATAGATATTGGGCCAGAGACCAACTGCAATTTATTGCTGGCATGAAGATGCACATCTATGTTTTACACGATGATACGGTAAAACGACCAGAATTCTTATTGAGTGATTATAAGGATACAGGTGATGATATTAAAGTGGGGACTGTCGTGATGTCAATTTTTCATCGTATAGCCGAAGCTGGAGACAGTATTATTATGGCTGGAAATAGTGATGGTGATGCGCCTAAAGATTGCAGAATGTACACGGTTATTGGGAAGAAGTTTTAAAGTTTTATAAGTGTTAAGAAAAAAAAGGAGCCTAGTCTTATTATAAGACTAGGCTCCTTTTTTTTGGTTATAGAAATAAATTTATCGCTTGGCGATAACTCAGTAAGGTTAATATTTAATTTTTTACTTGTGAATTAAATAATAACTCTAATCTTTATTCAGTTTCTAAAGTATTTCTATAAATTAATTCTTAAAAAACGTAGTAAAGTAAAGCAAGAATATTATTTTTTCTTTTTTTCTTTTTTAGGTTCAGGATTGTTAGAAATATAATCGATTAGAATGGACTTTACTACATCTAGAGATCCGGCTCTTAAACCATCATTTACATTAGCCCCAGTAATCCAATATAATACCATACCGGCATCAGAACAGTCCCACTTACCTTTTTGAAAGTTTACAATGTTATCTATTTCTGCAATATTTCCAATAGTCCAAATTAGTCTTATGCGAGGGTCTTCATGGTTTTTGGCCCAATCCCACTCTTTGTGGTCTAATTTTAAGTTTATATTTTGGTCTGGAATACGGACTTCTTCAATACCGAAATCTAATATTTGTTGCCATGAATAAAAATCGCCTGCATTATCATTGGCAGGATGGTGTGTTACAACCTTAACATATTGATGCTTTTCTTTAGGTGTTTTTTTTAAGGCCATTCCTATAATATCAGGTTCACCAGCTTCTATAATCCATAATGGGTCTTCAGCAGTTGAGGCGTTTATTGCCCATGCTAAGTCATTGATGGTTTCCTCTTTTTGCCAAATGGCATCGTAAAAAGTAAGATGGGTAAATCCACCCCAGCGTCTTGCAGTCATATCACATGCTACTTGCATTAAGTGATGACGCTCTTTTTCGGCTTTTTCAGAAATGCGGTCGTCGCGCACCAAATCGCAGCTGTGGGAGTAATGTACCAATCGGTGCTCTAATCCCGAAGCGCGCAGTAAAGCGATACTAATGGCAGTACCACCCAGATCGTCAGGGTCAGGGGAATTGCCATCAGCCACAATAGCAATGCGCCCTTGGGGCGGAGCTATTTTTTGTGCGGATATACTATAATTGGTAAAAAGCGTTAAGACGGCTGTAAATAAAAGCAGTTTATTCATTTTTTTATCTTGAAGTAGTTTAATTCTGTAAATCATAAGTTATTTGGGATGTATTTAATTGGCTGTATAAGATGAGGGCGCATCCTGTATTTCTTTTCCTTTGCCTAAAGGAGCAAAAACAACGCCTGCCCAACGTCCGCGAGTCCATTCGTTGCCATCAGTTCCAACTTTGGCTACAACTGTAATTTTATCTCCTTTATTAAGCTGGACGTTTTCCCAAAGTGCATTGAACTTTTTGCCTTCCTCAAACATGTTTTTTGACAAGGGAGGTGCATATGCACCAATCTTTTTATCATTTACAAAAAAATCAAAGTGAGAACTACCATCATTTTCTCCTACACCTACAAATACAATATCATATGAGCCGCTTTCAAAATTAAAAATAGTACTTGTTTTAGCTTCCTTGTGTTCTTTTGGGTTAATAGCCAGCCAGTTTTTACCATTTTTATAGAAGTTTGTTCCATCTAAAGGAAATTCTTGTGACGCGATATATCTGTTTTTCGTTAGAAAATTAGAGATATGCCTAAAGTATGATTTTTGAGATTTTGGTGCTTTAATATTAGACAATGATTTAGGTATGGTGCCATGTGCCAATTTAAGTTTTGGTCCCTGTTCAACAGGGACATAGTTGATATCTGTAGTTAAAACAAATTTATCAAACTCAAAACCATCTTCTCGCATGCTAAATTGTACATTATAAACACCAGCATTCTTTATATCTAGATATATCGCATGAGGGATACCACAATGTTCCTCTTTAGTACGTTGCTTACTTGCCCAAGTCCATTGCCTTTTGCCCTCGCACCATTGCATGCGCTGTCCGTGGTCTGGCCATTCCCCATTTAATCCTACATGAATACCATTATCTTCACTTCCCGTACTCATAGCACGAACCCAAACATAATATCTTCCGGAATTATTAAACTTTATTTTATATGATAGTATCGCTATTTTACCTGGCTGGTTTGAAAAATTTTCGCCATGTATTAATTTGTCCGAGTGAGTTACGCGAGTATCTGGTAAAACTTCGATATAAGCATTGTTACTTGCATTATTGCAATGTTCACTATCATCGTCTCGTCCAACTTTGGCAGATTGTCCTATGGAAGTTATATACCATTGTCTTATTTCTGTTTTACTTTGATTGTTAAAATATTCCGCCTCAACGGCCACCAGTCCGTTTTTTTCTTCGAAAGTCACATCATTTTTAACAATAGGTTTATTTAAGTCTAAAGTTTGACTATAGAAGGAATAACTAATACTGCAAAATACAACAGCCATTAAATAAAGGAACTTTGTTTTCATAAAATGCTTTTGAGGTGGTTCATGATATAAAATTATAATTTATCACTTAGGCTATTAACCTGTAGTATCCTGCTATGTCTGTATAAATTCATATTTACAGCACAGAGCAGAACGGTAAGTACAGGATACTCGATAGAATTTTAGCAAATATTTTAGGAACCTATTAATAAATTAACTAAAATTTTATGAAACTAAAAACTAAACAAAATGTGACACCTAATTTTAAGAGAATGGGACTATTGGCTATTTTCTTGTTCTTAGGTGTAGCAATGACCTTTGCTCAGACGGTGCAAGGTACAGTAACTGCAGATGGTCAGCCACTTCCTGGTGCCACTGTTGTTGTAAAAGGAAGTTCCACAGGAACAAGTACAGATTTTGATGGTAATTATTCCATTAATGCAAGCGCAGACAACACACTTGTATTTTCTTATGTAGGGTATTCTACAAAAGAAGTTGTAGTGGGAAATCAAACTACAATTAACGTAACTCTGGAACAAGACAATGCTCTGGACGAAGTTGTTGTAATTGGTTATGGTACACAAAGAAAATCGGATTTAACAGGTTCCGTATCTTCCATAAGTTCAGAAGATATTACAGCATTACCAGTTCCTAGGGTAGACCAAGCACTACAGGGTAGAGCATCTGGTGTACAGGTAACACAAGTTAATGGTGCACCTGGAGCAGGAACGGTTATTAGAGTAAGGGGTGGTAACTCGATTACAGGTAGTAACGAGCCACTTTGGGTAATTGATGGTATAATTGTAGGTACTAACTTTAACTTAAATAACATTAATAGTAATGACATCCAATCCATTGAGATTTTAAAGGATGCTTCTTCTATTGCTATTTATGGTGCTAGAGGTGCAAATGGGGTAGTGCTGGTTACTACAAAAAATGGTGCTGGTGCTGGTACGGGTAAGCCACAAATAAGTGTAAACCTATATACCAGTTCTCAAATGTTGCCAGAATTACCAGATAGATTAAACCAAAGAGAGCAAATAGAATACAACAATGAGAGCGCTCGTTTTAGGTCAGCTGCCGAACCATTTCCAGATGACCCATCTACATATCCTGACAATGATTGGGTAGATTTAGTATTGGGTACAGCACCAATTTATAATGCAGATGTTTCCATTTCTGGAGCTACTGATAATGTAAACTACTATACCTCAATGAATTATTTTAATCAAGAAGGTATCGTAAAAAGTTCTGGACTTGAAAAATACATTTTTAGAACAAATTTGGATCTTAAAATAAGTGATAAAGTAAAAGCAGGGTTTAGATTAAATTATTCTAGATTAGAGCAAGATAATGCACTAGCGAGTTTTAGTCAGGCTGCTTTTGGTATTGTTCGCACGCAGCCCGCTTTTAATGACGATGGTTCTTTTAATGGTTTTGATGATATTGTTGGGTCGCCATTCAACAATCCTTTAGCTGCTATAGCCTTAAATACAAATGAAACGTTTACTAATAATTTACTAGCAACGGTATATTTGGAGTATAGTCCAGCACCGAATTGGATTATTCGCTCAACATTTAGTCCAGAATTTAATAATACTAAGCAAAATAGATTTAATTCAAGTCAATTACCTGGTTTACTGGCAATAGGAGATACTGGACAAGGAAGCGCCAGCGTTCGCACGGTAAATTCTAATGGGTGGAACAATGAAAATACCATACAATACCAATCAGATATTGACGAAGATCATAGTATTACAGCTCTTATAGGTACTTCTTTTCAGAAAGTATCTACAGAAATAGCGGAGGCCGAAGCTTTTGGTATTACCAGTGATGCTACAGGTTTTAATAATTTAAATAATTCAGACCCTACCAGATCAGTTGTAAGTAGTGATTTTTCTGGGTTTCAATTCGCATCTTTTTTCGGAAGATTAAACTATTCATATAAAGATAAATATTTATTAACTTTAGTAGGCAGAACAGATGGTAGTTCTCGTTTTGCAGAAGGTAACAAATATGCGTTTTTCCCTTCAATAGCTGGTGCTTGGAAAATATCGGAGGAAGATTTCATGCAAGATCAAGAGATATTTCAAGACTTAAAATTAAGAGCGAGTTGGGGTAAATCTGGTAATCAAGCCATTGACCCATATAGTACTCTTGGACTTTTAACAGGGGCAAATACAACACTTAACGGCGTTGAAGTACCTGGTTTAACTTTAGGTAGGCCTTCCAACCCTAATTTACAGTGGGAGACTACCAGTTCCTTTGATATTGCGTTAGAAGCTTCCTTATTTGGAGGTAGAGTATTTACAGAATTTAACTACTATTATAAAGAAACCGAAGATTTATTATTAGATGTTACAATTCCAAGGCAGACCGGTTTTAATAGCCAATTACAAAACATAGGCGCTTTAAAAAATTCAGGATGGGAGCTTTTAGTGAATTCAACAAATGTGAGTACAGCTAACTTTAATTGGAATTCTACTGTAACATTATCGGCCAACAAGAATGAAATATTAGATCTTGGTGGGGTAGATTTTATTGATATAGTAGCAGATCCTATTTTGGGCTCAGGTAACACGCGTTTAATTGTGGGAGAATCTGTTCCTGCTTTTACGGGAGTTAGATACCTAGGGACGTGGAAAAGTCAAGCAGAGATTGATGCATCAGGTAGAACTGACCCACAGGTTGTAGGTGGATCGCATTTTGAGGATTTAAATGGAGATGGTATAGCTTCAACCCAAGATGCTGTGGTATTAGGTAGCCCATTTCCAGATTTAATTTTTGGGGTTGAAAACAATTTTTCATACAAGAATTGGGATTTTTCTTTCTACTTCCAAGGAACTCAAGGTAATGAAGTGTATAATTTATCAATGAGAAATAATTATTTCAACCGAGGTGAGACTGTTAAATTTGGAGATTTACGTAACCGTTGGACGGTTGATAACCCAACATCTAATATTCCTAGAGCAGGAGCGGATTCTGTAACGAATACAATACCTAACTCTGAATATGTTGAAGATGGATCGCACATTCGACTAAAAAATATAAGATTGGCATATAATTTCCAACCAGATAAAATGGGATTAAATGGCATTAAAAATGCAACCGTTTATGTTTCAGGAACTAATTTATTATTATTTTCTAAAACGAGATTGATAGATCCGGAAGCAAGTAATTTTGGTCGTGATAATATTTTACAAGGATATATTAGTGCTCAATATCCTAACCCAAGAGTTTTAACACTTGGTTTAAATGTAACTTTTTAAAAAAAATAATATGAAAACAAAACACATAATTTTATACGTCTTTATGGTTTTCGCATGTTTTAGTTGCGAGAGCTTTTTAGAAGAAGACCCAAAAGCGCTTATTTCTCCAGAAACCTTTTTCGCTTCAGAGAATGACGCAAGACAAGCCGTTCAAGGCATGTACGCTATATTAAAAAATAACTCTTTATATGGGCAGGTAGGTCTAGATCATTTTTATGATAATGGGTGTGATATTATTGAGCCTAACCGTGCTGCAAATTTTGTAGAGCCTATAGGTAATTACTCGTTGAATGAAGCAATTGCTGATATATCTGTTCAAAAAATGAGTGTTTCAGATACCTGGAAAGACCTTTATAGAACGATACTAAATGCTAATGTAATTATAGATAGAGTAACAGATAATGAAGCTGTAGGGGATGCAGATGTTCGCACTGATATCATAGCAGATGCAAGATTTATTAGAGGGTTATGCTATTGGCATATTACTAATCTTTGGGGTGATGCGCCTTACTACACAGAAGTGCTTACTCTAGAAGAAATTAGTGCACTAGGAAGAACAGATGAGGCTACTATTATAACTGGAGTGTTGGAAGACCTGCAGTTTGCCCAAGATAATTTACAAACAGCCTATACCGGCGATCAAAGTGGTAGAGCTTCAAAATGGGCCGCAGCTATTGTTATTGCTAAAATTTACATGAAGCAACAACAATGGCAGCAAGGTTTAGATAAATGTTTGGAAATCATTAATCAATCGCCTCACAGATTATTAGATACATATAATGAAGTGTTTGATCAATTCAATGAATACAATGATGAAATTATTTGGTCTTTAGATTTCGCTAGAGATATTAATAGTCAATTTGACCCAGCATTCCCTGGCAGATCATTTGCTGGTAATAACAACTGGCGTCCAAGTATGTTTAATCCACGTTTAAGAGATGAACCAGCCAATACAAATGAGAGAAGCGCCTTAGCTGATGCTTTGGCGGCTAGAGGCGAAGCTTTTAATGGAACGGGGCTACAAGTGGCTTCTAAAGACTTTGCTGAAAAGTTTCCAATGAATGATTTAAGAAGAGAGCTTAATATAGTAGATAACTACTTAGGGTTTGACTTAAATTTTCCATACATGGCAAAATTCTGGAATTTAGAATTGGATAGATCTCCAAGATTTAACCACTCAGATAACAGAATGGTGTTTCGTTTGGCAGATGTGCATTTAATGGCTGCAGAATGTGAAAACGAGCGCCCAGGTGGTAATCCTAACACAGCTTTTGAATATATTAGAAAAATTAGAGAGCGCGCTTTCGCAACAGTAGCAGAGGCTGAGGCAATATTAGGATTAAGTCAACAAGAGTTTAGAGAGGCTATTTATGACGAGCGCAAATGGGAATTAGCGGCAGAAATGCACAGAAGATATGATTTAATTAGATGGGGTATTTTACTAGATGTTGTTCAAAACCTTGAATTTAGATTCTGGAAACCAAACGAAAATATTAGACCATGGCACGTTAAACTCCCTATTCCTTTGCAGGAGTTAGAGAATAATCCAGCCTTACTAGAGTCTGACCCAACAAATAACGGATATAGATAGTAGTTAGTTTTTTTCAAGTAGTTTAGTTTATTTAAGCCGGAAGAAGTATTTCTTCCGGCTTTTTTTATACAGTACAGAACAGGACAGAAAAACGAAAAGTGAAAACTATTTTTGATATTAATCAAATAATTAACCACGAGTCTTACTTTTATGAAACAAAACATTATTCTTTTCTTATGCGTTTTAGGAGCACTAAATATGCACGCTCAAATAAAACATGGACTTAGAGACGAATTGGGTAGACATATCATTCCTAGAGGATTTGTTGTAAATACCAATGACCACGCAGGAGAGGTTTTTTTTGATAGTGACGATTATGCGCGTATGGTTAGAATGGGTGCCAACGCACAAGTTATCCGATTAGAATTAGGCAAGCTTAGTAAATTTCCAGGTGGAAAATTAGAACCTGATTATCTTAGAAAATTAGATACTTTGGTGAACTTAGGACGAAATGCAGGTATTAAAACGGTTTTTAAAATGACCGTTTATGGGGTGGATAAATTTGTTTGGGAAGAATTCTGGCAAAATAAAAAAAACGAGTACAATACTTATATTGATGCATGGAAAGTGATCTGGAATAGATATGCCAACGACCCTTATGTGTTTGGTTACGATGTTGTTAATGAACCTAGGAAATTATCAATGGATATTTCTTATGAAAACCTGACGAATAAATACCTCATTCCACTTTATCAAAAGATAATTGATGAAAGCCAAAAGATTAATGCCGATAAGATGATATTGTTTCAATCTATTTTCATGAATAAAGGTGAAAAAATAGATAACAACCAATATGCAGAAATAACAAAGCCAATTAATAGAAAAAACATCATTTTTGCACCTCATATTTATCAAAACAAAATTGATCTTATTAAGCGAAATATGGATCGTTTTGATAAAGAATCCGATATGTTAAATGCCCCTATTTTAGTTGGAGAGTGGGGATTCCCAACCTTTGCAACTACTGATACTTTAATTGACGGTAATTTAGGGCAATTAAAATACCGAGAACTTTACATACGAACTGCTGAGGTGTTCGACCAAATGGGGATAGGCTCCATTAAAGCATGGTTTTTAGGCAATAGAACCATGCAGAATTTTCTTCCTGGAGGGCCTTCTACGTGGTCAATTTTTAGTGATAAAACCGATGCAGGAACTGTAGAGCGCAAATATATTACAGATGTAATATCTCGTCCTTTTCCGCAGGCTATCGCTGGAGATATTCAGTCGTTTATGTTTAATCACGCTACACGAACTCTAGATTTAACTATTAAACCAGATAATAGTAAAGGAGCCTCAAAACTATTTATAGGTGCAAACCGGCATTATCCCGATGGGTTTTCAATCCTTATCAATAATGATTTTGTAATGTATTACAGCCCTTTAAAAAATGTAGGATTAGAAACTTTTAAAGGGCCTAAAGGTTCAAATCCTTCAGATTTTATTTGGGATGCGAACACACAAAAACTAATAGTGTTACAATGGCCAGTTAATAACAAGGAGATGAATATTAAAATTGTACCTGGTATTCGAAATTTTTAAACACACACTCAGATTAATATCAAACTTATGAGAAACATAATATTTGCTGCACTTTTATCAATAGTAATTTTTAGCTGTAATTCTAACTCAGAAAAAGCTAATGTATCTAATAAAGATCGAGAAATAGCAGAAAAAGTTGAACGGCTAATCAATGAAATGACACTCGATGAAAAAATAGCAGAACTAACGCAAGATGCTCCTGCGAATGATAGACTAGGCATTCCCTTTATGAAATACGGGGAGGCGTTACATGGATTATGGCTTGTGCTTGATTATTATGGTAATACTACTGTTTATCCGCAAGCGGTGGCTTGTGCCTCAACTTGGGAACCCGAACTCATTAAAAAAATGGCGTCGCAAACCGCAATAGAAGCTCGGGCTTTGGGTGTTACACATTGCTACTCACCTAATTTAGATGTTTATGCAGGCGATGCGCGTTATGGTCGTGTTGAAGAATCGTATGGAGAAGACCCTTATTTAGTGTCGCGCATGGGCGTTGCATTTATTGAAGGTTTACAGGGTACGGGTGATGCCCAATTTGATGAAAATCATGTGATTGCAACGGCTAAACATTTTATTGGATATCCAGAAAACCGCCGTGGTATAAATGGGGGATTTAGCGACATGTCTGAACGTCGATTACGCGAAGTTTACCTGCCACCGTTCGAGGCGGCAGTAAAAGAAGCTAAGGTAGGTTCTGTTATGCCAGGGCATCAGGATTTTAATGGCGTGCCATGTCATATGAATACCTGGTTATTAAAAGATATCTTACGCGATGAGTTGGGTTTTAATGGTTTTATTGTTTCTGATAATAACGATGTAGGGCGATTAGAAACGATGCATTTTATTCCTGAAACCAGAACTAAAGCGGCTATTTTAGGATTAAAAGCGGGGGTTGATATGGACTTGGTAATTGGGAAGAATGTTAAACTGGCAACCTATCACAGCAATATATTGAAGGATACCGTAACTCAGGACCCTTCATTGATGCCATACATAGACAAGGCCGTTTCGCGTAATTTGACTGCAAAATATAAGTTAGGTTTGTTTGATGCGGAACCAAAAGAGATTGACACGGAAACTGTAGAAGCTGGTACTGATGAACATCGTGAGTTTGCATTAGAAATTGCCGAAAAATCTATTATCATGCTAAAAAATGATAATAACCTCTTACCTCTAGATCTATCAAAAATAAAATCCTTAGCTGTTATTGGGCCTAACGCCCACGAAAAAAGACCTAAAAAGGGAACATATAATCTATTGGGTGGCTATTCCGGATTACCACCATATTATGTTTCAGTACTTGATGGTTTAAAGAAAAAAGTAGGTGATAATGTAAAAATAAATTACGCTAAAGGTTGTGATATTGATAGTTTTTCAAAAGAAGGATTTCCCGAGGCGATTTCTGCTGCGAAAAACTCAGACGCTGTTGTTTTAGTAGTGGGTAGTTCTCATAGAACATGTGGCGAAGGCGGAGACCGTTCTGATCTTGATTTGTATGGTGTTCAAAATGAATTGGTGGAGGCCATCCATAAAACAGGAAAACCAGTAATTGTGGTGCTCATTAATGGACGTCCATTAAGTATAAACTACATCGCCGAAAATATACCATCTGTATTAGAAACTTGGTATGGCGGCATGAGAGCCGGTGATGCAGTTGCCAACGTTATTTTTGGGGATGTAAACCCAGGAGGTAAACTAACCATGTCTTTTCCACGCTCCGTTGGTCAAGTTCCTGTGACCTACCTTGAGCGTCCTGATTTTATTGGCTCTGGAAAAGGAAAGTATCGTTTTAGTGATAAATCACCATTATTCCCCTTTGGCTATGGATTAAGTTACACCACTTTTGAATATAGTACCCCAAAATTAGAACACAATGCTATTGCGGCAGATGGGGCTACAACCGTTTCAGTTGAAGTTACCAATACTGGCGATAGAGCCGGCGATGAAGTGGTGCAAATGTATGTGCGTGACGATTATGCTTCAGTAGGGCGTTATCTTAAATTACTAAAAGGTTTTAAACGCATTAGCCTAAAGCCTGGAGAAACCAAAACCGTTTCATTTAAATTAGGTTTTGATGAACTTAATGTGCTAAACCAAGACATGAAAAAAGTGGTAGAGCCGGGAACTTTTACAATTTCGGTTGGTAGTTCTTCTTTAGAAAAGGATTTACAAAAGGCGACACTTGAAGTAATGTAATATTTTAAAATTTATTCAATTGTATATTTAAAAAGAGGAATCCTATTCCTCTTTTTTTCTTTAGATTTAAATTTCATAAACTTTAGGCTATAGTTTATAAACCCGCATTATTGCGGTTTAAAAACTATTAAAAATAGCTAATAGGAATCTATTAATTCTATTTAATCAAACATTTTTCCAATACAGAACAGGTAAGTACAGGATACAAAAAACAAGTATGAAAGTTACATTTAGGCATTATTAATCCAGTTAGTATTTCAGTAACTAACTAACTAAAACATAATTCATATGAAAAAAATTACTCTCAAAATTTCTTTATTTTTATTATTAAGCATGTTTGTGCTTCAGGTGCAAGGTCAAGCTTTTGACGGTACACCAGGTATTTACAAAATCAGAGTTAATGGATCTAGTCCAGAACTTTTTGTTACACAAGATAGTGGAGTTAACAACGCAAAGTATCAGGTAGCGGCAACAGCTGGTAATGAGAATACACAGTTGTTTACAATTGTAGCCCATCCAAGTGGAACCAATTGGTCTATCACGTCTCAAATGACTGGTGAAGGAGCGCTTCAACCAAATGATACTTCTGGTACTAGTTCTACTATGGGTTTTGGGACTGAAGCAATTGCATCAGGCCAACAAGACCGGTGGGAGATTAGAAATGGAACTAGATTGTTTCTTGATAGTGATGATACTGGTACAGGATGGGAAGGTTCTACTGCTAAAAGAAGAATTCAAGTAAATTCTGGAGGTATTGCCGCAGACAAATCAATGTTTATGGCTGGTGGCACTCAAGCTGTATTTGATTTTATTCTTGAGCAATCGCTAAGCACAGAGGCCTTTGATGCTAGTTCTATATTTATTGCTAACCCAATTAAAAATCAGTTAACTGTTAAAGGTTTAACCTCAAACATTAGTCAAGTAGCGGTATATTCGTTATTAGGGCAAGAGGTTATGTCTAGACAATTAAATGGAGAATCTTCTCTTAGTTTAGATGTTAGCGCTTTAACAAGCGGTATGTATATCGTTAATTTTAAAGGAGAAAATGGAAGCCTTACTAAAAAAATAGTAAAGCAGTAGTATTCTATTACGTTACAACACTTATTTAAAAAACATTCTATCCTTAGTTTAGGGTAGGATGTTTTTTTTATTTAATTTAAGAATCATGGTGTATCACTGTTTTAAAGTAGTTGCTGTCTTTATACATGTGTCTTTATCTGTTAGTTTAGGCTTTTTAGATAAAAGCAAACCACTGCTAGATACTTGTAGCTCAGATAAAATAGAGTTAAGTGTTTTAGATTATACTACACTTTTAAAAACCAAATCTCAAATACAAACGCCAAGGTTTCACACCCTGTATAAAGGATTAATTAAAAAGGCAGATAGAGCTTTAAAAGAGGGTGTTTTTTCTGTAACCCAAAAAACGCAAATACCACCAAGCGGCGATAAGCACGATTATATTAGTTATGGTCCTTATTGGTGGCCAAACCCAAATAAACCGGATGGGCTACCATGGATTAGACGTGATGGGGAAATAAACCCGCTAACAAGAAAAGGCAATACAGATTTTGAAACAAAAAGTAAATTTTTTAACAATACAGAGGTGTTGGCAATGGCTTACTTCTTTTCGGATAAAAAAAAGTATGCAGTAAAAGCTTTAGAATTAATTAAAGTTTGGTTTATTAACGAAGCGACTAAAATGAACCCAAACCTAAATTATGCACAGGGAATACCGGGCATAAATACAGGAAGAGGTATTGGTATTATTGAGTTTTCAGGAATTTCCAAAATCATAACGGCCATAGAGATTTTGCAAATAAAGGATGAAATGGACACTGAAACAAGTGAACGTTTAAGAGTTTGGTTTGCTGAATATCTTTTGTGGCTGCAAACAAGCGACAATGGTGTTTTTGAAAAAAACACAAAAAACAACCACGCCGTGTACTACGATATGCAAGTGGTAAGTATATTGTTGTTTTTAAATAGAAAGCAAGAGGCTAAAACAGTTTTAGAAACAGTTAAAACAAAGCGTATTGCACAACAAATAGAACCAGATGGAAAACAACCGCATGAATTAGAAAGAACTAAAGCTTTATCTTACAGTACTATGAATTTAAGGGGCTTTACCCAACTCGCGTTTTTAGGTACAAAAGTAGATGTGGATTTATGGAATTATAAAGCTGAAAATGGCGCGAGTATTATTAAGGCTTATGAATTTTTAAAGCCTTATGCCACTGGAGAAAAAGAATGGGAATACAAACAAATAACCAGTTTAGATAAAGCCAAAAAAAATTTAAAAGAATTATTTGCAAAGGCTGGTGCCCAGTTTAATGAGAAAGAATATTGTAAAATAGGCACAAGTGAAAACACGAAAGCCACATCACTATTGTTTAATTGTAATTGAAAAAAAAATCAAAAAAATGAAAAGACTCGCCTTTAAAATGAAATTGAATAAAGGGCAAAAAGAAGCCTATGTAAAACGCCATAATGACATATGGCCAGAATTAAAGAAGTTATTAAAAGATAACGGCGTAAGTGAATATTCAATTTTTTTAGATGAAGACACTAGTACGCTTTTTGCATTTCAAAAGGTTTCAGGTTCGGGTGGCTCTCAAGACTTATCCAACAACGAAATCGTAAAAAAATGGTGGGATTTTATGGCAGATATCATGGAAGTTAATCCAGATAATTCCCCAGTTTCAGTACCTTTAGAAGAAGTATTTTATATGCCATAATTTATCGATAAAAAGCCATGTCTAAAACAACAAAAAATCAGTTTAAAACAAGTTCAAACGTATCACGAAGAGCGTTTATAAAGAACACTTCTCTTGTAGTGGGAGGTATTACTATCATTCCTCGCCATGTTTTAGGACAAGGTTTTACAGCGCCTAGCGATAAAATAAATTTAGGGTTTATTGGCTTAGGAAAACAAGGAGGTATTTTGGCCAATTTTTTTGTTTCAAATACCGATGTGCAAATAGTAGCTGGGGCCGAGGTGTGGCAATCCAAACAAGAGTGGTTTAAAAATGTTGTAAACGATTTTTACGCCAAAAAAAGAAATATTAGTAACTATAATGGTGTAAATACATATACCAATTATCAAGATCTTATCTTAAGAAAAGACATTGATGCAGTGGTAATAGCTACTCCAGACCACTGGCATGCCATACAAGCTATTGATGCTATGAAAGCAGGTAAAGATGTGTATTGCGAAAAACCCATGACCAATACCATTAAAGAAGGAAGGGATATGGTAAATGCGGTTAAAGAGAATAAAACCGTATTACAAGTGGGGAGTATGCAGCGCTCTTGGGGGCGTTTTATAAAAGCCAAAGATATTGTAAGAAGTGGGCAGCTAGGTAAAATAAAAAAGGTTATTGTTAGTGTAGGAGACCCTGCAAAATCTTATGATTTGCCAGAAGAAAATCTTCCCAATGGCGTAGATTGGAATTTGTGGTGTGGGCCAGCACCTTTATTACCTTACAATAAACTTATTGCGCCAGAGTTTGTTAAGTCTTACCCGAAATGGAGAGATTATAAAGAAACCGCTGGGGGTATTCTTTCAGACTGGGGAGCACATATGTTTGATATTGTCCAATGGTGCCTTGGTATGGATAAATCAGGTCCTGTTACATACATACCACCCCAAGACCCTAAAGCAGTTAGAGGCTTAAAGATGTATTACGAAAATGGAATAGAAATGGTTCATGAAGATTTTGGTCGTGGATGGGGCGTACGCTTTATAGGGGAATTTGGTTCTATGGATGTAAGTAGAAAATATTTAGAGACAACACCATCAAATATTCTGTCCTCAAATCAAGCCAATTTAGAAATACTTCTTAAAGACAGAGGAAATCATTATCAAGATTGGATTTCTGGTATAAAATCAAGAAATCAACCTATTTGCGATGTTGAAACTGGACATCGATCCGCGAGTATTTGTAACATAGCCAATATTGCATATGAACTAAACGAAACTTTACATTGGAATCCTGTAAAGGAAAAATTTAAAAATAATCGATTGGCAAACAAAGCGAGAAAAAGAAAACCAAGAGAATATAACTCACGTTAACTTCAAAATCTATGTAGTAGAAATAATTTGCTATAATTTTTTCAATAACCTGCATATTTTATTAAAACGCAACAGCGGTACAGTACAGGATACTTTAATAAAGTAAATTAGATAATTTTAGAGATTAAATTATTTAAAAGAATAATACTTAGCTATGAATAAAAAATTTACTCTTTTCAATGTATACCGTATCGTTACATTTGGGCTACTATTTTTTGCATTCTCAAATAGAATGAGTGCCCAAGTTATTCTAGAGAATGAAATTAAAATTACAGACTTTGGGTTGCATTTTAATGGTTCTAAAGTGGCAAGTGGAGCGTCAAATACAGGAGATAATGCTGCATATGATTATTTTTTTGGTCGTAATATTTCCGCCCATGGTGATTGTATAAAAACCTATGGAGACTATGTTTTTATGACCTGGTATCGTGGTCCAAAAGCAGATCGCCATGTGATGCTAACCCGATATAATACCAAAACGGGAACTATGGCTACTATAGAATTTCCGCACAGACATACGGGATACCAAAATAGATACTGGATTGGTGAATCGCACAACACGATTGCAGTAGGTGTAAGTCCTCTAGATGGTACGATTCATTTGTTATACGATATGCACGCTTACAGTGCCTCAAGGCCCTCTGATGGAAGTTTGGCAAACGATTATTTTAGATACTCCTATTCTCTAAAAAATGCAGCTTCATTACCTGATGCTGATTTTACTTTGGACAAATTCGTTCAAAATGGCACTGGAGGTTATAAGCATTTAAGAATGCCGGGAACGGCGGCTAATTCAGAGTTCTTGTCATTAACTTATCCAAGATTCTTCCAAAATGACGGTGGAGACCTTTTTATGCTCATGCGAGAAGGTGGAAATAATAATGGTATGTATAAGTTTATAAAATACGATGCTAGTACTGGAGATTGGGGTAACTTCATAGATTTTAATAGGTTAAATGCAAAAAGCCAACCTGGAATCGACTATAATTGGGGGCTTTATGGAGATATGAAATATGTAAACGGCAAGTTACGAATTGGTTTTCAGCGTAGGTCTGCTAATAATGAGGATAAATATCAGTACCAAAACGGTGTTTATTATGCCTATTCTGACGACCAAAGTGGTGCAACTGGCTGGAAAAACCATAAAGGAGAAGAATTTTCAGTTCCATTATGGGATGCAGATGTTATAAAGGTTATGGAGCCAGGGGATTATGTGCAAACTACCCAGAAAGATAAAGTCTATATCGTTAGTGGATTTGATTGGACGGTAACCGCAAATGAAGATGTGCATATTATAAGTCAAGTAAGAGATCTTGAAAATAATGTTACCAAAAGATTGCATACCTATAAACCTTCTGGCGCTGCAGATTTCATTACATCAGAAGATTTTCCCGGGGGTGCTGCTCTTTATACTTCAGGAAACGATGTGTTTATTATTGGATTAACAAGTAGTAAACGTATTTTTATAGAAAAGGCAGAAGGAGGAACCAATAACTTTACAAGGGTTTATGAAGCCACTTCTGGCAGAACTTTTGATCATGGTGTGGTGCATATTGATAACGGTAAGGTTTACTATTATTTAATGGAAAACAAATCAGGCAGTGCACAGCCATTATATTTGCAAATCATAGATTTAGGAATTGTACCTCAAGACCCATTAGCAGCAAATAATTTTACCATACAGGCAGTTGGAGAAACCTGTGCTTCCAAGAACAACGGCAAGCTTATTATTACGGGCAATGCTACCCATGATTATGCAACGACAATCAATGGAGTAGCTTATGATTTTACAAAGGAATTGACTATCGAGGATTTAACTCCAGGCACATATGATTTTTGCATTGACGTGGTAGGGAAAAACTATAGCCATTGCTATGAGGTTACTATCGAGGGTGGTGTAAGTATGACTGGTAAAATAGAGATTGTTAAGAAATCAGCTAGTGTATCCGTCACCTCAGGCACAGGGCCCTATAAGGTTTACAAAAACGGTGTGGAGCTTTTTGAGACCCATCAAACCAATTTTACAATAGCGGTAGACCATGGTGATGAGATTCGGGTAGAGAGCAAAGAAGCATGCCAAGGCCTAATGGCAAAGACCATCAATTTACTAGAAGATATAAAAGCTTACCCTAACCCTACAAGCGGTTTATTTGAATTGTATATTCCGAATACGATAGAAGCAATAGAATTAGAAGTGTATAATATTCATTCACAATTAATAACTTCTAAAGTTTATACGGTACAAGGAGGAAAGGTGCAATTGAATTTAGAGAATAAACCAAAAGGCATCTATTTTGTAAAAGTAAAATCAGAAAAACCAGTATTTATAAAATTAATAAAAAAATAAAATGAAAAAGGCATATTTATATTTAAGCGTACTTGTAAGTGTTTTAATGTCATGCAGTAGTGGCGGTGATGGTGATGGTGGGCCAGAACCAGAACCAGAAAATACGGCTCCTACGGTTCCAACACAGGTGTATCCATTAAGCAATACCTTGTGTATAGATAATAATGTAGTTTTTGAATGGAATGCTTCTACAGACAATGAAGGAAACCCGATAACATACAGGGTTGAGGTGTCTGAAAACAGTAATTTTTCTTCATTAGCGCATGATGTTTCAAGTTCATCAACTTCAAGGGTTATTACTTTAGAAAAAGGCAAATCGTATTACTGGCGGTTAAAGGCTAGAGATACGAAAGGTGAAGAAAGCGCCTATTCATCCGTTAGTCAATTTTTAACTGAAGGTGATGGTGTATCCAACCATTTGCCATTTGCACCAGAGTTGGTAGTACCAGCATTGAATTCAGAGATAGATGGTACGAGTACCACACTAAGTTGGACAGCCAGTGATGTAGATGGCGATACTTTGAGTTATGATGTGTATTTAGATACCAACAGTAGCCCAACAACAAAAGTATCAGAAAACCAATCTGGGACTACTTATGAAGCTACAGGATTAACAGCGGCATCTACTTACTATTTCAAAATAGTTGTTAAAGATGGGAACGGAGGTTCTACTATTGGACAAGTGTGGCGTTTTACGACTAAGTAGAAATTATAATTATCAATAAATTATGGTTTTAAATAGTAATAAATCCGACTATTGTTAAAACAACTTACCCTATCTTTTTCAGGGTTTGTATCTATATTAACTACTTAAAAAGTAGATAACAGTAAAGAGCAGGATGAATATCTTTTTTTTTATGTGATAGATTTAAGAAATTAAAAGCTATACCGTTATTATCAAATGAGAAAAGAACGCTTCCATACCTATATTGTTATCTGCTTATTCCAATGTCTTTTATTTTTTGCCTGTAATAAGAAGGAGAACCTTGTAAATATCGTCGTACTATCTGAGGCACCACAGGTTTCATTTGCTTTACAAGATTTAGAATTAGCCTTGGGTTCGTTGTATAAACTTGTTGATGCAGACCTTGTAGGTAAAGCAGATATAATTTTGTCGATTAAAGAAATTGACACATTGTTATCAGAAGGTTTTAAAATTGATAATGTTAATAACAGAATAGAGGTTATTGGGCACGATGAAGCTGGTTTAATGTATGGCACACTAGAACTCGCAGAACAAATTAAATTGTATGGTATTAAGGGAGTGAAAAGCATCATTCGGAATCCCTATATGGAAATGCGTGGGCCTAAATTTAATATACCTTTAGATGTACGAACTCCAAGTTATTCTGATGTTAGTGATGCCGCTCAACATAATATTCCACACATGTGGGACTTTAGTTTCTGGAAAGATTACATAGATACTATGGCGCGTTACCGCTATAATTATATTTCACTTTGGAATTTGCATCCGTTCCCTTCTCTAGTAAAGGTTCCGGGATATGAAGGTATTGCATTAAATGATGTGCAGCGTTCCACTGTAAAATGGAAAGAAAATTATAATTTGATGGCTATTGGTTTTGATGCACCAGAAATTCTTGAAAACCCCGAAATTGTAAAAACTATTTCCATTGAAGAAAAAATCGAATTTTGGAAGAAGGTAATGGCCTATGGGAAGACCCGAAATATTGATTTTCATTTCATTACATGGAATATTTTTGATTATGGCACCCAAGGAAAATATGGTATAACCGATGATAGGGATAATGAAATAACGACCGATTATTTTAGAAAAAGTGTAAAAGAACTATTTGTAACCTACCCTGATTTGGCAGGAATAGGATTAACCACGGGAGAAAACATGAAAGGTGCCAACCATAAAGAACGCGAAGCATGGGCTTATAATACCTATGCCTTAGGTATATTAGATGCAGCCAAAGAAATGCCAAAGCGACAATTTAAGTTTATACACAGGCAACACCAATCTGGAGCCAGAGAAATTGCTGAAAAATTTAAGGATGTTGTTGAGGCAGAAAATGTAGAATTCTTATTTTGTTTTAAATACGCCAAAGCACATGTGTATAGTGCAACCCAACAGCCATTTCATGAAAATGCTAATTATGTAGCGCAAATTAAGGGCATGAAAACCTTGTGGGGTTTAAGAAATGACGATACTTTTTATTTTAGGTGGGGCGCTCCTGATTTTACAAGAGAATTTATAAACAATCTGCCTTATGATGTGGCAAAAGGTATTTATTTTGGTTCAGACCAATGGATATGGGGACGTGATTTTTTAACCAAGACACCTGAAACTCCAAATCAAATTGAGGTTTCAAAACATTGGTATCAATGGTTGTTGTGGGGTAGATTAAGTTATGATCCAACAATATCTAATGATCGTTTTCGAGATTTATTATCAAGTAGATTTCCTGGAATTGATGCTAATAAACTATTTTCTGCATGGCAAAATGCGTCTATGGTGTATCCTCTTACAACAGGTTTTCATTGGGGATCTCTAGATTTTCAATGGTATATTGAAGGGTGTAAAAGTAGACCGAAACAGGCAGAAAACGAAACTGGTTTTCACGATGTTAATCGGTTTATTACGTTAGGTGTACACCCAAAATCTGGAAATCAATCTATTCCAGACTATGTTGATATGATTTTAGAGAATAAAACTACAACTCTAACAACACCATTAAATGTGTCTAAAAGCCTTAAAGATATTACAGACAAGGCATTATTTGATGTTGAAGGTTTTATTGTTGATTCAGATAAAGAACTACAGTTTACAGTAAACGATATTAAAACAGTTTCATTTTTAGGAAAGTACTATGCTCGTAAAATTGAAGGTGCAACCTATTTGGCATTATATAGAAAATTAAACGAAAAAGAATACCAACAATTAGCAATTAAATCTTTAGAAGCAGCATTGGTATTTTGGAAGAAATATATAAACCAAGCCATGTTACAAAACCACAACCCGCTATGGACGAATAGAGTAGGTATTGTGGATTGGAAACAAATAACTGAGTGGGTAAAACAAGATATTGAAATAGCGAAACAATAAATCTATATTATGAAACACCTAAACGTAGCCTTATGTATCATTTTTTTGATAATAGCAACTTCATGTAAGCAAGAACAAAAAGATATTGTAAGCCTCCAAGAAGAAAATAATACTATTGTTCAGAATAAACCCGATGTATTTTACCAATATTCGATTTGGTTTGCCTTTGTAAATAAAGTTTTTGATGGTGATTTAAAAGTTTTGGAACTCAAAAGCAAAGGCGATATTGGTTTAGGCTCTTTTGATTATCTCGATGGCGAATTGGTCATGTTAGATGGTGTACCATATCGCATAAGAGAAAATGGAGAAATAAGTGTTGGACAAGATAAGGACGAAATTGTCTATGCTGATGCCACTTTTTTTCACGAGGAAGGTGTTTTTAAAATAAAGGGACCAGTAGATTATCCTACCTTTCAAAACAGGCTAAATACCAAAATGGAATCCGAGCATTATTTTTATGCGTACAGAGTTCCTGTGAAGCTCGATTACATAAAACTTGGTGGTGTACCCAAGGTTGAAAAACCATTTACAGATGGGCTTGACGTGCTGTTACCCATACGCCCTGTTTTTGAAGCTGAAAACATCAGTGGTACCTTAGTTGGTTTTTATTGTCCAGAATATATTGGTAATATTAACGCCTATGGTCATCATTTTCATTTTATCTCTGATGACCGCAAGTGGGGAGGACATGTTATGGAATTCAAAACCAAGCATGATATAGAGGTGCCTTGGGATCAAAAAACAAGCTATGCGTTTGACCTTCCTAAAAATAAAACGTTTGAAAACGTAAAATTGGATAGTGAGTTTCAGTATAACTAAGAGTCATTGTACAGACTCAGTTATTCTTATGCATGAATGATGGGGTAGGTTGTTCTGAGTGTAAATTCGATTTCTATGGCTCTTTATCTGATTTAATGTTGAGACATTAAGAGAAGTTCTCAAAAAGGAGATAAGCTAAAGAAGTTCTCGCTGATTAATGGCTTTTTATATAGGTATAAACGAAGGTACTGTGTGGATTATAATTAGTCGAATAATTATCCGTAAATCGAGATACAGCAGGATAGTTTTTCTTCTAAAAAAAGCAATCTTGCTTTTTCCATTTAAAACATTTCTTATGAAAAAATACATGGTTTATCTTTTTAGTTGTTTTGTTCTGTTTAACTGTTCTGGAGGTGATAGTAATAATGACGTTATGGAAGATGAACAGCAACAAGAAGAAGAGCAGGTAGATGTAATTCCTTTAATTCCCAATGAAGGTATCCCCAGTCCGTTTAATTTATTTACTGTTATTGATGCTGATGTCGAGCGAAAAGATTTTAACAAAGTATCAAAATGGTATGAAGAAGCAGCAAATAAACAGGTCTTTAAACTTTTTATTGGTGACGAGTTTAATGGAGAAAGAAAACATGCAAGAACAGAAGCAGGTCAAGGTTTAAAATGGAAACAAGGTTCTGAGTGGCATACTTTTGAAGCGGCTATGAAACCAAGTGGAAAACTTGATGAAACCTATACTATTGCACAACTTTTTGCGGGATGTTGTGGTCCTCAACTTAGAGTTGAAGTGAAGTCAAGTGGAAGAATACATGTTGGTTCAAGAGCTAATGGAAATTTTCGTATTTCTACAGATGAAGATTGGGCAAATGGAGTAAAAAGTTTCAAAATTAAAATCAGAAGTAATGGTAAAGACATGGAAGTCTATTTTAATGATGAATTGAAGTTTACTGGGATTTCCGAAGAAAGCACTTTAGAAAATACAGCTGCACTTTATCATTTTAGGTGGGGCGTGTATTCAAATAATAAGATGACAAAGAATTTAAGCAACACCGTCACAAATATTACAAGAGAGTAATTAAATTTATAATTCAAATCAGTACTTATTTTAGTTTTCAAAAATCAATGAATTTTCGATATTTATTTTTAGGAATTAGTTTTTTAACACTAACGTTTTTAAGTTCATGTAATAAGACGCAAATATTAAAGCCTGAAGAACTTACACTTTCTGAAGGTTTTAAAAACCCAACAGGATTTTACAATAATAAACCAACGTTTTCCTGGATACTCCCCGTGTCAGAACAAATTAAATCCCAATCTGCTTACCAAATAGTTGTAGCGTCGTCAAAAGAATTATTGCCAGGTAATGCCGATTTATGGGATTCTAAAAAGCAAAAAAGTGCACAATCTACTTTTGTAAAATATCAAGGAAAAGCCCTTGAATCAAGACAAAAAGTATATTGGCAAGTAAGGTATTGGAATCAAGATGATAATATTTCTGAGTGGAGTGATATAAACACTTTTGAATTAGGCCTACTAAATAATTCCGATTGGCAAGCTAAATGGGCTGGATTAGACACCGCCAAAGATAGTATTAAAGGCGTTAGAAAGTTTTTAATGCATAAGCCGCAATATTTAAGAAAAGGTTTTGAGTTGCTTACGGATGTTGCTTCAGCACGACTATACATTACCGCAAAAGGCGTTTTTGATGTGCATTTAAATGGAAAAGATGTTAGTGATGATGTCATGACGCCGGGTTGGACACCATACAATCATCGTATAGAAACATTGACCTATGATGTTACTGAACTTTTACAAACTGGTAAAAACGCTATTGCGGTAGAATTGGCTTCTGGATGGCATTCAGGAAGAATTAGTAGAGGTAGAGCGTTATATGAAAATTTTGCATCACCAAAAATTCTATGTCAGTTAGAAGTTGTGCTTAAAGATGGTTCAAAACAAACCATTGTTTCTGATGAATCTTGGAGAGGAACAACCAACGGACCAATACGTTTAGCAAGTGTTTACGATGGCGAAGTATATGATGCAAATTTTGAAATACCAAATTGGAACACTGTTGCTTTTGACGACTCTAACTGGAAATCGGTTGAAGTTGAGGCGATTGCTAAGGATGTTAAATTAGCTCCAAAAAGACATCACACCGTAAAAAATCAAGTTGTTTTTAACGATGCAGAAATCGTTTCGGTTAAAGAAAATACATCGGTTTTTAATATGAAGCAAAATATGGTAGGTGTGCCAAAAGTAAAAGTACCTATGAAAAAAGGAGATACTTTAAAAATTCGTTTTTCTGAAATGTTGTTGAAAGACAATACCTTTTATACTAAAAATTATCGTTCTGCAAAGTCAACTGATTATTATATAGCAGCTAAAGATGGTGTTATAGAATACGTTCCAAAATTTACGTTTCACGGATTTCAATTTTTAGAATTAAGTGGTTACGATAAAAATGCGAAACCAGATACTTCTTGGGTGCAAGGTATAGCGCAACATTCTAATTTCGAGAAAAAAGGAACATTTACATCGTCTCACGATAAATTAAATCAATTACAAAGCAATATTACATGGGGGTTACGCGATAACTTTTTTGATATTCCTACAGACTGCCCGCAACGTGATGAACGTTTGGGTTGGACAGGAGATGCTCAGGTTATTGCACCAACATCGTTGTTTAACTATGATGTGCATGCCTTTTGGACAGCTTGGTTGCAAAGTTTAAGAGAAAATCAGTCTGAACATAAAGACGGTATGGTACCCTTTATTGTACCCGATGTGTTACAAACCAAAAACGGAAGTTCTGGTTGGGGTGATGCTGCTGTAATTATTCCTTGGGATATTTATAATGCAACTGGAGATATTACAGTGCTTGAAGAAAGTTATGAGTCGGCAAAAAAATGGGTTGGATATTATCAATCCAAAGTGAAAAAGCAACCTTATTTGCCATACATGCATTCGTTTTCAGATTGGTTGCAACCTTATCCTTCTAAATCTGGAAAAATGGGTAATAGAGGCGATACACCAAAAGATTTAATACATGCCGCTTTTTTTGCGCATTCAGCCCATTTAGTCGCTAAAATTGCTGGTGTTTTAGGAAAAACGGATGATGCAAAAAAATATGCAGCCTTATATAAAGCTATTGCTAATTCTTTTGAAAACGCCTTTTTTGAAGAAGGAAAGTTTACAGGTGAGATACAAACGCAAACAAGTTATTTGCTAGGTATTTATTTTGATTTATTTAAACCAGAAACCAAACTAAAAGCACAAAAATATTTACTTGAAGAAATTAAAAATGCTGATTATCATTTAGGAACGGGGTTTTTAGGAACACCAATTTTACCAAAGGTTTTAGATGATATGGGAGAAATAGATTTGATGTATAAAATACTTTTCAAAGAAACCTATCCATCATGGTTTTACTCTATAAATCAAGGGGCAACCACTATGTGGGAACGTTGGAACAGTTATAGTAAAGCAGAGGGCTATAATCCACAGCCTATGAATAGCTTGAATCATTATGCTTATGGTGCTATTGGGCAATGGATGTACGAACGAATAGCTGGTTTAGCATCTTTAGAGCCAGGATACAAGAAAATAAGAATTGCACCCATACCAAATACCGAGTTTTTAACATCGGCTTCTGCAAGTGTGAACTCACCCTATGGCAAAGTAGCATCATCATGGAAAATAGAAAATAACACCTTTACTTTAGATGTTATTATTCCGCCGAATACAACTGCAGAAATTCATATTCCAAATGCAACTCAAAATATTTTACTTGTAAACGGAAACGATTTCACGGAAACTTCAAATTTAAAATTAATAAGTTCTGATAAAAATGTAGTTAAAATTTTAGCAGAACCAGGAACCTATAACTTTCAAACTAAACTTTAAATCATGTTTAAAAAATCAAACTTCAAATATTTTGTATACGCATTAAGCGCTTTTATTTTTTTAAATATAGCATCATGCAAAGAACAAGTTGTTTTGCAAGATCCTCAAAAATTAACCATTTCAGAAGGGTTTGAAAATCCGTTAGGGTTTTATGATAAAACACCTAGTTTTTCATGGCAATTGCCAGTTTCAGAAGGTGTTTCAAGTCAGTCAGCATACCAAATCGTAGTAGCTAGCAGTCCAGATTTATTACCTGATAATGCAGATTTATGGAACTCTAAAAAACAGGAAACAGCACAATCTACATGGGTAAAATATGCTGGAGCAGATTTACAATCACGTCAAAAAGTATATTGGCAAGTAAAATATTGGAATCAAGATAATGAAGCTTCAAAATGGAGTGAAATTAGTCATTTTGAGTTGGGTTTGTTAAGTAATAGCGATTGGAAAGCGAAATGGATTGGTTTAGATACAAAAAAAGAAAAGGTTTTAGGAAGTCAAGAAAATATCATTCACAGACCGCAATACCTAAGAAAAGGTTTCGAATTGTCTAGCGATGTAGCTTCAGCAAAATTATATATTACCGCTAAAGGTGTGTTTGATGTGGCTATAAATGGAGAAGATGTTAGTGATGATGTAATGCCTCCCGGATATACGCCTTATAAAGAACGTATTGAAACAATTACGTATGATGTTACCGATTTAATAGAATCTGGACAAAATACCATAGGTGTTGAGCTTGCTGCAGGATGGCATTCAGGACGTTTAGGTTGGAAAAAAGAGTTGTGGGTTGATACAGAAACGCCTAAAATGATATTTCAATTAGAATTAACGATGAAAGATGGTTCTAAAGAAATGATTTTATCTGATGATACATGGAAAGGAACAACAAACGGACCAACTAGAATATCAGAGATTTATGATGGAGAAACCTATGATGCCAATTTAGAAATGCCAAATTGGACCACTAATAATTTTGATGATAAAACATGGGAGTCTATAAATACGTTTCCTGTAACGAATGACATCCGTTTAGAGCCAAAAAGACATACCACTGTTAAAACTAAAATTGAATTAGCAACAGAAGAAGTTATAGAAAAAGGTGGCGTAGCTGTTTTTGATTTTCAACAAAATATGGTGGGTGTGCCGTTACTTAAAGTACCTATGAAAAAAGGGCAAACGCTAAAAATTCGATTTGCAGAAAAGTTATCTCCAGATGGTACGTTTTATACTGAAAATTATAGAAGTGCGCAGTCAACGAATTACTATACAGCTTCAAAAGATGGTGTTATAGAATGGATGCCAAAATTTACATTTCACGGATTTCAGTATGTAGAATTAAGTGGATATGACACTTCAAAAACGCCATCAAAAGAATGGGTAACAGGATTAGTGCAATATTCAGATTTTGAAGAAAACGGAACATTTACATCGTCTCACGAAAAGTTAAATCAGTTACAAAGTAATATTGTTTGGGGTTTAAGAGGAAATTTTTTCGATATTCCAACAGATTGCCCACAACGTGATGAACGTATGGGGTGGACAGCTGATGCTCAGGTGTTTGCGCCAGCATCTATGTTTAATGCCGATGTATATAAATTTTGGGCAAGCTGGATGCAAAGCGTTGGCGAGTCGCAATATGATAATGGAGGGATTCCTTGGGTTGTACCAGATGTATTATATAATAATAAAGTAAGCGCAGGTTGGGGAGATGCATGTACCATTATTCCTTGGAAAATTTATGTAAGAACAGGAGATAAAAGAATTCTAGAAGAGAATTTTGAAACCATGAAAGGTTGGGTGAAATACCATGAAAGTGTTACTAAAAATTACATTTCTAGTATGGGTGGTTTTGCAGATTGGTTACAGCCACTTCCTGAAAATGGTGATAATAAAGGCGATACGTCGCACTCATTAATAGGCACTGCATTTTTTGCCCATTCCGCAAATATAACAGCAAAAACAGCTAAGGCATTAGGTAAAACTGAAGAATTTGAAAAATACGATGCCTTATATAAAATGGTTGCAAATGCTTTTGAAAACAAGTTTTTTGATAATGGAAAGATAAAAGATGTTGTAGAGACACAAACCTCTTATTTATTAGCTTTAGCCTTTGGATTACTATCTGATGAACATAAAGCAAATGCAAAAAGGCATCTATTAGAAAAAATAGCAGAAGCTGATGATCATTTACGAACTGGTTTTTTAGGAACACCATTATTATATGAAGTTTTAGATACAACAGGAGAAATAGATTTGATGTACAAGATATTGTTTAATGAAACATATCCATCGTGGTTCTATTCTATAAATCAAGGCGCAACAACGATTTGGGAACGTTGGAATAGCTATAGTAAAGCTGAAGGGTTTAACCCGATGAAAATGAATAGTTTAAATCATTATGCCTATGGTGCCATTGGCGAATGGATGTACGAGCGTATTGCAGGAATAGCGCCCTTAGAACCAGGTTACAAAACTATTAGAATAGCGCCTGTTCCAAAAGAACCATTAACATCAGCAGCAGCTAGTTTAAATACACCTTATGGTAAAGTAGCTTCTTCTTGGGAAATAAAAGGAAATAAATTTGAATTACATGTAGTAGTTCCTCCAAATACAACGGCAAAAGTTACTATTCCTGCTAATACAGAAAAAGATTTGGTGTTAAATGGTGAAGCATTTATAGGCGATAATATCGCAGAGCTACTGGATAGTAATGCATCTGGTTTTCAACTGTTAGTGCAACCTGGAGATTATAAATTCACGTCTCAACTTTAATTTGATGAAATTTAAAATTTCACTTCTTTTTTTTGTGATTGCTTTGGTAAGTTGTAAAAATCAGAAAAACCAAACAAAAGAGAAACAGGTTGAAAAAATTGAAGTATCAATAGAAAAACAGGAGAACAATCCTGTAATTCGTCATATGCGTACTGCAGATCCGTCTGCCCATGTTTGGGAAGACGGAAAAGTATGGATGTACACTTCTCAGGATATGGAAGATGCTACATTCTATGATTCCATGGATGGATATCATGCCTTTTCATCAACAGATATGGTAAATTGGACAGACCATGGCGAAGTATTACATTCTAGAGATATTCCTTGGGGTGCAAAAGGATGGATGTGGGCACCAACAGCTATTTATAAAAATAACAAGTACTATTTGCTTTATCCGCATTCGGTAAAAGGTTCTAAAGAGGATATGCGTTGTGGTGTAGCAGTTAGTGATGTACCTCAAGGACCATTTAAAGACATCGGTTGGATAGAAGGTGTTGAAGGGCAATGGTTAGACCCTTGTGTGTTTGAAGATGAAGATGGGAAAGTCTATTTATATTGGGGTGTTAGAGAACCAAAAATGGCTTTATTAAAAGATAACCTTTTGGAATTAGCTGAAACCCCCAGAATTATAGAGTATGGAGCTAAAAATTTCTTTGAAGCCAGTTACATGCATAAACGGAATGGAAAATATTATTTCTCTTACAATGCTGGTTTAGGTGGTTTTTATGCTATGGGAGATAGTCCTTATGGGCCATTTGCATATAAAGGAGCGATCAACCCAAAACAAAGACAAGATCATCACTCTATAGTAGAGTATAAGGGACAAAACTATTTCTTCTACCATTGGCAAGGTTGGAATGGAGGTTCAAAATTCAGAAGAAATACCTCTATCGAATATTTATATTATAACGGAGACGGAACAATACAAGAAATTTACGCAACAAAAGAAGGGGTTCAAAAAATTAAATAAACCAAACAAACAATTTATCCAAAAAATGAAAATCAAATTATTTTCAATAGCTCTTATTTTAACAGTAGTTACTTTATCAAGTTGTAAAAAAGAAACAAAATTAGAGTCAGTATCAGAAAATTCTAAAGAGGTATCTAGAAAACCAAATATTGTATACATTCTAACCGATCAATGGAGAGGATCTGCTCTAGGATATGCAGGAAATCCAGATGTAAAAACTCCCAATTTAGATGCGTTTGCAAAAGAGTCGGTTAATTTTACAAATGCCGTATCTGTAACGCCAGTGTGTACACCGCACAGAGCCGCGTTGCTAACTGGTAAGTTTCCAATTACAACTGGTATGTTTGTAAATGATCTATATCTGCCATCTGAGGAATTAACAATGGCAGAAATTTACAAAGAAGCAGGTTATAACACTGCTTATTGGGGCAAATGGCACCTAGATGGTCATGGACGGTTAAATTACACTCCAAAAGAAAGACGCCAAGGTTTTGACTATTGGAAGGCTCTAGAGTGCTCACATAATTACACCAAAATGCCGTATTATGATAATGAGGATCCTGAGATAAAATACTGGAACGAGTATTCGCCATTCGTAATTGTTAAAGATGCCAATAATTATATAACTGAAAATGCCAAGGGTAACAAACCGTTTTTAGCATTCATTTCAATTGCAACACCGCATTTTCCGCACCATAATGCGCCTAAGAAGTATAAGGATATGTACCCACCAGAATCTTTAACCTTAAACCCAAATGTTGCTGAGAAGTTTAAAGATAGAAGTCGTGAAGAATTGCAAGGATACTATGCACATGCAACCGCAACCGATCAAGCCATAGGAAGCGTTTTAGATAAATTAAAAGAACTTGATTTACTGAATAATACTATCGTTGTATTCTCAGCCGACCATGGCGAAATGATGGGGGCACATGATGTTAGACCTTTCCAGAAACAGCTAGCATGGGATGAATCAATTAGGGTCCCGTTTTTAATCAGTTATCCGGGAATAGATCAACAAAAAGGTACAGTTGTAAATGCACCGATAAACACGCCAGATATTTTGCCTTCGTTGTTAGGGTTGTCCAATATAAAAATTCCTGAAGATATAGAAGGAGAAAATTTGACAGCACTAATACAGAATCCTGATTCTAATGCAGATAGAGCAGCATTAGTAATGAATGTTGCACCCTTTGCAGGAAGTTATAATAATCCACCATATCGTGCCTTAAGAACCAAACAATATACATACTCAAGAACACCTGACGGCCCAAGTATGTTTTTTGATAATGTAGCAGATCCATTTCAAATGAACAACTTGTTAGGTAAACCAGAGTTCAAAACAATTCAAACAGAATTAGATAATATATTGAATGAGAAATTAGCTCAAATTGGAGATGAGTTTAAATCAAGAGATTATTATCTTAAAAAATACAACTACACATTTGATAAGAAAAAGCCAGCTGTTCCACATTGGGAATTTGAGGAAGGTAAGGGTATTGTGCAATCACCAAAACCAGTTCAATAAAAATAATAAAATGAAAAAAAATATAATAGTAGTACTTCTAGCTTTAAGCGTAGCATCTTGTAATGCTCAAAAAACTTCAGTAAACAATGATAATGAGCCACCCAATGTATTGGTGTTCTATGTGGATGATTTAAGGGCAGAATTAGGATGCTATGGAAGTGAAACAGCCATAACTCCAAATATAGACAAGTTGGCTACAGACGGAGTCTTATTTAATAAAGCATATACACAACAAGCTATTTGTGCGCCTTCAAGAATGAGTACACTTACAGGGTTACGTCCAGAAACATTGGGGATTTATAGTATTTTTACTCCACTTCGAAAAGTGCATAAAGATGTAGTATCTATGCCACAATTGTTTAATAAAAATGGTTACAAAACAGTAAGTATTGGTAAGGTGTATCATCATAGTTCAGACGATAAAAAAGAGTGGTCTGTGTATTACGGGAAAGAAGCAAATACTTACAACGATCCAAAAAATATAGCAATAATTGAGCAATTAAAAAAAGAAGGGAAAAACCCAAAAGGGCCTGCTTTTGATGCTGCAGATGTTAGTGATGAAGCTTATAAGGATGGACGAGCAGCTAAATATGCTATTGAAACTTTAGAAAAATTAAAAGACGATAAATTTTTAATGTTTGTTGGCTTAAGCAAACCACATTTGCCTTTTAATGCACCAAAAAAATATTGGGATTTATACGATAAAAGTAAATTTAAAATTCCGTCTAGAGAAAAACCTGAAGGCGTTTATAGATTAGCATTAACCAATTGGGGAGAATTAAAAGGGTATCATGGTATTCCAAAAGAAGGCGATTTAGATGATGATTTAACGCGCGACTTAATTCACGGGTATCATGCTTCAGTTAGTTATATCGATGCACAAATTGGAAAGGTAATGCAAACGCTTGACGATTTAGATTTGCGTAAAAACACCATGATAGTTTTCATGAGCGACCATGGTTATAAAATTGGCGAATATGGTGCATGGTGTAAGCATTCTAACATGGAAATAGACACAAGAGTGCCATTAATTATTAGTAGAGAAACAAATTATAAACAAAGAAAAGCTGGTAAAATATCTGATGCTTTAGTAGAAAATGTAGATTTATTTTCAACCTTAATAGATATTTGTGGTTTTGAAAGCATACCTTCTGATGGTAATAGTTTAGTTCCAGTAATTGATAATCCTAACCAAAAATGGGACCCAGTGGCAACAAGCGTTTACGCAAGAGGTAACAAATATATGGGTGTTACAGCTACAGATGGACAATGGCGTTACACAGAATGGCGAGATTCAACAACACACGAAATACTTGGAGCAGAATTATATGAGCACAAAGATAATCTGTTGTCTTTTGTAAATCTTTCAGGAAATGAATCATATAGTGAGGTGGAATCTAAAATGAAAAAACTTTTAGAAATCCAATTTCCTAGAAACGGGAAGCCTTTTTTACAAAATGATATACCACGAAATTAATTAGAGCGACTATATTTATTTTATAAAGAAAAGAATACCTCTAAACTAAAGCCCTATTTTAAAATTTGTAAAATAGGGCTTTATGTTTATGGCTTGTTAAATTCTATTGAGGAATTAACTCAATAAGCTTAACACTATGCGGTTCTAGGTTAACTTCTAAGGTAAGTTTACCATCTATCTTTTTTACAATCTTGTCTTCAATAGTTTTAGGTAATTTAGCTATGTTTTCATATTTAGCCAAATTGGAATTTAGTACATCTTTCCAACCATCTTCAAAACGGTCTGAGGGTCTATTTCCATAAATACGGCCGTTAGTTTTTTCTCCTACACCAGCAGCCCTTACATCTTTGTAAAGCTCATGCATCATAATACCATGGTTTTTGTCTACAGTCCATTCATTCAATTTCCACTCTGTATTCCCTGTTATTTCTCCACCTTCTAGTATTGGGAAGAAAGTACGGGTATTGGTACTGCTTCTTGAGGTGTTGTGGTTGTAAACCAATAGATATATATTTCCATTTTTAGTAACTGGAATAATTCCAGCATGTACATTAGCCGCCAGATTGTCTATGGTTTGCAATCTAGTACCTCCTTCCATCATTTGAAACATTTTGGTTACATTTCTTCTACCTTGAGGTAAATCGCTAGCCTCAATTTCTTGTCCCCAATCATAAATTTCTGTTATTCTATATTCAAAAGCCAAATCAGCTACTCTGGCATACCAACTGGCTCCCAGCTCTGTAGCATCAGTTAAACTAACACCTCTTACACCGTTTTCATCACGTAGCATTCCAAATTCTTGTATATCAAGAGGTATGTTACTAAACTGCGAATAACTGTTCAACTTATTTCTGTAAGGTTCAATTTTTTCGGGTAGTGCAACCGTATTTTGATCAATCTTCTCATAATACGAAATACTGAAAAAATCCATTTGAGTACCAACAGCACCAGTGGCATAATTGGTTCCAGTAGCACAATGGTCAATAAGTTCTGTTGTATAAGTTGCCGCACCTTCAGTAAGCATATTACCAGGGCCAATAATGGCATCAGGTATTACTTTTAAAACTTCGTCAACGGTAATATCATAATGCTTAAAATACTCTTCCATAGTGCCATTCCAGTGGTTTGGTGTATAATTTGGCTCCGTACTTACTCTAAAACGCCAAGTTTTCACTTCGGCCATACCAAATTCGTTAACAAGCGCGGTTAAAAAGGCATTTACATATTGTCTCCAATGGTCATAATCGTCAGGCGGACTGGTATTTCCGTAGGTATTAACTATTTTTACCGCAACCATTTCCCAAGGGACTTTACTCAACACAAGTCTAGGTTTAAACCCTGTACTCATAAAATTTCTCATAGTAGAAATGAGTTCGCCAAAATCTGTAATAATATTACCCGAGGCATCTACACCCTTATAAAAGTCATTTAAATTATCGGTTCTACCTCCCATGGTTCTTACCAAATTGTAGCTTTTTACATAGTCTTTAATTGGGTTTAACGATGTTCTAAAACCAGCACCGTTAAAGCGGGATTGGTTCACCATAGGTCGTGTAGACCAAAAATTGTAGAACTCTCCAGCAACACTTCCAGTATTAATGGTTACAACTTTATTTGGGTCAACAATAATTTCTTCGGGTGTTTCTGGATCTGGATTTGGTTCTTCAATAATCTCTTCTTCCAATTCTTTTTCTACCTCATTCTCTTTTGAGCAAGTATATAAAACGGCACTGACTGATAAGAGTAAAACAATGAAAAATAATGTGTTCTTTTTTAAGTGATTCATAACATTGTAGATTTTATTACAAATGTAACGTTAGAAATTGTAAAAACTTACCTGCTCTGTCTTGTTTACACTGCATAGAAAAACATATAAAACATGACACCACAGGATTAGGGATACAAGATTTAAAGTTATGTTTGTTTAAAGGTTATATTAAAAATGAAAAATATCTTTTTTGCATTGCTTTTAAGCTTTTGTGCATGTTATAGTTACGCTCAGCGCACAGAAACGAACTTCAATAATAATTGGCGCTTTATTCTAGAAGATAATGCTGAATATTCAAAAGAAAACATTGATGACTCTTCATGGAAAACCTTAAACATACCGCACGATTGGTCTTTCGAAAAAGGGGTGCGCAAAGGCGGAGACCAAGGACAAGGTGGTGGCTATCACGATGGGGGTATTGGCTGGTATCGCAAACAATTCAACATAAAAAAAGAGAGTCTATCTAAAATCACCTACATTAATTTTGATGGGGTGTATATGAATAGCGAAGTTTGGATAAATGGCAACTATTTGGGAAAAAGACCCTATGGATACATCAGTTTTAGATACAATATTTCAAAATTTTTAAAAGAAGGTAAAAATACAATAGCAGTAAGGGTTGATAACAGTTTAGAGCCATCCGCAAGATGGTATCACCCCTGTGGAATTTATGCAGCTGTAAAATTGATAGAAGTAAACCCTATTCATTTTAAACCCAATACTGTTTTTGTAACTACGCCTTTAATTGAAAACCCAAAAGCGATTGTAAATATTGATGCTGAGGTTACAAGTACTCAAAAGGGATTAGAATATGAGGTTATTTTGTTTTCTCCTGACGGAAAAGAACTAGATAAAAATTGTGAGAAGCTAAAGACAGTGCATTCTAAAATTCAACTAGAAGTTAATAAACCACAATTATGGAGTCCGGAAAAACCAATTTTATATAAAGCTGTTACCCGAATTTTAAATGGCAATAAAGTAATTGATGAGATAGAAACGACCTTCGGGTTTAAAACTGTGGAGTGGAAAACCGAAACAGGTTTTTGGTTAAATGGTGAAAACGTAAAATTAAAAGGCGTTTGCGAACATTGGGAAGGTGGACCGGTAGGAGGCGCTTGGACGAAACCCATGTTACGTTGGAAGTTGGAGTTACTTAAAGGGATGGGCACTAACGCCATTCGTCCATCTCATAATCCAGCACCACCCATGTTTTATGACATCTGTGATGAAATTGGTTTGTTAGTCATGGATGAAATTTTTGATGGTTGGCATAAAAAGGCGCCTGAAGATTATGGAAAACAAGCCTTTGACGAATGGTGGCAAGCCGATGTAAAAGAATGGATTACCAGAGACCGTAACCACCCTAGTATTTTTGTTTGGAGTTTAGGAAACGAAACCCATAGCGATGTGGCACCAGAATTGGTAAGTTTTGGAAAAAGTTTAGATCCAACCAGATTATTTACTTCCGGAGCAGGAAATCCAGAAGATATGGATATTCAAGGTGTTAATGGTGGTTCTGAAACAAAAGTGTTTATAGAAAATAATAAACTAACCAAACCTTTTATTTCTACCGAAGCGCCACACACATGGCAAACCAGAGGCTATTATAGAACACAAACTTGGTGGCGTGATAATGAACTACCAGGAACCTATGAATTACCGAACTTAACAGAAAAGGAAATTTTCTTTTATGAAGGCTTAAATCCAAAGGATTGGAGAAACAGAAAACAGCGTTTCAATTCGTCTTACGATAATGCTACGGTTCGTGTCTCAGCAAGAAAATATTGGGAAGTAATGCGTGATACACCATGGCATAGTGGACATTTTCGTTGGACAGGTTTTGATTATTACGGAGAGGCAGGTTTAGTACATGGTGGTTTACCGTTTAACTTATTCATGGGTGGAGCTATTGATGTAGCCGGTTTTGAAAAAGATTTATATTATTTCTACCAAAGTCAATGGACCCAAGAACCCATGATTCACATGCTACCGCATTGGTCGCACCCAAGAATGGAAAAAGGCACTAAAATTCCGGTATGGGTCTATTCTAATACTGATGAGGTAGAACTCTTTTTAAACGGGAAACCTTTAGGAAAAGACAAACCAGGAGCCGTTTGGAATGAGATGCAATGCGAGTGGCTAGTGCCTTACGAAGAAGGCACAATTGAAGCCGTTGGATATATTGATGGAAAAGAAGTGAATAGAACGTCTTTTTCAACAGCACAGCAACCGTCCACTTTACAAAATACAGTGACTAAATTAGAGGCAGAAGGCGATTTTAGAGCGAGCTATATTCTAACTTCAGAAGGAATGGATGCTGACTATAATTTGAATCCTTATGCAGAAAATAGGGTGTATTATAACATCGTTGGTGATGTGGCTAAAGTGTCTATGGAAAACGGAAATCCTATAGACCCAACCAGCAGAACAAAAGCGGATTATAGAAGTATGTTCTTTGGGAAAACCAGATTATTTTTAGAAGAAGGTCAAAATGCAAAAGAGGCTTCTGTAATTGTAGGTTCTATTTTAGGGGATAAAGCCTTATATGTCTCTGATGACATTACTATTGATGTACAATCTGTGTCGTTATTTGGAAATGATGCTTCCAATGATTTTGAAGTGCTTTACACGATAGATGGCAAAAACCCAGAAACGGATGGTATAGCTTACGCGGAACCTTTTAAAGTTGAAGACGGTACTACTGTAAAAGCTATCGTAAAACAAAACGGAGTTCTTGTTTTAACTATGGAAGAAACATTCGGTAAAAACGAAGGTCTTTTCTGGGGAGATGAACATTCCGCAGATATGTGGATTGGTAGAGGCGTTAATATTTCTGCTGAAGATGGTATTTTAACAGGTTCAGCAAAACCGAGTAGAAATGCACATCGTTTTAAAGGTTCTGGTTTTGTAGATTTTAAAGGTGGTGAAGGTTCCATTACATGGTATCAAGAAAATGATGGTGAACGCGGAGATTACAGTATTCGTTTTAGATACATGCACAACAATGAAGGCAAATTATATCCTATGAAGTTGTATGTAAATGACGAGTATGTTCGAGATATGGAGTTTCCTGCAACAGGCGGTTGGGAAAAGGAATGGAAGTTTGTACCGGCTATTATTGTACTAAAATCTGGAGCGAACAATATAAAGTTAGTTACCAAAGGGGAAAGTGGCCCTTATATTGATGAGTTGTTCATTGACTAGAGAGTATTTATATAATGAAACAAAGCCTTTCTGTATTGCTTTTTTGCTTTTTAAGCATTTATTTTTCTGTAGCTCAAATTAATCAGAAAAATAATGAAAACCTGTTGCATAAAGGCTTTCAAAACCCACCTAATCAGGCCAAAGCCAGAACCTGGTGGCATTGGATAAGTGGAAATGTATCTAAATCTGGAATTACCAAAGATTTAGAAGCGATGAAAGCTGTAGGTATTCAAGAAGCACAGTTGTTTAATGTACATTTAGGTTTTCCTCAAGGACCAGTTAAATATTTAAGTGAGGAATGGCTTGATTTGTTTGAGTTTTCTGCAAAGGAAGCTAAACGTTTAGGGCTCGAATTAGCATTTCATAATAGCGCAGGTTGGTCGTCCAGCGGCGGGCCTTGGGTTACCAAAGAAAATGCAATGCAAACAGTGGTGTTTAGTAAGCTAGAGTTGCAAGGCAATCAAATTTTTAAAGGTGAATTGCCTAAACCCAAAACTAAGTTCAATTATTATCAAGATATTGCAGTTTTGGCCTTTCCTAAACCCAAAACGCATATCAAGATTGACGGTTTAGATTATAAAAACCTTTCGGAGCGCATTCGAAATCATTTATTGCCTGATGATAAAGAAATATCAAAAGATGCCATTGTTCAAAAAGAAGATATCCTTGATTTAACATCAAAATTCAACGAAGATGATGGTTTAGAGTGGAACGTTCCCAAAGGCGAATGGGTAATTTTAAGATTAGGACATACGCCCATTGGAACTACAAACAGACCAGCACCACCAGAAGCCAAAGGCTTAGAGGTAGATAAAATGAGTAAAAAAGCCTTAGATGCTTATTGGGAAGGAGGCATACAACCCATTATTGATAGGTTGGGTGATTTAGTAGGAACTACAGTAAACAATTGCTTGATTGATAGTTATGAAGTTGAAACGACCAATTGGACCTCGGGTTTTGATGCTCAATTTCAAGCCTTAAGGGGTTATGATTTAACAACATATTTACCAATATTAGCGGGGTATTATGTGGATAGTGGTGAAGTGTCAGAACGTTTTTTATGGGATTTTAGAAGAACTATAGGCGATTTAATAGCAGAAAACTATTATGCTCACTTTGCAGAATTGTGTCATAAAAACGGCATGAAATTTTCTGTAGAACCTTACTGGGGCCCTTTTGATAATATGCAGGTTGGTGCTACAGGTGATATAGTGATGTGTGAATTTTGGAGTGGAGGTTATCCATTTTTCGATTCGCCTAAATTTGTGTCATCTATAGCGCATTTAAATGGCAGTGCTATTGTTGGCGCAGAGTCTTTTACCGGCATTGGTGGTTGGGACAAACACCCAGCAAACATAAAGTCAATTGGAGATAGAGCTTGGGCAGAAGGCATAACCCGTTTCATTTTTCATACTTATGTACATCAACCTTGGGATGTAGCACCAGGTTTGGCATTAAGTTATCATGGTTTTGATTTTAATCGTTTAAACACTTGGTGGAAACAAAGTAAGGGGTATATGGATTACATAGCGCGCTCACAATATTTATTACAACAAGGTAAAAATGTGGCCGATGTTTTGGTGTTTACAGGAGAATCATCTCCAAATACAGGTTTTATAAAACCTGAAATCAGAGAAATGGGTTTTGATTATGATTTGATTGGAGCGAATAAGTTAAAAGACTTAACTGCTAAAGACGGAACGATTTACTCATCAGTTGGAAATAGGTATAACCTTTTGGTATTACCAGAATCAGACTTTATAAAACCAGAAACTTTACAAAAAGTAAAAGAACTGGTTGATGGTGGCGCAAAAGTAATTGGTAAAAAACCAATGCAATCGCCAAGTTTGACTAACTATCCAAATTGTGATGAAGACGTTACAACTTATGTTGATGCATTATGGGGAAGTGGTTTGGTAAAAGACATGACTATTGAACAAGCTCTAAGCGATACAACACCAGATTTTAAAATTGAAACTAGTGATAGTTCGGATTTGAGTTTCATCCATAGAAAAACCGACAATGCAGATATCTATTTTATAGCAAATGCTAGAAAAGAGGCTAGAGAAATTACATCACGTTTTCGAGTTGTAGGAAAACAACCTGAGCTCTGGAACTCAGAAAAAGGCACTATAAAAGATGTGGTAGTTTTTAAAGAAAATGAAGATGGAACAACCACAGTGCCGTTATCCTTAGGTATGGAAGAATCAGTTTTTGTTGTCTTTAAAAAACCTGTGAATTCTAATCATTTATTAGAAGTTTCAACAGAATTAGAACTTTCACAAGTAGAACCACTTTCAAATTTAGAAATTATAAAAGCAGAATACGGTACGTTTTTACAAGAGGGCTTGATTGACATTACGGATAGAGTTAATAATGCTATAGATAAAGGTGTATTGGATTTCAAAATGACTAGAATGTTTTGCGATTGTGACCCTGCAATGGGATATAAAAAAGAGTTCAGAATGGAATACCAAATAGGTGATGTCAAAAAGCAGATTTATGCGGAAGAACGCGAGCATATTCATATTGACGCTGGAGATAAATCTCTAAAAGTTTTAAAAGCGGTATTTGGAAAATTTAAAGGAGAAACGACGGGTATTCCTCAGCATTATAAAACTTTTGATGTTACCAAAACGATTAAAAATATAGTAAATTCTGGAACCTATAACATTTTAGTATCTAACGAATTAATTGATAACAAAATTCCCGAAGGCGATAAAACTGTTTTAAAAATCAGCTATAAAACTGATGGAGAAGAACGCACTATGTTTATTTCAAAAGGTCAATTTTTAAAATTATCTAAAGATGTAGCAAAACCAAAATTAGAATTTAAAAATGATGCCATAAGCTGGACAACGCCTTATGCAGGAAAGATAAATTACAAGACAGCATCAGGAGCAACAAAAACCGCAGAAGTTACATCCGTTTCAAAACCAATGGTGTTATCAGGTGCTTGGGAAGTTTCTTTCCCAATAAACTCGGAAGCTTCAAAAAAAGAAACGTTTCCTAGTTTGATTTCGTGGACCGATGTGCAAGACGAAACGATTCAACATTTTTCAGGAACAGCATCTTATAAAAAAGGTTTTGTGTTATCCGAAGAGATGATACAGCGGACTAAAAGTGTAACCTTAGATTTAGGCAGTGTATCCGTTATTGCAGAAGTCATAGTTAACGGCAATAATATTGTATCTTTATGGAAGGCCCCTTTTAGAGTAAATATTGATGGATTTGTGAAAGAAGGTAAAAATTCCCTAGAAGTTAAAGTGACCAATTTATGGCCCAATCGGTTGATTGGTGACGAAAAACTAAAATTAGATTATCCAAGACAAGGTAAACGTGCAAAACCACTTCCAGATTGGTTATTAAATCATACAGAACGACCATCAAAAAGAACAACATTTGCCAGTTGGAATCATTATAGCAAGAATGATGATTTGCTAAAGTCTGGTCTACTAGGACCTGTAAAAATTATATTTTTTGATACTGTAAAACTAGAAAGTAATAATGAATAAATGTTTAGTTATAAATTTTATGATTTGTTTTTGTTTGTTGGGTTGTGCCAATAAAGCCAAAGAACAAAAGACAATCGACGCCGGTAGCGAAATGGTAGATTATTTTGCTGATAATGGTTTCGGAAATGCAGTGGCTATTGTGCAACATCCATCAGGGGTGTATCACAAAGGCATTACTTACGTTGCCTACCAGGGCACTTTGGAAGATCCTTATGTGGCTTCATACAATCATACTACCAAAGAGTGGAAAGGCCCATTTAAAGTGGGCGTTAGTGAAATGGGAAAAGACCCAAACCGTAAAAAGAAAATAGACAATCATGGGAAACCAGCTATTCTTATTGATGATGCCGACTATATTCATATAGCTTTTGGAGGCCATGGAGGAACACCCGATGATGGTAAAAACCCATTAGGGAATCACCACTATGGAAAAAATTTACATGCGGTTTCTAAAAAGCCTTTAGATATTTCTGAATGGGAAACACTTGATAATATTTCATTATTTGGAACCTACAGTCAGTTTATAAAAATGGATAATGGTGATATCTATTTGTTTTATCGCCATGGCGCACATAGGAGTAATTGGGTGTATCAAAAATCAACTGATAATGGCAAAACATTTGATGAGCCAATTTCGTTTTTAAAGCATAAGCGCAGAACAGATATTGAAGCAGAAGATTCATGGTATCCATGGGTTAGCAAAGGTAATGGGGACTATATTATTGTAGCATTTGATTACCATATTTGTAGAGACAATAAAAATGCGCAAGATGCACGTGGGCATATTCCAGAACGGCACAACCTATATTATATGCTTTTTGATACAAAAACAGGTGTCTGGAAAAATACTAAAAACGAACCTTTAGCAATGCCTTTAACCAAAGAAATGGCAGACGAAAAAACTTTGGTTAAGCAAATACCCAATGATTGGACATTTCAAGCTATAGCGGATATAGATTCCAATGGGAATCCGCAGGTTGGTGTAATGGTTGGTCCAGATATAGGAGCTAAAAGAAGTGGTCCTAAGCGCATACAGCATTTTAGATGGGATGGACAAGAATGGTTACAAGGTAATACCAATAATTTACCTAAAGGTGATGCAGATATTGAAGTAAAATCTGCTTCAGAAGTAAGTTTATATTTAGAAAGCAAAACGCAAGAAGATGTAGGGGAAATTAGCAGATGGGATAGTTCTGATGGTGGCACATCTTTTAAGAAAGCAAATGTTTTTTTAAGTCGAAAAAAATCAGGTTTTATCATTTCTTCGCTTATTGATAATCCACATCCTGACGCGAGACTTATTGTAGCAGAAAAAGAAGAAGGTTCAGATTTTAGAAAAATGTATTTGTTAGGGGATAATGGACCAATACGACGTTTACAAACAGAAACTAAAGTTTTAAAAAATAACAAATAACTGAACAAATAAGCAACAAGTATGAACAAATTGAACAAACTAGGTTATATCTTATTATTAGTGATATGTTTCTCCTGCGGAAATAAAACCAAAACATCAGAAGCCAAAACCCAAGAATCTGATAAGACAAATGAAACCCCGAACATTGTATTTATTTTGTCTGATGACCAATCTTGGACAGATTATAGTTTTATGGGAGATGAAAATATTGAAACACCGCGTATAGATCAATTTGCAAAAGAAAGTTTAACCTTCACACAATCCTATGTGCCAACGCCATTATGTTCGCCTTCTTTGGCAACAATCATCACAGGCTTATATCCTAAAGACCATGGCATTTTAGGAAATGATAAGGTCTATGACCGTGGAAATATCCGTGGAAAAGAAAGGGCAGAAGCCTATAAACCTGTTATTTCTGCTTTTGAAAAGAAAACGACACTTCCAGATATGTTAAAAGAGAAAGGCTATTTGTCTTTTCAAACAGGTAAATGGTGGCATGGTAACCATAAAATTGGTGGTTTCGATTATGGTATGACCCATGGAGATCCAACACGTGGTGGAAGGCATGGTGATTATGGCTTGGAAATAGGTAGAAAGGGCTTAGATACGATTAACAGCTATGTGGATTTGGCATTAAAAGAAAAGAAACCGTTCTTTTTATGGTATGCGCCATTTTTGCCACACAGGCCCCATAATCCTCCGCAACGCTTATTTGAAAAGTATCAAAAGAAAACAGACTCAGAGTATTTAGCAAAGTATTGGGCGATGTGTGAGTGGTTTGATGAAACTTGTGGACAATTATTTGACATGTTTGAAGAAAAAGGCTTAACAGAAAACACACTTTTTGTATATGTATGCGATAACGGTTGGGCGCAAAATCCTGAAAAAAGTGGGTATTTAAAGCATTCTAAACGTGCGCCTTATGATATGGGTATTCGTACACCAATCATGTACAAGTGGAAAGGAAAAATTACAGCTAAAATGGATGAAAATACAATAACAAGTAGTATAGATATGGTGCCAACAGTTCTAGATATTTTGGGGATTGAAAAACCTGAAAATTTACCTGGACTTAGTGTTTTAGATGAAAAGGCATTAAATGAACGAAAAGGAATCTTTGGAGAAGTATATGCGCACGATTTTGATACCATAGAAAATAGTATGTATTACAATATGGCGATTTTCCCGCCGTATAAAATTATCGTTCCAGACCCTGTCAGAAAGAAAGGCGAAGTCGTGCAATTGTTTAATATTGATGAAGATCCATTCGAGAAAAATAATATTGCAGAAGCAAACCCAGATATTGTAAAAGATTTACAGGATAAAATTACCGCGTTTAGGGCTGAATAAAAAGCTTTTATTATGAATAAAACACACTTGATATTATTGGTAGTATTGACATTCTTTTTTTCGTGTAATAATGAAAAAAAGAATGTAGTAGTAGATGAAACGTCGAAGCCAAATGTTTTATTTATAGCAGTTGATGATCTAAACAATATGATTGGCCCCATCGATAACTTTTCAAATGTAAAAACACCAAATTTTGATAGGTTGGCCAACATGGGAGTTACGTTTACCAATGCTCATGTTCAAGCGCCACTTTGTGGACCATCGAGAGCATCAATTATGACTGGTTTGCGCCCATCAACTACTGGTATTTATGGAATGGCGCCAGACAATGAAGTCCGTCGAGATGGCAATCCTGCAACAAAAGATATAACGTTTCTTCCTGAATATTTTGGAAATAACGGTTATCACACTATGGGTATAGGGAAGTTGTTTCATATCCATGCGCCTGATAGTGTGTTTAATGAATCCGGAGGACGCATCAAAGGTTTTGGACCTTACCCAGAAAAGCGTTTTGTTTGGGATGGTTTTGGAAAGGGTATTAGAGGAACTCATGGGAGAACGAGTACAGATTGGGGCGCATTTCCTGATAACGATACCTTAATGCCAGACCACCAATCTGTCAATTGGGTTGTGGAGCGTTTAAATAGAGAATATGACAAGCCATTCTTTATGGGACTAGGATTTTTGCGTGTTCACGTACCATTGTATGTGCCACAAAAATGGTTCGATATGCACCCTTTAGAAAGTATTGAGACACCACCATATTTGGCTGATGATCTAAATGATATTCCGCCAGTAGGGTTGCAAATAAATGATTTGCCTATGATGCCATCAACGGAATGGGCTATAGAAAGGGGTGAATGGAAAAAGATAGTACAGGCTTACTTAGCCTGCATGAGTTATGTAGATTATGAGCTAGGACGTGTGTTAGATGCTTTAGAACAAAGTAAATATGCCGATAATACTGTGGTGGTATTATGGTCGGATCATGGCTACCGCTTAGGTGAAAAAGGCACCTTTGCTAAGCATGCCCTTTGGGAAACGGCTACCAAAGCACCGTTACTATTTGCAGGACCTACTTTGCCAAAAGGGAAGAAAATTGATGCGCCGGTAGAAATGTTATCTATTTATCCAACACTTCTAGAATTAAGTGGGCTTGCTGCTTATAATAGAAATGAAGGTAAAAGTTTAGTTGCTATGATGAACAACAATGAAGGTGTTGATGAATCTTATGCCTTAACAACATACGGAATGAACAATCACGCAGTAAGAACGAAACAGTATAGGTATATTAAGTATGAAGATGGTACTCAAGAATTATACGACCGTAACAAAGACCCAAATGAATGGACAAACATTTCTGGTAACCCTGAATATAAAGACAAAATAGAAGAACTGAAGAAGTTATTACCTACCAAAAATGTTAAGTGGGATGAAAAGTCTAAATATACATTTCAACCCTATTTTGTGGAGCAGAAGGCAAGAACAAGTAAGGAGAAATAAATTTATAAAAGCTTCCTTTGTTTTGTACTAATAGCTATCGTATTGTTGTAAACAATTAAAATTAGACAGAGAAATTCATGCAAATTTCACCAGATAATATGCTAAAGGTTCTATATGAGCTTTTTATTAAATATAAATTCACCAACAAGAATGCTAAATTACTTGCTAGTGTATTTACAGAAAGCACTTTAGATGGTATAAGTTCACATGGCATCAATCGAGTGCCTCTTTTTATAGAATATGTAAAAAAAGGAATAATTAAAATTGATGCTGAAGCAGAGAAAGTAGATTCTTTTGGCAATATTGAGCGTTGGGATGGCAACCTAGGCCCTGGAATCGTAAATGCAACTAAGTGTACTGACAGAGCCATTGAATTGGCAAAAAAACATGGCATGGGTATGGTAGCTTTACGCAACACCAATCACTGGATGAGGGGTGGAACATATGGAAAACAAATCGCTAATGCGAATTGCATTTCGATACTTTTTACGAATACTAAACCAAACATGCCACCTTGGGGAGGGAAGGACAGCAGAATCGGTAATAATCCCTTTGTGGTATCTATACCAAGAAAAAAAGGACATGTTATATTGGATATGGCACTTTCACAGTTTTCATTCGGTAAGATAAATGATTATAGACTGAAAGGAGAAAAATTACCGTATCATGGGGGTTGGGATGACAAGGACGAATTGTCAAATGATCCTAATAAAATTTTATCAAAAGAGCGTGGTTTGCCTATCGGTTTTTGGAAAGGATCTGCGCTATCAATGGTATTTGATATGTTAGCCACCATACTTTCTGCAGGAAACTCTACCTACAAAATAAGCGCAAAAGAAACTGAGACAGCCATTTCACAGATATTTATTTGTATATATCCTAAAGTTTTTAAAGACAATGGACTACAGGAAAAGCTTTTAGAAGAAATTATTGATTTTACCCATGACGTAGAACCAATAAATCCTGAAGATACAATTTACTATCCAGGTGAACGAAGCGCACAAACCAGAGCAAAAAATTTGAAAGAAGGCATGTCTGTTAACGATAGTATTTGGGAAAAGATTATGGCACTATAATAAAATAAAAATTATACATGTCTTAAATTTAAATTCGATGAACATAACGCGAAGAAAACTTTTGAAAAATTTAGCACTAGCACCCTTAGTATTGGGAGCTAACAAACTGATGGCTCACACCAACCCAATAAAAAAAAGCACGACATCAAGGCTACAATACAGCATCAATGCGTATTCGTTTAATACGGAGCTCAGAAGTGGTGAAATGACTTTTTATGATATGATGGAATTTGCTACTGATATTGGTTTGGATGCAGTAGATATAACGGGTTATTATTTCAATTCTTATCCAGAAGCACCTTCAAACAAAGAGCTTTTTGATTTAAAAAGAAAAGCACTTGAGTTGGGTCTGGATATTTCATGGACTGGTGTTAGAAATGACTTTGCCATCCCAAATCTTGAAAAAAGAAATAATGACATTGAACTTATCAAAAACTGGTTACAGGTTTCTTCTAAAATAGGGTCACCTATAATGAGAATTTTTACTGGAAGACATAAAAGTGAAACCTATTCAAAAGACGATGTAAAGGAATGGATGGTGGAGGACTTTAAAACCTGTGCCAAATATGGCGAACTTCACGGTGTCATTGTTGGTCTGCAGAATCATGATGAATTTTTGTTTACAAGTGAAGAGGTTATTGACATGTTAAAAAGAGTAAATTCAGACTGGTTTGGATTAATTTTAGATTGTGGAAGTTTACCTTCTAGCGACCCTTACAAAGAAATTGAAAACCTTGCTCCTTATGCCAACTACTTTTTTGTAAAAGAACATGTAAAACAAAAAGATAGCACCAAAGTTCCTGCGGATTTACAACGTATCGCTAAAATAATACAATCTAGTAATTACCGTGGCTATGTATCGTTTGAAAGCCTTAAAGAAGGAGATACAAAAGCAATTATAAAAAACATGGTTAGCGAATTTAAATCTGGGCTTAATTAAAATGGCATATGGAATCATTGCTTGCAATGGTATAAAGATGAAATAGGGGAATTTAAAAAATTATTACCTGCCACAAATGTAAAATGAGATGAAAAGTTTATGTACATATTTCAACCTTATTTTGTAGAGCAGAAAGCGCGTACTAGCGGCGAAAATTAAAACTAGTTGAGGTTTAGGGTTAATTAGTTTTCGGGTGATATCTATCTTAATTAGAAAGTCTTATAAAATCCAGAAGTTTATCTCTGGGTTTTTTTGTTTTTATCATATTTTTTACAGCATACTACAGGATAGATAAAACCTAAAAATTAAGTAAACTTACAAATTAATTTTTTCTTGTCAAGAATGAATATTACTTGTATAATACTAAGATTAAAAAATTAACCTTTTACATATTGAAAATAAAAAGTAACAGGTAAAGTTAAGAACAAAAAAATGCCATGAAAATAAAAGTACTACTATTGTTTTTAATTGTGATTCTAAAAAGTAATGCACAAGATTATCCTTTCAATCTGCCCGATAATATTGAAGCAACCATAAATTTGAATACTGAGTCTCAAGAAAGCTTCAATAACTTATTATTAGGAACAAATATTCACCATTTTAGCACTGATGAAGAAAAAGATTTCGTGAGGTTGTTCAATCCACTTTCAGTACGTTTTCCTCATGGGTTATGGGCTAATTGGTATGACTGGAGAAGAGATGTGTCTAGACTTTTTGGTGAAGAGCAGTTTGAGTACAAACAGGGCGCTAATGGCACCCCTAGAATGAAAGAGGTAGATTTTTTGGCCAATTTATATATTTTTGATAACAATAATATAAAAGTGGGAATTGATGGTTTAACCACATTAAATACGGAACGTAAATCCAATACAGGTAAAGGGTTCAGTATGATGTGGACCTTCAATATGAGTGCAGATGGCACTGATTTTAGCAATGGTTCTCCCGAAAGTGTTGCCCGCTATCAAGATTTAATTAATAGAGGATTTGAAGTTAAAGACGTTGAAATGGGTAACGAGAATTTTTATCCAGGACAGAGAAGTTCAATAATACCTAATGCAGAAGATTATATTGCCAGAGCAAAATCTATGTCGGCAGCTTTAAAGGAGCTAAATCCAAATATTAGAGTATCTATACCCTTACTTAGACGTGATAGTTGGGCAAACCCAAATTGGAATATAGACTTAACCGTAGATCAGTCCTATTTTGATGCTGTTACCATACATACCTATGTAGGTTCAGATCCAGATGATGCCAGTAACAGCGATGAAGCGTATAGCACAGCCTTAACAGCGAGAAAACACTTATTAGCATCAGTCATAGATTACCCGCGTAAAGTAACGAATAAGCCTATTTGGTTAACAGAGTGGGGTGTGAAATCTGGAGGACCTAATGCGGTATCGGCATTAGGTGCTGTGGATTGTTTTTTAATGATGAGCGAAAATCAAGATATTTTTGAGCGTGCTAATTGGTTTAGTACCAATGGTAAATTAAATTCAATGCTGGTTTGGGAAGAATATATAGATGGGCAAGGTAATACTAAAGAAAGAATAAAATATCCTTTAGAAAAAACCTTATTTGGGTCGGCTTATGAAATTACCCGAAGTATTCTTGAAAATAGTACATTAATAGGTAGTGACATAGAGGCTCCAAACCTTGTTGAAGGTGTAAAAGCAGTAAGTGCTAGAGTAGTTTGGAAAGATGGTAAAGCTACTATTTTGGCTTTGAATTTAACCGATAAGGATGTGGTTTTTAATGTGTCAGTTGACGGTGGAATTTTTACAGATACGTATATACATAAAGCTATGGCGTTTTTGGCTGTAGATGAAGAGCGTGCTCTACCCTACAACGATAGTCCGTTATCATTAATCAAAGAGGGAACAGGCCAAATTATTCTACCCAAATTATCGATTAATACCATAGCATTGAGCGGTGTTAACTTTACAGAGGCATTACCTTCTAATAATTTTAATATTGAAACCATTAGCGAAACATGTACAGGTAAAAATAACGGAAAAATCATTATAAATACACTGCGTACCAAAAACTATAGGATACAAATTGCTGGAGTAGATTATAGTTTTACAAAAGATATAACTATTGAAAATTTAAGTTCTGGAAATTACGATTTCTGTATCACAGTTGATGGCGAAGATTTTGAACAATGCTTTAGTTTAGAAATTGAATCTGGAAATTCTATTTCAGGTAAAATAGCTCAAAATAAAGACAAAGCGACTATTGCTATTGAAAGTGGTGAAGGTCCTTATACCATCATTAAAAATGGTGATTTATTAATGACGACATACCAAAAATATTTGGAAATTAATGTAGCTCATGGCGATGTTATTGACGTTAAGGCAAAGACCGACTGTCAAGGTAAATTATCTAAAAGAATAAATATGCTAGAAAATATTTTAGCGTATCCAAATCCATCGAAAGGTGTGTTTGATATGTATATTCCAAATGACTTTAAAGAGGTAACGTTACAAATGTTTAATGTTTATGGTCAATTAATATCAAATCAGGTTCATGCTGTAAATGGAGGTAAAGTGCATATTGATATCTCTAATAAACCTTCAGGTATTTATTTTGTAAAAGTAGGTATAGAGAACCAGGCTACTGTTAAAATTATGAAGCAATAAAACATAAATTAAACAGAGTTTTTATATGCGTTGATGATTTGTCTAAAACTCAATTTTTATGAGCAACCTATGTTGAACATCAATAGCCAAATAGTTTGACTATAGAGGGTTTATTGTTTTATGGTTCTTGTTGTAAAATTTGCGTTTATATTTCTTCAAACACGAATTACTCTAACGGGTATTGAAGGATGCTAAAGTTGTTATCTTTTAAATTAAAAAGTTAAACTAAAAATCATGAATTATAAACCTATTGTAATTTTGGTTATCATTTTTTTAATAATAACCTACATGGGGCCATTGCATGCACAAAATAGCGATACTTATAATTCTTTAAATCAGTATGCCTTCGATTTATACGGCGAATTAAAAGAAGAAAATGAAAACCTTTTGCTCTCACCTTTAAGTACGTATTATGCACTTTTAATGGCTTATGAAGGTGCTAATAATACAACTAGGCAAGAGTTTGAGAACGTATTGTACATTGAAAATTCTCAATACATTCCAAGCAAATTATTAAATACCCAAAAACAGCTATCAGACAGTTTATATGGTTTAAAAGTGGCAAATGCCCTTTGGTCAGACATAGGGTTTCAAGTAGATACAACTTACAGAAATTCAGTATTACATAAGTACGGTTCAGATGTTCATCAAATCGAGTTTAAAAACACAGGTTTGGCAGTTTCAAAAATCAATGAATGGGTTGCTAAAAATACCAACAACAGAATACAAAACATTCTAAACCTGTCAGATTTAAATGTCGACTCGAAATTAGTTATTTCCAATGCAGTTTATTTTAAAGGCGAATGGCTTAAAGCGTTTAAAAAAAGTGCAACTCATAAAAATGTATTTTTTACCGATAGCATTAACCAATATCGTACAGATTTTATGAATAAAACAGAAAAGCTGATGTATTTTGAAAATGAAGCTTTTCAGTTTGTAGCAAAGCCTTATAAGCAATCAAACTTATCGTTTGGAATTATTTTGCCAAAAGACTTTTTTGGTCTAGAAGCTGTTGAAAGCCAGTTAAATGATAAATTATTTATTGAGCTATTGGAAGATGCTGATACCTTAAATGTTAGGCTTTCAATGCCAAAAATAAAATTGGAGTCTCAGCTTAAATTAAAACCAGTTTTAAAAAAATTAGGTCTAGAAACCATGTTTAATCAGGAAGCCGATTTTTCTGGAATTAATCGAAACGATAGCCTGCACTTTAGTCAATTTATACATAAAACCCAAATAGACCTTAACGAAGAATATACTGAAGCTGCAGCAGCTACTGTAGCCGTAGCATATATTCGTGGAATACCCAAACGCAAAGATGTTGTAGCCGATCATCCGTTCATGTTTTTCATTTTTGATAATTATACTCGAAGCATATTATTCATTGGACGTTTTACAAAACCACAAAACGGCGAATTGGTTGAAGAAGATGAATTTTCAACTGATTTGGTACAAAGAATTATAAATGAGATAAAACCTAATAAGCGGACAAGTTGGAGTTATACACAACCTTTAACTGTGATTGTTGACGGGAAGGATTTAATTGCAGTAGATTTGAATGATATTGATTTTGACGATGTTGAGGATATAAAAAATTATAAAGTAGATGCCATACAGTTAGCATCTAAAGGTTACGAAGGCCTAATTGCAATTACCCTTAAAAAGGGCAAAACAAAGAAACTAAAAAGAAAAATCACGAAATGAAAGCATTACTCTTAAAATTATTCCTGTGCGGTCTAGTTTTTTCTGGGCATAATAGTTTCAGTCAAACTAAAACGCAATCTAACAAAAACAAAAAGCCCAATATTTTATTTATTGCTGTTGACGATTTGCGTCCTGAACTTAATTTTTACGGCGCAAATCATATTAAATCTCCAAATTTAGATAAACTTGCTGGGGAGAGTTTGGTGTTTAGTCGTGCTTATTGTAATATTCCAGTGTGTGGAGCTTCTAGAGCCAGTTTAATGACAGGGGCGAGACCTACAAGAAAACGATTTATCAATGCGCATATTAAAAAAGATGAAGATTACCCAGAGGCTATCTCGTTGCCTATGTTATTAAAACAAAACGGATATATAACAATTTCTAATGGTAAAATATACCATCATAAAACAGATGATAAAAATGCATGGGACGAAATATGGCAAGCAGATGGCTTGTGGAGCTATGCCTTACCAGAAAGTCAAGAAATAAGAAAGAATACCCGTAGGGGCTTACCTATCGAAATGGCGGAGGTTCACGACTCTGTGTATAGAGATGGAAAATTGGCATTAAAAGTCATAAGGGATTTACAAAAATTAAAGCAAGAAAAGCAATCCTTTTTCTTAACCATGGGGTTAATGAAACCCCATTTGCCTTTTACAGCACCAAAAAAGTATTGGGATTTGTACGATAGGGCAAGTATAGAATTACCCGAAAGTTATATTCAACCAGAGAATACTCCTAAACAAGCCTTTCACAATTTTGGTGAGTTGCGCCAATATGAAAACATACCAAAAAAAGGAGATTTACCAGATGCATTAGCCAGAGAATTAATTCATGGCTACTACGCCTGTGTAAGTTATATCGATGCGCAAATAGGTTTGGTTTTGGATGAACTAAAACGTTTAGAATTGGAGGATGACACAATTGTTATTTTGTGGGGAGACCACGGTTGGAATTTAGGCGACCACAAGCTATGGTGCAAGCACGTTACATTTGAAACTTCTCTAAGAACACCATTGATAATAAAAGTGCCAGGAAAAACTAAAGGAGAAAAAACAAATGCCATAACCGAATACATAGATATTTACCCAAGTTTAGCAGAACTGGCGGGATTAGATATTCCCAATACAGTTGACGGTAAAAGCTTTGTGCCTATTTTAAATGGCGAAAAGCCACAGAAAAATTGGGCAGTTTCTAAATTCAAAGATGCAGTTACTCTTATAAAAGGCGATTTGTTTTACACGGAATGGACGGATGATAATGGGGTTGCCTATGCGCGTATGCTATTCGATCATAAAAATGATCCTTTAGAATTAGAAAACTTGGCTGAAAAACTAGAATATGGGAATCTCGTTAAAACATTATCACTGGAACTTAGAGAAAAATGGGGTGAAGATTTTTTGAAATAAAAATTTAAAAATTACTCAAAAAATTTCAGTTGTGACTTTTAAAATAAACTTAAACTGATGAAAAAAACAATTCTAACATTTTTAACTATCTTTTGTGTAGTTCTGCTAAGTGCACAAAACACAGCTGATGTCAATTCTAAATTATTACAAGAATTGTGGTCTGCAAAATGGATTACGCATCCCGAAATAGCAGGTGATGAATCAGGAGTGTATTTGTTTAAGAAAGTCTTGTCTTTTAAAACAGTACCTCAAGATTATGTGATAAATATTTCAGCAGATAATCGTTATGTATTTTACATAAATGGAGAGATAATAACTCGGGGTCCAGCGCGTGGCGATTTAAATCGTTGGCTATTTGATACGGTAGATATTGCACCATACCTTAAAACAGGTGAGAACCATATCGCCGCAAAAGTATGGAATATGGCAGCGTTTAAACCTGTCGCTCAAATGTCGCTTGAAACAGGTTTGATCATTCAGGGGAATACAGAAAAGGAAAAAGAAATAAATACCAATAAAACTTGGAATGTAGTTATTGATGAGGCCTATTCTTTTTATAAAATAAACCATCTTAGACGCTTTTATGCAAGCGGACCAGGAGAAAAATTTAGAGGAGATTTACATCCATGGCACTGGAAAACATCAGATAATGAAATCGCGTGGAAAAAGGTAAAAGAAGGTAATAATGGGACGCCCACGAATTATTATAATATTACAGGAAAAACAGATAAGCGACTGTTATGTCCGCGTTCCATTCCAATGATGGAAACTAAAATACAGCACTTCGCTTCAGTACGAAGAATGGAAGGTGTAAAAAATGCAAAGGATTTGATAACAGGCAGTAAACCTGTTAAAATACCTGCGAATAGTACCGCCGTTATTTTATTGGATCAAGGCCATTTAACCAATGCATATCCCCAACTAAAATATAGTAAGGGGTCTAATAGTCATATTAAAATTACTTATGCTGAGAGTCTTTTTATACCTAAAGATGGGAAGCCTACTTTTAATAAAGGGAATCGAAACGAGGTTGAAGGTAAGGTCATGTGGGGAAATTATGATATCATTGAAGTAGATGGCGGTGATGATAGACTTTTTGAACCACTTTGGTGGCGGAGTTTTCGTTATGTAGAATTAGAAATTACAACAGGTGAAGAGCCTTTAATACTTGAAGGGTTTAATAGTGAGTTTACGGGGTATCCATTCGAGCTAAAGTCTAGTTTTGAAAGTGAAGACTCCCGTATGAGTGCTATTTTTGATGTGGCTTGGAGAACCCAACGTTTATGTGCTGGAGAACTGTTTTTTGATTGCCCGTACTACGAGCAACTACAATATACAGGTGATACGCGCATACAAGGACTCAACACAGCCTATGCTTCTGGTGACACGCGATTGTGGAAAGATGCCATTCAAGATTATTATGATTCTCGATTACCGTTCGGATTAACACAGTCACGTTATCCAAGTAGTACCCAGCAAATAATAGCGCCTTTTTCATTGGTTTGGATTACTATGGTAAACGATTATATGATGCATTGTGAAGATGATAAATTTATCGAGAAGATGGTTCCAGCCATCCTTGATATTCTTAATTGGTACGATGCACGTGTAGCCGAAAATGGCATGCTCGGTAAATTGGAAAGTTGGCTTTTTGTAGATTGGGTTGATGAGTGGAAAACGGGATACCCACCGTTGACGCAAGAGAAAGAATACTCTGCGGTTATTGGAATGCAATATGTTTATACCATTCAAAAAGCAATGGAAATATTTGAAGCATACGGCATGTCTGGACTTAAAGATAAATGGGCCCAAAAAGCAGAAGTTACTCAAAAATCGATACTAGAACATTGTTGGGATGAGGATAAGCAATTGCTTGCCGATACCCCAGAGAAAACCTCTTTTAGTCAACATGCTAATGTCTTAGCGATATTAAGTAACGCTTTTGATGGAACTCAAGAAAAAGAATTAATACTACGTGTTTTTAGTAATAAGGAGATAGCACAAACCTCATTTTACTTTGATTTTTATAAGATAGCAGCGCTTAAGAAGGTAGGATTAGGAAATATGTATATATCAACTTTAGATATTTTAAGTGACTTACTTGATAAAGGACTTACTACATTTCCTGAGAAAGCGGACCCAACGCGTTCCGATTGTCATGCTTGGAGTGCTTCACCTTTGTACTATTATTTAGCGCTGGTATGCGGCATAGAACCTGCTGCTCCAGGGTTCAATTCAGTACGAATCGAACCTCATTTGGGAGATTTAAATTGGGTCAAGGGTTCAATGCCGCATAAACTAGGTGAGATTAAAGTCAACTTAAAGAAAACAAAGAGTAAAAAGATTATAGGAACTATTTTTCTTCCTGAGGGGCTTACGGGAACCTATATTCAAAATGGAAAACAGATAATTTTGAAAAGTGGAGAAAATCAAATTAATTAAATATTGAGCTAACCAAGATGAGGCGTATATTCAAGTATTACTTATTACTAAATACAATCTTAGTTTTTTCTATTGGATGTATTAATAAAAAGAAAAGTGACAATATTTATTCAGAAAATGAAGATAGAATTGAAAGTCAACCCAATATAATTTTCTATTTAGCCGACGACCAAGATATTTACGATTATGGTTGCTATGGTAATGAAAAAGTGAATACGGCTGCAGTAGACCGTCTAGCAAAAGAAGGCATGCTTTTTAACAATGCTTTTACAGCTCAAGCCATATGTGCCCCAAGTAGATCTCAGCTTTTTACAGGGAAGTATCCTTTAAAGAACGGCTGTTTTGCGAATCATACCGCTACAAGACCTAATATTGAGAGTGTTACATTTAGAATGAAAAAACTCGGATATGAAGTGGTTTTAGCAGGAAAAAGTCATGTGAAGCCAGCAAGTGTATATCAATGGGATAAGGAATGGGAGCCCGTTCCAAAAAGAGATGTGCCTAGAGATTATATTCCTTTAGATAGTATAGAGGCTTACTTCAAAGCTTCAAAAAAGCCATTTTGTATGTTTATTACGTCAAAATATCCTCATGGGAAATATTTTGATGTTGAAAACCCAAATGCTGATGATATAAAGTTTTATCCATTTAATGAACATAAAAAAAAGGATAAAGCATATGTAAAATCTAAAGCAGGGTATTACCGAAGTATCGAGGAAGATAACACGCAAATAGAAAAGGTCTTAGACTTGGTTGATACGTATTTAGATAATAACACCCTCTTTATTTATAGCGCAGATCATGGGGTTTCAGGTAAATTTACAGTAAAAGATGTGGGTTTAAAAGTGCCATTTGTAGTACGCTGGCCCAAAGTAATTAAACCTGGAACTACTTCAAATCAACTCATTCATTATACCGATGTGTTGCCAACTTTTATGGCAATTGCTGGAGGAAAAACTCCTAACGATATGGATGGGACTAGTTTTTTACCGCTATTACAAGGCGAAGATGTTAAGATAAACGATTATGTTTATGGGGTAAGAACCAATCAAAATATTTTAAATTCAGAGGTTTTCCCTTCGAGGATGATTCGTGATAAGCGTTATAAATACATTAGGAATTTCAATTCGGTAGAGGTTGTAGATAAAAATTTAACAGGAAAACCCAATGTAGATTACTTCATTAAACGAGGAGCAAATGCATTTAAAAATGAGCCTCTTGAGGAATTGTACGATTTGCAGAATGACCCATTTGAGCAAAATAATTTAGCTAACGACCCAGAATTACAAGAAGTTAAAGACAAATTAAGAAAAGATCTATTTAGTTGGATGAAGTCTCAAAACGATTTCTTGGATGAGTCTGTTGGTAATATGCCCATAATAACACCCAAAGGGAATAAAGGATTTAAATTGGACCAAGATACACCTAGGAGAAAGATTGCAGATTCCTTAAAGAATACCTTAAGTAATGGTGATTACATAGTTATAGAACATTGGTAAAAAATAATTATGAATACAAATATGAAATGCTTTCTAAAGTTTATTGTAATTAGTTTTCTTTTTATATCATGTAAAAATGAGCAAAAAGAAGAGACAATAATTGAAGAAAAAAAGCCAATGAACATTTTGTTTATTGCAGTTGATGATCTGCGCCCTGAGCTAAATTTTTATGGCGCCAATTATATTCAATCACCCAATTTAGATAAATTGGCCAGCGAAAGTCTGGTGTTTAACAGAGCCTATTGTAATATTCCTGTATGCGGTGCTTCAAGGGCAAGTTTGCTTACCGGCATGCGGCCAACAAGACATCGATTTATTAATTACAAAACAAGGGCAGACGTTGATGCTCCCGAGGTAGTTACATTACCCAAGCTTCTAAAACAGAATGGATATACAACCATTTCAAACGGAAAAATTTATCATAATAATAATGACGATAGTTTAGCTTGGGATAACAGATGGTTTCCAAAAGGTAATATTCGCAATTATCAATTAGAAGAAAATATAAATACAAATGGTAGTGCTAATTTAGCTGTTGCAGGGGCTGCGGCCTTTGAAATAGCTGAGGTTCATGATACTGCATATTTTGATGGTAAAATAGCCCAGAAAGGCATTGCAAATTTAAAAATGTTAAAAAATAAAAAGCACCCCTTTTTTCTGGCACTGGGCTTTATGAAACCGCATTTACCGTTTAATGCACCAAAAAAGTATTGGGATTTATATGATAGATCTAAAATTGAATTACCAGAGAGTTATACGCAACCAGAATCAACACCTAAACAAGCATTTCACAATTTTGGTGAGTTGCGCAATTATGGAAACATTCCCAAGAAAGATGATCTTCCAGATGAATTAGCTAAAGAATTGATTCACGGTTATTACGCATGTGTAAGCTATGTGGATGCACAAATTGGTTTGGTTTTAGACGAGTTGAAGCGTTTAGCATTAGAAGACGATACCATCGTAATTTTATGGGGTGACCATGGTTGGAATTTAGGTGACCATAAATTATGGTGCAAGCATGTTACTTTTGAAACCGCTTTAAGAACCCCATTAATCATAAAAGTTCCAGGTAAAACAAGTGGACAACAAACTGACGCTATAACAGAATACATAGATATTTATCCTAGTTTAGCGGAGTTAGTTGGTTTGAATGTTCCTGCAACCCTGGAAGGAAAAAGTTTTGTGCCAATTATCAATGGACAAATACCAAAAAAGGATTGGGCGGTAAGTAAATTTAAAGATGCGGTTACACTAATAAAAGGAGATTTATTTTATACTGAGTGGACTAAAGACGATGGGGTAGCCTATGCACGTATGTTATTCGACCATAAAACAGACCCTTTAGAATTAGATAATTTAGCTGAAAAGCCAGAATACCAAGACACTGTAAATCAACTTGCTGTGGAGCTTAGAGAAAAATGGGGGAAAGATTTCTTAAGTAAATAGTGTTTATGAAGTGGAATGTATTCTTATTGGTATTTTTAGTCCTTGTAGTTTCCTGCAAAACAAACATGCCTCTTAACGAAAAGAACAGTGATACTCAAGATGATTGGAATTTAGCTTTTCAGGATGATTGTACCGAAGACTGGACAAAACAATGGACTTTAGATGGTTTAGTTGCAACGGTTGAAAATACTCAAGAAGGCATGCATTATAAAGCAGGTCCCGAAGCTGGAAATGATGCACATCATGCGGTTTTATGGACTAAAGAATCATTTTCAGGGGATGTGAAAATTGAGTTTGATTACATGAAAACCGATGATGCCAATAAGTATGTAAATATACTTTATATCCAAGCAACTGGTGATGAAGAAGGTGTTTACGAAAAAGATATTTCTGAATGGAAGCACTTACGAGAGGTGCCTAAAATGCGAATGTATTTCGAGAACATGAACACGTTTCATATTAGTTTTTCGGCTTTTGGAAATAAAGGAGATGGATTGCATTATGTGCGTGCCCGTCGCTACCCCAAACCTGATGATAAGCATTTTAATAGTACCATGGTCGAGCCTTCTTACGATATGCAGGGGCTTTTTGAAACAGGAAAAACCTATCATATTACTGCTATTAAAACTTCAGAAAAACTAAGTTTTAAAATGGAATATGAAGATAAAGTAGAATATTTTGAGTGGGATATTAAAAAAGTAGAACCAATTACAGAGGGTAGAATAGGAATTCGTAATATGTATACCCGTTCTGCGATTTATAAAAATTTCAAAATTTATACAAATTAGGAAATATTTTCTTTCTGAAACTGACTAAATGTTGAATAAAAACTAACTAAAAATGAGAAGTTTATTAGGTTTAATACTTATTTGTTTTTTGGTTTTAGGTTGTAAACAATCGAAGCAAACAAAGCAGATTTCGAATGTGCAATCTGAAGCATTAGAGAAAAATCAACCTATAGTGGTACAATTTATCATTGATGGATTAATGAAAGATGCTGCCGAAACAGCTATACAAGCAGGAGCTATAAACTTAAAGTATTTTGCAGAAAACGGGGTAATTGTAGAAGATGCCTATTCTAACAGTCCAATGGGGCGTGTAAAATTGCCTGATGGTACTGAACCCTGGGGAGGCGCATCACCACCAAATATAGGGATGCATACAGGAACACATGTTTTTGAAACTCAAGACTTAGATGATATTTTCTTATCAGCAAGACGAAAAGGCATAAAATCCGTTTATGTAGGTGGGCATACGCTATACGATGTTTTTAAAACACCTGATATTTACTATGCTGAGATTATGCCAGACCAAAAGGTTGTAGAATTAGGTATTAAACATATTAAAGAAGATGGCGTAAGATTGGTGCGTTTACATTTACAGGAAATTAGAAGTTTCTGGAAAGGACCGCAAGATAAAACAAATACAGATTCAGCATATATTAAAGCCATTTTAAATGCCGATGTAGAATTAGGAAAACTCGTAGCTTTTTTAAAGAATGAAAATTTATGGGAAAGGGCATTTTTTATTATTTCTGCAGATCATGGTATGGGCACTTTAACTAAAAGTAATCATCTTCCAGAGCAGTTGTCCTCATGGCAGATATACATGAATTTTTACGGTCCAAATGTAAAAAAGGGCGCAACTATTCCTTATGCAGAATCCCCAGATGTGGCATTAATGACTAATCATTTTATGGGCTTACCAAAACTAAAAGGGTACACCTCAAAAGTCAATGGCCTAAAACAATTAGGTACAACAGGAATTTTTCTTAAAAATATATTTGAAGGAAAGTCTAAAAGTTTAAATCACCCACAATGGATTAAAAGGTATCTAGATGAAAATGCGGGGGCTCCAGCTAATGATTATTTACATTACAGAGAGGCGATGTTGAAGTTTATAAATAATTAATTGCAACAAATAAGAAAACTCTTGATTGAGTTGTTAAAGACGTGTAAAATGAATAAATCCATTTTTTTTAAAATAGTTTTAGTTTTATGTATTGGTTTTTTACTTAATTGTGAGTCTGATAGTGAAAATAAAATAAATCCATCTCATAAATTAACTCAAGATTTATTCTCAGGTTTTCAAAATCCACCTGCCGAAGCAAGACCTTTTGTACGTTGGTGGTGGAATGGCAACAAAATAAAAAAGGAAGAGTTAGACAGACAATTAGAATCTTTAAAAAGTATTGGTTTTGGCGGGGTGGAAATAAACCCAATTGCAATGCCAGATGCCACGCCAACCGAAGAAGAATCATTGGTTTGGATGAGCGATGAATGGGTTGACCTTGTGGTTCATGCTTGCAAAAAAACGAAAGATTTAGGCATGATTGCCGATATGATTGCTGGAACGGGGTGGCCTTTTGGCGGAGAGTTTTTAAAGAAAGATGAAACCTGCCAGCGAATGGTTACTGATAATATACCTTATAAAGCAGGAGACGTCATTGAAGTTAATGAAGATTTTTTAATAGATTATTATAAAAATAAATATAAAAATTACGGTAACGAAAAACGTAACAGCGAACGCACCATATTCAGTCTTTCAGGTGTTTCACTCGTTCCATACCACTGTAGTTCAACCTCTCAAATTATAGATCTTAAAAAATACCAAGATAATTCTGGAAATATTTCATACATCGTAAATGAAGAAGGCGATTATTTTCTGTCCTATCAATTATTACAGCAAGATTTTAGAGATGTTACTTTAGGGGCTCCTGGTGGTGCTGGTCCTGTTATAGACCATTATAAAAAAGAAATGACTTTGGCCTATTTAAATAGGATGAAAAAAATTTCAGAACGCTCAGGGATCCCTTTAAGCGATTTAATCAGAGCTTTGTTTTGTGATAGTATAGAGGTCTCTGGTGCCAATTGGAGTGATGGGTTTTCAGAATTGTTTTTCAAAACATATGGTTATAAACTTGACCCTTGGATGGCTTTTGTGTTTTACCAAGGTCATCAAGATTATTCGAAAAGTAACTATACTAATAATTTTTCTGAAGAATTCAAAGATCAAATTAAGCGTGTGCGTTTTGATTATAATAACATGTTAGTTGAAACCTTTTTGGATAATTTCACCAGAACTTATAAAGCATTCTGTGAAGAAAATGGTATTCTTTGTCGTTATCAAGCTTATGGAACTCCCTTTTTAATGGGCATGTTAGATGGATACATGATTCCTGATATTCCAGAAAGCAACAACTGGATATATTCTGCGGAAATGAAGGATGATACATGGCAATGGCGACAATCTCATGGCTATATGATTTGGAATTTGTACGCTTCATCAGGAGCGCATCTAACGGGTAAAAAAATAACCAGTTGCGAAACTATGACCAATACCAATGGTGTTTTTAGAACCACGTTGGAGGAGATTAAACAGCATGACGACATGAATTTCATAACCGGTATCAATCACTCGGTTTTACATGGGTATAATTATTCTCCAAAGGATGCGCCTTTTCCTGGTTGGATTCGCTACGGTGCTTATTTTAGTGAGCAAAATACATGGTGGAAACATTTGAGTAGTTGGGTAGATTACAACGCCCGTTTGTCTTATGTGTTTCAAAACTCAAAAGCTGAAAAATCTATTGCCATCTTAGGGCCAACTTCCGATTTGTGGGGCGATAAAGGTTTGGCAAGAGAGCCGTTTCATTTAGAACCAGAGTATTTGTATAAGTTATGGGAACCTATAAGTCAGTTAGGGTATTCTTGCGATTATATTAATCAAAATGTATTGGTTAATTCGGAGTTAAACGATGGCGTTTTAACCTATGGAGATATGAATTTTAAACTGCTGGTGTTAGCCAACTTGGAATCAGTAGATATTAAAGTAGCTAAAAAATTAAAAGATTTTGTGGCTTCTGGTGGAAAGATTGTCGTTATTGATGGGTTACCTGATAAATCTCTGGGGTACAGTAATTATCAAGCCAATGACGCCCTTGTTTTAGGAATTATGACTGATATTAAAAATAATTACGCATCATCAATAATAAGTGTAAAACAACCAAATTCAATTGAGGAATTATTCTCATGGACGGAAGAAGTTTTAAAGAAATCTCAACTCTCACCAGATGTTGAAATTAGTAATCCAAGTAAAAATATATTTCAAATACATCAATCAACTGATGATGAGGTTATTTATTTCTTTACGAATGTAAATAGGTATGAAACTTCAAACTTTAAAGCTACATTTCCGGTTCAAAATAAATATCCATACCTCTGGAATCCGGAAACTGGTGAGCGAAAACCTTATTTTTTTGAGGAATTATCTAATAAATTAGACATTACTTTAGAACCGCTTCAATCTTTATTAATAGTTTTTGAAAATGAAAAACCTGCAGTGAAAACTGAAAACGCAAAAGTTCAATTAAGGGATTCCAAAATAATAAAAACGAATTGGACTGTAGTTGGAAAAAGGGTTGATAATGAGAATTTCACTTGGAATATGAATGAATTACTAGATTTTGGGGCATCAAAAAATCCAATTCAAAACACCTTTGCCGGAGATATTATCTATAAAACTAAAATTATTATTGAAGAAGGTTTTACTCACTTGGATTTAGGCGACGTAAACGAAGGTATTACAGAATTGTATATAAACGGTAAAAAAGTAGGCAAGCGCTGGTATGGTAAAGCAATTTATCCATTAATTGATGTTTTAGAAGAAGGCGAAAACGAAATTGAAATTCGCTACACTACGGTATTAGCAAACTACTGCATGAATCTAAATGTTCCTGCGGTAAATAGGTGGACCAAAGGTTATAGAAAAAATGGAAAGGTTGCAATTGGATTAGAAGGACCAATAAAACTATTAAATTATCAAAAAACAGAATAAAACATTAATTAATAAATAGAGGTATGCTAGTGCAACAAGTAAGAATAACAAGGGTAATATTGATGCTATTGTTTTTAACGCAGTTTAATTTATGGTCTCAAAAGCAAGAACGCCCCTTTATTTTAGTGACATCACAGGAGCGTCAACAAATTCTTAATAAAATAGAAACCCTAGACTGGGCAAATGAAATTTATACCAATTTGTTGCACAAAACCGATGAGCAGGTTAATAAGTTTTATAAAAATCCTGAAGCTTATATTAAACAATTACCATTTAATTGGACAGAACAGGAGAATACCATGTTTCCTCCATTTTATAAAACGGTTCATGTTGTAAATGGCGTAAATGAAAATCTAGATAATGCCACAGCTGAAGAATGGAAACCCGCAGAACTTTTAATTGAGAACTTGCAGTTAGCTTTAGATTGTGGTATGATGTATTACTTTACTCAAGATGAAAAATACGCCCAAGTTGCAAGTAGTATTTTGTATACTTTTATAAAATCCGTGCAACAATTAGAAGTTTCAGAATGGACTGGAAGAGGAGGTTGGTTATTTCCCCGTGATGGGTTTCGAGAAGTACGAGTAATAGGCTATAGATTGCCATTGATTTATGATTTTATTTATCCATACATCAAAAAAGGAGGAGTGTCTTTTGATATTATTAAAAATAAAGGAGTGAACTTTCCTTTTAAAGAAGCGCAGAATGTATTTAAAGCCTATGCAAATATTACTGTAAATTACGGCCAAACAGGTTCTAACCATTGTGTACTGGAGGCGCCAAATTTGGTGTATAATGCGTTAGCTTTAGACAATCTTAAAGAACGTGAACAATGGTTGTCTTATTTTCTAACAGAAAACACAAGTAATCAAGACGCATTACCCAAAATGTACAAAAATTACAAAAATAAAGGTGATATTTGGCCAGAAACTTCTCAATATTTAAATCATTCTACATCTATTTTGGCGGAGTTAATGTTGGTGGTAAACAGATATAATCCAGCATTAAAATTAGGGGCAAGGTATCCAAATGTTTTACATGCTTTACCTAAATTGGATTACTTTGTTTATCCCAATAACGAGATTGTGCGTTGGGGAGATGGACACAGGCGTGCTCACGCCCCTTATCAGGCTTATGAAAATGCCTTTGTATTGTCAAAAATGGATAGTTTAACTGAATTACAAGATAAATTCGCACCACTTATCAGTAGGGCTATTCGTAAAGGAAAATATCAGCGAAAAAGTATGGAAGCTTTATTATGGTATGAAGCTGATTTTAAAGATGTACCAGCTACTATTAATTTACCTAGAACGGACAAGGTATATCATGCCGGTATCATAATGCAACGTAATTTAAGTAGTACCAATAATCCTAAAGATGGCCTAATGTGTTTTGTAGGAGGGGCACATATGGTACATGGGCATGCTGAGGGCATGAATATTGAATTATATGGAGAAGGACAAGTGTTGGGTGTAGACCACGGAAGAAAAAATTATGGACAAGATTTACACGAAAATTATTCCAGGATTTTTGCAGCTCACAATACGGTAATTGTTAATGGTAGTTCACAAGGTAAAGGTGGATGGGTTAATTTGGGAATTAATAAAGTAATGCCCATTGCCATGGAACCAGAAGTTGGAAAAGTAGCGGTATCTCCATACCATTCTTTTAGTTTAACCAGTTTTGTGGATGATAAAGGTGATAAAGCTGAAGCTATACAAGAGCGTACTTTAGCCTTAATTAGAACTTCTCCAACCACAGGCTATTATTTAGATGTATTTCGATCAAAATCTAAACTTCCAAATGAATATCATGATTATTTATATCATAATATAGGTGACGAACTCACTTTTGAAAATAAAGATTTAGACTTGCAAAAAACACCAAATAGATATTCAGCGAATGCGAACGCGCCATGGAAACGAAACAAACTTTACAGGCATCCAGGGTGGCATTTTTTTGAAGATGTAAATACATCAAAACCTTATGCGAATGATGTAAAAGCCACATTTCACACCAAAAAATTAAAGCAAGGTCATATTTTTATGCAACTCCATATTCCAGGATTTGAAAATAGAACGTTTACAAAGGTAAATGCGCCCATTACTTTTGAAGCGCCAAAGCCCTATGATAATTTACCAACCCCAACATTAGTAATTCGAAATAAGGGTGAAGCGTGGAAAAACCCCTTTGTTGTGGTTTTTGAACCTTTTAATGAAAAGGAAGAGCCATCCATTAAATCAGTTTCTAAAATTGAGCAAGACGGAATTTATAAAGGATTGAAAATTGAAAGTAATTTAGCTTCTAAATATTTAGTGCAATATGTCATTACGCAATCAAAAGGAGAGGAGTTTAAAAGTGATGTGTTAGATATCTATTTTAAAGGCACTTTTGCAGTGATAACTTTAGATGGAAATAAGGAATTATTGAGTGTTTATGTAGGAGATGGAGAAAAATTACAACTTAGAGAAGAAGAGATAAATTTAGATACTTCAACGTCATATTATAAAGAATTCAAATAAATAACTTATGAATAACATGGTAAAGTATGTAAAGGTATTGTTTTCAGTATCATTTTTTTTTCATGTGCTTTCGTGTAAAAGTACGCCATCTGGTTCTAAAACTATATCTGTAATAAATACTCCACAAAAACCTTCTAAAGAGGGAAATCCTTTAGTGTATGATGTTGGAATGGCAGACCCTCACATTAAAATATTTAACAATAAAGCCTATTTGTATGCAACAAGAGATGAAGATAAAACGGCTAAAAAATTTGTTATGCCAGATTGGAAAATATGGTCTTCAGAGGATTTAATTCATTGGAAATTAGAAACTACAATACTTCCTACGGATACCTATATGGGAGAATCAAAGAGTTGTTGGGCTACGGATGCAGCATATAAAAATGGCAGTTATTATTTCTATTTTTCAAATGGAAACATTGACACGGGCGTTATGATAGGAGATTCACCTATTGGCCCATTTAAAGATGCATTGGGTAAGCCTTTATTACCTAAGGATTTAACAAAAATTAAAGAATATGACCCTACTGTAATAATTGACGATGATACCACCAAAACACCATATATTGCATTTGGACATTACAGGAGAAATGACCCTGATTATTATTATATGATTGCTAAGTTGGGTGAGGATATGGTTTCTTTAGCTGAATATCCAAAAGAAATTATAATTAACGGAAATGGAAAGGTATTAGGTGGAAACGATAAGCCAAATATTCATAAGAAAAATGGATTATATTATCTTTCCGCGGGTTCTCATTACGCAACTTCAAAAAATATTTATGGTCCTTATACAAGGGTAGGGAACTCAGGATACGATAATAAATATGGATTGTCGGGTAAGGCACACGGTAATTATTTTGATTGGAATAACCAGAGTTTTCACACGTGGTGCCATTTTCATTTAGGTAAAGATATTGCTAGATACCGTGAATCTTACATCTCTTATTTACATTATAAGGATAATGGTGAAATGGTAACAGATGTAGATTTTTTAGACAAGCATTTTGCTTTTGGTGTGGGGCAGTATGATGCCAATTGGAATAAAATTGAAGCCGAATGGTATATGAAAGCCGAAGGGCTTGATAAAAGAGAAAGTTTCAACGGGGGTTTCGAAATACAAAACAATAGTAATGTCGGGGGATTATATTTTCCTAATGTATATAATTTAGAGTCAAAAAAAACAATAACATTTAACGCTTCAGTTAAAAGCAACACAACCATAGAAGTAAGAGCAAATAATAGCAACGGGCCCTTATTAGGAAGTTGCAAGCTTTTTAAAACAAGTAGTTTTAAAACCTATCAATTATTTACGTGTAATCTTGCAAATACAAAAGGTATAAAAAATGTGTATTTAAAATTTATTTGTGATGGCGAGGATAGTGTTCATTTAGATTGGTTGTCTCTTAAATAAAATTATTGTTCAAGAATATGGGTTTTAATAAGTGTTTTGTTGTAATTATAGTTTTAGGTCTGTTATTTAGTTGTCAAACTAAGGAAGACTATACGTTACTATTTGTAGGTAGTTTTACCAATAAAAGACCAGGAGAAGGTATTCATGTTTATGAGTTTAATAATGAAACTGGGGAAAGTAAATTAAAACATACAATAAATAATATCACCAATACGTCATTTTTAAAAATCTCTCCGAATGGAGAATATCTGTATTCCGTAGTAGAGAGCCAAATGGATTACCACGGTAAAATAGCTGCTTTTAAAGTGGATTCAATAAATAAAAGACTAGATTTAATAAATATGCAAGATTGCGGAGGAAGAAACCCAGCGCATATTGAAATTGATAAAACTGGCACCTACTTGATAAATTCAAACTATACCGATCCAAGTTTAAGCGTTTTTAAAATCAATGCAAATGGAAGTCTAAATCCGTGCAATCAACTTTTAAAATTTAAGGATAGTAGTATTATCGCAAGCCGCCAGAAAGATGCCCATATTCATTCCTCAAATATGTCTCCAGACAATAAATTTTTATTTGCTCATGATCTTGGTGCAGATAAAATAAGAGGATTCCGTATAGATATTACTACTCAGGATACCGTACTTCAAGATGAAAAACAAATTAAAATGAAACCAGGAAGTGGACCAAGGCACTTTGTATTTCATCCTGATGGAACATTTGGATACAGTATTTCTGAACTAAGCGGTAAAATTACGGCATTTGAGTATAAAAATGGAAACCTGATTTTTATTCAAGACTATTCATCTTATGAGCAAAAACAAGATATTTATAGAGCGGCAGACATTCATATTTCTCCTGATGGAAAATTTTTATACGCTTCAAATCGTGGTCCAGAAGAAGATAGCATTTCGATTTTTTCTATAAACCAGGATGATGGTACTCTAAAGTTGGTTGGTCATCAATCTACGTTTGGCAAACACCCTAGAAATTTTGCTATATCCCCATTGGGTAACTTTATACTAGTTGCTAATCAATTTTCAAATAAGATTGTTGTTTTTAAAAGGGAAATTAAAACAGGTAAACTTAAAAAATTACCATATGATATTATGGTGGAAAGTCCGTCAAGTATTCAAATGAGAGCTTATATCAAATAATTAGATTGAGTTTCTATCAATAAAATTAAAAGGAACTTTTACTTTCCCTTTAGATTTGTTTAATATCATTTTAGCGGCTGTTTCGCCCATAACTTTAAAATCTGTAGACATTACGGTGATGCCTAATAGTTCCTTTAGAGGAGTATCGTTATATGAAATGATACCAATGTCTTTACCCAAAATAAACTCATCCTCCCGAGCTTGTTTTACAAGATTTACCAAATCAGCTTCTTCAATTGTAATGAACAAATCTCCTCGCTTGATAATCATATCCTCATAAATTTCATCAAGAATTTCAAAATCTAAATTAAATTCGACACAAAATTTTCTGAAACCATGTAAAATCCTTCTAGGGTAAGGGTATACTGATTTTTCAGGGTATATCAACATGATTTTTTTATATTTTTTTATTTTTTCTAGACCTTCCGATAAAGCAGAATATATATCATTTTCAAAATCTTGATAAATTTCAACGGTATGATTACCGAAAATAGGTTTGCTGTTATCTAAAAGAATGAGCTTTTCTTGAGGTATGTTATTTATTGCTTTTAGTACTTTATCAGAAAAACTTTGATGTTTTAAATTATCTGTTTTAAAATGTGGCATAATAATATAGTAGTCATAAGCCGATTTGTTTTTGTCTAATAAATTTAAAAATAAAGTTTCGTCACAGTGATATATGTGTAAATCGGTATGAGAATTTCCACCAATAGCATCTATAAAATAGTTATAGGTACGTAATTTATATGAGCTAAGCTTATTGACCAAAAATAAAATATTAACTTTCGAAATCAACTGGGTTCTGGAAATGTAAAAGCCTTTACCACGGATGGATGTAATTATATTACGTTCTTTTAAAATGCTATATGCTTTCTCAACAGTATCGCGAGACAAATAAAATTCTTCACTAAACATGTTGATGGATGGAATCTTTTGATCTATTTTAAGATTGCCTTCTGAAATATTATGAATAATAGAATCGATTATTTGCTGGTATTTTGGTACCCTCGAGGTTTCATCAATCTTTATGAATTTCATCATATCCATTTTTTCATTCAAATTTAATTATAGAAAAAAATATTAAGGGAAACTTAAAACTTTTTTAGGGAAATTCAATGGAAAAGGTGCTAAAATTCCAATTTTAAAAAGGATGCCTTAAAATATTTATCATATTTAAAGGAAATGGCTAATCATTTAGACCGATTCTCGATCTATAAAACTAAAAGGTACTTTATATGTCCCTTTTTCTTTATTTAAAATCATGCGTGAAGTTACTTCTCCCATTATTTTAAAATTTGTTGTTATAACAGTAATACCAAGAAGTGCTTTTAAGGGTGTATCATTGTATGAAATAACTCCTATATCATTTCCTAATATAAATTCTTTTTGTCTTAGTTGTTCTAGTAAACTTATTAAATCATCTTCTTCAATGGTAATAAATAAATCTTTTTTAAAAAGAACCATATCATCATAAACTCTATCTAAAATATCAAAGTCTAAATTGTATTTAGCGCAAAACCGCATGAAACCCCGTTTAATTCGTTTAGGATATGGATAAACAGCTTTTTCTGGATAGATAAGAATAATTTTTTTGTATTGGGAAATTTTTTTAACACCTTTTTTTAAAGCATTATAAATATCTTTTTCATAGTCTTCATATACCGTAATTATATTGTCTTCAATGGGAATTTGTTTATTGTCTAGTATAATTAATTTACTTTTTGGAATCTTATTGATAGCCTGTGTAGCAGCCACGGTAGTACTTGTATACTCGCTATTTTTGGTTTTAAAATGTGGCATTATCACATAATAGTCATACATTTTTTTATGTTTATTTATCAAATTCAGAAATAAAGATTCATCACAGTGATAAATTTGAAGGTCTACATAGGAATTGGGCCCAATGCTATTTAAAAAAGAATAATAGGTATCCATTTTGTACCAACTTAACTTATTAATAAGGAACAAAATATTCAACCTGTTAATTAACTTGGTTCTTGAAATATAAAAGCCTTTCCCTCTTATGGATACGATTATATTTTGTTCTTTAAGTACTGAATATGCCTTTTCAACAGTATCTCTAGATAGGTATAGCTCTTCGCTCAATCCGTTTATGGAAGGAATTTTTTGCTCCATTTTAAAGTTGCCAATAGAAATATTATGTATAATTGAATCAACAATTTGTTTGTACTTGGGTATTCTAGAGTCGTTATCAATTTTAATGAATTTGTGTACTTGCATAATCTTTCTTTAAACCATAATAAATAGTTGCTATGGTTTTATTTATGGCGAATCAGAATTAATGAACAATAAAATAGAAACTTACAAAGAAACCTAAATGATTATGAACTTGTTTGCATAAACCTTTCGGCCTTTTCAACCATTTTTTTGCTTCCGCAAAAAATGGGGGCTCTTTCATGCAATTCCTTAGGCTCAATATCCAAAATTCTTTTATAGCCATCTGTGGCCTTACCTCCTGCTTGTTCGGTTAAAAAGGCCATTGGGTTACATTCATAAAGTAAACGCAGTTTACCATTTGGGGATTTTGAACTTGATGGATATATGTAAATACCTCCTTTTATCATGTTTCTGTGAAAATCTGAAACCATTGAGCCTATATACCTGTACGTATAAGGTCTGTCCTCCTTTTCTTCCTGACAATATTTTATATAATCTTTTACCCCTTGTGGGAAATGGGCATAATTGCCTTGGTTTATAGAAAAAATGGTTCCATTCTCTGGAAATTTCATATTTGGATGCGAAAGATAAAAGCTCCCAATTGCCGGATTTAAAGTAAACCCATTCACACCATTTCCAGTGGTGTAAACAAGCATGGTTGACGTGCCGTAAACAATATAACCGGCAGCTACTTGCTCATTGCCTTTTTGTAAAAAATCTTCCTTTCTTACGGGCATTCCTAAAGGAGTAACCCTTCTGTATACTGAAAAAATGGTGCCAACAGAAACATTTACATCAATGTTAGAAGAGCCATCTAATGGGTCTATTAATACTATATATTTGTTGTCATGCGCGTGGTATTTTCCGTGAACGGTAACGAAGTCTTCTTCTTCTTCACTTGCAATACCACATACAATCTCTCTGTTTACCAGTGCCGATTTAAATACTTCATTTGCGTAGACATCAAGCTTCTGTTGATCCTCACCCTGAATATTAGTCTCGCCAACCGCACCCAAAATGTCAACCAAACCTGCTTTATTTACTTCATGATTTACAATTTTGGCAGCTAAACGAATTGAATTTATTAATCGCGAAAGTTCTCCAGAAGAGTATTTAAAATCGTGCTGATTATTAATAATGAACTCTCCTAAGGTTTGGTAATTCTTCTCCATAAAATAATTGAGTCGCTTTAGTTACTACTTTTGAGTGAAATTTTATTGGTTCAAATTTATCTTTTGTATATGTGTTAGGCATCCTGCGTTGTCCTGTATTAATTTTTAAACATATTTATGCTTTTACTCTAAATATTTTCATTTTAAGTATAGTAAGCAGCATCTTTTTTTTGAAATAAAAAAAATAATGGAGTTTTTTTAAAGACTCAATTTTTTTGTTGTAAGTTATTGTAAAAGAACATCATAATTAGTTTTTACAAATAAAAACCATATTTTTAAGAACAATTTTCCCCTTTACGGTATAGTACAGGATACAAAAGTTTATTTTCAAATATATTTTTGAATCATTAATTCATTTCAATTTTCAATATGAAGGACATCATCAAAACATTTAAATACGTTGATTATCTATGGGACGATGCCAAGGCAGATGCATTGGGCGATGACCAAGTCGAATTATTTTTATACAGATCAAATATATTAGGCGCCGATTTAAGAATTACTAATTATGGTGGAGGTAATACCAGCTGTAAAACTTTAGAGACCGACCCTTTAACTAACGAACAAGTTGAGGTAATGTGGGTAAAAGGTTCTGGAGGAGATATCGGAACACTAACTAGATCTGGTATTGCAGGCTTGTATACAAAACGCCTTAGAGACTTAAAAAATGTATACCAAGGGCTTCATGATGAAGATCGTATGGTGGGACTTTTTAATCATTGTATTTATGATTTAAATAGTAAAGCGCCTTCAATTGATACACCTTTGCATGGTTTATTACCATTTGCACACATAGATCACTTACATCCTGATGCCTTAATTGCTGTTGCGGCAGCTCAAGACAGCGAGAAAGTAACCAAGGAAATTTGGGGAGATACTATGGGTTGGGTGCCATGGCAAAAACCAGGTTTTGATTTAGGTTTACAGTTAGAAAAATGTTTAGCTGATAATCCTGGTATTAGAGGTATTGTTTTAGGAAGCCATGGTTTATTTACATGGGGTGATACTTCATATGAATGTTATATGAATAGTTTAGAAGTTATTGAAATGGCTTCAGATTATATAACTAAGAAGATTGAATCTGGTGGACCAGTTTTTGGAGGACAAAAAGTAGAGAGCTTGCCAAAAGAAGAGCGCTTGGAGAAAGCAGCGCAACTAATGCCACTGCTTAGAGGCTTGTGTTCTTCTGAAAATAGAATGATTGGTCATTTCTCAGATTCTGATGTGGTGATGGAATACATTAATAGTAACGATTTGGAGCGTTTAGCGCCAATGGGAACTTCTTGTCCAGATCACTTTTTAAGAACAAAAATTCAACCATTAGTTCTAAGCTTAGATAAAAATGAAGATTTGTCTGATGCTGATGCCATTTTGAAAAAATTAGAGCCAGCATTTGAAGCATATCGTCAAGAATATGTAGATTATTATAATACTTGTAAAAAAGATAATAGTCCAGCTATTCGTGATGCAAATCCTGTAATTATTATTTATCCAGGAGTTGGTATGTTTAGCTTTGCAAAAAATAAACAAACAACACGCGTTGCCAGTGAATTCTATATTAATGCGATAAATGTAATGCGTGGTGCTGAAGCAATTTCCGCATATACCTCATTACCAAGACAAGAAGCTTTTGATATTGAATACTGGTTATTAGAGGAAGCGAAGTTACAGCGCATGCCAAAAGAGAAACCGTTATCTCGTAAAATTGCATTAATCACAGGTGCAGGCGGAGGCATTGGTAAAGCGATTGCTGATAAATTGGCGGCAGAAGGTGCTAATGTAGTATTAACAGATATTAATGAAGAATCTTTAGTTGAGGCAAATGGGACTTATGCAAGAGACGTATCTACATATGCAGTTTGTGATGTAACGAATACTGATTCTATTGCAAGTGCTTACAAAAAAGCTTGTATAGAATTTGGTGGTGTTGATATCATTGTTCACAGTGCGGGATTAGCTATTTCAAAGCCATTAGAGGATACAACGGATAAAGATTGGAATATCCTTCAGGGTATTTTAGTTAAAGGTCAGTTTGATTTAGCAAAACAATTTGCAGCTATTGCACGCAAGCAAGGACTTGGTGGTGATTATATTGCCATCGCAAGTAAAAATGGGTTAGTTGCAGGACCAAATAATGTGGCATATGGTACTGCAAAGGCAGCTCAACAACACATGGTACGTTTATTGGCTGCCGAATTAGCAAAAGATAAAATACGAGTGAATACAGTAAATCCTGATGGAGTTATTGTAGGTAGTAAAATTTGGGAAGGCGCATGGGCCGAAGGTCGTGCAAAAGCCAATGGTATTACCGTTGAAGAATTACCGGCGTTTTATGCTAAAAGAAATTTATTGCATGAAATCATAACTCCAGACGATATTGCAAATGGCGTATTCTCACTAGTAGGAATACTAGATAAATCAACAGGAAATATAATAAATGTTGATGGAGGAATGGCAAATGCCTTTGTTAGATAATATATAGTAAATAGTTGTTTAATTAGTTTAGTTTGAAAATGAAAACTTCCATAGATAACGATGATTTATGGAAGTTTCTTTTCTTAAAGAATATTTAATTCATGAAAATACAGCAAGAACAAATTTCCAGTTACAATAAGCAAGGGTTAAAAACTCATACCGAAAGCTTTGATTTTTTAGCGAATAGATTAAGTAGTACAGGCCATGATGTAAACCATATAATCTCTAAGTTAGCTGATTTTCAGGTAGCCATTCCGAGTTGGGCCTTAGGAGCAGGTGGAACACGTTTTGGACGTTTTGGGTTCTACGGTGAGCCATCAAATTTAGAAGAGAAAATTGATGATATTGGTATATTACACAGTTTAACTCAAACTGCAGGAGCGGTATCACTGCATATTCCATGGGATATTCCATCAGATTACAACGCCATAAAAGAAAAGGCAGATGCTTTAAATATAAAGTTTGATGCAGTAAACTCTAACACGTTCCAAGATCAAAAAGATGCTAAAGAAACCTATAAATACGGTTCTTTAAGCAATACGAGTAAAGCGGTAAGAGAGCAAGCCATACAGCATAATTTAGATGTTATTAAAATTGGAGATAAATTGGGCTCTAAAGCATTAACCGTTTGGTTGGCAGATGGCTCATGTTTCCCAGGACAGAATAACTTCCAGACTGCATTTCAAAACACTCAGGATAGTTTAATAGATATCTATAAGGGTTTACCAAACGATTGGAGCATGCTAGTAGAGTACAAGCCTTACGAGCCAAACTTTTACAGTACAGTAATCCAAGATTGGGGAGCATCTTTAATGTTAGCCAACGGTTGTGGAGACAAAGCATACACACTAGTAGATTTAGGACACCATTTACCAAATTCAAACATAGAGCAAATTGTATCTATTTTACAATTAAAAGGTAAGTTAGGTGGTTTCCACTTTAACGATAGCAAGTATGGAGATGATGATTTAACGGTAGGAAGTATTAAGCCTTATGCATTATTCTTAATATTTAACGAATTAGTTTATGGTATGCAAAACAATCCACAAAATCCAGATTTAGCGTGGATGATTGATGCGAGCCATAATGTAAAAGATCCTTTAGAAGATTTAATCCAATCTTTAGAAGCCATTCAAGAGGCATATGCCAAAGCGATGTTGATTGATCAAAATGCTTTAAAGGCAGCACAAATCGATAATGATGTTGTGAAATGTCAAGAAATATTGCAAGGCGCTTATAGAACAGATATTAGGCCTTTATTAGAAAAAGCACGTTTAAATTCGGGAGGAGCTTTAAGCCCGATAAACGCATATCGTGAGTTAAATGTAAGAAAGAGCTTAATAGCAGAAAGAGGCAAGCATACTGTAGCAACCGGTTTATAACCATCATAATGAAACAAAAAGTAACCGCTGTTTTTGACATTGGAAAGACGAATAAAAAATTCTTTCTATTTGACAAAGACTTTAAAGAAGTACACAAGGAATATATTTCATTCGAAGAAATAGAAGATGAAGATGGGCATCCAACAGAAAATCTTCCTGCCCTAAAAAAATGGTTAAAGAAAGTTTTTGATCGCATATTAGAAAAAAAGAAATTCACTGTTGAAGCTATAAATTTCTCAACATATGGTGCTAGTTTTGTACATATAGACGTTAACGGCAAACCTTTAACGCCACTTTATAATTACACAAAACCATTACCTAAGAGTATAGTAGATTCATTTTTTGAGAAGTATGGCCCAAAGGAAGAGTTTCTAAAAACTACGGGGTGTGTAGATTTAAGTATGCTTAACTCAGGACTTCAATTATATTGGTTAAAAAATACGCAACCAGAAATATTTTCTAAAATTAAGTACTCGTTGCACTTACCACAATATCTAAGTTACGTTTTTACAGGAATTCCTTTAAGTGAGTATACCAGTATTGGTTGTCATACAGCCCTCTGGGATTTTGGTAAGAAGGATTATCATGACTGGGTTTACAAAGAAGGATTAAATAAGATATTACCACCAATAGTTTCGACTGAAACGAGTATTAATATGAATTACAATGGTAATCGTATAAAAATTGGTGTTGGTATTCATGATAGTTCTGCAGCTTTATTACCGTATGTAAGAAGTATAAAGAAAAAGTTTGTTTTAGTATCTACAGGTACTTGGAGTATAGTATTTAACCCATTTGCAGGAGACCAAACGTTAGATGAGGCATACAATAGCGATACGCTTAATTATATGCGTATTAATGGTAGGCCAGTAAAAGCCACCCGCGTGTTTTTAGGAAATGAATACAAATTACAGGTAGAAAAATTAAATAAGCACTTTGGTGTAAATGATGAGTACCATCGCACGGTAAGTTTTAATTATGATACTTATCTAGAAATCATGAAGGATTTTAAACATTGTTTTAAATGGGAAAGCATCACTGATGAAAATATGCCCAAAACAACTGCTTTCTCTTTTGATAAGTACGAACACGCCTACCATCAATTAATGACAGAGCTTGTGCTGTTACAAATAAAGTGTATAAAACATGCACTAGGTAACGATAGCATTGCCCGCATATATGTAGATGGTGGTTTTAGTAACAATGATATTTACATTAAGCTGCTGTCTCATAATTTCAACAACAAAAAGTTAAGCACAACGGATGCATCTCTTGGTTCAGCTTTAGGTGCGGCTATTTCAATTTCAGATAAAAAACTGAATTCTAAATTTTTAAAACAAAATTATGCTCTTAAAAAGCATGTGCCTTTTATAGTAAATGGTTAATGCAAATGCATATCATTACAATAAGGTAAAACTAATTATAAACGTATTTCCAAATCAAAAAAAATGTCTAAAAACATTAAATTAATTCATCCAAGAGATCAGATTACAGAGATTATCAGTAGAGTTTATAAACGAGGTATGACCACAACTTCTGGCGGCAATATTTCTATAATAGACGAGCAAGGCGATATTTGGGTAACACCATCAGCAATAGATAAAGGGTCTTTAAGAGCATCGGATATCATATGTGTAAAAAAGGACGGTACAGTAATAGGTAAACATAAACCTTCATCCGAGTTTCCGTTTCACAAGGCCATATACGAAGCAAGACCAGATATTAAGTCTGTTATTCATGCGCACCCACCAGCATTGGTGTCATTCAGTATCGTTCGTCAAATACCAAATACAAATATTATTTCTCAAGCCAAACATATTTGTGGACCTATAGGCTATGCCAAATATAGATTGCCTGGTAGCGAAGATTTGGGTGATGTTATTGCCGATGAGTTCAAAAAAGGCTACAAAGCAGTTATTATGGAGAATCACGGTACCGTTTTAGGAGGTAGCGATTTAACGGATGCCTATGAGCGTTTTGAAGCTTTAGAATTTTGTGCAAGAACTATTATTTATGGAGCGCAAATAGGTAACCCGAAATATCTGACAGATGATCAAATTAACGAATTTGAGTCTCAAGCCATAGGTATTCTACCAGAAATGGAAACTACTAACTATTCTTCAGATGAAGTTGAAAAGCGTCTAGAAATCTGTAAAATAGTACAACGTTCTTGCCAACAAGGTCTGATGGTGGGTTCATATGGAACAGTATCTATGCGTTGGAAAGGCAACGATTTTTTAATCACACCAACTAATGTTAATAGATGGGATTTAGATTTAGATGATATTGTGCAAATTAAAGATGGTCATAGAGAAGCTGGAAAAATTCCAAGTAGAGCTACTTGGATACATCAGGAAATTTACAACCGTAATCCAAAAGTAAACTCAATTATCATGACACAATCTCCATATTTAATGGCTTTTGGCGTTACTGGAGAATATCTTAATGTAAGAACTATTCCTGAAAGCTGGATATTTTTACAGGATATAAACTTTGTTGAATATGGTAATCATTTTAGAAAAAATAACAATTCAGAAATTGTAGATAATTGTCCAACAGCATTAATTATTGAAAATGATTCTGTAATCGTAACAGGAGATAAACTGCTTCAAACTTTTGATTACTTAGAAGTAGCAGAATTTAGTGCTAAATCTATCGTGTTAGGTAGCTCATTAGGTGAAATGGTGCCTATTAATGATGATCAGGTAGAAGATTTAAGAGAAAAATTCTTAACGTAAAACATTTTTATTGCTATGAAATTTGATACACGTTACCCTTCAATTGATGATTTAAGAACGAGAGCTCAAAAAAAAATACCAAAATTCGCATTTGAATATTTGGACGGTGGATGTAACGAAGATGTAAATCTAATACGGAACACGGCAGAACTTAGAGAGGTTCAGCTCAAACCCAATTATTTAAGAAAGCACCATGGGTCATCTTTAAAAACCCAATTATTCGGAATTGAATATGATGCCCCTTTCGGAATTGCTCCAGTTGGTTTGCAAGGGTTAATGTGGCCTAATTCGCCTGAAATTTTAGCAAAAGCAGCTTTTGAGCATAACATTCCGTTCATCCTTAGTACGGTAACAACCACGAGTATAGAACGTGCAGCTGAATTAACCGAAGGTAAGGCATGGTTTCAATTATATCACCCAACGGAGGATAGCCTTAGAGATGATATTATAAAAAGAGCAGAAACGGCAGAATGTCCAGTTTTAGTTATTTTATGTGATGTCCCAAGCTTTGGTTTCAGACCAAGAGATATTAGAAACGGTTTAGCCATGCCACCAAAAATGAACCTGACGAATATTTTACAAGCCTTTGGTAGACCACATTGGAGCTTACAAACCCTAAAGCACGGTATTCCTAACTTTGCAAATTTATTACCATACATGCCTAAGAATCTAGATTTGAAACAACTAGGTAAGTTTATGGATCAAACCTTTTCTGGTAGGCTAAATGAAGATAAAATTAAGCCAATTAGAGATATGTGGAAAGGTAAGTTGGTTTTGAAAGGTGTGGCTTCTGAGTATGATGCAGAACAAGCAATACGCTTAGGTTTAGACGGTATTATAGTTTCTAACCATGGAGGAAGACAGCTAGATGCAGGAGAGTCTACAATAAAACCACTAACAACAATTGCTGCAAAGTATGGCGACCAAATAGAGGTTATGATGGATAGCGGTATTCGTTCTGGGCCTGATGTGGCGAGAGCTATGGCAAGTGGAGCAAAATTTACCTTTATGGGACGCTCTTTTATGTATGGTGTATCGGCGCTTGGAAATAAAGGTGGTGACCATACAATTTCTTTATTGAAAACGGAATTACAACAGGTTATGGAACAGTTGTGTTGTGAGAAAACAACAGATTTTCCAGATCATTTAATAAAATAGATTTAAAATCTAGACAACATTCTAAATACTAACTAAACTTTAACACATCATGAAGCATTATAAACAATTTATAAATGGCCAATTTGTAGACTCAAAAGCGACCTCTGTCATAGAAATTTTAAATCCTTGTACGGAAGAAGTGATTAGTACCATTTCTACCGGTACCGTAGAAGATGCAAACAATGCTTTGGAAGCGGCACAAACTGCCCAACCAGCTTGGGAAGCTTTACCAGCAATTCAAAGAGCTGCATATTTGCATAAAATGGCAGATGTTATTAGAGAAAACAGAGTGTTTTTGGCAGAAACATTGTCTAGAGAACAGGCAAAGGTTATTGGTTTAGCACAAGTTGAAATTGATGTAACAGCTGATTATTTTGATTACAATGCAGGTTGGGCAAGACGTATAGAAGGAGAGATTATTCAGAGTGATAGAGAAAAAGAGCATATCTATTTGCATAAAGTGCCAATTGGTGTAGCTGTTGGTATTTGCCCATGGAATTTCCCGTTTTTTGTAATGGCACGTAAAGTAGCAGCATCTTTAATTACTGGGAATACATGTGTTATAAAACCAAGTTCTGAAGCACCAAATACCATTATGGAGTTTGCAGACCTTATTCAAAAAATAAAATTACCAGCAGGTGTTTTAAATTTTGTTTGTGGCGCTGGGAGAACAGTTGGAAATGCACTTTCAAAAAGTCCAATTACAGGTATTATTAGTTTAACTGGTAGCGTTGGTGCAGGGCAAAAGGTAATTAGTGCAGCTGCAGAGAATATTACAAAAGTATCTCTAGAATTAGGAGGAAAGGCGCCTGCAATAGTTTGTGCAGATGCTAATATGGAACTAGCACTTAACTCTATTGTATCTTCAAAAGTTATTTTTAGTGGGCAGGTATGTAACTGTGCAGAACGTGTATATGTTGAAGATAGCATTTACGACGAATTTGTAGATAAGCTAACTAAGAAAATGAGCGAAGTTACGATTGAAGACGCTATCACAGGAACTAATGCTGATATGAGTAGTTTGGTGTCTAAAGATCAGTTGGACAAAATTACAGAAATGGTAGAGTTTGCTAAAAAAGAAGGAGCAGAAGTGCTTGTTGGAGGCGGTAGACCAGATAAATTTGATAGAGGATACTTTTATGAACCAACAGTAATAACAGGATGTAGTCAGGATAGTCAAATTATCCAAGAAGAAGTTTTTGGTCCTGTATTGCCGGTAATGAAGTTTAATACTTTGGATGAAGCTATTGCGATGTCTAATGATACAGAGTTTGGTTTAACCTCATCGATATTTTCAGAAAACTTTAATAACATTATGAAGGCTACTAATGGTTTGCATTTCGGTGAAACCTATGTTAATAGAGAGCATTTTGAAGCGATTCAAGGGTTTCATGCAGGATGGAAAAAGTCTGGTGTAGGAGGAGCTGATGGTAAATATGGTATGGAAGAATATTTACATACAAAAGTAGTTTACGCTAAATACTATTAATAAGTTATTTTAATTCATAAAAAAAGCTCAGCTATTTTAAATAGCTGAGCTTTTTTGTTTTTGATAATAATATTAGTGCTTCTTATTTATTCGAAAAGTTAAGCATCCAATCAACACATTCAACGTGGCTAAATAGCATTTTATTTCCTTGTGGGTGGTTGGCACCAGGAAATGCAATATACTTTACATTTTTATTACCAGTGGCTTTTAAAAGGTCAGTCATTTTTTTTGCAGAAGCTACGTTTTTACCATCTTCTGCACCCACCATTCCAAAAACAGGAAAATTATCAAGTTTATCAAAATTGTCATTTTCGGAAACACCACTAAAGCCACCAAGTCCAGCAGCTGCAAATCGTTCTGGAGATTGCTGTATCCATTCCCAAGTGCCTTTGCCTCCCATACTGTGACCTATCAAATAAATACGGCTTTGGTCTATTTGATTTTTATAGGTCTCAAGTATATAATCTAACATGACGTTGAGTGTTTTAGTATCCCATTTCTCAAAAGAGTTAGGTTCTAAAAGGATTAAATCTTTACCAGCTAATTCAGCCAGAGAAAGTCCTTTTACTTTTGAAGAACGTTTTAGTTGCTCTTCAATGCTCCATGATTTTCCGCCACCGCCATGTAATGCTATAAGAAGCGGTAGTTTGCCTTCAGTTTCCTTTTTTGGGAAAGCGATAAAAGCGGTCTTTTTTAAGTTTCCTAATTTCGGTTGTAAGTCTTCAGGCCAGTGTAAAAGGCTTACTTCCATGTTTTTGAAAGAGTTATTAATATCCTTAAGTGTCTTTTCTATATCTGGTGTTTGCTGAAAACTGGTTAGCAAAAGAAGGGTAAATATGCTTAGAGCTAGATTTTTCATTATTTAGAAGTTTTAATTAATTTTTTTAATATTACTGACAATTTCATTTGGAAATATTTATACTATTCAGTTTCTATTGAAAAATTTTATAACAATATAACAGTCAAACTCATAGCACCATGAGCACCTACTACAAGGCACTGTTCAATATCTGCTGTTTTAGAAGGGCCTGATATAAAAACACCAAAATCTCTATCTCTTTTAGAGATACTATCGTATGCCTCTAGCATGTGTAGGCAAATATTACGCTTCTCTAGAATAATAACTAAATCATTAGTAATAAAAGGAAGTGCACGCACCAAGCTATTGCTTGCCGTTATCCAAATGGCTCCATTTTCAGAGACACCAAGTTTTCCTTCAATAATGGCTAAATCAATATGTTCTAGTGTGTGCGGATTGGTATCCTTATTAATTATAACGTTACCTAAGTTAGATTTAGTTGTAGTTGAGACAATACTTGATTTATCTGGATAATGTTCCATGATTTTAGAATCGATCCCGTCAGTGCTAATTTCAAAAATCTGTCCACCAACTAAAACTAAATTGTTCTTAAAAGTTTTTACTAAATCAATGTCTTCCTGAAAAGCAGATGTATCAATTTCTGGCAATGGTAGTAATTCAGGTTTATTCTCTTTTACTGATTTTAGTATCGCTTCTCTACCCATTTTTGTTTCTTTTTTTATACCAATCATCAAAATTTTCATTTTTAATTTCCGGTAAATCCCGTGCTTTTCCCCAAGCATTTAACTTGTTGTAAATCATAAATCTTGGTGCATATTTTAGTGCGAATCTAGCGGATTTCCCTGCCATTTTATATAGCTTAGGTTTTGATAAAACTAAACCAGCAGTTTTCAAAATAGATGTTTTTACAATGGGTTGCTTTTCTTCTTTAACTATAATTTGTCGCCATTTATATAGCTGTTCGTGTATGTTGATTTTCACAGGGCATACATTTGAGCAAGAGCCGCATAACGTAGATGCAAATGGCAATGAGCTGTATTTTTTCAAATCCTTTCCAGGGGAGAGGATAGAACCTATAGGTCCAGGAATGGTATAATCATAGCTATGTCCACCACTTCTTCTATAAATAGGACAAGTGTTCATGCAGGCACCACATCGAATACAGTGCAAAGATGCTCTAAAATCCTCTCTACTTAATTGTTCTGTCCTGCCATTATCAACAATAACAATATGCATTTCTTTGCCATCTTCTGCTTTATTGAAATGTGAAGAATAAGTAGTAATCGGCTGGCCTGTAGCGCTTCTAGCTAATAGCCTTAAAAACACACCTAAATGTTTTTCTTTTGGGATAACCTTTTCAATACCCATGCAGGCTATATGTGCTTTTGCTAAATGTACACCCATATCGGCATTTCCTTCGTTTGTGCATACTACAACACCGCCAGTATCGGCTACTGCAAAATTTACCCCTGTTATGGCGACATCTGCATTTAGGAATTTGTCTCTTAAATGCTTTCTGGCTTCACCAACTAAATATTCAGGATTGCCTTTACTAGGTTTTGTTCCCAAATGCTTTTGAAACAGGACGTCAACGTCTTCTTTTGTTTTATGTATCGCTGGAAGCACAATATGACTTGGAGGTTCTTCTGCCAATTGTACGATGCGTTCACCTAAATCTGTATCAACAACTTCAATACCTTTTGCTTCCAAAAATGGGTTCAAATGGCATTCTTCCGTAAGCATTGATTTACTTTTAACTACTTTTTTGGCTTTGTGTTTTTCAAGAATGGAATTAATAATAGTATTATGTTCTTCAGCATTTGATGCCCAGTGTACATGAATACCATTCTTTTGAGCGTTAGATTCAAATTGAACTAAATATTCGTCCAAGTTTGAAAGCACATTAGCTTTAATTTCTGAGCCTAATTGTCTCAAATATTCCCAACCCTCAACATTATGTGCAGACTTATCTCTTTTTTCTCTAACATACCATAATGCTTTATCATGCCAGTTAACTTTTGACTCATCTTTATTGAATTCTGTGGCTTTGGTTGCGTGACTCATAATTATAAACTGCTGTTTAGTATTTCTGCTATATGCATCACCTTTAAAGGTTGTTTATTTCTATTAATGATTCCTTCCATATGCATTAAGCAAGAATGGTCAGCTCCTGTAACTACTTCAACACTACTATCTAAATGATCTTGTACGCGATCTTTACCCATTTTGGCTGAAATGGCTTCTTCAAAAACAGAAAATGTGCCTCCAAAACCACAGCACTCATCTTTTCTGTTTAAAGTCATGAGTTCAAGACCTTTTACGTTATTCAACAAATCTTCTTCGGTAGAAAAATGTTCGCTCTTTACTTCAGAGCACGATCCTAGTTTGAGTCCTCTTAGGCCGTGGCAGCTTTTATGTAAACCTACTTTATAAGGAAAAGAAGCCCCTAAGTCTGTAATTCCAAGAACTTTTACTATGAACTCACAGAGTTCAAACGCATTATCTCGAACTCTTTTTACTTCAGGTGTTTGTTCTAAAATATCGAAATGATGTTTTACATGATAGATACAGCTTCCCGAAGGGCCAACGATGTAATCATATGTCTTAAAATTCTCAACAAATAAATTGCATATCCCTTTTGAATCTTGTTCGTATCCAGAGTTACCCAAAGGCTGTCCGCAACAGGTTTGGTCTTTAGGATAATAAACGTCAACACCTAATTTTTCTAGAAGTTCAAGTGTTGCAATACCTACTTGTGGATATAGTTGATTAACGTAACAGGGTATAAATAACCCTACTTTTACAGTACTATTAGTCATTTAGTTTGGTGAAGTTTTGGTTAGTTAAAATTATCTTAAATTATGTTAAAAACTGTCCTGTTCTGACCTGTTTAAAATCATGAAAATAGATTATAATATGGATCTAGTTATAAGTTATATTTTTTTAATAAAATTTTAGGTTCAGCTAATAAACAGTACAGTACAGGATAGAGTACTTCTATTCAAAGTTTATTTTCGTTAAACGACTAAATTTTATACATCAAACGATTTGTTAAAAAACTAAATACTAAATTATGCAAGCACTATTAGGAGTTATATTTCATTCGTTAGGAGGAATTGCCTCGGGTAGTTTTTATATGCCGTTTAACAAAGTTAAAGGTTGGGCATGGGAAAGCTATTGGATAATTGGTGGTTTAATGTCTTGGTTAATTGTACCTCCTTTAGCTGCCTATTTAACCGTTCCTGGATTTTTAGATATTATAGCGGCTGGCTCTAGTGCTATTGTTGGTTTTACCTTTTTAATGGGGTTGCTTTGGGGTGTAGGCGGCTTAACTTATGGTCTAGGAGTGCGCTATTTAGGAATGTCTTTAGGTAATTCGGTTGTTTTAGGATTTTGTGCAGCTTTTGGAGCTATTGTGCCTTCAATATACTATAATTTTAATCCTCAGGAAGGAAAAGTATCCTTTACAGAAATGTTGAGTTCCTTTGGCGGACAACTAGTGCTATTAGGTGTTTTGGTGTGTTTAATTGGTATTGGGCTCTCTGGTAGAGCAGGTATGTTGAAAGAAAAAGAACTTTCTGACGAAGAAAAAAAGGCAAGTGTTTTAGAATTTAATCTTGTAAAAGGTTTAATCGTTGCCGTGCTTTCAGGAATTTTAAGTTCTTTTTTTAGTTTTGGTATTGAATCAGGAAAGCCTTTAGCAGATGCCGCTGTGGAAGCAGGGTATGATCATTTATTTGCTAATAATGTAACCTTTGTGGTTATTCTATGGGGAGGTTTGGTAACCAATTTGGTTTGGACAACCATACTAAGTATTAAAAATAAAGCGTATAAAGATTTTACAAATAAAAGTACACCAATCCTAAACAACATACTATTTTCATCATTGGCAGGAACCATTTGGTTTCTTCAGTTCTTCTTTTATGGTATGGGCGAAAGTAAATTAGGTAGTGGTGCAAGTTCATGGATTTTGCATATGTCTACCATTATTTTAACAGCAAATTTTTGGGGTATTTACCGTAAAGAATGGAAAGGTGTTGCCAAAAAAACAAAATTGACGATAACAGCAGGTATTATAGTTATTCTATTATCTGTTGTATTAGTTGGAATCGGGAATTCTATCTAAGGTATTTTAGGATACTCTAGCATGGATACGTCCCTCGTTATGCTCTTGCGACCAAATTAAACTAACGGGCTATATTTCTGCCAGTCCTACAGTTTTAGCTTAGAGCGTTGTAGGATGGACTGGTATTATATGTGTGATTATAGCTGGTTGGACAACTGCTAACCCTACTATTTATAGAGCAGGTTTAGCTTTTCAAAGTTTGTTTTCGTCTAAATCTAAAGCATATTCTGGAGTAATTTTAGCAGGTATCGTAGCAACAATAGCAGGTTTGTTTCCTGCGTTTGCGATGAAGTTACTCGGTTTTGTAGCGCTTTACGGGTTTATATTAGCACCGTTTGGTGCTATAGTTGTGTTTGAGCACTTCTTTCATAAAAAGGCAGGTATTGTTAAAAATTATGCCGAAGTAGCTAATTTATCTTTCAATAAATCTGTATTTTGGGCTTGGGTAATAAGTTTTGGATTGTTTTACTTTATATCGTTACAATTTGATGTGTTTTTATCTTTTGTTACACTTCCTGCTTGGTTATTATGTGGATTCCTTTTTTAGTCTTGAGTAAGTATGCCCAAAGAAGATAGCTAGTAGTTTTAGGTTTAAAATGTTTTATCACATGAATTTATTGGCTTTTAAAATGTAATTATTAACTATCAATAAACTTACATCTCTTAATTCCTAGTTTATAATCGATTTGATAATTTAATAAATATTTGAGTTTTTATTGTCAAGTTATCATGTGTATAAATATTATACACAACATAACAGAATTATGGGAATTTAAATCAATAAGTTTAAATGTAGAATATAAAAGCAGTATAATCAAAATTAAACTCGAAATTCTGGAAAGAATTAATCCGTGATTAACACCGACTTTCCGAACAAAAATTCACTAAGAAAATAAAGGCTTTATAGGCAACAGCTCGAAATACATTCAATAAATTTTCATAAAAATTTGGAGTTTGAAGACGATACGATGGTAGGTGCTATTGGAGTAACAAACTATCGTATTAATAAATAAATACTATGTAAAAGTACACGAGCGTTAAGTGAATATTTAGCGATAGGTACTTACAATTAGGTGTACATATAAAAAGAGAAACTATTTTAGCAGTTTTTAAAACTTTACATCAATAAGATAAAAGCGAGTTTAATTTACAGACTTTAAGTACTATTTTGAGATAAAATTGTTATAATATGAGAAAGTCGCTTTCCATACAACTTCGAATATTCCCTTGTATTCCGTTAAATTACCTTTAGGCATATTCTGTGCCATATTATTTCTGCAAAAACGTAAAAATATCATCAAAAATTATGTCTCTTTAATTTCTCTATTTATATTGGGCTTGGATAATCTAGTATTTTTTTTTGAAGCATTTTAAAATTACATTCTTAATCAGTATATGTCTTTTGAGTTTCTTTTATTTTGAAGCTCAGAACAGGGTTGAATTTCAAAAACTTATTGGAGATAATAGCATATCTCAAAGCATAACATATGATGTAGCGCAAGATAGTGTTGGTAATGTGTGGGTGGCTTCTGAAGAAGGTGTGTTAAAACACGATTCAAAGGAATTTAGTATATATAATTCATATAAAGGTCTTCCAGAAACTATTAGTAATTGGATAAAAGAAATTTTTATCGACTCTAGGAATAATGTTTGGATTGGTGCTGAGAACGGTGTTTGTAAATACGATAAGAAAAAAGACAAATTTAGCTTAATAAAGAGTGAAATAGGGGTAAACCCGTCATTGGTTGAGGCCATTGGAGAAGATGCCGATGGCAACTTATGGGTTGGAGCATTTAATGGTTTATGGAAATCTTCGACAGCTTCCGAAGATTTACAATTAATTCTTGATAATTATATTATTCAGGCATTTCATATTGATAAAAATAGAATCGTTTTTGGGACTACAACCGGTTTGTTTGTTTATAATTTTAAAAGCGAGAGTGTAAGACAGATAGAATTGCCGGTTGACGAGCAAGATGTTTTAACCATAAAAAAAATAAGTAATGGGTATTTAGTAGGCACTAAAAGTGGTGATTTATTAAAGATAGATCTTGGACTTTTATATCCTGAACTGGTAAAACTGGATGTAAATATTATTCGACCAATTAGGGATTTGGTAATAACTAAGACTAAAAATATTTATTTAGGAATTGATGGACAAGGGTTATTGCTATTGAATAAAGATTTAGAAGTAATCAATCATTTTAATGAGGAGGTCGATGGGAATAAATCAATTTCAAGTAATGGTATTTACGATTTAGAAATCGGAAAAAATGGGATATTATGGATAGCTACTTATGGAGGTGGCGTAAATTTTTATGATTCTAATAAGCTACCATTTAGCCAAATTGTTCATCAAACAAATACGAAAAACAGTATAGCTTCAAATTTCACGAGGTCTATTGCAAAGGATGCTAAGGGGAATATTTGGTTTGGTACAAGACAGGGGTTAAGCATATGGAACATTAAAAAAAACACATGGCAACATATTGGGAATTTATCTAAAAGTAACGAAACGGAGAAAAGCATAATTCTTGCTCTAGAACCGGACGATGACTACATGTGGGTTGGTACCTATAATAATGGATTGTTTAAGGTGAACATACATACGTTAAGCATTACCAATTTAAACAAAACGTATAACACAAAGGATTTCTTAAACCAGATTTATGCGGTATTAAAAGATTCTAAAAATAATATTTGGTTTGGAGGTATTAGGGGGAATTTAGGCGTTATTAAAGCAAATGGTAAATATGAAACATACCCAATCAGTGAAATACGCTCTATTATTGAATCTAAAACCGGCCATATTTATGCTGTAGGTAGAAGGGGGGTCTATAAGATAAATAATGAGAATAAAAAAGAGTTCATTCTTTTAGAAAATTTAAATCCTGAGAAAGAAAATCTACCGTTTTCAACCATTAATGGCATTAATGAAAAAAGCGATGGTACGTTAGTTTTAGCTACGAGCGGTGCGGGATTAGTGTATTACAGTCCTGAAGAAAATGAAATACATAAATTAACGATGAGAACCGGGCTACCCTCAGACATAGTTCAGGGGTTGTTACCGCAAAATGATAGTACACTTTGGGCAAGTACTACAAAAGGCCTAACTCAAATAATCACAACAGGCACTGATACCATAATTAATATTTTCGATAAAAAGGATGGACTGGCAAGTACCGAATATAATTATGGAAGTTTTGAACGCCTCAACGATACATTGTTTGCTTTTGGCGGAGTAGATGGTGTAACTATGTTTAACCCAAATAATATTAAGGGAAAATCATATAAGCCAATTATTGAATTTGAAGAGTTTAAACTGTTTAACAAAAAGGTAGAACCTGGTGAATTGCCATTGAGCCAGCATATTAATGAAACTAATACTATTGATTTAAAAAGTAATGAAAACTCCATAGAGATTAGATTTATTGGTGTTTTGCAAAATGCGGCATCAAAAATTAAATATACATGGAAATTAGAGGGATTTAGCGAGTCTTGGTCAATCCCTAGTACAACAAATTTTGCAACATTTACTAATTTAAACTCAGGAGAATATAATTTTAGAGTAAGAGCATCCAATGGTTATGGCGAATATGGACAAGAACGAGTGTTAAAAATTAGTATTGCGTCACCATGGTGGGCCACGTCTGAAGCCTTCGTAATTTATGCAATTTTAATTATTCTGGGCATAGTTACAATAGTTTATATAACGAGTGTAATTGTGAAAAAGAAAAATGCGGATGATCAGATTCAATTCTTTAATAACATTACACATGAAATTAAAACACCTCTAGCCATTTTACTGTCATCGTTAGAGAATATTACCGTTAGTTCAGATACCAACGTAAAGTCTAAAAAAAGAATAAAAAGCACAGTTAAGCGCATTAACTCATTGTTTGAGCAAATGTTAAATTTCCATAGAGTGTCTTCACAAGATTTTAAGTCTCAAGATGTAACGGCTATAGATTTAAATAGTCATATAAAACAGCTAATAAAAGACTTTAACCCGTTAATAAAAGAACATAATCTAAACTTAGAAATTATTAATAAATGGGGAAAAGAGCCATTTTATTTTGATATAGGTGTTTTAGATAAAATTATTCTCAATTTACTTTCAAACGCAATTAAATATTCAAATGATAATGGGAATATTTATGTGTCTTTAAAAAAAGGTAAATTAAACAGCTTAAAAATTGAAGTTAAAGACGAAGGTTTGGGTATTCCTAAAGACCAACAAAAGTATATACTTAACAGATATTACAGGGCAAGAAATGTTATAAATAGTCAACGTCCAGGAACAGGTTTGGGACTTATAATGGTTAAACGACTTGTTGAGAAGACTAAAGGGAGTATTAAATTTGAAAGTGAAGAAAGTAAGGGGACAGTATTTACGGTAATACTAAAAAGTTTTAGGTTTGAATACGAAAATAGTAGAGCAAATAATACTTCACCAAAACAAAACAAAGTTGAAAATGAGGATACATCAGAAATTCATGAATTTAGTGATAGCAAAATCTTGATTGTAGAAGATAATGATGAGTTAAGAGAAGAATTGGTTAATACCTTGGGGACATACTTTCAAACTTTTGAAGCCAAGAATGGAAAAGAAGGCTTAGATGTTGCCTCGCAAGTATTTCCTGATCTGATTTTAACAGATTTAATCATGCCAGAGATGGACGGTATGGAAATGTCTCAAATTTTAAAGGACGATATTAACCTAAATCATATCCCAGTATTTATGCTAACGGTGCTCCAAAATTCTATGCAAAAAATAGAAAGCCTAAAAAGTGGTATTACAGAGTACATTGAAAAACCAGTGGATGTAGATTTGCTCTTGGCTAAAATGGCAAATGTGTTAAAATGGCAAAAGCAGTTAAGAAAAAAGTATGTTCACGAAACTGATATTGAAAATGCAAACATTTTTAGAAATGAAAATGACCAGGAATTCATAAAAAAATTAGAAGAAGTTATTATTAAAAACTTGGGTGATAGTGCGTTTTCGGTTCATAATTTAGCTAGTGAAGTTGGAATGAGCAGAACTTCACTTTACATGAAACTTAAAAATTTAGTGGATTTATCACCTCAAGATTTTATTATCAATGCTAAATTAAAGTTTGCAAAAAATTTAATTATCCAAGGTAAAAAAAGTATTAAAGAGGTGGCCTATAGTTCTGGGTTTTCAAACCCTAAATATTTTAGTACATCTTTCAAGAAGTTTTATGGTACTACACCGACAGGATATATAGATGATCTTAAAAAATCTAAAAATCCTTGAGCTTAAAAATTATCAATTAGCCTTTTAGTTTAAAAAGAATTTAGCTTTTTAAATATATCAAAATCAACTTTTCAATCTCGAAGGAACTATGCGTTTCATGTTAGATTATTATCTAAATGTATATGATGCGTATGTTATTTGACAATATAAAGACCACTTCTGATTTTAAATAGACCATTACTCTTTACTATAAACTTAATTTTACTGTTGGTAAATTATCTACCAGTAATTTTTTGAAATGGTCAAACTAAAATTAAGAGAAAAAATTGGTTATGCGCTAGGAGATGGTGCTGCAAATATTGCATGGCGTGGTGTAGCTACATTTTTATTTATTTTTTATACTGATGTTTTTGGTTTAAACCCAGTTACCGTTGGGGTGTTGTTTTTAGTGGCGCGTTTTAGTGATGGTATTAGTGATGTTCTTATGGGAATAATAGGCGATAGAACAAAATCTAGATATGGTAAATTTCGGCCTTGGATTTTATGGACCGCTATTCCTTTAGCTGTGATTTTATCTTTATTGTTTACTAATCCAGGTTTTTCTGATTCTGGTAAAATAGTTTACGCTTACATAACTTACATAATGTTTACCCTAATTTATACGGCGAATAACATTCCCTATGGGGCGTTAATGGCGGTTATGACTGGTGATGATAAAGAACGTGCCAGTTTAGGTTCATACAGGATGGTAGGGGCATTTGCAGGCGGTATGTTGGTACAAGGTGCGTTGTTGTTTTTGGTAGCTTATTTTGGTAATATTAATCCTGATGTTAACATTCAAAAGGTTGGAGCAGATAGTTATAAAATAGCAGTATCAACAAATAAGTCGGTTGAGAACGTAAATATTAAAACTGAAAATGGAATAGGAGAGTTTATCTGGCTAGATGAAGTTGTTGAAAAAAATGAGCCTACTACGAGCAAAAGTTTTTCAATGAAAGCCAATACAACTTATAATCTCTTAGTAACCGGTGAATCAAATTTAAAGGCTTCAGACATCTCGATAATAAATCAAAAAACAGGCTACAGTAATGCCATGTACCTTATGTCTGTTTTTCTTGCTGTGTTGTTGTTAATTACATTTTTCACTACTAAGGAACGTGTTGAGCCTCCCAAAACTCAAAAAAACAACTTATTACAAGATTTTAAAGATTTAGTTGCTAATCAACCATGGTTAATTCTATTGCTAGTTGGTTTGTTGTTCAATATTTATAATGCTATAAAGCAAGGTATTGTTGTAATTTATTTTACTCATTATTTAAACAATCAACTTCTGTCGGCTTCATTTTTAGTAGGTTTAATGGTTGCTTCAATTATAGGGGCAATGGTTACAGCACCATTAAGCAAAAGGTTTGGTAAGCGAAACTTATTTATTTACGCATTACTGTTTTCAGGTGCAGTAAATAGTTTGTTTTTGTTCTGTAAGCCTGGAAATGTGGAAGCTATTTTTGCTATAGGCATCATCTCTGAATTTGCAGCCGCTATTTTTCCGACCTTGTTTTTTGTAATGTTAGGTGATGCCGCAGACTACTCAGAATATAAAAATAACAGAAGGGCAACTGGTTTAATTTATTCAGCTGGTTCGTTCGCAACCAAATTTGGTGGCGGAATTGCTGGTGCCATTATAGGTTTAGTTCTAGGAATGTTCCACTATAACGGTCAAGATGCAGTTTCTATTGAAGGAGCGATTCCAGGAATAATAATGTTAATGAGTTGGATACCGGCAATTATAACAGCACTAGCAGCGGCCTTAATGATGTTTTACCCTTTAACGCAAACAAAGCTTTCTATAATAACAAACGAGTTGCATGCCAGACGACTCAATGAACAACATATAAATACGATTTAAACTTTAAACGAATGAAATACGGACATTTTGACGACGATAACAGAGAATACGTAATCACAAACCCAGCCACACCATTTCCATGGATTAACTATTTGGGAGATAAAGATTTTTTCTCTTTAATATCGAATACAGCTGGAGGGTATTCCTTTTACAAAGATGCTAAATTTAGAAGGTTGAACCGTTACCGTTATAACAATGTGCCTATGGATGATGGTGGGCGTTATTTTTACATCAACGATGGGGATTCGGTCTGGAATCCAGGATGGAAACCTTCAAAAACCGAATTAGACCATTACGAGTGCCGCCATGGTATGAACTACACAAAAATTTCAGGTGAAAAAAATGGTATAAAAGCAGAATGTTTGTTTTTTGTACCGCTAGGAACTTGGGCTGAAATTCAAAAAATCACACTTTCCAATACATCAAATGAAGTTAAGAAGTTTAAGTTCTTTTCATACAACGAGTGGGCTTTATGGAATGCCGCTACAGATATGGAAAACTTTCAACGTAATTTTAGTACTGGAGAAGTTGAGGTTGAAGGCTCTGTAATTTATCACAAAACAGAATATAGAGAACGTAGAAACCATTTTGCATACTACTCTGTTAACACAGAAATTGATGGTTTTGATACCGATAGAGAAAGTTTTGTTGGTCTTTATAATTGTCATGCGAACCCAGAAGTAGTTTTAAGCGGTAAACCAAAAAACACAGTGGCACATGGTTGGTCTCCAATTGCATCACATTACAAAGAAATTGAATTGCAACCAGGTGAAAGTACAGATTTAATCTTTGTTTTGGGGTATGTTGAAAATGCTGAAGACGATAAATGGGAATCTAAAGGTGTTATTAACAAAACCAAAGCAAAAGAAGTTATAGCAAAATTTAATACTACTGCAAAAGTTGAAGCAGCATTATCAGAATTACGTGCGTATTGGGATGATATTTTAGACCGATTTATAATTGACTCTGGAGATGAAAGATTAGACCGTCAAGTAAACATCTGGAACCAATACCAGTGTATGATAACCTTTAACTTCTCACGGTCAGCATCATATTTTGAAAGTGGTATTGGCAGAGGCATGGGCTTCCGCGATTCTAATCAAGATTTAATTGGTTTTGTGCACCAGGCACCAGAAAGAGCTAGACAAAGAGTTATCGATATTGCATCTACACAGTTCCCAGATGGTGGCTGTTATCACCAATACCAACCGCTTACAAAAGGAGGTAACAACGAAGTTGGAGGAGGGTTTAACGACGACCCAATGTGGTTAATCCTAGGGGTAACGAGCTATATTAAAGAATCAGGAGATTTTTCAATTCTTGATGAAATGGTGCCTTTTGATAACGATGAGAGTTTGGCGCAGACTATGTTCAATCATTTAACAATTTCATTTAATCATGTGGTGAATAATCTAGGGCCTAACAAGTTACCGTTAATAGGTCGCGCTGACTGGAACGATTGTCTAAACCTTAACTGCTTCTCTATGAATCCTAACGAGTCGTTCCAAACTACAGAGAACAACTCAGAAGGGTCGAAGGCAGAATCTTTAATGATTGCTGGTTTATTTGTGTATTATGGTCGTGAGTATATCGACTTATGTAAAGTTATTGGTAAAGAGGAAGAAGCTGCTCGTGCACAACAAGAAGTGGATAATATGGTTGAAGCCATTAAACAAAACGGTTGGGATGGCGAATGGTTCTTGAGAGCTTACGATTTTTACGGTAATAAAATTGGTAGCAATGAAAACGAAGAAGGTAAAATCTTCATCGAATCCAACGGATTTTGCACCATGGCAAAGATTGGTGACGATGAAGGTATGTGTGAGAAGGCTTTAGATGCTGTAAAAGAGCGTTTAGATACCAAATACGGAATTGTTTTAAACAACCCAGCTTACACGACATATAGAATAGAAATGGGTGAGATTTCAACCTATCCTCCTGGGTATAAAGAAAACGCAGGTATTTTCTGCCATAATAATCCTTGGATTATGATTGGAGAAACCGAATTAGGTAGAGGGGACCAAGCATACGAATACTATACAAAAATAGCTCCTGCATTTTTAGAAGACATCCAGGAGTTACATAAAACAGAGCCATACGTTTATTCTCAAATGATTGCAGGTAAAGATGCATTTAAACCTGGAGAGGCTAAAAACTCTTGGTTAACGGGTACAGCTGCATGGAACTATGCGGCCATTACACAACACATACTAGGTATTAGGCCGGCTTTACAAGGTATGCTAATAGATCCTTGTATTCCAACAAAATGGGATGGTTTTAAAGTGAGTAGGAAATTTAGAGGTTATACCTTAAATATAGAAGTTAAAAATCCCAATCATATATCTAAAGGTGTTAAACAAATAACGATAGATGGGAAGCCCATTGAGGGTAATTTAATTCCAGTATTAGAAAAAGGTAAAACATATAATGTAAACGTTACTCTAGGGTAATTTAAATAAATAAATATGATAGATGAAACCAAAGTAGCGCCTTTAGTTAAAGAAGAAGACAAAGTTCCATTTCTTAAAAAACTTGCGTATGCCGCAGGTGGTCCCGTAGATATTCTTGGAGTTTGGGTCATGGTAAGTGTAGCCTACCAAGTATTCAATTTCGAATTAAAAATGCCACCAACCTATGTGGCTATTATTTTAATGTCTTTACGTTTATGGGATGGTGTCATGGATCCTTTAATGGGGTGGATTTCAGACAACTTCCGATCTAAATGGGGAAGAAGAAGACCATTCATTTTAGTAGGTGCAATTTTAGCAGGTATCACCTATCCTTTTATTTGGTGGTTTCCAACAGATATGAGTCAAGAAGGCATCATGTTTTGGGTAATAGGTTTTGGAATTTTATTCTACACCTGTTTTACAGTTTGGGCAATGCCGTACCAAAGTATGCTTATGGAAATGACCCCAGATTACAATGAACGCACAAGGGTTGCTGAGATTAGAAGTTATTTTCAAACCGTAGCAGGCTTTTTTAACGGCTGGGTTTGGTGGTTAAGTATGTTGCCAATCTTCTTTATTGATGGGGTTGCTAGTCCTGTAAACGGTATGCGTTACATCAGTATTTTTATTGCTGTTATTATTTTGGTTTTAGGTGTTTTGCCTGCCATTTTTGTAAAAGAACGCTATTATGAATCCGATTTAATTCAAAATCAAAAACAAGTAAAATTAACAGATAGTTTAAAGGAAACGTTTTCAAATAGGCCATTTCTAATTTTATGCGGTTTAACAATTTTCTTCCTATTGGCGACGTCCATTTTTGATAGCTATGGAAGGTATGTGGGTACTTATTATGTTTTAGGTGGTGACTGGAATGAAGGTGCAAAGTTTGCCGGATATGGAACAGTAATATACATGGCGTTTAGCTTTATGTTTATTCCTTTATTTAGAAAGCTTTCAGAAAAAATAGGAAAACCAAAGGTGTTAATGATTTCTATGCTTTTAGTTGTCATTGCCGTGACCACAACATGGTGGACATTCACACCTTCTAACCCATGGTTAATGCTAATGAATACTGCTTTTATTGGGGCGGGTTATGCTGGTTTGTGGCTTATGATTCCTTCTATGCAAGTAGATGTAGTAGATTACGATGAATTAAAAACTGGTGAACGTCGCGAAGGCAGTTTTGCTTCAATATTCTCATGGGTATTAAAATTCAGCTTCGTTATTGGATTTATGATTTCTGGCCCTCTAATTGAACTTACAGGTTTCGATGCCAATTTAGATGAAGCGCAGCCAGAAGGTGTTTATAGCTTTATGCGTGCTGGCTTTTTGGCCATACCAATTGTAGCACTACTTATTGCCATATTATTACTAAGAATATTTCCAATAACCGCTAAAAAAGCAGCTGAAATAAGAGTACAGCTCGAAGAACGACGAGGTAAAGTTTAGAATATAAAATTTAGAAAATTAAATTATTAAAAAATGAAATACGGATATTTTGACGACAACAAAAGAGAGTATATAATTACAAACCCTAAAACACCAGTAAAATGGACCAACTACGTGGGGACATTAGAGTTTGGTGGTATTGTAGACCAAACTGGTGGTTCTTTAATTTGTAAAGGCGACCCAGCCCTTAACAGAATTGTAAAATATATTCCACAGTTACCTAGTTCAGATTTTAAGGGTGAAACACTGTATGTACGTTTTAAGGATGAAAACGGAAACTACAAAGTGTTCTCTCCATTCTATGTTCCAACTTTAGATGATTACGATTTGTATGAATGTCATGTAGGTTTATCATACCAAAAAATTGTATCTGAATTTTACGGGATAAGAACAGAAGCAACCATTTTTGTACCTACAGGTGAAAATAGGGTAATCCGTAAAATTGAGATAAAAAACATAAGTGGAAAGGACTTAGAAATAGATGTAATTCCTATTGTAGAATTTACGCATTTTGATGCATTAAAACAATATACGAATGCAGACTGGTGTCCGCAAACCATGACTATGCGTGCAACTAAGAATGCAGATGGTACGGTGCTATTACGTCAGTACGCCTTCATGAAAAAAGAGTTCGAAAACAACTTTTTCACCTCTAATTATCCAGTAGACTCCTTTCAAACCGATAGAAAGTTATTCTTAGGGGATAACGAATATGGTACTTGGAAAAACCCATTAGAACTTCAAAATGAAAGTTTATCAAATTTTGAATCAAATAGAGGAGATAACATCGCTGCATTATTGCACAAATTAGGTACCGTTAAAGATGGTGAAACCAAAACGATAGTTACCCAATTAGGGCAGGAAGAACCTGGTACAATTGCGGAAAATGCAGAAAAGTACAAAAGTATAGCAGAAGTAGATAAGGCCTTTAAAGCATTAGAAAAATTCTGGGACGATTATTTATCAAATGCAGAATTCCATACGCCAAATGCAGCGTTCAATTCTATGGTAAACATCCATAATCCACGTCAGTGTCATACCACGTATAACTGGTCGCGTTACTTGTCATTGTACCAATTAGGTTTAGGCGCAAGAGGTATTGGTTTCAGAGACAGTTCTCAAGATGTATTAGGTGTACTTTCGGCTATGCCGCAAAAAGGAAAAGAGCTTATTAAAAAATTGATTTCAGTTAAAAAAGAAGACGGTTCTGCAATGCACCAATTTTTCCCATTAACTATGGAAGCCAACGAGGGTGATTCTCGTGAGGAACCACACTTAAAAGATTATTATGGTGATGATCATTTGTGGATTGTGCAGTCTGTACTGGAATATGTAAAAGAAACAGGAGATTACGACTTTCTAGATGAAGAAATCACGTTTTACGAAAAGAAAGTACCTTTAAAAGACCGTAAAAAAGCTACAGTTTTAGAGCACTTAAAACGTTCGTTGGAGTTTACCAAGAATAACTGTGGAAAGCACGGTTTACCCATGCTAGGTTTTGCCGATTGGAATGATACCGTAAACTTACCAGGTGATGCAGAAAGTATTTTTAATGCGAATTTATATGGAAAAGCATTAAATGAAATGATTGCCTTGATGAATCATTTAGGAAACACCGAATTGGCCGAACAATACAAAAAAGACCATGCGCATATGAAAGAGGTTGTAAATACACACTGTTGGGATGGCGACTGGTATTTGCGTTATTTTGAGGACAATGGCAATCCTATCGGATCTAAACAAAACAGCGAAGGGCAAATTTATACCAATGCGCAATCTTGGACCATTCTTTCAGGTTTTGCAACCGAAGAACGCGCTAAAAAATCCTTAGATGCTGTTGAGGAGAAACTAAATACTAAATTCGGAATTAAATTAAGTTATCCGGGTTATAATGGATATGATGAAAGTATTGGTGGTGTTTCTACATACCCTCCAGGGGCAAAAGAAAATGGAGGCATCTTTTTACACTCAAATCCTTGGGTAATGATTGCTGAAACCATGATGGGTAATGGAGACAGAGCGTTCCAGTATTACAATCAAATTAACCCAGCGTCTAAAAACGATATTATAGATACTTTTGAATGTGATCCATACTGCTATCCACAAAACATATTAGGGGATGAGCACCCTCAATTTGGATTAGCGAGGAACTCGTGGTTATCAGGAACATCATCTTGGACCTATCAAGCAGCTACTAAATACATCATGGGTGTGCGCCCTGACCATAAAGGACTCATTATCGACCCTTGTATTCCAAAAGCTTGGGATGGTTACACAGGCGTTAGAAAGTTTAGAGATGCTACCTATAATATTACAGTGAAAAACCCGAATAACGTGTCTAAAGGCTATAAATCTATGCTAGTAGATGGCAAAGAAATAGAAGGTAATATTGCGCCTATTTTCGGCAATGGTAAGGAGCATACAGTAGAAATAACTTTAGGAGAATAAAAGTAAATTATTTTAAAAATGAAGACATATAAATTATTCAATGCCTTATTGGTTTTAATTATAATCACAGTATTTTCTTGTAAGGATGAAACAAAAAAAGAAGAAGCTTCTGTAGAGAAACCTAAAAACATCTTGTTTATAGCGGTGGACGACCTAAAGCCCTTAATGGGAGCTTATGGACATGAAGATATTAAAACCCCAAATATAGATAAGCTAGCGGCCAATGGCTTTGTTATGCAAAACAGCCATTGCCAACAAGCGGTTTGTGGACCTTCAAGAGCAAGTCTTCTTACAGGAAAACGTCCAGATTATACACAAGTTTGGGATTTGAAAACCTTGATAAGAGATAAAAATCCAGACATTGTAACCATGCCACAATATTTCAAGCAAAATGGTTATGAAACTGCGGCAATCGGTAAGATTTTTGATTTCAGGTCCGTGGACAAAGGCAATGATTCCATTTCTTGGACATATCCTTACGATAATTTTAAACACCATTCTGAAATTGGAAGGGAATACATTAAGAATAAGGAACGGGTATCTTACGAAATCGTTAATGTACCTGATAGCTTGACGGCAGATGGAGAAGTAGTAAGAAGAACAGTTAGACAATTGCGTAAGTTTGCCGAGGGTGATAAGCCATTTTTTATGGCAACTGGATTTTATAAACCGCACCTTCCATTTGTAGCTCCTAAAAAATATTGGGATATGTATCCTTTGGATTCTATTAGATTTCCAGAATACATGAAAGCCCCAGAAGGTGCTCCGGCCTATGCTACACAACCTAGTTGGGAGTTAAGGGGTGGTTATGCCGATATTCCAAACGATTATAATACGCCTATCCCTGTAGAAAAACAAAAACGAGTGATTCAAGGGTATTATGCTTGTGTATCTTTCATAGACCAACAAATCGGTAATGTTTTAGACGAATTAGATCGATTAGGCCTAAGAGAAAATACAGTAATTGTACTTTGGGGCGACCACGGTTGGCATTTAGGCGATCATAATATGTATTGTAAACACACCAATTATGAGCAATCTACAAAGTCGCCGTTAATCTTTTCTGCAGGAAAAGATAAAATAGGAGAGTCCTTTTCACCAACAGAATTTGTAGATGTTTATCCGACTCTTTTAGAGTTGGCAGGCGTTGAATCTCCAGGGAATTTAGACGGAGTTAGTTTGGTGCCATTAATGGAAAAGAAAGTAAATAAGGTGAAGGATTTTGCAGTAAGTCAGTTTCCTAGAGATAGTGATAAAATGGGCTATACATTCAGAAACGATAGGTATCGTTATACCGTTTGGATTAAAGATGAGCAACCTTACGAAAGTAATAGAAACATTGATGAAGCTGAAATAGTAGCCGAAGAGTTTTACGATTACAAAGCAGACCCATTAGAAACTAAAAATCTTATTGCCGAAGAGGTTTATCAAGATGCAAAAGCAGATTTAAAAACAAAAGCTATAGCCTATTTTAAAAGTCAAGAAACCAACAAGTAAATATGAAGATTTACATACAGAATGTTTTAATAATAGTAACGCTATGCGTTACTATTATTAGTTGTAATAAATCCAAAGAAAGTAAATTGCCGGAAGCCCTACCTTATAATTTTACGTCTAAAGATACCACTTGGAAAAGTTTGTCATTACGTGAAAAAATTGGGCAAACAATGATTATAAGGGCTTACCATGATACCCATGTGCAGCAATTTGGTTCTATCGATAGTATGATGCAACAGTATCCTGTTGGAGGCCTGTTTATACCTTATTGGGACTATTTATTTAAGCCACCCAGAGAACAAGTGATTCCTAGCATAAAAAATGCTATTGCTGCTTATGAGCGTGCTTCAAGATTTCCTGTTATTGTTACAGAGGACTTTGAAAGAGGTGTTGGAAGCATTTATAATGAATTTACAAATATGCCTTCAGAAATGGCTTTAGGTGCTGCAAATAAACCTGAATTAGCTTATAAGTTCGGGAATGCTGTTGCTAAAGAATCTAGTTCCATTGGTGTTAATTGGTTATTGCACCCTTTAGTAGATTTAAATATGAATCCGTTGCAGGATTTAATTGTAGAACGTGCTATTTCAGATGATGCTACTAGAGCATACCCATTGCTTAAAGCGCAAATTGAAGGCATGCATAAGCAAGGTGTTGTAGCCACCATTAAGCATTTTCCTGGAGATGGAGCAACTATAAAAAATCAACATTTTATTACATCGGCCAATAATTTATCTATTAACGATTGGAATGCTACGTTTGGTACAATGTATCAAAATATGATAAATGATGGTATACCCTGTATCATGGTGGGCCATATTCGGTTTCCTGCTTATCAAAAAGAAAAACTAAACGGTGTTTTGCCTCCTGCCACACTGTCTGAAGAGTTAATGGTCGGTTTATTAAAAGAAAAAATGAAATTCAATGGCGTAATTATGTCTGATGCCTTAAATATGGGAGGTGCCGCTGGCTATTATGATAATGAGTTAGAAACCTCACTAGCTGCATTTAAAGCTGGAGTCGATATGGTGCTTTGGCCTACACTTAAGTTTATGGATTCTTTAGAAGTGCGTATTCAGCGAGGTGATATTCCTATGTCACGATTGGATGATGCTGTAGAACGTATTTGGGGTGTGCGTGAAAAGTATAGTTTATTACATAAAAAAGACCCTATTTTTTATAATTTAACTGAAAAGGATGCGGAAATTATTTCTAGAGATGCAACTGAAATTGCCGATAATGCGGTTACCTTACTGTCAGATTCTGCTAATATTCCTTTAAAGCCAGAAATCCATAAGCGATTAGCTATCGTTAATTTAAGCCATGAGGATAGAACTACCGAACTTCGTTTTACTCAAAATCTTTTGAAAGAAAGAGGCTTTGAAGTAGATACCATATTACACAACCCGAGTTTCTTTGATTGGGGCGAAAAACTTAATGACTTCAAAAAATACGATAAGATAATTGTGGCTTTCGAAAACCGCTACTTTAGTCCGTTAGGGGCATCTTTATTAAAAGATAAGGAAGCTATGGGGGTTTGGACGATGGGCATGTTACCACAAGATCATATTATTGCGGTGTCCTATAGCAACCCATATTACGTAAATTTCTATTTTGAAAATGCTTATATAGCCATTAATGCCTATAGTTTAGATACATTTTCACAACAAGCAGTCGTTAGAGCATTGACTGGTGAAATTCCATTTAAAGGTACCTCTCCAGTTAGTTTAGAACATGAGGTTTTGAAATAAGTACAATTTTTTTACAAGATAAAGACCTTGAATGAATGGCATTTCAATTAAGGTTCTTTTTCATTCAACTATTTTATTAAATATTGCAAACAATAAGCCTTATTTGAATAACTTAAATAACACTATAATAGATGGTTTTTATACCTCATTTTTAGAGTTAAGTAGATTTTAAACGGCTTGTTTCTGGTTTTTCTTGTAAAACTGTAAAGCACCAGAAGGGCACTTTTTTATTTGTTTGATGATATCTTTTGTTTTGCCATCATCAAGATTTATCCAAGGAATTATAGTATCACTAAATACATTTGATAATTCTTTGGCGCATTTGCCTGATAAAGTACAGATACAAGGATCGTAAGTTACAGTAATGTCTTCGTTGCTAAATTCTTTAGATTCTATTTTCATGGTGTCATCAAATTGGGGCTTATTTGTAATTTCAAGTTATAAAATGATAAATTTCAGATTTAAAAAAATCGCTCAATCACTTAAATTGTACGATTAAAGCATAATTTTCGGTGAAATGCATGCATAAATTATTCATATTCAGAGGTAAAGTGAAATTTTATACTTGGATATTTTTGTTGTGTCATTTGCAATGAAAAAGCAGAATCGGCTAAAAACACTAATTGGTTTTGCTTGTCTTTTGCTAAAAAACGCTGCTTGACTCTCAAAAAGTCTTTATATTCTTCATTTTTTGGATCTTCAGGTTCTACCCAACAAGCTTTATGAACATTTAAATTTTCATAAGTACACTTAGCGCCATATTCATGTTCCAATCGGTATTGAATTACTTCGTACTGCAAAGCGCCAACCGTACCAATTACTTTTCTTCCATTCAGCTCTAACGTAAATAATTGTGCTACCCCTTCATCCATAAGCTGGTCTATACCTTTATAAAGCTGCTTAGCTTTCATAGGGTCAGCATTATTAATATATCTAAAATGTTCCGGAGAAAAACTAGGAACTCCTTTATAATTTAAAACTTCGCCTTCGGTTAGCGTATCGCCAATTTTAAAAGTGCCTGTATCTTGCAAACCAACGATGTCACCAGGATAGGAGATATCAACTATCTCCTTCTTTTCAGCAAAAAATGCATTTGGACTTGAAAACTTTACTTTTTTATTATGTCTAACGTGAAGGTAAGGTGTGTTGCGCTTAAATTCACCCGACACAATTTTTACAAAAGCTAAACGGTTTCTATGGTTAGGATCCATGTTGGCGTGAATCTTAAATACAAAACCAGTAAACTTTTTTTCATTGGGCTTTACTAAACGTTCTTCACTCTTTTTTGGTCTGGGTTTAGGAGCAATCTCAACAAAGCAATCCAAAAGTTCTCGAACTCCAAAATTATTAAGGGCAGAACCAAAGAAAACGGGTTGCAAGTTGCCTTCTAAGTAGGCTTCTTTATCAAATTTTGGATAAATACCTTCAACGAGCTCTATTTCTTCGCGCAGAGTATCAGCAGCAGTCTCGCCAACTAGTTTATCTAATTCTGGAGAAGATAAATCTTTAATTTCAGTTGTTTCTTCAATGTTTTTTCGGCTATCTCCACTAAATAAATTAATGTTTTTCTCCCAGATATTATAAATGCCTTTAAACTCGTAACCCATTCCGATAGGGAAACTTAAAGGCGTAACTTTCAAGCCTAATTTTTGCTCCACTTCATCCAATAGATCAAAAGCATCTTTTCCTTCTCTATCAAGTTTGTTTATAAAAACAATCATTGGAATATTGCGCATGCGGCAAACTTCAACAAGTTTTTCTGTTTGCTCCTCAACACCTTTTGCTACATCAATAACTACAATTACGCTGTCTACAGCGGTGAGTGTTCTAAAAGTATCTTCAGCAAAATCCTTATGCCCAGGTGTGTCTAGAATATTTATTTTAACACCATCATATTCAAAAGCTAAAACAGAAGTTGCTACAGAAATACCACGTTGGCGTTCAATTTCCATAAAGTCGCTCGTGGCGCCTTTTTTAATCTTATTGCTTTTTACAGCACCAGCCTCTTGTATGGCACCCCCAAAAAGTAATAACTTTTCCGTTAACGTGGTTTTACCAGCATCAGGATGCGAAATAATTCCAAAAGTACGTCTGCGTTCTATTTGTTTTAAAAAACTCATGATAAATGTAAAATAGAGTGCAAATATAGGTGATATTTATGCCTTTTAAAGATTTGCTTTTATTTTTTTAATCTTAAGAAATATGCAAATGAATAAAGTAATATTTTGTTTGTATTTTTGCTAAACTATGGAAGAAGAAAAAGTAATTCTTGTTAATGAACAAGATGAACAAATAGGTTTAATGCCTAAAATGGAAGCTCATGAAAAGGCGTTATTACATCGCGCTTTTTCAGTTTTTGTTTTTAATAACGATAATGAGTTAATGTTGCAACAACGTGCGTTAACAAAGTATCACTCACCAGGATTATGGACAAATACCTGCTGTAGCCATCAAAGAGAAGGGGAAACGAATATTGAGGCTGGAAAGAGAAGATTGCAAGAAGAGATGGGCTTTGTTGTAGATTTAAAGGAAACTATAGCTTTTATCTATAAAGCACCGTTTGATAACGGACTTACGGAGTACGAATACGACCATGTTTTATTAGGAACCTATAATGGCAAACCAAATATTAATACGGAAGAAGTGGCCGATTGGAAATGGATGCCTTTAGAAGATGTAAAAGTTGATATATCATTACATCCTGAACACTATACAGCTTGGTTTAAGGTGATTTTTGAAAAGTTCTACGAACATATAAACATAAATTCATGAAAGTAACGGTTAGTAGAAAAGCACATTTTAATGCGGCACATAGATTATACAGAAAAGACTGGAGTTTTGAAAAGAACGATACTGTTTTTGGTAAATGTAACAACCCTAATTTTCATGGTCATAATTATGAATTAATTGTTAGTGTTACAGGTGAAATAGATGTTGAGACAGGATATGTAATTGATATGAAAGTTTTAAAAGATATTATTAAAAGTGAAGTAGAAGATGCTTTTGATCATAAAAACTTAAATGTAGAAGTTGCAGAATTTAAAAACTTAAATCCTACAGCCGAAAATATTGCAGTAGTTATTTATGACAAAATGAAATCTAAACTGGATAGTAATTTAGATCTTGAAATCACGCTTTATGAAACCCCTAGGAACTTTGTAACCTACGCAGGAGATTAAAGCATGAATGTTTGTTTAGGTTCAAAGGATATTACCTTAACAATTAAAAGTGTATTCTAGTTTAGATAAAAAAAGAAGTAATAAGTCAATAAAAAACAAGAAATCAACTTAAAGAATAAGAAGTTAATACTTAGATTTACAATTAATAAAAACTTAAAATTATGGCAAGCATTAGAGAGCTAAAAAAAGACATAAATTATGTGTTGGGAGATATTATTGAAGCAGTATATGTGTGGGAATATGAAAATACAGATAAGGATACCAAAAAGAGCGAGGCTATAATTGATGAAGCTATTGAGACTTTTGACGAGTTAATTGCAAAAGTTAATGATAGAAGTGTTGAAAACAGACAAAAGCATTTAAATGCTGTAAATAAGGAATTGGAAGATAGGGGTCGTGCGCTAATTGAAAAAATTAATAAACTAGGATAATTTTTATTGCGAAATGCTTTTAAATTTGCATCGGCGAATTATATTTGCAAACGCAAAACACGCCGATATAGCTCAGCTGGCTAGAGCAGCTGATTTGTAATCAGCAGGTCGTGGGTTCGAGTCCCTCTATCGGCTCTTTTAAATTACGAAAACATCAAAAAAAACCTCAAAATTTAGTTTTGAGGTTTTTTTATTACTGCTCTGCTTGTTTTCGTTCTTCTATAAATTTTTGAAGTTCTTTACCGTATTTAGATGCTTTAATATTTGGAGTAAGGGATTTATGTATAGTATCTAACAAGTTTAGGTTTGCATTGTAAATTTCTGAAAGTGCCAAGTATGGAGCAACTTCACTGTCTTTATGATTTAATGCAAAATTTACGGTTTGTAAATATCTGTTTTTAATAAGACTTTTTTCTTTCTCTTGTATGGAGTTTAGAAGGCTTGTATCCTGTCTAGCTTCAAAGCGCTCCTTAATTAAGTCTAGGTTTCTATTGTTTAAACGCGACATTAGTTTTCGGTAATCCTCTAAAACCTTTTGCTGCTTAGAGCCTTTTATCTCAGCATCTGCAACAAAGCGTTTTAAAGTAGTGGTAATCTCTACTATGCCTTTGTCTGCAAAAAAAGTAATTCTATCCTCTTCTTTAGAATTTTTATCAAGATCTAAAATAAATAAATCGGGCTCGTCAACTTCAGAATACAATTTAAATTCAGGATTACCATTTACTATTACAGAATCTAAAGTGACCAGAACAGTATCTACAACACGTTTAAGATAAACAGTTCCTTTTTTTAAACCTTTAATATTGGTTTTTATAATTAAATCATCAGGTTTATTGGAGCAAGCTAGTATTAATCCAGTAAGAAACAGGATACTGTATTTTTTCATATTGGTGATGTATAATTAGGTGCGCAAATATCTTATAATTATTAAAAATATACTAGCCTCCGGCAGCAATTTTCATAAGTTCGGCACAAAGCATTGCACCGTATGTTCCCACCACATATCCAAAAACGGCAAGTAATACGCCAACCGTTGCTAAAGATGGGTGAAAAGCTGCGGCAACTACTGGGGCTGATGCTGCACCTCCAATGTTTGCTTTACTGCCAACAGCTAAAAAGAAATAAGGCGCTCTTATAATTTTGGCAACTAAAAACAATAATCCAACATGTATAGCCATCCAAACTAATCCTACGAAGATGAGGCCTGGGTTCTCAACAATTTTAGTTAAATCCATTTTCATACCTATACTGGCCACCAGAATGTAAATAAAAACACTACCAATTTTACTGGCTCCAGCACCTTCATATGTTTTTAGTTTGGTAAACGACATTAATATCCCAAGAAGGGTGGCTATGGTAATCATCCAGAAAAACTGAGAGCCGAAAGACGACATCGCAGATGACTTATCCTTTACAGCATCAAAATTTTCAGTTAAAAATTGAGAAATGTTATTGGCACCAAAATGGGAGGTGCCAACAATAGTAAAAGCTATACCAAGAATAACCATTAAATCACTCAAAGTAGGGTTTCTAGAAATTTTATTAGCATAAGACGAAACGCGTTCTTTTAAAACTTCAATAGCGCTGTTATCAGCTTTTAACCAATTGTCAATTTTATCAGATTTTCCAATGCCTAATAACAATATAGCCATCCAAATATTGGCAACAACAATATCTACTATTACCATTCCGGCATAGTTATCTGTATTGAATTTATAAATTTCTAACATCGCTGCTTGGTTTGCACCACCACCAATCCAGCTACCAGCCAAGGTGGCTAAACCCCGCCAAACGGCATCCGGACCCGCTCCTCCAACAGTTTCGGGAGAAACCATAGAAATTAGTAATATTGCAATAGGGCCACCAATAATTACCCCCACTGTTCCCGTTAAAAACATTATTAGTGCTTTAGGACCTAAATTAAAAATAGCCTTTAAGTCTATACTCAAGGTCATTAACACCAAAGCGGCAGGTAATAAAAATCTACTAGCTATATAATATACTTGGGACTTATGTTCTATAATTTCCCCAGAAGCACTGGTGGTAGTCCATTCCGGTGCTATTACGCCTAAAGTAGTTAAAGCACCTGGTAGCATATATGCCATTAGTAGCGCAGGAATGTATTTATAGAATTTTTTCCAAAATGAATTAGAACTACTTGAAGTGTAAAACACAAACCCAAGAGCTAACATAAGCAACCCAAAAACTATAGTGTCTTGGGTGAAAATAGGTTGAGTATTCATAAGGTTTTTATTTAAAAGATTCTAAGATAAGTAAAAAATTAGGAGTGTAAATTAATTTTTGGCATAGTAGTTGATTAATATGAAACAGTTACACTTCAAAGAATAGTTTATTGAGTGGTTACTTTAAACTTTAGAAATGTAATTTCATATTTTGGTTGGTTAGTTAGTAAAAAAGCATCCTATTTTTAGGGTGCTTTTTTTATATTATTGAATTGTATTTTGTGCATTTCATCGATGATTTGTATTATATCGACGAAGTGTGTTAAAAAAATATGTATTTCATCGATTATTTATGTTTTTAATCGTTTCAATTAAAATTGGTTTTTATATTTGACTCGTACTAAATAACATACTTTTTAGTTCAATGGATTAATTAATTAATATTTGCGTTATGTTGTTGATGTGGAGACCCCAAATCTAGCACATAATATAAAAGCAAATTAAGAAAGAACCGAGTTTGAGGGAACTCGGTTTTTTTGTGGAATAATGCGAAATGTTAGATTAATTCTTGGGCTAATTTTTCTTGATGTTTTTGGTATTTGGTGTAACCAGTATTCCTGTGTTGTTCCCTGCATTAACAGGAGGCTTCCATGTTTTAGTACTAGTTTTTTCTTTAGATTTTTATCGTATTTGTGTTTAAAATGGAACACGCGTTCCTCTCCAAGTGTAATAGACGCAATAATGGGATTTTCACCCAATTCCTTCTCATTATCAGCATGCCAACCATTACTATCTTTTCCATTACGATATAAATTTGCTAAACAGCTTGTAAAAGAGGTGTTTAAGGCGCCTTCAATTGTGTTTTTAATCTCTAGTATATGACCTTCAAATGGTTTAGGCAACATAGTAATATTACTGTAGGAATATGGTTGGTTGTTTTCACCAAAAAAAGCAGTTAATCTGGGTTGATTGTAAGTTTTACCAAACACTTTTATGTCATCCTGTTGCCATGGAATTTCGTCAAAGAGATTTTTGAAGTATTTGTCGGCCTCCGTTTTATCAAAAAAGTTTGGATAATAAGTTACATCTGCATCTTCCAGGTTTAAATTTTCAGCATTCAATAACCGCATGATTTTTATTTTCTAAATTAGCACAAATGATTTTTTAAATGAAGTTAAGTTACACTTTTTTGTGTTTTTTTATGGTTTGCCTTGGGTACTGCCAATTACCCGAGAAATTTGTTTATGCTAAAAATTTAATTCCTGATTTAGAAATTGAATTACGCTATTACGGAAATAATAATTTCATTGGCGATACTATTGATGGTTATAATAAGCACTGTTTAATTTTAACAGAAGAAACTGTTTTAGCATTGCAGAAGGTTCAAACAGAACTACATAAAAAAAATTTAGCACTTAAAGTTTATGATGGTTATCGTCCACAACGCGCAGTTAATCATTTTATGAGGTGGGCAAAAAACCTAAACGATACGATAAACAAGGCTAAGTTTTATCCTAATGTAAAGAAGGCTGATTTATTCAAGGAAGAGTATATCGCCACTAGGTCTGGACATACAAAGGGAAGTACGGTGGACATTACTATTATTAATAAAACTACCAATAAAGAATTAGACATGGGAAGTCCTTACGATTTTTTTGGGAGGCAATCTTGGATAAATTACGCGAATATTACTGCTGTACAAAAAGCAAATAGAGAACTGTTGCAAAGGGTAATGTTAAAACATGGCTTTATAAATTATCCTAGAGAGTGGTGGCATTTTACTCTAAGAAATGAGCCTTACTCAACTACCTATTTTGATTTCCCTGTGGAATAAATAAACTACTTTTAGTATTTAGAAAACAGTTTTTACAAAAGTAAAGATTAGTTAAAGTTAATTATTCTTTATCTAAATTTTTAGTCATATTAAAGCCAATAAATAGCCCTATTCCTGCCATGAGGAAAATAGTTGCTGGATATACGGCATCTTCATAAAGGGTGGTATAGTTTTCCAATAAACTGGCAATAAAAACGCCAATACCAATACCTATTAAAAAAAGGCAAAATTTAAAATAAGTACTTTCCAAATAGGTGCTGTTTGTGTTTTGCCTTTTACAAAAATACTTGCATCGGCTCCTTTTTCAATAAGGGCTAATCTTTCTTTATTTCTATTTGAAAAATAAGGAATAGAAGCACTTCAATAAATATAACCAAATATTATAAATAAAGTTAAAACCTTAACTAAATAATAAATAGCTATATAAATACTTCCGAAGTGTGATTTACGAAGTGAGCCTTTAAGCATGGGTAGTTTTTTTGGGGCGAGCATTGTTTTATTTATTAAAAAGGCCTTTAACGTCCTCTTTTGTGAGTTCTATTAAGGTAAAAACACCCAATAAAATTCCAAGAATTCCAGTTAAGCAATTTATGACGGCTATGGCGTAAATAAAATTATAGTATTTTGTTTCTTTAATATATTTTGAAGCTAATAAATTTAAAATACCGAGAACGATGCAAGCAATTATTCCGACGCCACCAATAATAACAAATAACCAACCAAAATTAAACGGAAGCTCTTGGGGTTGTTCAGAATGTTCTATAGCTCTATTTACAAAAAAACCAATACAGGCATAAATAAAAAAGAATAGTGAAAAGCAAAAGGTTAATATGCCCTTAATTAAATATAGGATTCTAAATGTGTTGAGGTTATTACTTTTAGTTTCCATTAAATTTTAATATTTATGTTAAGTCGTTTCTCTTTAGTCTTTTCTAAGTTTTCAAAAATTATTTTTCAATTCTATTTTCATCAAATGCAGAGGGTAATAACTTTGGTATAAACTTAACAACAAGAGGTAATAATAGTGCACCGCCTGGTAACATAAAAATAGCCAAACTTGGTATAGATTTAAAAATATCTAATAATTGTTCTTGTACTTTATGTTGCTCTTCTTTATTTAATTCTCTAACCGTAGATTGTGTTAACAAAACCATAAGGTCTTTACTGTCTACGAGTTCTTTATACAATCTTTTACGGTTTCTGGTTATGAGTTTATTAACCATAGACGTAGAGTTGTTGTAAAAATTCTTTACTGCATTTTTAGAATTAAAGAGTGCAATACTGTCTTTATGTTTGGAATAAAAATTGTTAATAGACTTAATAGATTGGTGAATTCTAGATAAATTTAAATTCAAATCCTTACCTAATTTTTCCAAAAAAGCATGCTCACCAACATCAATGGTTTGGTCACTCCAAGTTGCCATACATGCCAAATCTAACATGTAAAACTTTTCATTTTCAGCTACAATAAGTTCTATTGCTTTTTTATAATCTAAGCTTTTGGTATTGTGATATCTGAGCGAAGATTCAAATAGCTCCATTAGGCTTTCATCATAATCATTTTTAGTTTCTTTAGAATTTAGTACGTCTAATGAAATAGTTACAATAGCGGCCTCTAGATTTTTCATGTAAGAAGCCGATAATTCCTTTTGCTCTAAAAACTTTTGGTACCCTAGAACATCTAAATACAACAATGCATTTACCAAAAAGTAATTAAAATTTTTGGTAAAGACATTGTCATCTATTTGAATACGCTTGTGTATAATACCTTCAAGTTGCTCCCTTGGTTCGTTTCCTCCTAGAAAAGAGGAAAGAAAGGAGGTGTTGTTGGCATTAATTTCAGAATAAAACTCTATCACACTTTTTACAAAATCATTATCAACTTTAGAGTTTTTATGGGTGTAGAATAAAGCTAAATAAAGATTTATTTTACAAATTTCATCTTCCGTAAGTTTTATGTCATTTTGCAAAATAACTTGAGCAGCAACGTCTCGATTGCTACCATATACAAAGCCACAAGACCTTAGAGCGTCATAAAAGGTTTCCATATTATAACTTAAAAAGCGATTGTTTATAACAACTTCACTTTCCAGTTTTTTTATCCAGCCAGATGATGATGGGTTCATAATTCTAATTAGGAAATGTAAAAATAAGCTTTTAAGTAAAGACTTAGGATTAAATTTTCTTTAACAAAATTTTAACAAAACCGCTAAAACCAATTTTCCGTAGGTATAGTTGAGAGTGAAACAATAATAACAACAAAATCTCAAAATCATGAAAAATTTAAAAACAATTTTAGGCGTAGGAGTTTTAGCGGTAGCAGGCTTCTTCGCAATTGCAGCGGACCATATTGATGCTCCAGCTGTTCAAGGCGGAACAAGTGATGTAACCGATTTTTATGCCTTTCAGGGCGAAAACACCAATAATATTGCGTTTGTGGTAAATGTACAGGGTTTGATAAGTCCTGCTAATACGGCCAATGCTTCTTTTGATGAAGGTGTATTAGTAGAAATCAATATAGATAATACAGGGGATAATGTAGAGGATTTGGTAATACAAGCCATTCCCAGGGATGGTAAAATGTACTTTTTTGGGCCTACAGTGCCCTCGCAAACAGGTTTGGCAAGTGTAATTCAAAGCAATTCTGCTGTTAATGGTGTTGTAGATATAACCCAATATGGCGAAACCCCAATGATTAGCGAAAATTCTGGAATGAGCTTTTTTGCCGGACCCAGAGATGATCCATTTTTTATGGATTTTGCACAATATTCTGAAATCATAGCAGGAAATGCAAATGGCTTTAATGATCCTGGATCAGACACTTTTGCGGGTAGTAATGTAATGTCAATAGTAGTTGAAGTGCCAAAATCTATGATTGGAAGTACGGGAACCATAAACACCTGGGTAGAAACCAAAACAAAATAATCAATAACCTTATTAAGATATAAATTATGAAAACTTTAAAAATATATACACTAGCAATATTAGTATCAGTTTTGGCATTCAATTGTTCAAATAATGATGATGATGTAAAGACTTTACCAGGTCCTGATTTTTCCGGAACATATACCCAAGCAGATCAAATGGGAAGACCAGCAGTAAACACTGTTTTTGTGTCTTCCGCAAATAAGGATATGTTTAATACAACGATTCCTTCAGAACAGAATACTGCATTTCAAAGTATGTTTGAAGCTAATTTGCTAGCATTAAGTCCTGCATATGCCAATGGAGGGATGAATGCTCTTGGTCAAGATGCTGTGGCATTTACGGGATTATTAGCAACAGATGTTTTAAATGTATCGCTAGACGGTCCTACTACGTTTTTCGATGGTACTAATGTGCTTACTGGGCGAGCTTTGGCTGATGATGTAATTACAGTTGAATTATTGTTGATTTTTGGTGGAGAAGATTTCATGGAGAATCCAACATTATCAAACGACAATGTTGATGCAAACGATAAAGACTTTTTAAGTTCATTTCCTTATTTAGCTTCACCTTGGTAAGATTCCTTTCCGAGTGTGTTTCCCCAAGCATGCTCGGAAATTTTTATTCAAACAAAAAAAACATAACAAAATGAAACCTTTAAAACTTATATGTTTTACAGCCATATTATTTGTACTTGGGTGTAAAACACAAACAAATACTCCAGAAATTATTACCAACACTAAAGACTATAGCGCTTATTTACAGGTTGAACAAGATGAGATTTTAGATGCTGCACAACAAGATTATATCTTTTGGGAAAAAAAGCTAGAAAAAGAACCAAATCAGTTTCCGTATTTGGTAAAAGCAGCAGCATCTCAGTCTCTTCTATTTAACAAAACAGGAAAAATAGAATACTTGATTAGTGCTGAAAAAAATTTAATTCAAGCCAATGAAGCAACCAATTATGGGAGTTCTAGCTATTTAAGAGCTCTAGCAAGAAACTATATTTCTCAACACAAATTTAAAGAAGCACTAAATCTTTTAGAAAAAGCGGAAGTTATCGGTGAACGCTTAAAATCATCCCAAAAAATGCTATTTGATGTGCATTTGGAATTGGGCAACATTAACAAAGCTAAAACGTATTTGACCAAAATTGAAAATTTTAAAGATTTTGATTTTTTGATAAGACTATCAAAGTGGAGTGATCATAATGGTGATTTGGATAATGCAATTCTATATCTAGAAAAAGCCACCGAAATGGTAAAAGCTACTAAAAATAAAGTGTTGATGCAGTGGGCTTATACGAATCTGGCAGATTACTACGGACATGCAGGACAAATAAAAAAATCTTATGAACATTATCTTCAAGCTTTAGAAATCGATTCCAACAATGCCTATGCAAAAAAAGGAATTGCTTGGATAATATATTCACATGAAAAAAATGCAGATGAGGCTTTACGTATTTTGAATGCGATTTCAATGTCATATAGCGCGCCGGATTATCATTTACTTAAGGCTGAAATTGCCCAATTCAAAGGAGACGATCTCTACAAAGAAAAAGAAATTGAATTATATAAAAAGGCAGTAGAAAACACATTGTATGGTGAAATGTATAATAAGTACAATGTGTTGCTTTTTGCTGAAAATAAAGCGGAGACAGCAAAAGCATTAAGAATAGCTAATGAAGAAATTAGCAACCGGCCTACAGCACAATCATACGATTTATTAGCTTGGACATATTACAACCATGGTGATATAAAAGATGCTTTAGAAGTAATTGAAAATCATGTCGCAGGAAAAACTTTTGAACCAGAAGTCTTATACCATATGGCAGAAATTTATAAGGCAAACGGAAAAATGAAAGATGCTAAAAAACTAAAGAAAGAATTATTACAAAGTAGTTTCGAATTAGGACCATTAATGACTGAAAATATTAGGAGCATTTAAAACTAAAGCAATATAATTTGAGGGAATTAGTTGCTGTTTATAAAACCTTAAATTAGGTTGGTTTTTAGGTTTTTGTTTGAAAGGAAACTCCCTATTGCAGAGATGTGATAGGGGTTTTCTATTTATAGTTTATAATGATTTTCTTAAAAAAATAACTGCGCCTATCTTTTAAATTTTCAGCTCATTAATTGAAGTGCTTAACATGTAATCGTGAATAAAAAGATTTACTACGTGCATTATTCGATGAACAGGAATGATTTTTAGTTTAGCATAACCTAAAATAAAAGGAAATAGACTTACTAACTCGAGACTACACCTAAAGTATAAAGTTGCTCCATAGTAGGGGTGGCACTTCCTCCAGCAGGTTCTAAAGTAATACCAAATGCTTCACTGGAATTAGTGTTTTCTATTTCGAAAATTTTGTTGGAGTCTGTTATAAAATTGTCAATAGTCCCTAAACTTGTGGGCGTAAGCGGATTTAATGTTAAAGACCACACCTGATATACTTTGCCTGGTGGAGGATCTGGCAATCCTTCGGCGTCTAAGAAAATACGATTGGTGTTTTTATCCCAATATACTTTTGCATAAGTATTTTGAAAATTGCCTTGACCCGCAAGCGGAATCCTAGAAATATTGTCGTCTCGCAGTACAGAAATTAACGTATTGGCCTCTTCTAAACTATTTTTTGAATTTTCAATCTGTATTTCCATAAGCGATTGTTGAGTTCTTGCAACTTGAATATCACTTTGTAATTGTTTATTTTGGTTTACAGCCCAAAAGAATCCAGCTGCAAGCAAAATTGAGGCAGCCCAACCTGTGTAGGTAAACCAATTATATTTAGGGTTTGTTAATGGTACAACTTTAGTGTCGTGGTCATCTAGGTTCAAATGTTGTTTTACGGTTTTTAAAATATAGGCATTATTGTTTTGTGAGACGGATGCTGTAAGTTTTATAACTGCAGCTTCAATCTCTAAAACTTCTTGTAAAATCTCTGGATGTTTTTGCATAAGCGCATACACTTCCGCATTTTCTTCTTCAGAAAGTGCTCCAGCTACGTAAAGTTCCAAAACTCCAGATGCTATATATGCGTTGATATCCATATCCTTAATTTAAAACCATATTCCTTAATTCTTGAATACAGTTTCTATTTCTTGTTTTAATTGTCCCAATTGGCATGTTTAAGGCCTCGGACGCTTCACTTTGTGTATAACCTTTAAAATAAAGCAGTTCAATAACTTCTTTACATTTTTCAGCCAACTTGCTCACAAAAGCTTTAACTCCTATGGCATCAGTTTTATCATCTAAACTTTCATGGGTCTCAATAATATCTACGAAAAAATCAGTATTGAGGTTTTGTTTTCCTTTTTTAAAAGATTTGGAGCGTATTTTGTCAATTGCAGCATTTCTGGCTATGTTCAAAATCCAAGTAAAAAAACGCCCTTTTTGTTTAGAATAGCTATCAGACTTATACCATATTTTAATGAATACATCTTGCATAACTTCTTCAGCAATATCATTATTCCTAACAATATTGTATATCACACCATGCATACTGTCACTATACATCGCATACAATTTTTCAAAAGCCTTTACGTCTTTTTTTTGAAACCTTTCTACAAGTTGGTCTATATCCATCCACAGCAATTAAGAGTTCCGAAAGTAATAAATATATGTGATAATTTAATGAAGGTGTTTGGCGTATTTTTTTAAAAAGCGGTAAAGTTTAAAACTTATTGTGTGTAAACCTGTCCACGGTGCGGTTTTAAAGCATCTCTAACAGGTTTCATTTGCGCTTCTGTTACAACCATGAAAGCGATGGAATGTAAATCGTTAATTGCTTCAAAGCCAGTAATATTTAATTCCAGTCTTTCAATTTTTATGTATTCTTTTAAATGGACCACGTGGTGTTCGGCAATTTTTTCAGCATTTGGTCCTCGAAAATCCCATATTAGCTTTAGTTTTCGCATAGCTTTTTTTTCTGTTCAAAGGTCTTAAAAATAGTGTTAATAGCCTTAAAAAATTAAAATAAAACCCCTTTATTTGCGTTTGTATGCACAACTTGTTTTAAAGGCATATATTAGTATTTTTGTATCTGTTGAATATTAATTTTTATTATGAAATTGAAGTATTGTTCTCTAGTCTTTTCGTTCTTTATTACGTTTTCTGCAATTGCCCAAACATTAGAAGAAGATGTGTTGTTTACCGTTGCAGGAGAACCGGTTTATGTCTCTGAATTTTTAAGAGTATATAATAAGAATCTCAATCTAGTGCAAGATGAATCCCAAAAAGATGTGGATGAATATTTAAAGTTGTTCACTAACTATAAATTAAAACTGAAAGAAGCAAAAGCACAGGGTTTACATGAAAAGTCAAATTACAAAAGAGAGCTACAAACCTATAAAAAGCAATTGGCTAAAAATTACATGACTGATTCTAATGTGAATAACGAATTAGTTAAGGAAGCTTACAACCATATTTCAAGTGAGGTAAAAGCAAATCATATTTTAGTACGTGTAGCCGAAGATGCTAAACCCCAAGACACATTGGCGGCGTTTAATAGCATTATAAATTTACGCGAGCGTGCACTAAAAGAAGACTTCGAACGTGTTAGAAAAGAAGTGCACAACGGTAAAACAGTATTTGGTGAGGAATTAGGCTGGTTTTCTGGTTTCAAAATGGTTTATAAGTTTGAAAAAGTGGCATATAATACTCCTGTAGGGGAGATTTCCCAACCTTTTAGAACACGTTTTGGATATCATATTGTTAAAGTTTTAGATAAGCGTAAGGCAAGAGGTGAGCGTACGGTTAAGCATATCATGATTACTACAAACAAAGGCGATACGCTTTCTAACGCAGAGGCTAGAATAAGAGATATTTATAAAAAACTTCAGCAAGGTGAACAGTTTGAGGCTTTAGCTAAGGAGTTTTCCGATGATAAAAATTCCGCACCTAGTGGTGGCTTATTAAAACCATTTTCTAGCGGACAGTTAAGCGTGCCTGAATTTGAAGAAGCTGCCTTTGCTTTACAAAACAAGGGAGATATTTCAGAACCTATAAAAACGAAATTTGGATGGCACATTATTAAACTTGAAAACATAAAACCTATTGGCGATTTTGATGCACTTAAGCCAGAATTAGAAAACAAGGTGAAACGAGATGAGCGCTCTAAGTTGATTGAAGATGCTTTGATTTCTAAACTAAAAGAAAAATATAAAATTGACGGTCAAACACCAGATTTAAGTTATTTCTCGTCTATATTAAATAATAACTTTTTCAATCGTACATGGAAGTTGCCTGAAGACTTTAAAAGAGAAGAACGATTTATTATAATTGGTGATAGCACAATTACTTATGGCGATTTTGGTGATTTTCTAGTCACTCATCAGAAGCGCGTAAGAGGAGAGCAGAGTTTTGAGAAAATAGTTGATAATGCATATGAGTCATTTTTAAATTCAAGCTTGAAAAAATATCAAGAAGAAAATTTAGAAAACGAAAACGAAGATTATGCCCATATTTTAGGAGAATACAGGGATGGGTTATTGCTATTTGATTTAATGGAAAGTACGATTTGGCAAGCTGCAAAAACAGATTCTGTGGAAGTTAAAGCGTATTACGAAAACAATAAAACAGATTATTTTTGGCCTAAACGCATAACTGCAGAAGTGGCGTCTTCAGCTAATAAGAAGGTAATTAAAAAAGTGGCGAAACTGATGGAAGAAGATATAGCTGTTGAGGATATTAAATCATTGGTTAATACAAATGGTGAAGTAAATGTAATTTTTACAATAGACACCATGGGTTTAGATCACCAAGCTTTACCTAAAAACTTTGATTTACAGAGAGGAATTTCTAAAGTATATAAACACAATAACGGTTTTATTGTGGCTAAGGTAAACGAAGTTTTTCCCAAGCAACAAAAGCCTTATGAAGAAGTTAAAGGTTTAGTAATGAGTGATTACCAGAGCTATAAAGAAAAATTGTGGCTAGAGGAGTTAAAAAAAAAATATAAAGTTGTTATTAATACTGAAGCTTTAAAAAGAGTTAAAGCAGAAATTAAATGATAGTCGTGCGTTTACAATCCCTCCTCATATTATGTCTTCTAGCTTTGACGATATCTTGCGATATATTTAAAAAAAACGATGAGCGCAAACCAGTTGCTAGGGTAAACGATGCTTATCTTTATGAAGAGGATTTAGACGGATTGGTGTCAGAAGGGGTTACAGGTCAAGATAGTGCATTAATAATACAGAATTATATAAAAGAATGGGCAACAGAGCAGCTTTTAGTTGACGGAGCACATTTAAACTTAAGCGAAAAAAAGCAAGAAAGTTTTAATAAACTGGTCAATCAATACAAGAACGATTTGTTTAGTAAAGCGTATTTAGAGGCATTGGTTAGTAAAAACTTGGATACTGCTGTTAGTAATGAGGAGGCGACCAAGTATTATGAAGCTAATAAAGATGCATTTAAGTTGAACGAAGAGCTGTTAAAGTTTAGGTACATTCACGTAGATGAAAATATCATAAATTATAATACGATTAAAGAGCGTTTTAGAAGATTTGAAAACAAGGATAAAACAGCGTTGGATTCTATAGCAATTCAATTTAAATCTTACTCGTTAAACGATTCTATTTGGGTGAAAATGAGTCAGGTAATAACAAAAATACCAGGGGTAAATTCTGAAAATAAAAATCAACTGTTAAAAAAATCTAATTTTGTACAACTCAAAGACTCATTAGGAGTATATTTGATGCAGGTTAATGACGTTTTGTTGCGAAATGATACGGCACCATTAGAATATGTGAAACCAACAATACGCCAAATTGTAATTAACAAGCGTAAGTTGGAACTCATCAAAGAATTAGAAAAAGATATCACAAAAGATGCTATTAAAAATAAAGAATTTGAAATATATAACTAACGCAAGAATAGTGTTTGCATTACTATTTCTTGTTGCGTTTTCAGTGCAGGCACAAGAAATTATTGAAGATGAGTCGTCAGTTGACGCTAATACAAAAGTACAAGAAAAAGCTCAAGATTCAACTAATGGTTTTAAACCAGTAAAAGTAGATGGTGTGGCTGGTGTAGTTGGTGATTACATCGTTTTAAACTCTGATATTGATAAAGAGTTTTTACAACTACAGGCATCGGGAGTTGATACTAAAAATATTACCAGATGTCAGCTTTTCGGTAAACTTTTAGAGAATAAATTGTACGCACACCATGCCATACAAGACAGTATTTTGGTGTCTGATGCCGAGGTGAGAAATAATGTAGATTATCAACTTCAGCAATTCCTAGGACAGGTTAATGGAGATATGAATAGATTACTTCGAATCTATAATAAAGAAAATGAAGAAAGCCTTAGAGAAGAAATGTTTACAACCAACAAGGATATGATGTTGGCACAACGCATGCAGGCAAAAGTTATTGAAGAGGTAGAGATTACGCCTGAAGAGGTAAGACAGTTTTTTAACAAAATTCCAAAGGAAGAAAGACCAAGTTTTGGAACCGAATTAAAAGTGGCACAAATTGTAGTTGAGCCAAAAGTTTCAGACGCAGAAAAACAAAGGATAATAAACCAATTAAATCAATTTAAGGCCGATGTCGAGGAAAACGGTGCAAGTTTTCGGTCTAAAGTAATTTTATATGGTCAAGATCCTGGGATAAAACAATCGGGTTATAAATACACGTTAAACAGAAACAAACCTAGAATGGTAAAGGAGTTCAGGGAAGCGGCATTTTCGTTGCAAGAGGGTGAGGTATCTGAACCTTTTGAAACAGATTTTGGGTTTCATATTGTGTATGTAGAAAAAATAAGAGGACAAGAGTACGATGTTAGTCACGTACTTTTAATGCCTGAAGTGTCAGACGAGGCAAAACTGGAAGCTAAAGAAAAATTAGAAAAAGTAAGACAACAAATTTTAGACGGTGAAATTACATTTGCGGAAGCTGCTAAAGAAATTAGTGATGATGAGGTAACTAAATTTGACGGAGGCCAGTTGATTAATCCAGAAACACAAGATTATAATTTTGAGCTGACACGAATGGATCCAGAATTATACGCTCAAATACAAGATTTAAAGGATGGTGAAGTAAGTCCTGTTTTAGGGGAGACTGACAGGTCTAACAAACTTAAATTTAAGATTTTAACAGTATCTGACAGAGTAGAAGATCATGATGCAGATTACGCGACTGATTTTTTAAAAATAAAAGAATTAGCCTTAAACGAAAAGAAAATTAAAGCCATCGAAGATTGGCAGGAAGAAAAAATTGATGATACTTACATTAAAATTACTGGCAGTATGAGAGATTGTGAATTTTCTAGTAATTGGTTAAAAAAATAGTAGTTTATGTCTGATGTTGCTGCAGTAGAACAGTTTGTAAAAAAATATAAAGCTTTAAAACAAGAAATAGCCAAGGTAATTGTTGGACAAGACGAGGTAATAAACCAAATTTTAATTTCGGTTTTTTCAGGTGGCCACTCTTTGCTTATTGGTGTGCCTGGGTTGGCTAAAACGTTAATGGTAAATACAATAGCTCAAGCTTTAGGGCTAGATTTTAAGCGTATTCAGTTCACTCCAGATTTAATGCCAAGTGATATATTGGGAAGTGAAATTTTAGATGAAGACCGCCATTTTAAATTTGTAAAAGGACCCATTTTTGCAAACATTATATTAGCAGATGAAATAAATAGAACGCCGCCAAAAACACAAGCCGCGTTACTAGAAGCAATGCAAGAACGGGCAATTACTGTAGCTGGACACCACTACAAATTAAGTTTGCCTTATTTTGTACTCGCAACTCAAAACCCAATTGAGCAGGAAGGAACCTATCCGTTACCTGAAGCGCAGTTAGACCGTTTTATGTTTGCCATAAATCTAGAATACCCATCATTTAAAGAGGAAGTACAAGTTGTAAAGGCAACCACAAATGATGAGAAAGTAGAGGTAAATGCTTTATTTTCTGCTGAGGAAATTTTGGAGTATCAGCATGTTATTAGAAGAATTCCTGTTGCTGATAATGTTATTGAATATGCAGTTGCTATGGTTGGGAAAACAAGGCCAGAAGGTACAGCCGCTCCAGAAATTGTAAAACAGTATATTGATTGGGGTGCAGGCCCAAGGGCATCACAAAACTTAATTTTAGCAGCAAAAACGCATGCCGCTATTAATGGGAAGTTCTCTCCAGATAACGAAGATGTACAAGCCGTGGCTACTAGCGTATTAAGGCACCGTATAATAAAAAACTATAAAGCAGAAGCCGAGGGTATTACTGAAAAACAGGTTATTAAAAGTTTGTTCTAATGTTTTAGTTATTTCTGTTTCAAACTGACCACAGTCGAAACATAGTACAAAAATTATTTTGTACTCACTTTTGAAGAAATAAACCCATCTCGCAAATCGTCTGTTCTTAGCTGAGGTACCAAATGATAATATTTTTTAATATATTCCACCTGCTGTTTATTCACACAGGGTAAATCACCATTACCAGTGCCCCAAAAAAATACATCTTTACCAGGTGAATTAAATTCAAAACCACTGATAATTTCTTTAGAAAATGTAGTTTGTGTTTTTGTGTTTTCTTCAGGAACCATAATGTTTTTAAGTTTAAAATTACTCATAGACATTGCAAAGTTATTAGAGGTAAAGCTGTTTAAATCTATGGGAATAAAAATAGGAATAGCGCTTAATACCAATGACACATAAATGATGTTTATACCTAATTTTCGAGATTTAAATACGTGAACAACTATTAAAAGTGAAAGGATCACGATAAAAACAAAGAAGAATCGGTACTGCGGCGAATTTAACCATACTACTACAAATTGTAAAACGGCTAACGTATAAATAACAAGCAATGGTTTTTTGTTTTTGCTTTTAATGATGCAAAACGGGAATACCATTAATAACATCAAAAATACTTTATTAAATAGCCCATGAAGCTTTGGAATTTGCAACCAGTATTTTAGTTTTTCCACAAGGTTAAATTGTGAGACATCTATGTTGTTCATCCCAGATTGATAAGTGCCAGTTTTATAGAGTTGTAACAGCTCTGGTGGTAGCTTCCAATCTACATGTAAAATATCAAAAGCCGATATTGGATAAAGCAAATATCCAGAAAACGTATAGTTCTTTAGTAAAAACAGGCCAAAGACAAAAAGTGAGAGTATGGTATATTGTGGGATACTCGCCCTTAGAGTTTTGAAGTTGTTAAGGAAAAGCACAACGATCAAAATAGAGAGCACTACCATTGTTACTTTTACAAAACATAAAAAAAGAACCAAGCTAAATAGGATGTTGAATTTAGAGCTTGAAATATTAGCGTTATATAACAGGTATTCGTAAATCACATAGGGTGCTATTAAAAAGATGATTAAATCAGGAGAAGGGGCGTTTACAAATTGCATAAAGAACAAACTGAATACGAGCACCAACCCTAAAAAATAATTATAATTATTAGGTGCCTCATTTAACTTTTCAACAAATAGAAAGCCTAAAACAACAAAAATAAATCCGTTAATATCATTAAAAACATTGGATAGGAATGAAAAATTAAAACCTGCTTGCAAGGTGTGCCACGATGAATTCTGTCCTAAAAACAAGTGTAAATTTGCCAGTCCTTTAACATAGCCAAACTCATTAATCCATTTGATGGTTTGAATGTAATACGTCTCATTATCAATAAGATAAGGTTTAGTGGCACTTTGGGCTAATACCAAAATAAACAGCAAGATGAATATTAGTTTATTTTGAATTTTGAACGACCTAAATGTATTTTTAAATTTATTTAAGAATGCAATAGCTGCTTTCCTAAACATAAATGTCATGAAAATGTTCAATATCAAAATACCAATATAGTATTCAATATTAATTCTTATGAAGAAGGCAAATACACTGGTAAGTAAAGTATAAAGGAAAAGCCCTAGTATTTGATGTATTGCAATGTGGCAGTCATCAATCTTGAAGAGTTTACGAAAGACAACTCCAAAATTGAAACATGTTAGGGCAATGTAAACCCAGCTTAAAAGAATTAAAAGCATTTAGTTTTGTTTCGTATGTTTCAAAGGTATTGATAAATGGTAAATTCAGAATTATTAATTCATTAGAAATAGTTAATTCCGACTAAAAAAAATACAATCATTTGCATTTAAAATAACGTAATAGTAAATAAGTATCTTAAGTATTAGTAATCGCAGCATAATTTTTAAATCTTTGTAATAATTTCGTATTTTGCGAGACTGTAAAACAATAACTAAAACCTTAAAAAATTTTATATGGCATTTGACATTGAGATGATAAAAGGAGTTTACTCCACAATGGCAGAGCGAGTGGATAAAGCACGCGAAGTTGTTGGAAAGCCGTTGACGCTTTCTGAAAAAATATTATATAATCACTTATGGGATGGGAACCCTACCAAGGCATTTGTAAGAGGAAAGGATTATGTTGATTTTGCTCCTGATAGAATCGCATGTCAAGATGCTACCGCTCAAATGGCGCTTTTGCAGTTTATGCAAGCGGGAAAAAGTAAAGTTGCAGTACCTACTACGGTACATTGTGACCACTTAATTCAAGCTAAAGAAGGTGCCGCAACTGATTTAAAACATGCAAACTCAGTAAGTAGTGAAGTATTTGATTTTTTAGAATCTGTATCAAATAAATACGGTATCGGATTTTGGAAACCCGGAGCAGGAATTATTCACCAAGTAGTTTTAGAAAACTATGCGTTCCCTGGCGGAATGATGATTGGTACAGATTCTCATACTGTAAACGCTGGTGGTTTAGGTATGGTAGCTATTGGTGTTGGTGGTGCCGATGCAGTTGATGTAATGGCAGGTATGGCATGGGAATTAAAATTCCCTAAATTAATCGGTGTGAGATTAACTGGAAAATTATCTGGTTGGACTGCGCCGAAAGATGTGATTTTAAAAGTTGCTGAAATTCTTACCGTAAAAGGTGGAACAGGAGCAATTGTTGAATATTTTGGTCCTGGTGCCTTATCAATGTCTTGTACTGGAAAAGGAACCATTTGTAACATGGGAGCTGAAATTGGAGCTACTACTTCAACATTTGGGTATGATGATTCAATGGAGCGCTATTTACGCGCTACCGATAGGGAAGATGTTGCTGATGCTGCTAACAAAGTAAAAGCGCATTTAACTGCAGATCCTGAAGTATATGAAAATCCAGAGCAGTATTTTGATCAAGTGATTGAAATTAACTTATCGGAATTAGGACCATTACTAAACGGACCATTCACTCCAGATTTATCTACGGCTGTGGGTTCTGAAATGACTGAAAAGGCTAAAGCCAATGATTGGCCGATAAAAGTAGAATGGGGATTGATTGGATCTTGTACAAACTCCTCATATGAAGATTTATCAAGGGCTTCTTCTATTGCGCAACAGGCTTTAGATAAAGGTTTAAAAACTAAGGCAGAATTTGGTATTAATCCAGGTTCAGAGCAAGTACGTTATACAGCAGAACGCGATGGCATTCTTCAAGTATTTGAAAAACTAGATGCTAAAATATTTACGAACGCTTGTGGCCCATGTATTGGGCAATGGGCAAGATATTCAGATCCAAAAAATGCACCAAAAAATAGTATAGTGCATTCATTTAATAGAAACTTTGCGAAACGTGCGGATGGAAATCCAAACACGCACGCTTTTGTAGCGTCTCCAGAATTAACTGCGGCAATTGCCATTGCTGGTCGTTTAGATTTTAATCCGTTAACGGATACCTTAATTAACGAAAATGGCGAAGAAGTAATGTTAGACGAACCAACAGGATGGGAATTGCCACCTAAAGGTTTTGATGTAAAAGATAACGGTTATCTTGCTCCAGAAGCTGATGGAAGTCATGTAAATGTAGTAGTGAAAGATGATTCTGAACGTTTACAATTATTAACACCATTTGAACCTCTTGGAGCTACAATCACAGGAGCTAAATTATTAATTAAAGCTTTTGGAAAATGTACTACAGACCATATTTCTATGGCTGGACCGTGGTTACGTTTTAGAGGGCATTTAGATAATATTGCGAATAACACCTTAATAGGTGCTGTAAACGCTTTTAACAAGAAGACAAACTTTGTTAAAAACCAATTAACTGGTGAGTATGGGGGTGTGCCAGATGTACAGCGTCAATACAAAGCAAAAGGTATTAAAACAATAGTTGTAGGAGACCATAACTACGGCGAAGGTTCTTCTAGAGAGCACGCAGCGATGCAGCCACGTCATTTAGGTGTTGCGGCAGTAATCGTAAAATCATTTGCACGTATCCACGAAACAAACTTGAAGAAACAAGGGATGTTAGGTTTAACGTTCGCTAATGAAGCAGATTACGATTTAATTCAAGAAGACGATACCTTCAACTTTCTAGATTTAAATGAGTTTGCTCCAGATAAGCAATTAACCTTAGAAGCAGTGCATGCCGATGGCAGTAAAGATGTAATCAAGCTAAATCACACATACAATAATGCGCAAATTGCATGGTATAATGAAGGTTCAGCGCTTAATTTAATTAAAAAACAAAACGCTTAATTTTTAAGTAATTATAATTTAAAAATCCAGTCTGTAAAGGCTGGATTTTTTGTTTTAAATAGTTGGTCGTTTCTCTCCCAAGGTCTGGTCGGGCTTGCATTACTCAATGCCACCTTCGCTGGGGATTTCATACATGTTGCCTGAACTGAACGCAGTCGAAGCATTAAATCCCTCAGATTAATAAAACCTACATCTTTGATTAAGCTCATAACTTTTTAATATTAAACTTTGAACTTTAAACTTAGAGTTTGATATTTGTTTCATGAACGTACATTTTATAGCTATAGGTGGTGCGGCAATGCATAATTTGGCGCTGGCATTACATAATAAAGGTTATCAGGTAACTGGAAGCGACGATACCATTTTTGAACCCTCAAAATCTCGATTGGAAGCTAAAGGTCTATTACCTGAATCTTTCGGTTGGTACCCAGAAAAAATTACTTCAAGTTTAGATGCTATAGTCTTAGGGATGCACGCTAAAGAAGATAATCCAGAGTTGTTGAAAGCTCAAGAATTAGGACTAACGATTTATAGCTATCCTGAATTTTTGTACGAACAATCCAAACACAAAACCCGAGTAGTTATTGGTGGAAGTCATGGGAAAACTACAATTACTTCCATGATTTTACATGTAATGCATTATCACGACAAGGATGTAGACTATATGGTAGGTGCACAATTAGAAGGTTTTTATGTAATGGTAAAACTTACGGAGGACAATGATTTTATAGTTTTAGAAGGTGATGAATATTTGAGTTCTCCTATTGATAGACGGCCAAAATTTCATCTGTACAAACCAAATATAGCATTGTTAAGCGGTATTGCTTGGGATCATATTAACGTTTTTCCAACCTATGAAAACTATGTAGAGCAGTTTAGCATTTTTGTGGATTCCATAATATCCGGAGGAAGTATCAATTATAATGAAGAAGATCCAGAGGTGAAACGTGTTGTTGAGGCTAGTGATAATACCATTAGAAAATTACCATACCAAACACCAGCGTATAGGGTTGAAAACGGACAAACACTTTTAGAAACACCAGAAGGTGATTTGCCAATAGAAGTGTTTGGAAAACACAACTTGAATAACTTGGCAGGCGCTAAATGGATTTGCCAGCATATGGGTATTGATGAAGATGATTTTTACGAAGCCATTTCAACTTTTAAAGGTGCTAGTAAGCGTTTGGAAAGAATAGCTGAAAGTACAACCAGTGTGGCATATAAGGATTTTGCTCATTCACCTAGTAAAGTAAAAGCTACAACCAATGCTGTAAAAGAACAATACCAAAATAGAACCTTAGTAGCATGTTTGGAGCTGCATACCTACAGTAGTTTAAATGCTGAATTTTTAAAAGAATATAAAAGCGCATTAGATGCTGCCGATGTAGCTGTTGTATTTTATTCACCGCACGCTGTAGAAATTAAAAAATTGGAAGAGGTTACGCTTGAGCAAATCGCTGAAGCCTTTCAACGTAAAGATTTAATTATTTATACAAATCCAGACGATTTTAAAAACTTTCTCTTTTCGCAAAACTTCGATAATAAGGCATTGTTGTTAATGAGTTCTGGGAATTATGGTGGGCTGGATTTTGATGCTGTTAAAAAGCTAATTGAATAAGATTATTTTAACTTTTCGTTAAAAAAAGTAATCGTTCTCTCCCACGCTAAAGCAGCAGCTGCTTCATCAAATCGAGGTGTACTATTATTATGGAATCCATGATTAACACCTGGATAAAAATAAGCTTCGTATAGTTTATTGTCTGCCTTAAGAGCAGCTTCGTAATCTGGCCAACCGGCGTTTACGCGTTTATCTAACTCGGCAAAATGTAACAAAAGTGGTGCTTGTATTTTTGTAACATCCTCATCTGAAGGTTGGCTGCCATAAAAAGGAACAGCAGCTTTTAAATCTGGTACTTTAACAGCCATCATATTAGAAATCCATCCACCAAAACAAAATCCTACTACACCAATATTGCCATTACAGTTTTTGTGTTTTTTTAAATAATTAAATGCAGCAACAAAATCTTCTAGCATTTCTTGTTTATCACGTTGTCGTTGTAATGTTCGGCCCTCATCATCATTTCCTGGATAACCACCTAGAGGAGAAAGTGCGTCAGGAGCTAAACTAATAAAACCTTCAAGAGCAGCACGTCTACCCACATCCTCAATATAAGGATTTAAACCTCTGTTCTCATGCACAACTATTATACCCGGTAGTTTTTTAGGTCGTTTAGGTTTAGATAATAGTCCTTTAATAGAACCGCCACCTTTTGGAGAATCGTACGTTATATAATCAGAATCCAATCGTTTATCATTAGGTTGAACCACTAAATTTTCAAGGTAATTAGGAGTAATAAAACTAAGTAAAGACGTTACTGTAATGCTACCAATGGCATATAGCGACAGCTTTTCCATAAACTGTCTACGATCTAATTTATTATGTGCATAATCATCATATAGGTCGAAAACTTCCTGTTTAATATCTTCTTTTTTAAGTGGTTTCATAAAACTCTATGTTTATAAGGTGATATTTTTTGAAGTGTTATTTACAATTGAATGAGTAATTTACAATAAAAAAACTGTTTTAAAGTGTAACAAGCTTGACTTTAACGCTCTTTAAAATCTACCAATAGTCCTTCATAAACCCATTTAGCCAAAGCTTCCCTGTTTTCATAATTAAGAATACGTCTTTGGTCTATTTTGTTTTTAATATTTCCTAATTCAATGTATACCATTGCGGGCAAGGTGTTTTTAATTACATATAAACTACGTGAACTTACGGTCCCAGAATAGGTGCGGTTTGGTTGGTGTTTTGCGTATTTCTGTTTAAATGCGTTGTGAATATTTAATGCTAATGTCTTCCCACTATTACTTTTATGGTCATGATAAAAGAATACATCAATATTTTTTCCTTTACTTCGGCTATCAATATGTGTAACAATCAACCTTTGGTAAGCACCTTTATGTTTTAAATACAATTTGTTTACTGCCTTTGTACGCTCACGAAGTCGTAGTTTTTGGCTTCTAGAAATCGGGTTGTCGGGATAATAGGTTTCATCATAATCTACTTCCAGCACTTTTTTATCTCTTATGCCATCATTATGGTCTTTTATAATAACGTAAACCTTCGCGCCGTTTGCCATAAGTTTACGTGCCAATCTTAGGGTAACATCGTAGGCATACTCGTCTTCAGAAATAAGATTGCCACTATACATTTCAATAGCACCAGGATCGGGTCCACCATGTCCAGAAATTAAATAGTAAATAGCACCGTTTAGTATGTCACTCTCTTTTATAATATTTTCATATGCTTTTCCAAAAATTGAAAATTTTATAGTTTCTTTTTTAGTAGTAGTAATAGTATCTATTGGTTGTGATTGTATAGAAGGAACCGGGATACTATCTGTTATACCATAATTATCGAGTATGGGTAATGTGTCTTGGTCTTGTTTAGGAAGAAGGTATGTTTTTCCTAGCAGTAAGGCGTTATTATTTTTTAACCTGTCTTTGTTTAACTCAATAAACATTGAATAATATTTGGTTGGCTCTAAACCATGCTTACGTAATAGTGAATATATGCCATCTCCTTTTTCACTCATCACTTCCTTACCTGATGTTTGGGTAATCCCGTTAAATACCGTTAAAGAAGTAACAAATAAGGCAATTAGTTTTTTGTGCATTAGGAGTAATAAGTTGTTTTTTACTTCAATGCAAACGAAATTTAAGAGAGTTTATTCTAAGATGTGCTTTGAAAAGGCAAGAATGGCTTGTTATAGAAGTTGGATTTGACTTATTTACGATATAGAAAATATTGATTTACCAAGTCTATATAGGCTTGTTTTGCTTCATCCTCTGAGATATCCTTAACCTGAAATAATGCGTTGGTTTTAAAGGCATTAATGATGGGTTTTTTGCTTCGCGGTTTACCATAATCATTAGTTGCCTTTTTGTAATAAGCATAAAGCTTTAAAAGGGTGTCAGCAGGAAAAGGCTCTGTGTGAGCATTAACTCGCGCTACCGCTTCCTCAAAGATTTTATTTAAAGAAGTATCACTCATTAATTTGTGCTATAATGCTTTCTCCCCCGCGTACCTTTTGGTTTAATTTCACTTTAATTTTGGTGTCTAAGGGTAAAAATAAATCCACACGAGATCCAAATTTTATAAATCCGGAATCTGATCCCTGTATAGCTTTATCATCTACTTTAGCATAATTGACAATGCGTTTGGCTAAAGCCCCTGCAATTTGTCGGTAAAGTACTTTGCCGTATTTAGCGTTATCTACTACCACCGTAGTACGTTCGTTTTCTTCACTTGCTTTTGGATGCCATGCGACAAGATATTTACCAGGGTGATATTTGCTAAATACTACGTTGCCACTAACAGGATACCGTGTAACATGCACATTTAATGGTGACATAAATACGCTCACTTGTAAGCGCTTTTCATTAAAATATTCTTTTTCGAAAACTTCTTCAATCACTACCACCTTACCATCAACTGGAGATACTACATTACCATCATTTTGTTGGGTATGACGTTTAGGGTTTCTAAAGAATTGTAGAATAAGGATTAAAAATATAAGTAATGCAATAAGTATTATTGTTCTTAACCAGAATATAGAAACAAAGCTATCTACTAATAAAAAGCAGCCTACAACTGTGATTAAGGTGAAGAGTATTATTTTATGGCCTTCTTTATGAAACATAATGTAAAATTCTTAAAAATACGTAAATAAAAGGGGAGGCAAAAATAATACTGTCCAAACGGTCCAGCAAACCGCCATGTCCAGGCATAATGGTGCCGCTATCTTTCACCTCGGCCTGACGCTTAAATTTGGATTCTATTAGATCTCCCAATGTTCCAAAAACAGTAACAATAATAGCCAGCATTAACCAGTTTGTAAAACTTAGTGTATTAGTTAAACTAGCAATAAAATAACTAGCAATACATGAGAAAAACAGTCCGCCCAAAAACCCTTCTACTGTTTTCTTCGGAGAAATTTTTTCAAATAGTTTTTGTTTGCCAAAATTCTTTCCAATCAAATATGCAAAAGAATCGTTTACCCATACCAGTATAAATGCACCCAGCAATATTTTTGCACTAAAAACCCTAGCAATCAGAACCAAAAACACAAAACCACTTGAAAGATAAAACGTAGTGATTATAAATCGCTTGGTAATAAATAATGGGATAGTTTTTCTAGAAAACAAATCTTTAATCAAGAATAAATCTACAAATATGGTTATTACCACAAGTATCTGTGTAGCTTCATCTACACCTGTATCAGATTTTATAGCCATTTGCCAATATCCAAAAAAGGCGTACAGGATAGTAAATATAACATAGGGTATTACACTTTTTAATTGAATTAGTTTATTGAATTCGAATAGTGATAAAATACCTAGAATAAAAAATAAAATAGTGAAAAGGTGAGGTGTATTTAAACTTAAAGCTACAATTAATAGTACAACATAGAGCAAACCAGATAGTGAGCGCAATAACATGTCTTTCATTTTTAAAGCTACTTGATTATAAATCCTCCAATAGCAGCAAATATAAGTTTTTTGCGCTACTACCGTAACTTAAAAAGTCTTTTTCATCACCAGACTTAAAATGTTTTATCGTAGTGATGTTAGTAGGGATGTGTTGTCTGTTTTTTGATTTTATACCTCGCAGCCCTTCGCCTATATTATCAACAATTTGGCTTGTAGTAGCAAATACGATTACATTGAAAGGTAGCTCAGGCAATTTTTTGGTTGCAATTTGATTTGAGCTTATCAACAAAGAACCGTCAGTAGCAATAAGGTTCTCACAAGTAGTTAAAAAGTATGTAGCTTTATTAGAGTTTTTTGTGGAATTTACATCGAGCGACTTAAACTTTTCCTCAAGATTATTGTCTATGATAAATGCTTGTTTATCTTCCCATGAATTTTCTTGAATGATGTGGTTGAAATTGGAAAATACTTCGTTCAAATTATCACAGTATAAGAACTTACCACCATTAGCCTTAAAGTTTATTGTGAACTTCTCGTCTATTGGCAATTTAAGCTCGGGCATGTATTTACCACGGTCATCAGACTTTATTTCCTTTTCAGATGGTTTTGATTTTAATCCGAAAATTTTTTTAAAAAGATTCATTGAGGTATTTGCTATTAACCTTTTATAATGTGAGTTTTCCAAATATAAAAAATCTTAAACTATTCCTTAGACTAATTTAAGATTTTTACTAAAAGCTTGTCGGTATTTTTTATTTGTCTAAAGTTTCTCGTTCCTCTTTGTCAAAAGGACGCTTTCCAAAAATCTTTTCTAAGTTATCTTTAAAAATCACCTCTTTCTCTAAAAGTACTTCCGCCAGTTCTGTTAATTTATCCTTATTATCCTCTAGCAGCTTAACAGCTCGTTGGTACTGCTTTTCAATAATATCAGATATTTCCTTGTCAATAAGTTCTGCTGTTTTTTCACTATAAGGCTTCGTAAAACCATATTCGCTTTGTGAGGAATCATAATACGTTAAGTTTCCAACTTTGTCACTCAAACCGTAAATGGTAACCATGGCTCGCGCTTGTTTCGTTACTTTTTCTAAATCGCTTAAAGCACCAGTAGAAATTTTATTAAAAATCACTTTTTCCGCTGCACGTCCTCCTAATGCAGCACACATCTCGTCTAGCATTTGTTCTGGGCGTACAATAAGGCGTTCCTCTGGTAAATACCAAGCTGCTCCTAGCGAACGTCCGCGAGGTACAATAGTAACCTTTACCAAAGGCGCAGCGTGTTCTAACATCCAGCTTACAGTAGCATGTCCTGCTTCATGGTAAGCAACGGCTTGTTTTTCGCTTGGAGTAATAATTTTGTTTTTCTTTTCTAGACCGCCAATAATTCTATCTACTGCATCTAAGAAATCTTGCTTATCTACGGCCTTTTTCCCATTTCTAGCAGCAATTAGTGCTGCTTCGTTACAAACGTTTGCAATGTCTGCTCCAGAGAAACCAGGTGTTTGTTTTGATAGGAAATCGGTATCTAAATCTTTTGTTTTCTTTAAAGGTCTAAGATGTACTTCAAAGATTTCCTTGCGCTCACGAACATCAGGTAAGTCCACAAAAATCTGCCTATCAAAACGTCCTGCACGCATTAATGCTTTATCTAAAATATCAGCTCTATTTGTGGCGGCCATCACAATTACATTAGAATTAGTGCCAAAACCATCCATTTCAGTTAATAGTTGATTTAGTGTGTTTTCACGCTCATCATTACTACCAGACATGGCGTTTTTGCCTCTGGCACGACCAATAGCATCAATTTCATCAATAAAGATAATAGACGGAGACTTTTCTTTAGCTTGTTTAAACAAATCACGAACACGAGACGCGCCAACACCAACAAACATCTCAACAAAATCAGATCCTGATAGGGAAAAGAAAGGTACTTTAGCTTCACCTGCAACAGCTCTAGCCAATAAGGTTTTACCTGTTCCTGGAGGGCCTACTAGTAATGCGCCTTTTGGAATCTTACCACCAAGTGTGGTATATTTTTCTGGAAACTTAAGGAAATCAACAATCTCCTGAACTTCTTCTTTTGCGCCTTCTAATCCAGCAACATCCTTAAATGTTGTTTTTACTTCGGTATTTTGGTCAAATAGTTTCGCCTTCGATTTACCAATATTAAAAATTTGTCCTCCGGCACCACCACCAGCACCACCAGACATACGTCTCATAATAAATATCCAAACCGCAATGAGTAAGACAAATGGTAGAATGCCAATTAGAAAATCGGCTAAATGGTTTTCTTCTGTAATATAAACGGGTTCTAATTCTAAACTTTCCTCCTCAATAATCTCGTTTAATTTATTTTGGAAAATCTCTAACTCCCCAAATTCAAATCTGTAATTGGGTACTTGTGCCGCAGATAAAGTAAAACTTGTTGGTTTAGATTTTTTATGAACTTCCTTTTGTGCTGCTTCTTTTGTAAGATAAACTTTTGCCAACCTTCTGTTAACTACTTCAACCTTAGCAACATCTCCATCTCGAACAAACTTGAAAAATTCGGTAGGGTTAGTTGTGTTTCCAGTATCTATGCCGCTATTGTTAAAAAGGGTAAATACTAAAAATAGTGATAGTATGATACCGTAAATCCAATAAGGACTAAACCTTGGTTTGTTATCTTTTGTATTTTTATTGTCTTTTGCCATGTGTGTTTTAGTAACTCGTTTCTATAACTGTTGTTTTTGCATCTCCCCAAAGGCTCTCGATATCATAATATTCCCTAGTATGTTTTTGAAACACATGTACAGCAATATTTACATAGTCTAATAATACCCATTCAGCATTCTCCGCACCTTCAACATGCCACGGATGATCCTTAAGTTCTTTGCTTACCTTTTTTTGAATGGAATTAACTATGGCGTTAACTTGAGTATTTGAAGTACCTTCACATATTATAAAATAATCGCAAACTGTATTTTCAATTTCCCTAAGGTCTAAAATACTGATTTCCTTACCTTTTACATCTTCAATTCCACTAATTATAACTGATATTAACTGATCTGCGCTTATTTTTTCTTTCGCCATTAATTTTATTTAATTTGTGCAAAGTTATTATTTTTTTAGTTCTTTATCCTTTAAATTTTTATAAGATTTTAAACAAGAAAAATAACCTCTATATGCCTATAATCAAACTTAATGCCATTGACTCTACCAATACATTTTTAAAGGAAATGATTAATTCTCAAAACGTTGAGAATTTTACAGTGGTTACTACAAAACATCAAACAAAAGGGAAGGGGCAAATGGGTGCACAATGGACATCTGAACCATCAAAAAACCTTATGTTTAGTGTGTTTGTTGATGTTAAAAAAATAAAACTGGAATATCCTTTTTATATAAGTATGGTAACGGCTTTGGCAGTAAGACAGAGTTTAAATTCATTCTTAATACCACAACTTTTTATTAAATGGCCTAACGACATTTTGTCACAAAACAAGAAAATATGTGGTATTTTAATTGAAAATGTCATGAAACAGTCTAAAGTATATGCTTCAATAATCGGTGTAGGATTAAATGTAAATCAAATGGATTTTAAAAATTTGCCCAATGCTTCTTCATTAAAACAAATAACGGGGCGTGTTTTTGATATCGATGCACTTTTGGATGTTATTATTTCAAATCTGAAATTATATGTGGAAAAATTGCAAAACGGGCGTTTCTTAGAAGTAAAAGAAGCATACGAATCGTTTTTATTCAGAAAAAACAAGCCCTCTACATTTAAAGATGCAAAGGGCAATATATTTTCAGGCTATATAAAATCTGTAAAGGAATCGGGTGATTTAGAGGTGCTTTTAGAGGATAATATCACAAAAGCTTTCGCTTTGAAGGATATTACTTTAATGTATTAAAGGGCTTTAGGTAAATTGGTGGCTAAAGTTTCTATAAATTTTGAAATGGGGCCTTTCACCATCATCGCCATCATTGGATTAAAATCGCCATTAAACTGAAGTTGTACATCACTACTAGCATTTTCACTTTCAGTAATAATTGCAGTTAGGGCGAAATCTATTTTTCCACCAGCAGCACCAAATACAATTTTATTAGGTGGTATTACTTCTTTCTTTTTTAGAATAATTTCTGGCATACCCTTTAAGGCAAATAAAAATTTGTCGTCCCCCAAAACTTCAAACTTACTAATGTTTTCAGGCATTAAGGCTTCAAAATTTTTGATGTCGGATATAAAGTTGAAAGTATCTTGAGGTGTTTTGGACACGCTTACTTTTGGAGATTCTAAATTCATAATTAATGTTGAGTTGTTTTTTGTTAAGTTGTTTAGTTGTTTTTTGTAAGCCGTTCAGTCGTTTTTGCGTGTTTCAACTAAAAAGCTAAACAACTTCATAACGCCTTATCACCATATCAAATAGCGTTCCATTCGCTAGGATTAGAGTTCCATGCCGTTAATAACTCTAATTCGCTTTCTGTAATGTAATTGGTGTGTAAGGCTTGTTCTAAAAGGCTTTCGTAATTTCCTAATGTGTGCAACGTAACCTTTTCTTTTTCAAAGTTTTCTTGTGAAACTTCAAATCCGTATGTAAAAATGGCAACCATACCTTTTACGTTAATACCACCATCGCGTAAGGCTTTAACAGCATTTAAACTACTTTTACCAGTACTTATTAAATCTTCAACTACCACCACATTTTGTCCTTTTTCGATAAAACCCTCAATTTGATTTTTTCTACCATGACCTTTCGCATCTGGTCTTACATAAATAAAAGGCAAGTTTAGGTATTCCGCTACCAACATACCAATACCAATAGCTCCAGTAGCTACACCCGCAATGGCATCTGGTTTCCCATATTGCCGTTCAATATGTTTGGCCATGGTTTCTCGAATATAATTACGAATGGGAGGAAATGAAAGGATAATTCTATTATCACAATAAATAGGTGATTTCCAGCCTGAGGCCCAAGTGAACGGTTCTTTTGGGCTTAGTTTTATGGCGTTTACCTGCAATAAAACTTCTGCTGTTTTTTTGGCGATGTCTTTGTTAAAAATCATAACGCAAAATTAAACATATATTTAGGATAACATAATCCGTTTTTTAAGGAATAAATAATTTTTTTCAACAATGGTTAGTTTGTTCTTAAAAATGATATTTTTACCACCGAGAAAAAAACAATAACCTCTTTTATGTATAAAATATTTGTTGGAGATAAACCTATTATTCTAGCTACAGAGCCTAAAGAGAAAAAAGGGGTAAAAAACTACAAGCTTAAAACGGTCGTGCTTCGCAACGTTATAAGGAAGTTGAACAACAGCTCTATTAAAGAAGCAAGATTAGTACATAAAAACGAAGAGAAACTACTTAAAAGATTTTTAAAAAAGGCACCGGTTGTTATTGCTGGAGGGGGAAAAGTGTACAACAAACAAGGTAAAGTGCTCTTTATTTTTAGAAATGGAAAATGGGACTTGCCTAAAGGGAAAATTGAAAAAAAAGAAAGTATTGAGGAAACCGCTATTAGGGAAGTAGAGGAGGAAACCGGTGTAAAAGGTTTAAAAATTACAAAGCCTTTAGAAACCACCTACCATATTTTTAAAAGACGCGGACGCTATAGAATAAAAATCACATATTGGTTTGAGATGGAAACATCTTTTGATGGTAAATTATATCCCCAAGAAAAAGAAGGTATTACTAAAGTAAAATGGCTTGGAAAAAAGAAAACCAAAAAAGCCATGGAAAATTCTTATGCTAATATTAAAATTCTAATTGACTAGCTTTTAGTGCAGCCTAAACACAGGATATTGTAAATGTGCAGTTTCGTAATACTCACTTTGTTTATGTAACCAATCCAACTGTGCATACCAATTGTTTTTAAAAGCAGTTATGGTTTTTTTTCGATGTTCAAACGCTTCTTTCAGCTTATCGTTGTTTTGTAATAATTCAAATGCTTTATCTTCCCAAACATAGGGCGAGAAACCTTCTTTTTGCTGCAGAATAGCATCAAAGAAATTCCAATTAAAAAACGAATCGGGTGCTTGTGGTTCCAAGGTTTCCATTAAATATCTAAATGCATATTGATTTGTTTTAACGATATAATCTCCTTGACGAAATTTAACTTGCTTTTGAGCTGAAGTAACCTTGGTGTTATAATGTTGATAATGCCCTTCGTAAGGTGCGTTTCGGGTTTCATAAGCATCAATGCGATAACTTTCAACATTTAGAATAGTGTCTTTTGCCAAAGTCTGCATTTCAACGTCATTCAGCTTTAATAAGTCAATCACATTATGCCATCCCTGTGGGATAACATAAGCGTTAGGTATGTTAACCTTCAATTTTGGCTTAAAGTAGTTTTGATAGGTGACGTTCTTTATAAAAGGTTTTGTTCTATCGTATTTTAATCGATTAAAGCCTGTGGTTTTACTAGTTACAATATCTGCTTCATACCCTTTAAATTTTAACGTTGAAGCATGTGTAGTATCAATTTCCCAATCTAAAGTGTAGTGTTGGTTTTTGTGTATTAATAGTCGCATTTCTTTTCGTAGGTTTTTGATATTTTCGGAGTCAGCATCTACAATTTCAATCATGCTCTTTAATAGCTCATAAGTACCTTCAACCCTTTGTTTGTATGGCTTTAGCATGTGCGTTTCTACCATCATCCCTAAAGTATTAAACAACGTAGTGTAACCAGTTGAATATCTGGGATAGTCCATAAATTGAGAAAACCCATTTTCTGGAACACTATTAAAAACATTAACATAAGGTGTAATATCCCAGTCTTTTTCCTTGAGTTTTTGCTCTAGATGGGGCATCATTTCAGTATGCAAATAATTGCCCAATTTATCTCCCAATTTGTTATGTTGCGTAAATAAATGTGTTAATGTATACTGATAATCGGCACCATTGCTTACATGATTGTCTATAAACACATCAGGTTGCACCAAATGAAAAATACGGGCAAAGGTTTTTGCGTTTTTGGTGTCACATTTTATAAAATCCCTGTTTAAATCGTAATTCCGGGCATTTCCTCTAAACCCATATGCTTTTGGGCCATTTTGATTGGTTCTGGTCGTAGCATTTCTGTTTAAGCTTCCACCGACATTGTAAATAGGAATTGTGGCAACTACTACATGTTTAGGGAATTCAATCGTTCCTTGAACCAAATCTCTAAATAACAGCATTGTAGCATCTATACCATCAGATTCGCCAGGGTGAATACCATTGTTTATGAGTAAAATACGTTTGGTTTCCCTTATTATTTTATAATCGAATTCGTTATCAGGGTTTAAAGTGACTAAATGCAACGGTTTGCCAGAATCTGTTGCTCCTATCGATTCTACTGAGATTTCAGGATAAGCCTCGGCTAATTCAGAATAGAAACTTATAACTTCTTCATAAGTAGCAGTTTCTTGTCCATCAGATGTTTCAAAAGGTGTTTCAAAAGAGTAGTCTGACTTTTTTTTGGAGGATTCACAGGAAACTAACAACAGCAATAGTAAGATAATTTTTCTCATAGCTTAACTTTAAAAGCTAAAATTACGACAATTTAGAATGATGACTTCATAAGAAAAGTACAGAAACACTACTAATATTGTAACTCATGGAGTTTTAAATGTTTAAAATGCAATTAGTAGTGCCAATTCTTGCTCATGCTGTTTTAAACTGTAAATTTGCACCTTCAAAAAACTACCCATGACTGCATTTTTTAGGAAGCGTGCAAAAAACGCTAAAAACGATATTTTAAGTGGCCTTACAGTGGCTTTAGCTTTGGTGCCAGAAGCTGTAGCTTTTGCCTTTGTGGCAGGTGTTGATCCCTTAGTTGGATTATATGCGGCATTTATGATTGGTTTAATTACTTCAGTTTTCGGCGGGCGCCCAGGCATGATAAGTGGTGCAACAGGGGCTTTAGCAGTCGTTATGGTGAGTTTGGTAGCCGAAGGAAATGCCATGGGAGAAGCATCAGAACAACTAGGCTTGTACTATTTGTTTGCTACCGTAATTTTAATGGGAGTTATTCAAACATTAGCAGGCGTTTTAAAGCTTGGTAAATTTGTAAGGCTCATTCCGCATCCCGTAATGATGGGTTTTGTTAATGGATTAGCCATAGTGATTTTCCTGTCGCAATTGAATCTTTTTAAAGATGCCAATGGCGATTGGTTTGCTGGTTCACAAATGTGGGTTATGTTAGGTTTAGTGGCCTTAACTATGGGTATTATGTTTGGTTTGCCTAAGCTTACCAAAAAATTACCAGAAGCGTTAATCGCTATTTTGGTAGTTTCGGCAATCGTAATTTTTGGAAATTTAGATGTTGCTACCGTTGGAAGTTTTATTCGTGATGGTGGTGGCGAAGGCTTAAAAGGGGGCTTACCACAATTTCAAGCAGATATATTTAGTAAAGTGCCTTTTAATTGGCAAACTATAAAATTCATTGGGCCATACGCAGTTATTTTAGCAGCTATAGGGCTTATAGAATCATTAATGACCCTTAATTTAGTCGATGAAATTACTGAAACTCGAGGAAACGCCAATAGGGAATGTATGGCACAGGGTGGCGCTAATATTGTTACTGGTTTCTTTGGTGGTATGGGCGGTTGTGCCATGATTGGGCAATCGTTAATTAATATTAAAGGTGGCGGTCGTGGCAGATTATCAGGTATTGTAGCCGCCGTGGCATTATTAATCTTTATACTTTTTGCTTCGGGCTTAATCGAGCAGGTGCCAATTGCGGCATTGGTTGGTGTAATGTTTATGGTAGTTATCGGCACATTCGCATGGAGTAGTTTCAGGATTTTAGGTAAAATACCTCTAACCGATGCCATTGTTTTAATTGCGGTATCATTAATCACCGTTTGGAAAGACTTGGCAGTGGCCGTAATAGCTGGTGTTATTATTAGTGCGTTGGTGTTCTCATGGGAAAATGCGAAACGAATTAGGGCAAGAAAGCGCATGAAAGAAGATGGAACAAAGGTTTACGAAATCTGGGGGCCTTTGTTTTTTGGGTCTATTAAAGAATTTAACGAGAAATTTGATGTAAAAAACGATCCAGATTATGTAGAAATTGATTTTGTAGAGTCTCGAATTAGTGACCATTCAGCACTTGAAGCTATATTTAATTTAGTCGAAAAATATGAGGCTGCTGGAAAAGTTATAAAACTTAAACATTTAAGTGAAGACTGTAAAGTACTTTTATACAAGGCAAACCCTAAATTTACAGAAGTGATTATCGAGGATATTGATGACCCGCGCTATCATCTTGCCGAAAATCCAGAGGCGTTTCCAAAATCTATTTCGGAGTATGAACTTTAAGATTTAAGAATTTTTTATTTTGTTTTTATTCTGGAATTGGGTCTCCTTCTCCTGGATTCAATATTGAAAATGCCCAATCAGTTGATTTTGGTACATTTAATTTTCCGAGCCATTCTCCACCTAATCCAGCTACTTGAATTTTATTATCAATTACTTCTAATCCTTCTGTTTCTCCAAAGAAGAATTGAATTCCGTTGTCAAGTGCAATACCCACCGTGTCAGGTATTTTAAATACATAACTTTCGTTTGGTTTAATTGTCACTTTTTCATTAGCACTAATTGCATTTGAAGTTTCATTGAAAATAAAAATGTTATATACTTTTTCAGTCGCATTATATGTATCAGGTTCGATAGTTTCTCCGCTATAATTTGGATTGATATAAACCTTATTATTTTGTGTGTCTTCGCTTTCGTTTGACTTATTTTCCGTTTTCGATTTACATTGGAAAAAGAAAATTGAGACAAATGTTATTATGTAAACTAAATACTTTCTGTTTTTCATTTTTCTAATTGTGCCTGATGGGTTGACGGATATGCGCCGTCATTTTATACTTCGACAAGCTCAGCACAAGGGGTTTATATCCGCCGTAAACCGAAAATAGGAAATTTACGAGGACTTTCCGAGAGGAAAGTCAGAAGCAATGAACTATAGCTAGTGTTGCCCACTGGTTTTTTATTCGGTTAATTTAATTTTCTTTTTATTCTCGAACCTAAATTCGTGTAATTCCTTTAATTCGGTTGCAATCTTCTCTTTCCATTCCGTAACTTTTTGTTCATTTCGACCACTTTCGGTTTCTTTCATTAATTCAAGTCGAATTTCAGAGAATTCCGCCATAATTTCATTGTTGATTTGATTTACAATATCAAAACCTTTGGCAATTTTCCTTTTATCTTTTAACACTTGTTTTCTGAATTTTCGAGCTTGGATTTCGGCAAGGTCAAATTGCATTTGTTGAAAGTCAATCTGTTTATCAATACTCGCAATTTTTGTGGTATCTATCCACGATGCGTTTCCTAAAAATATATTTCCGATTTTTTGATTCAGATTCCGTTTCATAAAGTCAAATCCGCTAATCGAGTGAGAAATCATAAATTGGCTGAAAACTGCATCATTATTTTCGTCACTAATCTTGATTTTAAAATCGTCAATTGTCAATTTTGAGTCCGAACTCCATTTTTTTTGACCTTCTTGTAATTCTTGTCCAAAACTTAAATTGAAACAAATTACACTTACTATAAATCCTAAAAATATTCTTCTCATTTCTTTTTTTTCAACTTGTGGGCAATAGGTGGAAGGATTTGCGCCGTTATTTTATACTTCGACAAGCTCAGCACAAGGGGCTTATATCCGCCGTTAAACGAAGTTAGCAGAAATTTTTGACAAAATCAAGGAGGACTACTAGTATTGAATTCACTATTCCTAAACTAAAACTCATAGTTAAAATTTATGTTCCTCTCAGCGCATCGGTCGTTTCAATTGCGCCTTAACACGCTCAAAAGATTTTTTACTTGCGCGCTCCCAACGGTAAATGTTATAGGTTTTACCTTTGTTAGCTTCTTGTTTGGCCTCTTTATCTCTTAATTCCTTAACCCAGTTAAAGCGTTTTTTGGTAATAGAAATCACTAAATCGTCGCCACAACCTAAAGCCTCTAAAGCATTTAAAGCAGCAATTGATACGTTTTGCACTTTGTCATTGATAGCATGCAACAATACAGGAACTGAAGAACATGCTCCTGCATGTTCTAATGCGTTAGCAGCCAATTTTCTAGTATTGTAATTGCCATGTTTTAAGGCATATTCCAATTTAGGCACGTCTTTGGTGTCCATCCAAAAATTAATAGTGTTTTCAGATGGTTGAAGAACCTTTAGTTTAAAAAGTAAATATGTGATGTTGTGTAACATGACGTATTGGTAATTGACTACTAATTTGTAGTTAATTTGCTCAAAATGTTACAAAAGGAAGTATTACTTAACTCTCACACTATCCGGAACCAATTTTGTGTAATCGCCATTGTTTCTAATCACATCACGCACAATTGAAGAGGCTATATAAGATGTGTCGGCAGAGGTTAATAGGAAAATAGTTTCAATAGGTGCTAAGTCTCTATTGGTATGTGCAATGGCTTTTTCAAACTCAAAATCTGCTGGATTTCTTAAACCTCTTAAAATGAATTGCACGTTATTTTTTAAGCAAAAATCAACGGTTAAACCTTCATAGGTTACTACTTTAACTTTGGGTTCATCTTTAAAGGCGTCAATAATAAACTGCTGACGTTCTTCTAAAGAAAACATGTATTTTTTATCAGCATTTACGCCTATTGCAACAATAATTTCATCAAAAAGTGTAACACCACGTTTAATGATGTCGTAATGTCCTAAAGTTAACGGATCAAAAGATCCTGGAAAAATGGCACGTTTCATAAAAAGCCCCTATTAATCTCCCCAAAGGGGAGAAACTGATACGTGGTAAATATACGAATCTTTGTTCAGGATTGGAGTTTCCCTCCTTTGGAGGGGTTAGAGGAGGCTTTTAGACTCTCTTGTATCGCATTATCAAACAAATCAGAAAGAGAAATACCTGCAGCGGCAGCTTGCTGAGGTAAAATACTTTCTTTGGTAAGTCCGGGTACTGTATTAACTTCCAATAAATGCGGTTCGCCATCCTTGAAAATATATTCTGAACGGGAAAACCCTGTCATCCTTAACACTTCATATACGTTTTTGGCTATGGTATTCACTTTTTCTTCCTGTTCGGGCGTTAATCTGGCAGGGGTTATTTCTTGTGATTTTCCTAAATATTTTGCCTCGTAATCAAAAAAATCATTTTCTGAAACAATCTCAGTAATGGGCAGTACTTTGGTTTCGCCCTTGTATGTGATGACGCCAACTGAAACTTCAACACCATCTAAAAAGGATTCAATTATAATTTCGTCATCTTCTTTAAACGCCACATCAATTGCGTTTTGCAATGCTTCCTTTTCGTGTACTTTGGTAACCCCAAAACTACTTCCGGCTTTATTGGCTTTTACAAAACAAGGTAGGCCAACTTTATCTATAATGGCATCTTCATCAATAGTATCACCTAAATTAAGATAGTAAGATTCGGCAGTTTTTATACCATAAGGTTTTAAAACACTCAAACAGTCGCGTTTATTAAAGGTTACAGCAGCTTGATACATAGGGCAACTTGTATGGGGAATGCCTAATAACTCAAAATATCCTTGCATAAAACCATCTTCTCCTGGAGAACCATGTATGGCATTAAAAACACAATCAAAGCTAATTTTAAAGCTGTCTACGTTTATGGAAAAATCGTTTTTATCAATGCTAAATTCTAAATCTTCCTCATCAACATACACCCATTTATCTTTAAAAATATGAATGCGATACGGATTGTATTTATCCCTATCTAAAGTTTCGTAAACCACATTACCACTAGTTAATGATATTTTATATTCACTAGAATAGCCACCCATAATTATGGCGATGTTCTTCTTACTTTCCATAAAGTTGTTTTATGTTCATCTAAATCTGGCAATAAACCGTATTTAATATAGTTAAGCTAAAGTATTATATAAATAGCAAAACAAAAAACAGTTGTGTTTAAATCACTTCTTTATATATTTGTCTAATCGAAAAATCTGCAAATGGGTGTCTTTAAGTTTCTATTCAGTAAAACATTTTTAAAACAATTAGCTTTGGCCATAGTAGCTTTAGTAGTGTTATGTTTTTTCTTGTTGCAATGGTTGAAATCTACAACAAATCACGGTGAATTTGAAACAGTGCCAGATTTAAAAGGCAAATCCATTAGTGTTGCTGATATGGAGTTAAGCGAAAACAATTTGGTGATGCAAATACAGGATTCGGCAAATTTTAATCCAGATTATCCTAAGTTTGCGGTGATAGATCAAGAGCCGGCTGCAGGTACAAAAGTAAAGGAAGACCGAAAAATTTACTTAACCTTAAATCCTTCTGGGTATAGGAAAGTAGAGGTGCCCGATTTACGAGAACGCACATTTAGACAAGCAGAACCAAACTTAGAGGCCTTAGGTTTTAAAGTGGGTAAAATTACCTATGTGGATAACTTAGGTAAGGATATTGTATTGCAATTAAAATACAACGGGGAAACGCTAAACCCTGGAGATAAACTACCTAAAACCTCAAAAATTGATTTGGTATTAGGTAACGGAAACCGCCCTTAGCATTAGCGTTAAACTAATGCACCACTATGGAAAATCACGAGCCACAATTACCGGACGAAGATAACCTTCACGAACATTTTGCCTTTAAAGTTGATAAAGGGCAAACGCCACTGCGCATTGATAAATATTTGATGAATTATATTGAAAATATCACCCGTAGTAAAATTCAAGCTGCTGCGAAAAATGATGGTATTTTGGTGAATGGCACACCCGTAAAATCTAATTACAAAGTACGACCAAATGATGAGATACGCGTACTTTTTACACACCCAACGTACGAAGCTTTATTGGTTGGGGAAGATATTCCATTGGATATCGTTTATGAAGATGATGATGTACTTGTAGTTAATAAGCCGGCAGGTATGGTGGTGCATCCTGGGCATGGTAATTATTCAGGGACTTTAATTAATGCCTTGATATATCGTTTTGATAATTTACCAAATAATTCTAGTGAGCGACCTGGATTGGTACATCGCATAGATAAAGATACTAGTGGGCTTTTGGTTGTTGCCAAAACTGAAAAAGCTATGGCGCATTTATCGCTACAATTTGCCGAAAAAACAAGTGAACGCGAATACGTGGCTTTGGTGTGGGGCAATGTTGAAGTTGATGAGGGCACTATTGAGGGTAACATTGGTCGACATCCTAAAAACCGACTCCAAAACACCGTGTTTTTAAATGATGAAGCCGATAAAGGCAAACCTGCCGTTACACATTATAAAGTTTTAGAGCGTTTGGGCTACGTTACCTTGGTGTCCTGCAAGTTGGAAACAGGGCGCACACATCAAATACGGGTACACATGAAACATATTGGGCATACCTTATTTAATGACGAACGTTATGGAGGGAATGCCATTCTTAAAGGCACCACATTCACTAAATACAAACAGTTTGTTGATAACTGTTTTAAAGTCTTACCTAGGCAAGCGTTGCATGCCAAGACATTAGGGTTTACGCATCCTAAAACTGGTAAATTCATGCGCTTTGAAACACCTGTTCCTGAAGATATGGTGCAGTGTATTGAAAAATGGCGAGGATATTCTAAGTATCAGGAATTGTAGGTTTTTGATGCACTTTGGTGACTCAGAAAACTTCGTATATAGCAATATTTTTTTAAAGAATCAATAGTTGAAAGCAACTAAAAACTTTTATAACACACTGGATTAACTTAAAATAGTGATTGGATATTTGAATCCTTTCATCTTATATGTAAAGCTCAATATTTAGTATAATTAGTGCGTTTTTTTGTATAAGTAAATCTAATGAAAATCAAAAGAAGTATCAATTCAACTTATATCTTTATCATAAATTTTGTTGAACTTGAATTTATATTCCTAAAAATGAGTTGTAAATTTGATCATCAATTAATAGAAAACGTAAACATATAATTTGAAATGAAATTAGTTATTTCACCAGCAAAATCTTTAGATTTTGAAACTGAATTGCCAACATCAAAACATACAGAACCCCAATTTTTAAAGCAATCTGAACGCTTAAATAAATTATTAAAGAAAAAATCAGCTAAGAGTTTATCAAAGTTGATGAGTATTTCTGATGCCTTAGGACAATTAAATTATGAGCGTAACCAGTCTTGGGAATTGCCTTTTACAACAGACAACGCCAGACCTGCAGTTTATGCGTTTAATGGCGATGTGTATCGTGGACTGGATGCCTATACCATTCCAGAGCAGAAAATAGAAACTCTACAAACCACCGTACGTATCCTTTCGGGCTTATATGGGTTGTTAAAACCCATGGATTTAATGCAACCTTATCGCTTAGAAATGGGGACAAAAATGCCGGTAGGCACCAAAAAGAACTTGTACGAGTTCTGGAAAAAAGATATTACCAAAGCTTTAAATGAAGAGTTAGAGGACGATGAATTGTTTCTTAATTTGGCAAGTAACGAATACTTTAAAGCTATCGATGTTAAAGCTTTAAAGGTACCTGTTATTACAGCAAACTTTAAAGATTTTAAAAACGGCCAATACAAGGTTATCTCATTCTTTGCGAAAGAAGCGCGAGGTGCCATGGCCAGATATATCATTGATACCAATGCCCAAACAATTGAAGATTTAAAAGGTTTTAATTACATGGATTATAGGTTTAGTCAAGAGATGTCTAAAGCTAAAGAATTGGTATTTACCAGATAGTACGTGTAGAATACATGCTATAAAAAAGGGGTTACTTAAAATGTTTTAAGTAACCTCTTATTTTTATCAGTTTGTTATTTATTTCTTGTTTTGTTGATTTTTTATGGTTTTTTCGTTTATGTCAAAATCATTTGTATTAATATTCGTGTTCCCTGTGGGGTTTGTTGGATTTGTTTGTTCCTTAGTTCTTTCAAATTTCTTTTTATCTTTAATAATTCCCATATGTAATTTTTTTTTGATTACTTTAATATACAAATAAGAAGTCAATAATGGTATTAAAGGTTTCTTAAAATATGATAAGAAAGTCTTAATTACTTTGTAAAGCCAAGTAAGTTCCATAAGATTTATGGTTATGTAAAAATTGATTATGTTTATGCCTACAAAGCAAATAATATGTGGTATTATTTAATTATTGCACTTCAGGGATTTTGTATCTATCATGCGATAAAAAACAGAAGTCCGTATTATTGGATTTTTATCATTTTTTTCCTTTCGCTTATAGGTTGTATTATTTACATTATCACACAGATTTATAATAAGAACGATGCAGAAAAAATTACTTCCGAAATAACCCATATCATCAATCCTACGAAAAAAATCAGGGACTTAGAAAAGCAATTAGAGTTTTCAGATTCTTATCAGAATAGAGTGAATCTAGCCGATGCATTTTTAGAAAATAAGGATTATCAAAATGCAATTAAACACTATCAGGAAGCTTTGGATGGTAATTTTCAGAATGATTTTTATGTGATTAAAAATATGATTGAAGCTTTTTATCATTTGGAAGATTATAAAAATGTAATTAAGTATGCGGCACAAATAAAATCACATCAAGAATTTACAAAATCTAGAACACAGTTTTTATATGGTTTAGCTCTTGAGGAGGAAGGCTTTACTGGGGAAGCAGAAGACAACTTAAAAACTATTGATATAAGATTTTCTTTTTACGAAGAACGCTTAGTGTATGCAAAATTTTTGATGAAGCATGGCCGTAAAGAACGGGCAAAAGATATTTTAGAGACATTAGTTTCTGAAGGAGAGCATATGACAAAACCCAACAAGAAAATCTACAATGCTGTAATAACTGAAGCTCAAAAATTGTTGGCAGACCTATAGCTATTTGGCTTTAGCTTTATTACCAATACTTATTTTTTGTTCTATGCTAGGTTTCTTTTTAATTCTTGGTCGTCTGGCCCCAAACGTACCCCGGTTTATTTTTCCGCGTTTTGTTTTTTTATCTCCTTTTCCCATAATTTGCTTTACATTTAAGTGAATAATCAATATAACGTTTTTTGTTTTTAAAGTCAAGTTTGTTCATACATAAACACCCATATCCGCCATTTATTCAAAAAGACACCAAAAAATTAATCGTTGGCACATTACCGCCACCACGATTTTCAACAGGTGAACTTTTAGAAAAAGATGTAGATTTTTGCTACGGAAGCTATTACAATTCACTTTGGTTGTTTATTGATAAAATTTACAACTTAAACTTAAGGTTTGATAATTCTGAACAAGCTGTAATACAACGAAAACAGTTTTTAATTCAACATAAAATAGGTGTTTGCGATATTGTTGAAAGCTGTGAACGCGATAAAATTGATGCTTCAGATTTAGGGATGAAAAATATCAAGATCAGAGATATTATTGGCTATTTAAAACAATTCCCTAATGTTGACACAATTTTATTTACTGGAGGCAATAGTAAAAACGGACCAGAATATTTCTTCAGAAGGCATATTAAAGAACATGGTTTGAAGCTGGAATTGGTTTCTGACGAAATTCCAAGAATTCATCAATTTACATTGGCTTCAAGGCATAGCGAAATACCTAGGGCAATAAAAACCATATCGCTAACCTCTCCATCAGGATCGGCAAATCGAGCTATTGGTAGTATTCCACTTTACCAACAACTAAAAGCAAAAAATCCAGAGTTTACAACTTTTGACTTTCGGGTGATGCAATATCGTAGGGTTTTTTAAGTAAGTTTTTAAAAATTAGCCAAATAAATAGGTGTACCTTCGCATCTTTAATAATAAAGGGATAAAATTCATAACAGTTTCTAATCTCAAAATACCCGATAAAGGGTTTACTAAACAATTTATATGTCATTTCAATCTTTAGGCTTGTCCGAAGCCTTGCTAAAAGCAGTTAGCAAAAAAGGATATACCACCCCGAGTCCAATTCAACAAAAAGCAATACCACCAATTTTAGAAGGAAAAGATGTTTTAGCATCTGCACAAACAGGTACGGGAAAAACAGCTGGGTTTACATTGCCTCTGTTACACTTACTTTCTGAAAATCCGAAACAAAAATTTAGACCTATTCGCGCATTAATTTTAACGCCAACTCGAGAATTAGCAGCGCAAGTATATGCCAATGTAAAGGAATATAGTGAGTTTTTAAATTTACGAAGTGCCGTTATTTTTGGTGGGGTTAATCAAAAACCACAAGCAGCAACTATGAGACAAGGTGTTGATATCTTGGTAGCTACACCAGGACGCTTGCTTGATTTACAAAATCAAGGTTTATTATCATTAAAGCGGGTAGAAATTTTTGTTTTGGATGAAGCCGATCGCATGTTAGACATGGGGTTTTTAAGAGATATTCAAAAGGTTATTGATATGATGCCCGAGAAGCGTCAGAACTTGATGTTTTCAGCAACCTTCTCTAAAGATATTAAGAAGTTGGCACATGGTATTTTAAACCATCCTGTTCAAGTTGAAGCCACTCCTGAAAATACGACTGTTGAGGCAATTGCGCAGAAAGTATATCGTGTAGCAAAAGATAAAAAAACAGGGCTGATTATAAAACTAATTACTGATGGTAATTGGAAGCAAGTATTAGTATTTACAAGAACAAAACATGGTGCGAATAGACTTTGCGAGAAAATGGTTAAGTCGGGCATAACGGCAGCGGCAATTCATGGCAATAAAAGTCAAGGTGCTAGAACAAAAGCACTTGCAGGTTTTAAAAACGGAACGGTTAGGGTTTTGGTGGCTACAGATATTGCCGCTCGAGGACTGGATATACCATTATTGCCACACGTTATAAATTTTGAATTGCCTAATATCTCTGAAGACTATGTACATAGAATTGGTAGAACGGGTAGAGCAGGTGCTAGTGGTGAAGCCTTATCGCTGGTAAGCGCAGATGAAACAACTTTTTTAAGAGATATTGAAAAGTTAATTGAAATGAAATTACCTGTTCAAATTATTGACGGATTTGAACCCGATCCTAATGCATTAACAGCACCCATAAAACAAGGACAAGGACGACAAAATCGAAGTAGAAGAAATTCAAATAATTCAGGTAATTCAAATAGAAACTCCAACCGAAATAATAAGTCTAGACGTCCTAAACGTAATAACGATAGACGTAACTAAGCAGTCATGCAACACGTTTAAAAGATAAAACTATTGAGGTTTTGCCAATAAGTTTCGAGTAAGTTGGACCAGACAAAAGATGAAATCACAACCAAATAATCCTCTTCACGGTGTAAAGTTAGAACAAATAATTAATGATTTGGTAGCCCACTATGGATGGGAATTTATGGGCTATACTATTAAAATTAAATGCTTTACACATAACCCGTCCGTAAAATCTAGCTTGAAATTTTTACGGCGCACACCTTGGGCAAGATCAAAGGTAGAAATTATGTATGTAAAAATGTTGGAGCATAAGAAAGTGTAGTTATCTATTTTTTGTCATAAAAGTAGGATTACACCAAGGTGTTTAAACAAAAAAAACCATTAACAAAAGCTTATTAATGGTCTCTAATTCGTTTGGAAAGAAAGTTTATTCCTTATTTTTCTTTTTGGCTTTAGCAAAATTGGCTTTAAGCTCATCTAGTGTTACTAAACCATCTTTATCACCATCCATTCTGTTAAACCTTTTTTCGAGCATTTCTTCGGTAATCTCATTTTTGCGCTTCGCGTTTTTAAACTCTTCTAAAGTTATGGCGCCATCTTCATTGAGATCAAAACGTTTAAAAACTTTTTCTGGGTTTGGTTTCTTTTTTTCTTGAGCATAAGTAGATAAAGAAAAAGCAAATAATGCTAGCGTAATAAGGCTTAATTTTACAATATTTAAGTTCATAATTTAGAGTTTTAATTTGTTAGTTAATAGTGCTTAAGACTATTTTAAATCAAAAAGGTTTAAATACGACCTTAAATATTTTCACGATAATTACTAAATATTTTTATAACTTCACTAAGAAGTGAAGTTATAGCGCACTAGGGCTATGACATCATTTTACTGGTAAATTTTATAACTATTAACCGTATTAAAAGTAAAAAAGGGAAGCCATGCATTAGTGCATCAAACCAATCCATAAGTTGCATATGGTTAGCGCCTCCGGCAATCCATTTTAGTTTACCCCAAAGGTGTGGTTCTGGAAAAAACGGTGCTAAGCCTAAAGTGAGGCATAGTAAAATAATAAGTTTCCAATCATTAAGTAATTTCATTTAATTAAGAATTGAATTTACAAACTCATTGATGCCTTCTACACCCCTATTAGTGATATGCTTTACAAACGCACTACCTATAATTGCACCTTTAGCATATTTCGTAGCTTGCGTAAAGGTCTCTTTATTACTTATTCCAAAACCGATAACCTGTGGATTATTAAGGTTCATTTTTCCTATGCGCTCGAAATAAGCGGTTTGCTCATCGCCAAAACCAGATTTGGCACCAGTGGTGCTGGCACTACTTACCATGTAAATAAATCCGTTTGAAATGGAATCTATATAGCGAATGCGTTCTTCGCTAGTTTGCGGGGTAATTAAAAACACATTTAGTAATCCATATTTTTCAAAAATGGCTTGGTACTGTTCATGATATACATCAACAGGCAGGTCTGGAATTATCAAGCCATCAATACCTAGTTCTTGACATTTTTTACAAAAGGCTTCAACACCATATTGAAACATAGGGTTGAAGTAGCCCATGATAATTAGTGGAATATCTACTGTTTTTCTAATGTCTTTTAATTGCTTAAAAAGCACTTCTGTAGTCATTCCGTTTTTTAAGGCGGCAGTTGAGCTGTCTTGAATCGTAGGGCCATCGGCTAAAGGATCACTAAACGGTAAACCTATCTCTATCATATCCACACCATTTTTTTCTAAATCTTGAATGATGGAAACTGTATCGTTTAAATTGGGATATCCAGCTGTAAAATATATGGATAGTAGCTTTTTGTTTTCTCCTAGTTTTTTATTTATTCTGTTCACAACTTAAATTTTAAAATAATCTATATAGTTCTGCAAATCCTTATCTCCTCTACCTGATAAACTTACCACAATTACATCGCTTGGTTTAAATGTTTTATGCCCAAAAATTGCTAAGGCATGTGAGGTTTCAATGGCAGGAATAATACCCTCTAATTTCGAGAGTTCTAATCCGGCTTCCATGGCATCACTGTCGGTAATAGACATAAATTCTGCACGACCTGTTTTTGATAGATGCGCGTGCATTGGGCCAACCCCTGGATAGTCTAACCCTGCCGAAATAGAGTAGGGTTCTGTAATTTGGCCGTCTTTGGTTTGCATCAATAGCGTTTTGCAACCATGAATTATACCTTCATTTCCAAGAACGGAAGTTGCAGCGCTTTCTCCAGAATCTACTCCTAAACCGGCGGCTTCAACGGCGATAATACCAACATCTGGCTCGTGCAAATAATGATAATACGTACCAGCAGCATTACTACCACCACCAATACATGCTACAACATAATCTGGGTTTTCTCTACCTTCTTGTTCTCGTAATTGCCATTTAATTTCTTCTGAAATAACCGCTTGAAACCTTGTTACCATATCTGGGTACGGGTGCGGGCCAATAGCTGAACCTATAATGTAATGTGTGTCTACAGGATTATTAATCCAATCGCGTATGGCTTCATTTGTAGCGTCTTTTAAGGTACGACTTCCAGAAAGCGCAGGTACTACTTTTGCGCCCAACATTTTCATTCTAGCAACATTTGGTGCTTGTCGTGCAATATCAATTTCACCCATATACACAATACATTCCATTCCCATAAGAGCACATACCGTAGCGGTTGCAACACCGTGCTGTCCTGCTCCAGTTTCGGCAATTATTCTGGTTTTTCCCAAACGTTTCGCCATAAGAATTTGCCCTATGGTATTGTTAATTTTATGAGCTCCAGTATGATTTAAATCCTCACGTTTCAGGTAAATTTTTGTATTATATTTTTCCGATAGGCGTTTTGCAAAATAGAGTGGGGAAGGGCGCCCAACATAATCTTTTAAAAGCTTATCAAATTCCTTTTGAAAATCTGGTTCTGCCATTATTTTTAAGTAATTCTGGCGTAACTCCTCTACATTCGGGTATAACATTTCAGGGATAAACGCACCCCCAAATTCGCCATAGTATCCTTTGTCATCTACGTTGTAATTCTCCATGTTCTTATTACTCAGTTTATTTATAAATTCTCTTAGTATACTACTATTTTTAAGCCCTGGTTCTGTTTCAAATTTGCTATTAACATCTAAAGCGTAGCAATATTCTGAGGCTTTACTTTCTTTAAATTGTTTAAGTTCTTCAACTTGGTCTAAACCTATGCCACCGCTTAAAAAGAAAGGTTTGGTTGATGGGTAATTGTTCAGTAAGCTCCAATCAAATCTATAACCATTCCCTCCTGGGAGTTTGCCTTTCGTGTCAAATAAAAAGAAATCACAAACATTTTCATACGCCTCTAAAACATCAAAATTAAATCCATCTTTCACAGAGAATACTTTGATGATTTCAATGGGTCTAGATAATAATTTTGTAGAACGTAAAATACTACAAAAATATGGCGACTCCTCCCCATGCAATTGCACAACATCAAGCTTAAATTCATTTACTTTTTTTATGATAGTGCTAACTTCTTCATTAACGAAAACACCTACTTTTTTAATGTCTTCTGAAATTTCAGGAATCTTTGTATCAAAGTGCCTAGGCGTATCTTCGTAAAAAATAAAACCAAGATAATCAGGTTTTAAGCTAGCAACTTGCTTAATATTATCTTGATATTTCATACCACAAACTTTTAATTTCATGCTTCTAAGGTTTTAATGAAATCTGTAGCGCTGGCTCCAGGATTATCTGTTTTCATAAAGTTTTCACCTATTAAAAATCCTTGGTAACCATAAGGTTGTAATTCTTTAATAGCGTTAATATTACTTATGCCACTTTCTGAAACTTTCACAAAATCATCTGGAATAAGAGTACTTAGTTGTTTACTCGTTTCTAAGCTAACATCAAAGGTCTTTAAATTTCTATTGTTAACCCCAAGCATATCTAAACTGGGCATTACAGATTTGTGTAGCTCCTCTTCATTGTGAACCTCTAATAACACATCAAGATTTAACTGTTTAGCAAATTGCGAAAATTGTTTAATGTTGTCTCGAGTAAGTATGGCAGCAATAAGTAAAATAACATCAGCTCCGTAGGCTTTTGCTTCTAGAATTTGGTATTCATCAATGATAAATTCTTTTCTTAGTAGCGGTAAGTTGCAACTAGCTCTTGCAGTAAGTAAATCGTCTAAGGAACCACCAAAATATTTGCCATCCGTTAATACAGACATACCACAAACTCCTGCATTTTCATACCCTTTAGCAACGTCTTGTACATTTAGCCCATTATTAATCACTGATTTTGAAGGCGAACGTCTTTTGTGTTCGGCTATAATACCTGATTTACTATTTTTTAGATTGCTAGTTAATGAAACCGTAGGTCTTTCGAATAAAACAGATTGTTCTAATTGAGAAATGGGAATTAGCTCTTTTCTAAGTGCTACTTCTTTTCTTTTATCTATGGTAATTTTATCTAAGATATTCATTTACTCAATTCAATTAAAGTGTCTAAACTTTGTTTTGCCTTACCTGATAGTAGTGATTCTTTGGCTATTTCAAAACCTTCATGATGTGAAATTTGTTTACTTGTTGCAATAGCCAATCCTGCATTAGCGCACACTACGTTATTTTGGGCTTCTGTACCTTTTCCATCTATAATGTCAACAAATATTTTTGCGGCGTCATCTACCGTATTTCCCCCAAAAATGGCTTCTTGTGGTATTTTTGATAGACTCAAATCTTCTGGTGAGAACAATTTTTCAGAATGATTGGAAACAATTTTAGCTTTTCCCGTTAATGAAATTTCATCGTAACCATCTAATGCATAAACAATACTATAATTTTTGTCTGTATTTTGATAGATGAAACTGTACAAGCGCAATAATTCTAAGCTAAAAACACCCAACATTTGATTTTTGGGGAACGAAGGATTTACCATTGGGCCTAACATATTGAAAAAGGTTTTAACACCCAATTCTCTTCTTATGGGAGCAACATTCTTCATCGCAGGATGAAATAGTGGTGCATGCAAAATACAAATACCAGCTTTATCCACACAGCGCTTTAAAAAAGATTCATCATTTGAAAATTTTACACCTAAATGCTCCATAACATTGGAAGACCCAGAGGTGGATGACACACCATAATTACCGTGTTTAGATACGTTTACACCAGATCCAGCCGTTATAAAGGATGATAATGTAGAGATATTGAATGTGTTTTTACCGTCACCTCCTGTACCCACAATATCAATCGCATTATAATCTTTTAAATCAATGGGAACACAAAGTTCTAAAAGCGCATTTCTAAAACCTGTAAGCTCTTCTATAGTGATGCTACGCATCATGTAAACTGATAGAAAACAAGCGATTTGGCTTGGGTTGTACATATCGTTTGATATGTTTACAAGAACCTGTTTTGCCTCCTCGGTTGAGATGGTTTCGTGATTTGTTAACCTGTTAAGAATTTCTTTCATGTTTCTCATCCCTACAAAGGCAGGGATCTATATTTTATTTTTACTTTCTATGTTTTGAACAAACATTATCTACTAACACTGGTTACAGTGACTAGTTATTTACCCAATTCTCTAATATCTTTTTTCCAAATGGTGTTAAAACAGACTCTGGATGATATTGTACACCTCTCACATCATAAGTTTTATGTCTCAAAGACATGACTTGTCCGTTGGCATCAAAAGACGTAGCTTCTAAACTCTCAGGTAAATTTGGATGTACCACCCAAGAATGATATCGGCCTACTTCTATATTTTTTTCTAAATCTTTAAAAATATATTCGTCGTTTACGCAAATGGTTACATTAGTTGCAACGCCATGATAAACATCGTCTAGGTTAACCAACGAGCCACCAAAAACCTCACCTATTGCCTGTTGGCCCAAACAAACACCAAATATACTTTTGGTAGCAGCGTATTTTTTGATAATTGGTTTTAATAACCCAGCTTCATCAGGAATTCCTGGCCCTGGGGATAATACAATTTTATCAAAAGGTTCCACGTCTTCCAGAGCTAATTTGTCATTTCTCACAACAGTAACATCACAATTTAAATCTTCCAAGTAATGCACAAGATTGTACGTAAAACTGTCGTAATTGTCTATAACTAATACTTTTTTCATCTTATATGTCTTCTGCTAGTTGAATAGCCTTTTTTAATGCACCTAATTTATTGTAAACTTCTTGTAGTTCGTCTTCTTTGTTGGATTTTGAAACTAATCCTGCTCCAGCTTGCCAATAGAGTTTGTAGTCTTTACTTAAAAAAGTACGAATCATAATAGCATGGTTAAAATTCCCATTAAAATCCATAAAACCTATAGCGCCTCCGTAATAGCCACGGCTCGTTTTTTCATACTGTTCTATTAACTGCATTGCCCTATGTTTTGGTGCGCCACTTAAAGTTCCAGCAGGAAAGGTATCTGCTACTACTTGCATAGTAGAAGTTGTTTTGTGTTTGTGTCCAGTAACTTTACTTACTAAATGGATAACGTGTGAAAAGAACTGAACTTCCCGATAGGTTTCTACTTTTACTCGGTTTCCATGGCGGCTCAAATCATTTCTAGCTAGGTCAACTAGCATAACATGCTCCGCGTTTTCCTTGTCGTCTTTCTTTAGTTTTTCAGCCAAAATTTCATCTTGCTCTTCATCGCCCGTACGTTTAAAAGTGCCTGCGATTGGATGAATTTCTGCTAAACCCTCATCAACAATAAGTTGTGCTTCAGGCGAACTACCAAATATTTTAAAGTCACCATAATCAAAATAAAATAAATATGGAGATGGGTTAATGCTCCTTAAAGCACGGTAAATATTAAAATCATCTCCGGTATATTCCTGTGAGAAGCGTCTTGATAATACCAATTGAAACACGTCACCGCGTTGGCAGTGTTTTTTTGCTAACTCTACATGTTCTTTAAATTCTTCATCAGTCAAATTGGACATGATGTCGCCTTTTGAATTGAACTTGTAAGACGCAAAATTTTGAACATTAATTAGCTTGTCTATATCATCAATGTTATTTTCAACACCTTCATAGCAATGTGCAAAAATATAAGCCTCATTCTTAAAATGATTTATAGCTATGATGTTTTGATAAACTGCATAGTACATATCTGGAATAACAACGGAGTCCTCTTTTTTACCAATTTCAATATCTTCAAAGTAGCGTACCGCATCATAGGCTGTATATCCAAATATACCGTTGTTTATAAACTTAAAGTTCTCTTCACATTTGGTGTCAAATTTTTGTGTGAAGTTATACACTTCATCAACCACATTAATAGCATCCGTTATTTCTATAGACGTTGAAGTGCCATCAGGAAAGGTTTCAGAGATTACTTCATTATCTACTTTTATGGAAGCAATAGGATTAAAACAGATGTAAGAGAAATTCTTATGATTCCTATGATAGTCACCACTTTCCAGTAAAATACTATTTGGGTACTTATCGCGAATTTTATAATACACGGTTACTGGAGTAATAGTATCAGTTAAGATACGCTTATGATTTGTATAAAGGCTAAATTTTTTCATTTTTTGATGTTTAGACTATCAATAAGTCAGAATTCAAATAAAAAGGCTTGTCGTGAATGACAAGCCTTTTTTTATATTTTAAAATACTAAGGTTTTACTTCACGAATGTTAGTTTCGAAAAGCACCACCACCAAGTATTATTTAATTTTTTATTCATTTAATTCTTTCTGTTGTCAAATATAAAAATGAAAATATAATTACACAATTGTTTATTAGTTTTTTTAACAAAAAAACTACCATTAAAAATGGTAGTTTTAAACGTTGTTGAGTTCTAAGAGAGAGTTAGTCTGCTATTAATCTAAGTTTGCCCAACAACCTAATCAGTTCGGTAGTTTCTTCATTGGTTAAAGAATTTACCATATCTACTTCTTTGCTATCAATCAATGTATCAATTTTTTTTAAGAAGCTTAATCCCTCAGCTGTAATGCTGATATCAATTTTTCTTTTGTTAGTTGTATTTAATTGTTTTTCAACTAGTCTTTTTTTTATGAGTTTATCAACTAATCTTGTGGTGTTACTCATTTTAGTAATCATTCTGTCTTGCACCATGCTTAATGAAGCAGGTTTTCCTTTTCTACCTCTTAAAATCCTCAACACATTGAATTGTTGAAGAGAAATATCATAAGCCTTTAATACTCTGTTTAATTCAGAATGAATCAAACCGCTCGTATACAAAATATTCACCACAACACTTTTTGATAATGGAACGTCAGCATTTAATTTTAAAATGTCTTCTATTCGCATCTTTAACTGTTGTATATACAAATGTAAGTAAAATTAGCGACTTTTGTCAGTTTTATTTAAATATTTGTTAAACACTATTTTGCTCTGTTCGTATTGCTTAATTTTATCTTATTAATTAAATAATATGAGGCGTTTATTAATTATATCATTTATTTTTTTTGCAACAGCTTGTAAAGATTTTAAAGCACAAAAAGAAGTCGGTACTATCGAGTCGGTTGTGCCAGAGCAGAAATTTAATCAAGATATAGAATTAGAAATATATGATTTTGAAGGATTTAACAAATTTCTAAACAGAAAGGACGAGAAGACCTATGTTATTAATTTTTGGGCAACCTGGTGTGGACCTTGTGTAAAAGAGTTGCCTTATTTTGAAAAGCTAAATGCAGAATATAAAGGAGAAGGTGTTGAAGTTATTTTAGTGAGCTTAGACTTTCCACACGTTTATGAGTCTAAATTAAAGCCATTTATTTTGAAAAATAAATTAAAAAGTAAGGTGGTTGTTTTAAATGATGACAATGAAAACAAATGGATTAATGCCATTGATAAATCTTGGTCGGGCTCAATTCCAGCAACTATTATATATACGAAAAACGAACGAAAATTTTTTGAAAGATCTTTTACTTTTGAAGAACTTGAAGAAGAAGTAAAACAATTAAAATAAGAAATGATGAAAAAAGTATTTAAATTAATTCCATTAATTGCACTAGTTTTTTTTGTTAGTGCATTTTCAAATGATAATACAACTCATAATCATGGTTATGATGTAGGCGATGTTATTGAAGATTTCAACTTAAAAAATATCGATGGTAAGATGGTATCGTTATCAGACTATAAAGACGCGAAGGGATTCATCATTACATTTACATGTAACACTTGTCCGTTCGCTATAGCTTATGAAGATAGAATAATAGCTTTAGATAAAAAATATGCATCAAAAGGTTATCCGGTAATTGCCATAAACCCAAATAATCCTGAAGCTAAACCAGGGGATAGTTTCGAAGCGATGAAAACAAGAGCCAAAGAAAAAGGATTTACATTTCCATATTTAGTAGATGAAGGTCAAAAAATATATCCAAAATTTGGAGCTACAAAAACACCCCATAATTATGTGGTTCAAAAAACTAAAAAAGGGATGGTAGTGAAGTATATTGGAGCTATAGATGACAGTTCCAGAAATCCAGAAGCGGTGTCCGAAACATATTTAGAAGATGCAGTAGATGCACTGTTAGCAGGTGAAGAAGTAAAAACAAAAAAGACCAAAGCCATAGGTTGTAGCATTAAGGTGTAGTGTTTTCGAAAAAATTAAAAAAATCCGAAGCGTAATACTTCGGATTTTTTTTCGTCTATACTTTAGAAGTATTAATTTTGCTGAAATTTAAAATAAACATGGAAGATTTAACACAAGAAGAGTGGGTAGAGCAATTAGAAAATGATAGTAATGCAGTTGTACTTGATGTACGAACTGATGCCGAAGTTGCTGATGGTATTATCCCAAATGCTATTCACATAGATATTTACAAAGGACAAGAATTTTTAGATGCTATAGAAGTTCTGGATAAAAGCAAAAGTTACTATGTATATTGTCGCTCAGGAAATAGAAGTGGCAAGGCATGCCAAATTATGGAACAATTGGGTTTTGAAAAGGCATATAACCTTGAGGGAGGTATGCTACAATGGACGGGTGATGTTGTTGATTTAAAATAACAGTTTATGAAAAAAATTGGTTTTTATTTAGTTTTTATTATTACAGTAAGTGGTTGCGGGTGGTACACAAGTTCTGATGCCATTAAGCTAGAACCTAAAACCTTCGAATCTAAACTAAATGAAAGTAGGGGAGTGCAACTTGTTGACGTAAGAACGCCAAAAGAGTTCTCCCAAGGCCATATTAAAAGCGCCATCAATATCAATTTTTTTTCAGAAAATTTTGACGATAGTCTCAACATACTGAATAAAGATAAACCTGTTTATATCTATTGTCGCTCTGGTAAGCGCAGTAGTAAAAGTGTTTCTAAATTTAAAGATGCAGGTTTTAAAACGATTTATGAGTTAGATGGAGGAATACTAAATTGGAGAAGTGAAGGTTTAAAAACAATGAATAAAGATTAAAAACGCTTATTTTTAGCTGTTGCACATAGCGTTCAACTAACAATGTTATACAAAGCCTTCATTTTGAAGGCTTTTTTTATTTGAATTAATTCTCTATATTTGAGAAACTCCAAAAAAGAAAATATAAAATTAATCGCTCTATATTTTCTAATTTTTTCCTACTAATTATTTGATAGCAAATTTTTGCACAATAGTGTGCGTTTAACTAACCAAAATTTTTTATTATGATTAGAAGTACATTTTCTTTTTTAGTAATGGTATGCCTAGTATTTAGTGCATCCCTTAGTTTAAGTGCTCAAGACGAATCGAAAGATAACGTTCTAGAGAGTATTATGATGACACCCGATTACAAAGACCTTAAGACTTTAGGTGAAAACATGAGGGCTCACAATGCTAAATATCACAAAGATGGTCCGTATAAAGCTAGGGTATATAATATTTCTACAGGACCTAATGCAGGCAGTTTTGTTTGGATGATGGGGCCAACAACGTATACGCATTTAGATAAGCGACCGACAAACGATGGGCACGATGAAGATTGGAGAGATAATGTGATGCCGTTTATAAAAAAAATACATACAGTTGAATTTTGGAAGATGGATAATGAACTCTCTAACATGAGTATGATGGACGGTGATGATGCAAAGCATCCAGTAATATTTGTTAGGTACCATGAAATTAAAGACGGCGAAATTCCCGGAGCTTTTTCATTTTTAGAATACGTAAGTAAAACTTTAAAAGCTATGGAAGGCGGAAAGAACCCATGGGGTGTATATGTAAACGAGTTTAGGCAAGGTGATTTGGGAAGGCATATTGCAACAGTAGGATTCTTAAAAAACTGGGCTGAAATGGATGAAGAAGGAGAAAATTTTAAAGATGTTTTCGAAAAAACACATGGAGCCAATAAATGGCAGTTTTTTCTAGATTTGGGAGACCGCAGCTTTTCGAATTCCTGGGACGAAATTTGGTCTTACAATGCTTATATGAGCGGTAAATAAATTTATAATATCTTAATTGAATTTGTCGATAAAAAAACCTTTACAGCGCATCGCGGTAAAGGTTTTTTTGTTTTTGACTTATTTTTAGGTACTTCACCTTTTTTATTTTTTGACATAAGTCAGTTTTTATACTTTTAATAAAAATTTTATGTGCTACTAAGTGGCATTTGCGATTTTATCGAAATTTACCCTCAAAATTTACAATTATGGAAAATGGTTTACTCATTTTAGGATTAATAACACTGCTTTTTTTGGCCATGTACGGTTATGCGTACGGCACGGTTACTTTAGAAAAAATGAGGATAAAGAAACAGCAACAAGAACTTGAACGTATTGAAGCTGTAAAGAAAGAAGAGCGTTTGCAAAGGCAAAAAGCTAGAGAAGAAAAATTAGCAAAGCTTAGAAAGCGTAGTGAAGAAATAAGATTAGAACTTAATCGATTAGAGAAAGTTAATTTACAAAGTGCCACGAAAGACCAAAAAAAGGTTGAAAAAATGAGAGCACGCGTTGAGCAAAAGCAGCAGGCTAGTTAAAATCTACAAATTCAATCTTTAAAAGATCTTGCGCTAAAGAGTATTTTCTGTCTGCAGCCTACAATCATTTTCTTCTTGAAGAATCCCTTACTATAAGTTCTGGTTTTAAAATCATTTTATTTAAAGAAACGGGCAGATCTGGATTTTTAATTCTTTTTAAAAACGTCTCTGCCGCTAATTTTCCAATTTTTTCAGAGTGCTGTTCAATAGAAGTAATACCAGGCGTAACAATTTCTGAAAATGGTTCGTTGCTAAATCCAACAAGAGCAATATCCTCTGGTACTCTTATGTTATTTTCTTTTAAGATTTCTAAAGCCCCCAAAGCGGCATAATCGGCAGACACACAAATGCCATCGGGTTTATGTTCCAATTCAAGAATTTTTTCCATTACTTCTCTGCCGTCTTCTTTTCTTAAATTGCATTCGTAAATTAAATCATCTTCAAAAGGGAGATTGTGTTTTTTAATTGCATCAATAAACCCTCGAATACGGTTTTTATAAATTCTGGTATGGCTAAAACCACCAATATGGGCAATTCGGTTACAACCTTGTTCTACTAAATGATCAACTATCATATGGCTGCTTAAATAATCGTCAATCCCAATATAGTCAACATTTAAATCATTTTCTCCGCGATCAAATAGAATTAATGGAATGCCTTTTTGCTTTATTTTATTGTAATAATCCAACTTAATAGTTTCGTTAGCCATTGAGGCGATAATACCATCAACTTGGGTAAAGAGTAAAGCTTCTATACTGCGACATTCTTTTTTGTAAGATTCGTTAGATTGTGCAATAATTACATTGTATCCTTTTTCGTTAACAGTATCCTCGATTTTTTCAATAATAGAAGAAAAAAAGTGACTATTTGCCTTAGGGATAATAACACCAACCAGATTGCTTTTTCCTTTTCTAAGAGCTGAGGCGATATGGTTAGGTTGATAGTTTAAATTTTCGGCAACCTGTAAAACAGCAGCTTTGGTTTGTTTGCTAATTCTTGGGTGGTTATTCAAAGCTTTTGAGACAGCCGATGGTGTTATGCCCAAAACATTTGCAATATCTTTTATCGTGGATTTTTTTTTATTAGCCAATTTTTATATACTTTTGTTCCAACGTTTGAACAAAGATACTGATTTTTTGTCTAGTTCTAAATTTAAACCGACTCAATAAAGCTTAAGCAACCATCATTCGCTAAATTTATTGATTAGTTTGTAGTTTTTATTTTATTGTAGGTTTATAACAAAATTTTATTGATTTAATTTGTTCAAACGTTGTAACAGATTTTAATGTAAATGATATAAACAGTAAATACTAAATAATAAAAATTAATTTTAATTAAGAAAATGGCACAAGTTGTAACATTTGGAGAAATCATGTTAAGATTAGCTCCACAAGGATTTTTAAGATTTTCACAAGCAAACAATTTTGACGTTGTTTATGGCGGTGGAGAGTCTAACGTAGCAGTTTCTTTAGCGAACTATGGCGTTGACGTAGATTTTGTAACACGTTTACCAAAAAATGATATCGGTGAATGCGCTATGATGGAAATGCGTAAAAGAGGTGTAGGCGTAGATAAAATTGTTTACGGCGGAGATCGTTTAGGAATCTATTTTTTAGAAACTGGAGCTGTATCTAGAGGTTCAAAAGTAGTATATGATCGCGCACATTCTGCTATGTCCGAAATTGAGTCAGGAATGATTGATTGGGATAAAGTATTTGAAGGAGCAGAATGGTTTCATTGGACCGGTATCACGCCAGCAATCTCACAAGGTTCTGCTGATGTGTGTTTAGAAGCCGTAAAAGCAGCTAGTGCAAAGGGGTTGACTATTTCAACAGATCTAAACTACCGTGCGAAACTATGGAAATATTGCGATGATGCGCATAGGGAAGCGGTTATGACAGAGCTTACGTCATACTGTGATGTTGTTTTAGGAAACGAGGAAGATGCCGAAATGCATTTTGGTATTAAGCCAGAAGGTATTTCTGTTCAAACGGAAGGACATAATGTAAAAGCAGAAGCGTTCTTGTCAGTATGCGAGCAAATGATGAAAAAATTCCCAAGAGCTAAAAAAGTAATTACAACATTAAGAGGCTCAATTTCTGCATCGCATAATACTTGGGCTGGTGTTTTATATGATGGTAAAACGTTATTTCAAACACGCCAATACCAAATTACTGATATTGTTGACCGTGTTGGAGGAGGCGATTCCTTTATGGGTGGATTAATTTATGGATTATTAAAATACCCAGAAGATGATCAAAATGCTTTAGATTTTGCAGTTGCTGCATCCTGTTTAAAACACACTATTAAAGGTGATGCTAACTTGGTTACAGTTGCTGAAGTTGAAAAATTAATGGGAGGTGATGCTTCCGGTAGAGTAGCAAGATAAATTATAGTTTATTGGTTTAACCGTCAAGTTGTTAAAAGATTGGACGTTTAAATCATAAAAACATTTAAACATTTATAAAATGGCACAATTTTCAAGATTAGAAGTTGCAGCAGCAATGAAAGAAACAGGGATGATTCCTTTGTTTTTTAGTCAAGATATAGAATTAAGTAAAAAAGTATTAAAGGCATGTTATGACGGCGGTGCTCGTTTAATGGAGTTTACGGCTCGTGGTGATTTTGCACACGAAATTTTTGGGGAATTAACTAAATATGCAGTCGCTGAGTTACCAGGAATGATAATGGGTGTAGGCTCTGTAACTGATGCAGGACAAGCTTCGTTGTTCATGTCTTTAGGAGCAAATTTTGTTGTTACCCCAGTATTAAGAGAAGATATTGCAATTGCATGCAACCGTAAAAAAGTATTATGGTCTCCAGGTTGTGGGACCTTAACTGAAATAACAAGGGCAGAGGAATTGGGTTGTGAAATTGTAAAATTATTCCCTGGGGATATTTACGGGCCTCAGTTCGTTAAAGGGGTTAAAGGCCCTCAACCTTGGACGTCTATTATGCCAACGGGTGGTGTTTCACCAACAGAGGAAAACCTTAAAGGATGGTTTGATGCTGGTGTTACCTGTGTTGGTATGGGTTCTAAATTAATATCCAAGGAGATTATTGCTAATAAAGACTATGCTAAGTTAGAGCGCGATGTAAAAAATGCGCTTGAAATTATCAAGGCTGTTAGAAAATAAACCTCAGGAAAAGAGACTTAATTAGTATCAGGTTTTTAATTATAAAGCCATTAATCATCAAAAAAAGGTGGTTAATGGTTTTTTTTTGGAAAACATCTCAAAACTTTCATATTTTGCAGAAGTAATAAGGCGTTTTATAATGTATATATTTTGAAAATCGCGTTATTGTAAAACGTTAAAGAACCCCAAATTTTTTAAAGTGAAACACTATCTGCTAATTATCCTTCTTGCCACCGTAAATTTTTCTTTCGCTCAAGACGAAGAAATAGAAACAAAATTTGTTGAAAACGGTAGTATTCATCAGAGCATAGATATGAGTTCCCAAGTTGTTGGGCAATTCAAAAGAAATCAAAAATGTATAGTTTTAGAGTATTCAGGTCAAAACACCTATAAGATTAGGTACGATGAAATTTCAGGTTTTGTCGGCGATGAATTTCTTGAAATCACGGAATCAATGATGGATCTGTTTTATGATTATGAAGAGCGTGAGATGCAAAAACTAATTGCGGAAGAAGAAAACAGAAAAAAGAAAATACAAGATATCATTGAGGAAAAAGAAAAACGTGTACAAGATTCCATAGCTAAAATTGAAGAAGAAAAACAACAAAAATCTCTAGCAATACAAAGAGCAAAAGAGCTAAGGGAAAAGCAAATACGAGATTCTATCTCAAAAATAAAAGAAGAAAAAAGACTAAGAGAATTAGAACGCAAACGTTTAGAAGAATTAGCGGAGAAACGCCGACAAGATTCCATTGCGGCAGTTCAGGTAGCAGAGGCTAAGGAACTAGCTCGTCAGCAGGAGTTGGAGCGCAAAAGATTAGAAGAATTAGCGGAGAAGCGGCGACAGGATTCCATTGCGGCAGTTCAAGCGGCAGAGGCTAAGGAACTAGCTCGTCAGCAGGAGTTGGAGCGCAAACGTTTGGAAGAATTGGCGGAGAAACGCCGACAAGATTCCATTGCGACAGTTCGTGCAGCAGAGGCCAAAGAGTTGGCACGCCAGCAAGAACTAGAGCGCAAACGTTTAGAGGAATTGGCGGAAAAACGCCGACAGGATTCCATTGCGGCAGTTCGCGCAGAAGCGGCTAAGGAACTAGCTCGTCAGCAGGAGTTAAAGCGCAAAAGATTAGTAGAATTGGCGGAAAAGCGCCGACAAGATTCCATTGCGGCAGTTCGTGCAGCAGAGGCCAAAGAGTTGGCACGCCAGCAAGAACTAGAGCGCAAACGTTTAGAGGAATTGGCGGAAAAACGCCGACAGGATTCTATTGCGGCAGTTCGTGCAGAAGAGGCTAAGGAACTAGCTCGTCAGCAGGAGTTGGAGCGCAAACGTTTGGAAGAATTGGCAGAGAAACGAAAGCAGGACTCGATTGCTAAATTAGAGTTACAAAAAAAGAAGATTTTCGAAATTGAAAAGCAACGGGCCGTTGCGCGTTTAAATGCGGAAAAAGAGAAACGACGACAAGATTCTATTTTCGAAGTTCTGGCAAGTGAGGCAAGGATACTAGCACAGCGAAAGGAAATAGAACGTAAACGTTTGGAGGAATTAGCTGAAAATCGAAAAAAAGATTCTATAAATAGAGTACAAGCTGATGCCGCTAGGGCATTAGCATTACGAAAAGCTTTAGAAAAACAGAAACAAGAAGCAATAGAAGCCAAAAGAAAATTAGATTCTATTGCAAAAGCAAAGGAATTGGAACAACAAAGACTTGCTCAAGAACTAGAGCTTGCTAGAAAGCAAGTTGAAGCGTTAAAAGCAAAACGAAGACAAGATTCAATTGCCAGAATAGAAGCTGAAAAAGAAAAACTACTGAATGCAGAAGCTAAAGCTAATAAAAATGTAATATCTGAAGACAAAGCATCCCAACAAAAAGCAATTAGTTTAAGGGAAAGACTAAAGTTTAGAGATAGCTGTCATTATCAAATTAATGAATACGATAGATTTTATAATATAACTACCATTAGAACAGACGAGTATGAAATAGCGGATGCGTTAACTGTAGAGCTTTACAGACAGGGTATAAAAACAAATGTATTCTTTAATTTATCTAAAGATTTAGGTTGTGCCAGTTATTTGCCTAATCAGCGTTCTAGCGTTAGGGTTACTTTAGATAACGGACAAGTAGTAAAGTTCTATCACTCATGGGATATTGAATGTGGAATGTTCCTATTCAAGGCGCATCTCAATGCATCAAAAACATCTAGTTTACAAAGTGCTCCAATAAAGTCGATTGTGCTTCAGGGTACAGAAGGTACCTGGGAAATTCTAAATATAACCTATAAAGAATTTTTTATAGATAAGTTAAAGTGTATTGAATAATTACTTTTAAACACAAATAGAAAAACCTCAACTTTATACAGTTGAGGTTTTTTTATTAAAATATATATTTAAACTAATCTAAAATTTGAGGTATTCCTGCATCTAGGAGTCTTTTTTCAATATCAGGTACATCAACAATTAAGAATTTGTTAAGTCTAGCTTGCAATCTGTTAAAAAGTGTTTTTGCCATTTCTAAACTCTTCATATGCGTTTTGGTTGGCCCGTACGTAGTACTAAAACCACGTTGGGCTACTGATAACCTTGATGAAATAGATTGAATATCCTTCTCTCCAACTTCGGCTTTAGCGGAATTTCCGTTTAAAACTCGTTTTATATCAAGCATTTCTTTTTTCAAAATTATAAGATCTTTTTCAATATCTCCTGGATTACTTTTTGCATACACCGAGGCTTTATCTAAAGTATTTAGCTTTTCTGACGCATGATTAAAATCGTTTAGCATTGATTCGTAAGTAGCTTTAAAGGATTTTAAATCTTCAATATATGTATCAACTTTATCGGCAATAGGATTATCTAAAACATTTGTTCTTATTCTTTCAACTTCGAAAGTTTGAGGTTTAGAAAGTAGTTCGATATCACCTTTGATGTTAGAAAACATAGATACCTCATATGTGCCTTCATCTGCTAAAGTATTATAGTAGTAATTTGATGGGCTATCATTTACTCTGCCAACTCTCAGAGAAGTGTTTGTAGGTATTTTTAAATTCCAGGCTACACGGTTGAATCCTTTTTTATATGGTGCGTTGATTCTTGTTATAAAGTTGCCATTACTGTCTTTAACTACTAGAATTATCGAAGCACCTTCTTCATTCTTCTCTTCTTCTAAAGCATTCCAGCCCGGGAACGGGATATTTTTGTTGTCTTTTTTTAAAGCTTTTTCAGTTTTTTTGCGACTTGATTTTAAACTTTCAAAATTTTCAGGAAGGTAGTATGTAAATACAGCGCCGTAATCTGGATTTTTTGCTGTAAAAAACGAGCCGCCTTGGCTAGATGTACCGCCGCTTATGGGCTTGTACTGCAGGGCTTTTCTAGGTTTAAACAATGTAGGGTTCGAAAATGTATTTGCGTTCAAATCTCTTAAAGGACTATAATCATCTAACACATAAAAACCGCGTCCAAAAGAAGCTGCAACCAAATCATTTTCTCTTTTTTGAATAGCTAAATCCCTAAATGAAATGGTTGGTAAACCTTCTGAAAACTTAATCCATTTTTCACCTTGGTTCAAACTCACATAAATGCCGTATTCTGTTGCTAAAAACATCAAGTTAGGATTTACGTGGTCTTGAACAATGCGCCAAATTAAGGTGTTATCAGGAATACCATTTGTGATAGATTTCCAAGATTTTCCACCATTTGTGCTTTTAAATAAATAAGGTTTATAATCTCCAAACTTATGGTTGTCTAAAGCAATATAAGCTGTATTTACGTCATGTAAATCGGCTTTAATATCATTAACAAATGCAGTAGCAGGAACATTTGGCAAACTACTTACTAGCATTTTAGTCCATGAGTCCCCACCATTTTTAGTGTATTGAATAATACCATCATCAGTTCCTGCATATAGCACGTTTTCATCTAAGGGCGATTCTGCAAGTGAGGTAATGGTATTGTAGGTAGACATGGCATACACGTCCCAAGCAGCGTCCCAACTTTGTTGTTTACCCATTATGGGGAGTGTTAAGCGTTCTTCATTTTTGGTTAAATCTTTAGAGATAGGCGTCCAACTATCACCTCTATCATCTGATCTCCAAACGCGTTGCGTTCCAAAATACAACCGTTTTGGATCGTGATTGCTCACTAAAATAGGAGAGTCCCAATTGTTACGTTCGTAAGGTTCATCTATACCTTCTTGAGGTTTAATGAACACTGCTTCGCCGGTGGTTCTATCTACCCTATTTAAATAGCCTTGTTGTGATTGTGCGTAAACTATATTTGGATTCCCAGGTTCGGTAGCGGGTTGATGGCCATCCCCACCTAAAAGTACAAACCAGTCTGAATTTGCAATACCATTAGTTCTAAACGTCCTAGAAGGTCCCCCTTGTGAATTATTGTCTTGAGTGCCGCCGTAAATATTATAAAACGGTTCAGCATCATCAACCGCTAATTTATAAAATTGTGTGATGGGGAGATTGCTTACGAATTTCCATGTTTCAGCACCATCAAAAGATTCATATATACCACCATCAGTTCCAATTAGCATATAATTTGGGTCATCTGGTCTAAAGGTTAAACTATGGTCGTCTCCATGTTTATTGTCTTTTTTCATCACCTCAAATGTTTTGCCACCATCTAAGGAAAACAGGGTGCTATTGTTCATTAAATATAACTTATCAAAAACATGTGGAGAGGCTATTAATTCTTGGTAATAATGTGGGCCAGTTCCACCAGAAACAGTGTTGGACATTTTAGTCCAGCTTGAGCCTTGGTTTCCTGACCTATAAATACCACCAGTACGTCGTTCTAACTCTATAGCCGCATAAATAACATCCGGATTTATTGGCGAAATCGCTAAACCAATTTTACCCATATCACTTTTAGGTAAGCCTGTGTTCAATTTAACCCATGTTTCTCCACCATCAGTACTTTTATAAATGGCAGTTCCTGGACCTCCTCCCATGTAAGCAGCTACATTTCTATGGCGTTGCCATGTTGCGGCATACAGTATATTTTCGTTTCTAGGATCCATCACAATATCCGTAACACCTGTCCATTCGTTATCACTTAAAACAAGTTTCCAGGTATCACCGCCATCAGTGCTTTTGTATAAACCACGTTCGCCACCAGAACTCCATAAGGGTCCTTGTGCAGCTACCCAAATTGTATTAGAGTCGTTGGGATTAACAATAATTTTTGAGATATGTTCAGATTTTTTTAAACCCTTATTCTTCCATGTGTTTCCACCATCATAACTCACGTAAATACCGTGGCCTATGCCAATATGTCTTCCGCCAACGTTTTCTCCAGTGCCAAGCCAAATTACATTCGAGTTATTGGGGTCAATAGTTACACATCCAGTGGAGTAAAAAGATTCATTATCGGTAATTGGTGTCCAAGTAGTTCCAGAGTTCACGGTTTTCCATACACCTCCAGAAGCAACTGCAGCATACCAAGTGTTTTGGTTATTGGGGTCTATTGCAATATCAGAAATACGCCCAGACATAAACGCAGGACCAATACTTCTAAATTTTAAACCTGTTAATGTAGAATCTTTCTTGGTTTCTGAAACTTTTTGAGCGCTTACATTAAAGGTAAGACAAAGCAGCAGTAAAAAAATGATAAATGATTTTGAATTAGTCATGATAGTTTTTTATCAAAATTAACAATTGCATTACCAGATATGTTAATTTTTAATAAAAAAATAACATTTTGAAAGTAAAAAACCCATTAACAAAACAAATCTGTTAATGGGTTTCTTGTGGAGTCGGAGAGAATCGAACTCTCGTCCAAACAAGTAACCAAAGGGCTTTCTACACGTTTAGTCTTTTCTTGTTTTTTCGATTATAAGCTGGCTAAAGACAACCTACTTATAACTTAGCTTCTTAATCTCGAAAGGGCATCAAAGCACTACCCAATCTTAGTTAATATTTACGATGCCTCTAAAAAGAACGCCACTAACCAAGGCTTTCTGGAGACATTTAGCCTTTCTACCTAGTAGAAATAAGCATGAATCTTACTATAATTCAGATTATGCAGCTAAAGCGTAGTTATTCTCGCCGTTTAAAATTTGGTCTAGCCTTTTACGTGTTTCAAAACCATTACACGACGTGCTTACCGTTCAATTAATCTCGCTGTCAAAACCAGTCGACCCCGTTATCAATACAATAGTAATCTGCATTAGGGCGTTACCCAAAAGGGTCGGGCTTTCACTACTCGCTCTCTGCGAGGAGCTCAAACATGCCGTTCAATCCCTAACGCGGATGGCAAATTTACCAAAATCTTTTGCAAATCATGCCAAATCCAAGTAATTTAGAACAAAAATTATTCCAAAAATATAAATGTCACATATTGGCATAACCATTATAAAATAAAGCCTAAACATGAAATTCGCAATAATAAAAGAACGCAAAAATCCACCAGACCGCCGTGTGGTATTTTCTCCAACAAAACTAGCTGAAGCCAGAGCACAATTTTCACAAGCCGGTTTTAAGGTAGAATCATCAGATATTCGCGTATTTCCAGATGCAGCATATACCGCTTTAGGGTTCGAAGTCTCAACCGATGTTTCAGATTGCGATGTGCTTATTGGCGTAAAGGAAGTACCAATTAACGCTCTTATACCAAATAAAACATATTTTTTCTTTTCGCATACTATAAAAAAGCAACCTTATAATCGTAAGTTGTTACAAGCCATTTTAGAAAAAAATATAGAGTTGTACGACCATGAAACCATAGTTAACGAAAAAGGATTTCGTTTAATAGGGTTTGGGCGTTACGCAGGTATCGTTGGCGCCTATAACGGTTTTAGAGCTTGGGGCTTAAAATACAACTCCTGGCAACTACCAAAGGCAGGCCCTTTACCCAACCAAGCTGCTTTAATTAATGAGTTGAATAACATCGATGTACCAAATATTAAAATATTACTTACAGGAAGTGGTAAAGTTGCCAATGGTGCTCAGGAAATGCTAGATGCAATGCAAATTAAATCTGTTTCGGTTCAGGATTATTTAAATAAGAGTTTTGATACACCCGTTTATTGTAAAATAGATGTGCTAGATTATAATAAACGATTAGACGGGATAGAAGTAACCGATGTATTCGATTTTTTCAATCACCCTGAAAAGTACGAGTCCAACTTTATGCGTTTTGCCAAAGTAACCGATTTTTACATAGCAGGGCATTTTTACGGAGATGGTGCGCCTTATTTATACACAAGAGAAGACGTAAAATCGCCAGACTTTAATATAAAAGTAGTTGCAGATATCAGCTGTGATGTAGACGGACCAGTGGCAACAACATTAAGAGCATCAACAATTGCAGATCCTATTTATGGTTACCATCCAGAAACAGAGCAAGAAATAGACTATAAAGACGATAGTGCTATAGCTGTAATGGCAGTAGATAATCTCCCATGCGAGCTTCCACAAGATGCCAGTGAAGGTTTTGGGGAGATGTTTTTAGAACATGTTATACCCGCATTTTTTAACAATGATAAAGAGGGTGTTTTACAGCGTGCAAAAATTACCGAAAAAGGAAAATTAACTGAACGGTTTAGTTATTTGCAGGATTATGTCGATGAACTGGAATAAGAAATTATATTACTGTTTAAAATTTTAGGTAGTTTACAATATGAATCCAGCAGAAGAATATATCCTTAAACAAGCAGAACCTTATAAATCTATATTGTTGCAACTACAAGCCATTGTTGAAGCTGTTGTTCCAGATTGTGAAATGCTATATAAATGGCGCATTCCATTTTTTTACAACAATGGTATTCCTATTTGCTTCCTTAATCAATCCAAAGATTATGTGGATTTAGCGTTTTGGCATTTTGAACATATGGAACACTATACCGAGTATTTTGTGGACGCTAATAGAAAGTCTATACGCTCTCTGCGCTACAAGTGTGTTGAAGATATTAATGATGAGGTTATTGTATATGTACTTAACAAACAGTTAGAAATCAATACCAATCCGTTTAAGTTAATTTTAAAGCCAAAACGAAAGTAGAAAAAGTTTGTAATAGATACTTGTTTTTCTCAATTAAAAACAGACTGAAAGGTGTGTAGCATATCTTTTAAAATAGCTTTGGTGTCGCCTTCAGCAAGACTTTCAAAAGAGACATAGCCTCTGTAGTTTTGATTTTTAATAATGGTTGCAATTTTTTTGATGTCGGCAGGTACTTTTGTGCTGTTTTTTGTTTTTACATGCTCTTTTACAAAATAATAGTTTGCGTACGGTGCAAGTTGTTCAATTTCAGCATAAGGGTCATCAGATGGCAAACTGCCACAGTCTAGTATCAACCCGAACCAATCAGAATTTACGCGTTTAAGAATATCAATAACTTCACTGCTGGTAAATAAAAATTCATCATGGTTTTGTAGCCCTACAATAACACCGTTCTCCGCACCATATTGCGCACATATTTTGTATTCCTCAACTAGCCATTCCTTTATGTCTTCTTTGGTAAACTCTTCACTTTTATTTTTACCCGTAAACACTCTCATGATGGGAGCACCAAGTTTAGAGGATACTTCTAGCCAATCTTTAATAAGTACTTTATCAGCATTTCGGCTGGCTATATTGGGTGTCACAAAATCATTTCGAACACCAGTCCATGCGATATCTAGTCCTAATTCCAGTGCTTTTCGTTTTAGGGTGAAAAGCGTATTGTTATCTGGTTTTTTAGGGTATGATGAAAAATAATAACCAGTTAAATCTACAGCATCTAAACCAATATCGGCAGCGAAATCCATCATATCAAAAAAGGTCATCTCACCACTTCTAAGCATAGTATTAAAAGAGTAGGCATTAACACTATACTGTACCCTGTTCTTTTTGGGAGACGATTGCTTATTGGGAAATGCCATAAGTTTGCCAGTACCTAAAATAAGGGGTGCTAACGCCATATTTTGTAAAAAGGCTCTTCTTGATTTTTTCATAATTGGAACAATTTGAAGATGAAGCTAACTATAAACTATTAATTATTTTTCTTATAGCAACCAATCTTGTTAGCAAACCTTCCAAATTATCTAAATGCAACATATTGGCGCCATCACTTTTCGCATTTGCAGGATCGAAATGTGTTTCAATAAATAAACCATCAACATTATTTACTATTCCGGCACGCGCTATGGTTTCAATCATATCCGGACGTCCGCCAGTAACACCTGCCGATTGGTTAGGCTGTTGCAAGGAGTGTGTAACATCTAATACTACAGGCGCAAATTTTCGCATTGTTGGGATACCTCGAAAATCTACAATCATATCTTGGTAACCAAACATCGTGCCTCTGTCGGTTATCCACGCTTTTTCACTACCGGCATCTTTAACTTTTTGAACGGCGTGTTTCATGGCTTCAGGACTCATAAATTGTCCTTTTTTTAGGTTTACCACTTTACCAGTTTTGGCTGCGGCAACTACCAAATCAGTTTGTCGTACCAAAAATGCCGGAATTTGCAGTACATCAACATATTCGGCAGCTTTTTTAGCATCAGAAACTTCATGTATATCCGTTACCGTTGGTACATCAAAGGTTTCCGATACTTTTCTTAGAATTTTTAAAGCTTTATCGTCTCCAATGCCAGTAAAACTGTCTATTCTACTGCGGTTTGCCTTTTTAAAACTGCCTTTAAAGATATATGGAATTTCTAATTTATTAGTAATCGAAACAACTTTTTCCGCAATACGAAGTGCCATATCTTCACCTTCAATAGCACAAGGGCCACATAGCAAAAAGAAATTGTTTGAATTTGCATGCCTTATTTTAGGAATTTCGGTAAGATTCATCTGCTTAATAATTTAAGCTACAAAGGTAACTAAAATTAGAAGCTTTTATTGATACTGTTCCTAATGATCCAAAGAGCCATAAAAAAATTGAGGATAAAAAATATGCCACTATACATCATGATTTGTTTCGTGTCGTTAGAAATGGATATTAAGTTTAATAATTCAGACAAATAAGCCAGAATCATATACGATGATAAACAAACAAAGGTAATGCCCAAGGTAAAGTTCAATTTTCTATTTGGTTTAACAAGTTGCCATAAAAAGGGGATGCCAAATAGCAAAATAGGGTAGGCGGTTAAGCCTTCTATTCTGTTTATATTGGTAAATAAATAGCCTGTAACTGCAATAAAGTACAAGTAAGGGGTGTATTTTGCGTAGGTGTTTATCGTTTTCATGTTTTATAAATCTTAGATTTGCCTTACTTAAGTAACGATTAAAACACCAAAAAAGTTTTTTCTAAGGGGCATTATAACATTTAATTAACTAAATTTTGGTTTAGGTGTTAAAATAAGCAGTACATTTGCACGCTTAAAATAAGGCACTATTATGGCTAATATTAAAAACATCGCAATCATTGCTCACGTTGACCACGGAAAAACCACGCTGGTAGATAAAATTATGTACCACTGCCAATTGTTTCGTGAAAACGAAAATACAGGTGATTTAATTTTGGATAACAACGATTTGGAGCGTGAAAGAGGTATAACTATTACGTCTAAAAATGTTTCTGTAGTTTATAAGGACACTAAAATTAACATTATTGATACACCAGGTCACGCCGATTTTGGAGGTGAGGTAGAGCGTGTTTTAAATATGGCAGATGGTGTATTGTTATTGGTAGATGCTTTTGAGGGACCAATGCCGCAAACGCGTTTTGTATTGCAAAAAGCCGTTGATTTAGGTCTAAAACCTTGTGTAGTTATCAACAAGGTAGACAAGGAAAACTGTACCCCAGACGAAGTACATGAAAAGGTATTCGATTTAATGTTTGAATTGGGGGCAGAAGAGTGGCAATTGGATTTTCCAACGGTTTACGGTTCTGCAAAGAATAATTGGATGAGTGATGATTGGCAAAATGAAACGGATAATATTGAGCCACTTTTAGATATGGTAATTGAGCATATACCATCTCCAAAAATTGAAGAAGGTACAACTCAAATGCTAATTACATCCTTAGATTTTTCATCTTTTACAGGGAGAATTGCCATTGGGAGATTGACTAGAGGTGAGTTGAAGGTAAATCAAAATATCTCTTTGGTTAAACGAGACGGTTCTATTGTAAAATCTAGAATTAAGGAATTACATACGTTTGAAGGACTTGGACGAAAAAAGGTTGAAGAAGTAAAAACAGGGGATATTTGTGCTATAGTTGGTTTAGAGGGATTTGAAATTGGTGATACAGTTGCGGATTGGGAAAATCCTGAAGGTTTGAAAACTATTGCTATTGATGAGCCTACAATGAGTATGTTGTTTACCATTAACGATTCTCCGTTTTTTGGTAAAGATGGAAAGTATGTAACATCAAGACATATTAAAGACAGGTTAACCAAAGAACTTGAGAAAAACTTAGCCTTGAGAGTTGAAGAAACTGATAGTGCCGATAAGTTTATGGTATTTGGGCGAGGCGTACTGCATTTATCAGTTTTGATTGAAACAATGCGTCGTGAAGGTTATGAGTTGCAAATTGGTCAGCCCCAGGTTATTATCAAGGAAATAGATGGTGTAAAGTGTGAACCAGTGGAAGAAATGACCATTGACCTGCCAGAGCATGTGTCTGGTAAAGCCATTGAAATGGTTACTATGCGAAAAGGTGAAATGCTAAGTATGGAGGCTAAAGGCGAACGTATGGTTTGTGAATTTATCATTCCATCAAGAGGGATTATTGGTCTAAGAAATCAACTGTTAACCGCTACTGCTGGTGAAGCTATTATGGCACATCGCTTTAAAGAATACCAACCCGTAAAAGGAGGTATTCCAGAGCGCCAAAACGGAAGTTTGGTATCTATGGAAAATGGTCAAGCTATTCCATACTCTATTGATAAATTGCAGGAACGAGGAAAGTTTTTTATAGATCCAGGAGAGGATATTTATGAAGGACAAGTAATTGGCGAAAATTCTCGTGGTGATGATATGACGGTAAATGTTACTAAAACCAAAAAGTTGAGCAACGTACGTTCTGCAGGAGCCGATGATAAGGCTAAAATTGTACCAGCCATTAAATTCTCTTTAGAGGAAGCTTTGGAATATATTCAAAAAGACGAATATGTGGAGGTTACACCAAATCATTTACGATTAAGAAAAATTTTCTTGACAGAAGTAGAGCGCAAGCGCAATAAATCCATCTAATGACTTTTTGGGGGATTGCAATAGTAGAATGGTTGGGTTATGCTGCAATGGCTACTGTTTTAATTTCATTTTTAATGAAGTCTATCGTAAAGTTAAGACTTGTAAATTCACTTGGTTGTTTGTTATTCATAGCTTATGGGTTTTGCTTACAGCCCATTTCAAAACCAATAATCATAACAAATATTGCCATTTTGTTGATTAATCTCTACAACGTTTTAAAAAATAGCCAGATTTAAGTATGGTGAACAATAATTCTCTAAGGATTCGTTTTGTATATTTGGGGCTTAAGAAGCTACGGTAGTTAGGTAGTTATTTAGTACTAAGTGCAACAAATCTAATCTTTTGAAAAACTTAATAAGCTATATTAGCAGTAAGGTACTAGTAAGAGCCACTTCATTAAAAACAGCTGCTGTATTTACACGAATAATTGCAGGGTTGCTCACTTCAAAGGCTATAGCTGTGGTTATTGGAGCTGAAGGCTTAGCGTTAGTTGGAAACCTAAGGAACTTTGTTGCCTCTGCCCAAACCTTAGCAACACTAGGTTTTTATAAAGGTGTTGTTAAATATGTAAATGATTTTAAAGATGATTTAGTACAACTAAGTAAAACACTTTCCACGGTTTACTACATTGGTTTTATAACAACTATCTTGGTGTCTTTTTTCTGTTATTTTAAAGCAGAAACCATTAACGAAATCATATTCCCCACTTACAACGACTACGTTTACGTTATAAAGATTTTTGCAATTGTATTGCCTTTTTACGCTTTAAACATGTTTGTCTTTTCAATAATGAATGGATTTTCAAAGTATAAAATCCTTATTATCATTAACATCATAGGTCAAATTTTAAGCTTATGCGTAGCCCTTCTCTTAATATATCAGAAAAACTTAGATGGTGCATTAATCTCGGTTGCCATTTCAGAGTCATTAATTTTTTTAATCACCCTAGTAGGTATTATCAACAGAAAAAGTTTGGTGCCTCTAATTAGTGCTGATAACGTAAGCTTTGAGCATCTAAAAAAGTTAGGCTCTTATACGGGTATGGCTTTGTTTTCAGCAGTTATATTGCCTTTGGTTATTTTGTCAATACGTTCCCATATTATCGATACTATAGGCTATAAAGATGCTGGCTTTTGGGAAGCGATGTTGCGTATTTCCAAATATTATTTAATGCTGGTAAGTTCACTATTGGGGCTATATATTATTCCTAGATTTTCAGAAATAAATGATATAAAAGAATTTAAAAGAGAGGTGTTTTCCATATACAAAACTGTAATTCCATATTTTGCAGTAGGATTATTGTTAATTTATTTACTAAGATCCGTTATCGTATGGGTGGTATTCACTGAAGAATTCCAATCTGTTGAAGACTTGTTTTTATGGCAAATTCTAGGAGATTTTGTTAAAGTACTCTCGATGATTATCGCATATCAATTTTTAGCAAAAAAGATGTTTTGGCACTACGTGATAACCGAAGCTTTTTTGGTTATCATTCTATACACTACAAGTATTTATTTTATTAAAATTTATGGTGTACAAGGAGCAGTAATTGGCCATTTTGTTAGTTATTTAATGTATTATGGGGTAATCTTACTTATTTTTGGAAGCTCACTCTTTGGGGTAGAATCTGATAAAACTGTTACATAAGTGCTAAAAAGGTTTTTTGAAAACTCATTTATAAAAGTTGTTTCTCACAACAGCGTTATAGTTTTTGGTAGAATTATAACATCTTTCGTTGTTTCTAAAGTTAGTGCTATTTATTTAGGCCCAAGTGGATATGCGATTGTTGGAAACTTGAGGAATTTACTGCAGGGTTTGTTTGGAGTAACTGCTACTGGTTTTGGTAGTGGTGTGGTTAAATATGTAGCAGAGAGCAAAACGGACAAGAATCAATTTCGAGTAGTCGTGGCTTCTGCTATTACTTTAAGTTTTTCGCTTTCACTTATTCTAGGTGTATTATTATTCACTTTCTCCGGTTATGTTGGAGAAAAAGTGTTATTAGATAGAGATTGGGCTTTTATTATCAAGTATTTAGCTTTTTTACTTCCATTAGTTTCTCTAAGTTTTCTTGTAACCTACATTGTTAATGGCTTGCAAAACTTTAAACTTTATACTAAACTTATTACAATTGCTAATATCTTAAATGCTCTAGTAACCTTTTTATTTATTTATTTGTTTAATTTGAAAGGAGCGTTATTGGCTACCTTTGTTGTACCTGCTTTAAGTTTTTTCTCAAGTTTAATTTTTAAAGATGTAAGGGACTTTTTAGGTAATATTTTTGATTACCTAAAAAATGTATCATCTCATTTTATAAAATCAATTGGAACTTATGTAGCTATGGCAACATATTCTGCTATTTTAATAAGTTTAACTTATCTTTTTATTAGAAATAAAATTGTTGTCCATTCAGATATTAAAACTGCCGGTTTATGGGAGGCAATGAATAAGATATCATCGTTTTACATGTTGTTTTTCTCGTCATTGTTTACACTTTATTTATTGCCTAGGTTAGCAGAGAATAAAACTATTGCAGGTTACTATACAATTATGAAATCTTATTTTAAATACATAATTCCATTAACAGTAATTATGTTTTCGACATTGTTTTTCTTAAAAGAGTTTATTATAAGACTATTTTTAACATCAGATTTCGCGAGTATAGAACAGTTTTTCTATTTGCAGTTAATAGGCGATTTTTTAAAAATCATCGCATTTTCTATAGCCTATCAATTCCATGCAAAAAAAATGGTGATGCTTTACATTGTTTCAGATACAGTTTTATACATCACGTTCTATTTGGCTAGTGTATTTTTAATAAATATCTATGCCATACAGGGTGTATTTTATGCTTATATTATAAGTGTGTTTCTATATTTAACAGTAGTTCTAATTTCAATTTACTCTAGTAACCATAAATACTTAAAGGTTAATGTTTAAAGGAATCAATAACATATTATTTTTGGTTGTTCCGCTTTTACTCAAATATGTTTTTCTCCTTTGTTTTATAGATTGGGTTTTATTCGATATTCAAGATATTATTGAAGATGCTTTTTTCTTAATAGTCATTATAGTAATAGTAAACAGTGATATTGTAAGAAAACAACTTTTTGGAGATATTCTATTTTTGATTTATCTGTTTTATTTGATATTAGAAACCACATCTTATATGGCGGTATCATCAAATTTTTCATCGTCATTTATGTATTTATTGTTAGAATCAAATCGTGATGAATTCAGGGAGTTTTCTTCATCTTACATAAACTTTCCTATTGTTCTATTTGTAATGGTAATGATAATTATGTTTTTTAAGATTAGAAAACTAAGCTTCAAAAGCTATTTTAAATATCGCAATATAATTGCGGTTTTAGGAGTTGTATTTATTGTTTTTACCTTAAAGGTTACTGGTCTTATCGAAAGTAATGCATACCATAATATTGTTAGAGGAACGTATGGCTATATAGATTTACAAAGCAGTATGAAATTTAGCAATGTTATTAAAAAGGAAGATATTCTAATAACATCCAATAACGAGATTCTTGTTGTTGTTTTAGGAGAATCTACTGCGAGAGGACATATGCAGATTTATGGATATCATAGAGAGACTACACCGAAGCTAAATACTATAAAAAACAATTTATACGCCTATAACAACGTCATTTCAACTGATGTTTTTACTTTAAAAGCAGTTCCAAAAATTATCACATCAATTGATATTGAATCAAATAACGAATCTGATATTCATTTAGTAGAATTATTTAATACAGCAGGCTATGACACCTATTGGTTATCTAATCAGAGACCAATAAGTTATCATGATAACGCTATTAGCAAAATAGCATCAGCTTCAAAATGGTTTAAGTTTTATAATCATCTAATAGACAAACATTCATCAGTACTAGATGAGACTTTACTGCCTGATTATAAAAATATTTTAGAAAAACCAGGTAATAAGGTAATCTTCGTTAGGCTAATGGGGACACATTTTGATTACAATAAACGCTATCCAGAGGCATACAATAAATTTGCATTGGATGATAAGGAAACTTCTAAAAAAGAAACTCTAAATAATCAATATGATAATGCAGTTCTATACAACGATTATATAATTTATAGATTAATAGAGTTACTAAATGAACAGCAACAAAAAAGTGCATTATTATATCTTTCTGATCATGGTGAAAATATTTATGATGGTACTGATTTTTTTGGACGTTCAGAAGAAGTACTCACTAAAAGCATGTTTGAAATCCCGTTTTTATTATGGACGTCAAAAGATTTTAATTACCCTGAGGATTTTGTTTATGAACCAAACCGTAAATTTATGGCAGACCATACTTTTGAAAGCATAGGTCATGTATTCGGTATTCAACATAAGGATATGGATTTAGGAAGAAGTATTTTTAGTAAAACCTTTGCGCCTCGCAAAAGAAAGGTTTTGGGGACTATTGATTTTGATACTTACTTTATCGATGAATAATAAAAAAATCTGCGTGCTGACCACCAGTTTAAGTTCTGGCGGTGCTGAAAAAATGGCGGCAAATATGTCTATATCTTTATGCAATAGGGGATATGATGTTGTTGTAGTGTCTATGAAAGATGAGATAGATTATGACTTTTCAGGGAAACTCTACAATTTTGGAAAAGTAAAAGCACAATACAGTAGATTGCAGGCTTTTTTTAAATTCCAGAGATTTTTTAAGAAGCACCAGTTTGATGTGATTATTGATCATAGGGTACGAGATAAATTTGTTAAGGAGTTTCTGTTCTCAAAGTTAGTTTTTGGTGGCTCCAAAGTAGTTTATTGTGTGCATCATTATATGTTGGGATTATATTTTTCTATGCAAAATATTCCCATGTTGTCAAGGTTAACACTGGTAAAGAATAGAAAGATCGTTGTTGTTAGTAAAGTTGCTAAACAGAAGATTAAGCAACAACTCCAGCTTGAAAGTAAGGTAATCTATAATTATACTTTAGAAAATAAAGAGGTAAAGGGCTTTAATTCAGTTAATACATATATTCTTGCAGTAGGTCGTCTAGAGAAAATTAAGCAATTTGACGTATTGATAAAAGCGTTTAGTAAATCCCAACTGCCCAAAAACAATATTAAACTCCTAATTTTAGGTAAAGGTATTGAACAGGCAAGTTTATCTCAACTTATTTTGAAATTAAACTTGAAGAACCATGTTGAGATCGTTGAATTTAAAAAAAATGTAGATGCCTATATAAAACAGTCTAAAGCATTGGTCATGTCGAGTGCATCAGAGGGGTTTCCCATGGTATTGATTGAAGCCTTGGCCTTAAAAACCCCAGTGATTTCTTTTGATTGTAAAAGTGGTCCCAATGAAATTATCCAGAGTGAGGTTAATGGACTTTTGGTGGAAGACCAAAATAGTGTAAAATTAACTGAAGCTTTAGACAGGTTGATTTTAAATGATGTATTTTATAACAAAATTAAAGGCAACCTAGAAAGGATGACTAATCCCTTTTCGGAAAAGCGTATTATTGAGCACTGGGTAAATCTCTTGGAAAATTTTTAATGTTCTTTTTTTGGTCTAAAAACCCTCAATGCATTCAATTTCAATTTAGTCTTCACGAAAAATAAAAATTTAACAATACTATTAGGTAATCTAATTAATAAACGTTGAAGATTATTTAGATTTTTAAAGTCCACATCCGCAATAAGCTGTTTAGCAAGGGTGTCATTTGAAGAGAGCTTAAAATAGATGATGGTCGAAAAACGGTTGTAATCTAAATAAGTTTTTAAGTGAGAGTTCTTAGCTTCCAAATGTTTATAAGTATATAATAGCTTTGGGATAGCTCTTTTTTGCGAAAAGTTAGACATGTTGTCGTCCATGGTTCTATTGTATATGGAACTTATAGAGGTGTTGTCTAGTGCCACATCATATTTAAGGGCAACTTTTATATACATGTCAGTATCTTGTTCAGAAAAGATGTCAAGATCAAAATACCCTACGTCATCCAAAACGTTCTTAGGGAAACAAACCGAGCCAACCCAAGCGATACAATTTTGTAAAGAATGCTTAAAAAAGTTGGGTACGATACCTCTAAAGTTATCAGGAAGACCATTGAATTTTGCTCTGTGGTAAATATGTTCAGATTTTTTTAAGGTATAACCAGTGGAATACAGGCCCGCATTTGGAAAGTCGATTATTAAATTATGGAGTTGTTTCAAGTGGTGGGGTAACCAAAAATCATCAGCGTCAATCAAAGCAATATAGTTTCCTGAAGCATTTTTTATGCCAGCATTTCTTGCTCTTGACAAACCTTGATTTTCTTGATCGATTAACTTAATTCTGCTATCAGAAAAATGGGTAACTACCTCACGGCTATTATCGGTACTACCATCATTAATAATTATTATTTCAAAATCATTAAAAGTTTGATTAACGATAGTTTGCAAAGTGGCTTTGATATAGTTCCCCTTGTTGTACAAGGGAATAACAACTGAAAAAAAAGGCATTATTTTTAGTTTAGAGTGATTGAGATGTTCTGTTTTAAACAGTGTTTAATATGGTTTTCATGAGTTTTTTTAGTGCTTCTTCTAAAGTCGTGTTATGTTTCCATCCTGATTTTTTGAGTTTATTAGGTCTCAAAAATAGTTAAAACTATACACTTTAGTGCATCTCTCTTTAGCTCCTCAAATTTTTATCCTTAGTTTGTGTGGAATCAAGGATTAGTCGGTTACAAAGTTTCAAGGTTTATTGTTCATGCAGTTTGAAGTACAAAATATAGGTATTCACTTTTAGAAGTTGATGTTCAGTGCAAATACATAAAAATTCTAATACAAGTTTGTGATGCATAAGGTATTAATATTTTGAAAGGCGTAGTAAGAAAGATCCATGTTTATATATATAGAATATCACCCATCACTTGGTATAAGTAGTATAGTTAAGAAATTGAAAGGGAGAAGATCAACATGATTACAATAGGGTATGACTAAATTGCACAAGAGATACTGGAGGCGTCATTTTTGGATGTTGGGGTGCTGGTAATATTACAGATGGTAAATGATGTTTAGAGCATCATCGCAAATGAAATATAAAACGCTAAAAAAAATCTACTTTTACTGGGAATTATGGTTGAGGCCTAAGATCTTCAATATTTTTCATAATATCTTTATATATTGCTCAACATAATTTCTTAAAATATTAATAGCACCGTATGTGATTTTAGACTGATTGTAATTCAGGCTAATATATGTTTTTTAATACATTGAAGGACCCTTTTTTAAACAAAACCAATTAACTTAAATCGAACATTTTTGAAGATATCCATAATTATACCCTCCTTTAATCAACTACAACTACTTGATGAATGTTTATCGGCACTTTCTATGCAGACCTTTACTTCTTTTGAAATTATTGTTGTGGATGGAGGGTCAAAGAACCTTGACCATTTTAGTTTAAGACAAAATTTCAAAACTGTTAAAATTATTTCTGAGCCTGATAAAAATGTTTACGATGCAATGAATAAAGGGATTGCTTTGTCCGAAGGTGATTGGCTCTATTTTATGGGGGTGGACGATAATTTTTGTGACTTTAATATTTTAAAATCTGTGGCGCCCTTTCTTGACGAAAAAAAAATCAAGATATTATCAGGACAAATAGTTTATAAGTTTAATGATGAAGATTCGTTCCTTATTAGAAGGGACAATGGTTTGGTTAAGCCAGTTTGGTCTTCTAAAATTTGGTTTAAAAATACGTTGCCTCACCAGGGTATGTTTTACCATAAGACTATTTTTTTAAAGCACCGATATGATATTAAATATGACGTTTTAGCAGATTACGCCTTGAACCTAAAACTATGGAAAAGCCGAACTCCCATATTAATTTTGGACAAAAAAATTGCTTTTTGTGGCACAAAAGGTTTATCAAAAAATTTCAATCTAAAATTGTATAAGGAAGAAATAGCCTTAAAAACTGAGGTGACTTCAATGTTATTAAAGCCATTTTTCACCATACTTGCCATGTTCAAATTTTGTTTGAAAAACTTTAGGATAGGCTAATACTCCGTACATTTGAGTGTGCAGAAATATGATTCAAAAGGAAATGCTATACTGTTTTTTAAGTTGTGAAAAGCCATATGAAGCAGAACTAGGATTTCATCTATTTATAAATTTGGTACAAGTTTTAGAAAAATTGCCAGACCTTTTATTACAACTGCACTATTATATCTAACCCTTACGTTGCACCACCTCATAAACCTGATTCTCATCGCACTTTAAAGTCTTACTTGGATACTTTAAAAGCAAAGCGTAATCATGTGTAGCCATTAGTATAGTGTTGCCATTTTTATTAATATCCTGCAATACTTCCATAACCTCTACACTTGTTTGAGGGTCTAAATTTCCAGTGGGTTCGTCAGCTAAAATTAATTCAGGATTATTTAATAAGGCTCTTGCAATCGCCACACGTTGCTGTTCTCCACCAGACAACTCATGTGGAAATTTAAAACCTTTGGTTTTCATACCTACTTTCGTGAGCACTTCTTCCACACGGGCATTCATTTTATCTTTGTCTTTCCAACCTGTAGCTTTTAAAACAAACAATAAATTATCATTTACGGTTCTGTCGATTAGCAACTTGAAATCTTGAAATACTACACCTAGTTTTCGCCTTAAAAAAGGAATATCCTTTTCCTTTAGTGTTTTTAAGTTGTAATCAACAATTGCTCCTTCGCCTTCTTTTAAGGGTAAATCCCCATAAAGCGTTTTCATAAAACTGCTTTTTCCGGTACCGGTTTTACCAATTAAATACACAAACTCTCCTTTGCTTATTTCAACATTAACATTGGAAAGCACCAAGCTTTCACCTTGATAAATAGAAGCATCTTTAAGTTGTAAAATGGTTTCAGGCATATAAAACGTATTTTAGTTTACAAGTTTAAAGTTTAAAGTTCAACGGCGCAAACCAATAACAAAATTTCTTTGGCTTTATTACTTTTCTTTGATCATTTTTAGCTCGTCTGTCATCGTTTTTTTTAACATTTAATAACTCCGTTTATAATTCTAGCACGATTGTTGCGTTATGGATATGATATTAAATTATCTTTGAATTTCATCAAACAAAAACTAAATACTAAATGAATCTCAAGCATAGTATTTCAATCCTTGTGTTTTGCTTCACGATGCACCTTTTTTCACAACAATCGGCTATTTATACCTATAGTTTGGCGGATTATCAAAAGGCATTGAGTCTTTACAATAATCAGCAATACCAAGCGGCTAAATCCCTGTTTTCTCAAATTAAAAAGTCTACAGAAAAAGAGAGTTTAAAAGGGGAGTGCGCATATTATATCGCTAATTGTGCGGTACGCTTAAATCAGCAAAATGCAGACCAATTAATTACAGATTTTGTGGAGGAATATCCAACAAGCACAAAACGGAATACAGCTTTTGTTGATGTGGCAGATTATTACTTCATAAATGGAAAATATGCCCATGCCCGCAAATGGTATAGTAAAGTGGACGAAAGTGCGTTATCACGAAAAGAGCGACAAAAATTTTACTTTAATAATGGTTACACAGCTTTTGTAACCAAACAATATAAAGATGCCAAAAAGTATCTGGGTAGGGTAGAAAGCTCACCAGAATACGGTTCTCAAGCCAAGTATTACATTGGTTTTATGGCATATGAAGGAGATGATTACGATAGGGCAAACGAATATTTCGAGCAGGTAGAAGACCAAGAACGTTACAAGGAAAAATTGTCCTATTATCAAGCGGATTTAAACTTTAAACTGGGAAAATTCGAAAAAGCCATAGAATTAGCAAAAGCGAGACTAGCTTCTAGTGATGACGATGAGGTTTCAGAATTATCAAAAATTATAGGGGAGAGTTATTTCAATTTAGAGCAGTATGCCGAGGCTATTCCATTTTTACAAGCTTATAAAGGAAAAAAGGGAAAACGCGATAATACTGGTAGATGGAATAATACCGATTTTTATCAGTTGGGGTATGCACATTACAAACAAGGCGATTACCAGAGTGCCATTTCAGAGTTTAATAAAATTATAGATGGCCGTAATAGCATTGCCCAAAATGCCTATTATCATTTGGGTGAAAGTTATATTAGTTTAGATAAAAAACAAGAAGCATTAAATGCCTTTAGAAATGCATCTCAAATGGATTTCGATTTAAAAATTCAAGAAGATGCGTGGTTAAATTATGCTAAAATTAGTTACGAGATAGGAAACCCTTATCAATCAGTACCACAAGTATTGGCAAGTTATTTAGATAAATATCCTAAAACGCAATATAAGGAAGAGGTTGAAACGCTTTTAATCGATTCCTATATCACTTCAAAAAATTATGAAGAGGCACTTCTTCTTTTAGAAAAGAAAAAAAGTTTTGAAAACAAGGCAGCATATCAAAAAGTGGCGTTTTATAGAGGCTTAGAGTTGTATAATGAAAACCAGTATTTAGAAGCTGAAAATTTGTTCGACAAATCTTTAAGTGAATCTATAGACGACAATTTTACGGCAAGAGCCACATTTTGGAAGGCTGAAGCTGATTATAATTTAACCAATTACGAAGATGCCTTGGTGGGCTTTAAGCAGTTCATCCAACAATCAACCGGGATGGATTTGCCAGAGCAAAATAATATTGATTACAATTTGGCTTATACCTATTTTAAGTTGAAGAATTACAATCAGGCGTCAAACTACTTCAATCAATTCATTTCAAAACGGAGCAGTGATAACCTACGTTTGAATGATGCGTATTTGCGTTTGGGTGATGGTTATTTTGTTACTAGTAATTACACACAAGCCATTAAGGCGTATGATAATGCGATTAGGCTGAATGAAGTAGAATCTGATTATGCGTTTTTTCAAAAAGCAATAAGTACTGGTTATGCTGGAAATGCCTCAAAAAAAATAACGGAACTGGAAACTTTTATTGATGAATATCCAAAATCAAAACTACGTGATGATGCATTGTACGAATTAGGAAATTCATATGTAAAAGCAAACCAAACTAATAAGGCAATGTCAAAATACGACCAATTGAACTCAGAATATAGGATGAGTTCTTTCGTGCCTAAATCGTTGTTGCGTCAAGGGTTAATTCATTATAACGCCAGTGAAAATGAAGCGGCATTAAGCAAATTTAAGAATGTTGCTAGTAATTATCCTGGTACGCCCGAAGCCGTACAAGCGGTTTCCACTGCACGATTGATTTATATTGATTTGGGTCGTGTTAATGAATACGCCGCTTGGGTAAAACAATTAGACTATGTTGAGGTTACCGATGCCGATTTAGATAATACATCTTACGAAGCCGCCGAAAAACAATATTTAGAAGGCAATACAGATGCAGCCATAAAGCAATTTAATAGCTATTTAAATAGTTTTCCTAATGGCATACATAGCTTGTCATCACATTTTTATTTGGCACAATTATATTACAAAAAGGATTTAATTGCGAATGCGGCGCCACATTATAAATTTGTAGTAGAAGCATCGCAAAGTGAGTTTACAGAGGAAGCACTATCAAGGTTAGCGCAATACCATTTAGAAAACAAAAGTTGGAATCAAGCCATTCCACTCTTAAAGCGCTTAGAGGTAGAGGCCAATTATCCTCAGAATATAGTTTTTGCGCAGTCTAATCTTATGAAGGCGAATTATCAACTAGAGAATTATGATGATGCCGTTACCTATGCTGAAAAAGTATTAGAGAGCTCTAAAATTGATAATAAAATTAAAAGTGATGCGCATATTATTATAGCACGATCTGCTATTAATACTGGCGATGAAGCCAAAGCAAAATCAGCATATAAACAAGTACAAAAAGTAGCCACAGGAGAAATGGCTGCAGAGGCACTGTATTACGATGCCTACTTTAAAAACAAAGAAGGTAATTACGAGGCATCCAATACATCAGCGCAGAAATTAGCTAAAGATTATTCGGGTTACAAATACTATGGTGCCAAAGGATTGGTAGTTATGGCAAAAAACTTTTATGCTTTAAAAGATGCATATCAAGCCACTTATATTTTAGAAAGTGTTATTGAAAATTTTGGTCAGTTTGATGATGTTATAGACGAAGCGCAAACCGAATTAAATCGTATAAAACAGGAAGAGTCTAAAACCAATGCCTCAATAATACCACAGGATTAAAGATAAGTATGGGATCTCAGTTAAAGTTTTCAGCAGTAAATTATTGTTATGCTGAGCGCAGTCGAAGCATATTATTTATAAAATTGGAAATCATCAATCATCAATAAAACATTTAAAATTTAAGTCCATGCGAAAGCACATTAAACATATTTTCTTAGTAATTGTTACACTAAATATCACACTATCATTTGCTCAAAAGAAAAAGAATGATACCATTAATACGGGCGTGATAGACGTTGTAAAGCCTTATACGCCATCTATATCTGATGCATTTAAAGTAAAAGAAACACCTTCAACAGATAATGACGAAGCCATTAAGAAAAAAGACATTAAATACAATATTTTTTCGTTTCCAGTAGCATCTACATTCACGCCAGCTAAGGGAAAAGCAGCCACGGTAGAAAAAGCAAAACCTGTAAAATTATTTGATAATTATGCTACCGTTGGCGTGGGAACTTACACTACATTTTTAGGTGAAGTATATTTAAATCACGCCATTAGTAGAACAGAAAGCGTCGGAGGATATTTTAGTCATAACTCCTCTGGAGGCGGTATTGAAGGTGTACAGTTCGACGATAATTTCTCTACCACAAAATTAAATGCCAATTATTCATCACAATTGCGTGATTTGGCGTGGACTGTAGAGGCAGGTTTTCAGCACCAGCGTTTCAATTGGTATGGCGTACCACAGTCTCAAATTACCGCTGCCCAAATTGATGGGATGAATCCAGAGCATACGTTTTCAAACGCACACTTTGGTGGCGATTTATCGTTTGAGAATACCTACATTAATTCTGGGAGTTTCTTTTTCAGACGATTTTTTGATGACCAAGGTTCTGGAGAAAACCGTTTTGTGGCAAAAGCTACCATTGATATCCCCGTGGATAGGGAAGAGATTTCAACAGATATTACACTTGATTATTTAGGTGGTACTTTTGATAGAAGCTATACGGCTACTAGCGAAGTTGAATATGGTAATTTTGTTGTTGGTTTATCGCCATCGTACCAATTAAGGCAGGATGATTTAACCGTAAATCTCGGGGTATCTCTTAATTATTTAAACGATAGGGCATCGGGTGATAACAAAATATACATCTACCCAAACGTAACGGCAACATACAGATTGGTAAGCGATATACTTATTGCTTTTGGGGGTATTAAAGGTGGATTGACTCAGAATTCTTATTACGATTTTGCTTCCGAAAATCCATTCGTGTCTCCAACACTTTTTATCATCCCCACCGATCAGCAATATAACGCATATGTGGGACTAAAAGGAAAGTTGTCCAGCAATATGAGCTATAGCGTTAACGGTTTGTATAAGGCAGATAGAAACCGAGCATTGTTTAGAAATAATGATATTACGCTAATGGCAGACCAACCATACTCTTATGGTAACTCTTACGGTATTGTGTACGATGATGTAAATACCTTTGGTGTTGCAGGAGAATTAAATGTTGATGTAAACAGAAACTTTACTTTAGGCATTAAAGCAGAATATTTTACGTATAACACCGATGATGAAGCCGAAGCATGGAATTTACCAGACATTTTAGGCTCGTTATTCTTAGATTATCAAATAAGCGAACACTGGTTTGCTGGTGCCAACTTAATTTACACAGGAGAGCGTAAAGACCGTTTCTTTTTAAACGATGGTATAACGGCAACCACGCCATTTACTGTAACCTTAGATAGCTTTTTTGATGCCAATGCACATGTGGGCTACCACATTAACGACCAAATTTCGGTATTTGCCAAAGCAAATAATATTGCCAATAATGCATACCAACGCTGGCAAAATTTCCCTGTACAAGGCATTCAATTTTTAGCAGGTGCTACGTTTAAGTTTGATTTTTAAATAAGGTTTTGGCATCCCTGTGAGGGTGGTAATCTTGTTGTGTTTTAATGTGTTTTATGATTTTATGAATTTGGGCGTTCCCCTATCGGGTCAGGCTTTCCGTTTCAAGTCCTCGCACCTCCTCTGTCGGGCTGTGGGCTTTCCACTACAATCCTTAACGCACATCCTTGCTAGTAAAATTTGTATTAAAAGTGAATTTATTTTCTGGAGGTTCGTTTACCTTTTCTTGTATAACCGTCAGTTACGGGTTCGTATGCGTTAGTTTTAGGTTCAGCACCTACTTTAGTAATTCCGAGCGGATTCGGACGTAGTCGAATCCACCATAATTGTTGCTATATTGTTAGCAGCTTTTTTTATTTTGTCGAAATAAATCCCATTACTTATACATCCTCAATGATATCAATATTTTCAGAAATAGGGTGGGCTAAAAGCACGACGAGCCATTCGCATTCCTCAAAATGAGCGTTTCGGATGCTTTAGCTGAAAGACTGATTCTCTGAAAACAGAGAAATGCGAAACAATCGCTTCGTATGCCTCATCTTGATATCCTATGCTCGCCATACGAAATGCGGGAGCGAGAATCTCTGGCAAAAAGGGAACAATTTGCTTGTAGTGCCAGAAACGAGGAGGCCAGCCTTCGGGCACTTTTTCAACATAAGGAACAAGAAACTCCAACGCTTGCCGGATGCTGCGCCCATCTACTGTCTCGTAGGTCCATAAATCCACCCCAACCCACTCGCCAAGAGTCGCTAGCTCCGTGAGCCCTGTCAAATTCATTACAGAGTAGTTGAACGACTTGGTACGGCGCAGCTCCATTGGCTGTGCGCCGTCCGGTTCTATTTGACGAGCGATACGGTTTTCTTTCACCGACTCTAACTTTTCACGAGCTAGATCTTGCTTGCCCAATGCGAGCGCTAAGCGCACAACTCTTGCGTCGAACATAGTGCCATGATTTTGTCGCATCTGTACCTCTTCGAGACCATATTCGCTATTCATAAACCAATCCAAGAAGTCTACTATCCAGATTTCTAAGGCTGCTCGATCATCTTCGTTCCAATACTTCGATCCATCTAATAAACCTGCCGCGTCCACCGCTTGAACCACGCCACCTGCCTCAATCATTCCAATATATCGCCCTTGGTTTTTACCAGGTACAGCCTGGGCATATTGTAGGTGCGGGTTCATTCGTGTCGCTGGGTCAGTAAACCAAACCCGGAGGCAACGAGCTGCATGGGCAGCGTAAGATTCCTCACCCGAAAGGTAATAAGCGAGAGCGAGTGTTTCCACCAAGTAGCCAATTTCTTTACCGCGCGAATAGTCCACAAAATCGGGGTTTCTAGATTCAGGATTGATAACGCCGTCCTTTGGCAGGTAGGGTAGACCGTCTGACTTCGAAGGATTAGGCCAAAGGTAGGGAGCTTGTGTGTAGTAGTCATTCAGATTGCCGGTGACGGGATGCCTTTTTTTGTCGGTTACTGTTGGGGGTTTTGTCGCTAAGGCTTTCTCCGCCGCCTTCAAGAGTGCATTGTAGGCTGGCATAAGCGAGGGCTCACCTAAGGCAATGCCTTGCTTCACCATTGGCAAGGCTCCGCGTCTAGCACCAAAGAAATTAGGACTCACTTTTCCAGCCCAATCATCAGCGGACTCGTTTTGTGCAAAACCCGCTTGCGGTAGAACAAATAGACTCACCACTAAAAACTGGATTCCCAGCAGATAAAAACGAGATGGTATTATTATATTCATCATTTAGTCACTGCTTCTTTTGATTCCATTAATTCACAACGTGTACCATCGAGATCGTGCACATTACACACCCAGCGATTGTTGCGGGCAATCAAGGGCTCGTAACGTTCAAGATCAGGCAAGGCATTAAATAACATATCGCGATGCGCTTTTCGAATATCATCAGTCAAAAGGCACATATGATGCATTGTTCCCATTTGTTTTCTATTCAGTTTCATATCGTTTATGAGAATATATTCTATATAGTCGCCCCTATCTCCTGGCGTCTGCATATTCACCCAAGCATCTATACCACCATCCTCACGCGATCCGCGCCAGATCTCCCGAAATCCTAAAGCGTCTCGATACAGTGCGTTGGCCACTTCTTCGTCTGCAATTGTGATGCCCACATGTAGCAAACGATCGGAAACCCGTCTAGACCCTAGATGCTTACCTCGCGCCAACGCCTGCTTGGAACCAGAAGTATATTCAACAAAAATCAAGTTATGTCCGTTCGGATCTACAAGAATACTAGCCATTGTGCCATCCGACCTTTTTTCCATAGGTGTCGGATCTAGCCCTCTTTCTCGGAGCATCTCAATAGTAGTTTCGATGTCCGAAACCTGAAATGCGACTTCCTCTAACCGATTGTCATCCGTCCCCTCCGGCTTTGAGATTAACTTCAAGAATTGGTCGTCGTTGATTTTCAAATACCAGGACTCTCGATTTTCATATGCCGCAAAGGCGAATTCGAATCCATAGAAAGCCGTATAGAAAGCACGTGATTGCTCTAAACTTGAGACTTGAAATGCTACATGGGCTATTCCTAGGATGGGAAGTGCTTTTTCAGCTTTCTTTCCCATTGATAAACAAGATAGTATTAGAATTAAAACGACTACTTTCTTCATGTTTTTTTGTTTACATTGCGATTAAAAATTTACAATAATTAAGTTAATTTACTAAATAATATTTAGATCTGTAGTAATGATTTAATTATTTCCATTCGCTTCTCCCTTTTTTTATAAAAATTGATTATTGCAAATTCGTTTGCAGTTCTTTCATCTTTAGAATATAATTACTCTAAAAGCAGTTAAATTTCATGTCTTGAAGGTAAAAGAACTAAAGAAGAGAAAATTAAAGTGTGTATAGTAGATCGTGTTATTTGAAGTGGTAATTGCTACTAACTGAGTCGGCGGATATACGTCGTTTTTAAATAAGATATATCCGATGGTAAACGAAGGTAGCGGAAAATTACTATAAAATCAAGTTTAGATATTTGGTAGTAATTTAAAAATATGTTCGAATTATTTGGATGTCAACCGCGCCAAATAATCAAAATGTTCGCCTTCCATAACCAATTCACAATCTAAACCAACAGTTTCGCAAGCGAAATGTAAAGTGTTAAAATCTAAATACAACCATTTCATAGGGAGTTCTTTTTCACCTTTATAACTTATGAAATAATCGAGTTCCCCGTAATAATTGGCATTGGTATCTATCCAATACCCGCCATCCTCATCTTCGTACATATATTTAATATCAGAGGAATCAATGAGAATTTGTCCATTAGGACGTAACAAGCGTTTTAAATGTCTTAAATATTTCACAACCTGCGATAGTTCCTGAAAAATGCCTGTACCATTCATCAACAACAAAATGGTATCAAACCTTTCGGTTTCATCTAGAATATTTAAAACTTCGGTATTCAAAACACCGCGTTTTTGCGCAACTTCAATAGCACCATTAGAAATATCAATTGCTTTAACATTAAAGTTCTTCTGCTGTAAATACAAGCTGTGGCTTCCTGTACCACAACCCACATCTAAAACCTTTCCTTTAGCCAATTGCAATGCCTTTTGTTCTAGTCTAGGCATCTCTTTAAAATCTCGAAATAAATAGGGAAGTGGCAGTACGTCTTCATCTGATATATTTGTAGAGGATATAATGTCTTCAATGTAATTACCGCTGTGATAATCTATTACTGCTTTTCCAATAATGTCCTTCATTACATATCATGTTTCATTGACTCTAAATCATGCGTTGTTTTGGGGTATGCGCATATGATAGGGTAGTTGCCTTTACTTTTTGGGTAACGGACTAATAATCTTTACATCTTGAAATTTAATGGCACCGCGTATAATTCCAGAAATAACCGTTTGCATCGCCTCAATAATTTGCATTTTCAATTCACTTTTATGATAGATAATACTTACTTCTCTTGCAGGTGATGGTTCCTCAAAATAATGTAGGTTTTCTTTAGCAGTATTATTCAAATCTAAAGTATGCAGATAGGGTAGAAGCGTCATGCCTAAACCTTCGTTAGACAACTTAATTAAAGTTTCTATACTACCGCTTTCCAGTTGAAATTTGTCGTCCTCATGATTTTTAAAGGCTTTGCACAAGTTAATCACACCATCCCTAAAGCAATGCCCATCCTCTAGAAGCAACATATCCTCTATAACCAAATCGTCAACTTTAATTTTACCCATTGTATGCATTTTATGTCCTTTTGGAATATAGGCAACAAAGGGTTCAAAATATAAAACGCGTTCTTTAATATTTTCGTTTTCCAACGGAGTTGCAGCTATAGCAGCATCTAAATGGCCTTCGTTAATACGGTTGATGATTTCTTCGGTATTAAGCTCTTCTATCTTTAATTTTATTTTTGGGTATTTTTTTATAAACGTTTTTAAGAACATTGGTAGAAGCGTAGGCATAATGGTTGGTATAATACCCAATTTAAACTCCCCGCCAATAAAACCTTTTTGCTGATCTACAATATCCTGTATGCGATAGGATTCGTTAACTATATTTTTTGCTTGGGTTACAATTTTTCTTCCAACGTCGGTAAGTTCGATAGGTTTTTTACTGCGGTCAAAAATTAAAATATCGAGCTCGTCTTCTAATTTTTGAATCTGCATACTCAAAGTAGGCTGCGTTACAAAACATTTTTCTGCTGCTTTTGTAAAATTTTGGTGCTCTGCAACCGCAAGAACATAGTATAACTGGGTGATTGTCATTTATATAGGTTTAGACTATAAAAATATAAAAACTATCAATTATATTTATTGAAATTTAGGAATATTATAAAGTAATTTTAAAAAGCAGAAACTTCAGAAAAGTAAGTTTGTTCACCTTTTTGAAGGAAATGTAGTTTGTTTAAGTTTAGTTTAGTTAAAAGAAAAAAAAGACGATCGCTCGGTCGTCTTTTTTGTTTCTAATTAATTAGGTTTAAAACCTGATGTCCATGGCTAAGTCTTCATAAGCAACATTAAACTTGGCTGTTGCAAATTGTGGAGGACCATAGCTCATTGGGTTGTTTGATATTCCGTAAGACTCTGTAGGCATGCCACTGTCGTCAAAATCCATAGCATTGTTATTATTTTCGTCATGTAAAGCCATAATAGCGTAAGTACCTGGAGTTACATTTTCAAACGTTACTTTAATTTTTCCGTCTACTATTTCGCTTTTAGCATTTTTTATTCCAGGTCCTCTCATAAAGGTTTCTTCGGTATGAAGCGCCAGTACAACACTTCCGCTGTTGTTTGTAATGTTTTCTATACTTACAGTTATTAAGTTTCCAGCGACTTCTGTTTCTGCTTGTGCATTAGTGGTGTTAACTGATAAAACTAACGCGATGAATAAAGTTGATAAAGTTCTCATGATTTATGGTTTTTAAGTGTTATTTGTTATTGAACACTCCAAAGATGCATCACGGGCAAAGGATTTTATAATGTAACCGACCGAATTGTAAAATTTTTATGATGAATTGTAGTTTTTCGTAAAAATTCGAGTTTTACTAATAATTTTTTGGGCGTTACCCACAATACTTCGACAAGCTCAGTGCAGGTGGGTCGGCTTTCCTCTGCAATCCCTAACGCGGGCAAGTTTGCTAACAAAGTGCTTGCCCAATTATTATAACAATCCTCTAGCTTTAATCTCTAAATACTTGTTAATAGTATCCACCGTTAAATTTTCAGGAGTCGTCAAAATAGAATAGATACCAAACTTTTTAAGTTCATTTACAATAAGGCGTTTTTCAAAATCAAACTTTTCAGCAATAACTTTATCGTACACCTGCTGAACAGTTTCCGCTTTGTTATTAATTAGTTTGTCAATTTCTGTATTCTTGAAGAAAATAACCACTAGTAAATGACTTTTAGCAATCGCTTTTAAATAGGGGAGTTGCCTGTTTAAACCATCTAAAGTTTCAAAATTAGTATACATTAAAAGTAAACTCCTGTGGGTTACATGTCGTTTTATATTGGCATACAGTCTCCCAAAATCGCTTTCAAAAAAATCGGTATTCACATTGTAAAGTGCTTCAAGAATCAATTGCATTTGTCCGCTTCTTCGTTCTGCAACAACTACATTATCAATCTTTTTTGAAAAGGATAACATGCCTGCCTTATCATGCTTTTTTAATACAATGTTGCTAATAACCAAAGTGGCATTGATAGCATAGTCTAGCAAGCTTAAACCATCAAAAGGCATTTTCATGATACGCCCTTTATCAATAATAGCATATACAGGTTGTGACTTTTCGTCTTGAAACTGATTTACCATTAACTGGTTTTTCTTGGCAGTAGCTTTCCAGTTTATGGTACGCAAATCATCACCTAAAACATAATCCTTTATTTGCTCAAATTCCATGGTGTGACCCAGTCGGCGGACTTTTTTAAGTCCATAATCCATTGCACTTTTATTGATATTTAAGAGTTCAAATTTCTTTAATTGTTTAAAACTAGGATAGGTAGGCACCATAACTTCGTTTTCAAACATAAAGCGTTTTGCCACGAGTTTTAAAGCAGAAGAGGCATAAATATTTAAACAACCAAAATGGTATTCGCCGCGTTCTTTCGGGGTTAAATTGTAGGTAATGGTTTTTTCTTTTCGTGGCTTTATGGCATCTTTTATCTTAAAATCTCTAATTTGAAATTGCTCTGGGATTTCATCAATAATTTCTAAATATGAGATAAAAGGATAATTGTTTCTAATTTGTATCTCAATTTGATTCTTATCACCATTTGAAAACTTGTCAGGAACAATGCGTTTGGCTTTAATTTTTTGAGTGCCGACAAAAATAATTATAACATCTAATAGAAAAAAGGCAACTAAAACCAAAATACATAGCTGTGCGATGTTGAATAGCAGGGGCACGAAGTAACTTAACGCAAAAAGCACTACTATACCAATGCCAGCATAAAAAAATCGAGGTTGTATGTAAAAGGGTTTAAGGAGTTTCAATAATTTCGTTATTCGTTATTCGTTATTCGTTATGCGTGAGCACTGCTTACTGCCACTGAAAACTGCGATTTATTATCGTGGAATCTCCACTGTTTCAATAATCTGATTAATAATTTGTTTACTCGTCACACCTTCCATTTCACGTTCTGGTGTTACAATTACCCTGTGGTGAAGCACAGGAACCACGGCGCGCTTAATATCTTCAGGTGTTACAAAATCACGTCCAGCCATGGCAGCAAAGGCTTTACTGGCTTTTAACACTGAAATTGAGGCTCTTGGTGAGGCGCCTAAATACAAAAAGCGGTTGCTCCTGGTAGCAACAATTAATTCTGCAATGTACTTTAGTAAATGTTGTTCAACAATCACTTTGCTTACCAAGCTTTGATAGTTTGCAATTTGTTTTGCCGTTAAAAAAGAGGTGATTTGTGCTGTTTTTGTGTTCTCCTTTAGCTCATGCTCTCTGGATAAAATTTCAATTTCTTCATCTAAATTTGGGTAATCCACGTCAATCTTAAACAAGAATCTATCCAACTGTGCTTCGGGCAAACGGTAGGTGCCTTCTTGTTCTACAGGGTTTTGTGTGGCCAACACCATAAACGGCGCATCTAGAATATACTTATGGCCATCTATAGTAATTTGCTGCTCTTCCATAACTTCAAACAATGCTGCTTGGGTTTTGGCTGGTGCGCGGTTTATTTCATCTATTAAGACCATATTCGAAAAAATAGGCCCTTTTTTAAAATCAAACTCCGTACTTTTTAAATTAAAAACCGATGTTCCCAAAATATCACTAGGCATTAAATCTGGCGTAAACTGAATTCTGCTAAAGTCCACACTTAAAGATTTTGCTAATAGTTTAGCGGTTACTGTTTTTGCAACCCCAGGCACACCTTCAATTAATGAATGTCCTTTTGCCAAAAGCGACGCAATGAGCATCTCTACCATATCTTTTTGGCCCACAATAACTTTACCTACTTCAGCTTTAATCTGCGCAACACTTTGTTGTAATTCCGATAAATCCAAGCGATTTTTAAATTCCAAATTCTTGGTATCATCACTCAAAGTGCCATCATCAATGGATGATACAACATCTTGTTTTGGCTTAGGTAAAAATTCCTCGTGGTTGGTAGTATGTTCTTTATTTTCGTCCATAATTATTGTGAATAAAACGCTTCTATAAATGTATTTAATTTTAAGAGACTTTCTTCGGAAAGTTCATCTTTGGTGCGTAACCATTTTATATAAGTAATTAATTGGGTAACGTCCTTATTTTTTTTACCAGCTTTTCTTGCTAATTTTTTTATGAAGGCATCATCAAGTGTAGATGTATCCATATTAAAATCGGTTCTCACTTTTTCTAAAAAATAGGTTATTTTCTTGTCTATCAGGTTTTTATAATCGTTTGTTTCAATGTATAAATTAGATATGGTTTTAACGAAAGCTAAGGTAGTGTTCTGCAAAGGTTTTATAATACGAATAATGCGTTGCCTGCGTTTCGCATTAAAAATCATAAACAATAACAAGAAAATTAAAGCGGTATACCACGCCCATCGAAATGATAATTGTTCTAAAAACCAACTTAAGTTAGATTCTTCTTCGGCATCGCCATATGCGGTTTGCCGTTTTGCATAAGAATCAAAGTATACATCATCGTCTGGTATGTACGAGAGCACATCTTCAACATAGCGATATCTGTTTCCTTTTAAAATATGATAATTTGTAAACGCTTTTGGTTCGGTATGCAGCAAAATTTGCCCATTTCCGAAGGGAATTTTTATAAAGTTAACCCGTTTTTTATCAGTTTCTGCATAGCCTAAAATAGTATGGTTGATACTATCAAAACGGGAAAAATAGTAATCGCCTTCATTTTTGTCAATGTTTACGGTGTTCAAATTTTTATTTTGAAAAGACAATGAGGTAATGCTGTCGTTTTTCAGATTGTATTCAAAATCTACATCAACACCTAGCGTATCATGAAGCCTTTGTGCATAGTAATAATCTGAGATAAATAAAGTGTTTCCAGCATCTACAAACCCTAAAAGTTTATCAACAGAAAACTCGGAGAGATAATCGGAATTTCCAATGATAATATAGTTGCCTTTCGCTTCATGATCGCCATATCCATACTCTGAATTTGCAGTGAGATAACTTGAAGGTTGGTGGTAAACCGTACGTACTTTATAGTTTTTGAAAAGATTAGGGAGTTCTTTGTAAAAAACGCTAGTGCCGTAAGGTTTGTTGCTTTTTTCGTTGAAGGACTCTTCCCAATCTACGGTTTTGGTACGTTTTATGCCAAACGTTAGTGCCGCTACTACAATGAGTGCAACTATAACTACTATTACAGGTAAAAGTTTCTTCATTAATTTACCTGTTTTAGAAGTGTGATGAAATTATTTTTGGCTTTCGCATATTGAGAAGCTTCTAACTCAAACCTGCCGTACCATATATAATTATACAAATACGAAACATATGAAAATGCACCGTTGAATGGTGTTTCACGGAGTTCATTTAAGTATTCTGTATTGGTTTTATCGTCTTCAAATTTTATGTAATTTTTTAAACTTAAAGTCTTTAAAACGAGTAGGTAATAATAGCGAATGGCGAGCCTGTAATCGTTATCATTTTCCGCTTGATTAATTAAGGTATGGATATCTGTGTTTTCAATATTTTCGGCTGTAATAGCGTCGTGTCTCTCAATGTTTTTGTTTTTGCTAGATGTAAATAGGCCTGTACCGCCTTCATTAAGTAAAGCGTATGCCAAATACACTACTGCCATGGCTAAAATGATATAAAACACAAATCTAAATGGCCCAAGATTTATAATAACTTCATCACCGTTGTTTTGTTCCTTTGTTCGGGCCTCCTTACTGTTATAGTCTTCATATTCACCAGAACCGCTTTTACTTCTATTAACCACTTTTTTTCCTTCATAATCAAATATGTCGCTTGAATAACGTTCCTTAAAACTACTATCAAAAACACGATTTACCTCTGGTTCTTGAACAGGTTCAGTTGCATCACACAAATGAGGATTCAATAACAAAAGCATAAAAACTAAAAGTATATGTTGTGGCTTTTTTATCATTAAGCAGCGATAGCTAGTGGGGTTTGGGTAATTTGTTTATGAACTTTATACGGATAGACTAAATAGTAGTAACTTATAATGGCCAAAGTGATTAATATGATACCAACTGATAACCAATTGGGCATGATGTTAGAATACCTTGTGATAAAGCCTTCTAAAAATCCTGCCGAAAACGTAAATGGGAAGGTGCTAATCAAAATTTTAATCCCCGTTTTTGCACCTTGCTTAAATGAAGTATACCTAGAATGTGTTGCTGGAAATAAGATGCTGGCGCCTAAAATTAAACCTGCTGCACATTCTATAACAATTGCAAAAATTTCCATAGCGCCGTGAATCCAAATACCACGAACGCTTTCCCAAAATACATCTTTCTCGTAAAAAAAATATTGGAAGGAACCTAACATGATACAGTTTTTAAACATCACATATAGCGTACCGATGCCTAAAAAAACACCTAATACAAAAGCTATAATCCCAACACGTAAATTATTAATGGTTATACCAATAAAACTCCCCCAATTGCTACCGCTTTTATATACTGCAACAGGGTCGCCCACTTCAATATTCGCAATAGTTTGGTCTACATAGCTATCACCTACAACCGACCGTAAAAATTCTGCATTATTAGCTGCTGAAACAACGCCAATTAACGTGAATACTGTAAAGATCACAAATGCCACATAAATAAATTTTCGATACTGATAACAAATTAGAGGGACCTCGGTCTTCCAAAAACTTATAATTCTGTTGGTGTCCTGTCGTTTGGTTTTATAAATCTTTTGAAATGCCTTGGCTGCAAGCTGATTAAGGTAGGCAATTACCTTACTTTTAGGGTAATAGGTTTGTGCGTAAGCCAGATCGTTTATAAGCTGAATATAATTTGAAGCCAGTTCATCAGGATCCTTAAAATCATTATTAAAAATAGCATTCTCAAAACTCAGCCATTTTTCTTTATTTTGCTTAATAAATGCAACTTCTCTCATACACGAGATAAATTAAAATATAAAATGTCAGAGTTACAAATTAACACGACGCAAAATGTAAAAATAAAGTTCACCGCTGCTGGCGTTGGGGAACGTTTAGTTGCATTTGTTATAGATACAGCTATTAAAATAGGTTATTTATTGATTTTAAATAAGGTATTTGGTGTATTTGAAGGTATGGACGAATGGTCTCAAATTGGCATAAATACCGTATTGAGCTTTCCTGTAATGTTCTATACATTAGCTTTAGAAACGTTTTTAGACGGACAAACTTTGGGTAAAAAGGCATTAAAGATTCGGGTTGTAAAAATTGATGGGTTTCAGGCAACGTTTTCAGATTATGTGGTACGTTGGTTTTTTAGAATTGTGGATGTTTGGATATTCGGTATTGGTTTTTTTGTGATTATTTTCAGCAAAAAACTACAGCGATTGGGCGATATGGCTGCCGGTACGGGTGTGATAAGCTTAAAGGATAAGGTGAGTATCAATCATACTATTTTGGAGCAACTAAAAACCGATTATAAACCTACCTATCCTAATGTGATAAAACTATCGGATAATGATGCGCGTATTATAAAAGAAACGTATACTAGAGCTAGGGCTTCAAAAGATTATGCAACATTAATAAAGTTAAGAAATAAACTAATTGAAGTAGTAGGAATTAAGGAAGTGAAACAAAGCAGCGATATAGAATTTATTGATGTTATTTTAAAAGATTATAATTTTTACACACAAGATATGTAAACAGAGAGCCGTATTTCAAGCCAACAAAGTTGGCTTGAAATACGTGCGAATTGCTTATCCCGTCGCAGGCGGGATCTCTAAGAAAAAAATTAACAAAAATTGAAGTTAGTTTAGTAAAATACTGATGCTAACAAACACATGCGTTAGGGATTGAGGCATTTGTTGAAGCTCCTCGCAGAGAGCGACTGCCGAAAGCCCGACCCAAAGGGGAACGCCATAAAAAAGATAAAAATGTTTTACACAATAGATATTTTAGGAACGATAGCCTTTGCCATTTCTGGTGTACTAGTTGCTTTTAATAAGAAAATGGATTTATTTGGTATTCTTATCATTGCCTTTGTAACAGCAGTTGGAGGCGGTACACTTCGCGATTTGCTTATTGGAAACACACCTGTGAGTTGGATGACCGATATGACTTATTCGTATGTTATTCTTGGGTCGGCTATTTTTGCAATTATTTTTAGGAGCAAAATAAATTATTTGCGTACCTCACTGTTTTTGTTCGATACTATTGGTATTGGCTTATATACTGTTGTAGGCATAGAAAAAGGCTTACAGGAAGAATTGCACCCTATAATTTGTATTGCTCTTGGTACTATGACTGCAAGTTTTGGAGGTGTAATTCGAGATATTTTGTGTAACGAAATTCCTGTGATTTTTAGAAAGGAAATATACGCTACAGCCTGCATTTTGGGTGGTGTGACTTATTTTGTTTTAAATGAATTCCCAATTAAGACCGATTATGTTTTTGTAATTTCGGGCGCTGTGGTAATTACGGTACGTTTACTCGCAGTAAAGTTTAAAATAGCGTTGCCAAATATTTACTCAGATTAAGTGTATGGTCTAATTTAAGATTTCAACCTTTCTTATATAAATATTTTTAAGAGGCCAGTCGGCTTCATCTGTTTTAACCGCAGCAATTTTGTCTACAACGTCCATACCTTTTATTACTTTACCAAAAACAGTGTAATCTCCATTTAAATGATGGGCGCCTCCTTTTTGTTGTACTATAAAAAATTGATAGGGAGATGCTAATTTATGCGGGTTTTCTATATCGCTACTGGGCATAGAAACAGTACCACGATCATGTTTAAAACCACGGTTAGTATCTCTAGGCAGCAAGTATTTACCAATTTTTCTGCGTTTAATGGCAGTAGCCATATCATCACCATTACCGCCTTGTATCATAAAATTATTGATAACTCTAAAGAATTGTGTACCGTTAAAATACTTACGTTTAGTTAAATAAATAAAGTTACAACGATGAAATTTGGTTTCATCGAATAGTAAGATGTCAATGTCTCCAAAATCAGTGGTGATTCTAACTTTATTTTCTTTGTGATGCTTATCATATTCTAAGTAGAATTCCATGGCGGTTGGACTATCCAAAATAGGAAATTCAGATGTAATATCCTTAATGGTGTCCTCTGGCTTTTCAACCTTTTTTACGACAGTAATAGTGTCTTTAGTTTTTAAGCTGTTCTTTTTATTAGAATGTTTATCTTCACAACTAAGAAACAGAAAAAAAATACTTAAAAACAATACAACACGCATAGATAATGGGTTTTGATGAATTTGTAAACTTGGTTTCAAAAATAAAAAATATAGAGTTACCTGCCGAATCATCTCATTTTAAAATGGTGCCCCCAACGCGAAAAGCTTTCGCTCAATATTCTGAAGCGCAATTGAAGCGTGCCAAACGTGCAGGTGTTTTGGCATTATTCTATCCAAATCAACACAAGCAAACACAATTGGTGCTCATATTGAGAAAAACTTATAAAGGGGTACATTCTGCACAAATATCTTTTCCTGGTGGAAAGATTGAACCAAATGACAAAAACTTAGAGGAAACTGCTGTAAGGGAAACTTTTGAGGAAATAGGGGTGCCAATTAATACTATAAGCGTAGAAAAAAAACTATCTCAAGTGTATATTCCTCCGAGTAATTTTTGTGTGCAGCCCTATTTAGGTATTTTAAGAGCGCCACCTAAATTTAACAAACAAGACAGCGAAGTAGAGCAAATTATAGAGGTAAAGTTAACCGATTTGATAGATGATGATAATCTTGTGAATAAAGAAGTTAAAACATCCTACAGTGTTGGTATAGAGGTGCCTGCATTTAAACTTAATGGATTTGCAGTATGGGGAGCAACTGCAATGATATTGAGTGAGGTGAAAGATATTATAAAGCAATTGGCATAGATAATAGATTTATTACCTTTGTGACCCAACCAAAACAAATTATAAAAATATGGGATTGTTTAAAACAAATCCATTCGGACATATACTTTTTATAAAAAAATGGCTCATTCGTATTTTAGGAGCGATGACGCACAGGCGTTTTCGTGGGTTTAATGAATTGCAGATAGACGGTTCAGAAATTATCAAGGATCTTCCTGATAAAAACGTGCTGTTTATTTCAAACCACCAAACTTATTTTGCAGATGTTGTTGCCATGTTTCATGTATTTAATGCTAGCCTAAGCGGGCGTACAGATTCTATAAAAAACATTGGGTATTTATGGAATCCGAAGCTAAATATATACTATGTGGCTGCCAAGGAAACCATGAAGGCAGGCTTGCTTCCAAAAATTCTTGCATACGTGGGTTCGGTAAGTATAGAGCGTACATGGAGGGCAGAAGGTAAAGATGTAAAAAGGCAAGTGCGTATGAGCGATATTTCCAATATAGGCACAGCGTTAAATGATGGTTGGGTGATTACTTTTCCACAGGGAACTACAACGCCATTTAAGCCTATACGAAAAGGTACCGCACACATTATAAAACGTTACAAGCCCGTTGTTGTTCCTATCGTTATCGATGGTTTTAGACGCTCTTTTGATAAAAAAGGACTGCGTGTTAAAAAGAAAAATATTCTTCAATCTATGGAGATAAAAAAACCTCTAGACATTGATTACGAGAATGAAACTACTGACGAAATTGTAAAAAAGATAGAATACGCGATAGAACAGCATCCTTCATTCTTAAAAGTTATTCCAGAAGCCGAACTTAAAGCGCAAGCAGAGCTTGATAAGTTGCGTCAATGGAAAATCAATGATTAATGCATTTTATTTTTTTTAATCTACATTTTTTTTGAGGTGCTTTTATGTTCCTCAGTTACTTGCTGTTCTTTCATGGCTTATATATGGTAGTCTACCTTAGAAAAAAACATACATTACCATTTAAAAGCGTTCTAGAAACAGTGATTACTAATTATTTTCTAGATTTTCAAAAAGAAAGCTAAAACTATTACATCTTAGTATTTAGCCGACTTACCATTGGATAAAGACGTTTTTATAAACGCTCGCAGATCATCATTGGCCTTAATTAAATCTTCGTTACGCAGATACATCATATGCCCGCTACGATACCCCTTAAATGTAAACCTATCTTTTAGTTTTCCGCTAGGATCTACCTGCCACATGGTATATTTAGCACCAAAATATGTGGTAGCACCATCGTAGTAACCAGATTGTATCAACACTTTTAGATACGGGTTTTGTGCCATAGCCTGTCGTAACCCTTCTCGAACATTATCATTGCGCCTGTCCCAAGGGTGTACGTCACCAAACATGCTATATTTTACATCTGTTTTAAAGTTAAGATGTTCTCTCAAGTAATAATTAATAGCAGGTGTAAATGAGTGCATCCATGAGGTTAATTCTGGATTGTAGTCTGGTCTCTCGCCACTTTCTTTTTTGTCAATCCCCAAATATCTAGAATCTAGACGACCAATAATTTGTCCAGTCTTATCCCGTAATAAATCCTTCCAGAAAAAACTTGTCGGTACATCAAGATTATTTTGTAAAATGGACTTTTTGCTCAACCCTGAATAGTATGCCATTTTTTCGGCAACGGCTTGCTTTTCATTATCTGAAACAAAACCGCCCTTAGCTAGAGTTGGCATTAAGGTATTTATGGCAAAATCTTCTGCTTCTGGTAAAATATCGAGTAAATCTTTTTGCTGTAAAGCGTTTGGAAGTGCTTTTTGGTACCAAGCAGCTGCCGTAAAATAAGGTAAATTTAGCGCGGAATATACAGGCTGATTCGTATTGTATAATTTGTAATCCGCAGGACTAACTAAAATCACACCATTTAAGTACATCCATTGATTATCTTGTAATTCTTTCGCGAGCCCCATCACACGAGTACCACCATAGCTTTCACCGATGATGTATTTAGGGGATTCCCAACGGTTTTTCCGGGTTACAAACGTATTTATCCATTCAGCCAAATATTTTATATCAGCATTAATACCAAAAAATGTTTTTCGCTCTGGCAATTTACCTTCTTTATCTTCAATCATTCTAGAGTAACCCGTATTCACAGGGTTTACGTACACAATATCTGCTACATCTAAAATAGAGTTTGGGTTATCTTTTATACCATATGGTTGAACTGGGTAACCTTCATCATCAATGTTTAAAACCTTAGGTCCTGTATAGGCTATATGCATCCACACAGAAGCCGAACCTGGGCCGCCATTAAAGGAAATCACTAAAGGTCTTTCAGCTTTATTTTTAATATTGTTACGTTCATAATATGTATAAAACAAGGTTGCAATGGGATCTCCTTTTGTGTTCCAAACGGGTTGTGTTCCTGTTGTGGCTTTATAAGAAATTTGCTCTCCTTTTATAGATACAGTATGAGTTGTAATTACGGTAGTATCAACCGGTATTTTTCTTGTTTGTGCAATTACGGTTATTGTCGCTAGTGAAAATAAAAGTAGAACTGTTAGTCTTTTCATGAGGTATTTTATTTTTGCATAAAGATAAAGAAAACAAAGATTAAAATCCTTCAAAAACGCCAAGACCGAAAAGTGCGAAATCGTACTTCACTGGATCGGTAGCATCTAGTTTTCTTAGGTTTTTATCTAATTGAGTTAAAGCTTTACCGTCGTTTTGATTTCGCTTGAGCAAGCCTAGTTTTCTAGCAACATTTCCAGAATGTACGTCAAGCGGACAGGATAATTGGCTAGGGGAGAGTTGCTTCCAAATTCCAAAATCTACGCCAGAGTTATCGTTACGTACCATCCAACGTAAATACATGTTTATACGTTTTGCTGCTGAATTTTTTAAAGGATCGCTAACATGTTTTTCGGTTCTTTTGAGATGTTCGATTTCGAAAAAAGTAGATTTAAATTTTGAAATAGAAGTTTGAAGCGAGTTTTTATCTGCATGTTTAGTAAATAAATCTTCTAAACCACCATAATTCGTATATATATGTTGTAGCGATTTTATAAACTGAATACAATCGTCTCCATTAAATGTTCGATGCACGAACGGCTGTAATTTTTCTAAATCTATATCTTGATGATTCGTAACAAAATCGAAAGGTGCATTATCTAGTAATTGCATTAAGCGGTTGGCATTGTTAATGATGCTTTTACGATTGCCCCAAGCAATTGTTGCCGTTAAAAATCCAGAAATTTCAATATCTTCTTTTTTTGAAAATTGGTGAGGTATTTGGATAGGATCGCTTTCAATAAATTTCGGGTTATTGTATTCATGGACTTTAGTATCCAAAAAGTCTTTTAATTCGGATTGTTTCAAATTAGAAAAAGTGTAAAAGTTTACGCTTAAATATCAGCAAAAATAATGTTTTATAACTTCGTATTTGAATTTTATATTGGTTAAAAAATCGACGAAACGCTTAAAAAAACTTTAAAATGTAATATTTTGTTCGTTTAGATAATAATAATCGGGCAAAAACCGTTATTTCGTGTATATTAAATATGATTATAATGAAAAAAATTTTAGTCCCAATCCTCTTTATTTTGTTAATGGGCTGTCAAGGAGACCAAACTAGCCAAGATACAAATCCCGTAACTGCTTTGGAAGCTATGACTGAGTATGTAACTATTAATAAGATATTTCAGGATGTTGGTAATAATAGTGGAGATGCTATTTTGGAATCAGAAAATTCAGCGTCAACTTCAAAATCAAATGCTATTAAAGGAGATTCCCCATTGATTACTGTAGATCCGTTAGACTTTACCACATTCCCTAAAACAATAACAATTGATTATCAATCTGGTGTGCTTTGTAAAGATGGTATTACTAGAAAGGGTATCGTAACAGTTGTTTCAACAGATTGGTATGGACAATCTGGTAGCGAACATACTACTACTTTTAATAACTATTATCATGAAGGTTATAAAGTGGAAGGAACCCACTATGTGAAAAATTTAGGCAAGAATGAGAATGAAAATTTAGAGTATAGTGTAACTATAGAAAATGGGAAAATTACTGCTAGTAATGGTAATAGTATTTTTTATTCAGAAAATTCGACTAGAACTTGGATCGCAGGTTCTAGCACACCTCTTAATATTTGGGATGATGAATATCTTTTGGATGGTACCCAAACTGGCGTTAGTTCAAAAGGTGTAACTTATAGTTTAAATGTTTTGGACCCATTACATTTTGTACTGCTTCCAAGAAATATAAAATCTGGAATTTTAGATGTTGAGATCGCTTCTTTTAGAGATATAGAATTGAATTATGCTAATAGGACCATTACGGTTTTTGGTAAATCTTATCCTTTTCGTAATTAGAATTTAAACGGAAAACACTTGCTGTTAACCACTAAGTTCGTTTAATTATTGGTGATATTCCCATCAACCATTACTAGTTTTCGGTCTGCCATATTCGCTAGTTCCTCGTTGTGCGTAACAATTACGAAGGTTTGTCCAAATTCATCTCTTAGTTGAAAAAATAGATTATGGAGGTTTTCGGCAGATTCGCTATCTAAATTACCAGAAGGTTCATCAGCAAAAATTAGGTCAGGTTTGTTTACCAAAGCTCTGGCTACAGCTACACGCTGTTGTTCGCCTCCTGAAAGTTCATTTGGTTTATGGTTATAGCGATGGGATAGCCCTAAAAAATCAAGCAAATCTTTAGCCCGTTTTTCCGCATCTGCTTTTTTAGTACCTTTTATAAACGCAGGTAAGCATACATTTTCTATTGCGGTAAATTCAGGTAACAATTGATGAAATTGAAAAATAAATCCAATATGCTCATTTCTAAATTTGGCCAAAGCTTTATCGTTTAAGCTTTTAATTTCAGCATCGTTTATTAAAAGGCTGTAGTCTTCTGTTTTAGAGGCTTTGTCTAGAGTGCCTAATATTTGTAATAGCGTTGTTTTTCCTGCACCTGAAGCTCCAACAATAGAAACCACTTCGCCTTTTTTTACCTCGATATTTACACCTTTTAATACATGTAAATCATCGTAATATTTATGTATGTTTTTTGCTTTTATCATAGGAAGCCGGTAAGAAACCGGAAATTTACTGTTTTAAGAACTATTGCGCAATTAATAATAGCTTAGTTGGACTTAAATGACTTGTTTTACAGTTTTCTTTAGATTGTTGTAATCTATAAAGTATTGAATTCTTAAAGAAAACGTATGTTGTATAGGTTGAGCAAATAAATTGTTTAAAGTATCAGAGAAACCTAATTCTGATGCATCATCTACATTAAACAATTGATTTCTATAAAGAGCCGTTAAAAAACTACCCGGTGCAAATTGCAATGAGTAGTTTAAATCTAAATTCCAAGTGCTAAAATTAATGTTGGGGTCGGTATCTAGATTTGAAATTAGAATACCACGTTCTTGAGTTAATCTGCCATTTTCTTGGAGGGTAAACATGGGGTCATCGTACTCTACATTAGACCAATAATGCCTAAACGTAAGCGTTAGTGCATTGAATGGGTTAAAATTGTAGCGGCCCGTTATTCTATTAATAACGGTAACCCTATCACGCTCACCAAAGATGCTTTCATCATTTAGTTTTGTAGCATATCCTCTGTCGTTTTTTCGTTTTTCTCTTTCAAAAGTATATCTAATTAGAAACTTGTCAGTAACTCTTACTCTAGGCGCTAGTTTAAAACCAAAATCTTTAGAATCCCTACCATCTTCAAAAAAAGTTCTGCCTTGTATCTCAGCATCAAAAGCAAATACGTTATTGTAATTTGTAGATAAAGATATCTCACCACGCAATCTATTTTCATAAATAAAAAACCTATTTTCTTGCCTTGGTTCAAAATAATCATATTGCTTACCGAAGTTAAAGTTTACAGAGCCTCCAAAATTGTGAAGTTTTTTAGTTGTAGCTCTATAGCTTATACCAGTATTGCCTCCTGTATATACATTTGGACTTGCCAATTTTCTAATGTTAAACCAAGAATTTATACGATAATTATTTAGTTTTTTTGTTGGTTCGAATATTCTGTAGGATACATCGATGTCAAAATTGTTAAAATTATTCCGGAGCAATAGCCCCATATCGTTTATATCATATTTTGTATCAGTATAACGGTGTTGCGCTCCATACCTAAAATTCCCATGTGTTTTTTCTATACTAGCCTCTGTACTATATCCTGTGGTTGCAGTACCATCTGTATTCGAAATATGGCTCATTTTTATCTGGCCTTCAATATTGTAGGTGTTTCTTTTGTTGGTAATATCAGCTAGCAAACCGGTAACGTTGGCATCCCTAAAAATGCCAGATCTACTCACATTGGTATTGACTAAGCTTACTGATGAGTTTTGGTTGAATTGTTTATCAATTACAACGATATTATAATTAGAAAATGGTTCAACAACTTCTTCTCTTAGTTTACCAGTTATAGTGTCTCTTAAACTGGCTGTTGTACGTTCAGTAAAAGCATTAAACACCCCTACGCCTAAACCTTTTTTTGTTCTGCCTGAAACTTTTACAGCATTTAATACTTTTACTACGTTCGGATCGTTTGTAATTATTTCATTTTCATTTGTATTCGCAGTTTCAGCAGGAGCATTTCCTATACGGCGAGAGAAAAATAGGTTTCCTTTATTAAAAAGATCTACACCTTCAGTGAAAAATTGACGTTGTTCAGAGAAAGTAAGTTCAAACGGTCCTAAATTAAGTTCTAAGTTATCAAAACCTGCTTGACTAAAATCAGGAATCAACGTAGCATCTAAAGTGAAATTTTCAGTAATTCCGTATTTTACATCTAATCCCAAAGTTAAGTTAGTATCGGTTTCACCATCAAAGCTATTTAATAGGCCAGTCGTAAATGGGTAAAAAATTAGTCGAGTAGGAGGGTTAATACCTTTTAAACCTTTAAGTTCTCCATGATACAAGCTAGAGTTTCCAACGGTAACGTCAATAGGGTTCCAAGAGTACTGAGAGCGGTATCTTCTATACTGCCTTTGAAATTGTAGCCCCCAAGTTTGTACTTTTCTATTTGAAAAGCGCAGTGTTCTATAAGGTATTCGCATTTCTACAACCCAACCATCGTCTTTAATTTTTACGGCGCTATCCCAAACAGCATTCCAACTAAAGTCGTTGTTTCCAGAACTAGCTAAAGCATCGGCTTGATTTCCAGAGCTAAAAACAATGAATTTCGTATCGTTAATGCCATCGTTATTAGGATTTAAAACAACTTCAAAAAAATCAGCTTGTCCAAAATTATCCCGTGTATTGAATTGACGCATGATAAGTTTTGGGTCGTCATAAAGGTAGGCAGCCACGTAGATGGCTTTGTTGTCGTAACTCATTTTAACTTCAGTACGCTCATTGTAAGGTACAGTATTGCCAATATCTGGTCTATACTGAATAAATCCAGTAGCTATTTGTGTATTTTTCCAGACTTCATCGTTTAAAACCCCATCAATAATAGGCGGTTTTGCTGTTCTGACTATTTCGTATGATTTTTTATTTTGTGCTGCAATAGTGGATAAAAAACATAAAAGTAACCCTAAAGTAATAGTATGTTTTATACTATTAGTATAGTTATCAGCCTTGTTTTTTAATAACGAAATTATACTTTGATACATAACGTTTTGCAAAAATAAATGCGTATTCGGGTTTTAAGTGCCAATAAAAAGTTAAAAATGCTTACATCTTTGTTTGTTATAAAGGGAATACATTAAAAATTAGTTAACTTTAAAACTTTAGAGGATAATACATTATGCCATATAAAAATTTAGAAGAATATAGTACAGAAGTAACTAAAGACATACAGGAACGCTATAAAGATATTATAGAAGACCTGGGCGAGGATACGAACCGCGATGGTTTATTAAAAACACCTGAACGTGCAGCTAAAGCAATGCAATTTTTAACACAGGGCTATGAACAAGACCCCGTTGAAATATTAACTGGAGCTATGTTTAAAGAGTCTTACGATGAAATGGTAATTGTTAAGGATATAGAGCTGTATTCTCTATGCGAGCATCATATATTACCTTTCTTTGGAAAGGTGCATATAGCCTATATACCTAATGGCTATATTGTCGGCTTAAGCAAGTTACCGCGTATCGTTGATGTTTTTGCAAGGCGCCTACAAGTGCAAGAGCGGTTAACAGAACAGATTTTAGATTGTATAAATAATACGTTAAAACCCCAAGGTGTTGCCGTTGTTATTGAAGCGTCTCATATGTGCATGATGATGCGTGGTGTACAAAAACAAAATTCAGTTACAACAACTTCTGGGTTTAGAGGTCAGTTTGAAAAAATTGAAACACGAAACGAGTTTTTAAAGCTAATTGGGAAATAAAATTTGGTATGTTTTTTGCAACTATACTGGTAAACGAATAACTATGACATTAGAAAATTTAAGTAAGAATAAAAAGTTGGCATTAAGTATTTTATTTGATGCTATAGGTATGATAACCTTTGTAGATATTATTTGGGCGCCGGCATCTGCATATTTAATGAGTAAGATGTACAAGGGTAATAAAGGAAAAATTGCTGGATTTGTTTCTTTTATAGAAGAAATTATTCCAGGATTTGACATTATACCAACATTTACAATTATGTGGTTTTTAACTTATGTGTTTCAAAAAGAAGAAAAACCAATTACAGTAGAAGTAGAGTCTTAAAATCTATAATTAAAAATCCCTTTCAAAACCTGAAAGGGATTTTTTATAGTGTATTACAGCAATGGTTATTGCACCACCACATTAAATGTTTGTGCTATATCTTCTTCACCACCAGCATTAGTAATATCGCCAGAACTAACGCCGTTTGCGTCTTTCATTGGTTCATGAATTAAAGTTACAGTAACGGTTCCAGTTCCTGCAGCTCCTGTTGTAAGTGTAAAGCTTAACCCAACAGGGTTGCCATTACCATCTTCATCATTATAAGCAAATGTTGCTATAGAATTTGTAGCAGAGAAAAAGAATTGATGTTCATCATCCTTTTCTTCAACCTCTTCAGTAATATCTTCAGCAGGAGATTCTAGCTCGTTTAATAACTCAATGCTTGCATTGTATGTAGTATTCGCTGCTAAGTTTACTGGGTTTGTAACAACAGGTGGATTAGGGCCATCACCATCAGTATCTCTAGTCTGCATAATTATTGGGGTACCACCGCCATTAGGAATTAAGGTGATTGTCATGGTTGTTACTACTTCTTCCTCAACGATTACTACTGGGTTGTCATCATCTGAACAAGAGGTAATTAAAACTAACGACATTACTAAAATTGATAATTCTTTTAAATATTTCATTTTTATAAATTTTTAATAGTTTAACTTTATTTGTAACATAACATTCCTTCCCAAATCATCGGCAAAATATCTTAATCGGTTTAAGTATTCTCTGTAGGAAGTGTTGAGTATGTTTGAGACATTAAGTCCAATATTCATATTTGTTTTATCTGATAACGACACCGTAATATCGCTCCTAAAATGTAATAAATGATATGCCTGCGGCGGGGTGCTTATATCTACTACAACCATTTGCTGTGTTGTAGGGTTTAAGGTTTCAAAATTAAAATCTGGAAAATCATTTTGCCTAAAAACCCATTCACTCTCTAAATTGGCATTAAAATTCAACCAGCTTTTATTAGTATAACCTATAACATTTGTGGTTCTAAACGAAGGTATGTCTATTAATGCTGTTTTAGCTTTTAAATCTCTACCTTTAATAAATGCAGACGTATTATTGATGTTCCAGTGTTTATTAATTTCATAACCAACATTAAGATCAACTCCAAATAGCAGTGCATTAGTTTGTGCATAATTCCAAACCGGGAAGGCCCCTCTAATGGTTTGCTCTGTTCCAAAAGGTGTTATTTGAATAAAATCCTTGATGTGGTTTAAAAAACCCTCTGCATTTAGCTTTAGCTTATTTGAATTTAATTGATATGTAACTCCAAATCTATTAGATGTTTCCTGATTCATCCTTAAATCACCCAATTCTATTCTGGCGGCAGAATGATGTAAACCATCACTAAACAATTCGGACGGATTTGGAGACCGTTGCGACAATGCATAATTGGCAAGAATGGACTGTGCTTTACTTATTTTATGAGATATCCCTGCAGAAATTGAAATGTTATGAAAATTATACACAGGATTTGTTAATAATTGAGATGCATTAAAATCTACAACACCATATTGAATGTCCTTGCCAAAAACAGAAGCTATAATGAGATTATTAAACCCGTCATCATAATTTCGCTCTAACCACCTAGAAGTGAGATAAAATTTCTGTGCATCAACTCTGTTATAATCATAACGCAAACCAAAATCAATATTGGTTTTATCCCCCCATTTGAAATTCGAAATGGCAAAAACACCAATATCATATCGGTCATAATCTGGAATTAATCGTCTCACACCAGTTTCAGGATTGGAACGATTATTCTGATACCTTGTATGAATGCCGAACGTATAAATACTGTTTGTATTCGCATCTAATTTCAATTCTGTTCTAAGAGCATGTGTATTTAAACTTAAATCTATGGCAGGTTTGCTATTATCAGTTCTTCTAACATCATATTCAAAACGTTGATTATTTTGAAAGTCGTACTGAATAAGAAACCTACCAAAGCGTTTAAAGCGTTTGTAAAATTCAGCTTTAAAGATTTGATGCGTTACTTCTTGACGTGGTGCATTGATGTCATAACTAAAATCTTCAATCACAACAGGATTGCCATTATTAATTGCATTAACTAAATCGTTAATACTACCAATATGCGCTGCTCTTAAAATACCAATGTCATTGCTTAAGTAACTGTAGTTAATGTTGAAACCTTTTTCGAAAGTCTTAAAACCAAGATTTAAATTCAACCCTTTAGAGTCCAAGCCAGTATTGGTTAAAGTGTAATCTGGTGCTTCAAAATCACCAAAACGTTTCATGGAGGCTTGCCCATTTACAAACCAGCCTTCTTTCCAAGTTTTTGTAAGCGAAGAAGCCATGTTATAACCTCTTCCGTTAGTTTGACCACCAAGAATGGTTTTTCCATAAAGTGAATCATTCAAACTAATTCTTTCTGGTTTTAAAACAACTACACCGCCAATAGCATCTCCACTGTAAGCTAAAGCGTTAGCCCCTTTAATAACATTTACAGTCCCTGCGGCATTCAAGTCGATATTAGGCGCATGTTCTATACCCCATTCTTGGTCTTGCAACAAAACACCATTTGTAATCACTGATATTCTACTACTATGCAACCCGTTTATCACAGGTTTTACAATAGAATTTCCTGTATTTATGGATGAAACACCACTTACTTCCTTAAGTGCATCACCAAGATTTAAGGCGCTAAATCGCTCAAGTGTTTCAGTATTTAATTGTGTTTCTTGGGCAGTTTTGGTAAGGCTTTTAGGCGCACTTCCTGATACTTTAACTTCATGAAGTTCTTCAATATGGTGCTCCATATCAATTTCCTTGAATGTGTCTCCGTTAATATCTACCTCAATGCGCTGAGTTTCACAACCAATGTGAGATATGACTAATACAAGCTTACCGTCACAAATATCTTTAATGGTGAATTTACCATTAATATCTGCCGTCGTATAAGTATTTAGCGTTTCAATATAAACGGTAGCTCCAGACATTGGGGTGCCGTCATGAAAATCCTTTATTTCTCCAATAAGAGTATGTGAACAGTTTTGAGTATGAACACTGTTTAATAAACAAATGGCCACAATCAACATATAATATTTCATTACATTGTATTTTAGTTTAAAAATGAGATTTTAAACTAAAACAGGTGGCCCTCTTAAAGAAAAAGATAATTGCCGATGATTATTAAGGAAATTATATGTTACTGTTGGAATTTGATAATAATGTGAAATATGAAAGTCACTATTATTTTCATCAGGTAATAAAAAGTGTGTATTTAATTGAAATTTGTAAAATTCACAATCTAGATCGACTTTGTGAATATGCGTTGAATGATCGTTAATACATACAATGTGCTGGTGATGCTCAAAAATATGAACAAACTTAGAGGCTGTTGGAGCAAAAAGTGACGCAACTAGTAAAAGCGTAAATAACCTAAAGGCGATATGTTGTTTTATGTTTTCCACTATTCTACAAAACGTCCTAGACCTAATCTTGAAAGCATTTTCTTTTCAAAAGCCCAAAAGAATTTAAATTGACCAAAAACCCAACCGAAAAACACTAATAAGAACTGGTACATTATAAATAGAATTAGAATTCTAACCACCCAATATCCAAATGTACTAAAAGATTCAGGCGTTATATCTAGGAAAGAAAGTATTGGTTTTCCTATATAAGAGGCAGTTGAACCCGTTACAGCAAATACAATAAGTATTAAAACGATTTGCAAATTAGATTCTATACCCCAACGTTCTTTTAACTTTTTCACATGTACAATTTACATGCAAAAATATTAATATAAAATTAAATTCGAGGAACGAAAGGGCCTAATCTTTGTTTATATTTTAATTGGAAATAAATAAAGTAGTTGTATAACATGTAATTTACTTCATAACCATAATTAATATTTGGTTCGTAATCAATCTGTAATTCATATAATTGCGGATTGAAACGCTGTGGTTGCAGCACGCGCTGGTTCCATTCTATAACATAAATTCTGTTTCTGTTTTCCATATATTGTTGCGAGTAAAACCCTCTTGGTCTTGCAGTGGCGGTTAACCAAAAGTTAAAGCCAGGATCAATGATAATTATTTCGTACTCTAACTCGTCATTTGTAATTCTTATGGTGTCGTTTTCTGTATTCGCAATTTCATTTAGGTCTTTTTTAGAAGTAGGAGTTTTTGATGTATTACAATTAAAAAGGAAAATGCTTAGCAATACGTATAAAATGTAAATACAATTTTTCATGGTTTAATATTTTAATGATGCCTCAAAAGTATGTTCAATAAACAACATAAAAAATTTAGAATGAGCAAACGCCGTATTTCAGTTAGTGTATTATCTCTTTTTTGTACTATGTTTAAAAATACAAAAATCATTCCGCAAGAATTTGTATTTATCTATTTTTAACAAAAAATGCCAAATCAACTGATTTGGCATTTAAATATGTATTTGTTGTGGAAAAACTTATTTCCCAAACAGCCCACCTAGCAAGCCTCCAAGCCCACCTTTTTTCTTACTACCTCCTAAAACCATACCCGCAACATCATCAACAATACTGCCATCACCATCTGCATCAAGTATAGATTCTAAGAAACTTTGTTCATTTTTTGCAGAACTTCCGCCCAATAAACCACCTAATAAGCCGCCTAGATCGTTTTGTGAACTTACATTATTTTGGCGTGCCTGTTTGCCTAAGACACCCATTAATATAGGTGCCGCTACTTTTAAAATGTTCGCAACAGAACCAGCATCAAGTCCAGATTTTTGACCTATAATTTGCTCTACACCCTGCCTTTTTTGTCCAAGTACGTGCCCGAGAATTTTATCACCGTCGGTTTTTACATTCTCGTCTACACCGCCACTAAACAATCCACCAAGATTGTCTAAAATGCTACCATCATGTTTACTGTTTAGTGCACCCATTAAGCCTTGTGCTCCTTGAGGTGTTGCTGCATTACGCTCCATAGCTTTCATCAAAACGGGAAGAGCCATTGTAAGTACGCTGCTTGTTTTGTTTTGATCTGTTCCTGCAGAGCCTGAAACACCGCTGATAATGGTCTTACCTAGGTCGCTGTTTAATAAATCTAAAATTCCTGACATTATAATATATTTTTTAATTAATAAGAGTTAAAATTTGGCAGTTGAATGTACAAAAAAAGTCCCAACCTTTAAAGTTAGGACTCAAATAATCTATCTAGGTCACAATTTATTAGATACTATCCAAGTATGTTTATAATCTGTGACGCTAATTCTGTACCAATTCTATCTTGTGCTTCATTTGTTGCAGCACCTGTATGAGGTGTTAATGATAATGAGGAATTCATCAACAGTTGAATTTCTGGTTTAGGTTCTTTTTCAAAAACATCAAGTGCTGCTCTTGCTACTTTACCACTTTCAATAGCTTTTACTAGTGCAACTTCATTTACCACACCTCCGCGAGCAGCATTAGCTAAAATTACACCATCTTTCATCATATTGAATTCAGCTTCATCTATCACGTAGTCTTTTTGGGCTGGAACGTGTAATGTGATAAAATCAGATTGTTTTAAAACATCTTCTTTAGAAATAGTTTCAATAGCAAAGTTTACTTTTTGTCCGTCAAAAAACTCTAATTCTAAATTGGCCTTTTCTAAGAAAGGATCAAATGCAACTACTTTCATTCCTGCACCAAGTGCTACTTTAGCTGTAGCCTGACCTATACGACCAAAACCTAGAACACCTAAAGTTTTCCCTTTTAACTCTGTACCTTTAGAATACGCTTTCTTTAATCCTTTAAAGTTGCTATCTCCTTCCAAAGGCATTTCTCTGTTAGAGTTATGCAGAAAACGGGCTAATCCATATAAATGGCCAAATACCAATTCTGCTACAGAATGAGATGATGCAGCAGGTGTATTTATAACATGTAATCCCTTTTCACGAGCGTATTCAACATCAATATTGTCCATACCTACACCACCACGACCGATAATTTTTAAATTTGGACATGCATCAATTAAATCTTTACGCACAGTTGTTGCACTTCTTACTAATAATACTGTAATATCTTTTTCGTTAATGTAATTTGCAAGTTGCTCTTGTGCTACAGTTGTTGTACTTACTTCGTAGCCTGCTTTTTCTAATGCATCGATACCAGTTTGAGAGATACCATCATTTGCTAATACTTTCATGATTAAGTTTAAAGTTATAAGTTTAAAGTTTCAAGTTGTTTCACTCATCCACTCTAAGCTTTCTGATTTTTTTTATTTTAAGGTTTCAGCAATTACTGTAAACTGTGGCTGTTTACTGCCTACTGAACTAAGCTTTACTTTCCAATTCACTCATTACTTCTACCAAGGCCTTCACGCTATCTATAGGTAATGCGTTGTACATAGATGCTCTATAACCACCAACACTTCTGTGTCCGTTCACTGCACTTATACCTGCTTCTTTTAGCATGGTCTCAAATGTTTCCTTTAGGTTTTCGTTCTCTAAAGTAAACGTAGCATTCATTAAAGAACGATCTTCTTTAGCGGCAAAACCTTTAAATAAAGGGTTTAAATCTATCTCAGAATACATCAAACGTGCTTTCTTTTCATTTTCTTTTTCAATTGCAGCAATTCCACCTTGTCCTTTCAACCACTCTAAGGTTAGCATAGACGTATAAACCGCGAAAACCGGAGGAGTATTAAACATACTTCCTTTTTCGATATGTAATTTATAATCCATCATCGATGGTATTTTGCGAGATACTTTTCCTAAAATATCCTCTTTTACCACAACTAATGTAGTTCCAGCGGGTCCCATATTTTTTTGTGCGCCTGCGTAGATTATTCCAAATTTTGAAAAATCTAAAGTTCGAGAAAAAATATCACTACTCATATCACAAACCATTGGTATAGGCGAGTTAGGGAACTCCTTCATTTGTGTACCATAAATGGTATTGTTTGAAGTACAATGGAAATAATCGTAATCCTCTGGAATTTCGTAACCTTTAGGAATGTAGTTATAGTTAGCATTTTTAGAAGAACCTACTTCATAAATGTCATCATAAATCTTAGCTTCTTTAATCGCTTTAGCAGCCCATGAACCTGAATTTAAATATCCTGCTCTTTTCTCCAATAAATTAAGGGCAACCATTAAAAACTGTGTACTGGCACCTCCTTGTAAAAACAAAGCTTTGTAACCTTTGCCTTCAAGCCCTAGCAACTCTAAAGCCAGTGCTCTCGCATTCTCCATAATGTCAACAAAAGCTTTACTTCTGTGTGATATTTCTAGAACAGATAATCCGCTTCCATCCAAATCTACCACACCTTGTGATGCTTTTAGTAATACTTCTGGGGGTAAAATACTTGGTCCTGCGCTAAAGTTGTGTTTTTTCATTTTTTGTAGTCAAATTTAAAGCTGCAAAGTTGCTAATTTATAAGCTAAATTTTATTAAGAATTCAATAATTTTTTCGTCAAATTGATAATAAAAATTTAACAGAATCTACACTATCCGCATAATCCCAAAGTTTGGGCTTTTGGGTTTGTCCAAAGTCAACTTCGTTTTCAATAAATCCGTTGGAAACTATACATTGAATTTGGTCACTATCCGTTTTTAATTGTTCCTTTAAAGCAGCACTATCTTCGTAGTATTCATAAAATGCCGTAGCAATGGGCGATGCGTAGCTTTTATCTTCTTTTATCATGAAAAAACCATTCTCCAAAATATCAAATTCGCTCATCAGGTAAACCGCCTTGTTATAATCGTAATTATTGGCATATTTTGCCTTTTCTATGATGGGGTGCCAGTGGTACATGGCCTCAAAAAACGAATTAAAATCATAACCATTAGGAACAAATAGTTTCGAAACGTTTCTACACCCAAGTCCGTAATATCTAAATATATCTTCAGATAGCTGTTTTAAATCTTCTTCAGATTCGTGCCCAGTTAAAACGGCGACTGAATTTCTATTATTTCTTATGATGGAAGGTTTGCCTTTAAAATAATACTCAAAATAGCGTGCTGTATTGTTGCTGCCTGTAGCTATAACGGCGTCAAAACCTTCTAATTTTTTATCAGTAAAATTTATTTTTCCTTTGAATTCAGGTGCAACATACTCCAGATATTTTGATAAAAAGGGTAAGATGTGTTTATCGTTTGAAGACTGTTTTACCAATACATCATGCCCTGTTATTAATACCGATAAAAAATCGTGAAAACCCACAAGCGGAATATTGCCAGCCATAATAACGGCAACCTGTTTTGGTTTTACAGATGCTATGTTATAAGGTTTTAACCATATTGAAATATTGCTAAGCGTTAACGCCTCTGACCATGAGTTTAGGGCAAACCTTATGTTTTCTGGCGTAAACCACCCATTGTACTCTTCGGCTAATTTTAGTTGATGCTTAAAGCCATCAAAAAAGATATCGTTATGTTCAACTTTATCATTTTTTTGGATAGCTTCGTTAGAAAATTGCCTGATAAAATCTCCTAATTTTACAAAAGCGTTAATTCTTTCTTGTAATTGCATCCTTAATTTGGTTATGAATGGTTTTGGCTTTATTTTTGCAACCGCAAAGTTAGAAAGAAAAAAACGCTATGGCAATTATAATAACAGACGAATGTATAAACTGTGGTGCTTGTGAACCTGAGTGCCCAAATACAGCGATATACGAAGGGGCCGACGATTGGCGCTATAAAGATGGTACTAGCTTAGAAGGTAAGGTTGTACTTACTAATGGTATGGAAGTTGACGCAGATGAAGCGCAAGAACCAATTAGCGATGAGCTATACTACATTGTACCAGATAAGTGTACCGAGTGCAAAGGGTTTCATGATGAGCCACAATGTGCTGCGGTATGTCCAGTAGATTGTTGTGTGCCAGATGAGGATGTTGTAGAGACCGAAGAGGAATTATTAGCGAAGCAAAAATTTATGCATCCCGATGGATAGTTGATTTATCGGATGTAAAATATATGGAAACCCTGAGTTTATGCTCGGGGTTTTTTGTTCAATGGCATAAATAATTAAATATTATTACGCCTTGGTATATTAATTTAAAATGCAAATTCTTCTTATTCATTTATACATTTTATTAAAATACGACTATATATAACAAGTAACTTTAATCCAGTTTATCTTCATAAAGTGTGATTTGTTCCATACAATTCGCAGTTGAAGCTACTTATAATATTTCATTATATGAGAATATAGACCCTTCTGTTTAAAGCGCCATAAATGCTACATTTTAGAACGCTTTATGAATGGAATAGCTTAAATTTGTCCTTACTTTCAGAAAGTAAGAAGACTAGGGTAATATTTAATGAATTGGTTGAAATGAAACAAGCAAAAGTTGAGCACGAACTCACAAATATTTTAAAGCATATAATTGAAAGTGAGCCAATTATTGAATCTAAGATTTCTGAAACTCACAACGACTATCACCCTAGTGCAAAAAATCTGTACCGTTATTTAATTCTAAGGAGTTTTGATTTGAGAGGATACCACGATACATTATCTGATTTGGGTATCTCCTCGATAAGAACTGGGGAAGGATATGTTTTTAGTAACCTTTACAACGTTGTGCGAAACCTTAGCCTTGTTCAGGGTAATGCGTTTAAAATGGATACCGATATTGAACTTATTGGCTACAAAAAGAGTAAGGCTTTATTAAAAAAACATGCCAATAGTTTGTTTAACGATGTTAAAAAACCACATTTTACCGAAATAATGGTTACCATACCTGAAGAAGCTGCTGAAAATGAGCAAATTATTAGAGATATGGTCATCCAAGGTATGGAAGTGGCAAGAATTAATTTAAGCCATGGCGATATTGCAATGTGGCAAAAAATGATTCGGACAATCCATAAAGTGAGGCAGGAATTGAATGAGGATGTGAAAATATATATGGATTTGTCAGGGCCAAAGATAAGGACAGCTCAAATTAAGATTAAAGGAAAAAAAGGGAATTTTAAAAAGGGTATTCCCGTTAGAAAAGGGGAGCGCATTATACTCACGAAAAACGAGACAAACGGGAGAAAATCTATTTTTAATAAAAATAATCAGCAAATCGCACTAGCTGAAATTGGGGTATTATTGCCTCAAATCATCGACGATGTTTCCATTGGAGAAGTGGTGCTTTTTGATGATGGTATGATAACTTCAGAAGTAATTGCAAAAAGAGACGATGAGGTAGAAGTAGTGGTTACAAATTGTTACAAGCAAAAATTATCTTCGTTTAAAGGTATTAATCTTCCTGATACGGTACTTAACCTACCAGCCTTAACAGAAAGGGATATTGAGCTGCTGCCATTTATATGTGAAAATGCTGATATAGTTGGTTATTCTTTTGTGAGAACTGCAAAGGATGTAAAATGCCTTTATAGCGAACTAGATAAGTACAATGCCAAAGATATAGGTGTGGTGTTTAAAATAGAAAACCGTGAGGCTTTTGAGAATTTACCAGAGATATTACTTGAAGGAATGAAACGCAATAAAATTGGGGTAATGATAGCTAGGGGTGATTTGGCAGTAGAAATTGGGTTTGATAGAATTTCAGAAGTTCAAAATCAAATTTTGTGGTTGTGTGAAGCAGCGCATGTACCTGTAATATGGGCAACGCAGGTATTAGAAAACCTTGCGAAAACAGGTATTCCAACACGAGCAGAAATTAGTGATGCTGCACAGGCAACCCAAGCAGAATGTGTTATGCTAAACAAAGGCCCACATATTAACGAGGCCATAAAAACTCTTAAGGAGGTCCTAACAAGAATGCAAGGTCATTTGTTTAAGAAAAAGAATGAGTTAAGGCCACTAAATGTAGCCAAAACATTTGTTAAGGAAAATGTATAATTGGGGTTTTTCCCACTATAGCAGAAACATCGCCGCTACTCCTCACTCGTAAATTGTTTCATTTCTAACGAAGGTTCTAAAACGCCTTCACTATCCCAAATAGTTTTTTCGTATTTAGCAAGTTTTATTACAGGCGCTTTTTCTGCTTGTCGTTCTGCCTGAAAATCTAAAAAGGTAAGGGGGTTATGTCCTGTAATTAAAAGTTCCTCTTTATTCGTGTTGTCGCCTTCAATCTTAAATTCAAAACTTACCTTGTAACGGTTACTACTGTTTTCAATAAATTTAAGCGGTCTACTTACATAAAAATAACTTCCAGAAGTGCGCTTTACATATTTGGGATGATACGAGTTACTGCTATCTTTTTCAAAAATAATGGTACCATTACTCACATTTTCAATGAATTTCACGCCTAGAAGTAAACGCAGGTTAACTTTCTGTCCGTGGCGTTTTTTATAATAACTGTAATCTGCCCGTGTAATGGCATAGGTGTCGTCGGCAACATAAAGTTTACCGGTATATTTAGCTTTTCCCTTGCGTGGTAAAAAGGAAATTACATAAGTAAGTTCTCCATTATTATAGCCAACATCTTCAAAAGTATAATCGTAGAAATCAGAATTTAAAATTTTGCTCAAAAAAGAGTTTTCATAAAATAGGGAGCGTCGTAATATCGATTTGGTTTCGTTATTTAAATGCGAAACACTATATTCATTCTTATTATTATCCTTAAAATCATCGTCATTTAAGGATAGAGAATCTTCAATTTTAAACAACCCTGTTTTTAGCTTATAGGTTTTTGTGGTATCTAAATACTGCAAAATAATATGTTGCATTTTCTCTTGAATATTGTCAATAGAAAAATCGTTTTTAGCATCCAGAAGTTCGGTGGCTTTTTCAACTTCAAGTTTTATACTGTCCTTATTTAGGGTGTAAACCTTTCCCTTAAAATCTGTAAACTGTACCATGTTGCTATGTTTTACCTGGTTTACCAAGGCGGTTAAGCTGTTATTCACCCCTTCAAGTTGTTTCTTTTTTACATGCGACGCTTTATCAATTTCAAACTCTAAACTTTTAAAATCCACATGGTCTGTAATGCGGTGGAAGATGTTGTATTGGTTTAAATCGTAATTATAATTGTTATCAAGGTTTGCCTTTACTCTAGCAATTATACTATCTACATTTGGCGCGCTGTTACTAACGTATACCTCATCAAGTTGGTTAATAGCTTGTTCTAGGGCAATCACTAAATTAAGGGATTTCATATCCTTTATGCTAAGGGTTTTATCTTTATATCCCATACAAGAAATGGTAATGGTTTTCACTTCACTTTTCGATGCAATCGTAAAATAACCTTCATCATTCGAAATAGTACCAGAATAGGCACCAGTTTTAATATTCGCGTACGGAATAGGTGCATTGGTAGTTTCATCTATAAGTTTTACAGTAATGCTTTGTGAAAGCACCGAAAAACTAACTAAAAACAATAAAAAGGTAATTTTTGATTTCATGAAATGATGATTGAAGATTTTGTACTTTAAACGAACCAAGGTAAATAATGTTACAGTTTGTAATTATGTTGCAAGTACGATTTAACGTTTATTTATCTGTTTTTGCCAAAACAATCTTAAAATCTTTAGGCTAAAAATAAGTACATTTGCACTCGCAAAAATCATTATAACTATGAAAGCTGGAATTGTAGGGTTGCCAAATGTTGGAAAATCAACATTATTCAATTGTTTGTCTAATGCAAAAGCACAAAGTGCGAACTTTCCGTTTTGTACTATTGAGCCCAATATTGGTGTGGTAAATGTACCAGATCCACGTTTAGAGAAATTAGAAAGTCTGGTAAATCCAGAACGCGTAATACCAGCAACTGTAGAGATTGTAGATATTGCAGGTTTGGTAAAAGGCGCAAGTAAAGGCGAAGGTCTAGGCAACCAGTTTTTAGGAAATATTCGCGAAACTGATGCTATTTTACATGTGTTGCGATGTTTTGATAATGATAATATTGTGCATGTTGATGGGAGTGTAGACCCTATCCGGGATAAGGAAACCATCGATATGGAGTTACAGTTAAAGGATTTAGAAACTGTAGAGAAAAAGCTGGACAAAGTAAAACGCGCAGCTAAAACAGGAAATAAAGAAGCCCAAAAAGAAGAAGCCGCTTTGCTTAAACTAAAAGAGGGTTTAGAATCTGGAACATCGGTTAGGGCAATTGAAGTTGGTGAAGACGATTATGACGAATTCGTAAAACCATTACAGCTAATTACCGATAAACCTGTTATGTACGTTTGCAATGTAGATGAAGGTTCGGCAGTGTCAGGAAACACCTACGTGGAGAACGTTAAGGAAGCCGTTAAAGATGAAAATGCTGAGGTTTTAGTGTTGGCTGTTGGTACAGAAGCTGATATCAACGAGTTGGACGATTACGAAGAACGTCAAATGTTTTTACAAGATATTGGTTTAGACGAACCAGGTTCGGCGAAATTAATTCGAGGTGCCTACAAACTGTTAAATCAACAAACTTATTTTACGGCAGGCGTTAAGGAAGTTCGTGCGTGGACTGTGGATATTGGTGCCACTGCCCCACAAGCTGCAGGTGTTATACATACCGATTTTGAAAAGGGCTTTATACGTGCTGAAGTAATTGCGTATGACGATTACGTATCCTACGGTAGCGAAGCCAAAGTAAAGGAAGCTGGTAAAATGAGAGTTGAGGGTAAAAACTACATTGTGAAAGATGGTGATGTAATGCACTTCTTGTTTAATGTTTAAATAACAGTCTTTTTGTTTTTTTCTTCTAAAAACTTAGGTAGCTAAGGTTCTCAACAACTTTGTGTTTTCTTTGTTAATTACTTTGTGTGCCTGTGGTTTCATATTTTGGTATGATGTGCTATATTAGCGTGCTATCACGAAATTCACCCTTATTTATGGCAGAACAAACCAAATACACTGAAGATAATATACGTTCATTAGATTGGAAGGAGCATATTCGTATGCGCCCAGGAATGTATATTGGCAAACTTGGTGATGGCTCTTCACCTGATGATGGTATTTATATTCTATTAAAAGAGGTTTTAGATAACTCCATTGATGAGTTTGTAATGGGGGCTGGTAAAACTATTGAAATTTCCATTCAAGGTACAAAAGTGATAGTTCGAGATTACGGACGTGGTATTCCTCTCGGAAAAGTTGTAGATGTAGTCTCTAAAATGAATACGGGTGGAAAGTACGATTCTAAAGCATTTAAAAAATCTGTCGGACTCAATGGAGTAGGTACAAAGGCAGTCAATGCACTTTCAAACTATTTTAGAGTAGAGTCCAATAGAGACGGTAAATCTGCTGCAGCTGAATTTGAGCAAGGGAACTTAATTAATCAAGAATTACTGGATGATACTACAAGGAGAAAAGGTACCAAAGTATCATTTGTGCCAGATGAAACTATATTTAAAAACTACAAATACCGAAGTGAATATGTAGTGAAGATGCTTAAGAACTATGTGTATCTTAATCCTGGATTAACCATAGTTTTTAACGGTGAAAAATATTTTAGCGAAAATGGATTAAAGGATTTGCTAGCTGAAAAGATTGCCGAATCAGATTTGTTATATCCAATAATTCACTTACGCGGTGATGATATAGAAATAGCACTAACACATAGCAAGACACAGTATAGTGAAGAGTATAACAGTTTTGTAAACGGACAAAATACTACACAAGGCGGAACACATTTAAATGCATTTAGAGAAGCCCTTGTTAAAACTATTCGAGAATTTTATGGTAAAAACTATGATGCTTCTGATGTTCGTAAATCTGTAGTAAGTGCTATTGCGATAAAAGTGATGGAGCCTGTTTTTGAAAGTCAAACAAAAACAAAGCTAGGGTCTACAGATATGGGTGGAGATTATCCAACCGTGAGAACCTATATTAACGATTTTGTAAAAACAAACCTTGACAATTATCTGCATAAAAATCCTGATGCAGCAGAGAAAATTCAACGTAAAATACTTCAGGCTGAACGGGAACGTAAAGAGCTGTCTGGAATTAGAAAATTAGCTAGAGATCGTGCGAAAAAGGCAAGTCTTCATAATAAGAAATTAAGAGATTGTCGCGTGCATTTTGGAGATACTAAAAACGAACGAAATTTAGAAACTACCTTGTTTATAACAGAGGGAGATTCAGCTTCTGGAAGTATCACAAAATCACGTGACGTAAATACGCAAGCGGTATTTAGCCTTAAAGGGAAACCTTTAAATTCTTACGGCTTGAGTAAAAAAATAGTTTACGAAAATGAAGAATTCAATTTATTGCAAGCCGCTTTAAATATCGAGGAATCTTTGGAGGATTTACGTTATAACAATGTGGTAATAGCAACCGATGCTGATGTTGATGGAATGCATATTAGACTGCTGCTAATTACATTTTTTCTACAATTTTTTCCTGAAATAATTAAAGAAGGGCATTTGTATATTTTGCAAACACCATTGTTTAGGGTTCGAAATAAAAAGGAAACCATTTATTGTTATTCAGAGCAAGAACGAATTGATGCCATCGAAAAATTAAAACCAAAACCAGAAATAACACGATTTAAAGGACTTGGTGAGATTTCCCCAGATGAGTTTAAACATTTTATTGGAGATGATATTCGATTAGATCCTGTGATGCTGGACGATAATATGTCTATTGAAGAATTATTATCCTTTTATATGGGTAAGAACACTCCAACCCGACAAGAATTTATTATTGATAATTTAAAGGTTGAATTGGATGTCATCGAATAATACTAATTTAAACCCGTTTGTATTTGTTTGAACCACGTAAGATTTTTAATTTTAATGGTGAATTTGAAATTGTAAAAACAACCAATAAACTATAAAGATGTTATATAATAAAAATAAGGAAGACAAAAAGAAAAAACGATCCTACAGCTATTTACATATTCATACAAGCAAAGAGCAAGTGCATAGATTGCAAAAGAAAGGTAGAGTGATGCTTAATGGAAAGCCTAAAAATTAAAGCTAATTAATGACTGAGGAAAACGACGATTTAACCAACGCCCATAACGACGAGCCCCAAGAAACCATTACCCGAGTTACGGGTATGTACAAAGATTGGTTTTTAGACTATGCTTCTTACGTAATTCTAGAACGTGCTGTACCAGCTATTGAGGATGGTTTTAAGCCCGTGCAGCGTCGTATCATGCACTCTATGAAAGATTTGGATGATGGGCGCTACAATAAAGTAGCAAATATAGTTGGACATACCATGCAGTACCACCCTCATGGTGACGCAAGTATTGCCGATGCTATGGTGCAAATCGGTCAAAAAGATTTGTTAATCGATACTCAAGGAAACTGGGGAAATATTTTAACAGGAGATAGTGCAGCTGCTTCTCGATATATAGAGGCGCGATTATCTAAGTTTGCCTTGGATGTTGTTTACAATCCTAAAATTACAGAATGGCAAGCTAGTTATGATGGACGAAGAAAAGAGCCAGTAAATTTGCCAGTAATGTTTCCATTACTCTTAGCTCAAGGCGGAGAAGGTATCGCCGTAGGACTGTCTACCAAAATACTACCACATAATTTTATTGAACTCATTGATGCTTCCATAAAGCATTTACAAGGCAAACGCTTCACCATTTTACCCGATTTTCCAACTGGAGGAATCGCTGATTTTTCAAATTATAACGACGGTAATCGAGGAGGAAAAGTACGTATTCGCGCAAAAATATCACAGTTAGACAAAAATACACTCGTCATTACCGAGTTGCCTTTTGGCACAACCACATCCTCTTTAATAGATTCTATTTTAAAAGCGAATGATAAGGGGAAAATTAAAGTTAAAAAAATAGAGGATAATACTGCTGCTGAGGTTGAAATTTTGGTGCATCTACCTTCAGGATTGTCTCCTGATAAAACTATTGATGCTTTGTTTGCTTTTACAAGTTGCGAATCGTCCATTTCTCCTTTAGGATGTGTCATTGAAGACAATAGGCCTTTATTTATTGGAGTGTCTGAAATGTTGCGTCGCTCAACTGATAATACCGTTCAGCTGTTAAAGCAAGAACTCGAAATTAAACTCAACGAACTTGAAGAGCAGTGGCATTTTGCATCCTTAGAGCGTATTTTCATTGAAAACAGAATTTATCGAGATATTGAAGAAGAAGAAACCTGGGAAGGTGTAATTTCTGCCATAGATAAAGGGCTGCAACCACATATTAAACATTTAAAGCGCGCAATAACCGAAGATGATATTGTACGTTTAACAGAAATAAGAATTAAGCGCATCTCTAAATTTGATATAGATAAGGCGCAACAAAAAATTGATGCTCTAGAAGCGCAAATAGCTGAAGTAAAACACCATTTAGCGCATTTAATTGATTATGCGATAGCTTTCTTTGCACGACTTAAAAAAGAATACGGAGAAGGGCGCGAGCGTAAAACAGAAATTAGAACCTTTGATGATGTAGATGCTACTAAGGTTGTTATTCGAAACACAAAACTTTATGTAAATCGCGAAGAAGGCTTTGTGGGAACATCATTGCGAAGAGACGAGTATGTTTGCGATTGTAGTGATATAGATGATATTATTGTGTTTACCAAAGAAGGTAAAATGATGGTTACTAAAGTAGATTCCAAAACTTTTATTGGTAAAGATATTATCCATGTCGCTGTATTTAAAAAGAAGGATAAGCGCACCATTTATAATATGATTTATCGTGATGGAAAAAAAGGACCATCATACATTAAACGATTTGCTGTTACCAGTATTACAAGAGACAGGGAGTACGATTTAACCAATGGTAATAAAGGATCTGTTGTCTTGTATTTTTCTGCTAATCCTAATGGTGAAGCCGAAATAGTTACCATTAATTTGAGACAAGCAGGCAGTATTAAAAAGCTAAAATGGGATATTGATTTTGCTGATATATTGATTAAGGGGCGCGCCTCAAAAGGAAATTTGGTAACAAAATTTCCCGTAAAGCGTGTAGAACTTAAAGAAAAAGGTGTTTCTACTCTAAAACCACGAAAAATATGGTTTGATGATACAGTGCAACGTTTGAATGTTGATGGTAGAGGCGAATTAATTGGTGAGTTCAGGGGAGAGGATAAATTACTAATAATTAATCAATCAGGAATACTTAAAACAGTCACTCCCGAGGTAACCATGCATTTTGATAATGACATGATTGTATTAGAAAAGTGGGTGCCTAAAAAACCTATTTCCGCCATTTATTACAATGGTGAAAAAGACCTCTACTATGTAAAGCGCTTTTTAATAGAAAACGAAGGCAAGGAGGAATCCTTTATTTCAGAACACCTTAATTCTCAGTTGGAAATAGTGACTACCGATTGGAGACCTATGGCAGAAGTGGTTTTTGCAAAGGAGCGAGGGAAAGACAGACGTGATAATCTTGAAATAAACCTCGAGGAATTCATTGACATCAAAGGTATAAATGCTCAAGGAAACCAACTTACTAAATACAAGGTGAATCAAATTAATCTGTTAGATGCCTTGCCTTACGAAGCGCCCGAAGAAGTGCATGCGGACGATTTAGAGGTTATTGACGAAAAAGAGGTGTCTTCTGAAGAGCCCAATACTGAAAACAGTTCAGGGTCAAACGATGCTTCCAAAAAGAATTTAGGTAAGGATGATGAAGGACAGATCACGTTGTTTTAGCTATTATAATATTTAAAATTATCAATGTTTAATGTTTTTAAATAAAATAATTTTATATGATAAATTTTGGTTAATTATTTCATATGCTTTTTCAGCACTTTTACTTGTAGGCTGTTTTATCTCTTATTATAAGTCAAACATATTTTCTTTTTTCTTTTCAGTAACAATTCCAATTTTATTTATTATAAATATTTTTATAGTGTTTTATTGGTTGCTGAAACGTAAAAAACATATTTATATCAGCTTATTATCTGTATGCATTCATTTTGTGTTTTTTACCACTCCTTTGCAATTAAATGGTAAAAGTGAAATTTTAGATGATGAAGATGTATTTAGTTTTATGACTTTTAATGCTAGAGATTTTGGTGTCTTAAATAACATAAGAAATATTGAAAGAACTAAAAAAATCATAGATTTTATTGAAAATAAAAATCCTGATATAACTTGTTTTCAAGAATTTTCAAAATTTGAGTTTCAAAGTTTTTCATATTACCCTCATACATTTGTTGGCTATAGACCTAATTTTGAAAAAACGCTACAAGTGATTTATTCTAAATATCCAATTATAAATAAAGGATTTGTAGATTTTCCTGATACCAGAAATCAAACTATTTATGCTGACATTAATATTAATGGTTCTATTGTAAGAGTATATAATATTCATTTGCAATCTTACAGATTAAGATTTGTTAAATCAATTTTAACATTTGATGGGGCTGAGATTATTATAAACAAGATTGCGGAAGCTCAAAAAAAGCAAGAGGTTCAAGTTGAAATTATCCTAAAACACGCAAGTGATTTCAAAGGTAAAATAATTTTTTGTGGTGATTTTAACAGTACAAATTATACTGAAAATTATAAAAAATTAAGCCAAAATAAAAAAGACACGTTTGTGAGTGCAGGATTTGGTTTTGGTATAACTTATTATTTATTAAAGTATCCCTTAAGACTAGATTATATATTAATAGATAAGGAAATAGACGTCTTATCTCACGAAAATTTTAATGTAAGTATTTCAGACCATGAACCTGTGTTAGCTAAATTAAAATTCTAGTTTATAATTTTTTTAAAATGCTTTATTCACTTTTTCAGAAGATAATAATTTAACTAATTTTTCAAGTATTTTACAGTAGTCTTTCAATTCATCTTTAGCAATAAACTCGTTGGCTCTATGTGCTTGTTCAATTGAACCAGGACCACATATAATGCTTTGAAAGCCCGCTTCATTGAATTGTCCAGCTTCTGATGCATAGGCTACTGTTGCAATATTTTTATTCTCGTTTATTTGAGCCATTAGCTTCACAATGGCACTATTTACATCACTGTCAAAAGGAGCTACTGGCGGATGTATTTCTGTGGTGTCTATTGTAAATTCTGGAAATATTGGCCTTAATTCGCACATGCGCTTTTCACAATGTTGCTCAAACTCCTTTACAATTTCTGAGAGGTTATCACTTGGAATCATTCTCGCATCCCATGAAAAATAAACGGTGTCAGCAATAACATTGGCCGCAATACCACCATGGATAATGCCTGTGTGCAATGAAGAATGCGGTGGTGAAAATCGCTCATCGGTATTTCCAGAATCGACTAAAAGTTTCATCTTGTTTTCTAACCATAAAACTAACCTTGCAGCTTCGTTAATGGCACTAACTTCTTGCAATATTCTACTACTATGGCCAGCAGAACCATTTACTGTTGTGGTATACAAACAAATACCTTTGTGTCCAATAATAGGCTGCAGTAAAGAAGGTTCACCAATAATGGCATATTTTGGCGTTTCAGGATAATGACCTTTTAGATGTTCTATTAATTCTGGAGCAGATAAACAGCCAATTTCTTCATCATATGAAAATGCAAAATATATTGGTTTTTTAAGATTTACATTTACTAAACTAGGAAGTGCATTTAAACAGCATGCCAAAAACCCTTTCATATCGCAAGCACCACGACCGTAAAGCTTTCCATCACCTTTATCAGTAAGAATAAAAGGGTCTGTATCCCAGTGCTGACCTTTTACCGGCACAACATCGGTATGTCCAGATAAAATGATACCACCATCAACCGAAGGGCCAATACGGCAATGCAATGATGCTTTTGTGCCTTCTTTATTTGGAACCAAAGTACACGTAATTCCAAAATCTTCAATATAATCTTTAATCCAGTGAATTATAGAAAGGTTAGACTCGCCACCTAAAACGGGAAATGCTACTAATTTTGAAAGTATGGTTTCAGTCGTCATTTAAGTTTATGTTCTATGGCATTAATAATTGTTGCAATATATTCCTGGTAATCGAACCAATGTATAGTTTCATCTTTTCTAAACCACGTTAATTGTCGTTTTGCAAAGCGTCTTGTATTCTTTTTTATTTCTGAAATAGCAAAATCTAGTGTCCATTTACCCTCTAAATAGTTAAATAACTCTTTGTAGCCAACGGTGTTTAAGGCGTTTAGATTTTTGTGCGGAAGCAATCCCTTTACTTCCTTAAGTAAACCATCTTCTATCATTAAATCAACACGTTGGTTAATTCGTGAATAAATTGTTGCTCTTTCTGCAGTTAGCCCAATGGTGATAGTTTTAAAATTGCGTTTAACTTTAGGTTTGTTTAAAAAAGTCGAGTAAGGTTTGCCGGTACCAATGCAAATTTCTAATGCTCTAATAACCCGATGAGGATTATCGATAGCGATGGTATTGTAGCTTTTTATATCTAACTTTTTAAGTTGTTTTTGTAATTCTTCTAGACCTTGTTGTTCTAATGTTTTATTAAGGTTTTCCCTAATTGATACATCTACATCAGGAAAATCATCCAATCCTTTAGTAACAGCATCCACATATAAACCTGAACCGCCTACCATAATTACGACGTTATATTTTTGAAATAAGGCATCTAGTGTGGCGATAGCATCTTTTTCGAATGCACCTACGCTATAATGGTCTTTTATGGATTTATGATGAATAAAATGATGTGGGACTGTATGTAACTCTTCTTGGGTTGGTGCCGCTGTGCCGATTTGCATTTCTTTAAAAAACTGACGAGAGTCTGCCGAAACAATTTCAGTGTTAAAATATTTTGCCAGTGCAATACTTAATGCTGTTTTACCTATTGCCGTTGGGCCAACGATGGAAATGAGATATGTATTTGAGGTTTTTATGGATGAATTTTTTAGAAAAAGTAAAGGTACTGTGAAAAAAGAAGAGACCAAAGTATGGTTTTAAAATAGTGATGGCAGAAAGGTGCGCAAGGGATTGAACGGTATGTGGAGCTCCCGACTTTTGGAGGAGCGACTAGTGAAAGCCCGACCTCCAGCCCTGAGGCTCTCGAAGGGTGTGGTTGCGCCCGAAACCTAAATATGTAATTTTTCGCCGCAATTATAGCAAAAATCGGCTTTGTCTCTATGGTCTTCGGCAAGACAGTTTTCGCAGGATTTTGAATTAAGTCTTAATCTATCTTCGGGCTTAACGTACTCTTTTTTGCCTTGGGCTGTGTACTCCGCTGATACAATACCCGTAGGTACGGCAATGATACCGTAACCTAAAATCATGATAAGTGCCGCAATAAATTGACCAAGAGGCGTTACAGGAGCAATGTCTCCAAAACCAACCGTAGTAAGGGTAACGATACACCAATAAACGCTTACAGGGATACTTTTAAAGCCGCTCTCCTCTCCTTCAACAAGGTACATTAACGTTCCGAAAATAACACATAGAATAAGCACCGCGAAAAGGAATACCAAAATTTTAGCACGACTCGCTTTAATAGCGGAGGTTAGTACTTTTGATGCACCTAAGTATCGCGCAAGTTTTAAAATTCGGAATATACGTAGTAATCGCAATGCACGAAGTGCCGCCAAGGCATGAACGCCCCCAAATAATAACGAAATATACTTTGGAAGTGTTGATAGCAAATCGATAATACCATAAAAACTAAAAATATATTTATATGGTTTTTTTACCGTAATGATGCGCGCAATATATTCTATAGAGAACAAAATGGTAATAATCCATTCTGAAATATTTAAAAAATTATGATACTTTTCATCGAAACTCTTTATACTTTCTAGCATTACAAAAATAATACTGGCTAGAATGGCTATTAGGAGAATAACGTCAAATATCTTACCCGCACGTGTATCGGCTTCATAAATGATATCATGAAGTTTTTTCCGCCAGTACCTATCTTTTTTAGTATTCATTCTTTAAATGTAATAAAAAGAAGCGGTTAGTTTTCAATGTGCAACGTTTTTACTTTCTTATTACGCCTTAAATAACTTTGAATAATATGTTGGGTATCTCTGTTATTTTGCATGGGAGTGATGATCGATTCCAAAACCTTTAAATTATTAATTTGGTAATTTAGGTTAAAAAAACCTAAGCCTTTAAATGCCCCATCTTTTATAAGGATGGCGCTTCTTTCATCTATATCGCGCCCTTTATCAATAACCACCATGTTTTTGTTGGCGTAACTATTTTTATCTATTAAGGCTGTTACGCGTTTATTATATTGTTCAGGCAATTCTTCGCCTATACAAGCACCATTACATTCCTTGATATCATAATTAAAGCAACTAGTTTTTGTTTTATATTCACCAGTTAGTTTTTGGCATAAACCGTAATCGACAATTGCTCTAGAAATAAAGCTTTTACCGCTTTGTAGATTATTGAATGTTGTAATAGGTTTTTTTCTATGATCCACCTTTCCAACACTTAAGTTTAAGTAGTTGTTTTCGTCGGTAAAGCTATAGAGGGCGTGCGAAAAACTATTGCGCTTTAAGGCACGGTTAAAAACGGGCTTGTTGCGTTTTATCTCTTCACTTTCTTTCAACAATGCAACTAGCTCACTTCCGGTAGCTTCGTAGGTAACAGCCGTAACCAAAGACTGTATTTTTTTTGATTTAGGATTTGTATTTGTAAAATGCTGGTTTATCCGCTTTTTTATATTATTACTTTTACCAATATAGATAATTTCCCCATCGTCTTTATGGATATAATATACACCGGTAATTGAGGGTAATTCTGCAATAATATCTAAATGTCGCGGTTCTAGTTGGTGTTTCGGATTGAGACGAACTGCATCTTTTATGATGTTTTTTTCAGTATCCTTATCCAAAAGCATTTTAAACAATTTAACAGTAGCTTGTGCATCTCCAGAAGCGCGGTGTCTGTCGGCCACAGGAATCCCAAGGGAACGTACTAGTTTCCCTAAACTATAAGAAGGCTGGTCTGGAATAAGATATTTTGAAAGTTCAACAGTGCAGAGCGATTTCCGTTCGTATTCAAAACCTAACCTCCTAAATTCAGTACAAAGAATGCGATAATCAAATTGGGCATTGTGGGCTACAAGAATACAGCCATCTGTAATTTCTACAATGCGTTTGGCGACTTCATAGAATTTAGGCGCATTTCGTAGCATATTACTATTAATTCCGGTAAGGTTAACCACGAAAGGTTGAATTTCTCGCTCAGGATTAACGAGACTAATAAATTGGTCTACAATTTTATGGCCATCAAATTTATAGATAGCTATTTCGGTAATACCCTCCTCATTGTACTTGCCACCCGTAGTTTCTATGTCTAATACTGCGTAAATATTGTTTAATTTGAATAATTTCTAGCTCCAAAAATACTGCTGCCAACGCGAATCATGGTGCTGCCACAATCAATCGCTAGTTTGTAATCACCACTCATGCCCATGCTAATAATTTCAGGTTTAAAGTTAAACTTTTCGTACGATTTTAAACTATCAAAAGTACTTTTTAAGGTGTTAAATTCTTTTTTTATTTGAGTTTCATTATCGGTAAAAGTAGCCATACCCATTACACCGGTAATGTTAATGTTTTTTAATGCTGAAAATGCTTCTGAAAATAAAATTTTTGAAGCGTCTTCGGCCGACATCCCAAATTTAGAATCTTCTTCGGCAATTTTTATTTGTAATAAGCAATCTATTATTCTGTTGTGCTTTTTAGCTTGTTTATTTATTTCCTTCAGTAATTTAAAATTATCTACACCGTGAATTAAACTCACAAAGCTTGCCATATATTTTACTTTGTTGCGCTGTACATGGCCAATCATATGCCATAAGATGTCTTTTGGCATTTGCTCATATTTCTCTACCATATCTTGGACTTTGTTTTCTCCAAAAATTTTATGTCCAGCATTATAAGCTTCCATAATATCGCTCACTGGTTTTGTTTTTGAAACAGCCACAAGCGTAATGTGTTCTGGTATAGAGGATTTTATGGTTTGAAGGTTTTGTTTTATACTCATGGTTTAAAATATATTACTGAAGGTCTTGGTATAATTTGAGAAAGATTAACTTTTAAATAGGATATTTGATTAATTCAAAAACTGTTTAGAAACGTTTTCAGCTTTTTTGTTTTCAGAATAATCATAGAAGCCTTCTCCAGATTTTACTCCTAATTTACCAGCATTTACCATGTTAACCAATAACGGGCAAGGTGCATATTTTGGATTTTTAAAGCCATTGTACATCACATTTAAAATAGAAAGGCATACATCTAAGCCTATAAAATCTGCCAGTTGTAAAGGCCCCATGGGGTGTACCATTCCTAATTTCATTACAGTATCAATTTCTTCAACGCCTGCCACACCATTGTAAAGCGTTTCAATTGATTCATTCAGCATTGGCATTAAAATGCGGTTTGCTACAAAACCAGGGTAATCGTTAACTTCAACAGGAATCTTGCCTAATGTTTTTGATAGTTGCATGATGGTTTTAGTAATAGCATCGCTAGTGTTGTAACCGCGAATAATTTCTACCAATTTCATGATAGGCACAGGATTCATAAAATGCATTCCAATAACACGTTCTGGTGCAGAAGTTACTGCAGCTATTTGCGTAATAGAAATAGAGGAGGTGTTGGTAGCCAAAATTGTTGAGTGTGCACAAGTGCTATCCAACTCTTTAAAAATTTTAAGTTTTAAATCTAGATTTTCTGTTGCTGCTTCAACCACTAAAGATGTGTCTTCAACCCCTTCTTTTATAGCTGTGAAGATTGAAATATTACCGAGTGTTTCATCTTTCTTTTCAGTAGAGATTTTTTCCTTTGCCACCATGCGGTCTAAATTATTGGTAATAGTTTGTAAACCTCTCTTTAGGGCTAATTCGTTAACGTCAATTAATTTAACTTTAAATCCGTTTTGTGCAAAAACATGGGCAATACCGTTTCCCATGGTGCCCGCTCCAATTACTGCTATATTTTTCATGCGTCTAATTTTATTATAAATTTTAACTTCTATACCCTAAGTTTTCAGGGTATGAGTAAAATTCCTCTCCTTCGGGTAGGTTAGGAGGGGCTTTTTTTCTAAAACTGATTGATAACCATATTTGCAACCCGTAGTGCTTCTGTACCATCATGTAAAGTTACAACTGGTGTTGTATCATTATTTATGGCATCAGCAAAGGTTTCTAGTTCCATTAGAATAGAATTTACATCTGAAATTTTTGGGTTATCAAAGTAGATTTGCTTTTTAATACCCTCTGCATTTTGTAAAATCATATCGAAATCGCCAGGGTTTTCTGGAGCATCTTTCATTTTAACCACTTCACAGTTCTTCTCTAAAAAGTCAACGGAAATATAGGCATCTTTTTGAAAGAATCTGGCCTTTCGCATCTTCTTCAAAGAAATTCTACTAGCTGTTAAATTGGCTACACAACCGTTTTTAAATTCAATACGCGCATTGGCAATATCTGGTGTGTCGCTAATTACGGCAACACCGCTGGCTGAAATATGCTTAACCTCAGATTTTACGATACTTAAAATAATATCAATGTCATGAATCATTAAATCCAATACCACAGGGACATCGGTTCCACGCGGATTAAACTCTGCCAAACGATGCGTTTCAATAAACATTGGTGTCTTAATATCTTCTTTAACCGCTAAAAACGCAGGATTAAACCGCTCTACATGTCCTACTTGTCCTTTTACTTTATGCAATGCAACCAAAGCTCTAATGTCCTCAGCCTCTGCAACTGTATTGGTAATAGGTTTTTCTATGAAAATATGTTTGCCTTTGGTAATGGCTCTTATAGCACAATCGTGATGTGAAAGTGTAGGTGTTACAATGTCTACAACATCAACAGCATTTATAAGTTCATCTATAGAATCGAACAATTTATACCCAAACTCATCTGCTACTTTTTGCGCGGTAGAGGTATCGGCATCGTAGAAGCCAAGAAGCTCATATTTTTCAGATTGTTTTAAAAGACGTAAATGAATTTTTCCCAAGTGGCCAGCACCAAGAACTCCAGCTTTTAGCATAATTTTAATTTTTCAACGAAGCTATTATTAGTTAAATAGTGTAAATGTAAGGTACGTTTTTAATACAAAACTGACCAAAATTTCAAAGCTTAAAGATACTAAATTTAAATTCTGTAAAAATTGTTTTTAGGTTAAAAATGTTTGAGTAAATTGTGCAGAAATAACCTCCCAAACATTGAAAGATACATTTAAACATCAAGGTTTACGCCAACAATTAGTTAACATCGTTAAAGCTAAAGGTATACAAGATGAAAAAGTTTTGAATGCCATAGGTAAAATACCGCGGCATTTATTTATGGATTCTGGATTTTTAGATCATGCTTATCAAGATAAGGCTTTCCCTATTGCAGCAGATCAAACAATTTCACAACCCTATACTGTGGCATTTCAAACAGAACTATTGCAGGTGTCGCCTGGAGATAAAGTATTAGAAATAGGTACAGGAAGCGGATACCAAACTGCTGTGTTGTGTGAGTTAGGTGCCAAAGTGTATAGTATTGAACGTCAGCAGGAATTGTTTAAAAAAACCAGTAAGTTTTTACCAAAATTGGGATATCGCGCCAAAAAACTCATTTTTGGTGATGGCTATAAAGGACTGCCTGAAGAGGCTCCTTTTGATAGTATTATCGTTACTGCTGGTGCGCCTTTTGTGCCAAAACCCTTATTGAGTCAGTTGAAGTTAGATGGCGGACGCCTAGTGATCCCCATTGGTGATGATGTACAGGTCATGAACTTGTTCATCAGGAAAGGACAGAAAGAATTTGAACAACATGAGTTGGGAGAGTTTCGTTTTGTGCCACTTTTGGAGGATAAGAATTAGGCTTTTATAGAGGTAGGTTATGGAAAAAGCAATTTTTCTTCTTTTCATTTTATTTTTAGGTTGTTCAAGAAATGATTTCTCGGAGACTAAATTTAATATTGAAACTGATAAAGAAACTTATTCTATTGGAGATAAATTTCAATTTAAACTTATCATTTCTCCATTTAAAGAAGAGCAAACTATTCGATTTTACAAAACTTTTAGTAATGTTGATTTTTCCTTTGTAATAACGGATTTAGAATATAATTCTAGTCAAGAATTAAAAAAATATTTTATAGAAGGTCCTAGTTTATTTGAAGATAACGATGAGTATATAGATGAATATACTATTACGACAGAAGAGCCATTTAAAAAAACGTTTTATGGAACGATTTCTGAACTTGAAAATAAAATTGTTTTTGAAATACCTGAATTGAAATTACGCAACCAAATAGAAAAATATCTTTTAAAAGAAAATGATGTAATTACTATTGAAGGAAGCTGCAGAACTGTTTATGGGTCAGGGGAAAAGGCTTTTACAAAAAAAGTTAGACTTTTATTAGAATAAAATTGTCTGATGCAGAATACTAAATAATTATAGCCATTTTTTAGGTTTCTCAAAAACCCCATACAGCTCATTGCCCATTCTAGGTGCAATAGAATTGTAACAGTTTTCAAAAGTTTTAATATTGAAATAAGGCTCAAAATAGCTGAGATATTCTTCTTTTGAACCACCAAACGGGGGGTTTTCCATGTCATTAGTTAAAGGAAAATTAAACCATAAACCTACGAGTTTACCATTCTCACGCAGTAATTTATGCGTTTTTATGGCATACTGTTTACGGGTTTCTGGTAATGGTGGAAAGGAACAGAAAAAGGTCTGTTCCAAAATTAAGTCATAGGTGCCCCGATGTTCAAAAAAATCATCGTCAATAATCTGTTCTGAAGGAAAATTGGGTACTCGTTTTTGAAATGCTTCTAAAGGGGCTTTAGCAATATCTAAAACATAAACATTTTTAAACCCTTTGTTAAATAGATATTCAGCTTCATAAGAATTACCAGCACCTGGAATTAGAATTTTTAAAGATTTATTTTCTAATTGATCGATGTAAACTTTTAAAGGTTTAGATGGTTCACCAATATCCCAACCAGTATTCTTCTCTTTGTAACGTTTGGACCAATAGGTTTTATTATCACTCATTTAATCTTCAAAAATATTGGTTTCCAATCCATCAATACTCTTGGTGTTTTTCTCCATCCAGTAGTTTTTAATATGTTCCTTACCTTGTTTTTCTGCCCAAGCATTCAATTGTTGACGCTCTTCTTTAAAATCCATAAAGGGTACGGCATAACCGCAAGAGGTTTGCACGCTTTCAATAATCATGTCCACAATTTGTCGCGTTCCTGGAATTTCAGGAAACAAATGTTTGTTATTTTGAAATTCTATATCTCTTTCATGGTACACTTTAGCGTTTCCGTAGAGTCTTAATATTAGTGGCTTGCCTTCAAATGAACAAAACATAATGGTCATTCTATCATTCTGTAAAATATGTGCCGCTGTTTCGTTACCACTTCCAGTTAAATTTAACCACAACACTCTATTTTTGTCAACTATTCTAAACGTATCTGCTAACCCTTTGGGTGATAGGTTTATTCTACCTTCAGTAGCAGCGGTAGCAACAAAAAATATGTGTTGTCCTTCGATAAAGGTTTTAAGTGCTGGTGTTATTTCGTTAAAAAAATTAGCCATTTTAGTACTAAATAATGTGAAGTTTGTTTATTAGAATTTTTCAATGCCACCAACAATAGGTAAAATCAGTTCTGTCTTGTTTAAATCTATGGTTAATTCAGTGCCAGGTTTTGGGTGTAGGGTGTAATCCTTATCACTTGAAAAAATCATCAGGCCAATTTGCTGACCCGCTTTAATAATTTGGTCGTCTGGTTGTAAATCAAAACTAAATGTATAGAATTTACCTGGTTTTAGTGGCTCACTTTCAGATAATGACGCGTGATTCTGTGGATCTGCCCAACCGCGGGTAATAATGTTATCTGTTGTTTTAGCTCTTCTGCTTTCATTCCACGGTAATGACACTAGCCACACCGATAAATTGGCAGCAGGTTTACTGCTTGCAAGTGATACCGTAATTCTAGGAACACCTGAAATGTGTAAGTCTTCTTTAAGTATTGGGCTAACGTAAAGTAACCTATGTTGTGTGATTTCAGCTTTGGCCAAGGCCTCACCGCTAAACGAGTAATTATCTACAAGTATTTCGTTTTTTTGTTTGTTAGGTTTAGACAGAACTAAACCGCCAGTTTCAGGGGCTCCACCCGTAAGATATAGTGATACGTCTTTAGATTTAGGATTTGGATAGTCTTTATAGGCAGTCGGTTTTTGCATGTCATCGCCTTCACGAACAATAAACGCTTTGTTGGTTTCTTTCTCGATGCCATTGTCTATACCATGCAAATAGTGCGTAAACCATTTGTTCATCATTGCTACTGGAGGCGGGCCACCATGCCCAAACTGATGATAATAAATAGCGGTTTCCAGTCCCATTTCCTTGGCTTTTTTATATATTCTATAACTGTGCTCAGGCATAACGTTCCAGTCGTTAAATCCATGAGACATTAGCAATGCAGCTGTCATGGGTTTCATGTCATTAAGGTAGTCTCTGCCGGCCCAAAAATCGTTATAATCTCCAGTAATTCTATCCATACCGTTTTTCATTTCGGTATCTCTTACTCTTTTATTATTTGTGGCACGTTTGGTTTCGTCTCCACTGTGAATATAATCATATAATACATCAATATCTTCACCAAGATAGCCCCCTGGAGACCGTACTAAACCGTTACTTCTGTAGTAATGATAGTAGGACGTATTTGGAGCAATAGGAATAATAACTTCCAAACCCTTAACACCAGTTGTTGCAGCGGCTAGCGGTATAGTACCATTATACGAGGTGCCAGTCATTCCTACTTTTCCGGTGGACCAGAATGCCTTAACCTCTTTTCCTCCATAGGGTTCGGTATATGCTCTCGTACGACCATTTAGCCAATCTATAACTGCTTTTGGTGCAAGGGATTCATTATCTCCACCAACGGTAGGTGAACCTTGAGATAACCCAGTTCCGGGAGATGATGAATGTACTACTATATAACCTCTAGGTACCCAGGTTTTAATTTGGGAATTTGAAATTATTGGCCGTTCACCAAGGCGAGCAACATCTGGGTGCACGCGTTCTGGTCCCATTTCTCCTAATTCGTGCTTCACATCCCAAAAAACGCCTTTAACATTTGGTGCAACACCCGCGTAGTACGGGCTAGACTCATAAATTACAGGTAGTTTTAATCCCTCGGTTTCGGTTTGGTAAGGTCGAGTAATATCGGCATGCATTCTGTCTAATTTTCCATCACCGTCAGAGTCAAACTCGGTTTCCACAAACACATCGTGTCTAATCCATTTTTCAGGCGTATTAAATGCTTCAACTACTTGTGCTTCTCCGTTTTCAAAAATTGGTTTTGCTTCATTTTGACTGCATAAACTGTACGATACCACCAAAGCTATGAGAACGTATATCTTTTTTAAAGTGCTCTTCATTTTACTTGTTTTTTCGAGGTAAGTGGGCTTTAGGAATTGGTTGTTCTTCGGTTTCTTGTGCCCAAAAAATATTTACTATCCACCATCTATCTTCATCATAAATTAATTGAATACTGTTGATGCCTCTCATAAACGGTTTTTCATCTTTCTTACTGTAAAAACTTTCATAAGTACTAAAAACATGAGCGATGTTTCCAAACGTATTTACGGTTCTATAAATTTCTTTTTCAATAAAACCATTCATTTTCAACCACTTTTGAGAGTTTTTAATATATTCTTGAGGCGTTAGATATTTAGCCTTATATACGTAGTCTTGATTCATCCCGGTTGGAATTAACTTTGCATCTGGATAGAACAAAAACTTAAATTGTTTCCAATTACGCTCTTCTTCTTTTTCAGCAGAAATAACGTCGTATAAGGTTTTAATAGTTTTGTCTAGAGTTAGCACTTTAGTGCTATCAACAACAAATTCTTTTTTCTCTGAGTTTTCCTCTTTTTTTTTGGCTTCCTGGGCATGAATTGCTATGGTGAAGCAGCTTAATAGAAATACTAATTTTTTCATATATACTAATGTAAACTAGGATGCAAAATAATGAATTAGTAACCTACCAACGGTTAATAACATCATAAATTATTTGTAGATTTTTTTAATTCTATCTAGATGGCGTTTATTGTCGCGATCTTTAATAGTTTCACGCTTATCGAAAAGTTTTTTACCTTTTGCTAGTGCAATATCTAGTTTTGCGTAACCTTTATCATTAATAAATAAACGAAGTGGAATAATTGTAAGCCCCGTATTTTGAACTTCTTTATTTAGTTTTTTAAGTTCTCTTTTGTTTAGTAGTAATTTACGCGTTGCTTTGGGCTTATGGTTGTAGTAAGTACCATAAAGGTATTCTTCAATTGTCATGTTTACCACAAACAACTCACCTTTCTCATTAAACTCGCAAAAACTTTCAGAAATAGATGCTTTACTATTTCTGATAGATTTTATTTCAGTACCAGTTAACACAATACCAGCAGTGTACTTATCCAATATCTCGTATTGAAAACGTGCCTTTTTATTTTGTATGTTAATGGTTTTTTGCATGGTTGCAAAACTACATAAATTTCCTTGATACCAATAGTTATAGGTACGAGAATATAGTTGAAAAATACTCCTTATTAAACGTTAAATAATGATTAATAGGTTTTAAGATATATGAAATACACCTATTTTAGCTTTCGAAATTTTCATGTTATGAAGCGATTTTTCTTCGGGATTATTAGTGCATTATTTTTGATTTCGTGCGGCAGTGTAAAAAAACATAATGAAAACATATCCAAATTACATTCGGTGGATGATCTTAGGAATGATGTAGATAAGCTATACCATCAACTAAAGAAGCATCACCCAAAGCTTTATCAATATACATCACAAGAGATTATGGAATTTAAGTTTGATAGCTTAAAACAATCCATAAGAACTCCAATGGACTCTCGTGATTTTTATAAAAAAGTAGCTCCGGTATTAACAAGTGTGCGGCAGGGGCACGTATCCATTCGCCCTTTAGGTAAGCGCTTCAAAAGAAAAGAAAGAAAAGCTCTAAAAGAAAAAAAATTCGAGTTTTACGATTTGGATTTTCAATACATTGACGGCAAACTTATAGTAGAGCGTACTATAGGAAAAGATTCCTCTTTTGTAGGTGCAGAAGTAGTAAGTATTGCAGGAGAATCTGCCTCTGAATTATTAGAGGTTTACAAAACCCGTTTTGCTTCCGATGGTTACAACGTAACATTGTATGACAGGTTTGTTAGTAAAGGTTTTAAATCTTTCTATGTAAGGGATAAAGGTTTTTTAGATAGTTTGAAGGTTACTTTTAAGGCCAATGATTCGGTGTTTTCTAAAACGTTCAAGCGTGTTCCTAAGAAAGAAAAAAAGCGTACCGATTCTGCCAAAGTTAAAAACGACAGTATTAAAAAGGTAAAGCGAAAAAAACTAACAAAACAAGAAAGAGATAGTATAAAAATAGCGGCAAAAAAGCGAAAAAAATACAATAGAAAACACGGTTATATTCCAAGAACTAAGTCGTACACGCGTAATTTTAGTTTTATTGGTAATGATAGTACAGTAGCTTACATGAAAATTAGAGGTTTTTCAAACGGCAACTATAAAAAGTTCTATGAAGAAAGTTTTAAGAAAATAGACTCTGCAAAATCAAAATACTTTATTCTAGATTTAAGAGATAATGGTGGCGGACGTATTGCCGAAATAGAACGCTTGTATTCCTATTTAACCGATAAAGAATTTCAGTTTATTACTGAAAGTGAGGTAAATAGTAGAATTCCCATTTTAAAATCTATAATGAGTAATACCACGCCTACGGGACTAAAAATTCTGTCTGGAATATTATCACCAATTTTGATTGTTCAAAATGTACTAAGAATAAAAAAGAAAGACGGAAAATTGTATTATAAGTTCAAATATGTAAAGCCAGAAGTACCAAATCCTTTAAATTTTAAAGGTAAGGTCTATGTGCTCATAAACGGCAACTCTTTTTCGGCGTCATCGATAATTTCTACCAATTTGCAGGCTACCAAACGTGCCACTTTTGTTGGTGAGGAAACCGGTGGTGCATATAACGGCACTGTGGCAGGGTTTTACAAGTTGTATCAACTACCCAATTCAAAATTAATTACCAGAATTGGTCTCATGCAAATTGAGGCCCCTTATAAACAAGAGCCCGACGGTTTTGGTGTGAAGCCCGATATTGAGATTGTACCCACGATTAAGGATATACAACAGCAAAAAGATCCAGAGTTAGAATGGATTTTAAACGATATCGATACGACAAACTAAGTAATAATTAGTGTTTTAAGGTATTGCTGTCGGGTCGCGCTCTCCACTAGATTTTTTTTAAAGCTTCGCTTTGGTGACTTCAACCAAAATATATTTTGGTCTTGATAGTCTCAAAAAAAGATACCGTTGCAATTCCTAACGCACTCATCCGCTAAATTCTGATTTAGTTCCTATTTCAGTTTTCGTCCTACAAGGTTGGTGCAAACTGTTGTAAATACCACAATACTAATAGAGCTTAATGGCATTAAAATGGCTGCTACCACAGGAGCTAATTGACCCGTAACAGCAAAATAAAGCCCAATGGTATTATAAATAAACGAAAGTACAAAACTCCATTTGATAATTGATATAGCTGATTTTGAAGCTTTTATGAAGTTGTTTAGCTTATTAAATTTCGAGGCATCTAAAATAGCGTCACAAGCAGGCGAAAATACGTTTACATCTTCTGAAATGGCTATACCAACATTGCTTTGTGCTAAGGCGCCGGCATCGTTCAACCCATCACCAATCATTAAAACCTTTGCACCAGAATCTTGATGGTGCTTTATGTATTCTAACTTGTCCTCTGGTTTCTGGTTAAAAAATAGTTTCGTTTTCGCAGGTAATAATTTAGTTAAGTTTTCTTTTTCACCAGCATTATCACCCGATAAAATCACTAAATCATAGTCTTTTTTAAGTGAATTGAATAATTTGGATAGTCCTTTTCTATACTTATTGTAAAAAGTAAATTTCCCTTTGTACTGGTTATTTGTACTTACATGAACTGCAGTATTTAAAGTTGTTGTTTCTGAAGCATAACCCACAAAAGGTGCGGAGCCTATTTTTATCGAATTAGTATTGTGTTTTGCTGCAATGCCTTTACCAACATGCTCTTGGTAGTCATCTAAAGTCACTATGGCATTGTCCTCTAACAGTGTATATAACGAACGACTTAAAGGATGGTTTGAATTTCGTAACGAACTTTTTAATAGCATTTCTTCAGCTTCTGAAAGCTTAGTACCTTCATAAGCTATAGCTGTTTCCTTATTGGCCGTTATGGTACCTGTTTTATCGAAGATTATAGTGTTTATAGCTGCTAGCTGTTCAATTACTGATGCATTTTTTACGTAAAATTTCAACTTGCCAAAAATGCGCAATAAATTTCCAAAAGTAAAAGGTGCAGCTAACGCAATTGCGCACGGGCAAGCTATAATTAAAACAGCGGTAAACACATTTAAAGCTTTTGAAGCATCAATAAATAACCAATATGAGGTAGCTACAACAGCTATGGTTAATAATGTTATGGTAAATTTTTTGCTAATAGCATTAGTAAGGTTGGTAAAACCATCTTCCTTGTTTTTGTTAAAAACATCATTGCTCCACAATTGCGTTAGGTAACTTTGCTCCACGGTATTTAAAACATCAACTTCAATACTGCCATTTAATTGCTTGCCACCAGCAAATAGTTTGTCGCCAGACTGTTTTGAAACCGCATCCGATTCTCCTGTTACGAAACTATAATCAATTCTGGCATTACCTTTTATCAAGATACAATCAACAGGAATTAACTCTTCATTTCTAATTAATAACCGATCGCCCTTTTTAATATCGTATACTTGTATAGACTCTTCGTTGCCTTCAGAAGTTATTTTTGTAATTCCAATAGGAAAGTACGATTTATAATCACGTTCAAACGATAAGAAATTGTAGGTTTTCTGCTGAAAAAATTTCCCAAGTAGTAAGAAGAATACAAGTCCTGATAAACTGTCGAAAAAACCTGTGCCTATATCAAAAACAATTTCTGCTGTACTTCTTAAAAATAATACCGTTACTCCTAGTGCAATCGGTACGTCAATATTTAACAGATTTGATTTTAAACCCTTATATGCAGAAATAAAATAATCTTGTGAACAATAGAACACCACAGGAAGCGAAAATGTAAACATGAGCCATCTAAAGGTATGTTTAAATTGTTCTAACCAATATTCACCCACTTCAAAATATTCTGGAAATGATAAAAACATAATGTTTCCAAAGGCAAAACCAGCAATTCCTAGTTTGTAAATTAGCGAGCGATCTACATTTTTTTTACCAACGCTGTAGTCATCCAAACTTATAAATGGTTCGTAACCAATACTGCTTAAAAGACGCACCAATGCCTTTAGCGAAAAATTCTCACTGTTGTAATTAACTCTAACGGTTTTCTTTCCAAAATTAACGACAGATGCGCTAATGGATGCATTTAGTTTATTTAAATTTTCTAAAATCCAAATGCACGAACTACAATGTATATGCGGAATATAAAGTGTAACTATTTGTGTTTTATCATCATTAAACTCCAGTAAGCTTTCAACAATCTTTTCGTTATCTAAAAAGTTGTATTTACCTTCAACTTCCTTTGGAGTAGCCCCGGGAGCTTGTTGTAAATCATAGTAACAAGTTAAATCGTTAGCAGAAAATATCTCGTACACAGTTTTGCAACCGTTACAACAAAACGACTTATTATCAAAGATGATTTCAGAAGATGTGGCGTCTAGCCCACAGTGGAAACATGTTTTTGCTCCCATAATATTTGCTCATTTATACCTGCTACAAATGTTGAAAGTTAAGTATAATTAAAATATGATATTAATCATGATTTATTTATTTTTACCTAATTATTAAATAAGGTATGAGTAAATGTGAACAATGTATCATTAAGCAATTTAACGCGCTTAAGTCTTTGACTAAGGATGAGTTAATTAGAATTTCTGGATGCAAAACCTCCAAAACAATTAAAAAAGGTGAAATTATTTTTGAAGAAGGTGATGCTATAAATGGTGTATATTGTATTAAGGATGGTATATGTAAATTATCAAAATTAAGTGAAAACGGAAAGGACCAAGTTGTAAAGATGGTAGTGAAAGGGCAGTTGATTGGACAACGATCTTTGGTCTCAAATGAAAGTTCTAATTTACAAGCCACGGCACTAAACGATATGGAGGTATGTTTTATTCCAAAAAGCGAAATTATTGCTGATTTAGAACGAAATCCAAAATTCACTTTAGATATGCTAAAGGATATGGCCCATGATTTAAAGGAGGCAGACGATGTAATAGTAGATATGGCTCAAAAATCTGTAAAGCAACGTTTAGCTGAAACATTAATTTATGTAGAAAAAAACTTTGGTACTAATCCTGACGGTACTATAAGCCTTGTGTTATCTCGTGAAGATTATGCAAATATTGTTGGTACAGCTACAGAATCCGCAATAAGGGTATTATCCCAATTTAAAAAAGAGGGCTTAATTTCTTTGGTAGGTAAGCAAATTAAAATAGAAGATTCTAACGGATTGCGACGTGTGGAATAGTTCGTATTGCATTTTCATGTTAAAGAATAGATAAATCTGATTGTTGTCCTAATAGTTTTATTTTGAAATGTAGTATTTTTATACTGCGATGAAAGAGAATAAAATTTTTAGAAAAGGGTTTGTTTTTAATACTTACGAAGCACCCTATAAATCACCTTTCGATACACTATTTGAGGTCTTCAAAGAATTAATAATACATACTTCAGGAGATTTTGACGAAGCTATTAGTTGGCTTAGGGAGCTGGATAAAGAGTATAAGCTTACCACGCCAGAATATACGATAGACGATTTTATTGAAGACTTAAAAAAGAAGGGCTATTTACGTGAGGAAATTGATCCTGATGGTAATGGTTTCTTGGCTATAACGGCTAAGACTGAAAGGGCCATTCGACAACAAGCCTTAGATCAAATTTTTGGAAAAATAAAACGTAGTGGTCAAGGTAATCATAAAAGTAAAAGCCCTGGTATTGGCGATGAACATACTGGAGATTTTAGAGGTTATCAATTTGGGGATGCCTTGGACAAAGTATCGATGACGGAAAGTTTAAAGAATGCCCAAATTAATCATGGAATTTCTGATTTTACATTATCGGAAGAGGATTTAGTAGTTGAGGAGACTTTGCATAAATCACAAATGAGTACAGTGTTGATGATAGACATCAGTCATAGTATGATTTTGTATGGTGAAGACCGTATTACCCCAGCAAAGCGTGTAGCCATGGCATTAGCAGAGTTAATCACAACAAGATATCCAAAAGACACCTTAGATATTATAGTGTTTGGAAATGATGCTTGGCGTATTGAGATTAAGGATTTACCATATTTAAAAGTAGGGCCTTATCACACAAATACCGTGGCCGGTTTAGAATTGGCTATGGATTTATTAAGGCGAAAACGAAATACCAACAAACAGATTTTTATGATTACCGATGGTAAACCAAGTTGTTTACGCTTGCCCGATGGTCAGTATTATAAAAATAGTATGGGCTTAGATACACATATCATTAATAAATGCTATATGATGGCACAACAAGCAAGACGTTTGCATATACCAATAACTACATTTATGATAGCTAAAGATAGTTATTTAATGCAATTTGTTCGTGAGTTTACATATGCAAACCAAGGAAAAGCATTTTACACAGGACTTAAAGGTTTAGGTGAAATGATTTTTGAAGATTACGAAACAAACAGAAAAAAACGGATTAGAGGTTAAATAATTAGTTGTTGGCTTTTAGGTATTGGGCTTTAGTTTACAATATTTTTTAAGACTCTTGCCAATAGCGAAAAGCAAACGGCCAAAAGCTAAGAAATGAAAAATATAAAAACACTAGGAGCACTAAAAAAAGAAGGATATCAATCCAAATCAATAAAAGATGAACTCAGGGATAACCTGATTCAAAAGATAAAACATAATGAGACGACTTTTGAAGGCGTTCATGGGTATGAGAATACTGTGATTCCAGAATTAGAGCGTGCCATTTTGTCCAGACATAATATCAATTTATTGGGATTAAGAGGACAGGCAAAAACACGTTTAGCACGCTTGATGTTGAATTTACTAGATGAATATATACCTGTAGTTGAAGGTTCTGATGTTAATGACGACCCCCTAAAACCTATTTCAAGATATGCGATTGAGCTAATAAAAGAAAAAGGGGATGATACACCTATTACTTGGATGCACCGAAGCGAGCGTTTTGCTGAAAAACTTGCAACACCAGACGTAACCGTTGCAGATATTATTGGTGATGTAGATCCTATAAAAGCAGCTAATTTAAAATTGAGTTATGCTGATGATCGTGTGATTCATTACGGTATGATACCACGGGCGAACCGTTGTATTTTTGTTATTAACGAATTACCCGATTTACAGGCTCGCATTCAAGTAGCTTTATTTAATATTTTACAAGAAGGAGATATCCAAATAAGAGGCTTTAAAGTACGATTGCCTTTAGATATTCAATTTTTATTTACTGCAAACCCTGAAGATTATACGAACAGAGGTAGTATCGTTACGCCTTTGAAAGATAGAATTGGTTCGCAAATTTTAACACATTACCCTGAGGATATTGAGACTGCACGTTTAATAACCGAACAAGAAGCTAATTTAGTTGAAGGCCAGAAAGAGAATGTACTGGTTCCAGATTTGGCAAAAGATTTATTAGAACAAATAGTTTTTGAAGCTCGGGAAAGCGAATATATCGATGCAAAATCCGGGGTAAGTGCAAGACTCAGTATCACTGCTTTTGAAAACTTATTAAGTACTGCTGAAAGAAGAGCGCTAATAACAGGTGACGAAAAAACCACCTTACGATTAAGCGATTTTATTGGCGTAATTCCATCTATTACTGGGAAAGTAGAATTGGTATATGAAGGAGAGCAGGAAGGTGCTGCTGTAGTGGCATACAATCTGATCGGTGAAGCTGTGAAGAATTTGTTTGTTGAGTTTTTTCCAAAGATTGAAAAACTAAAAAAGCAAGATGAAGAAACCCCTTATGACGATATTGTTTCGTGGTTTTTTAATCAAAAAGATGGTTTTGAATTATTGGATGACCTAAGAGATAAAGAATACAAAAGTATGCTCGATGCCATTGCTCCATTAGATGATTTATTAGGGCGGTACCAACCAAACCTTAAAAAAGAAGATAGTTATTTTGTGAAAGAATTTGTGCTTTGGGCCTTGGCAGAATACAAACAGTTAAGTAAAAATAGGTTTTCAGAAGGTATGCAGTTTAAAGATCCGTATGGAAGTTTTATAAGCGGTATTTAAGTCTGTTTTTAATACAATAATCAAATTAAAAGAGTCAATTTTTAAATCAAATTGGCTCTTTTTTTATTGAATTGAGTTCATTTTTAGATTGTGTAATCATTAAAATTGTTACGAGAACTTTTAATAATTCTTAATGTGAGACAATGAATTTATCACATTGTAAATACTAACGAAATTTGATGAATTTAGCTTGTTTTTAAGTGTTTAAAGCCTTATTTTCTCAAAAAACGAAATAAAAACACTAAATTTTAAACATATCTATGATTAATAAAAGTGCCGAAATTCCAGAAAAGATAAGTTTTCTTTCTTTCGATATAGACAATACATTAATAGATTTTGACACGTATAAAAGCAATTTTAAGAAAGTGTGGGAATCTTATACGCCAAAAGATGTTTTTTTGGCATATAATACAGGGCGCTTAATTGATGATGTTCTAAATTTAATAGACAATGGTATATTGCCAGAACCCCATTTTATAATTTCTGGTGTAGGCACCCATATTTACAATTTTACAGAAAAAAAAGTTGTAAAGGAGTTTAATGATGTTTTAGATGATGGTTGGGATATAAAAACGGTCGAGGATATCATTACCAGTATCAACTTTCCAATTAATGAGCAGCCTTCACGATTTCAGCATGCTTATAAAAGAAGCTATTTCTTTCACGACGCAACATTAGATGCAATTGAAGAGATTGAACGAAAATTTTTAGATAAAGAGATGCATATTAATGTGGTGTATTCACAGGATAAATACTTGGACATACTGCCAAAATTTGCAAACAAATCCAATGCTTTGCAATGGTTAATTAGAAAACTTGAATTAAAAACACAGCAAGTTTTGGTGGCAGGCGATAGCGGTAATGATTCTGCCATGTTCGACTTAAAAGATGTGCAAGGTATTGTGGTGTCAAACGCTCACGAAGAATTATATACATATACGAAACATAAAAAAGTTTATCACACAGAACAAGAAAAAAGTGATGGTGTTATAGAAGGTTTGGTGTATTTCGGGATTTTACCTGAAGAAGCTAAAATAATAAGCGATATAGATCACAGTGAAGATTTTTTTATTAAAAAGGAACTAGATACTATTGCAAAGGAAGATGAAGACGAAAAAATTGCCCTTATAAAAGAAGGTTACAAAAAAGCTATAGAAGCATTAAAAAAGAATATTACTCCCTTAGGATTTTCGGCATGTTCTATTGAAGACAACGTTGCGCACGGAACTGATGAAAATTATTATAGTGTTTGGGCTCGAGACGGCGCTATAACTGTTATTGGCGCATTGCCTTTGATACATAAAGATGAGGCAATTCATAATTGTGCTAGACAAACACTGGTTACGCTATTTGAGCATATTTCTAGAAACGGCCAAATACCTTCAAATGTACGTATCAAAAACAATATTCCAGATTACTCAGGAGTAGGAGGGATCTGTTCAATAGATAGCGGTATCTGGGTGGTTATTGCTTTTTACGAATATGTTAATATCACTAAAGACATTAAATTTCTTAGAGAATACATTTCCAGCTTAAAAGAGACCATGCGATGGTTGGGGGCACATGACAGTAATAATGATGCACTTTTAGAAATTCCAGAGGCAGGTGATTGGACGGATTTATTTGGAAGGAGTTATAATATTTTATATGATGAAATTTTATGGTACCGAGCCAATGTGTGTTTTGGTCGTATGCTAGAAATGCTCGGAGATCATGAACAGGCCGGAGAATATATACGGTGGTCTCAAGTGATAAAAAAGGAAATTGTACAAAACTTTTGGCCATCAACACAACAGCAATTATTTCAGTCAGTTTCTTTTGCCGAAAAACAATTTACACTTGGAGATACCTCGTATTTAATTGCTCAAACTACACCTTTTGATTTTAGTTGGCGTTGTGATACACTAGGAAATGTTCTTGCGTTTTTACACGGTACAATTGATGCTGAAAAAGCGCATCAAACTTTTAAATTCATGTTAGGCGTTGGTGTAAACGATCCTTTTCCTATAGCTAATGTGTATCCCGTTGTTAGCCCGGGAGATCCTGACTGGAGACCATATTACACAGTTAATTTATTGAATTTACCAAATCATTATCATAATGGTGGTATTTGGCCTTTTGTAGGAGGGTTTTGGGTAAAATTTATAAATAAATTAGGATTGAAGGATGTAGCAATTTCAGAATTACACAAATTGGCATTGATAAATAAGGAAGGTATAAATAACGAGTGGGAATTCACAGAATGGGCACATGGAACAACTGGAAAGCCAATGGGAAAAGCATACCAAGCATGGTCTGCGGCGCAGTATATTTCTGCTTGTCATGACCTAAAAATTACAAAAAAATAATAAAAACAAAATAATTATGAAATCAATTTTAATGATCTCTTTGCACGGATACGTAGCCGCTAGTCCAGAACTTGGAAAACCAGATACAGGCGGGCAAGTAGTTTACGTTTTAGAACTTGCCGAACGCTTTAGCCGTCTAGGGCGAAGGGTAGATTTGTTGACGCGTCAGTTTGAAGATCAACCTGAATACGATCATGTGAATGAAAACTATAATATATGGCGCATCCCTTTTGGCGGAAAGGAGTTTATTAGAAAAGAGGATATGCACGATTACTTAAAAAAGTTTGTTACCAATACTTTGGCAGCCATAAAAAAGGAAAATAAAAAGTATGACATTGTCTATTCGCATTACTGGGATGCAGGATGGGCTGGACAAAAAATTGCTGAAGAGCTAGGTATTTCCCACGTACATACCCCACATTCTCTAGGTTGGTGGAAACAACATACCATGGGAAGTGATATGGATGAAAAAGAGATGGAAAAGACATATCGATTTAAAGAGCGCATTCAAAAGGAGTATTTTGTATTTCAAATGTGTAACCATGTTATAGCTACTACAATTCCCCAAGTAGATTTACTAACACAGCAGTATGATCTTTTGCCTCGAAACTGTACTATGATACCCCCTGGAATTGATGAAAATCGATTTTATCCTGTCCCTTCAAAGGAAAATGATAAGATAAGGGCAAAGTATGATATACATCCTACCGATATATTGGCTTTAGGAAGAATGGCGCACAATAAAGGCTATGATTTATTAATCAAGGCATTACCTACCGTATTTGAATTGGTACCTGAAGCACGATTAGTGGCAGCCGTTGGTGGCGATTCTGCTCAAGATAAACAAGGCATAAAAAAGTTAAAAACATTAGCTAACAAACTTGGTGTGAACGACAAAATAAAATGGAAAAACTATATAGCCGATGAAGATTTAGCAAACGTTTATCGATCTGCTAATATTTTTGCTATGCCGTCTCGATACGAGCCTTTTGGAATGGTAGCTATAGAGGCTATGGCGTGCGGAACTCCTAGTGTAATTACTGTTCATGGTGGATTGAATGACTTAATTGATTTTGGAAACCAAGCTTTATTTGCTGATCCTCATAGACCAATAGAATTTGGTGCAATGATGTCGATGCCATTGCTTTATCCAAATTTAAGAAATGAACTCTCTGTTGAAGGGGCTAGATTTGCACGACGAAATTTTGGATGGACTGGGATTGCAAAACGTATGCTAAAGGTGTTTACAAATTCCATAAATCAGCGTACTATGGAGTCTAACATTTTTTAAGTTTCCTTAAGGATGACTAAAATTGTTTGTTTTGGAGAAGTATTATGGGATGTTTTTCCCAACGGAGACAAAAAAATTGGTGGAGCCCCACTAAATGTGGCTTTACGTTTAAGTGCCTTTCAAAACGAGGTCGCTATGGTGAGTGCCGTAGGGCAAGACGACAATGGTAAAATAATTCTTGATTATTTAGAAAAAAATAAAGTATCATCTTCTTTTATTCAAAAAAAAGAAGATTTTAATACGGGAGAAGTATCAGTAAAACTAAATAAGAAAGGATCTGCCACTTATGATATTGTTTACCCAAGTGCTTGGGACAAAATTGAATTAACTGAAGACCTAAAATCTTTAGTGACCTCTGCCGATGCATTGGTTTTTGGTAGTTTGGTGACACGAGATGAGATATCTAAAAACACCTTATGGTCTCTCTTACGGTTATCTTCGTTTAAGGTTTTTGATGTCAACTTACGTCCTCCACACTATTCAAAAGATATTTTGATAAAATTGATGGAGCAATCAGATTTTATAAAGTTTAATGACGAAGAACTTTACGAAATTGCAGGTTATTTAAAGTCAAAATACAACGCGTTAGAACAAAATCTTCTATTTATTGCGGAAAAAACTAATACGTCTCAAATTTGTGTTACCAAAGGAGAGCATGGTGCTGTTTTATTGATTAATGGTAAACTCTATTATAACAGCGGGTATAAAATAAAAGTTAAGGATACTGTTGGTGCGGGCGATTCGTTCTTAGGTACACTATTGAGTCAATTATTAAATGGAGTAAATCCGCAAAAAGCAATTGATGTCGCTTGTGGCGTTGGTGCACTCGTGGCGCAGAGCGAAGGGGCAAACCCCAAATTATCCAAAGATGAAATAAATGCATTTATCAACCCTTAAACCATTTAATGCAGTTTCAATATGGTGTAAGGATTTAAATGCCCTTTTCTTAAGTTTTCACAAACAATTAAAGCTTTGTCGATTTTCGTTTGACTGGTTTTATACCTTGCAATAGCGTAAATAATAGTTCGTTGTTTTCCGACAGTTAAAGTTTCAAAAACGTTAAAGGCTTCAGGATATAATTTAAAAACCTCTTGGAGTTCTTCTGGCATCTGAACACCGTATTTTGATGTGTTTTCAAAAATTTGAATTTCAAAATAATCGTTTTGCAAAACACCAAGTTCCTTTTGCAAACGCTTCCCGAACATGATGCGGTAATCCTCTTTATGTTTATCTCTTACAAACGCTGCATAAAAATCGATTAATTTATTATTGTAAGATGCTTTAATATATAAACGTTCCACTTTAGCATCTATAAATGGTTTCATGATACGTTTAGGAATGTAAATATGGTATCGGTCTAATAACCCGACTTCAAAAACATCACTTTTTATCATTTATCTACTTTTAATATTTGCTTCGCAAAGCTTAATGATTTCTGCAATTCGCTTTTGTCGAGTCGCTTCTCTTTTAGCACTATGCAACCACGATAAATAACTTTTCCTATAGCCTTTTGCAAAACTTTGATAATTTTCAAAGGCCCTTTTATTAGTATCAAATGCTTTTTGTAAATCTTCTGGAATTACGCCATTTTCAACATCATCCATAGCTGTCCATGTACCGGTTTGTTTTGCAAGTTGAATCATTTTGTATCCCGATTCGTGAATCAATCCAGTTTTCTCTAAAGCTTTAACGTGTCTTTTGTTTAGGGCGCTCCAATTGCTTTTAGGGTTTCTTGGGCAGAAATATTGTTTACGTTTGCCATTACCTAAACTTTTTACGGTAGAATCTATCCAGCCAAAACAAATGGCAACTTTCACGGCTTCTTCCCATCGCATCGTTGGAATATTCATTTCCAATTTGTAGAATATTAAATAAATACCTTTGAATTGGTTGTGATTATGCAATAACCAATCATACCAATCGGTGTCACGTTCAAAATGTATTTCCGGTAAGTTTTTCAAATTTAAAGTTGTTTTGAATAGATGTAAAAATCCTCATCTACTTCAAAGTTTTTAATTTTGGTATCCGTTTTTAATGTTTTCCACTCTGAACTTGGAAATAGCCACTCTTCAGCATCGTTTATTTTAACTTGAATAGGCATATCAAAACCATGCACAATATTAGTGTATCGATATTTTAAAGTCTTTGTATTAATTTTATATTCAAGTGTCGGTATTTTTGTGGTTCTTAAATATTGATTAAAAAACTCGGTTAGATCCTTTGCGAATTGTTTGCTAATAAAATTTTCAATTTGGGTTGTAGTCACGGTTTGATGATAAAACTTTCTGTTTAAACCTATCAGCATTTCCCGCCATTTATTATCATCCTCTATCAGTTGGCGCAAAGTATGTAGCATATTAGCGCCTTTATAATACATGTCGGTACCTTCACTGGATTTGTTAACATTATAAGTGCCTATAATTGGTACGTTATTAGTGATAAGTTTTCGAGTTCCTATTACATATTCCGCTGATGCTTCTTTTCCAAAATGATAGTCTAAATACAAATTTTCAGAATAAGCGGTAAAACTTTCATGTATCCACATATCAGCGACATCTTTATTGGTAATATTATTTGCAAACCATTCATGTCCTGATTCATGAACGAGTATAAAGTCAAATTTCAAACCCCAGCCAGTATCAGATAAATCGCTGCCTAAATACCCATTCATATATTTATTACCATAGGTTACAGAACTTTGATGCTCCATTCCCAAATAGGGTACTTCAACCAACTTAAAACTATCTGCATAAAACGGGTATTGCCCAAACCAATGCTCAAAAGCCTCCATCATCATTGGTGCTTGTTTAAACTGTTCTTTGGCTTTTTCTAAGTTGTAGCTTAACACATAATAATTCATATCAAGATTACCCGCCATACCATCATACACTTCAGAAAAATTCACGTAGTCTCCAATATTAATATTTACACCATAATTATTTATTGGATTCTTTACGACCCAATGAAATGTTTTGGTATCTCCAATACGCTCTACAAGTCGTAACCGTCCATTCGAAACATTAGTTAGTTTATAGGGTACATTTACACTTATCTGCATACTATCTACTTCATCGTACATATGGTCTTTACAAGGCCACCAAACACTGGCGCCCAAGCCTTGACAAGATGAGGCTATAAAGTGATTGCCGTTTTTGTCTTTTTTCCATGAAATACCGCCATCCCAAGGGGCTCTTATAGCTTCTCTTGGGTGTCCTTCATAATACACTTCAATACTATGTATATCTCCGATATTTTGAACTTCTCTTAAAGAAATAAAATGGGCGTTTCCATCATGTTTAATAGCCAGTTCTTTTCCGTTTTGAATGGCTTTTAGCAGTGTCATGGGCGGTTGCAAATCTATTTGCATCACAGCGTTTTCCTTTAACACTTTATATTGAATGGTGTTTTTCCCTGAAATGAATTTTTTATCAGGTTCAACTTTGATGTCTAAATGATAATAAGTTAAATCCCACCATTCACGCTCAGGAGTTATACTTCCACGAAGTGTATCTTGTCTTGTAAAGGTTTTTTTTTCGTGTAAAAGTTCTTGAGCATAACTTAGAAACGATAGAAGAATTAATAATCCTGTTATAGATAGTTTTGACATATTCATTTTTAAAAATTTATCGCATTACTTTATTAGGAAATACCACAGGACTCTCAAATCCGTTTTCGCCAACAGCAGCAATTCCGAAGAAATAATTATCAATAACAATACCATCCAAGGTAAATTCTGTTACATCACCTACATATCGACTGTTATCCCATGTCGGGGAGGTGGTATCTCGCCAATATATTTTATACCCATTTGCGCCTTCAATTTTATCCCATTTAAATTTAGCTGAGGGCTCAACAACACCGCCAATAGCAACTTCTTTAGGTGCAGGAGGTGCCCAACCTAAACTGGCTAAATTAATGGCGTTAACTGCTGTTAACTTTTTGGCATACCCAAAATTAACATGTTCGATGACGTCACCATACTTTATCCCGTTTTCCTCTCGAATATCTTGATGTTGTTGTGTGTAATTTTCATGAGCTTCCATAATGCGAACACCTGCAAATCCTAAATCGTTAAACGGACGATGGTGCCCACCGCGACCAAAACGATCTAATCGATATACCATCATCGGATTCATTTCAGGCATATAAGTTTTAGTGTTTTTATAGATGTAACGCGCTAACTGTCTTGAAATACCATCAACTTCGCCACCGTAAAAACGTCTCAAGGTTCTTTGGCGTTCCGTTTCATTAGCTGGAACAGGTTCTGAGAAAATTCTAAACGTGCGGTTATCAATAACACCATCCACACCTTTAATATTTCCAATCATATCGTTGTTTAAAACACCAATAATATCCCAATTGTTGTCTTTGGCATATTTTGCTAATCCAGCGCCACCAAACAAACCTTGTTCTTCACCTGATAAACCCACATAAACAATGCTACTTTCAAATTCGTATTTTGATAGTACTCTGGCTGCTTCTATAGTTCCTGCCATACCAGAAGCATTGTCGTTTGCTCCCGGTGCATCAATCGTAAAATTCATGGTATTGCTGGCTCTCGAATCAATATCACCGCTCATAATTACATACCGGTTTGGATATTTTGTACCTTTTTGAATAGCCACAACATTTACCACCCAAGCATCGTGCGGCACACGGCTGTTCCCTTCTTTACTTACAAAATCTTTTTGATAGAAAACCTCTAAGCAATTATCACAGTTTTTTGAGATGTTATCAAATTCACTCTTTATCCAACGTCTGGCAGCACCTATGCCACGCGTTTCTGATATAGTGTCACTAAAGGTGTTTCTTGTGCCAAAATCTACTAAAGTTTGTATGTCTTGTTGAATACGTTCTGCAGATACGTTATCAATAATGTTATAAATGTCTTGTTGGTTTTGAGAGAAATTGAAATTGTAAAATAATATTAGGGTAAGAACTAGAACTTTTTTCATGAAATTTATTTTCATCTAAAGTAATAAAAAAACGCCTCAAAATTGAATTTGAGACGCCTTTTACATTTGAATTAGTCACACGAAATTGTTAGAGTTTTACACTCAAAAACAATATTTATTTTCATTAATTACTTTTTCGGCAATTATATGTCTTAGTTCTATAATATTAGGCATGTTTACATATTTAATATAGCGTTTTAGCCCCATTAGCATCATGCGTTGTTCGTCGCCCGATGAGAACGAAATAATAGAATGTTTCCCAGCAGTTTCAATCACATCAATAGCATGAAATAAATTTAGTTTTGCCATAGCTATTTGCTCTTTTACATTCTCTTCACCTTCTTTCTTTGCCATTTTTTCAGCACGGAGTATGGCAGATTCGGCTAAATAAACTTGAATTAAAATATCAGAAGCAGCTAACATTAATTGCTGTTGTTTTTCAATAGCTTCACCATATTTTTGAAGTGCAGCACCAGCTACCATTAAAAATAATTTCTTAAGATTTTTGATGATATTTTTTTCTTCTGAAAATAACGCTGAATAATCAGGAACATCGAATGAAGGAATACCCATCAATTCTTCTTTTACTGCCATTGCGGGCTCTAAAACATTCACATGTCCTTTCATGGCCTTTTTTATCAGCATACCAATACTCAACATTCTGTTAATTTCATTGGTGCCTTCATAAATTCTAGCAATACGGGCATCTCTCCAAGCAGATTCAATAGGTGTTTCTTCTGAAAATCCCATACCTCCAAAAATTTGGATGCCTTCATCTGTACAATTTTGCACAAATTCTGAAACTGCAACTTTTAAAATAGAACATTCAATTGCATACTCTTCAACCCCTTTTAATTCGGCCTCTTGGTGCGTATCTTTACCGTTATTTTTTCTAAGTTCAATGCGATCTTCAATATTTTTTGCAGCACGGTAAGTGGCTGCTTCACCTACCCAACAATTGGTTGCCATTTCAGCAATTTTTTGACGGATAGCACCAAAACTTGAAATTGGGGTTTTAAACTGAATACGCTCGTTGGCATACTTTACCGATTCGGTTATAGTACGTCTTTGTGCATCTAAACATGCGGCAGCAAGTTTTATCCTTCCTACGTTTAGAGCATTCATAGCTATTTTAAAACCATTACCTCTTGTGGATAACATGTTTTCAACAGGAACAACAGTTTCGTTAAAAAACACTTGGCGAGTAGAGGACGCACGAATTCCTAATTTATGCTCTTCTTCACCCATGGTGATGCCATTTGGGTTTTCAGGATCGTATTCTACGATAAATCCTGTGATGTTTTTATCATCTTCTATACGTGCAAAAACTATCATCACACTACAAAATCCGGCATTAGAAATCCACATTTTCTGTCCTGTGATTTTATAGGTTTTGCCATCGTCTGATAATACAGCTTTGGTTCTTCCAGAATTCGCATCACTTCCCGCTGTTGGCTCAGTTAAGCAATAGGAACCAAACCATTCGCCAGAAGCTAATTTTGGTACATATTTTTGCTTTTGCGCTTCATTACCATATAATGTAATTGGCATAGTACCAATACCTGTATGGGCTCCAAAAGCAGTGCTAAACGATCCTGTGGCACCAGAGATGTAATCACAAACCAAACAAGTATCAACAAAGCCCATGCCCATGCCACCATATTCTTCAGGCACTGCAACACTTAAGAACCCAAGCTCTCCAGCTTGACGCATACATGATTCTGTTAATGCATAATCTTTTTTCTCAAATTGTGCTTTTTTTGCCCAAATTTCACGGTCTACAAATTCGGTAACAGCTTCTTTCATCATTAACTGATCCTCATTGAAATCCTCTGGGGTAAAAATATCATTGCAATCTGTTTCTTTAACGAGAAACTGACCACCTCTTAAAATATCTTTTTCTGTTGCTTCCATTTATTTTTCTTTTAATATCTTTTTTTAGTTTAAAAACTCAAAAATACCACAAGCACCTTGTCCTGTACCAACACACATAGTTACAGCGCCGTATTTACCGCTCATGTTGCGCTTTCGCATTTCATCAAATAACTGTACTGAAAGTTTAGCTCCTGTACATCCTAGTGGATGTCCTAATGCGATGGCACCCCCATTTACATTTACAATATCTGGGTTGAGTCCTAATTCTCTGATAACGGCTAAAGATTGAGAAGCGAATGCTTCATTTAATTCAATTAATTCTAGATCTGCTTGTCTCAATCCTGCTTGACTTAATGCTTTTGGAATAGCTTTCACAGGACCAATACCCATAATTCTAGGCTCTACGCCGGCAGCAGCGTAATTTACTAATCTTGCAATGGGTTCAAGGTTTAACTCTTTTACCATAGCTTCACTCATCACCATAACGAAGGCTGCGCCATCACTCATTTGCGACGAATTCCCTGCGGTAACGCTTCCACCTTGGGCAAAAACCGGACGCAATTTTGCTAATGCTTCTAAACTTGTACCTTTTCTAGGGCCTTCATCCTTGGTTACGGTATAGCTTTTCGTAGCTTTTTTACCGTTTTCATCTACATAAGTTTGTTCTACTTCAATAGGCACGATTTGATCTTGAAATCTATTTTCAGCTTGTGCTTTTAATGCTTTCATATGTGAATTATAGGCAAACTCGTCTTGGTCTTCTCGAGAGACTTTAAACTCGTTGGCGACAGCTTCAGCGGTATTTCCCATGCCCCAATAGTATTCCTCATGTCCTTGCTTTACAATATCGTAATTCAACTCGGTTTTAAAACCTGTCATAGGAACAGCACTCATGCTTTCTGCACCACCAGCGATAATACAATCTGCCATACCGGCTTGAATTTTAGCAGCGGCAATAGCAATAGTTTCTACGCCAGAGGAGCAAAAACGATTTACGGTAACTCCAGGAACATCTACGATGTCTAATCCCATTAAAGAAATTAAACGCGCCATATTTAAACCTTGTGAACCTTCTGGCATGGCATTACCTACAATAACATCATCAATACGTTTTTTGTCAAGTTGAGGTAACTCCTTCATTATATGCTGAATGGTTTCCGCAGCTAACTCATCTGTTCGTTTGAATCTAAATACTCCTTTTGGAGCTTTTCCAACCGCCGTCCTATATGCTTTAACTATATATGCTTGTTTCATAATGTGCCCCCTCTAACTCCCCCAAAAAGGGGGAGAAACTTACTCGGGGTATTTTATAATTATTTATTCAAAATATTTTTCATTTAGTTTTTCACTTTTCTCCCCTATGGGGAGGCTAGGTGGGGCTTTGTTTTAATTACGTAACGGTTTACCAGTTTTTAGCATGTGCTGAATACGTTCCAAAGTTTTACGCTCTGTACATAAGCTTAAGAAAGCCTCGCGTTCTAAATCCAGTAAATACTGTTCGGTTACAAAGGTTGGTTCAGATAAATCGCCTCCAGCCATTACATAGGCAAGTTTATTAGCTATTTTATGGTCATGCTCACTTATGTAGTTGCTAGCTTCCATAGCATCTGTTCCAACTAAGAACATTCCAAGTGCTTGTTTGCCTAATACTTTTACGTCTTTACGTTTTACTGGTTGTGTATAACCTGCGTCTGCCATTAGTCTTGCATGTGCTTTGGCGGTAGCAATTTGTCTGTCTTTATTCACTACAACTATATCTTTTCCCTTTTGAAGTATGCCTAAATCGTAAGCTTCATAAGCTGAAGTTGATACTTTAGCCATACCTATAGTTAAGAAATACTCTTGTAAAACATTCAATTCTACATCACCTTTTCTGAATGTGTCTGATGCTCGTAATGCCATTTCCTTAGAACCAGCACCACCTGGGATAACACCAACACCAAATTCAACTAAACCAATATACGTTTCTGCTGCTGCAACTACCTTATCAGCATGCATTGATAATTCACAAGCCCCACCCAAGGACATGCCATGAGGTGCAGAAACCGTTGGAATCGCAGAATAACGCATACGCATCATGGTATCTTGGAAATATTTTACTGCCGCATTTAATTCATCATATTCTTGTTCTACAGCCATCATGAAAATCATTCCGATATTTGCACCTACTGAGAAATTAGCACCTTGATTTCCAATAACTAAACCATCAAAATCTTTTTCAGCAATATCAACGGCTTTATTTAATCCAGCTAAAACATCACCGCCTATGGTATTCATTTTAGACTGAAATTCACAATTTAAAATACCATCTCCTAAATCTTCAATTACAACACCTGAGTTTTTAAAAACTTCATTAGATGTTCTGATGTTATCTAAAATGATAAAGGCATCTTGACCAGGTACTTTAGTTTGTGTTTTTGAAGGAATATCGTAATAATGGGTAGCACCATTTTGAACTGTGTAAAATGATTTGCTTCCTGAACTTATCATATCATTAACCCATTCGGCAGCTTCTAAACCCTCGGATTTAATCAATTCTAAACCTTTTTCAACACCAATGGCATCCCAAATTTGGAACGGACCGTGTTCCCACCCAAATCCAGCTTTCATTGCATCATCTATCTTGTATAATTCATCTGAGATTTCAGGAATTCTATAGGTTACATAAGCAAACAACTGTGCAAAGGATTTTCTGTAGAAATCACCAGCTTTATCTTTTCCAGAAACTAAAATTTTGAATCTGTCTACAACTTTATCGACAGTTTTGGTAAGCTCTAAAGTGGCAAATTTTGCGCTTTTTTTATTTCGGTATTCTAAAGTATTTAAATCTAAGGATAGAATTTCACTCTTTCCGTTTTCACCTTTAACTTTTTTATAAAATCCTTGTCCTGTTTTGCTGCCTAACCATTTATTTTCAACCATGGTTGATATAAAATCAGGAAGCTTAAACAATTCTAAACGTTCATCATCTTTACAGTTATCGGCAATACCGTTCGCCACATGTACTAAGGTATCTAAGCCTACAACATCAACAGTTCTGAAAGTGGCTGATTTCGGTCTCCCAATTACAGGGCCTGTTAATTTATCAACTTCCTCAATGGTCATATCCATGTCTTTTACAGTATGGAATAAACTCATGATACTAAAAATACCAATACGATTTCCAATAAAGGCTGGCGTATCTTTAGCTACTACGGAGGTTTTCCCTAAATACTGTTCTCCATATCCGTTTAAAAAATCTAAAACTGAAGCATCGGTTTTCGGCCCCGGAATAATTTCAAACAACTTTAAATATCTAGGAGGATTAAAGAAGTGTGTTCCACAAAAATGCTTTTGGAAATCTTCACTTCTGCCTTCACTCATAAATTGAATAGGAATTCCAGAGGTGTTACTCGTAATTAACGTTCCAGGAGTTCTGTGTTTTTCAAGATTTTCAAAAACTTGTTTTTTAATATCAAGACGTTCCACAACTACTTCAATAATCCAATCTACATTTTTTACCTTTGCAATATCATCTTCAAGATTTCCAGTGGTAATTCTACTGGCAAATTTTTGATGGTAAATAGGTGAGGGTTTCGATTTTAAAGATGTATTTAGTGCATCGTTCACCAATCGGTTTCTCACGGCTTTATCTTCTAGAGAAAGACCTTTCGCTTTTTCAATATCGGTTAATTCTCTCGGAATAATATCTAAAAGTAAAACTTCTACACCTATATTGGCAAAATGACAAGCAATACCGCTTCCCATAATTCCAGATCCAATAACAGCAACTTTTTTAATTATACGTTTGCTCATGTTTACTTAAACTATGATTTATTTATTGTTATAAATTTTTTTGTTTGAAACCAACTCATTTATGGTTTCGGCGACTTCATAAAAATGGTTGATTTTTTCCTCATCTACATTTTTTTTGATAGCTTCATTAAAACCAAGCACCTTAGCTTTCGATAGTTCTCGTTTTTCTTTTCCAAATTCAGTTAAATGAATTAAAACGCCTCTACCATCGTCGGGGTTGGGGTGACGTTCAATTAAACCACGTTTTTCCATTGATTTTAAAATGCGAGATAGACTTGTGGCTTCCATACCCATTTTAGGACCTAAAGCGGTGGAGGGTGTACCTTTTTCAGGATCTATACTTAATAAGGTAAAACCTGTAGCCATTGTACTTTCAAATTTTGCGGCCTCTTCGTTATACATTTTATTTACGGTTAGCCAAGTAGTTCTAAGTACATAGTCTATTGTTTTATCTTTCATTCTTTCTTAGGTTGGTTTGCCAAATATAATAAAAATTTATTATGCATGCATAATAAAAAAACAAAAATAGTTTAAGGTTTGGTCAAAAAAAATCACTCTACAATGAGAGTGATTTTATAAAACATGAATGATTTTTATTAGCCCAATTTGCCGTTAACCGCGCCAATTACCGCACCGATTATAGCAGTCATTACAATCGAAATTCCAACATCTAAAGCTGCAAGTTCAATTGTTGCCTCAGGTTGCATAGCTAAATTGAAAAAATTATAATAAATGCCTATTAACAAACCTATAATAGCGCCTGCTTTTGCTCCTGTTGCTGCCGTAGATATTTGCGCCCAACGTGTGTAAATGTAAGACACGAATAGTCCAAAGGTTAAGCAACCCAGAAATATAAAGAGCATTGTGGTGGAACTTTCTTCTGGTTGAGGAAAAGTGTTTATAAAAATAATTCCATAAAATAGCCACCCTAAAAGGAAGTCCACAATGCCTCCAACAATACCAGCAATTAAGAAGTTTTTTGTTTTCATTTTTTTAGTTTTTAATTGGTTATGTTGAATTAAATGTACTAAAAAAAACAATAACTTACTGATTATATATAAATTACGGAATTGTTTGGGTCGAAAACAAAGACTCTTTGTTAAATAAGATTAATTTATTTGGGACGATAAATGTTTTCAATTAAGTCTTCATACATTTTCTTTATAACGTCTCTTTTCATTTTCATTGTAGGTGTAAGATGTCCGTCATCAATCGACCAAATTTGTGGTGTAATTTCGAATTTTTTTATTTGTTCCCATTTCCCAAATTTCGTATTACACTTATCTACCTCTTTTTGAATTCTTTTTTTAACTATTTCAGAACTCGCCATGGCATCCATTGAATTTTCAATACCATGATTTTTACGTTCTATCCATTCATGTAAGAAATCAAAATTTGGTTGAATTAAGGCAGCTGGCATTTTTTCTCCCTCACCAATTACCATGACTTGTTCAATAAAACGAGACTGTTTTAATTGATTCTCCAATAGCGTTGGAATAATATATTTACCACCAGATGTTTTGAACATTTCTTTTTTACGCCCAGTAATTTTCAAGAATCCATCAGCATCAATTTCGCCTTTGTCTCCGGTATGAAAGTAATCGCCTGTCATAACAATTGCTGTTTTTTCAGGATCTTTATAGTAGCCCATCATTACGTTTGGGCCTTTAATGAGTATTTCGCCATCTTCGGCAATTTTAACTTCAACATTGGCAATAGGAATTCCGACGGTTCCCACTTTGTACATTTTATCAGCGTATTTGCCAACAGATACAACAGGAGATGTTTCTGTTAAACCATAGCCTTCCATAACCTGCATTTTTGCGGCCCCAAATATTCTGGCTAATCGCGGTTGTAGTGCAGCACTACCGGAAACCATAGTGCCTAAATTGCCACCAAGTGCAGCACGCCATTTACTAAAGATGAGTTTATTGGCTATTTTTAGTTTAAATTCGTACCACGCTCCATTTTCACCATAGGGCTTCCATTGCTCTCCTAAACTTACTGCCCAGAAGAATAGTGCTTTTTTTACACCAGATAAGTCTTCGGCTTTATCCATAATTTTATCATATACCTTTTCTAATAGTCTTGGAACAACGCTCATCATATCAGGTTTAATCTCTTTAGCGTTGTCGCCAATTTTATCTAAACCTTCGGCGTAATAAATAGAAGTACCTGCGTGTTGATATACATAAATAAGCACGCGTTCAAAAATATGACATATCGGTAAAAAGCTTAAAATTCTGGTCTCTCCTTCTTTCAAAGGTACTCTCGGGGCACTATCTAAAACGTTACTGGTAATATTCCAATGAGAGAGCATTACACCCTTTGGTTTTCCTGTTGTTCCAGATGTATAAATTATGGTAGCTAAATCATTAGGTTTTACGGCTTCTTTTCTAGCTTCAACTTCATTTTGAGTAGACGTATCTTTTCCTAACTCGAACAATTCGGAATAGTGCCTACAACCTTCAATATGATCAAAAGAATATACTTCTTTTATATTGGTGTTTTTTTTGACTTTGTTTACTTTTTCAAGCACCTCTTCATCAGAAACAAAGCAATAAATAGATTCACTATGATTGATTACATATTCATAATCTTCAGCACAAATTGTTGGATATATTGGTATGTTTTGAGCGCCTACTTGTAGTACACCAATATCAACAATATTCCATTCTGTTCTGTTAGTGGTGGAGATAACAGCAATCTTATCGTTTTTTTTAACGCCAAGTTTTAATAAAGCTCTACTTAGTGCATTGGCTTTATCTAGATATTCTTGGGTAGAGGTTTTTACCCATGTACCATCGTATTTTGTTACTAAAGCAGCATTATTGGGTTTATGCTTTAATTGGTAATACGGAAAATCAAAAAGTCTAGTAATCTCTTTCATAGTTGGTATAGAATATATTGATGCAAATTATGAAAATAAATATGACTAACAAATACTCTGAATTTTTTAAACATTCTAAAGCGCAATTGGTTTCTATTTTTAAGTAAATGCGTAAACAATTTAGGAAAACGATGTGTTTTCTATTCTATAATTGGCATTTTTTTAACGATAATATTTAGCATATTAATAACCACACTGGGTTTTTTTTGTCAAATTCTAGATATTTTTTATTGTTTTAATTGAAGTTGAGAAAAATATTCATTCTTAATATATAGCTGACATTTGTCATAATTTTCCATGAATCCTACTTCTAAATTTGTCTTGTCAAATAATGACAACATTTTACAAAATATAAATTATACATAGAGATGGAAGTAAAAGAGTTTAAGCCAGGAGTTTGGATTGATGAGATTAACGTTAGAGATTTCGTAATTAAAAATGTTACACCTTATCATGGTACAGATGAATTCTTAGTTGGACCTAGCGAAAGAACTGAACGCTTGTGGAATATTTGTAAAGCAGCCACTAAGGAAGAGCGCCAAAATAATGGTGTTCGTGCCTTAGATACTGAGACAATTTCAACGGTTAGTGCCTTTAATGCAGGTTATATAGATAAGGCAAACGAAGTAATAGTTGGGTTACAAACCGACGAGCTATTAAAGCGCACAATGAAACCGTTTGGTGGTTTTAAAGTGGTGCAAAAAGCCTTAGCTGAACAAGGTGTAAAACCTAATGATAACTTAACAGAGTTATTTTCTAAATATGTAAAAACACACAACGATGGTGTATTTTCAGCATATAATGCAGAGATTAAAAAGTTCCGTTCTTTAGGATTTTTAACAGGGTTACCAGACAATTATGCTAGAGGAAGAGTTATTGGAGATTATCGTCGTTTAGCGCTCTACGGTATTGACGCTTTAATTGAAGCTAAGAAAAAAGATTTGGCAAATATCACTGGGCCAATGACAGATGCTGTGATTCGTCTTCGAGAAGAGGTTTCGGATCAAATCAAGGCCTTAAAGGAAATGATTGTTTTAGGCGCTAAATACGATTTAGATCTAACACGTCCTGCAGAAAATGCAAGAGAAGCGGTACAATGGACCTATATGGGATACTTGGCAGCGGTAAAAGAGCAAGACGGTGCTGCAATGTCGCTTGGGAATGTATCTACTTTCTTAGATATATATATTGAAAACGATTTGCAAGAAGGTTTAATAACCGAAGAAGAAGCACAGGAATATATCGACCAGTTTGTTATGAAACTTAGAATGGTGCGCCATTTAAGAATGAGTGCATACGACGAGATTTTTGCTGGTGACCCTACTTGGGTAACAGAAGCTATTGGTGGTATGTTTGAAGATGGTAGAACTAAAGTTACTAAAACGTCATTTCGATTCTTAAATACACTTTACAACTTAGGAGCATCCCCTGAGCCAAATATGACGATTCTTTGGTCTAAGGACTTACCACAAAATTTTAAGGATTTTTGCGCTAAAGTAGCGATTGACACCTCTTCTATTCAGTTTGAAAATGATGAATTAATGCGTCTAAATAGAGGTTCTGACGATTATGGTATTGCATGTTGTGTGTCTTACCAAGCATTAGGTAAATCTATCCAATTCTTTGGTGCACGTACTAATTTGGCCAAAACATTATTATTAGCAATAAACGGTGGTCGTTGTGAAATGACAGGAACGCAAATGGTGGATGGTATTGAGCCATGCGATTGTGAGTATTTGGATTTTGATAAAGTAATGGCCAACTTCAAAATAGCAATGAAGGAAGTAGCTAGGGTTTATAATGACTCTATGAACATTATTCACTATATGCACGATAAATACTATTATGAAAAAGCCCAAATGGCCTTAATTGACACAAATCCGAGTATTAATATTGCTTATGGTATTGCAGGCTTATCAATAGTAGCAGATTCACTTTCAGCTATTAAATATGCGAAAGTAAAACCAATTAGAAATGAAGAAGGTTTAACGGTAGATTTTAAAATTGAAGGAGACTTCCCTTGCTACGGAAATGACGATGATAGAGTAGATGCATTAGCTGCAAATGCAGTTGCTGATTTTAATGATGAATTGAAAAAATTACCAGTATATAAAAATGCAGAACCAACAATGTCTGTATTAACCATTACATCCAATGTGGTTTATGGTAAGAAAACAGGTGCTACGCCAGATGGAAGATCGCAAGGTGTACCTTTTGCACCTGGTGCCAACCCAATGCACGGTAGAGACACCCATGGCGCAATAGCTTCATTAAACTCTGTAGCCAAAATAGATTACAAAGATTCTCAAGATGGTGTTTCAAATACCTTCTCAATCGTTCCAAAATCATTAGGAGCAAGTAAAGAAGAGCGAATAGAAAACCTTGCTTGTATCTTAGATGGCTATTTTTCTAAAAATGCACAACACGTTAACGTGAATGTTTTAGATAAAGAAACCTTACTAGATGCCATGGAGCATCCAGAAGAGTATCCACAGTTAACCATTAGAGTTTCTGGTTACGCGGTAAACTTCGTAAGATTAACCAAAGAACAACAAATGGAAGTGATAACGAGATCATTCCACGAATCAATTTAAAACCAAACTCTATTTTGTATTTTGTAAGCATCTGAAAAATGAAGTATAACAGCTTCTTTTTCAGATGCTAATTTTAAAACGACTAATTATCGAACATAAAGAAAACATATTAAGAGTACATTCTATTGAATCTTTCGGGACGCATGATGGGCCGGGGGTAAGAATGGTAATATTTTTACAAGGATGTAAGCTAAAATGTTTGTACTGTCATAATCCAGATACAATAGATACGCATGGGGGTAAAGCATACCAAATAGAGGACTTGGTACAAATGGCAATAAAAGAAAAGCCTTATTTCGGAAAAAAGGGAGGTGTTACCGTTTCAGGTGGTGAACCTTTATTGCAAGCTAAAGCTTTAGTGCCTTTTTTTAAAAGACTAAAAGAAGAAGGTATTCATACCAACATAGATACTAATGGTAGATTACTAAACCACTTTATTGAGGAGTTATTGGATGAATATGCAGACTTGGTGATGTTGGATATAAAGCATATGAATGAGGAAGGCTATGAGTATATCACAGGTCAAAAAAATAAGGAAACCACATTTAGTTTTGCAAAATACAGAGAAGCCTCAGGAAAAAAAATGTGGTTGCGTTATGTGTTAATTCCAGGGATTACAAACCAACCTGAATTATTGCATCAGATGGGAGGTTATTTTAAGGATTATAAAACAATTGAAAAAATAGAGATTCAGCCCTATCACAAATTAGGTGTACACAAATGGGATGCCTTAGGTTGGGAGTATCAGTTAAAAGATGCTAGAGAGAACACTATAGAAGAGATTGATACTGCTGTAGAAATTTTACAACAATATTTTAAAGAAGTTAGAGTAAATTAATGAGTGCTATTATAGAAGCAACTCGAATACAAATATTATGCAAACACAAAAACTAAAAAACCGTTGGTTAATAGCAGCTTCGGCGGTAGGAATACATATTTCAATAGGATCGGTATACGCGTATTCTGTAATGACCAATCCAGTAAAAGATATTTTTGATGTTGATGGAAGTGTAATAAAATGGGCATTTAAAATAGCCATTTTATTGCTAGGGCTATCAGCAGCATTTTTAGGAAGATGGGTAGAACGTGTTGGCCCAAAAATTAGTGGTACTGCTGCTGGTATTTTTTACGGTGTTGGTATTCTAGGTTCTGGACTTGCCGTTCAGTTGGAATCATTGTGGTTATTTTATTTATGCTACGGTGTTATTGGCGGTATTGGTTTGGGCTTAGGGTATATTACTCCCGTAAGTACTTTAGTAAAATGGTTTCCAGATAGGCGAGGTTTAGCGACAGGTATGGCAATTATGGGCTTTGGTTTTGCCGCCCTAATTTTTGGCCCTGTAATGCAATCATTGTTTGATGCAGTAGGTGTGTCCAATGCATTCTATGTATTAGGACTAATATATATGGTACTTATCTTATCTTCTGCTAGATATATTGAAAGACCACCAGAAGGCTATTTGCCTGATGGGTTTAAACCTGGAGAAGGAAAAACAATTAAGAAAGACATGGCAAACATAACGGCCAATGAAGCTTTAAAAACCCCACGATTTTATTATATCTGGATCATGATGTTTATTAATATTGCATGTGGTATTGCCATTATTTCTGCGGCAAGCCCGATGATGCAAGAAAAACTAAGCTACACACCCATGGAGGCTGCTGCAATAGTTGGTTTAATAGGTGTATTTAATGGGCTTGGTAGAATTATGTGGAGCACTTTATCCGATTATTTAGGACGTGCAAACACCTATATTGTTTTCTTTGGATTTCAAATTTTGGCCTTCTTCTTCCTTCCAAAAATAGGTGTAGAAATTATGTTTTTAGTAGTGCTCTTTACGGTAATCACCATGTACGGTGGAGGTTTTGCAACATTGCCGGCATTTTTAGGAGATTTATTTGGCACCAAACAGTTGGGGGCTATTCATGGTATGGTGCTTACTGCTTGGGCATTGGCAGGGGTTGTAGGGCCTACTGTTTATGATATGGTTAAAAACGCAACAGGTTCCTTAGATACTACATTAAAAGTATTTGCTGGGTTGTTTATTATTGCCTTAATCGTATCATTATTAATGAAACGTGTGGTTATGAACGCCTACCGAAAAGAGGAAAAAAAAACTAACAATAAACTTAAGTTCGCAGCATAACGAACTTTGAAGTTTTAGTTGAAACGAAAAGCGCCTTCAGTAAAATGAAGGCGCTTTTTTATTTAAATATAAATGCTCAAAAAACACAGTTTTGTGGTGAAAATGCATTTTCAATAAATAATCCATGAAAAAAGCTTTATTAAATGCTAATTCTTTAAAAGTCATAATATTTCTATGATTTTTGTCATAATTATTCACCTGTTTAAATTCTACTTTTACTTAAGTTTTTATTAAGAAATTAAACAACAAATATTATGGAAATACTTGAAAATGTAAAGGCGCGAGTTTTCAAATTTGGAAACAAGACCGCCGATGGAGACAGCTCTATGAAAAACCTCTTGGGAGGTAAAGGAGCAAATTTAGCAGAAATGAGTTCAATAGGAATACCTGTGCCTCCAGGGTTTACGATTACAACTGAAGTTTGCACGGAATATAATGCACTAGGGAAAGAGGCAGTAGTAGAGCTAATAAAAAAAGAGGTAGAAGATTCCATAGCGAGTATAGAAAAGCAAATGGGGACCGTTTTTGGAGATAAAGACAATCCTTTATTAGTTTCCGTGCGTTCTGGGGCGAGGGTGTCCATGCCTGGAATGATGGATACTGTATTGAATTTAGGGATGAATGACGAGGTGGTTTTAGGGCTAGCTAAAAAAACCAATAATGAGCAATTTGCTTGGGATTCTTACCGCCGTTTTATTCAAATGTACGGAGGTGTAGTTTTAGGTATGAAGCCAGCTTCAAAAGAAGATATAGATCCTTTTGAGGAAATTATGGAACACCTAAAGGAAAAAAGAGGTATTACTTTAGATACAGAGTTTACTGTTCAAGATTTACAAGATTTAGTTTATGATTTTAAAGACGCTGTTAAAAAGAGAACAGGTCATAATTTCCCAACAAATCCATGGGACCAACTTTGGGGAGCCGTTATAGCAGTATTCAATAGTTGGAACGGAGACCGCGCTGTGTACTACAGAAACATGAACGGTTACCCTGCATATTGGGGTACCGCTGTAAATGTACAAGCTATGGTTTACGGTAACATGGGTGAAAACTCTGGTACTGGTGTGTGCTTCACAAGAGATGCTGGAACAGGTGAAAATGTTTTTAATGGTGAGTATTTAATTAATGCACAAGGTGAAGATGTAGTGGCTGGTGTAAGAACACCACAACAAATTACCAAATTAGGTTCTGAAAGATGGGCAGAATTGGCAAAAATTGAAGAAGAAGATAGAGCGGAAAACTATCCGTCTTTAGAAGAGTTAATGCCTTCAATATTTAATGAATTAAATACATATCAGGACATTTTAGAAAAGCATTATCGAGATATGCAAGATATGGAGTTTACCATTCAAGATGGAAAACTTTGGATTTTGCAAACAAGAAACGGTAAGCGTACAGGTGCTGCAATGGTGAAAATTGCCATGGACCTACTAAAAGAAGGAATGATTAATGAAAAAGAGGCGTTATTGCTCATTGAGCCAAATAAATTGGATGAGTTGTTACACCCTGTTTTCGATCCTATCGCTTTAAAAAGAGCTCATGTGATAGCGCAAGGTTTACCGGCATCACCAGGTGCAGCTACTGGAAAAATAGTATTTTTTGCAGACGAAGCCAGTAAATATAAGAGCAGTATATTAGTAAGAATAGAAACCTCTCCAGAAGATTTAGAGGGGATGAATATTGCTAAGGGTATTTTAACCGCCCGCGGTGGTATGACGTCTCACGCGGCAGTTGTTGCGCGTGGTATGGGCAAATGTTGTATTTCTGGTGCTGGTGCATTAAAAATAAACTATAAGAAAAGAACACTTACTGTTGGAGACCACGAATACCATGAAGGTGATTGGATTTCATTAAACGGTTCTACTGGAAATATTATAGAAGGTAAGGTAGCCACAAAAGAGCCCGAATTGAGCGGTGAATTTGCTGAGGTTATGGCTCTTACGGATAAGTATAGCCAAATAAAAGTGAGAACGAATGCCGATAGTCCTAAAGATGCAAAAATTGCCCGCAGTTTTGGTGCGCAAGGTATTGGTTTAACAAGAACAGAACACATGTTTTTCGAGTTAGATAGAATAAAGGCAATGCGCGAAATGATTCTTGCTGACACCGTTAAAGGTAGAAAACAAGCACTTGAAGAGTTATTGCCAATGCAACGAGAGGATTTCGAAGGTATTTTTGAAGCTATGGAAGGACACTCTGTTACCATTCGATTACTAGACCCACCATTGCATGAGTTCGTACCACATCAATTAGCGACTCAAAAAGAGTTGGCTGAAGATATGCACATCTCTCTACAAGCCGTTAAAAATAAAGTAGCTGAGTTGGAAGAGTTCAATCCAATGTTAGGTCATAGAGGTTGTAGATTAGGAAATACTTATCCTGAAATTACAGAGATGCAAACTCGAGCTATTATTGAGGCTGCGCTTAACTTAAAGGAAAAGGGTATCAATTGTAAACCAGAAATTATGGTGCCATTGGTAGGAACTGTCGCAGAGTTTGAAGCTCAAGCTCAAGTTATTCGATCTACTGCAGATGTTATTTTTAAAGAACGAAATGATAGTGTTGAATATTTAGTAGGAACCATGATAGAAGTGCCGAGAGCAGCCTTAATGGCAGATTTAATTGCTGAGAAAGCAGATTTCTTCTCTTTTGGAACAAACGATTTAACACAAATGACTTTTGGTTACTCCAGAGATGATGCTGGTAAATTCTTGCCGTTATATATAGAAAAGGGTATTTTAAAAGTTGACCCGTTCGAGGTGATTGACCAAGAAGGAGTGGGACAACTTGTAAAACTAGGAACAGAACGCGGCAGAAGCACTAAGCCAAACTTGAAAGTTGGTGTTTGTGGCGAGCACGGTGGCGAACCAAGTTCAGTAGAGTTTTTCTACAATACAGGAATGGATTATGTAAGTTGTTCGCCTTATCGTGTACCTATTGCAAGACTAGTTTCTGCACAGGCTGCGATAAAAGCAACGCCGTAATATTATCTGTTTATAATTATTTTAAAGTCAAAAAAACCACCTTTTTTAAGGTGGTTTTTTAAGTAAATACTCTTAAAATTATTGTATGATTATTTTTTTAGTCCTACTAATACCGTTTATATATTCAACGTTTAGAATATAGATTCCTTGATTTAAAAAGTTTAATAATAATTCATTTTGAATTGTTTTAGATTCAAAAACTTTTTGAGATAGGATGTTGTAAATAGAAAGCTTTTTAATCTCTAAAATATCTTGTTTTTCATTAAAATATTTTAGAAATTATTTCGCGACAATGACCGGGGTCATTTTTCATAAAAAAACCACCTTGTTTTCACAAGATGGTTTTCAATATTTTAAGTTTAAGTTATAGTCTAATTAACCGAAATCAAATGCACATCAAAAATTAGTACAGCACCTCCAGGAATAGTTCCTCTGCCTGTACTTCCATAAGCTAAATGCGAAGGAATTAATAGAATACCACTACCGCCTTCTTTAAAATAGGTAATACCTTCTGTCCATCCAGCTATTACTTGTTGTAAGCCAAAAGAAACACCTTCTACATTACTTTCATCAAACACATTTTTGTTAGTAAAATAGCCTTTGTACGCTACGGTTACATTATCAGTAACTGTAGGTTGTGTGCCTGTTCCAGGTTCATCAATAACATAATACAAACCTGTATTGCTTTTTTCAGCATTTAAATTATTAGCTGTTATATAATCGTTGATTTCCTTGTCGTTGGCTTCTCTAAAATCCGCAATTGTTGGGGTGTCATCAGAAGAACAAGCTGTAAGAAACAAAACTAAAAAAGCTACTACTGTATATTTCATATAAATATTTTTGCTGCAAATATAAGTTCTAGTTTAAATTGCGCAATAAAAAACCACCTTGTTTTCACAAAGTGGTTTTAATCTATAATAGATTGCGGAATTGTTTCAGCGTGTCAACTATTTTATCATATCATAGCTACGCTTAATGAAGTTTGTTAATTCTTCACCTTTAAGCAAACCTTGAGATAAACGTGCCAAATCTAAACTTTGGTTAATTAAACGTTCTTGTTTCTTTTTAGTTTTAGTGTTTAAAATTTCACCGACTAAATCAGAGTTTGTATTAACCACAAGATTGTACATTTCTGGCATATTCCCCATACCAAACATACCGCCACCGCCAGTTTGCTGCATCTCTTTCATACGGCGCATAAACTCAGGTTGGGTGATGATAAACGGATTAGCATTACTATCCATAGCTTCTAGCTGTACCATGAATTTTTCAGAAGGAATTACCTCTTTCAACAATTCATCTAAAGCTTTCTTTTGGTCTTCATCTAGCTTAGAAATCTTAGTGTCATCTTTCTTGATAAGATTATCAATATGGTCACCATCGACGCGAGCAAAAGAGATCTTTTCTTTTGTTGTTTCTAGCTTTTGAATTAAATGCGACACAATTGGAGAATCTAACAGCAATACTTCGTAATCCTTTGCTTTTGCAGCTTCAATATAGCTATGTTGTGCATCTTTGTCGGATGCGTACAGAATTACTAATTTATCATCCTTATCGGTTTGGTTCGCTTTAATTTTATCATACAATTCTTGGTAGGTAAAATACTTGCCATCAACTGTTGGATATAGTGCGAATGCTTCAGCTTTTTCAAAGAATTTTTCTTCAGATAGCATACCGTATTCGATTACAATCTTAATGTCATTCCATTTTGCTTCAAAATCTTCACGATTATTGTTGAATAACGATTTTAATTTGTCAGCCACTTTTCTGGTGATATAGGAGGAAATCTTTTTTACAGCACCATCAGCCTGTAAGTATGAACGCGAAACGTTTAATGGAATATCAGGAGAATCAATAACACCACGAAGCATGGTTAAAAATTCAGGAACAATGCCTTCAACGTTATCTGTTACAAAAACCTGATTTTGATATAGTTGTATTTTATCCTTCTGAATCTGCATGTCGTTCGTCATCTTAGGGAAGTATAAAATACCAGTTAGATTGAATGGGTAATCTACGTTTAAATGAATATTGAACAACGGCTCCTCAAACTGCATCGGGTACAATTCTCTATAGAAGTTGCTATAATCTTCATCTTTTAAATCTGCTGGCTGTTTTGTCCATGCTGGGTTAGGATTGTTGATGATGTCATCAACAGTAATCTTCCTATGTGGTTCGGTAGTTTCTTTACCGTCCTTATCCTTAGTGGTTTTAGGCTCGTGCTCTGGATCGTTTATTTCCTTAGTGCCGAATTTAATCGGAATAGGCATAAACTTATTATATTTAGTTAGTAGTTCACGAATACGTGACTCCTCTAAAAATTCTTCTTCACCTTCAGATATGTGCAAGATAATTTCAGTGCCTCTTTCTGTTTTATCTGCTGTTTCTAAAGTAAATTCAGGCGAACCATCACAGGTCCAATGCGCAGCAGGTTCATCTTTGTAGGACTTCGTAATAATTTCAACTTTATCAGCCACCATAAACGCCGAGTAAAAACCAAGACCAAAATGTCCAATAATACCAGCATCCTTGGCAGAGTCTTTATACTTGTCTAAAAACTCCTCAGCTCCTGAAAACGCAACTTGGTTAATGTATTTTTCAACCTCTTCCGCTGTCATACCCAAACCTTGGTCGCTTATATGAAGTTTTTTACCATCCTTATCAATTTTAACCTCGATCTGTGGTTTGCCATATTCAACTTTTGCTTCACCAACATTTGTTAGATGCTTAAGTTTAAGTGTTGCATCTGTGGCATTACTAATCAGCTCACGTAAAAATATTTCGTGGTCGCTGTATAAGAATTTTTTAATTAACGGAAAGATATTCTCTACCGATACATTAATATTTCCTTTTGTCATGATATATCTATTTAATTCATTGTTTATTTCACTCCAGCATAAGGCAAAAAAAGTACCAAGACATAAAATATGACAAACTGACTGCTTTTTGAAAAACAATAATTTCTAAAACATGATATTTAAGTTGGTATTCCAATTAGTTTTTAGAATTTAGAGTTTGAATGATTGGAATTTATGAATGTTATTTTGTATTTTGGTTTAAGATAAAAATAGAGATAGCATGTATAATTCTAAAATAATAGGCCTTGGTAAGTATTTGCCGGATAATGTAGTGACAAACGATGATTTGTCTAAAATGATGGATACCAATGACGCCTGGATTCAAGAACGTACAGGAATAAAAGAGCGAAGATGGATAAAGGAAGGAACTGAGGACACATCTGCGGTTATGGGAGCTAAAGCGGCTAAAATTGCTATTGAGCGTGCTGGATTAACAAAGGACGATATTGATTTTATAGTATTTGCCACCTTAAGTCCCGACTACTACTTTCCTGGTTGTGGTGTGCAAATTCAACATTTATTAGAAATGCCGACAATTGGTGCTTTAGATATTAGAAATCAATGTACAGGTTTTGTATATGCCGTTTCGGTGGCCGACCAATTTATAAAAACAGGCATGTATAAAAATATATTGGTTATTGGCTCTGAATACCATTCTGGTGGTTTAGAAAAATCTACAAGAGGACGAGGAGTGACTGTAATATTTGGAGATGGTGCAGGTGCAGCTGTTTTAACTAGAGAGGAAGACAATACTAAAGGGATTTTATCCTCTCATTTACATTCTGAAGGAAAATATGCTGAAGAACTCACTGTTTTAGGTCCTAGTATAAAGCATTGGGTACCTGAAATTTTGGAAGCAAACGACCCCAATGACACCTCTTACTACCCGTATATGAATGGTACGTTTGTGTTTAAACATGCTGTAGTGCGATTTAGTGAAGCTATTATGGAGGGATTAAAAACCAATAATTTACAAAAAGAAGATATTGATATGTTAATTCCACATCAAGCAAACTTAAGGATATCACAATTTATCCAGAAGAAGTTTGGGTTGCGAGACGACCAAGTGTTTAACAATATTCAGAAATATGGAAATACCACGGCAGCATCAGTAATTATTGCGTTAACAGAAGCATGGGAAGAAGGTAAAATTAACGATGGCGACACGGTAGTTTTAGCAGCTTTTGGTAGTGGTTTTACTTGGGGAAGTGTTATCATGAAATGGTGATAAATTCTTGCTAAAAACGAAACAAAAAACAAAAACCCGAAACTAGTATTGTAGATAGTTTCGGGTTTTTTAATGCTATTAATCAACTGATTTCAATTAACACTAATTTTGAAAAGAGAAGCTCTTATTACTCAGTTAGATGACAATAGCAATTCAAAAATATTTTATTGGCTCATTCCCATCTAGTCCTTACTAAAACAAAACTCGAAATTTATTGTAATTCCGAGTTTGAAATGTGTCTAAAACACATTAACCGTTTAATAAAATGTTTTTAAAGCGACTAACTCAAATAATTACTAAATACGGTTTTTGGTTTTATATTAACGTTTTGTGGCAGGTTTTAGTATAACAATTTTCGAGTTTTAACATTTTTAACACATTTTACCAAAAAAGCAAACCCCCAAAGTATCAACTTTAGGGGTTCTATTTAATAATCTTAATATAACACTAACCATCAACTATTATCAGATTATTAAAATAATTTTATAGGAATCCACCACTACCTTCTTTTATATTATCATCTCTTTGTTTTCTTCGTAGAGCTCTGTATTTGCTGCCACCAAATCGGTAAGACAATGCAATATTCCAAGTATTGCTCTCCCAGTTAAACTGTCCGTTGCTTGGAAAGGGTGTAACGCCATCAAATTCAAAATTCATAGTATTTAAAATGTCGCTGTAATTAAAACTAAACGTGGCACGTTGATCTTCTAAGAATGAATAGCGCATTCCAGTATTCAACATAAACATCGGTTTTCTAGTAAATTGAATTCCTTTTTCTTCGCCTCGATACATCGTAAATAACGAAAAGTTTAATTTTTTAGAAGCTTTGAAATTGTTGAATAATCTTAAATTCCAAACTATATTATTCACATTAGTAGTTTGGGCAATAATATCATCTGCTGTTGCATTTTGTAAATCATCGGTCACAATAATTTCGGTAATACCTTTTTGTTCTTGAGAATATAAATCAAAGCTACCGTTTAAACTCCACCATGTGGTTGGTCTATAATTGCTTGATACTTCTACGCCGTAAGCTGTTGTGTTATCAAAGTTGTCAAAGGTTAAAATGGCATTTCCTGCAGGAATGTTATTTCTGTCTATGCGTACAAAACGGTTAATATTATCTTCAATTAATCTTCCGAAAACACCTGCGGTAACTGTACCTTTTTTAAGTTTACGGGTATAGTTTAATTCTATAGAATTAGTAAATTGAGGCAATAATTGCGGATTACCAAAAGACGAAACCCTGGGCGTGCTCCATTCCCTTATGGGGTTGATTTGTTGTAGTCCCGGTCTATCAACCCTACGACTTGCGCTCATCTGATATGTATTCTTATCAGAAGCCTTATAGCTTACAAAAATAGAAGGGTAAACTTGAAAATATTCATTATCAAAAGGTATTGCTTCCGTAGAGTTGTCATCAAAAAACTGAAGCGCATTGGCGTCTTCTATTACTTTTTCAAATCTAGCTCCTATTTGATAGTTCCATTTATCGTTTATCGTTTTTCCATAGGTAGCATATGCAGAAAATATATCCCTATTGTATTCAAAATCAGTACTCGGCGTTGGGATAATATTTCCTTCTCCATCAAAAGTCAGTCCGCTAGAGTTGTAGTCAATATCAGAATTAAAGAATCGCGCTTCTACACCTGCTTCTAACTTAGATTTTTCACTTAAGGGTTTAACATAATCTACATTAAAGAACGTTTGCTCTCTTTCTGTGTCAACCATGTCCACATAATCTGGTGGAAAGCTAAGATTCACAAAGTTGAAATTTGCTATTTCGTTATTATTAAATTTATTATGGTCTATTTCTATGTCTAATGTTTCATCTTCTTCTTCATTAAAATAGTGCTTAAAAGCAATGTTGTATTGGCTAGATAGATTGTCTGTTATATTATTAAACAGTTGCCCCTGATTAATAGGACCAGGAAATGTAAGATCTGTGTCTCCGAAGCCCTTACCCTTAAATGTATTTTGATTGGTAAATACAGATATGTTGTTTTTATCATTCAGATAGTAATCTACTCCAAATTTATAAAGATGAGATTTGTTATTATTACCAAATTTTAAGTCTTGACGTGAGTTGTCATCAAGTCTCTCTATGTATCCGAAATTGTCATAATTACCAATGTTATTACCATAATTACCGTAAAAATTTAACTTACCGTTACGATAATTCATATCTATAGAACTATTAAACTTTGCAAAAATTTCTTTTGTAACACCAACATTTAAATTACCATTAAAACCTAATTGAGTGTTTTTGTGCAGTTTAATATTAATGATACCACTCATGCCCTCGGGATTGTACTTTGCTGAGGGATTTGTAATAAGTTCAATAGATTTAATGGATGTGGAAGGAATTTGTCTTAAAAGTTGTGCAACGGGCACATTGCTTAATTTCCCATCGACCATTACGCGAACATTTTCGTTTCCTCTTAAACTAATGTTTCCTGTTTGCTGATCTACATTTACTGATGGTAAATTGTTCATAATATCGCTAGCGGTAGGGCCAGCGGTAGTAAGATCTTTACCAACCGTAATCACTTTTCTATCAACTTTTTGTTGAATGGTAGAAACTTCAGCTACTACCATTACAGCATCTAGCTCTTCCGTTGCTTCCTCTAAATAGATATTACCAAGGTTTACATTATAGTTACCACGTTTTAGGCTTATATCTTTGTTGTAGGTTTTGTAGCCAATATATTGGATGCTCACGGTGATATTGCTTTCTTCAATTCTTTCAATTTTAAACGTACCGTCGTCCAAGGTAATGCCGCCTGTTAAGATTTCGCTTTTGGAATTTTTAATGATTACGTTTACATATGGTAAGGGTTGCTTTAACTTTGCGTCTAATACTTTTCCTGATATGGTGCCTTTTTTGACATCGTTAGGTTCAGGAGAATAAGCGTGAGTTGAAAGTGAAAAAAAAGTGAATAAAAGTAAGCTTAATGAAATAGCCTTTTTCATTTGGTTTGATTAATTTGATTGATGATTAATATTTACAGTCAACAAAAAGACGTTTCATTTTTATTAATGTTACTTCTTTTAACAAAAAATTATTGTTTTTAACATATGAATAAGAAAACTTTGGTGCTTGGGGCATCTTTAAAACCTAATAGATATTCTAATTATGCTATACAGCGATTGGTAGCCAATAATATAGAAACGGTAGCCTTTGGTTTGAAGGAAGGAAAGGTTACTGGTATTAAGATTGATACTGAATTGAGGAACTATGAAAATATTTATTCGGTAACACTTTATTTAAACCCTAAACGGCAGACAGAATATTACGACTACATAGTATCTCTAAAACCAAAACGAGTAATTTTTAATCCAGGGACTGAGAATCCTGAGTTTTATGAAATTTTAAAAAAGAATAATATTGAATTTGAAGCAGCCTGTACTTTAGTGTTGCTTTCTACGAATCAGTATTAATCCAATAAACGTGATTAAGCCATTTAAAGGTAATATTTCCCAATGGAATTGATAGCTACCAATAATGTTTTCAGGTAATACGGTAATAGCAAAACTTATTACAATAGAAAGTAAAGCTACAAGCCACGCATACTTGTCTTTAATTTGATGTTTTGTTAGAATTCCAAAAGCAAATAAACCCAGTAAAGGCCCGTATGTGAATGTTGCAAATTTAAATAGGTTACTTACCACGTTTCCTTCTAGGTAATTAAAGATAATTACAACAATAATAAGTAATAGCGATACGGCTACATGTACTTTTTTCCGTAGGGGTTTTTGCGTTTCTTTTGGCTTATCGTGAATGTTTAAAAAATCTACTGAAAAGGATGTGGTTAAAGAGGTTAATGCACTATCTGCACTAGAATAAGCTGCTGCAATTAATCCAATAATAAAGGTAACTGCCAGTGCATTTCCAAGTCCTTGGTTCATAGCAATTTCGGGAAATAGCAAATCAGTTCTTGTTCTGCCATCTATTACAGGAATTTCTAAACCGAATTTTTCAGCATAAATAAATAATAAAGCGCCTAGAGAAAGAAAAATAAAATTAACCAGGACCAATAAACTAGCCATGGCAAACATATTTTTTTGCGATTCTCTATTATTTCTGCACGTTAAGTTCTTCTGCATCATATCTTGGTCTAGCCCTGTCATGGCAATGGCTATAAATATACCGCCGATAAAATATTTCCAAAAATAAGTGGTGCTGTTAACGTCATCAAAAAAGAAAATTTTACTTTTTTTAGCAAATACTTCAGAAGTTAAGGCTTCACTTAAAGACCAATCCAACCGGTCATTTATTAAAAAAATAGCCACTAAAACTGCGGTTAACATGGCTAAAGTTTGAATAGTATCTGTCCAAATAATAGTCTTTATGCCGCCTCGGTTTGTGTAAAGCCAAATGAGTAAAATGGATATCACTACTGTTATCCAAAAAGGAACACCAATACGTTCAAATACAATATACTGCATTGCAAGAGCAACTAAAAAGAGTCTAAATGAAGCACCGGTAACTCGTGATAGTAGAAAGAAAAAAGCACCGGTTTTGTAGCTTACTGTTCCAAAACGTTGTTCTAAATATTCATAAATTGACGTTACATTAAGTTTGTAATACAGCGGTAAAAGAATTGTTAAAATAAAAATATATCCAACAAAAAAACCAAATACCCCCTGCATGTAGGCAAATTGCTGCCCGCCAATCATTCCTGGCACGGAAATAAAAGTAACCCCAGAAAGCGATGCACCAATCATTCCAAAAGCAACTAAGTACCAAGGTGCAGATTTATTGGCTTTAAAAAATGCCTCGTTAGAATCTTCTTTTCCAGTGAAATATGAAATCAAAATTAAAACAACAAAATAAATTGCTACAAGAAGTAGAATTTGAGTGGCGCTCATAAAACTTATATTTTTCAGATTTTCAAAATACAACTATTCAATTTCAAAAACCAAATGGAATCCAGTCAATTTTAAATCTGCGTTTTAAAATTAGCGTAATTAAGGTGTAAATAGTATTTTCGCACCTATGGAGTTTTCTTCTAAATTATTGGAAAATGCAGTCAACGAAATGTCGCAATTACCAGGTATTGGTAAGCGAACCGCATTACGATTGGTATTGCACATGCTTAGGCAGCCTACAGCACAAACAACTGCGTTGTCTCAAGCTTTGCTTAACATGAGGACAAGCATTAAATTTTGTAAATCTTGCAATAATATTAGTGATGTAGAGTTATGTGAAATATGTGCTAATCCTAATCGTGATGACCGCGTAATTTGCGTTGTAGAGGATATTAGAGATGTTATGGCCATAGAGAACACAAGTTCCTTCAAAGGACTGTATCATGTCTTAGGTGGAAAAATTTCACCAATAGATGGTATAGGGCCTCACGATTTAAATATTAATGCATTGATTGAAAAAGTGAAATCTGGTAAAGTAGAAGAAATTATTTTTGCATTAAGCCCTACTATGGAAGGCGATACTACCAATTTTTATATTTTTAAACAAATACAGCAATATAATGTTGCAACGTCAACTATTGCCAGAGGTATATCGGTTGGTGATGAACTGGAATATACCGATGAGGTAACACTTGGTAGAAGCATCCTTAACCGTGTACCTTTTGAATCTTCTCTTAAACTATAACTATTTATTTGAAGCTTTCCGTAATAATACTAAACTATAATGTGCGCTACTTTCTAGAACTATGCCTAAAAAGTGTGCAAGCGGCTATTAAGGATATAGAGGCAGAAATTATCGTAGTAGATAATAATTCTAAGGATGATAGCTGTACTATGGTAAGTACATTATTTCCTAGTGTTAAACTTATTGAGAACAAGGAGAATTTTGGGTTTTCAAAAGGGAATAATATTGGTGTTACTCACGCTAAAGGTGAATACTTATGTATCTTGAACCCTGACACTGTCGTAGCTGAAGACACCTTTACGAGATTACTAAAGTTTTGTAGCGATAAGGAAGGGTTAGGAGCAGTAGGTTGCAAGCTTATAAATGGCATAGGGGAATATTTACCTGAAAGTAAGCGAAATATACCTTATGTTAGTGCTGCATTTAAGAAGTTGTTTGGAGCCCCTTCCGATTATTATGCTAACCATTTAAATGAAGATGCAACGGGTGAAATTGATATTTTAGTCGGAGCATTTATGTTCTTGAAAAAAGATGTTTATGATGCCGTGGGAGGTTTTGATGAAGATTACTTTATGTATGGCGAGGACATCGACTTATCCTATAAAATATTAAAAGCAGGTTATCAAAATTATTATTTGGGCGATATTAAAGCCATACATTTTAAAGGTGAGAGTACGTTAAGGGATAAAAACTATGCCAAACGTTTTTATGGTGCAATGCAAATTTTTTATCAAAAGCATTTTAAAAAGAACATATTGTTCGATATGTTGGTATGGTTGGGAATAAGGCTCGTTTATATTTTCAGGAGAGCAAAGGTTGAGGAACAAAAGGAGGTTTTTCAATATGTATTGATATCAAATACAAATCATAAATTATTAGAAACTGTATTACCAAAAACCCTGTTAAAAAGTAAAGAAATAAGTAACTTTGAAGAAGAAACCGAAGTTGTTTTAGACGCCAACTTTCTAAGTTACAAGGAAATTATTCAAATATTGAATGAGTATACTGGAACAAAAAGCTGGACTTATAAGATTTTACCTAATAATGCCAGCTTTATCTTAGGAAGCGACAATGCCATAAGTAGGGGTGAGGTTATTCGGTTTTAAGAGGTTTTGTTGTAGATAATTTAAAGAAATTGATGATTTTTAATTAATTTTGCAATCGAAATAAAAAATACTGACTTTAATTTAAGAAAATGGCAAAGTTTGAATTAACATTACCGAAAATGGGAGAAAGCGTAGCAGAAGCAACCATAACATCTTGGTTAAAGGATGTTGGTGATACTGTAGAGCTAGATGAGGCTGTTTTAGAAATTGCTACAGATAAGGTAGATAGCGAAGTGCCGTGTGAGGTTGAAGGTGTTTTGGTTGAGAAGTGTTTTGAAGTAGATGATGTGGTTCAAGTTGGTCAAGTATTAGCTATTATTGAAACCGATGATGATGACGTACCTGCTACTGAAGTTTTAGAAGAAACTACAACTGAAACTGCGGAGGAAGTTGTGAATCAACTTACTGAACGAGTGGAGAAAGCTCAGGAAGAAGTTAGCGCAACTGCGCCTACTATTTCCAGTAATGAGCGTTTTTATTCGCCATTGGTTAAAAATATTGCAAAACAAGAAGGTATTTCCCAACAGGAGTTGGACGCTATTACCGGAACAGGAAAAGAAGGTAGGGTTACCAAAAACGACATTCTGTCTTATATTGAGAATAGAGGAAAAGCACCAGCAAAACCAGAAAAAGGTACTAAGCCGGAAATCGCTAAACCGTCAGTCCAAGAAACTCCAAAACCACAGTCAAAACCTGTTGTGGTTAGTGGTGAAGATGAAATTATTGAAATGACGCGAATGGGGAAACTCATTTCCCAGCACATGACAGACTCTTTGCAAACTTCGGCCCATGTACAAAGCTTTATTGAGGCTGATGTCACAAAAATTTGGAATTGGAGAAACAAAGTTAAAAATGCTTTTGAAAACCGTGAAGGCGAAAAACTAACGTTCACGCCTATTTTTATGGAGGCTGTTGCCAAGGCTTTACGTGATTATCCAATGTTGAATATTTCAGTTGATGGTGACAAAATTATTAAGAAGAAAAATATAAATTTAGGTATGGCTACTGCTTTGCCAGATGGAAATTTAATTGTACCTGTAATAAAAAATGCCGACCAGTTAAATTTGGTGGGCATGACCAAACAGGTGAACGATTTGGCGAATAGGGCTAGAGTAAACCAATTAAATCCAGATGATATTAAAGGTGGTACATACACCGTTACCAATGTTGGTTCTTTTGGTAGCATTATGGGTACACCAATAATCAATCAGCCACAGGTTGGAATTTTAGCTTTAGGTGCCATTAGAAAAGTACCTGCAGTGATTGAAACTTCCGAAGGAGATTTTATCGGTATCCGTTACCGTATGTTCCTATCGCATTCTTACGACCATCGTGTGGTAAACGGTGCTATGGGCGGTATGTTTGTTAAAGCTGTAAAAGACTACTTGGAGGCCTGGGATAGTAATAGGGAAGTTTAATTTATTGACAAATAATTAAACCCGACCAAAGCGGTTGGGTTTTTCATTTTTTGCAAAATGAATAACGAAAAAATCAATCAAGATAAATGCAATTAAACCTTACAAAACCCATCTGTTTTTTCGATTTAGAAACTACAGGTATAAATATTACCCACGACCGAATTGTTGAAATTTCTATACTTAAGGTATATCCTAACGGAACTGAGGAGCGCAAAACATGGTTAGTAAATCCAGAAATACCAATTCCTAAAGAGGTAACTGCAATTCATGGTATTGATGATGCTAAAGTTGCAGACGCACCTACTTTTAAAGAGCTATCCAAGGAAATTTACAATATGATTAAGGATTCTGATTTGGGGGGATTTAATTCGAACAGATTCGACATACCGCTTTTAGCTGAAGAAATGTTACGTGCAGAGGTTGATTTTGATATGAAAAATCGTCAAGCTATAGATGTGCAAACCATTTTTCATAAAATGGAACAACGCACGCTAAGTGCTGCATACAAGTTTTATTGTGATAAAAATTTGGATGATGCACATAGTGCTGAAGCCGATACTAATGCCACATATGAAGTATTAAAAGCACAAATAGCAAAATATGAAGAGCTAGAAAACGACACCAAATTTTTGGCAGAGTTTAGTTCTCGAAAAAAGTTTGCCGATTTTGCAGGATTTATTACCTACAATAAAAAAGGAGAGGAATGTTTTTCTTTTGGAAAGCATAAAGGAAAACTAGTAACTGAGATATTAGAAAAAGAACCTGGATATTTTGGTTGGTTATTGAATGCAGATTTCCCATTGTACACCAAAAAGGTATTAACGGCGATTAAGTTGCGTAGTTTTAACAATAAGTTTTAATTCCTAATTACGCCCAAACATTTATGTAATTTGAATGGAATAATTTAGATTAAGTAAAGCAGTACACAGAGGTGTTTAAACCTTTATTTACGATTATTTTTTCTTGAATACCGGAAGCAATTGTGTTTTTACTTGTCCAAATCCTATACGCACATCGTCATTTTCACAATGGCCACGCATCACAACAGTGTCATAATCATTAATAAATTTTCTGTTAGTCCCGTCTTTAAGCTTTATAGGTTTAGTACCATTCCAAGTTAATTCTAACATAGAACCATAAGAATCTTCCGTTGGGCCAGAAATTGTACCACTGCCCATCATATCTCCAGAATTTACAGGGCAACCATTACTTGTATGATGTGCTAACTGCTGCGAGATATTCCAGTACATATATTTAAAATTAGATTTACAAACGGTGGTTTCTTTACCGCCCTTAGGAATAATGCCAGTTTCTAAATGGATATCAAAAGCATGTTTACCTTTAGTTTGTAAATAGGGTAGCGGCTTTGGGTTCTGCTTTGGGCTTTCAACTCTAAAAGGTTCTAAAGCATCTAAAGTCACAATCCAAGGTGATATCGAAGAAGCAAAGCTTTTTCCAAGAAAAGGGCCTAAAGGCGCGTATTCCCATTTTTGAATATCGCGCGCAGACCAATCATTAAAAAGGACTAACCCAAAAATATATTCTTCAGCTTCTTTAACAGGAATAGATTCTCCTAAGTCATTCGCATCAGTTGTAATAAAAGCCATTTCCAATTCAAAGTCAACCATTTTGCTAGGGCCGAACACGGGTTTTTTACCACTTTCTGGCATGGTTTGACCTTGGGGTCTGTGCACAGGAATGTGCGTGGTTATAATAGATGAGCTTCTACCGTGATATCCTACTGGTAAATGCAACCAATTTGGCATTAAAGCACTGTCTTTACCTCTAAACATGGTGCCAACATTAGTAGCGTGCTCTTTACTAGCATAAAAATCTGTATAATCTCCAACATACACGGGCATTTTCATTTCAATTTCATCCAAACGAAATAAAATACGTTCCTTGTGGGGTGTGTTGTTTTTTAAAGTAGTGTTTTCAGCATCAAAAATTTCAGCAACCCGATCTCTTACGGCACGCCATGTTTTACGGCCATCAGCAATAAAGTCGTTTAAGGTATCTTGCAGAAAAATATCGTCAGTTAATGGAATTCCGTCAAAATATCCTAATTGATGAAGCGCACCTAAATCGATTGCCGTATCACCAATACGTGTTCCAATAGTGATGATGTCATCTTTAGTTAAAAATACGCCAAATGGTATATTTTGAATAGGGAAATCTGAATTTTTATTTACGTACAACCATGAACTTCGGTTGGGATTATTTGCTGACAAAGGCATAGTTTTCTTTTTTTATTCGCTTATCAAACCTACATAATTTTTTTATTTAAAAAGAAAAAAATCAAGAAAATCTAAATTCGCTTGTAAGGTTAATAAATCGGTGTATAACTTGATAAGTAAATATATGTATTTTGATGTTTTTAAGTCCCGTATTTGTTATTTTTGCGCAATTATTTAACGACAATTTAATTTTATGCAACGCGACGAACAAATTTTTGAACTTATACAAGCTGAAAAAGAACGCCAGCTACACGGTATTGAACTTATTGCATCTGAGAATTTTGTAAGCGAACAGGTAATGGAAGCTGCAGGTTCTGTATTAACCAATAAATACGCCGAAGGGTATCCCGGAAAGCGTTATTATGGCGGTTGTGAAGTGGTTGATGAGGTAGAGCAAATTGCCATAGACCGAGCCAAAACCTTGTTTAATGCGGAATATGTAAATGTGCAACCACACTCTGGAAGTCAAGCTAATACTGCAGTGTACCACGCATGTATAAAACCAGGCGATACCATTTTAGGTTTTGATTTGTCTCACGGTGGGCATTTAACACATGGTTCTCCCGTAAACTTTTCAGGACGTTTATACAATCCTGTATTTTATGGTGTTGAAAAAGAAACTGGAGTGTTGAACTACGATAAAATTCAAGAGATTGCCACTAAAGAGCAACCAAAACTTATTATTGCCGGAGCGTCTGCATATTCAAGAGATATTGATTTTAAGCGCTTTAGAGAAATCGCCGATAGCGTTGGTGCTATTTTATTGGCTGATATTTCGCATCCTTCTGGATTGATTGCTAAAGGTATTTTGAATGATCCGCTTCCACATTGTCATGTGGTAACCACCACAACGCATAAAACCCTAAGAGGTCCAAGAGGCGGTATGATTATGATGGGGAAAGATTTTGATAACCCATTCGGACTAAAATTAAAGAACGGTAATCTTAGAAAAATGTCGTCGTTGTTAGATTCTGCGGTATTCCCAGGAAATCAAGGAGGACCTTTAGAGCATATTATTGCAGCAAAAGCTATTGCATTTGGCGAGGCGTTAACCGATGATTTCTTAAACTACCAATTGCAAGTAAAAAAGAATGCGTCAGCTATGGCCGAAGCATTGGTAGCTAAAGACTATCATATTATTTCTGGTGGAACAGACAACCACATGATGCTTATCGACCTCAGAAATAAAGACGTATCTGGAAAAGACGCAGAACAAGCTTTGGTAAAAGCAGATATTACTGCTAATAAAAATATGGTGCCTTTTGATGATAAATCCCCGTTTGTAACCTCTGGAATTCGCTTAGGTACAGCCGCCATCACTACGCGTGGATGTAAAGAAGACGATATGGTTGCCATTGTAGAGTTAATCGATGAAGTGATTACAAACTTTGATGACGAAACCGTTTTAGAATCAGTAAAAGCACGAGTAAATGCCATGATGAAGGACAAACCTTTGTTTGTATAATTTATAATAAAGTTGTCATGCTGAACTCGTTTCAGCATCTCAGTATCTCAGCATCTATAAAATTTGAAAATCCCGCCTTGTGTGGGATTTTTTATGGCGTTACCACAACACTTCGACAAGCTCAGTGCAAGTGGTCGGGCTTTCGGCAGTCGCTCCCTCCTGCGTCGGGGAGCTTCAACAAATGCCTCAATCCCTAACGCGCTTATTTGCTGGCTTATGTTTTAAAATTTAAAGAGGTTTTTTTTGAGAGGTTCGTTTAACTATTTTTATGGATATGCGTCGTTGTAACCACTTATATCCAACGTTAAACGAATTTATCCATTTTTCTGATAAACTCTATTAATTTCTAAATCTAAATTTTAAGATTTATTTTAGGATATCAAACTTCAATACTCCTATATTTAACCAAAAAATGATATGCGATTACTTACCATAGGTTTCCTAGTTTTTTTCACAGCATTACAGCTAAAAGCACAAACCGATGAAGCCATTATTAAAGACATTTACAAAACGTCCTTAACCAACGGTAATAGTTACCAATGGTTAGATTATTTATCCAATCAAATCGGTGGGCGTTTATCAGGCTCTTACAATGCGGAGCGCGCCGTTGAATATACGAAGGAGGAACTAGAAAAACTAGGGTTGACCAAAGTGTGGCTACAACCAGTTATGGTACCAAAATGGGTGAGAGGCTCAAAGGAGTATGGGTATATTGAAACTGCAGAAGGCACAACCACTACTGTAAATATTTGTGCCTTAGGTGGTTCTGTTGCTACTCCTGGATTAGGGGTCAAAGCGTCTGTTGTAGAAGTTCAAAATTTTGAAGAGTTAGCAGCTCTTGGTGAGGAGAATATAAAAGGTAAGATTGTGTTTTACAATCGACCCATGCAGGCAGATTTAATTCAAACCTTTCAAGCGTATGGCGGTTGTGTTAATCAACGTTATAAAGGTGCTGTAGAGGCGGCAAAATATGGAGCAGCGGGAGTTATTGTACGTTCTATGAATTTACGTTTAGACGATTTGCCGCATACTGGCAGCATGACGTATGACAATTTACCAAACGATAAACGTATTCCATCGGCAGCTATAAGTACCAACGATGCGGAGTTGTTAAGCAGTATGCTAAAATTGGATACAGATACTAAATTTTACTTTCGTCAACATTGTAAGCAACTAAAAGATGTACTATCTTATAATGTCATTGGGGAAATAAAAGGCAGTGAATTCCCAGATGAATACATCATAGTTGGTGGTCATTTAGATTCTTGGGATTTAGGCGATGGTTCGCACGACGATGGGGCAGGTGTGGTACAGTCTATGGAAGTACTACGTTTGCTGAAAGTAATGAATATTAAACCTAAGCGTACGATACGAGTAGTGCTGTTTATGAATGAGGAAAACGGATTACGAGGTGGTAAAAAATATGCAGCAGAAGCCAAAGCAAAAGGTGAGAATCATATTTTTGCTTTAGAGAGTGATGCTGGTGGATTTACACCTAGAGGATTTTCTTTTGATTGCAATGACGCGAATTTCAACCAGATTTTAGGATGGAAACATTTATTTAAACCCTATTTAATTCACTATTTTGAAAAGGGTGGCAGTGGCGCAGATGTTGGTCCGTTAAAAAGTACTGGAAATGTATTGGCAGGATTACGACCAGATTCGCAGCGATACTTTGACCATCACCATGCGAGCAACGATACTTTTGATGCTGTAAACAAAAGAGAACTAGAATTAGGTGCTGCGACGATGACCGCTTTGGTATACCTATACGATACGTATGGTGTAAATCCTATTAATAATCCAAACCGAATTAAGAATTAATTATAGTTGAACTTTAGAATAGAAATAGCATATGAGATTATTAACTTTAGTATTGATATTAAGTTTTAGTAAAACAATTATGGCTCAAGATACAGGCGAATTACCATACTACGAAATACCAGAAGCTGCTGAAAGCTATACAGCTGGAACGGTAGTATCTAGAATGATAGATGGCTTGGGCTTTCGATATTATTGGGCTACAGAGGGATTACGACCTGAGGATTTAGCATATAAAGCCAGTACCTCAGGTAGAACTTCTGAAGACACTATTGAGCATTTGTATGGTTTGTCAAACTTTATTTTAAGCTCAATTATCAAAGATTTTAAAGCCGTAGATGGTGAAGAAATGACTTTTGAGGAGAAACGCAAACAAACCTTATTGAATTTTAAAACAGCATCCGATATATTGAGAGCTACAGAGGATATTTCTAAGTTTGATAACAACAGATATCCATTTTGGAACGTTATTAATGGCCCAATTGCGGATGCACTATGGCACTGTGGACAAATCGTGATGCTGCGACGTGCTTCAGGAAATCCTTTTAATTCAAAGGTAAGTGTGTTTACTGGAAAATTGAGGGATTAGTTTTAAGCCCTCAATTCCTAAAACAAGTTAAAAAAATGGTATAAAGCGTAAAGCGGAAACTATTTCTTCATTACATCAGCAATACCTTTAGTGTCTGCAAATTGCTGAAATGATACTACTTTACCATCTTTAATAGTCCATAAATGTGCCATCTGTAAGTTCATTTTGGCTCCGTTCTTCTTGTATTTAGCATCATACCGTCCAGTAACCAAAACCTTGTTGTTAGTCATTTCATGGTATTCCAAATCGGAGAGTTTCCAATATTCCCAATCACTCATTATTCTTGAAAAAACACCTTCTAATACAGCTTTAAAGCCTTTATACGGATTGCCATCTGCGAAGGGAAAATTTTCGGCTTCATTCCAAATTAAATTTTCATCCATTATAGCTCCAACCGCATCTATATTACCCGCCGCAAAATCGGCATAAAGTTTTTGAATAATAGCCGTATTATCAGGATTTAAAAAAGGATCGATTCCTAGCTGTCCCATAAACTCTAGATTATCCATAAAATCTTGTTCTTGGGCAATTCTGCCATCCTTCATTTTAACTATGGTAACACCGGTAAGATCAACGTCTTTGTTTGTTGCTGGCATACCAAAAAATTCACCAGTATTTTTACCTTTAAAATGCCAGTGCTTAACCATATCATTGCCTTGGCCAAATATGTTTTCGATGGTAAATTCAACATCGGAAAAACCCGTTGTAAAATTAGAATAATAAGATTTAAAGTTTTCGATACCCACAACGTTTTCAGGGCTTGAAACAAGTGTGATATTCGGATCAAAATTAGTGTCGTTAATCAAATCAAGATCTCCGTTATTTATAATTTCATCCCAAACATTGGAATACATAGTTATGTTTTTTTCTAGTTGAGCGTCTTTACATGACATTGAACTAAGCAATAATAGCGACAGAAAAAATTTTAGAAAGCTTTTCATTGGTGTTTGGTTTTAGTGGTTAGTATTTTTATGCTGTATTTATGCGAAGAAGTCCGTCTTTGAAGACGGACTCTTTTATATCTTAATCTTTTAAATATTAATTAGACAGTTCTTTATTAAGTCTATACATGTAAGACCAATCCGAGGAAATAGATGCCTTCAATTTGGCTCTTAGTGCATCTGTTTTTTTCTTTCCATGGGTTTTTTCATATACATCCCAAACCCCCTCTTCATCTTTATCTAATTCAGCAAAATTTTTATAAGGAACGCTTATAAAATAATCGGCTACCTCTGGCGCTCCGCCTATTACACTGTACCAATAGCCTCGTCGGTCTCCTTCAGCTTTTTCAATGGTTGAGGATATTTCTTTAATACATTCTCTAAAATCTGAAGCGTAGTTAGTTTTTACGTTCCAAACCCAAACTAATTCAGTGTCTTCCGGGAAAGCAGCTTTTCTACTTACATTCGGGACAGATCTGGCAATGTTAAAATGGGAGCTTTTAACATGAGGCATTATTAGATTTACTACAATCATTCTACACTCTTTTCCAGCCTTATCACCATCTTCATCCATTTCGGCCCAATTGGCCATCCTGCCTGAAATTGTATAAACTGTTCCTTCTCCTTGAACACGACTCCACATGTTCCAATTGTCCTCACCTTCATTGTTTATGTAGCATTCTTTCCATGCTTTAACTCCCGCGATAAACTGTGAGTTATGACCTGGTTTTACGGTGATTTCTGAAAGTGTTAATAAAAACGAATCGTCATTTTGTGAAAAAATAAATAGGGGCATTAGTAAAAATAATAGCAATAGTTTTCTCATAATTGGTTGGTTTAAATTAATATATAAGATGTTGGAACTATTCCAACACAGGTTTAAAATATTAATTCAGGGCATTACTATTAAAATTCTTGCTACTTGAGAGAGATGAATTGATACGATTTTTTAAAATCTGCTTTTTAAATATAATGTTTTTTTTAGAATTACAAAGGTTTGTTGAATGTTTTCATGAATAGGACAACAATAGAAATCACTAAATTTGATAGAACACCTTAAATTGTTCTAGTTTAAACCTACTTTTCCTTTAACAGATTCAAATAATTTTTGAGAATTAAAACCTACCCCTTCCTTAAACACAATTTCCATATTTCGTATGTTTTTAATATCGGTTTTTAAATCGCCATCAATTAAAATAATATCAGCAAGCTTTCCCACTTCAATGGTGCCTATGGTATTTTGCTGTTCCAAATAAGTAGCACCGTTTAGCGTACAAATTTTTATGACATCTTCTAATGGAAAACCAGCCTCAACTAAAATTTCAATGGTACGTTGGTTGGCGTATCCAGCAACAGTTCTTCCTGCACCTGTAGGATCTGTTCCCGCGACTAGTTTGCCACCTTTATCATAAAAGCGTTTTAACCAAATAAGGTTTTTATTGAATCTTTCAAGCGTTAAGGAATCTTTTCCGATGCTTCTATCATAAATATATTTCACATCTTTTAAAACTTCAGGAGTTACCGCACTTTCACCACCGCCAGGAATTAACTCTCTGTTAGTATATGGTTCAAAAACATTTGGGGTGGTTGTAATTGTAGTACCATTTTTAATTAAAATATCAATTAATCGGTTTATTTTATCACTATCAACAGGTTCAGTAGTTAACGACGTTCTAGCATTAAACGGATCGCAAATATCTTCGTCTTTATCTTCATCAAAATCTGTGGATGCCATAAAACCATGTTCTAAATTATCTATTCCTAGGTTAGAAGCTTCTTCATAAGTAACAGAACATAAATGCCCTGTAACCTTAAACCCGCGTTTGTGGGCTTCTTCAAGACAGACCTTCATATCTTCTTTTGTAACATTATTATACAATTTAAAAGAGGTAACACCTCTGTTTGCCCAGTAGTTTACCATTTCAGAAACTTCTTTGGTATCTTTTATAAAACCTAATTCCGCAATTGGAGGGCCTTCACGTTCTATAAACGGACTGGTAACGTCCATTTTTGGTCCCGTCATTTTACCTTCAGAAATCCATTGTTTTACGTTTAAATCCGATTGTGGTTGTATGCTCCCTGCGGTTCGCATGGTAGTAACACCACCTGCCAAATAAAGCCTGGGAAAAGTAAAAGTCATTTGCCCTACACTAAACCAATTTTCAAAGAATTTTGTGTAAAATAAATGTTCGTGTAGCATCACTAATCCTGGAATAACTGTTTTTCCAGTGCCATCAATAATCAACGCATCTTTGGGGATTTTCAATTTTGAAACATCTCCAACATCAAGGATACTTTTATCCTTAATGATTAGGGTTTGGCGCTTTTTTATAGCGTTGCCTGTACCATCAATAACTGTAACGTTTTTAATGGCTACCGTAGAAGTATCAACACTAATAAATTGTTTCACCCGAGGAGAGAATTCTTGCGCCGTAATTCTTAAAACGCATAGTATTAGAGTTATAACTAAGATTAATTTTTTCATATTTAAAGAGTTTCTAAAGATAGCTTAACCACCATTTATCCTTGTTTTTAGCTTTATACGTCATGTAAGATTTACTAGGGAAATAAAGCAGTGTAATTACAAGTATCCAAACTAAATATACAATAAATAAGGAATAACCGTAGTTTAGGAGTTTAGCATTTCTGAAAACATCGCGCGTAAGAATCATGTTTGTCCAATCTCCCCCAAAAATTAAAATACCAATTATAGCTAATATGTGGATTATTATAATATGAAGAAAATAATAGAATAGGGGCACTCTTCCGAATACCAAGAGAAAATCTGTTATCCTGTTTTTTATACCTTCGATAGCATATAAAAATAATAAAGCAGGCCCCAATGTGATGAGTAGATAAGCTAAAGATGGCGGATATTTAGTCACCTTAAAAAATGAAAGCACTGTTTTTGTTACTGTATCTTGAGCGGACCATGGTACCAAATCTCCATAACTATTGATACCTCTAATAATAAAAAATAGTACGATGCATGATGCACCAAGCCAAATCAAATATTTTTTTCTTCTTTCAGCATTAAAGTCCTTTTTATAGAGTGTTCCGAAACAATAACCAAGAGCTATAAGTCCAAACCAAGGTATTATAGGGTAGGCGAAAACAATTGTTTGAGCACCAAATGAAATCCTCTCTCTTTGATGTAGGATATACCATATAATGGATTTAAAGCTTGAGCCTTGCAGTACGATACTATCAAGTAAATTATGACCTGCAACCAAAATAATACCCAAAGCCAAAATACCTTTAATCGGCATATAAATAGCAAAGGCTAATAGTATCATACATAAACCAATAGCCCAAATAACTTGTAAAACAATTAAGCTGTAGGTGATATCAAATTTCCAAACAAAATTATTTACAACTATAGCGAGAAAAACTAACCAAAATCCTCTGGTAATTAGAAATTTGAATAACTGTGTTTTCGTTTTTTTTGAGCCGTATAAATAAGCCGATGTACCAGCTAGAAAAATAAAAATGGGTGCACAATAATGGGTGATGAATCTGGTAAAAAATAAAATTGGCGTAGTGGTTTCTAAATCAGTTGGATCCGTTAAGAACGACCCGTAGTGAAAATAGTCTCTTGTATGATCTAAGGCCATTAATACCATAACTAAACCGCGGAGGATGTCTATGGATTCTATTCTTGTTGATTTTATTATCGACATAAATTATTTACGAATTATTGTGGGTTTGAAATCGTTTAAAGGTAAAAAAAGCATTGTCAAACAAGCTATGCGATTCACTTTAAATAGCAGGCATATCAGTAATAGTTTTTATCATTAACTAATTCAAATATCTTCAAACGTTATGTTTTAAGACTATTTATTTCTATTACTGATGCTGTTTTAGAGTAATGCCTGCATAACTATTGTTTTTAATCTTTAATAACTTGTGGTGTAACCAAAACATGGTCTAAAATACTAAAGCTATCTACCTTTTTCCTGTGGGTATCGAAACAGATAAATTTCATTAATAAGGCCATAATTAATGGTGGTATAGCTATAAAAAGGAATACATGTTCCCAAATAAAGTATGTTTTTAGTACACCTAGTAGCGTAGCCCCTGCAGCTCTTCCCATATTAGATAGTGCCATGTAGAGTGTAAATTGTGTAGCCGCAACTGTTTTCCAACACAATTGCATTGCAGATGCGAAAACAGCAATACATAAAAACGTGTATAATGTGTAATAGCCGACAATAAATACATAAATAAAAAGATTGTTGTTCCAAAAATTACTCACAAAACCAAAAGCAGCTATCAATATTGCCACTACAGTGAGGTATAATAGTAGCATTTTCATCTTTCCAAAGTAGTCTACTAAATAACCGCCAATAATCATTCCTAAAATACCGGCAACTATTGAGGAAATTGAAAATACTTGTGAAAATGCCGTATTGGTCCAACCTAATTCTTGAACAGAAAAAATAGGGAAAAGTGTGTCCATTAGCCCGTACATGACACCTATTATAAAGGATGCAATACCAAAAACTAAACTTGCCTTTAATTTTACAACTCGGTAAAGACTCTTTAAAATTTTTGACCAACTTCTAAGTTGTGTTTGTTTAGAGCTAATATTGGCTTCGCCTTTATTCCATGGCATCGTTTTTTCTCCTGGTCGCTCGGTAAAATAAATAGGTACTATCATAATCAAAGCTACTGCAATCGATAACGATGATATGGCAGTTGTAAATCCGAAAGCGTTGATTAAGGCCGTTCCTACAACTAATGACACTGAAGTACCAATGGTTTTAGAGCCCCACATTAAACCATTTGCTCTAGCTTGTTCTTTTTCTGGAATAACATCTACAGCCATTCCATCAGTTGCTACATCTTGAAATGCTCCAAAAAAACTAATTAGGAACCCAATGATGGAAAGCCCATATAAATTATCTACTGGGTTAGGGATAAAGCCAATACTTAAAAAACTTAAGATTAATCCAGATTGTCCTAAGATTACCCAAGGTCGTTTTCTACCCATAGGCAAATATGTAAACCTGTCCATTAAAGGCGCGAAAATAATTTTGAAACTCCATGGAATTCCTATTATCCCAATGAATGAAGCTATTTCTAATGGCGATTTTCCATTCATGGCTAACCACGCTGGTATTGCAAAAAATATAATGCCTTCTGGGATGCCTTGGGCGATGTATAACACAGAAAATGCGAAGTAGCGAAGTTTTGTATTTGACGTTAAGCTACGCTTTCTAGATATGTTTGTGTTTTGTGTTAGCATAATAAAGTACAACTATTGGAGCAATATATTTTTATCGCTCTCTACATTTGATATTAAAAAGTTTAAAACTGAATTTCGTTATGTTGCCTTAATTAATACTTTGGAAGTAAATTTGAAATCTCAAAAACACTAATCCAGTAACATATCATAATCTGAATATTAAGTTCATAGTGTTTCCGAAATTTCAGGTTGGTTGGTTGAGCGTTATTAAGTTTAGTTGTTCCTCGATTACATCATACTTAAATCTTTTTCTAAGGTGTATATATAACTTGAGTAACTATCCATTGATGCCCTAAACTTGTTTCTAAGTTCTTCTGTTTTAGATTTTCCATGAACACTTTCGTAAACTTTCCAAACACCATCGTTCTCCTTATCTAGTTCGGCATAACCTGCAAAAGGTGTAGATACAAAATAAGTTGAGCCTTCACCTGTAAGGTTACGATACCAAAAGGCGCGTTTATCACCTTCTTTACTGCTAATTGCAGAAGTTATACCCTTTATAACCTCATTAAAAAGCGTACTATTTTTAACTTTAAAGTTATACACCCAAACGAGAGCCATGTCTTCAGCAGGAGTTTTTCTGCTATATTCTGGGATAGATTCTGAAGTAGTGTATTCAACGCTTTCTACAAAAGGAATTACTGAGTTTAGAGCAATGGCTCTACAAGCCTTTCCAGCATCATCTGACACTTCCATTTCTGCCCAATTCTTGAGTCTTGAAGCCATAACGTATTCGTTGGTTTTTCCATGTTGGCGGTGCCATACATTCCATTTACCTTTCCCATCATTGTCTTTGTAGCACTTGTTCCATTTTTTAACACCGTCTACAAAATTGGAATTATGACCAAATTTTATGGTGAAGGTAGATAAATCCATTAAAAAGCTTTCGTCTTCTTGCGCTAATGCAGTTTGAAATATTAGCACTAAACAGGTTGCTAATAGGATGGTTGATTTTTTCATAATAAGAATATTTAAATGGTTAATGATAAATGAATTCTGGTTTAGAATTCTTTAACCAAGTAACTTATTACCAATCTAGAAAACTAGTAACATAGGACGAAAAGGCTCTTTTTTTATCCGAAGCATAGGATTTCCTTATCAAAAGAAAAGTAGTAATTGAAAACATTTTATATTGTTTGTAACCGTTTTAACAACTCTTCTTTTAAGGGTTTGCTGATTGGAATTGCTTTTTTTCCGATAACGACATGGCTATTGGCAACTTCATCTAGCTTAGAAATATTAATGATATAAGAACGATGTACACGAAGAAAATGTTTTGAAGGCAGTTTTTCATCCATATCCTTTAGCGTCATTACTAAAAGATACTCTCTATTTTTTGAGTGTATGCGACAATAGTTGCGTTCTGCTTCAATGTAAAGCACATCAGTAATACTTATTTTTACCATCGAATTTAGGTGCCTAACAAAAATACTGTCACTTAATATTAGAGAGTCGCCAGAAATAGTCTCAATTTTATTAGCTGGTTTTTCTTCAGATGAGATTTGACTTAGTGTTAATTCTATAGTACGTTGTAAATCAAGCTTTTTAAAAGGTTTAGCAATAAAGCCGTAGGGGTGTGTTGTTTTTGCCCTATTAAAGTGTTCATCATCAATATTGGCCGTTAAATAAATAATAGGGATATTATGGTTTTTTTGCATTGCCTTGGCGGTTTCTATCCCGTCTAGTGTGCCTTTTAAATTAATATCTAAAAGTAATATATCCGGCGTGTTTACCTCAATTTGTTTTAATGCGTCTTCTCCTCTCGGTACAATGCCAGTAATTTCATAGCCCAATTCAGTGAGCTGTAATGAAATATTTGCAGCAATTACCATTTCATCTTCAACAATTAGTATTTTGGTGTTTTCGCTCATTATGCTGCCGTATCTATTAGAAAATCAAATTCAACATAAGTACCTTTTTCTGTTTTTTCCGTCATTTTACCATTAAGTTGTTGGGTTAGTAATTGTACTAGTTGAGACCCAAATCCTGTACCTTTAGGCGCAATATCCTTTTGTTTTCCAATGCCATTATCGGATACTTTTAGTCTTAAGCGATTCCTATCAAATTTTTCTAAACTTATAGAAATTTCGCCTTTTTCATTTTCGGGAAATGCATATTTAAGAGCATTCGTCAATAACTCATTTACTATCAAACCTATAGGTACTGCAGTATCAACATCAAGGTTTAAATTGTCCATGGCACATTTAATTTTCACCTTATCCTCAGCATTAAATGTATCTAAAATCCCTTCGCTTAGATTTAAGAAATAATCTTTCATTTCTATACTGCCCAAGTTATCACCTTGATATAATTTTTGATGAATAATACCCATAGATTGTACTCTATTTTGACTGGCAATCATGGCTTCTCTAGTTGCCGAGTCCTCTATTTTGGCAGACTGTAATGCAATGAGACTTTTTACCATTTCTAAATTGTTCTTAACCCGATGATGAATTTCTTTAAGTAACAATTCGTTTTCTGCATTTTTAGCGCGTATAATTTTTGTTGCCTTTTTATTCTTATTAAAAAAGTATAATAGTGATAAAAGTAATAAACTTAATAGGAGAGCTACAGCAATGATTAAACTCTGTGTTTTTGTTTTTTGATCTAACAATAAAGCTTGAGATGCTAATGCTTCATCCTTTTTCTCGGTTTCATATTTTACAATTGTTTCGGCCTTAATGTTTTCAATTTTACCTTCAAGATTATTTACGGTATTGGTATGCGCTTTATTTTGATAAAGTAGTGCATTTTCAAAATCACCAAGTTTTTCATAACATTTAGCTAAATCCTCATATTGCGTAACAATAGATGTTTGCCCTTTACTTTCATAAGCTTCAACTCCAGCAGAAAGATGATTTAAGGCTTTTTTGTAGTCTTTTTGCAGTAAATATATCTGTCCTATTTCAGTTCTGTAGGTTGCGCAACGCTCCTCGCCAATATTAGCGGTACACAATTCCCAAGCCTTTATAAAATCTTTTAAGGCATTATTGTAATCTTTAGCTTTTACATAAACTTCGCCTCGGTATGAATGTGCCCTAACAGGAATGAATACTTCTTCAGCCGCTTTGGTTTTTACAATTTCTAAGCAGTAATCAGCTGCTTTATATGCTTTTTCGAACTCGCCCAATTCACCATATCCTTTAATTAAACTAAATTGGGCAATTGCTACCGATGCAAAGTTTTCAGTTTTTTCTAGTATTGGAATGGCTTTATTAATATATTCTATAGCCTTTTTAGGTTCTTCCATAACTTCGTATAGCACACCAAGAGTTCTGTATGCGCTGCCCAAACCAGCTTCATCTTCCAGTTCTTCATAAAGATGTATGGCCTTAAATAGAACATCTTGAGCTTTATCTAGTTTACGAACATTCATGTAGTCTATAGCTAATGTTCTGTAGGTACCCGCAATTTTCTTTTTATCTTCTATTTTGATATAGTTTTCCAGTGCTTTTTCTGAATGATGAACTATAGAATCTGGCGAAAACGTGCCGTTATAACCATGCCAATTTGCAATTTCTTCATGAACTTCTGCAATAAGCTTGGGGTTGTTGGTCTTTAAGCTACGGTTTAAGGTAAGCAGTGCTATGGAATGGAAGTTATCTAAATCTTTTCCAGTATATGCATTTTTGCGCATCCATGATAAACAAGAATCAATAGGTTGTAGGTTTGCACTTTCGAGATTGAGATTATTGGATTGAGAGTAAACAGCACATATTAAAAAAAATGCCACTAGAGTAGAAAGGGTAATCTTTATCATATAAGTCTTTAACGGTTAGGATTAAGAGACTCAGGGAGATTTTAAAGATATAAAAAAAAGTGTTACTATTTTGAGTAACACTTTTATTGTTTTTAAACTGCCGAAGCTTTTTCTTTTTTCTTTGAGAAATCAACTTCAACTTGATTATGGATAATATCATCAAAAGTTTCGCGCTTTCTTATTAAATGCGCTTTGTTGTTATACCATAACACTTCGGCTGGTCTATATCTAGAATTATAGTTGCTCGCCATAGAGAAACAGTAAGCACCTGCATTTTTAAATCTTAAAATATCACCTTCATTAATTTCGGTAATACGTCTATTGTTCCCAAACGTATCGGTCTCGCATATGTACCCTACAACAGAGTAGAAGCGCTCTCGACCGCTGGGGTTCGAAATATTATCAATCTCATGGTGCGAGCCATAAAACATTGGTCTAATTAAATGGTTAAAACCAGAATCTACTTGTGCAAAAACTGTTGAAGTGGTTTGTTTTACTGCATTTACCTTGGTTAAAAAATGACCAGACTCGCTCACTAAAAACTTACCAGGCTCAAATGCTAAGGTTAAATCCTTTCCATATGTTGCGCAGAAAGCGTTAAATTTAGACGATAATTTTTCGCCTAACTCTTCTATGTTGGTTTCAATATCACCAGATTTATATGGTACTTTAAAACCGGAACCAAAATCAATAAACTCTAAATTTTTGAAGTTTTTAGCAGTGTCAAACAGAATTTCGCTGGCGTATAAAAATACGTCGATATCTAAAATATCACTACCAGTATGCATGTGAATACCATTAATAGACATTTTGGTGTTTTCTACAATACGCAATAAATGAGGTATTTGATGAATAGAAATACCAAATTTAGAATCGATATGCCCCACAGAGATATTGGCGTTTCCACCCGCCATTACATGCGGGTTTATTCGTATACAAACAGGAGTGTTAGGGTGTTTAGTTCCAAACTGTTCTAAAATAGATAAATTATCAATATTTATTTTAACGCCAAGTTTTGCAGCTTTTTCAATCTCATCCAACGATACACCATTGGGTGTGTATATAATTTGTTCTGGCTCAAAACCTGCAGCTAAACCGAGCTGTACTTCCTGAATAGAAACGGTATCTATGCCCGCTCCCAGATTTTTAAAAAGTTTTAATATAGAAATATTGGATAATGCTTTAACCGCGTAATTCAACTTTAATTTTTTCACGGCTTTAAAAGCAGTAGTTAGTCTGTTATATTGCGATTCAATTTTATCGGCATCATATACATACAAGGGACTTCCAAACTCGTTTGCAATTTTTAATAATTGGGCGTTTTCCATCTGTTTTTTGATAATTTCGGACAAAGATATTTCTTTACTGCAAATAACATAATAATTACCACTAATTTATTACAAATTAAACATTGTGTTAATTATTTAACAATTAGAAAGAGGGATAAATTTTAAAATAAAGGCAATACTGCATTAATTATTAGAATTATTACATGTGATTATTTACTTTTGCTAATCTTAAAAAGAAAGCACAAATTATGAATTTACACGAATATCAAGGAAAAGAAATATTAAGCAATTTTGGTGTACGCATTCAACGTGGTATAGTTGCGCAAAATGCTCAGGAGGCTGTAACTGCTGCAAAACAGTTAACTTCAGAAACAGGAACAAGCTGGCACGTTATAAAAGCTCAAGTGCATGCTGGTGGACGTGGTAAAGGCGGTGGTGTAAAACTAGCAAAGAACCTAAATGAAGTAGAGGAGATTGCAGGACAAATTATAGGAATGAATCTTGTGACGCCCCAAACTTCAGCTGAAGGTAAAAAAGTGCATCAGGTATTGATAGCTGAAGATGTTTATTATCCTGGAGAAAGTGAGACAGATGAGTTTTATATGTCTGTACTTTTAAACCGTGGCACAGGTAGAAATATGATTATGTATTCTACCGAAGGTGGAATGGATATTGAAACCGTGGCAGAAGAAACGCCGCACTTAATTTTTACTGAAGAAATAGATCCTGCAGTTGGTTTGTTGCCTTTCCAAGCAAGACGTGTAGCTTTTAATTTAGGGCTTTCAGGCTTAGCATTTAAAGAAATGACAAAATTCGTTTCTGCTTTATATACTGCTTATGTAAAGTCTGATGCTTCTTTATTTGAAATTAATCCAGTGTTAAAAACAAGCGATAATAAGATTATGGCTGTTGATGCTAAAGTTACTATAGATGATAATGCGTTATACAGACACAAGGATTATGTAAATCTAAGGGATCTAAGAGAAGAAAACCCAATAGAAGTTGAAGCTAAGGAAGTTGGATTAAATTATGTTGACTTAGATGGTAATGTGGGCTGTATGGTGAATGGTGCAGGTTTAGCAATGGCTACTATGGATTTGATAAAGCAAGCAGGAGGAGAGCCAGCTAATTTTTTAGATGTTGGCGGAACTGCTGATGCTGCAAGGGTAGAGGCTGCGTTTAAAATTATTTTAAAAGACCCAGCTGTAAAAGCCATTTTGATAAATATTTTTGGAGGTATTGTACGTTGTGATCGTGTAGCGCAAGGTGTAATTGATGCTTATAAAAACATGGGTAATATAGAAGTGCCTATTATCGTAAGATTACAAGGTACCAATGCGGATATAGCTAAAGAATTAATAGATAATTCTGGGTTGGACGTTTTAAGCGCTACTGAATTTCAGGAAGCCGCTGATAAGGTTCAGGCGGTATTATCTTAACTTCATTCTGAAATACCGTAATAAATTCCGGAATTTTCAAATGATATAAATAAAAAGAGCAACTTTAATCGTTGCTCTTTTTTTGTTTTCTATTTTCCCCTCTCGGTGTCGATTTCTCTTTGGAAGGCATTGGTCCTCTCAAATGAATAACCAAGCCATTTAAAAAGTTCCTGAGGATTTGGTCACCACATTCCACATACTTCGGGTGGTCTTCGCGCCTAAAAAACGCACCTAATTCACTTTTAGAAATTCTAAAATCTACCAAGGAGAGAATCTTCACGATATCATCGTCCCTTAACTTCAAGGCTACTCTTAGTTTCTTTAAAATATCATTATTCGTCATACTTAAAAATTTGGAAGGTTGGTATTAATGCATTTCATCGATTCTACCTTGGCAAGAACCTATTTCTAGCGTTTTTTTTCTATTTCCAAAGATACCGTAAAAATTGACTTATAAAACTTTAATTTTTCACTGAAAAACTATATATAAATAACTAGTAATCAAACTTTTAAAATTGTTTTTAATTAAAATAGTCACGTTTTGTCTAATTGTTAACATGCATTTTTTTTAGACCAAAAAAAAGCACTGGTGATAAAACTGATAAAATAGCCGATAAATGACGATTGGTTTTTCGATAAGTGGTGCTATATCTACGATTAGTAAAATATCTTTCTGTGTAAATTTATACTATAAAATTATTACCCTCAACGAATGATTAATAGAATTGAAAAATTGAGTCTTTTATCTGAAATGATCGCTTTTGCGAAATATGATAAAGACATACAGGATATTGAATACAACTTCTTGCTTGGAGTAGCGAAACAATTAGATATTTCCCGCGAAGATTTTGATTATTTAATTAATCATCCTATAAACTATACACATTTAAAATCTCATAGCGAACGAATTGTTCAGTTCCATAGATTAGTGTTACTAATGAATATTGAGCAGGAACACGGAAGCAATGCAGCATCTGCAGGAGTAATAAAACTTTACAATTTTGGATTACGAATGGGCTTGAGCCATGAATCCATTTCTAAAGTATTATATTTAATGGAGAGTTTCCCAAATAAAATAGTACCACCAGATGTTTTAATAGATATTTTTAAAACACAGTATAACTAATTAATGTTGACAAAGGTAGGTCGTTAATCGGCTGATTTTTATGAAAAGCTAAAAGTTTAGACTTTTAGCTTTTCTAATTTATCTTGGTAGGATTTAATTTCGTCCCTGAGTTGCGCCGCTATTATAAAATCCAAAGCTTTTGCAGCTTCTTCCATAAGTTTGCGTTTTTCACGAATTTTCTTTTCCAGTTCAGGTTTAGTCAAATAATCACTTTCGGGTTCTGCAGCCCTTGCTGCTTCTAATTCATAACTATAAGTGCTAACTGAATTTTTTGCTAATGCATTATCTAAACTTTTATTTAAAGCCTTTGGTGTAACATTGTGTTCGGTATTATACGCAATTTGTTTTTCGCGTCTATAATTGGTCTCATCGATAGTTTTTTGCATGCTGTTTGTTATTTTATCAGCATACATAATGGCTTTGCCGTTTAGGTTTCTTGCAGCTCTACCCACGGTTTGGGTTAGCGAACGGTTAGAGCGTAAAAACCCTTCTTTATCGGCATCTAAAATAGCCACAAGAGAAACTTCTGGCAAATCTAAACCTTCACGAAGTAGGTTTACGCCAACCAACACATCAAAAAGGCCCTTACGTAGATCTTGCATGATCTCTACGCGTTCTAAAGTATCTACATCACTATGAATGTAGCGGCATCTTATTTGAATTCTATCCAAATATTTTGTTAATTCTTCTGCCATTCTTTTAGTAAGTGTGGTGACCAAAGTGCGTTCGTCTTTTTCAACCCTAACCTGTATTTCTTCAATCAAATCATCAATTTGATTTAAACTTGGGCGTACCTCAATAATCGGGTCTAGTAATCCTGTTGGCCGAATTACTTGTTCCACATAAATACCGTCCGTTTTTTGCATTTCGTAATCAGCAGGTGTTGCACTTACGTAAATCACTTGATTTTGTAATGCTTCAAACTCTTCAAACTTTAAAGGGCGGTTATCCATGGCAGCAGGCAATCGAAAGCCATACTCTACGAGATTTTCCTTCCTACTTCTATCGCCACCGTACATGGCATGGACTTGAGATATGGTTACGTGGCTTTCGTCAACAACCATTAAATAATCATCTGGGAAATAATCTAACAAACAGAAAGGTCGTGTTCCAGGTGCCCTACCATCTAAATATCTAGAATAATTTTCGATACCAGAACAATAGCCCAATTCTCGAATCATTTCTAAGTCAAACTCGGTACGCTCCTTTAGGCGTTTAGCTTCTAGATGTTTGCCAATCTCCTTAAAATAATCATGTTGTTTTACAAGGTCATCCTGTATTTCCTTAATGGCGCCTTGAAGAACTTCAGGCGATGTTACAAACATATTGGCAGGATATATATTAAGCCTATCGTATTTTTCAATAATTTCATTTGTTTGAATATCGAAGGACTCAATATCTTCAATCTCATCACCAAAAAAATGGATACGAAATGCGTCGTCGGCATAACTTGGAAAAATATCTACCGTATCACCTTTTATTCTGAAATTTCCATGGCGGAACTCTGCTTCAGTTCTAGAATATAAACTTTGCACTAACTGATGTAATAACTGTGTCCTAGAAATTTCTTGGTCTCTTATAAGCGTAATGACATTCTTTTGAAATTCAATAGGGTTACCGATACCGTACAAACAGGACACGGAAGCTACGACCAAAACATCGCGTCTTCCTGAAAGTAAAGATGATGTGGTGCTTAAACGCATCTTCTCGATTTCTTCATTTATCGAGAGGTCTTTTTCAATATAAACTCCAGATGTTGGAATGTAAGCTTCTGGTTGGTAATAATCATAGTATGATACAAAATACTCAACAGCATTATTAGGAAAGAATTGTTTAAATTCTGAGTACAACTGTGCTGCCAGCGTTTTGTTATGCGCTAAAACAAGGGTGGGACGTTGTACCTCTTGAATTACATTGGCCACCGTAAATGTTTTTCCGGAGCCAGTTACGCCTAAAAGCGTTTGATATTTTTCCCCTGAAGTTATACCTTCAGAAAGCTGTGTAATAGCTTCGGGTTGGTCTCCAGTAGGACTAAATTCTGATTGAATTTTGAATTTCATTCAGCAAAATTACGGAAAATATGTGGTTATCTTTTTAGTGTAAAGTGTCCCATAAACGTTCTTCCGTCTTCAAGATATACTTTAAACCAATAGTCATCGGTAGGCATAAGTTGCCCATTATACGTCCCGTTCCACCCGTTTGATGAGGTTAGTAGTTGTTTAATCAACTTTCCATAGCGGTCGTATATATAAACGGTGCTGTTGCCTTGTGTATTTGCATTAATGCCTTTTATATTCCAAGTGTCGTTAAAGCCATCTCCGTTAGGTGTAAAGAATCTAGAGTATCCAATTACAGAAATATCTAATGTAGAAATTCCACAAATAGGATCACGCACGTAAACGGTATAAAATCCAGGTTTTACTCTGTCAAAAAATGGGTCACTTTGATAATTAATGAAATTAGAATTTTCTTCTACTAAAGCATAATCATAATTTCCGTTTCCAAGATTTGTGGGATCTATAGTTACAGAATTATTTTCAGAGATATCAACTATGGTAACATCATTTAAGGTAATAGTGGCCTGTTCTGAGGCATCAACAAAAATTTCCCTTGATCGAGAGCAGCCTGTGCCATCAGTTTTTGTCAATCTTATGGTATATGTTCCAGGATTAGAAACATTTATGCTCCTATCATTAGATATGAACTGATTTGTACTGGTTCCGTCCAAACTTGTCCATAACCATTCATAATCAAATTGTTCAGAAGAATTAGCTTCAAAAGGTTCTAATGTAATTTCAAAAGTTGGATCGGAAGAACAGACTATTTGAGGCGATATAACTGAAAACTGGGGAAGTGGATTTACTATTAGTTCGATGGAAGTAGATGCAAAACACGTTGTGTTGGCTGGATTATAAACTTCTACAGTTATAGTTTGATTTCGAGAAACCAGTGGATTTGGTAGTGTTGGACTATTACTTACAGATGCGCCATTTTCGTCGATATAATTATAGTAAATCTCCATACCAGTTTGAGCACCTACTATGATATTTGTAAATGTTGTTGTATCAAATGGATAAAAACCATCATCATCGATATCTCCACTATTTCCATCACAAACTATTTGTGCAGAAATAGGGTTTGCTATAGGTTGTGTGTCAACTACAAATTGCACTGTCGTTTCATCATAACAAGCGCCATCAGGATCTAGGGTAGTGTTATTGGTAACTCTTACAGTAATCGTTTGGTTTTCGGAAATAAATATAGGCTGAATAGGGCTTGTTACGGGGGTGCCATCGTTGTATTCAAGTGGATTTCCAGCATTATCAAAGTATGAAATAGTAACACTAGAGGGGTTTTGACCATTAAGCACATCAGACTCTAAACTAGATGTATCAAACGGATGGCTTAACACAGCATCTGTAACATCAAAATCACATTGAGGTGCAATGATAACTGGATGCGCCACAGGCAATGCTTCAACATTTAGTAGGTTCGAAAACTCTTCTAATCCTAAACAATCGTTGCCTAAATCACTTTTCACCCTAACCCAAATGCTTTGCATATTAGGGGAATTAATATTTTCATGATTAGCTATATCTGTAATTTCGTTAGTCTCTAGCTCTGCATCTATTTGACTTTCATAAAAATGAACGCTTACATTTATAGTATTAAATATGGAGTTTGAAATTTCATCTCTTATAGAACTCATATTAAACGTTGCTATTCCATCGCGATTATCTATGCCGTCATCGCACTGATATAAAGGTGTTGGTGTATAGGAAGCTAAGGCAGCACTGCTAGGATTTACTTCTAAGGTTATAGGTGTTACTCTGTAACATCCATTTGGATTCTCTACTCGAATCCACTTAGTTTCAGCTGTAAATCCTAATGCATCTTGATATGCTTCAGGTGACACAATGGGCATAGATGCACTTTCTGCATCTACCTGCGTTTCATAATAGGTAAATGTTAAGTTTTCACTTAGATAGTTTGGATTTATTTCGGTTTTAATCTCATCTAAAGTAAGATTGAAAAAGGCTTGCCCGTCGTTACTATCGTCATCGCATTGGGCATAGGTGTTTGGCGCATTCACTTGAGGTAGACTAAATACTTCTATTTCGAAAGAAGTATCGGCAAAACAATCCGTAAATACATTATTTGTTACCCTTGCATAAATGGTTTGTAAGTTAGCATTTGTATTATTAAAAGCTGTAGGTGTTGCTATTTGATTCGTATATGCTGCATCCGTAAAATAGGTTATTGCAAAATCTGTTTGAGATTGTCCATTAAGTATTTCTGTTTCCCTTTGTGTAATATCAAAAGTTATAAAACCGTCTGTATCCGTTCCTACTGAAGTATCATCACATTCTTGAATTCTTGGAATATCAACTGAATTGGCTGGAAATGCTGAGTCGTATACTTCTAAATTGAAACTTGAGCTTGCATAACAGGTGGTATTAGTATTGTTTTCAACACGAACATAAATGGTCGTGCTTCCTGTTTCATAAGGGCTTGTAATTACATTTGCATTTGCGTTAGCATCAGCTTGTGAAATATGATATGTGATGGTTACGTTTGCTTGAGTACTAATGTTATTGTTTTGGCTTAATAAATCAAAAGGCATGGTACCGTTGTTGTCATCATCACACAATCGTATGTCAGGAGCGGTATTAGCTATAGGCATTTCTATTACCGTAAGTTGCATAATGTCAGAATATATGCCACAACTGTTGCCATTTCTATTTAAAAAAGCTCTATAAAAATTACCGTTAAATGTAAGTGGTGTATTGGTGATAAGCAAACTAGCTGTTTGCGAATCGCTGTAAACGGCATCATCTATAATTGTGGTCCAATTTATGCCATCGCTAGATATTTCCCACTGGATGGAATCGAAAGTAGCAGATATTAAGGAGATATTATTATCTGAGGTCTCACAAACTTCTAAATCAGTAGGCTGCGTTGTAATAATTATTGGAGCTGCATCTAAGTAATCACTATTAGGTATTGTGTAGCCATCCAAAGCATTATTCACTGTGCCATTCACATCAACCGTTGGGGTGTTATCGCCTAAATAATCATCACCATTGGCGTCTGAAAAACCAGCTTCGATAACATCGCTACAGTCATCACCATCACTATCAGCATCAATATATGAGAAAATAGAATCGTTGTCTAAATCGTTTAACGTATATCCAATTTCATTACTGTCTGGTGCTGTTTCTGCAGCATCGGCCCAACCATTTACTCCGAAGGTTGGTCCGTCCTCAACGCCATTTAAATCTGTATCAGAAAGCAGTCCTAATTGACCTGTCTCAATTAAATCTGTGATACCATCATTATCACTGTCCAAATCGTAAAAATCTAATATCCCATCGGCATCAGTATCTATAGGACTCAAGGCCATGTCATAAATATCATCCAAGCCATTAAAGTCATTATCAATGCCTGAAAGCGCCACTAAAGTCCCTTGGTTTTCAATAAAATCGGGAATACCATCATTATCACTATCTAAATCAAATTCATCTTTCACGCCATCATTATCATGGTCTTTTTTGAAGCAAGTAAGCCCGATAATTCCAGAAAACATTGATGTGTCAACCATGTTTTCTGATTTATGATAAAGCATAACACTATTAACTTGATTAGCAAAAAACTGAAAAGGCGTATTGCCTGTAGGTGTGTTGTTAACCCTAAAACGTATTTCAGACCCTGAAATTTGTGTGATTCCCGACTCATAAATGCCATCAAAATTTGAATCTACAAGTAGTCTGTCGTCTGGATCCACGAGTGTAACATTTTTATTTACAGGTGTTATTCTAAGTACATAATACTCAACATTTGAAGTAGTATTTGTAATAGAAAGATCTTCCTCAATTTTTACATTTACGGGTTCTGTAAAGTTTAAATCATAACTATTTTCTCCACTTGCAGTAGATGGAATACTACTGGTAAAGGCACCCGAGGCACTTCCAGCAAAAGTATTTGTAGCTCCAGAAACATTACTTTGTGTGAAGTTGCTACTTACAATAGAGTTATTAGTTGTGCCATCTTGAAACTCTAAAATGGGATTGTTAATGGCTATTAAATTGATATTTACATCACCTCTTGATTCATCACAGTTTACGATACCATCGTTATCATTGTCTATGTCTAAATTATCAATAATACCGTCGTTGTCTCTATCATCAGGACAAATGCTTACGGGGACTTCAACAGATTCTAAAGTTTCACCGGTGCAGGTTATGATACCAATTAATTTGTATCTAGCAGGCACAGTTGGTGTAATGGAAGGTACGTTCATTGCTAACGACTGAAACCCAGAACCATCATCATAAAACCATTCGTAGGTATCAAAATTTTGTGCATTTGCAGCTTCTAAAGTAACATTTGGTATGCAGTTGCCTAATGTGGCAAACTGCAAATCGAAATTTATCTCAGGTGCAGATGGAAAACCAGAATAAAAACTACCAGATGTTGCAGCACCATTTACATTAAAGTAAGCTACATAAAGTTCATCGTCTCCTTGTACAGAAACATTATTGGTTAGTCCGGTGATTTTATAAGTAACGTAATCAGGTTTGCCATTCACGGCACTTGGTCCAATAGCTGAGAAGTTAGATAATGGTAGATTATTTACTGTAACAGTTGCCCCTGTTTTAGTAACTATAGAAAGCCCTCCATTGTAAATGGTGCTTCCAATATTATCTATGTTCGCAATGTTATTGATGTTTCCTCTAGTTTCACAACTTAAAGGCGGAACAAAAAACATCCCTTGATTTGCTTCAGACGTAGAACCTACACCTTGATAAGCAAATACATCTTCCGATGCTTCTACATACATATTTCCGGCAGTATTAAACTGATCGCCTTCAATCAAATAATAATCGCCAGCATTAATAGTAGCAACAGGAGGGTTTCCATTAATACTTATAGTAGTACCATTAGAATGGGCAACAATTAACACATTTTCCCAGGCATCATTGCCTTCTCCTTTTACAAAGATGTATTCTTTTCCAACTTTTGATAGTCCTGCGATTTGGTCAATCCCATAATCTCGTCCTCCACCAGCAGCAAAACTACCGTTTGCAGAGCCACAATTTACAACTATAGGTTTGTTTGAACTTACTAATGTGCCAATTAAACCATCTCTATTAACTAAGGCATCAAAACTATTGGTGGCTACAGTGTAGCTTTCGCCCTCATCTAAAGTAACATTAATGGGCGTTGGCCCTGTGTAATTTTTAATAATTAAACCAACTGGTAAGTCGCTGAAATTTACTTGCGTGTCATCCTCAGTTGCCATTACCGAAACAAAATTTAAATAGTTACTTTGTGGATTGGCATTGGTGTATGAACCAACTCTAAAAGTTGTACCTAATGCTGATAATCCTTTACTAACCAATGCTCCGGCTTGTGCTCCGCCACCAGCATTCATACGTACGGAAACATAAATAGGTGCATCTGCCTCTATTATATAACCTTTATTGTTACTTACTGTACTTGTTTGTGGTGAGGGTATGAAAAGTTGACCATTACCACTACCTATTGAAATTTGTACAGGTGCGGCGTTTGATACTGCTCCCGTAATATAGTTAGCAGGAGGTTGCCCTACGGGAATAATGGTATATGGCACGTTGCCATTATTTGGCGTAGATAAATATATATATTGATCTTCAGGATTTGCATTACCAAATTCCGCACTCGTTAATGGCGGTATGTAGTGCTTTTTACTTAATTGAGCAAAGCCCTTTAAAGTTGCTAAAACGATTAAGCAAACAAGTAGTTTCCTTAAAATACGGCTATTAATCATCTAGTTCTTGGGACAATTATTTTTTATGCCTAAATATATTACTTTTAAATATATAAGACTTAAATAAACGGCTAAGGTTTAATTTTTAATGTTAAATAACCAGGTTTGTTAAAGTATTCAGATGTATCCATTAAAAATTTAAATTTTATCGCTTTAATGTAAAGTGTCCTTTAACGTCAAATTCATCACCTTTATAATACACATGGGCGGCAAACCAATAATCATTTGAAGGCATATGATGGCCATTATAGGTACCATCCCACCCGGGCGAGTTATGCGCTAGACTCTTTATTAATTTCCCGTACTGGTCATAAATATGAATTATGGTACCTTCCAGTTGCTCTACACCTGTTATATGCCATGTATCAAAATATCCATCATTATTTGGAGTTAGAAATTTTGGAGTATCGATCACAACAACTTCTTTTGATATTGACGTGCACCCATTGATGTCTATCACGGTAATTAGTCTAGGACCGATAGGTACATTCTGAAAAAAGTTTGAGATTTGTGGTTCTCTATCATCAAGTTGATATAAGTAGTCGCCAATACCGCTTACTGTAATTGTAATATTATTTGGATCTGAAAAATCTACGGTTTCAGTAAATTCTATATTAGCTTGTTCAGATTCAATGACATTAAATGTTTTAGTGGTGGAACAACCATATTTAGTGGTTACAGTAACGCTATATTCACCAATTTCTTCTATTACAATATCTGCGGTAGTTTGACCAAATGGTTCCCAAGCATAAGTATCTTCTTCAAAACCAGTGTCAATCGTTACCATTAACGGAAAGTTTTCTAAACAAATTACCTGATCACCAATATCATTTACAGGTTTTCTTCTCACGTAAGCCATAAAACTAGTAATGCTGTAACATCCAGTCTGGTTGTTTTCTACACGAGCGAATAGTTTTTCTTCAGTATCTATTTCATAAAAATTATCATGATTGTTTTCTTTTGAATTAGCATCTTCATCAGAAGCGTAGTAAGTAACAGTAAATTCATTTGGACTCTGAGCACCTAAAATTTGATGATTTTGATTTGATAGGTTGAATTTATATCTGTTATCGTAATCGTTGTCACAAACCTCCATATCTAATGGTTGATGGGCTACAGGTAAAGGGTTTACAACAAGTTGAAATGGATATACATAATGACACCCTCTAGTTGAAGATTCAATTCTTATATAAATAGTATCGTTAGTTGTGTTGTAGGTATAATCTGTACTTAAAGGGGTTTGTTTAGCCTCGGCGTCTACTGCATTGCTGTAGTAAGTGATTATGGCATCAGCATCGTTCGGTACTATAACCTGGTTGATATTGTTAAGGTTAAAATACCTTGAAGGATTATCACAAATCTCATAGGTTTGAAACTCTTCTATGGCAGGAGGCGATGTAACAATTAATTCTTGGTTGATAACATTATAGCAATTTGCTGAGACATTAAAAACCTTAACATAAATGGTCTGAGGGTTAGAGATATTGGTATAATGTTTAGGGTCTTTGATCGCAGCCGTATCATCGTTCAACAAATTCTCATCATCAAAATAGGATATGATAATATTGCTTGAAGGCGATGGGAATACGTTGTTTTGATTAGCAGAAATATCAAAAACTACAGTTTCATCGTAATCTACATCACACAAAGTAATGGGGTTGACTTGATTTGGGTAATTATGTACTATAGTAGAAAACTCGGTTGTACTAAAACATCCTGTAATTTTATTTTCAATTCTAACGTAGATATCTTGTCCATTTTGTGCATTATAGTTTTCATCTAGCGCATTGGTATCATTCAAGGCCTCCTCATTGGTTTCGTGAAAGGTGATATTGAAATCCTCTGCAAGTTGCCCACCAAGTATTGAGGGTTTCTGTAAGGATAAATCAAAGATTTCAAAACCATCCGCAATAACATCGTCACAGGCTTCCATATCTAATGGTTGATTTGCAATGGGCAAAGGATTTACAATAAGTTGAAACGGATAAACATAATGGCATCCTCTCGTTGCAGATTCAACCCGAATAAAAATGTTGTCGTTTGTTGTATTGTAGTTATAATTGGTACTTAATGGCATAATTCCTGCTTCGGCATTAGCTGCTGTACTGTAGTAGGTAATAATAGCATCAGCATCGTTAGGTACAATAACTTGGTTGATGTCGTTGAGGTTAAAATATTTTGAAGGATTATCACAAATTTCATAGGTTTCAAATTCTTCTATGGCCGGAGGTAAATCAACTTGAAGTTCAATAGGTAAGCTTACTGAACAATTTGAAATGGTATTATTGATTTTTATGTAAACTGTTTCAGGATTACTTGTATTTGTATAGTTTTCTGGATCAGTGATAATTTCGTTATGATTATCTACGCCTTCCTGCGATTTATGGTAAGAAATTACAAGATTGTTTTGTCTTACATCTAGAATTTGAAGTTCAGACTCCGTTATATCAAAAGTTACAACACCATCATAATCTACATCGCACAATACTAAAGGAGATGGTTGTGTAGTTACGGGAACCTGTACAATGCTAAGGGTAAAATCTGTAATACCATGACAGTAGGTGCCATTAGAAATACGGACATAAATAGGCTGAGGATTTACATAATTAGTAAATAAAGGGTCTATAGGGTTGTACCCAAATTCGGCGTCGTAAGCGCTTGTATGTAATGTAATGTTTAAATTGTCATTAATACCCTCTTTGATATGATCTATGGTACTGTTTAAATCAAAAAGTTCAACACCATCGTTAGAAATATCATCACATATAATAATATTTTCTGGTTCATTAAACAAGGGAATCGACCCTACTTCTAAGGCAAAAGATGAAGTGCCGTAACAGTCTGGATCGGTAAAACTTTCAACTCTTGTGTAAATAGTTTGTGGGTTTGATGTGTTTTGGTAAATGTTGTATTTATCTATTTCGTTGGTGCGATTTATTGCATCCTGTTCTGTTTCAAAATACAGTACTTGCTTACCCCATTGTCCGTTTAAAATTTCGTTATCTTTTTGGTAGAAATAAAAATCTGCAATATCATCTGTTCCAGATTCGCAGTTTTCAAAAATTGTAATTTCAGGAAATATTGGTAGTGTATTCACGTTAATGTACACGTACGATATATTAAAACAAGATGTGGTTTTACTCTCAACCCTAAAATAGGCATACTGATTTGTGGCGTTGAAACTCTCTGGGTTTTCGAGTGGTTCTTCACCATTAAAAGCCCTCCAGTAATTATCGTAATACGTGATTTCTACATCTGATAAATCTGTAACAATATCTGGAGCAACAGCAGTTAAATCTACTACAGAAAATGCGTCCTGGTCATCATCACAAACAATTATAGATTGGGGGTAATTAACAATGGGCGCTGTTATAATATTAATTTCAAGAGGTTTTATGGCAACACATCCACTTTGCGGATTAGAAATTCTAGTATAAATGGTTTGGGGGTTATAATAGTTGTAAAATGTAGGGGGTAATCTATTTTCATCATTTTGGGCGTCAACTTCATTAAGATAATATTCTATGGAAACGGGTGAGACACCTTCGGTTAAATCTGAGTTAAATGTATCGAGTATGATAGAAGTATAACCATCTGTATCTGTATCACAATAATCTACGCTATCAATATCTGGGAGTTCTAGTGCAGGATTTATAATTAAACTCACTAAAACATTAACTTTACAAATATCATCAATTACAGTTGTATAAAGTGTTTTTGGGCTTGAAGTTACGGTAATTGGGATACTTTCGTCCAGAGGATTTGTCTGATTATCCAAATCGTCTTGACTTTCATAAAACACCACATTAATATCTCCGTATTCCCCTTTTATATCCTCTTCAATGCTATTTAAATCAAAATCTTCAATACCATCATTGGATATGTCGTCACAAACCTCATAGCTGTTGTAGTCAATTCCAAATTCTACAAGGTTGGTTTGTAATTCTAAAGTAGTCATAGAAAAACAGCCAGTAGTTTCATCATATACCCTAACATAGAGTAGTTGATAAAATTCTGTAGTATTGGTAAAGGCGGTTTCATTGGTTATGGCGTTAACACCATTTAGTGCGTCTGCCTCATTAAGGTGAAACGTTGTTGTAGCACCAGTAACTCCATTTAATATGCTGTTTAAAGCAGTTGTTAAATCAAATTCTGCGATACCATCTGAGTTTTCTTCACAGGCATTTATCCAATGTCTATCGCTAATATTTATGTCAGGGTTAGGTTGTACCGTTACGTCTATAGTTGTAGTTGCGTGGCAGCCTGAAAAAGAATCGTAAACCCTTACAAATAAATTATCGGTAGGATTTATATTTGTATAAAACGAATAAATGGGAAAGAAGCCACTATCAGCGTCCTGCTGAGAATAATGATATGTTACTATTTTTGTATTATCACCTCCCGTTATCTCATTATTTGACTGGGATAAATCAATTTCCTTAAAACCATCATTGTCTAAATCGTCACAGACCAAAATGGGTTGAGGCTTTGTAACTGTTGGAGCTTCGTTTACAATTAAGTTGAAGGTAGGGTAGGCAATGCATCCATTATTAATGTCTTGAATTCTAACATAAATTAATTGTGGGTTGCTGGTGTTTGAATATGGAGATGTGATTGGGTTTGCGTTGTTTCTGGCATCGTCTTCAGATAAATGATAGGATATGTTATATGAACCTGATGGGACAGAATATAGAATCTCGTAGTATTTCAAGTCTAAATCAAAACTTTCTACACCATCATTACTATTGTCATCACATAGAATAAAATTGGTAATGTCTCCTGAAATTTGTTCTCCATTCAATGTTATTGCTATTTCGTCGTCTATCACACAACTGGAGTTATTTAGACCGATAGTTATTTCTACTTTATAGTTTCCAGATGTTGTAGCTGTAAGATTAGGAGTGTCTGCACCAGGAATTACAATTCCATCTAAATACCAAGCATAAGTGGCTAAGCTATTGTTAATATCTGCATTTAAGTCAACGTTATTTGCGCAAGTTGAAATATCATCACCAAGATTTACTGAGGCATTAAAACTATTACCTTCGATAAAAACAGCGGAGTCAAAATTTTGATCATCTTGATCTGCAATAACCAATTTAATATGATATTTCACATTAGGTATTATAGATGCGTTTGCGGTTAAAACAGTTGTTCTACCATTAAAATTGGTGTCACCTTGATTATTGCCTTGAAAATAGGCTTCATTTTGAGCTGGACAAAATCCTACGACTTCTTCCCTAATGGTTGTAGTGTTTACGGGAGTATTAGTGCCAGGTATTAAAGCGATATTTTCGTATGGATCTATAGTTCCAGCTTCTTTGATTAAAAAGGCAAAACCATCACTATAACTACATGGATTTGTTAAATAGTATTCTTCTGAAGCTAATAGGTAATTAAATTGTATTTGGTTTGAAAACGATACAAAATCAAACTCTATAGTTGTGGCATTTAGGGTATTAATAATGCCCAATGCATTCTCTAAATCCGCATCGGTACCCCAGTTTTCTTCACCTTCATTTAAAGTAGTTGTATTAATGGTGTTACCTGCTGAATTTACATTTCCGGTAGACAGTACTATGCCGTTTTCGAATGGGAAGGCAGAACTACCTTTCTCAAAATACCCATAACTTTCTAAATTATTTATACTACCATTTATGTTTGAAGAGATATTACTAATTTCTACACAGCCTTGTGCCAAATTGTTTAAAATTAGTTGCTCTAATGGGATAGAGCTATCTGTGGTGATTTGTTGAGGAAAAACGTTGGTGTTAAAAAATAGAGTAAAAATAATGGATAGAAAGTAAAAATTCTTCATACAGTTGATTGAACCAGTTAGCTAGGGGCGAACCAACTTATTTGTTAATAGCAAAGTAAATTTAGAATTTTATATGAAAAAATTAGTACTCAGTTAAGGGTATATTTAAGAAAAAAGACGAACTGTTAAAAAACTTGGATATAATTAGCGTTTCAAAGCAAAATGGCCTCTAATATTGAAACTTTCACCTTCATGAACGATATCCGCTGAGAACCAATAATCGTCTGCAGGCATATTAGCACCATTAAACGTGCCATCCCACCCAGGAGAATTATGGGGTAACATTTTTAAAAGTTTACCATGTCTGTTATAAATGTAAACAAGAGTTCCAGGTAATTGATCAGCTCCAGTTATATGCCATCTATCAAAAAAGCCATCGTTATTTGGAGTCACAAACTTTGGAATGTCAAAAATGAATACGGTGTCATATGCTGGTGAGCAACCATTTAAGTCTATCACTGTTATGTCGTGGCTTCCTATTGTAACATTATCAAAAACATTAGATGTTTGGGGTTCGCCATTATCTAATATAAACCTATAATCTCCAGTGGCATTTGCATCTATATTTACAGTAATGCTATTTGGGTCTGCAAAATTAACCGTTGTACTTGGGTTTAAAGGCGCCTGTTGCGATTCTATCACCTCAAAATCTTGAGTGTACATACAGCCATTAGATTTGGTAACCGTAACTGCGTAAGTACCGATCTGGCTTGCGTTAACTAAAGTTATTTCAGGAGTAGTTGCGCCATTAGACCACAGATATGTATCACCCGCGTTTCCAGTTTCAGCACTTATGGTAAGCGGAAGGTCATCTGTACACAGAGCTACAACATCGTTAATGGGAATAACAGGAAGGGGCAACACTTGTGTATTAAACTGAGTGATAGCGTAACAGCCAGTATTTCTGTTTTCCAATCTAGCGTATATAGTTTGATTTAGGTTTACTTCATGGAAAGTATCTAACGGATTTATGTCGTCTTGCGCATCAACCGATGAGCTATGATACGATATTTCATAATCAGATGCATTTTGAGTACCTAATATATCAGCGGCAGTTTCTACCAGATTAAATTGTAAAATACCATCAAAATCATCATCACAATAAATTAAATCTTGCGGCGGATTTGCTATTGGATTTTGATTGACTTGCAAAGTAAAGCTTCCGTAACCAATGCAACCGGTGGATAAGTCTTCCATACGAGTATAAATAACGTGACTGTTTGAAGTGTAATTAAAATTTGTACTAAGCGCATTGTTATTATTTTGAGCATCGGTTGGATTGCTGTAGTATGTAATGCCTACAGTGCTTAAATCTTCAACTATAATATCATCCATTATTGATAAATCGAATATATCTGCGTCGTTGTCACATATTTCGTAAGTTCCATTAAATTGGATAATGGGTAGAGGTGTTACTGCAAGTTGTAATGGTAATACTGTATAGCACGTTGTAAGCGTATTCGTTACTTTAATATATACGGTTTTAGAGTTTGAAACGTATGTATTGGGGTTGGTAATGGCCAAAGCATCGTTATCAACATCATCAATATTTTCGAAATAATTAACAACCGTGCCAGTTTGTATCCTATCAAAGTTTTCATATTGAGCATTATCTAAGTCAAACGTTACGAAACCATCATAGTCATCATCACATAAATCAAAAATATCGGCATCAGATAGGTCTGGAGCAGCTACAACGTTTATACCAAAATCTTCAACAACAAAACAGTCAGAATCTTGATTATCTATCCTTACATAAAGTTGCTGTGGATTAGTAGTATTAGTAAAAGCTAAAGGAATAGGGTTTATATTTTCTAAAGCATTAAATTCACTTAAAAAGAAATTGATATCTAAATTTGTTGTTGAACCTTGAGAGATTTCTTCTATTTTTTCATTTAAATCAAAAACACCAATACCGTCATTACTATTATCATCACAAATTAAGAAAGAAGAAGGAGGATTGTAATCTGGATTTGCTCCAACCTCTATAAAAAATGATGATGTGGCATTACAATTAGCATCAGTAATGTTTTCAACGCGAACATAAATTGTTTGTGGGCTCGATGTATTTGTGTAAAGGCTTGTTTTGTCTATTGGCGTTGTAAATGCGGCATCCTCAAAGTAAAATACTTCTTTTCCTGTTTGACCATTTAGTATTTCGGCATCCCAATCAGAAAACAAGAACTCGGTGCGCTCGTCATTATCATCCTCACAAAGTTGAAAATTACTGATAGTTCCAAAAACAGGAACGGTATTAACAATGATTTCTAGATTCGCTATTGCATAACAACCAGAAACTGTACTCTCTACCCTAACGTAAACAGTTTGTGTTCCAGTTTCAAAATTTGTAACATCTGTAATTGGATTTGTATTATTATTGGCTTCATCAAAAGCGGTAAAGAAATTTATATCTAAACCTGAGGTACTGGTAACAATTTCTGGTATTTTATCATTAAGGTTTAAAATAGTAAGTCCATCATCGTCATTATCACAAATTAGCCATGGAGACGGTTGAGATATTGGTGGTGCTGGCCGAACCTCTATTTCAAAAACTTCAACCGTATTACATCCGGTATCTATATTTTCAATTCTGGCGTAAATAGTTTCAGTAGGTGAAGTATTTGCGTAAAATGGCGGTAATGGATTTATGTTTGTATCGGCATCAGTTTGTGATCCAAAATAAGACACGGTAAAATCTATATTTCCGGCAGTAATTAGGTCGTCAAAAGTCGCTAGCTCTATACTAACCACACCATCGTCGTCGTCGTCACAATATGGAACAGGTGCAATAGGATTAAAAACTAAAACCGGATTTACTAGAAGATTGATATCCGAAACCTCCGTACAACTGCCATTACCAATGCTTATAATTAGATTTGTTGGATTCGAAGCAGCGTAAATTTGATTTTTATCTAAAGGATTGTTGTTGTCAAAATCTGTTTGAGTTTCATAAAAAGTTACCGTTACTCCTGGGAGTTCGTTAGCGATATATGTTTCAACCACGTATAAATTAAAATCTGCTATACCGTCATTTGATCCGTCATCGCATAAAGCAAAATCTCCTGTATCTGTACCGGTTAATAATAAGTTTGTATGAATTTCTAGAGGAACTACTGAGGCACAACCGGTAATGTTATCTTCTATACGAACAAAAACTGTTTGCACATCTGGTGTTATATTTTGGTAATTTGTTTCGTTAGCTATGGCATTTATACCTTCGTTGGCGTCGGCTAAACTTTCATGAAAAGTCGTGCTTACTCCTGTTAAACCTTGGAGAATATCGTTAATGGCTTGAGTTAAATCAAAAGTATCAGTGCCATCATGATCTGTATCACAACCATCTAAAGGGATAGGGTCTCTATTTACAATAGGGCTGTTTGTAATATCTACGGTTAATGTACTTGTGGTATAGCAACCAGTGGAAGCATTTACTACCCTAACAAATAAAGATTCAGTAGGCGTATTGCTATTGATGTACGGTATTGGTATAGGGTTGTTACCATTGTTTGCGTCTACAGTATTGTAATGATAGGTTACAACTAAATTGTTGTCTCCAGATGTAATTTCATCATTTTTTACGCTTAAATCTATGGTTGTAAAGCCATCACTTGGGTCGTTATCGCTATCGCAAATAGCCAAATTCGCTGGGGGTGTTATATTTGGTATAGTGTTTACAACAATATTAAACGAAGTGTAAGCCACACATCCAGAATCTAAATCGTCTATTCTTACAAAAATAGGTTGACTTAATGATGTGTTTTGTATTGGACTTGTTATTTGGTTATTCCCAGAACGGGCCTCAGCATCAGATAAATGATAACTAAAGGTAAAGTTTGTAAAGTTAATGATAGTTGCCAGTTCTGCATCTTTTGTGGAAAGGTCAAATGTTTCTACTTCATCGCCACTTAAGTCATCACATAGTTGATAATCTGAAATGCCATTTAGAGTGATTTCGTTTTGAATGTTTACTATAATTTCATCTTCTTCAATACAGCTTGATGAGCCTAAAGGTGTGGTAATTTCTACTCTGTAATTTCCACTTTGGGTAACATTTAGTGTTGTATTGGTTTCTCCAGAAATAGGCGTTGTACTGCCGTTTAAAAACCATTGATAGGTCGATGAAGGATTTTGAATATCGGCATCTAACGTTACTGAGCTTGCACATGTTGAAATATCTTCACCAAGGTCAAGTATTTTAAAACTATCTCCTTCAATAAAAACAGCCGAATCAAATCTTTGATCTGCTTGATCTGCAATTACTAACTTTATGTGGTATTGTACATAAGGTATTATCGTTGCCGTAGCTGTTAGCACTTCAGTTCTACCATTGTAATTGGTGTCACCAATATTATAGCCATCAAAATATTGTTCGTTTTGTGCAGGACAAACCCCTACGATTTCATCGTGCACAGTATTGGTGCTTACTGGCGTTGTTGTTCCAGGTACTACTGCAATATTTTGGTAGGGGCCGGTACTACTGGCTTCTCTAATTAAAAATGCAAAGCCGTCCGAGAATTGGCAAGGGTTGATGCCTGAGTATTCTTCTGATGCTAATAAATAATTAAATTGTACTTGGTTGGATATGGAAACAAAATCAAATTCAATTGAAGTAGCATTTAAAAAGTTGTTGCTGCCTAGAGCTGCTTCTAAATCTAGGTCTGTTCCCCAAGTGGTTGCCCCTTCGCTTAGGTCGGTAGTTATTAGTGTGTTTCCACCAGATTCTGCGTTTCCAGTAGAGAGCATAATACCACTTTCAAAAGGAAAATTGGAAGTGCCACGACTAAATTCTGCAAAACTTCTAAAACCATTACTATCTCCATTTACAAGTGATGTAACATTGGAAACCTCAACACAGCCATCTACCAAATTATCCTCGATAAGTTGGTTCACAGTAACGTTTCCATTAACGTTAATTTGTTGTGCAACAAGGGAATATGCACTAAATATAAGTGCGATAAGAATAATATTGAAATGTGGGGGCTGTTTCAATGTATCTAATTTGGGTAAAACTACAACTTTTTAAAGATGTATTGCAGTATCGAAAGTAAATATATTTTAGACGAAACGCAAAAAAATACGATAAAAAGCAATAAAAATAAGTTTTAGTATTAATTTTTTAGTGTGAAATGGTCTTTAAACAATCTTCCATCTTCCAACAGGACAGAGAACCAATAGTCATCACTAGGTAATAATTGTCCGTTAAAAACACCATCCCATCCTTCTTCTAAAGGCGATAGTTCTTTTAGTAATTTACCATACCTGTTGTAAATCAATATTTTAGCCTGTGATTGAAAGGTATTTGAAATTCCATATACTTGCCAAGTATCATTTTCTCCATCGTTATTAGGCGTAAAGAATTTAGGAAAACCAATTACAGAAACATCTTGTTGAATAGTGCCACAGTTGTTCTCAATATCTCTTACCAGAATGGTGTAAATACCCGGTTTTATATTCTCAAAAGTGTTATTCTCTTGATAATCGTAACTTATACCATCGGCATTAACTAGGCTATACTCGTAAATGCCTTCTCCAAGGGCGTTAACAGTTATAGTATTATTTTGGGCGGCATCCGTAATGTCTATGGATTCAATGTTTGCAATATTTGATGCCTCAACCACTATTTCTCTTTCTTTTGTACATCCTGTAATTCTATTTGTAACCGTAACAGAATAGTTACCTATTTCATTAACTTGAATGGTATAATCTTGCTCTCCTGACGACCAATTGTATAGGAAGTCTGAAATGTTGCCGCTATTTAGACTCGCATTTATTAGGATAGGTTGGGGAAATGAGTTTAGACAATATTTTGCAACTGCTTCGGTTTCTATATCTGGCAAAGGGTTTACAATTAGTTGAATCTCACTAATACCATAGCAGTCATTGTTATTTTCAACCCTGGCATAAATGGTTTGTGAATTAGCAATTGTATTTGTGTAGGTGTTGTTCAAACTATTTTGTTCAATAAGGGCATCTTCATAGCTTTCAAAATATGAAATATCTAAGCCGGTTGGAAGTCCGTTAACAATATCAGCATCGGCATCATTCAAATTAAACATGTAAAACCCATCTTCTGTACCGTCATCGTCACAGGTTGTAATACTGGTGTTAAAAGAATCTGTAAGACTCACATCAAGTGTTAATTCTGCATCTGTAACGCATGATGTGATATCATTTATAACTTCAACGTAAATAGTTTGTGGGTTTGTAGCATTTAAATATGTATCGGGATTAATAATTTCATCTGATCTGGCATTATCTACATAGAATTTTGTTGAAAGATTATCAACACCATTTGTTAAAATAGTATTGGCTTCATTTAGATTGAAAATGGTTAGACCATCTGTAACGCCATCCTCATCACATTGCAAAATATTGTGGTCTATTCTTGTTGCTGCTGGGTTCACAACCAATAGAAGGGGAGAGATGCTGAAGCAATTTGCGTTAAACGCATCTTCAATTCTCACGTAAATTTCTTCATTAAATGGGGTATTGTTGTAATAACTGTTTGGAACTATTGTAGCGGGCATGTTAAGCTCTGCTCCTATCTGCGTACTATGATAAGTTATGTTGATTTCGGATGGATTTTGTCCGTTTAAAATCTCATTAGTTTTGCTAGAAAGTGTAAATACCGCTCTTCCATTGGTATTATCGCCATCATTTAAATCATCACAAATTACATAATCTGATGGTGTTGCAAAATTAGGGCCTAAATTTACATTAAGATTAAACTGAGTAAGTTCAAAACACTCGGTATTATTATTCGTAATTCTTGCGTAGATTATTTGTGGATTTGCTATGTTAGTATAAGGGCTTGATAATGGATTTATACCAATGTTAGCATCACTTTCAGATATATGATAAGTAACGGTAACATCATTTTGTGTTCCCAAAATAGTATTGGTATTGTTTTCTAAATTAAAAGGCATAAAGCCATCATTGAATGGTGCCAAATTATCACAACTTTCTAGATTAATTGGTGTATTTGATATATCTGCGCTATTTACGGGAGGATCAGCGAAACTAGCCGAACCTGTCCAGTCTAAAAAAAAAGCGCTTCCTCCAATTGGTCTGTCGATAACTATATAATAGGTTTCACCTACTTGTACATCTAGCCATTGTACAAAACTATCTCCACTAGCTCCAGGACCTTCACTAAAGTCTGTAGATGATCCATTCATACCCGTAAAATTACTAGTTAAACCAGCCTGTACAGGATTTGTTGTAGAGCATCTAATAGCGGACCCTATATTACTACAAGATACATTGGGACCAAAAACGAAAAAATCATAATCCTCGTTAATATCAGCTACTGAAGGGCGTATGGTAAAACCCAATGTGCCAGCTGTTACAGTAGTAACCTTTAGCCATACACTGTTGTTTTCTTGACTAGAGCAATTAATGCCAAACCCTAACTCTTGGGTACCGATACCATTAACATCTAAATTTAATTGCGAGTTTCCACAGGCAATTACGGCTGCAATACAATCTGTAGGTTCTTGTCCTAATAAGAAACTAAAAGGTACTAGAAACGATAAAAAATAAATTAGTTTTTTATAAAATTTCAACTTACTAGTTTTTAAGCGTGAAATGGTCTTTAAATACCCTACCATCTTGAAGCTCTACTGAAAACCAATAATCATCTGCAGGTAGCACTTGCCCGTTTACTAAACCATCCCAGCCTTCTCCAATAGGGCTAATTTCTTTCATTAGTTTTCCGTATCTATTAAAGATCATTATTTTACTATCGGGCTGGAACATTCTTGAAACCCCATACACTTGCCAAGTATCGTTTTGACCGTCATTGTTTGGCGTAAAGAATTTAGGAAAACCTATTACCGAAACAGCACTTTCTACAATACCACAACTATTTTTAATGTCTTTAACTGATACTGTATATATACCAGGTTTTACATTATCAAAAATATTACTGTCTTGGTATGGTAGGGTTACACCGTTGTCTTGGTTAATAAGACTAAATTGATATATGCCATCTCCAGTAACGTTTACAGCTACGGTATTATTTTGTGCGGCGTCAACTACTTCAAATGGTGCAAAAGTAGCAAGACCAGATGGTTCCACCGTAACTACCCTTTCTGCGGCGCAACCAGTAGCTATATTGGTAACCGTTACAGTATACGTGCCAGCGGAATTAATGGCGATTTCATTGGTTTGTTCTCCTGTGGACCAACTATAGATAAAATCTGAATAATTGGTAGTATTTAAGCCAGCATCAATAGTTATGGTCTGTGGAAACGAATTTGTGCAGTAATAAAATAATTCCTCGGTTTGAATCTGTGGTGGCTGATCTACAATTAGTAAAACTTCGCTTATACCATAGCAGTTATTATTGTTTTCGGCCCTAGCGAAAATAATTTGATTGTAAGGTGTAGTATTTGTGTAAACATCACTTAGATTATTTTTTTCTAATAGTGCATCCTCGTATGTCTCATAATAGGAGATATTTACATTTGTAGAAAGTCCAGTAGTAATCGCAGTATTGGCATTAGTTAGATTAAATTCGTGAATACCATCCTCTAAACCATCATAATCGCAAACTGCTATTTCAGTATTTAAAACATCAGTAACACTAACTTCAAGGGTTAGTTCTACATCTACCATACATTCAGTTTTAATATTAAATACTTGTGCATATATTACTTGTATGGTGGTTGTATTCATGAAGTTGTCCGGTTCTGTTATTAGGTTGGTTCTTGCCTGATCTAGGTAAAATCTAGCAGACAAGCTGTCAATACCTCCAGTTAAGTTCACGGTGGCTTCTTCTAAATTGAAAAGGGTCAATCCGTCGTTTATGCCATCTTCATCACATTGTAAAATAGTATGGTCATAACCTATAGGATTTTCATTAAAATTCACAAATGCTTGTCCTTCAATTGCGCATTCACCATTGTTTGGGTCTATAAAAACCTCATAATGTCCAGCTTGATTTACTTCTAGATCAAATGTGTTTTCAGGTAATGGGATACCATCTCTCGACCAAGTATATGAGGCTCCGGGTATATTAATTGATGTTAACGTATACGAGTCGTTATCGCATAATTCGAGATTTACCTGACTTCTTCCATTTTTTATGATATCAATTTGAGAATTAAAAAACGAAGCTATAAATGGGGGTAAACCTTGCGAGGATAGTGAGGGGGATAAGTTTATGGAATTATGGTTGTAATTGCACAAGGCTCCAATTTTATTTGGCTCTTCGATAACACTTAATCCGCTTAATCCATCTAAATAAGATGCACTTAATGCCCTATAGATTTTACCATTGGGTCCAAGTTGTAATGCACCTCGATACAGTTGTCGTTCATCAATAATTATTTCGGTCGATTGTAAATCGTTTTGCCTTAAATCAAATTGATATAAAGCTGCAAAATGATTAGCAGGGTTATTAGCATTTTCTGGATTTTGGGAGTCAAAAAAATCATTTGAGGCATTTATGTAAAGTAGATTGCTATCAGGTGAAAATTCTACACCATATGGGAAAATGGCATTGTTAGCACCATTTAGGCTTAGCGGTTTTTGGTTTGAAACACTGCCGGTAGTAGTATCAAAATCGTAAACAAACATACCGTTTGAAGCATTGGCGCAGGCAACACGTTTTCCATCAGGAGAGAGTTTTAAATAACCTCTAGCATCTGATATAGAGAGAGGAAATGTAGATTTTACTGAGTTAGTGTTGACGCCAGAACCTGAAATTTCAAATGCATGAAATGTATTGTAAATGGGTATAGTACCGTCAACAGAAGCAAAGGTTAACAACCAAAAAGAACCATCTAAGCAATCCTTTATTACTGCCGTTATTTTCTCGGAACAGTTTAGTAGTAAGTTTACGTTTTTTGTTGTTACTTGTCCAAGTCCACCACTTAATCGCATATCTACAATCGAATAGTTGAGTCCAAAATTTACCTGATCAATAAAATTATCTACAGTGAATACATAATAGATATTTGAATCATCTGGGTTAGGAACAATTATTCCAGATTGTGTGCTGGAGGAATCTCCATGCAAGCCATTACCATTAACCATTATATTATGATTTCTATTCCAGATGGTAATTCCATCTGTGTAGAAAAGAAGGTTGCCCCTGTCATCGGAAATACTTGCACAACCTTCCCTGGTACTTAATCGTCCGTCGCGAACAACATTAACACTGTTGTTGTCCAGATTAAATTTAAGTCCTGCGTTTTCTCCAAAATACCAATTGGCCGCCTGTTTTTGAGCAGAAATGCTAAAAGTAATAATCCAGAAGATTATGAATAATATGGGGTTTTTCATCTTTTACATAGCAAATGCTTTCAAAGATATTATAAATCGCGCTTTTTTAATAATCTTAACGACAAAAAGACAAACAGCGCTGTCCAACCCAGTACTATTACTATTTCGTACCAATGCACGGCATAGTCGTAAACTAATTCTGATTTTTCTGGAAACTTGGTCATAGCAACACGTTGGAACGGTTGGTCAATAAGTTTATACATTGATTCTAAAGGCATAAAATTTTTGATTTTAAAAGCACTTTCTGCATTCCCAAAAATTTCATAAGCTCCCCAAAATACTATCCATTCAAAAATATAGAGTACAAATAAAAAAGCAAGAGCGAATGCAGAACGTTTCACCAACATACCCAAGAACAAACATAAACTGAAAAATCCAACTAGTTTTACAAAATATCCAACTAGATAATCCATCTCTTGGATGATGATTCCAAATTCGTTATAACTCGAATAATATAATCCTATACACAATGAAATTAGCCCAATTAAAATTGTGGAAATAAGCGAAAAGAATATTATAGTATAAAATTTAGATAAAATAAATTCCTTTTTACTCAAGCCATCTATCAAATTTTGTTTCAGGGTTTTATTGCTGTATTCATTTCCAATCATACTTACTACAACAATAGCAAAGAAAAATTTAAACTGAGATGCAAAGAATGTAGTTAAATGCCATATAATAGGGAAGTTGAATACTCCTAATTCTCCAAGCTCTAAAGTAAAAAAACCGAAAACATTTATTTTAAGTGATGACAATAAAATAACAAAAAATGGTAATATAAATGATATAAAAATTAGCACTTTACTCGTTTTGTTGAGCAGTAGCTTTTGTAATTCTAGTTGTAAAAGTCGTAACATTGGTAGCAGGTTAGTTGTTATCGGTTAATTGTAAAAATTGTTCTTCAAGACTTTCTTTACGCTGTACCAAATGGGTAAGTATAATACCTTTTTCAAAAAGTTGTTTATTAAAATCTTCAGAACTTAAGGGTTCATTTAAAAAAGCTGTGATTAAGTTATCTTCTATTTTAACTTGCCCAAATTTATCATGATTTTCCAGAAAATCTAAAAGCGCTTGTTGGTTATTACACTTTAGTTCAAAGAAACCATGGCTAGAAATCATTTCATCTACGCGGCCAGAATATAATTTTACACCTTTGCGCAACACCACAACATGCGAGCATACTTTTTCAACTTCATCTAGTAAATGAGATGCTAATAGAATGGTAGTGCCTTGATTGGCAATATCTTTTATAATTTGACGAATTTGGTGAATACCTTGAGGGTCTAGACCATTTGTAGGCTCGTCTAGAATAAGAATTTCAGGGTCGTTTAATAGTGCAGATGCAATAGCTAAGCGCTGTTTCATTCCCAATGAATAGGTTCTAAATTTACTATTCTTGCGCTCTAACAATCCAACTACTTCTAGCTTTTCATCAACTTTACTTACATCTACACCTTTAATTTTGCACACTAATTTTAAGTTTTCAGAGGCCGTCATGTAGGGGTAAAAATTTGGTCTTTCTATTATGGCGCCTACTTTTTTAAGTGCATCATGTGTAGTAGTGTTGCCATTAAACCATTTAAAATCGCCCGATGTTTTATTAACTACATTAAGCACAACACCCAAGGTTGTGGATTTACCGCTACCATTAGGTCCTAATATACCATATACATTACCTTTGTTAATAGTAAAGGAAAGATCTTTTACGGCGGTTAAATAGCCAAACTTCTTAGTAAGATTGTTGATTGTTAGAATAGGTTCCAAAAGCAAATATTTTATACTGAAAAATATTCAGTAGATGATTAGTTATATTTCTAAGACGAATATGTTCTCTTTTTGTTACAGTTCTTAAAAAAGAACTCCTCAATAAGCCAAACGAAGTTTACTTTAATTTATTAATCGCAAAACTAGAGAAATATAAAGAAAAGTTTAATTTTGAATAATAACAAACCCTATGGACGATTTAAAGATTTCAAAACGCAAACCTTCCTATCCTATTTCAGAAAAATTAAACGATTATCTTTCTGATTATAGTAGAAACATAACGTTACCTATATTTTATGAAGATCTTTTGAGGTTTCAAGGTGCCATTGAAGTATTGGATGAAGACGATGAGGATACGCTATGGGTGCGGGTGTATTATAGCGAATTTGATAGAAAGGAAATAGATGCGTCGTTAAAAAAAGTATATACAATTTTACATTCTGATGGTAACGAGGATATTTTTCCGTTTTTAAGTGTAGATGCCATAGACTACTGTACGTTTGGAAATTCCAAACCATTTCGAATAAAAGTTAGAAATATTTTAAACGATAACTATACTTATTTTTACGTAAAAACTGCCGATGCTTCGCGAATTTATGGATTAGAGTTAGAGCATATGCTTTCACCATACAATCTCAATTTTTTAGTGAGTAGCAATACCTTAATTGAAGAACATATTGCTGGAATACCTGGAGATGTATTTATAAAAGATATGCTACCCAATTGTACGAAACGTGAAAAAGCGCAAATTGCAAAGGAGTTTGTGAAGTTTAATGAGCGTTGTATGATTAGGCTTTTAGGTGATATGCGCTCCTATAATTACGTAATAGTACCAACACATGATTTTGACAAAGTAGTTTACAAAATAAGAGCGATTGATTTTGACCAACAATCCTATGAAGGAAAATTTAATATCTATCGTCCGCAGTTTTTTAAGGAGAATTTAGAAATGGTAAAAATAGTTTCAGATTCTTTCCAAAAAATGTCTATAGAACAATATAAAATTGAAGAACGTTCTATTTTGGTAAAACGCTTAAAGAGTTATTTTTCACGTATCTACGAGCTTTTGGATTGTATGATTGCAGATTCAATTTCAAAAAAAGAGCATATCGATCTATTGAAAATGAAAATTTTTGAATACACCCACGATGTTAGTTTCAAGCGGTGTAAGTCAATGGGTGAAATTTTAGAAAAAGCATTAGAGTTTTTGGTCAACAACTACGAAAACGTAAATCCTTTAAGCATTAGAAAAAAAAGAATTTAATTCCAGTTTTCATCAAAGTCTAAATTGTCATAATCTTCAATGTCGATACCGTCATCAAACTCATTGAAGTCGTCATTGTCGTCAGCTTCAAAAACACGATCTGGAGCAGTATCAGGAACTTGTCCTTGTACAAACATAAGGTTGGGGTAGTCGTGTCCTTCAATAACCTCTACAATTTCTGCTAGCTCAACATAAAACGTCCACATACTCAAAAAGTCATACACGTAAATCAGTTTAGTTTGTGCTTCATGAACCACGTCACTAATTTCTGTCTCATTCATCAAGCGTGCAGAACCGTCATCGCTTAAATCAAATAACAAAATTTCTTCACCTTGTTCCCACTGGTCATTGCTAAGGTAAAATGATGCCATTTCCGTGCCATCAAAACCAAATGATTGGGTAATGATGTTATGCAAATCCTCTAAAGAATCCGTTTCCCGAATTTCTAAATCACGAAAAACGTCTTCCTCTGTGTCGTTGTCTAAAATGACTCTAAACCTGTAAATCATAGTATGAAATTATAGTCAGCAAAGATAAATATTTTTAAATCAAATATAATTTAGAGTTAATAAATGATAGCGCACAAAAAAGCCTCAGCATTACTGTTGAGGCTAGTAGTTAATTTAAGTTAGTCAGCTTTCTAATTATCCATTCATGGATATTAAAAATTCTTCGTTGTTTCTAGTTTGTTTGAAACGGTCGTTGATGAACTCCATAGCTTCAACAGGGTTCATATCCGCAAGGTATTTGCGCATTACCCACATGCGTTGTACGGTATTTTCATCGAGCAATATATCATCACGACGTGTACTTGAAGAGGTAAGGTCGATAGCAGGGAAAATTCTGCGGTTGGATATTTTTCTATCCAACTGAAGTTCCATATTACCTGTACCTTTAAATTCTTCGAAAATTACTTCGTCCATTTTAGAACCAGTTTCGGTAAGCGCTGTAGCTATAATGGTTAAAGAACCACCATTTTCAATATTACGCGCTGCACCAAAGAAACGTTTTGGTTTATGTAAAGCATTAGCATCTACACCACCAGAAAGTATTTTACCAGAAGCTGGTTGTACGGTATTGTATGCTCTTGCTAAACGTGTAATAGAATCTAAAAGAATTACCACATCATGCCCACACTCTACCAAACGCTTTGCTTTTTCTAATACGATATCAGCAATTTTTACATGTTCATGCGCTTCTTTATCAAATGTAGAAGCAATTACCTCACCGCGAACATTACGTTGCATATCGGTAACTTCTTCAGGGCGCTCATCAATTAATAAAATCATTTGATATACTTCAGGATGATTAGCTGCAATAGCATTGGCCACATCCTTAAGTAACATGGTTTTACCAGTTTTAGGTTGCGATACAATCATACCACGTTGGCCTTTTCCAATAGGAGCGAACAAGTCCATAATTCTGGTAGAAATAGTACTTTGGCGTTCTGCAATATTGAATTTTTCTTGAGGGAACAAAGGTGTTAAATGCTCAAAAGCTACACGATCTCTCACCACATTAGGGTCCTGACCGTTAATTTTACTCACCTTGATTAAAGGGAAATATTTTTCACCTTCTTTTGGCGGACGTACGTGCCCTAGAACTGTATCACCTTTTTTTAGCCCAAATAATCTAATTTGAGATTGCGATACATAAATATCATCAGGCGATGATAGGTAGTTGTAATCTGAGGATCTCAAAAACCCATAGCCATCTTGCATAACATCTAAAACACCTTCACTTTCAATAATGGCATCAAATTCATAATCAGGCTCACGGTAACGGTTTCTATTGTCCTTATTGCCGTTATTACCATGGCTTTTTTGATTTTTATGTTGGTGGCTATTGTCGCGTCGTTGGTTTTGATTTCGTTGCTTATTATCGCGCGGTCCTCTATTTTGATTACCTGTGTTGGAAGATTTTGGATTGTTATCATTACCAGACGGTTTATTGCCACTTGTATCAGCAGCAGGTTTTTCCTTCGGAGTACTATTAGAAGGTTTGCTATCGTCCTTATTAGTGACAGGTTTTGCATCTTTTTGTAACCGTTGTCTAGGCTTTTTAGCTGGTTGCTGTTCTTTTTTAGAAGCAACAGGTGCGATTTCTTTGGCAGCGCTTGGATCAGCAGCTTGCTTGTCTAATATTTGATATACCAAATCCAGTTTTTTCATAGAACGGAATTTGGGAATGCTTAATTGTTTTGCAATGTCTTGTAAATCAGTAAGTTTCTTTTCTTTGAGTTGTGAAATTTCAAACATAAATGTTTAATTGAATGCTATTATATTGGATATAAAATTTAAGTTTTTCCGAAAAAAAATAGATTTTTTATTCTGAAGAGTTAACAATCTGTACTGGCGATTGTTGTGAATTAATGATGCAATAATACAACTTTATTTTAATTTAAGCTGTCAAATTAATAAAGAAACTACTATTTTTGCCTTCCAGAATATAAAATCAAATGTTACAACGCATTCAAACCGTATATTTAATACTAGCAGCAGGCAATGCACTTGGGCTTATATTTGTGTTTCACTTATGGATTACAAATGATGGTTCTACGGTTTTCGCAAAAGATGAATTACCTGTATTTGCAGCGTTTTTAGCATCGGGTATTTTGTCTATGATTACCATATTTTTATTTAAAAACAGGAAGCTCCAATTTGTTTTGGGGCGTCTTAACATCATATTAAACTTTTTTTTACTAGGATTTTTCGTGTATCAATCTCTAAATTTATCTGGAGAAACTGAGGTTTCAGAGAAAGGTATTGGGATGTTTCTTCCTATAATTTCTATCGTGTTTTTGGCCTTGGCCAATAAAGCCATTAAAAAGGATGAAGATCTTGTAAAATCTGTAGATCGATTACGTTAAACCTAACATCTTAGTAGTATTAGTGCGTAAGCCCAAGGTGAAGACCTTGGGCTTTTTTATTCATTTAAATCACAAAAAAAAGCCTGAATTGTTTTTCAGGCTTTTCAAATTATTAATCACAGTTTTTATTTTATTTCAATAAGTTCCAAATCAAAAGTTAGATCATGTCCAGCTAACGGATGGTTAGCATCCACAACAATATAATCTTCCTTAACTTCAGCGATTCTAAATTGCATCTCTCTGCCATCTTCACCTCTAGAAGCTAATCCCATACCAACCTCAGGTGTCATATCTTGTGGAAGTTGTTCCTTCTTTACATCATAGAACAATTCTTTTTGTACCTCTCCATAAGCCTCAGCAACTGGAATAGTAATTGTTTTTTTCTCGTTTACTTTCATAGTAACAATACCTTTTTCAAAACCAGGAATAAGTGCCCCTTGCCCAAGTGTAACCTCAAGTGGTTCCCTCTCTAGTGAGCTATCAAAAATCTGTCCATTGCTTAATTTTCCAGTATAATGAACTCTTACAGTATCATTTTCTTTTACTTGACTCATGCTAATATTATTTTCTGTTTTTAAATAAGTCTGCGAATTTACAACTAATCAATTGAAAATAAACACTTTTTTAGTTTTTGGTTGTTTACCTATTGGACAAACTGTACACATTGGTGCTCATTTTAAATTAATGGATAAGGGTATATAAATGTTTCACTACCCAAAAATTATTTATCGTTTTAATGAAGTAAATTACCGTCTCTTAAACTCTACCACTTCCAAATTATCAATAGTTTTCCCATCAATAGTAAACCTAAGCATGGTTCTTACTTTATGAAAACCATGTTTCCCTACTGCACCCGGATTCATGTGTATGAGGTTTAATTTCTTATCAGGCATTACCTTCAAAATATGCGAATGGCCACATATAAATAATCGTGGAGGATTTGCTTTTATAGCCTCTGCAACACGCATATTATACTTTGGCGGGTAACCCCCAATGTGCGTCATCCAAACATCGACCTCTTCACAGGTAAACCTATTATGTTCTGGGAACTCACTGCGTATCTCGGTACTATCAATGTTACCATACACACCTCGCAGCGGTTTTAAGGCTTTAATGGCATCAGTAACTTTTAAATCTCCAATATCGCCCGCATGCCACACTTCATCAGCTTGTTTTACGTATTTTAAGATGTCGTTATCTATGTAACCGTGGGTATCAGAAAGGAGGAGGATTTTTGTCATTATGTATTGCTGGTCTTTAGGGGTAAATTTATGTATTTAATTACTTTTATATTTCATAATGATACCAACAACATTTGAAATTGTTAGTAAATACCATAAATTCGTGATAATGTAGTTGCTTTTTTTAGTTGAACGAATAATAGTTTTTCATGAGTTCTGATTTTATCAATATATACAAAATATCAAAGCCTGTTACTAAAAAACCCAAGAATGGTATGCTTTATGTTTGTTGGATGCAAGACGGTATTGAGGGTTTAGAAATAGATGGGAAGTTCCATGAAAATGTTTCAAACTCGATTTCATTTATAAACTTAAATCATGATTGGAAAATATTTCGTAGTAATAAAGAGCAAAAATCTGGATATGTAATGTCTATGAACCCCGAGGTCTTGAATAATCCAGTACTGAGTAAATTACATATCAACGAATTGAGGCTTTTTAATCTTGATGACATACCCTTAATAAATTTAAGCCCGGGAATAGCTAAACGAACAGAAGCTATCCTGGAAATGATAGATGAGTTGTTAGGCTCTGAACTCAACCATAAAAACGAGGCAATTCTCTCTTTGCTAAATACTTTTTTTGTCTATTGCGATGGGCAATGCAATATAAAATCTAAAATTTCGGATAGTAGATCTAAAAACACAATAGTCTATAAGTTTAAAAAATTGGTCGATAAGTTTTGCTGTGAGTACCATGAGGTGGCAGATTATGCTCAGCTTTTAAGTATAACACCTAAATACTTAAACGAATGTGTAAAGGAAGTTTTGGGGTATACGGCCAAAGGAATTATTGCGGAACAGCTGCTTATGAGGTCTAGGCATAAACTGAAATTTTCTAATCAATCTATAAAGGAAATTAGCTACGATTTAGGTTTTTCTTCTCCAGATTATTTTAGTTCTTTTTTTAAAAATCACACTGGAACTACGCCATCCTCCTTAAGAAAATATTAGTTGTTCCGAATTTCTAAGGTATAACCGAACTATTCTAGACAATAAAGATTTTTGTATGCATACATTTGACTAAACATCAATGTTATGGACAGAAAAAAATTTATTAAATCAACTACTGCAACAATTGGATTAGCATGTACACCAATCATTTCATTTGGGAAAACTATCGTAGCAACTACTACGTCATTTTTAGAAAAACGTCCAAAAATAATAAAAGCTGCTGAAGGCAATATTTTAAACGTTATTGGGGATATTCAAACGCATAAAATATCAGGAAAAGATACCAATAATCAAATTGTTGAGTGGGTTAATAACGTGGCTCAAGAGTTGGCATACCACCGCACGTTCATACAAAAGAAGATGAAATTTTTAGGATTATTAAAGGGAGCGTAGAGCTATCTGTTGGAGAAAAAACGGTTATTTTAAAAGCGGGAGACATAGCCTTTGCACCAAGAAATGTTGCACATGCATGGAAAATAGTTGGCAATGAAAATGCTAGCATGAGTACTAGTGCTTTTCCTGCTGGAATTGAAATAATGTTTAAAGAATTAAGTGAATTACCTCCTGGACCTCCAGAATTCGATAAAGTTGCTGAAATTTGTTCAAAATACGGGATTTCATTTGTGTAACTATAACATCCCAAAAAGCTTGTGGCTATTTACATTTTTAGAAATTGGCTAGAGTAGTATTTACTTTTTATATTTTATTAAGAAGAGTCTTTTCTTTGAGTACTTAAATCTGTCTATCTTTGCAGTTTTTAAATACTAACAAAAGCATTGCGATATTTTATAGAACTTTCATACAATGGTAGTGGCTACCACGGGTGGCAAATACAACCAAAGGCATTAACGGTTCAGGAGGTTTTGGAAGATGCATTATCTACAGTACTAAATGATAAAATCTCCGTGGCGGGTGCTGGGAGAACTGACACTGGCGTACACGCTATCCAAATGTTTGCGCATTTTGATACAAACATGGAGTTGAATCCAAACGATTTAGTATACAAACTGAATTCGTTTTTACCGTTCAATATCGCTATTGCTGATGTGTTTAAGGTAAAACCTGATGCACATGCGAGGTTTGATGCTGTAAGGCGCAGTTATCTGTATCGCATTAGTTTAAGAAAAAACGTATTTACCCACCGAAATGCGTATTACATAAAACAGCCGTTAGATTTAGAAAAGATGAATGCAGCAGCCAAAATTTTATTTGAGTATAAAGATTTTCAATGCTTTTCTAAAACCCATACGGATGTAAAAACGTATTATTGTAATATTATGAAAGCCCGCTGGTTTACTAAGGATAACGAAATACAGTTTTCTATTACTGCCGACCGATTTTTACGCAATATGGTGCGTGCCATTGTAGGAACCATGATAAATGTAGGCTTGGGTAAAATTGAGGTGGCTGATTTACATAACATTATACAATCTAAAAGTAGGAGTGAAGCCGGTTATTCGGTGCCAGCGCACGGGCTATATTTAACAGATGTAGTGTACCCAGAAACGATAAAGTTATAGATGGCGAAACAAAAAGAGAATATATTTGATGTTACATTATTTAAACGTTTGTTTAGGTTTATAAAACCTTATAAAACGACGTTTGCGGTAGTTTTTATTTCAGTTATTATTATAGCCGTTTTGGGCGTTGCTACGCCATATTTGTTACAGCAAGCTATTGATGAAAACTTAACGAATAAAGTGGCTAAGGGCTTTTTGTTTTTTGTCCTCATCATGGTTGGCCTGTTGTTTTTGGAGTTTTTGTTTCAACTAGTCTTTATCTATTATTCGGGTTGGTTGGGGCAAAATGTGGTAAAAGATGTTCGGGTGAAACTGTTCAATCATTTGTTACGTTTTAAAATGAAGTATTATGATAACTCTTCAGTTGGTGTATTAATTACACGTTCGGTAACCGATATGGAGCGTATTGCAGATATTTTTGGACAAGGGTTGTTTCAAATATTTAAAGATTTATTGACAATGATTGTGGTTTCTGGTGCTATGTTTTACATGAACTGGAAACTAACATTGATTGTATTTGCCATGTTACCTGTGGTTTTGTACGCCACACGCTTGTTTCAAAAGTATATGAAAAAGGCGTTTGAGGAAGTACGGACTGAAGTTTCTAACTTAAATTCTTTTGTACAGGAGCGATTAACAGGCATGAAAATATTGCAACTGTTTGCGCGTGAAGACATCGAGAATGAAAAATTTAGACAAATAAACGAGCGCCATAAAAAAGGTTGGTTAAAAACGATTTGGTATAACTCCATTTTCTTTCCTATTGCGGAATTATCATCGTCTATTACCATAGGTTTGGTGGTGTATTTTGGAGGTTTGGGTAATGCGTTAAGCGATACGGCTTCTCAAGGAGTTTTAGTGGCGTTTATTATGTTTATCCCCAAGTTATTTAGACCATTACGACAGATTGCGGATAAGTTTAACACGCTACAAATGGGCATGGTTGCTGCCACAAGGGTATTTAAAGTGTTGGATACTACATCACAAATTGACGACCATGGCACCCATGAAGCGGCGCATTTTAAAGGTGATATCTCATTTAAAAACGTTTGGTTTAATTATGTGGATGACGAGCCTGTTTTAAAAGGCGTGTCTTTTGATGTGAAAGCGGGACAAACCATTGCAATAGTAGGCGCAACAGGTGCAGGAAAATCTACGATTATCAATTTATTGAATCGGTTTTATGAGATTAAAGATGGTGTTATAGCCATTGATGCTATTGATATTAAAGAAGTGACTTTAGCATCATTACGCACGCAAATAGCCGTAGTATTGCAGGATGTATTTTTGTTTGCAGATACTATTTTGAACAATATAACGCTTAATAATCCTGATGTGACTGAGGCCGAAGTTATAGAAGCCGCAAAATCCATCGGAGTTCATGAATTCATCAGTACATTGCCAAATGGCTATCATTATAACGTAAAAGAACGTGGCGTGATGTTATCCTCAGGTCAGCGCCAGTTAATTTCGTTTTTACGAGCTTATGTAACAAATCCAAGTATCTTGGTACTGGATGAAGCAACCTCTTCTGTAGATTCGTATTCTGAACAATTGATTCAGAATGCTACGGATAAAATAACAAAGGGCAGAACATCTATTGTAATAGCACATCGTTTAGCCACTGTAAAAAAGGCGGACAAAATTCTAGTAATGGATTCAGGAAAAATTGTAGAACAAGGCACGCACGACGAACTTCTTAAAAAGAAAGATGGCTACTACAAGAACTTATATGAAGTGCAGTTTTTAAAGGAGAAAGAATTAGTTTAACCACCTTTTGCAGCTTTTTGGGCTTCTATCATTTCTTGTAAGCTACCATCAAAGTAGGAAGTTATAAAAATAAAAATTGCCACTAGCATTGAAAATGCAACAAAAAGAAATGCTAAACAAATCAAGAATAGAAGAGTTTTAAGTAATAGTTCTCCAATGCTTAATTTAAAGAGACGCTTTAATAAAAAGCAATGATAAAATAATGCTACAACATACATAAACATCCCGAAAGCAAGGTAGAGATCTGGTTTAATTACTAATATTAGTAATCCAAAAATCACCGTAGATATGGAGTATAGAGACATGCTATACATGTATGTTACTAAATGCTCAGTATAGTTATAGCGTTTATTTAGAAATAGTACCCAAGACACGAGTGCGAATATTGGAATCATTACTGAGTAAATCAATGAACTATAATCTAATGAGAAGTCACTTGAAGACGCCATTATTTTTTGGGAAGCCTCATTAGAGTACATTTCGGAGTCTTGCATAAACTGTGAGGCGTCTAATACATTCTTATAAAATTTTCTGATAATGAAAATACTAAATCCAGTTAGCGTTAGAGATATCCCAAAGAAATTTATTGGGTTTATGTAGCGTTTTCGAATACCTTGTACGTAGCTATCTATTACTAGTTCTGGCCGTTTTAATAGGTCAATAATGGTTTTTAGGAGTTTGTTGTCATAATTAAAGAATGTTTCTCCTACGTGTTGTAGCAAGTTTTTTAGAGTTAGCCTTTTTCTAATAACTTTTGCACCACATGTACTGCAAAAATCACTTTCAGATCGTAATTGTTCTTTACAGTTTTTACATTCCATTAGGTTAAATCTTTCTTAATCATTCGTGCAAGTTCTGTAGTATCTTCAAACACCACAAATTCACCATCTTTAAAATAGGAAATATGCCCTGTTTCCTCACTAACGGCTAAAGCCAAGGCATCTGTTTTTTCAGTAACACCAATGGCGGCACGATGGCGCAAACCAAAACGCTGAGGAATATGTTTTTCATTATTTACAGGTAAAATAACTCGCGTTGCTTTTACTACGTTATTGCTTACAATAATGGCACCGTCATGTAATGGGCTGTTCTTAAAGAAGATACTTTCTATAATAGGTTGGGTTACTTTAATATTCATTTCATCCCCAGATTCCGATAGGAAATCCAGATTGTTATTGCGTTCAAAAACAATTAATGCTCCAGTTTTAGACATGCTCATTTTATTGCATGCAGAAATAATGGCATCAACATTGGTTTCATCGGTAGTCTCAGTTTTAAGGAATTTTAGCTGTTGGAAAAACCTGCGACGTCTTCCAATATTTGTAGAACCAATCATTAATAAAAACTTACGGATTTCAGGTTGAAACACTACGATTAATGCAATGATACCCACTTTCATGAAACCTCCAAAAATACCGTTCAGGAGTTCCATATTTAGAAAGCCCGTTAGTTTCCAAGCCCCATAGATAATAATGATCCCCAAAAAAATGTTGATGGCAACCGTACCTTTAACTAATTTATATAGGTAGTAGAGTAGGAGTGCAACAAGCACAACATCCAGATAATCTATAAAACGAAGATTTAAAATGTCATCAAAGATGTTCAATGGCTAATAGGTTTTGGTAAATTTAAGAAATTGCGGTTAATATATAAATTCGTGCTTAGAAATATCCACATTGGCTGAATGCATTTTATAAAGTTCAGATTTTACGGTGATATAATCTTGGAATGTCATTTTTTTATCAAAACTCAAAATAACATTAATTTTTTCTCGGAAACTACTTAGCTTAAAAGTAATATTATTTACTAACCCTTTTAAATTAGAATTCCAAGAATCAGTAGGTATATCCGAAAAGTAAAGTTCTATGTCGTTTTGTGAATAAATATTTACATGAAGTGCTTTTGAGTAATTAAAATTAGATTGTTTAGCAGTATATTCTAAATAAGTTCCTTCATAATATTCACAGTTGGTAAACTCCAGAAATCCCAAATTATTCTTACTCAAATCATGACAGGTAAAATAGTTTTTAGCTTTCTGGTTTTTATGACTCGAAGATTCTTTTTTGGATTGTAGAAACTTGATATGTGGGATAGCTTGTTTTAGTGTTAACCGTTTATCCACATTTACTAACCAATTTGTGGTACTTATCAAATTTTTTCGGTTAAGATCTACACTGTCAGGTTTTGTTTCATCATAAAACAAATAGGCAGCTGAGACATCTTGTAATTCGGAAACTGGTGCCTTCTCAATTTGTGGGAGTTGTAATTCTCTTTCGTTTCCGCAGGAAAACAGACAGATAATTGTAAATAAAACTAATATACTTCTCATAATTTAAGTGCTCTAAGCGGTTAACAATATAACGATTTAACCAATTTTACACATTCCACAGCTTCTTTAACATCATGCACACGTAAAATAGAAGCGCCTTTCTGTAAACCAATTGTATTTAAAACTGTAGTACCATTAAGTGCGTGTTTAGCTGTAGTTTCTAAGGTTTTATAAATCATAGACTTTCTCGAGACACCCACGAGTATAGGTTTTTCAATTATTTTAAATAATTCTAGTTTGTTCAGTAATTCAAAATTTTGATCTAAGGTTTTCGCAAAGCCAAAACCTGGGTCCACGATTATATCTATAATACCTAAATCTCTAGCTGCTGTAATCCTTTCAGAAAAATAAAATAAAATATCTTTTACTAAATCATCATACTCGGTTAAACTTTGCATAGTTTGAGGTGTTCCTCGCATATGCATCATTATGTAGGGTACTTGTAATTCTGCAATGGTCTCTAGCATATTGTCATCCAATTTGCCTGCAGAAATATCGTTTATCAACACAGCGCCAGCTTTAATACAAGCGTTTGCAATCTTGCTTCTAAATGTGTCAATAGAAATTAAAGTTTCGGGAAACTTATCTAAAATTAAGTGTATTATGGGTAAAATACGACGCAACTCTTCATCCTCCGAGACATGGTCGGCATTTGGTCTAGAACTGTACGCGCCAACATCAATAAAAGTAGCACCTTCACGAAGCATGCGTTCTACTTGTTTCAAAATAGAGCCCTCATTTGTATAGGTTCCACCATCATAAAATGAATCTGGAGTAACGTTCAAAACGCCCATAACTTTTGGGTTTGATAAATCAATAAGTTTGCCTTTGCAATTAATCGTCATTAATTAGGTTTTATAAGGTGTTTGTATGTGGTTTAAAACTTTAAACCTTAAACTTTGAACATTATGATTATTTATGCGAAATTTACGCAAAATTCAAATTTATTCATGCAAGATACTTCAAAACAATATGATGCCGTAATAGATACCTGTGAAAGTTTATTTATAAAAAAAATGAGCGATTATGGTAGTGCGTGGCGCATTTTACGATTACCGTCGCTTACCGATCAAATTTTTATAAAAGCGCAACGCATTAGAGGTTTACAGGAAAACGAAGTACAGAAAGTTGAGGAAGGACAGGAAAGTGAATTTATAGGTATTATCAATTACTGTATTATGGCATTAATTCAGTTGGAAAAAGGAGTTGTAGAGCAACCAGATATGTCCACTGAAGAAGCTACCGAATTGTACGAAAAACATGTTGCCATCACCAAAAAATTGATGGAAGATAAAAACCATGATTATGGTGAGGCATGGCGTGATATGCGGGTGAGTAGCCTAACAGATTTGATTTTACAGAAATTATTGCGTGTAAAACAAATAGAAGATAATCAAGGGAAAACTTTAGTAAGCGAAGGGATTGATGCGAATTATCAGGATATGATAAACTATGCGGTTTTCGCTTTAATTTTACTTAGTGAAAATTAAAGCAAAAACAATATCAAAAACCAAACTCTAAATCCCAATGGCTTCGGAAAAACAGAAAGTATATAATCTAGAAATTAGAACTTTTGAATTCGCCAGAGATTGTAGGTTTTTAGTCAAAGAATTAAAACGAACAATTTCAAATATTGAAGATGGAAAGCAATTAGTAAAATCTTCAGGTTCAGTAGGAGCCAATTACATTGAAGGCAATGAAAAGTTAGGTGACAAAGATTTGAAATTTAGACAAAAGATTTCAAGAAAAGAAGCAAAAGAAAGTGAGTATTGGTTAAAATTATTAAAAGAGCTGAATGAAGAACAAAAGGATAGAATTGAAAAACTACAATTCGAAGCCAATGAACTTAGAAAAATACTATCGGCCATAATTAATAAATTGAAATAGCAGTTTAAATTATTGAGCTTGAGTAAGTCTTGGAATTTAGTACTTGTAATTTGGTATATTAAGCATGGTTAAGTTTTTGGCATTTTAGTATTTGTAATTTGGAATTTTAAACATGAGTAATTTTTTGAAATTTAATATTTTGTTTTTTTTGGAAATTAAATAAGTTATGAAAGCATTAGTAGCAATAAGTAGAATATTAGTTGGTGTATTATTTATTTTCTCAGGGTTTATAAAGCTGAATGACCCCATCGGTTTTTCGTATAAACTACAAGAATATTTTAGCCCAGATGTATTAAACATTCCGTTTTTAGAACCCTATGCGCTTTTAATATCAGTGTTTGTAGTGGTGTTTGAAGTGGTTTTAGGGGTGTTTTTACTTATTGGCTATAAACCGAAATTCACAGTGTGGAGTTTACTGTTGATGATTGTATTCTTTACATTTTTAACATTCTACGCGGCATATTTTGAAAAGGTAAAAGATTGCGGCTGTTTTGGGGATTTTATAAAACTAAAACCTTGGGAAACCTTCTGGAAGGATGTTGCACTTCTCGTATTAATTTTAATATTATTTTTTGGCGTAAAATACATTAAACCCGTATTCACTAAACTACCTACAACTATATTGGCGTTGCTAGGTTTTATTTTGAGTTTATGGTTTGGGTATCATGTATTAATGCATTTACCCACCATAGATTTTAGAGCATATGCTATTGGAAAAAATATAAAAGAAGGTATGACTATTCCAGAGGATGCGCCAAAGCCTGTTCAAGAATATAGTTGGAAATTTATGGTAAATGGCGAGGAAAAGGTAATCACGACAAATGGTTCCTATCCTTCCGTTGAAGGTGAATTTGTGGGTGTTGATACTAAAGTTATTCAGGAGGGTTACACGCCGCCAGTAGTAGATTTTTCAATTGAAAGTGCAGATGAAGATTTAACCGATTACTTTTTAAATCAAGACAATCTAATCGTAGTGGTTTCCTATAGCTTAGAAAAGATTGAAGCCGATGGGGCATTGAAATTAAAATGGTTACAGGATGAAGCAAGAACGAATAATTATCAAATAATAGGGTTAACCGCATCCGGCGAATCTGCAAAAAAACGCATTAAGGATGCTTACAATATAGATTTTGAATGGTATTTGTGTGACGAAAAAGCTTTAAAGACGGTGGTGCGGTCAAATCCAGGAATCTTAGAATTAGATAAAGGAACGGTGATGCAAAAAGTACATTGGAATGATATTGACGATTTGGAGTTACCGGAGATTATAGGCAGAGATTTAAATGTGAAATTTGATGATACTTCAACTTTTGAGGAGAAAAATAAGGATAATATTCTTTATTTAATTGATGGTGAAGTCTCGAAAAAAGAAGATGTAGATCGTTTAGATAAAAGCAGTATAAGAGAGTTGAATTTTACCATAAGAAAGGAATTTTTAGATTCATTGAATAAAGCCAGAAGTAGTAATTACGTGGGTTTTGCAAAAGTTACTTTGAAAAAAGATACATTGAATTAAATAACTAAGTCTGATAAATTACTTCTTAAATAAAACCCTTTACGCAATACTCACACTATTTGGAGTAGTTACGGTTATTTTCTTTTTATTCAATGTGCTTCCGGGAGATCCTGCGCAAATGATGATGGGGCAGAACGAGGATAGTGAACAGTTGGCTAAGGTAAAAGCAAAATATGGTTTTGATAAACCAATTTTAACGCAATATGGGTATTACATCAACGATTTATTACCGATATCGTTTCACTCTAAAAACAAAGAAGATTATACCTTTTTATCAGAAAACAAGTATAGCGCAGCACCTTTATTTTCCATAGGAAATACAACAGCAGTTTTAAAGTTTCCCTATCTACGGGAATCCTTTACCAAACAAGGTAAAAAAGTAACACAAGTTTTAGGAGAAACCTTGCCTAATACATTTGCGTTAGCTGTTTCAGCAATTGTAATCGCTATGATTTTAGGTGTGTTATTGGGGATAGTTTCAGCCTTGTATAAAGACCGATGGTTAGATAAATCTATCCAAATTTTTAGTACCTTAGGCATGAGCGTTCCTTCATTTTTTAGTGCAATTCTATTCGCTTGGTTTTTTGGATATATATTACACGAATACACCAATTTAGAAATGACTGGGAGTCTGTACGAATTAGACGATTTTGGTGAGGATATACACATCAAATGGAAAAACCTCATTCTTCCAGCAATAGTTTTAGGCATTCGTCCGCTAGCGGTAGTCATACAGTTAATGCGAAATTCATTGTTAGAAGTTTTTAATCAAGATTATATCAGAACAGCGAGAGCAAAAGGTTTAAGCGAGTTTCAAATCATAAAAAGACATGCTGTAAAAAACGCATTAAATCCTGTAGTAACGGCCATTTCTGGGTGGTTTGCCTCTATGTTGGCCGGCGCAGTTTTTGTAGAATTTATCTTTGGCTGGAACGGACTAGGTAAAGAAATAGTAAACTCACTAAACACTTTAGATTTACCTGTAATTATGGGTTCGGTTTTAGTAATCGCCACCTTATTTGTAATGATTAATATTTTAGTCGACTTAATTTATGTTTGGTTAGATCCAAAAGTAAAATTACAATAAAAGAAGCATGAAAAAATTAAGTTATTTGTTGTTAGCCCTATTCGGTTTTTTTAGTTGTGCAGAACCACCAACACAGTTTAGTGAAGCCGCTTTAAGCGATACGTTTACAACTTTAGAGGGCAATACTATATCATTAAAATCAATTTTAGAACACCATCAAGGAAAAAACATTATTATAGATATTTGGGCCTCATGGTGTGGCGATTGTATAAAAGGAATGCCCAAGGTAAAAGCGCTTCAGCAGAAATATCCAGAAGTATCATATTTATTTTTCTCCTTAGATAGAAACGAAGCATCATGGAAACGCGGTATAGAAAAATACAATGTAGTAGGCGAGCATTTTTATTTACCTAAGGGCAAAAAAACGGCCTTTGGAGATTTTGTAGATATCGGTTGGATTCCTCGGTATATGGTGGTAAATGAAGCTGGCGAAATCGTTGTATTTGATGTTATTGAAGCTGATGATGAAAAGTTGATTGAAGCTCTAAAAAATTAAGTATTTTTGCACTACATAAATCAATACTAAATTCCTTCTTAAAATAGAAGCACAAATCAATCTTATGAGAAAACATATCGTAGCAGGAAACTGGAAGATGAATAACGATTTAGCGCAAACCGAAACGCTAATTTCAGAACTAAAACATCAAGTAAAAACATCAGATGCAGAGGTAATGATTGCGCCTACGGCAACTAACTTATGGCAAGCATATCAAACTCTAAAAGATAATACGGTTATAGAGGTAATAGCCCAAAACATGCATTTTGCTGAAAATGGAGCGTATACTGGCGAAATCAGCGCGTCTATGTTAAAAAGCGTAGGGGTAAAAACGGTAATTTTAGGCCATAGCGAACGTCGTGAGTATTTTAACGAAACCGATGCATCATTAGCCAAAAAAGTTGATACCGCTTTAGCACATAACATGCGTATTATTTTCTGTTTTGGAGAGGAATTGGCCGATAGAAAAGCAGGTAACGAAGAAACTGTAGTAGGAAATCAAATAAAAAACGCATTATTTCATTTAGATGCTTCTGCTTTTAAAAATATCGTTTTAGCATATGAGCCTGTTTGGGCCATTGGTACAGGTGAAACTGCAAGTCCGGAACAAGCACAGGATATGCATGCATTTATAAGAAAAACCTTGGCGAATAACTATGGTAATGCAGTGGCAGATGAAGTGTCAATTCTCTATGGAGGTAGTGTAAAACCAGCCAATGCACAAGAGATTTTCTCTAAGCCAGATGTAGATGGTGGCTTAATTGGCGGAGCGTCTTTAAACGCCGAAGATTTCTTTGCCATCGTAAACGCATTTTAAAATAATTATGGCGTTACCCCGCTTATGGCGGGGTCGCGCTTTACATTTCAAGTCCTCGCGTCGTGCCTCCGCTGCGGGCTTTCCTTTACAATCGCTAACGCGGGTATATGTGCCAATAACGTTTTAAAACTATATGTCTCATCTTATTTACCTAGGCTATTACTTCAAAGTGAGTCCGTTACAACCAGCAGTCGAAATTTTAATTGCAGAATTAGGATACGCCGGTTTTGAAAGTTTCGTAGAAACTGAAGATGGCGTAACCGCTTACATTCAAAAAGACGAATGGCGAGCAGATATTTTAGACGATATTCAAATTTTAAACCATAAGGAGTTTGAAATATCTTATACGTTTGAAGAGATAGCACAAACCAATTGGAATGCCGAATGGGAGAAAAATTTTAACCCTATTATTGTAGACGATATATGTGCCGTTAGGGCACCCTTTCATGAATCATTCAATACGCCATACGACATTATTATTGAACCAAAAATGAGTTTTGGCACAGGGCATCATGAAACCACACATATGATGATTCAGCATATTTTAAAAAATGATATTGAGGGAAAATCAGTTCTTGACATGGGTTGTGGTACAGGCGTTTTAGCAATTTTAGCCGAACTAAAAGGTGCAAAACCCATTGATGCCATAGATTACGATAATTGGTGCTATCTAAATAGTTTAGAAAACGTAGAACGTAACAACTGTAAGCATATTACGGTGATAGAAGGGGATGCCTCTGTTTTGGGTAATAAAAAGTACGATATAATTATCGCAAACATTAATCGTAATATTTTAATGCAGGATATGGCTACTTATATATCTTGCTTGAACAAAAGTGGTGTATTGTTTTTAAGTGGTTTTTATGCAGATGATATTCCAATGATACAGCAAGAATGTGAAAAATATCTGTTAAAATTTGAAGAAAAACTAGAACGAAATAATTGGGTTTCGTTAAAATTTTTAAATTAGTAAAAGAATTGCTCCCAAAAAGATTTAAAAATGAGTTCAAAAGAAAAACTTTCAGAAGAATTATTACTTAAGGAAGAGGTCTTAAAACAAAATGAAATTGTATTGTACAATGACGATGTTAATACGTTCGACCATGTAATAAATACGTTAATTAATGCTTGTGAACACACGGCAGAACAAGCAGAACAATGCTCTTTAATTGTGCATTACAAAGGGAAATGTACGGTAAAAACAGGAGAATATGACGATTTAAAACCGCGGTGCTCTAAGCTTTTAGAGGCAGGATTGAGTGCCGAAATTATTTAATAGATTTTATAAAAACTTGAAAAGCCTATAGGAATCAATGCTTATAGGCTTTTTTTTAACTATTAATCCTACCTATGGCGCAACTTACAAACGATTTAGCTTTGGTAGTAAGCGCATTTTTTTCTCCAACAACAGGGTAACCTATTTGGTTTAATACTGTTTTTACCTTCTCAAGAGCGTCATCACTTTCATATTTAAACGATACGGTATTATTATCGTTATTTACTTCTAACTGAGATATGTTTTCTACTTCAGAAACCTTTTTGGTTATCGTATTGGCACATCCACCACATTTAAGGTTTTGTATTTCAAGAGTTGCTTTCATAGTTTATAGGGTTGTTGGACAAACAAAGTCTGTAGTTGGTAAATCTGTTTTTTTAATTGCACCAAATCCTCCTGCAATATCTATTAAGTTATTAAAACCTCTTGCTTTTAAAATAGATGCTGCTATAACCGAACGATAACCACCTGCACAATGCAGAAAATAGGTTTCGTTTTTATCAATGGTGTTCATGTTATCATTAATATAATCTAATGCAAAGTGCTGTACATTATCGCCCTGTAGGTGCTCAGATTTATATTCTCCATCTTTCCTAACATCCAAAACCTTAATATTTTGCTCTTTAAAACGCTTTGAAAACTCATTAACAGGAATAGATGTAACCGTTTCAATATCTTTTCCAGCTTCTTTCCAAGCGTCTATACCGCCTTCCAAATAACCAAGTGTATTATCATAACCAACGCGCGACAATCGGGTAACGGTTTCTTCTTCACGACCTTTCGGTACGACAAGTAAAATAGGTTGCTTTAAATCTGTAATTAAAGCACCAACCCAAGGCGCAAATCCTCCATTTAATCCAATAAAAATAGAATTGGGAATATGCCCTTCAACAAATTCTTTTTCTGTACGTACATCAAGCACTAAAGCGCCTTCATTGTTCGCAATAGCTTCAAACGTTTCAGGATTTAATGGTGTATCTCCTTTTTTTAATACAGTTTCAAAAGCATCGTAACCCACTTTATTCATCATCGCATTTTTTGCAAAATATTGCGGCGGAGGTGTTATGCCATCCAACACTTCTTTAATAAACTCCTCTTTGGTCATGTCTTCACGCAATGCATAATTGGTTTTCTTCTGGTCTCCCAAAATCCCAACCGTTTCTTTACTTAAATTCTTACCACAAGCAGAACCTGCGCCATGAGCGGGATATACAATAACATCATCCGGCAATGTCATAATTTTATGTCGTAGCGAATCGTATAGCATACCAGCTAAATCTTCTTTGGTTAAGTCTGATTTTATGGCTAAATCTGGCCTGCCAACGTCACCTAAAAACAGTGTGTCTCCTGAGAAAATAGCATGTTCTTTACCAGTTTCATCAAGTAGTAAATATGTCGTAGACTCTAAAGTGTGTCCAGGTGTGTGCAATACTTTAATTGTAATATTTCCCAGTTTAAAAGTTTCATTATCTTTTGCTTCGTGAATATCATATTCTGTTTTTGCTCCAGGGCCAAACACGATGGTAGCACCTGTTTTTTTGGCTAAATCTACATGACCTGAAACAAAATCCGCATGAAAATGCGTTTCAAAAATGTACTTTATTGTAGCGTTTCCACTTTCAGCTTTGTCTATATATTGTTGCGTTTCGCGTAACGGATCTATAATTGCAACCTCACCATCAGATTCAATGTAGTAGGCACCTTGAGCAAGACATCCCGTATATATTTGTTCTATTTTCATAACCTATAAATTTTATCAAAATTACAAAACCTCTTCGGTATGGTTTGTAACTAACATAACTTTTAAAACTATTTTAACTCTTTATAAATGATATAAGTAGCCATTATTAAAATAAAGTAACCAAAGCTTTTCTTCAATTTTTTACCGCTTATAAATTTTGAAAGGAATACACCTAAAACAATGCCTAATATAGAAATACCTGTAAAAATTAAAAGGAACCTCCATTCAATGTCCAGAGTTTGCACATCTCCCAAAAATCCAATCAAAGAATTTATGGTTACTATGATTAACGATGTACCAACTGCTTTTTTCATGGGGATATTAGCCCATAACACAAGCGCGGGAACATACAAAAACCCGCCACCTGCACCGATAAGTCCAGTTACGGTTCCAATAATTAAACCTTGTACAAAGGTCTTATAATAAGGCTGGCTTTGAGATGTTTCAAGGTTTTCTCTTCTGTTTTTTATCATGGAGTAGGAGGCAACTATCATGATAATGGCAAAAAATATCATAATCCCCATAGCTTTAGTAAGGCTAAAACTACCAATACTAAAGAGTGTGTCTGGAATCCCTGGAACCAGGTAGCGTCGCGACAAGTACACAGCAACAAATGAAGGGAATGAAAATGCTAAACCTGTTTTAAAATCAACTAAGCCTTTTTTATATTTCTGGTATGTACCAACCATAGAGGATGTGCCAACAACAAATAGGGAATATGCTGTTGCAATTACTGGGTTATATCCTAAAAGATAAACCAAAAGCGGCACTGTTAGAATAGATCCCCCACCACCGATAAGGCCTAAGACTAAACCAACTATTAAAGCGCCAATATAGCCAAGTATCTCAATTGAATCCATTTAATGCGGCAACTTATTTTTTAGGAGTCCATAAATAAATGTTCCAAAAATAGCAGCAACTATAACAATAACCATGCTCCAAACACCGGTACCTAAAAGAATATACATTGGGCCTGGACAAACACCAACAAGCGCCCAACCAAGACCGAAAATTGTACCACCAATAATATATCGTATTAAACCATCTTCTTTCTTCGGAACATGTATTTTTGAACCGTTTACACTTTTTATTATACCTCTTTTTGCAAGTTGCACGAACAAAATACCCGAGGCTATAGCAGTACCTATGATACCATACATGTGAAAGGACTGAAAGCGAAACATCTCATAAATACGGTACCATGATACAGCTTCAGATTTCACTAAAACAATTCCAAAAAATATACCTACTAATAAAAATTTTAAAAACTTCATATCTTAAAAAATTAAGGGTAAAATGAAATTAGCCATGATAAGGCCACCAATAAAAAAGCCAATAACCGCTATTAAGGAAGGCTTTTGAAAACTACTTAAGCCTGTAATGGCATGACCAGATGTGCAACCACTAGCATAACGTGTACCAAAACCTACGAGTAATCCACCCACAACAAGGACTATCAAGGCCGTTGGTGATGCAAGAACGTCTAAACTAAAAATTTCGTTGGGCACCAATGTTTTCCCAGGATTGTTAAATCCTAAATTTTCAAGTTCGCTAACTGTGGTTGGATTTAAATTTGTTCCAGAATCATTAGATAAAAATTCAACTGCAAAAAATCCACCAATAATGGCACCGAGGACTACAGTTAAATTCCAAATTTGATCTCTCCATCTAAAATTGAAAAAGTCAACAAACTTTCCCGCGCCTGCAATAGTGCACATGGTTCTTAGGTTTGAAGACATGCCAAAGGTTTTACCAAAATAGAGTAAAATGGCCATTACTAAGGTTATTAGTGGGCCAGAAATGTACCAAGGCCAAGGGTCTAATATATGAGTCATACTTTATTTGCGAATTTAGTTTGAAGTTTATGTTTTAAATAAGATTTGCGAAACTAAAACTTTTTATAATTTCAAATGGAAAAAATAGTAAGGTTGATTTTACAACTATGATAATATTACAATTTTATTTCGTCCTAATTTTATTTTGCTTTCGTTTTCTAACTGTTTAAGAAGCCTAGATACAACCACGCGCGATGTATTTAAATCTTCAGCAATATCTTGATGTTTTATGGATATTGTATTGGTTTCATCGATCATAGCCATATTTTTTAAATATTTGTATAAGCGTTCATCCATTTTCATAAATGCCAGACTATCAATAGCTTCAAGCATTTCTTCAAAGCGAATTTGATAGCTTTGAAGTATAAAATTTCTCCAACTGGCATTATTATCAAACCATGTTTGCATGTATTGCACAGGAATCATAATTAAACTGGAGTCTTTTTCAGCAATAGCCCTTACTTTACTTTTTGCTATACCTAGGCAGCAAGTTAATGACATGGTACAGGTTTCCCCAGCTTCTAGAAAATATATCAATATTTCATGGCCATCGTCATCTTCTCTAATAATTTTAATGTCGCCAACTAATAATAGGGGAATAAAATTTAGAGGTTGATCGATATCAATAATTATATCGTCTTTCTTGAAGTTTTTGAATATACCGTTTTCTGAAATTTCAGCAATTAAATCCTCATCAAAAACATGGGAAAATTTTTGTTGTAATAGATTTTGATTCATACCCAAAAATAACAATTTAAAATGTATTAAATTATTATTTGGGTTTACTAACCTATTAAATTAGGTTTTGAAGTAAAACGTTATTTTTTTACGCCTAGTTTTTGCAATATAGTTTCTAACAAGCACCATTTTGTAAATGCCGATTGTATTAAGTTTACACCAATAAAAACGGTGAACCACATCCAATTTTGGTGCACGTAAAATGTGAGCACTACACTTAGTAATACCATCGTACCTACAATAACTCTGAAATATGTATTAAGCATATTATTTCAATTTTTAATATTATATAAATTTTTCAATAGGAACCATAATCGCTTTTACAGGATTATTGGTTTCAAGGTTTTTATTAAATTCTTTTATCAAGTCAAACAGTTTTTCAATATTTAAATCCTCAGCAAACGAAAAAAACATGCGAGACTCGTTACCGAATTTTTCACCAGGAAACCAACTTGAAGTCATTAGTAATGATGAGCTATTTTTATAACCATCAATATCCGAGCTACTAAAATTTTCAATATTGGCTTTTTTGAAGAGTTTTAAAACGTCTTTTTTAAATTCTTCTACAGCTGTGACTATTACTAATTTCATATAGTTTTATTTAAAATTCTTCTTTTCTATCATGTAATACACTAATGGTACAACGAGCAATGTTAATACCGTAGATACTATAGTTCCTCCCATTAACGAGATGGCTAATCCTTGGAATATAGGGTCGAATAAGATTACGAATGCGCCAATTACTACCGTACCTGCAGTAAGTAAAATAGGAGTGGTACGTACAGCACCGGCTTCAATAGCTGCTTGTTTTAACGGAACGCCTTCTGCAGTTCTTAAGTTGATAAAATCGATTAATAATACCGAATTCCTCACCATAATTCCTGCTAGTGCAATCATGCCTATAAAGGAAGTTGCTGTGAAAAAGGCTCCCATAATCCAATGGCCTAGAATAATCCCTATTAGCGATAAAGGTATGGCCACCATCATAACTACTGGTGCTTTAAAGTTTTGAAACCACCCCACAATTAAGATGTAAATTAAGATAATGGCTCCTAAAAAGGCAATACCTAAATCCCTGAACACTTCTAGGGTAATTTGCCATTCTCCATCCCATTTTACCGTATAGTCATCTTCAAATTCTGGCTGACCCAAGTACATTTCATTTATTTTAAAGCCTTTTGGTAACTGGATTTCTTTTAATTTTTCTTCCATACCAAGTATAGCGTAGGCAGGACTCTCTAACTCGCCGGCCATATCTGCCAAAACATAAACCACACGTTTTTGGTTTTTACGATAAATACTTTTAGCAGCTGTACTTTTATTAATGGTTACCACATCTGCGATAGGTACCATACTGCCTTGATTTGATTTTACTTTTAGCTGTGAAATATCTGTAATAGTAGATTTTTCTTGTTCATCCAATACCAATACCAGAGGGATTTGATTTACGGCATCTTCATCATAAAGATTTGTAATAGCTCTGTTGGAAAGTGCCATATTCATCGTGTACGCAATTTGTTGTGGTGCAACACCATACAGCATCGCTTTTTCTTTATTGATTTCAAATTGGTATTCGGTTTGGTCTGCTTCCACCATCCAGTCAATATCCACTACATCTGTAGTATGCTTTAAAATGGTTTGAATGTTGTTAGCAATACTCATCTGCTCATCATAATCTGGTCCGTAAACTTCAGCAACAATAGTAGATAATACTGGTGGTCCAGGTGGCACTTCTACAAGCTTTACGTTGGCGTTGTATTTTGAAGCTATCTTCTGAATATCTGGACGCAACAATTTTGCAATACCATGGCTCTGTATGGAGCGGTCTGATTTATCCAATAGGTTTACTTGAATGTCGGCCATATTACTTCCACCACGCAAATCGTAATGACGTACTAAGCCATTGAAGGTAATTGGCGCTGAGGTGCCAATGTAATTTTGGTAATTCACCACTTCTGGTCTAGTAGATAAGTACTGAGAAATTTCTTTAGTAACTACAGCAGTACGTTCTAGCGTAGTGCCTTCAGGCATGTCTATAACCACCTGAAATTCGTTTTTATTATCAAATGGTAACATTTTTACAGCTACCGATTTGGTAAAAAACAGCAGCGTCGTTCCTATTAAAAGTGCAAAAGTTCCTCCTAAAAACAACCAACGTTTTCCTCTATTTTCTAACAAAGGTCTTTCAAATTTGTTATAAACCTTATAAATCCTAGTGTCTTCAACGGCCTTCTCTGGTTTTTCTTTTGCTCCCTTTTTATCTTTTTCCCTTAAGAAAATATAGCCCAAATAAGGGGTAATGGTAAGAGCAACGAATAAGGATAATATCATGGCGATAGATGCTCCTATGGGCATTGGTGCCATATAGGGTCCCATTAACCCCGAGACGAAGGCCATAGGCAATACTGATGCAATTACGGTAAAGGTGGCTAAAATAGTGGGGTTTCCTACTTCGTTAATGGCGTAAAGAGCTGCCTGTTTAAAAGGCAAACGCTTCATTTTAAAATGCCTGTGCATATTTTCGGCAATAATAATAGAATCGTCTACCACAATTCCTGTTACAAACACTAAAGCAAATAATGTAATTCTGTTAAGTGTATAATCTAGCATAAAGTAGCTCAACAGCGTTAACGCAAAGGTGATTGGAACAGATAGAAATACTACCAAACCACCTCGCCAACCCATGGCAAGCATTACTACAATAGTTACGGCTATAATTGAGCCTATAAGGTGAAGAAGTAATTCTGAAACTTTATGAGATGCGGTTTCACCATAGTTTCTGGTAACTTCAACATGAACTTCATCTGGAATTAGAGAGGTTCGTAAATGCTCTATTTTATCGATGATAACTTCTGCTATTTTCATAGCATCTGCACCTTTTCTTTTAGCTACCGAAATGGTAACTGCAGGATATTCGGAATGGAATTCAGATGCTTTATCACTGCCTTTCCCAAAACCTAGACTCACATAATTTTGTGGCACTTCTGGTCCATCAATAATTTTAGCAACTTGCTTAAGGTATATAGGTTGGTTTTGTTGCACACCAACTACTAGATTTTCAACATCTGTTGCCGATTCTAAAAATTTACCGGTATTTACTAAAAACTCTGTATCGTTCTTATCAAAACTGCCAGAATTTAATTGACTATTGTTTGCTTTAATCATCTCAGAAACCGACAGGAAATCCAATCCGCTTGCTGCTAATTTGTCTTTATCTAAAACTACACGTAGTTGACGGTTTCTACCACCAATTTTTTTTGTGATTGCTACATCTTTTACTTTCTTAATCTCAGTCTCTAACTCTTGTGCCATTTGGCTTAACTGATAATCGTCATAACTTTCGCTCCATAAAGTTAAGCCTAGTATGGGTACATCATCAATAGCACGTGTTTTTACCAGCGGAAATGTAACACCTGCTGGCATTTGGTCCATATGTTTGTTTATTTCATTGTATAGTTTTACGAAACTTCGCTCAATATCTTCACCTACGTAAAATTGTACAATAACCATCCCTTGCTCTTTCATGGATGTGGAATACACATATTCTACACCTTTAATGTTGGAGATTAATTGCTCTAGGGGTTTAATAACACGAGATTCCACTTCGGTAGGACTTGCACCAGGATACCCTACAAAAATATCGGCTATAGGCACATCAATTTGCGGTTCTTCTTCTCTTGGAATTAAGAATGAACTATACACGCCAACTATCATAAATACAATCATTAACAACACAGTTAACTTAGATTGCATAAAGATTTTAGCAATTTTTCCTGCGATACCTTCTTTCATAATAAGCCCCCTTTAATTCCCCCAAAGGGGAAAAACTGAACGGGTAAATTTTAATTAGTACTTTTTTTTATGTTTGATTCCGTATTGGATTCTTCCCCTTTGAGAAGGATTGAGGATGGGCTTATCTTTGCACCATTATATAATTTTCCTTCTGCAGAAACTATGTAAGCTTCATCTGCATTTAAACCTGACAATACCTCTACTTGATCTCCAAAAGTTCTGCCTAAACGCAACCAGCGTAAAATGGCTGTGTTACTTTGGCTTACCGTATAAACTCCAGATAATTGACCATTGGTTACAATGGCTTCATGAGGAATTAGCACTATTGTTGATGCTCCATGTCTTTCCACTGGAAACTGAACCGTTGTAAACATACCAGATAGTATATTGGCATCAGTTTTTTCCAAATCTATTTTTACTAAATATTGTCCTCCCGTATGTTTAGCAGAAGTGCTTACTTCCTTAACTTTTCCTTTAATGGATGTGGTAAGGGATTTTACCAAAACATTAACCGTTGTTCCAGTTTCTATTTCTGAAATCTCGGTTTCAGGAACCATGGCCATTACCTCAAAATCGTTAGGAGACTCTAATGATATTAAGGGTTGCCCAGGATTCGCCATATCACCTTCTTTAACAGTTTTTGAAGTAATTATTCCTGAAAACGGTGCGGTAATATTCGAGTATGTGAATTGAGCCGCAATCTCATTTTTCATTTGTTTAACAGCTTCTAATCGGGCTTTAGTCATTTCATAATTGGCGGTCATATCATCCATTTCCTTTTGTGATGCACTGTTATCGGCAAATAAGTTTTTAAAACGATTATAATTCTTTTCAGCATTATTAAATGCTGCGGTGGCTTCTGTAATACTTGCATTAATCTGGGCCTGTTTTGCTTGTAAATCGCTATTGTTTATAGAGATTAATAATTGCCCTTTTTTTACCTTGTCGCCAACATTAACGTTTACCTTGCTAACGTGCCCCATTATTCTAGTGCTTAAGTCTGCACTATTTTTGGCTTGAACTTTTCCACTAACCGATAGTAATGTGTGGTTCCCATTAGTTTCTACCTGATTTACCTTTACAGAAACTATTGGCGCATTATCTGCTACAGTTTTTTTGCCTTCGCCGCCGCAACTTGCCAATAGTAATATCATAGAAATTGTTAGGATTGTATATTTATATTTCATGTTTATTAATTTGATGTTCTTATTTCATTATATATTTCAACAAGCAGTTTGTTTATTGCGTTCTTATTAGAAAGACATTTGCCGAATACTGCAGTTGCTTACTGTGTGCTATTTACTCCTTTGTTAAAAATTTTAAATGCGCTTGCGCATAGTTGTACTCAAAAATGGTTTGATAATACTCTAGTTGTTTTTGTGCGTATTGTGTTTCAGCGAGCAACAATTCTGATGTCTTTTCTAAACCTTCTTTAAATCTATTAGAACGTATTCTCAATGATTCTTCCGATTGTTCTAATGCCAAAGCGGTAAGTTTTAATTTATTTTCAGCATCTAATAAATTGCGTTTTGCTTTGTTTAATTCTAAATTGCTTTGTGATACATATTGGTCATATTCTAATTTAGATTTTTCAAATTCTGCTCTGCTTTTTTGGGCTTTCCCAAAGCGCTTGGACCCCTGAAAAATATTCCAGCTTAATTGTGCACCAAAAGTGTACCCATTGGCATCAGCTTGAAAAATCTGGTCGTCGTACAATTCATAGCTTCCAAATGCATTAAGCCTTGGTAAAAAAGCCATTTTATCAGCTTTATTGTTAGCTTCAAACGCATTTGTTGCCAATTGCATCGCCTTAATATCCGATCGGTTTTCTGATATTGCTGTATCTTCTAACGCAAAAGAGGAAACCGTCAGGTCATCCATTGGTTTGTACACCACATAGTTTTTGTCGTTCATTAAAAATGATATATAGTTTGATGCGTTTAACACATTACTTTTAGCCATTTGCAATTGGTTTTTTACTTCGGTTACTCTTACCTCAACACTTAGCACATCGGCACGTTGCAAATACCCTTGTTTAAAATTATCATCAGCTATATTTTTGTTGGCGTTTGCGGCCTCTAGTGCCGTTTCTAAAACAGCAACGCCTTTGTAGGCAAGTTGTAATTGCATGTAAGCTTTATCAATTTCAAAAACTAAAAAATCCTGTGTACGTTGTGTTTTTAAAGACATGGCCTCCATTTTAGATTTAGCAGCTCTACGTTGGTAAATGCCATCTATATTTATTAGAGGTTGCTGGATTTCTAGTTTGGTAGCGTAGTTTTCAATCTGCGAGGGATTGTTTAATAATGAAGGGTTGAAATCGTTTTGTGTTAAAATTTCCTGATTTAATTTAGCGCCAAACGCCATTAATGGGTTTGTTGTAGCCATAGCTGTATGGCTTGCAGTAATGTTTGGTAAGAATACCGCATTGGTTTGTCTATAATCTGCTCTTGCTAGTTTAAAGGCTTCTTCAGAAATTTTAATGCTTGTGTTATTTTCAAGTGCTCTAGATAAAACATCCGTTTTTGTAATGGGTTGTACTTCTTGCGCATTTAAGCATATATTTATTAATAGTAAAAGCAATATTGCAATGTGAAATTTGTTTTTCATAGACTAATAGTTTGTAGTACAAAAATACATCTAGCTACTATTGAAATTTGTAACCTATGTTACTTACCATAACAATAGTTATAATAAAAAAGCACTCCTTTTACAGAGTGCTTTTAATCAAACCAATTAATCCAACCAAAATTAATTACATTTTTCTTTATTTGCTATTATGATACTAGTGTAAGCTTCTTGAGATAAAAATTGAGGGGTATAGGAGCTCCCATTTTTTTCAATAGCGGTTACAAAACTTCTTAAATGATTTCGAGAACCACACTTTAAACTTTCAAAAACTGATATTATCCTTTCGTTAGAACTTGCGTCGATATACACTTGCAGATCTACAATATCTAAATCCTCAATGGTGGCTCCAATTTTAAGTGCGTTTACATCGCTAGTAGCTCCATCAATTATAAATTGATCATATAATGATTGTAATTCTTTATTTGCAAATTCGCCAGTGGGTAATATCTCGTATTCAATAGTGTATTGTTTTAGCAGGTTTTCTATTGCATTCATATGGGTTTGTTCGCTATTTTTAATATTAGCGAATTGATTAATAGACCATAAATTATTTAAATATATGTATGTGTCTCTTGCTAATTTTTCTTCCTCCAACATAAATAGTAAAGCAGCTTTGTCTTTTTCTACGAATGTTTCACTTATGAAATCATTATTTATACCGTTATTTTCCATATCGTCATTGTTATCACTACAGGTATTTAAAAATGTAAATGATACCGCTAATATTATAATAGTAACTAAGCGCTTTGTCAATAATTTTTTCATGTCATTTAGGTTTAATCACATATAAATGTACACAATAAGAATAGGGCTATCAGTAACTTATGTTACATATTAAAATAGAGAATGAGAACTTTTTAGACTAAATTAAAAGATTTGATTTGGTATGTTTTTTTTTTAAAACATGATAAAAGTTTGTAAATAAAATATCTGGCTATTTTATATTTGCACGGTAATGAAGATAAGCTCACATATAGCTCTTGTTTTATTAAGTGCTTTAATACTGGTTAATAGTATTAAAACATCCTTAACTTATGCTTATTTTGAATTAGACCCTATTGGTTTTATTGAGAACCTGTGTGAAAACAAAGACCAGCCGGAACTTGAGTGCAACGGTAAGTGTCATTTAAAAAAACTCGCACAATCGGAAGATAAAAAACAAAGAACCCCAGAAAGTATTATTGATTTCAAAGAAATCATCCTTTATCCAAATCAAGAAACAAACTTTTTGTTTTCCAAGCTAGCTTACAATAAAAAACTCGCTATTGTTGCTTATCAAAACTTATATTCTTTTGTGAATAGTTACGATTTTTTTCATCCCCCAAGAGCGTAATTAACTTCTATTACAGGTAGTAATCACTACATCAATTATTTAAGTTAAAAAATTAAAATACTATAAATGAAAATAATTTATAGTGTGCTTCTATGCATGCTAATTACCGCTGTATCTTATGGACAAAAAAACAAAGAAACCCAAAAGGATACCGCAAAACAAAAAACAATAGCGCTTAATGAGGTTATTGTAAAGGGAAATATAAAAACAGACCCAGTACTTACTGTTGTTGCCAATGAATACGAAGAAAAAATTGTGCAACCTAAAAACGTGGCCGATTTATTTAATAACATTAATGGCTTTTCGGTTATAAAAAGAGGAAATTATGCTATCGATCCTTCGTTTAGAGCCGCACAATATGAACAATTGAATATTCAGTATGATGGTGGCACCAAAGCAATGCATGCCTGCCCTAACAGAATGGACCCCATTACCACACATATTATTCCTGAAGAAATCTCGAAAATTGAAATTATTAAAGGCCCCTACACGGTAAGACATGGTGCCACGTTTGGAGGTATCGTTAATTTGGTAACTCAAAAGCCCGATTATGAAGATTATGGATTGCATGGAAAAGTTTCCGCTGGCTACGAAAGTAACGGCAACGCTTTGGTAAACTTAGCGCAAATACAGTACTTAGAGGAAAAATATGATATCGTAGCCAATGCAGGCTACAGGGATTTTGGAAACTACAAAGATGGTGATGGCGTGGAAATTCCTTCATCATTTAAAAGTACAGACTACGGTATTAAAATAGGCTATAATTTTTCTAGCGACCAACGTTTGCAAGCGCATTGGCGACAATCTTTTGGTCGCGATGTACTTCATGCTGCTTTGCCTATGGATACAGAATATGACAATAGCAGTATATTGGCATTAGATTACAAATTGGACAACATTGGCAAAACGCTAAAAACACTAACAGCAAAAGCGTATTATAGCTATGTAGATCATTTAATGACCAACAACAATAGGCCTTCTTTTAGAATGATGGAAGCCGCATCTGCCGTTGATGCCACAACTCTTGGAGGTAAATTGGAACTAAACTGGAAGCCAACAGAAAGATTAAATCTGTTTTCTGGTATAGACGCAATGCATATTGCTAGAGATGGAGGCCGAACACGATTGGTAAAAATAATGAATGGTAATCCTTTACCGATGCCAATGGTGTTTAATGATAAAGTTTGGCAAGACTCTTACATTACAGATATTGGTGTATTTACGGAAGCAAAATATAATCTGAGTTCTAAAACTATTTTTACTGCAGGGATACGTTATGATAATGTTATTTCAGACATACAAGATCCTGAAGATGACTTTGCCTCCTTGTACGATTTAAAAAAGCGTACAGAACATAATGTTAGTGGTACTGTGTCTATTAAAAAAATAGTTTCAGATAAATTTACTTTAGAAGCTGCTTATGGCCGCGGTGTACGTTCTGCTAATATGATAGAGCGTTTTATTAATCATTTTAATGTTGGTCAAGACCCTTTTGAGTATATTGGAAACCCTAATTTAAAAGCCGAAGTTAATAATCAGTTTGAAATTGGATTTAAAGGAAGAGAACCGCTTAAAAATGGCTTTAATAGCTTTAAGTATGAAATGGCTTTTTACTATTCGTTTTTTGAAAACTATATAGTTGGTGTAGTAGACAAAACATTGAGTAGAAAGTTTAATCCTATGGCGCAACCAAGAAACCCAAAAGTTTTTAGAAATCTTGATGAGGCTTATAAAACTGGTTTTGAAGCTACGGCGCAAGTTGACTTTTTAGATTATTATTATTTTAAAACTAAATGTTCTTACGTATATGCAAAAAACAAGGATTTAGCAGAATCACTGCCATTAACACCTCCGTTTACAACGCGACTTTCTTTAGGTATAGAAAGGGATAAATTTTGGGGGAATATTCAGTATAGTCTAGTCTCAAAACAAGACAATATTTCAAGAAGTTTTGGAGAAACTACAACGGATGGTTATCAAACTCTAGATGTGCGTTTAGGGGTAAAACCAATTAAAAATATTATGCTAGGTGTTGCTGTACTTAATGTTTTTGATGAAGCCTATAACAACCATTTAAACTTCTCCTTTACAAACCAAGCAAATTTTGGAAGAACGCCAATAACAGAACCTGGACGAAATATTTCGGCTTTTTTACAGTTTAAATTTTAATATAAATATAAGTTTATTACAACAAAGGAGCGCATTTTATGCGCTCCTTTGTTATTACGAATAAAGTTTTCATTACTTGTCTTTAGGTTCATCGCTACGCTTGCCGCCGCTGGCCATGAATTTTATTAAGAAGCCAATAAGGAATAAACAAGCTAGTGCAAAAACTCCAATCATTATTACACCATTGTTCCAATTGAATAATGCTATATTTTGAGTTATCATAATTATATATTTTTCCCGTTTTTAACCAGACTAAAAGTATTAATAGTAAGTATTATGAAATATGATATTTGTCAGTATGTAAAAACTTAGATAAAAGTTTATCTGAATTATCATTCATAATTTACTTTACAAAACTAATGCTCCATATTCCTCTTACTTCATTAATATCGTAACCAATTGCTTTATCATCTGGATATAACTTTCTCAACTTGTTAAGCGTAGCTGCTTCTAGAGTTTCGTTTGGTTTGCCATGACATTGTAAACACATAGTATTTGTTACTATCGGGTAATAAACATGTACATTTTCATCGCTTTCTTTAACTATAGGTTTTGGTTCTTCATTTTTTGCAATTGTTTCATTAAAAAACTTTATATGCTCTAGTTCTTCAATATTGGCCTTATTTTTCTTGTTTCGTGGTCTATCGGAAACTCGTTTAATTTTTGCATTATATACGTCAGCCATACTATCTGTTAACGGGTATGCCCGCTCATTACAGAATGCTATGGCTTCTAAAGTTCCTTTTTTTTGAATGGTACCTATTAAATTCTTACCAAGTACCACTTTTGTAGATAAGGCATATTTTAAACCGCGTTCTGCATATGGTAAATCCTGAAAGTTTGTTTGTGCACGTTTTTTGCCCCTACCGGTTCCCATGGCATTTCCTTTGCCTTTACGCTTTGCTTTTTCGTCGTTAAAGTGGGCTTTAAACCAATCCGGTTGCTCAATGTTATTATCATACATGTAATCTGCAATTTGTCTTATGGTTTCCTCAGGATATGGTGTTTTAGGCATGACACCAAATCGTCTTACAGCACCAAACATCTTAGCATCTTTTTCATTCGGGTTTTTTATCCAAGTTTGCATCGCCGTAATAAATTGGTCTTTAGTAGTAGCGTCATCAATGTAATGTTTCTTAATGGCTATCATTGGGGGTGCTATTCTGTTGTCATGGTCTGCCGAAGGGCTGTGGCATACATAGCAATTGGTTTCCATTAATTTTTTTCCCGGATGGTTGTTGTTATTGGTCTGTTTATCTTTAACAGAATAGTCTGATTTTTTAGAATTATTACAGCTTAAAAACAAAATAAGTGCGAGAAGGAGTAAAGGGAGTAAAAGATTTTTCATGCTTTCGTATTAAACCTTAAAATTACCTTGCAATCTGTAAATACATTGTAACTTAAGTTACTTATAATTTGGTTCATTTAAGAAATGAGGTTATCCAAAAATTTATTTAAATAGAAAGAAATTGTTTGGTGGAGTTTTAATAAAAAATGTATATTTGCACCCACTTAAAAAGGCCACGTGGCGCAACTGAATAGCGCACTTGATTACGGCTCAAGAGGTTGCAGGTTTGAATCCTGCCGTGGTCACTGAAAATAAGACTTCCTAAATGGAGGTCTTTTTTTTTAAAATTAATCTAGGGCATTTTTGGTAACATACCAGCGCCATCCAATAATTGCCATTTGCAGTTTACTGGCTTTTGATAAATCTAAATTTTGTTTAGAATAGCTTGGTAAAATACTTTTATTAACCTTCGCCAAAAATTTAAAAACTTGTTTTTTCAATGTTTTCATAATTAAAACAAAAATAGTAAAACTTATTCTAGACTAAGTTTTACGTTCCTTTTTGTTTAAATACTAGATATAATAAATAAAATTACATCAACTAGAAATTTGGCAAGCGTTATCATTTGTTTTGGTTTTTAAGGTTAATACTATCATTGTTTTTTCAATATATATATTAGCCATATAGTCTGCCAAACGTTTTTTTAAAAATCGATGAATTTGAATAGTGATTTGTAAGCAAAAAAATAGAATTGATTTCAGTATTTATGTGACCGTCTTCTGTTAAGTTAATGTTTGAAACTATATGATTTTATTTGTATTTCATTTTGAAACAAATCAAGGGGGTTTTTGAGGTATTTTTTCAAAGCCAAGGGAAGATTGATTAGTAGATGACCAATTTTCACCCATTTTATCATTTTATTAAATGAATTATTAAAAAAAAAAGACACTCAATCTTGAGTGTCTTAAATTATATTATGAGTTTGCTGTTTTCTATTTTTTCTTTTTGGTATGAATTTCTACAACTCCATTTTTTCCTTTGTCACCATATGCTTCAATAGCACCATCACCTTTAAGTACATTTATGCTTTCTATAGTGTTAGGATTTATTTTTTCTAACTTCTTTTGCTTTACTTCTTTGCCATCAATAATATATATTGGATTTTGAGTATCGGACGTTTTAATTATAACTTCGCTTTCTTCATTATTCTTAATTATTACTTTTTTATTTTCAGCAGCGTTAGTTTCTGTGATAGTGATAACCTCTTCAATTACATCGTCTTCAGAGTCGCCCTTTTCCTCTCTAATCTCTTCAACAATTACTAGATTTTTATTTTTCCCAGCAGAAATTACTTTCTTTTTCCCATCTGAAGACACAAAAGCATAATTATTAGAATATTTGGCATTTCCTATGGAGATAGAGTTGTCGTCAGAATCGTACTGAATTATAATGGATTTTATAGGATTATCACTATTAACGCTATAATTAGCGTTAGATGCTGCTGTTTTAGCTATAATGTTAATGGCTGTTATTTCTCCATCCTTATTACGTTGCACGCCGCTAATATTTAAGGTAATTCCATTTTCTTTTTGGGATGCAGCAATAGTATTGAGTTCATCATCGCTAGTATTTTTAGTTATAATTATAATCTCATCAGGTTTTTTATCTTGAGCAGTAATAGTTGCCTTAGGTTCTGCTTTTACAGCTACTTTTTTACTTACTAGTTTATTGGTAGCAGCTATTTTGGGAATAGACGTTTTTTCAGCAGGTTTAATAGCATCCATATTTGGTACATCAAGCTCTGCTTCTGTTGAAATGTTGTATACGGGAGTAGTCTCTTTTTGTATAAAAACTGCTTCAGTATTAAAGCTCATTAAAAAAATGGCTAAAACTGGCGCAATGAGTAAAAATTTTAAGTGATTTGTCTTTTTTGATTGTGATTTGTGTAACATAACGATTCGTTTTTTGATTAATGAATTATAAAAATTATTGCTCAGTACCAATTGATAGGTTGGAACGCTTGCTTTAAGCAATGTGTATTGATATGATGTTTTGCATTTGGATTGTTTAATAGCACTATGGTCTGCAAGAAATTCTAAATTTTGCTTTAAGCTTTTTGCATATAGCCATACAAAAGGATTAAACCAAAGCAGAATACAAAACATTTGGCTTAGTAACACATCAATAGAATGGTATTGGTCTGCATGCATCCTTTCATGTGTTAATATTTGCTCTAGTTCAGGATTGTTAAATCCGTTAGGGTTATAAACAATCCAATTAAAGAATGAAAAAGGCAAAACTTGTTTTTTTGTTTCTACATAAATATATTTCCCAATGCGTTTCTGTTTGCTATTCCAGATAATAGTCATAAGTGAAAAAAACTGAAATATAAAGTGAACAAGAAAGCATACAACACCACTTAAATATAGTAGAGCTAAAAATTCTTCCGTACCTAAACTTGGGTTAGTATTATTGATTTCTGAAGCCTCAAGAACAAAATTTGAAGTATCTATAGGTGTGTATTCCACATAAACAGGTATAATTATATCAGGTAATACTGCAGCCAATACTAAACCACCTATCAAGAAAAGTCTATTCCACTTAAAAAACGTTTCTTTTTTAAGAAACACTAAATAGAACAAGTAAAAAATAACAACTATACCGCAAGTTTTTAATAGATATTCCATGGCTATTTTTGTTTTTCTATAAGTGAAATTATTTCCTTTAAATCCTCAACACTTATTTTTTCTTCCTTTGCAAAAAACGACACTACGTTCTTGTAAGAGTTATTAAAATAGTTGTCAATTGCTACCGTCATAAACTTTTTTCTGTAATCTTCCTTTTTTACAATAGGGTAGTACTGGTGTGTTTTACCATAGGCATTATGAGCTACGTAACCTTTTTCTTCTAAATTTCTAATGATAGTAGAAAGTGTATTATAATGCGGTTTCTCTTCTTGAATTTCGTTGAGTACATCTTTTACGAAAGCTTTTTCAAGCTTCCATAAAATATGCATGATTTCTTCCTCTTTATTAGTTAACTTTTGCATTATTTAAATTTTGTACGATGTAAATATAACTATTTTTATAGTTATAAAACTATAATTGTAGTTATTTAACGAAATTTTTAGTTTTAAGGGCTGTTTATAATTCCTAAATCAAAAATTGTAAATCGTAAATTCTTAATATTATCTTCGCCAAAAAATAGTGTATGAGCATCCTTTGGGTAATTCTTGGTTTTACGTTATTAGTTATAGGAGGAGAGTATTTAGTGCGTTCATCCGTGGCGCTTTCTTTTAAGTTTAGTATTTCTAAAATGGTAATAGGTATGACGGTGGTATCTTTCGCAACCTCCGCTCCAGAACTATTGGTAAGCTTACAAGCTGCATTGTCAGGTTCGCCCGCTATAGCTATAAACAATGTAGTAGGCTCTAACATTGCCAATATTGGTTTGGTTTTGGGAGTAACGGCTTTGGTTGGTTCTATTGCTGTAGATGCATCGTTTTATAAGCTGAATTGGCCTGTTATGATGATGTTTTCGTTAGTGTTGTATTACTTCTTGAAAAATGATGGCGTATTAACAGCCATTGAAGGGGGGATCTTATTTTTAGGGCTAATAGCATTTTTGTTCATATTGATTAAAAACACTAAAAAGGAAGTTATTGCAGAAGAAGTTGATGGTACTTTAGCTACAGTTTCCAACTTTAAAATCATACTATGGCTATTTATTGGGGGCGTTGCATTATATTTTGGTAGCGAATGGTTAGTGGAGGGCTCAAAAGATATTGCCCGTTCCATTGGCGTTAGTGAAGCAGTTATTGGTGTATCATTAATAGCCATTGGTACCAGTGTGCCAGAATTGGCAGCTTCGGTTATTGCTGCTGCAAAACAAGAAAAAGCTATTTCTCTGGGAAATTTAATAGGGTCTAATATTTTTAATATTGGTTCTGTATTAGGTTTAACATCGCTAGTGAAACCCATTGCAGTTACCGAACCACAAATATTAAGCAGTGATATTTTTTGGATGCTTGGTTTTGCAGCGGTTTTATTGCCAATGATTTTTATTCCGAAGCGTATGCAAATTAGCAGATTTAAAGGCTTCTTTTTAGTGCTTGGTTATAGTATCTTTATGGTTTTTGTGTTTATGAATAGCAATGCCTAAATTCTATTAATAGGTATTTAAGGTATTTAAGGCATTTAAGACTTAATATGATGAGATTTTTTTTAGTTATAGCCTTTGGTTTACTTATTTCTTGTAATGCCTTCAACAAAGCGCTAACAGCACAAGATATTATTGATAAGGCAATAGCCGCACATTGTAGTGGTAATTGCGAAAAAAGCACTATTACATTCACTTTTAGAGGCAAAACCTATAAGTCTATTAAAAACGGTGGCACATATGAGTACGAGCGCATTATAACAAAAGGGGATAAAACAATCCGAGATGTTTTAAGTAATACTGGGTTTGAACGATACGTAAACGATTCATTGCAGAATATCAAAAAAAATATTGCTGTTAAAATTAGTAATAGTGTTAATAGCGTGCATTATTTTGCACAATTGCCATATGGGTTAAACTCCCCAGCTGTTAAAAAAGAGCTTTTGGGAGAGGCTAATATAAACGGAAAACCTTATTATGAAATTGGTGTAACATTTAAAAAAGATGGCGGAGGTACAGACTTTGAGGATAAATTTGTGTATTGGATTAATAAAAACGATTTTTCACTTGGTTATTTAGCATATAGTTATGCTGTTAATGGAGGAGGTATTCGTTTTAGGGAAGCTTATAATAAACGTATTATAAATGGTATTACCTTTTTAGACTACAATAATTATAAGCCTGAAATGCTTGATTTAGATTTGAAAGATTTGGATAAACTATTTCAAGAAGGTAAATTAGAGCTGCTGTCTAAAATTGAAACTGAAAATGTAGAGGTGATTTTAAATTAATACCTTTAATTATACTGAAAAAAAAGAGCTATCATCGATAGCTCTTTTTTTGTTTGAGATTGTAAAAACGTTTATTTCCTAAAAATAGTCTGCTTCCTATCAGGACCAACCGAAACTATAGTAATAGGTGTTTCTAGTTCTTTTTCTAAGAATTCTATGTAGTCATTTAGTTCCTTTGGAAGTTCTGAATCTTCAGACATTTCAGTTAAGTCTTCACTCCAGCCTTTAAACTCTGTGTAAATCGGTGTTACGTTTTCTGGCTCTATGTTATAAGGCAAATGTTTAATTACTTCACCTTTATAGTTGTAAGCGGTACATACTTTAAGGGTTTTAAACCCAGAAAGCACATCGCCTTTCATCATATTTAATTGTGTGACACCATTTACTTGAACAGCATATTTTAAAGCCACTAAATCTAACCAGCCACAACGTCTAGGACGACCTGTGGTTGCACCAAATTCGTGTCCTACACGTGCCATAGTTTCCCCATCCTCATCAAATAATTCTGTTGGAAACGGCCCCGAACCAACTCTCGTCGTATACGCCTTAAAAATTCCAAAAACCTCACCTATTTGATTTGGAGCAACACCTAATCCAGTACAGGCACCAGCAGCAGTAGTATTGCTTGAGGTAACAAATGGATACGTTCCAAAATCAATATCCAATAAAGAACCTTGTGCACCTTCTGCAAGTATCGTTTTGCCTTCTCTTTGTGCTTGATATACATATTCTTCAGAATCTATAAACTTTAAAGATTTTAAAACTTTTACAGCTTCAAAAAATTCAGTTTCTAATTCTGCTAAGTCATATTCTATAGAAGCATCGTAATAGTCAATCATAGATTCGTGCTTATCTGCTAGAGCTCTATAGCGTTCTTTCCAGTCGCTTAATTCTAAATCGCCAACACGAATACCGTTTCTTCCGGTTTTATCCATGTAAGTTGGCCCAATACCTTTTAAGGTTGAACCAATTTTAGCTTTTCCTTTTGAAGCTTCACTGGCAGCATCTAATAAACGATGTGTTGGCAGAATAATATGGGCTTTCCTTGAAATTAACAATGACTTTCTATAATCAATATTTTGCTCTTCAAGCTTATCTAACTCTTTTTTGAAAATAACAGGGTCTATAACTACGCCATTGCCTACTAAATTGGTGGCGTCATCATGAAAAATCCCAGATGGAATGGTATGCAATACATGTTTCTTACCATTAAACACCAAAGTATGTCCTGCATTTGGGCCACCTTGAAAACGTGCAATAATATTGTAGTTTTTAGTTAATACGTCAACAATTTTTCCTTTGCCTTCGTCTCCCCATTGTAATCCTAGTAGTAAATCTACTGCCATTGTAAAATAAATTAGTTAGTTATCCTGAGTATCTTCAGGGGTTTTTCTATTTCCGTAAAAATAAAGTGAGTGGTTATTAATTTCTATATTAAAAACTTCTTCAATAGTTTTTTTGATAGATTGAATTCTTGGATCGCAAAACTCTATGACTTCTCCCGTATCCGTTAATATAACATGGTCATGTTGTCTATCAAAATAGGACTTCTCGTAATGTGCTTGGTTCTGGCCAAATTGATGCTTTCTTACCAATTTACATTCCAGTAACAGTTCAATCGTGTTATATAGTGTAGCACGCGAAACCCGGTAATTTTTATTTTTCATATTGAGGTATAGGGACTCAATATCAAAATGCTCCTGGTTGTTATAAATTTCTTGAAGTATGGCGTATCGTTCAGGTGTTTTTCTATGCCCGTTTTCTTCGAGGAAGTTTGTAAAAACACTTTTTACAATTTCTTGATTTTTACTATCTGTATTCGAATTCATAATTGCGCTGCAAATTTACACTTTAAACTCTGGAAACCTTATCGATACCATTAATTTTTTTAAGATTATCCAATATTTTTTTCAACAATGCTTTGTTCTTAACTACAAGTTTTATTTTTCCCGAGAAAACACCGTCATCTGTCTCAAAGCTTAAACTTTTCATGTTCACATGTAGATTGTTGGAAATTACTTTTGTAATATCGTTTACCAACCCTAGGTGATCGATGCCTGAAACTCTGATTTCTGTGGCATATTCTTGTTGACTAGAATCTATCCATTTTGCGGGCATAATTCTATAGGCATAGTTGGATTGTAAACTAAGCGCATTTGGGCAATTGTGCTTATGTACTTTTATGCCTTCAGAAACGGTTAGAAATCCAAATACGTCATCTCCAGGAATAGGGTTACAGCAATTTGATAATTTATAATCTAGTTTTTCCCCTTCTTTTCCAAAAACCAAAGAATCATAGTTGGATGTAATTTCATCTTTTTCTATCTGCTCTTTTGAAATGCTCTGCTTGCGGGAAATTTTATTTTTAATAAAACTAACTAAAGCATTACTTCGTGAAGCAGCAAAGTCTTTAAGCATGCTATTATCAATAGATCCAATACCTACGCGATAAAACAAGTCTAAACTGGTTTTGAGGTTAAAATGACGCACCAAATCGTTAACCGAAGATTCATTGAGCGTTATTTTAAGCTGTTTAAGTTTACGCCTTAGTACTTCTTTGCCTTCTTCAGCTATAACTTTTCGGTCTTCTCTTAAGGCAGATTTTATTTTTGCTCTCGCTCTAGCAGTGCTAGTATAATTTAACCAGTTAGCATTTGGTTTTGAACTCTCTGAAGTAATTATTTCTACCTGGTCGCCACTTTTTAATTCATGGCTGAGAGGTACAAGCTTTCCATTAACGCGTGCGCCTCTCGTTTTCATTCCAACCTCTGTATGTATATGAAACGCAAAATCTAAAGAGGTAGCACCTTTTGGTAATGATTTTAATTCGCCAGCAGGCGTAAATACAAATATTTCTTGAGCATATAAATTCAATTTAAATTGCTCAACAAAATCAACAGCATTTAAACTAGGATTCTCTAGAGCTTCTTGTAATCTATTAATCCAATTCTCTAAGTTATCTTCTTTTTCACCTCCTTGCTTGTATTTATAATGGGCTGCATATCCTTTTTCGGCAATTTCATTCATGCGCTCACTGCGTATCTGAACTTCCACCCAATTCCCTTTTGGGCCCATAACTGTAATATGTAAGGCTTCATACCCAGTGCTTTTAGGAGACGAAATCCAATCACGTAGCCTAAGTGGGTTAGGTCTAAAATGATCGGTAACAATAGAGTAAATTTTCCAAGCTAAAAACTTTTCATTTTCCTCGTCACTTTTGTAGATAATTCTTATGGCAAATTTGTCGTAAACTTCTTCAAAAGCTACACCCTGTTTTACCATTTTCTTGCGAATGGAAAATATAGATTTTGGTCTGCCCTTGATCGTGTACTCAAAATTTTCTTTATCCAAAGATTTTTTAATAACAGCGCTAAACTGCTCAATATATTTATCTTGTTCTTCTTTGCTCTCTTTTATTTTATTGAGAATGTCATTATATACTTCTGGTTCGGTATACTTAAGAGCTAAATCCTCTAATTCAGTTTTTACATTATATAACCCAATTCTATGTGCCAGTGGCGCGTAAATGTAAAGCGTTTCAGAAGCAATTTTCACCTGTTTATCGGGTCGCATAGAATCCATGGTTTGCATATTGTGCAAACGATCTGCTATTTTAATAATGATGACACGAACATCATCATTTAATGTCAATAGCATTTTCCTAAAATTTTCTGCTTGTAAGGAAACATCCATGTCCTGTTCCTTACTTAAAGAGGATATCTTGGTAAGCCCATCAACAATTCGGGCAATGGTTTCGCCAAACAATTGTTCTATATCGTCAATGGAGTAGTCATCGGAATCTTCTACAACATCATGAAGAAGCGCAGCAGCAATAGATGTAGCGTCCAAACCAATTTCTTGAGCTACAATGCGTGCCACGGCTAGTGGATGAAAAATATAGGCTTCACCAGATTTTCTCCGCTGATCTTTATGGCCATCCAAAGCTATCTCAAAAGCTTTTCTGATAAGTTTCTTGTCCTCATCAGACAAGGTAGTGTAACTTACCTTTAAAAGCTTTTTATAGGCTTTAGTGATTTCCTTGTTTTCTTTTTCGATCTCTTCTTCAGACATCGAATAAAAATAGTATAATCAAGCCGAATAGCCAATAATGATTTTCTATTTTTTTAAAGAAATTTTACCTAAAAACTCTACCAACTGCTTGGTAGCCTTTCCACGGTGTCCTATTTGGTTTTTCAACGATAAATCCATTTCAGCGAATGTTTGTTCATAACCGTTTGGTTTAAAAATGGGGTCGTAGCCAAAACCTTTATGGCCATATTTTGCAGTAGTAACTTCTCCTTTGCAAACCCCTTCAAACGTAGTAAGTGCGTTGTTTAGGTGCAGCGCAATAATCGTTTTAAACTGGGCACTTCTGTTAGATTTAGATTCTAGATTTTGAAGCAGCAAATTCGTATTATCATTGGCATTTCGTTGAGGGCCAGCGTACCGTGCAGAAAATACCCCGGGTTCACCGTTTAAAGCCTCTACTTCTAAACCTGTATCGTCTGCAAAACAATCATAGCCATAATTATTTTTTACATATTCTGCCTTTTGAATGGCATTGCCCTCTATTGTTTTCTGATTTTCAGGAATATCTTCAAAACATCCAATATCTTTTAAGCTTAAAAGCTTTATGTTTTTAGGAATTAAAACTTGTACTTCCCTCAATTTGTTATGGTTGTTCGTTGCAAATACTAAATGTATCATTATTTTCAGTAGCTTTATAAGCAATAAAACAAATCAAAATTTATTAGATATAAAAAAAAATGTTGTTAACTATTCAGCATAGTTTTGCTTTGTTTTTCATTCGCTCAAAGTCAAACTGTTAAGTTATAGGCGAGTAAGTTTAAATGTAAAAATATAATTTGTAGAACTCTTATGGGAAACTACATCTTCTTTTCTAGTGGACAGAATAGTTATTCCAAAAGAAGCAAAGCTAAGGGATGTGCAAAGTATACCTGTGGAAAGGTTTAAGGAAAACAAGTAGATAATACCGCCGAGTTTCCTCAGGAATTTAATAACCATTGAAGAACATTTAGAACAGATTGTAAGATAGATATTGATTGAAAAAATTACTATAATGTCGGTGGAAAGCAGTACTACCATGTCTTCAACGGAATTGCGCACTAATAAAATCATAATATAAATGAAAAAATTACTATGTATTATATGTTCAATATTAGTTTTTGGGTGTAAATCTGATAAAACTAAAGTTGACTATTTAGGTATTGTAAATCTTGATGTTACTGGGCACAAGGATGCTATCCCTATGTTTGAAAAAGGCCTATTGCTCCTGCATAGTTTTGAATATGACGATGCTAGAGAAGCTTTTAAGGAAGCTCAAAAAATTGACCCTAATATGCCGATGGCCTATTGGGGTGAAGCCATGACATACAATCATAGCTTATGGAGAAATCAAAATTATGAAGAAGGGTTTGCTGCAATTCAAAAAACGAAGTACTTAAATAGATTGAAGGATATAACACCGTTAGAAAATGATTTATTAAAAGCGGCAGAGGTTCTCTATAAACCTAAAACACCCAAGAACCACAGAGACTATGATTATATGGAATATTTGCAGAGTCTGAACGAAAAATATCCTGATAATCATGAGGTTGGTGCATTTTATGCGTTATCGTTATTAGGTTCTGTTTCTGAAGGTAGAAATGATTCCATATATGGTTTGGGAGCAAAAATTGCCGAAAAGATTTTAAAGGAAAATGCTAAGCATCCAGGAGCTTTACATTATTTAATTCATTCTTATGATGATGCGAACCATGCGGAATTAGCTTTTGAAGCTGCAAATTCTTATGCTAAGGTTGCACCAGACGCAAGCCACGCTTTACATATGCCATCTCATATTTTTGTGGCTCTAGGCATGTGGGATAGGGTTATTGCATCTAATATAGATTCTTATGAAGCAAGTATAAATAGAATGCACGAAAAAGGATTGGATAATGATGCACGTGGTTACCATGCCTATCATTGGCTTGAGTATGGATACCTTCAAAAACAAGAGCTAGAGAAAGCTGAAAAAATGGTTTGGGATATGCAGAAATATTGTACGGAAACACCTTCTAAAAGGGCTAGGGGGCATCTCTTGTTTTTAAAGGGAACGTTTTTGGTAGAGACGGATAATTGGAATCATGATATTGCAAATATTGATGTTGATGTTTCTGATTTAAATGTATCACTAAAAGCTCAGAATTATTTTGTGAATGGTATGAAAGCTTTTAAACATAAAAATGAAGAGGAGCTTAAAACTATTATTAAAGATTTTGATGAAGAACTGAAAAAAGAAGCTCTTTTGGTACAAAACCTTAGTAATGGTTTTTCGGTTTGTGCATCGGTGAACAGGTCTATGCCCGATCAAACAGATTTAGATGAATCTGACGTCATGAAAACACAATTAAATGCAATGCTGTCCTGGTTAAATAATGATATAGAAACCACAGAAGCACTATTAAAAGAATCTGTAAAACTAGAAGATAAATTGAGCTACAGTTATGGGCCACCTTTTATAAAGAAACCTACTAAAGAGTTATATGCCTCTTTTTTAGTATCCCAAAAGCGTTATTATGAGGCCGTTGCCATGTACAGAAGCGCTTTAAAAAGAGGGCCCAAAAGGTTGGTTGCTCTTAAGGGAATAAAAGAATCGGCTATTTTAATGAATGACAATAACTTATTGAAAGAAATTAATAGAGTTTTAAGTGATATTTAAAAATTAATAGTGCAAGTTTTAGATCTACCAAACCATTTTATTCTATTTCTAGATGCGATTTTGTAAATGCCGTCACGAATCAATTTTGGAATAAAGGCTAACACTGCTGCGACATACCGATACTTAGGGATTTTAGAAACAATTTTTAAGAACCCATCAGAATGCGTTTTAGGGCCATCAGCATCAATGAGAATTACAGTATCTAATTCCGATGTAGGAAAACCATATGCTTTCAAAAGTTGTTGCCCAATTGGTGATTGAAACGGTGTAAAATGAAACAAATTTTGAGGTGCAAATTTCAAAAGCCAACCCACAACACCATTACATAAATTACATTCGCCATCAAAAATTATAATATCTGTAATTGTCTCTTTTTCCATAAATTATTGATTTATATAGTTATAGACGCAATGTGGTAGTTTAACTTTCAAGAAAATGAGATTTTTAGATTTTTTTTATGATTTTAGTCATTCATGATGCTGGTTAAAATTTGTATATTAGATAAGAATTAACCGATAAAAGCAAACGGATTATGACAGTAAATTTTCAGTATGTAGATGTGGATGTAAGTGAAACACTTTCAAAATTCACAGAGGAGAAATTGGATAAATTATTTAATAAGTATGAGTTTTTAATTAGTGCTATGGTGTATTTTAAGCAAGATGAAAAAGACCATAATGCGGGTAAAATTTGCAACATAGAGTTAAGTTTACCCGGGCCAAGACTTTATGCAACATCTAATGAGCATAATTTTGAAGTTGCGGTGAGAGAAACTATTAGTGATTTGGAACGCCAATTGAAAAAGCGAAAGCAAGTTTTTAAAACACACTAATTAACGATGGTGATAAGGCTCATTTTTTAGTATAGTGAAGCCGCGATACAATTGTTCAATAAAAAATAAGCGTACCATTTGATGGGAAAATGTCATTTTAGATAATGATATTTTCCCATTAGCTTTTTTATACAAATCCTGAGAAAAACCATAAGGTCCACCAATAACAAATACTAACTGTTTAATGCCCGAGTTCATATGCTTCTGCAGATAATCTGAAAACGCTACAGAATTAAATTGTTTACCATTTTCATCTAATAGTATTAAGGCATCAGTTGGGATTAACTTATTTAGAATTAGCTCGCCTTCTTTTTGTTTCTGCTCGTTTTCACTAAGGTGTTTTACTTTCTTTAAGTCGGGAATTACTTCAAATTCAAACTTAATATAATGTTTTAGTCTATTGCTATAAATGTCTATTAAAGCGTTAAGGTCTTCGTTATCAGTTTTGCCAATGGCGAGTAGTTTTATTGTCATGTTTCTAAATTACATATTCTTAATATTTATCATATTAATATTTTACAGCAATAAAACTAAAAAATTCGTAATTTCATATTCCATTTATTATTTTTGTCCAAATTCCTAATATGATCACAAAAGAGTATTTTGAAAAAGAGGTAGCATACATTATAGAAAATGCTATTAGAGAAGACGTTGGCGATGGCGACCACAGCTCGTTAGCTTGCATTCCAGAAAACGCAAGAGGTAGAGCAAAACTTTTGGTTAAAGATAAAGGGGTGATTGCTGGTGTAAACTTTGCAAAACGCGTTTTTGAGTATGTAGATAAGCGTCTTAGGGTTGAAGTAAAAATTGAAGATGGTACGCCCGTATCATTTGGTGATATCGTACTTTATGTTGAAGGGCCTTCACAATCTATTTTAAAAGCAGAACGTACACTTTTAAATGCTATGCAGCGCATGAGCGCCATTGCAACAAAAACTAGAAGTTTTGTGGAATTGCTTAAAGGGACAAAAACCCAAATTTTAGATACACGTAAAACTACTCCTGGTATTAGGGTTTTGGAAAAATGGGCAGTTCAAATTGGTGGAGGAAAAAACCATAGGTTTGCACTTTATGATATGATTATGCTAAAAGATAATCATATAGATTTTGCCGGTGGAATTACGAAAGCCATTGATATGACTAAGGCTTATTTAGCCGAAACTGGTAAAAATCTACAAATTATGGTCGAGGCAAGAGATTTAACAGAGGTTAAGGAAATTTTACAGAGCGATGGCATTTATCGTATTTTATTAGATAATTTTGATTACGAAGATACTAGGAAAGCTGTTGAAATGATAGGGGACAAGTGCCTTACAGAATCTTCTGGTAATATTAATGAAACAACTATTAGGCATTATGCAGAATGCGGCGTAGATTATATTTCTTGTGGTGCATTGACACATTCTGTACATAATATGGATTTAAGCTTGAAAGCAGTTAAGTAGTTTAAATTTTCTTTTTATTTCTGAAACAATCATTAAGGTTAGTGCTGCTATTTTTTTAACTTGCATCAAAAGTAAGTTATGCTTAAAATAATGGTGATTAATGACGAAACTTATTGAGGACAAACTAGATAAAATTCCAGTAATAAATATCTTAGTTAAGTTTTTAAAACAAATTAAACTTCCAGGTTTTGAAGGGTTGTCTATTTACGACCTATTGGAGCTTTATATGATGGGTATAGTGAAAGGGGCACTTACAACAAGAGCTAGTGCAATCGCTTTTAGTTTTTTCACTGCTATTTTCCCTTTTCTGCTCTTTGTTATTATTCTTATTCCTTATGTACCTATTGATAATTTTCAAAATGAATTTTTAGATTTCTTAAATTCATTTCTACCACCACAAACTTCCGATTTCTTTTTTTCAAATATTTTTGAAAATATAAGTGGAGGAAGCGCTGGGGCGGGCTTAATATCTTCGGTGTTTTTACTTTCAATGCTCTTAATGGCAAATGGTGTTAATGCTGTTTTTTCTGGTTTTGAAAATTCCTATCATGAACAATTAACTCGAAATGTATTTCAGCAGTATATGTACGCATTGGGTATTGCATTAATACTGGCCGTTCTAGTGATGCTTACTGTAGCTGTTTTTGGTTATTTTCAGATTTATATATTAGGGCCTATTTATGAAAGTTTTAGTGGTGAAGTATTAGCTGATGAAAAAGGTTTGGGATGGATTATCTTTGCAAAGTACATGTTCTTTATTATCATGGTGTATCTCGCAACCGCAACACTTTACTATTTTGGAACCAAAGAGGGTAAGAATGCACGTTTCTTTTCTATTGGAGCCTTACTCACCACATTGTTAATTATTCTAACCTCTTATTTGTTCGGTATTTATATCGATAATTTTTCAAAATATAATGAACTATATGGTTCTATAGGCGCCTTGTTAATTCTTTTATTATATCTATGGCTAAATGCAAATATTTTATTATTAGGTTATGAATTAAATGCCTCTTTAATTTTTTTAAGAAAATTTAGAAATAATGAAGAATAGATTATTTATCATGGTATTGTTTTTAGTGTGTTACAGTGTTGATGCTCAAGACATTTTTGGCAAATGGAAAACCATTGATGATGAAACAGGAGAGGCAAAATCCATCGTTAATATTTATAAAGAAAATGGTAAGGTGTTCGGTAAAATAGTTGATATTGTAAATCCTGAACGTAAAGATGCCATTTGCGATAAATGTGAAGGCGAGGATAAAAACAAGCCCATTATCGGTTTTGTGTTAATTAGAAACTTACAGAAAGATGGTCGCTATTATGAAGGCGGTACTATTTTCGATCCTCAAAAAGGAAAACAATATAAATGCCGAATAGGTCTAGATGCTGATAATGAAGATTTACTTCAAGTTAGAGGTTATGTGGCCTTTTTCTATGCTACGCAATATTGGGAACGTATTAAAGGATAACTAAAACATAACGCCTCAATTTGTCGCACTTTATCGATGTCATATTACCAATTCCACTTCAGAAACTATTCACGTATAGTATAACTTCTGCTGAAGCTGAGTTTCTGAAAGCCGGAATGCGCGTTTCTGTACCTTTTGGAAAAACAAAAATATATACAGGAATTGTTTATAGGATTCATAATGAAAACCCATTGATCTATGAGGCCAAAGACATTCATCAAATTTTAGATGAAGCGCCTCTGGTAACCTCTATTCAGTTGAAATTTTGGGAATGGCTTGCTAAGTATTATATGTGCACCTTAGGAGACGTCATGCGAGCGGCGCTGCCAAATGCGTTTATTTTGGAAAGTGAAACTATATTGACCAAAACAACTCAACAACTTAATGATGAAGATTTAAAGGATGATGAGTTTTTAGTATATGAGGCGTTGCACCATCAATCTTCTTTAAAGGTGCAGGATGTGATAAGTATTTTGGACAAGAAAAGCGTGCTTCCGGTTATTAAACGATTAATTGATAAAAATGCTATTTCAGTTCAAGAAGAGGTTTTTGAAAAGTATAAACCAAAGTTGGTGCGTTATGTAAAATTGAATTCAAACTATACTTCAGAAGAGCGTTTACAACATCTATTGGAAGATTTGAGCAGAGCACCAAAACAGCGGCAAGTGGTGATGACCTTGTTCATGCTATCCTCAAAACATAAAAAACCTATAAAAGTTTCAGAATTACAATCGGAAAGTGATGCGTCTTCGCCTATTATAAAAGCTTTAATTGATAAGGAGATTTTAGAAGAATACCATATTCAAACAGATAGGGTAGTGTATTCAGGTGCAGCGAATGAAGCTTCAAAACGGTTAAATGAGTATCAAGACAAAGCGCTTTCAGAAATAAAATCAGAATTTAAAACCCATCATACTACTTTATTGCATGGGGTGACATCCTCCGGAAAAACAGAAATTTACGTAAAGCTTATTGAAGATGCGCTAGATAAGGGAAAACAAGTGCTTTATTTGTTGCCTGAGATTGCTTTAACCACACAATTAGTTTCTAGGTTGCAAAATTACTTCGGGGAAAAAGTGTCTATATTCCATTCCAAATATTCCTCTCATGAGCGCGTTGAGGTATGGAATAATGTTTTGAACAACTCCCATAAAGCCCAAATTGTACTTGGGGCTCGTTCTTCAGTGTTGTTGCCATTTACAAACCTTGGATTAATTATTGTCGACGAAGAGCACGAACAGTCCTTCAAACAATTTGATCCTGCCCCGCGGTATCATGCAAGAGACGCTGCAATTGTTTTGGCGCACATGCATAATGCTAAGACGTTACTAGGTTCTGCTACACCTAGTTTAGAAAGCTATTTTAATGCACAACAACATCGCTATGGTTTTGTAGAATTAAAGCATAGGTACAATAATGTATTAATGCCAGAAATTGAGTTGGTAGATATAAAGGATAAGCACAAGCGCAAACATATGAAAGGCCATTTTAGCGACAGATTAATCGAGGAAATGGAAGAGACACTTTCAGAAGGACATCAAATTATATTGTTTCAAAACCGACGCGGATTTTCGCCGATTATCGAGTGTAATACGTGTGGGCATGCACCGCAGTGTCCTAATTGCGATGTCAGCTTAACGTACCATCAATATAGAAATCAGTTGCGCTGTCATTATTGTGGTTACAATACGGCGATGCATAAAACATGTAATGCTTGCGGAAGTCCAGAGTTAGATAATAAGGGTTTTGGTACAGAGCAAATAGAAGAGGAGGTAAAAGTATTGTTCCCAGAGCATAATGTAGCGCGTATGGATTTGGATACTACCCGTGGGAAATATGGTTACGAAAAAATAATTACGGCCTTAGAACAACAAGAGATTGATATTTTGGTGGGTACACAAATGCTTACAAAAGGACTAGACTTTAGAAATGTAAAATTGGTAGGGGTAATGAATGCGGACAATATGCTGAATTTCCCAGATTTTAGAGCACACGAACGTAGTTTTCAATTAATTATGCAAGTTTCTGGTAGAGCAGGAAGAACGGATAAGCGCGGAAAGGTTTTGGTACAAACCTATAATCCGTATCATAATATTTTGCAGCAAGTATCTTCTAACAATTATGAAGCGATGTTTAAAGAGCAAATGGATGAACGGTTTAATTATAAATATCCGCCAGTTTACAAACAGATAAAAATCACCTTAAAACACAAGGATTATAATAGGGTAGAGCAGGCTTCTATTTGGTTAGGCAAGTCATTACGGCAAGTGTTTGCACATAATGTCTTAGGACCAGAGTCGCCACCTGTATCAAGAATTCGTAATCAGTTTTATAAAAATATCTTGGTAAAAATCCCTAAGAAGCAATCCTTATCAAAAACAAAAGAAGCTATCATTAAAATAAACAATAGCTTCTATAGTATAAAAGATTTTCGGTCGGTTAAAATAATTTTAAATGTCGATAATTATTAGTTTAAATGTTATTTAACGCATCTACCAATTGTGTCTTTTTGTTTCGGCTTAACGGAATTTCGTAAGCACCAACCTCCACATTCTTACTGTTAAATCTGTCAATTTTATCAAGATTTACAATATACGATTTATGGATTCTTAAAAATTTGTTTTCTGGCAATTCTGCCTCAAAAGCTTTCATTGTAGATAATACAACCAAGCTTGTTTCTTCGGTAACTAATTTTACATAATCACCAAGAGCTTCTATCCACTTAATGTCCTTAATGTAAACTTTACGTTTTTTAAGATTACTCTTTACAAAAATATGCTCACCTTCTTCCTCATGGAAATCTAGTGTTAATTTATGTTGTTCTAGAGCTTTTTCAACAGAAGTGTTAAAACGTTCTTTGGTAATTGGTTTGTGTAAATAATCGGTAGCATCGTAATTAAATGCTTTAAAAGCATATTCGGTTTTACCGGTTACAAAAATAATTTGGGGTTTTTTGTTCAATACGTCTAGAAGTTCAAAACCATTTAGCACTGGCATTTCAATGTCTAAAAAGATTAAGTCTACTTGATGCGTATTTAAACCATTTTTTGTTTCGAGTGCGCTACTGTACTCAGCTATTAAGTTTAGTGAAGGGTGATTTTCTACTAACTTAACAATGGAGAGACGTTGTATCGCTGAATCGTCTACTACTACACAGTTTAAAGTCATAACATTTTATATTATTTCGGTTAAGATATCGACAATAGTACGATAAATTCCGCTAAAAACCAAAAATCATCGGTAAAATACATATTTTAACACAATATTAACAACTTGAACTTACTGTTAATTTAATCTTGAGAAAGTGTTGTAATATAGTAAAAAATGGTTATTTTTGCAGCCAATTTTTAACAATAAAATAGATTTTTATGAATCATTATGAAACTGTTTTCATCTTAAATCCCGTTTTATCTGATGATCAGATAAAGGAAACAGTAAAGAAGTACGAAGATTTTCTCGTTTCTAACGGTGCTAAGATGATATCCAAAGAAGATTGGGGGCTTAAGAAATTGGCATACCCTATCCAAAACAAAAAAAGTGGTTTTTATCACTTATTTGAGTACCAAGTTGCCGGTGAGGTAATTGATGCACTAGAAGTTGAGTTTAGACGTGATGAGCGTTTTATGCGTTACTTAACTGTGAAATTAGACAAGCACGCTGTTGCTTGGGCTGAAAGAAGAAGAGAAAAACTTAAAGCAAAAGCATAATTATGGCAACTATTGAACAACAATCAAAAGGCAAAAAAGACGGAGAAATCAGGTATTTAACTCCGCTTAATATAGAGACAAATAAGCAAAAGAAATATTGCCGTTTTAAAAAGTCTGGTATCAAGTATGTAGATTATAAAGATCCAGATTGGTTATTGAGTTTCGTCAACGAGCAAGGTAAAATTTTACCAAGACGTTTAACTGGTACATCTTTAAAGTACCAACGTAAGGTGTCTGTTGCTGTAAAAAGAGCACGTCACTTAGCTTTAATGCCATACGTAGCAGATTTATTAAAATAAAACAATCATAACAATGGAACTTATATTAAAACAAGACGTTGAAAATTTAGGATTTAAAGACGATGTTGTAACGGTTAAGAACGGTTATGGTAGAAATTATTTAATTCCTCAAGGCCATGCAGTTATTGCTACGCCTTCAGCTAAAAAGGTATTGGCAGAAAACCTAAGACAAAGAGCATTTAAAGATAAAAAATTAATTGAAGATGCTAATAAAACTGCTGAGGCTATAAAAGCTTTAGATATTAAAATAACAGCTAAGGCTACAGAAGGTGCTTCGGCTGGCGATAAATTATTTGGTTCTGTAACTAAGTTAGATTTAATTGAAGCTTTTGAAAAAGAAGGACACTCAATTGATAAAAAGTTTGTAACAATAGTTGGTGGAAACATTAAGCGTTTAGGACAGTATAATGCTGTTGTACGTTTGCATCGTGAAGTAACTTTCGAATTTCCTTTTGAAGTTATAGCACAGGCTTAAATAAGTTATCACAATAGTTTTATAAACCGTTTAGATATTTTCTAAACGGTTTTTTAATTTAACACGCACTATGCAAAAGCTACTTTTAGTTCTAATGTTGTTTATTTCCGTTTCTTGTAAACAGAACGATAAACAAGATGCTCGAAACGAGTTAAAAATAGAAGAAACAAAAACTTCTGCACTTATAGAACGTTTTAAGTACAACCCTAACGACATGCCTTTAATTAGTGTGCATAGGGGAGGAAAAGGATTAAAGGGTTATCCAGAAAATTGTTTGGAGACCTTAAAGTATATCAACGATAGTATTGATGCTATTTTTGAAATAGATATTGCAAAAACTAAAGACGATGTTTTGGTATTGATGCACGACAATACTTTAGAAAGAACATCAACAGGTGAGGGTAAAATTACTGATTATACGTTTGAAGAATTGCAAATCTTTAACTTGGAAGATGATTTCGGCAACGTAACCAAGTTCAAAATTCCGCTCTTTAAGGATGTTTTAGTTTGGGCAAAAAAGAATGCTGTTGTTTTAACACTAGATATTAAACGCGGGGTTGATGTTGAGCGTATTGTAGAGCTGATTAGAGCTGTGGAAGCTGAAGATGTTTCAGTAATTATAACTTACGATTTAAAGCAGGCGGAACACGCCAATGCTATTGCACCAGAATTATTATTATCGGTTTCTGCCAGAAACAACCAAGAATTTGAATGGTTGCTGCATTCTGGGATTCCAACAGAAAATATGATAGCATTTACAGGTACACGGCTGTCCGCAGATTCGCTTTATACAAAAATACATGGTTACGGTGTAAAAACGATGTTAGGCGCTTTAGGTAACCTAGATAAACAGGCTGAAGCCAAAAGTGATTCACTTTACAGAGTTTGGGTGAATAAAGGTATAGACGTAATTGCTACCGACAGACCTTTTGCAGTGGCAGCGGCTATTCATAATTAAAACATTATTTTTACGAGGCAATTAATTTAAAAAGATTCCCGCTTTCATGGGAAGTTGGCATGAAATATTCAAGACTTACAAAGGAGCAATTTGAAGAATTACATCAAGAATTTATTAACTTTTTAGCAACACAATCCATTACTGCTGATGAGTGGACAAACTTAAAAGCAAACAAACCTGAAGTCGCTGAAATGGAATTGGATGTATTTAGCGATTTAATTTGGGAAGGCGTGTTGAACAAAGCAGAATATTTAGAGCACTTTGCACCACAGCACATGTACCTGTTTCACTTAGATGAAGACAACATGCATGCCATTGTGGTAAACGTAAAGTACGAAGAGGTAGATATCACCACAAAAGAAGGCTATAACTGGCTTCGTGAAAATTTAATGGATGAACGTGTGGAATTTTTACAAGCAGATAAAGCATATACGGAAGATAAAAACCTAGACAAATTTAAGATGATTGAGCAAGGTGCTTCTATTACTAAAGGAGACTTATATCGTTATTTTTATAATTTAATAAATTAAGTACGTTCATTCCTGCGTAGACAGGAATCTATTTTAGTAATAATCCTTTATTTTTGTTATTCCCAAATTAATGCGGAATCCATTATTTCAAACTAAAAATAACCTCTGCGTTGGCAGGTATATAATATGGCTCAAAAACCAAGCACACCAAAAGGTACAAGAGATTTTAACCCAGAACAGGTAGCAAAACGTAACTACATTTTTAATACCATTCGCAATACGTTTGATACTTTTGGCTTTCAACCCATTGAAACTCCAAGTTTTGAAAATTCCGAAACGTTAATAGGAAAATATGGTGATGAAGGTGACCGTTTGATTTTTAAGATTTTAAATTCTGGTGATTATTTAGCTAAAGCAAATCAACAAGCGTATTCTGAAAAAGACTCAAATAAGTTAACTTCAAGTATTTCAGAAAAAGCGCTTCGTTACGACCTTACTGTACCATTTGCAAGATACGTAGTACAGCACCAAAATGAGATAGAATTCCCTTTTAAGCGTTACCAGATACAACCGGTTTGGCGTGCTGATAGACCCCAAAAAGGACGTTTTAGAGAGTTTTATCAGTGCGATGCCGATGTGGTTGGAAGTGATTCGCTATGGCAAGAAGTAGAATTTATTCAATTGTACGACAATGTATTTTCAGCTTTAAAACTAGATGGTATTACTATTAAAATAAACAATCGTAAAATATTGTCTGGAATAGCTGAAGTGATTGGTGCAAGTGATAAATTGATTGATTTTACAGTAGCGCTTGATAAATTAGATAAAATAGGAGAGGAGAAGGTGAAACAGGAAATGCTAGATAAAGGTATTCCACAATCAGGTATCGAAAAATTACAACCTTTATTTTCATTATCTGGTAATTTTGAATCCCAAATTGAAAGTTTAAAAACCATTTTATCTACTTCTGATGAAGGACAAAAGGGTATTGAGGAATTGAGCTTTATAAATAATGCAATTTCAGAATTAGGTTTATCTACTACAAAACTACAGTTGGATGTAACTTTGGCTCGAGGTTTAAACTATTACACGGGTGCTATATTTGAAGTTGCTGCTCCTGAAAATGTGAAGATAGGTTCTATTGGTGGTGGCGGTCGTTACGACGATTTAACAGGCATTTTTGGCATGAAAAATATGAGCGGTGTTGGCATTAGTTTTGGTTTGGACCGTATTTATTTAGTACTTGAAGAATTAGATTTATTCCCAGAAACTGTTTCAAAAAACATTGAAGTGCTATTTATTAATTTTGGTGATAAAGAAGCATTATTTAGCTTAAAAGCTATTAAAAAATTAAGAACAGCAGGCATTAATGCGGAACTTTATCCAGATGCTGCTAAAATGAAAAAACAGATGACACATGCTGACAGACGCAATATTCCATTTGTAGTTTTGGTAGGTGAACATGAAATTAGTTCAAATACCTATACTTTAAAGCACATGAAAACTGGAATGCAGGAAAATGTTACGCTAGAGTCCTTAATATCTGAAATAAAAAAGAAGTCCTGAAGATCAATTCAGGACTTGAAATAGTAGATTTGCGATATTGTGACTAACTCAAATAACTATTGTATCGATACTTTTTTTGCTATTTCCCCTAATTCGGTTTCTAGCTTTATGATATAATTTCCAGTAATATTTCTCGGTACTTTGTATGCAATTGTTTGTTTTGAAGAATTCGTCTGTAGCTTAAACAATGATTGCCCCAGAATGTTAAATAATTCAACGGACTTAACGGTTTGCAATGATTCGTTTTTAATAATAATGCTATGCTTTTCATTGGAAAAGAATACATCTAAATCATTGATAGACCTTTGGTTTTTATTACTTAGCGTTTGGGGTTTGGAAAACGTAATTTCAAATCTATCTGTATATTCTCCAGCTTCTAGGTATGCTTCGTATTTCGATTGTTTTAGGTCGTGATAGCGATTTAATTCTTTATCATGTAAATAAATTTTTAGATTTTGGGTAGGGTTTTCTATTTCATCAATACAAATGCTATTTAAACCTGTTTTGTCAGTATGTAAGCCCAAGGGTATTGTTGTAGTCTCATTTATAGTTTCAACAGCTTGAATTAAGTATTTCTCATTGTTAAGCATCCAGTACATATCGTCAATTTGAGTGTCAATGTATTTGGAATCGTACCCCCAATCTATTCCAGAAGTTGCATTTTCATCGACAGTTATAAGCAGTTGCCTCTTTAGTGCGTTTACAGAATTAAAACCAATTCTAAGTTTCATTCTAGTATCTTGGTCGGTAACAATCTTACTTTTATCATAAGTATTATTCTTACTGATTTGTGTACTTTTAGTTGAACTATCTAAATGGAAAATACGCTGCCCATTATTAAAGTTTATAATACCATCGGTTTCTGAAGTTATATAAAAGCCTTGACCTGCTGGGATATATCTATTTGGTATTTCTATTGAGTTTTCATTTGGGAATATATCAATATTATCGTTCCCTTGGGTTGCTGCAGGTAATCCGCCAGATAGCGAGAAGGTAGCATAACCGCCTTGATAATCACTAGCTACATGCGAACCGCCGCCCCAATGTTTCCAAAAATATAATGTGCCATTGGTTACACCTAAACCGTCTGTTCCTGATTTGTTGTCTAAAAGAAATTGTACAGCATCAATGGCGGACGGATATGGGTTTCCTAACAAATAGTCGTTTCCAGCGTTTACTGTTAAGTTTATCTCTCCATTATTTGGTTTCCCTTTTAGAACGTAATTTTGTTTGTCATTAATATTACCAGTTCCTGGACCTTTCATGGTGAAGCCTTCTCCTGGAGAAATCTCTCCTGTACTTCTTATATGTTGCCATGACGCATAATTATCACTTAATTTATTACTGAATTTCCATATCCAATAATCGGCTATTCCTAATGGTATTTCTGATCCATCATAGCCACTTGTTAAAAACGCAATATCCGCAAACACATCATTAACAGTATAATTATTGTTATTTGAAATATTATTTTGTGTACTCACTGGAGACGACCAGTAATCATAGGTGTATTTATCGGCAGTACCGGTTACATCTTTTTCTAAAACCCCTGTACTATGTGCGTCTAAGGTGCTGTTTTTGGTCTGTATAAGCTGGGAATCTCCTTCTAATTTTAATTTTCCATCAAGTTTGAGGTAATAGGTATTGACCAATGCAGAACTATTTTTTACTGTTAGTGCTTTACCTTCATTTATAATAAGACCAACAATATTCGTGCTCTGTTCTACTTCTAAATTACCCTGAACATCTACTATGGCATAGTCTGAATTTGTACTGGGGATATCCCAAATGTTACCATATTTCCAACTGGTAGGGTTATTCCAATTCCCATTGGTTGTATTAGTAATGTAAGGTAACGGTGCCGTAGTTTCCTGATAAGTATTCGCAATCATATTATGCAATACACCATCTCTGTTATACTTTGAACTATCAGGGGTATGACCTGTATTATTAATATCCATTTTGTAATACAGTAATACATCTTCCCATAGTAAATCGCTTATAGTTTTGGGAATTAGGGCGCCTTTTATAGTTCCATTATCATTCTCAATTTGTTGATTTATTTGAGCATATATTTGCTCTAGATTAAGTGCTTTATTAAAAACCCTAACTTCATTTATGGAGCCTTTATAATAATTGTTTTTATATTGTGCATTTCTGCCTATTTGAAAACTATAATTGTCATTCCATTCAGAAGTATTGATAATAGTCGTATTAGAGATTGAATCGTCATTAAAACTCCAAATTTTATTTCCGTTTAAATACAATTCACATACTCCTATTTTACCATTGTAAAGAAATGCTATGTGTTGCCAAATTTCTTTTTTTATTTTACTTTCATCGGTATTTGGAGTGACAATACTTAAGCCTGTATTGGTTTTTAAGAATCCTGTAAGTCTATTGTTTTCGTCAATAGAAAGCTTAAAATTGGGTTGCCCCATAATGTCTCCGCCTGCAAAGTTCTCATCAATCTTAATCCAAGACATCATAGTCACTTCATTTCTGCCTCCAAGAAAAGAAGGAGTGCTTATGTAATCGTCTTCACCATCAAAATCTAATGTTTGCGGTGTACAAAAGCTAAAATCACCTATTCCTGTAGCATGTGGCTTATTTGGTTCGCAAGCTTCACAATCTTCCCAAAGAATTGTGATACTGGTAATAAAATTATCGTCTAAAAAATTAACGCCAACTATTGGGTTTTCTTCAGAGGTTAAATTAGAAACCGCATTCACAGTTCCTGTTGTATTATCTGTGGTGTAAGACGGTGAAGGAGAATTTGTAAAATTAGGATAAATAGTATTTCCTAAAGTGTTTTTAGCGGTAATTAAATATTTATCACCGTTTTCATTATACATGTTTACATGATGAATATCAAAGGATAAAGCATATATAGGTTTGCTGAATGTTACGGTGCATGTAATTCCTTCGTTAGTAAATCCATTGGTTAATAAGTCTATACCTTTATAGAGATAACTTGATTGTGTACCTATTTTAGGAGTTTGTCCAGCCCAAAACCCTAAAGTACTAGTCTCTCCAGTAAATGCAATGCTAATATCTACATCAGAGTTGTCTACATTCGTGAATGTGTTTGAAAGGGATCCTGCAGTCCAGCCATATTCGTTTGTAGTTTGAGGGTAAGTAGACCATTTTAAAACGAAATTATTGCCGCACTCGGGTGTATTATGAAGTTGAGCAAACGCTTTTGTGGTATAAAAGCTGAGAGAGGATACCATCAAAAGAATAAGAGCAAAATGCTTCATGGTTTGGTTGTTTCGTTGGGTATATACCTTTTGTAAATTAATACTATCCTTGACTTAATAGCGGTGTTTATTTTATTTTTAACGATGAAACGTATAAAAAATCGATAAAAAACACTAGAGCAATACGTTTTATTAAAAAAAGTTGGAACAGTTTTGCCATATGCTCCAACTTTTATGTTTTTCAATAATAGCTTTATTACTCAACTATAATTTTATGAGATATTGATTTTTCGTCATTCAAATAAGTTTTTACCACATATACTCCAGTGGAAAAGTTTTCTATTTTGTGCTTAATTACGCTGTCGTTAGCATTAATATCGAAACTTTTTAATGACTGACTTAACAAATTGAAGATTTCAATTTTCCTTACAAATCGTTGTTTAGGATTTTTAATTACCACGTCACTGTCGTTGTTGTGGTAAACTACCTGCACATCTTCAAATTCAACATCTTCTGTACTTAGTATTGCACTAGTGCCAAATGTAATTTCAAATCTATCTTTATACGCTCCGGGTTGTAGGTTGATTGAATAATCACTTTGTTTTAAATCATGATAAGTATTTAATATTTTATCGTGTAAATAAATGTTTGTTTCGTTATCAATATTTATTAGTTCATTAATTCTGATAGTTGCATCGCCTGCTTTAGAGACTTTTACTCCTAAAGGTAATACTTGGTTCTCGTCAAAATTAGTAATTGCTTGAATTATAAGTGGAACGTCATTAAAATTCCAGTACATATCTTCAGAACCAACATCAAGTAGGAGCGCATCGTATCCTAGATCAAAGTTACTCGACGCATTAGTATCAGCACCTAGAAGTAATTCGCGATGATACCCATCTGGAGAATCAAACATCAACCTTACTTTCTGTCTCTCATCCTTTGTTTCAGAAGTATTATTTTTTGCTTTTGAACTTGCGTTTTTCATGAAAATGGAGCCTGTATTGGTACCAGTAACAGCTTCACGTTGAAAAACTCTTTGACTATTTTTAAATAGTATATCTCCACCAATAATTGGTTGTGATAAACCAGTTAAACCCGGATCATTCACTGCAGAAACAAAGAAACCTTGCCCAACAGGAATGTAGCGCTCTGGTCGTTTAGTACCCGACACATAAGTTGCATTAATTCTGGCATCACTTGATATTGCTAGAGTACCACCAAGTAAAGTATATACTGCATAACCACCTTCATATTGCCCTAAATTATGGGTATTATCAGAGAAATGATCCCAAAAATAAAGAGCACCATTTATTACATTGCCGTTTGTGTTTCTTCCGCCTGCACCCAATTCAAGATTACTTAAGTTATCTCGGATGAATTCATCTGCATCAATAGCTGATGGATAAGGATTACCTATTAAATAATCATTATCCACAGATATTTCTAAACTAAAATCTCCATTATTTGGTTGTCCAACAAACTCATAGTTTTGTTCTGTAGTGGCAACACCTGGACCTTTCATCGTAAATCCTTCACCTACTGATATCATCGTTGTACTTCTAGCATGTTGCCATTGCGAATAATCGTCGTCCGGTAAATCTGTGTATGTCCAAATCCAGTAATCTGCATTTTGAACTGGAGATGCGGTACCATTGTAGCCAGAGGTTATAAAACCGACGTTATTGAATATGCTTGCTACTGCATAATCGGCATTACTAGTAGTTGATACTGGCGAACTCCAATAATTATAAATATAAGTACTTGCTACACCTTGTTGGTCACGTTCTAGTGTTCCTGCACTAGTATTATCAAAATCACTTCTGTCAGTTTGTACTAATTGCGACTCACCTTCTAAATCTAGTGTACCATCAATTTTCAAGTAGTGCGTTACGGTTAACCCTATACCTTCGTTAGCAGCTGTATCTCCATTTACTTGTAAATCACCGCTATTAATTATTAGTGCTTCTACAGCACAATCTCTAGTTCTTGCTGCTGTAGGGGAGGCTCCAAGGTAAGTATCATGATTAATTTCTACAATATTCCAGTCTATCGGTGTAGTGCCATCTACTATAGATAAGGCATTTGGTAAGTCTATAACCGCATTGTTTAACCAAGTACCAGCAGCGTCCCATGATCCTGAAGCCTGAGTTCTGTAGGGTAGAGGGGCAGTTTGAAAGTCTACTGTATTTAGGTTTCTAAGTGCGCCTTGAATGTTGTTACCAGACATATCATCGGTGTTAGTGTAAGTATAAACAGACATCGGGTAATATCCTGCTAAATCTGTCCATGGAATAGCGCTAATTTCATTATTTGTTATTGTAGTAGGAATAACGTCTCCGTATTCTAACGCCAAGGTGCTATCGTCAATAATTTCTTGGTTCATAATATACCTTAATTGCGATACTGAAAGAGCCGTATTCCAAACTCTTACTTCGTCTATGTTTCCAGCAAAATAGTCGGTTGTATTTGGATCAAAACCATCTGCAGCAGCAACTAGAAACTTTTGTGATGTTGCCACTGGTGCAGGTAATGCAGCTGAAGTGTCTTCAACACCGTCAATATACAGAGTTGCAGTGCCTCCGGAATAAATTATTGCTACATGGTGCCATTTGTTTTCTGGTATTGCAACTGACGATGTTACCGTCGCTGCAGCACCATTAACTGTAAATGCTAATCGCCCTGAGCCGTTAATTCGTAAATCATACCCTTCGGTATTTGCCGCATTTCTTTTTGATATGATAGAAGCATTTGTAGTACCCGCATCTCTTTTAATCCAAGCAGACATGGTAAACTCAGTAGGATTTAAGTCTAAATTATTTTCCATATCCATATAATCCACAACACCATCAAAATATACTGAGCGTTCTACCACAATTTGTGGGGCATAGCCAAATGTTATGTATTTTGTACCATTAAAGTTATAGTCTGTTTCAAGATTACCACTACCATCTGGAGTCATTACTCGGTAGTCTGCAGTGGGGTCGAAAACGCCCGTATTAGAGATAAACATGTAGTAACTTCCTGGAGGAGTTATATTTCTTATGGCATTTTGAGGAATTCTCACTTTGCATGAAGGAATATCACCACCAGTTTCAACTACCTTCCAAGTACGTTGCATTGAAACAAATGATACCGGCGTTGATAAACCGCTAATTCCTGAACTCATATCTACAGCAATAGCAGTGGCTGCTAAGTTTAAATCAGCCCCATTACTACCCCACATTAAAAATTCTCTATCATTAAAATTGGTGGCATTGCTCGTTATATTATCACTATTGGTATCGTAAATATCTGTTAAACCAATAGTTAACACGCCTTCAATTGGCCCTGTACCATCTGTGGCATCGTTACTGCTACTAGATTGTTTCTGGGTTAATTCTGATGCGTCATCTCTTCCAATTCCCGCTACATCGTAATTGTAACCACTATTAGCGCTAGTGTCCCATATTACGGTATTTTGAGAATCAATGTAATCTCTGTCGTTTAGGTTTACCGCTGTAGCACTACCAGTATCATGAAGTGTGATGCCGTATTTTATACAAAGTGCTGATAAAATTTTATGTTGATCTACTGAAGAATTAGCCTGAGAATAACTTAATACTTCAGCTATTTTTCCATCAAAGAAAGTATCAAAAGGATGTCCGTTGATTGAAATTCTACCACTTCCTAAACAGAAATAAGAATTTAGATATTCTATAAATGGAAGTGGATCATATGGGGAACTTGATACTTCACCGGTAGCATTATCAATTCTAATACCATTTTTATAAATTTCTGTTGAAGTGTTAGTTGCATTGTTTTTTATATTGAATATAATAACTTCATTATCATAAGAGTCTGTCGCACTAGAGTATGTTCTACCCCAAGACCCATCCGTACCTAAACCAGCTAAACTTGTAGGTACAGTACTTACCATATGGTTAACCATAGAATTATAATTCTGAAATCTTTGTGATCCAGCACCAAAATAAAGACCACTACCATCACTATGCATCGTTTGAGTGGCATGTCTTCCTGAAATTGGGGATTGAGTATTAGATACTTGATAATCAATTACGCCATCAGTTTGTATTACGATAAAATATTCTCTAGCGTAATAACCACCCTTACCCTTCATTACATCTTGATTTGCTTTAACAAAATCTACGTAAGGGTTAAAGTTGATATTATTTGTAGTACTATTGTAAAAAACAGGACTATTTGTAGTAACACTCTCCGCGTGGTTATCTTGTGCCTGATCTGTCCATGTAGCAATATCAGCACCATCAGCAGTTGTTCCAATTTCTGAATCTGCTTTTAACCATAGTTTTAAATTGTTTGTTACACCACCAGGCGCATAAGTTGGATCTGCAAATGGCGTGTAGGGGTCACCCTGAATAAATACGTTATCAAAACAAAATCCATCTCCGTTTGATGTTTGGGATGCAAAATACACTCTAAATTGAACAGTTGGTTGGTTGTCTAAGGCAGAAGGTAGAGCAATACTACCTTGATAGAAGTTGTTTCTTCCAGCTACAGCAGTAGTAATATCACCATTTCCACTCCATCCATCAACACTTCCTAAGGCATTAACACCCGTTGCATTATACCAGTTATAACCAGAACCTGACGCTCCTAAGGTTGTCCAAGTTGAACCATTGGTAGAATACTGAATTAAGGCACCGTCATTGCTATCTGTATTAAATCTTACATCAATTTTAAACTCGAGGTTATAGTATCCTGTAAGGTCGATTACTGGACTCGTTGCGTAAGTTGCTGTATTATTAGCGTAATTATTATAACTGTTAGTATACCAATAATTGGCTTCTCCCACTTCCGTAGCATTAGTGCCATATGCAAAAGTAGAACCACTGCCAGCATTACTCATTGTCCAACCTCCATTGTCATTATCAAAGTTCTCATAATAAATGGTGTACGTTGGTGGACCAGTTATACCAGTTCCTTGAATATCAAACGTATATGGGTTTTCATCACTATCGTTATTAGCAATACTTACAGTTGCAGTTCTAAGTCCAAGTGCTGTAGGGTCAAATGTGATTTCAAAACTTGTACTACTGCTTCCTGCGATAGTAGATGAAGGAATTGCAGTTAATGTGAAATCCCCTGGATGAGCCCCACCAATTGTTACGTATGGAGAAGCTCCCGTAAGGCTTAAACTGGATACTGTACCTAAGTTTTGAATGGTAAACGTATTTACATTATTACCACTAGCAACTAAAACACTACCAAAATCTGTATCATCACTTATGTCAGGTGTAGTGTCACCATCCGCAATATCTACTCCGTTTCCTTGAATATTTATCTCTTGTAGAGTTGTAATTCCCGTACCCTGAATATTAAAATTGTACGGGTTTTCGTCTGAGTCATCATTAGCTATACTTACGGTAGCGGTTCTTAAACCTGTTGCACTTGGGTTAAACGTTATGGTAAATGTAGTCGTTCCAGATGCGGTTACTGTCGCTGAAGGATTTGCGGTTAATGTAAAATCAGCTGCGTGGGTACCCCCTATAGTAATATAAGGAGAAGGATCGGTTAAATTTAATGTACCTGTGCCTGTATTTTGAATAGTGAACGTATTAGCGTTTGTGCCAACTGTTACATCAACATTACCAAAGTCAGTATCGTCCAAGGTACTTGGTGTTATATCATCATCAATAATAGTATTACTGTTTCCAACAATATTAATTTCAGGTGCAGCTAAAGTTGTTGTAAGCCCACTTAAATCTACAATTTGAATTTCATGAGACATAGTATTGTTATTCCTATGTGCCCAATGGGCTGCTTGAGTAGTCGAATTTAAATAATAGTTTCTCCATCCTCTACCGTATGCTGTTCCACCACCACTTGATATTGAAGAACCAATAATTAAGGCTTCATTTATACTGGAGAGACCTGCACTGGATATGTCAATAGTTGTTTCATTAGCAGAATTACTTGTATTTTGAAAACGTGTTACATTAAGACCAGTATTAGATAGAACATGCACAAAATGCCTATTTGTACCATCAGAATCATGATTGCCATCAAAAGTCCAGTCAACACTTTGATTATTAGAGCCAGGATCTATTAATGGCCAATTATCTGCAATGGCGTCATTGGTTCCACTGGCACCAGTATCTCCTATGTGATGACTAAAAATAACGGCATCGTTCCAAGAGCTTACATTAGTAGCACTTCCAGTGCCATCAGAGCCGTTTCTTAAAGTGATAGTTCCAGTATCTGAGGCGTTACTGCCCGAATCGCCATGAAGTACTGTCCAATTAGTACCTGTAAACTCGACTAAAGTTATATAAACGGTAACGTTATTATCATTTGAGCCTTTTAATACCCTCATGGTTGTGGCGTTTTCTAAATAGGCTATTGCGGTACCAGAATCAGCATCGTCAGTAGTGGCATTATTCAGTATACCAGTAATAAATGGAATACAATCATTAGCATTGGTTACTCCTGCTATAGCTTGTGTAACACTATTGGTTGTTCCGTTTAATGATACCGCATAGCGCCCTCTTACGATCATTTCATTATCTCCCGAAGCTGGTCCAACGTATTCCCAGATAGATGTATTGAATCTTGTATTTGAGGCAATGGACCCAGATTCCCTGTAATATGTTAGAGTTCCAGTGCCAGTTAATCTTCTGGCTCCAGATAAGTCATCGCCCTCCAAATTACCAGGACCACCATTAACGCCTGCATGTGTTTTTCTGTTGTTGTTTGCTAAAGCTACAGCATTACTTAATGCAGACACCGCTGTAAAACTAGTGTTGGTTCCACCGCCATTGGCAACATCATCTTGAATGTGCTGTACATTAAAGTCTGCGGTTTGAGAGATCAGACTGGGTGAAAATAGAATACCTACGATAAGTATACTAAACCTTAATAGAAAAGTAATTTTTTTCATAAGAGGTTAAATTTTAGTTTGGGGACTAATTATTTAAGCACCAAATGTAACCTATAACTCCATGAAATACAAAAATAATCGATGAAATACAATAATAAAATGTAAATTATTGATTGTCAAATAGTTGAAATTTTTAAGTTTTAAAGTGATTTTTATAAGGATTTTATAAAAAATGAGGTTGAATTTTATAAAATTCAACCTCATTTTAAGTTCTAATTTTATTTAGAATTTAATAAGCTGTTTCATCATTGAGAATCCAGTTTCTGTATTTATAATTTTTATTATATAAGGAGCTTGATCTAATTTATCTAAGCCATCTACCCTTATTTTATTATTAGAACTTGAGTATTTTCTATTTATAACTAGCCTACCATTTATATCGAATATCTGAATACTAAATTCGGTATTACTAAAACTTAAAGGTAAAGTGATATTGATATTATTACCAAATGGATTAGGCGTTACATCTATATCTTGGAATTCCAATTCTTCTTTTTCTAATGTGATATCATCTTCACTACCTCCGCCATCTCCACCGTCGTTACTGTCTTCACTGTCTACGCCATCGCAATCTTGATCAATACCATCATTCGATATTTCTGATGCACCTGGATAGATTGTGTTATCATTATCATCACAATCCGGAGTAGCAGGCGCTACAAGCGAATACCCAACAGGCTGCTCACAGGCGGTTACAGAACTTACACTTCCGAAGTAGGTATCAGAATCATTATCCACACCGATGTACCAAGTTTGACCAGGGAACTCATCGGCATCATTATCATCACAATCCGGAGTAGCAGGCGCTACAAGCGAATACCCAACAGGCTGCTCACAAGCGGTCACCGAACTTACACTACCGAAGTAGGTATCGTTATCATTATCCACACCGATGTACCATATTTGACCAGGGAACTCGTCGGCATCATTATCGTCACAATCCGGAGTAGC
>NZ_FOFN01000005.1 GCF_900111025.1 Hyunsoonleella jejuensis
CTCCCGAACGGCGGGGACCACAAAAAAAAACTGGAACGCTGCGCAGAAAGATATAGCGGAGAGCCCGACCCCGAAACCAAGGAGGGGGAACGCCCAAGTAAAAAAATTACATAAAGAAATCCCAAACCAAACCAAATCGTATTGTAAAATCTCTGTAAGGATAGTTTGGTGCGGAGTAATAGTTGTAACCTGTGAACGCGGAATTAAAATGTTCGGCTTTTAGATAGATACGCGTTTGACGAATTTTGGCATTGATGAAAAAATCTAACCTTGGAAACTCACCAAACTCCTTATCGTTTTGAACAAAAAATTCTGCAAGAACAGGGTTATAACCATTCATGTAGTATTTAGTGAAGTAATTTAGTGTTACCCCAGTTTGCAAAAACATAGCTCTTTTAAAAAGATCTGAACTGAAATAGAATGTATTTCTAGTTGTGAGTTCAGGAACGTTTAGCACATTATTGTCGTCTTGTACGTTTTGGTACAAAATTGTATTGTTTAGGGCGAACTTACCAACTTTTATCTCATTCTCAAGTTTAACTCTTAAATAGTTAATGGTACCATCATTTTGGAACGCCTTAATTGCCTGAGGTACCTGAGACGTTTCATCTTGTTTGAAATAAACGTAATCAGATATAGTGGAATAATCTACAGTAAGATCTACCAACTGTTTGTACTTTATTTGAAATGCTAGTTGTTGTGTTTCTATATTATTAAATCCATTTTGCCAATTAAAATTTTGATAATTGCTTTGATATAATAGCGTATTGAAGTTTGGCGCTTTAGAACTGTGGTTAATTCTTACTTTGCCAAAAATATCGTCGGTTATGTTGTATGACGCTTCTCCAATTATATAATTACCCGTAAAATCGCCCACTAAATTTACACCTGCTTCACCCTGAATATTGAATCCTTTATAAAACTTTCTGTATTTTCCACCGGCAGCATACATATTTCCTTTTAACCTATTGGTGATTGTTCCTTCATTAAGCACCACTAATTTATTATAACCATAGTTATAATGAGTGTTACTTACGTTTATGCTAAAATCTCCCAATTCGTTATTAAGGTAACTGAGTTCAAATTGATTGTATAATTTTTCCAGTGTTGTGCGATCTCTTAAATTTGAACTTCTGAAGGCATCTCCAAAAATTGAGTTTTGCCTAGTCTGATCAAATTGAAATGACTTGTCTTCGAATGAAATGATATGGTGCAATGACAGTTTATATGTTGATGTAGAATCGGTTAAGGTTTTTGGTAACGCTTTTTTTACTACTTTATTTAGAATATTGTAACCATGATCTAAATGAAAACGTTTCCCTTTGAGAATACTTTCTGCATTTTCAAAATTAGGATCAAAAATAGCCCTATCCAGAAAATCTGGATCTCCAGATTCAAAGTTCTCAATATCATCATCTTGCAACCCTCCATTTTCTTGATTTAACAAGTCTTGCATTACTATATGCCCTCTCATATAGTAGCGCTTATTTTTTGTTGTGTAATTTGTTGTAACTCTAAAATTACCTGTACTGGTTAAAATATGCTGGTATTGTCCTAAAGAGCGCATACCTTTATATGCAATTGAAAAATTAAATTGAGGGGACGTATTTATCGTAAAAAACGAATCGGCCAACTGCCCTTGTTCAAAGGCCGTTTTGTAAAACAGTTCAGTTAATGGTGTTGGTACTCGGTAGTAATTAATGTCTTCAATTTCCATATAATTGAAATGTCTCGCCCTAGCCCCAAAACTTGGCAAAAGATTACTGTTCTCAAAATTATAGGTTAAACTATTATAGGTTTGCCCAAGGTTAGAAAACGGCATTAACCCAAAATTATCACGTCTTAAATAATTAAACTTATACTCTTTTTGAATAGTTAGCGTGGTATCAACAAAAGTAGTATCGTTTTTATGAGAAATAATTAGATAATCTTGAATTTTAGCTTTTTTATCATTGTTATCTCCCTTGGTAAGCTTACCTAATAAGCTTTCTTTTCGCACTTCCTTTTCGGTTGTAATAGACGTACTATCTTTTACCTTAACAGCAGTAGAATCCGCATTCTTAACCGGTGGTTTTTGCTCTGGGTCGGTTTGAGAACGCCCCACCGAAGCCCATAGCACAAAAAATAAAACGAAAGCTAACTTCTGCATAAAAAATTAAAAACGTTGCAAATGTAAATACAAAATATGATAACGCCGTAAAATGAAAAAATTATTTAGTTGATATATTAAATTATTCATAATACTTTTGATTCATGCTAAATTTTAAGCACACTAAATACACTTACGAGTGCGGTACTGATGAAGCTGGTCGCGGTTGTTTAGCTGGTCCTGTTACTGCTGCTGCTGTAATTTTACCTGAGGATTTTACGAATGAAATTCTAAACGATTCTAAAAAGTTAAGTGAACTAAAGCGTGACGCCCTCAAACCCATAATAGAACGTGATGCCATGTGTTTTGGTGTTTCGCATGTTTTTCAAAAGGAAATTGACGCCATAAATATTTTAAATGCTTCTATTTTAGCAATGCATAAGGCCATTGATAGATTGAATAAAACACCCGAGTTTATTATAGTTGATGGCAACAAATTTAAACCATACAACAGTGTTCCGCACGAGACCATAATTAAAGGAGACGGTAAATATTTAAGTATTGCTGCAGCATCAGTGTTAGCAAAGACTTATCGTGATGCCTATATGAATACAATTCACGAAGAATATCCAATGTATAATTGGAAAAAAAACAAAGGCTACCCCACCAAAGAACATCGGGAGGCGATAAAAAAGTATGGCATTACCAAATACCACCGAAAATCTTTTAGATTATTACCCGAACAATTAAAGCTAGATTTATAAGTTTCTATATTTTAGCAGAAATTTGATGACGCCATGAGATTTTTTTTATGTTCCCTCCTACTTTTTGTAGCATATAGCTGTGTAAACACAAAAAAGAAACGCCATCAACTGATTGACTTTGCTCCTATTGATAGCGAAGTCATTCTTAAAAGTTCAAATCTTGAAAGCCTAAAAAGTGCTGTTGCCAACAACACCTTTCTAAATACTCTTTCTGAAGCGAAAAGCTATAAAGATTTTAAAAGCGCATTGCACCCTATTACAGAACTTAATATTGATAGCGAGGTTTTAATTTGCTTATCTAAAGTTGAACAAGACAGCCTAACATATACAGTAATCACCAAATTTTCAGAAACCTTATTTCAACCTGATTCCTTAAAAAATTACATTGAAGAACATCTTAAATACAAGTCTTACAACATCACAAAATCTACCCTTGAAGATCATGTGTTTTTTAGCACCATTATTGATAGCACATTTATTGTGTCGTCTTCAAAGGAAACCGTAGTTGCTGTCGTTAACGAGGAGCGCCAAAACCAATATCTTAAAAAATTATATGGTGTATCTAGTGATAATGAAACATTGTCTGTTTTGGTTCGAACAAAATCTAGTCTAGCTCCTTCATTTTTTATAGAGAAGAATTTAAAACCCAGCGAGCTCTGTGATTTTTTAACGCTAGACACTGAAATATCTCAAGCTGATATTTTGATTAATGGGATTGCAACATCGTTAGACACCTCAAAAAAGGTTATTGATGTTTTTAAAAATACTGTACCACAAGAAAACCAAATACAGCGCATTACCCCAGGTAACAGTGACGGTTATTTAAGTTTTACATTTGATGATTTTCAGGTTTTTAATGAAAATTTAATGAAATTTCGCGGTAAAGACTCCATTGCCAAAAACAACGCTCTTTTCAATTCGATTATTGAAGTAGGCGTTATTTATGAAGACAAAAATCGTGCTATTATACTGAATTCCATTGACCCTATTGCCACACAAGACGGACTATTAGACGAACAAAACACTATAGATTCTTATAGGGATATTACCATTTTTGAGTTTTCGAAATCTGGTATTTTTCAAGAAACATTTAACCCTTTAATTGACGATATTCCAGTTTCAAAATACTGTATTCTAGACAATTATTTTGTATTTACAGACTCTATGGAGCAACTTCAAAATATTATTGCCAACTACCAAAACAAAACGACGTTTGGCAGTAGAACCTACTTTAAGGAACTAACCGAAAAATTGAGTAGCGAAAGCTCTTTAATATTTGTTGCAAAACCTCAACTATTAGAAAATGTATTGGAGAGAAACTTAGGAAAAACCCCTAATATAAATCTAAAAGCATATAATCTTTTTGCAATACAATTTGTTTATGATGCTGATTTTGCTCACGTACACGGAGGTTTGATAAAGGGACGAAAAAAACGTATGCAACATTCGGTTTCAGAAAGTTTTGCGTTAAAATTAGATGCAGATATTTTAAATAATCCCCAGTTTGTTACCAATCATATCACCAAAGAAAAAGAGGTTGTGGTTCAGGATATTAATAACAATCTTTATTTAATATCCAATAAAGGAAAGGTGCTCTGGAAAAAGCGACTTAATGGCGATATACTTGGTGATATTTCGCAAATCGATATGTATAAAAACGGAAGACTACAATTAGCGTTTTCAACTAAGAACAGAGTTTATGTAATAGACCGTAAAGGCAGAGACGTGGCTCCGTTTCCCTTAAAATTTAATGACGATATTACACAACCACTTTCGGTTTTTGATTATGACAAAAACAAAAAATATCGTATTTTGGTCACTCAAGGCAAAAACGTTTTGATGTATGATGTACGTGGAAAATCTGTATCTGGCTTCACTTTTAAATCTGCTAGTAATGACATTATTAGTCAACCAAAACACTTTAGAATTGGTTCCAAAGATTATTTGGCCTTCAAAACAAAACGTAAACTTTATGTCTTAGACAGAACTGGAAGAACACGGGTTTCACCAAAATCTGAAAACACATTTTCTACAGAACCTATTTTTCTGTTTCAGGATAAATTTACCACAACAACTGAAGATGGACAACTCATTAGCATTGACACTAGAGGCAACGTAGCAAAAGTAAATTTAAATTTAAGCGCCCAACACAATTTGGAGACCACCAGTAAAACGCAAGTTACTTTTCATGATAACAAATTAAGCATAAAAGGCAGAACCTTAGAGCTAGACTATGGTAACTATACCAGACCAGCTATTTTTTACATCAACGATAAAATTTATGTAACCATAACTGATCTGCAAGCAAAAAAAATCTACTTGTACGACAGTCAAGGAAAATCCATACCTAATTTCCCTGTGTATGGTAACTCTGCCATTCAATTAGATAATGTTGATAGCGATAAAAACCTAGAGTTTGTTACAAAGGGTGACACCAACACCATAATACTATATAAGATTAACTAGTTTATTTACAGGCAGATAATTAACAACCAATTGTTGATTAATTTGTAAGAAGCCTTTTGTATCTAGAAAACTAATTTTTATATTTAGCACAGCTATTAATCAAACCTTTATCAATGAAATTCCTAAAAAATGCTGAACGCATTCTACTTTTTGGAGTATTATTTCTGTTTCTAATTCCCAATTTTGAAGCGCAGACCAAAAAGCTCAAACGTCCCAATAAGGGAGTTGGAGTTTCTAGCCTAGATAGATTTGTTGGAGAATCTTTTGATATTTACGATAAAGTTCACATGTATGATGGTTATGCGGAAGCAGGTACGGCACCTGAAGACAAGGATATTGATGTGCTCGAAGAGGCATTAGATGATTTAGAAGGTTTGAACTATAGTGCACCTGACATTTTCAGTATAGGGGTTATTACACAAAAACATGCAAGTTGCTGATAATCTAATATTAAATGGATAAACACCTAAACAAAGAGGGATGAATTTATTAAAATTTAATTTATAACCACCAAAATACAAGTCCTCGAATCTAGGCGTCAAAGTGCTTTTGCTTTGGCGCCTTTTTTTTGTCCAAATTTCAACTTAATTTAATACTATTGCAGTCATAACATTACATATATGATTTCAAGAAAAAACGCATCCATTTCAAAATTTATAATTCATAAGGTTGGTAATAAATTTAACGATACCAAAAATGCTTTTTCGAACAAAACAGTTGATTTTGATGAAGCCAGCTACGATTTAATGCTGCCTTTTCTGTTAAAACCTTTTGGCAGCGCAGTGCAAAGCTACCGTTTTAATCATCACGCCAATATTTCCTTAAACGAAATAAACACTTATTCCACGCAACTATTTAACGATGAAGATGCCTTTGTTGATATTTCTAAGCATATTGTAATGCATCTGTATGAACAGTCCAATTCAGCAAATATAAAAACTGGCGATGTTTTGGTGGTCATGTTTGAGGGTATCGAATTTAGAGACATAACGACAAATGCAATTGGCATTTTTAAAATTGAAAATAAGGTGAATTTCTTTCAAACCTATTTAGAAAACAACAGTTATGACGTGTTGGTTCAAAAAGGCATTAGCTCTAAAAAAGTAGATAAAGGCTGCTTAATTTTAAATCAAAGCGATACCGAGGGAAATATTATTTTTAGTGTGGACAATAATAGTTACGACGCACAATACTGGATAAATCATTTTTTAAATATTAAATATGCCGATGATGCCAATAGCCATACACAACAATATATTGAACTATGTAAGGACTTTTCAACAGAGATTATAAAAGCCACGTATGGTGCCCAAGAACAAAATACATTTTTAGCTAAAACTATCGATTTCTTTAAAGAAAATGAAGTAGTAAATGTTGAACGTTTTAAAGAAGAACTATTTGAAGAAGATAGGCACAAACGCGAATTTGACACTTACAAAAAAGAATTTGAAGGTGAACAAAATCTAGTAATTAGAAATCAGTTTGATGTTGCCGAGGCAGTAGTTAACAAGGAAAAACGTAAGCTTAAAACAGACATTAAACTAGATACTAACATACAAATAAAACTCGATATTGATGCTCCAGATGCCTCAACGGAATACTTAGAACGCGGCTATGACGAGGAGAAAAAAATGCATTATTATAAAGTGTTCTTTAATGCTGAAAATTAATAAAATACCTGTTCTGTTAGCCGCATACCTTAACAATATTTTTTAACTTTGAGACACTAAAGCACATCGCATGAGCAAATCTATATCTAACGAAGACTACGAAAAAGTATTAAAAGAATTACATACCGAACTCGTACATCTCCAAGAATGGGTTAAAAAGCAGGGTTTAAAAGTAGTAATTGTTTTTGAAGGACGAGACGCCTCGGGAAAAGGTGGTACTATAAAACGTTTTACAGAACCACTTAACCCAAGAGTCTGCAAAGTAGTAGCGTTAGGCGTGCCCACGGAAAAAGAAAAAACGCAATGGTACTTTCAACGTTATGTAGAACATTTACCTTCGGCAGGGCATATTGTATTATTTGACAGAAGTTGGTACAATCGTGCTGGTGTTGAAAAAGTAATGGGTTTCTGCACCGATGAGGAATACAGGGAATTTTTAAGGTCTTGCCCTGAATTTGAGCGGATGCTTGTACGTTCGGGCATTATACTATTAAAATACTGGTTTTCCGTTAGTGATGAGGAGCAGGAGAAACGATTTAAAAATAGAATTAAAAATCCACTGAAACGGTGGAAATTTAGCCCTATGGATTTAGAATCGCGTTCGCGATGGATGGAATACTCTAAAGCAAAAGACAATATGTTTGCGCATACCGACACTAAGCAGGTGCCGTGGTATGTGGTTAACTCCGACAATAAAAAAAGAGCGCGCTTAAACTGCATTAGCCATGTCTTGAGTATGATTCCCTACGAAAAAATGGATATAAAACCCATAGAACTTCCTGAACTACCAGACTATGAAGGCTATGTACGTCCGCCAATGAATTATCAAACCTTTATCCCTGAGAAGTATTAGCTTCAGAATGCCTTAGGATTCGTCCTGTTGTCCTTTAATATCCTCAATAGAATCAATATACTCACGTTCTTTTTGACTTACAATTCGTTTATACAACGCACTTGTTTCAAGCGCTAAAAAAACACCTACCAACAAAATTAAAACGGTAATAGCAAGAGTAATTAAAATGCCACTGCCTAAATTTCTTTCAAGGCTAACATAGCTTATATAAATAAAGTAAAGAAAGTACAAACCAAAACAGAATAGCATTATTGAGAACACCATATTGCCAATCCAAAATAATTTACCCTGAAGTTCTAGTTTTTCATTTTTTGTATTGTAGAACTTCATGGTTTTTATCTGGTAAACTATGCTTAGAACACCGCCAAGAATAGCTGCCAGCAATAATAACATCTCGTATTCAAACTTAGTATTTTCTAAAATGAGAATACTATATGATACTACAATAACGAAAGCAACAATAGCTGTGCTCAATACTAGTAACGTGATTTTAATGCCTTTTTTTAATTTCATGAATTAACTAAAAACTCCGCCTCAAAAAGCTTTGAAAAATGTTTCAAAAGTTTTTCTTTTACCTCTTGTTCATTTACCTTTTCAACACCCAATTCAACATTTAAAGAGCTTACTGCTTTACCCCGAATACCACAGGGAATAATATTATCGAAATACCCCAAATCTGCATTTACATTTAGTGCAAAACCGTGCATTGTAACCCAACGGCTTGCCCTTACACCCATAGCACAAATTTTACGGGCAAAAGGTGTACCTACGTCAAGCCAAACTCCAGTTTCTCCAGGACTTCTTTCTGATTTTAATCCATACTCCTCTAAAGTAAGAATTATCATTTCTTCTAAAAAACGGAGATATTTGTGTATATCGGTAAAAAAGTTTTCTAAATCTAAAATAGGATAACCTACGATTTGCCCAGGGCCATGATAGGTAATATCACCTCCTCTATTTATTTTATAAAATGTAGCTCCTTTAGCTTTAAGTTGATCTTCATTCAACAATAAATTTGACAAATTGCCGCTTTTACCAAGGGTATATACATGAGGATGTTCTACAAATAAGAAGTGATTTTGGGTTTCAAGGTTTGCATACTCCCTCCTATTTTTAACCTTGGTATCAACAATAGCTTTAAATAAGTCTTCTTGGTAATCCCAAGTATCTTTGTAATCTTTAAAACCTAAATCTTGTAAGGCAACTTTTTTATTCATAGAATGCAAAATTACGACAATTTTGCATTTTAACTCTTCGGATTATTCAATATAACTAAGGCTGCAATAACACCTGGAACCCAGCCACAAAGCCATAGCAAAAAAACGATAATTATAGAACCACAGCCCTTGTCTATAACGGCCAATGGTGGGCAAATAATAGAAAGAATAACTCTCCAAACACTCATAGTAATTTTTTTAATGATTGATGATTACTAATTTGACGTTAATTTAATGCTTTTGTTACATTTAAGGCATAGGGATTAAAATTTTAGTTTCACATAAATTATAGTAGTTTAGTACTATGAGATTTTTGAGCCACTTATGCTTTTTTATTTGCTTTGGTTATATTGGTTTTGCTCAATATAATTTTAACGGCTATGTAAATACCGAACGTTGGCAAGGCGACGTATATTTATCGGTAATTGAAGATTATCGGACACTTGAGAGTATTGATAATGAACAAATTATATCAAAAACATCAGTAGATAATAACGGCTTTTTTCAATTTTTAGGCGATCAACTTGAACCAGAAAACCGTATTTATAAATTACATGTAGATAATTGCGATACTTATAACCAAGACAGTAATCATTTTGATGGCCATTGCTTTGATAGTAAAGGTGTTTTGTTTATTGCAAAAAACACAGATACCATTAGCTTTCCACTTTCCTTTGATGCTGAAATGTTTTGCGATGTTCAATCTACAAATCCAAGAACTGCGGCTTTTATAAAAATTGATTCGCTAAAGGAAGAAATGAAGTTTGCCTATTCTGAATTTAGAAGTAAGGCCAACCGAAATCTTAACAACAAAAAATGGTTTAAAACACTTCAAGACTTTGGAGCACATTTAAATGAACCTCTCGCAGAATTATATATTTATGCTTTCCTATCTGAAAGAGGTAGTCCGTTTCATAACTATTATTTAGAGGATATAAAGTCAAATATCTATTACGATAATCTGCTAGAAAGACTAAAAACCGCTTACCCAAACACAAGATATACTAAACAATACGAGGCAGAAATTACTTCGGACAAATATATTGCTACTCCTAATAAAGAATCGTCAAGTTTCAATTGGACATATTTATTAGTTGGTCTATTGGCAATTTCGTTAATTTTAAACTTCTGGTTTATTTCTAAAGCCAAAATGAAACGGAAGCATGAGCAAAAAACAATTACCGACCAACTTACCAAACAAGAGCAAAACGTTCTAGAATTAATGCTTAAGGAGTATTCTAATAAAGAAATAGCAGAAGCACTTTTTATAAGCGTGAGTACTGTAAAAACACACATAAATAACATTTACAAAAAACTCAATGTTAATTCTAGAGAAGAAATTAAAATCCTGTTAGATAGCTAATTACAAAATTCAACCTAGGTACTAGTACCAATTTCAACCCCTTTATTACCTTATTTTTTTACTGTTATTATGATGTTTGTTGCCAATCATTAATCAAAAAACAAACATTATGATGCATTTTAAATCTACCCCATTTACTGGAGGTATTAAACTTGTAGTTCTTATTGCAATCACCTTAGTTTCAAATTCTAGTTTTGCTCAAAATGAAGCATCCAATGAAAATATCGGTTCTTTTACTTTTGAAGAAGAAATCATTGATTATGGAACTATTCAGCAAAATGACAACGGCTTAAGAACATTTAAATTCACGAACAGTGGTTATGCACCAATAGTAATTTCAAAAATTAAAACCACTTGCGGTTGTACTGTGCCTTATTATGCCAAAAAACCAATTCTTCCTGGTGAATCTTCCATGATTAATATCAAATATGCTACCAGTAGAGTTGGTAGGTTTTCAAAAGCTATAACCGTTATATCTAACGCTGATATATCTCAAAAACGACTTCAAATAAAAGGTAACGTTATCTCTAATAAAACGGTCTCACTAAACCAATAACCCTATGAAAAGCATTCTATTTTTATTAGTATTTTCAGTTGTTTTAACTTCAAAAGCACAAAGCATTAACCAGGAGATTACTATCGAAGGAGAGTCACCTTTTTTACTTGGTAAAATTGATAAAAAAGGACTAACCTCAGTAAGTTATAAGTCATGGTTTTACCAAAATTTCAATAATTATGCGCTTGATAAAGCTACCCTAGAATCAATTGGCGAGAGGCTGAACGATTACACGATTACCCTTTTTATGGGCACTTGGTGCGGCGATAGCAAACGTGAAGTACCAAGATTCTATAAAATTCTTGAAGCATGTAATTTCCCTAAAGAAAGATTGAGCGTAATTGCCGTAAGCGGAAAACCTTACATGTACAAAAAAAGCCCTAACCATGAAGAAGCAGGGTTAAACATCCATCGTGTGCCTACTTTTATTTTTTACAAGAATGGACAAGAAATAAATCGTATTGTAGAGCATCCTGTAGCAACTTTAGAAAAAGACATCCTGAATATCATCACTTCAAATGATTATGAAAGCAACTACCAGATTGTTACCAAGATAAATACTATTCTTAAATACGAAGGGGTAAATGGATTCAGAAAAAAGCAAAAAAAGCTCGTAAAAAACTTCAAAGGAAAAGTAAGCACTATGTTTGAACTTAATACTTACGGTAAAGTGCTTTATACTGAAAACCGAAAACAAGAAGCCATTGAAGTATTTAAATTGAACAATATGCTCTTTCCGGATAACCCGAGAAGCTACATGAGTTTAGCAAATACGTTAGGAGCAAATAAGAAAAAAGAAGAAGCCATTATGATACTTGAAAAAGCCCTAGAGCGCTTTCCTGATAATAAGGATTTGGCTAAAAACCTTGACATTATAAAATCAAACTAAACCAAGTGATATTTTATGAAACCGCTAGTGGTATAAAACCTAGCGGATTTTTGCACTTATTCTGTTAAATAATGTAATTTTGCAGCTTTAAATTATATAGCATGCAGCTTTCAGAACAAGAATTGGTACGTCGCGAAAAACTCGCAAAATTAAGAGCCTTAGGCATTAATCCTTATCCAGCAGATTTGTTTCCTGTTAAACAGACGTCTAAAGACATAAAAACTGATTTTGAAGAGGGTAAAAAAGTGGTTATTGCTGGTCGCCTTATGTCACGCCGAATTCAAGGAAGTGCGAGTTTTGCTGAACTTCAGGATAGTGAAGGTCGTATTCAAGTGTATTTTAACCGTGATGAAATATGTAGAGGTGAGGATAAAAGTAAATACAACGACGTTTATAAAAAGCTTTTAGATATAGGTGATTTTATTGGTGTTGAAGGTGAACTTTTTAAAACTAAAGTTGGTGAAAAAACCGTGATGGTTAAAGATTTTACGTTGTTGAGTAAGGCATTGAAACCATTGCCACAACCTCGTGTGGATGCAGAAGGAAAAGTTCATGATGCGTTTACTGACCCAGAACAACGTTACAGGCAACGTTATGCAGATTTAGTCGTAAATCCTCATGTAAAAGATGTATTTGTAAAGCGCACCAAATTATTTAATGCTATGCGCCAGTTTTTTAATGATGCGGGTTATTTTGAAGTAGAAACTCCTGTATTACAACCTATCGCTGGCGGAGCTGCGGCGCGACCTTTTATTACACATCATAATTCTTTAGACATTCCTCTATACATGCGAATTGCCAATGAATTATACCTAAAACGTTTAATTGTTGGTGGTTTTGATGGTGTGTATGAGTTTTCTAAAAACTTTAGAAACGAAGGGATGGACCGCACCCACAATCCTGAATTTACCGCTATGGAAATCTACGTAGCCTATAAAGACTACAACTGGATGATGGATTTCTGTGAAAAGTTATTAGAATACTGTGCCATTGCCGTAAATGGCACAACTAAAGCTACATTTGGCACACATGAAATTGATTTTAAAGCGCCTTACCCAAGGGTAACTATGGCAGATTCCATCAAGCATTTTACTGGTTTTGATATTACTGGAAAATCAGAATCTGAAATTCGTAAAGCTGCCAAAGATTTAGGTATTGAAGTAGATGACACTATGGGTAAAGGAAAGCTGATTGATGAGATTTTTGGTGAAAAATGCGAGGGTAACTACATACAACCCACATTTATTACAGATTACCCAAAAGAGATGAGCCCGCTGTGTAAGGAACACCGTGAAAACCCAGAATTAACAGAGCGTTTTGAGTTAATGGTTTGTGGAAAGGAAATTGCAAACGCTTACAGTGAGTTAAATGACCCAATAGACCAACGTGAGCGTTTTGAGCACCAATTAGAGTTAGCTAAAAAAGGTGATGATGAAGCTACCGCTACAATAGATTACGACTTTTTACGTGCACTAGAATATGGGATGCCTCCTACATCTGGGATGGGAATTGGTATGGATAGATTAATTATGTTTTTAACCAATAATCAATCTATTCAAGAAGTACTGTTCTTCCCACAAATGAAACCAGAGAAAAAACCTTTAGCCATTAGCGATGATGCTAAAACAATTTTAGAGATTTTAACTAAAGCCGAAAAATTAGAATTAGCAGATTTAAAATCACAATCTGGGTTATCCAATAAAAAATGGGACAAGTCTATTAAAGAATTGACTAAAAATAGTTTGGCAAAAGTTGAAAAAACCGAAGAAGGCTTGTTTGTGGAACTGGACTAAATTTAAATACATTAAAACAAGAAAGCCGATGATTTTGTAGAAATATCAACGGCTTTTTCTTTAACTAAACTAAACTAAACTTAAACTAAACTGATACAAATAGACGAAATTTTATTCGAATCCTTACAACAGTTTAGAAATGTTTAACTTATCTAGTTAAATTTTTAAGATTTCCTTATGATTTATATATCAATAGCATATGAAAAAATTACAATTTCTTCTGTCGTGTTATGATAAACTTCAAACTCGATAATATTATCGTGATTTACCTTTTCAATTGCTACGATCGTGTGGTTTTCCTTTGGTAGTACTCTAAATGAATTTTTGGCACTTTCGTAGAAATCAATTGATTCTTCATACCACATAAGGTAGTTATTTAGCAAATATAATTTTAATAAATTCATATCTTAGAAATCTATATTTCAGCATCGAACTTGTGAAACTTGGTCAGGATACACAGTAAAAACCTTTATATTTGCCCGATGTTCAAAAAAGCCCTATTTACTTTATATCTGTTCTGTGGTCTGTATTGTTTAGGTCAGGAGCGGGATAGTTTATCCTTTAAAAATGGTATAGAAAGACCAAGCGTATTAACTACGCACCATTTCGGGATTTTTAGTTCTAGAATTAATCAAAATTTTAAAGTTGTCCCCCTCAAAACGCCTGCTCTTTCCGTAAATTATACGAGCGGCAATACGTTTCATCCTTTTGTAGAATCTTATTTTCCTAGAGATCCTGAAGTTAGAGAGCGACTGAGTAAAATAACATGGCACGATCGTCCTTTTAATTTCATTGACCAAGAGACCACACCCGCAGATTATATGAATATTGTTGTTGACGCAGTGATTAAGGAATTTAGAATAAACTACAATATTCCATTGGCCAAGGAACACGAATTGGCCATAACACTAAGATCTTATATTATATCCAAAGGTAAATACCCATTTTCATTTTTTACAAGTGATGAAACTATAGAATGGTTTCATAGCAATGTAGCAGGTGGAGAAGACCCATTTGGGAGGCGCTACTACGGCCTGAACCAAGTTAACTTTCGGTATTTAGATAGAAATGGGAGAATGCTTGAACTTAATGCCAACGATTTTTTTATTGGTGGTATAGAGTTGAATCATTTTTACTATCCAGCATTTCTTAAGAATGAAAAGCGAAGGCTGTATTTCAACTTCGGAAACCACATAGGTATAAATACTTCTAGATTTAATACGTCATTAGATTATGGTATTTCTTTTAATGGTGTTAAAACTGTTGTTTTAAAAAACAAAAATGAGTTTAATTTTGGGGCTGGTACAAGCGTATTGCGTAAAAATTTCGTAAACTTTAGACCTGATAACATAGATCTAGGAAACAACCTATTATTAGCCACTTTAGAAGGCCATATTGAATTTACAAAATACACCAAGAAAAAAAACTATAATGCATTCGGGATAAATTATCGTATCCAATCTCGCTTCAATAAAAAAGAAGAAGAAGGTTATTACAAGCTTATAGGAAAATGGCAAGAAATTAACGGTGGATGGCAAAACGGTGTAGCCACACTATATAAAGCACTATCCGATTGGAGCTTAATTTATACGTACGGCAGACCCAACTATAAATTATCACTATTCTTAAAGCAAGATTTGCTGGTTAACAATGCTCCTGATTTTCAAACTGGCATAAGTTTGAGCATTCCTTTTTCTCAAAAATAAATAATGTTGGTTTTGTTAATTTTCAGTTAAAACCAAATCATATTTTAAACCATTCTTTCTTTTTTCAGTCCTAACAACAAACAAATATTTTAAGACATGAAAAAACTTATAATGGTAGTATTGGCAATTTGCACAATACAGGTTGTAGCCGCACAAGGGCCAAACCAAAACAGAAAAGCAATGGCCAATTTAGAGCCAGAGGAAATTGCAACATTGCAAACCAAAAAAATGACCTTACACTTAGATTTAACAGATGCCCAACAGCAAGACATCTACAAAATCAATTTAGAAAATGCCAAACTGCGAAAAGCCCATATGGCTGAAAGAAAAGCAAGAAAAGAAAACAGCGAAGCTAGTAAACCTACAAAAGAAGAGCGTTTAGCTATGGCAAACAAAATGCTAGACCATAAAATTGAGGTGAAAGCCAAAATGAAAAAGATTTTAAACGAAGAACAGTATACCAAATGGGAAACCGCTATGGCTAAAAGAGAAAGAAAAATGAAAGATAAAGGCCAAAAAAAGCGTGCTGGTAAAAAAGTATAAACAGAGTTTGAGTTTTGTTTAGTTTAGTGATTTTTTTGATAGAAAAGCACCTCTATATAGAGGTGCTTTTTTTTATAAATTTTTTACTGCTCTATTTACTGCATTAATAGTAAAATCTAAGTCCCCATAAGTCAAAGCATCCGTAATAAACCAAGTTTCAAAAGCACTTGGCGCAATATATACACCCTCGTTAAGCATGCCGTGAAAGAAAGATTTAAAGGTATCATTATTCCCTTTGGCCGCTGTTGTAAAATCGTAAACTTCACTTTCATCAAAATGAACAGAAATCATAGAGCCCACACGATTAATAGTGTGAGGAACATTGTTATCATGTAGCACTTTAGTAATACCTTTATGTAAATATTCTGTTTTTTCAGATAAGCGATTAAACACTTCAGCATCACTATTCAATTCAGTTAACATTGCTAAACCTGCTGCCATAGCCAACGGATTACCACTAAGTGTTCCGGCTTGATACACAGGACCCAAAGGCGCTAAATGATTCATAATTTCGCTTCTAGCGGCAAAAGCACCAACGGGCAAACCACCACCGATAACTTTTCCATAGCAGACAATATCCGCATTTATTCCATAAAGTTCCTGAGCACCACCTTTTGCTAGTCTAAACCCTGTCATGACCTCATCAAAAACTAATAAGATATTGTGTTTATTGCATAACGACCGTAAAGACTCCAAAAAACCTTCTTTTGGCGGAATACATCCCATATTACCTGCAACTGGCTCAATAATAATACAGGCAATCTCACCTCTGTTTGCATCAATTAAAGTCTCAACATTTTTTATATCATTATAGTTGGCTAGCAACGTGTCTTTTGCAGTGCCTTGTGTAACACCTGGGCTATTTGGCGTTCCAAATGTACTGGCACCACTACCTGCTTGAATTAAAAACGAATCGGAATGCCCATGATAACAACCTGCAAACTTGATGATTTTATCTTTCCCTGTAAAACCTCGTGCCAACCGAATAGCGCTCATACAGGCTTCAGTACCAGAATTCACGAAACGAATTTTATCTATGTTTGGCACCATCGAAACCGCTAATTGTGCAATTTTTGTTTCAATTTCAGTAGGCATTCCAAAGGACGTTCCCTTTTTTGCCTTTTCAATTACAGCATTTACTACCGGCTCATAAGCATGCCCTAATATCATTGGTCCCCAAGAGTTAATATAATCTATCAAACGATTATCGTCTTCATCATATAAATAAGCACCTTTGGCTTCTTTTACAAAAACCGGGGTACCTCCAACACCTTTAAATGCTCTCACAGGAGAATTCACCCCTCCAGGTATTACTTTTTCTGCATCGGTAAATAATGCGCTACTTCGTTTATAAATCATTTGGATTGTATTCTATTTTACTTTTAACTCTTGTCCAAGCATTATATTAGTCCCCTTAATATTATTAAGGTCTTTCAATTCTTCGACGGTTAAATTATAACGTTTGGAAATATTATATAATGTATCGCCTTTAGCGACAACATGAACTGCGTTGTTATACTCTTCTTCAAATTTACGTTCTGATGGATTTCTACCGAGTACCTCATCATCATATTTATACAATTCGTAACGTTCTATTAAACCTATTAGCTTCTGGGGATACTTCCTATCTGTAGCATAACCTGCAGCTTTCAAGCCCCTAGCCCATGCTTTATAATTCGAAACATCTATATCGAATAAACTCGCATAGCGTTTTCTTGAAGTTAAAAACAACGAATGATCTCTAAAGGAATACTTCGCACTATTATATTTTCTGAAGCATTCTCCCTTTTTATCATCATCATGATAAATTTTGGCGCCTGTCCATGTATGGCATTTTATTCCAAAGTGATTGTTTGCTTCCACAGAAAGTCTGCCTTTTCCTGACGAAGACTCTAAAATACCTTGAGCCAGCGTAATACTTGCTGGAATGTTATACAGCGTCATCTCTTTTTGAGCAATATCCTTGTAGGCCTCAATGTAATCTTCCGTAGAACTTATTGCAGGAGCTGGGGCTGTATTTTCAACTTTCGTATTCTCTGTTTTATTTTTTTCAACAACGACACGTTCTGTCTGCGTTTTTTGAGATTTTTTGGTAACCACCGTTTTTTTAGAACCACAACTAAACACTATAAAACTTAGTGCAACTATAAATACTGCTTGTTTCATTAAACTTGTATTAAGGGTAATTGTTTTGTTTTTAAAAAAGCATTCATACCTTCAATGCCTTGCAATCCTCCAGTATGTATTGCCAAAATTTTAGAACCACTTGGGAAAAAACCTTTTTGGACTAAATCAAAAATACCATACATCATTTTTCCAGTATAAACTGGATCTAGTTGAACATCATATTCCGATTTAAACGCATTGATAAAGTTCACCAATTTTGAATTTATTTTCGCATAGCCTCCAAAATGATAGTTGGTAACCAAGTCCCAATTGGTTTTTGATACAAATTTACTAATATCTTCATGTAAAAACGAACCTTTTAGGGCAGGAAATCCTAAAACTTGTTGACGAGGTTTTGAACAATTGATAAGCCCTGAAATAGTTCCGCCGGTACCAACTGCGCAACACACAAAATCAAAACTTTTATCATCATTAGCTAATATTTCTTCGCATCCTTTAATGGCGAGAGTATTGGTGCCACCTTCAGGAATAAGATAAAAGTTTCCAAATTCTTTTTTCAATACTTCTAAAAATGCAGAAGTAGTCTTTTCCCGATACACATCCCGAGGTACAAACTTTAATCGCATGCCGTTGTCTTGCGCAAATTGTAATGTTGGGTTAGTTTTTACGTTATACTGAAGTTCCTCTCCCCTAATTACACCAATGGTTTTAAACCCCAAAATATGTCCAGCTGATGCTACCGCCGCAATATGGTTTGAAAAGGCCCCACCAAATGTCAATAATGTATCAAAACCTAATAGCTCTGCTTCTTTTAAGTTGTATTTTAACTTTCGGTATTTATTTCCAGAAACAAATGCATGCAACTTATCTTCACGTTTCAGGCACAACTCAATTTTAGGTTCTTCCGGAAGATTAATGTGTTGGTTTACAGAATGTTCAAAATGAAAACGCATTATTTTATAAATAATTTAGAAAACTCCAAAACTTTCGACGGCTCAGGTAACTTAAATCATGCTCCTTATCATATGCTTCCCTTTCAAAAGAAATATTTCTGTAGGCTCTTTCCCAATTTTGGTAATATGCAAACCTAATCAAAAATTCTAGCATGTACCATATGTAAAAAGGAAGAACCAATAACTCCAATTGTTGTTTTAAATGGATTTTCTCATGATTAATTAATACTCTGCTAGATTTTGATGCCGCTGTACTCAAAAAAATAAACGGAAAAATAGAAATCCCCATATAACCCTTTGGAACTAAATATTTAACAACTAAAATCATTATTTAAAGAAATGTCAAAAACCAAACCATAACATAATTCTTTAAAATTAAATATCTTTGTTATATATGAAAAAGATTATTCCGCTTGAAGAAGGCGATTATTATATGACACCTGAAGGTTATCGTTGTTTTACCGAGCAGTACCATTTAAAGCGAGGGTTTTGTTGCGAGAGTGGATGCCGGCATTGTCCGTATGGTTATGATAAAAAAAGAAACGCCATACAACGCTAATTTTTAACATAATATGGTATGATTATTGATATAATTTCACCAAAAAGGTCATATCTTTATTAAAGCTGAAAATCAACATAAAATACTTTTGCTATGAAAAAAATCTTTAAAACTCTTCCGTTACTTGCGCTTCTTATCGTGGCAACCTCATGCTCATCTGTTCGTGTTTCTACGGATTATGATAGAAAAACGGATTTCAATTCATTTAAAACCTTTGCGTTTTTTAAAACAGGTATTGATAAAGCTGAAATAAACGATATTGACAAACGCCGAATATTACGCGCCATTGAAGCAGAATTATTGGCTAAAGGATTTACCAAATCTGAAGACCCAGATATACTTATCAGTATTTTTACAAAATCCAACCAACGTGTAGACGTCTACAATAATGCCTGGGGCATGGGTGCCTGGGGCTGGGGCGGATGGGGTCCTTGGGGTTGGGGCGGCTTTGGTCCTGGCTGGGGCTGGGGCTGGAACCAGCAACCTGCAGTATCCACGCGAACTGAGGGGGTTTTATTCGTTGATTTAATTAACGCTAAAAAGAAAGAACTAGTGTGGCAAGGTATGGGCACCGGTTTTTTAACAAGAAAGTCTGAGAAAAAAGAAGAACGCATTAAAGAATTTGTTGCAAAAATTATGGAACAGTATCCTCCAGGAGCTGAAAAATAAAAATATATAAAAAGCGACTCACTTGAGTCGCTTTTTTTTACATCGCAATATCATTTTCCTATTCGTAAAGTACCGTAATACCAGTATCATCAATTAATTGACGAATACTGCTCTCAATACCTCTACTAATTTCTGTAATAGACATATAGGCATGCCTCATCTTCAAAAAGTTTTTCCTTATTCTCACCAATAGCTCGCATAGTATGAAATACCCAGAAAATCAAAGCACTAAATAGGATAGAAAACCGAAAAAAGTGTTTTAGAATAAATTCTTGAATTAAACACATACATAAGAATATTATAACACCTCTTTAAGAAAAAAAATAATTTTAAAATGAAAATCTTCTGAACAACGGACTTTGATAAGCAGCTATTTAAATTTTGAAAGAAATGCTAAAAAACAAATATTTTAATGAATAATTCGTATTTTTAGATGTATTTTTAATATAAATTTTAAAGATGTCGGATACATTTGAATCAAACGAAATACTACAAAAGCTTCCCAAGCATTTAAAACAGTTTATAAAACCTCAAAATTATGATGCTTATTCATCAATCGATCAAGCCGTTTGGCGCTATGTAATGCGAAAAAATGTGGACTTTTTAAGTAAAGTTGCCCATAGTTCTTATTTAGATGGTTTAAAGCACACTGGCATTTCAATAGATAGCATCCCAAATATGTACGGGATGAATCGTATTTTAAAAGATATAGGTTGGGCTGCGGTAGCGGTAGATGGGTTTATTCCGCCAAATGCTTTTATGGAGTTTCAAGCCTATAATGTTTTGGTTATTGCGAGCGATATAAGGCAATTAGAACATATTGAATATACACCTGCCCCAGATATTATTCATGAAGGTGCAGGACACGCGCCAATTATTGCCAACCCTGAATACGCAGAGTATTTAAGGCGCTTTGGGGAAATTGGATGTAAAGCGATTTCATCAGCAAAAGATTATGAGCTGTATGAAGCCGTAAGACATTTATCCATTATAAAGGAAGCACCTAATTCTACTGAAAAGGTTATTCTTTTGGCGGAAAAAAAGGTAGAGGAACTACAAAATAATATGGGCGAGCCAAGTGAAATGGCATTGATACGAAATTTACATTGGTGGACCGTGGAGTATGGCTTAATAGGTACCGTTGAAAACCCTAAAATTTATGGCGCTGGGTTATTATCGTCTATTGGAGAAAGTGCTTGGTGCATGACGGATGACGTTGAAAAACTGCCATACAATATTAAAGCTACGTTTAAAGATTTTGACATTACCAAACCCCAACCGCAACTCTATGTAACTCCTGATTTCGCCCATTTAAGTTTAATTCTAGAAGAATTTGCAAACACCATGGCGTTGCGTAAAGGAGGACTTTCAGGTGTTACTAAACTAATTAATTCCAAAGCTTTAGGAACCGTAGAGCTGAGTACAGGATTGCAAATTTCGGGTGTTTTTTCCAATGTTATTTCTCATGATGGCAAACCCATTTATCTTCAAACCACTGGAAAAACGGCACTGGCATATAGAGAAAAAGAGCTCGTTGTCCATGGCACCAAAACACATAATAATGGTTTTGCTTCACCCGTTGGAAAATTAAAAGGCATCAATATCGCCATAGAAGACATGAGCCCAAGGGATTTGGCAGCCTATGATATTTATGAAGGGCAAACCATTACATTAGAGTTTGAAGGCAACCTTAAAATTTTAGGCGAAATTATTACAGGAAAACGTAATCTACAAGGAAAAATCATTCTGATTAGTTTTAAAAATTGTACAGTAACACATAATGAAACCGTTTTATTTAAACCAGAATGGGGCGTATACGACATGGCGGTAGGCAAGGATATTGTTTCAGCATTCTCAGGACCTGCCGATTATAATAGTTTTGATTTGATAACGCACATACCTTCAACACAAACTATTCATATTGATAAATCTGAAGAACGCATTGCACTTGAGACACTTTATCAACAGGTTAGAGACTACAGAGAAGGTAGAAACAACACTATCTCAAGAAATAAAGTGCTAGAAGAATTGATAGAACACCATCCTATAGATTGGTTACTGCCTGTTGAGCTTTACGAGTTATCTCAATTGGATAATGAAACAGAACTTGCAGAAAAAATATTGAAACATCTTAATACTATTAAGCAAAACAAGCCTGAGGTGGGGCATTTAATTGACGATGGATTGGAGATTATAAATACTAAAAAAATTAATAGCTAAAATTACATTAGCTCCAAGATTACTTCAGGCCAGCAAGTAATATTCCGCAATAAATTAAAATAACATAAAGGGTTTATTACCTAAATCGTTTTAAGGTATTTTTTGTAAACTCACTCAACACCAACCTACCACTAATTTTAGCACGTTCAATTAATAGTTTATCCCAATCTTCAGTACCTTTCCACATTACTTTTTTCATTTCGGCTAAAGCTTCTGGATTGTAACCTGCTACTTTTTCGGCCAATGTTTTTACCGCATCATCTAACGCTTCAGTAGTTTCGAAAACATCAGCGTATAAACCTTTTTCTTTGGCGAATTCCGAATCGTAAAACGTTTCGGCATCAATACTCATTTGCGACATGGCTATTTTACCTATTTTTCTGGATACCGCAGGCTCTATCACAAAAGGGCCAATACCTATACTTAATTCACTTAACCGAATAGATGCATATTTAGTAGCCAAACAATAATCAGTTGCGGCTGCTAAACCTACACCTCCACCAACAGTTTTACCTTGCACCCGGCCAATAATCAGTTTAGGGCATTTACGCATTGCGTTTATTACGTTAGCAAACCCGGAAAAAAACTGCATGCCTTTTTCTTCATTATCTATTGCTATAACCTCATTAAAACTGGCGCCTGCACAAAACGTTCTATCACCCCCACTTTTTAAAACAATAACTTTTACATTTTCATTTTGTCCCGCTTCTTTTATTTTTTGCTCTAATTTGGATAGAATATCACTGGGCATTGAATTTCTATTTGGGTGAAAAAATTCAACATATCCAACATTATTATTAACAGTAAGCGATACATAAGCTTCCATAAACACACTATTTTTAAAAGTTGAATATACATAAAAAATTAATGCTCGTTAATGCAACTTTTGTTACCTATGCTTTTAAAAAAAATAAAGTAATTTGCATAAAAAATTAGACTATGGGATTATTAGATTTTCTATTTGGAAATAAAGACAATACGATAAAAGATTTTAAAACTAGAGATGCAATTATAATAGATGTTCGCACTATTAAAGAATTTAAGCAAGGTGCTATCTCAGGTTCTAAAAATATCCCTTTACAGACCATTAAATCTAAAATTGAGGATATTAAAAAATACAACAAACCAGTAATTACTTGTTGTGCAAGCGGAATGCGTTCTGGCAGTGCTGCTTCAATTTTAAAAAATAATGGTATTGAAGCTATTAACGGTGGAGGTTGGATGAGCTTAAATAGTAAGCTATAATTTAAGACCCTTTAATTCTTCGATAGATTGAATTGAGTTTTCATTATATTTTAAAGTCCAACCTAGTGAATTGGTTAAAATATAAAATTTAGAAAGTTCACTTATTAATCTGTTTTTAGCATTAGATTTTAAATCAGAAGCTTCTATCTTCTTCTTCAAAACGTCTTTTACCGTTTTATTAATCTCGTTATAATCTTTAGCTTCAAAGGGATTTAAATAATCGGCTTGTACATCATAATATTCCAAATCTGGGTGTACTTTAAGTTCTTCTTCTGGAATATTAGTTATCGTTAGTGTTTTATTTACTTCATCAACATCGTATTCTATTTTACTTAAATCATACGCTATGGTAACTTCAGCATTAACAACTACAAGCGCTTTTTTTTCTGCAGATAATAAATCTCCGAAAATATCTTTTGAATTTTTATATGTAAATACTTCGCTAAAATAACCTTCGGTCACTACCAGTTTCCCAACATTGTTAATTTGTTCTTGGATTAGTGCTGTACTCTCTTTTAAGACTAACTTCTCTTTCTTTTTGTCACCGCAATATTTAAAAGTGAACAATATAACAAGGGTAATAATAACACCAAATAGAATCTTTCGCATGCTCTAATTTAGAAATAATTTGACAACCATGAATCTAGTGATAAAAATAAGGCATAAAAAAACATCAGTTTCCTTCGACTTTGAAGTCTAACTAATGCATCCATGTCATCTTTCAATAACATAACAAATATAAAATTATGTTTTGACCTTTAAATTAAATAAACGTTAATCAATCTTTATATTAAGTTACTTTTTTTTGCTTTTTGAACTGCTTCTAGCTTATTATGCACTTGAAGTTTTTTATAAATATTCTCTATATGTTTTCTAATAGTACCGGTTGATAATATTAAATTATCGGCAATGGCATTATAACTTAGGCCTTTACTTAAATGCTCTAAAACTTCCGTTTCCCTAGCTGTTAGTGTAATGTCGTCTTTATCCTTTTGGTTTTGAATTTGAATTGGGTTTCGTAATAATTTTAATGTTTTTAAAGCAATGGACGGGTTCATGGCCGCACCTCCATTTAAGGTTTCAACCATACCCGCGTTTAAATCTATTGGATTCACTTCTTTTAATAAATAACCATCTGCCCCTGCTTTTATAGCATTAAAAATATTTTCATCATTATCGAAAACCGTTAGCATGATAATTTTTATATGTGGATATTTTTGCTTTACCAATTCTGTAGTTTCAATTCCATTTAAAACTGGCATTTCAATATCCATCAAAATTATATCTAAGTTATAATTATCATCTAGTTTTGCTAATAGTTCAGCTCCATTTAGCGCTGTAAATTTCAGGTCTATATTATCAAAAAAAGAAAGCTTTTCTTTAACGGCAGTAATTAAGAACGTATTATCGTCTGCAATGGCTGTTTTAATTTTCATTTATTTTTTTTGAATAAGGCTTTAAACTTAAGAAATTACAACTTTAACTAACATCACTAAAGCATTGTTTTTCTTTAAACACCAACGTATAGTTCTATTTGTGTTCCCACATTAATTTTACTGATAATATTAAGAGTAGCTTTAATATCTTTTGCACGCTTTTGTATATTATTTAAGCCATTTCCATCTCCTGCTTTTGTTATATCAAATCCTTTTCCATCATCAACCACTTTAATAACAAGTTGTTCTTTATTTTGAAAAATTTCAACTGTAACATTTTTGGCTTCAGAGTATTTTATTGCATTATTTATAGCTTCTTGAACTATTCTGTAAACGTTCATTCCCGTTACCGAAGAAAAAATAGTGCTATTTAACACGGTGTCTTTTAATATAAATTTAAAGTTAATATTCCCTGAATGGGTATTAGCATTTTCTACAAAATTACTAATGCGTGTTTGTAAATCTTCTAAAGAAATTTCACTCTTGTTCATGGCCCAAATAGTGTCTCGCAACTCGTAAATAGTTTCTTTAGTAAATGCACTTATATCTTTTAACTTTTTAGTTAATTTTTCGTTTTTAATCTCGAATCCGTATTGCAAATTTTCGATAGAGGAGATAATGAACGTAAGTTGGGCACCAATGTTATCATGTAAATCTCTAGAGATTTTTAGGCGTTGGTCTTGTAATTTATTCTGAGTTTCAATTCGGGCTAATGCTTCTTTTAACTCTGATTCTTTTTGAAGTTGGCGATTTTTAAGTTTTTGCTGATTATAGAGTAAATACCCCAACACCGAAAGCAATATGGCTACTAACCCTAAACCCATTAGTTGCGTGTTTTTTTTGCTAATTCTTAGTTCTTTTTCAATTAGTTCTGCACGCTGGGTAACTATTTCTTTTTCCTTCTTTTCTGTTTCATATTTTATTTCAAATTCTGAAATCTTTTCGGTAAGCGAGTTTTTAGATAAATCCTCACTTATACCATGATACTCTTTAAAATAGTTGTACGCTAAATTGTAATTTTGTTTTTGTTGATATAACAATGACAAGTTTTTGTATAAACTTGCTATATCTGAGGGGTTTTCAGCAGCTTCTATAAAAGGTTTCGATTTTAAAAGATATGTTTCTGCTTCTCTAAGTTTTCCTATACTTAAATAATTTACCCCTAAGTTTAGGTAAGTTGCCCTTAGCGTTTGGTTATCATCAACACGCCTAGCCTCATCTACTACTGATTTATAAATTGAAATTGCCTTTAAAGGTTTGTTGCGTACTGTAGCCAATTGTGCCATTCCTGTTTTTGAGAATAACATCACCTTGCCGTAATTAACTTCCTTTGCTTTCTCAAACGCGAGTTTAAAATGTTTTTCGGCTTTTGCATAAAGTGTTGTGTCTTTTTCTTTTTCTCCAATCTCCTTATACATGCCAGCTATGTTGAACAAACTATTAGCAATATCTATTTTATTATTGCCGTTTTTCTTAATATTTAGTGCCTTACTGTAAAACTCCAGAGCTTTGTTGTAGGCCTTCATATCTTCATAAATTAAGCCTATATTATTAAAAGATTTACCAAGCGCTGTAGAATCATTAAGTTTTTCGGCCAGTGATATAGCTTCTCTATGAACATCTAAAGAGGCCTCTGCCTCATTAAGATAAGACATGGCTAAAGCTTTATTGTTTAAATATGTAAGTTGGTCTTCTTCATTTTTTTCTTCTTTTGCTTTCTCTAGTGCTTTATTAAAGTTACTTAGGGCACTTTTAAAATCTCCTTGATAAAAATTAAGCACACCTTTATCGCCAAAGTATTTAATGTACAAATCGTAATAGTAATTATTCTTTAAAATTTCCCAAGATTTGGCGTAGTATGCTTCAGAAGTTTTGTAATCGCCTTTAATAATATAAATCTGGGCATAGTTTAAAAAAGAAATTAAACGGGGTTTATGTAAATGGGGTTTATTTTCGGTAAAACTTATGGTTTTATTAATATAAACTTCGGCAGAATCTCTATTTGCATCAAAATATTCCTTTACTAATTCTGTTAATGCCGTTACCTTATTTTTTTCAGAGGCACTATTTTTATAAATATGCTTTAAACTATCTAATTTTTTATTGTCAGGTTGAGAGAATGTAAAGAGCGAAATGGAGAAGAGCAATAAAATTAAAAATCGATTCATAAATAAAAAAATCAATGATAGGTTTCAACAATAAACGTTTGTAAAGAAATTATTTTTTTTAGAATTTTAAAAATACGTTTACTTAACGATGCATTAACATCATGCAATAGTTTTTCTTTTTCAATGAGCTCAAAAGATTTTTCTTGCTGAAAAAAAAGTTGAATTTGAAGATTCAAAATTTTATCTTCATCAAGATTCTTTTCAATAAGATGATTTGATACAATTATCAATATGTTGTAAATCAAAACTAAAACCAAGAGCCCTAAACATCCAATAAATACCTCATCAAAACTCATAGTAAATTATGTTTAAGGATGTTTATTGGAAAAATAGACGAAAATAAAAAAACACCAACAACTCAAATTTTTATAAAAAAAGAGCAATCGGTGTTTTCTGTATGAACTGATTAATAGCATTTTAAATCTAATAATTTTTACTAGTTAACCTAATAAATACTCGATTAAGTGTTTGAAAAAAAGATTAAGCGCAATAATCTGATTATCACGCCCAATCGACAAATCTCAACAACAAGATTTATTTTTTAAGGTTGTAAGCATAAATAGTTTGGTCGTTAGCCTTATAAAATAAAAACCCTCCAAATTCATCTACCTCGTATTCTGGCTTTTTGTCTTTAAGCAGAATTTCTTTTTCTATTTCCCCTGTATCTTTATTAAGTTTAACCAAGCCAGCACCTCCGTCTAGGTTAGTTAATATAAACTGTGCATTTTCGGTTGCTGCACTTGCTTTAAAGCGTGTTGATAAATAATCGAACGAAGCACTAGCAATATCTGAAAACATATCAGCGGCTCTTTTTGCCTCTTTACCATAATCGTTATAACTGTTTAAATTGTTTATGCTGCCATAAGCAGACCGGTTGGCTCCCGCTTTAGCACTCATTCCTACAGTCATAGCAGTTGACGCAACAGCTAAAGCGCCTCCAACAATTTTACCAAAAGTACTTCTACCTGGTGATTTGTGATAAACGTGGTAGGTTTCCTTTCCATCAAAACCTACCATAGTCATATTTTGATTAGAAGACAAGAACACGCCACCATCTCTTATTTCCATGTGATTAGGATCTTCCTTTTCATCAAAATTACTTTTGGCAAAATCGCTAACATCACCCGAAGTAGCATCAATAGCCATAATTTTACCATCGGCAGCAATTAAATATCTATCGTTAGCTTCATCAAAAGTTGAAGCAACAGCCGATGCCCTCTTATATTTTAATGGCTTATTCCATACTTGTTCACCTGATTTTAAATTTACAATATTAGCATCCTCGCTTGTAATATAAATTAAACCTTGTGGTGATTCTGCCATTACCATTATATTTTCACCTGTTTTTAAAGGTTTTTTAAACAATGTTTTTCCATCAAAAGAAATTTTATTGATACCTCCTTGCTGAATGCCAAACAAAATACCATCTTCCTGCACATAAAAATGTTGTACAAACCCTTTAGTTTTTGGTGCTTTGTCCCATAAATCCTCACCTGTAGAAGCACTTAAAAACGCTATTTCAGATTCTTGTGCTGCTGTTCTATCACTTACAACCGCCAAACCCAGTGGCAGTATTTGAAAATTAGAAACATTACCCTGTACTTTTCTATCGTCATTCCAGAGTTCTGCGCCATTGCTTCCTATTTTATGAATACGCGTGTTTTTCCCGTTGGTTGTTGTTTCAAATCCATAAATTTCTTTTTCAGTTTCATCAGCAACCATCCAATTAACCCCTTTTATTTTACTTTGCCACAAGTCCTCTCCTGTATGCGATTTTGCCAACAAACCTTGTGCAGTTGGTATAATTAAAAATTCTTTTAAAAGTAGAGGTGTTCCAGTAACACTAAAGTCTTTAGCAATGCCTACCCGTCCTGGTTTATCTAAAAAGAAACTGTAGTCTAATTTGGATGTGTTTAAATCATATACAGCTACTTTGGGTGTCATTTTTTCAAACTTATTACCTTCTTTTTGAATACCACTTACAATTAATTTATTTTGTGGAAGCACTACATTACATGTATAAATTTGGTTCCAATTATCGTTTTCCGAATTAAAAATAACCTCTCCTTTCACATAATCTATAACAGCACGCTTAGTTTTAGAAAGTCCTGCCAATTGCGAACCTACTCCTTGCGAAACAATTATGTATGGTGAATTAGGAACAAACTCCGTTTCCTCTGGCTTAAGTTTTCCAAAATTATTAAATGTAAAAACGGGTTGGCTCTCGGTAGGCTTTATTCCTGCCAATCCATCATTAGTAGCAACTACCAAAATACCACCTACAGTAAGTGTCATTTCGTTAATCTTAGCGCCTAAATTGTAATCTTGATTTGGTGTTTCTGCTTTTTGTGCATTTACTACTAGTGTACTTACCAGAAGAAAAACTAACAAATTAAAGTGTCTCATTGTTGAATTTTGTTTATGATTTATAACACCACAAATCTGCAACAATAGAATACCGTAATCAATACGATGAATTACGTATATTTAGAATACCATATGGGGAAACTGTAATTTAAGAGCCTTTTTTCTAGCTTCAATTTTTTTAATAAAACTTTGGTTAGCCTCAGAATTTGGGTTGAACGGTTTATGGTGAAGCCCTTTTTGAATGCTATCAACCTCATCCATAATTTTATAAGCTGTATTACATATCCAAACAAATTTAAACTGCTGCCAAATATAATTTATAGCAGTTTGGTTTGGATGAATCATATCTTCAGCATAAAACCGGTAATCTCTTAATTCATCCATCATAATTTCATAGGACGGAAAGTAGCAAACTAAATTTTTTACAGTATTAATTACATTATGAATAGCACTCACTAGATGCGCTTTACTTTGAGCGTTTTCAATAAAACCATCTTTTAAGTGTCGTATTGGGGAAACCGTAAAGATGATCTCTGCATTTGAATTTACAGAGCTAATTAACGCCACAATATTTTGCAACGATTGTTTCACTTCTTCAACCGATAATAATCGTTTTTCAAATTCTTTTTGTGGAACCTTGTGGCAGTTCGCTACTATGCTATTAGCTTCTAACAAACGATATACCCAAGAAGTACCACATGTGATAATAATATGCGTCGCTTTTTGAATATTTGTTTTAGTCCGCCTAATTTGAGTATTTAAATCTTCTAAAAGATGTTCTTTTGAAATATTACTCAATTTAGAATGTGCATCAAAACAATGCCATTGTTCATTATGATAAAAAATATCAGATTCTGAATATACCTTCTCATTTACTGCCAGAGACAAAAGCGTCTCAATCGCATTGGGATGAAATAAAATGCCAAAAGGATTTTGTACGTTCTTAAACTTAAAATAATCAAACTTTTTACCAATATTTTCTGAAAAGCACGAACCTAAAAGCAAAATATTAGACTCGTAATTTATTAGATTATCAGCCCGTTTTGATAGTGGTATTTTGGTTTGAAGGTTCATTGAAAGAATTTTTGATGTAACGTTCTAAGTCTTTTTTAGTCTAACTTTTTTAAAGTTCTAAATTATGGCAAAAAACAAGACAATTACACTGTTAAAACTCAAACTTATCAAGTTCTACAAATGTGAAATAAGAACATTCCATAAAATACTGGGCATGAAATAGTTTATTTCACAAATTCTTTAGCAGCTTCTAAAGCGTCATTAATCCCACTCGGATTCTTACCTCCGGCAGTTGCAAAGAAAGGCTGGCCACCACCTCCACCTTGGATGTGTTTACCAAGTTCTCTTACCACTTGTCCTGCGTTTAAACTTTTACTAGCCACTAATTCTTTTGAAATATAGCAAGATAATAACGCTTTCCCGTTTTGTTCCGTAGCTAATAATAAAAAGAGATTATCAAACTGGCTCCCCAGTTCGAAGGCTACATCCTTTAATCCGCCAACATCTAAATCGAGTTTTGTGGCTAAGAATTGTATCCCATTAATATCCTGAAGTTCGCTCTTGAGTTCATTCTTAATATTTTGGGCTTTATCCTTTAACAACACCTCTATTTGTTTTTGTAAACTCGCATTTTCCTCTTGCAATTTTTGAAGCGCTTTTACGGGTTCTTTAGCGTTATTCAATAAGTCTTTCATTTCAAAATAAGTCTTATTGTTTTCAACATAAAAGTCCTTCACTGCATCATTTGTAATGGCCTCAATCCTTCTAATACCAGCAGCAACAGCACCCTCAGATATTATTTTAAAATGCCAGATGTCTGCAGTATTGTCCACATGTGTACCACCACAAAGCTCTATAGATTTTCCAAAGCGTATAGAACGTACGGTATCACCATATTTCTCTCCAAATAAACTCATAGCACCATCAGCAATTGCTTCCTCTTTTGGCACATTACGCTTTTCTTCCAAAGGTAATTTACCTTCAATTCGTCTATTTACAAAATTCTCTACATCTTGCAGTTCCTCAACCGTTAATTTCGAAAAATGCGAAAAATCAAATCGTAAGTACTTAGAGTTTACGGCGCTTCCTTTTTGCTCAACATGGGTTCCTAAAACCTCACGCAGTGCTTGGTGCAACAAATGTGTAGCGGTATGATTGCATTCTGTTCTATGGCGTTGCTTAGAATCTACAACAGCTTTAAACGTCTCATCTAAATGTTTAGGTAGGTTTTTTGTAAAATGTATGATAACATTGTTCTCTTTTTTGGTATCTACAATATAAATTACATCACCATGTATGTCTTCTAAATAACCTTTATCCCCAACTTGTCCGCCTCCTTCAGGATAGAAAGGTGTTACATTAAATACCAGTTGATACATATCGCCTTCTTTTTTAGAAGATACTTTTCTGTACCGTATTAACCTAACATTGGCTTCTAATGTATCGTATCCAATAAATTCTTCATCGGTATCATCAATTAAAATCGTCCAATCATCTGCAGAAGTCTCACTGGCAGCTCTGGAACGGTTTTTTTGCTTTTGCAACTCTTCTTCAAAGCTTTTTTCATCTAACTTTAAACCTTTTTCCGAAAGGATAAGAGAAGTTAGATCGATAGGGAACCCATAAGTGTCATATAATTCAAAAGCTTTTTCTCCTGAAATGGTATCGCCTTTGGTTTCCTTAACAATGCGATTTAATAATACCAAGCCTTGTTCTAAAGTTCTTAAAAAAGAATGCTCTTCTTCCTTAACTACATTTTCAATCAATTGTTTTTGAGCTTTTAATTCAGGAAAAGCTGTTCCCATTTGGTTGCTCAAAACATCAACTAGTCTAAATATAAAAGGTTCTTTTTTATCTAAAAATGTAAAACCATATCGCACCGCACGTCTCAAAATTCTTCTAATAACATATCCTGCGCCAGTGTTGCTAGGTAATTGCCCGTCAGCTATTGAAAAAGCTACAGCTCTTACGTGATCAGAAATTACGCGGATAGCAATATCTACCTTTTCATCACTACCATATGTTTTATCAGTAATAGTTTCAATTTCTCGAATTAGTGGCGTAAACACATCGGTATCGTAGTTAGACTGTACACCTTGTAAAACCATGCAAAGGCGCTCAAAGCCCATTCCTGTATCAATGTGTTTATTCGGTAAGGTTTCAAGAGAGCCATTGGCTTTTCGATTGTACTGCATAAAAACCAAATTCCAAATTTCCACAACCTGTGGGTGGTCTTTATTCACCAAATCCTTACCTGATATTTTTGCTTTTTCTTCCGGAGATCGAATATCAACGTGTATCTCGCTACAAGGCCCACACGGACCTTGGTCTCCCATTTCCCAGAAGTTATCTTTTTTGTCTCCTTTAAGTATTCGGTCCTCAGCAATATGGGCTTTCCAAAAATCATAAGCTTCAGTATCCATTTCAGTACCATCTTCTGCATCACCTTCAAAAACAGTTACATATAAAATATCTTTATCAATACCGAAAACCTCTGTAAGCAACTCCCAAGCCCACGCAATCGCTTCTTTTTTAAAGTAATCGCCAAAACTCCAGTTCCCCAGCATTTCAAAAAGCGTGTGGTGATAGGTATCATAGCCTACCTCTTCCAAATCATTATGCTTACCAGAAACCCTTAAACACTTTTGAGTATCTGCTATTCTATTGTTTTTAGGTTCTGCATTTCCCAAAAAATACTCCTTAAACGGTGCCATTCCAGAATTTACAAACATTAGGGTAGGATCGTTTTTCAAAACCATAGGCGCCGATGGCACAATAGTATGTTTTTTACCTTCAAAAAAACTTAAAAATTTAGATCTTATGTCTTGAGATTTCATAGATGTAATTACACTATTATTCGTTAAATTATAGTATTTGTAAAACAATTTTTATCTTTACTTTTGGTTTTTGCATAAAACTATCCTACAGGCAGCAAAAATAGTATAATTTAAGGAATGAGTAAGGTAAAATATTATTACGATCCAGAATCGCTTTCCTATCGGAAAATTGAGCGTAAAAAACGCAATACCTTTAAGTACATAATGGTATTCTTGCTGGCTTCCGCACTTTTTGCCTTTTTGTTCGTTATAATAGCAGGGCATTATTTTGAATCTCCCAAAGAAAAAGAGCTTAAGCGAGAGCTTACCAACATGCAATTACAGTTTGATTTGTTGAACAAAAAAATGAAAGAAGCTGAAACTGTTTTAGCCAATATTGAAGATAGGGACAATAATATTTATCGTGTTTATTTTGAGGCAAACCCAATTCCTGAAGAACAAAGACGTGCAGGTTTTGGCGGTATAAATAGGTACAAAGATTTAGAAGGCTATGATAATTCTTCACTTATCATAGAAACTAATAAGCGCTTAGATATTTTGCAGAAACAAATAGTAGTGCAATCTAAATCGCTTGATGAAATAGCGATTTTGGCTGAAGAAAAGGAAAAGCTACTAGCTGCAATACCCGCGATACAACCTGTAAGCAATGAGGATTTAACACGAATGGCATCTGGCTACGGTATGCGGTCGGATCCATTTACTAAAGCAAGAAAAATGCATTGGGGTATGGATTTTACCGCTCCGCGTGGCACACCTATTTACGCCAGTGGCGATGGCGTTGTGGTTCGTGCAGATTCTGGTTCAAGCGGTTATGGCAAACATATTAGAATAGACCATGGCTTTGGCTACGTTAGCTTATACGCACACCTTTACAAGTATAATGTTAGAAGAAACCAAAAAGTAAAACGCGGAGACCTTATCGGTTTTGTAGGTAGCACAGGACGTTCTGAAGCACCACACTTACATTACGAAATTTTTAAGGACGGTAACCGAATTAATCCTATTAACTTTTACTACGGAAGTTTAACCGCAGAAGAGTTTAGCGAACTCTTGGAGCGCGCTTCACTAGAAAATCAATCTCTCGACTAATGCATATAGATTTACCCGAAAAACGATATTATGGAATTGGCGAAGTTGCCAAAGCTTTTGGGGTAAACACCTCTTTAATTCGTTTTTGGGAAAAAGAATTCGATATTTTAAAGCCCAAGAAAAATGCTAAAGGCAATCGTAAATTCACACCAGAGGATATTAAAAATCTAAAGTTTATTTATCATCTAGTAAAAGAACGTGGCTTTACTTTAGAAGGCGCTAAAATTCATTTAAAGGAAGAAAAAAAGTCGGCTTTAAGTACGTTTGAAATCGTAAGTAAATTAGAGGATATAAAAAACAAACTCATTCAAATTAAGAAACATCTATAATCAAACGCTCTTCCAATCTTAACATTACGCCTATTAATTTTCTAGATATGTTCATTATTTTTAAGCGTAAAAATGCAACTATTTGTCAATTAAAACCCGTTATATTTCAATGAAATGTCTTTACAAGTTTACGTTATGCTTTTGTTCTATTTTGTTTTACAGTCTAAGTATCAATGCTCAAGGTAATTTTTCTTTAGGTGTTTACGAAGACATTGGCCTTGGATTACGCGGTGATGAACATGGCCATCCTCCAGGAACACTCGATGTTGTGATTAGAGGTAAATATAATTTTAAACAACAACGATTAGGATATTGGCTAGTTTTAGGTGAGTTTGAGTTTGCGGAATTAGCTGGTGATTACAAAAGGTATTCTGGAAACATTGGGTATGCGTTTAATAAAATTGTCTTTCCGAAAATTTGGTTCATACCTAGGTTTGAAATGACTAATTTTGAGACCAACCTTGCATTAGGTTACGGTATTATAAGTCGTTTTGATTTTACTAAACCAAGTTTCGGCTGGTCTTTAGAATTCTCCTACAAACTAACTAAATGGTTAAAAATTAACGTACTTTCCCAAGGAACACAGCGCACAGATATGGTACAATTATATTCTGCAAGCGATAGAGAGCTTGGATTTTTAGATATGCGGGAAAGTTGGTTCTTTGGATTAGAATTTGTTTTCTAATTTAATATGTAATTTTATCCTGATCCAAATAAAGATGTAACAAACTTTATGGTTTTAATGGTTTCTAATACATGAAGGGCTTATTTATATCCTTAGCGAGTAACTTTTTTATTAATTTTGAGTCTAACTAATATCACTAACATTTAAACCTATTATCATGAAGAAATTTTTGCCATGGATTATTATTGGAATTATAGTATTAGGACTGTATTCTTGGGGAAAAAACTTTAACAACACCGCTGTAAATCTAAAAGAAGAAGCCACAAAAACCTGGGCCAATGTAGAGAGTAGTTACCAACGCAGAAATGACCTAATTGGCAACTTAGTAAAAACAGTTCAGGGCGCAGCCGATTTCGAAAGGGGAACCCTAAAAGATGTTATCGAAGCGAGAGCTAAAGCTACATCAATGAATATAGACCCATCGAATTTAACACCAGAACAAATTGCCAAATTTAGTGAAGTACAAAGCGGACTATCAGGTGCTTTAAAAAGCCTTTTAGTAACTGTGGAACGATACCCTGAGTTAAAAGCGAACCAAAACTTCTTAGAGTTACAAGCGCAATTAGAAGGTACTGAGAACAGAATTAACGTTGCACGAGATAGGTTCAATGAAGCAGTAGAGCCTTATAACAAACACATCAAAACATTCCCAAACTCATTGCTTGCAGGCGTTTTAAATTTTGATGACATGAGTTATTTTAAATCTGAAGCTGGAGCCGAAAATGCACCAGATGTAAATTTCGATTTTAAATAATCCTATTATAAACAAAATAACATTATGTCCACTAACATTGAAGCATTTCTTACGGCCGATGAAGAACAGGAGATTGTTGAAGCAATTCGACAAGCAGAATTACATACTTCTGGAGAAATTCGTGTGCATATAGAACACACTTGCAAGGGTGATGCTACAAATCGTGCTTTAGAGGTGTTTCACTTTCTAAAAATGGACAATACTAAACTGCAAAACGCCGTTTTAATTTATGTTGCTGTGGAAGACAAAACCTTCGTTATTTATGGCGACAAAGGGATTAATAATGTTGTTGAAAAAGGATTTTGGGATAGCACAAAAAACATTATCCAGTCAAATTTTAAAAATGGGAATTTTAAACAGGGATTAGTTGAAGGAATTTTAAAATCTGGAGAACAATTACAGCAACATTTTCAGTATACTGACAACGACAAGAACGAACTTACTAACGAAATTTCTAAAGGATAAGGCTGGTATGGGGTATTTAGTATTCAGTATTAAGTCGCAGTCGCAGTCGCAGTCGCAGTCGCAGTTTAAATTGAAAAATAAGTTCATATATACTTTACTAACGCTTTTATTTTCTTTTAACGCTTTATTTGCTCAGTTTGATATTCCTGAAAAACCAAAGTTTCAAACTAGCGTTTACGATTATTATAAGTTATTAACACCTTCACAAAAAAATAGCTTAGAACAAAAGCTTATCAAATACTCCGACACTACTTCAACTCAAATTGTTGTAGCAATAATCGCTTCTACTAAAGGAGAAAATATTAATTATTTAGGAGCACAATGGGGTGAAAAATGGGGTATTGGCCAGGAAAAAGAGGATAATGGCGTTCTTATTTTATTAGCAAGAGATGATAGACGCATTGCTATTAACACTGGTTACGGCGTAGAGCATTTACTCACGGATGCTATGTCTAAACGCATCATTGAGCGCGACATTATTCCTTACTTTAAACAGAATGATTACTACGGCGGACTGAACAGAGGTGCTGATGCCATTTTTGAAGTGATGAACGGCGAATATAAAGGTACACGGCAATCTACCGAAGGCAGTGGTTTTCCTGTTGGATTGATATTCATGTTGTTCTTTATTTTTATCATCATTTTAATTTCTGTATCCAAAAACAGACGCGGTGGTGGAGGAAGTGGAGGAAGAACAGGTGGTGTTGATGGACGAGATTTATTAGAAGCCATAATTTTAAGTAACATGGGGCGCGGTAGCTATCGTAGAGGCTCTAGCGGCTGGGGCGGCAGCTCTCGTGGCGGCGGCTGGTCATCTGGAGGAGGTGGCGGTTTTGGTGGTGGCTTCGGCGGCGGCGGCTTCGGCGGCGGCGGTGCTTCTGGGGGCTGGTAAAACTATGCAGATAAAATAAGACTTCATATAAACGCATAAAAAAAGGAGAGATTGATATCTCATCTCTCCTTTTTATTTAAACTCGTTTTATTACACTAGGAAATAGCACTATTTATCCATTTCCGCTTTTAAGATTCGTTTTATACCATTATTGGACATGTGGCCTAGTTTTGGCTTTACCACATTTCCTTGTCTATCCACCAATGTGTAATGCGGGATTCCTGAAATATTAAATTTCTGCACTAAGTAATTCCACTCATCGTCTGAAACCCTATAGTGTTCTCCTTTAATATTAGCGATAGCGTTCTTCCATGTAGCTTCAGGAGAAGTTTGATTGGTTATATATAAAAACACAACATCTTCATCGGCCATTTCTTCTTTTAACGGTGCAATTCTTTTTATACCAGATTTACATGGGCCGCACCATGTTGCCCAAAAATCTACGTAAACTACTTTCCCTTTAAATTTTTCAAGCATTGATGCAAATAACTCATCGCCTTCCCTTTTTTCTACATTGTGTATTGTATATCCTCCTTTGGTCTTGTTGCGCTCTATCTTTTCTTTGATTTGCTGATTGCAAAACGCCAAATAGTCTTTTAAAAATGAGGTTTGCAACTCTTTCTGAGCAATAGCTAGCTTATTACCTTCATAAAACTTGTAATCTTCAAACTTTTTACACAGGGTTTGCATTCTCATGACATCCTGCATAAAGGAATTTTGCGTTCCAAAAAATGCTTGCATCTTTTCATCACGAACTTTATTCAACCGTTCTCTAAAAATTTCAGAACTATGCTCCATATATTTAGTGTTAAACGTATTGATAGCACTAGCAAATTGTTTGTTAAATAAACGTTCTTCTTCAATTTCTACAGGTGTTTTTAAAACGTTTAACACTTCTGCCATTTTAGCTTCCTCTTCTGTTATTGAAATATCCTTAGTTTTTAAATAGTCCACTACATTAAGAATAAAGTCATGTTTGGGCTGGTCTTGTTTCTTTAAATATGCTGATGCATCCTTAAAATGTTCTCTATATTTTTTGTAGAAGGCTTGTCGGGTATCACCATAAGTCTTTTCAAATTTCTCTTCTTTGGCAAGCATTTCAGGAGTTTCAATTTGCTTGCTCAATTCTGCCATATTTAATTCTTCAGCAGTTAATTCTACCCCCACTTTTTGAAGCCAAAATGCTATTTCCGATTTTGATGGCCGACTAAAGTTTCTATCTTCTCTAAAAATAGGGGCATGCATTAACCTATTCGTGAAAAAATAAAAGCTATTTGACAAGGTTAACAGCTTATTGTCTAAAATATCACGAGATAGAAAATCATAATATTTATCATTCACCTCAAACTCCTTGTATGGCAATATATCTTTTTCATTTTTGGCTTTTTTATTTTTATAAACTATTGAACGGCGATTCATATCATAACTCAAAAGCATATCGTAAAATCCTAGTTCAATTTCTGCACTTTTTATTTGCAGTGCTTTTTCACTAATGATCTTATCTTTTTGAAATGCTTTAAGCTTATCCAAAGATTCATCTTTTAGTTTTTGGCACAATTGTGCATACTTCTCAGGAGATGTTTCTCCTATTTTATTATATTGTTCCTTATTTAACCTAAGTCTAATACCTGATAATTGTTGCAAATCTGAATTCGCACTTGCATTGTCTCCCATAAAAAAAGACTCGTCATTATATACGTAATGAAATGTTGTTTTCTCAGGCTCTAAAAAAACATCATATCTTCCAGTAGGCATTTTTACGTAAACCGTTTGCGGGTGTGTTAGCGGAAATGTTACTTTAAAACTTCCATCATTATTTATCTTAACCAAATGAGATTCTTGACTACCTTTAAACGGATTATTTACATATAGCATTCCTGTTTTTTGCTTCATTCTTCCTGAAAACCCTTTTATCATTCCAGAATAAGTAGTAAAACCTATTATAAACTCCACCTTTTCAATAGCCTCATCATTTTGCATTTTAAAATCTGGGTGATACACCTTTTCCAAACTGTAATCTTGTAACGCCTTTGGCGAATTACCAAAAGCTACTATTCCGCTTTTAACTTGTTTGACATAAACGGTTTTAATCTCACCATTTTTCTCTAGAGTTATGGTGTATTTTTTATCATTTCTTTCAACAGATTTATAGTTCCAAACAATACCGTCTACAATGGCATATTTCGAATTAAACCCATAATCCCAACGATTACTACCATCGGCTAAAAACCAGTTACCTCTAAGCTCTTTTGGCAATATTATACTATTTTCATCTTCTTGTATTACAATATCATAAATACCACCGCCACGTTCTTTTTCCACACCAAACTCAATAGTTTTAACAGTTTTACTTAAAGGCGGAAAATATAACTGATATGTGACTTCTCCCGATTTTGGAAAAAAATTTCTTTTGAATTTTGCTCCTGTGAGTTTAGTGGTGAATAGTTTTTTATCTCCGCTTAAATCTTGGATATATGATTCTTCATGCAAATGAAAGTAACCCCATGGCAACTTTTTTAATTTGAAATGCAAAACCGTTGTGGTGTCTAGCATTTCAATTTTTGTAATTTCTCCTGGATATGTGGCGAGCCCATACTCTGGATTTTCAATGCTTTTTTGTGCATAAATATGCGATGATACTACCCCAACAAAAAGGATAAATAGGAGTTTTTTCATAATTAATAGTTTATTTGATTGATATCTCGAAATTTGTGTGTCCTGGTATACATTTTTCGGTGTCACAGGACATATAGTTGATCTCGCCTTCTATTTTTAAAGGCCTAAAAGTGTTAGTTTTGATGCGCTGTTTAAAAACTGCTTTGTTTTCAAAGTATTTTACGTTCATTTCAAAAACCTCTTCATATACTTCTTTGGCGTCTTCTTCTGATGGCTGGCCTTCACATTCATAATTGTCGCTAGGCACAAAGGTAAATACAGTTGGTAAAGGACCTCCTTCGGCAAGGTGTTGTGAATATAAATGCCAACTGGTTTTTATATCAGCAGTAAGCACAATGTCATATTCGTTTTTTGAAACTTTCTCTATTGTAGTTTTCCAAGTAACAGGACTTAAAATTTGAGAAAAATAATGTGTTGATATTAATACTAAAAGGAATAGGACAACTCTCAAAAGAAGAAATAAAATTAAGTGTTAATAGCTAATACGAATGTAACGAAAGTAAGCGTATAATAGTATGTATTTTCTTAATTATTAGCCAATTTTAATAAGTGTAATGTTAAAACTTACTCTAAGATGTGCTTTAACCTTAATTTAATATCCTTTGCTATTTCTTTACGCCTTGTAACTACAGACACTATTATGTAATGATTTAAAATCAACAATTTGTATCTGCAATATTGTGAAGATGGAATGTAAGAGATACTAGGTACTAATAATAAAAGTCAATTACCAATTAACAAAATCAGAATCTTGAACCTAAACCTTGAAACTAAAAACTTATGCCTCGTTACTTCTTCCTCATATAAACACTTATCGGCACACCATTAAACCCAAAATTCTCACGAAGTTTATTTTCTAAAAAGCGTTTATAAGGATCTTTTACATACTGCGGTAAATTACAGAAAAATGCAAATTGCGGTTGTGGCGTTGGCAATTGCATAATGTATTTAATTTTTACAAATTTACCTTTGTAGGCTGGTGGCGGATAATGCTCTATAATAGGCTGTAAAACCTCATTAAGCTCGCTTGTTTTAATCTTTTTAGATCTATTTTTATAAACCTCAACTGCCGTCTCAATAGCTTTATAAATACGCTGTTTGGTTAATGCAGAAATAAACACAATGGGAACATCGGTAAAAGGTTCCATTTGTTTTCTAATGGCTTTTTCGTATTCTTTTACAGATTTATGGTCCTTCTCAACTAAATCCCATTTGTTTACCAAAACTACAATGCCTTTACGGTTGCGTTCTGCTAGCCAAAAAATATTTTGAACCTGTCCGTCAAAACCTCTGTTGGCATCTAAAACTAACAAGCACACATCGGCATGCTCAATAGCTCTAACACTTCGCATTACCGAATAGAATTCTAAATCTTCTTTTACTTTAGACTTTTTTCTAATTCCAGCAGTATCTACTAGATTAAATTCAAATCCAAAACGATTATATTTTGTATCTATAGAGTCTCTTGTTGTGCCTGCAATATCCGTAACAATATATCTATCTTCACCAATCAATGCATTTATAAAAGATGATTTTCCTGCATTAGGGCGACCAACGACTGCAAAACGTGGCAACTCTTCTTCTACGGTTTCCTCTTTTTCGGGCAATGCCTTAACTAGTGCATCTAAAAGTTCACCTGTACCACTACCGTTTATACTTGCTACTGTGTAATAGTCGCCCAATCCAAGGGCATAAAATTCTACGGCGTCTTCAGCGCGTTTGCCGTTATCTACCTTATTCACTACTAAAAATACTGGCTTTTTTACCTTGCGTAATAATCCTGCAACGTCTTCATCCATTCCGGTAACTCCGTCTTCTACATCAACCATAAAAATAATGGCATCGGCTTCGTCAATAGCCAATTCTACTTGTTTATCAATTTCGGCTTCAAAAATATCATCACTACCTACTACATAGCCACCAGTATCAATCAACGAAAACTCCCTCCCATTCCATTCGCACTTCCCGTAATGGCGGTCTCTCGTAACACCACTTACGGCATCAACGATAGCTTCCCTTTTTTGAATCATTCGATTAAAAAAGGTAGACTTCCCCACGTTTGGTCTTCCCACTATAGCAACTATATTACCCATATTCTTTGAATTGGGTGCAAAGGTAACACTTAATATTGAAGAAAAAATAGTAATTTACAGTACAAACTAAATAGCATGCCAACTAAAAATGATATTGTTTTAAGACCTCGATTTAAAATTGAGTTAAACGAAAGTAACGACGTTGTTTTAAAACGCTTCGAAGATCTAAAAACTTCACAGAAGAACTTCACTATTACTAGAATTGATAATCACGTTTTCATAAAATATCCTAAGAAAGACCAGCACTTTTGGTCACCACAATTACATTTGGAAATAGATGAAGTAAATGCCAATACTAGCTTACTTCATGGCTTATTTGGACCGAACCCCACTGTTTGGACCATGTTTATGTTTCTGCATTTTATGGTAGCTGGACTTTTTATTGCCTTCGGTATTTGGGCGTATACTAATTGGAGCCTAAAAACTGGTTTTATAGTACAAGCAAGCCTGATGGTACTGATGGTAATTATATGGTTTGTACTTTATTTTGCAGGTAGAATAGGAAGGGATTCCAGCAAAAAAGAAATGATGCAGCTACACGATATTATGCAAAGTATCTTACAACAAAAAAAGCCTTAATTGAAAAGAGGCTCAACCAAAGCTTTTAAACTAACTAACTCAAACTCAACAAAACTAAATTTTTGAGATGTACAAATATCTATTTAATATGTTAAGCTATAGTTACCTAATTAAAAAGTAATTATTAGCTTTTAGTTATTATTATAACCAAAACGTTTAAGCTGGTTTTGATTACTTCGCCAGTTTTTATTGACTTTTACATACAACTCTAAGTGAATTTGTTTTCCAAAGAAAACTTCTAAGTCTTTTCTAGCCTCAACCCCTACACGCTTTAACGCACTACCCTTGTGACCTATAATAATACCTTTTTGTGTTTCGCGTTCCACCATAATTACCGAGCGAATTCTGATGATGTTTTCTTCCTCAAAAAACTCCTCTGTTTCTATTTCTACAGCGTATGGGATTTCCTTTTTATAATGAAGTAGAATTTTTTCTCTTATTTTTTCATTTATAAAAAAGCGTTCAGGTTTATCTGTTAACTGATCTTTTGGATAAAATGGTGGTGACTCTGGTAATAATTCTAAAATACGATTAAACACCTCCTTTACATTGAAACCTTGCAAGGCAGAGATTGGAAATATCTCCGCATTAGGTACTTTTTTAGCCCAAAGTTGTACCTGACTCTCTAATTGTTCTTGATTTGAGGTATCAATTTTATTTAATAAAAGTAATACTGGAATTTTAGAATTGGTGATTTTATTAAAGAACTTTTCATCCTTTAAATTTTGTTCGCCAATTTCAACCATATAAATTAAAATATCGGCATCTTCAAAAGCAGATTTCACAAAATCCATCATCGAAGCCTGTAACTCGTATGCTGGTTTAATGATTCCAGGGGTATCACTTAATACCACCTGAAAATCGTCTCCATTCACAATTCCTAAAATACGGTGCCGTGTAGTTTGTGCCTTTGAAGTGATGATAGATAATTTTTCACCTACAAACGCATTCATCAATGTAGATTTCCCTACGTTAGGATTACCTATAATATTAACAAAACCAGCTTTATGACTCATCTTTAAAATTTATTACAAATTTACAATCTATTTATTTTCTAACGGCTAAAAAAAAAACAGGAAGCGCAATCGCTTCCTGTTTTTGATATTTTACATAAATAAATAAATTATTTATCGAGAATCTCTATCAATTCAACTTCAAAAACTAAAGCAGAAAAAGGCTCAATAGCTCCTCCTGGTCTTGGGTTTGCGCCATAAGCTAATTCTTGAGGTATAAAGAATTTGTACTTAGCTCCTTCGCTCATTAATTGCAAACCTTCAGTCCATCCTTTAATCACCTGAGTAACACCAAATTCAGTTGGCTCACCTCTATCTACTGAACTGTCAAAAACCGTTCCGTCTATTAATGTTCCATGGTAATGCACTTTTACTCTATCAGCAGTTGTTGGTTTATCACCGTTTCCTTCTTTAAGTACAATGTACTGTAGACCACTATCCGTTGTCATTACACCTTCATTGTTAACATTTTCTTTTAAGAATGTTTCTCCAGCTTCTTTATTAGCGCCAAATTTTTCTTCGGCTTCTTTAGCAGCACGCTCTTGCTGTCTTTTCATTATTTTTTCACGATTCTTTTGAAAATACGTTTGTACCAGTCCTTGAGCCATGGTTTTATCGAACAATACATCGGCAGAATCCAGAACATTTAAATAACCAGCCAAGAACAAATCATTGTTAATGTCCTCAAAATTCGTAAGCACACTATTTCCAACATCCATTCCAATGGCATAACTTACTGAATCTATTTCCGTTTTTAATGCATCCTTAGTCACCGCTCCTGGTTTATTTTGGCATGAAGCGAAACTTATAACAATTGCTAAAATTGATAATTTAATTAATCTCATAGTGTAATCTTGTTTTTAAATTGCGCCAAAAGTAACGAAATTAAGTACATAAAAAAAACGTATTAACGTTCTATTTAGAATGAAAAATTCTCCCTAACTGCTAGCATATTCATCTTTGGAACATGTGAGTTATATTTTCTGTACTATAAACGTTTCTACCTCAACTTCACTTTTTTTACCTACACCACCAAGACATGAGCAACATATTAATAACACATTTCCAAAAGAACTAAACTGTATGGAGTATTTATAACAACCTTACCATTAACAATATTTCCATAAGTACCAGAATAAAAGTCATACACTTTTTCTTCTTCTGAAAAAAAATTGAGAATGTTTATAACCTTCTCTCCCTCGGGCAAATCCATTGCAACAACAACAGTATCTTTGTAATCATCTTTTTCAAAAGTTCGCGAAAACACAAAAGGGGCTTTAGAAATCGTTTGATGGACACCAGCACCTACAGCAGGATGATTGGCACGAAACTGCCCCAATTTTTGCCAATGCCTTAATATATTTTGCGTTTTCTCTTCGTTTCTAACTGCCTCCCAATTCATAAAAGAGCGCAAGGTGGCATCGCCTACAGTTCCTTCAACAACCAAAGAACGTGCCGACTCATCACCGTAATATACTTGGGAAGTCCCGGGGCATAATAATAATTTATTTGCTGTTTCATAAGGTTTTTCCCTTGAAGGGTCAAAAGGCTGCCCGTCATCATGGGAACTTAAATAGTTTAAAACACTATAGCCTTTTAAATTAGACTTTAAAATATGGGAATACTTTTCAAAGAACATCTCTGTTGGCATTTGTTTCGCATTCCATTTTGCCTCAAAATTGATTAATCCATCAAACGCATCATCAAAATAATTAACTTTTTTATCTCCAAAATCAAAAGCTTTTCCTGCAGAAATACCATAGTTATAGACCTCCCCAACCAAATAAAAGTCGTTATCATCTAGAGCTTTATCAGCATTTCCTTTTTTATATTCGGCAAAAGCATAATCGCATTCTTTTTTAAACTCTTGCCAAACATAGGGCTCTGTATGTTTAACGGTATCCACACGATAGCCGTCAATCCCAAACTCTATGATATAATCCGTGAGCCATTTCATAATGTAAAACCTTGGCGCTCTTGGGTGGCCTGTTCTTTTAAAAAAAGCATCCAATTCGGCGATTTCTTGCTCGTATCTACCTTCTGCTTTCCATTTTTCAATCAATTGCGGTGGTAATTCTACCGTTTCATTACTTTCGGTTTTAATATCGGGAAGGTTTTTTACCAAGGTACAGGTTACCGTATTCTCATAAGATTGATAATTACATTGTGGTTCGGTTCGCACCCATCCTTCCGGCCACAAAGGGTCTTTCTCGGTTACAGGTCCGGTATGATTAATTACAGCATCCAAAAGAATACGAATACCGTTTTTATGAGCCGTTTCAACCAATTCATGTAAATCTGCTTTTGTGCCAAAATTCGGGTCAATGGCTGTCCAATCTTTAGCCCAATAACCATGAAACCCGTAGGTTACTCCAGTGCCCTCGTCTGTCCCTCCGTGAATTTGCTCTACTATAGGTGTCAACCAAATGGCATTAACACCCAAATTGGTAAAATAGCCTTCCTTTATTTTTTGTGTAACGCCTTTTATGTCGCCACCTTTAAAACCACGGAGTTTCGCCGTTTCCAAGCTTCTATCAAAATTGATGTCGTTTGATGTATCACCATTATTGAATCTATCAGTTAATAAAAAATATATATTCGCTCCTTCCCAAACAAAAGGCATTTTGGGCTTTTCTAAATGTGTTTCCTTGTTATTCTCACAATTGAAAAGCACTAAAAAAGATAATAGTATTAATATATATCGTTTCATAGATTTACTTTAGTTTTAAGATGAAAGATTCTAAAGGCTTTAACTGTAATTTTATACTCCCAATTCCGTTTTCAACTTTTAAAGTAGATGCAAACGTTTTATATAATTGGTCTTCAACTTGATAATGCTGATTTGTTAGCTGCCAAATTTCTACAACCGCCTTCGGAAGTTTAAGGTGGAACCTATAACCATTTTCAGCATCAAAATTTGAAACAATGATTAATTTTTCGGTATTATCCCATCTTACAAAAGACATCAGTTTATCATTGTAGTATTCTGTGTTTTCTCTATTGTAAACATGGATATCATGATACGCACCCATTAATGCACTACTATGTATTGTAAAATTTAGTAGGCGTTTATAAAAATCCCTTAAATTTTTTTCCTCATCTAATAATTGTCCACCATCAAATTGTTTATTGTTAACCCATCGCTGGTGTGCAGGTACGCCTACATAATCAAAAATAGAGGTTCTGGTGGGCGACCCAAACCCAGCGTTTTCAGAACCATCCTCCCCTACTTCCTGTCCAAAATAAATCATCGTTGGCGCTGTTGTTGATGTTACCGAAACCACCATAGCTGGTTTTCCTTTTTCAGGATTTCCTGCAAAATCTGGGCTTGCCAAACGTTGCTCGTCATGGTTTTCCAGAAAATGCAACATGTGATGCTCAATATCTTCTAACTCATTAAAAATTGGTGGAATATTGTCTGTACTTCCTTTTCCTTGGATTACTCTTTTAATGGTATCATATAGTTGCACCTTGTCATACAAATAATTCATTTTCCCTTTTTTAATATAATCTCTATAAAGGGCTGGATTATAAACCTCAGCTAATAGAAAAGCTTCAGGATTTTTCATTTTTATAGATGAATTCATAAAACTCCAAAATTCAACGGGCACCATTTCTGCCATATCATAACGAAAACCATCCACTCCTTTTTCTAACCAATACATTGCAATATCCCTAAATTTTATCCAAGAATTAGGAAGGTCTTTATCATTCCAAAACTCGAAGTGTTTTTTATAATCTTCATTTTCAAAACCATTAGGTAATTCATCAAAATCCTTTTGTCCTTCTGGCGAAACGCCATAATTTACCTTAACAGTTTCGTACCAATCGTTCATATCAGGTTGTGATAATCTTGAACCATTGCCCGTCCATTTAGCTGGTTGTTCTGGAAAGTAATTATCTTCGAGTGGATGTTTTTCATCCCTTAGAGGAGAATAGCCGTTTTTCCACTCTGGCACTTTAAAGGTTTCATTAGGGTTGTAATAGAAATTGTTATTCTTGGTGTAAACTATCGAAGTATCATCACCCTCACCAAAATCCTTCACGCCCTCTGGCTTGGAAATACTTTTATAGTTTCGCGCTACATGATTTGGAATGATATCAATAATCACTTTCATTCCAACTTTATGTGTTCGCTTTACTAAAGCTTCAAATTCTTCCAATCTGTTTTCAACATTTACAGCTAAGTCAGGATTAACATTGTAATAATCCTTAACAGCGTAAGGTGAACCAGCACGCCCTTTTACAACATCAGGATCATCGTTTGAAATACCATATTTTGTATAGTCGTTAATCACTGCATGATGTGGCACACCCGTGTACCAAATATGGCTTACACCCAAATGCTTAATTTCAGCTAATGCTTTTTCAGTAAAATCATTGAATTTACCAACACCGTTTTCTTCAATAGTACCCCAAGGTTTGTTGGTTGTATTCGTGTTCCCAAACAAGCGAGTAAACACTTGATATACTACTATTTTTGTTGTCGTTGTTGTCGTTGTTGTCGTGGTTATTTTGTGCACCTTTACGCCTCCCTTTTCATTTTTGCAACTTAAAATAAAGAGCATTACAACTACTATGTATTTTGTGAGTTTCATTTGCTTAATAACATATAGAAAGGCGTTTACACTAAATGCAATTTTTGTTTTATTAAAATATTGTAGAGAGTAGAATCGCTCCTTTTTCTTCTAAAACAAGCCGCTCTCCCCAAAGCACATTAACATCTGTTAGAATATTTTTTAGCATCTTACCATTTAAACCAATTTCCTCAAACCTGTTTAAGTCAAGTTCAACAGTGGCTTCGTTCTTGTTCATTATAAACACAACAGTTTCATCATCATGAATTCTAAACAGAACATAAATGCCGTTTTCTGGAGCAAAATGAACCGTTTTTCCTTCATGGATAGCAACACTTTGCTTTCGGTAATTTAATATGTTTTTAAGGTAAACCTGCATGTCCTTTTGCCCAGTGGTCAAGCCGTCTCCCGTGAATGCATTTATCATATCACCTTCCCAACCTCCTGGAAAATCACTTCTAATTAATCCATGATCTCCTGGTTTATCAAAATCGTGCATTAAAATTTCTGTACCGTAATAAATTTGTGGAATTCTAGGTACGGTTAAAACATAACCTAATGCCATTTTAGTATTTATAATATCTCCATGAAGTTGAGTAAAAATACGACTCATATCATGGTTATCAGGAAACACCATAATGTCTTTTGGTGTGGCATAATAAAAATCGTTTCCAAGAGCTTCATATAATTTAACAAGTCCTATATCCCATCCTTCCTCCTCATTAAACGCCTGAACAATGGCGCGTTGCATAGGGAAATCCATGGGCGATTTTAAATTAGATTTATAACCATCCCTATTATTGGCGCCATCTTGCCAATATCCAACTATTAATGGGTTATAACTCCATTCCTCCCCAACAATACTAAAATTAGGATACTCACACATAATTGCTCCTGCCCATTTACTCATAAAGTCCTTATCAGGATATGGGTAAGTATCTTGACGGATACCTCCTAAATTTGCAGTTTCTATCCACCAAATACTGTTTTGAATGGTGTATTTGGCCATAAAGGGATTGCGTTGGTTTAAATCTGGCATTGCAGATACAAACCAGCCAACGCTCATATTCTCCTTATCGATTTCTGAAGCGTATATATCCTGATTTACAGTACGCCTGTGATTGGTAGTGATGCTTTTATCACCATGCCATTCCTCCCTATGTTTTGTGTAATTTTGTTGATGGTTTACCCAATCATGAAAAGGTAAATCTTTCATCCACCAATGCTCTAAACCACAATGATTTGCAACTTGGTCCATAATTAACTTCATACCTTTTTCTGATAATTTGGATGACAGCGCAAGGTAATCTTCCAAAGTACCGTAACGCGGATCTATCTCATAATAATCCGTAATTGCATAACCATGGTAGGAGCTCTGTGGCATATCATTAGTTTGTAACGGACAAGGCCAAATGGCAGTAAAGCCTAAGTCTTCAATATAATCTAAATGATTTATAACACCCTGAATATCCCCGCCATGTCGCGCATAATCATCAGTTCTATCGATGGTTTTTTCTAGCATGGTTTCAACCACATCATTATTTGGGTCACCGTTTGCAAATCTATCTGGTGTAATTAGGTAAATAACATCACTACTATTAAAACCTACATAAGCTTCTGAAGGCTTCTCTCTGGATTTCAGCGCATAGGTTTGCACCAAATCATCTTGACCTTCCTTTTTAAAATAAATATTGAACTTACCAGGTTTTGTGGCTTCCGATATATTTAAATCAATAAACAGATAATTAGGGCTATCGGCTTCATGAACCTTTTCTATAGAGACACCAGCATATGATATTTCAGGAGTCCATGCTGAAATATTAGGATGATGAATCAATAGCTGCAAGGATGCGTTTTTAAAACCCACCCACCAATTTAGCGGCTCAATTCTTTGAATATCATCTTTTTCAACTATTACCTTTGTTTCCTTAGCCTTATCCTCGGCCATATTGTTTTTCTTTTTACAAGCTAAATTTACAGCAAATACAAACACTAGTGTAATTAAAACTAAGTGTTTTATTTTTTTTTGATATCTTAAGTACTTGGTCATCTCAATTGATTTTTACTTAACTTCATTTATTGAAATAGCATAACCGCCACCAGGTGCTGAGCGTAATGACAATTTAGATTTACTCGTTACCTTCTTATTAGTAATGGTATAAGCTTGAGGGTTGCTTTTATAATGTGCATCTTTTGCATCTGCATAAATGATAGCTATATATTTTTTACCTTTTTCTAGAAAATCCAATGAAATTGTAGAAGTTCTTGGTGTATTTCCGTTTACGTTGCCAACATACCAATCGCCTCCATCTTTTTCTTTTCTAGCTATGGTGATATAATCCCCAGGTTCTGCTTCTAAATACACGCTTTTATCCCAATCTATGGCAACATCTTTTATAAACTGAAACGCATCCATAAACTGCTCGTAATGTTCTGGTAAATCTGCTGCCATTTGCAATGGGCTGTACATGGTGACATATAGCGCTAATTGATTGGCAATAGTACTATTAACATGGGAGTTGTTATTAGGATTTAGTTTACTGATATCCATTTCAAAAATTCCTGGTGTATAATCCATGGGGCCACCGATTAATCTCGTAAAAGGTAAAATGGTAACATGATTTGGGTTAGACCCGCCGAAAGCTTGGTATTCTGTTCCGCGTGCAGATTCGTTTCCAATTAAATTGGGGTAAGTTCTACAAATTCCTGTAGGTCTTACAGCCTCGTGAGCATTTATCATAATTTCATAATCTACAGCTTTTTCAAGCGCATACTGATAATGATTGTTTATCCATTGACTGTAATGACGCTCTCCACGCGGTAAAATATTCCCAACATAACCACTTTTTACAGCATCATACCCATTGTCCTTCATAAATTGATAAGCGCTATCCATATGGCGCTCGTAATTTCTAGTAGACCCCGAAGTTTCATGGTGCATCATCATTTTTACATCTTTGGACTTTGCGTACTCATGAATTTCGTTTACATCAAAATCTGGATAGGGTGTTACGAAATCAAACACATAATCTTTGGATTTCCCAAACCAATCTTCCCAACCTTCGTTCCAGCCTTCAACTAAAACTGCATCAAACCCATGCGTTGCAGCAAAATCGATATAACGTTTTACTTTTTTATTATTTGCCGCATGAGTGCCATTAGGCTTTACTTGTGAATAATCGGTAACGCCTAACTGAACCGCTCGTATTTCGTCAGTATAAGCCCAAGAACTTTTTCCAGTAATCATTTCCCACCAAACTCCAATATATTTTACTGGTTTTATCCATGATGTTTCCTCAATAGCGCAAGGTTCATTTAAATTTAATGTCATTCTGGACGCCAAAATATCCCGAGCATCATCACTTACTATTATAGTACGCCACGGCGTTTTGCATGGTGCTTGCATATAGCCTTTATCTCCTTTAGCATCGGGTGTTAACCAAGATTCAAAAACCATGTTTGCTTCATCTAAGTTTAAATGCATACAGGCATAATTAATTAAAGCGGCTTCGTGTAAATTGATATACAAACCAGCATCCGTTTTCATGATTAGAGCTGTTTGAACCCCAGTCTTAGAAAATTGTTCCTGAGATGCATTTCCTGTTACGGCTTTATCAAACTTTTCATTAATTTCTGATAGTTTAGATTCTGTATAATCGTATTCTTGCGTATCATAATCTCCAGGAATCCACAATGCCGTATGGTCTCCTGCCATGGCGAATTGCGATTTCTCTTCTTTAATAATGAAATACACAAGATTGTCTTGTTGCGGAAACTCGTATCGAAAGCCTAAACCATCATCAAATAGTCTAAATCGAATCAACATCAATCTATTGGTTTCGTTTTGCTTTAAAGTTACCGCCAATTCATTGTAATGGTTTCTGACGTCTTTCTCTTCACCCCAAACAGGTTGCCAAGTTTCATCAAAAGTTGCTGTTGTTTCATCAACAATTTTAAAATCATCTAGCAAGGATTTATCATCATTTTTAAGCTCTAAACCTAAATGACTTGGTTTTATCACCACTTGATTTTTATAGCTTAATTCATAGGTTGGCATGCCATCATTTTCCAGAGAAAACTGCATGGTAAATTCACCATTTGGAGATTTTAATTCCTGAGCACTAACACGATTAGATAATGACAACAGAAAAATAATATGGATTATAAAAAATGACTTCATTATTGAAATTTTTAATTTATTTAACTCACAGCCTTCAACACATTGCTTTCCAAAACCACTGGCTTATTATTACATAGAAGTTCTAATGCTTCACCGCACAACATTTCAAAATAGGTTTGCTCTTGGGTAACGCTCACTTTTAAAACATGGTCTCTAAAATTCACTTTAAAAGAATACCCCTTCCATTGCTTAGGGATTTTTGGAGTGAAAGACAGCTTTCCGTCTTTAACACGCATACCGCCGAAACCTTCAACTATACTCATCCAAGTACCAGCCATGGAGGTAATATGTAAGCCTTCATGAACCTCGTGGTTATAATCGTCCAAATCTAATCTCGATGTTCTTAAATAAAACTTATAGGCTTGTTCCATTCTACCTAATTTTGCAGCTTGAATGCTATGTACACATGGTGACAAGGAACTTTCATGGACTGTAAACGGTTCGTAAAAATCAAAATGGCGTTCTAACGCTTCATCTGTAAACTGATCTTCAAAGAAATAGAAACCTTGTAACACATCGGCCTGCTTTATATATGGGGAGCGCAAAATTCTATCCCAACTCCATTTCTGATTTATTGGTCGTTGCGATTTTGGTAAATCTTCAACAGTTATCAACTCCTTATCTAAGAACCCATCTTGCTGCAAAAACACTTGATGTTTTTCAGAATAGGGAAAGTACATATTATCTGCCACCGCCTTCCAAAGTGCTAATTCCTTTTTAGTCAGTTTTACTTTTTTAGCAATTCTTGAGAAGCCAGTAGAAAACTCATCTTCAATTTTTTGTATTTGTTCTAGGGTATAATCAATACACCATTTTGCTAGATAATTAGTATACCAATTATTATTTACATTGTTTTCGTACTCGTTAGGTCCTGTTACTCCTAGGATAACATACTTACTTTTATCTTTTGAATATGTAGCTCGTTGTTGCCAAAAACGAGAAATTCCAATCAGAACTTCCAATCCTTTTTCTGGGATATAGCTGTAATCTCCAGTAAAACGATGGTAATTATAAATAGCAAAAGCTATAGCGCCATTTCTGTGGATTTCCTCAAAGGTAATTTCCCATTCGTTATGGCATTCTTCTCCGTTCATTGTTACCATGGGGTATAATGCCGCACCATTAGAAAACCCTAGTTTTTCAGCATTTTCTATCGCCTTTTCTAAATGGTTGTAACGGTATTCTAAAAGTGTTCTAGCTACGTTTTGATCTTTGGTCGCCATATAAAACGGAATACAATAAGCCTCGGTATCCCAATAGGTACTGCCTCCATATTTCTCGCCTGTAAACCCTTTTGGCCCAATATTTAATCTTGAATCTTTACCTAAATACGTTTGATTTAATTGGAAAATATTAAAACGAATACCTTGTTGTGCTTTTACATCCCCATCTATAGTGATGTCTGCCATTTCCCAAATATTTGCCCAAGCTTTTTTCTGGTCTTCTAATAACTTTGAATACCCTTTTTTAGTTGCGGTCTTCAACACCTTTTTTGCAACCTTTATTAACTCAGACTTATTATGATTTCTATCAACAGTGTAACCTCCATATTTTTGAATACTATAAGTATCTCCCTTTTTTACCGGATATGCGTAACTGAATGCAACATGATTTGAATCTGCTACAACGTTATGCTCAACTATAATGGGTTTATTAGATATAAAAACTTTAGATTCCATAAACGTACAGGTATGGAAATCGGTTTTCATAGTTTTAGCCTCAATAAACGCTTGATTGTTAATATGACTAACATCTGTAGTATCCCAAAACTTATCATCCCAATTGGTGTCTTCATTGGTAATTCCTGAATCTAAGTAAGGTTGAAATATGATTTCGGCATCAGCATTCAAAGGTGTAATTTCATAATTGATAGCACCAACCTCATCTAAATCTAAACTTAAAAAGCGTTTTACGAATACCTCAACTTGAATATCATTGGGCAACCTAGCTTTGAAACTTCTGGATAGCCAACCTTCTTTCATGTTCAATTCCCTACGGAAACCATCAACAGATGTACAGGTATTCAAATCTAACTGCTCGCCATTAACTAGCACGTCAATACCTATCCAATTTGGCGCATTCAACACTTTAGCGAAGTATTCGGGATAGCCGTTTTTCCACCAGCCAACACGCGTTTTATCTGGATAATATACTCCAGCTATGTAGCTGCCTTGAAAGGTGTCGCCTGTATATTGTTCTTCAAAATTTGCACGTTGCCCCATGGCCCCGTTACCAATGCTAAATAAGCTTTCGGAAGATTTAACGCGATTTGCATCAAAACCTTCTTCTATGATGGACCAATTATTTGGTTTTATATAATCTTGGTTCATTTTTTACTTTTTGTTTTTTCTGAAATCACCTCTGTGAAGAAATTCGCTGGTATTTCAGTTAGGTTGTTAAAATTAAAATCGGCTGCACTTAGTGTATTTTTATCTCCAATACCAATGGAAATCATGTTCGCACAATTTGCGGCCTCAATGCCTGCAATGGCATCTTCAAAAACGATGCATTGTTCGGGTTTGAGATTGAGTTTTTGCGCACCAATTAAAAATACTTCAGGATCTGGTTTTGCTTTAGAAACACTATTACCATCTACAATTCCTGCAAATCTATCCAGTAATTTTACCTGCTCTAAGATTAGAGGTGCATTTTTACTGGCCGAACCTAATACATAGTGAATTCCTAATTCATCAAGTTTATCTAAAAGTTCACTTGCTCCAGGAAGAATTTCCTCTGGTCCCATTTTGTGGATATACTTGAGATACTCTTCGTTTTTGCTAATCAAGAACTCTTGCTTTTTTTCTTCGGAAAGTTCCACGTTACCAATTTCTAGCAAGATTTCTAATGACCTTACGCGACTCACACCCTTTAATAATTCATTGTGCGCTTCAGTAAACTCAAAACCTAAGTGATCAGCAAGATCTTTCCATGCTAAAAAATGATACTTAGCAGTGTCTACAATAACACCGTCTAAATCGAATATGGCTCCTATTTTATTCATTTTTTACGATTGAATTACATCATCAACATCTTTAACCTTATACACTAAAGATGCTGCTATTAAAAAACTAATCCCACTCATTACTAAAGCGAATATGGCATGGTTATCATAAGCATATTTTACAAGCGGCCCACCAATTAAAGCATTAATGATTTGAGGAATTACAATGAAAAAATTAAATATTCCCATGTACACTCCCATTTTCTTTGGGGAGATAGAACCTGCAAGAATAGCATAAGGCATAGCCAAAATACTTGCCCATGCAATCCCTACCCCAATCATGGAAATAATGAGCCAATTTTTATCTGGCATAATGTAGATGGACAACAGACCTAAACCACCAATTATCAAAGACACCGAATGTGTTTTTTTTCGTCCAATTTTCTTAGCAATATATGGCAATGCAAAGGCATAAAATGCTGAAACGAGATTATAGACTCCAAACAAAATCCCAACCCAATCGCCCGCATCTTGGTAAGATGCACTGCTGCTATCTGTAAAGGGTAACTTGTAAATATGCTGTGCAATTGCTGGTGTTGCAAAAACCCACATTCCAAAAAGTCCAAACCAAGAAAAGAATTGCACCCAACTTAATTGGCGCATCGTAGTTGGCATTTTTTTGAAATCCTCAAAAATATCCAATAAACTAGATTTTTCTTCTTCGTATACTATGGTAACACCATCTTCTTCGGCTTTTTTGGCTTCAAACTCCGCTAATTCTTCTGGCGAATATTCTTTTGTAGTAGAAACGGTAACCAAAATTGAAACAACTAAAACAACCGCTCCAATTATAAAAGAAAGAATTAAATTTAATGGCACAGCGCCTTCAGTAGTGGCATTAGATACTCCAAACCAATTGGCCAGAACATAAGGCAGCCATGAGCCAATTACAGCACCAATTCCAATTAACGCAGTTTGTACACTAAATCCTAGAGTACGTTGATCTGTTCTTAAATTATCTCCAACTAGAGCACGAAATGGCTCCATGGCAATATTGAAAGATGCATCCATTATCATGAGCATTCCTGCCCCCACCCAAAGTGCAGGTAAAAATGCAATGAAAATATCAGCTTGAGGCATTAAAACTAATCCAATTGAGGCTAAAATTGCCCCGACTAAAAAGTAAGGTTTTCGTCGTCCTAAACGTGTCCATGTTTTATCGCTATAGTGCCCAATAACAGGTTGAACAATTAGCCCCATAAGTGGTGCTATTATCCAAAACCACGATAGTTCGTGAACATCTGCTCCAAAAATTTGAAGTATTCTACTTGCGTTGGCATTTTGGAGCGCAAACCCCATTTGTATTCCCAGAAATCCAAAACTCATGTTCCAGATTTGCCAGAAACTTAATCTACGCTTTTCCATGAAATAGTATGTTACATTAATACTACTTGATAAGCGCTATACTTATCAAAACCTATTGTGAGAAGTGAAAATATAAGTCTTGATTTCTACTCAAAGATATAAAAGAATTTTAGTTTTCCTAATTACATGTGTTTAACAGGAAAGCATTACGAAACTATTTAGTTGATTCCCTTTCAATGATTTCGGTCTCTATAACCATCTTTATAAAATCACGATTTTGCTCATTATTTGTAAAGTATTGCTCGGTTTCTAATTCTTCAGCCTCTAACCTATCTATCAACAAATTAGCGGATTGCTCACCCATTTTTTGTCCATGTTGGCTCACGGTTGTTAAACTGGGTGTAGCATGCTTAGAAAGCACACCATCTGTAAACCCAATTACCTGCATATCATCAGGAATGCTTAACCCTAACTTCCTAGCTACTTTCATTGCCGTAACCGCATATAATTCGTTTACTGCAAATATGCCATCAATTTTTGGGTTGGACTTAAAAAAATGTGCAATTTCAGTTTCTAAAACCTCTAAATGATTTTCTACATCCAAGCTGTCATCAATCTTTAAAATCATATGTGGATCGGCTTCAATACCGCTACTTTGCAAAGCATCAAGATAGCCCTGAGTTCTTAATCTTCCTACGCTTACATAATCCATCGTAGTAATTAAAGCAATATTTTTACATTCATTTGCTATCAACTTTTTAACAGCTTTAACAGCACCGTTGAAATCATCAACAATTACTTTGTCGCATTTTACTTCATCTACAACCCTATCAAACATCACTATGGGCATACCTTGATTAATCGTAGCATTAAAATGATGATAATCTTGCTTGAGTAATGTTTCCTTTGAAATTGACAAAATAAACCCATCAATACTACCATTAGCAAGCATTTCCATATTTATTATCTCCTTAGTAAACGATTCGTTGGAAAGCCCCACAATAACATTATACCCCCTGCGATTGGCAACGCGCTCTATACCTCGAATTACCGTAGAAAAAAAATGATGTACTATTTCGGGAATTAAGATACCTATTGTCTTAGTTTTTCTGTTTTTTAAACTAAGTGCAATATTATTTGGTTTATAATTATAGAGTTTAGCGAATGCCTGAATCTTTTTAGTAGTATCCTCACTAATTTCCTTACTATTACTTAAGGCTTTAGAAACTGTTGATACAGAGACATCTAATTCTCTTGCTATTTGCTTTAATGTTATCTTTTTCTTCATGCTAATTTGTATGCTCTAAAATAAGCAATATTACCTTTATTTCTTAAACAAAAGGAAAAATTATCATTTGCAAAATATGTGATTTTCTCATTTTAATGCGATAAAATTAAAAAGTTGTCAACACGAAAACGTTTTCGTTAAATATTTCGTAATTTAAAATTCCATCTTAACATTTTCTTTACATAGTTTTGACATGAGGAGTGAAAATATAAACTGACTAATTAGAACATTAAATTAACAAAACTGTATGAAAACAAAGACTCAAAAATTACTGTTTTTCCTTATGCTGCTGCCTGTATTTATGTTTGGGCAAAGTGTTGTTAAAGGAACAGTAACGGAACAAGCTACCTCCATCCCGCTTCCAGGGGTAAACGTCATTATAAAGGGCACCACTACTGGAACCACCACCGATTTTGATGGGAACTATCAGATTGAGGCAAACAATGGGGATACACTAGTATTCTCTTATGTTGGCTATGCTACTCAAGAAATAACCTATTCCGGTCAATCCTCTTTAGATGTACAACTAGCTGAAGATGCCGCACAATTAGATGAAGTAGTAGTAATTGGTTATGGTACAACCACGAGAAAAGACGCCACCGGTTCTGTTGAAGCTATTACTTCAGAAGGATTTACTAAAGGTAATATTGTAACTCCTGAAAACTTAATTAATGGTCGTATTGCGGGTGTTAGTGTTAACACAAGTGGTGCCCCAGGTTCTGGATCTCAAATTAGAATTCGTGGTGGCGCATCTATTAATGGCTCCAACGATCCTTTAATTATAATAGATGGCTTACCAATTGACAATAACGGTGTTACAGGATCTAGAGGTGTTCTAGCATCTATTAACCCGAATGATATTGATTCGTTTTCTGTATTGAAAGATGCATCGGCAACTGCTATTTATGGTTCTCGAGCTTCCAACGGTGTAATTATAATTGTAACTAAAAAAGGTAAATCAAAATTCAGTGCCACTTACGATACGCAATATGCTTTCGGTGAAGTTACCAACACCGTAGATGTGTTTTCTGCTGATGCCTACAGACAGCTAATAGCATCTCAACCAATAAACGGAGCGACTATAGATGAAAGTCTCTTAGGAGACGCAAGTACAAACTGGCAAAATGAGATATTTAGAAGTACCGTTTCCTCACAACATAATATATCGATGCAAGGAGCGCTATTTAAGGTGTTGCCAGCTCGATTCACTTTTGGTGTTGTAGACCAGGAAGGAGCGTTAAAAACATCTAAATTCGAAAGAAGAAACTTAAGTTTAGCGTTAAACCCAACATTTTTTGACGATCATTTAAAGGTGAATTTAAACGCCAATTTTGCTTTTGAGGACAACCGTTTTGCAGATGCCGGACAAATTGGTGCCGCTATGCGTTACGACCCCACTCAACCTGTATTTGATGCTTCATCACCTTTTGGTGGATTTTACCAACACAGAAATGGCACCCAAATAGCCAACGGAACTAATAATCCAGTTGCTCAACTTTTACAAAGAACAAATTTAGGTGATGCTAATAGATTGTTTGGGAATTTGAATTTTGACTATAAATTTCACTTCTTACCAGAACTTAAAGCAGTTATAAACCTTGGTTATGACAGAACCGAGGCAAAAGGGCTTGACAGAAGAGATAGACTACAAGCTACAACAGATCAAGATATTTTATTCAAAGGTGAGTTTAGAGAAAATACTCAGGAACGTACCAATGAACTCTTTGATGGTTATCTTAACTATAAAAAAGATTTAGATAATTTAGGTTTGGATATAACCGCAGGTTACTCCTATCAAAGATTCACCAACAGCGGTAAAAATGGTAGAAATATTACAGATCCATTGAGTGTTGATGATTTCTATGCAGACCCAGATGTAGTGCTTATAGGATTCTTTGGTAGAGCCAATTTCTCATTAAACGATAAATATGCATTAACATTAACTTACAGACGTGACGGTACATCACGTTTTAGCAAAGAAAACCAATGGGGCGATTTCCCTGCTGCTGCTTTCGCTTGGACAATTAGTGATGAAGATTTTATGAAAGATTCTAGCACGTTTTCAAACTTAAAACTACGTTTAGGATATGGTATTACTGGTCAGCAGTCGGTAAATGAAAGAGATATTTTCTTAAACCGATACCGAGGTGGTAGACCAGATTCTCAGTTTCAATTCGGAAATCAAGTCATCCAATCTTTAATTGCTTCAGAAATCAATCCGGATTTGAAGTGGGAAGAAACAACTACTATGGAAGTTGGTATAGACTATGGCCTATTTAATAACAAAATATCAGGTTCCTTAAACTTCTTCCAAAAAAATTCAACCGATCTATTATTTACTGCTGCTGTTCCTGATGGTGCTAACTTTACTAATAGTATTATTCAAAATATTGGTGAGTTACAAATTCAAGGTTTAGAATTTTCGGTAAATACCGATGTGATTAAAACCGACGACCTAAAAGTTGATTTCAACTTTAATGCCACTTTACTGGACAGAGAAATGAAAGAATTAGCGCTCGGACAAGATGTTAGAACTGGCGGTATTAGCGGTGGAACAGGAAATAATATTCAAATTCACCGTGAAGGAGAAGCCCCGAATTCTTTTTACGTTTTTAAACAATTATATGATACTAACGGAAGACCAATTGAAGGCGCTTACGCTGATTTAAATGGCGATAATATTATTAATGATAATGACCGTTACGTTAAGGAAAATCCTGGAGCGAATGCCATTTTCGGATTCCAATCTAACGTATTTTACAGAAACTTTGACTTTGCATTTAACCTAAGAGCAAACCTTGGAAACTACGTATATAACAACGTTCAATCCTCAAGAGCTCAATATGAGTTATTACTTGATAACGCCGTTTTAGGAAATATTCCAACCACTGTCTTAGATACTGGATTCCAAAGAACTGCTGATGTTATTATTTCAGATATTTTTATTGAAAATGCCTCTTTTTTAAGAATGGATAATATCACTTTAGGATACACCTTTAATGATATTTCTAAAATGCTAAAAAGTGTTAGAATATGGGGTGGCGTGCAAAACGTATTCACAATCACTAATTATAGTGGTTTGGACCCTGAAGTAACTGATAACGACTCAGACCTTACGCTTACATTAGGTATAGATAATGTAGTATATCCAAGACCAAGAACTGTATTGGTGGGAGCTAACATTAAATTTTAAAAAAACAACTATGAAAACAAGATTTAAAATGCACAAAACAATTGGGGTATTATTCCTCTTTATCGTTACACTTGTTTCTTGTACCGATGACTTGAACATTACACCTAACGATGATCAAACTGTTTTAAGCGAGAACCTCTTTGAAGATGAAGGCGCTTACAAACAGGTGTTAGCAGGTATTTATGCGAATTTAGCACTAACAGGAACTGATGGTCCAGAAAGCTCTAATCTAAAGAATATTGATGCTGGTACCAGTCAATTTGGACGTGTGTTGTTATACACACAAACGCTCTCTGCGGATCAAATGATTTGGTCTTATGAGAACGATCCTGGAACACGTGAAATTCAACGAAATATCTGGACAGCTCAAAACCCTTTACTATTAGGTATGTTTAGTAGAGCTCACTTATCTGTAGCTTTAGCAAACAATTTTTTACGAGAAACTACAGATGAAAAATTAAATGCAAGAAATGTCTCTAACGCAACAAGAAGTGATATAGCAGAATTTAGAGCCGAAGCAAGATTAATGAGAGCTATGGCATACTACTACATGATGGATTTGTTTGGAAAAGCAAATTTTGCAGATGAAACTACTCCTATAAATGCGCAACCAGAAGTTTATGACAGGACTCAATTATTCACGTTTATAGAATCTGAATTAATAGATATTGAGGATGATTTGGTTGCAGCTAGACAAAATGAGTACGGAAGAGCAGATAGAGGTGTAGCACAAATGATTCTAGCTAAAATTTACTTAAATGCAGAAGTATATATAAAAGAACCTAAATATATGGAATGCATTACCTATTGTGAAAAGATTATCTCAGGTGGTTATGACCTTGCCGATAATTACTTACACAACTTTATGGCCGACAACAATACCAATTCTGCTACTAAGGAAATTATTTTCCCGATTGTATCAGATGGTGCAACTACGCAAAATTATGGTCCTACCACGGTTATGATTAATGGCTCTGTTGGAAGTCTAGAAAAGAATGGCGATGAAGTTGGTGTTGGAACTGAAGGTTGGGGTGGCGCTCTTAGAGTGCGTAAGCAATTTGCTGATCTTTGGGGACCAGCATTCGCAGATGACGACAGAAACACGCTAATTTCAGCAGATAGACCAATCGATATTCCAGACATCTCTGATAAGGATACTGGTTACGTTATTCAGAAGTACTCTAATGCAACTTCTACTGGAGGTTTTGGCGTAGACAAAACTTTTGTTGATACCGATTTCCCATTGTTTAGACTTGCAGATGTGTATCTTATGTATGCTGAAGCACACCTAAGAGGTGGTGGTGGTAGTTTAGCAACTGCTGTTGGTTATATCAATAATTTAAGAACAAGAGCAAACAATCCAAGCACTATTGCTTCTGGAGATTTAACTTTAGATTTTGTTCTAGACGAGAGAGCTCGCGAGCTACACTGGGAAGCACATAGAAGACAAGATTTAATTAGATATGGCCGATTTACTGGCGGAAATTATAACTGGGCTTGGAAAGGTAATGGTAGTAATGGTATTGCAATACCTTCACATTTCAACCTATATCCTATTCCCGTAGGAAGTATGGCTGCAAATCCAAACCTAACTCAAAACCCAGGATACTAAAAACTAAATAATATTAATGATGATGAAAATTTTAAAACGAATTTCAGCTTTTAGCATAATTGGGTTAGTTCTAATATTCCTAAATTCATGCGATGATAATTCTGATACATTCACAATATCAGCGCCAAACGCACCTGTTTTGGCTGACTTGCAGATAACGCAAATAGAGTTGGATGCTACAAATACTGGAAATCCCGCTCTTGCATTAAACTGGTCTGAGTCTGATTACGGACAACCAACAGCGGTTAATTATGCTGTACAATTCTCTATGGATGACGCCTTTACCTCTCCTGTAACCGCTACAAGTGTTACGGGCACAAGTGCCATAACTTTATCAGTTGGAGAATTAAATTCAGCTGCAGGCAATGCAGGACTAAATCCATTTGAATGGGCCACTTTATACACAAGAGTTGTTGCTTCATTAGGTACCCAAAATAGTGAACCAATTACTTCAAATGTATTACAATTTGATGTTTACCCATTCTACAACTATGTTTTTAATGATTACTACTTGGTTGGTGATGCTACTGCTCCTGGATGGAATAATAACAATAACAACCCCGCCCTATTTCGAGACGAAAACAATCCAAATGTATTCTATTACACAGGAAGGTTTGCTGAAAATGGCCATTTTAAAGTATTACAAGCAAAAGGCTTATGGCAACCACAATGGGGAACAGATGATGGCACAACCGTAGGTGCTAATCCAGGTGGAGGCAGTGATCCAGAAAGATTTCCATATGGCGGAGGTGACGGGATCCCTGAAGGTTTTTACACGTTTACTATAAACTTTAGTAGCAACACATTCACTTTTGAGCCTTTTGATGCTTTAGGTATTACAAGCCCAACTTCATTATCTATCGAAGGATCGGGTGTGGCTTCATCTATTGCATTGTCTCCTTTATCGTTCGACGGACATATTTGGTTTGCAAATGGTGTAAGACTAACTCCTGGTGAGGTTAATTTCATGACGGGATCTGGAACATCCTGGGGAAACACAACAAGTTTCTCTGGAGTTGCAACTGCGGGAGGCGGTTCAATACCTGTAATTGTTGAGGATGATTATGATATTTGGTTTAACGATTTAACAGGTCGTTATATCCTTATACCATTAAACTTATAAGACTAACGTAACACTAAAAAAACAAATGAAATCAATTATAAAGAATTTAAGCTTTCTGTTGCTTGTGGTAACACTTGTGTTTACCTCGTGCGAAACAGAAGAAACCTTAAATATAACATCACCAGACCCAGAATTTGTATTAAACACTCCAGGTATTAGTACCGTGTTCTTAAATTTTGCATTGCCTGATAACCCTGCATTTACTATTTCTTGGACTGACGAAGTTACCGGCAGTTCAAATTATACCGTCGAAATGTCAACCGACGCAGATTTTACATCTCCAACTGTATTAGGAACATCAGATTCGAATAATTTTTCAATGACTGTTTCAGAATTTAATAATGCGCTGGCATCAATTGTGGATACACAGTTTAAAGATATTCCTGTTTACATGAGAGTTCAAGCTGGTGATCAACTTAGTAATAGTATATTGTTACTTGCTACGACGTATCCAGTGAACCCTCCAACATTAATTAATCCAACTGATACAGATGCGTTTATTTTATCAATTAACTCGTCAGATGAAATAATAATGACAGTTGAATGGTCTGATGCTGTACTATCATCATCACTAGGCATTGATTTGGCGTACACCGTAGAAGCCTCTGCCGCTGGAACTAATTTTGATTCTCCTGTAATTATAGGTACTGCAAATAATGCAACATCAGTTTCGCTCACGCATTCAGATCTTAATGGTGTAGCCTTGGGTCTTGGCATAAATGCAGAAAGTGCTGGTAATATAGATATGAGAGTAATCGCAAGAAACACCAATGCTAACGGCAACACTCTGGAAAGAGTTACAGAAACCACAACGGTTTCAGTAACACCCTATAGCGTTTCATTTCCATATTTGTATTTAGTAGGAGATGCGACAACGCCTGGTTGGAATCCAGACAACAACAATACTGCAATCTTTAGAGATCAAAATGTACCAAACGTATATTTCTATACAGGATATTTTAATGCTGGAGCATTTAAACTGTTAGAAACTACTGCATGGCAACCTCAATGGGGAACCAATGATGGCTCTACATTAGCCGTAAACCCTGGTGGAGGAAATGATCCAGGTACATTTAATGTATCGACTGCCGGATACTATACGTACACGTTCACCACAGTAGGCGAAGGTGGAAGTTTTACGGTAGCGCCTTATGATGCTTCTAGCGCCGCAACTTACACTACAATTGGCATAATTGGTGACGCTACTCCATTAGGATGGGGTACAGATACAGATTTCACACAAGATCCTAACGACCCACATATATGGCATCTAGATAATGTAACCTTAACAAATGGTGGACAAATACTTATTAGAGCTAACGATGTTTGGCCACCTGACGGTAACGCCGCAGTATGGAGATATACAGGTTCAGAAGAGCTTTACGGCACCGCTAGGTTAGATAATGGTGGAGGTGACAATATTCCATTTAATGAACCAACGGGAAGTTATGATATCTGGTTTAATGATTTAGATGGCAGCTATGTCATTATACCCAATTAAGTTTAGTTGAAGTGTCTTAAAAGGCTGTGCCAATGTTTGTACAGCCTTTTTTGATTAAACCAATAAAGCATGAAAAAGATATTTCTACCATATATTTTATTAATAACAACCCTGATTTTCGGGCAATCGGCAACTACTGTTCCTACCATACCAACAGCAGATAACGAAGTCACCATAACCTTTGATGCTACAGGCTCAGAATTAGAAGGTTATACCGGAGATGTTTACGCTCATACGGGTGTACTAACTTCAGCTTCCACTAGCAATACTGATTGGAAACACGTTATAGGCGCATGGGGCAATAATACCACGCAACCAAAATTAACCAGATTAACGGCAAATACTTATCAACTTGTAATTACTCCAAGTATTAATGCATTTTACAACGTAGATGCTGGAGAAACCGTTACTAACATTGCTATAGTTTTCAGAAATGCCGCTGGCAACCAACAATCAAGACCTGATATTTTTATTGAAGTTTTTGAAGTAGGTTTAAATGTCACTCTTACAAATCCATCAAATGACGATGTTTTTGATATAAACGATAATATCACTATTTCGGCAGAATCCAGCGCTGCTGCAGATTTAGAATTAAAAGTGAGCAATACTTCCATTGCAACTGAAACGGCAAGCACCACTATAGCTTCTGCATATACATTTACTACTACAGGCCCATTCACAATTACTGCCTCTGCGGTTCAAGGTACTGAAACAAAAGAGCAAATAATTTCGGTTTATGTAAAAACACCCACACAAACTGAAACTGTTCCAACTGGTTTAGAATATGGCTTGAACAAGAACAACGATGGCTCTGTAACTTTTGTATTGCAAGCACCAATGAAAACTGATGTTTTCCTAATTGGAAGCTTTAACGATTGGACATTGGATCCAACATATCAAATGAATAAGGATGGAGAGGTATTTTGGTTAACTTTAAACGGTTTAGACCCTGATACCGAATACGCATATCAATACTATGTAGATTATAGCTTACGAGTTGCTGATCCGTATTCAAAAAAAGTACTTGACCCAAATAACGATCAATTTATTTCAGATACAACATATCCAAACCTAATGGATTATCCTTCGGGAAAGACCTCTGGAAACGTATCCTCTTTTCAAATTAATGAAACACCTTATAATTGGCAAGTAAATTCGTTTGCGAAACCTAACCAAGAAAACCTTGTGGTTTACGAAATGTTGATTCGTGATTTTACAGAAGACGACTCATTTATAGCGGCAATGACGCACTTAGACTATCTTGAAAATCTAGGTATCAACGCTATAGAATTAATGCCTGTGAGCGAATTTGAAGGCAACGATAGCTGGGGGTACAACCCATCGTTTCACGGTGCTTTAGATAAATATTATGGTACGCAAAATCATTTTAAAGCTTTTGTAGATGCTTGTCATGAAAGAGGTATAGCTGTTATTATAGATGTAGTTTACAACCATGCGTTTAGTCAGAGTCCGTTAGCCCAATTGTATTGGGACAGTGCAGCCTTTAAGCCATCTCCAGACAACCCTTGGCTAAACCCAGATGCACGACATCCTTTTAATGTAGGTTACGATTTTAATCATGAAAGCGATTACACAAAAACCTACGTAAAGCAAACTTTAAAATACTGGATTGATGAATTTAAGGTAGATGGTTTTAGATTCGATTTATCAAAAGGATTTACCCAAACTAATAACCCTGATAATGTAGGGGCGTGGGGGAATCGAGATGCCTCTAGAATTGCCATTCTTCAAGATTACGGGGATTATATTTGGAACAATGTATCCTCTGATGCTTATCTTATTCTAGAGCATTTCGCTGATAATTCTGAAGAAAAGGAACTTGCCGACTATGGTTTCATGTTTTGGGGCAATCTCAACCACAGTTTTAATCAAAACACCATGGGAAAATCCAATGACGCTAATGTATCTTGGTTATCTTATACCGAACGAAATTGGAACACCCCCCATGTAGTTGGCTATATGGAAAGTCATGATGAGGAGCGCTTAATGGTAAGAAACATAAATAATGGGAATTCCAATGCTGAACATGATACTAAAGATTTTCAAACGGCCTTAGACAGAATTGAAGCGGCAACAGCTATTTTTTATAGCGTACCAGGACCTAAAATGCTATGGCAATTTGGAGAATTAGGTTACGATAAAAGTATTAATTGCGAAAATGATATTACTAACGGCAACTGTAGACTAGATAGAAAACCCGTGGCGTGGACCTTAAATTATGATGACGATGAAGATCGATTGGATTTGTACAACATCACATCAAAAATGATAAAATTGAAGACGGAATATCCTTCAACTTTCAACACCACTGATTTTTCATATTCATTAGACGGCTTGGTAAAACGCGTTAATTTAAACGATAATAACGGTGATTTTGATGTTGTAGTGATTGCAAATTTTGATATGGTGGAAAAATCTGTAAACCCCAATTTCTCAAAAACAGGAACATGGTACAGCTTACTAAATAAAAACACACCTCTTGATGTTGCCAATGTTTCATCATCGATTACGTTAGCTCCCGGAGAATATCGTATGTATGGTACCCAACCTGTTATTGACCCCAATGATTTGGATAGTGACGGCGTTCCTAATACAGAAGACACTTGCCCTAATACACCATTAGGTGCGACCGTTGATGCTAATGGTTGTGAGATTTTTGTGCTACCTATCAATAATTTTAGACTTCAAATTGCAAGTGAAACTTGTAGAAACAGTAATAATGGCATTATTGACATTATGGCTCAGAAAGCTTTAAACTATACTGCTACTATAACTGGAAACGGTTTGAATAACTCTGAAATATTTACTACAACCTTCTTAAAATCTGATTTAGAAGCAGGAGATTACAGGGTTTGCATTACAGTTGAGGGGCAGGCAGACTACGAACAATGCTTTAATGTTTCAATTACGGAACCTGAAGATTTATCGGTAACATCAAAAGTTATTGCATCTAAAAATGCTATTGCCATTAATCTTAACGGTGGAGATAGCTACGTCGTTACGTTAAATGGGGTTACAACAGAAACCTCTGCTTCCGCCATTGAACTCCCTTTACAATTTGGAACAAACACGATTAATGTTAAGACAGATAAGGATTGCCAAGGAAAATATGAAGAAACTATTTTTTATGGTGAAGGTGTCATGGCATTTCCTAATCCAATTTCAAATGAATTGAATGTGTATTTAGGCGAGCAAAACATTACTACTTCAGTAGAAATCTACTCGGTTTTAGGCAATAAAGTTTTTAGTACGAATAGCAATGAGCGCAATTTGAATATTGACACATCAAGGTATTCCAAAGGCATATATATTCTAAGGGTTTCATCTGAAACTACGAGTAAAAGCTTCAAAATAATTAAGAAATAATATGAAAAAGTCAGTTATATATTTAGTGGGAAGTTTGGCGGCTTGCCTTTTTATGTGGAATTGTAGTAGCGGTGGTGGTGATGACACACCTGATCCGGGACCAGATCCTGATAAAGTAGATCCACCAAGTGCAGCAACCTTAGTTTTTCCAGAGCAAAACTCTGAATGTACCACAGGTTCAAATTTAACAAGTACAGAAAGCACCATTCTATTTAATTGGAATGATGCTAATAACGCAACTTCATATCGGTTATTTGTTAAAAATCTTAATACACAGAATACACAGAATTACACGTCTAGCATTTCGGAAAGAAGTGTCACTGTTTTAAGAGGGACACCATATTCTTGGTACGTTATTTCTAAAAATTCTGGAACAGAAACCGCGCAAAGCCCAACTTGGAAATTTTATAATGCAGGTGAAGCTGTATCATCTTACGCGCCTTTTCCTGCGGAATTAATCGCTCCAGAGCTGTCGGCTACACTGAGTTTTACAACTAGTGTAACTCTAGAATGGAAAGGAGAAGATGTAGATAATGATATTAAGGAATATGATGTGTTTTTCGGTACTATTTCACCCCCTGTTGATAAGGCGACTACAACAAGTAATGCAAGTGCCTCTGTAAATGTAAGTTCTGGAACTACGTATTATTGGCGCATTGTGACCCACGATGCACAAAACAACAACTCCGAATCACAAATATTTCAGTTTTCTGTAAATTAATTAAGAGATTCAAACCATTGATTAATATCAAAAAAGGCTTCCATTACAAGAAGTCTTTTTTATTATTTTTTTAAATCTTATCTAAATATAACCCGCATCAACTAAAATTTGTAATTTTAAAATCGTAAGAAGTTTCACGGTAAATTCGTATTGATTTTATAACGAATGTAGACTATACAAACTAGATTTTATGACAAGATTATATGCCTTAAAAGGTACAATTCAACACTATGCGTGGGGCGGGCACCATTTCATCCCCAATCTTTTAAACGTAAAAACAACCAAAACCGAAAACTTTGCCGAATACTGGCTTGGTGCACAAACTAAATCCCCATCCACATTACTTACAGAAACTGGCGAACAAACTCTGGATAGTTTTATTAAAAAGAACGCTATTGAAGTTTTAGGAAACACTGTTGAAAAAAAGTTTGGACGCTTGCCTTTTCTGTTCAAAGTACTCGATGTTAAAGACATGCTATCCATACAGGTACATCCTAAAAAATCTGAGGCTGAAAAAGGTTTTGAAAAAGAAAATAAACTAGGTATTCCTTTAGATGCACCGTATAGAAATTACAAAGACGACAACCATAAACCTGAAATAATGGTTGCATTGAGCGAGTTTTGGCTATTACATGGTTTTTTACCAAAGACAAAACTAGAAGAGGTTTTAAAGAATATACCAGAACTTCAGCCGTTATTAAGCACTTTTTATAAAGCAGGTTATTATGGGCTATACAAAACCGTAATGGAAGCTCCTCAAAAAGAATGTAACCAAACATTACAGCCGTTGGTTGATAGAATTTTACCACTTTACAAGGCTGGAAGACTACAGAAATCTTCCCCTGATTATTGGGCTGCAAAAGCCATAGCTACATCTAAAGACAAAAGAAATATAGATAAAGGCATATATTCCATTTACTTTTTTAACATTGTAAACGTAAACCCTGGCGAAGCTATTTTTCAAGATGCAGGGATACCTCATGCCTATTTAGAAGGGCAGAATATGGAACTAATGGCAAATTCTGACAACGTACTTAGAGGAGGTTTAACACAAAAGCATGTAGACGTACAAGAGCTGCTGAAACATGTTGTTTTTGAGGAGACCATTCCTAATATTAAGTCGGGCGACTTACTAGAAGATAACCCTGAAAGGATTTATAAAAGTCCTGCTCCAGATTTTGAATTAAGCCAGATTAAACTAAAACAGTCGTCGAAATATGAATCTTACGCTAAAACAGCCGCAATATTAATAGTTGTTGAAGGAGAAGCTACTATCACTGAAAATGATTGTACGCTATCTCTAAAAAAGGGAGATGCTGTATTTTTGTTAGCAAACAGCAATTACAGCATAAATTCGGATACCACATCTGTAATTTATAAAGCTACGACGCCATAAAGCAATAAAAAAAACTTTTAGATTTATGTTGCATTATATAGGAAAGCATGTTTAGATTTAAAATCTCTGTTGCTGCACGTGCCTATGTTTTGAATTTAAACTTGAATAGAGTTTTGATGAAGTTGATAAATCTGTAACTTTGTTTCAATCTTTAAAAAAGTAGTCTTGAAAAATCTTCTTCTGATATTCTCGCTTATTTTATGTTTTAATCCTGTATTTTCTTCTAATCAGCTAGACTCCTTACTTCAAAAGTTAGAAGAGAACATGAAGCGACGAACCATCTACGACACCACTAAAGAAGTAAGAATTACTAATTTAAAAAAGCTATTAGAGGAACCAAACGCAACTCTTGAAAACAAGTATTTTATTCTAAGCAAAATCATTTCAGAATATGAAAAGTATAGTTTTGACAATGCTCTTTTATATATAGAAAGGAGTATAGAGATAGCAAAAAAACTAAACGATACTAGCTTAGTAAAGGAGTCCAAATTAAAACTATCCAAACTATTAGTAACATCCGGAAGATACAAAGAGGCCATTGATGTTTTGAATGAAATTCAAAGATCTCAGCTCCCAGAAAATCTTCTCAACTTATACTATTTGAATTTAAAAGAGAGTTATTCAGGACTTAATTTTTATTCAACTGTAAAAACGAATAAAGAGGACTACTCTAAATTATATGCAGTTTACCAAGATTCACTATTACAAAGGCTGAGCCCGAATTCTGATGAATCTCTTGCCCTTGTAGAAAAAGGCTATAGAGATGAAAGAAACATTAATAAAGCCTTAGAAATTAATTCTAAACGCTTATCTCAAGTAGACATGGCGACACCCCAATATTCACAAATAACCTTTGAAAGAGCGTTACTTTACGAATTGGACAAAAATACCCAAGAACAAAAAAAGTTTTTAACATTATCAGCTATATCAGACATTCAAGCCTCTGTAAAAGATAATGCCTCATTAACAGAACTTGCCATGATTTTTTTTAAAGAAGGTGATATAGAAAGAGCACATAAATATATAGACTTTTCTGTTGAAGATGCAGAGTTTTACAACTCTAGATTGCGTTATACAAACATTTCGAACAAGTTATCGGTTATATCGAAAGCTTACGAAGCTAAAAGTTTCGAACAGAAAACAGAGTTGAAAAAACTACTCATCTTTATTAGTGTTCTGGTATTGTTTTTATTAGTTACAATTATATATATATACAGACAGATAAAGAGACTATCAGCGGCACGTAAAGACCTAAAAAACGCAAACAATAAATTACAAGACCTTAACGAACAATTAAGCCTGAGTAATGAAGACCTTAGCAGATTATATAATGAACTTTCAGATTCAGATAGGGTAAAAGAACAATATATAGGCACCTTCCTAAATCTATATTCAGACTACATCAATAAACTAGACACCTATCGTAAGATGGTTAGGAAATATATCGTTTCTAATAAAACAAATGCTTTACTAGAACTCACAAAATCCAAACAACTAATAGAAAACGAACTCAATATTTTTTATGAAAATTTTGATAAATCGTTTCTGCACATATACCCTGATTTTGTCGAAAAATTAAATACACTACTTAAAGACGAAGAAAAATTAATAGTAAAAGATGAACAAGCCTTAAATACAGAATTAAGAATATTTGCCTTAATACGGTTGGGTATTACCAATAGTTCTAAAATATCCAAAATTTTGCGCTATTCAGTAAATACCATATATAACTACAGAGTTAAAGTTAAAAATAGTGCCAAAGACCGAAACACTTTTGAGGATTCCGTTAGAAAGATATCTTAATTTTAAAAATATCTTATTTTTTTAATAAAAAACTATTATTTTGAAATAAATATAGTTTGTAAAACTATAAAATTAACACCATTTATCTACTTTTTTAATTATCTAAAATAAATTTAAACTACTGAATTACATAGTTTTAACTTTATTTAATTGATGTTCATATCCACTTTTTCAATACTTAAGGTTGCTTTAAGCATCATATAAGTTTTAATTTTGACAAAAAGGTAAAAGGCGTTAGCTAAACCTTTAATTTTAACAACTTAACTAAATAAATAAATGACAGCATTAAAGAAAAATTTTTTTCTGATTTTTCTTGTGCCTATATTATGTCTAGGGCAAGAAATAACTGTGAACGGAAAAGTAACAGGTAAATCAGGACAACCTATTCCAGGAGTTACAATTATTCTTAAAGGAACCACCTCAGGAACTACTACAGATTTTGATGGGTTTTATGAATTAAGCGCTAATATAAATTCTGAATCCATATTGGTCTTTAGCTATATAGGGCTGAAAACCATAGAAGAAAAAATTAGTGGCAGAACTACCATTAATGTAACAATGGAGGAAAGTACCGAGGCATTAAAGGAAATTGTAGTTATTGGATATGGTGCACAACAGAAGAAAGACATAACAGGCTCTGTTGCGCAAATTAAATCAGAAGTTTTAGATAGTCGAAGCAACGCGCAAATAGGCTCTCTATTACAAGGTCAAGCAACAGGTGTAGAGGTATTGGCAAATTCTGGAAAGCCTTCTGCTGGTTTAAGCATTAGGATTAGAGGTACAAACTCCATAACTTCTGGTAGTGAGCCTTTATACGTCGTAGACGGTGTACCTACAACAGATACCCGTTCTATAAATCCTGCAGACATTGAGTCAATTTCAGTGCTAAAAGATGCTTCATCCGCAGCAATATACGGTGCTCAAGGCGCCAATGGTGTTGTGCTTATTACAACCAAACGCGGTACAACTGAAAAAGCGAAATTAACTTTTGATACTTATTTAGGTATTTCCCAAGTATGGAATACGCTGCCAGTTTTAAACGGTGAGCAATACAGGGACTTAATGACTGAACTTGGCCAAACCACGGATTGGGATAGGTTCAATCAAAACACCGACTGGCAACAAGAAATATTTCAAAACGGAATTTCAAACAATTATCAGTTAGCCATGTCTGGGAGAAATGAGGGTTCCAACTATTATGTATCAGCTGGATATACCAATCAGGAAGGGGTTGTAAAAAGTTCTGAGCTTGAACGTTTCAACTTCAAAATTAACTTTGACCAAAAAATCAACGAGTGGTTAAAGGTTGGTACTAGAATAGCTTATACTCAATACAGAGATGTAGATGTAAATGATAATAACGCTGTAAATCAAGGTGGTGTCTTATTAGGTGCACTTACCACACCCGCTAATATTGGCGTATTTAATGAAGATGGTTCTTTCACCAGTAACCCTTTCCAAAACTGGGAAAACCCTTTAGCTTCAACAGATGGTTTAGATCGTGAGTTTAACAGCCAACGTTTTTTAGGTAACCTATATTTTGAAATAAAACCAATTAAGAATTTTACGTTCAAAACTAATGTTGGAATTGATAATAGTTTTGGTGTTTTTGATTCGTTTTTAGATCCATTTAGAACTGGTTTTGGTAGAGCTTTACAAGGTAGATCTATAAATAGCACTAACAAAAGCTCATACTACATTATAGAAAATACCTTATCTTATAACAACACAATAAATAATCACAAAATTGAGGCGTTGATTGGTTCTGTTAATCAAAAAAACAAATTTGAAAACAGCTACATTGAAACACGCAATTTTGCTAGTGCTACAGTTACAACAGCTAATGGTGGTTCTGAAATTTTTGGTGCGACAGCAGATAAGGCAGAAAAAGCAAATTCATCTTTTTTAGGAAGATTGAACTATGCATACGAAGACAAATACTTAGTTACTGCCAATTTTAGAGCTGACGGTTCAAGTGTTTTTGGTCCCAATAAGCGATGGGGTTATTTCCCTTCATTTTCTCTAGGTTGGCGAATGTCGCAAGAAAATTTCTTAAAAGATTCCAAAACACTGAGTGACCTAAAATTACGTGCTGGTTGGGGTATTGTAGGTAATGATCAAATTCAGAATTACGCGTATTTAGGTCGTGTAGGAAGCGGTGCTAACTATCCTATAGGTGGCGTGGTACAACCTGGCACCTTCCCTGCTTCAATAGAAAACTTAGAACTAAAATGGGAAGAGTCCAATCAAACTAATGTTGGTATAGATGTTTCTCTATTCAATAACAAAGTGAATATTGTTGCAGATGCCTACATCAAAAGAACAAAAGATTTATTATTTGATGCACCGTTACCAAATGCTACAGGTTTTACCGGTGCTATCCAAAATATTGGAGAGTTGGAAAATAAAGGAATTGAATTCAGCATTAGCACACAAAATATTAATTCTGAAAATTTCAATTGGAACACTAATTTCAATATTTCATTCAACAGAAACGAAATTACTAGACTCGTGGACTCTGACGTGCTTCAGGGAGGCATTGCTGGAGGTCGCGGAGAAGCCGCTTTAATTAGAGAGGGTGAACCATTGGGGATTCTTTACGGTTATATATACGGCGGAGTAGATCCACAAACTGGAAATGCATTTTACTTAGACCGAAATGGAGTTTCTACATTTACACCTTCAGCAGATGATAGAACCATTATTGGTGATGCCAATCCAGACTTTACATATTCATTAACCAATAATCTTTCTTATAAAGGCTTTACCTTAATGATTTACTTGCAAGGTTCTCAAGGTAATGATATGTTGAATGCAACAAGAATTGAAACCGAAGGACTTATTGACCCAAAAAACCAATCTATTGCTGTTTTAGATAGATGGAGACAACCTGGAGATATTACAACAATTCCAAGAGCTGTTTTTGGTAATTCAGATAATTCGAGAGTATCAACACGTTTTATTGAAGATGCTTCCTATTTAAGAGTAAAAGCGCTTACCCTAGGCTATAACTTCCCTAAGAATATGTTAGATAAAATAAAACTAAGTGCTCTGAGACTTTATGTTACCGGTGAAAATCTATTAACCATTACTGATTACTCTGGTTTTGACCCAGAAGTAAATGCCTTTGGCGGTAGTAATACCATAAGAGGTATAGACTTTGGTACTTATCCGCAATCGAGAACCACGCTTTTTGGTTTAAGTGTTACTTTTTAAAAAATTCAACTATGAAACTAAATAAAATTTTATTAATAACTTTAAGTCTCGCTCTTTTTACAAACTGCGAAGATTTTTTAGACCTTACTCCTATTTCGGAGGAAACAAGTGCAGATGCCTATGATAATGCATCACAAATTGAGGCGGCACTTACTGGAGCTTACGAATCGTTTCAATCTTCAGAATATTATGTATGGGATAATTTATTATTCCAAGACATGCGCGCAGATAATAACTATGCAGGTGGAGACAATCCGGAAATTTTTGCCATCGATTTCTTAAATATAACACCAACGCATTCAAGACTTTTTACACATTGGTCCAACATTTATAATGCCATTTCTAAAGCGAATGTCGTTTTAGAGCGTGTTGATGGAATAAACGATCCACAATTAACCAATGAAAGAAAAGCACAAATTAGAGGTGAGGCTTTATTTTTAAGATCTTACCATTACTTTACTTTAGCAAAACTTTGGGGAAGTGTTCCGTTAATAACGGCATCGATAAAGGCAACTACACCGGAAAGTGTGAATATTCCTAAATCACCTATTGAAGATATCTATGCTCAAATTACAGCAGATTTAGAATTGGCAGCTACATTGCTTCCAGATACTTACGGCAATAATTCAATAACCAAAGCCAGAGCTACTTCTGGTGCCGCTCATGCCCTAGCTGCTAAGGCTTATGCACAACAACCAAATCCTGATTATAATGCTGTTTTAGATCATATAACTGAAGTTGAAAATAGCGCTGCGAATTACAGTTTAATTAATTATAGTCAACTTTTTGATGGTAATAACCCTAACAATGCTGAATCTATAATAGAAGTTCAATATTTAGGTGGAAACGAAGGTAATTTTGGTCCGCAGTTATTGTTACCACCTTCCATTAGTGGCGATACATGGAGAAAATTTGTAACACCATCGGTGGATATTGTTAACGCATTTGATGCCGAGGGAGATGTGGTTAGAAAAAATGCATCCATACTTTTTGAGGAAGTACAATGGGTTGATGAGTATTGGGGAAATGCAGCCGGAAGTACGATCCCTTTTGGTTATAAATGGAAAAATGCCAGTGGATTTGCAAGTGCAGATAACACATATTTAATAAGATATGGGGATATTGTACTACTTAAAGCAGAGGCCTTAAACGAATTAGATCAGCTAGAAGCAGCCGCCACTGAAGTTAATAGAATTAGAAGCAGAGCACAACTACCAGATCTAACCGATGCCCAAAAAAGCTCTAAAGCTATATTGAAACAAAATATACTAAAGGAGCGTCGCCTTGAACTTTTTCTAGAAGGTCAGAGATGGGATGATTTAGTGCGCTACGGACAAATTGTATCAACCATGAACAACTTAGTTGAAATCGATTTACGTACCAACACACCTGTAAACTATAATATGACAGAAGCTAAAATATTTCTACCAATTCCTCAACAGGAATTAGATAGAAATCCAGCTTTAACACCTTAAAATAAATTGATTATGAAAAGATTAGTGAAAAAACTGCTGTTCCTTGTTTCCGTAACCTTAGTTGTACTGGCTTGCGAAACTGAAAATAATTTACAGCCTGAAGGGCTTTGGGAACTTAGTAACCCAACTATTGCATTACCAAGTGATGATTTAATTGTACTAGATGAAACCACTCCTAATAACATTATAACCTTTGGGTGGGAGCCGGCAACATCCTCGGCCAACTATATAGTAAGCTACAAAGTAGTAGTTGATACACTTGGCAGTTCCTCTTTTGATACACCTATTTTAGAATTAACACCTTCAAATAGCGGTAAAGACCTATCAGCTTCAGTCTCGTATCAAGCCATCGATGAAGCCCTATCATTCGCAGGATACCCTGCAAATACCAATGTAGAACTCACTTGGGCTGTTATTGCCAGCAGCATCAATAAAACTTCGAGTGATGTAAAAGACATCACTATTAAGCGTTTTGAAAATGAAATAATTCCTGATAGGTTATTTATGTCTGGAACAGCTACGGAAAACAACAATAATTTATCAGAAGCTATTCCTTTAAGACGTTTGAACGATTCTAATGGTGAGCCTTCAAACGTGTACGAGATTTATACAAGTTTAAAGGCAGGAAGTACTTTTAAATTTTTTAGCGAGCAATCCCTACCCGCATTAGTATATGGTGGAGGTGCAACCGAAGGTAGTATTGAAAAGTCTGGAGCGCCTATTTCTGTAGCACAAGACGGACAATATCGCGTTAAAATAGACTTAGACAATAGCACCTATTCACTTTTAAAAATTGAACGTTGGAATATGAAAGGCAGCCCCATAATTGGTGGCTGGGGAAGCGATGAACCTTTGGAATATATAGGTGCTGGTGTTTGGCAGGCTTCCATTCAGTTGGTGAGTACCGGTGGCTTTTTATTTAGGGCAGATGTAGATGGTTCTGGTTATTGGGATCATTTGTTGAAGCGTGTTGTTGGAACTACCAATACACTCATTATGGAATCGGATGCAGGTAATCAAGGCGTGAGTTTTGAAGATATCCCTTCTGAACAATTGGGCACCTTATTAGTTACTTTAAATCTTTCTGCAAATGCATACACCTATACTATAGAAAAAGATCCGAACGCTGCAGAGCCTATTGAAACACCAAATTCGTTGTATTTATTTAACAACAATACACTTGTTGGGGAACTTACTAAAGATGGAGATGTTTTTAGAACCGATAACTACATCGCATTGCAAAGTGGAGATCAAATAACTCTAAATACAGCTTCAGATGCCTCTGGAGACAGCTTTACCGCCTTTGAAGCTATTGGAGCAACAGATGCACCAGATGGTATTAATGTGAGCGAAAGCCCAAATTTAAGTGAAGCAACCGGTGCTATAAATGTAGAAAGAGACCAAGCTTATAAATTCACAATTGATTTTGCAAACGCAAAATTACAATGGAATTACTACAATATTTTCCTATTCCATTGGGATGAGATCAACCAAAAGTGGGATGATCGTAATGAGTTTTTAATGACCTATCAACATCCTTATAAATTTACAACCACGGTAAGTTTAAGTGCTAATTTCGATATGAAGTTTATATCACCATGGGATAACGATTTTGGCTCAGAATCACCAACTGATCTTTCAGGAAACCTAACCAACAAAGGCGGTTCTAACATTAGAAACATTGATAATGATGGCAATTACCAAGTTAATATTGAAATAGCGCCTGATTTTTCTGCAGGAACTTACGAATACATTAGACAATAAAAATTAAAGCTGATAAAACTTTTATTATAATTATGAAAAAGATAACTTATAAAATCATTAAAAGAAGTTTTTTGGTTTTTATTATAATAAACTCATTTTTTGGTTGCCATAGCTGTCAATCAAATGATGATGGAGTTACTGAAGTTAAACCACCCGTTACTCCAGAAACTGTAAATGTGGATTTTTATCTTACAAAAGCAGATCAATCTGTTTTATTCAAAAAACAAGAAACTGGAGTCTCTGCTTTTAATGATAATTCAGGCTTCACCATAAATGTTAATAGTAACCGAACCTACCAAGAGATGGATGGGTTTGGTTACTCCTTAACCGGGGGAAGCGCCCTACACATAAATAATTTGCCCACTTCTATCAGAAGTAGTTTATTAAACGAACTTTTTAAATGGGATAATAACAATATTGGTGTTAGCTACTTAAGAATAAGCATTGGCGCTTCAGATTTAGACGTCGCTCCTTTTTCATATAACGATTTGCCTCCTGGTGAAACAGATGTTGATATGACTAAATTTTCTATTAATAAGGATAAAGAAAATTTAATTCCAGTATTAAAAGAAATACTAGCTATCAACCCAAACATCAAAATTATGGGCTCTCCTTGGTCGCCTCCTTCTTGGATGAAAACCAATCAAGCCCCAAAAGGAGGTAGTTTAAAACCAGAATATTACGGTGCCTATGCCAAGTATTTTGTAAAATACATTCAAGCTATGGCTGCCGAGGGCATTACTATTGATGTCATTACCGTTCAAAACGAACCTTTACATGGTGGTAACAACCCTAGCTTAGTTATGCAAGCTTCAGAACAAGCTGATTTTGTAAAAAACCACTTAGGACCAGCATTTGAATTGGCTGGAATAAACACTAAAATTGTTATTTACGACCATAATGCAGATAGAACAGATTACCCTATTTCGATTTTAAACGATCCTGATGCAAATAAATATATTGATGGCTCTGCATTTCACCTTTATGCTGGAAGTATTAATAGTCTTAGTTTGGTACACAATGCACATCCAAACAAAAACTTATACTTTACCGAACAGTGGGTTGGTGCTAATGAACAATTTCAAGACAATTTGAAATGGCACGCTAGAGAACTTATAATAGGCGCGTCTAGAAATTGGTGTAAAACGGTTTTAGAATGGAATTTAGCAGCAGATTCAAATCAAGATCCGCATACCGATGGTGGCTGTACAGAGTGTTTAGGAGCTTTAACTATTGATGGTAATGCGGTTAAGAGAAACGTAGCCTATTACATTATTGCACATGCCGCCAAATATGTGAGACCTGGTTCTGTGCGTATTGAATCTAATTTTTCAAATGAGCTGCCTAACGTAGCGTTCAGAACTCCAAATAATAAGGTTGTAGTAATTGTATTAAACAATACAGGTGCACGTAAAGAATTTAACATTAAAGTGGCAGAAAGTCCAATAACTACTTCACTAGAAGCAGGAGCATTAGGCACTTTTGTTTGGTAAATAAAACTAATTTATTATGATTTTTAACTATAGAATAATCGTTCTATCAGCCATACTCATGGCTTCTTGTACCAATAAAAAAGCAGAAAAACCTGTTGATGTTGAAGAAAAAAAGGGAGAAACCAATGTTAATTACAATGGTAAACCTTTAAAAATTTACACAACAGCAGAAGGGACAGATTTAAAGCTATCCCTATCTGATGAACTAACTTTTAAATCGGCATCACAACCCTTAGAAACCGAAATTGCTGTTTTTGTGAATTCAAACAAAACGTTTCAAAAGTTTTTAGGCATTGGAGGTGCTATAACAGATGCTTCAGCAGAAGTATTTGCTAAACTCAGCCCAGACAAGCAAGAGGAATTATTAGATGCTTACTATAGTAATAATGGTATAAATTATAACATCATTAGAACTAGTATTCATAGTTGCGATTTTAGTTCAAAAAGCCATACCTACATTGAAGAAGGGGATACTGAACTTAAAACTTTTTCTATTGAAAAAGATAAAGTATTTAGAATCCCTATGATAAAACGAGCTACTAGCTTAATTAAAGATGATTTGGTGTTCTATGCTAGCCCTTGGAGCCCTCCCGCTTTTATGAAATCTAATAAAAATATGCTACAAGGCGGTAAACTCTTGCCAGAATATTATCAAACTTGGGCAAATTATTTTGTGAAGTTTATTGAAGCTTATGAAGCCGAAGGTATACCTGTTTGGGGTGTTACCATTCAAAATGAACCCATGGCAAAACAACGTTGGGAATCCTGCATATATACTGCTGAAGAAGAACGCGATTTCTTAAAAAATAATCTAGGGCCAACATTTGAAAAAGCCGGATTTGGCGACAAGAATATTGTAGTTTGGGATCATAACAGAGATTTAATTTCTCACCGTGCAAATACCATTTTCGAAGATGAAGAAGCTGCAAAATATGCTTGGGGTATTGGTTTTCATTGGTATGAAACCTGGACTGGCGGTGACCCTAAATATGATAATTTAAAGAACATTAAAGAATCCTTCCCCACTAAAAATTTATTGTTTACTGAGGGGTGCCAGGAGAAATTTAGTGAAGAACACTACTTCAGATGGTCCAACGCAGAACGTTATGGTAACTCTATGATTAACGATTTTAATAGTGGTACGGTTGGGTGGACCGATTGGAACATTCTTTTAGATGAAACAGGCGGCCCTAACCACGTTCAAAACTTGTGTTTTGCACCGGTACATGCAGATACAAGAACCAATGAATTAATTTACACACCTTCCTATTACTACATTGGTCACTTTTCAAAATTTATTAAACCAAATGCTAAAAGAGTAAGTACTACAACTAGCCGAAGTACAATAGAAAGCACGTCTTTTATAAATGAAGATGGGCAGATGGTAACGGTAATCATGAATAAAAATGATAAACCGATAGATTATAAGCTTATAGTGCATGAGAGTGAAGCTTTTTTAAACATTCCCGCTCATGCTATTCAAACCATCTTATACTAATTAATCCATTAAATTTTAAATTATGAAAAAAAATTACCTAAAAACAGCATTAGCTGTTGTAACATTAATTTGCACTCTAAATTTAAACGCCCAAATTATTGCCGATGGCACTTACAACATTTACAATACATCACTTTCTGAGGTAATGAGTGTTAACACTATTCCACAAGGTAATCCAGGAAACCCTCAAGACGTTATTATTGGAAGAGCTAGGATGCAAGACTATGATTCTAACAATAACCTTCAAGAATGGACCTTCACACATCAAGGAAACGATATTTACAAAATTATTAACGTTGGTGACAATTCTACTTTAGGGGTAAAAGATGGTTGGTGTGGCGATTTTGGTGATGTACAAGTGAGCTTTAACAATACCAGTCCGTATACATTATTTAAAATTATCAATGGAGCCGCTACCAACACTTATGTGATTCAAATTGCCTTTGATGGCGATTGTAATTTTGGATCTGTGAATAGTCCAATTAAAGCTTTTGACATTGATGGAGGTAACTCAGGCTCTAAAATAAGCACATTCCCAGTAGATACAGGTAATGCTAATCAACAATTTCAAATTCTTGCTCTAGGAACTTTAAGCATTAATTACTCTGCTTTATCTGATAACTTATCAATATTTTATAATAAAACTAAAGGGCTGGTAATACATTCTAAAACAAATGACAAACTTGAAATTAGTGTATTCGATTTAGCGGGACGTAATATTGCAAGAAAAGAATCTACCAGTCGCCACACAAGTATTCAATTTGATGCTGCCAATACTGGAATATATTTCGCTCGTGTTAAGGATACCAATAATAATACATTAGTTAAGAAATTTTTAGTTTTCTAAATTAAATCTGTACAAAATTTCTTGCTAAAATTTACTCAATAGCATTAGTTTTTTTAGTTGAATTTAGTTGAAGTCAAGTCTACAATTAATTTTGTAGGCTTGCTTCATTTTATTTTAATCGTATTAAGGATACAATTCAACCTTTTTCCTTTTAATTTAAATACTATGCTAATTTAAGATTGCTTCACTAAAATCTAATGCTACGAATTAGGACACAAACACATTGATGTTGTTCTTATAGAAATAAAAAAACCTTTCAATTTCTTGAAAGGCTTAATTTTACTAGTAGCGGGAACTGGACTCGAACCAGTGACCTTCGGGTTATGAGCCCGACGAGCTACCTACTGCTCTATCCCGCGATGTAATGTTAAAATGATTTACCTAGCTCTTAACTTTCGGTTCATAACACCGACTAAATCATTTCGGACTGCAAATATACAATCCTTTTTAGATTTTACAAGTGTTTATACGGAAAAAATTACTGTTCTATGCTACTCGCTTGAAACTCTGTGATTTCAGAATTTTGGAATCGCACTTTAACTTGAATAGGATTACAGCATACCTCACAATCCTCAATATACTCTTGATAAATTACCGAATCATCCAACAACATAGATATGTGTTGCCAACAGTACGGACAAGTAAAATAGTGCTCCAACATATTCTAAAAATAAAAAAAAATACACGATTGTGTATCTTTTTTTATGTTAACTATATTATAAAATATACTGTCTATTTTTAATCTTTTTCAATATCCATAGATGCCGTGGCACTGCCTGTTTCCATCAACATTAGAGATGGTGGATTTTTACCAGAAACACTAATAAATTCTCTGTTTAACTTATTATCACTTACCATTATAGTATTTAGTTTGGTTAAGTTCACAAATTCAATAGGTACATCTCCGGTAAACTCATTTGTGGATAACAGTAATTCTTCTAATTCCATTAATTGGGCCATTTCAACTGGTATCTCACCATACATTTTGTTATCCATAACACTAAACTTCTTTAACTTCGATAGTGCCCCTATTTCATTAGGAATATTACCCGTTAAGAAATTACTTCCCAATAAAAGCTCTTCAAGATTTGTTAATTGCATTAATGACAATGGAATATTTCCTGATAATTTATTGCTGTAAAGTTTTAAGGACTTTAGTTTTTTTAAATTTCCTAATTCCGTTGGAATTTCTCCCTCAAACTTATTCATGAATAATTCTAAAGTTTCTAAATTTTGCAACTTACTCAAGCTTGCAGGCACATTACCCGATATACCATTGAAACCAAGGTTTAATCTTGTTAAACCTGTTAAATTACCTATTTCGTTAGGTAACTCTCCTTGTAAATTATTGAAGGGTAAATTAATTTCAACTACTATATTGTTCTCTAATTTTACACCGTACCAAGTATTTATAGGTGCCGATGTATCCCAAGTGGAGTTCCACTGAGCGCCATTTGTGCTATTGTACAATGCTAATAAGGCCTCTTTTTCGGTGTTGGAAACATTCGCGAAAGCCGCGAAGGATAACAAAAGGGTTAAAATTGTATACTTTAAGTTTTTCATCTTTAGGTTGATTTAGGACTAATTTCACGTACGAAAATAAGTCCTAATTAGATAAAAAACTATTTTTATCGATAAAAAGCACAATATTTTAACATTTTTTACTCGTTCAACTGCTCAATTTTCATCTGTATCTCTTCCCACTGCTCCATAAGTCGTTCTAAATCTGCCTTCTTTTTTTGATAATCATCAAAAAAACCAGGTTTAGATGTAACCTCATGATAATTGATTTCCAGCTCTAAATCGATAACTTTTATAGCTTTTTCTAACTCACCTATTTTAGATTCGATATTACTCAGCTTGTTGTTCAATGACTTTAACTTCTTTTGTTCTTCATAGGAACGTTGCTTATGCGCTTTGGGTGTATCTTCTACAACTATGGTTCGTTTTTCTACTTCCCTTAGATTTTCTACTTGGCGCTGCTCCAAATAATAATCGATATCCCCTAAATACTCTTTTATTTTATGGTCCTTAAATTCATATACCAAACTGGTTAAGCCCTGTAAAAAATCACGATCGTGAGACACCAATATTAATGTGCCTTCAAAACGTTTTAAAGCTTCTTTGAGTACATTTTTTGATTTAATATCGAGGTGGTTTGTTGGCTCATCCATGATAAGCACGTTGAACGGCTGTAACATTAATTTTGCGAGTGCTAATCGGTTGCGCTCACCACCAGACAAGACTTTCACATATTTTTCAACCTCATCACCTCTAAACAAAAACGAACCTAAAATATCCCGAACTTTGCTTCTATTGGTTTCATTGGCAGCATCAATCATGGTATCCAAAACCGTTTTGTTCCCATCCAGATATTCTGCTTGGTTTTGAGCAAAATAACCTATTTGTACGTTATGACCTAACTTTAAATGACCATCATATTTAATTTCTCCAACAATAATTTTAGCTAATGTTGATTTTCCTTGTCCGTTTTGACCAACAAAAGCGGTTTTGCTATCGCGCTCAATTAACAAATCAAGAGCCTTTAAAACTTGGTTATCACCATAGCTTTTCGAAATATTTTCAGCCTCTACTACTACTTTCCCGGGCGTAATTGATACAGGAAAATTAAGGGTCATTACACTATTATCATCTTCTTCTACCTCAATACGTTCAATCTTATCAAGCTTCTTTATGAGTGATTGCGCCATTGTTGCTTTTGAAGCTTTTGCCCTAAATTTCTCAATAAGTTTCTCTGTATGCTCTATTTGCTTTTGCTGATTCTTCTGGGATGCTAGCTGCTGCTCCCTAATTTCTTCCCTGAGGACCAAATATTTTGAATATGGTTTTGGATAATCGTAAATACGCCCTAAGGAAATCTCAATAGTGCGATTTGTAATATTATCAAGAAACATCTTATCATGAGATACAATAACCACAGCCCCTGAGCAGTTTTTTAAAAACCCTTCTAACCATATAATAGATTCAATATCTAAATGGTTTGTAGGCTCATCTAGAAGTAAAATATCATTGTTTTGAAGTAATAGTTTTGCCAACTCTATACGCATGCGCCAACCACCGGAAAACGTATCGGTAAGGTTGTTAAAATCTTCTCTTTTAAACCCTAAGCCTTGTAGTATTTTTTCTGTATTGCCCTGATAATTATACCCTCCGATAATTTCATATTGGTGCTGCAAATCGTTAATATCAATCATTAATTGGTGATAGCTCTCACTTTCGTAATCGGTACGTTCTGCCATTTGGGTATTCACATCCTCCATTTGAGCTTCCAATGCCTTTATTTCAGTAAAAGCTTGGTAGGCTTCTTCCAAAACAGTTCTACCGTAAGTAAAGTCAATGTCCTGTTTTAAAAAACCAATTTTTAACGCTTTGTCTGCTGCAATTTGGCCAGAATCTGGCTCAATCTCTTTTGATAAAATTTTGAGCATTGTAGATTTTCCTGCCCCATTTTTACCAATTAAACCTACACGGTCGCCATTCCCAAGCTTAAAGGTAATATCTTCAAAGAGGTACTCTCCTTGAAACGAAATTGATAAATTATGAATATTTAGCATAGAAATGTGACTTAGGTTACAGTCTTTTTAAACTTTAAAAATTACTTTTGCAGTGTTTTACGCGAGCAAAAATACATTAAATTAAATGTTTAAAAAAGGAACAAAAATTTATAGCATTTTAACGGGCTGTTGCCCCAAATGCCACCAAGAATCGATGTATAGTACTAAAAATGCCTATGCACTTTCTGAAACATTAAAAGTTAATGAACGCTGTTCGCATTGTAATACAAAATATCGAATAGAACCGTCTTTCTTCTATGGTGCTATGTACGTAAGTTATGCCGTTGGTATTGCTTTTGGTGTTGCTGCTTTTGTTATTAGCAATTTGATATTGGGTGCAGATTTAAAGGTTACCTTTATTTCTATAGTAGGCACGCTAGTGGTCTTTATGCCTATTATTATGAGACTATCGCGAAATATATGGATAAATATGTTTATGAGTTATGATGAAAATCTTGCTAAGAAAAAAGGTAAGAACTAGCTTAACCGAGATAAACTCATTTCTTTTTCAAGTGCTTTATCGTGTTCAATAAATTCATAAAGTTGTTTTGCCACGTAAGGTCCAATCATAACACCTCGCGTTCCTAGGCCATTAAGTAAATACATATTGTCATGAACTTCGTGACGTCCAACCAAAGGCCTTCTATCTCTAACTGTTGGGCGAATACCCGCTACGTGTTTAATAATTTTATACGGACAAGAAACAATACTTTCTAGACCTTGTAAAAGTTTGGTTTTTCCTTTTTCAGTAGTTTCGTTGGTTAAATCATTTAATTCATACGTAGCACCAACGATATACAAGTCGTTACCTATCGGAATTAAAAATACTGGACCTTTTAAAACAAAATCAATTTTTAATTCAGGTGCATAAATGGTGAGTAATTCGCCTTTTGTAGGGCTCAACGGTAAATTTTTGAAAAATGGATTTTTAGTTACCCCAAAGCCTTCTGAGAAAACAACATGCTTAGCAGTAATATTTTTATAAGTTAAAGATTGTGCTTCAATATTTAAAGCGCTATAATCAAACGATGCCCTGATTATTGCGTTATGATACTCTAAAAAGGTTTTATAGGATTTAATAAGCTTATTTACATCGATACGGCCTGTATGTAATACTTCCCCAAATCCAAATTCAGCATTTATTGCTTTATTTCTATTAGGAATAATAGTATTAGAAAGATACTTAGCTAATTTTGGTTTATCTGAAGCTGTAAACCAGTTGTTCTGCTCTTCAACCGACGCAAACTTTCTGTAAACTGGAACCTTGTAATCTAAAGTAATCTTTAAAAGATCCTCTAGATTTTTGTATTGCTCCAAGGCCATACTCAATTGCTCATCACCTTTCCAAACCGGCGTAAAGCGTTTTAAAACAACAGGATTGTACAACCCTCCTGCTACAACAGATGATTTTTGTGAGCTATCATCAAACACCACAAACGTTTTATTGTTATGCCGCAATTGTTCACAAAAGCTTATGCCTGCTAAACCTAATCCAACAATTACATAATCTACTTGCATATTGCGAATATAAAAAATGGATTCCTGTCTTTACAATAATGATAAAAAAAACGCCCACTTTAATAGCAGGCGTTTCCATTTTACTTTTGCATTTGAATTAATATGTCCACATATCTAATTCAAAATCTCTAATTTTTGTTTTGATACGCTCAGATTCTAGAAGTTGCATTAAAGCATTGTCTGTAATATATTCGTTAACCTGTCTATCTCCTTGCACATTTTCTTCCTTGTATATATAGCCTTGAAAACGCCTAGAGTTTAACAAATGATCGAACGAATGAGGTATGGCACTATTTTCATTATTAAAAGCCTTTGCTTCATGTAGCACCTCTCTAGCATCTGGGAAGAATACCCAAAATAATGGCACTAAATCAGGGTTTTCGTCATCAATGAAATTAACGTCTGGAGCTACTGGAGCAATTCCTAAAAGTCTATATTTCATTTCCGCATGACGCTTATCAAAATACCACAATCCTTTAACACGGTACTCTACAATATCTGCAGCAGTAATATCACGTCTATCGATGAATTCCTCTGATAACTCTTCACCTGCATTTAGTTGTTCTATACCGTATTCTGTGGTATCAATTTTTGATAATGCTGCTTCTATATCCTTCAACGTACGTTTTGTAGTAAAATAAGAATCATCATAAATGTTTTTTATTTTTCCGTTTTTGATATTTTTCATCAAAACATCATATAACGACCTTCTGTTACTGCCAATATTATTGGTATCAATAGGATAGTATAACGAGAAATTTGCTCTTTCATCAAGACTTACTCTTTCCCAAACCATTTTAGAAAACAGAATATCTCTATCGTCAACATAGCCATACTCTAAAGGCTTATCGTTATCTACGGCCTTTTGTTCATCCGTTCTTACACCGATTTCCTCAGGGCTTTTAGCATTAAGTATATTGGCTTGTGCTACTATACTTGACACCGTAAAAACCGTTACAACCGTTAATAAAACACTTTTTAAATTCATCTTATTCATCATTTTATGTTATTAGGCCAACGTAATTGTTAGCCTAATATTTTAGTTTGTAAGCTCAACAAATACTGGAGATACTTTTTTAAGAATCACACTTACACCACTTGCTTTCGCTTCTATATCAAATATTTGTACACCAGAACCACGCTTAGCTTTACGTAAAGCACTTTTAGCCCTGTCGTTTAATTTGTTTCCACTTACTTCAATAGTAGGTTGTCCTGGAACTTTAAATTTAAAGCCGCTAACTCGTAATGGTAATTCAAAATCAAAATCATCAAACATAGCACCAATAGTAGACTTCTCTAAGCTTTGACGTTGCATTTTAATAGCACCATCTTCACCTCTTACAGTTCCTGTTGGTTTTGGTAAATCCTTGATTCTGAATTTAGCATTATCACTAACTTTTCCTCCATCAGGCAGTGTACCAGTTACATTAATTGTTACTTCTCTACCCTTAATGTTTGTAGCATCCATTACATATTTACTACCTCCAGCTCTATTTAAGCCTTGAGCACTAGCTACAACTTTATTATCAGGAATACCGGCAAATGAAATAGTCATCGGATTTTTAACACCACGATATACCACATTCATTTTATCAGCTGAAATCGTAGCTGCATTTGGTTTAGCTACAGTTGCGAACGAAGAGCTAACAGGAACTTCAATCTCCTCTCCACCTTCACCAAAGATTAGTTTACCTTCGATTTTGTGCTCTCCAACACCACCAGTTCCCACTTTCAATTTCACCTTACCATCTTCGATAGCATACTGATTTTCAGAAAGTTTTCTTCCATCAAGAGTTAATTCAACTCTTTTCGGTTTTGTAGAGGCATCTTTACGACCTAATACAATCTCTCCATCGAATTGCTCACCATTAAAATAAGCTGATTTTGAAGTTTCCATGAGTGTTGTATAGTTGGTCATAGAAACCTGACTAGACAACTCACCTTCTAACATTCTAGCTAAAATTTCAGATTCAGTAGTTTTAATATCTGATTGTAATTGCGTCATTTTTGTTAAAGACGCCACTAAAGGAAAGCCTTTGTAGTGATAATCTAACCAATCTACTTTAATACCATCTCTATTCACTTCTTTTTCGGTACTGAACTTTTCTTCAACCTCTTTAATAATAGGCTCCATTCCTTTTTCCCCTTCTAATACCTGAATAACACCTTCTCTAAAAGTAGTTATTTGATTCAGAAACTCTTCGCCTTCTGGCTTTAGTTTGTCGCCTTTAAAAAAGTTATTGTCCAGATAATCACCTTTATCCATGATTTCATAATCTGTAGGATCTTCAATCTTGGCGGTCATTTTACCTTTAAGGTCAGCAAGATAGGTATCAAAATCGTGTGCCAACTTATCAATTTTCTCAGCTTTTGCCTTTAAAGGTTTATATTTTTCTGGTTGATCTGCAGCTTTTTGTTCTAAACTTGCTACAAAACTTGCATTTCGTGCTTCAGTAGCCTCATTAGACTCTGTAAGCTTCTCGTTCATTAATCCGAACGCTGATAAAACTTCTTTCGACATATTTAACGCTAACATCGCGATAAATATTAAATACATCAAGTTTATCATTTTCTGTCTTGGTGATAAATTTCCTCCTGCCATGTGTAATTAGGTTTTTGGTTATTAAATTTGGGTAACCCCTAATTATTTCTTGTTCATTGCAGTTAGCATACCACCATATACGCCATTAAGTGACGATAAGTTTGAAGCCAAAGACTCCATTTGTTCTTTTAATTTAGCTGCATTTTCAACAGACTCTTCATTGATAGAAGCTTGCTTATTAATGCTCTCTAATTGTACTTTGTATAGGCTATTTAAAGATTCCATTTGGGCCGCTGCCAATGATAGCTCCTCACCATACTTTTGTGTAGCTTGAATAGAATCTACAGTAGGTGAAATACCTTTAGCTGCACCTTCGAAGTTTTTAATACTTTCGCCTAAGCTCGCCATTAATTCTCCATCTATCTTAGCTTCTTTAAGTAATTCGTCTAATTTTTGAGATAATACGCCTTTAGGGTTTTGCTCTTTTTCAGAAGCACTTCCTCCTGCTAATTCAGGATATACTAAAGACCAATCTAAATCTTCATCTACAGGTTCGAATGCTGATAACGCGAAAATAATTGCTTCTGTTACAAGACCTATGGTTAACATAACGTTACCGGTTAAAAATCCGATTTCGAAGTGTGTAATTTTAAATAATGCGCCGATGATTACAATTGATGCCCCTAATCCGTAGGCCATATTCATGAATCTTTTACTTGCTTTTGACTGTGCCATAATTTTTGGTTTTTTAATTTTAAGTAGACAAACTACTTAAGTAGGTTAAATTAATAGTTAATACTGATTTGATTAATACGTGTTATTTTCCGTTCTTAGTTACGTTTGTCCCCATGTAATCTTGAACGGTTCTGAAACCTATATAACTTCTTGCAGAATCTGCATATTCGTAATCTCTTGAGCTTACTTGTAAAAAGTATGCTACATCTTTCCAAGAGCCTCCTCTAATCACTTTTCGTGTATTATCAGGATCGTTTACACTTGGGTTTATTGTTGATGAGTACTCATAAGACGCAGGGTCGTATGATGCATTTACCCATTCAGCAACATTACCAGCCATGTTATATAAATTATAATCATTTGGCTCATAAGATTTTGCTTCAACAGTATATAATGCTTGGTCTGCTGCATAATCTCCACGCACTGGTTTAAAGTTTGCCATAAAACATCCTCTATCACTCTTAGTGTATGGCCCTCCCCAAGGATAGGTTGCAGCTTGTAAACCACCTCTTGCAGCATATTCCCACTCAGCTTCAGATGGTAATCTGAATCTATTTACTAAAGCAGCACCTTTTTTACTTTTTTGATATGTATTTTTATTTATGGTTCTCCACTCACAAAATGCCTTAGCTTGTTTCCAAGTTACCCCAACCACAGGATATTCGCCATAAGCTTCATGCCAGAAATAATCGTTGTGCATTGGCTCATTATATGAATATTGAAAGTCCCTAATCCATACGGTTGTATCTGGGTACACTTCAACTTCTTCCTTTTTAATTACTTTACTTCTTTTTACACCTCTGTTTCTTGCAGCCTCTTGGATATCCATGTAACTATATTGAAACTTAAATTTCTTTACATCCCAAGTACGTTGTCCGTTGTAAGACTCCTCCAAAGGCAAATACATAGTATCCATAACCTCAGCATAGTACTCATCCAGGTATTCTTCGGTATCAAAAATCAGCTCTACATCCTTATTTATTTTTCTACCTTCATATCCAGTTGGACCTAATCCTGTATAGTTTTCATACATATACTTTTCATAAACCGACATGTTTTCAGGGTCTGCATCCTTAAATGCGTATTCACCGATAGTTCCCTCGTCTGCCTGGGTTAAACCTACATCGTCCGCAAGTTTGGCCAATTCCATTCTAAGAATAGAGTCTCTTACCCAATGTACAAATTGACGGTATTCTCTATTTGTAATTTCGGTTGCATCCATATAAAAGGCTCTCACCGTAACCGTCTTTCCAGGAGCATCATTTACCCCAGCAAGATCATCATCGGCCTTACCCATTATAAATGCTCCTCCAGGAACAAGCTCCATACCGTAAGGCTTTTCTGGGTGCCATTTTTTTCCTTCAACTCCTACCAGCTCTCCTCTATCTTTAGAGCCACAACTAGCCAGTAAAGTTAATACTGCGGTTAATAAAATAAACTTCTTCATATTCATAGAAAACTCGAGGTTAATCATTATAGCTTCAATTTTGAGAGCGTAAACATATTTATATATTTCCGAAAAAACAACTTTTTATCTAAAAAAATAACATTTCATCGTAAAAATTTGGCATTTCACCGATGAAATTTACCTTTTGACCATACTTTGTCTATTACACAGAATTCTTCTGAAATGCTTTAAACCAGCGGTTTGGCACAATATCGTTGCAAGCGTCTAAGTAATCTTGATGCGTGCATGGTAATAACGTATGTCTTTTTAATTTATTATTTACTTCAGCCAAAAAAGGTATCTCTACCCACCATCGTCCTGTTTTATTACTCTTGTAGAATACCAACTCGTGAGATTCTACCATAGTGTAGAATTTTTGATAGCTTTTTTCATCGGAGAAATCATCGTCCCTAACCCTGCAGTTAACCCCTTCTATAAAGTACCATATAATTTGTGCAACTAGCATGGATGAAATTTCATCGTCTGGAGATGGTTTGTATTCATAAATACCAAAAGAACTTACCTTATTACTTATACCTGCATATCTCGAAATAGCACATATGGCGGCACCGTCCAATCCGTTTGGTGAAAACTTTTGCTTTAAACTTACCTCTGCCCCTTTTACCGCCTTTAAATCTATACTTACAATATTAGCGTCCCTTAACACAGGTTCAACGATAGTAATATCCTTATTAACTTCACCTAAACGATACGACTCAAAATACAAGCGCTGCATTAAATCTATTTCTTCCTGTGAATTGAAATAGGTTTGGTACCCAATATTAGAATAATTAAATAAGTTATAAGGTTCGTCTAAAATAATTTTACCAACATAACTATTGTTCTTTATTGGTTTTGCAGAATCGCCTAAATCGAACTTACAATCTACATTTACCAAATTCACCATGGGCATTAATGCATCGTAAGCGCGATAGTTAGCATAGGTTAAATCTTGACTTCCTCCTAATAGAACAGGGATAATATTTTTTTTTACCAAGATTTCAATGGTTTCCTTAAGTGCAAAGTAGGTATCTTCAACACTTTCTCCTGCATTGATATCTCCTAAATCGGCTATTGCGGTATTCCAACTTCCAGAAAACAGGGCATAGAGTGATTTTCGAATATTATCTAACCGAAAGCTTTCCCCAATATAATCAACGTCATTTCTATTTTCTATTACACCTAAAAGCGCAATTTGAACATCTTGCAACTCTGGCATTCCATGTTGCGAGGAATGTACGCGAAGCTTTCTTCCCAAGGCTTGCATCGATAGTAACTCATTATGCGCTAAAACATGATCTGATACGGGGGAGAGAAAATTAAAATTCATTATAATAGGTTATATTGTTTATCAATTACTTCGTTTTTTACAAAACCACAATATAACAAAAAAGGGTATGTAAAAACACACCCTTGTTTAGTTTACTTTTTTTTAGCAGCGGCCTTCTTTTTGGTAGCACGCTTTTTTGTAGTTTTCTTTTTTGGTGCTTTAGCCTCAATATGTGCTTTAGCTTCTTCTAAAGTCATATCTGTTACATCAACTGTCTTTGGGAGTTCTACTTTGGTCTTTCCTTTTATCACATTATGCCTTCCCCATCTTGCCTTTTCTACACGTATACCTTCGTCTTCCCAATGGTGGATTAGTTTATCTTTTTCCTTTTGAATCTTATCTTCAATCAATTCTACAATATCTTCATCGGACAAGTTATCCCAATCGTACTTTTTATTTACATTAATAAACATATTGTCCCATTTAATAAATGGCCCAAAACGTCCTTTACCTTTTTGTACAGGCAAATCTTTGTACATGTATATAGGTGCGTCTGCTTTTTGTTTTTCTTTTATTAAAAAAATAGCGTCATCTAATTCTACACGTAGTGGATCTTGACCTTTTGGCAAGCTTACAAACGACTTTCCAAATTTTACATACGGTCCAAAACGACCATTATTTACTTGTACTTCCTCACCTTCGTAAGTACCAAGAGTTTTTGGCAATTGAAACAGGTCCATGGCCTCTTCAAAAGTGATGGTATTCAATTGCTGGTCTGGACTCAAACTGGCAAACAATGGTTTTTCTTCATCATCAACAGTACCAATTTGAACCATTGGCCCGAATTTCCCTAAACGCACGCTTACTTGGCGCCCTGTTTTAGGATCTGTACCTAATACACGTTCTCCAGATTCCCTATCCGCATTTTCTTTAACATCTTCAACAACAGGATGAAATTTTTTATAAAAGGACTGCATCATTTCTTTCCAATCCTCTTTGCCTTCAGCAATTTCATCGAAGTCTTCTTCAACTTTGGCTGTAAAATTGTAATCTAAAATAGCTTCAAAATGATTTACCAAAAAGTCGGTAACAATCATACCAATATCCGTTGGTACTAATTTCCCTTTATCAGAGCCTACTTTTTCAGTAAGTGTTTTATCGGTAACCTTTCCGTATTGAAGTTGTAATTGCGAATATTCGCGCTCCACACCTTCTACAGTGCCCTTTTCAACATAATTTCTATTTTGAATCGTTGAAATGGTTGGTGCATAGGTTGATGGACGCCCAATTCCTAATTCTTCTAACTTCTTAACCAAGGATGCTTCAGTATATCTTGCTGGCGGGCGCGTGTAACGCTCAGTAGCAGAAATAAAACTATTTAATAACGTTTCGTTTACTTTTAGTGCCGGTAACATACCTTCTTGCTCAACATCTTCATCATCGGTACCTTCTAGATAAACTTTTAAAAACCCATCAAACTTAATAACCTCTCCATTCGCAGAAAATGTTTCATTATGCGTAGAGGCTTCAATTTTCACATTAGTACGTTCCAATTGCGCATCGCTCATCTGGGAGGCTATGGCACGTTTCCAAATTAAATCATATAAACGCGCTTGGTCCCTATCGATGTCTACCGAATGCCTTGAGAAATCTGTAGGACGAATAGCTTCGTGGGCTTCTTGCGCACCTTTAGATTTACCCTTATAATTTCTTGGGTTACTATAATTATTGCCAAAAGCATTTTCAATTTCCTTTTGAGCGCCTTGTCTTGCTTCATCAGACAGATTCACACTATCTGTTCTCATGTACGTAATCAATCCAGCTTCGTAAAGGCGTTGCGCCATCGTCATAGTTTTGCTAACCGAGAAATATAATTTTCTTGAGGCCTCCTGCTGCAATGTAGATGTTGTAAATGGTGCTGCTGGTGATTTTTTAGCCGGTTTCTTTTGAAGATCTGCAACCTTAAAATCAGCTGACGTATTTTTTTCTAAGAATTTATAAGCTTCCTCTTTCGTTTTGAAATTCTTCGGAAGTTTGGCTTTAAATGTTTGCCCATCTTCATTTGAAAATTCTGCATCTATTCTAAAAGATGCTTCTGGTGTAAACTCTTGGATTTCTCGTTCTTTCTCGACAATTAGTCGCACGGAAACCGATTGTACCCTACCTGCAGATAAACCGCCCTTTACTTTCCGCCAAAGTACTGGTGAGAGTTCGTAACCAACAATTCTATCTAAAACACGTCGTGCTTGTTGCGCATCCACCAAATCATAATCTATACCTCTTGGGTTTTCAATTGCTTTTTGTATCGCAGCTTTTGTTATCTCATGAAAAACAATACGTTTAGTTTTGGCTTTATCCAACTTTAAGGTTTCTGCTAAATGCCACGCAATAGCTTCTCCCTCTCGGTCCTCATCACTCGCCAACCAAACGATCTCGGCTTTTTTAGCAAGTTCCTTAAGTTTTTTAACGACTTCTCTTTTATCTTTTGAAACCTGATATTTAGGTTTGAAATCGCCTTCTACATCAACACCTAACTCCTTAGAAGGAAGGTCGGCAATGTGCCCAAAACTGGATTCTACCTTAAAATCTTTTCCTAAAAATTTCTCTATAGTTTTAGCCTTGGCTGGTGACTCAACTATTACTAAATTCTTCGCCATACATCATTTTTTGAAGCTACAAATGTATATGAAAAAAAGTTTATCTGCATAATTTCACTAATTAACTGTTTATCATTTCAACAAAAAAGCTTGCCTTTAATGATCAAAAGCAAGCTTTAATTTTAATTTTATTTTTTGTTTAGATACTTTCTTCTCCTGCGCCTATCTGCTCTATTTCACTTTTTTCATTGAAACCCACAACATGCTTATAAATTAAGTATGAAGGGTGAAATAATAGGGCTTGAACAAACAACTGCCCAATACCGCATGTAACCAAAGTAAGCACAAGTACAATTAGATATATTACCACTAATAATCCAAAAGTTATGAGCCATTTTTTATTACCCAGCTTAAAACTTAATTTTATAATATCACCTATACCCATATCTGGATTAAATGCAAAAAACATATAAAAAAAGGACATTGGCACCAACACATAAAGGAGTGGTATATAGCACAATAAAGCAGAAGGAATCACTATTACAATAGAGATTAGCATTATAATAAAAATCTTTTGAAGATATTTCGCTTTAAGGAAATAGAAAAATTCTGAAGTTGTTACGCTCTCTCCATGATCCAACTTTTTTATCATTCTAATGTAAGCTGCAGTTAGTGCATAGGCTATAGTTGCAAGTAACAATACACCTACCACTAATAACAATACGTAGATTATAGACATCCCAGCGAAAAACTCATCGAACGCATTTGGGTTGGCATATCCGCTCTCTTGTTGCGCAATGACCATACCGATAAAAGGCACATAAAATATAATAATTAGTGGCAGCATTACGACTAAAGAAAAAAGATGCAATAAAAAACCTTGTAACCAAGTTTTTTTAAATAGTTCTATAGTTTCGCTAAAAATGGTGCCAAAATCTAAATCTTTGGCATTTTCTATCCTTTTAGAAATAGCTTCGATAGTGTTCATTGTTTTATGGTTTGATTAATTTTGAATGCTAAAAGTATAATATTTTTATTGTACCAAACTAATTTCAAAAAAAAATCTGCCCGAAAGCAGATTTTTCCAACAACGTTAGTTTGAGTTTAGTTTAAAGCATATGCGCATACTAGCGCAACGTTGTTTCCGAGATATTTATATTGGTGTATTCTATTATACCCAATATTATCAAATTATTTTCTAAAGGATGTGATTCCTTTCGAAAATAGTTAGTTAATATGAATAGGTAATTGGGGTTTGCCAATTATCAAGATTTAAAATAACTGTATCGCTTCCGTTTATTTGTAAAGGCTCTAGACTAAAAGAAACTGTACGCCCAATGGCAGCTGCACAATCTTCATTATTTTTAAATTCAAACTTTAAAAAACGTTGTTCTGGTGAGGATTCTGCAACAGCTCCAGAATCTATTAAGGCATATCCCCACGTTTCGCCATCACAACCTGAAGCACCAATGGAAATACTTAAACAATCCCCGCTAATTTGAACATCATTGAACGTAAAAGCATCAGATTGCACATTCCCATAAGCAATGTCGTCAACAATCACAACATCGTCACAGGCATTATCAAAACCCACACCTATTTCGTCTTCATCACATTGCGTGCTTAAAAAACAAAATGTTACCACTATTAAAAACCCAATTCTTTTCATGCTAAAATATTAAAGTAGGAAATCCGTTTTCGCAAACTATTCCCTTTGGCGGATTCACAATGTCGCAAGTAGAGAATACACTCCACTTTATATTATAATCCTGCTCTGCCTTGGTGTAGATTTCAATTTTCTCCAAAAATGCTTCAACATCTATACTTTTAGGATAGGCTATATACCACTGCGGACCTCCGCAAGCCTTAGAGCCGTAAGCCGTATATGCCCAATCTTCTGAGTTTTCGCAAGGGATGTTTTTAAGCATCTCAAGTGCATCATCAAATAAATCCATAAGTGCTCGATAGTCCTTTTCCTGTTCTGTGAATTCTTTGGTAAGCACCAATTCATTCTCGTTTAAGGATACAATACGCCACGCATATTGATTTGGAAAATGTTCTTGGGTAATATCTATAATACCTTCAGACAGTTGCCATTTTCCATTATAATCAGAAAACACTAAAGGAGGTGTTCCGCAAAAGCCTGAAGAGCGTTCAGTAAATTCATTTTTTGCCTTAAAAGAAACGCCATAACCGTTTTCGGGGAGTTTGTTCACCCGTTTCAGCGTTATATTTTGGTCGTTGTACTCAGGCTCTGCCCAATGTCCTATCAACAAATTATCAGAATCCCTAAGTACCTCATCATTAGGCTCACATCGCATATTTACAAAACAACACACAATAGCAATTGCAAAAACTATTTTTTTCATTGGCTTGAAGAAATTTGATTGAAGTACAATGATTAGATACAAAATTACACAAATGGTTGCGTGAAAACGCTAATAGTCTTGGAAAAAATATATATGACACTTTGTCATAAAACCCAATTTAATTGTATCTTTGCACCTGCCCAACAGCAAGCAGGCATGAAAATTGACCCCATTAATGGTCTTTGGAAAATATGGAAAAGATTATAGACGAAAATAAACAAGGACAGTCCTTAGTTCTCGATAAAAAAGAAGGTAATACGCGTAAACTTTTTATTGAAAGTTACGGTTGCCAAATGAATTTTAGCGATAGTGAAATTGTTGCTTCAATTTTGAATGAACAAGGCTACAACACCACACAAAACTTAGAAGAAGCCGATTTGGTTTTGGTAAATACGTGCTCTATTCGCGACAAGGCAGAACAAACCGTTAGAAAACGATTGGAAAAATATAATGCTGTAAAACAAGCTCAAAACCCTAATATGAAAGTGGGTGTTTTAGGCTGTATGGCAGAACGCTTAAAAAGCAAATTTCTTGAAGAGGAAAAGATTGTAGATTTGGTTGTTGGTCCAGACGCTTACAAAGATTTACCAAATCTTTTAGCTGAAGTTGAAGATGGTAGAGATGCCATAAACGTTATTCTTTCAAAAGAAGAAACCTATGGTGATATTGCGCCTGTTCGTTTAAACACAAACGGTGTTACAGCTTTTGTATCTATTACTCGCGGTTGTGATAATATGTGTACGTTTTGTGTTGTTCCTTTTACGCGCGGACGCGAACGCAGTAGAGACCCACAAAGTATAATTGAAGAGGTTAACGATCTTTGGAACAAAGGTTATAAAGAAGTTACGCTTTTAGGGCAAAATGTAGATAGTTATTTATGGTACGGTGGCGGCTTAAAAAAAGATTTTGATAAAGCCAGTGAACTGCAAAAAGCAACGGCAGTTAATTTTGCAATGCTTTTAGATATGTGTGCAAAGGCACAACCTAAGATGCGTTTTCGCTTTTCAACATCCAATCCACAAGATTTTACATTGGATGTTATTGAAACTATGGCTAAACATAAAAACATATGTAATTACATTCATTTACCAGTACAAAGCGGTAGCAATCGTATTCTGAAAGCAATGAACCGTTTGCATACACGTGAAGAATATTTTGAGCTGATTGACAACATTAAACGTTTAATACCAGATTGTGCCATAAGTCAAGATATGATTGCTGGTTTCCCAACCGAAACCGAAGAAGATCATCAGGATACTTTGAGTTTGATGGCATATGTAAAATACGATTTTGGTTTTATGTTCGCTTATTCTGAGCGCCCGGGCACACTCGCCGAACGTAAAATGGAAGATGACATTCCTGAAGAAACAAAGAAGCGTCGCCTCAACGAAATTATCGCATTACAGCAAAAGCACAGTTTATTACGCACACAGGCACACGTTGGCAAGGTTGAGGAAGTATTGATTGAAAAACCTTCGAAACGTTCTGATGCACATTGGTCTGGTAGAAACACTCAAAACACAGTAGTGGTTTTCCCAAAAGGAGATTATAAAGTTGGCGACTTTGTAAACGTAAAGATTACGGATTGTACCAGTGCAACGTTGCTTGGTGAAGCAGTAGGATATTCAGATAACAACTAATTATGGAATCAGTTCAAGCTATAAAACAACGTTTTGGCATCATAGGTAACACGCCATCTCTAAACCGTGCTTTGGAAAAAGCCATTCGTGTGGCACCAACCGATATTTCGGTTTTGGTTACTGGCGAAAGTGGTGTTGGCAAAGAAAGTATTCCAAAAATAATCCACGCATTATCACATAGAAAACACAACAAATACATTGCCGTAAATTGTGGTGCCATTCCTGAGGGCACGATAGATAGTGAACTTTTTGGACACGAAAAGGGCTCCTTTACTGGAGCAACCTCAACACGTAGTGGTTATTTTGAAGTGGCTGATGGCGGAACTATTTTTTTGGATGAAGTTGGAGAATTGCCATTAACCACACAAGTACGCTTATTACGTGTATTGGAAAACGGCGAGTTTATAAAAGTAGGATCCAGTAAAGTACAGAAAACCAATGTTCGCATAGTAGCAGCTACAAACGTTAATATGTTTGAAGCTATAGAAAAAGAGAAGTTTCGTGAAGATTTGTATTATCGCCTAAGTACGGTTGATATTCATTTACCACCGCTTCGCGAGCGTCAGGACGATATCCATTTATTATTTAGAAAATTTGCCAGCGATTTTGCTTTGAAATATAAAATGCCAACGGTAAAACTTACCGATAACGCAGTGCAATTACTTTTAAAACACCGTTGGAGCGGAAACATTAGGCAACTGCGAAATGTAGCAGAACAAATTTCGGTTTTGGAGCAAAATCGCACCGTTAGTGCTTCAACACTTCAACAATATTTACCAACATCAGGCATAACCAATTTACCTGCAGTTGTAAAATCCTCTAAAAGCGATAGCGATTTTAGCAGTGAGCGCGAAATCTTGTACAAAGTACTTTTTGATATGAAAAGTGATTTGAACGATTTGAAAAAACTCACCATGGAGCTCATGAAAAGCGGTAACACTAAAGATGTTGAAAAAGAAAACGAGCACCTCATTCAAAAAATTTACGGTGATAATGATGCCGTAGAAGAAGACTTTTCGTTTGAAGAAGAAGACGTAGTAGAAAACCCTGAAGTACTCTCTATTCCAGAGCGTGTGAACGAATCCAATGCAAGCGACAAATATCACTTTGCTGAAGAAATTGAAGAAGAAGAAACCTTATCTTTACAGGATAAAGAGTTGGAATTGATAAAAAAATCATTAGAACGCCACAATGGAAAGCGTAAATTAGCTGCTGCCGAATTAGGTATTAGCGAACGTACACTTTACAGGAAAATAAAACAATACGATCTTTAAATCATTTTCCAGTTCGCAACATAAACAAGAATTGCTCGTTAAAAATTAAATGAAACACATAAAATACATATTCGTTTTAACCCTTTTCGTTTCAATGTCAAGCTGCGGATTTTATTCGTTTACCGGAGCATCTATCTCGCCAGACACTAAAACCTTTCAGGTAAATCGTTTTGAAAATAATTCCCTTTTAGTAGAACCTGGCTTGGAGCTTACTTTCAGAAATACAATGATTGCTATTTTGGAGAATCAAACCAATTTAAATAATGTAAACTCCAACGGCGATATAGTATATGAAGGGGAAATTACCGAGTATCGCATATCTCCAACAACGTCATCAACGCAAGGCAATACTTTTACTGCCGCGCAAAACCGTTTAACTATTTCGGTAAAGGTTCACTTTTATGATAAAAATGACCCCGAAGCAGAGTTTGATCAAACGTTTTCATTTTTCCACGATTACGAAGGTTCAGCACAATTATCAGGTTCAGTAAAAGATACTGCAATAGAAGAAATTTTCGAACGTATAACACAAGATATTTTTAATGCCTCTTTGGCGAAATGGTAAGCACCTTGAATAGTCACGATTTCACATCCTTATTGCAAAACCCGCAACAGATTACGCCTCAAAAAACTGAGGAATTGAAATCTATTATTCAAAAACACCCTTATTTTCAATCGGCAAGGGCGCTGTACCTTAAAGGCTTAAAGCAGCAAGAAAGTACTACATATAACCAAGCTTTAAAAATTACGGCTGCTTATACTACCGACAGAAGTATTCTGTTCGACTTCATCACTTCAGATGTTTTTATTCAAAATGAAATTTCCAAAATCATTAAACAAAATACAATTTACCTTAATGATATTAATGTAAGTGAAGATGATATTTCAGTTAGTAAGAGCCTGCAAGTAGACGACCAATTAAAACAACAGATAAAAGACACAACTGGTGTTTTAGACCCCCAGCTTTTTCAACCAAAAGACCCTACAGAAGTAAGAACTATTCATTTTAAGTTAGATGAATCTGACGTTATTGAAAACGCAACCGAGGAAACAAAAACTCAGGAAGCATCTGCCGAAGATATTTTAAATCTTGGCAAGCCTTTACAATTTGATAAACGTGAGACGCACTCCTTCAATGAGTGGCTAAAATTAACACGCTTAAAACCTATACAAAGAGCTTCAGAACCGAAACACGACATATCAAAATCTGATATTGAAAAAGTATCTAAAAACGAGATTATTGATAAGTTTATTGCCGAAAACCCTAAAATAACACCTGTAAAATCGTTTGCCCCAAAAGAAAATTTAGCAAAAGCTAGAACAAGGCAACCAGAAACCTTAATGACAGAGACTTTAGCTCGTATTTATCTAGAGCAAAAAAACTATAAAAAAGCGATTCAATCTTATAAAATTTTAAGTTTGAAATATCCAGAAAAAAGTAGTTTCTTTGCAAACCAAATTAAGGCAATAGAACAATTACAAGAAAATAATAAATAAGAAATAATGGGTACGTTTACAATATTTTTAATCCTTATCGTAGTTGTAGCGTTTTTACTTGTGGTAGTAATAATGGTACAGAATCCTAAAGGAGGTGGATTATCTTCATCTTTTGGTGGCGGTGGCACACAGCAATTAGGTGGCGTAAAAAAGACTACAGACTTTTTAGACAAGAGCACGTGGACTTTAGCAACCTTACTTTTGGTACTTATTTTAGTATCCAATGTTGCCATTGGTACAGATGAAGGCACAACAGACTCGAAAGCATTAGATACTGATGCTCAAACTGCACAGCCTTTACCAACAGCTCCTGCAGCATTGCCTGCACCAGTAGATACCGGAACTACAGCAACAGATTCTACAGGAAGCAATTAATGTAGCAATTAAAAGAAAACATAAAAGAGCCAACTTATTTGAGTTGGCTTTTTTTATGTCAGATAAGAGGTATACTGGCAAACAAATGAATCAAGGTGTCGAGTTTTTATTCTAAACATCATTAATGCGCCATTTTTTGCCTAACATTTTGCACTTTTCTTGAAACAATACAGCACTATTTCTGCAAGTTTGTCAGTTATCTTGTCATGGCACATTTTTAGCTTAATGCTAAGCATTAATTAATAACCTAAATAATAAAAATATAAAACAAAATGGGAGTAAACATTAAACCATTAGCAGACAGAGTTCTTATTGAGCCTGCTGCCGCTGAGACAAAAACAGCATCAGGAATTATTATTCCAGACAACGCTAAGGAAAAACCACAAAAAGGAACCGTTGTAGCTGCCGGACCTGGCACAAAAGACGAACCAATTACGGTTAAAGTTGGCGACACCGTTTTATATGGCAAATACGCCGGCACCGAATTAAAGCTAGACGGCAACGATTATTTAATCATGCGTGAAAGCGATATTTTAGCAATTGTATAATTTCAAATTCCAAAAGAAACAAAAACTAAATTCCAAAAATCACTCAAACGTAAAATACTATAAATTCCTTTTTGGAATTTAGTATTTGAATATTGAGATTTAAAAATTTTAAACAAAATTTTTCATTATGGCAAAAGACATAAAATTTGATATTGAAGCACGCGACGGTTTAAAACGTGGCGTAGATGCGTTAGCAAATGCAGTAAAAGTAACATTAGGTCCTAAAGGACGTAATGTAATAATCAGCAAAAGTTTTGGAGCCCCTCAGGTAACAAAAGATGGCGTTTCTGTAGCTAAAGAAATAGAGTTAGATGATGCTCATGAAAACATGGGCGCACAAATGGTAAAAGAAGTAGCCTCTAAAACCAACGATTTGGCTGGTGATGGTACTACTACAGCTACAGTTTTAGCACAAGCCATCGTAAAAGAAGGCTTAAAAAATGTTGCTTCTGGTGCTAACCCAATGGATTTAAAAAGAGGAATTGATAAAGCTGTTGAAGCAATTACTGCTGATCTTGAAAAGCAATCAAAACAAGTTGGTAACTCTTCTGAAAAAATAAAGCAAGTTGCAGCTATTTCAGCAAATAATGATGATACCATTGGTGAATTAATTGCTCAAGCTTTTACTAAAGTTGGTAAAGAAGGTGTTATTACTGTTGAAGAAGCAAAAGGTATGGAAACATACGTTGATGTTGTTGAAGGTATGCAGTTTGATAGAGGATACTTATCACCTTACTTTGTTACTGATGCAGATAAAATGATTGCTGATTTAGAAAATCCATACATTTTATTATTCGATAAGAAAATTTCAAACTTACAAGAAATTCTACCTATACTGGAGCCTGTGGCACAATCTGGTCGTCCATTATTAATCATTGCTGAAGATGTTGATGGACAAGCCTTAGCTACTTTAGTTGTTAACAAACTACGTGGTGGTTTAAAAATTGCTGCAGTTAAAGCTCCTGGTTTTGGAGACAGACGTAAAGCAATGCTTGAAGATATTGCTATCTTAACTGGTGGTACAGTAATTTCTGAAGAAAGAGGATTTACTTTAGAAAATGCAGATTTAAGCATGTTAGGAACTGCTGAAACTGTAACTGTGGATAAAGACAATACAACAATTGTTAACGGTTCTGGTAAAGCTGCTGACATTAAAGCTAGAGTAAACCAAATTAAAGCTCAGATTGAAACGACTACTTCAGATTATGACAAAGAGAAGTTACAAGAGCGTTTAGCTAAATTGGCTGGTGGTGTTGCAGTATTGTATGTTGGTGCTGCTTCTGAAGTTGAAATGAAAGAAAAGAAAGACCGTGTTGATGATGCTTTACATGCTACTCGTGCAGCTGTAGAAGAAGGTATTGTTGCCGGTGGTGGTGTAGCATTAGTTAGAGCTAAATCTGTGTTGGCTAAATTAACTACAGATAATTTAGACGAAACTACCGGTGTACAAATCGTAAATAAAGCTATTGAATCGCCATTAAGAACTATTGTTGAAAACGCAGGAGGTGAAGGCTCTGTAGTAATCAATAAGGTTTTAGAAGGTAAAAAAGACTTCGGTTACGATGCAAAATCTGAGGAATATGTTGACATGCTAAAAGCTGGTATCATCGATCCTAAGAAAGTAACTCGTATTGCTTTAGAAAATGCCGCTTCTGTTGCTGGTATGATTCTGACTACTGAGTGCGCTTTAATCGACATTAAAGAAGATGCGCCTGCAATGCCTCCTATGGGCGGTGGCGGAATGCCAGGAATGATGTAATGGCGAATTACTAATGATATGCATCTCACTCTTAATTATAAGAGTAGACATCAATATTTAGAAAACGCTTCCAAATTATGGAAGCGTTTTTTTATTCATGAATATTTCATAGTTTAAAAACGCACAATTATTAAAAACATTCAAAGTATGATCAGGTACTTAATGTTAAAAAAAGCAAGCTAGCGAACGTGTTATAAAGAGCTATAATAGCTTAATAAATATTATTTCAGTCAAATTAAATTCGAACTAGATTCCAATTAAACTTTTCAATAAAAAAATAGTCTTAAATAGAACTTACAATCCTTTTATGCTCAGGAAGCTATTTTTTTTAATACTGTTTGTCTGCACCATAAATTATACTTTTTGTCAGACTGAAATTATTGGAATTCTAATTAATACTGAAAAACTGCCTATTGAATTTGCTTCAGTAGCACTTTTAAATCCTAAAGACTCTACTTTGGTCAATTATACGATTACGGACGATAAAGGTTTTTTTAGAATTATAGAACCTAAACAAACTACGGTTGTGTTTCAAGCTTCTTCAATGGGATTCAAACAATTCTACAGAACCATTAAACTGGAAGGAGAAATCATTGACTTAAAATCGATAATATTAAAAGATGATATAAACGCTCTGGACGAGATAATGATTTCTGCTGTTATCCCCATCCAAATTAAACAGGACACAGTAGCATATAATGCAAGTTCGTTTAAAGTGAACTCCGATGACACCTTGGAATCTCTTCTTGAAAAACTACCCAATGTAGAAATTGATTCGGATGGAAAAGTTATAGCGCAAGGTGAACAAGTTACTAGAATATTTGTAGATGGTAAGGAATTTTTTGGAGGTGACCCTGCCATTGTACTAAAAAATTTATCAGCCGACGCTATCTCTAAAGTTGAAGTTATTGACAAAAAAAGTGATGAAGCAGAATTGACAGGTGTTGACGATGGAAACAAACAAGTAATCATCAACTTTTCACTTAAAAAAAATAGAAAAAATCAGGGTTTTGGCAAATTCTCGATAGGCTCTGGTTTAGACAGTCGCTATTTTAGCAATCTAAACTATAACCGCTTTAATTCTAAAACCCAAATATCGGTTGTTGGGAAATTCAACAATATAAATGTTACAGGCTCTAACATTAAGGGATTTTTAGAAAACGCTAACGGTATTGGCGACGACTCAGACGATGAAGTAAACAGTTTTGAAAACAATAGAAGTTTAAGTGGATTTTTAACTACTGGAGTTACTGGAATTCATGTTGGTCATGAATTCAAAAAAAAGCAATCGTTAAATACAGACTATTTTTATAATTATCTTAATAACAAAGGACTATCATTAGTTAACCGTATTAATTTTGCTAGTAGAAATAACTTCAATTTTAATTCTGATAATAATTTCGATAACACCACAAGCAACCATAATTTCAATTTTAACTATGAAGACAAATCGCATAAAACGCACACGATAAGAATAACAGGTTCCATTAATTCAGACGATCGAAAAAATTTGCTAGACAGACAGGGTAGGTTTATAAACGACATGGACGAACTTATAACTACCAATACTTTAGATCTAGAAACTAATAACGAGAGACACCGCGCAAATATTTCAGCGAATTTCTATAAACGGCTACAAAAAAGAGGCAGAAATTTTAATGTTGGGGTTAACGTTAGATTTAATAATAGAATTTTAGACAATAGCCAAAACACACTTATAACTCGAAATATAGGGCAGCCTGACGAAAGACAAACCGAACGTTTTACATATAGAGATGAAGACACCGAAAACACTCAACTTATATACCATGTTAATTATTCTGAACCTCTTTGGGCAAATAATTATTTGAAAATAAGAGGTATGGTACGTAATTTAAATGATGTTGAGAATGCATTTCAATTAAGAAATAACATTGACAATAACGATGAAGAAATTTTCAACTTTAAATTCGAAAATACTGAAAGACGCTTTCAAACTAGAATTTTACACAACTACAGTAAGGACAAGTGGTTTTTATCTTATGGTACCGAATTAGAAGAATTAAATAGAATTTTTGGCGCCGAGGGAGAATTACCCATACGTAAAACTCAATTTTACTTTAACCCTTTGGCTACTATTCAATACAAACCTAAGCGTGGCATAAAACATAGATTTGCCTACAGGAGGCAAATAAGAAGCCCGAGGTCTCAACAGATTACTACAGTAGTTAATAATTTAAATCCCTTTTTTATAAGAAAAGGAAATCCAAATTTGAAAACGGAAAAAACGGACATATTCGCTTTAAATACTGTTATAAATAGCTTTAAATCTTCTTTAAATTTTTATTCAAAAATTGAGTTTCAGTATGTAAGAGATGCTATTGTTTCTAATGTTGTGATTGACGAGGATTTTGTACGAAACAGAACTTATGATAACGTTAAAAATACAAAACGTCTTAATACTACAGTAAGTTTTAGTAAAAAAATAAAAAAATTAGGAATTCGTTATACTCTAAAAAATGTAAATACATACGCAACAAGCAATGCTGTAGTGAATTTAGAATTGAACGATGTAACTTCAGAAGATTATTTGTTTAGTCTTACATTTGAAAATTCCAATAAAACTAATTTTGACATAAAAACTGGCGCCTCAATCAATGTCAATAACACAGCTTTTTCCTTAGTTGATGACCTAGACCGGCAATTTTCTCGCCAGCAATATTTTGCAGCATTTGATTTTGATATAACTGCACAACTAAATCTGAGTACACAATTAGATTATTTTATTTTTAAAGATAATCGGTTTAACAGTAATCAAGAATTACCTATATGGAATGCTGCATTATCATATTCTTTTTCAAGAAATAATATTCTAAAAATATTATTAATTGATATTTTAGATAAAAATGTGGATATTTTTCGCCGAAGTACCGTAAACTATTTTGAAGAAACTACAACTGAAAGTTTAGGGCGTTACGTTATTTTAAGCTATACATATAAATTAAATGGAGGCAAAAAACAGGAAAGAAACAAGAAGAGTTAGTATTTAAATTCAACCTGCTCGCAAAATCTTTTCCATTTTTCTTCCTTTAGCCAATTCATCAACCAACTTATCTAAGTAACGGCATTTTTTTGTTAATTCGTTATCAATTTCTTCAATGCGATAGCCACAAATAACGCCTTTAATTAATTCAGCATTTGGATTAATTTCGGCCTCATCAAAAAATTCTTCAAAAGTTACGTTTCGGCCTATTAGCTCTTGGATTTTGTTCTCATCAAAACCAGTTAACCATTCAATTACCTTATGCAACTCTTCTTTAGTTCTTCCCTTTTTCTCTACTTTTGTTACATAGTGGGGATAGACTGAAAAGAACTTCATTGTTCTTATGCGCTCATTATGTTCTGGTGTTGTTATCATATTCAAAGTTTTTAGTTAGTTATACCAAACCGCGTAACCTTTTCTTCTTAATTCCAAAGCTAAAATTTGTTCCATTTTTAGAGCTTCTTGTCTTGATACCATAGGAGCTATATGATTGTACAAACTAGGTCTTAGATACGAACCATATTTTTCAACAATATTAGAAGCTATTTTATAGCCTTTTTTATTTGTATGACCAGTTTTATGTTGTAAGAATCGCTCTTTAGGTGTTTTACTCGTCATACCAACATACAAACATTCTAGCACACCATTAAACTGCGGATTAGCCAATCGAAACTTGGTGTTTTCTGTAAAAACACGTTTTTTTAATTCTATAACATAAATACGGTATTCGGTTTTGGGCATTATTTGCTTAGAACACTAAATTAAGATTTATCCTTTTGATCGTGCGCGCCTTTCACTTCTTCATCACGATACTTACAACACCCATGCACTTTAGCATAAGCCTGGTCAGTAGCTTTGGCGTTTTTTGTATCATGGCCGGCAGCTAAAACTTCATGTTCTATAGTATTTAAGTCTGTTTTACGTTCATCAAAAATTAATTTCAACTCGTGCGTATCTATATTCCAGTCGGCCCATTTTACCCCTTTGGTATTTAAGCATGCTTTTTCTATTCGTGCTTTACACATGCCACAAATACCATCAACTTCCATAGAAGCTTTAGCGTTTTTATTTTGGGCAAAGGTTGTTGTGCCGATTAGCATTAATACTATTATTACTGTATTTTTCATGTTCTTTATTTTTTTTAAGATGCTTTGATTGCGCATAGCGCGACATCTTGATTGTTACTTCTTTTAAATTATGAGATGCTGAAATAACCTCAGCATGACTACGTTGATTTATTTTATACTATAGCGTAAGCCTGCATAATACATACTTCCAAAAATAGGACCATATACAAAGGTAGAATCAAAATTCGCACCAAACGGATCTTCCGACCCGAGAATTGGGTTCGGCTGTCTAACGTTGGTAATATTTTCACCACCTAAATATACTTCAAATTTTGGAGAAAACACTTTAGTGATTTGCGCATTTAAAGTCGCTATGGTCGGTGTACGCTCTGGCAATTGAAACTGCGATGGATTAGTAACTGTTGAGGCGTACCGCTGGTCGCTCAACCAATTGTACGTGGCATCAAACTTCCATTGTGCACCGTTTTTCTTTTGCTTAGTTTCATATCCTGCATTAGCAAATATCCTGTGCTTTGGCGTTAATGGCCTTTCTAAGCGCCCAGAAGTATAATCAGTTTGCACATCATAAAATTTATATGCCATTCGCAGGTCAACGCCTTCAAAAGGATTATAATTTAATTCCGCTTGGAAACTATTTGCAAAGCTCTTCCCATCAAGATTATAAAAATTAATTTCTTGAGGATTTTCCCAATCAACAACTACTTGATTCTTGAAATCGGTCTTATAATAATCTAAAGTGATATCTGCTTTTCGTCCAAAAAGATTAAACCCTTGGAGATAAGACACCCCATAATTCCATGCAATTTCAGGGTCTAAGCCATAGATATTTCCACCTGAATTCAACACATTAATTTTTCTTGAAGTAGAAAATAGCTGTTGATTCTCTGCAAAAATATTAGCACTTCTCTTTCCCCTTCCAAAGGAGGCCCTAAAAGCAGATTTACTCCAAGGCGAATAACGCACATGTAGGCGAGGCGTAATAAAAGTTCCCAATAAATTATGGTAATCTACACGTAAACCTGCAGTGATATTAAACAATTCTAAATTATCGTGGCTATACTCAAAAAAAGCACCAACAGCGTTTTCGGTTCTTTCATAATCTGTAGTATTTACAAACTCATTGTAATGGTCGTAAGTATAGCTAACTCCTGTTTTAATTTTGTGACGTGAGTCGCTAATTATAGAATTGTAAATAGCGTTAGTGTACAAACTATTATGGGTTATATCATAAGTGTTTAGCCCAAAATAAGACTCTTGTTTATGGCTACTAAACGCTGTTTGCACACCAAAACTTTGCCATGGCACTTCTGGATTTATATAACCGAATTTTGCAGAAACTTCATAACGTTTAGTATCAATTTCGCTCCCCCAACTATTCATAGTTAGTCTATCGGTGTCAGGATTAAAATTTAATTCTCCTGTTTGTTTTTCATCATTTAAAAATTTCAAATTTATAAAACTTACAAAACCTTTTTGATTATCAATGTATTGCCAACGGTTCATAAGATTGATTTGATTAAACAAAGGCATATCTAAAAAACCATCATCATTTACATCATGCTTCCTGTTTTGCGTGTTACCGTGTATGTACAAACCTGTATGCCATCTATCACTTACTTTGGTATTAATATGTGTATTAAGCTCTAACCGCTCACTCGTAGCAGCGTATAGGTTTACAAATAGTTTATCGTCTGTTGAAGGTTTTACCAATTCTGTATTGATTTGTCCCGCAATACTTTCAAAACCGTTAACAACACTCCCTGCACCTTTGGTTATTTGAATACTTTCTACCCAAGTTCCTGGAATAAAACTCAGCCCATATGCCTGCGACGCTCCTCGAATGGATGGAATATTTTCAGTTGAAATCAATATGTACGGACTTGTTAAACCTAACATTTTAATTTGTCGCGTTCCTGAAATAGCATCAGCGAAATTTACGTCTATAGACGGGTTGGTCTCAAAACTTTCTGAAAGGTTACAACAAGCCGCTTTAAGCAATTCATCACTGCTTACTGTTATAATATTTTGAGATGCTAAATAAGACTTTGCGGTGGTTTGCTTTCTTGAAGTTATTATAACCTCATCTAAATCATCATTAGATTTTAGATAATGACGTATAAATTTTGGCGCATTAATCGTTATCGTATCGGTTTTGTATCCTACATAACTTACTATCAATTTTTTAAATTCTTCAGTATAAGGAATAGTAAACGTTCCGTCGATATCAGTAACGGTTCCAACTTCGGTATTTAGCCAGTACACATTCGCTCCTGCTAAACCAATATCTTGTGTTGTATTATTTGCTTCCATTATTTTTCCAGATATTTTCTCTTGTGAAAATCCGAATAAAGGCAGTAGTAAAATTAAAACTATAAATTGTTTCATGGTATGTCTATTATCTGGTCGAGTCATTTCTTTCTTTGAAAAATTATATCGAAAACCTTTTAGGTTTTTGACACAATTCCGCAAAAAACAGCATCACTCGAAGTGATATTTATTTGTATAAGTTAATTAGCATAATAATTGCCATCACAATCATAATACTGTTTTCAATAAAAGTTGCTTTGGTCATGGGGAGTTTTAAAGCAGTTCCCAAACAGGCACATTGGATGGATTTTTTATCTATCAGCGTTTTAGTGACGCCTATAGTGGTAATCCCTAGAATCACAAGGGTTACTGCCAAAGCAATTGGAATTTCTATTCGCATTAAAAATAAAAGACCGAGCACCACTTCAATAAACGGATAAATCCATCCATAAACGGGCACAACTTTAGCTAGTGGATCGTACATTCTAAAAGATTCTGGGAATCCTTTTAAATCCAATAACTTAAAAAAACTGAAGACAATATAAAACAAGCCCATAAAATCGAGCATAAAACCATTGCCGTCCCACGGTTTTATATTTAATAAAATAGAGGCTATAGTAATGTAGCCAAATATTAAAAACAATGGAAACAGCTGTTGTAAATCGCTTTTATCTTCAACCCTAACTTCCGGAGCGTTATTGAAAATATTCTTCTCTGAAATGCTGTATTTATCAGAAAGCGTATTTTGTAATATGTTGATTGAAATGTGTTCAGACATTTCAATGGTTGCCTCAGATGTTTCTAAGTTAACCGAAGCATTTGACACTTCTGGAAGTGCATTCAAAGCGTCTTCCACAGAAGCTTTGCATCCGTTACAGGTCATGCCTGTAACTGTATATGTATGTTTCATGATATTTTTTTAATTTATAAAATTTTGAATAACTAATAGCTTCTGAAACACGTTCAGAATGACAAAACTTTACAAAATCAAATCAAGAATACTTGGTCTAGTATCTGAATATCGTAAACCAAATTTGGAGGTGAATAATCTTTGTGAGGAATAATTGGTTTAGGCAAGCTTTCAAAACCATGGATGTAGGACTGTATAAAAGCTACCAAGAACTGTTGCTGTTCTATATCTAAATCTTCAAAAGAAGGACTTTTTAATTCATCCTGTCCTTCCACTACATCTACTTCATCCTTACAGCAGGTTTTCTTTTGCACCATTTCCATAGATTCCATGCCGCATTTTTCAGCTTCCGTGAATAAAGAAACATCTACTAGGGTTTCACCACAGTAGTGTTTTTCAACAGTAAAGGATACCGTTGAGAACAACACCAAAAGTGCCATACTCACCGAAAATACTTTATGTAATAGTTGCTGCATCACTTTGCAAAATTACAAAAATCGAGACACTTGGGTTTAACTTTATCAAACCATTAACACTCACTTAGTGATTTTATGATAATAAAATGCTGGTAACAACAAGATTAAAAGCAATGGCTGAATTAAAAACCTACGGATGTTAAAGAACAAATAATACTCCTCCTGTTTTGGGTTGGTTATAAAGTATAAAAAAAGTAACATCAAAATAATAAATGCAATACCATAGACCATAGCGGAAAACTTAATGATACTTACTTCTTTAAATACAACATATAAAATCCCTAAAGAAATTGCACTATTTAAAGCATAACGTAATGCTGTAAAACCTACTAACTTAACAACCTCTCGTCTGGGACTATCTAAATACAAATAATCATTCTGAAAAAACGTCAAATAAGGATCGTAAAACAAGGTATCTTCGAAAAAGCGTATCAAAATCAATAGCCCAAATAAGACTACAAGCAATATGTATGTTATAGGTTTAGACATGTTTTTGTTTTAATTTAGAAAATCTATTTACCCAAAACACCCAAAGTAAAAATACCATACCGTAAATAATTGCTGGAAACACAACGGTATGCAATACATCCTCGTATTCTGGATAATGGTATAAGCCCATAGCCAACAGTACGATTCTAATAAGGTTTACGGCATAAACCAAAACGCTTCCAGAGAGAATATAGAAAAACGTTGTTTTTAAATTCCCTGAAAATGCTACGATAAACGACAGAAACAAAATAATAACACTTACAGCATTACAACCCTCTATAATCCGCGCCAAATACCTGTCGTTAACCAACAGTTTCATAGAAGCTTCTTTGGGATGTGGTAATACTTTGGCATCATAGCCTAATGTATCTAAAACCGCCTCGCTTTGTCTGGCTACCAAGTTGGTTAAGTAATCTGGATAATACATGGAACCATCAGAAAATTGTAAATAAAACTTATAACAAACGGTTAAAATAATATACACCAACAAAAATGTAAGAATGAATTTTATAACCGATTTGTATTTTATAATAAGTGCCTTCAACTATTCTCAAAATGAATTCCGAAATTACACCTTTTTAAATACTTTTGCCAAAACTTTATGCAGATATGACTTTTGAAACCTTAAAACCCGAAGTATCTAACGTTGTAGCAAATCAAGGTAAAACCGTTGATGAACGCCTTTTGAGTATTTGCAAATTACTAGAAAAACATATTGAGCATTACAATTGGGTTGGGTTTTACTTTAGAAATGGCAATAAGGAAGAATTACTATTGGGCCCATATGTTGGTGCACCAACCGACCATACCGTAATTCCTTTCGGAAAAGGTATTTGCGGACAAGTAGCCGTTAGCAACAAAAACTTTGTGGTACCTGATGTTACAGCGCAGGACAATTATATCGCTTGTAGTATTTCTGTGAAATCGGAAATAGTGATTCCTATTTTTGTGAATGGTGAAAATATTGGACAAATTGATATTGATTCTAATACTCCTGATCCTTTTTCTGAAGCAGACGAGCGATTTTTGGAGTTTGTATGCGAGAATGTCTCTGAAATGCTTTCATAGAAATCCAAAAACTACATTCTAAAAGAAAAAACAACTTACCAGAATTTTGGAATAAAATTTTTAAATTTTTAGTCCTGTTAACAACTTATGGTTTTCGTTAAAAAAACGCCCTCCTTTTTAGATAATTCTAAATTGAAATTCTATAGGAAATAGCTACTTTTGCGTTTTAATGGTAAATTAGTTTCAAACGCCGAAAACGGCACCTTATTTATAAACCAAAACCGAAAACTCAAACACATAAACATGAGCAACGAAAAAACCATCAAATCTGCATTAATCTCAGTATTTAGTAAAGACGGTTTAGCACCAATTGTAAAAGAACTAGATCAACAAGGCGTAACCATTTACTCGACTGGCGGTACTGAAAAATTTATAAATGACTTGGGCATAAATGTTGTTCCTGTTGAGGATGTTACCTCTTACCCTTCCATTTTAGGTGGTCGTGTAAAAACGTTGCATCCCAAAGTTTTTGGTGGTATTTTAAATAGGCAAAACCACGATGGTGATGTTGCTGAGTTAGAAGAATACGACATTCCACAAATTGATGTTGTAATTGTAGATTTATATCCGTTTGAAAAAACCGTGGCCTCAGGTGCAAGCAATCAAGATATTATTGAAAAAATTGATATCGGCGGCATTTCTTTAATTCGTGCTGCAGCAAAAAATTATGCAGATGTAATTTGTGTATCTTCTGTTGATGATTATGCTGAATTCCTAGAGTTAATCTCAACAAATAACGGTACTGTTTCAGAAGAAGACAGAAAGCGTTTTGCTGCAAAAGCCTTTAATGTGTCCTCGCATTACGATACTGCTATTTTTAATTACTTCAATCAAAACAATGAAGAAACCGTTTTAAAACTAAGCGAAACCAAAGGGAAAGTATTGCGTTATGGTGAAAACCCTCACCAAAAAGGATTTTTCTTTGGGGATTTTGATGCGCTTTTTACAAAACTTAATGGCAAAGAATTGAGTTACAACAACCTTTTGGATGTTGATGCTGCTGTAAACTTAATGTTAGAGTTTAAAAATGATGCACCAACATTCGCTATTTTAAAACACAACAATGCCTGCGGATTAGCGCAACGCGACACGCTACATCAAGCCTATGTTGATGCCTTAGCAGGCGATCCTGTTTCTGCTTTTGGTGGGGTTTTAATTAGCAACGCTGAAATTGATGTTGCTACTGCTGAGGAAATTCACAAGCTATTCTGTGAAGTTGTAATTGCGCCTTCTTTTTCTGCTGAAGCTCTAAACATTCTAAAAGGCAAGAAAAACCGTATTTTATTACAGATTCATGATATCGACATGCCAAAAACCAACGTAAGAAGTTGTTTAAATGGGGTTTTAGTTCAGGACAGAAATAGCATTACTGATATAGCTAATGATTTAAAAACAGTAACTAACATTGCTCCAACCGATGCACAGGTTGAAGATTTATTATTTGCTTCAAAAATCTGCAAACACACCAAATCTAACACTATTGTTTTAGCTAAAAACAAACAACTATGTGCAAGTGGTACTGGGCAAACCAGTCGTGTTGATGCATTGCAACAAGCTATACACAAAGCCGGAACGTTCAACTTTGATTTAAACGGTGCGGTTATGGCGAGTGATGCATTTTTCCCTTTCCCTGATTGTGTTGAGATTGCGGATAAGGCTGGAATTACTGCTGTGATTCAACCAGGCGGTTCAATTAAGGACCAATTGAGTATCGATTATTGTAATGCTAATGAAATAGCAATGGTGATGACTGGCACGCGCCATTTCAAACATTAATCTGCATTTTAAAAATTAAAAAATCTATTTACCGATTAAAAACGTATAAAACTAAATTACATTGGTTTAATAAAATTTTGGAGCTTATTATCTCTCGTATATTTATGAAGTTTTATTACATTTACGGGATTCCTTTTTTAACCAATAAAAATTAATAATAGCGCATGGGATTTTTTGACTTCTTAACTGAAGATATTGCAATAGATTTAGGTACAGCAAATACTTTAATTATACATAATGACAAGGTTGTTGTAGATGCGCCTTCAATTGTGGCTCGCGACCGCGTTTCAGGTAAAATTATTGCAGTTGGACAAGAAGCCAGTTTGATGCAAGGCAAAACCCATGAGAACATAAAAACCATTCGCCCCTTAAAAGACGGTGTAATTGCCGATTTTGATGCTTCTGAACAAATGATAAGTATGTTCATTAAGAACATACCTGCGTTAAAAAAGAAATTTTTTACGCCAGCATTAAGAATGGTAATTTGTATTCCTTCTGGAATTACCGAGGTTGAAATGCGTGCGGTAAAAGAAAGTGCAGAACGTGTGAACGGTAAAGAAGTATATTTAATTCACGAACCAATGGCTGCTGCAATTGGTATTGGTGTAGATATTATGCAGCCCAAAGGAAATATGGTGGTGGATATAGGTGGCGGTACTACCGAAATTGCAGTTATTGCACTGGGTGGTATTGTTTGTGATAAATCTGTAAAGATTGCAGGTGATGTGTTTACAAATGATATTGTGTACTACATGCGCACCCAGCACAACTTATATGTTGGTGAACGTACTGCTGAAAAAATAAAAATACAAATTGGTGCTGCTACCGAAGATTTAGAATTACCACCTGAAGACATGAGCGTTCAAGGACGTGATTTGTTAACAGGAAAACCAAAACAGGTGTCTATTTCTTTTAGGGAAATTGCTAAAGCACTTGATAAATCTATTTTACGTATTGAAGATGCCGTTATGGAAACCTTGGGGCAAACACCTCCAGAATTGGCTGCCGACATTTACAATACAGGAATTTATTTAGCTGGTGGTGGCTCTATGTTACGAGGTTTGGACAAACGTTTATCTCAAAAAACAGACTTACCAGTTTATATTGCTGAAGACCCTTTACGCGCAGTTGTTCGAGGTACAGGCATCACTCTTAAAAACTTACCTAAATACAAAAGTGTATTGATAAAATAGGACACCAACAGGGGTAACACATGCAACAGATTATTAATTTTATAATAAGGAACAAAAACTTTTTGTTGTTCTTGTTGCTCTTTGGTATCGCTTTGGTTTTCACTATTCAATCACATTCGTATCATAAAAGTAAGTTTATTAATTCTGCTAATTTTCTAAGTGGAGGTGTTTATAATTCGATTAATAACGTAAGTGCTTATTTTGACCTAAAATCCCAAAACCAAAAGCTTTCCGAAGAAAATAGTCGTTTAAACCAGCTGTTAACAAATCAACAAATAGACACAAGCCATATAGCAGTGGATAGTACTTTAAAACTAAAGTACAAATACCTCTCCGCCAATGTAATTCGAAACAGTTACAACCTATCAAACAATTTTTTGTTGATTAACAAAGGTCTAAACGACAGCATAAAGCAAGACTTTGGTGTAAGGTCTCCATTGGGAATTGTTGGTATTGTAGATGCTGTTTCTGGCAATTACGCTACAGTAATTTCAATTTTAAATACTAAGAGCAAAATTAGTGCGCAACTAAAAAAAACAAATCATTTTGGCTCGCTCACATGGAATGGTATTTCACCTAACATTATTCAATTAACGGATGTTGAGAAAATTGCTCCTGTTAAGGCAGGAGATACTATAATCACATCTGGTCGTTCCTCAATATTTCCTAAGGGAATCCCTATTGGAACAGTAATAAATTCAAAATTGGATGCCAGTGAAAATTTTCATGAAATAAATGTGAAGTTATTTAATGATATGACGAATCTTGAGCATGTATACATTATAGAAAATACGGATAAGAAAGAAATTGAAACCCTTTTAGAAAGCACACATGAATAGTATTATAACAGGACATAGTATTCGGTTTATTTTACTTGTGTTGTTTCAAGTAATACTATTTAACCACATTAACTTTTTAGGTTATATTAATCCGTATGTATATATCATATTTGTTCTTTTCTTCCCCATAAAAAATAATAGAATTCTGTTCATTTTTTTAAGTTTTTTAATAGGTCTCACAGTTGATATGTTTTCAGATTCTGGTGGTATACATGCAGCGGCCTCCGTATTTATTGCCTATGCAAGACCTGTATTCCTGAAATTTGCGTTCGGCACCATGTATGAACACAACAATGTAAAATTCAATAATACCGAATTTGGTGCTAGACTCGTTTATATTTCGTTGCTAACTTTATTACATCATACTATTTTATTTTCTTTAGAAATTTTTAGCTTTTCTAGAATACTAATTGTGTTTCAAAAAACGTTATTCTCAGGTATATTTACTATTTTAATGATTACATTGTTATCAATCATTTTTAGTCGAAAATCTTAATGAGGCAACTTCTACTCTTTTTATTAGTTCTTTTATGCGGCGTTACCTTTATAGGCAGGTTATTTTACCTTCAAATTTACAAGGGTGGTTCTAACAATTTATATGAAGACAATGCCATAAGAAAGGTTTGGGATTACCCAAAACGCGGTTTTGTATACGATAGAAATGGGAAGCTTTTAGTTGGTAACCAACCCTCTTATGATGTTATGGTAATTCCACGAGAGGTTGGTGAATTTGATGTAGATGAGTTTTGTGAGCTCTTAAAAATATCCCGTGAAACCTACGATAAAAAATTAGAACGTGCTAGAAGATACTCTCCAAGATTAGCATCTCCCTTTGTACCTCAACTTTCTAAAGAAGACTATGCTGTTTTACAGGAAAAAATGAGGAAGTTCGAAGGTTTTTATATTCAAAAGAGACCGTTACGGAAATATGAAACTACAATCGGCGCCAATGTTTTGGGAGATATTGGCGAGGTTAATAATCGTGATATTCAAAGAGACCCCTATTACCAAATGGGTGATTTAAAAGGAAAACAAGGTGTTGAAGCATCCTATGAAGAAACCTTACGCGGTGTAAAAGGCATCAAGTTCATTCAAAAAGATAGATTTAATAGAGATATTGGCCCTTACAAGGATGGAAAATTTGATACTATCCCAGAGCAAGGAAAGGATATTACCATAACTATTGATGCAGACTTACAGGCGTATGGCGAACTATTAATGGAGAACAAACGTGGAGGCGTTATTGCAATTGAGCCTTCAACTGGTGAAATTTTGGCTATGGTTGCTGCCCCCACCTACGACCCAAATATTTTGGTAGGCAGAGAACGCTCAAAAAACTTTACAAAACTTTATAATGATTCTATTGCAAAACCTCTATTTAACAGGAGCTTACAAGGCGTTTATGAACCTGGGTCCCCTTTTAAATTAATGAATGCCTTAATCGCTTTACAAGAGGATGTGATATCCCCTGAAGAAAAAATTACCTGTTATACAGGGTACAAATACGGAAACAGGTTTATGAAATGCCACTGCTATAGAGGTAGGCGCAACGATATGATTACTGGCATACAAGAATCGTGTAATGCATATTTTGCAACAACTTATAGGCGTATTTTAGACAAAACTGGAAGTGCATCAGAAGGCATTGACACTTGGAGTAAACACGCGCAAAGTTTCGGGTTGGGCAATTTTTTAAATAATGATTTGCACGTTGGGCAAAAAGGCAGAATACCAGATAGAGATTACTACAAACGAATTTATCCAAAAACATTCTATTCTACCTATACCATTTCTAACGCTATCGGTCAGGGTGAAGTAGCCACAACACCAATTCAATTGGCTAATATGGCTGCTGCAATTGCCAACAGGGGTTACTATCATACGCCACACGTTATTAAAAATATTGAAGGTGAAACATTACCTGATAACTTTACGAAACCAAAATACACCACTATTGACAAGCAGCATTTTGAACCTGTAATAGAAGGCATGCATAAAGTTTATACAAATGGAACTGCAAAGTCTCTTCAAATAAAAAATATAGATATATGCGGAAAAACAGGTACTGTTGAAAATTTCGCCATTATAGATAGTGTAAAAACGCAACTTACCGACCATTCTATTTTTTTAGCGTTCGCGCCGAAAGACAATCCAAAAATTGCTATTGCTGTTTTTGTTGAAAATGGATATTGGGGCAGCAGATTCGCTGGAAAAGTTGCCAGCCTAATGATTGAAAAACATATTAAAGGCTATATTACTAGAACTGATTTAGAAGAATGGCTTCTAAAACATTCGCTTGAAAATGAGTATGCTAAGCCTTATTCTGGCAAACCTTTTAATATCAATGGCAAAACCCAACTTCAATTAGTGGAAGAACAAGAGTATAGTAGACTAAAGCAAAAACTAAATAAACTTAAAACTACAACCAATAATGGTTAGGGAAACAAATAAGTATTTTAAATTTGACTGGATAACCATTATTCTGTTTTTTCTTTTAGTTGGTTTTGGTTGGCTTAATATTTTATCAGCATCCCATACTGGTACAGACATTAGTTATTTCGATTTTTCCCAGCCCTTTGGCAAACAGCTTATATTCATATTTTTAACTGTAGCACTTATAGTATTACTCTTAGCGCTAGACGCGAAATTTTACGAGCGGTTTTCTAGTATTATCTACATATTTTCAATGCTATCGCTTTTAGGCTTATTCATTTTTGGCAAAAATGTTAACGGTGCAACATCTTGGTATGCCATTGGTAGTTTTACAATCCAACCAAGTGAATTTGCAAAAGCTGCTACTGCTCTAGCTGTTGCCAAATACATTAGCGATTTAAATACAGATATAAAAAATCTAAAAGACCAATTAAGAACTTTTGCAATAATATTAATTCCTGCTGTTTTGGTCTTATTACAAAATGACACAGGAAGCACAGTTGTATATGGTGCTTTCTTCTTTGTACTATACCGGGAAGGCTTACCAAAAGTTTATCTTACCATTGGCATTGTAGTAATATTACTTTCCATTTTAGCACTTAAATTTGGGGCGATTATTACAACCATTGTCGCTACCTTAATTTTAATTGTATTTCGCCTATTAAATAAAACTAAAATATCAGTTTTACGCAGTATCTTTATTATTGGCATGAGTACTGCTTTAAGTTTTGGGGTTCAGTTTTTTTATAATAGTATTTTAAAACCTCATCAGCAAGACCGCATTAGTTTATGGTTACGTTTAGAAAAAGACCCTCAAAAGCTTGAGGAGATGAAACGTACATTTGCTTATAATTTGAATGAATCTGAAAAAGCTATTAGTTCTGGAGGCTTTACAGGAAAAGGGTTTATGGAAGGTACACGTACTACTGGTAAATTTGTTCCAGAACAGCATACCGACTATATTTTTAGTACTGTTGGTGAAGAATGGGGCTTTTTAGGCAGTACCCTAGTAGTTATTCTATTTGTACTCTTGTTACTCCGTGTGTTACACCTGGCCGAACTTCAGAAATCGCAATTTAGTCGTGTTTACGGTTATGGCGTCGCTTCCATTATATTCTTCCATTTTATGATAAACATTGGTATGGTAATGGGTTTAATTCCTACTATTGGTATTCCTCTACCTATGTTTAGCTATGGTGGGTCAGGATTGTGGGCATTTACCATTTTACTATTTATTTTTATTAAATTAGATTCAAACCGTATTAACGAGTGGTAGCTACTAAGACTATTTAATCACCTGCTTGTTTTTATTTTAATTCGCATGCCGTTTTTATGAAGAAAACTACTTTTATATTAATAATCTCCTTTTTAATTTTAGCTTGTTCAAGCGCAAAAGGCCTTAAAGACAATTTATTTTCTTCTGAAGAAAAAACACTAATTATGAGGGCCGATAGCATAACGCCAATGCGTGTTTATAAAATTACACGTAAAAGCGATTCTTTATTATTAAGGAAACAAAGTAGCTATGTCAAACCAAATCCAAAAAACATGGTACTTCAAAATTTTGTAAAACGCTTGTACGCGACAGTAAGAGATAGCATGTCGCTAGGTGTAGGTATTGCAGCACCGCAAGTTGGTATTTTGAAGAATATTATTTGGGTGCAACGTTTCGATAAAGAAAACTTACCTTTTGAAGTATATCTCAATCCAAAAATCACTATATATTCAGAAGAAACTCAAACTGTACGTGAAGGTTGTTTATCTATCCCTGATAGAAGTGAAACTTTGAGCAGTCGCTCAAAAGAAATTCAAATTGAATACGATACTATGGAAGGTAATCACAAATCAGAAACAGTGGTAGGTTTTACATCGGTAATATTCCAGCATGAAATAGACCACCTCAATGGTATTTTATATTTAGATCATCTTCAAAAGGATATGGAAGAACAAAAAAAGTTATAATTCTACTTTTTCAGTTCTAGCTTTTCAGCAAAATAATCGCAAAAGTCTTTCATGGTTGCCGTCATTTTTGCATCTTGAGTCGCACGATTAAAAGTATTTGCCATAGCTACTAATGTTTGATGGAAAAATATTTTCATATCATCAACAGGCATGTCTTTTGTCCATAAATCAATACGCAACATTTCTTTAGCCTTATCATCCCAAACAGAGAGCATCATCGCTTTTGCTTCCGCATTGGTTATACCTCCATCTTCTGCGGTCCAAAACAACTTTTCTGGCACTCGGTTTTCATCCAATTCAACATTCAACTCAATTTTAGATTTTATAGTATTAGCCATTATTTTCGTGGTTTAAACTTCGAATTATTAAAAATATCTTCTGGTTTGGTTCGCAACATGTCTTTTAATGACACATCATTATTTTTCATGTAAGCTTTTACAATTTGCCAACCCATATATTGCCCGATTCTTCCGGGGGATTTTGCATCAATCTGTTCTAAATAAAACTTACTAAAAGGCGCTGGGTTGATAAATCTGCTAGGTAATTTGGTATCGGTACTGTACAGTAACTCCCTTTCAATAAAATAGCGCCAAATATAGGCTTCATTTGTTTTTGCCCAATCTAATTGTGCCTCAGAATAGCCTACGCGTTGTGCCTCTGTTTTACTAGGCAACATTACATCCTTAAAGTAAAGTTGTTTCCCAAAATAAATCATCTCATCTAAAAGTGTTTTTCGTTGAGGCTGATAGATATAATGCCTAGCGTATTCATCCGCCATATCAACAACTATTTGCTCTTCCTCAAAAGTACTTCGGATGAATTTTTGAATACCTTCATAAAAATAATGGTCTTTACCTAAATAGTTGTCAATAGCAATAATGGCAATAGTATCTGTTACAATCACTTTATTTCTATAATCAATAGTAGAGGTTGTTGTAATCACTCGAGGTGGATTAAATTCAGGATAGTAAAATTTTAAATGGCTAAATAAAGATTCTATTTCAGCTTCTACACTACTAAAATTTTTATATTTCTTATTAGATTCTCGAAGCAATTCTTGCTGCAAGGTATCTTTCATTTTACCTATCCAGAAAGTATCATTATATTTTTTTGGAAATAAAAACGGATATGCTTGTTTCAATTTGGGCAAATCAGCAATCTCAGCATTTCCAAAAAATTGATCGAAACGCTCTACCGAAATATCAATATTTATTTTCGCTATTGCTTTTTCAACCTCAGTTTCATTTTTACATGAAACAATAAACAGCAAACTAAAAAACGATAACAACAAATTTTTCATGTAAAACTAAACGCTATAAATTTTTATAAATTGAGAGTATAGGTTATTTTTGTGTACAAAGGTAGTATTCTCATATTTAATTTCCCTTGATATGCAAACAGAAAAAGTTGTTGATTATATAGTAAACTGGTTAAAGGATTACTCCGTAAACGCAGGAATTAACGGTTTTGTTATTGGTATTTCTGGTGGTATTGACTCTGCGGTAACATCTACACTTGCTGCAAAAACCGGTTTAAGAGTTTTATGTGTAGAAATGCCTATACATCAAGCAACAAGCCATGTAACACGTGCTCATGAACATATTGCACAGCTTAAAAAACGCTTTGACAATGTTGAAGATACTCGAGCCGACTTAACACCAGTTTTTGAGGAATTTAAAACGGAAGTACACCTAGACGGCGATCAAGCCACTGTTGATATGGCTTTAGCAAACACTAGAGCACGTTTACGCATGACTACCTTATATTATTATGCAGGGTTATATGGATTATTAGTGGCCGGCACTGGTAATAAAGTAGAAGATTTTGGTGTTGGCTTTTACACAAAATATGGAGATGGCGGCGTAGATTTAAGCCCAATTGCTGATTTGTTGAAATCTGAAGTATATCAACTTGGTGAGTACTTAAAAGTACCAGAATCTATTATGACCGCCGCACCTAGCGATGGCCTTTTTGGTGATGCAAGAAGCGATGAGGACCAAATTGGAGCGTCTTACCCAGAACTGGAATGGGCAATGCAAATGGATGATAAAGGAAAATCTGAAACTGATTTTTCTGGTAGAGAAAAAGAAGTTTTTAAAATTTACAAACGCTACAATAGAAATAACAAACACAAAATGATTCCTATTCCTATTTGCGAGATACCCGATAATTTATTGTAAGTATTAGGATATCAACATTTTTTACTATTTTTGACAATAGGGCATATTGCCCAGGCAACATACTATGATTCTCTCAAAAAAAACATCATAGTAACCACTAAAAACCCTAAGATATGATTAAATTATTAATAGCAGACCCTCATCCTATAGTTAGAAAAGGGTTAGAACATTTGTTTTCCGCTTCGTCTGACATTAAAATTGTTGGGAGCGTTGATAATGGCGAAGCCATTTTAGAATTCCTGAAAAAAGAACCCGTAGATGTTTTACTTTCTGAAATTGATTTACCTAAACTTAATGGCCTAACGGTGTTAAGATATTTAAAATCTGATTACCCAGATGTTAAAGCTTTAATGTTTAGTGCACAACCTGAAAATGTATATGGCTTTAATTCTATTAAAGCTGGTGCTTCAGGATATATTTCAAAAAACGAAAACGTTATTACCATTAATGAAGCTGTATTAAAGGTTTACAATGATGGTATTCATTTAAGCAACGAATTAACCCAAGAATTGGCCTTTGGAACAAGAAATAACAAAAATGGTAGATTCTTTAAAAAACTTTCTACTAGAGAAACAGAAGTTTTAAAACTTTTGGCCATTGGCAAGAAAAACAAAGAAGTTTCGAAAGAACTAAATATCAACGAAAAAACAGTAAGCACTTATAAAGCACGCTTGATGAAAAAACTAAAAGTTGATAATATGGTAGACTTAGTAAATCAAGCCAAGTTTTTAGACTTATAACACACGATTAAGTTTTCTAGATAATAACATTTTTAAACTAGAATATTCCTTAACCTCTTCGAGCACAGATTTGTTTACTTCAGATTTGTGCTCGATTGTTTTTTGCTGAAAATTCATGACTTTTTGCTCAATTAAAAAACATCGTAAACTCAAAATAGTTTCACTAACCAGTTGTGCTACTGTTTGATGCTTTTCTTTTGGGAAGATATTTTTTCGCTGCCAATCACTTAAATTGTAACGTTCGTCCTCCATTAAAATATGTGTTATTTCGTTTACGGTTTCAGAATTCATGGAATTGATAAACGTCTTTAGCTCAAACTCAGAATCTTGGTGTAATTTATCAATAATAGTGTAATACAAATGTTTGAACTGTGGGTTTGAAAATTCCATTTCATCTTCATGTAAATCCAAATAGATTTTCTCAAAAACCTTTGCCGTTTGAGTTACAGGTTTTAGAACCAATTCCCCCTCTTCAGTTTCGGTCATCACCAAATCCTCAAAACTCTCAGTTTTATTACCGTAGAGTAAAAGCAACTCAATTATTTTTCGCTCCAACAGGTATTGTACATCAACTTTTTTAACAGGTTGTTCGTGCTTTATTACCTCAAAACTTTTTTGCTGTTGTTTCTGTCTTTTGTTATCCTCCTTGTGTTCTTTTTGGTTAATTTGCGCCAAGGTGCTAAACAAAACTGCTTCGCTTATATCCATAATGCGAGCGCATTCCTGGATGTAAATTTCCTTTTTAATCGTATCAGGAATTTTTGAAATACTATTTACAATATCCCTAATAGTTTCCGCCTTTTTAATAGGATCGTTCTTAGAATCTTCATATAAAATTGAAGCTTTAAACTGAATAAAGTCCTTGGCGTTTTCTTCAAGAAACAACGTTAGTTCTTCAAGAGTATTTTGTTTCGCAAAGCTATCCGGATCCTCTCCTTCTGGAAAAGAACAAACCTTTACGTTCATGCCCTGTTCTAGAATTAAATCTATACCTCGAAGTGAAGCACGAATACCTGCCGCATCACCGTCAAAAAGTACGGTAATATTTTTAGTAAGGCGATTTATTAATCGAATTTGTTCCGAAGTTAAAGCAGTCCCTGAAGACGACACCACATTTTTAATTCCCGTTTGATGGAATTGAATCACATCGGTATAGCCCTCTACTAAAAAACAATTGTCTTCTTTCGCTATGCTTTGTTTGGCATTGTAAATACCATAAAGTACCTTGCTTTTATGATAAATATCGCTTTCAGGAGAGTTTAAGTATTTGGCAGCCTTTTTATCGTTGATTAAAATTCGTCCTCCAAATCCTAAAACACGGCCACTCATACTTTTAATAGGGAACATTACGCGTCCTTTAAAACGATCAAATCGTTTTTCATCCTTTACAATAGTGAGTCCTGTTTTTTCTAAAAACTCTAACTGATATCCTTTTTTTAACGCCTCATCCGTAAACGCTTGCCATTCGTTTAACGAATAGCCCAAATCGAAGGTTTTTATGGTTTTATCTGTAAACCCGCGCTCTTTAAAATAACTTAAACCTATAGATTTACCTTGGTCTGTTTTATGTAAAATCTTTTGAAAATAAGCATTCGCAAACTCACTAACCAAATACAAACTTTCACGCTCGTTAGCAGCTTCTTTTTGCTCGTTCGTCTGCTCCGTTTCCTCAATTTCGATGTTGTATTTTTTTGCTAGGTATTTTATGGCTTCTGGGTAGGTAAAATGCTCGTGTTCCATTAAAAATGCCACGACATTGCCACCTTTACCTGTACTAAAATCTTTCCAAATTTGTTTTACGGGAGATACCATAAAACTTGGCGTACGCTCGTCGCTAAACGGACTAAGCCCTTTATAATTACTACCCGCTTTTTTTAATTGCACAAAATCGCCAATAACCTCCTCTACCCGAGCGGTTTCAAAAACTTGATCTATAGAATGTGCTGCTATCAAAACAATAAATTTATTGGAAATGTAAATGTACTAATAAAAATAATTTGGGAAAGCCAAGATAGAGGGAAGAATTGAAACATGGAATTTGCTTAGTGAATTTTGAATGAAATCGATATTCAAAATCTAAATCCTTTACACTGTAAAAATTAGCCTCTTAATTAAAACTAAAAACCTATATACAAAGCCGTATCTCTACAAAAAATTAAAGTAATTAAAATATCTGAAATTTTTGTTAAGTCCTCCCTTTTTTAGCGACATAATCTACTAGTTGTTTATCTTTACCTGAAAAAATTTTAGAATGCAAAAAACATATTACGACCCATCAGACCTAAGGAAATTTGGAAAAATAACAGAGTGGAGTGAGGAATTAGGTAATAAATTCTTTGAATATTACGGAAAGGTTTTTGAAGAAGGTGCACTTACTGCCCGCGAGAAATCCTTAATAGCGCTTGCTGTTGCACATACGGAGCAATGTCCGTATTGTATAGACGCCTACTCGCAAGATGGGTTGCAACGCGGCATTACAAAAGAAGAAATGATGGAAGCTATCCACGTTGGTGCCGCCATAAAAAGTGGTGCAACCTTAGTACATGGTGTGCAAATGATGAATAAAGTTAATAAGTTAGACGGGTAAATTGTTTGGGCGTTACCCCGTTCGGTCGCTGAGGCTCTCGAAGCGGGGTCGGGCTTTCCACTAATAGTTTTGGCTCGATGCACGCCTCGCCAAAAGCTGCCGTTTCAATCCCTAACGCAAACAAGAACTTATCAAGATTAATAGCCCCTAAGAAAGGATATGACGAAAGTAAAAACACAATCACTTCATAAACGCGAAAGCGCATTGGCCAATAGTAAAAGACAGTTAGAAATTCTGTCTAATGGCATTTTTAAAAATGGAGAATTACCAACATTTGCTTCAAAAATTTCAGAAACCAACCAGTTTCCACTTAAAGCAAAAAAGTTAGAGATCCTTCAAATAAATGTGGGTTATATGTGTAATCAAGTGTGTGAACACTGTCATGTAGATGCTGGCCCAGATCGAAAGGAAATTATGACAAAGGAGACTATGCAGCAATGTTTACAGGTGATAAAAAATACAGGAGCGCATACATTGGATTTAACTGGAGGTGCACCAGAGATGAATCCGAATTTTAGATGGTTTGTTGAAGAAGCATCAAAGGCCGGTATTAAGGATTTTATCGTCCGTTCTAATCTTACCATTATTAGAGCCAATAAAACATATTACGATTTGCCAGAATTCTTTAAAAAACACAATGTACATGTGGTAAGCTCTATGCCACATTGGACGCGTGGTAAGACCGATAAGCAACGTGGCGATGGTGTTTTTGATGCTTCGATAGAAGCGCTAAAAATGCTAAATGCCATAGGTTATGGCATGCCAGAAAGTAATTTACGATTAGATTTGGTATACAATCCCTCAGGTGCTTTTTTACCAGGAGACCAAATGTCTATGGAAAAAGATTTTAAAAAAGCATTGTTAGAGGATTTTGGGATTCAATTTCATAATTTATTTGCCATTACCAATTTACCCATTTCTAGGTTTTTAGACTATTTGATTGCCTCTGAAAACTATGAGGACTACATGTATCAATTGGTTGATGCTTACAATCCCTCTGCTGTAGCAAACGTTATGTGTACCAATACCATTTCAGTAAGTTGGGATGGCTATTTGTACGATTGCGATTTTAACCAAATGCTGGAATTGCCTGTTAACAGCAAAGTGAAACATATTTCAGATTACAACGAAGATCTTTTAGAGGGGCGACATATTGTAATTTCACAACATTGCTATGGTTGTACTGCTGGGGCTGGAAGCAGTTGCCAAGGTTCGGTAGCTTAAAAAATTATGAGATATTTTATTTTTATAGTATGTATGTGCGTTTCTGTTTCGGGATTTTCCCAAAAAAAATTGGCTAAACTCTTAAAGCAACAGAATAAGGAAACCATCCCTTACATATCTGTAGATTCACTTAAAAACATACAAGAACAAGTTACACTCTTAGATTCTAGAGAGGAAAGAGAATTTAAGACAAGCCATATAAAAGATGCCATATACGTAGGTTATGATTTTTTTAGCTTAGACTCCGTTCAAGAAAAACTTCCAAACAAAAAAAGCCCCATTGTGGTATATTGCTCTTTAGGCATACGTTCTGAAGATATCGCTGAAAAACTAAAGAAAGCAGGCTACACCAATGTTTTAAATTTATATGGTGGTATTTTTGAATGGAAAAATAATGATTTAGACGTACTAAATTCAAAAGAAAAACCGACCGATTCTGTGCATACATTTTCTAAAGTATGGAGCAAATGGTTACATAAAGGTATTAAAGTATATGACTAAAGAACTTGTTATCGTGTTTGTAAAAAACATAAAACTTGGAACCGTAAAAACCCGTCTTGCCAAAACCATTGGTGATATGGGTGCTTTTGAAGTTTACAAAGAATTGGTAAAAATTACCGAAAAAGCAACTGCAAAAGTTAAAGCCGATAAACGCATTTACTTTTCTGATGTCATTGTTGATGATACATGGCACGGCTTTGATAAATTTGTGCAAAAAGGTGAGAATCTTGGTGTACGAATGAAAAATGCTTTCGCCAAAGGTTTTGATGATGGCTACGAACGCATTGTTTTAATAGGTTCTGATTTACCAGATATTACCGCAGCGCATATCTCCGATGGATCAAAAGCTTTAGAAAAAAGCAACACCGTTTTTGGTCCTGCTGTTGATGGTGGCTATTATCTAATTGGGCTATCAAAATTGTACCACTGTGTGTTTGAAAATAAACCTTGGAGCAGTGCTAATTTATTTGAAGAAACAGTACAAGAACTAAATAAAAAGGCAATTACATTTAGTACATTAGATACCCTAAATGACATTGATACTTATGAAGATTTAATGGCTTCAAGTTTTTATAAATCGAACGTAAAATTACAAGAGAAAATAAAACAACTACATGCTTAAATTTATTAAAGAAACGGTAGATTACCTTAAAGACAAAGGCTTCGAAAAACCTGAAGTTGGCATTATTCTTGGCACTGGCCTAGGACAACTTATAGATGCTGTAGAAATTCTTAAAGAAGTAAGCTATAACCATATTCCCAACTTCCCTACGGCAACTGTAGAGTTTCATAAAGGAAAACTTATTTATGGCAATTTGGGCGGTAAAAAAGTTATAGTTATGCAAGGGCGTTTTCATATTTATGAAGGCTACACACTGCAAGACGTTACCTATCCTGTGCGAGTGATGCAACAGTTAGGTATCTCAACACTTTTGGTGTCTAATGCTGCTGGAGCCATTAATTTAGACTTTAAAAAAGGCGAACTCATGCTTATTGATGACCATATTAACCTCCAAGGAAGCTCGCCGCTTGCCGTTAGAGGTATAGAGCAAATGGGCGAACGTTTCGTAGATATGAGTGCACCGTATGATACGAACATTAATGCAACTTTTAAATCCATTGCAAAAGCAAAAAACATAACCTTGCATGAAGGTGTTTACGCCAGTGTTGTAGGGCCGCAACTGGAAACTAGAGCAGAATACAGAATGTTAAAGATTATTGGAGCTGACGCTGTTGGTATGAGTACAGTTCCTGAGGTTATCGTCGCGAACCATTTAAAATTAAAAGTGGCAGCAGTGTCAGTTTTAACAGATGAATGCGACCCAGATAATTTAAAACCGGTGAATATAGCCGAAATTATTGCTATGGCAGAAAAGGCAGAACCAGATATGGTTGCTTTATTTAAAACACTTATTGAAACCCTATAATTGTGTAATAAAGGTTACCTGTACTGTAAGTTATAGCACCTAAATTCACAAACAATTTAAAACTTTTAATTTAATGAGCTATCTAGAAACCACACACAACGTATATAAAGAAGCTGCCTTAACTCCAGATGTTGGTTTATGCTGCACTACAAATCCTATTTGGGAATTACCCGGGTTAAAAATACCTAAAATTATGCAGGAGATGAATTATGGCTGTGGTTCTACAGTGCATGCTCGTGACTTAACCAATAATCCAAAAATGCTTTATGTTGGTGTTGGCGGCGGTATGGAATTACTACAATTTTCGTATTTCAATCGTCAAAAAGGTGGAGTTGTTGGTATTGATGTGGTAGATGAAATGCTAGAAGCGTCAAGGGAAAATTTTAAAGAAGCCGAGGTACTAAACGACTGGTTTAAAAGTGATTTTGTTGAACTTAAAAAAGGTGACGCACTGCATCTTCCAGTAGAAGATAATTCCATTGATGTTGCTGCTCAAAATTGCCTATTTAATATTTTTAAGGCAGAAGATTTAAAAAAGGCCATCGCCGAAATGTATCGCGTTTTAAAACCTCATGGAAAGCTTGTGATGAGTGATCCTACTTGTGAACAGCCCATGAATGACACACTTCGGAATGACGAACGATTACGAGCCCTATGTTTAAGTGGCAGTTTACCTATTGCCGATTATGTAAAAGCATTAACCGATGCAGGTTTTGGAACCATAGAAATTAGGGCTAGAAAACCATATAGAATATTAGACCCAAAACATTACCCAACCGAAGAATTAATATATATTGAATCTATTGAAGTTGCTGCCATAAAAGACCCCATGCCCAAAGATGGCCCATGCATCTTCACAGGAAAAGCTGCAATTTACTATGGTGAAGATGATTATTTTGATGACAAGCAAGGCCATGTGTTATTGAAAAACCAGCCTTTAGCTATATGTGATAAAACTGCTGGTGCACTAGCAAGTTTAAATCGGCACGATATTTTCATTAGTGAATCTACCTATCATTATGATGGTGGTGGCTGTTGTTAGTTAAAAATTCGCTTTTGCTTATGAAATATGTTGGCCTTATTCTTATCATCTGTTTTACAGTGTCCTGTTCTAGCAGTAAAAAAGTGAGTACTGTTACTAAAGCATCTGCTATTGAACCAACGTTAAATGTAAGTCAGACGGATTCTGTAAAAACAACCACTTCTAAAGTGATAAAAATATCAGACTCTTTGTACGTTCCTGATACAGAAGAGGAAATTATAATTATAGAAAAACCTATAATTAAAAATGAAGTAAATGCTCCAAAAGCATTTAACCATAAAACATTTAATGATTTACTTGAGACACATGTTTCTGAAGCTGGAAATGTGAATTATACAGGTTTTAAAGACAGTTATAAATTACTACGTAGTTATATTGAGCAAATGGGTGAAAACTTACCTAACGATTCTTGGTCGAAAGAAGAAAAACTGGCCTATTGGATTAATGCTTACAATGCTATGACTATCGATTTAATTCTACGCCATTATCTAGTAAAAAGCATAAAGAACATTAAAAATCCATGGCAACAACGCTACTGGAAATTAGGAGAAAAATGGTATAATCTAGATGAAATAGAACATGATATTTTACGTAAGATGAACGAACCACGTATTCATTTTGCTATTGTTTGCGCATCGTATTCTTGTCCGAAATTGCAAAATAAAGCCTTTAGCTCTTCTAATTTAGAAGCACAATTAATTAAGGCTACAAAGGAATTTTTAAAAGACCGTGAACGTAATTCTATTTCAAAAGACGAGTTAGAGCTCTCTAAAATATTTCAATGGTTTGCAAAGGATTTTAAGCAAAACGGTTCGCTTATCGATTTTTTAAATCGGTATTCTGACGTAAAGATTTCGAAAAATGCTAAAAAGCGTTTTAAAGATTACAACTGGGATTTGAATGAGTAAAATATCCATCATTATACCCGTTTTAAATGAAGCAGCGACTATTAAAAATTTGCTTAATTATCTTATTGAAAATTCTACTAAAGAGAATGTTGAAGAGATAATTGTGGTTGATGGGGGAAGTGATGACAACACTAAAAGTATAGTTCTCGATACATCACACCAATGGCGTGACACTCGAACTAACATTAGGTTGATAGATTGCCAAAAAGGACGCGCCAAACAAATGAACCATGGTGCAAAACATGCCATAGGCGATGTTTTATATTTTTTACATGCTGATTCTTTTCCTCCTAAAAACTATGACTTTCATATACTTTCTGAAGTAAAAAAAGGTAATAAAGCTGGTTGTTTTAGAATGCGATTTAATAGCAAACATTGGTGGCTAAAATTGGCAGGATGCTTAACCGCTTTACCATTTAGAGTAAGTCGTGGCGGTGATCAAAGTCAATTCATTACACGCAAATTATTTAATAAAATCGAGGGTTATGACGAAACTTATGAGATTTATGAAGACAATGTTTTAATAAAAAGACTCTATGCTTTAAATGAATTTGTTGTGATTCCCAAATGGCTAACTACCTCTGCTAGACGCTATCACAAACATGGTGTATGGAAAACTCAATTTCACTTTTGGCGTATTCATTTAAAAAGTAGATTGGGTGCTTCTCCTTCTGAGCTTAAAACTTATTATCAAGAAAATTTAGTAAATACCTAATTCTTATTTCTACCTTTTTCATCCGGATATAAATCCTTTACAATATCACTTTGAAAGATTTCTTTCGTATCAATATCTATAGCTGATAGTTTTCCGAAAAAGGCTGCTCCAGTATCAATATTCCAGATGTTTATAGCGTTCATTGGTTCATACTCTCCATAGTTTATAGTTGGCGTATGGCCTATGTAGATTTCATTATAATGCGTTAATCGTTTTGGATATAATTCTGAGTTTTTTTCAATGCGCTTGTCCATCGTTAATGCCATTTCCCAAAGGGTTCTGTCAAAATATAATGTGGTTTGGAATACTTCTTTTTCTACACCGTGCATGGAAGTAAATCCTGCATGTAAGAACAGTCTGTTTTGGTCATCAATATGGTACATTTTTAAATTTTCAAAGAACACTAAATGAGCTTGTTTTTGTTCTATTGAAAATCCTTCGTAGCTTTCCATGGTCTCTTTACCACCATGCATATACCAAGTTGGATTCACCTCTCCATTTCTTAACCATTCTTCGCACCAAACATCATGATTTCCTTTGATGAAAATACATTCAAATTTTTCTGAAAGCTCAATTAAGAATTGAATAACCTGTGCAGATTCACTCCACCCATCTACATAATCGCCCATGAAAATTAACTTATCTTCATCCTTGATTTCTAAGCTATTTAATAATTGTATTAAAGCCTTTAGACCTCCATGAATGTCTCCAATTGCAAGAGTTCTCACAGTTTAATTTTTTTTATGTAATAATAAGTATTACTCTGATTAATAATGAAGGGCGCATTAAATTTCATTCTAAAATCTGGTTTTACTTTTGAAAATAATACATAAAAAAAACCACCTATACTAGGTAGTTTTTTTCTATGTAAGAATGTTATTAATTTTGTTTAACGAGTCTAATTTCTGTAATTGTAACCGTAGTTTCACCATTGAAATTATCTGTATCCTCACCTCTAAGTGTAATATTTGTACCGTTAAAGGATAGTACATCAAATATATCACCATCAAGGGATATAGTATTGTTATTTGAGTCTAAACTGTAACTACCTTCATCATCCAGAGTCACTATTTCGCTTTCCGTTTCTGGATTTTGCCCAGTTACTGTAAGTGTATAAGTAACTCTAAAACTTCCAGAGGTTGTGTAAGTTCTATTTGCATTGAAGGTTAAAATAGCATTGGTAAATGTATCAGCTACAGAGGTTTCTGTTTCAATAAGAACTTCGCTTCCGTTTGAAGCTGTACTTGTTGTTCGAGAAGAACTCTGTAAAAGTGTTATTTCATAGGTGCCTTCGATATTTGTAGCATTAAGTTCGATTACAACTGGTCCATCATCTTTACTACAAGATGAGAATATTAAGGCAACAGCCACGAATAAAAATACTTTTAAAGTTTTCATGTAGATTTGTTTTAGTTAAGTGACAAATATATAAAATGCTGACTATAAGCGGATAAAACAAATTTTTATTTTTAATAATTTTATGGAATTAATAATTTTTCTTTTTAAAAATTGAATTTCCTTAAAAATACTGCCCAATACCAAATACAAAACCTTTAGTAGCATTCTCGGTAATACCATATCCATAATCTATTCTAAAAATAGCATTATAGATTTTTTTATGAATAAAGCGCAGTCCTAAACCTGGGTAAATTTTTACATTGTCTTTCTTACTAAAATCACCGAAATCGCCTCCCGGGTTTCGCCATGTACCTGCATCTATAAACGCATTTCCTTGCAAAACGAACCAATTTTTTTCATAAAGCGTATGCCGGTATTCAGTATTAATTACAATTACGCCTGTGCCTCTATCTATAGTGTTTCCTACGCCACGAACGTTTAGGTTATTATCTACAGAAAAAGGTGCAAATGGTGTTTCATCGTTTGTAGACAACCCCATGCGTAATCTGTTAGCCCAATTACCGTTTTCGCCTATACGCTTAAAATAGAAAAAATCGTTCCATCCAATAAAAAAATCAGGAAGCATATCGTTTGTAGAGGTAACATATTGAAAGTTAAAAACACTTCTAAAACCAGAAACAAAATGATAAAAATAATTAAGGTTATTGTACTCGTAAACACCTTTTGCTAACCATTTATGTACGTTTAGCTCAGGACGATTATTAATATTTTCACCTTTAAATCTGTAATCTTCTGTAAAGTAATTTACACCAAATTCCAACCGATTATGAAAATTGAAACGGTACAAACCTAGAATTTCATAGCTTTTATTATTGTACCTGTATTGGGCGGTTTCATCTTCAAAAAACACGGGTTCTTGAGTGGTTAAATCTTGATAATTAGCAGCTAACCCCCAATGTCTTGAAAACAAAAATGGTGCCCTAAGATTGATAGCATGAGAATCGTAAATGTCTTTTTGGTAAAACCCACCAATTATAATATTTCTTCCGAACGTATTAAACTCATACAACCCTATGCGGTATGCAAATTCGTCGTTATCTGTGGTATAGAAATTAACAGATGGAATTAAAGTAAAATTCTCTTCAATATTATAAAAAATATTGAAGGTATTGTCCTTAGCAGGAAACACCTGATATGATGCGTGGGAGATTGAAGGTAAGCGTTTTAGAAGTTTCATGTCTTCTTCAATAAGTAAAGAATCTAAAACATCGCCAGTTTTTAAGGATGCTAGTTTTTTTACGAAGGATGACTTTAACTTCTTGTTACCTTGAACTTTTACATCGGCCACATACCGTTCTTGCGCTAATGAAATATAACTTAAGCATAGAAACGTAATGCAGATTAAAGTTCTGGTTATCATTGGGCCCTAAAAGATTTAGCAATTACCAAATTTACCCAATTATCTAAACTTACATCCATTAATGTAAAATTATAATCGTTTCCAAGTATTAAATCTGGAGGCGTTTTAGTAGTAACATTTAGCACCACATTACTGGTATTATAGTATTGAAACGAATTTTCGTAAGTATATGTACCAGACAACAAATTATCCTGAACATCGGAAATTACCTGAAAATAAATGGCATTATCGCCAGTTGCATCATGCTCCCACGAAAAAATAGGCATACCTGAAGTGAATTGGTCTATAGCCACAGCCGTTGTCCAAACCGTGGGTTTTGACACATGTTTAATCCTTATCGGGTTTGAAATTTTCACTTCTCCATCTAATTCAAAAGTAATAATCACCCATTTTTCACTAGATGATGACTGCGTAAACTTACCTAAATGACCGTTGAAAAACGGCGCGCTATTAATAAAAATCTGTTTATAGTTAGCATAATCTTCATGATCTACTTCTGTATCTTCAGTTTCGTAAAACCTAATATTGGTAGCACCTTCTTCAGGATAAAAAAACGTTAGTACATTTCCAGTGGTTACATCACTGGCAGCACATGCAATTACGGCACCTTTTTCAACAGTAGTATTAGAAACATATATCCCTAAGGTTTGCTCAATATTGTCGTCTGCATTTGTACAAGACGAGAGTATCAAAACAAAAAACAGTAAATACCTCCACTTTTGCATTAAGAATTTGTTTTATAATATTTACGAATTAATGCCTCTACTGGTTTGTTTTGTGGTGTAAACATAGGGTTGTTATGCCCTCCAACCTTATCATGATTAATAAACCACTTCCAAATAAACCCACCTGCAAACCATTCTTCCTTCCAAAAGGTTTCAAATAGCGCTTGTGTTGTATTGGTTTGTGCTTCTAGGTTTACCTGCTTCATATTTCTATCGCTTTTCCAAGGTGCGGCACCAGAATAATCTACACTTCTATAACCAAACTCTGTAAAAAGAATGGGTTTCCCTGATTGCTCAGAAGTTGATTTTATAATCGCCTTATGTGCTTCCCAACCTATCATACATTCTTCTAATGTTGGTGTTTTACTATCACTAACAGGAAAATAGGCATCAACGCCAATGTAATCTAAGGCATTCCAAAAAGGTGTTCTTTTGAATTCGTCCCAATTGGCTGCGTAGGTTAGCTTCCCTTTATAGATTGTTTTAATTTCTTTTATCAAGTCTAGCCAGTAAGGTGTTCGTTTGTCTATAAACTGTTCCAGCTCAGTACCAATACAAAATATGTCGATATTAAGTTGCTTAGCTAACACCGCATACTCTAAAATAAATTTGGAGTAGGAATCTTCCAAGGCTTTCCAGTCTTCCTCATTTTGCATTTCAATATGCCCAGTGAACTTACCATGCCATACCCAAATTTGAGGCTTCAGCATAATTTTAATATCTCTTTTCTTTAGCGCTCCAATGTATTGTTTCGCACCATCTACGGTTTCTCCAAACCACTGTCTATGTGCATTGTGAATGATTTTTGGGTGTTTTAAATCTTTTATAAACCCAAAAGGCATAATGGCTGCATAATTTGCATTTACATTCACAACCGGGTTAACGTGCTTTTCAGATACCTCAGCATTAGCGGCCACAAAGCTTACCCCGTTGATTTTCTTAGTTTGTGTTTTACAGGATTGTAAACTGAGTATTAAAACAAAAAAAAAGAGCTTAAAAGGCTTCATATATTATTACTTTTAAGCTCCTAATTTACTATTTAATATGATATTATTCTACTAGAACAAAGCTCTAAGGCCAACATTATATGTTTGCCCTAGTCCTGTATTTTTTCCAAATAGAAAGTTAGAGTACAAAAACTCTACATTTAATGCTTTTGTTAATTGATACTTTGCGCCTCCACCAAGAATTGTGGCACTTTGACTAAAATCGTTAGTACCTGCATCGTTAGCTCCAAAAGAAATAAGTTCTATATGTTGCGCTAATCCAAGTACTGTAAATTTAGAACTCGGAAAATAGCTTAAAAACACACCAGGTGTTAAACGTAAACTGTTGTAAGCAAAACTTTCTTGTTCTCCAAAATTATACTCTGTATTGAGTTCTGTAAATAACTGCCAATCACCACCTGCAAAGCTATAATCATAGAAAAATCTATTTTGGAATATAAATCCGTCTTGATCTAAAAATACACCATTTTCTGTTTCATTATCTATTAACGGAATATGAAATGCAGTTTGAATGGTAAAATTACCTACGCTTTTAATTGGATTGAATTTAATTGCTGGTGCAAATGAGGTTAAACCTGAACGTGCTGTTCCTCTCTCGCCATCAAATGAAAACACATCTAGTGTATTTCTGCCACCAATAGCATTAGACCTCACTTCAAACAAAAGCCCTATGTTTAATCTATTATTATCAGAAATACCTGTAAAAATATCAACAGAAGATGTGAAAAATGTATTTCTAGGTATGTCTCTTTTCTGTGTCCCTTCTTGATTGCCAAATAAATCTGAAGTTTCAGTATATATATTATTAAACCATTTTATATCCCACTGTCCTTTTTTAAGAAGAATTGATGGTGTATAGGTTTGAATTACACTACGTTCCTCTTGCGCTTCTTCTTGCGAAAATCCGTTAAACGATATCGCTATTATTGCTATTACTATTATTTTTATTTTTTTCATTATTTTGATTTTTGGTTTGTTATTTCGTTTTTAAATGTTGATGTTATTGTTTATTAATTGTCCAATTGTAAGGAAAGTAGCTTAACTTCCATTTTCCTTCCAATTTTTCGTCTCTGAATTTATTTATAAAGTCTATTTCGTCCATTCCATCCATTTTAAAATCACCTTTATACCATTCCATAATTTGCGATACTTCTACACGGTTTTTCTTTTCATTTACTCTAATAAAATCTCCATTAATCGCTTTTTTAGTTTGAGCCTCTAATTGAGCATCCAATGTATTTGGCAAATAAGCTCTATTTATAAGAGGTGGGCACCCTACCGCACCACACACCAACACAAAGTGAAAACGCGCATCGTTAAACTGACCTCGTAATAGTTTGTGCTCTATATCATTTAACGTAATGTTTTTTCCGCCAATATTGTGCGTTGTTTTATCAAAAAAACCAGCATGGTCTAAGGGTGATTTGGTAGGATACTCATCAATCAATCCTTTTATTACCAATATGTTATAAGCATTAATCCAAAACGCCTGATAGTTCTTCGCATCATCTTTAGAAATTGAAATGCCCTGAGCTATTTTTAACACTTCTTTTAATTGTGAAGGATCTTTATGTATATTGTCATAAGCCACTCTTCCATTTGATACATTAGCTTTAAAAAAAGCATCCGCTTCGTTAAAAAAAGAATTCAGATTTTGGGCTTGCACTGAAATTGCCACTAGTAAAATTGTTATGGATATTATTATTTTTTTCATTTTTGAATAATTTAATTTTCGATTTACTCTCACCTAAGTCTTTCTTATTTCAAGAAACTTTCAAAAAAAATAACAAATATTTCGCGTCTTAGTGCGCCGCAATTCCTTACACATGGCAATCAATTTAAATTTGTTCTAAATTAAAGGCTATCGTTAAGTTCTTATCTTTAGCTGCGACCTAATAACGCATAACAACCAAATTATGGAAGAACACATCGTTATAATTGGAAACGGAATTTCTGGCGTAACTGCTGCAAGACATATTCGTAAACTTTCCGATAAAAAAATCACCATTGTTTCTGCTGAAACCGATTATTTCTTTTCACGTACCGCGTTGATGTACGTGTATATGGGACATATGAAATTTGAGCATACGCAGCCTTATGAAAATTGGTTTTGGAAAAAGAACAGAATTAACCTTAAAAAGGGCTATGTAAAACAAATTGAAGCTAAAGCTAAAACGTTACATTTTGCTACGAGTGAAACCCTTAAATATGATAAATTGATTATTGCCACAGGAAGTAAACCCAATAAATTTGGCTGGCCTGGGCAAGATTTAAAAGGTGTAATGGGCATGTACCATAAACAAGATTTAGATAATTTAGAGAAATATGCACCTAATAACGAGGTTTGTAAACGTGCTGTTATTGTGGGAGGCGGATTAATAGGCATTGAATTAGCAGAAATGCTGCATTCACGCCATATTCCTGTAACGTTTTTAGTTAGGGAAAGCAGCTTTTGGAATGGCGTTTTACCCGAAGGGGAAAGTGCCATGATAAATCGTGAGATTCGTGCCAATGGTATCGATCTGAGGTTATCTACCAACTTAAAGGAGATTATTGCTGATAATAACGGACAGGTAAAATCGGTTATCCTTGAAGAAACTGGCGAGGAAATTGCATGCAATGTGGTTGGATTAACCGCTGGTGTTTCTCCAAATATCGGTTTTATTAAGGATTCTGAGGTTGAAACTGGCAGGGGAGTTAAAGTAAATCGCTATTTAGAAACGAATATTCCCGATGTTTACGCCATTGGAGACTGTGCCGAACAACACGAAGGCATAGACCAACGCAGACCTATTGAAGCGGTTTGGTACACAGGACGTATGATGGGTGAAACCGTAGCACAAACCATTTGTGGCAATCGTATCATGTATAACCCAGGGCATTGGTTTAACTCGGCAAAATTTATGGATATTGAATACCAAACCTATGGTTGGGTTTGGGCTCAACCTAAAGATAATGAAGCCCGTTTTTATTGGGAACATGAAGATGGCAATAAATGTATCCATATCAATTATGATAAAAGTACACGCCAGTTTATTGGCATCAATACCTTCGGAATTAGAATGCGTCATGACTTTTTTCATAAAGTTCTAACCGAAAAACAATCGGTAGATTATGTCTTAGAACATTTGTTAGATGCTAATTTCGATCCTGAATTCTATAAACTTCACGAACGTGCAATCATTGCACAATTCAATAAAGAAAATAATACCAATATTCAGCTTAAAAAGAAAAGCTGGAAACGCATTTTTGCGTAAATCACCAAAATATGAAAGCAATAAAACACATAGGATTAGTTCTTTTCATTATAGGGTTAGCCATTTTTACGGGAACGCTTTTTACCGGCAGTTTTAGTTTAACCGAAGCTGAATTGAATGCATTTATAGCATCAAAAGACTACAAAAGCGAGCTAATAAAAGGTGAGCTAAAACAGGCAACGGTAACTAATGAGCATTTAAATATTTTTGAATTTTCAAGTCGAGTACGAAATGCTTATGAAAGTTCCAACAAGCACTATGATGCGTTAATAGCAAAATATGATGAAGAAAAAAATTGGGACAAAAAGGGCGAGCAATACCAATACAAAATCTACGGGAAACCGCATACTTTAAGTTACGAAATTGCAAAAAAAGCAGGCTCTGGTTTTGTAAAAGAGAACGCTGGTTTCCTATGGTGGCTAACCTTTGGTTTGGGCATTATTGGTGCACTACTTTTTATTTTACCCAACTTAGTGCTTTTGGGCAGGCCTGGAATAAAAAACAATCATATTTATCATCAGGCCAGTACCAATCGTGGTTGGATTGCTTGGTTAGTTTTAGTATATCTGGTAGTATTTTACCTATTGCTGTATTTCTATCCAGACTATGTGGTTAACTGGACCTTTATTTTAGACCCTATCAGTAAGTTTTTAAATGGAGGGCCTGCAAGTCAATGGTTTGTATATGGCTTCCTGTACTGTGTGATTATGATTGTAATGGCGGTGCGTATGTACATAAAATACCGCCATAACAAATACCAAATAATTCGTACTACTTCCGTGTTGTTTTTTCAGATAGTTTTTGCTTTTCTTATTCCAGAAATCATGACAAGTTTAAACATGCCTGGATACGATTTTAAAAATGCATTTCCTCTAGATTACGATTTCTTTTTTGAATGGAATTTAGATAGCTTGAGAGAAAGCGGTGCCATTGGGCTTTTTATTTTAGTTTGGGGTATTGTTTTAACCCTAATTATTGTACCCGTAATGGTATATTTCTTTGGAAAACGCTGGTATTGCTCTTGGGTTTGTGGCTGTGGTGGTTTAGCTGAAACTTTAGGAGACCCCTACAGGCAACATTCTAATAAAAGTTTAAATGCTTGGAAACTGGAACGCTGGTTAATCCATTCTGTATTAGTGTTTTCGTTGATAATGACGTTGGTGACGTTATACTGTTATTTTTCAGGGGCTGAGGCATTCCTTGGAATAAAATCGCAGTGGATTAAAGATACCTATAGTTTCTTAATTGGTGCTTGGTTTGCAGGCGTAATTGGCACTGGCTTCTATCCTATTTTTGGAAACAGAGTTTGGTGTCGTTTTGGGTGTCCGTTAGCGGCTTATTTAGGTTTAGTACAACGTTTTAAATCTAGATTTAGAATTACCACAAATGGCGGACAGTGTATTTCCTGCGGCAACTGTTCTACCTATTGCGAGCAAGGTATCGACGTGCGCGCCTATGCACAAAAAGGAGAAAATATTGTACGTGCTAGTTGTGTGGGTTGCGGTATCTGTTCTGCGGTATGCCCTAGAGGTGTGCTAAAATTGGAAAATGGTCCTGAAAAAGGCCGTATCAATCCAACAGAAATTTTACTAGGAAACGATGTTGATTTAATGGATTTGGTAAATCAGAAATAAACATAGTTTTTAGTCTCAAGCTCAGTTTTCAGTTGAGCAACTTTATACATCTTTGTGGAACAAAAAATTGTAAATGAAAAACCTAATTCTCATAATATCCTTATTTATTAGCTTTAATGCTTTAACCGAAAAGAAATACCAAAAAGAATTCTACAAAAACGGAGACATTAAAGCTGAAGGTTGGTTAGAAAATAATATAAAAACCAACTACTGGACATTTTATTACCCAAATGGGAACATAGAAAAAGAAGGACATTATAAAAACGATAAACCTATAAAATATTGGTACTTTTATCGCGAAAATGGCATGAAGGAAAGCGAGGGTCATTTTATTAATGGTAAAAAGAACAATTGGTGGTTGTTTTACGACGATATGGAAAAAATAAATCATAAATGCCAATTACAAAATAATGTTAAGAACGGGTATTGCTTAATGTATCAAAATGAAGAACTCATATCGGCAAGACGTTATAAAAACGGAAAAAAAATTAAGGAATGGACAGATTTTAAATCTTTCAGAAAAGACAATAATCTTAAAGATTTAAGATGAAAAAAAACCGTACTGAGCAAAGCCCAAGTATCAACGTTATAATTCCAGCTTATAACGAGGCAGATTCTATAGCTAGCGTAATTAAGGACATTCCTAAAAATGTTGAAGAGGTTATTGTAGTAAGCAACAACTCTAATGATGCTACCGAATTAAACGCCAAAAAAGCCGGAGCAACAGTATTAAATGAAGACAGAAAGGGATATGGATATGCCTGTTTAAAAGGTATGGATTATATTGCTAAAAAAACTGAGAAACCAGAGATCATTGTTTTCTTGGATGGTGATTATAGCGATTATCCCGAGGAACTCACCAAAATAGTAGCGCCCATTATTGAAAAAGATATAGATTTTGTAATTGGCGCACGTGTAAAACGACTAAGAGAAACGGGCTCTATGACTTTCCCTCAAGTTTTCGGAAACTGGCTGGCTACGTCATTAATGCGTTTGTTTTTTGGCGCGAAATTTACAGATTTAGGACCATTTAGAGCTATTAAGTATAACAAGCTGTTAGCGCTAAACATGGAGGATAAGACTTATGGATGGACGGTTGAAATGCAACTTAAAGCCATAAAACAAAATTTTAGTTACACAGAAGTACCTGTAAATTACCGTAATAGAATAGGCGTCTCAAAAGTTTCTGGAACGGTAAAAGGTGCTATATTTGCAGGCGTAAAAATATTGGGTTGGATTTTTAAATACAGTCTCAAATAATGTATATAGAAACCGTTATTATAGTTATTTACACCATTGCATTACTACTTATTTTTATGTATGCCTTGGCGCAGCTGAATCTACTATTTAACTATTTATCGGCTAAAAAAAAGGAGAACGAACCTAAATTTGACTTATCACACCCAAATGAAGTTCCGTATGTTACCATACAGCTACCGGTCTACAACGAAATGTATGTTATGGAACGCTTACTGGACAACATTGCCAAAATTGATTATCCAAAAGACAAATTAGAAATTCAAGTTTTAGATGATTCCACAGATGAAACTATAGCGAGCACTAAAGCACATATAGAAAAACTTCAAGCAACTGGTTTAGATATTAAACACATTACCAGAACCATTCGTAAAGGATTTAAAGCTGGCGCCCTAAAAGAGGGGCTTAAAGTTGCCAAAGGCGAATTTATCGCTATTTTCGATTCAGATTTTTTACCGCAAAAAGATTGGTTAAAACGTACTGTTCCTTATTTTAAAAATAAAAATCTTGGTGTGGTGCAAACGCGCTGGGGGCATATTAATCGTAACTATTCGTTGCTCACAAAAATTCAAGCATTTGCCCTAGATGCCCACTTTACCTTGGAACAGGTGGGACGCAACAGCAAAGGCCATTTTATTAACTTTAACGGCACTGCTGGAATATGGAGAAAGCAATGTATTATAGATGCAGGAAATTGGGAAGGCGATACACTTACCGAGGATTTAGATTTAAGCTATCGTGCGCAACTTAAGAATTGGGAATTTAAATACTTGGAGGATGTAGAAACCCCAGCAGAATTACCTATTGTGATAAGCGCTGCGCGTTCGCAGCAGTTTAGATGGAACAAAGGTGGTGCAGAAAATTTTAGAAAAATGATGTGGCGCGTTTTAAAAAGCGACAATATTTCTGCAAAAACTAAAGTGCATGGTTTACTGCATTTACTTAATAGCACTATGTTTTTTAATATTTTAGTTGTGGCTATTTTAAGTATTCCAATGCTTTATATTAAAAATGAGTATGCGCATTTAAAATCATACTTTTTTGTGATGAGCTTTTTCGTAATTAGCACGGTTATTTTCTTTGTGTGCTATTGGATTATGTATCGCAAAACCTATGGAGGCGGCATTAAAAACTTTGTGGGCTATATAGGCATGTTCTTTGTGTTTTTCTCTATAGCCATGGGCTTTTCGCTACATAACTCTATCGCTGTTTTAGAAGGCCACTTAGGAAAGAAAAGCGAATTTGTGCGAACGCCAAAGTTTAACATCAGTAAGTTTAAAGACAATTGGAAAAACAACAAATACATCAAAAAAAATATCTCGATTCATGTTGTTTTTGAAGGTGCCTTAATGCTATACTTTGGTTTTGGCATGTATAGTGCATTCATTGTAGGCGATCAAGGGGGAGATTTTGGGTTGTTTCCTTTTCACCTAATGCTTTTTGTAGGTTTTGGCTACGTGTTTTTTAAATCAATACTTTCTAAAGTTTAATTAATGGTCTGTATTAGCTAGCATACCGTAGCGAGGTCCTGTTTTGCAATAGCATAGTAAAGCCAAAACAATTAATACTATATTTACTTAGTGCTTTTAAACCCATCTTTTTTAAAACTACATAAAACGCCGTTGCTATTAGCCTTAGCGAGTGCAGTGCTCTATTGGTTTTTTGCATACGATTTGGCTAGAACAGAATATGTAAAGCTCATTGCCCTTTACACCATGCTATTTACAATGTTTTATCAATTGGTAAAACAACTAAAGCATCGGCCCAAACTTTTAACTTATTTAGCATTTGGTTTTAGAGCAATTTTTATTTTGGCTATTCCAAATCTTTCACAAGATTTTTACCGTTTTATTTGGGACGGACGCATGATTTTAGAAGGTTTCAATCCGTATTTACATACTGTTCAATCTTTTATTGATACCGAACAATATCCAGTAGCCCAGGCGTTAGCATTAAGAGATGGTATGGGGGCACTAAATGCAAGTCATTACACTAATTACCCACCAATTAACCAATTATGCTTTGTTATTGCAGGGTTATTTGCAGGGAAAAGTATTTTAGGTTCTGCGATTGTTATGCGACTACTAATTATTGCTGCAGATTTTGGCACGCTCCATTTTGGTAAAAAGCTTTTAGAAACACTTAAAATTCCATCCTACAACATATTATGGTATATTTTAAACCCTTTTATAATTATAGAACTCACTGGAAACCTTCATTTTGAGGGTGTGATGATTTTCTTTCTGGTGTGGAGTTTGTATTTGCTTTATGCTGCAAAATGGCAATGGGCAGCGGTGGCCTTTGCGCTTTCTATTTCTGTAAAATTGATACCATTACTGTTTTTGCCTCTATTTTTTCAGTGGTTTGTGAAGCGTAATGTCATTTCGACAGAACTGAGCGACGAGAAATCCCAAAAGCAAACTACAGCGCAAAAAAAGATGCTGAAAAATACTTCGGTTAAACTCAGCACAAGCGTTCAGCATGACAAGTACATAAAATGGATTCCTGCCTTCGCAGGAATGACAAGATTAGTAGGTTTTTATCTCATAGTAATCATAACAACCGTTTTGCTTTTCGTTCCATTTTATTCTTCAGCATTCATAAACAACTACGCTGAAACCGTAGCGCTTTGGTTTCAAAATTTTGAGTTTAACGCAAGCATCTATTACATCGCTAGGGCAATTGGATACTCGTTTAGAGGCTACAATGAAATTGCCATTATTGGGCAGTATATCCCAATCGTGGTGATTGTTTTTACACTTATGCTGACATTTTTTAGAAAAAATAAATCTATGGTAGAACTTATTACTGCCATGTTATTCGCGTTATCATTCTATTATTTTACAACCACTACGGTTCACCCTTGGTATGTAGCAACCTTGTTAATACTTTCGGTGTTCACCAGATATAAATTCCCCCTAGTATGGAGTTTTGTTATTATCCTGAGTTATTTAGCGTATGTGAATTTAAACAAAGCCGATAAGTCTGAAAACCTGTGGGTTATCGCTTTAGAATACAGTATTGTTTATGGTGTATTTATCTGGGAGGTATTTATAAAAAAGGCTCCCGCGATAACGGAAGCCTCGTAAAATTTACAATGCTGATATACACTTGGGTTCAACGTAATGGAACAGTTTAGTATAACAATTTACGTTACAGTTTTTCTAGCTGAGTAATTGTATTGATTTCTTCTTCATCTTCCATTTCATTTTCATCTTTAAAAATTTCTACGTCTTTATTAAATGTGATTTTGAATTTTGTGCCAATTAGAGTCTCAGAATTCAAATCGAACATTTTCAAAACACTATCTTCTACTTTTTGAAACGTTAAGGTATACTCTTCACCATCTTTTCCTTTTGTTATAAAATTATAACCGTAATCTTCTTTTCCATCAAAAGTAGCATAAACGATAAGCCCCTCTTGGACTTCTCCCCCGTTCACCACATTATTAAAATCCTTTTGAGATGTAAAACTTGATAATGATAAAAATGCTATCATTACCCCTAATAAAACTAGTATTCTTTGTATTTTCATGTTTTTAATAATTTAAAATTAAACCTTTCTATTTCGGAAAACATACTACCAGAAGCCCGAAAACTTATAAATGATTTTACTTTAAAATCAATTGGTAGTCAGCTAATTAAATATACGTTTTATTCTTATACCTAGATGAGATTAGACTAGCATTTTTTCAACAATTCTAGGTAGAATTATAGTAGCAAATATCACTTTTGTAGTATTCGCCTCGGTGACCACACACCGACGGATTCTGATAACTTCTCATAAAAATAATGTGCACAAAAGGGTTTTATACGCTCAAATGCATTTTCTATTTCACAAAAGGTCATGTTGAAAAAGCTCACCGTACCATATTGGAACAGGTAGATAAATTTTTCATTTACTTTTATAGTAAAGTTCGTTGCTGTCTTGAAGCAGCAATTGCCATTGTAATTCCTGTTTACTAGCTTTTAAGTTGATCGCACACGTTACTAGGTAAGCAACTAACGCGAACAATTATGAGTGATGTAAAATCTTTATTTAAAGAGGTTTTAAACTTTCCACTCTGTAGATAGGATCATCGTCATCACCATCTTCTACGAAAGTGATTCTGAAATCCTTATCAATCAGGCTTTTATCATTTTTTAAATCGAATTGTTTTAATACGCGAGGATGTACTTCTTCAAATGCTAACTCCTCGCCGTTTTCAAACCAAAAGGTAAAATAACCGTTTTTGTAAGACTTAAAAGCGGCTGTTCTCATGATGTTACTATATTTAATCGTCGTCGTTATCGTCTTCAGGATCTGCAGTCTCATCCATATTTGGAGGTTGTACCGCTTCAGGATCGTCGTCGTCAAAATCCTCATAATCATCTACATCATAATTCTCCATAGTTACTTCTAGTTTGGTACTTACCTTCACCAAATACTTGGTGTCTTCAGTAACAACTTCAACAGCTTCTATAAGTTCGTTATGTTGATTTCTAAAGGATATAATATGGTCGTCGTCATACCCATCAGGATACTTTTCCACTAAAAGTGCAAGGATCTCTGGGGTTAACTTTTTAAAATCTACAATGACACGTTTTAAATTATCATTTCTATTTTTCATAGGGCCGGTCTTAATTTTTTCGCTAGAGTTAAAATATGTTCTAAATATAACATTTATTAAGTTTTATTTTCGAACTACATCATAAAAATCTTTTCTTCTATCCTTAAGGTTTTTTACTGCACCAAAGGAGTGTAGTTCCCTTAATAAACTAATATCAACATCTGCTACTAATATCATTTCAGTATTTGGCGTTGCTTCCGCTTTTATGCCATTACTGGGGAATGAAAAGTCACAAGGTGTAAATACGGCAGATTGCGCATATTGAATATCCATATTATTTACGTTAGGTAAATTACCAACACTACCTGCAATAGCCACGTAGCATTCGTTTTCTATAGCCCTAGCCTGAGCACACAGTCGCACTCTTGAATAACCGTTTTGAGTATCTGTTAAAAAAGGTACGAATAAAATATCCATGCCTTCATCTGCTAAAAGTCTTGATAATTCGGGAAACTCTGAATCATAACAAATTAAAATGCCTATTTTACCACAATCTGTATCAAAAGCATTTAATTTATTTCCTTTTTGCATACCCCACACTTTTGCTTCATCTGGTGTAACATGAATTTTTTCATAACGCTCTACACTTCCGTCACGTTTACACAAGTAGCCTACATTGTATAGCTTGTCGTTTATAACTTCTGGCATGCTCCCGGAAATAATATTTATATTATAACTTATAGAATACTCTTTTAACTTATCTACAATATTTTGAGTGAATTTAGCTAGCTCACGTATGGCCTGTGGTTCATGTAAATGATTAAACTCTGCCATTAATGGTGCGTTAAAAAATTCTGGTAATAGGGCAAAATCTGATCTGTATGCCGCAACACTATCAATAAAGTACTCTACCTGTTGCATTAGAGCATCAAAATCTTTGTAAGTTCTCATTTGCCATTGAATTAGGCCCAATCGCACAATGGTTTTTACTGCACTTGCTTTTTTTGATGGCTTTGTGTAGTAAATATTATCCCATTCCATTAATACGGCATATTCGTTGGATGCGGAATCTCCCTCTAAATACCCTTTTAAAATTCGTACTGGGTGAAAATCATTAGAAATTTGAAAGTTTAAGACCGGATCATGAATTTCTTTCCGCTTTACCTTTTCTATATAAGCTTTTGGCGATAACTCTTTATGCTTATGATAATTTGGCATTCTCCCGCCGAATATGATCCCTTTTAGGTTAAGGTTTTCACAAACTTCTTTTCTATAGTCATAAAGTCGTCTTCCTAAACGCAATCCTCGAAATTCAGGTTTTATAAAAACGTCTATACCATACAAAACATCTCCTTTAGGGTCGTGCCTGTTAAAAGATTCTCCCTCAATAATATCGGCATAGGTATGCTCATCGTCAATCGTATTATAATCTACAATTAATGACAATGCGCATCCTGCTAATTGTCCATCAATTTTTATAACTACCTGACCTTCAGGAAAAAGTGAAGTTAATTTCTCTATATGGTGTTTTTTCCAATACGAATCCAAAACCCCGCTATAAGCTTCTAAAGTTGCATGTTTTAATTCTTCGTAATCGTCTACGGTCAAAAACTTTAGCTCAATATTTTCAATGTTTTCTATCTTCATAATTACATACCCAAAAGATAGGCAAAAATTAAAGGCGCAACAATAGTGGCATCACTTTCTATGATAAATTTTGGGGTATCAATATCCAGCTTTCCCCAAGTGATTTTCTCATTAGGAACAGCCCCGGAATAGGACCCGTAACTTGTTGTAGAATCGCTTATCTGACAAAAATAACTCCAAAAGGGCGTGTCGGTACGTTCCATATCTTGATATAGCATAGGCACCACACAAATGGGGAAATCGCCAGCAATACCGCCACCTATTTGAAAGAAACCAATACCGTTTGATGAGTTTTCGGTATACCAATCTGCTAAAAATGTCATGTACTCGATACCAGATTTCATAGTGCTGGCTTTCAACTCGCCTTTTAGCACATAGCTTGCAAAAATATTGCCCATGGTGCTATCTTCCCAACCTGGGCAAACAATAGGTAAATTTTTCTCAGCTGCTGCATACATCCACGAATCCTTCACATCAATTTCATAGTATTGCTCTAAAACCCCTGAGAGTAACATTTTATACATGTATTCATGAGGCAAATAGCGTTCGCCGTTGGCTTCAGCATCCTTCCAAATTTTAAAAATATGTTCTTGCAAACGTCTGAATGCTTCCTCTTCTGGAATACACGTATCCGTTACGCGATTTAAGCCTTTTTCTAACAAATCCCACTCTTCCTTTGGTGTTAAATCGCGATAATTTGGTACGCGTTTGTAATGCGAGTGCGCCACCAAATTCATAATATCCTCTTCAAGGTTTGCCCCTGTACACGATATGATTTGCACTTTATCCTGACGGATCATTTCCGCAAAACTTTTTCCTAATTCGGCAGTACTCATGGCACCTGCTAGAGACACCAGCATTTTTGCTCCATTGTTTAATTGAGCTTCGTAGCCTTTGGCGGCATCTACCAAAGCTGCGGCATTAAAATGTAAATAATGTTGTTCTATAAACTGTGAAATAGGACCTTTAGTACTTATCATCTTCTGCGAATTTTAACGTGTTCTTTTTTGTTTCTGTAGCATTGTAATCGTTATCAAACTCATCGTCTACGGCATCATTCAAAAATTTATAGCTTAACATTTTGTAATACAGTTTTGCTGCTAAAAAGTCTGATGATTTTTCTTTTGAATTAGGGCATAATTCCACAATATCAAAACCAACCACGTTCTTCTCTTCAAATACCTGTTTTAAAAACTCAAGGGTTTCATACCATAACAAACCACCTGGTTCGGGTGTGCCTGTACTTGGTAAAATTGATGGGTCGAAAGCATCTAAATCGAACGTAATAAACACATTATCTGTCATCTGGTCTATGGCAGAATCCATCCAAGAATCGTCAATAGCCATTTCATGTGCAAAATAAGTTTTCTCTTCGTCCATCACCGTTTTTTCGATTATATCCATGGAACGAATCCCCACTTGAATCAAATTGGTGTTCTGGCTTGCCTCATATACAGCGCAGGCATGATTACAGTTGGAGCCTTCGTAGGATTCCCTTAAATCGGCATGCGCATCAATATGCAATACTGTTAGGTTGGGATACATCTCGTTAAAGGCGCGAATAGTACCTATGGAAACGGAATGTTCTCCTCCAAAAACTGTAACAAATTTATTTTTCTTAATGTATTTTTTTGTGGTTTGATGTACGGCTTCCACCATAGCCTCTGGCGATGCATTTTCAGTAACTGCATCTGCTAAAAACACCCCTTGTTGATACACTTCGGTATCGGTTTCAATATCATAAAGCTCCATATTTTCAGAAGCTTCTAAAAATGCTTGAGGGCCTTTATCGGCTCCTTTTTGCCATGTACTTGTACCATCATAAGGTACGGGAATTAAAACAATTTTTGCTTGTTCTAATTTTGCGAATTCCTCAGGAATTCCTGCATATGTGTTTTTCATTGTATTAATTATAAACTTTGGGTACTTCTACAAGGTCTTCTTCAACAGATTTTAACTGCTTTTCGTAACCCAATATTTTTAGTAAATCTTCACTTTTTTGTTGTTCGTTAAACAGTCTGGTGGTAATATTCCCCTCAGTATCCCTATCGATTAAAATATGTTTTGGCGATGGAATTAAACAGTGTTGCAAGCCACCAAAACCACCTATGGTTTCTTGATACGCTCCCGTATTAAAAAACCCGATATACAATGGTTTTTCTTTATGGTATTTTGGCAGATAAATGGCATTCATGTGCTGTTCGCTGTTGTAATAATCATCACTGTCGCATGTTAAGCCGCCCAATAGTACGCGCTCGTAACTATCTTGCCAACGGTTTAGCGCTAACAAGATAAACCTTTTGTTTATCGCCCAAGTATCAGGCAATGTAGTAATGAAAGACGAGTTTATCATGTTCCACTTTTCGCGATCGTTTTGTTGTTTTTGGTACAATACTTCGTAAATGGCACCACCACTTTCGCCAACGGTAAAACTTCCAAATTCGGTAAAAATGTTTGGAACATCTACTTCTTCCTCTTCACATGTTAGTTTAATTTGATTAATAATTTCATCAATCATATACTCATAATCAAAATCAAAAGCCAATGAGTTCTTTATAGGGAAACCACCGCCAATATTTAAACTATCCAACGAGGGACAAATCTTTTTTAAGCTTGTATAGACCTTTAAACATTTTAATAATTCGTTCCAATAGTAGGCATTATCACGAATACCCGTATTTATAAAAAAGTGTAACATTTTAAGTTCAACCTTTTTATTATTGGCAATCTGACTTTTATAAAACGGCACTATATTTTTGTAACCTATACCCAAACGGGAGGTGTAGAATTCAAATTTTGGTTCTTCTTCTGAAGCTATTCTAATTCCAACATTAAATTTGCCATGGATCTCTTGTGAGAGCAAATCTATTTCCTCGTAATTATCAATAATCGGGATTGCATTTTTGTGACCATTATTTATTAAACGGGCAATATTGGTAATATACTGCGCACGTTTAAAACCGTTACTAATTACATAGGTGTTGTTGGTAATTTTACCATCGGCCTTTAAATTTTCAACAATATCAATATCAAAAGCAGAAGACGTTTCAATGTGGATATCATTCTTCAAGGCTTCATCTAGAACATGCTTAAAATGACTGCTTTTTGTACAGTAACAATAGTTATAGTTGCCCTTGTAATTGTGCTTTTCTATAGCATTAGCAAACCACTGTTTTGCCTTATTAATGTTATTTGAAATTTGTGGCAAGTAGGTAAATTTTAGTGGTGCACCGTACTGTTTGGTGAGTTGCATTAAATCGATATCATGAAAATGCAATTGCCCTTTATCAACTTTAAATTCTTCTTGTGGAAAATCAAAAGTTTGATGTATTAAATCAATATATTTAGTATTCAATGTGTGTATTTAAAAAGTTAAAAAATGTAAATCTTGTATGCGCTACAGGTTACGGCAATAACAATTACATATCAAATACGGAAGGCTTTGCACGTTGTAGGCACAAAGGCATACTCATGCTGTACAGCATATATTGGAGATACGGAAGTTAGCTTTAAAATTCGGTTACTTAATCTGTAAGCTGCTTTTGAATATGACTTCCTAATTTTCAAAAGCCCGAACATAGAAACAGGTTTCAATTTGTTCAGCTACTTTCTTGAGTTTAATGTTTAATTTCTCAAAAAAAGGTACGCAAAAGTAATTTATTTTTCAATTCGCAAAACGTTTTTTGATTTTTTTTTAAACTTTTAAAGTGATGCTAGCGAAACATGCATGTATTAGGATGTTTTCTTTAAAACTTAGATTAACAAAACCACCATAGATTATACACCGAGACGCTTACCAAGGTATAAAATTTGTGTACTTGCTTGTGCGATTGAACGATAGATCTAGTTTTGACCAATATAGTTAAATACTAAGGTTTCCTATTTACGGGCATTTTGTATATCAAACCATGCAAAAATAATAAATTTGATATACAAAATGCATGACTGTTGAAAACTTGTAGTACAGCATGTACAGCTAGATTAGAATAATTTGCACAAATTTTATATCTTCGTATTAACTGTATATATATACGAGTTGTAAGCAATTTAACGCAACCAAATAGAACTTCTTACATCTACAAAATAAATGATAGTTATGAAAAAAATAATTTTAGGAATTTTAACAATCGGAATTTTATCATCGTGTAATAGTGATGATGATAACCAAATCATTATCAACGAACAAAATTTTCTGATTTTTGGACATTTTTACGGAGAATGTGCTGGAGAAGGATGTGTAGAAACTTATAAACTTACTGACAAATCACTTTTTGAAGATACTGTTGACGACTATAATGGGCAAAATATGGAATTCATTGAATTAGAAAATGATGCGTTCGAACATGTCAAAAACTTAACCGATTTCTTCCCGAATCAACTTCTGAGTCAAAATGAAACTGTTTTTGGATGTCCAGATTGTGCTGATGGAGGTGGACTGTTTATACAATATTCGGAAAATGGAAACGTAAAAAGTTGGAGGATTGACCAAGTGAAAGCTAACGTGCCAAACTATCTACATAATTTTATGGATAAAGTAAATGAAAAAATAGCCTTAATAAACGAATAAAAACTGCTTACAACAATGGCTATAAGTAATTGCTTGTTCTCGCCTACTTCTGAAAATCCTCGCGGATTTTCAGTTTGGTGTGTACTTGCAAAGTTAAGTGCCAAACCACGCAACTACTCATAGCCGGAGACGTTAGCAGCAATTTGAACCAATCAACCCAAAATAATTGATAAAAGAATACGAAAGAGATTTAACCGAATCTGAAAAAAGAATTCTAAAAAAACAGATTGAGGAATCTAAATCAAGAATCCCAAGAGAATTAGGAATGATTTTTCTGAAAATTTTCATTTTGACTTCTTTTGTTTTACTGATTTATTACTTCCCAAAGATTTGGTTAATAATCATTTTGTCAATTATATCCTTTTTTATCCTATGGTTATTATACTACGATATACCGTTATTGGTATCGCGTCCAAAATATCTAAAGAAAAAACAAAAAAATATTGAAAACGGAATTGTACGTGTGAATGAAATCAATATTGACAGGTATATCAAAATCGCCAATTTTGAAGATGAGGGAAATCATTTTATCGTGGAATATAACGGAAAGTTGACTTTGATTGGCGGACAAGATTTTCTCGGAGTTAGAAAACTCAAGAACAAAATTGAGCAGATTGAAATACTCGACGATGAAAGGAAATTCATATACTATGATAAAGTAAAAAAAACTGGCGATAGTCTTAACCCATTTTATGTATTTAAAAAAGGAATTTCGGACAATTTAGTTGAGTCCAAAATTTGGGAAAAACTAACTAACCGAAATCCCTTTTCTGGAAAATTAGAAGACTTAAATGAATTTATTGAAGAAGACAAACGGAAATAAAAACAGCTGCTAACATTGTGTATAATTCATTGCTAGTTACAGCTTACTTACGAAAGTCCTCGCGGACTTTCTATCTGTGATTTATTTGCTAACTTTAGTGCTTAAACACGCAACGAAATCATACACAAACACGTTGAGGGTTATAGCACAAGTGACGTGTTACTTCGCTGCAAAAAAACCAGCACTCTTGAAAACAGCTGGTTTTTTTACGACTCCCATAACACTCTATAACCCTCAACGGTCAGGGAATAACTACGCATCAATTAGCTTTAAGACTTTCTGCTAGCTTTTTTTCTTAACTTGCACTACAGCACACAACATGAGGATATACTCTATAGATGCGCAGCTAATGCTCTTAACGTGTATGCTGCGCATCCACAGAGCATAATCCCTGACCGTTGTGCACAATTTCAGAAAAATCTTAAATGAAAGAAAATAAAGATAGAGTCATAATTGCAAGTGACGTTAACGAACGTGACGGAATTGGAGTTGAAATCTATCGGAATGATGAATTGGTTGTGGAAATTTTTAGAGATGACACAGAAAAAACGAGAACAATTCGAGTTTTTAAAGAAAATATTTCTCTTGAATTAATGGAAGAATGCATTCAGAGTTTTAAAAAAGAAATTCCTTGGGATTTTATCGATGACTAAATTCAATGACAGAAAAATTAACCAACGAACAGTTTACAGAAACTGCTTTTATCTTTGAAAAAGCGAACGGAAATTCTCACTCGGAATATGAAAAAAGAATAATTGCGGAATCGGAATTGACCAAATTCAAACCGACTGATTTGGAGAAAATTATTGTTGACGGATTGAACTCTGGAATTTATGAAAATGAGGAAGAACGAGTTAGCGGATATTGGAGTTTATCAAAAATTGGAAATCAGAATTTAATCTCGGAATTTAAAAAATGGTTGCGGACTGAATTGGAAAACGAAAATGGAATTGCGGTTTTTCAAATATTGGTCGCACTTGACCGTCTTGATGAACCAGCATTTAACAAGAATAGAACTGGACGTGGAGCTGACGAAACGGAATTGAATTTAAGAGACGCAAAAGAGTATCTTAATAAAAACAGTGCACAACAAAGAACTGAGTTAAAAAACAAGTATTATTGAGCTAATTTTGAAACAAAGTTCTCATCATAAGGCAATCCACTTTTTGCAATAGCAAAGGC
>NZ_FOFN01000007.1 GCF_900111025.1 Hyunsoonleella jejuensis
GCCTTTGCTATTGCAAAAAGTGGATTGCCTTATGATGAGAACTTTGTTTCAAAATTAGCTCAATAATACTTGTTTTTTAACTCAGTTCTTTGTTGCCACCAGTTTTTTATTCATTTTCAGACCTTTTCTTCTCCACTTGCAAAATGTTATTTTGAATATCTTTCATTATCCATTTTCCCCACCAACCTGCATAAAAATTAAAAGTTGTGTTCATTTTGAAATGGCTATATAAATGTAAACGATTCAGTCCGTTCGGTAATTTTTCAAGTTCGTATGTTCCGTTCAAAACGTCAAAATAATCTCCGCCAATTACCACGTGTTCATCCAAAGTGGTTGATGGAATTTCGTGTGGATATGCTTTTATTGTGAAAACCATTTTTTCATTGTCTTTGTATTCCGTTACAGTTTCGTGAAAAACAAGTCCTTTCGTGAAAATAGCTTCTCTATATGCTCCAACACCTTCAAAGTTCAGTTCCGCCTTTACAGGTCTCGGAAAACCTAGCATTCTTGTCAGATATCCTTTGTCATGTTCAACTGGAATTTCTTTTACACGAGTTACATTATCCCAAATTTTTTCTGTTGGTGCGTTAATGTCAATGTAAGTATAGGCTTTGTAAGTTCCAGGGATTGTTTCAATTAGACTTTCGATTGGCCCAATTAAAAATGGTAATAGAACTAATATCGAAATGTTTAGTCGGTCGTTTTTTCTGTTAGTTTTTAAGTAACCACCAAATATTCCGCCAATTGATGCAGTTAGTAGAAAAACAGGTGAAATCATTATCCAACAAGCCCAACCTTCAATTCCCCAAGCTAAGGTCAGTATTAAGAATAGGAAAACTGGAATCCAAGGTGTAAATATTCTATATGCAATACTTTTTGCTTTTTCTTGACTTGATAAGTAAACTGTCAGAGCACCAATTATTGTCGGAAGTAAAAACAAAAATGTTACTGACATAACTTGAAAAAAGTCATCCCAAGTTTTCAAATTCATTCCAAAAATAATTCGGACGAGAATTGCATAAACAACTGGAATTCCAATTGCAATTAAAGTGTTTTTAATTTTTTCGTTCATTTCTCAAATTGGTGGCAACGTTAAGTATAAGAATAGTAGCCGACTATGTGGCACTTTCCTGTCAAGTTACAGGCAGGTTGAAGCGGGCTAAAATCCTTGAATTTACTACTATATCGGCTATTATTTTTATACATTGTTGTGTTTTCGTCCTTTTTAATTAAAAGGCTACCTTCATATCCGATGATATGATAATAAATTTATCTTTCTAATTTTCTATTTTACCTATTTTTCTATTTTCGCTTCCTTTTGCGATTCCAACATTTAAATCACCAAGTTCCTTACGATATTTTTCTGTAATTTTCATTAGTTCTAGTACTTTTTCTGGATAAGAATCAATTACATTAAAGCGTTCACCCGGGTCTCTCATCATGTTATAAAGCTCTGGTTCCTTTATATCTGTTTTTACCTTTTTTCCTCCATGTCCTTCATTACCTGGTTTTGCGTCATAAGAGTTATAAGTATGTGGTAAAACCAACTTCCAGTTTCCTTTTCGTATACCATTTAAATTATTTTTTCCAAAATAATAAAGAATGGTTTCACGTGGGGTAGATTCAAGATCCCCTTTCCAAAGTGATGTAATATCAACACCATCTATTTTATTGTCAGATAATTTACCATTTGTTATGGAGGCGAATGTGGGCAATAGGTCAATTGCACATGCTAATTTATTACACACAGTTCCTTCAGGTGTATTTCCCGGCCAACGAATTATAAATGGAACACGTTGCCCACCTTCCCAACTAGTTAGTTTACCCTCTCGTAGTCCTCCTGACGAACCGGCATGATTACCAAAATTCAACCAAGGACCATTATCAGAGGTAAAAATAAAGATGGTATTCTCTGCTAAATTATTCTTCTCTAATGCTTTGCTTATTTCACCAACAGACCAGTCAATTTCCATCATGACATCTCCATATAAGCCTTTTTCGCTTTTACCTCTGAACTTTTCAGAGACTCCGAGAGGAATATGTCCCATTGTATGCGGAACATACAAAAAGAATGGATTCTCTGCATTTCTGTTAATAAAATCAACCGCTTTTTCGGTATAAAGCGTTGTAAGTTTATCCTGATCCTTTAAACTAGTAATTCTTTCTACAATTTCATTTCCTTCTATCAAAGGTAGCTCTGGAAATTTTCCACGTTGTTTGCCTTCGGGCAACTTTTCACCTGTTACATTATTATGCGGCCACATATCATTTGAATATGGCAAACCTACAAACTCATCGAAACCATGCTGCAATGGAAGAAACTCATTTTGCCATCCCAAATGCCATTTCCCAAAACAAGCAGTTGCATAACCTTGCTCTTTAAACATTTCAGCAATAGTTAATTCTGATTTATTTATTCCAATAGTATCTTTTGGAAATAAAGCACCTGAAAATCCAATTCTATTTGGATAGCATCCTGTTAAAAGGCCAGCACGTGAAGCACTACATACGGGCTGAGCAGCATAAAAATTTGTAAATCTCATTCCTTGGCTTGCCATGTGGTCTAGATTGGGAGTTTGGAAACCTGTTGCTCCATAGCATCCAACATCACCATAACCTTCATCGTCGATAAATATGATTACGACATTAGGCTTTATGGTGTTTTGCTTTTGTTGATTACAGCTAATTAACAAAACCATAATTAGCAGAATTAAAATGGTATACTTTCTCATTTATAAAATTGTTTATTTGTATTTATCAATTAATCTTACTGTATCTATTTTTCAGCCTATTATTACAACTACATTCTGGAATAATATTATTTACGAGTACAATCTCTTCCTTAGTATGAAACACAACGGTCTCCTTTATTTTGAATTATTAATTTAATAGAAGAAAAGAGGAGAACTAAAACGGTCTTCAAGTTAATGGCTTATTAGACGTACCAGTCCTCTTTTCCTCTAAAGGTTGCAAAGAACTAATTGGAATACCAGGTTGTTAAGAACCCACCAAAGGAAATAGTTAAAGCAACAATATTAATTTTCTAATTTTAAAAATATGAAAAATTACCAAGAAGCCGTAGGGATTGATGTATCAAAAAAGACTATTGATGTAAAATGTCACATAGCTGGAGAGCACAAAGTGTTCAATAATGATTACAAAGGGTATTTGGGGATGTTCAGGTGGGTAGAAAAAGTGACAGGGGGAAGTCGTGTTTTCTATTGTTTTGAAAACACAGGAAACTATTCTCTAAAGTTAGCTACTCACCTAAGCCAAAATGCAGTTCCCTATGTAGAAGAAAGCCCGATCACAATTAAACGTTCTAGTGGGTTGGTTAGAGAGAAAAGTGATAAAATAGATTCGGCTATGATAGCTAGATATGCTTGGTTGCATAGAGAGGAATTGGAACCGAGTAAATTAAGGGGTGCTGTGTTTCAAGAAATGGGAAGGTTGATAGGCTTAAGGGACCAATTGGTTAGAAACAGAGCTGGCCTTATGGGAACGCTTAAAGAAACTAAGCAGTTGCTGAACAGTCCATCAACAGATGTTGGCTGTGTTGTTCTAAAGAGAAGTATAGATTACCTATCTAAACAAATAAAAGCAACGGAGGCGCGCTTGTATGAGCTAATAACAAAAGAAGAGTCTCTTAATAAAAGTTTTAAGTTATTGTTGTCCATGAAAGGGATAGGTTTTGTTTTAGCTTGTCAATTAATTTATCATACTCACAATTTCAACCGTTTTAAATCATGGAGGCAGTTTTCAAGTTATTGCGGATTGGCTCCATTTGAATATAGTTCAGGAACAAGTATCCACAGGCGTAAAAAGTGCCATTATCTTGGAGATAGGAAAATGAAAAGTTTGTTAAGTATGGCCAGTATATCAGCTATACAGCACGACCAAGAGCTTAGAATGTATTACAAGTCTAAGGTAGCTGAAGGTAAGCCTAAAATGGTTGCATTAAATAACGTGAGAAATAAACTTTTAGCCAGAGCTTTTGCTGTTGTAAAAAGAGGTACACCTTATGTGCTATTGAATCAATATGCAGCTTAAATAAAAGCTAAAACTGTTTGGATTTTATCTTGGAATACGGCTATGAGTAGTTGCGTGGGTTAGCACTTAACTTTGCAAGTACACATCGAGTTGGAAATTCCGCAGGAATTTCCAAAGTAGGCGAGAACAAGCAATTACTTATAGCCATTGTTAGGCAACGTTTTTTATTTAAATAATTTTTTAATTCCGTTCCAAAAGCCTTTTTTCTTCGGTTGAATTTTTGGTTTGCTATTCCGATTTTGCTCTTCGAACTTTTTTTGCTTTTCCAGTTCTTTTATGAATTCAGGCGTATCATTTAGTAGCATTTCTTTCGAATATGCAATTTCATCGTCTAGATAATAAATTAACGCATTACACTTATCAATCAACGCAACAGAAATAAGTCCGATTGAAGCTCCAGCAGCAAAGTCCGCTCCCCAAATAAAAGAAACAGCTATATCTTGGTCTGTCAAATCTTTTTTAATGAATTCAGATTCTGATATTATTTCATTCGGATTATTGAAATAGATTTCGAAAAAAGTCTTTTGTCCGTTTATAGTACATTCAATTCCGTCAATTCCGTAGAAATTTTCAAAATCATCTAAAATTTCAAATTCATATCCAAGTTGGCGAATAGATTCCTCTATTTCTATTTTATTTGGTAAATCAGCTTTCTTTAAAAAAGCTACTTGGGTCATTGACATATGCGTTTCGTTTAAATGTTGCCTAACGGTCTAGTATAAGAATAGTAGCGGATTTTCACGCACTAACTTTTCAGTTAAACACAGACCTTTTTTCATATTTACCTAACTTCGTTTTAGCGATTGAACCGCTATTATTTTTATACATTGTTGTAATGCGTTTTTAATACTTCGTCAATGGCATTTACCACGATATCTACATTTTCTTTGCTAAAACACAAAGCTGGTTTAGTTTTAATAATGTTGTCAAAAGGTCCATCTGTACTTATTAGTATATGTTTCCTTCGTAATTCATTCTTGATGTGACTAGCTAGTTCTGTATTTGGGTTTTTGGAATGATCTCTTACTATTTCGCAACCTATAAATAATCCGCTACCTCTAACATCTCCAATGCAAGGATATTTGTGCATTAATTCTCTTAAATTTGAAGTGTAATATTCACCCACTATTTTAGCGTTCTCTTGCAATCCCTCCTCTTCTATAACATCTAACACCGCAGTCGCTATGGCACAAGAAACTGGATTACCTCCAAACGAACTAAAGAATTCTACACCTTTCTCAAAAGAAGCAGCAATTTCCTCGGTGCAGACCACAACTCCCATTGGGTGTCCATTTGCAATGGGCTTACCAAGTATTACCATATCAGGTATTACATTAGAAGCTTCAAAACCCCAAAAGTGGTCGCCAATCCGTCCAAAACCTGTTTGTACTTCATCACTAATACAAATTCCTCCTTGAGCCCTTATAGCTGGATACACTTCATTTAAATATCCTTTGGGTAGTGGAACTTGACCTGCACAACCTACAATAGGTTCGCTAATAAAAGCAGAAATTGGCACAGAACTATTTTTAATTTGTGCTACCGCATCTATACCATATAACTGACCAGCATTGGGATTGTCTGTTTGATATTTTCCCTTATAAATGTCTGGTATAGTTGTTTTTATTATGTGTTGTTTTTGACCATTTCCTTTAGGGTTGTTGAATTTATAATCACTAATTTCCATAGAGGTTTGTGTGTTACCATGATAACCAAGCTCCATTACCATCATATGTTTTGAACCTGTATGGTTATTCGCCATTCTAATTGCTAAATCACTAGCTGCGCTTCCAGAATTGACAAAAAACACCTTGTTCAACTTAGAAGGAAAATGGCTCAATAGTTTTTCAGCATATATGGCTAGTTCGTCAAAAAGGTACCTTGTATTGGTATTCAGTTTAGCCATTTGCTTTTTGCCAGCTTCTACTACCTTTGGGTGTGAATGTCCTACGTGTGGAATGTTATTGTAAGCGTCTAAAAACGTATTTCCATCAGCATCATACATATATTGAAACGCTGAACGAACCATATGAATTGGGTCTTTATAACTTAATGACAATATAGGGCTAATGTGCTGATGTCTTCTTTTTAGGACTTCTTGAATGTCAATCTGTTTTAGCTTTGGAAAATCTGCCGCTTCTCTGAATTCATTTTCAGCTTTGATTGGATTTATTTCTAACCAACGGTAAAGCATTTTCCAAGCGGATTTCTCGCTAACAGATGCATAGGTATTATCTGGGTCTGTTTTGCGTGCGTGAGCAGAATTACACACGCTAGTGCACAGTCTTGCAGCTATGAGGTAATACAAAATGTTGAGCTCTTTCACTTCTAAAGGAAGCTCTTGATGGTACGACTTAACAAGGATTATAGCCCATTCGAGAGGATTTTCTTTGTTATAGCAACCGTAAGTAATAGCAATCGCCAATTCGTTAATCAAAAAGGTATGCGCAACATCTCCGAAATCAATGATTCCAGAAATTTCATCATCTTGAACAAGTACGTTCCATTCGTTAGCATCATTATGAATGATTTGTTTTCTGAGTTCAGGAATGACAGGTCTTACAATCTCTTCGAATTGATTAAAAAAATATGCAACTATATTTCTATCTTTCGGATTTGGAATGTCATTGATGTACTTTTTGTTTAAATCAAAGTATTGAATATCCCATTCCCATTTTCTGGCTTGAATGGTATAGTTTTTAAAGTCTTTTAATTTGATGTCTAGCTTTGCCAAGAATGCTCCTAAAGATTCAAATAAGGATGGTGTGTGTTTTGCATTGCCAAGAAACTCTCCCTTTAAAAAAGAAAGCATACGCGAAATTTGTCTGCCTTTATCTGACTCTATAACTTTTACAAAGGAATTGTCTTTAAAAGAAAAAGGCTTTGGAATATATGTGTCAAACTCTACTTGCAAGTAGAGAAGTGTATCATTCTCTGCTTCAACGGTATCTTTTAACGATTCTGAAAATTTATAAGTCTTATAGATAAAATCATTTTCTTCAGTTGTGATATGATAATTTTTATTATCGTAACCATCAAGTATCTTGTTATTCAGAATTTTGATACTAAACTCTTTTTCTAAAAATGTGTTCATTTATTTAAAAGTTTCGCTAGGATTAGAAAATGATTTAAATTCCAGAGGGTTGCCACTAAAATCAAATACAAACATTGTAAGTTGTTCACCAACCTTTCCTTCGTATCGCTTTTGTGGCTTAACAACAAATTCAATATTTTGAGATTCTAACTTCCTTTGGATTTCTTCAAACTCATCCTTTTTCAATAAGCATCCAAAATGAGGAATTGGAACGCTAATTCCATCCACTTTCCCGCAGTAGTCTAATTCGGGAAAATCTTTACTGATATGAGCTGAAAGCTGATTGTCAAAAAAATCAAAATCAATCCAAGCTTCTGTAGACCTACCTTCCTTACAACCCAAAATATCTACGTAGAATTTTCTGGTTGATTCTATATCCTTTACTTTAAATGCATAGTGGAATGATGCCATACTATTTGTTCTTTTATTTGTGCGCAAATGCATTACAACGGTCTCCTTTATTTTGAATTATTAATTTAATAGAAGAAAAGAGGAGAACTAAAACGGTCTTCAAGTTAATGGCTTATTAGACGTACCAGTCCTCTTTTCCTCTAAAGGTTGCAAAGAACTAATTGGAATACCAGGTTGTTAAGAACCCACCAAAGGAAATAGTTAAAGCAACAATATTAATTTTCTAATTTTAAAAATATGAAAAATTACCAAGAAGCCGTAGGGATTGATGTATCAAAAAAGACTATTGATGTAAAATGTCACATAGCTGGAGAGCACAAAGTGTTCAATAATGATTACAAAGGGTATTTGGGGATGTTCAGGTGGGTAGAAAAAGTGACAGGGGGAAGTCGTGTTTTCTATTGTTTTGAAAACACAGGAAACTATTCTCTAAAGTTAGCTACTCACCTAAGCCAAAATGCAGTTCCCTATGTAGAAGAAAGCCCGATCACAATTAAACGTTCTAGTGGGTTGGTTAGAGAGAAAAGTGATAAAATAGATTCGGCTATGATAGCTAGATATGCTTGGTTGCATAGAGAGGAATTGGAACCGAGTAAATTAAGGGGTGCTGTGTTTCAAGAAATGGGAAGGTTGATAGGCTTAAGGGACCAATTGGTTAGAAACAGAGCTGGCCTTATGGGAACGCTTAAAGAAACTAAGCAGTTGCTGAACAGTCCATCAACAGATGTTGGCTGTGTTGTTCTAAAGAGAAGTATAGATTACCTATCTAAACAAATAAAAGCAACGGAGGCGCGCTTGTATGAGCTAATAACAAAAGAAGAGTCTCTTAATAAAAGTTTTAAGTTATTGTTGTCCATGAAAGGGATAGGTTTTGTTTTAGCTTGTCAATTAATTTATCATACTCACAATTTCAACCGTTTTAAATCATGGAGGCAGTTTTCAAGTTATTGCGGATTGGCTCCATTTGAATATAGTTCAGGAACAAGTATCCACAGGCGTAAAAAGTGCCATTATCTTGGAGATAGGAAAATGAAAAGTTTGTTAAGTATGGCCAGTATATCAGCTATACAGCACGACCAAGAGCTTAGAATGTATTACAAGTCTAAGGTAGCTGAAGGTAAGCCTAAAATGGTTGCATTAAATAACGTGAGAAATAAACTTTTAGCCAGAGCTTTTGCTGTTGTAAAAAGAGGTACACCTTATGTGCTATTGAATCAATATGCAGCTTAAATAAAAGCTAAAACTGTTTGGATTTTATCTTGGAATACGGCTATGAACAGTTGGGGATTTTTTGCCCTAACTTTTCAGTTTTGCACCGACCTTTATTTTATGTTTATACTTTCGTTTTAACACTTTCGCCCCAATTGTTTATAGCCAATGTTGGGCATAGTTTTTTATCTGTTTTTAGGGTCAGTTCCATAATTATTTGGTCCTTTAGTTCCATCTGCGAATAATACATAAAGTCCGAATATTAGATTTATGTATGGAATTAAAAAAATCAAATACCACCAACCACTCATATTAATATCGTGTAATCGTTTTATTGCTTGAATTGCTAAAATAATCCAACAAGCCAAACCTAAAATTGCAGAGAATATTACCATTCCTTCATCGTATGAACTTTCAGAAATCGCTAACACAATTCCATAAGGTATTGCTAATAAAATGGCTCTTATTAAATAATCTTTTCTTCTCAATCTTCCTTTCGCTGACCAAAATGTTTCAGTTTCGATTTTTTCTTTTGTTCCATATGAAGCCGAACTTTGGTATGTGCTTGAAAAACCACTTCTATGGGTTGATTCAGTTTTAGCATCTCTAAATATTTTGTTTTCGAGATTGATTTGTTTGGATACATATCTTGAAATATTAGTATTCGTAGCTTTCAGTTCAACGTTTAAAAATTGTCGATTGATATTGTTTAATTTAAAGGTTTTATTCCCATTTGCATTAACAACTCCGAATGGTTTGATTTCAATTAAATCTGCATTATATGTTTTCCATTCGAAAGTTATTTCGTCTCCGCTATAAAATAAGGTTCTGTCTGCTTTGAAATATTCTATAACTGGTTCAAAATTCGAATGGTTATTTTTTTGGTTTTGAGAGTATGATTGATTAGAAGATTTTCTATCATATTCATTTCTACTTTGGGTATTTCCTAAAGTTTCATAAGCTTCTTGAATTTGTTTAAACATATTTTCAAAAAAAGCGTCTCCATTATTTTTGTCTGGATGAAACTTGATTGATAATTTTCGATATGCTTTCTTGATTTCTTCTTGAGTTGCAGTTTTGTCAATCCCAAGTATTTTGTAATAGTCTGTCATCTATTTCAAATGTATCGTGTTTTAAATTATGCCCAACGGTTTTGTGTATGGTTAGTTGCGTGTTTCAGCAACTAATTTAGTAAACAAAAACGAACGCGAGAAAATTCCGAAGGAATTTTCCAAATAGGCACTTGCCAAAGCAATTAATTATACACGTCTTAAGTTTACAATTCAATAAATTAGACTATTAATCAGAAAGAACAAAAGAGAGAAATAAGGTTAGTATACACGGTGAAGCTTTGGACTT
>NZ_FOFN01000008.1:0-2500 GCF_900111025.1 Hyunsoonleella jejuensis
GGGCGTTCCCCCTCCTTGGTTTCGGGGTCGGGCTCTCCGCTATATCTTTCTGCGCAGCGTTCCAGTTTTTTTTTGTGGTCCCCGCCGTTCGGGAGCTGTTTTTTCAGGGACAAAGGCACTTGGCCTTTGGGGCTGCGCAAAAAGGATGCCGCTGCGATCCCTAACGCGGGAGCGGTTTGCCGAAGGCTATGCCGAGGCAGGGTTTTTGGTGGCCTTGGCGGGCCGTTTTCATTCCGGGGAAAGGTACCAATGGGCAAGATCTCCCCGTCGCGGGCATTTTTTTTAAATGATAAATAGCTGTAAACAATGGAGTTATGGAAGGTGCCGAAAAAAGTGCAAAAAAAAGACAAAAAAGCCATTGCGGGATTAAAAATAGGTACTATGTTTGCACCCGCAAAAACGGGGAACCCTGTTTGTGCGGAAGTTCATCCACGTTGGTATTTATTGGTTTCGGATTTTGGAAAAAAAATATTTTTCAAAAAAAAATCAAAAAGTATTGTGGGGATAAAAAAAGGGTTTTATATTTGCACCCGCTTTGGGAGGAAAGTCCCGGAGTAAAGAGAAAAAAAGTTCATAGACATATTGAATTGACAGCGTAAGATCGGATCTGGAAACGGGTTCGGTCAACAAAGAGAATAGACCATTTTGAGTACTAGAGATTCTAAATTAGTTGTTAAGAAGAGCAAACAGCAGGCGGCCAATGGCCAAAAGCTAAAGGCTCGAATAAATTAACGATGAAGAGTTTGATCCTGGCTCAGGATGAACGCTAGCGGCAGGCCTAACACATGCAAGTCGAGGGGTAACAGGGAGGAGCTTGCTCCTTTGCTGACGACCGGCGCACGGGTGCGTAACGCGTATACAATCTGCCTTGTACTGGGGTATAGCCTTTAGAAATGAAGATTAACACCCCATAACGTACAGAGCCCGCATGGGTTCTATATTAAAGGTTACGGTACAAGATGAGTATGCGTCCTATTAGTTAGTTGGTGCGGTAACGGCGCACCAAGACAGCGATAGGTAGGGGCCCTGAGAGGGGGATCCCCCACACTGGTACTGAGACACGGACCAGACTCCTACGGGAGGCAGCAGTGAGGAATATTGGACAATGGAGGGAACTCTGATCCAGCCATGCCGCGTGCAGGAAGACTGCCCTATGGGTTGTAAACTGCTTTTATACGGGAAGAAACACCGCTACGTGTAGCGGCTTGACGGTACCGTAAGAATAAGGATCGGCTAACTCCGTGCCAGCAGCCGCGGTAATACGGAGGATCCAAGCGTTATCCGGAATCATTGGGTTTAAAGGGTCCGTAGGTGGACTGGTCAGTCAGAGGTGAAATCCTGCAGCTTAACTGTAGAACTGCCTTTGATACTGCTAGTCTTGAATCATTGTGAAGTGGTTAGAATATGTAGTGTAGCGGTGAAATGCATAGATATTACATAGAATACCAATTGCGAAGGCAGATCACTAACAATGTATTGACACTGATGGACGAAAGCGTAGGTAGCGAACGGGATTAGATACCCCGGTAGTCTACGCCGTAAACGATGGATACTAGCTGTCCGGCTTCGGCTGGGTGGCTAAGCGAAAGTGATAAGTATCCCACCTGGGGAGTACGTTCGCAAGAATGAAACTCAAAGGAATTGACGGGGGCCCGCACAAGCGGTGGAGCATGTGGTTTAATTCGATGATACGCGAGGAACCTTACCAGGGCTTAAATGTAGAGTGACAGGCTGAGAGATCGGCTTTTCTTCGGACACTTTACAAGGTGCTGCATGGTTGTCGTCAGCTCGTGCCGTGAGGTGTCAGGTTAAGTCCTATAACGAGCGCAACCCCTGTTGTTAGTTGCCAGCATGTAAAGATGGGAACTCTAGCAAGACTGCCGGTGCAAACCGCGAGGAAGGTGGGGATGACGTCAAATCATCACGGCCCTTACGTCCTGGGCTACACACGTGCTACAATGGTAGGGACAGAGAGCAGCCACTGGGCGACCAGGAGCGAATCTATAAACCCTATCACAGTTCGGATCGGAGTCTGCAACTCGACTCCGTGAAGCTGGAATCGCTAGTAATCGGATATCAGCCATGATCCGGTGAATACGTTCCCGGGCCTTGTACACACCGCCCGTCAAGCCATGGAAGCTGGGAGTGCCTGAAGTCCGTCACCGCAAGGAGCGGCCTAGGGTAAAATCGGTAACTAGGGCTAAGTCGTAACAAGGTAGCCGTACCGGAAGGTGCGGCTGGAACACCTCCTTTCTAGAGAAAGACGACTGGTTAAGTATCAAAACTATTACGATAAATAGTTTATTCTCATTGCTGTTAATTTAAGATAATAAGTCACCAGAAAACGGTGGTCAGTAACATATTACTGAAGACTGAAAACTGAAGACTATAAATAGTCTCATAGCTCAGCTGGTTAGAGCGCTACACTGATAATGTAGAGGTCGGCAGTTCGAGTCTGCCTGAGACTACAAGCTAAGGTTGGTTTGATTGTATATCGGGC
>NZ_FOFN01000009.1 GCF_900111025.1 Hyunsoonleella jejuensis
TTATCATCACAATCCGGAGTAGCAGGCGCTACAAGCGAATACCCAACAGGCTGCTCACAAGCGGTCACCGAACTTACACTACCGAAGTAGGTATCGTTATCATTATCCACACCGATGTACCAAGTTTGACCAGGGAACTCATCGGCATCATTATCGTCACAATCCGGAGTAGCAGGCGCTACAAGCGAATATCCAGCAGGCTGCTCACAGGCAGTCACCGAAGTCACACTACCGAAGTAGGTATCAGAATCATTATCCACACCGATGTACCATATTTGACCAGGGAACTCATCGGCATCGTTATCATCACAATCCGGAGTAGCAGGCGCTACAAGCGAATACCCAACAGGCTGCTCACAGGCGGTTACAGAACTTACACTTCCGAAGTAGGTATCAGAATCATTATCCACACCGATGTACCATATTTGACCAGGGAACTCGTCGGCATCGTTATCATCACAATCCGGAGTAGCAGGCGCTACAAGCGAATACCCAACAGGCTGCTCACAAGCGGTCACCGAAGTCACGCTACCGAAGTAGGTATCGTTATCATTATCCACACCGATGTACCATATTTGACCAGGGAACTCGTCGGCATCATTATCGTCACAATCCGGAGTAGCAGGCGCTACAAGCGAATACCCAACAGGCTGCTCACAAGCGGTCACCGAACTTACACTTCCGAAGTAGGTGTCGTTATCATTATCCACACCGATGTACCAAGTTTGACCAGGGAACTCATCGGCATCATTATCATCACAATCCGGAGTAGCAGGCGCTACAAGCGAATACCCAACAGGCTGCTCACAAGCGGTCACCGAAGTCACACTACCGAAGTAGGTATCAGAATCATTATCCACACCGATGTACCATATTTGACCAGGGAACTCGTCGGCATCATTATCATCACAATCCGGAGTAGCAGGCGCTACAAGCGAATACCCAACAGGCTGCTCACAGGCAGTCACCGAAGTCACGCTACCGAAGTAGGTGTCGTTATCGTTATCCACACCGATGTACCATATTTGACCAGGGAACTCATCGGCATCGTTATCATCACAATCCGGAGTAGCAGGCGCTACAAGCGAATATCCAGCAGGCTGCTCACAGGCAGTCACCGAAGTCACACTACCGAAGTAGGTATCAGAATCATTATCCACACCGATGTACCATATTTGACCAGGGAACTCATCGGCATCGTTATCATCACAGTCGTCGATACCTGTACCCGACAGTTCACTTAAAAGGAATCCGTTAGTAGGCCTTTCACATGCCGTTAAGGATGAGGTACCAAAGTCATCACCATCGGCATCAATATACCACGTTTGTCCTGGAAATTCATTGGCATCAGTATCATCGCAATCCGGAGTAGCAGGCGCTACAAGCGAATACCCAACAGGCTGCTCACAGGCGGTTACAGAACTTACACTTCCGAAGTAGGTATCGTTATCATTATCCACACCGATGTACCATATTTGACCAGGGAACTCGTCGGCATCGTTATCATCACAATCCGGAGTAGCAGGCGCTACAAGCGAATACCCAACAGGCTGCTCACAAGCGGTCACCGAAGTCACACTACCGAAGTAGGTGTCGTTATCATTATCCACACCGATGTACCAAGTTTGACCAGGGAACTCGTCGGCATCATTATCATCACAATCCGGAGTAGCAGGCGCTACAAGCGAATACCCAACAGGCTGCTCACAGGCAGTCACCGAAGTCACGCTACCGAAGTAGGTGTCGTTATCGTTATCCACACCGATGTACCATATTTGACCAGGGAACTCATCGGCATCGTTATCATCACAATCCGGAGTAGCAGGCGCTACAAGCGAATACCCAACAGGCTGCTCACAGGCGGTTACAGAACTTACACTTCCGAAGTAGGTATCGTTATCATTATCCACACCGATGTACCATATTTGACCAGGGAACTCGTCGGCATCGTTATCATCACAATCCGGAGTAGCAGGCGCTACAAGCGAATACCCAACAGGCTGCTCACAAGCGGTCACCGAAGTCACACTACCGAAGTAGGTATCAGAATCATTATCCACACCGATGTACCATATTTGACCAGGGAACTCGTCGGCATCATTATCATCACAATCCGGAGTAGCAGGCGCTACAAGCGAATACCCAACAGGCTGCTCACAGGCAGTCACCGAAGTCACACTACCGAAGTAGGTATCGTTATCATTATCCACACCGATGTACCATATTTGACCAGGGAACTCATCGGCATCGTTATCATCACAATCCGGAGTAGCAGGCGCTACAAGCGAATACCCAAC